>NZ_CP189791.1:0-4009808 GCF_050209195.1 Psychrobacillus psychrodurans | reverse complement strand
TTATCTAGTCTCCTTTACTATAGATTTGATAGTTAAATCTCTTTTCTCAAAAATTTAAATATGTATAACAAAATTCGACATATACACAAATCCACCGATTGTGGATAAACTTTATAAAGTTATGGGAATAAACTTATCCACAGATTACTAACAACTGTGGATAAAGAAAAAGGGTGAAATATTTTTGAAAAAGTAAAACACAAATATCGTAACAAAAAATCATGGAGATTACAAGAAATTTAAGAGTTATCCACAATTATTTAATTATTAACAATTCAAGTTGTCCACAGTAGAATAATATGTGAAAAATATGTTTATAAGTGTTGTGGATAATTTTTAATGAGATTTTTCTATGCACAAGACAAAAAATAGATTCTCTTCTAATTGTGGATAACTGCTTGTTACTAAATAGATAAGAGAGTTAATGAAAGTCATTGACAAAACCACTATAAGTTATATATAATATCGGAGACTGTCTTAAGAAGATTGAAGATGATCACTCAGGAGGTGTCATATAGATGAAACGTACATTCCAACCAAATACACGTAAACGTGCCAAAAATCACGGTTTCCGCGCACGTATGAGTACAAAAAACGGCCGTCGCGTAATAGCAGCCCGTCGTGCTAAAGGAAGAAAAGTATTATCAGCATAAGTCCACTGACCATTTCAGTGGTCTTTTTTTCTTTTAAAACGATTAGTTGGAGCTGGTGAGTAGATGAATAAGAAACAACGTATTAAAAAGAATGCAGAGTTCCAAACAATTTTTAAAAAGGGTAAATCCTTCGCGAATAGACAATTTGTAGTGTACTGCTTAAATAAAGAAGAAGATTATTATCGGGTTGGATTATCTGTCAGTAAAAAAGTAGGAAATGCAGTAGTCCGTAATCGTATTAAACGATATATTAGACAAACCTTCCTTGAAATACATGATCAAGTTTTTCCAAACATGGACTATATTATTATCGCCAGAAATCCGGCGGCCAAGTTAGACTTTCATGAAACAAAAAAAAGTATGGAACATGTTTTGAAAGTAGCTAAAGTATTAAAGAAGAAAAGTTTGTAGTAACTTTTTATAGAAATGGTAAGATAATAAGAAGAGATATATAAGACTTATTAGGGGGAAGAAGGTTGAATAAACGTTTATCACTTGTACTATTATTAATAGTAACTACTGCCTTACTAGCAGGATGTACGGAATTTAATGAGCCAATCTATGATAATTCGGAAGGATTCTGGAATGAATACATCGTATGGCCATTAGTATCGTCTATTACGTATTTTAAAGAAATATTAGGGACATATGGTTTGGGTATTATTGCGGTAACGATAATTATTCGTTTAGTATTACTGCCATTAATGATTAAACAAACAAAAAGCTCTAAAAATATGCAAGAAGTCCAACCTGAATTAACAAAGTTAAAAGAAAAATATAGCTCAAAAGATGCTGTCACACAACAAAAGTATCAGCAAGAAATGATGGCACTCTTTAAAGAAAGAGGAATTAATCCTGCTGCTGGATGTTTACCAGTATTCATTCAAATGCCTATATTAATCGGTTTCTATCATGCAATTAGTCGTATGAATAATACACCCGAAATTAATCTTGGAGATTTTATAGGGTTTGCATTAGCAGAACCTAGTATTTTCCTAGCTATTCTAGCTGGTCTTATGCAATTAGTTGTTTTACGTACTGGTCCAGCTATGGATAATCCTCAAATGAAACTAATGATGTATATTATGCCATTTATGATTATGGGATTTGGTATCGTATTACCAGCTGCCTTGACTCTTTACTGGGTTATTGGAAATATTATTTCAATCATTCAAAATTTATTCATTTACAAACCTTGGAACAAACCAAAAACAGAACCTGTTAAAACGGGAGGACCAAAAAAATGAATCAGATTACACAAACTGCACCTACAAAAGAAGAAGCTATAACAGTTGCACTTGAAAAGCTTGGTGTTTCAAGAGATGACGTGTCAATTAAGGTAGTGGAAGCAGGTAAAAAAGGTTTTCTTGGATTTGGAACGAAGCCTGCAGTTGTTGAAGTAACTGTTTTGAATAAAGAGCAAGAAGTTATAGTAGAAAAAGTTCAAGAAAAAGAAAAAGTTAAAGAAGTAGCAGAACTAGGAAAGACAGTCGCAAAAGAATCCGTTATGGAAGAAGAACCAATTAATATAGAAACAAATGAACAAGCAGTAGAAGAAACAAAAAACTATATAAATGAGATTGCAAAAGAAATGCATATTGATGATCTAGTTATAAATGAGAAAAGAGAAGGAAAGTTTATTCATCTTCACCTGAATAGCGAGAAGGCAGCTATCTTAATAGGGAAGCGTGGACAAACATTAAATGCTTTAGAAAACTTATCACAACTAGTTGCCAATAAGTTTTCTAATTCCTTTATCATTATTAAATTAGACGTTGGGAATTACCGCGAAAGAAGACAAGAGTCATTGGAGCAACTGGCAGAAAGAATGGCAGACAAAGCTATTCGGACTGGTAGCAAAGTTGAATTTGAACCGATGTCATCATTTGAGCGAAAAATAATTCATAATGCATTATCTGTGCGAATAGATATAGAAACTTATTCAGTCGGAACAGATCCAAATCGTTATCTAGTCATTGAACCAATTAAATAATCTTTCAACGGATTTCAGCTAAGTAATACACTGAAGTCCGTTTTTCTTGCTGTTTAACAAAAGTTAGTGCATAAAAAATAAGAGTAGTCTTTGGTCACAATAAATTAAATGAGTGGTACTCAATGAGAAAAACTAGAATAGTCTATTTTTAATAGTAAATTCAAAAAAATTTGATTTTTGTAATGTTAGGTATTTTTGTTCACATATGTAAAAGTATCTATACTTCTGATTTTAGTTGTTTTATGGTATTGTTATATGTTAGATAGTCGTGTTCGTTTTAGTTATACACATGTGGATAAGTGTGGATTTGTAAGGAGGTGGACAACTGTGGAATTTGATACAATAACTGCTATTTCGACTCCAATGGGGGAAGGTGCCATTGCAATAGTTAGACTTAGTGGATCTAGTGCAATAGCTATAGCAAATAAGATATTTCGTTCACCAAACGGAAAAGATTTATTTGACCAGGCATCTCATACCATTCATTACGGACATTTAGTTGACCCAAAAACGAATGAGGTTGTAGAAGAAGTCATGCTGTCCTTAATGAAAGGTCCAAAAACTTTTACAAGAGAAGATGTAATTGAGATAAACTGCCACGGAGGATTAGTTTCTGTTAATCGTGTTCTACAGTTAGTATTAATTAACGGTGCCCGACTTGCAGAACCCGGTGAGTTTACCAAACGTGCTTTTTTAAATGGAAGAATTGACTTGTCACAAGCAGAAGCAGTAATGGATTTAATAAGAGCAAAAACAGATAAAGCAATGAATGTTGCACTAGGTCAAATGGACGGTCGATTATCAAGACTTATTGCAACATTAAGGCAAGCACTTTTAGAAACTTTGGCGCAAGTAGAAGTAAATATCGATTATCCTGAGTATGATGATGTAGAAGAAATGACACTTCCACTGATGATCGAAAAGTGTACTTGGGTCAGCAAAGAAATTGATAAATTACTTTTAACATCATCTCAAGGTAAAATTCTACGAGAAGGGCTTTCTACTGCGATTATCGGTAGACCAAATGTAGGAAAGTCATCTCTATTAAATAGTTTAATACAAGAAAATAAAGCAATTGTGACGGATATAGCAGGAACAACGAGAGATATTATAGAAGAGTACGTTAATGTACGGGGTGTTCCATTAAAATTAGTTGATACTGCTGGTATTCGAGAAACAGAAGATATTGTAGAAAGAATTGGCGTAGAGAAATCTAGACAGGTACTAGCAGAAGCAGATCTTATATTACTTGTATTGAATAGTGCTGAACAGTTAACGATGGAAGACCGAAGATTGTTAGAAACAATTAAAGGAATGGATTATATCGTTATTATCAATAAAACTGATTTACCAACAAAAATAGATATAAATGAAGTAAGAAATTTGTCTGGACATAAACGTATTGTTACTACTTCTTTACTAAAAGAAGAAGGCGTGGATGAATTGGAAGAAGCGATTGCCTCATTATTTTTTGAGGGTACAATCGAGGCTTCTGATCTGACTTATGTTTCAAATGCTCGTCATATATCTTTATTGACGTCAGCAAAATCTACTATTACAGATGCATTAGAAGCAGCACAGAGTGATGTGCCTGTGGATATGATACAAATAGATGTAACTAGAACGTGGGAAATATTAGGTGAAATAACAGGAGATACAGTAGAAGAAAGTTTGATTGATCAACTATTTTCACAATTTTGTTTAGGAAAATAAAAAACGAGAGGAAGTTACGAACATGCCGAAGTTTGAAGCGGGCAAGTTCGATGTGATTGTTGTTGGAGCGGGACATGCTGGTGTTGAAGCAGCATTAGCAGCTGCTAAAATGGGAGCAAATACCTTAGTTCTAACAATTAATCTTGATATGATTGCATTTATGCCTTGTAATCCATCGATCGGAGGACCTGCAAAAGGAATTGTTGTGCGAGAAATAGATGCACTTGGCGGGGCCATGGGAAAAGTTATAGACAAAACACATATTCAAATGAGAATGTTGAACACAGGGAAAGGACCTGCTGTTCGGGCACTACGTGCGCAAGCAGATAAAGTATTATACCAACATGAGATGAAACGCCTTCTAGAGGAACAAGAAAACTTAACTATTCATCAAGCTGTAGTAGAAGACTTAATAGTAGAAGACGATAAAATTGTAGGACTTGAAACGCAGGTTGGAGCAATTTATCGTGCAGAAACAGTCGTAATAACGACTGGAACATTCCTACGTGGTGAAATTATTATTGGGGATTTGAAATATTCAAGTGGACCAAATAATCAGCAACCTTCCATAAAATTAGCAGACAGTATCCGTGCATTAGGATTTGATCTAGTTCGCTTTAAAACAGGAACTCCACCGCGTGTAAACAGTAAAACAATAGATTATAGCAAAACAGAAATCCAACCTGGAGATGATGTTCCAAGAGCATTCAGCTTTGAAACAACAGAATTCATTATGGATCAATTACCTTGCTGGTTAACTTATACAAGTGAAACAACACATCAAATTATTAATGATAATCTACATTTATCACCGATGTATTCTGGTATGATTAAAGGAACTGGACCAAGATATTGTCCTTCAATTGAAGACAAAGTAGTCCGTTTTAATGACAAGCCACGTCATCAAATTTTCTTAGAACCAGAGGGAAGAAATACACGTGAGGTTTATGTTCAAGGATTATCTACAAGTCTTCCAGAGCATGTACAACGTCAGCTTCTAACATCTATTCCAGGACTTGAAAATGCAGAAATGATGCGTGCCGGATACGCAATTGAGTATGATGCAATGGTACCGACACAATTATGGCCAACATTAGAAACTAAAAGAGTAAAAAATTTATATACAGCAGGTCAAATCAATGGGACTTCTGGATATGAAGAAGCAGCAGGACAAGGCTTGATGGCAGGAATAAATGCAGGTTTACGAGCACTAAAGAAAGAAGAAAAAGTGTTAAGTAGATCGGATGCATATATTGGTGTATTAATTGATGACTTAGTAACGAAAGGGACGAATGAACCTTATCGTCTACTTACTTCGCGTGCAGAATATCGTTTATTACTTCGTCACGATAATGCGGACTTAAGATTATTAGAAGTTGGGTATGAAATTGGTTTAGTTCCAGAAACACGTTATAATAAATTCTTAGAGAAAAAGAAAAGAATAGAAGATGAGTTAGCTCGGTTACGTCTGACAATGATAAAACCAAATGAAATAACCCAAGCTTTAATACGAAGTGTGGATGGTAGCGAATTGAAAGATGGAATCCGTGCTGCAGACCTATTAAAACGAACTGAAATGAATTATGATTTAGTAGCCCAATTATCACCTTCTGATGTAGAATTATCTTTAGAAGAAAAAGAACAGGTAGAGATACAAGTTAAGTATGAAGGGTATATTGAAAAATCTCTTCAGCAAGTAGAAAAACTTAAAAAAATGGAAGACAAAAAAATTCCTGAAAATATTGATTACGATGCTATCAATGGTATTGCTACAGAAGCAAAACAAAAACTAATGCAAGTCCGTCCATTATCGATTGCCCAAGCATCTCGTATTTCAGGAGTAAATCCAGCTGACATTTCTATTCTTCTTATATATATTGAACAAGGAAAAATAGCCAAAATCAGTGGATAGTCTAAAATGATGAGGAGAACTACATGAACGAAGAACAATTTGTACAAGCCCTTCATGAAAAAGGAATAGAATTGAGTAGAACACAAGTAGAACAATTTAAAATATATTTTAAGCTACTAGTGGAGTGGAATGAAAAGATGAATTTAACAGCAATAACTGACGAAGCATCAGTTTATTTAAAACATTTTTTCGATTCCATTAGTGCTTCTTTTTATGAAGATTTCACAGGAAAGTACTCTGTTTGTGATGTTGGAGCAGGTGCAGGATTTCCTAGTATTCCTTTGAAAATTTGTTTTCCTAATTTAAGTGTCACAATAGTAGACTCATTAAATAAAAGAATTCAGTTTTTAACCCATCTAAGTCAGGAACTTGGGTTGACAAATGTTCATTTTGTTCATTCTCGCGCAGAGGACTTTGGACAAAACAAGGAATATAGAGAAAATTATGACATTGTAACTGCAAGAGCTGTCGCAAGACTTTCAGTTTTATCCGAACTTTGTCTTCCTTTAGTAAAAGTTGGAGGGAAGTTTATAGCAATGAAAGCAGCTAGTGCTTCCGAAGAACTAAAAGATGCTTCTAAAGCGTTATCCGTTTTAGGGGCAGAAAAAACTGCAGATTATTCATTTCTGTTACCAATAGAAAAAAGTGAAAGAACGTTGTATGTCTTTTCTAAAACTAAAAGCACACCGAAAAGATACCCTCGAAAACCAGGTATTCCAAACAAAACACCAATTATTTAATGAGGAACGTTCCACGTGAAACATTTAATGTATAATTACTTTAATCGTGAATATTTTGTGTATAGAGTTTCGAAAAGGTGGTGCGAGTAAGATGAAAAGTCCGTTTTCACGTTTTTTTGGTAGTTCTGAAAAACAAGGGCAGGAAGAAATGATAGAGCCAAGACAAACCCATTTAGAAGAAGTTTTAAATATTTCAATTGATAAAATAGTACCTAACAGATATCAACCGAGAACTGTTTTTGATGATGATAAAATAGAAGAACTAGCAAGAACCATTCATACTCACGGAGTGATTCAACCAATCATTATACGTAAGATGGATGAGGATGAAAAGTACGAGATAATTGCTGGAGAACGTCGCTTTAGAGCAATGACTAAGTTAAAATGGGCAGAGGTTCCAGCAATAATCCGTAATTTAAGTGATAAAGAAACTGCTTCTATTGCATTAATAGAAAACTTACAGCGTGAGGAACTAACAGCTATAGAAGAAGCAGTAGCTTATCAAAAATTATTGAAATTGCATGACTTAACTCAAGAAGCATTAGCGCAACGTCTAGGTAAGGGACAATCTACAGTCGCAAACAAACTGAGATTATTAAAGTTACCTCAAGAAGTTCAAGAATCTATTATGAAAAAAGAACTTTCGGAAAGACATGCTCGTGCCTTAATGGCTGTTAAAGAAAAAGAGACGCAACTAGAACTGATGAACATGTCTATTGAAAAACATTGGAATGTGAAGCAGTTAGAAGAAAAGGTTAATGAAATTATTAACCCACCAGTAAAAAGTGGTAAAAAGGATAAATCAAAAAGAAAATTAGTAAGTAAAGATGTCCGTATTGCATTAAATACGATTAAACAATCTCTCTCAATGGTAACTAAGAGTGGTATTGACATTAAAACTGAAGAAGAAGATACAGAAGAGTTTTATCAAATTACGGTAAAAATACCTAAAAAGAAATCATAATATACTATCTTATTTCAACTCTCGCAACTAATTTGCGAGAGTTTTTCTTTTGTAACAAGAATAACACCCATTTTTCATTCAAAATTTGATAGAATGTAATAGTGGCCATTAATATAGCTAGAAAGTAGGTGCAAGTGTGGGAAGAATTATAGCAATTGCCAATCAAAAAGGTGGGGTAGGGAAGACAACTACATCTGTGAATTTAAGTGCCTGCCTTGCATACTTGGGGAAAAAAGTATTACTAGTTGATATAGATCCACAAGGAAATGCTTCCAGTGGAGTAGGAGTCAATAAAGGTGAGGTTCAGCAATGTATTTATGATATACTCATTGATGATGTTAGTGTTAAAGAAACCATCCTAGAAACAAAAGTTGAGAATTTACATATAGTTCCCGCTACTATTTCTTTGGCTGGTGCAGAAATAGAATTAGTATCTACCATTTCCAGAGAAGTTCGATTAAAAAGAGCCTTGCAGGAAGTACAAGGCCTCTATGATTATATTGTTATAGATTGTCCACCATCTCTAGGGTTATTGACGATTAATTCATTAACTGCTTCTGATGCAATTATTATTCCAGTACAATGTGAGTTTTACGCATTAGAAGGTTTAAGTCAATTGTTAAGTACAATACGTTTAGTTCAAAAGCATTTAAATAAGAACCTCGCTATCGACGGAGTGTTACTAACAATGTTCGATGCTCGTACAAATTTAGGGATTCAGGTAATTGAAGAAGTAAAAAAATACTTTCAAGATAAAGTGTATAAAACAATTATTCCTAGAAATGTACGGCTAAGTGAGGCACCAAGTCACGGGGAACCAATTATCATTTATGATCCGAAGTCTAGAGGAGCAGAAGTATATTTAGAACTAGCGAAGGAAGTGATCCGTAATGGCTAAAGGATTAGGAAAGGGTATCAATGCACTTTTCCCTGGGGAAGATTTAGACCAATTAGAGCAAGTCGAACAAATCCTCATAAGCGATATTAAACCAAATCCATTTCAACCTCGTAAAATATTTGATGAAGAAGCTATGAAGGAACTTTCCGAATCTATTAAAGAACATGGTGTTCTGCAACCAATTATTTTAAGGAAAAAAGGTTCGAGATTTGAGATTGTAGTTGGAGAAAGAAGATTTAGAGCATCTCAGTTAGCAAACTTAGAAATAATTCCTGCTGTTATAAGAGAACTTAATGATCAGCAGATGATGGAGCTTGCAATTCTTGAAAATCTTCAAAGAGAAGATTTAACAGCAATTGAAGAAGCAGAGGCATATCAAAATTTAATAGAACATTTAAACTTAACTCAAGAGCAACTTGCTTTTAGATTAGGAAAAAGTAGACCGCATATAGCAAACCATATTCGTTTACTATCTTTACCTCAAGTTGTCAGAGATGCAATCTCCGATGGGACTTTATCGATGGGTCACGGGAAAGCACTTCTTGGGTTAAAGAAGAAAAAGACTATACCGTTAATCATGCAAAAGTCAATTAAGGAAAATTTGAATGTTAGACAACTAGAATCTTTAGTTCAACGTTTAAATGAAGATGTTCCACGTGAAACAAAAAAAGTCCAAAAGGACATTTTTACTAAAGAAAAAGAATCAGAGTTAAGAGAAATATTCGGTACTCCTGTTTCGATTATTAAAAACAAGGATAAAGGTAAAATTGAAATTGAGTTTTATTCAGATGATGATTTAGAAAGGATATTACAGTTATTAGAAGATTAAGAACCTATTCCTTAGGCATGCCTAGGAATAGGTTATATTTTTATTACTGGAATGAGGCATGGTGATGGTTTTATTAGGGACATTAGTAAATGCTATCTTAATAGTAGCGGGTGCATTAATTGGTAGATTATTAAAAGGAATCCCTGAAAATATGAAGCAAACCGTTATGAACGCAATAGGGATAGCAGTTGCTTTACTAGGTATAAAGATGGGGTTAGAAAGTGATAATTTTGTATTGATTATAATTTGTATTGTTTTTGGTGGTGTAATAGGTGAATGGATTGATTTGGATAAATGGTTGAATCAATTTGCTCAATACTTGGAGACTAAAATGGGCTCTAAAAAACAAGGGGGAGGTATAGCGCAAGGATTTGTTGCAGGTACCTTAATATTTGTAATAGGAGCAATGGGAGTACTAGGGGCTCTGAACAGTGGTTTACAAAATGACCATGAACTATTAATCAGTAAAGGGATAATTGATGGATTTGCGTCTATTGTACTATCGGCAACTCTAGGAATAGGCGTTCTTTTCTCTGCAATTCCTGTAGCTATTTATCAAGGAGCAATAGCTTTGTTTGCTACTCAAATTACAAAAATAATACCAGAAGCTGCACTTGAATTGTTTCTTCAAGAAATGACAGCAACTGGCGGCATTATGATTATTGCTATTGGTCTTAATCTATTAGGTATTACAAAAGTAAGAGTTGCAAATCTATTGCCAAGTCTAGTTATTGTTGGTATTGCTGTTGCTATTATTTATAACTTTTAAATTATATCGATGCCAAGCTAAAAGTAGTGCACGAGAGATGACTCTTCCCATTTCGTAAGTTAGATGAAGTCGAGTACTTTGAAGAACATTATATTCCATAAAACCTCCGATATTTACGATTGCTTTAATAGAGACTTCACCGATTGGCGGTAATTCTTTTTTCACCGCTTTTCCGGGATATAAAGGTCCAGGGTGAACGATAATCTGTCCAATATTATTCACGTTCCCTAAGCAAGCATCTATAGCTATAATATAAGGGGATTTAGGTGAACTGCGGATAGTTTCCGTGATTTCTTCAATATTTAGCGCATGTAAGGGATTGTCCAATGTACCGACAATTTCAAACGGAAATGATTTAAGTTGTGATAAGAAAGAACCTGTCATTGGTCCAAGTGCATCCCCAGTAGAGCGGTCAGTACCAATACAGCAAAAAACTAGATTTGGATGGTCAAATGGAATTTGTTCTATAAAGTAGTTGCTTAATCGCCAAATTGCACCTGTTTCCTTATAATAAATTGTAGAAGGTTCGGTAATAGTAGTAGCAGAAGAGTTCATATAATTACTCACTTTCTTTTTAAAGCTAGTATATGCATCTAGGAAATTATTTATTCAAATGAGGTGAAATAACTAGTATGGAAGCAAAAATTCAAAGTTTGAAGGATTATTTACTTAAAGAAGAGACTTGGGGGCAACTTGGGTTTATTGTTATTAAGATAGTGCTCATTTTATTAGTATCTGCTGTTGCTGTAAGAGTTGGAAAGCGTATAATCCAAAAGTTTTTTTTAGTTAGGCAGAGGAGCCCCTTAGGGTATTCAGAACGTAGGCAAAATACATTGATGAAACTTCTTCAAAATGTTTTAACTTATGTTGTGTATTTTAGTGCTATTATAGCTATTTTGACTACTTTTGGTATAAAAGTAGCTGGATTGCTTGCTGGTGCAGGTATTGTTGGTCTAGCAGTTGGTTTTGGTGCTCAAAGTTTAGTGAAAGATGTCATTACAGGATTTTTTATAATATTTGAAGATCAATTTGCGGTGGGAGATCAAGTACAGATAGGGACAGCTAATGGAATTGTACAGGAAATAGGTTTACGTACAACAAAATTGAAAAGTTATACAGGGGAACTTCACATAATTCCAAATGGCAGCATATTGGTCGTTATAAACTATTCAATTTATAACTCCTTGGCATTAATAGATATTAGCGTTACACCTGAAAATGATATTCTATCAATGGAAAAAAACATTGAGGAGTTTCTGAAAGAGTTACCAAACAAATATGAGGAGCTTGTTAAAAAGCCTAGTTACCTTGGAATACAGAGTTTTAATGCCTCCGAAATAGTAGTACGCTTTACCGCTGAGACTGTACCTACAAAACAGAACAGTGTTTCTAGAAAAATTAGAAGAGATTTAGTAGAGTTTCTTGAACAAAAAGGTATTAAAATCTCATAACTCCAATGATTGTTTAACTAAAGAAAAATAAGTAGGTGATAAAGTGGAAAAGAAACAATTTCAACTAAACGATATAGTAGAAATGAAGAAACAACATCCATGTGGTACGAATGCTTGGAAAATCATACGAATGGGTGCAGATATTCGTATAAAATGCGAAGGCTGTCAACATAGTGTAATGATACCAAGAAAAGAGTTTGAAAAGAAGATGAAAAGGCTGATTGTGCAAGCTGATGCTGAGTAATGATAGACTTTTATCGCTAAAATCAATATAATGAACAAGTTGTATATAAAGTTTATGGTTTAAAATAATGAAGGGTTGTGACATATATGGCGTTGACTGCTGGAATAGTAGGATTACCAAACGTAGGAAAGTCTACATTGTTTAATGCAATAACAAAGGCTGGAGCACTTGCAGCAAACTATCCATTTGCTACTATCGATCCCAACGTAGGGGTAGTTGAAGTACCCGATGCACGTTTAGATAAATTAACAGAATTAGTAGTGCCAAAGAAAACAGTTCCTACAGCATTTGAATTTACAGATATAGCAGGAATTGTAGAAGGTGCAAGTAAAGGGGAAGGACTTGGGAATAAGTTCCTTGCACATATCCGTGAAGTAGATGCAATCTGCCAGGTTGTACGTTGTTTCGAAGATGAAAATATTACACATGTATCTGGAAAAGTGGATCCAATCTCTGATATTGAAGTGATTAACCTAGAGTTGATATTAGCAGATTTAGAAAGCGTTGATAAACGCTTAGCTCGCGTAACTAAAATGGTAAAACAAAGAGACAAAGAGGCACTAGCAGAAGAACCAGTTCTTACTCGCTTAAAAGAGGCTTTTGAAGCAGGAAAATCTGGTCGTTCAGTTGAATTTACGGAAGAAGAGCAACGCGTAGTAAAAGGCTTTCATTTGCTGACAACAAAACCAATGCTCTACGTTGCAAACGTTTCAGAAGATGATATTATGGCCGAGGGTGAAAATGAATACGTACAAAAAGTGCGTGCATTTGCTGCCGAAGAAGGCGCACAGGTAATACTAATATGTGCAAAAATTGAAGAAGAGATGGCAGCACTAGAAGATGAGGAGAAAACAATGTTCCTAGAAGAATTAGGAATAAAAGAATCAGGCTTAGATCAGTTAATCAAAGCTTCTTATTCATTAATAGGTTTGGCAACTTACTTCACAGCTGGTGTACAAGAAGTTCGAGCTTGGACATTCCTTAAGGGGATGAAAGCACCTCAATGTGCAGGGGTTATTCACTCTGACTTTGAAAAAGGATTTATCCGTGCGGAAACAGTAGCTTATGATGATTTAGTTGAAACTGGATCAATGGCTGCTGCAAAAGAAGCTGGAAAGGTTCGTTTAGAAGGTAAGGAATATATTGTACAAGACGGAGACGTAATGTTGTTCCGCTTTAACGTATAAAAATAAAAGTATTTACAATATATGTTCTGAATATGTAAAAAAGGATTAGTGAGAAATCACTGATCCTTTTTTTGAAAGATAAGAAAGTTTAAAAGAAGTACCGTGAACATTTGGTTCATAAGACTCTAAAGAATGTATATCGTATAATTTCGGTTATATAATTCTCGTTTATTTAGATGATCCAGCTTCCAATTATCTATTTATGTACATGGTTGATTGAACGGCTGAAGCTGTGCCCACGGAAAGCGTCAGTCCTTCGTTACAGTCAACGGCATATCTACGTCTCTGTTTTTAGAGGACCGGGCGTCTTTTTGGCCGGTTTATCTTAATTGAATAAAGTTAATTTTTTTTCAATACATATAACCTAGGCTTCACTGGATCATCTTTGATCAATAAGTCGTTTGGATATTTTCTGAGTTCTTTATACATAGCAAAGTCCCCCGCAGCACCAGCAATTAGCCAAGCACCTAATAGAACCAGCATGAGGGAACCCAACCAAAAGCCCATAATCATTGGTAAAACACCGGTAATCCAGAAAGGAAGTAATAATGCTTTTTTCATGGCACCGTTTTGTAAGGGAATAGTAGTAGTTGCATAGGCTACACCCATTTGAATATTAACCCCATAATCCATACTACTCCAAGGAGCTCTACCAAAGACCCAAAACCCAACAAGGTGAAAGCATTCGTGTAAAACGATTAATACTATATAACCGATAAAAAACCAAAGGAAGTCCCAAAATGAGAAAGTTATTTCTGTAACATTAGATAACCAAGGAAATAGAAGTAATCCTATTATAGATAGACCTACAGTTAATCCAATACTTTCCCATGCCACCTTTTTTAGATCAATATCAATTACAACTAACATTTCTTCATTATTTTCCATATAATCCTCCTATTTAAAATAAATATACATGAATGAGTAAAATAATGACAATCTTCCTTGATACGTTTGAGAAACTATGTTACAATTCATTGATGTGAGTAATAGAATTACTTGCTCCTTGTCGGCTTTTCATAGTCGGCCAAAGACCATAGGGAGGTGTAAATAGATGAGAAAGTACGAATTAATGTACATTATTCAACCAGCAATTGAAGAAGATGCAAAGAAAGCTTTAGTAGAGCGTTTCCAAGAAATCTTAACTTCAAATGGTGCAGAAATCATCGAAGCAAAAGAGTGGGGTAAACGCCGCTTAGCTTATGAAATCAATGACTTGCGTGAAGGTTTCTACCAAATCGTTAAAGTAAATGCTGATTCAAAAGCAATCGATGAGTATACACGTTTAGCTAACATCAATGAAGACATTATCCGTCACATTGCTGTTCGTATCGACGATATTAAAGTTAAAGCAAAAAAATAAAATTGACTAAAAAAGCTGATTGAGGGAGGTTGTTTACTGATGATTAACCGTGTCGTTTTAGTTGGAAGACTAACAAAAGATCCGGAACTTCGCTACACACCAAGTGGTGTTGCAATGGCAAGATTTACACTAGCTGTAAATCGTACATTCTCCAACCAATCGGGTGAAAGAGAAGCTGATTTTATCAACTGTGTCGTTTGGAGAAAGCAAGCTGAAAACACAGCGAACTTCCTAAAAAAAGGAAGTTTAGCTGGAGTCGAAGGTCGCATTCAAACGGGTAGTTATGAAGGACAAGATGGAAAACGTGTTTATACGACAGACGTTGTTGCAGACAGCGTTCAGTTCTTAGAACCACGTAATAGCTCTGGAGAACGTAACCAAGGTGGACAATCATCTGGTGGCAATGGACAGCAGCAATTTTCAACACCTTCATATCAGCAAAACCAACCAATGAATCAGCAAAACTATACACGTGTAGATGAGGATCCTTTTTCTAATAGTAGTGGGCCAATCGAAGTATCGGATGACGATTTACCATTCTAAAAAGCATCACTTAGCATGTTTACTTTAATCGAAAAGGAGGCAACCAAATATGGCACCACGTCGCGGAGGCAAAAGACGCCGTAAAGTTTGTTACTTCACATCAAACAATATCATGCACATCGATTATAAAGATGTAGATTTGTTGAAAAAATTCGTGTCAGAACGTGGGAAAATTCTTCCACGTCGTGTGACAGGAACTAGTGCGAAGTACCAACGTAAGTTAACACGAGCTATTAAAGTATCTCGTATCATGGCTTTACTTCCATTCTCTTCTGAAGAGAGATAAGTATAAATTAGAAAGACCGGGAAACCGGTCTTTTTTTTGTAACTATTTATTCAAATTGTTTAAAAATGGCTTTCCTCTAAGAAAGAAGCCTTTACGGTAATTCTTCTGACGCTTTTCAAGGCTTATATAGACATTTTCAATTTTTCTCTACAGTATGTCGAATTTTAGTTGTTGTAAACAATCTGTTACAATAAATAGATGATTACATTAAAGGAAGGTTCCTAAATGCAAAGAAATCAAACTAATTATTTAAAGTATGGATTTATAACGATTGCACTTTTCGCTATTTTGTTGGGAACGTCTTTTACCGTTCCAGTACTCGGATTTTTAACTTTATTCATTGTTCCATTACCTCTTGCTTGGTACAGTGCAAAGTTTGAAAGAAAACATGCTGCATTTGTAACGACAATTGCAATTTTACTTTCTTTTATAATTGGTGGAGTTTCTGGATTAATTTTTGGATTATTAGTCCCTCCATTAGGTTTTATTATAGGAGACTTGATTCAAGCTAAAAAGTCAAAGCTTTATATGCTGATGACTACCGGCATATTTTTACTTTTAATCTCGGCTGTACAATACATAATATCAAATTTATTTTTCAATATGAATGTTTTGAAGCAATTTATCACAACCCTTGAAGTATACTACGAACAACTGGGAAATATTATGTCTGTCGTTGGTCAAGTGCCGGAGGGGTATGATGAGTTAGTTAGACAAATAATATCTCTTATTGAATCTGTTATGCCTAGTTATATTATTGGACTGGTGTTCATCAGTGCTTGGCTATATTTAATCATTAACCTATCACTATTAAAAAGGTTGAAATTAGATGTGCCTAAGTTTTCTAAATTCATGGATTTTAGATTACCAAAAGCGGTGTTGTGGTATTATTTAATCGTATCCATTTTCTCGTTGCTTGTTACATTTGAAGTAGGAACTTTTGGATATTTAGTATTTGTTAATGCGGCTTTAATATTACGAGTACTCTTGTTCTTACAAGGGGTTTCTTTCATACACTACTATTTTCGTGTAAAAGGATTGTCCAAATGGTTAATGATACTTGCAACATGTTTTGCAGTTCCGCTGTACATGTTTACTATTATAGTAGGGGTATTAGACTTAGGATTTAATATAAGAGGATTTATAAAAGACAGATACAAAAAGTAAGGAGCTGATCTGGTGGCATCTTTTTTTAGGAAACGGCCAATTCGATATCCACTCATACTGTTCTTACTACTTAGTGGGGTTGCGACTTATTTATTACTGTCTACCAACACATTGATTGGATTGTTATTCGCTCTAATGGTAATTGGTGTATTTATCTATGCGTGGATTATTGAACAGCGTGTATATGAGGAGACAGAAAAACATATTGAAACTCTTTCCTATCGGATGAAAAAGGTAGGGGAAGAAGCCTTATTAGAAATGCCAATTGGGATACTACTCATAAATGAACACTACATCATTGAATGGGCAAATCCATACATGACGCAGCAGCTTCCATTCGATACGATTATTGGTGAGGAGCTTCTTTCTATATCAAAGGATTTTCAACAGCTTAAGAAACAAGAAGAATCAAAAGAAATGATCATCTCTTTAGATGATAAAAATTATAAAGTATTTTACAAAGCCGAAGAAAAACTTCTGTATTTCTTTGATATAACGGAACAAGTAGAAATGGAATCGTTATATTATGGAGATCGAACAGTTATTGGTGTGTTGTTTATAGATAATTACGATGAAATATCACAGGGGATGGACGATCAAACACGAGGAAGACTCAATAGCATCGTTACTTCTTGTGTAAACGATTGGGGAGCTAAATACGGTATTTATGTAAAACGGATTTCTTCGGATCGTTTTTTAGCTGTCTTTAATGAATCCATTTTAGTAGAATTAGAAAAAAGTAAATTCTCCATATTGGATGATATAAGAGAAACAACTTCTAAATTTGGCTTTTCCCTCACTTTAAGCGTAGGTGTTGGCGCAGGATCCACTTCCTTAGTTGAACTTGGTGAACTAGCTCAGTCTAGCTTAGATTTAGTATTAGGACGCGGTGGAGACCAAGTTGCCATCAAGCATACAAGTGGAAAAGTGAAGTTCTATGGTGGTAAAACAAATCCAGTAGAAAAACGGACGCGTGTAAGAGCTAGAGTGATCTCACATGCTCTGCGAGATTTAATACAGGATAGTGACCAAGTGTTTGTAATGGGGCATAGAATGCCTGATATGGATGCAATTGGTTCAGCTGTTGGGGTAAGAAAAATGGCTGGGATGAACAAAGTAGAAGGCTACGTTGTATTGGACACTAATGAGTTAGACAATAGCGTGATTCGTTTAATGGATGAGATTAAGGAACAACCGGAGTTGTATAATCGTTTTATAAGCCCAGAAGAAGCAATAAGCAAAATTACAGATAAAACTTTATTGGTGGTAGTAGATACACACAAACCGAGCTTAGTTATTGATGAAAAGCTTCTTCAAAAGGCAGAGAAGATTGTTGTGATTGATCATCATCGACGTGGAGAAGAATTTATTTCAAATACGATGCTTGTTTATATGGAACCATACGCATCCTCTACATCAGAATTAGTAACTGAACTAATTGAGTATCAACCGAAAAATGAAAAGTTATCCATGTTAGAAGCAACATCTATGCTCGCTGGTATTATTGTAGATACGAAAAGCTTTACCCTACGTACAGGAGCAAGAACATTTGAAGCGGCATCCTATTTACGTACGCATGGTGCAGATACAATTCTCGTTCAACGAATGTTGAAGGAAGACATTGATACTTATATTGAACGCTCTAAAATAGTCCAAAATGTGGAGTTTTTTAGAGATGGCATTGCTATTGCAAACGGCATGGAAAACGTCTCTTATAGTCAGGTATTGCTTGCTCAAACAGCGGATATTTTGTTGACGATGAATAATGTGGCAGCTTCTTTCGTGATAGGGCGGAAAAGTGATTCCACGTTAGGGATCAGTGCCCGATCATTAGGTGATATCAATGTTCAAATTATTATGGAAAAACTAAATGGTGGAGGGCATTTAACTAATGCCGCCTGTCAGTTGGAAGATACCTCGATAGACGAAGCAATATTACTACTAAAAAATGCAATTACAGATACAATTGAAGGAGGAAATGAAGAATGAAAGTAGTATTCTTAAAAGACGTAAAAGGTAAAGGAAAAAAAGGCGAGATCAAAAATGTAGCAGATGGTTATGCTCATAACTTTTTACTAAAAAACAAATTAGCAGTAGAAGTAAATGCAGCTGCATTAAGTGCTCTTGAAGGGCAAAAGAAAAAATCTGAAAAAGAAGCGGCTCAAGAGTTAGCAGAAGCAAACAAATTAAAAGAAACATTAGAGCAATTAACAGTAGAGTTAAAAGCAAAGTCTGGAAATGACGGTCGACTTTTTGGTTCAATTACAACGAAACAAATTGCCTCTCAATTAGAGAAATCGCATGGTATTAAATTAGATAAACGCAAAATGGAATTAGATGACGCAATTCGAGCATTAGGATATACGAACGTCCCTGTAAAACTTCATCATGAAGTTATAGCGACATTAAAAGTTCTTGTTGCAGAAGAATCGTAAGGAGAGAGGTCAATGAGCGATCCAATGTTGGACCGTGTACCGCCGCATAACCAAGAAGCCGAACAATCTGTCATTGGGGCAATATTTTTAGAACCACAAGCATTAATTACCGCTGGAGAAATCTTGCTCGCTGAAGATTTTTATCGTGTAGCACATCAGAAGATATTCCAGACTATGCTTCATTTAAGTGATAAAGGTAAGGCAATAGATGTTGTAACCGTAACGGAAGAACTTTCTGCAAAAAAAGAGCTAGAAGATGTAGGGGGAATTTCATATATTAGTGAAATTGCCAATGCAGTTCCAACCGCCGCCAACATAGCATATTACGCCAAAATTGTAGAAGAAAAATCTATTTTACGTCGTTTAATACGTGTAGCTACTACCATAGTAGAAGATGGTTTTACTAGGGAAGATGAAGTAGAAGCATTATTAGCTGAAGCCGAAAGAAAAATGATGGAAGTCGCAAGCCGAAAAAATGCTGGTGATTTCGAGCATATTAAAGACGTTTTAGTGGAAACATACGATAATATAGAAAAACTTCATACACGAAAGGGCGATGTTACCGGTATACCGACAGGGTTTAGAGATTTAGACAGAATTACAGCTGGTTTCCAAAGAAATGATTTGATCATTGTTGCTGCCCGTCCTTCTGTAGGGAAAACAGCATTTGCTCTGAATGTTGCGCAAAATGTAGCGACTAAAACAGATGAAAACGTAGCAATTTTTAGTTTAGAGATGGGTGCGGAACAGTTAGTTATGCGTATGCTTTGTGCAGAGGGGAATATAGATGCACAGGTACTTCGTACAGGAGCACTTACAACCGAGGATTGGCGTAAGCTTACAATGGCGATGGGAAGTCTATCAAATGCAGGTATTTATATTGATGATACTCCGGGTATTCGGGTAAATGAAATCCGTGCTAAGTGTCGTCGATTAAAACAAGAGTCTGGTTTAGGGATGATTTTGATTGATTATTTACAGTTAATTCAAGGTAGTGGAGGCAGCCAAGCTAACCGACAACAAGAGGTTTCGGAAATTTCCAGGTCCTTAAAAGGATTAGCTCGTGAATTACAGGTCCCTGTAATTGCCTTGTCTCAGTTATCCCGTGGAGTTGAGCAACGTCAAGATAAGCGACCGATGATGTCTGATTTACGTGAATCTGGATCTATTGAGCAGGATGCAGATATTGTATCTTTCCTGTACCGTGAAGATTATTACGATAAAGAAACAGAAAATCAGAACATGATAGAGATTATTATTGCTAAACAACGTAATGGTCCAACTGGAACTGTTACACTTGCGTTTGTTAAAGAGTTTAACAAATTCGTTAACATCGACTGGAGTCAACACCAAGCAGCACCCCCAGCGTAAATATGCAAGTGTCTAAGCTTTTTGGTAAGTACTTTTAAATAATAGTTAATAATGACAGAACTTGATGTTAAAAACACGAACAATAAATGTAATAGTGCATTTTGTGTTCGTGTTTTTGTGTTAAATCAGTTGACTAAGTGCATTTAGATTGGTACAATTACACTGTTTGAATCAGGACATATGAAATGTCTGACGGAGGTGCTGGCAAATGCCATCAGTAGTAGTAGTTGGAACACAATGGGGAGACGAAGGTAAAGGGAAAATCACAGACTTTCTATCCGAAAACTCAGAAGTAATTGCACGTTACCAAGGCGGTAATAATGCAGGTCATACAATTATTTTTGGAGGAGAAACGTACAAGCTTCACTTGATTCCATCAGGAATTTTCTATAAAGATAAAATTTCTGTTATAGGAAACGGAATGGTAGTAGATCCTAGAGCACTTGTGAAAGAACTAAAAGGATTGCATGAACGCGGAGTAACAACCGAAAACTTACGTATTTCTAATCGTGCACATGTTATTCTTCCATACCACTTAAAACAAGATGAAGTGGAAGAAGCTCGCAGAGGAGCAAATAAAATTGGTACGACAGGTAAAGGTATTGGACCGGCTTATATGGACAAAGCTGCACGTGTTGGAATCCGTATTGCTGACCTTCTGGACTATGAAGTGTTTAAAGAAAAATTAGAACTTAACTTACAAGAAAAGAATAGAATGTTTGAGAAGTTTTACGAAACAGAAGGATTTACTTCAGAGGAAATTTTAGAAGAATTCTATACCTATGGGCAAGAGATCGCCAAATATGTTACGGATACTTCAAAAGTATTAAATGACGCATTAGATGATGGTCGTCGTGTTCTATTTGAAGGTGCACAGGGAGTTATGTTGGATATCGATCAAGGTACTTATCCATTTGTAACTTCTTCAAATCCAGTAGCTGGTGGAGTAACAATTGGTGCGGGAGTAGGTCCAACAAAAATAAACCATGTAGTAGGTGTTTGTAAAGCATATACATCACGTGTAGGTGATGGTCCTTTCCCAACGGAGTTATTTGATGAAATAGGAAATCAAATCCGTGAAGTTGGTAAAGAATATGGGACAACTACAGGTAGACCACGTCGTATTGGTTGGTTTGACACAGTAGTAATTAGACATGCTCGACGCGTAAGTGGTTTAACTGATTTAACAGTTAACTCTATTGACGTATTGACTGGTTTAGATACAGTTAAATTATGTACTGCATATAAGTATAAAGGTGAATTAATTACAGAATATCCAGCTAATCTTCGTATTTTAAGTGAATGTGAACCAGTTTATGAAGAAATGCCTGGTTGGAGTGAAGATATTACTAACTGTAAATCTTTAGATGAACTTCCTGAAACAGCTCGTCATTACTTAGAGCGTATTTCTCAACTTACAGGAGTACAAATATCCATCTTCTCAGTTGGACCAGATCGTACCCAAACTAATATCATTACAAGTGTTTGGAAATAGTGAACAAAAAAAACCATCAAGAAGCATAAGCTTTTTGACGGTTTTTTGTCTGTTAATGTAGAAATTTGAAAAAGCTTCACTATGTGAATCTTCTATTATGACAAATATAACAAAGATTTTTACTGCTTTATGTATAAAATATGAATAATTTGGAGAAAACTAATTTATAAAAATCGAATTATTAGGTAAAAACGATTATATATTTCCATAAATTGAAAAAATAATGTAATATATGGAACCAATACTACAGTTTCTTTACAACCGTCTAGAAAGCTACACATCTTCATTTCAAATATGTTAAATTAGAGAAGCATGAAAATGATTGAAGATTTTACAGATAGTTTGGAAGGGGCTTTATCATGTTTTTGAAAAGTAAGAATGAGGAACAAAAGGTATCAAAACTGGATGTTCTTTCAAACGGAAAGTCAAATATGGTGAAAAAAGCAGCCGTATCAGTTTTACTTATCTCAAGTATTTCGTTTAATATGGCTTTTGCAAAAGAAAGTGAAAGCAATACATTAAAAGAAATATACCATATATATACGGATGGTCAATATGTAGGGGCTATTTCGGATCAAACCAAAATACAATCAATGCTCGACAAAAAGATTGAAGAATCTAGCTCCCAGTTTAAAAACATGACTTTAACAGCTGGATCTAATTTATCGGTTGTACCAGAACAAGTATTTACTCCCAATACAAATGACGAGACTACACTTCAAAAGCTGGATGGCTTAATAGAAGTAGAGGCAAAAGCATTTGCATTATCGATCAATGACGAGATGGCAGTCTACGTCAAAGACTTAGAGGCTTACGATGAAGCTTTAAGAAAACTAAAGTTACATTTTGTTTCAGAAGAAGAGCTGAACACACTGGAAGCTAGAAATAATACTAGTGAATCTTTACCCAAGTTAAAGGAAAATGAAACTCGTATTGCTAATTTAATCTTAAAAGAAAAAGTATCAGGAGTTACAGTAGACACAGCTCCTAATCGGATTGTTTCACCAGACGATGCTGTGAAACTACTTTTAGAAGGAACATTAGAAAAAGAGTTATATACTGTGGCAGAAGGCGATGTTTTAGGAACTATAGCTAATAAGCATAATTTAACATCTGCAGAACTTATAGCACTTAATCCTGGTGTAACGGATTCTACCGTATTACAAATAGGTCAAGAGTTAAATGTAACAGTTCTAAAACCACTTATTAATATAGAAGTACAGTATGAGAAAAAGGCAGTAGAAGCCATAATACATACGAAAAAAGTAGAAGAAACAGAGGATATGTATAAAGGTGATACGAAGGTAAAACAAGAAGGTTCGGATGGTCAAAAAGAGGCAACTTACTTAATTCGCAAAGAGAATGGAGTGCAAGTTGGTCAATCTATTGTAGAAGAAAAAATTCTTGTAGAACCAAAAGAGCATATTGTATTAAAAGGAACGAAAGTAATTCCTTCACGCGGCTCGGGTGTATTTGCTTGGCCAGCTGAAGGGGGATATATTTCTAGTAAAATGGGATATCGTTGGGGCCGTCAACATGAAGGTATCGATATTGCACGACCAAGTGGTTTTACGATAAAAGCGGCAGATAACGGAATTGTAGTTGCAGCTGGTTGGGATGGTACATATGGCAACCGTGTAATCATCGATCATCAAAATGGGTACAAAACAACGTATGCACATCTTTCTTCTATTACAGCGGAAGTAGGGCAAGTAGTCCCAACAGGCACTAAAATTGGTGTAATGGGAAGTACTGGGCGTTCTACAGGAACACATCTACATTTCGAAGTGGAAAAAAATGGTGTTAATGTTGATCCTTTAACTGTATTAAATAAATAATATATAGGAGACAGTCGCAATATGGACTGTCTCTTTTTTATGAATTTCCTGGGAAATAATTTGTCAAAGTAAGTCGAACTATAGCACCATCGCTTCTTGAGAGATGCATGAAGCCTAAAACAATGTTAAAGTTAATATTATTATTGTTAAAAATAATTCAATTGAGTTCAATATAGAATACGAGAATTAGGGGGACTAAAAATGAGTAAGAAAATATTAGTTGTAGATGACGAAAAACCAATTGCAGATATACTGCAATTTAACTTAAAAAAAGAAGGGTATCAAGTAGCCTGTGCATATAATGGTGATGAGGCCTTAAAAAAGGTAGAAGAGGATCAACCAGACTTAATGTTATTAGATATTATGCTTCCTAACAAAGATGGAATGGAAGTTTGTAGAGAAATTCGAAAAAAATATGATTTTCCTATTATCATGCTGACTGCAAAAGATTCAGAGATAGATAAAGTGCTGGGACTAGAGCTAGGTGCAGATGATTATGTTACAAAACCATTTAGTACAAGAGAATTAATCGCTCGAGTTAAAGCAAATATGCGTAGACACCAAACTATTCAAGAGGATGCAGAAGTATTGACAAATGAAATAGTTATTGGTCCACTGACTATTCAACCAGATGCGTATCTGGTGTTAAAAAGGGAAGAAACAATAGAGCTTACGCATCGAGAATTTGAGCTATTGCATTACTTGGCAAAACATATAGGACAAGTCATGACTCGTGAACATTTACTACAAACTGTATGGGGGTATGATTACTTTGGTGATGTCCGTACAGTAGATGTAACAATTCGAAGATTACGTGAAAAAATTGAAGATAATCCAAGTCATCCAATATGGATAGTAACTAGAAGAGGCGTAGGCTACTACTTAAGAAGCCCTGAACAGGAGTAGAAAGAATGCACAAGGTTGGGTATTTTAAATCAATTCACGTTAAGATTGTGGTGATTTATGTATTGCTGATCGTTATTGCGATGCAAATTATTGGGTTATATTTTGTTCGTGAGCTAGAGAAGAAGTTAAGAGAGAATTTCCAAGAATCAATTACTGACCGTGTTAGCTTGTTAGAATATAGTGCAAGAGAAGAAATAATTAAAATAAGAAGCGAAGAAGACCAAACAAAAGAACAAAGTTTACGTTCTATTTTGTATGATCTTAATTCTTCTGATATTAAAGAAGTTCGTGTAATAGATGTTAAATATCAGATTTTGGCAACCTCCGATTCAAACAATCAATCTATAGTAGGTCAAAAATCAATGGATGACTTAGTTCGAACATCCATTACCGCAAAAGCACCTTTTGACAATTTAACGATTGATCGAGAAAGCGGCCATAGAATTTGGATTTTAGCCACGCCTATTATTTCAAAGGGCGAGGTAGTTGGAACATTATATATAGAATCTAATATTGAAAATGTTTTTGGACAGATGAATGAAATAAATAAAATTCTTGCTGGCGGTACGGCGGTTGCTTTAGTTATTACCGTTATATTAGGAATACTAATTGCCCAGACAATTACACGTCCAATTTCCGATATGAGACGACAAGCTCAAGCCATGGCAAAAGGTAACTTTTCCAGGAAAGTTCGGGTATATGGTAGTGATGAAATCGGACAACTGGCAATTGCTTTTAATCATCTGACGAATAGACTGCAAGAATCTCAATCTACAACGGAAGCAGAGCGAAGAAAGCTAGCCTCCGTATTAACCAACATGACAGATGGAGTATTGGCAACTGATCGTAAGGGTAGAGTTATCTTAATAAACGATCCTGCTCTTAGATTATTGCGTATACCAAGGGAAATGGTATTAAATCGTCCGATTATATCGGTACTTGGAATAGACTCCGAACACTCATTTGAAGATTTAATACATTTAAAAGATGCACTTAACTTGGATTTAAGTTCCAGTGAACGACCGTTTATTTTACGTGCCAATTTTTCAGTTATTCAGAAAGAAACTGGCTTCGTTAACGGTTTAATCGCAGTATTACACGATAATACAGAGCAAGAAAAAGTGGAAATGGAAAGAAGAGAATTTGTAGCGAATGTTTCACATGAATTACGTACACCTCTTACTACAATGAGTAGTTACTTGGAGGCATTGGCTGATGGTGCTTGGAAAGATGAAGAGATTGCTCCATCTTTTTTACAAGTAACTCAAACAGAAACCCATAGAATGATAAGACTTGTAAATGATTTACTCCAATTATCTAAAATGGATAGTAGAGATTATGATTTGAACAGAGAGATAGTTAATTTCAATCAGTACTTCAACCGGATAATCGATAGGTTTGAACTCTCCAAATCGGAGAATGTTACATTTGTTCGTAGACTTTCCAATAATGCATATTATGTGGATATCGATACAGATAAATTAACACAGGTAATAGATAATATAATTTCAAATGCGATTAAATATTCTCCGGACGGTGGGAACATACGATTTGGAGTAGTGGCAACTGATTCAATTTTAAGAGTAATGATATCCGATGATGGTATGGGAATTCCTTCCGAAAATGTAGATAGAATCTTTGATCGCTTTTATAGAGTAGATCGGGCAAGGGCAAGATCTATGGGAGGTACAGGGCTAGGCTTAGCAATTGCCCGGGAAATGATTGAGGCCCACGGAGGTAGAATATGGGCAGAAAGCGAAGAAGGACATGGAACGACTGTTTTCTTCACATTGGATATTTTGACGGACGAGGAAGGTGAGTGGGATTGAAATATATTGAGCAGGTAAAGTCGATTGTTTTAATCTTACTTATTCTCCTCAGCTTTACTTTAACTTTTTCAGTATGGACTTACACTCCAGTCATTCCAACAAATGAAGCCGACATTGTAGATATCTCTATCGCTAAAAAAAAGAGTTTAGAAGAGACTATTAGACCTTATCGGATGATTATAAGTCAAGATAATGCGCTAAAAGGTTCTTTTGCAAACCAACCAATAGATTTCGTGATAAAAAAAATGAAAACCTGGGAAATTCAAACGGTGGAGTTAGCTAGCAATAAAGTAAATACTGATCAAATAAACGAATTCATCAAAAACCCTAATCGCGCAAGTTTCTTTTTTACAGCCGATGTTCCTATTGAAATATTTGGTAACATATTAAATTTTGCGAATCGAAATTTTCCAGAAGTATATGTCAATCGGTTAATAGTAGATTGGAATAACGATAGTCCAGATAGTATGACTCTGTATTTTATAAGCACATCACAGCAGAAAATATACTCGGCAACTGCAGAAAACGTCGACAAACTAGCATTTACCGAGCGTATTTTAGAGCAGGCAGAGACAATGCAAGTGTTTAATGAAATTGTAAGAGACAACAAATTATCGCTTTACGTTTCCTCAATACCGGAAAATATTTTAAGCTATAATTATTCGATCAAAGAGGTTGAAACAGATAAATTCAAAGATGCACTCTTCAACAATCCAAGTCTAGTTAGAAGTAATTCGGTCAGTATGAGTGAACAACAATACACAGATGATAGTGCATTAATGAATATAAATTTCTCTTATAAAAGTTTAAACTATGTTCATCCTGCTTCAGAGCATGAAAGTTCAGCAAATCCTGTTGATCTCATTCAAAATAGCTTGAATTTTGTTAATGAACATAACGGCTGGACAGATGACTATCGCTATTTTCGAATGAATACCGCCACTCGACAAATTAACTATCAATTATATTTTGCAGGCCTACCAGTTTTTAGTAGAGATACCTTAACAGAAATATCACAGTATTGGGGAGTTGACCGAGTATATCGATACTTTAGGCCCTATTACTCACTGAATGTTGCTATTCCTTTAGGAACAAGAGAAGTAGCTATGACCTCAGGACAGGCAATCTATAATTTTCTTTCTACTAAAACAGATGTTAATATAAGTTCCATTGATGATCTTGTAATAGGATATTATTTATCTCGAGATGATGATCAATCCTTATTCAATTTGGAACCTTCTTGGTACTATTTGGAGAGCGGAAGCTGGGTTCGAGTATCTCCGGATTTGTTGGGAGGTGCCAAGTTTGGATTGGAATAAAACAAAGACTATATTCATCATTGTATTTTCTATCTTAAATGTATTTTTACTTTCATTATATTTGAACCGCTATAATGAGTCCCAACAAATAGGTGTACGTAACGATACACCCATCGAGGAAAAACTTTATCTAGACAATATTAAAATCTTGGAAACGGATAACGAGGTTAAAGAGGCTTTTTATGTGTCGGGTAACGTCCATAATTTTAGTCTAGAAGAAATAGAAGAATTGGACAATCAAACAATAGAAATAAGTGCTAGTTATAAATTAGTCAGTACCTTTAAAGAACCTATAAAAATAACAGATGAAAATACTTTAGAAAAAATTGTACAGGAGCAAGTGATACAAGGCTCTTCCTATGGCGTATGGGAAATTGATGAAGAGAATAAATCAGCTATATTATTCCAGCAGGTAAACAAAAGACTCGTTTACTATAATACCAATGCAAAGCTAGTTGTTCACTGGAATGCCGAGAATGAGCTTATTGGTTATGAACAGACTATTCTTGATGACTTAGAAGATTATAATGTAGCGCAGAAATTATTGACCCACGTACAGGCAATTACTAGGTTGTATGATAACTCGCTTTTAAAACCAGATTCTAAGATAATAGAAATAGACTTGGGATATTCCACTTTAGCGCAATTTACAGAGACACAAGTTTTTGCACCAACATGGCATATCCTTGTGGAATTATTAGATGGAACAACTGAAGAGTATTTTGTAAATGCAGTAGAAGGAAGAGTTATTAAGATACCAAAAGAGACGGAACAAACAGTAGTAGAATAAGGAGTTTTAACAATGAAGTTCAGTGTATTAGCAAGTGGTAGTAGCGGTAATGCTGTTTATGTGGAAAATGAAGAGCATTCCTTTTTAGTAGACGTAGGACTAAGTGGCAAAAAGATGGATGAGCTATTTCAGGAAATAGATCGTGATATTAAAAAGCTATCAGGGATTTTTATAACACATGAGCATAGTGATCATATTAAAGGATTAGGGGTCTTAGCTAGAAAGTATGGAGTTCCTATTTTTGCAAATGAAAAAACCTGGTCTGCAATGGATCCGCTTATCGGAAAAGTTCCACTAGACCAGCGATTTCTATTTGATATGGAAACAGTAAAACAGTTTGGGTCCATTGATATCCAATCTTTTGCTGTATCCCATGATGCAGCAGACCCGATGTTTTACATTTTTCACGAAAACGACAGGAAGCTTGTTTTAATAACAGATACTGGTTACGTGAGCGATCGGATGAAAGGTCTTATTAAAGGGGCAGATTCCTTTGTCTTTGAAAGCAATCACGATGTTAGTATGCTGCAGATGGGTCGTTATCCTTGGTCAGTTAAGCGAAGAATATTAAGTGACGTGGGACATGTCTCCAATGAGGATGCTGCAGTTGCCATGAGTGAAGTAATTGATCTGAAAAATACGAATATCTACTTATCACATTTAAGCAAAGATAATAATATGAAGGACCTGGCTCGTATGAGTGTGGCACAAACACTTCAGTCCTGTGGTGTGATTGCAGGAGAATATGTACATCTTCATGACACGGATGCAAATAAACCAACAGAGCTAGTGCATGTCTAAAAAATTCGAAGTTCCAAATACTATGAATGAATAGTATTTGGAACTTTTATTTATTTTTCAAGTAATTTTCATCTTATTTTAATGTGGAATGGGTACATTGTTAATACAGGATTATTAGAAACAGAGAGGAAGAGAAAGATGGATACAAATAACCCATATGGACCACAGCTACCTAATGAACAATCTCCAATAGAACCCGAAAAACGAGGAGGGAAAAAGCGAGGAGTTGCTGGCTATTTCTTTAGTGGGCTAGCAGGTGTATTAGTTGGTGCATTACTTGTTTGGTTTTTAATACCTTCCGTGGTGACCAACCTACCTTCAAACAGTGAAACAAAATCGAGTGAAACAATCAAACAAACTGAACAGCTTTCAGTAGATGTCACGACAGATGTAACAGGTGCTGTAGAAAAAGCTTCTAGTGCCGTTGTAGGAATAACGAACATTCAATCCGTTACAAACTTCTGGAGTCAATCAGAAGCTACTCAGGATGCAGGCACAGGATCAGGTGTTATTTATAAGAAAGAAAATGGCAAAGCATATGTAATTACAAATTATCATGTTATTGAAGATGCAAAATCAGTGGAAGTAACATTGGCTGATGGATCTAAAGTAGAAGCAAGTATTGTAGGCGGAGATATTTGGTCAGATTTAGCGGTTCTGGCAATTGACGATGCCGGTGTAGAAGCGGTTATAGAATTTGGAGACTCAGAAGTATTAAAGCAAGGTGAAACTGTTATTGCTATCGGTAACCCATTAGGACTTGATTTTTATGGCTCCGTTACGACAGGTGTGGTATCAGGTAAAGATCGTGCGGTACCAGTTGATTTAAACGGAGATGGTTTAGAGGATTGGCAGTCAGAGGTCTTACAAACAGACGCAGCGATAAACCCTGGTAACAGTGGAGGAGCTTTAATCAATTTGGCAGGTCAACTTATCGGTATTAACTCGATGAAGATATCTGAATCTACAATTGAAGGAATGGGTCTAGCTATTCCAGTCAATACGGCTATTCCAATCATTGAGGATTTAGAGCAAAATGGAAAAGTAAATCGTCCATCGATGGGAATAACCCTTATTGACTTGACGAATGTTCCTGCATTTCATCAAAAAGAAACTTTAAAACTACCAGGGGAAGTTACAACTGGTGTAGTAGTTGACGAGGTAGTGGAAGGAACTCCAGCTGCATCAGCAGGGATGAAATCATATGATGTTATTGTAGAAATGGATGGAGAAAAAGTAGAGAATACGATTGAGTTACGAAAACACTTATACAATGAAAAGGAAACTGGAGACGAACTGAAAGTAAAAGTATACAGACAAGGAAAGTTAGTCGAATTAACACTCGTTTTAAAAGAATCATCTGAATTATAAACATGTGGATAACTTAATAATGTAAATAATAGATTTACACAGCGAGTAGGGAAAGAAAGGCTTGTCTTTCCTACTCGTTTTTTGTTTGGTAAAATAGGTTGTGGATAACGATAGGTGTTTTGTGTATAACTATTAAAAGTATTCCGACAACGAAAGGAGAGATAAAAGTGAGAATATTCAGTTGCGAAAACCATATAAATCACGCTTTAGACATGTTTGTAGCGGAACAAAAAACATTTCCAATGCTAGAAGAGATTAAGAATGAAGAAAAGTTATCCACAGTTTGTTCATACTGTGAAAGCTCTGCATTATATATTGTGGCTAATGAAAATTGAAACACAATATGTAGATAAGTGCTGTGGATATGTGTATAAGTGATGTGTATAACTTGTTTGTAAACAAAATGTAAAGGTGGATAACCTGTGAATATACAAATTGTATCGGTGGGAAAATTAAAAGAAAAGTATTTAAAAATGGGGATAGAGGAATATACAAAGCGATTAGGTGCATATGCCAAAATCGATTTAGTGGAAGTACCAGATGAAAAAGCACCTGAAAATTTAAGTGAAGCCGATATGGAAATTGTTAAGAAAAAAGAAAGTGATCGAATTTTAGCTAAAATAGGATCGGACACATATGTAATTGCCTTAGCAATAGAAGGGAAAATGAAAAGTTCGGAGCAGCTAGCAAACGATATGGAATCTCTCATGACTTATGGTAGAAGTAAAATCGCTTTTGTCATTGGCGGATCTCTTGGTTTACACGAAGATGTAATGAAACGTTCTGACGAAAAATTGTCCTTTAGTAAAATGACATTGCCACATCAGTTAATGAAGTTAGTGTTGGTAGAGCAGGTTTACCGAGCTTTTAGGATTATGAAGGGTGAGCCGTACCATAAGTAAGTGCGGTTTTTTTTGAAAAATAGCAACAGCACCACTCCAAAATAAATGGAAGGTGCTGTTTTCGTTTAGTAAACATTTGTTGCAAGTAGGCTTATTTTCTCTTACTCTAATGTTTTTCCCATCAATAATGAGGCAAGGATTGTATTTAATTTTTCTTCTTCCATTTTATAAGTGATGTTCTTACCACCAGCTAACCCATCTTCTACATATATTATAAAACCATTGTCATATAAATGATATTCAATATAATATTGCAAGCCGTCCTCCATAAATCTTATTTTCGTATAATTTTCACTCATCGATAAACGCTTCGTTTTCTTTAAATCTAATTTATTAAACGTCTTTAGCATTTGTTGTACTTCATCATCATGAAAGCTTGTATATACTCGTTTTTCCGGATATTGTACAATCGACAATGAATTAAGACGTTCCGGCGTTACAAATTGAAAATCTTCCAGAATTTTCGATGTTTCACTAAGGTGATATTGTTCCACCAAATAATAAGTTAGAAACAAAATAGGTATCATGATTACGCTTAATATAATTTTTCGCACCATAGCCACTCCCTTTCTCTTACCTACGTAAAATAATGGAAAAAGTTTCGGTTATGAAAATTCCTAGTTAATATGATGAGGAGAACCGTATCATAAGTAAGTGCGGTTTTTATTTCACGATTATTTGTACAGTCTTACTAATTGGAAGTAAGGCTGTTTTATTTTTTATTAAATGTTAAAATAAGGTAATGTAAATTAGTTGAAAATTATTTAATAATGAAAGGATAGCTTTATATGGTTAAAAAAGAAGATTTTTAAATTGATATTAAAAACAGAGCAAAAGATATCTATAAACAATTTCGGTATCTTGTAATAGAAGCTCTTAAAAATGATACATCAAACTATAGTTTGGAATTTTATCTTAAAGTGTATTCAAGTTTGTGGGAAAATGCTTATAGGCTTGCCAGTAAGGAATGTTGTTAACTAATTAATGGTAAGGGTGACCCGTGGAGGCTTGGAATCTGAAGACGGACGTCTCTGAATTAGTTACTAAAAATACTTAACCCCCTAATTAGTTGCATTATGAGTAAATAAGAAGTGAAAGAGGAAGGGGGTTAATCTATCTCTTTCACTTTTATAAAATATAATAATCGATAATTATTATTTAGAAAATGTTAATTGTCTTTACTTTATTATATAAACTAAAATTAGCCACATCATAAATGACTTAGAATATAGTTGAAATTAAAGTATTTAGAATACTTGCTTACGTTTTAAAAAACCAATAAGTAATCTTCTGAGAGAGTTATTCTCTCTCTACTAATAAAAAATGAACAATCATCGGCAGTTATTTGCTTACACAGTTTCTACCTTTTTTCTTAGCTCTGTAAAGAGCCTTGTCAGCTCCTTTTATTACATCGCTGGAATTCTTATATGTACTGTTTTTCTCACATACTCCTATGCTTATAGTAACAAATAATTGGCTTAAATTTTCACGTTTTGATTTTGAGCTTTGAGCTTTTGATAATTTTCTGGTGTATCCTGATTTGGATATTTGTTCACGTAATTTTTCCAAATGAGGAAGTACATCATTCATAGATTTACCTGGAAACAGAATTGTAAATTCTTCTCCACCATAACGAAAGGCTTTTCCCCCACCTGTGACCTTCACTAAATTAGAAGCTACCAATTTTAAAACATCATCTCCAACATCATGTCCATGTTTATCATTGAATTTTTTAAAAAAATCAATATCAATCATCGCAATAACATATTTATTTCCCAGTTTCATCAAGTTCTCCCTAAGGGAGCGGCGGGAAGGGATTCCTGTAAGCTCATCAAGATATGCCATGGAGTAGGAGTCCTCAATAATGCTAATAATTAACATTATACCGGCGGAACTTAAAAATATAGAAAAAGATATTTCATCATTAATGAAATAGAGAGCTGTGATAATAGATATAATAACCCAAACTAGTCGTACCTCAAAGACACTATTTTTCACATAGCCTTTTATTATAAAATATATTAACGTGAATAGGAAAATTGCCAAAGCTGTTTGATTTATAATAGTTCTCTCTAAAGGGAGATTTATGAATTGATAATTCAATACCTTTTGTATTGACGAATTATTGGATATAGCAATTTTATATATAACAAACAGCTCGATTAGTAAAAGAGTTATACGTATTTTTCCCCAAAAGGAGAATAAGCCTCTTTCCTTTAAGTGCAAGATAGTAAAGATATTAAGAGGGATAAGCAAGCACATCAAGGAATAAAGGTCCTGAGAAAAAGTTGAGTTATTTCTTGATAATTCTAAGTAATAGTTCAAAAACAGTTCAGATAGGATAAGCAGTAAAGTTATCAGGAAAACCCTTCCTTGATTAAATCGAATGCTTAAGGCAATTCCTAACCCCAAAATGACGTATGAAGTATATTCAATGACAAGTATAACTGGGGGTGTGAAGTAAGGAATGTTTTTGATTAAGAAATAACATCCTAAGAGAATAAAAATAGAAATAATAGATGAAAAGACAGTTTTAAAATTAATTTTCACTTAAGCTTAACTCCTTTAATTGTGTGGTCATATTATACTATTTGTAGCTTAAGAAGCTAAGTTGTCGATTAAGACTATACAATAAATTTCGGCTATTCAAATAGAATCTTTAACTTTGAAAATTATAGAAATAGTGTTGTTCCTAAATGCTTATTGTTAACGCTGACGATAAGTAATAACAGTAAATACTAAATAAGTAAAACCTCATTCAGATAAACTAAGGTGAGCCATATCATAAATAAGAATAATTACAAATTAAGCCATCGAACTAGTAATGTTCCTAGTCTGATGGCTTGTTTCTTGTTTTACTTGATGTTAAAAAACACTACAGCAGATATCTAATTTGCATAAGCACGGTTAAGGAGTAAAGAGATTGTTGATTATTGCCACTAGACGCCACGCACTTTCTTCATCTTGTTCGAAAACCAGGTTGAGACTTCTCCAATCCATTCCACTATATTGTTCGGTACCAGCATGATAAAACTCAACAATTTTTGAATCAGGAAAAACCGTTTTTAAATAATTGGTAGGGTCCACTTCTAGATTTTGTGTATCGACAAAGACTTCATCCGATTTAAAGAATCGCTTTACTTGAAGATGCTTGTCGAAATAGTCCGCTGGCGTCAATTGTATTTCCATGTTCGCTTCTCCATAGCCCCACAAATACGTTGCCTCACTTTCTAATAGTGATGGTACCTCATTCTTTTCAAATCTTACTGTATCGTCCATCACAGAAAAATAAGGCGAAAACAGTAAACCTTTCTCAGTGTGTACATGACTGGACAGTACATCCATATCATGGTCATAGATCGCTTGAAGAATCTCTGTAGCTTGTTGCTCGAGCAGGAGGGGATCATACAAATTGTTGTCCTCTTCTTCGCCAGGCGTCTGTTCGATTTCTTGGTCAACGTCCTGATTAATGGGTATAGGATTCTCTCCACCGGATGAGTTTGGATTATCATTTAATAGATTTACGGTTAGAATACTAATTATTATGACAGCCGCTGCCGTAACAATCCCTACTTTGGCTTTAATGAGAAACACTCCTTTTCGTTTTTGTCGGATTTCAGAATCTTCAATGGTGTCCATCACTTGTTGATGGAGGAGAGCTTGAGTAGACTGGCTCATGTGATATGACGGAAATTCGTTTAATTTCTCCTGGACATTTTTTAGACTATCCTTCATGAGATTCCCTCCAATTCGGTTCATTTTGTAATGCCTTGACTGCACGATGATAGTTGGTTCGAACTGCGGTTTCTTTGCATCCTAGTATTTGTGCTGTTTCACTCACGGACAATCCTTGAATGCCCCTTAAAATTAGCACATCCCGATATTTCTTTTTTTGCTGATTGATCCTACTGTACAATTCTTGTTTCTCCTCATGGCCTATCAGAATTTGCTCAGGAGAAAATCCGATGTACTGATCCAAAGTTTCCTCGTGGAAAGCCACATTCGTTCGACTGATCTTCGTTTTGTTCTTTCTCGCTTTGTCGATGGCTAGATTACGGGCAATGCTAAAGAGCCAAGTTTTGGGCGTCGCATGGTTTCGGTAGGTGCTCATACCTTTAGCTGCCTTAATAAACACTTCTTGTACGAGATCTTCTACATCACGAGTTCCTGAATAGTAAACTAAAAAATTGAAAACATCTTGGCTATAGAGAAAAAACCAATTGGAAATAATCTCTCTTTCGTTTTGCATTAATTTTGATCCTCCTATATAGGTCTCTGCTTATTAGACGATTTTTATTTCATGATGTGTCAAAAAATGGCGCGATAAGTTTTTTGTTCTAAACACTGGATGGATTTTACTCCAACAAGGAGGTAATAGATACACGTATTGGAGAATTTGATGGAGGTGTTATTATGAACCAAAGCTGAAACGCGTGACAGCATATATATGGGCTAGATTGTCTGTTTTATTGTGTATTCTCATCTCACGAAATAAAGGGTACTTCCTGGTTAGCAGGTGTTCCCTTTTACGATAGGGGATTACATGGTCTTTGTTGAACTAGTTGCTAAAAGTAGAGGCTTCATTAGATTTATATTTAAGTGCTCTATAAAAACTGCATTTTTACATGGTAAGGTGAACCGTATCATAATTATTAAAGAGAACCACCTAAAACGTTTAATTCACAACGTTTTAGGTGGTTCTGTTCGTTATTAAATATTATTTCATTTTGTTAAAAGTATGCAGTACATTCAAATAAAATAGCTTTATCAATCTATAATCTATTATGGAGTAAAGAAATCACAACAACTATCAAATGAGAGTAAATTTCACAATCTATACTATAAGTAGGGGTGAAGCAAATGAATGATTATATACAGTCCATGATTGAATGGATAGAAGAGCATTTAACAGGTACATTTTCTTTAGATGCATTATCAAAATATATTGGGTATTCTCCTTATTATTGTTCTTTTAAATTTCATCAAGCAACAGGTATAAGTATGCGGAGATATGTTTTACTTAGAAAACTATATTTATCGACAGAGAATTTAGCTAAAGGGTGGAAGGTGATTGATATCGCGATTGAATACGGTTATTCCTCGCAAGAAGCCTATAGTAGAGCATTCAAATCGGTATTTGGGGTCAGTCCCGGTGAAATGCAAATTAATCAAAGACCAGTTCAATCATATGCGAAGCTGACATTGATGCAAAAAGGAGAGGGAAAAAATATGAACTTTAAAGAAGAAGTAAAACAATTACAAAATAAAAAAGCAGAGTTATTTGATACTGATGTTTTAAATATTTTTAATGGCCAAAGAATGTATGATGAATTTCATTCGAATAAAGTAATGGGTAACTCGGGTTATGTTCCATTCAATGAAGCAATGTGTGTGCATCCAACTTCAAAACGTATATTTGATGACCAATTTATTCAGCTACGTGCTGAAGGACATCAAAGTTCAGTAGAAAGTTATAAAAAAATGGTTATAGAGCCATTGAAACCTCTATTTCAAAATTACTATAATTACATTGTTGTATGGTTTGGAGAAGATGTATTTTGCCAGATGAATCTTTTAACAGTATTAGCTTATCTAGAGCAGTCTAATTATAAAGGTAAAGTATTTTTAAATAGTTTTCGAGATGATGAATTTAAAGTAAATCAAACGGAACTTCTTTTAGGTAACTATCTAGATGTATATGAAGAAGTATTTCTACATCAACAGAAGCCATCTTTCAAATTATTACCAGTCATGTATCAAGCTATTGAGCTACATTTAAGTATGTTAGCTGAAGACAACAGCGTAAAGAAATATATTAAAAATAAGGATCATCTATCCGAGTTTGAATTGGTGAAACAACTGATTTCTGTATTTCCGACACTTGGATACGGTGACCTTCAATATATTGAAATAATAAAGCAAGTACGTAAAATTTAAAACCGTGATTAGAGAAGTTAAGCAGAACAAAAAAATAACAGCACCCTTTTATTTGAATGGAGGGGCGCTGTTTTGTAATTTGAATAATTAGATGTACATTTGTTGTTTGTATAGGTTGTTAGTTTTTTCTTGCAAAGAACTTGATTTTTTTGTTCAATTGGGGTTTTCTTATTCAGGGAAGAAAGGGTATGACCAAATATAGAAAATGACTAGCCGGTGCAACCGTAAATTCATGTTTGTATTTGTTCATGAAGTAACGGGCTTCATTAGCACGTAAACCAGCAATAGTTTCTGCTACAGATGAAGACTCTAAACCAACAGTAGACACTTTTTTAAAATCAACGATATAAAACATTTCCCTCGCATCTTTTAAACTTTATTTCCTAACAACAGGTATCCACATTTCACCAAATACATAGCCGTTTCGCTGTCCCATCTCGACGGTTGCATTTGGCCCACCAACATAGGCAAAATTATTTGCTTCTGGCAACACTTGCCCAAAAGCAATGCCAGAAAGCTTATTACTCAACTCTTCAGCTGTCTGTCCTTCCCCTTTAACAACTAGGTATTCTCCCTTGGGAAATTCGATAATCCTGGATTCTTCTGAGACTGTTGCTTCCGTCATGACGCCGGCATAATGCATCATTTTATTATTCACGGCTTCATTCACGGCAAAAATGTAGTCATTTGTTGAGATTGCTTTTAAAGTATCAAGCCTTCCATCTTCTTTGACCGCTAACCAAAAATCAGACTTTTCTTTAGATATGCCAGCAAAGTCAGTGTAATCACTCTGAAGCTCAGTTCCCAAACCTAAAACAGTAAAGCGATCTTTTTCTTCAAGGCTATAATTTTCCATACTCAAAACCTTCCTTTTTTTATTTTTCAAATGAATTGTGTTTTTCACTTGATAATTATATGATAGACCTAAACCATGTCAAAAAATGGTACTGTTTAGGAGTTCCAATGAAAAAAGTTGAACGAATTAACATCATCATGCGCTATGTAAACAATCGCTCCCACTTTACAATAACTGAAATTATGCGAGAATTTGATATCTCTCGTTCGACAGCCATTAGAGATATCAGAGAAATTGAAGCCATGGGCATGCCACTTGTCGCTGAAGTTGGAAGAGATGGCGGCTATTTTGTCTTGAATAACTCTATTCTACCCACTATTCGCTTTTCCGATAACGAGGTTAAAGCTCTTTTTATCGCCTTTATGGCCACAAGAAATCAGCAACTCCCCTATCTAAAGATTCGTCAGTCTTTAGCAGAAAAATTACTAGGCCTCATATCAGAAAACCAGCAAGATGACCTCCTTCTTTTAAATCAAATCTTGCTATTTGAAGGGACCAACCCATATAACCCTGATCTACTAGATTTGTCAGACCTTCCACATCCCATGTTAGAAAAACTTATCCAAGTACTTTTATTAGACCGCTATTTATTGATTACCATAAAAGAAGAGAAGGAAATAAAGGCATACCATATTTATCTTTTATACCTTTATCGTGAAAAAAGCTTCTGGCAAATTGAGGTATTTGATTTTGAAGATGAAAAGAGGAGAATTTTTCCTGTCGACATTCTGATTGATATCAAACCAGATCATACGAAAAACAGAGTAAGCAAGAAAAAGATTTTAGAAAAACTAAGTAAGCTAGAAGAAGTAAGCAACCTTGTCCTAGACCTTGGTCCAAAGGCAATTGCTCAGTTCAAAAAATACCATCCATTAAAATTTTCCATTTCATACACGAATCCTTACCAAACCACAGCCATTCTAAAGACTTTTATCAATGTAAATAATTTAGAAGAATTGACTGAAATAGCAAATTGGCTACTTTTCCTAGGGGGAGATATCAAGATTAGGGAAGTGCCAGAAGAAGTCTTAGAAGTTTTACAAGAGAGATTATATCTATACTACCCGTAAAAATTACCATTTTTAGAGATTTTGTTACATTATGGTGAACCTTATCATAAGAAAGTGCGGTTTATAAAGGAGACCACCTGGAACGTTGGTATAACAACGTTCCAGGTGGTCTCCTTTATATTATGCAATTGTCAAATCGAACGATGCTGAAGCAAAAGAAAAATATAGAGATGCCTAATTGAACAAAATTTATCGTTTTTTTTAAAATATACTACTGTATATGTCGGATTTTGTAGGATTCGATAAGTATCCTGTAAAATACTAATATAAAGCTACCTCCTACGCGTGAAAGCGCTACCAAGTTTAGAGGGAAACTTATTGTTGATGAAAAAATTAAAATTTACTAAGGCATATTAAATTTTTACCGTGCTAATACTAGGATTTATTGTTGGAGTATAAGGATGGTCCTTGTATATCGGCATTAGTTTAGGTTGAGTCTTTTGTGTAAGGAAAGAGTTGCAGTCTTTGGATAAGTAAATCTACAGTGAGACGATTGCAACTCGTCAAAGCATTTTTACCGTGCAGATGGGCTCGGTGTCACATATGTGTTTGAGAGAGAAACGAAATTCGAATTATGCCGTGATTAGCAGGCTGCGTTCATTCAGCACATATGTGAAAATGACAAAACGACAAGCTTTAACATATCCAAGGTTAACTAAGATATTGATGATAGCAGCTGAACGGTTCGGCTGGGGGAACTTTATCAATGGAGCGGTAAAGGCTTTTTAGAAAGGTGAAGATATATGATCGAACTCAATCAAATTACAACTTTGTTCCTTGCAGTAGCTCTCTATTTGCTTGGAATGGCACTTGTCAACCGCATCGGATTCCTTAACCGGTTTCTAATCCCTGCACCTGTCGTCGGCGGCTTAATATTCGCTACTTTAGCGTTAGTGTTGAAAACTACGGGGATTGTCGAGGTTTCATTGGATACATCGCTACAGACGCTGTTTATGATCGCCTTCTTTACAACGGTCGGTCTTGGGGCAAGCTTCAAGCTCATTAAACTGGGTGGGAAGCTCTTAGTCATCTACTTGCTCTTGTGTGGCGTCACGGTGTTCTTGCAGAATGTAATCGGCGTTTCGTTTGCCGGGTTGTTTGGAATTGACCCACTGTTAGGTGTCATGGCTGGAGCAGTTTCAATGAACGGAGGACATGGAGGTGCTGCGGCATATGGACAGACGATTGAAGATTTGGGCATTTCCTCAGCCTTAACGATTGGTATGGCCGCCGCCACACTTGGCCTGATTTGCGGTAGCCTTTCCGGCGGCCCAGTTGCACGGTACCTGATTAAAAAACATGACTTAAAGCCGGCAACGGGTAAAATAGAAGGGTATGTAGAGAAAGATGAGAGACCGATTCAAGAGGGGTCGTTCATGGTTCAAGTCGCGCTCATCACGTTCTCGATGGCAGTGGGAACGTATCTTGGTGATTTGTTTACGAATGTGACCGGCTTCGTCCTGCCGTCCTATATCGGGGCGATGTTCGTAGCGGTCATTGTCAGGAATCTTGCCGATCGCTTTATAAAAGGCACGGTGAACATGAAGGAGATTAACTTAATCGGTGATGTTTCACTTGCGATTTTTCTCTCGATGGCACTAATGAGCATCAAGCTATGGGAAGTAGCAGATCTCGCACTACCACTCATCGGCATTATACTCATCCAGGTTATCGTCGTCGTCTTGTATGCCCTCTTTGTGATGTTCCCATTGCTTGGCAAGGATTACGATGCGGCTGTTATGATCTCGGGATTCTTAGGTCACGGGCTGGGAGCAACACCGAACGCAATGGCGAACATGTCCGCGACCGTGAGCAAGTATGGTCCTTCTCGTACGGCGTTCCTAGTCGTGCCAATTGTTGGTGCATTCCTGATCGATGTTGTATTTAGCGCACCAATCATTATCACGACCATTAACTTGTTCAAGTGATTTATTGAAATGACTGTTTTCAGATTAACTATTTCTGATTTAATAAAAAAGCTTCTAGTCCTTGTCTATCGGCTAGAAGCTTTTTTGTATAGATAAGGCTGAGGAGGAAAAAAGTTTTCTTCCAAAAGAGAGAAACCTTACGTCAACAATATTTTTTATATCCACAAAGTACACTTCTCGCACACCTATCTAGGCAAGCTAATTTGTTAGCTCAAGTATCAAAAACTTCTATATAATATAAGTGATTATTAGGAAAAGCATATTTACATTAGTAACTCTTCTCCTAGATGATTAGTGGTTTAGTCAATACTCTAAAAAATGAGCGTTATAGGCATTAAAATCAGAAAATAGGTGTACAGAAGTTTAATACCTAAGCTTGGAAATACAGAATGTCATAGAACGTTTTACATAAAGTGAGGAAAAGAAAAGCAATATAGAAACAATTAGTGAGAAAGGGATGCTTAAAGGCACCGGAATGTTAACGTCTTGCCAGATACTCATTTCTATTTTGTCCAGTCCAAATGTGCGCAAAATGCCTGCTAAGATTGATATTAATGCACTTGCCATCAACCCTACATATAAAATAGATAGAACCGGAATTGCTAATAAACAAAAAAATGCTTGGATTATTTTCATTTCTTTTTACTCCTAATATGCTGCACTTTGGCATTTAGCGAGATTGAATAGCTCTCCGTGTAATAAAGTGTGTGTATAATACAATTATCTCCTACCGTCACAATATCCGCTTCAACAATTTCCGCAGTTGTATTAGAAAGATGCACACTTTTCCCTTTTATGGATTTGCAAATCAGGTTTTTCTTCAATAAAGAGATAGATAAATTATTTTTTTCTACACATATTTCATCTGCAATAAGTTGTTCGATGTCACTTCTACCAGACAATTTTAAATGAAACTGTGCTGCTTGTATCTCCTTCGCTTTTATAATGCCAATTACATGAAACTGTTTTACCTGTAAACTTTGTTCAATTGTTAGCTTTCCTGAACTGTTAATCTTCGTTATTTTTCCATAACTCAGTTTTAAGTCTCCAGCATTTGTAAGCTCATCAATTTCGCAAAAACCTTTGATGACACAAGCTCCTGTATTTTTAAAAATATGTGCTGAAACGAGAAAATGAAAAGAGCTATGACCATGTGTGGAAATTTCCTTTAATCGTACTTCTTGGTGTAAAGCAACAGAACCTCGGATATTTAATTGTTCACAGTCTGTGGCTAAGTTTTTAATATTGCCACTTGTAAATGTTAAACTGCGGAGCTTTGGAATTCGTTCATTTGTCATGTATAACACCTCACATTAATTTAATTAGTGTATATTTTAATAACTAAAATATATTTTAATTAAACTATATGGAGGTTTATTTTGTCAATAACAAAAAATTGTACATAAAAGGCAATTTTAAATAGGTACACCACATATTGAGACAATAAAAAAAGGATTTCAATTTTTATGAAATCCCTAAAAGTTTTCCCATTAACTGATTTACATCAATTAAAACTTTTGCAATATCTGTTAGTTTTTCTTGTGGAAATTTCAAAAATATTTCTTGTACTTTAATTTCTCCATCCTTCGTTAAAACCATTTTCACTACTCTTCGATCTTCATTCTCTCTAATTCGTTCTAATAGATCTAATTTTTCTAGTTTATCGCACATTGATGTTACTGCTCCAGGTGTTACACTGAAAAAATCAGCAATTTCAGTTGCTTTCATTCCACCCTTAATTTTCAATTGAAGAAGAAGTATAAGCTGGTTTTGAGATAATGATTCTCCTTCAGAGAGCATGTTGACAAACATCATAGATTTTTGCTGTACTTCAAGCATCTCTCTCATTATTATTTCCACATTGTACATTTGATTATTAATTGTCATTTAATCACAGCCCATTATAATATTTACTAGTTTAATTATATAGCAAGTATATATTTAATTTTGGTTATTGCAAATATCCTTACAGTATTTACTTTATGATGCAGGTCGAAAATAGTATTTACTATAAATAACTTACTTTGTCCTATCACTGTGACCCGTATTATTCTAGAGTTGCTAAGCAATTTGGAAAAGAAATACGGACAAAAAAACCAGTCCATTAAGCAACTGGTTCAATACAGGATTTATAATGGGTATTCCTTTAACCAAATTAATGCTTGCTCATAATTATTGAAGAAGTTTACGGATTCCTTTGCATTGGTTTGCTGTAAATAATTCATTATTTCCCCTTCTTCAAGGAGAAACGCAATTGCCTTGCTATGATTCAAAATGTCTTCACTGAAGAACTTATCTTTCCATGCTTTTTGAACAGAAAAATGATCGGGAGTGTATCCTTTTCTATCCACTAACAATTTGAATTTACGACCCTCGGAAATAAAAAGCTGACAAGCCTGATTAAAGCCGTTAAACCATTCACTGACATCGTTGGTATTAATCTTACCAATAAGATGCGTAACAATTAGATCTCCTGAAACTGTAGTGCTAATATTTTGTCCACTCAATTTGAAATTCCCTCCTTAGTAACAATTATGCGTAAAAACCTCCTAAAATCAATACGTAATAATTCTTAAATAATGCAACTGAACTTTCAAAGGAAAATGCAGTTGAGGGTAGCAATTAAAAAGATAGAAGAAGAACCAAACAAATTTAATATATTTTATTTTAATGGCTTCATAAAATTTTGGATATGATCCGTAACATCCTCCGGATTATCTCTGTTCGTTAGATGATGCGCATTAGTAATTATATAAAATTCAGCATCTTTGATGTTAGCTGTCAAATATTGCTGTTGTCTTCCGACCATATTGTCCTTTTCACCATGCAAAATCATAGTTGGACACTGAATTTTATTTAGATCATTTTTACTTTCCATTCGCAAATTTCCACTCCAATGACGTAAGAAATTATCTTTTGTCATCTTAGAGAAGGATTCCATAACGAAAGCGTGATTTTCAGGATTAATCTTTGAGATAACATCGGCGGTCCATTTTGCAGTCATATTAAACGGAAGAAAACGAAGGCTAAACTTACTAATAGGAGTTGTATATTTTTCGAACCAGTTAAAACTATTTGTAAATGGAGTACCAATTAAAATAAGACCTTTTACTCTTTCCGGATACCGAATAGCTGTTTGAATCGAAATATGTCCGCCCATTGATAAGCCACATAAGACTGTTGACTGGATTTCGAGATAATCCAGTAGTGAAATTAAATCTCTCGAGAAATCCTCAGGATCTACCTTGCCAGAGGGCAAGCTAGAATATCCATGGCCACGTACATCTCAAACAATGGTTTGATAGTCATTTGACAACTCTTTTACTTGAGGTTCCCATTGTTTGTGATACATCGAATGTCCATGAGTGAAAATAATAGGTTCCCCTGATCCGTTAATTTTATAAAAAAGCTTAACGTTATTTACCTCATATACCGGCATCAGATTCATTCCTTTCTTTCACATTCTCAAGATTGCTTCAATATAATATTGAAGCAGTCATCAAGCCATTGCTCCAATGTCCGTGTAGAATTATTTAGCCAAATCATGAGGGATCCAGCTATAGCACCTTGTAGAATGCGGGCTGTTGTTTCCACTTGGTCTAGTTCGATATTTAAAAGCTCACCGTCCTCTATAGCTGCACGAAGGAAATATTGAACCTCTTCGTTAATAAGCTGCAAACGACGTTGAGAATATTCTAGAAAGTCTATATCAGAAACAGATTCAATAAAAAGTGAAGTGATGTTAGCAAGTGTCTGCGCATCTTCTACCTTTCCAAGAGATTGAATAAGGAGAGATTTTAAAGCGTGCAATTTAGAGCCAGATACAGAACGCGAAGTCACAAAACTTTGAGTGGTCAACTTAATGACAGTATCCATATAGAAAAGGAGTAGATTTTTTTTAGAGCCAAATCGTTTAGAAAGTGCAGCAGGAGATATTATAATTTCCTTCGCGATATTATCTAGAGTCAATTTTGTGTAACCATATTTGCTTAAGGCTGAATGAATACCTTGAAAAATTCGTTCATCCGAATATTCACGTGGTCGAGACATACCATTATTACCTCCTCTTCTTATTAGTAAGTGGTTAACTACTTACTAATTTAAAGTAAACTATAAATTTTGTCAAAAAGCAATTTAGCTACAATCACATGCTTTTAAAATTATCACTTTTATAAATTTTAACTAACGAAAAGTATGTAATATAATGTTACTTTTTTTTCTAAAGAAGGTATATTTCGGATGAGTATAGAATTATTAATAGATAATTAAAAATATTCTTGTTAATTATCTCATTTCAAATACCTATATGTAACTTAAATAAACGGAGTATTAATAAAGTATATGAAATTTAATGGATAATACAGATGATGAATTACTTTCATCATGCTTTTGCTGGAGGAGTGAAATCGTATGAGAAGTATGTTGAAAACGCTTTTTATAATAGAAAGGACAGATAAGAAGAATATTTTTGCTTGTTTAATTGTAGCGCTAAGTATTATTGGGATGGTTGTTTATGCGAATGCAACAGAGTTAGGCAATCCGATTAAGGAAAAATCAATTGAATCGTTACCAGCCAAGGTAGCTATGAATAAATTTCAAATTGTTGATGCTAGTGAATACGGGGATGGTAGTGATATATACAAAAATATCGTGAAACAATATTACACTTACCCAAAACAAGGGATGGCATTAAAAACAGAGCAGCCAGAGTTATTTATAGAAACAGCAATAGAGTTAACCGAATTACGCAAACAAGCATTTGAAATGGATGATTATGATCTGGTAGCTGTAAACTTGCCTTCCAAAATACAAAATGAAATGGATTCCTACTATTACCAATATTTAAAGGAGAACGATTTAGTATTATCTTTTGGCTCACTGAGCTTCTATCCATTTTTAGCGTTTTTATTTAGTATAGTAGGATCAGTTTGGTTTGTTCTTATTTGTATTTACGCATCTAACATTATGATAGATGATTTCCGACATACCTCTCTTATTAAAGGTTATCCTATTGCTTTTACCAAGTATGTATTAGCGAAATGTATGACTTCAATGGGGATTGTTTTTATTTTTATTATAGAGCTTATTGTATGTAGTTTGCCGCTAATCTATTTTAAAGGATTGGGACAAGCTTCATATCCAGTAGCTGTTTTTAATGGGGAAGTAACAATTTATCCAATTTACAAATACATAGCAGTTTCGATTGTATATATGATTTGCTTGGCAGTTTTTGCAATTTTATTGTCCGTAATTTTAAATGTACTATTAAGAAATGTTTATTTAACTTTATTTGTACAGATCATCCTTGTCGTCATACCAATTTTGTTTCCAGCCCTAATTGAGCTTTTACCATTTAATCCGTTTAACTATGTAAACTTTCCAAGTGTTTTAAATGGAGATACTCTGAATTTAGAAACCCCGGTCGCGTTGAATAGCAATGCAGGCTTGGTCTATTTATGCATTAGCATAGTATTGCTGATGGCAGTTATTAAATGGTTTTTATCGACAGGTAAGCTTCAGAAAATATAGGGAGGTGTAAGACATGTGGGCTTATTTTAAATGGGAGTTTAAGCAATTTTTTACGAATAAGAAAAACATAGCTGTTTATGTCATTTTACTTTTTTTAGGTTTATATTTTGTATTAAAAGTTGCACCTTCGTATGAACCTATTGAAAAAGTAGATGTAGCTGAGATGGAAGCACGTTTCACGACGAGAGATGATTTTATCAAAAGTGTAGAAGGAAAAGATAATATACATCCTTCAGTTGCGTTTGCACTTGCAGTATTCCCTCAGTGGAATGAATATGATCGGGCAAGAATTGATGCAATTAATGAAAAGGATTATTTAAAGTATGCAGAAGCAACAGCGGGATGGTACCTATATTCAGACCAACTGACTGTTAACGGTGACTCTTTCTTCTATAATCCTCTCTATTACACCTATGGTAATAATTATGCCCATGCTGATGGTCATTATGGTTATGGCTATACGGCTAGCCGTTTTACTGGTTATGTAGAAGGAAGTTCTGAGCTGTCGATGGACTTGTTTGAAGAAAGAACTGCTCTACAAACGTTACAACGTATGTTAAATGATTATCTACCAATTGTACTGTTTATAAGTTGTATCTTTTTATCTGTAGATATTGTGTTGAAAGATCGTCGTAACCCTAGTTTATTAAAAGGATTTCCGATTTCCGATTGGAAAAAGCTATTGATGAAAGGGCTAGTTGCTTTTGTAGGAAGTATTTTGTCATTTGTTCCTCTATACGTAGTTTTAATAGCTATCGGATTACAAAATGGTTTTGGTAATTTTTCACTCCCGGTGCCTTTCTATTCTTACATAGAAGAAACCTTTACCAATATGACTATGAGTACATTTCTATTGAAAAACATATTGTTTATTGGTGTTTGGTTCTTATTCTTAATAGCAATCATTTTGTTCCTAAGTATCATTGTAAAAGCTGAGTTTGCTAATTTATTTGTCGGCTTTATCATAATTGCAGCTGAGTGGTTTTATTTTGAAAGAGTAATGGGAGCATATTCAGATATTGAGCGCTATCCAACATCATATGTACAAGTAGGACAAGTCATTTCAGGATATAGAAATTTTGTTTATCAGTCGCCTGACTTAACTTACCAACACGGGTTAACAATTATAGGATGTTGTACACTCTTCTTGGTGATATTGACGCTGATTGTGAGTAAATTTAAAAGGTTTAAGTTAATAGCATAGAGAAAGGGTGTTAAATATGTTGGAATTAAAGAAAATACGCGTTCAGTTTGGAGACAAACAGGTATTAAAGGATATATCGATTAAGTTCCAACCGGGGGAAATCATTGGTTTAGTAGCCCCCAATGGAACTGGGAAATCGACACTGATGAATGTAATCATGAATTATTTGTCTCCCAATCAAGGACAGGTGATTTTAAATCATGAATTGCAATATTCAAGTAAAGCAAACGAGGTGAAGATCCATCAAGGTGTATCTATGATGCCGGACCAAAGTGATTTATATAATCATGTATCTGGAAAGAACCATCTGAAGATCTATCAAGCAATGTGGAATAGTAATCCCAAGTTAATTGACGACACGATTGTACAGCTTGGAATGGAATCATATGTGAAGAAAAAAACAGGCACCTATTCTTTAGGAATGCGCCAACGGTTATGCTTTGCTATGCAAATTGTCTCTGACACACAGGTGATGCTGATGGATGAAGTTATGAATGGCTTAGATCCAACGCATGTAGAGCTAATATCCCAAATACTTTTGCAAAAGAAAGCGGAAGGTAAAACAATTATTATTGCATCACATTTATTAGAAAACCTTGAGCAATATGCGGACCGTATATTTTTTATGAAAACTGGGGAACTAAAGCTAGTAGATGAATTGGTACCTTGCTTTACTGACAATAAGGTAACAACGGTCCGAGTCTCCAATTTTTCACAAGAGCATCTTGAAGGATTTAATAAGCAATTTTCAGAACTACATGTGCAGACATTACCAAGTGGCAAAACACTTATCGATGTAAGTAAGCAGGACACAGACACGTTAGGTAGCATCACACAGTATTTAATAGCTCAACAGTTGACTGATTTTAGCTTTGGTAAATTGACACTAAATGATTTATATTCAATGGAGTACCAGCAAAAGTAGTGAGTCAATGCTCGACTCGTATAAAAATGAAAAAGTACTTGAAAGACTGAACTGCGCCCTAAATTTTGGACAGTATAATAAAAGCAACCTTCTATTTAAGCAGCTATCAGATGGCTTCGGTATTCTACCGGAGTCATCTTTTTTAGATTCCATTGTTTTCTTGATTCGTTGTAGAAAATCATGTAGCTATCAACCCGTTGTTTTAATTCATCAAAGGTTTTTGATTGTTTATATTCCATCTCATCTTTCATGTGTCCAAAGAAGGACTCCATTGGTGCATTATCGATACAGTTGCCTCTTCGAGACATAGATTGCTTCATATTCATTTGTTTCAATCGTTTTTGAAATTCTGGATGTGTATAATGGAATCCCTGATCAGAATGGATCATGGCTTCTGGATGAACATTTTCCACTAGTTTTTCTTTCAACTTAACGAGCGTATTGTAAGCGATAGTCATTTTTAGCGTTTGAGATAATTCATAAGCGACTATTTCACGTGTAGCTACATCTTTTACACAGGAGAGGTACGCTGTTTTTCCACGATACTTCAAATAGGTAATATCGGTTAAGAATACTTTTCCAGGTTCATCTTGTGTAAATTCGCGATTTAAAACATTTGGTAATGTCTTATGTTCTTGAGTTGCTTTTGCAATATTTCTATATGGGTTTGCCCGACGTACTTTCGCAAAGAAATTGTATTTTCTCATTAGACGACGGATTTTCTTTGGATTCATTGGTGTTTCAAGTAACGCACACACTTCCATATAAAGCCCACGGTAGCCAATTTTCCCTTTGAATGCATCGTAGATGCACTTTAAAAAGAGATAATCTTCATAATCATTATGCGCTCGTAATGCATGTTTTTCCGTGTTCTGCATCCATGCATAATAACCGCTGCGACTAACATTCGCAACTGCACATAATTCAGAGACGCTATTTATTAGTTGGTATTTGCGAATTACTTCATTGATAATTTCGTATTTTTTATGTGCAGCTACTAGCGTTTCTTCGCCTGCCTTTCGAGTTCCTCCAGCTTTTTTAGTAGTTCGATTTCCGCTTCTAAATAACGAATACGAGCTTCTGCTTTTTCCAGTTTCTTATTGGGTGATAGATTTTTTGTATTCGGTCGACCTGTACTTCCTTTACCTCGACGCTCCTCAAAAAATCCATCTTCACCATATTGATTGAAGGTTCTTCTCCAACGGTTTAAAGAATTCTTAGCTTTGGTAGAACCAATCATTTCAAGATCAAATCCATTTTCTATAAAGATTTGTGAAGGACCTTTACCTGCTAAATTCTGTTCGACTGCTATTTTTTTAAACTCAGGTGTATATTGAATCGCTCGATCAGATACTGAAGCTACATTAGGATTGGCTTCTAACAGTTGTCGTTGATGTTCATTAAAATAGATTTTACTCATAAGTGTAACTCCCGTTCCTATATATTAGGTTTTAGTATAACGGGCTTTTTCCATAGAAAAAACCCCGAAAGGGCACTTTTTTTAAAGTGTCCACTATTCGGGGTTCAGTTCAGACTATATCGTTTTATAAATATTAGCCCAGTTCTAGTTCAAATTAAAATAATCCATTACCAAAGTGAATTATGGTAAAAAGGGAAACGATAGTTGTCTAGCCATATCCTCTTCTTAAAGGAGTTATGGTTGGATAACTATTTTTCTTTCTTTTAATATTTTTCTTACACTTATTCGTTTGGTCGACTAATTTACATGTACTGCACCTGTCTTTGAATTCTATAGTCAACCTTCCGGGGATTAGACCACAATAGGCTCCCTGACTTTTTCCTCGTTGACGAAATTATCTGGTAAAATGACAGCCTAAGCATATTAGTCTATAATTGAAGCTATTGTAATCACCCTTCAACTACTAGAAAGGGGTTTTTTTTATGATTAAGTTACATAAGGTCAGTAAAAGTTATTCCCGGTTTCAGGCCATTAAATCTATATCTATAACAGTAAATGCAGGAGAGATTCATGGAATTATCGGAGCAAGTGGAGCAGGTAAATCTACCGTGCTAAGGTTGATGAACCTGTTGGAAATTCCCGATGAAGGAGAAGTTGAGATAAATGGTCAAACGTTAACAAATTTACATAGCAAAGAACTCCGACAAGCTCGGAAATCCATAGGGATGATTTTTCAACACTATAATCTAGTAGCGAATAAAACGGTTTACGAAAATGTTGCTGTATCCTTAGAGTTGGCAAACTTTCCGAGGGAAGAACGCAAGAGCCGTGTAGGAGAATGTCTTCAATTTGTTGGGTTAGAGAGTTTAAAGGAAAAGTATCCCGCACAATTAAGTGGTGGACAAAAACAACGCGTTGCGATCGCAAGAGCGTTAGCGAATAACCCCCGAGTTTTGTTGTGTGATGAACCAACCTCTTCTCTAGATCCTAATACGACTGCAGAAATATTAAGTGTATTGGAAAACATAAATAAAAGCTTTGGGGTTACAATTGTCATTGTCAGCCATGAGATGGAAGTGATTAAAAGTATATGTAACCGAGTAACTGTAATGGCGGATGGAGAAGTCTATGACACCGTAACAATTAAACCAAAAAGGATTCTAAATACAGACAATAGTCCAAAGTACTTTGTAGAACAATTAACAAAGGACGGTGAGATGGATCATGCCTGATATATTAGTTCAATATGAAGCTGAAATTTGGTCATCTATTGGAGAAACCTTTGTTATGGTTGGTGTTTCTGTTTTAGCGGCGATTCTAGTAGGTCTTCCAGTTGGGACGTTACTTTTTCTTTGCAGGAAGAACCAAATACTTGAGAACCAGTTTGTTTTCTCGTCACTAAATTTATTGGTAAATATAGTACGTTCTTTTCCATTTTTATTACTAGTTGTATTTTTAATCCCTTTTACAAGGCTAATCATGGGAACAGCCATTGGCACAGCTGCTGCAACTATTCCATTATCGATAATAGCAATCGCGCATTATTCACGATTAGTTGAGCAGTCTTTATTGGACGTACCAAAAGGTGTAATTGAAGCGGCGGTTTCAATGGGTGCTTCTGTTAAAGAAGTTGTTTTTAAATTTCTGTATGTTGAAGCCCGTTCTGGACTTGTTCTTGGATTAACAACTTCGATTATTAGCTTTATTTCGTACTCGACGATCATGGGAGTTGTCGGAGGTGGTGGTATAGGAGACTTTGCCATTCGGTATGGATATCAGCAATTCAAAACAGATTTGATGATTTATGTGATTATTATTATGGTCATACTTGTACAGCTCTTGCAATTCGTTGGAACAACTGTATCCAGATTGATTGATAAAAGATAAATAATAGGAGGAAATAAAATGAAAAAAATATTCTTACTAATTACAATGATCACATTAATATTAGCTGGTTGTGGGCAAAAGGAAGAAGTAAATGACCAGAAAAAAGTGCAAGGTAATGATCGACAAGAAGTTACATTGAAAGTTGCTTCGTTAATCCCTCCGATGACGGAAATTCTTGAGCTTGTTAAACCAAAACTAGCAGAAGAATCGATTAATCTTGAAATTGTTGTATTAAGTGATAACGTTCAGCCTAATAGTGCGCTTGCAGCAAATGAAGTAGATGCAAACTTCTTTCAACATGTTCCTTATATGGAGCAATTCAATAGAAATAATGATGCAGAACTAGTCCCTATTGTTCCTATATATTTTGCGAATTATGGTGTATATGCTAAAGACTATAATTCAATGGATGAATTACCGGAGGATTCCGTAATCGCCATTGCGAACGATGTTTCTAATATAGATCGTTCATTGGCATTGTTAGCTCAACATAATGCCATCACTTTACAAGAAAAAACTGGTCCATATTACACGAAAGCTGATATTTTGGACAACCCAAAAAATTATAAGTTTGAAGAAGTAGATTTGTTAATGTTGGCGAGAATGTATGATGATGCAGATGCAGTAATCATGACACCTGCATATGCTGCACCACTTGGATTGACGCCAAAAAGTGATGCTCTCCTTACGGAAGGATCCGAAAATGATTTTGCAATTACACTAGTTGCACGCAAGGATAATGCTGAATCAGAGGCCATCCAAAAGCTAGCGGAAGCTATGACGAGTCAAGAAGTAAGAAAGTTTTTAGAAGAAAATTATGATGAAACTGCAATTCCAGCGTTCTAGTATAAATATAATGAAGGGCTATTCAAGTTGTTTACAACTAAGAATGGTCCTTTTTTAGTTATACATTCGGTAAGCGTTTTATCTATACTAATATATTTATTCCATACTAAGATAGTGCAAAAACGATTCTTTTATAAGAGTTTAAACAAAGAACTCATTGCAGTAGAAAAAAATTTCTGATATTATTTAGATGCCAAATATTTTGATATCTAATTATAATTTAATAGAGATGACACTAATTGATTTTGGTGTAACTGGAGAAGGGAGTTATTAAACAATGGGAAGAGTACAAGGTAAGGTGGCACTAGTAACAGGGGGAGCATCAGGTATAGGATTATCAACAGCCGCATTATTGGCAAAAGAAGGTGCAAAAGTAGTTATTGCCGATTTTAATATGGAAGGTGCAAGAGAAGCAGCAGAGAATATTAAAGCTAATGGAGGAGATGCTTTCGGTATTTTCCTTGATGCTGGCGATGAAAATTCTATTAAGGAAGCTATTGAGTTTACCGTTAAGAACTTTGGCAAAATTTCGGTTCTATTTAATAACGTTGGTTTGACTAATCTTAAGAAGGATTTAGATGTCGTTAATATAGATCTTGGTGAGTGGGATCGACTTATGAACGTGAATCTAAAGAGTGTCTTAATAGGTAGTAAATTTGCTATACCGCATATGATTGAAGCTGGTGGTGGCTCTATTATAAATACAGCATCAATGGCAGGATTTACTGGTGATACTATTCGTGCTGCATATGGAGCATCAAAAGCAGCTGTAGTAAATCTTACGAAATATATTGCTACCCAATACGGGAAGGATAAGATCCGTTGTAATGCTGTTGCACCTGGTTTAATTTTGACCCCTGCCGCTAAGAACAATATGACACCAGAGGTACTAGATATATTTGCAAAATATAATACACTACCATACCATGGTGAACCGGATGATATTGGATATACAGTGTTATTTTTAGCTTCAGATGAATCTAAGTTTATTACTGGCCAAACAATCCAAGTAGAAGGTGGACATTATATTGCAAATCCAAGTGTTCCAGATTTTAACGAATATATGAAAAAAGCGCAAAGCTAAATAAAAGCCTACTAGTGCTTGGACATAATTAAAAAATCTAGCAATATTCTAACAAAAATAAATAATAGAGATATAGAAATAGGAGAAACTACATGGGTCAAAATAGAAAGAAAATTCACTATGCTTGGTGGATTTTATTAGCACTATGTATTATCGTCGGTTTAGGAAAAGGCGGTTTAAATAATTCCTCTGGGCTATTTTTGTCACCTATCACGAAAGAGCTTGGAATTGGAATGGGAAGTCTATCATTATATTTTAGTGTATCTGCAATTGTCACAATGGTCTTTTTACCGATAGGCGGTAAACTAATGGCGAAATATGATACACGGTTACTCCTAAGTGTTGCGATAGTTTTACAAGCTGGAGCATTTGCAATGTTTAGTTTGATGAATTCTGTATGGGGCTGGTATATATACGCAGTACCACTAGCAGTTGGTGGTGTGTTTATAACTGTAATTGCTGGTCCAGTCCTAATTAATCAGTGGTTTAAAAAGAACAATGGTCTAGCACTTGGAATCATGAGTGCAGCAGGAGGAGCACTTGGTGCCATCTCGCAACCAATTATCGGGAACCTTATTGCCAATCAAGGGTGGAGAACCTCTTATATGATTGTCGGGATCACAATTATTATTATTGTTGTTCCAATTATATTACTTTTTATAAAAAAATTACCTCAGGACAAGGGACTACTTCCTTATGGTATAGAAGAAGTGGAAGATAACGGTACAGGTACACCGAGTGAAACTAGCAATAAAGGGGTATCAATGGCTGTAGCGAGAAAATCTTCGGCTTTTTATGCACTAGTAATCTTTTTCTTTCTAATTACATCTATTGCAAGCTTTTCGATGCACATTCCAACCTATTTGATGGCTAAAGGTTTTGATGTAACCTTTGCTGGTAATGTAATGGGAACCTATATGGTTGGTGTTCTTATTGGATCATTAGCTATTGGTATCTTAAGTGATAAGATTGGCTCCAAAAATACAGCTATTTTTGCCATGAGTGGCGGTTTGATAGCGATTTGTCTATTATTATTCTCCGCATCTAGCACAGTTGTAATAACAGTTGCAGTAGGCCTATTCGGTTTAATATCTTCCTCTATAGGAACATTAGGTCCAGCACTTACTTCAAGTCTATTTGGGAACAAAGAATACAGTCAAATATATTCAAACGCTTCCATGGGGTTAGCAATAGCATCTATTGTTGTTTTACCAGCCTATGGTTTTGTATTTGACTTTACGGGAAGTTATACGTCCGTTTTGTATGCAATAGTTATTATGTTGATCATTAATATTGTATGTGTACTTATTGCTTTTAGAGGAAAAAAGAAATTAGAGCAAGAAGGCTTCTGGGATTAACTAAGTAACTTATATAAAAAAATACTAATGCACAGGTGATTTGTATAAAAAATCGCCTGTGCATTTTGCTTTCTTTCAACTTAAGTTATGTCAAATACTTGAATCTTTTTACTTGCACTTTAAGAAAAGAATTTGATATTATTTAGATGTAATATATTTAGATATCTAAATATAAATAGAAAGAGGTTATTCTAATGAAGTTACAAGGAAAAGTTGCAATTGTAACGGGTGGTGCTGGAGGTATTGGCAGAGGAATTGCGCTTGCAATGGCCAAAGAAGGTGCACATATTGCAATCGTCGATGTCAATGAAGAAAAAGGAAAAGAAACTCTTGCTGAGGTCAGTCAATATACAGAAGGATTACTTATTATTAAAGATATCTCTATAAAAGAAAATGTTTACGAAATTGTTGCCGAAGTTGTAAAGAAGTTTGGCAAGTTAGATATTATGGTTAATAATGCGCATGTCTCAAGGCAAGCACCTTTTATAGAAACAACACAAGATCACCTTGATCTATCATTTGGAACAGGCTTTTATCCTACATTCCACTTTATGCAGGCAGCTTATCCAGAGTTAAAGAAATCACAAGGTAAAGTTATTAACTTTGCTTCAGGTGCTGGTATTGATGGACAAGTCACACAAACTTCTTATGCTGCAGCGAAAGAAGCAATTCGAGCAATATCACGTGTTGCAGCAAATGAATGGGGTCCAGACGGTATCAATGTTAACTTGATTTCACCAATTGCCTTAACTCCAGGAGTTGAGCAATGGCGTGAAAGCGCCCCGCAATTATATGATGCCATGATTAACAAGATTCCATTACGTCGACTTGGTGATCCAGAGCAAGATATTGGACAAGTAGCTGTATTTTTATCAAGTGCAGATTCAAATTATATAACTGGTCAAACCATTATGGTTGATGGTGGATCTATAAAATTACGTTAAGGAGAGATTAGCATGGGAAGATTAGATAATAAAGTAGCTATTATTACTGGAGGAGCTTCAGGTATTGGCGAATGCATGGTTGATTTGTTTAGTAAAGAAGGCGCTATCGTAATTGCAGCAGATATTAATGAGGAAGCACTTGCAAGAGCAAGTCAAAAAGAAAACGTCTATGGGATGAAGTTAAACGTTGCTTCAGATAACGATTGGGAAGCATTAGCAAAAGAAGTGAATGATCGTTTTGGGAGAATTGATGTTTTAGTAAATAATGCCGGAATTTCTTCAGAAAAACCATTCCAAGAAATCGATTTAGATGATTGGCAAAAGATGCTATCTATTAATGGCTTTGGTCCATTTTCTGGCATGAAGCATATTGCTCCGTATATGGCAGCACAAGGGAAAGGTTCAATTATTAATATTTCATCTTATACAGCTCAAATTGGACAAGGGTTTAATCATTATTCCGCATCTAAAGGAGCTGTACGTGCGATATCTAAAGCAGCAGCAACAACCTTTGGTACTAAAGGGGTTCGCGTCAATGCCCTATTCCCTGGGATTATAGAAACACCAATGACTCAATCTTTAAACTCATCAAAAGAACTTCTTGGTCGCTTAATTCAAATGACTCCTTTGCAACGATTAGGCCAACCTACAGATATTGCAAAAGCAGCTTTGTTCTTAGCTTCTGATGATTCATCTTACATTACAGGTGCAGAGTTGGTTATTGATGGTGGATTCTCAGCTCAATAATGCGTATGCTAAAGTAGCCCCTAATTTTGATTAGGGGCTTTTACTTATTGAAAGCGAGGAACATTTCTTATGAAAGAACAAACAATTTTTGAATTAATCCATAGTATGGATAACTTTACAAATAACTTAATCATTCAGTGGAATAAGACGTTCAATGAAGAGCTAGGTGTATCTCATATTCTTGTTCTTGGCCATTTACAGGCAAAAGGAAAAAGTCGACCATCAGATATTGCGAAGTCTCTAGGACTGACTCCTGCCACCCTAACGCACTTATCGGAAAAACTTGTACAGAAAAAATTAGCAGTTAGATTAACGGATGAGTTTGACCGTAGAATTATCTATATACAAATCACCGATATGGGTATTGATATGGTTTATAGAGCCAACCAAGAGGGCCAATTACTGCGTAGGAAGCTATTTGAAAAGCTAACAGAGGAGGAAAGGGAACAATTAGTGGGGATTTATAGGAAGTTAAATAGTTAATGAATTTATTGAGTTTTAATAATTATTTATCATTTGGAATCCTCATCTATACTTTGGAAATTCCTGGTGTTCTAGGTCTTACCAGATGAACTTCTCACTATTTACTAGCTTTTAAATCGCTTTCAAATAGCTTATAATAGAAGATAATTTATCAATAAATAATTCTAATATATGATATGGTTATAGTAGACAAAAAGATGTATTCCTGTAATTCAACTTGACATATTGTTATGCCTAAGTAGTATACATCCTCTATACAAATATACGGAGTAAGGAAGGTTAATATGATCAACAAAGAAACTAAAACAGAAGTAATCTTAATAGGTGCCGGAATTATGAGTGCTACTTTGGGGACAATGCTGAAAGAATTAAAACCGGAATGGAATATTAAAGTATTTGAAAAGCTCGATAAAGCAGGTGAGGAAAGCTCTAACGAATGGAATAACGCAGGTACAGGTCATGCTGCACTGTGCGAGCTTAACTACACTTCTGAAAAACCAGATGGCTCTGTAGATATTAACAAAGCTATCAATATAAATGAACAATTCCAGCTATCTATGCAGTTTTGGTCTTATCTTGTTAATAGTAAGCTAATAGATAATCCAAAAGACTTTATCATGCCATTGCCTCATATGAGTATGGTACAGGGAGAAGAAAATGTAGCGTTTTTAAAGAAACGTTTCGAAGCAATGTCACAAAATCCCCTGTTCCAAGGGATGGAATTTTCCGATGATCCAGCAAAACTTATGGAATGGATACCACTTATTATGGAAAATCGTCCAGTTAATGAGGCTATTGCAGCAACAAAAATAGACTCTGGAACGGATGTTAATTTTGGTGCTTTAACTCGTATGTTACTTGACCACTTAATGACTAAAGACGTTGAGATTAAATTTAATAGTAGTGTAGATAATGTTAAACGTACGAGTGATAACAAGTGGGAAATAAAAGTGAAAAATAACGCAGAAGGCAAAATCGAAAACCACACTGCGGACTTCGTCTTCGTCGGTGGTGGTGGTGGTAGTCTTCATCTACTACAAAAATCCGGTATTCCTGAAGGAAAACATATTGGAGGATTCCCGGTAAGCGGACTATTTTTAGTGTGTAACAAACCGGAAGTGGTAGAGCAGCATCATGCTAAAGTATACGGCAAAGCTAAGGTTGGTGCTCCACCAATGTCTGTACCACACTTAGATACTCGATTTATCGAAAATAAAAAGTCGTTGCTATTCGGACCATTTGCTGGTTTCTCGCCAAAATTTTTAAAAACGGGTTCCATGTTTGATTTGGTAACTTCCGTAAAACCGGACAATGTTGTAACTATGTTGGCGGCAGGTGCCAAAGAGATGTCATTGACAAAATACTTAATCCAGCAAGTTATGTTATCGAAAGAAAAGCGTATTGAAGAGCTTCGAGAGTTTATACCGAATGCTAAACTGGAGGATTGGGATACAGTAGTAGCAGGCCAACGTGTACAAGTTATCAAAGATACAGAAGCCGGTGGTAAAGGAACTCTTCAATTTGGTACAGAGATTGTTACTGCCGCTGACGGTTCAATCGCAGCATTACTAGGTGCTTCTCCAGGTGCTTCTACAGCTGTTCATGCCATGCTTGAAATTCTTGGTAGATGCTTCCCACAACATATGCAAGAATGGGAGCCAAAAATTAAAGAGATGATTCCATCTTACGGAGTGTCATTAATGGACAACCCCGAGCTTTTGGACGAAATTCATACTTCAACCGCTGAAGCCCTTGGTTTAAGCAAAAAAGAGCAGGTCTATAGTTAATTCTTTAGATGTAGCATCAATGCTTATTAAGGAACTTTAGTAACATTTTTACCTAATGACAATGTTTCTTTAATGAAGAGATTTAACAGGCTAAATTAAAAATAGAGAATTAAAGAATTGAGTAATAATGAATAGTATTAGAAATACAACATAGACCCTTTAATCTATCCATCGATAGATTAAAGGGTCTTTTTTTATTTATATAGAAATTGTTTGCCTTTTACTCATTTTCTTTCTAGCTTAGAACATGGTCGGAGGTCTACAGAATTTAGTTATAGTCAGTAGTTCAGATAGGTCCATGATTTTACGAACTTAGTCATTTCCCAAACAAAACGCTTTCGCTTTCTTGTAAAAGCTTCTCTTTTTTAATCGCTAGGACCATAAGGGCAAGAATGAGGTCGAAGTGGTTGTAAATAACTTGTTAATATAAGATACAACAACAGTTAGGAGGAGCAAACATGACTAAAATACAAGAATTTAATGACCTTCATACATCCGAAGAATTACTATTCTTAGGAAATGCTTGGGACTTATTATCGGCCTTAACACTCGAAAAAGTAGGGTTCAAAGCTATAGGAACGACGAGTTGGGGGATTGCTAATTCCCTAGGTTATATTGATGGTGAATTAATTGATTTTGATAGACATTTATCAATCATAAAAACTATTGCTGAGAATGTGAATATACCCGTTTCCGCGGATATTGAGGCAGGCTATAGTGAAAATGTGGAGATAGTTGTTAATAACGTTTTGAAAACAGCAGATATTGGAGTTGTAGGTATCAATATTGAGGATTCACTAAAAAAACAGAAAGGGTTAAGAGAAATATCTAAACACTGCAACCTATTAGAAAAAATAAGAATCGCGTTAGATACAAATGGTTTTAAAAACTTTTATATCAATGCTAGAACTGACACTTATTTTCAGAGGGAAAATCCTCTATTGGAAACAATTGATCGAGCAAAATCCTATGTAGAAAGTGGAGCTAGTGGAATTTTTGTTCCCGGAATGAAATTAGAAGAAGATATAAGAGAAGTTGCATTGAAAATAAATGCTCCACTTAATGTATTATCTTTACCGGGACTAACGAATTGTAACAAGCTTAAAGAACTAGGAGTTAAAAGATTTAGCTTTGGAAATGCATTATCCGATAAATATATTGCTTTTTTAGAAAAGAATACAGAACAATTAATAGAATGTAAAGATACTACGCATTTATATATTGATTAAACTGCATAATCGGGTAAATTATATCAAGTCGATAAAAGTTAAAGTTGAGGAACCAAAATTTGCAGAAAGAAAACATCTTATATAAATTAAAAACGTTGAATTGGACAAGATAATCTATGAGGAGTACATTTTTGTACTTCTCAATAAATCTCAATGAGGAGGACAGTCATGCCAAATGTAGAAGTGAAATGTACTGTATCAAATTGTATTTTCCATGCAAAAGGAAATGTTTGTGGAGCAGAAAAAATTGAAATAGATATGGATTACCATGCAAACCACAATAATACAGAGTTTGCTTCTGAATTTGATTACCGCACTATTTCTGAGGAAGCAGGTCATTCTGCAGATACGTGCTGTAAAACATTCAAACCTGAAGAAGACCGAAAATAGTGTTATATAATTTAATAATACTAAAATGGGTGCGAACCAATTAGGTTAGATATAGGCAATGCTGGAGTACACATTGAGGGTGAGGGACTAAAGAGAAAATTCTTTAGTCCCTTTTAAGATTTGTAATTCGGAAAAGGTGTACTCTACAAAATTGGTAAACTCGTAAAAATTTTCTGGAATTTTTGAATAATTTTTTCTTTTATGCTATAGTAATTTTGACAAAAGAATATCGCTATCCACTAGGGGAGCCGTTTAACGGCTGAGACAAGCAGAGCTTGGACCCTTTGAACCTGATCTGGATCATACCAGCGGAGGGAAGTGGGCGAACGTATGCTTATTTTTATTTTCTTCTGCTTACTAATCGCCGCTTTCCTTTTCTGGAAAGCGGTGTTTTTATTTGCCAAAAAGGAGATGGAGAAAAATGACATTTTGCAAAGAAGTAAGGAATGAGTGCAATGATTTATGGGAAGCGAGTTTCGACCATCCGTTTGTGAAAGGGATAGAGGAAGGAACATTGCCACTTGATGTGTTCAAGTATTACGTCATGCAAGACGCCTATTATTTAACACATTTTGCAAAAGTTCAGGCAATCGGAGCGGTAAAAGCTACGGATTTGGAGACAACGAAAAGATTTGCATACCATTCTGAACAAACCTGCGCCGCAGAAATGGCTTTGCATGAATCGTTTATGGAATTGCTTAATGTAAAGGAAACGGACTGGGCTACGTTTGAGCCGTCTCCAACTGCATATTCATATGTTTCTCATATGTACCGATCAGCAGAAGGAGATCTTGCAGATGTGTTAGCTACAATTCTCCCATGCTACTGGCTTTATTATGAAATAGGTGAACGATTGAAAGAAGCAACTCCAAAACATCCCATTTATCAAAAATGGATTGCAACATATGGATCTGAATGGTTCAAGGAGCTTGTTAATGAACAGATTATCCGAATGGATCACCTCGCAGAGAATTTACCTGAAAAACGGCGACAAGAATTGAAAGATCGATTTCGTAGGAGCAGCTATTATGAATGGAATTTTTGGGAACAGGCATGGACGATGGAAACTTGGTCAGTAAATGTCTCGAGCAAGGCGGAGGTGTAACTATGCTTGCATCATTACGTACAAAACGGCCAATAGTCCATTGTATTACTAATCACGTCGTTTCAAATTTCCAAGCAAACGGGCTATTAGCACTCGGAGCTTCTCCAATTATGGGAGAAGCATACGAAGAGGTAGAGGAACTTGCCGTGTTAGCTGATGCCTTGTCGCTTAATATAGGGACTTTAAATAAACTTACTTTAAGCAGTATGCTCTTAGCAGGGAAAACTGCAAACAGTAAGGGCATTCCAATCGTTTTGGATCCTGTGGGAGCAGGTGCAACTGCCTTCCGATTATCGGCTATCCGTCAGTTGATAGAAGATGTTAACATTACCGTCCTTCGTTGCAATGCCGGGGAACTGGCAGCACTTGCCGGTGTTGAATGGCAGGCAAAAGGCGTTGATGCTGGAGAGGGAAATGTAGATGTCGTCGAACTTGCAAAGCAGATGGCACGGAAATATAAGTTGATCGTTGCGGTAACTGGTGAAATTGATGTTGTAACTGACGGTGAAGACGTGGAGGAGATTCCTTATGGTACACCACTTATGTCGTTTGTGACTGGAATGGGATGTCTTTTAAGTGGCGTGGTGGCAGCGTTTTTGGCTACATCGCCAGGTCAACCTATGGTTGCTACTGTAGAGGCACTACGCTTTTATGCAATGTGCGGAGAAAAAGTAGCTCCACATTCACAAGAGCCGGGCAGCTTCCAGATTGCTTTTCTGGATGGATTGGCATCAAAGCCACAAGGAAATTATGATAATTGAATCCGTTTAGGGGAGGTTGCGATATGGGAAATATCAAACAAGTTTTGACTATTGCAGGATCTGATTCTGGAGGCGGAGCTGGAATTCAAGCAGATATCAAAACATTCCAGGAGCTTGGGGTTTATTCAACTTCAGTTATTACAGCAGTGACAGCTCAGAATACACTTGGTCTAACCGGTATTTACCCGATGGATAGAACCGCAGTAGAAAAACAACTGAAGGCTATAGGCACAGATTTTCAGATTTCCGCATTAAAAACAGGAATGCTATTCAATGCGGACATTATTGAAGAAGCAGCCCGAGGAATAAAGAAGTACGGATGGCAGAACGTCATCGTCGATCCGGTCATGATTGCAAAAGGGGGAGCTTCTCTTTTACAGCAGGAAGCGGTAGATGCGTTGATGAATTGTTTGCTGAGGCTAGCCACAGTTGTAACGCCAAATATTCCAGAAGCTGAAGTCTTAAGTGGCTTGGAAATCCATGATTCTGTTTCCAGGCTAAGAGCGGCAAAGTGGATCTTAGCGACAGGAGCCGAGGCAGTGGTGATAAAAGGTGGACATGGTACAGACACAAACTTTACAGAGGATTTTTATCTGCACCGGAATGGCGACACATTAACAATGCGCTCACCACGGATTCATACTAACCATACGCATGGAACTGGTTGCACTTTCTCAGCCGCATTGACAGCAGAATTGGCTAAAGGAAATCCGTTGCAAAAATCCTTATATACAGCAAAACAGTTTATACAGGCAGCTATTTCCCATCCTCTAAATATCGGTGCTGGGCATGGACCTACGAATCATGCAGCATATCATAAATTCGGCACTAAGGAGGAGGTGCAGCTTGTTCAGTAAACCTGCTATTTATTTTATTATGGGCACTGCCAACGTCAAAGGAAAAGAGCCACTTGTGCTTCTTGAACAAGCACTTCTTGGAGGAATCAGTCTTTTCCAGTTGAGGGAAAAAGGGCCCTTTGCGTTAAAAGGAGATGCATTGAGAAGATTTGCTTTGGAATGCAAGAAGCTCTGTAATACTCATCGGGTGCCTTTCATCGTAAACGATGACGTCGAGCTAGCATGTATGATTGGAGCTGACGGGGTCCATGTTGGGCAGGAGGATCTTGACTGCGCGTCGGTCCGTTCTCGTATTGGAGAAGGGAAAATCATTGGTGTTTCGGTCCATTCTATGGAGGAAGCGAAAATCGCAGTTAAAGAGGGAGCTGATTACCTGGGAGTAGGTCCAGTTTACGAAACCCAATCGAAACATGATGCCAAGGCACCAGCTGGAGTTAATAGAATCATGGAGATTTCTCAGCTGTTCTCAGAAATCCCTGTTGTAGGTATTGGTGGGATTACACCAGATAACGCAAGAGCTGTTTGGAAAGCAGGAGCAGCGGGTGTTGCGGTGATTTCAGCTTTGGCAGAGGCTAAAGATATTGCGATGCAAATAAACAAATTCAAGGCTTCAAGCGAAAGGAGAAGGTAGTATGAAGTCCAAGCAGCTTGTGCTTATGGCGATGTTTGTCGCCATAGCAGTTGCCGGTTCCGCTTTCGTGTACCTTCCCACTGGAATAGCACGCGCCTATCCAGTTCAGCATGCTATCAATGTCATGGCAGCGGTGTTTTTCGGCCCAGTGCCAGCGGTAATAATTGCTTTTCTGACTGGTGCTGTACGAGTACTAACAGGAACAGGGTCGCTATTAGCATTTCCTGGTGGGATGATCGGGGCATTTTTGGCAGGAATTCTTTACATTCATTCAGGAAGATTATGGCTTGCAGCCGCTGGAGAAATTATTGGTACCGGAATCATAGCGTCAGTAGTGGCGATACCATATGCACGGATACTAATGGGAACAGAAGCAGCTTTCTTTTTCTTTATGCCGGCATTTCTGGTGTCGAGTATTAGCGGCTCCTTGCTAGGTGTCCTTTTAATGTATAAATTAAGGAAAATGAAAACGAATAATGTTCTGTATTAAAGCATTTCTTATTCATTATCAAGAACGTTCATTAGCATAGCCAAAACAAAAAGGAAAATGCTATAAAATGCATTTTCCTTTTTTGTGTAATTTAATAATCATAACAAGTAACTATTTATACTGTTGCACTGCTTTTAAAAATTATTTAAAATATGGAATTTTTTTCAGTACTACACAAATGGGAATGGCTACACAGAGTCCCACAACATTTTGTACGATGTTTCCAGGGATAGAGGCTGCTGGTAATATCCAACTACTAAATAGAACCGCTTCGCAAATGTAATAACCACCTAACATAAAAGGAATCGAAATAATCGTTGCGAATAGATTGAGTGCGAAACTACTTCCGTTCCGCCCGTTCGACCAAGCAATTTTCCCCACTATATATCCTTGTAGGCCGCGAGTTAAAATAGTGAAAGGTGCCCATAATGTCCAACCTGATACTAAGTCAAATAACCCCATCCCAACTGCACCAGCAATAGCACCTTTTTTAGGACCAAATAAAATAGAAGAGATAAAGAGTACTGCTGTCCCAAGGTGAACTAAACCACCATTTGCCGTGATAGGTAATTTAATATTTAACAAGATTGTAGCAACGAAGACTAGTGCTATTAACATAGACGTAATAATTAAATCGAAAGTACGTGCCTGGGAATAACTTGTTGTTTTTTGCATAGTTTAAACCTTCCTTTTCAAATCATTTATAAGAGTTAATGATTACATTAGCAAGGAATTGATGTTTTTAAAAGTATCAATTTAACGAAAATTGTAGTGGTCAGTTTGTGGGGGAATCCCGAGAATAATACGTTTTTCTATACGTTTGCGAATAATAGGGGGTTGTATTTATTATTGACATTACATAATAGGAGGACTTTTAAAGATCTTATCGAATTTGAATTAAGAGGTATCTCCGAGTTAACAACTCCAGATGTCTAAATTATTATAATTAAAAAAATTGAAAAATTCTAATAGTAGTTGAAAGTGAGATTCTAGATACATGATACAATTTAATAATCCAACAACTGTAAAAAGGGAGTGAAAAATATTATTAGTAAAGCAGCTCCTTATATATTTTTAATTGGTCTTTTCTGTATTGTGTTGGATGGACTTTGGATTGTGGAGAGATATGATTCAAAGGTTGCCTACACATTAGAGGCATTTATCTATCTGATCTTTGGAATATGTTTGACCTGTATATCTATATTGTTTTTCAATAAAAATCTTAATAAGGAAGAGGTAAAGGAGAGTCCTGGGAATGAAAAAGATAATCGTATATATATTCGAAAAGTATGGGAGAAAAGGGAGAAACTTGGAAACAGGTTAATCGTTGTGCTCGTAATCATTTTAATAATTATTTATATTGTTAATCCTGTAGTAGCCTTTCGGTTACTGCAACCAATATTATTCTGTGGAATTATTTTAAGTGCTTTTCTATACATCATGTACCATTATGATGGTGAAATGGCAGATGAAGAGAATCTTAAACCAAAAAGCGATAAAATCCGAAGGCTTATGGATTTAATAGATTATAGAACCCATTTCTTTAGTCTGTCCTTGGCTCTGTTTATAATGATTATATTCTCTTATTTATTATCGCAGGAGTTTGGATATACCTTAGCCTTTGAAGTAAGCGGTAATCCTCGGTATGTTATGACTTTACAATCTGGTGTATTTTGCTTATCGGGAATTATCTTTTATTGTGCGTTCCTCTATATCATTCATCACAGCGATTTTTTCGGAATTCGTCAGGCAAACCAGAGTTATTATAAGGTGTTATTAATTCATTTTATGGAAATTATCATTGTGGGAGTAACTTTCTTTATATGGTTAATAGCTCTATTTGGCGCATTGCTCACGAGTTTTTAAGTCAACCAAATAAAGCCGTAAAAAGGTGTTAGAGATCAGCACCTCCTTCCGGCTTTGTCTTTAGGTTTTATACATACAGTCCTGCTAAGAATATTCCCAATGCTTCTTCATAGATTTCGTCAAATTGAGAGAGTGGCAGCGGATTTGTTCCTGTGCCAAGTTCGACTGTAAAGCCAGGTCTGCGCCAATCCTGGATAAACCAATCCTTATAGCCAGCGTAGCTATCAATGGTCTGTACAGGCTCGTATCCACTGACTCTACTAAACTCAGCTACCATTGCTTCAGACTCTGGTGGTTCGAGGTTATCAAATCCCCAATAAATAACTTTTCCTTGTGTGTGAAATGCTAATACTCTTGCAAAATCACGTCTCTTTGTTAAGTCAGCGATTGCAATTGATTCTGGTTCCGATAATGGGCTTTCTCCACCATAATCTCTAGGACCCGGAGATTTGGGATTTCGTGCTCTTTCTAAATCCCATTTCGCAGGAAATTGATCATTTAAATCAACTCCACGAATATTGGCTTTCCATCCAGAAAAATCAGAGCTGCCATCGTTCCATTCAATTACTCTACTTCTCCAAGGGCTTTCCTCAGGAATACCATTTAGTACAAGATCCACTCCATCAGGATTAACCATTGGAACTATGGACAAGGAAGTTTGTAAATACAACGGAAATGTACCAAGCCCTCGAATAGGAGTTTGGTTAGTTACCGATAATGCGTAATCATTTAAAAAAGTTAATAGAACAGGTGTCGTAATCCATTCATTCGCATGAAAAGAAGCATTGTAATGGACTCTTTTTTCTCCACTACCTATTAAGATTTCGGGTATTTGTCGATTTACAACTGAAGTACCAATGGAGGATTCCTGTAAGAATGGATAAACAGTTTGTAATTGCCTAATGTTATTTATCATCGTACTGTAATCATAATTTTGTTTTCCGTTCACAATTCTCCATGTAACTCTTACAGGAACTTTTATTGTCTGTCCGATTTGTAGACGTGTTGGATTGAGAGTAGGGTTGACGAGAAGAAGTGCATCTAGCGGAAGATTTCTACTACTAGCAATAGCCCATAAGGAGTCCCCAGATACAATTTTATAATCTATAGTAACGTGTCCTGGAATTCGAATACGCACACCTACCGAAAGTATTTGTGGATTAATATCTCGGTTAGAATCAATAATAAGTTTAAAAGGAATCTTGAATAATTGGCTATAATACCAAACCGAGTCCCCGGATCTAACGTATACATCCATGTCGTTCCCACCTTTCGATAAAAAACTAATCATAAAAGTATATGAAACTAATCCCCAAAAAGTGAGGAGTGAGTACGAAGGTCTAGTCATTCTTCCGACCATAAGAGCAAGAATGAGGTCGCGGTATTATAGAACTATTGATAGAATGAATTACAAGATATCAAAAAAGGACGGTGCATATTTTGACGGATACCATTCATTTTTCCTTCGAGGAAATGTGGGAGAAAATTATTGCCTGCGATCGAGTATATGATGGTTTATTTTATACCGCAGTAAAAACGACAAAAATATATTGCCGTCCTTCCTGCAGATCGAGAAAGCCAAAGATGAAAAACGTTGAATTTTATCAGGATATTCAAGAAGTTGAAAAAGCGGGATATCGTGCGTGTAAAAGGTGTAAACCAGAGGTAGAACACTCGCCTAATATAGAAGTTGTACAAGATGTTATTAGCTTCTTAGTCAATCATTATAAACAAAAGCTAGAGTTACAGCATATTGCAAATCATGTTGGAATAAGTCCGTATTATTTGGAACGATTATTTAAAGAGGAAACTAGGGAAACACCGCGTAGCTATTTAGAAAAAATCCGAATTGATAAAGCGATCTATCTATTGAAAAATACCGACTTAACTAACTTGGAGATTTGCTATGAAACTGGGTTTCAAAGTCCTTCAAATTTTTATAAAATTTTTCGGTGTTTACAAAACTGCTCTCCAAGTGAGTATAGAAAACAATCAGGTAAGGATGAGTTAGATGGATAAATTATATACAATAGACTACAAGTCACCAATTGGAATTTTAGAGATAATAGGGACAGATCAAGCCATAAATTCTATTCTGTTTGTAGAAAGAGAAGAAATGGAAAATAAGGTGCAGGAGGAGACTCCTCAAGTCCTAAAGGATTGTCTAGTTCAAATAGATGAGTACTTTAAAGGGGAGCTTCATGAATTTACATTTCCTTATGTAATGAATGGGACAATATTCCAACAATCTGTATGGAATGCCCTAAAAAGTATCTCCTATGCCAAAACTGGGTCCTATAAAGATATTGCAATCTCAATAGGAAATGAAAAAGCTATACGAGCGGTAGGAAGTGCAAATGGTAGGAACAAGTTAACTATCGTAGTACCTTGTCATCGAATAATTGGGACAAATGGAAAGTTAACAGGCTATGCCGGAGGACTTTGGAGAAAAGAATGGTTACTTCAGCATGAGCAGAAGGTTAAAAATAAGAGGTTTTAAAAGAAAACTGGGAATAAGTAAAAGCACATCGACATGGATGTGCTCTCAGCTTGACGACAAAAGTATTTTTATAAACAGCGGAAGACACCTTAGGAAAGACATTGGTCGAACTTTGTTTGACCAATGTCTTTGCGACGAGTAACCGCAGGAGCATATGTTTTCGCAGTGACGAGGAGGCTGAAGCCAAGCCCACGGAAAGCGAAGTGGTGGTCCTTGCCGATTTTAGTATACAACTCTATGCACCAAAAATTGAGTTTGTCTACAGTCTGAAAGCACATCGAAATCGATGTGCTTTTTAGATGACTACTCTTTTCTCACAATAAAGCTCAAATGCCGTCCGGTTTGTTTATCCTCTCGATAAGAGAATCCATCTGGGCTTGTGAATGTGCAGGTAGGATCAATCGTAATTTGTTCAGAGGGGATTCCAGCGAGTTCGCATTGCTTTTTCACGGTCAACTGATTGTCAATATGATATTTATTAGTAGATTCCTTATAATACATAAAGTCATTGGCATAGCCCAAGTTGTCAAATTTTATATAGACATCTTCATTGACTTCGAATTTCTCTTGGCTTAGTGCAGCTCCTATTTGAACGTGGAAGTCACTTGGATTACAATTTTCCACCTCTTTTAAGTGTTTCAACAACTTGGGGGTAACTTCTTTAATAGTTCCTTGCCAACCCGAATGAATGACACCAATAAGACCATTCATCTTATTGTAAAAGATAACTGGAACACAATCCGCAGTAAAGCTAGATAGAACAATATTTGGTTCAAAAGTATACAAGGCATCAGTATCGGCTATAGCTGTATCTTTAGTTATGGCCCCACGCCCTTTGTCTGTCAATCCTACTCGATGAAAATGAGCACTATGAGTTTGATTGGCACATACGAAATTATCGATCTTACTAGATAAAGAAGTGGCTAATTTTTTTCGGTTTTCTAGAACGTGCTCTGGATTTATACATACATGTAGAGCCATATTGCCTTGTTCTAATTCATCTCTATCCTTCATTGTCATCCCTGCAATTATCTTTTTATTGTTCACATACATTTTTATCTTCATATTATCACCTAATTTCACTATATATTAGTATGTTTTGAAAGTATAGAAAATACAACGTTCCTTATGTGCCCATCGTTTATAGTTGACCTTAAAATGTTATACTCATACTATTAAATACATCCATACGGGAGAGTTTTATGTTTTTTAAGCGACATCATCAATTAGCCTCCAATAAATGGAGTGCTTTGATTATAACAATTTTAGTCACTGTAATTGCTAGTGAGTTTAAAGTTATTCCTTTTAATGGAGAGGATTTCCGTTTTGGTTTAGGGAGTGCTGCTTTTTTCTTTCTTCTGTTAATATTTCAACCAGCTTCGATTATCTTCACTGGTTTTTTAACAGGAGTTGCTGTTGTGGTAGTACGAATCGGAGAAGATATGTTATTTACTAGTAATCCTTTTTGGTGGGTTCTCGAAAATCATTTGCCAGCATTTTTGTTTTATTTTCTATTTGCAGTTGGTTTAAGTGTTATACCATTAGATCGATTTAAAACTGCACCTCTTTTACTAGGTGCGATTGCTACAGCACTTGAGTTTACGGCGAATAGTATGGAGTATTTTGTTCGTTATTTATTATTAAATCATGTGAGTTTTGAGTTTCGAGAATGGGTATTACTCGCATTAGTAGCCATTTTTCGAAGCTATTTTGTAGTGGGCTTATATAGTTCAATTACAATAATGGAACATAACAAGCGTATGCGGGAGATGCTGAAGGTTGGCTCAAATCTATACGCAGAAACACTCTATTTACAGAAATCGATGAATCATATTGAACAAATTACTGCATCTAGCTATGATTTATATCGTCAGCTAAAAAAACATGAATATCATTCTTTAAGTGTCCAAGCACTTCATATTGCACAGGAAATACATGAGGTGAAAAAGGATTCACAACGTATTTTGGCGGGAATGGAGAAAATTACAAAGACAAAAAGGGGAGAGTATTACTTTCTCTCAGAGGTACTCGAACTTGTTATTCATGCCAATGAAAAATATAGTGAATTGCTAAAAAAGCAAGTTACCATTCATTCTGCTATTTCAATTGATTTTGAAACAGAGAAGCAAGTTCCATTATTGGCATTATTGAATAATGTGGTTGCGAATGCAGTGGAAGCAATTTTCATTAACGGAGAAATTAATATAAATGTGTATGAGGAGTCTCAAAATATATGGTTTGTTATTCGAGATACTGGCGAAGGTATCTCACTGGAAGATCAAGCAATTGTATTTGAACCAGGCTATACGACTAAGTTTAATGATCAGGGAGTAGCTGCAACAGGTATTGGGTTATCCCACACTCAAGAAATTGTACATATATTGGAAGGGAATATACTAATTGAATCTCTTGAAACTGGTGTTGTTTTCAACATTAATATTCCAACAAAAAACTTAAGAAGGTGAGGGAGGAACACTGCGCTATTATATTGTAGATGATGATGCGGCTAGCAGATTGATGCTTAAAAAAATCATAACAGAGGGAGAGTTGGGGTTAGTTATTGGCGAAGCGGAAAATGGGGTGGAATGTATATCACCCATTCTCACAACAGAACCAGATGTTGTTCTAATCGATTTTCTAATGCCCAAATTAGATGGACTTGAAACGATTGAACAATTGAAAAACAGGGGATATAAAGGGCAATTCATAATGATTTCTCAAGTCGTCAATAAAGAGATGGTAGGAGAAGCATATATAAAAGGTATTGAATTTTTTATACATAAGCCCATTAATCGTGTTGAGGTTCAGAGTATATTAACGAAAATAACAGAACAATTTCAATTGAAGGATTCTTTATTGGCAATAAAAGATTCCTTAGCAAATATCGTTCCATTAAAACCAGTGCTAAAAAAGCAAAGTGTTAGAGAGATTGTTAGCTCAAAGCTAAGCGGCATGGGGATAGTGGGTGAAATAGGAAGTAATGATCTAATCTCAATAGTGGAAATACTTATTCAGCAAAATAATCCTTTAAATACATTTCCATCCTTAAAAGATATATATGAATCGCTTGCCATGAAACAGGACTCGGAGGATATTAAAAAAGAAATGAAGGCGATTGAACAGCGACTACGAAGAACGATATTATTAGCTATGCAACACTTAGCTACACTTGGGGCAATTGACTATACCACTCCGGAATTTGAACATTACGCACCACGATATTTCGATTTTCAAGAAATTCGAAAGTTATCAATAGAAATAGTTGAGGATAAGTTAAACTCTTCTAAAGTAAAGGTAAATATTAAAAAATTTCTTCAAGCACTTTATTTAGAAGTACTTGAAAATTATAAATAGACTTATCATTAAGTTGTTTCCGTAAATATTTAAGTGATTGCAGCAGGAGTAATGCCTCCAATTATTTTCTTCTCAATATTATTTATTTGGATTAGGAATCGCAGCAATCGGTGATAAAGGAAAGTCTGTTCTAGCTTTCTTCAAGTACCACCGATGGAGAGTTCTGGGTCACAAACCTTATTACGAAATTTGCGCTATTTGGGGTAAAGGAAGCTCAACATAATAACTGTAAACAATAAAACCGGCTATCTATTTGGATGGCCGGTTCTTAAATCTCTGCTTAGCTTTCGAGTGGATAGTTCCAGCAACGAATTGACCACTTGAGCTCGTCGAGCAGCTAATTTTAAATATAAGAATTCCCTATAGACGTTGGTCTTGGTGTTTCTTCTTCACTAATGTGTTTAATATTGGTAGTAAAGCTTAAAGCCAAGATGACAACACTTGATAGGGTTAGCAAGATAATCTTCTTTTTCATCTTATAAATCCTCCCATCTATTAATAAATTTTTGTTTAAATAGAATCTGATTTGATTTTTGATAATATAAACTCGCCGCTTTAAATTTATTATGTTTAAAAAAGTAATCTGCTAGTAATATGGAATACTTTTGAACATGTCGTTCATCCTGTTCCTTTTCGAAATAATTTATAGCTTCCTTTAATACATTTTCAAGTTCATCATTAAAATTGTGGTAATTTATATAAATTTGTAAGTGAAAATAATAGGAACTATTTTCTTTGTTAGAGTTTTTTCCCCCCACTATTTTATCTAAGCCTTTCTTACACCATTTGAGAACCTGTTCATGATCAGACTGCTTGGAGTACTCTTTTACAATGGATAGAATGGTTAATAAATACCCTTCAGCGTTACAATCTTCTTCTTTAATTTTTAAACTAAGCTTATAAAACTCAATTGCTTTTTCATGGCTCCCCTGAATTGCATGCAATGAACCTAGATTTTGATAAATCACCTCCTCATAATTAATCAGTTTATAATCTTTTGCCAGCTTCATCGCTAAATTATAGTTCTTTTCTGCTTCTTCATACTTTCTCATTTTTTTATGTGCAATTCCTATCACAATGTAATTATCAATTGCTCTTTCGAATAAAAGATTGTCCTTATAATAAAGTAATGATTTTGAAGCGAAATTGATTGCGTTAAAAAACTCATTGCATTTAAAGTACGTTAAACTTAGGATATTATAAAAATCAGCTATTTCCCATTCTTCATTTTTACCATTATTTATAAATCTTAAAGACATCTCCAATCGACTTAATGCTTCTTGATAATTTCCATCCAAATAACTATAAAGTCCTAAGTTTAGATTAATGATAAACTTTTGTTTCTCGTCCATACCATCTCTTATTTTTGCAATTACGTTATAGGTGGATTGCAGGCTATCCTCCTTGTCATCAAGTATTAATAGGAGACGAAATAGATAAAGGTGATAACTATAATAATTATTTAGTTGTAAAAAATATTGATTTTTATTAGTGTATTTTTGCAAGGATTCTCTTATAAATTTTTTGTCCCTTTTTAAAACTCCCATTTTGTACAGTTCAGATAACGATGCAATAACTTTATTTTCCTTTTCACTGGATACTTGATCTATTTCTATATTTAGTTTTTTAAGTAAAAACGTTATTACTTCGTCACTTGGAATAGTTAAATTATTTTCTATTTTGCTTAAGTAGGATGTAGAGCAGATTCCCTTGGCCAATGTGGTTTGTTTCATACTTTGGTTTAATCTTTCCGATTTTATTATATGACCTATACTACTCATTTTCTTCACCCCTTATGAATTAGTAATGTACTAATTCTTGAAAAAAACAAAATATCCTTTTTCAATCGTTCGACTTGAAACGACTGATACTTGGTAGAAAAGCATAATAAGTAGTAGAAGGGTGTAGAATATAGGGTTTTTACTTATCCAATTTTTATTAAAATATAGTAAAATTTCATTAAATTATGAAATTAGTTTTAGATATGTATTAATAATCTGAGATAGTAGAGCGTGTTTCCCAACTTATAGTTATTCTAAAAATACTAAATATTTAGTATAATATGATAAATATCAATTAATTTAATCCAAGGTGATTTTGGAATTAACTAGATGGATGATTTTCCTCTTCTCGGACAAGTCAGCTCATTAGAATACAATTCGAAGGGGTTTACTCAACAGGTATATCAACGCTTAAGGAATGGTAAAAATTAAAGAAAGGGGGATAACGCATGATTGGCGAGGGAAACATTGTACAACTAATTGGAAACTTTGGATTTCCCATTGTAGTCACTATTTACTTATTGCATCGATTTGAAAATAAAATAGACGCTCTAGAAAATACCATTCACAATATAGCAAATGTTGTTAACAATAGCATAGAAAAAAGAAAGTAACTTGTAACATGGATGAAATTGATATCCTGTTGATTATATAAATTGCTAGAGAAAAAACTCATTTTTAAGAATGGAAGTTAAGCTTATTTTCACTCTGAACCTACGGTTTTCTTTAACGAAAATGACAGAAGTGAAAAGTAATCCATCCCGAGTGGCTAACTCAAAAAATGGATTACTTTTTTCATGTAAATCATAATATAATTTTTTAGTTTATTTTCCACAATTACTCCTACTTTTTGGTTATCCCCCTATTGACGATTTAACTTACCGAATAGTTTACGTAAGCCCACAATCCAAAATTAATTATTCTTATGCAGTAGAAATCTTGTCTTGTTTCAAGAAGGATAGTACCGATAAGTTTATCCATAGGAACTAATTGAATCCAAAACTAGATAGTCCTATCCGAACTCCAGATAAGTAAATAACAACTATGGAAATGTTTATCGATTTGATTCTTTTTAGAAGAATCATTAGCAGTATCTTTACTCTAAAATTGGTATATCTGATCATGTAGCTATTAATCTCAACGTATAAATAGTTTTTTCGAGAGTCAGTTGACAGATAAGTATGTCTAATGTAGACTATGAAACATAATTGAATACGACCTCACTTAGTATAGTGAGGTAGAGGCGCGATATTTAACAGTCCATAGTGGAGTTTGAGAAGCTATGATTCTATGGAGAAGGAAATGTCGCCGAAGTTAGTAATATTTCTCGGTATTACTTGCTGGGTCTGCAGTTAATAATTGCAGGACTGTCCATTATAAACATCCCGGTTTATAATGGTGTGCTATCTCATTTGGGAAAAGTAGAGGATTTGGGCAACTATACATATTGCGACCTGAGTTCATCTCAGGTCTTTTTTTGTACAAGTTGTCTTTTTTTATAGGAACAAACATACACTGATAAAAAGGGAGTAATTAAAATGAAAAAGAGATTAGTATTTATAACGATATTCGCAAGCTTGTTATTATTATTAGCAGCATGTGGAACAGATGCTACTGAAACTTCAGGGTCTTCATCTGATAATAGTAAAGAAGCAGCAGTAGATACATTTACAGTTGGTTTAGAAGCTGGTTATGCACCTTTTAACTGGACACAACTAGATGACTCTAATGGTGGAGTGAAGATTGATGGTAATGCGGAATATGCTGGTGGATATGATGTGGAAATTGCTAAACGAATTGCTGACGGATTAGGAAAAGAACTAGTTATCGTCAAAACAGAATGGGATGGTCTTGTACCATCATTGCAATCAGACAAAATTGATGCAATCATAGCGGGAATGTCACCTACAAAAGAGCGTAAAGAAACAATCGACTTCTCGGAAAACTACTACACCTCTAACTTTGTTATGGTAGTGAAAAAAGGCGGTGCTTTTGAAGGGGCTACTTCGATTCAAGATTTTAGTGGTGCTAAAATTACAGGTCAATTAAATACATCACATTATGGCGTTATCGATCAAATTAAAGATGTGCAAAAACAACCAGCGTCAGATAATTTCGCGGCAATGCGTGTGGCATTAGAGTCGGGAGTTATTGATGGATATGTATCTGAAAGACCAGAAGGAATTAGCGCTTCTTCTGCAAACAAGAACTTTGCAATGGTGGAGTTCACAGAAGGATTTAAAGCAAAGGAAGAAGATACAGCAGTCGCTGTAGGTTTGAAAAAAGGTAGTGACTTAACAGATAAAATTAATGAAATTTTAGCGGAAATATCGGAAGAAGAACGTCAAGAAATTATGGATAAGGCGATTAATAATCAACCAGCTGCAGAATAAAAATGATGTGATACCGGCTGCATCTTTTTGCAGTCGGTTTTTATATGGAAGGAGGGAAATGTATGAGCATTGAATATATTATTTCGATGATTACAAGTAACTGGCCGATGTTCCTTCGTGGAGCAGGAATGACACTACTAATCTCCATAATTGGTACGATTTTTGGAGCAGTTATTGGTTTGCTGGCAGGAGTTATTCGTACAATTCCTACGCCTGAGAGAAAACTAAAACGTATTGTATTAAAAATAGTTAATCTGATTCTTTCTGTTTATATTGAGTTTTTCAGAGGAACACCAATGATTGTACAAGCAATGGTAATATTCTATGGCTCTGCACTAGCTTTTGGAATAGATATGGACCGTACAATGGCAGCAATATTTATCGTTTCGATTAACACGGGTGCTTATATGGCAGAAATAGTACGTGGTGGTGTCATTTCAATTGATAAGGGACAATTCGAGGCAGCACAAGCAATTGGTATGAATCACGTCCAAACAATGTGGAGTGTTGTTTTACCTCAAGTCATCCGAAATATACTGCCAGCAACAGGCAACCAATTTATCATTAATATTAAAGATACATCGGTATTAAATGTGATCGGTGTTACGGAACTATATTTTCAAGCAAAAACAGTTGCAGGAATAAGCTTTAAGTATTTTGAACCGTTCTTTATTGCATGTATTTTATATTTCGTCATGACGTTTACAGTAACATTAATATTACGTTATATAGAAAGAAAACTAGATGGACCAGAAAACTATAGCATGATTGGACAACCACCACCGCAACTTATGTTAACAAAAAGTAATACTAATATAGATTAAACGAAGGAGGAGAAATCTATGCAAAATGTCATCGAAGTTCAACATTTAAGTAAATCCTTCGGAAATCATGAGGTTTTAAAAGATATAGATTTTTCAGTGAACAAAGGAGAGGTTGTTTGCATCATTGGTTCCTCTGGATCGGGAAAGTCTACTTTACTTCGTTGTATAAATTTGTTAGAAAAGCCTAGTGGAGGGCAAATCATTTATCACGGAGAGAATATTTTAGATGAAAAACACGATATCCATGCCTACCGAACAAAGTTAGGAATGGTCTTCCAACAATTTAACTTATTCAACAACCATAACGTGCTGAACAACTGTATGGTTGGACAAGTAAAAGTATTAAAACGTTCTAAAGAAGATGCCGAAAAAATTGCGTTAAAATACTTAAAAGTAGTTGGAATGGATCATTATGTAAACGCTAAACCTAAGCAATTATCGGGTGGTCAAAAGCAACGTGTTGCGATAGCGAGAGCGCTATCGATGGAACCAGATGTTATGTTATTTGATGAGCCAACTTCCGCACTTGATCCAGAAATGGTTGGAGAGGTGCTGAAAGTGATGAAAGAGTTAGCAGGCACGGGACTTACTATGTTAATAGTTACACATGAAATGGAGTTTGCTAAAGAAGTTGCTGATCGAGTTGTTTTTATGGATAAAGGAGTAATTGCTGAGGAAGGAACGCCTGAACAAATCTTTAACAATCCAAAGGAAGATCGAACAAAGGCTTTCTTAAAACGAACATTAAGCTAACAACAGCATGGGGGAATCGATAGGTGAACCTTTTCAATCTGATTAAAAAAGATCAGGAATACTGGCTTGTGGATCAACTAAAAGTATCTTATGTTCCAAACATTGATTACTTAATTGCATTTGATAAATTATTAGCAGAGTGGAAGGAAGAAAAAGTAGCATATTTATCGCTATTAATAGATGAAGAGAATGAGGACTGGATCTTCAAGCGTCGGTTTAAAAAAGTGTCTTCTATTGTAGAATACACAAAGACATTGCAAGGGCCATTTACAAGTTCTGGTAGCTTTCAAGTACAATCTCTTTCCGATAGTCATATGACTGATTTGGCTTTTGCTACATTGTACGATTCATGTAGGAGTGGTTCAGCTAACAAAAATAATATATTTACTATCAATCAAATAATGGAATCACTTGAAAGTGAATTAGGTGTTAAGTGGCGAGACCATTGCTTTATCTTTTCTCAAAATGCAATGAACTACGGTATTAGTATTCCACATATTGAACAAGGGACTACTGATGAGGGAAGAATGTTTTACTTTGGGGTTGTACCAGAACAACGATGCAAAGGATACGGAACGATATTTCATGCTATTTCATTAGAGCTCTTGAAAAATTTCGGTGCGAAGGTATATGTGGGAAGCACAGATACAAGTAACAAGCCCATGAGACGTATTTTTGAGGCTAATGGATGTATATTACGAGATATAAAAGGAATTTACCGAATAGACATAAAAAAGTGGAATTCATAAAATGAGTCCGCTTTTTTTGTTTTAGAAAGAAATACCCGCAGAAGCAGTAACTGACTATCTTATCGTTATCATTTATTCCATTACAAATAGAGTTTTTTCAAAATTATTATAAATAAAGAGGAAACATCGTTGAAATTTAGGATAATCTGCTTCATTATGAAGGGTAGAGAATCTTTTAGAAGTCTAACTAAGAGATAATACATTAGGTGAAGGAAGTAGTTTATGTCCGAGGAAAATATTACACGTTTATATGTGAATAATAAAGAGATTATATTAATCGGAACGGCACATGTTTCAAGACAGAGTGCAGAGCAGGTAAAGGAAGTTATCGATAGAGAGCAACCGGATTCTGTTTGCATTGAATTGGATGAGCAAAGATACCAATCTATTAAAGATAATAATAAGTGGAAACAGACGGATATCTTTAAAGTTATTAAGGATAAGAAAGCTACCCTACTATTAATGAACTTGGCAATTTCTTCTTTCCAAAATCGCATGGCTAAACAGTTTGATATTAAGCCAGGTCAGGAAATGATTCAAGGTATAGCAAGTGCAAAAGAGAATGGAGCAGAGCTTGTATTAGCAGATCGTAATATCCAAACTACTTTTTCACGTATATGGCATAATCTTGGATGGACTGGGAAATCGCAATTACTTACTTCCGTTTTTTTTAGTATTTTCAGTAAGGATACAATATCGGAAGAAGAAATGGAAAATATGAAATCCAAGGATACGTTAAATGCTGTATTAGCTGAGTTTACGGAATCCTTTCCCAAGCTTAAAACACCGTTAATCGATGAGCGTGATCAGTTTTTAGCTCAGAAAATTAAAGAAGCACCAGGGGAGAAAGTTGTAGCTGTATTAGGCGCTGCCCATGTACCTGGTATTACAAAAGAAATTCACAAAGAGCAGGATTTAGTTAAGCTATCAGCTATACCACCAAAGTCGGTTGTCCCTAAAATAATTGGTTGGACTATTCCGATTCTGATTGTGGCATTAATCGTGTATACATTCTTTGCAAATCCTTCTGCAGGTTTTGATCAGGCATTGAGCTGGGTCCTTTGGACAGGTTCAATGGCAGCAGTTGGAGCAGCAGTTGCATTAGGACACCCATTAGCAATTCTAGCAGCATTTATAACAGCTCCAGTTACAGCACTTCATCCTATTTTAGCTTCAGGTTGGTTTTCAGGACTTGTTCAAGCGTATATCAAGCGTCCAACGATAGCAGATTTTGAAACGTTATCGGAAGATGTCTTTACGATTAAAGGTTTTTGGAAAAACAAAGTAACTAGAGTTTTACTTGTCGTTGTATTAACCAACTTATTTGGATCGCTGGGAACCTTTATAGGTGGGGCAGATGTGATACGGGTATTTTTCAAAAATCTATAGGTAGTAAATCCCCTGTTAAGCATTGGTGCATAACAGGGGATTTTTTATATAATGTATATAATTTTCTGTTTCACCAATCAAGTATTCTAGGCACTTTGGAGACCGTAAACCAGATTATTCCAAAAACTGCAAGGGTTACTTAGACAGATAAACGCTATAAAATTACCGTAAAAAAGGGCTTGTCATGATTAGTCATGACAAGCCCTTTTCTATAGCTCAATATCCAAAACCTATTGAAAAAGGTAGGGATAGTTTCTTACTAAGCTTTCTTTTTAACGTCTGTTTCTTTGTCATCTAATTTAAACTCTTCTGTTACATCATCAACGATATCTTTTGTAGAGTTTTTGAATTCTCTTAATGTTTGTCCAACTGCTTTACCTAATTGAGGTAATTTAGATGGTCCGAATACGATTAAAGCAATTATTAAAATGATGATTAATCCTGGTACTCCAATGTTTGGCATGGAAGTTCCTCCTCTAAGTCTTTGTATATAAATTCAGTGGCCAGTGTGCAGTAATTTATTGTTCTAACATTTTATCCTCAAGTGCTCGTTTCGCAAGTTGTTTTTTATAAGACCAGCTCGAAACAAGGATACTAATTTCAAATAGCAATAATAATGGGACGACAATGATAAAGTCAGAGATAAAGTCTGGTGGAGTAATAGAAACTCCCACTACTACTAATACAAAGTAAGATATTTTTCTCATTTTTCTTAATCTGTCTGGAGTTATTATACCCAATTTGGTTAGGAATAGTATAATTACAGGTAATTCAAATACAATTCCTACTGGAATAACCAGGTTAAACATAAAAGTAAAATACTGTTTCATCCCATACGTTTCCAAAGCGCCAATTGAATCATTGATATTCGACATGAAATTTAGCATAAGTGGAAAAAGAATGTAGTAACTAAAACTAATCCCTAGCAAAAATAGAAGAAATGACACCGGAATAAAATAGCCCGTCCCTTTTACCTCGTTTTCATTTAAGCCTGGTCTTACGAATAACCATATCTGATGTAATGCAATTGGTAGAGTTATTAATATGGCTAGTATCAGCGCGCATTTTACATAGATCATTAAACCATCCGTATACCCGAAGACATTCCACTCTACATGAGCAGCTGTAGGTTGCTGTTTTAAAAACGTGAGTGTTTTTGGTGCTAACCAAAATCCTAAGGCAAGTGAGAGGATAAATGTCGATGCAACAATAATAAGTCTTTTTCTAAGTTCTGTTAAATGTTCTACAAGCGTCAGTTGTTGTTCTTGATTCATTTTTGATACCACCCCATTTTCTCAAATAAAGTGAAGCTTGTTTATATATTATGCAGTCCTACCTGCAATCCATTATACCCAGTAAATGTACTTTTACATCATCTACACATTATACTCTTTACGAATCAATTGTAAATAAAAGACCACTGATTGTCACTAAATGAACAAGTATTTACTGGTGTTTTTATCGTAGGGAAAATATGAAAATTTTGTGTCTCGAAGTACTTGTTTTCTGTCAAAGCAAGTATATAATTCTAGCATATCCTCTATTAAAAATTGATTGGGCTGACAAAAATTGAGACCATATAATGAAAAAATTAGTATTTATCATGGAATGGCATCTACCATAGCGCTTAACTTTTCCAATAACTTTTTCCCTATTTTTGCTATAACCATTTTAGGGGCTACTAATTATCAAGTAGGCTTAATAAGCTCTTTACCTCCATTAGTGGCACTGTTAATGACCATACCAGCTGCAATCTTACTTAATCGAGCAAGTACCCAAAAGAAACTAGTGGCAATGTCTGTTTTACTAGCGCGATTAATGTTCTTGCTAATTGTACTTGTTGTTTATTTACCTTCTAATTCACTTCAGTCATGGGCATTCCTAGGGATTATTGCTTTTATAAGTGTTCCGAACACGATAGCCAATGTAGGGTGGCAAACATTGATAAGTGGAATGATTGATGAATCGAGAAGAGGACAATTTTTTAGTGACCGTAATCGTCTATTAACGTTGGTTGGACTAATCTCAACATTACTAATTGGGGTTCTAATGAGAGATGCCACCGAGAATATTATTGCGTATCAAGTTCTATTTGTATTAGCACTTGGTTTCGGATTACTAGAAGTATTTTTCATATTAAGGCAAGACGAAGATGTTGTTGAAATAACAGGTGAGCAAATAAAAAAGAAATCGATGGACTGGAGTATTTTTAAATATTCTAGCTATGTTTGGTTTTTGGTAGCTGCTCTGTTATTTAACTTTGGTTGGCAAATGGCTTGGGGCCTGTTTAATATTTATAATGTTCGAATAGCAGGAGCAACAATCTTTTGGATCAGTATGTTCTCCGTTGGAAGTATGCTTATGCAGTTTCTAACTTTTCCATTATGGAAGAAATGGGCGGATAAGTATTCAAATATGCAAGTCTTCATATGGTCAGCAATTGGAATGGCAACAACTCCATTTTTAACAGTTCTATCTACCAACCTATACTATTTAACTCTAATTCAAACAACTTCAGGGTTTTTCTTATCTGGTACTGTCCTACTATTATTTAACTTGTTGTTGGAGCAATCACCTGAAAGGTATCGTACGTACTGTATTACAACGTATAATGTGCTTCTAGCCTTCGTAGCGTTTATTGCGCCACAGATTGGGATCTGGTCCTTAGATCTTATTGGCATGAATTCTTCTATGTATATTAGCTCTGGATTGAGATTACTAGGAGCGGGTGCATTTTTGTATGTGTTTTTACTGAATCGACGATCACAATCAAAAAAAGAAAAGCATGCTTAGCAAATGCTTTTCTTTTTTGTGTCGTGCTTTCATTGCATATGTAAATAGAAAAAAGTATGAGTAGCCATACTCATATCTTCTTTTCTATTTTATTTAATAAGATACCTATTTGTTTTGCTGAGGTTCCGTCTCCGTAAGGATTAAGGGTATTGGCCATTTTTAAGTATTCACTTGGATATTCAAGTAGTTTCCTGGTAGCTGATAAAATCTTTTCTTTGTCTGTCCCTACCAATTGTAAAGTTCCGGCTTCCACTCCTTCAATACGTTCTGTGCTTTCCCTGACAACTAGCACTGGAACATTTAGTGCTGGCGCTTCTTCTTGTATACCTCCAGAGTCTGTAATTATGAGATAGGAATGCTTCATTAGGTGAGAGAAGCATTCGTAGTCCAATGGGTCAATTAAATGTATACGAGAGCTAATATTGTCTGTATATAAATGTTTCTGTACTTGTTTTCTTACATTTGGATTAGGATGGACGGGAAAGATAATTTCTATGTCATCGAAATCCTCTAATAACTGTTTGAGAGCTAGGTAGATACCTTCTAGTTTTATAAAATTTTCGCGTCGATGTGTAGTCACTAAAACAATGCGTCGATTATTATTTATTATTTTTTGTATGCTTGGTGGGAAGGTATATGGTCTACCAGTAACATCAAGGAGTGCATCTATTACTGGATTCCCTACTACGAAAATTCTGTTCTCTGGAATACCTTCTTGTAAGAGATTTTTTTTGCTTTTTTCCGTTGGGGCAAAGTGATAGCTACTAAGACTAGTGACAAGTTTTCGATACATTTCCTCTGGAAAAGGAGAGTACATTTTAAATGTGCGCAAACCAGCCTCAATATGACCGACTGGAATGCGGTGTAAGAAAGCTGTATAGGCACCTGTGAAAGTCGTTACAGTGTCACCAAGCACTAACACTAAATCGGGATTTTCCTTCTCATATACTTCTCCAATTTTTTTTATCATTTCCGATGTTATTTCTTCTAATGTTTGATTTGGTTTCATGAGGTTTAATTGGTAGTGGGGGGTAATTGAAAATAGTGATAATACTTGGTCGAGTATTTCTCGATGCTGTCCTGTATTTACCAATACGCAATCCATTTCTTTCGTATTCGTTAGTTCCTGAATAATTGGTGCAAATTTTATACCCTCTGGACGAGTGCCAAATATAATTAATAACTTCATTGTTTAGTCATCTCTTTTCCAGTGGGAACTAAATTGATTTTAGTTATAGTACCATCAATTACTTCAAAATCTGCTTTATACAGATTCCCCCAACGTAGTAATGTTTCTTGAGCAAGTATACGGAATTGGTTATTTAATATTTCCTTTTCTTTTATAGTTATATTGCTGTTATGTCGACGCTGATGATATAAGTCTTTGTCAATCCAGTGTAGCTTGTAGTCCTCGGCAAGACGTAAGAACATTGCAAAATCATCTGCTAAAAGAGGTTCTCCTTGAATTGTAGACATCCAACCATTCATTTCTTTAAGTGCGGAGTAACGATACATTCTTGGGCAATGCGTTTGAAACTTTTCCAATACTTCATATTTGTCTGCATAGTTAAGTCCCTTGTGAATAGAACCTTCACGTAAAAAACCGTTTTCTTCGAACCAAATCTTTCTGTTTGCAAAGACCAAACCTACATTTTCGGCAAGTGAATCCATTTCATTCACCATGGTCTCCAGTGTAGCGGGATCAATCCAATCATCTCCGTCTAATTCTAATACGTACTCTCCAAGAACATATTCCAATCCGATATTAAGAGCATCAGCTTTATGTCTTTTACTTATATGAATGGGAATGATTCGAGTATCGTGCATTGAATAGATTTTACTTAAAGTCAAATCGGTTGAACCTACATCTATTACGACAATGTGAAAATTAGAAAATGATTGGCTTAATACACTTTGTATACATTCTTTTATATACTTTTCGTGGTTACAGGCCGTAATAATTACGGTGACTTTAGGGTTATCACCATTTTTTCTCCTATGATCTACACTTGCAGACATACTTTGGAGAAATAACTCTTCAGAGGCTGTTATCGTCGTTAGCGAATGTTTACCATTTAGACGATAATCCATAAGAGGTTCTGGCAAGAATAAAAATTCACCGAGAGGCATTAATCTAATCCAAAATTCGTAGTCAGAAACTAGTCCATATTTAGGGTCATAGCCATCTGCTTGTTCATATGCTTCTCTAGTAAAGAGGAAGGAAGCACCAATAAAACAAGTTAACATAATTTCTTCTTTTGGCCGCTTCATCATCTCATTGAGTGCTTGATACCAAGTGTTATTTATATCTCGAGAGAGTCCTTTTTCATCAATAGGATGGTAAAGCGAATATACTAAAACTGTTTCGGGAGTAGCGTTCTTCATCGTTTCTACTAATTTTTCAAGGTAGTTTGGCCATTGTTTATTATCACTAGATATCCAAGTCAAAAGGGGGCAATCAAGCAATTTTTCAAAGCCTTCATTTAAGGAGTAAGCTATGCCCTTATTGAAAACGCGATGAATAATGGAAAACTTACATGTTAAAAGCTTAGATGCTTCATATACTGCTTTTACAGTTTGAGCATTTGCCCCATCAATAACAATTACTAATTCAAAGTTTCGGTAAGTTTGGTTCTCGATAGCCTGTACACATTCAAATAAATACTCCCTTTCTTGGTTATACACCGGGAGCACAACTCCTACTTTGTTGCTCGACTTTTGAGCATTACTTATAACTCCTTTTTTTCGTACTCGTAAAGGACGACCTCTCCTAGGCAGCCACTTGTACCATTTGCTATTTTCTAAGTTCATGTTTACCTTCCTTTGCTATTTTTCAGCAACATAATTGTATATAAGAAATGTTGGCTGTCTTGTATACTATGAAAGGGCCGAGAATAGACAGCGGCTATTATCCTTATAAGTATATAAAGATTATTTTGTATAAGTAACGCAATCGAAGTACATGATTGGAGTGGAGGTGGTATTTATCAAGGCTTTAGCTGCTTTTTTAGTCGTTGTTATTTCAGTATTGCTATACTTTAATCTACAAATAGAGAAACCTACTCAGTTTAATAAAGAGTTCCACGGGAAACAATTTTCGACATTTTATATGGATTATGGGGAAGAAAAAATAGAGATTGCGATGATTGGAGATGTATTACTACATTTACCGCTTTATAATTATATGAGTTTTATTCCTTCTTTTTCTCCTGTGCTAGATGAATTGAAATCCATTGATTTGTTAATAGCAAATCAAGAATCCTTACCGGCAGGTGGAGCATTTGGAGTGTCTGGTTATCCTAACTTTTCTAGTCCTCCACATATTATTGGAGACTTAAAAGATGTTGGTGTAGACGTTTTATCGATAGCTAATAATCATACACTCGATCAAGGAGAAGAAGGTCTTCTAGAAGCAATTCAACAGATGGAGAAGGTAGAAATGCCATATATTGGTGCTTATAAATCGGTAGAGGATCAAAAGGCCGATCGAATATTCCAAGTGGATAATATATCACTTGGACTTCTGGGATATACGTATGGAACAAATGGGCATGAAACTCCAGAAGGAAAGGGCTATTTAGTAAATCAGATAGATGAGAATCGAATTGTAGGGGATATTGAAGAGTTAAAAGCAAAAGTAGACTTTGTTATTGTTAGCATCCATTGGGGGGCAGAATATAACCTTGAGGCTAATGATACGCAGAAAAAGCTTGCACAGTCGATTGCAGATGCAGGTGGAGATATTATATTTGGTCATCACCCTCATGTTATTCAACCTTATGAACTGATTATTTCAGAGAGTGGTCATCGGACACATGTGTTTTATTCGTTAGGAAATTTTTTCTCGGGTCAAAAAGATGAGTATACTAATATTGGTGGGATTGCTAAAATAGAAGTTTTAAAGAAAAATGTGAATGGTGAACAAGTAATGACTATAGAGAATCCTAGCTTCATATCGACAGCTGTTATGAAGGGTGAGACCTATACGGTTAACTTTTTAAAAGATGTTGAGGGTGAGATAGGGAAAACAGATGCGTGGGTTCAACAGCATGTATTTGGAGTAAAGTAAGCTGGAGGTAACATGTGAAAGAACAAGAACATGACAGATTATTACGTATTAAGACAGAGGGTGTAAGAGAGTGGCAGCATCAATCGTCTCATTACAATAGATATGAAGCAACACCGTATTCAGCTTTAGAGGTTCTTTTTGACGAATATGAGGAGTGGAAATCTACCGATCGTTTTGTGGATTTTGGATGTGGCAAGGGAAGATTCCCTATTTACGTTTACCACCATTTACATGCCTCAGCGGTTGGAGTAGAAATGAGTGGGCAACTCTATCAAGAGGCTATGGAGAACTTAGCTAGTTATATGGAGCGTGCCAAGAAATCGAGAGCTTCCATTCAGTTTGAACATATATTTGCAGAAGGATATGATATAGAGAAAGAGGATAATCGGTTTTATTTTTTTAATCCATTTTCTCTACAGATTTTTCAAAAGGTTATAGATAATATTCTAAGGTCGGTGGAAGATTTTCCACGTTCAGTGGATGTCATTCTCTATTATCCAACCACAGAATATAGTCATTTTCTTGAAATCCAAACAGTATTTGAATTATGCAAGGAGATTCGACTCCCTGGTTTATACGAAGAAAATAATAACGAACGGTTTTTAATCTACCGATTGGATTAAGTAAAGCACTCTGACAGCAAAAGGAGTGCTTTAGTAGTTTTGCAGAAGTTAAAAAGGCTTCTATATTATCAATTATTTAGAAGCTCTTTATATTTCTGGAACCAGATTTTCCAATCATCTTCACGCTTAATCGAATTTCCATCTAGCAATGCTTTTATAACATCTAAACAAACATGCCAACCAGCTAAATCTTTCGGAGTATGTTCAGTTATAGTAGAAATTGTTTCTACAAATACTAATTTGCAACCATTGGATAAAGAGGATAATTCGAAACTTGCGATATCCTGGCCCCATTCAACCACTAAAGTCTTTAGTGGTTCATAATCCAGAATCTTCATATCCTCGTATGAACCGTCCTGCATATCGAACTGAATTAAACCATCTTGGCGTAAATCGACTATCTCTAATTCATCAAACCATTGTTTCAATTTCTCATTATCCGTTAGCATTTCCCAAACAGTTTCCACTGAGTGATCGAACTGTCTTTCGAATCGTGCGAGATAGATTCCCTGTTCGTTTTGAATTGTAGCGATCATGAACTATTCCTCCTTAAATTTATAGGCAGTGCATAGCTGCTTCGGCCTCATCCCAGTAGACGGGATATCCTTTTCCTTTAGCACAAAAAATAGAAGTAGATGTATATTCAGGGTCTGCTTCTTTAATGTAACCAAGTGCTTCAATGATTTCTTGTGTATTGTGACAACGATCATAACCACCAAACACTAAGCTAAGAGATCCTTTGCCGTGGGTGAATGAAGCAAAAATGGTGCTATATTTCATAAATGTAGCCACAGGTACTCTTCCTTTTACGAGAACTTTATCTCCAATATTTTCTGGAGGTTCAAAGGTTCCTGCTGCTTGTTGAATATCGGATAATACTCTGCCTATTAAGTCCATATGTACTTTAATCGTAAAGTCATAAAATGGCTCAAGTAAGATGTTTTCAGCTTTTTCTAATCCTTGTCGAAGTGCACGGTACGTGGCTTCTCTAAAGTCACCACCATGCGTATGCTCGTTATGTCCGCGACCAGTTAGCAAAGTAATTTTCACATCTGTTAAGGAGGATCCTGTTAGTAAACCATGATGTTCTCTTTCGAAAAGGTGATGGCTAACTAGATTTTGATGGCCTATCGATAAATCATTCGCATGACAAACATTTGCAAAGGTAATTCCACTGTTTCTGGCAGCAGGCTCGATTAATAAATGCACTTCAGCATAATGTTTTAAAGGTTCGAAATGACCATATCCTCGAACGGAGTTATCAATAGTCTCTTTATATAAAATTTTAGGCTCACCAAAAGATACGTGAAAACCAAATCGTTCCAAAACTATTTGTTCGAGTACTTCTAGCTGGATAACTCCCATTACATGGACATGTATTTCTTGAAAATACTCATCCCAAAATACACGTAGAGAGGGATCTTCTGCATCTAATAGTTTAAAGCTACGCAATACTTCCTTTACATGGATAGAAGTACCAAAGAGAACTTTAGATTTTAACGTGGGAATCATATCGAACGCAGTTTTCTGTGTAAGAGAGCCGAGTCCATCCCCAATGGAAGCATTCGTTAAGCCTGTCACAGCAACTAGTTCACCTGCTATAGCCTGATCTATGGTTTTAAACTTTTTGCCACTATACAACCGAACTTGTGTTATTTTTTCGGTTTGTTCGTTGTAGGTTACACTATCACGGACTTTTAACGTTCCATTAACTAATTTCAAAAAGGTAACACGGTTTCCACTTTCATCATGTCGAATTTTATAAACTTGCGCTGCAAATGCATCGTCTGCTTTATAGGAGGTTGTAGTTAATAAATCTAGTTTGTCTAAAAACTCTATTATTCCAAAATCCTTTAATGCGGAGCCACTGGCACATGCGAAGACTTTATTTTCTTTTATCATTTGCTGAAGCGCTTTTGTCCATAAGTCCTTATCAAATCCGCTGTCCATATACGTTTCTAATAAGGTCTCATCTCGCTCCGCAATAAATTCAATTAGTTCTTCGTCGAAAGTATTTGTTATATCGCATACGTCCTCCGATAAGGTGTCACGTATTTCAGCAAGAATACTTGCTGGGTCAGTCCCTTCATAGTCAGTTTTATTGATAAAGAAAAAAGTTGGTACTTTGTGTTTACGCAGTAATTGCCAGACAGTTTCTGTATGACCCTCAATGCCGTCTACTGCACTAATAAGAATAATGGCATAGTCCATTACTTGAATAGCACGCTCCATTTCTGGAGAAAAATCTACATGCCCGGGAGTATCGATAATATTGTACGTAGAATTATTGTGAGTAAAGATTCCTTGGTCAGCAAAGATAGTAATTCCTCTATTTTTTTCTATTGTATGACTATCAAGAAACGAGTCTTGGTGGTCAACTCTTCCTCGTTGTCTTATTGTATTTGTATGGTAAAGCAGCTGCTCTGAAAAAGTAGTCTTTCCAGCATCTACATGTGCAAGAATTCCAATGGTTTTATGCATGTTCTCACCTCTGAACTTAATTATAACAAATTACGGTGAAACAACCTGTTCAGTGCTATACTAGGAAGACTAAACAACGAAGGAAGAAGGAATACAATATGCAATATTCGAAATCTAAAATGGAAGAGTTAGTAAAATATAGCCCAGAATTAAGCAAGCGGTTAAAAGAGGTTATGAAGGAGCATGATTTAGAGAAAAGCTTTGCTTTAAAGGCTCTATATCATTCAGAAGTAAAAGACGGCGGTAAATATCAAAGAGATTATCAAGATTTATAAGACACCATAAAAGTGAACTGATGCAATTCGGTTCACTTTTTCTATTTGTTGTAATATTCAAATAAGTAACTGTGATCTATAATAAAACAAATTGATTTATTATAGGGGGATGTATTTTGGAAAAGCTTGTAAGTAGGATTGAGAAATTGATTGTACCGTCAAAAGGGACTTGGGGAATCGTTTTAGAGGATTTGAATTCAGGGGAGAAATGGGAGCATAACGAACAGGAGCTTTTTTATGCGGCAAGTGTTATTAAGTTACCTATAATGGCCTCGGTATATAGTGCAGTGGAACGGGGAGATTTAGCTCTCACCGATTTAATAATCCTTGATGAACAAGATTATGTGGGAGGCTCAGGTGTAATTCAACATTTTACTCCGGGCTCATCGTTACCTCTTAAAGACATTATTATGCTGATGATTATCCAAAGTGATAATACAGCAACAAATCTATTAATCGACCTGGTAGGAGTAGAAAGTATCCAAAATACGATGAAAGAAGTTGGTATGGTATATAGTACTTTTCTTAACAAGCTTATGTTGAGTAAGCCTAATCCGAAAGGTGCTAATTGCATAGCAGCTGTGGACATTAGTGTCCTTTTACATGGGATGGCTATAGGGGGATTAGTGAGTAATAAAGCTAGTGACCAAATGGTAGATGTCATGAAAAAACAACAAGTACGTGATTGTTTGCCAGAGAAATTACCTTCTCCATATTCTGATTTTGATCATGGAAAGGCACCATGGGAGTTAGCTAATAAGACAGGGTGGATTCCGGGAACTCGTCACGACGTTGGAATTTTTTATGTAGGTGACCGAGAGTTTGTCGCAACGGTTTTATCAAAAGATGAAGACGATTTAATATCGAAGCGAATTCTTTCTCAAATTGGGGAAGAAATATATAACTACTTACAGTGAGGAAGAGCGGTAATATATAAAAACAATAAAAGACGACATGACTATACTAATCATGTCGTCTTTTAAGTAATGAGTTTTGGAATCCTTCATACTTTTTTTGTAAATATTTCAAATCCTCAATCAGAATAGTTTTCTTATTAATTTTGATTTAATCTGCGAACCAGTGCTCTTCCAGCTTCTCTTCCTGTAAAGATACAACCTCCTAAAAAGGTCCCTTCTAAAGAGCGATATCCATGAACTCCGCCTCCGCCAAACCCGGTTACTTCACCTGCTGCATAAAGACCAGGTACGGGAATTCCATTTTCATTTAGTACTCGACCATCTAAGTCGGTTTGCAGTCCACCTAATGTTTTCCTAGTTACGATATTTAACCGAACCGCAATTAAAGGGCCGTTTTTAGGGTCTAATAGTTTATGGGGAGATGCTGCTCGTATTAATTTATCCCCTATATAGTTTCTAGCACCTCTAAGGGCAGTAATTTGAAGATCTTTTGTAAATTTATTATCCATTTCACGATCTCTAGCGACTAGTTGTCTCTCAATATGCTCCAAATTTAATAGATTGTCCCCGGTAATTTTATTCATCCCATCTACAAGGTTGGCTAAATTGTCGGATACGACGAAGTCTTCTCCTTTTTCCATGAAAGCTTTTACTGGGGCAGTAGGTCCTGGTAAAATTCGCTTCAGTACTTGTTTAATACTCTTTTCGGTTAAATCTGGATTTTGCTCTGATCCAGAAAGTGCAAATTCTTTTTCAATAATTTTCTCTGTAAGTATAAACCAAGAGTAATCATATCCAGTTTTTTGAATAGCCTCAAGTGTTCCTAATGTATCGAAACCAGGAAAGTTAGGAGCAGAAAAACGCTGTCCTGTGGCATCTAACCAAATAGAAGATGGACCTGGGAGTATACGTATCCCATGATGTGGCCAGATAGGATTCCAATTTTTAATACCTTCTGTATAGTGCCACATACGATCTTTGTTCACCAAGCGTCCTCCAGCCTTCTCTGTAATGGCAAGCATACGTCCATCTACATGCTCCGGAACTCCAGAAATCATTTGCTTAGGAGGTTTGCCAAGTCTAGAAGGCCAGTTTTCCCTCACTAAATCATGATTAGCGCCAATTCCACCACTTGTTACCATAACGGCTTTAGCTACATATTGAAAATTTCCAATCACATCTCTAGGGCTTGGTTCTCCACGAGCAGCAGAACTAGGGGTCAATAATGAACCGCTCACACCAATAACTCGTCCATTGTCCATAAGAAGTTCATCTACCTGGTGGCGCGGTTTATATTCAACATTTCCTTTTGACATGGCAGCTCGAACTCTAGTCTCAAATGGCTTCACAATACCTGGCCCTGTACCCCATACGATATGAAACCTCGGTACCGAGTTCCCGTGACCATCTGCAAGATAGCCTCCGCGTTCTGCCCAACCTACTACAGGGAAAAATCGAATACCTTGTGCATGAAGCCATTTTCGTTTTTCCTCTGCCGCAAAGCGAACATAAGCCTCCGCCCATTTTCTTGCCCAGTGATCTTCATCCTCTTCACGATCGAAGCCTGCAGTTCCTAACCAATCCTGCCAAGCCAAATCATAGGAGTCATGAATTCCTAATCTTCGTTGTTCTGGGGAGTCTACTAGAAATAATCCTCCAAACGACCACCAAGCTTGCCCTCCAAGTGATGCTTCAGGTTCTTGATCTAGCAGTAAAACTTTCTTTCCAGCCTCCGCAAGTTCAGCGGTAGCAACTAGTCCTGCAAGTCCAGCACCGACTACAATGACGTCCCATTTCATCTACATCCCCCCATTTAACCAAAAATTCTGAAACTTAATTGTATTATATTCTATTGAATTATGAATTACTATTCACTACACCAAAATGATTTGAACAGCTACCCGTGGTATAATAGAAGTACTATTGGAGGGAATAACATTGATAAACAACAGCCGACAATCGGCATTTATATATACATACGCGTATAATGAGGCCGAGCGTTCTCTATGTCATCTAGAGATGCGCTCTTTTTTTGATATAGACACAGAAATGAAAATTTTAAAGAGTCCTGTAAAAATAGATCCTAGTAGAAGCCCTTTTATGAAAGGAAGATTAGAAGTTTTAGCAGAAGGGGACACAGTAAAGGAAATTATCGCTCAAGCCCCGAATTTCGGTTCAGAGGGTGAAACGAATAAAGTTATTTTCTTAAAAATAAATGATCGACAAGGCATTGATAAGATTGAGAATGCGGAACGACTTCATATAGAAAGGACTATTGGAAGTGAAATGCAAGGTGATTTCGATTTACATCATCCGGATCAGTTGTTTGCAATAGTTCCATTTGGTGATCGTTGGTATTTCGGGTTATACACGAAAAGTGAGCCTATTTGGTTTAATCATATAAAGAAACCGCGTGAGTATTCTACTGCCCTTAGTACAAGAGTAGCCAGAGCGGTAGCTAATATCGCAGTTCCACATCCGAAAGGTGTGAGGGCTATTGATCCTTGCTGTGGAATTGGTACAGTACTGGTTGAAGCATTATCGATGGGTATAGATATTGTGGGAAGAGATATTAACCCACTTGTATGTGAAGGATCTCGAGAAAATATTGCTTATTTTGGTTTGAATGGAGATGTTCGAAAGAGTGCCATTCAAGACATTGGAGAGATGTATGACGTAGCGATTATAGATTTGCCTTATAATTTGTATACTAATGCATCTTGGGAAGAACAGTTTACCATTTTAAAGCATGCCCGTAGAATTGCCCAAAAAGTAGTAATTGTAACGATAGAATCGATGGATGATCGATTGGAAACAGTAGGTTTACATATAAAAGACCGCTGTATTACGAAAAAACAACAGTTTATACGCGAAATAGTTGTTTGTGAATAAGCTAATAGGAAGGGAGTTGGAGGATGAAGGATTTATCCATAGTTGCCTTATTAGATGTTGTTGGAGAATTATTTTCAGATGAAGTTTCTATTGCAGTCTCTGATACGGAAAAGTATATATATTATCGCCCTAGTAAGCGTATTGATTTGAAAATTACTCCTGGAGATTTATTAAAAGAGGAGACATTAGCATATAAAGCAATACAAAATAGACAAAAAGTATCTGAATTTATCAATCGAGAAGTTTTTGGTGTCCCGTATCATGGGATGGCAGTACCTTTTTGGAATCAAGGAGAAATAGAAGGCTGTGTGTTAGCTATCTATCCGGCGTTTACAGATGGAAAATCGGTGATTACTATAAAGACACAGGACGGATGGATTCCAATCCCTTTTTCTGACGTGATATATCTTGAAGCGAAAGATCGTAAAACCCATATTGTTACCAAGTCTTTTAAAGGAACCCACACTAGTTCTCTTCAAGACTTTGAGTTTAGACTTCCACGCGAAATGTTCATTCGTTGTCATCGTTCTTTTATCGTCAATGTGCATCAAATTAAAGAGATTTTCCCAGACACACATTCAACATTTTTATTAGCAATGGTAAATGGAGAAAGAATTTCTGTCAGTCAGTCCTATGCAAGTTATTTCCGAAAACTACTAGGGTTTTAATATTAAACGTTTGAATAAGGGGTAATTTCTCCGTCATTCAAGCGTTTTTTTGTAATTTTAATGATAAAGGAGGTAGAAGAAACGAAAAGCATAATTTGTTCTGTTCTAGTATAAAAATATTCTGCTTGAGGCAAATAAAAAATGTCTTTGACAAGTTTTAATAAAATTGTGACAAAAGAGGGTAGAATTATTTAAACGCGTTTTTTGAGGGGGATACGTATATGTGTAACAATTTAGATCGTGTTAAGGATACTAGTTTACATAGTTTAGTGGTTGGAGCGGAAGAAGCTGCTTCATGGATTGAACATGGTATGTCATTAGGGTTAAGTGGTTTTACACGTGCCGGTGACGCGAAAGCGGTTCCACTTGCATTGGTAGAAAGAGCGGTGAATGAATCTTTTAAAGTGAATATATTTACCGGTGCTTCCGTAGGTTCTGATATTGATAAATTATTATCTGCTGCAGGAATTGTGCATAAACGGTTACCATTTCAAGCGGATGCAACTATGCGCAAACATATTAATGCAGGAGATCACTTATTTGTTGATCAGCATTTGTCTCACACATCGGAGTTAATCCGTTCCGGCGTATTACCAACAATTGATTTCGCAATTGTGGAAGCGGTTTCAATTACTTCAGATGGAATGATTATTCCTACAACATCTGTGGGTAATTCCACAACCTTCGTCTCGCAAGCAAAAAATATAATTATAGAAATTAACGTAGAGCAATCCGAAATGTTAAAAGGACTTCATGATATATATGAACCAGCTGCGCAAGGAAGCAGACAACCGATTCCCTTGACGAGAGTAGAAGATCGTATCGGTCAAATAGGGATTCCTTTTGATGCGTCCAAAGTAAAAGGAATCGTATTTACAAACTATTCCGATTCGCCATCTCCGATTGTTCCTCCAGATCATGAAACAGAGGAAATGGCACAGCACTTAATCTCGTTCCTTCGTGAAGAAGTTAAAACCGGTAGATTAACTAATAAGCTAGCTCCACTTCAAGCAGGTATAGGTTCAGTTGCTAATGCCGTGCTAGGTGGCATGATTAACTCTGAATTCGAAGAACTACAAGTTTACTCAGAAGTCCTTCAAGATTCTGTATTTGAACTAATAGATGCCGGCAAAGTAAACTTTGCATCTGCATGCTCAATAACACTTTCACAAGAAATGATGGATAAAGTATATAGTAACTTTGGAGAGTACCGAGATAAATTAGTGTTAAGACCACAGGAAATTACGAATCATCCTGAGATTATTCGTCGTTTAGGACTTATCTCTATTAACACAGCCTTAGAATTTGATATTTATGGAAATGTTAACTCTACTCATATTTCAGGTACTAAAATGATGAACGGGATTGGCGGTTCAGGGGATTTCGCCCGCAATTCAAGAATAGCTATTTTTGTAACGAAATCCATTGCCAAAGGTGGTAACATCTCTAGTATAGTGCCATTCGTAGCTCATGTGGATCACACAGAGCATGATGTAGATGTAGTAGTAACAGAGCAGGGATATGCAGACCTTCGCGGTTTAGCACCTAGAGAACGTGCAGAGTTGATCATTAATAACTGTGTCCATCCAATATACAAAAAGCAGTTACGTGATTACTATGGAGAAGCATTAACTAGAGGTGGACAAACTCCACATGTCTTAGAAAAAGCATTTTCATTCCATGCGAACTTAGCAAACAATGGAACAATGCTTGATAAAGAAAAAGCGTTCGTATAATATAGCGTGAACACTGGGTTCATGAAACTTAAAAGAACGAATGATACTTTCGATTTTCGTTACAGGTGGACGCGTTCCGCAGGGTGTGAGATGAACCATCACCGTCGCTTGCGCGTCGATGTGATGGTTTATCTGTCTCACTCATCCCGTAGAAGTCGCCACTTTTCACTACAATCAATATAATGTGTAGTACTACAAGAAAAGATGTTGCACAGTCTATCGCTTAGATGATAAGAGTGGTCAAAGTTAATGGCGGGATAAACTGTCTGTTGAATTAGGGACACTGTTCTGTAAGGGCTATGGAGAAACTAGATTTTCTTTTATACTAGTGGAAATAAAGAGAAATAATAAGTGTTTACTATATAGAAGTGAAATAGCTCACGAAATTGCATCTTCGTGAGCTTGCTCTATCATTTGGAAAGTATCATTTCTCTAGTTATCCAAAAACGTAATAACCTCTTTCTAAGAGTTATAGAAGGGTGACGGACAGAAAAACGCCATAAGATAAGATTACCGTAAAAAGTGGTATTGGTTGTGACGGACGTCATAACCAATACCACAAAAATTCACTCGGTAATAATATAGTAAAACGTCTGTCCAAGGCCCTTCGAAAACGATAGAAACAGGTTTTGGCCTTAAAGGGACGGGTATGTCGTTTAGCTCAGTTTTTCTTAATGTATATCCTTCTTTTTAAAGCGACCACCACGCACCTCGGCGATATTGCCGACTGCTAAAAATGCATGGTCATCTATTTCTTCTACGATAGACTTTAATTTTGCCTCTTCTAATCGTGTAATGACTGTAAAGATAACTTTTTTGTTTTCTCCAGTAAAAGCACCTTCACCATGTAAATAGGTTACACCACGTCCTAAACGATCCATAATAGCATCACCGATATCTTCTATCTTTTCACTAATGATATAGACTGATTTTGACTCATCTAATCCTTGAATGACAATATCTATTGTTTTAAAGGCTATAAAATAAGCTAAAAACGAATACATTGCTTGTTCCCACGTGAAGACAAAACCAGCAATTGTAAAGATGACCAGATTTATAATCATGATGATCTCCCCAACTGAAAATGGGGTAGCCTTATTAAATAAAATTGCAAGAATTTCGGAACCGTCTAAAGAGCCTCCATAACGAATAACGAGCCCAACGCCCGTGCCTAAAACAATACCACCAAAAACAGTGGCAAGTAATAAATCAGGAGTGATAGCATCAATATTATGTAAGAAAGAAGTGCATATCGATAGTATGGTAATACCGAATAGTGTAGATAATGCAAAGGTTTTTCCTATTTGTTTATATCCGAGGAAAAAGAATGGAATGTTCAGGACAAATATAAAGATCCCTAAACGGACTCCAGTTAAGTGGTACAGGATGATGGATACGCCTACAACGCCACCGTCCAATATCTGATTAGGAACTAGAAATAATTCTAATCCAATAGCCATTAATATAGCTCCTATGGCAATCATGAGTAAACGTACGAATACGACTTTCTTGGGGGTGCTACGGTGAGGGGTTTTGACAGGTTTCAATTCACTCGCTAAATCACTCAATGTTAATCTCCTCTTTTCTAAAAGTAATCCTATACTTATTTTATAGAAAAATTCTGTATATAGAAAGTAGGAAAGCTTTGTAAGAAAGAGAGAATAGTAAGTTCCTATTCCATAAATAAATGCTTATGAACGCAAGTAGCGGACAATGAAAACGTTGCAAATTGTCCAGTAAACAACAATATAAAATAAATTTTCTCAGTAAATTATTATTGTTGAAATATTTTGTATAGTCTGTCAAAATGAAATGAAGACTATTTTTTATTTTAATAGTTTTGAAAGCGCATACATAAAACGAATCTAGCATAAGATATGGAATGTGCTAAATAGATATGAAGGGGAGGAAATAGAAAATGGTTTATGCATTTCCGAATACAGAAGGCTCGAAGGTTTCATTTAAGGACAAGTATGAAAACTATATTAATGGCGAGTGGACACCCCCGGTAAAAGGACAATACTTTGAAAATGTTACCCCAGTTACAGGTAAAGTATTTACACAAGTTGCTCGTTCCACTTCAGAAGATATTGAGCATGCTTTAGATGCAGCTCATGCAGCAAAAGATGCGTGGGGTTCCACTTCAGTTGCTGAAAGAGCAAATATATTAAATAAAATTGCAAATAGAATAGAAGAAAACTTAGAATTACTAGCAGTAGCTGAAACGTGGGATAACGGAAAAGCAGTTAGAGAAACATTAAATGCCGATATTCCGCTCGCTATTGATCATTTTCGTTATTTTGCAGGTGCCATTCGTGCACAAGAAGGCGGCTTAAGTCAAATTGATAACGATACAGTTGCGTATCATTTCCATGAACCACTAGGGGTAGTAGGACAAATCATACCTTGGAATTTCCCGATTCTAATGGCTGTTTGGAAGCTGGCACCAGCACTTGCAGCAGGTAATTGCGTGGTCTTGAAGCCGGCAGAGCAAACACCGGCGTCTATTTTAGTACTAATGGAGCTAATTGGAGATCTTTTGCCTCCTGGAGTTGTGAATATTGTAAATGGTTTCGGCTTAGAGGCTGGGAAACCATTAGCATCTAGTCCGCGTATTAGTAAAATTGCATTTACTGGTGAAACAACAACTGGTCGTTTAATCATGCAATATGCTTCTCAAAATTTAATACCGGTGACATTAGAGCTTGGAGGAAAATCACCAAATATTTTCTTCGAAGACATTATGGATGAAGATGATGCATTTTTAGATAAAGCTGTTGAAGGATTCGTTATGTTCGCATTGAACCAAGGAGAAGTGTGTACCTGTCCGTCGCGTGTTCTGATTCAAGAATCTATCTATGATAAATTCATCGAACGAGTAATTGCACGTGTAGAAGCTATTAAAATAGGGAATCCATTGGATTCAACTGTTATGATGGGTGCCCAAGCATCCAATGAACAAATGGAAAAAATCCTTTCATACTTAGATATTGGAAAGCAAGAAGGAGCAGAGTGTTTAATCGGCGGAGAGCAAAACAAATTAGACGGAGTATTGGCAGAAGGTTACTATATTAAACCAACTGTCTTCAAAGGAAATAACAAAATGCGTATATTCCAAGAAGAAATTTTTGGACCAGTCGTTTCAGTAACAACGTTTAAAACAAAAGAAGAAGCATTAGAAATTGCTAATGATACACTATATGGTTTAGGGTCCGGTATTTGGACGCGTAATATGAACACCGCTTATCAATTCGGACGTAAAATTCAAGCTGGTCGTGTATGGACAAACTGTTATCATCAGTATCCAGCACATGCTGCATTTGGTGGATACAAGATGTCTGGTATTGGTCGTGAAAACCATCTGATGATGCTTAACCACTACCAACAAACGAAAAACCTTCTTGTAAGCTATAGTGAAAATAAGCAAGGATTCTTTTGATAAAGTAAACCTTTCATCTGCCTACCGATAATGCGGATAAAAGAAAGGAAGAGTGTAGATGGTTGAACGTGTAATTGCTACAGACGCTGCACTAGAACTCATTGAACTATTAAAAGGTAAGCACGGACCTCTTATGTTTCATCAATCAGGAGGGTGCTGCGATGGTTCTTCTCCTATGTGTTATACGGATGGCGATTTAATCGTTGGTGACCAAGATGTACTTCTTGGTAAAATAGGTGATGTTTCATTTTATATGCACAAAAGTCAGTTTGACTATTGGAAGCACACACAGCTAATTATAGATGTGGTGGATGGTCGGGGAGGAATGTTTTCTTTAGAAGGTGTGGAAGGAAAACGATTTTTAACGAGATCCCGAGCATTTACATCAGAAGAGAACAAACAATTACAAGAATAATATTAATGAAGCGAAGTAAAGGGCTAATGGCTCTATACTTCGCTTTTCATTTCGTCCAGATGAAAGTATCGGTTATACTATATGTAATCTTACGATGAAAGAGGGTTCTAACCTTGGTTCAAGAGTTATTAAGAAAGCATTCGTCAGTCAGAAAATATAAAGATTACATGTTAACTAAAGAGGAAGTTTCTGAGCTTGTGGAGACGGCGCAACATGCAGCTAGTTCTCATTTTGTCCAAGCATATAGTGTTATATGGGTAAATGATAAACAAAAAAAGGAAGAGCTTGGTAGATTGTCTAAAAACCCTAAGCAGTTTGAAACTGCTGGAGCGGCATTATTATTATGTGCTGATTTTCATCGTTTGCAAGTGGCGGGTAAATTACAACAAACAGATATTGATATAGATACAACTGAAAATGTGTTAGTAGGAGCAGTTGATGTAGCTCTTTTTGCACAAAATTTAGTCATTGCAGCCGAAGCCAAAGGATTTGGTATTTGTTATATAGGTGGGGTACGTAACGAACCAACCGCAATTAGTCGTTTGTTTGATTTGCCAACAGGGGTATTTCCTCTATTTGCTATTACTCTTGGTATTCCAGATCAGCAAAACGAAGTGAAACCTCGCCTTCCATTGGAGGCAATATTGCATGAGAATAGCTATAATAGTGCCAAATATGAAGTACTATTACCAGAGTACGATCAAACAATGGAAGCATATTATACAAGCCGTGGTTCCAATCAAAAAACAGCAAATTGGACTAAGTCAATGGCTGATTTTCTGGAGAAGCCTAGAAGACCACATATGGCTGACTTTTTAGCAAGTAAAGGATTTCATCTCAAGTGAAAAAAGAATGGACAATAGCGAAAGTAAAAGATTATATGGAGCCACATCGTAATGAGGAAAATGCAATTCCGATGAGTAAGTATATGAAAAACCATTTTCCGTTCCTAGGTATTAAAACACCAGAGCGACGAATGATTTTCAAAACGATGACTAAAGAAATGGAACTTCCGACATTCGAAGATATGGAAGAGGAAGTATGGGCTTTGTTCCAGTTAGAGGAAAGAGAATATCATTATATAGCAATTGAATTGTTAGGCAAATATAAACAACAATTGACTGTAAAGAATTTATCCTACTGTCAACGTCTCATTGAAACGAAGTCTTGGTGGGATAGTGTAGATTCTATCGCACCTAAGATAGTAGGAGATATTGTTATGTCTAATAGAGAACAAGGTGAAGATGTGATGGTGGAGTGGGCAAAATCATCGAATATGTGGACGAATAGAGCTTCTATTCTACATCAGTTAAAATACAAGGAGAAAACGAATGAAGAGCTATTATTTGCGACCATTGAACGGCATGCAGCATCTAAAGAGTTCTTTCTTCAAAAGTCAATTGGTTGGGTGTTAAGAGAATACGCCAAAACACGTCCGAAAGTAGTACAAGAATTCGTAGGAAGTCACACACTTGCCCCTTTAAGTAAGAGGGAAGCATTGAAGCATTTTAAATAAATTTAAAAACAAGGTTGTCACAGAAATCAGTAAGCACTGACTTTTGGACAACCTCTCAATTTGTAAAAAAGTTTTCTGTGTAGTAAGGAGTTGATTTTTCATCAAAAGCCGTACCGACGCCAAGATTTTCATAATGGACACTTAAAATGTTTTTTCGGTGCCCTAATGAATTCATCAATCCCTCATGAGCAAAGATACTACTAGTTTGTCCATATGCCAGATTTTCTCCAGCATAGGAAAAGCTCAACCCATCTTCTTCCAATCGATTAAACGGAGATTTCCCCTCTAGGTTTTCATGACTAAAATAATTGTGAATGGCCATATCCTCACTATGCTTTCGAGCGGTGTTGCTCACACTTTCATCGTAAGAGAGGACGGAAAGACCGTGTACTACTCGGGCGGCATTTGTGAGGTCGAAAAGTTGAAATTCAAATCCCTTTTTCAGTTCGTCGGAGGGCTCTCCAAAAGTTGATTCATGGTTTTTTTCAACGGATTTTTCGACTACCTGAATGGCAGTGATAGTATTATTTTCATGAAGATCATAGAAAAATGTTACATAGTTATTATCGATTAAAAACAAATCATATTCACCAGCGTCGGGTAGGAGATAGATGATATTACCTTTTTTCAGTTTCTTAATGGGCTCCTCTAACCGAGAAAGTACCTCTTCTCTAGTACTATTCATTTGTAAACCTAGAAAGGAAGATTCAGAAGGTTGATTGGTAAACATAGCGTTTACCCTGTTGTTACTATCATAGGAAACCATCATGAAATTCCGGTAGTTTTCATGGTAAGTATGCCATACTAAATTATATTCATTTAGACTAACTCGTTTAGCATTACCATGAATTTTCTCAATCTCACTTTTTTTCATACCCATTTTTATTTGGTCTAACTCAATGCCTGTTCCTGGTAGTGTTTCTTGATCTGACGCAATATGGGTGGCTGGTTCATCTTTTATTTGCATCCAGTACGCTTTTGCTTCATTCAAATATTGTTCTACTTCTAGTGAATCAATCCATTCATCTACTGGTTCTAAAAATGAAAGATCAACGTATTCCACTGTATACTCTTCCCATAACGGTCTAGAAAAGAAAAGTGCTAAAACAAAAAGTAGTAACCAGCCAATTTTTCTCATGATATACCTCCAAACTACTTGCTAATTTCTCCACAAACAATTCTACCTCCTGAATTGCCAGAAGGGTCGGTTTTATAGTCATCTGCATTTTCATGAATAATAATGGCGCTACCATCTGTATCTAATAATGAGTTACTTTTTCCCGAAGTCAACACTACCGCTGGCGATACCGTCTCCAATTCTACTTTACCATCTTCTCCAACCTCAATGTTTGGTAAATCTCCTAAATGGTAGCCTTTTGGGTTTTCAAAACCATGCTCTTTACCAGTTGGATTAAAGTGAGAGCCAGCTGATTCAAAAGTAGGTTTTTCACAACTTGCTTTTTCATGGAAGTGAATCGCTTTAACTCCAGGAGTAAGACCCTCTGCTTTTAATAGTATATGCACTCCTTTTGAATGCTCTGACAAAGTTGCTTTTCCTACTTCTTTACCTTCTGTGTTTAATATTGAAACCTGCACTGCATCTTTTAAATCAGCGTCTGCAGAAGGGAAATTACATCCTCCTAGTGCCGTGACTGCTAAAAGTAGTGGAATTACGAATTGTTTTCTCATCTAATTGTCCTCCTTGAAATACTATAATGGTACAAGTATTACCAAATAAAGGGCGTATATATACGTAATAGATGAAAAAGTTACCAACAAAAAAGTACAACGCCTCTACTACATAGGACGTTGTACTTTTTTTACTCGTAATATAAATAGAACAAGCGCGATAACAAGGAAAATAATAGAGAATAGATACAAGTTCTGATAGCCGAGCTGAGTGGCAACAAGTCCAAGAATGTAGGACCCTACTGCGAGACCGGTATCAAAAAGTGTAAAAAATGTTGCTGTAGCATATCCACTTCGCTCAGTCTTTGTAGACTGTATCGCAAGTGTTTGAAAACTTGGAACGACGGCACCATAGCCTAATCCTATAAATGCACCGGAGAGTAAGAAAAGGAATGGCGAGTTCATAAAAGCAAGTAAAGCAAGTCCAATCATGAAAGAGACAAGACCGGGAATAACAATATATTTAGGTCCTTTTTCATCAAAAATACGACCTGTAAATGGTCGCGTAGTTAGCATCATGATTGCAAAGACAGCGAAAAAGCTACTTGTTAAGTGAAGTACTCCTTTTTCTTGAGAGTAAATAGAGAGGTATGAAAGTACACTAGCATAAGAAAAAGCGACTAAACTAGCTATTAATGCAACAGGTAACGCTTTTTTCTCAAAAAGATCATTCCACGTTAACTTAGATCTAGGAACGGTAGCTCTGGACTTGTTATCTGCAGGTATCAATAATGCAGCAATGGAACCAATTAGTAGTAAAACCGTTAAGGATAAAAACATCGCATCATATGAGAAGTTTTGCATGAGTGTCAAAGCAATTAACGGACCGACAACAACCGCTAAATTTGTTGACATAGTAAAATAACCAAGTCCAGCACCACGTCTAGAAATAGGGATATTATCCGCAGCCATGGAACCACTCGCCGTAGTGGCGATACTAAAGAAAATACCTTGTACAAACCGAAGTACTAATAAAGCTTCAAAAGGTTCGATAAAATAATAAAGCCCTGTACATATTAAATACAGGAACAAAGTTAGCCATAATACCTTTCGTTTTCCAAAAAGTTCTAAGATCTTGCCAGAAAAAGGTCGAGTAAGAATTGCGGAAATTAAAAAGATAGTCATTAATAAACCCGCATCTTCGTCTGAACGCGACAGTACATCAGTGGCGTAAAGTGGAAGTGCGGATACGAGTCCGTAAAAAATAATGAAAATAGAAAAGTTTGTAGTAAACAAACTAAGAAAAGCTTTCGTCCATATAGGCTCTTTATCTTTCAAGGTAATATTCCTCCTGTCTATATCGTTTTAGATGGGCAGTAATACTCCCGCTACAAGGCTCAACCCAAGTGACCGCTGGAAAGAACTGCCTGTGAAAACCAACTAATGGAAGTTTTAATTTATCTAATTTTTTTTAGGAGTTCAAACAACTGAACTTCTTCTTCTTTGGATAAACCTGCGACCATTTGATCCTCAAATTCCATCATAGCTGTTTTGATAGCAGGGTACTGCTGTAATGCATGTTCAGACAGTTTTACAATTTTCTCTCGTTTATCTTTACCAGAGCAGATTTCGATCCAGCCAAGCTCAGCTAATCTATTTACAGTTCTTGTAATAGTAGGTGCTTCCACGTTTAAGTATTTCCAAATTTGTGTCAATGTCATTTCTTTATGTCGTTGTATACAGTAAAGAACTGACCACTGAGAAGTAAACAAGTTAAACTGTTTTAATGTATGATTAGCTTCCTGTGTTAAAAAACGAGATCTTTGAAAAAGCTCGTGAATAAGTGGATTCATCGACTGTAGCACTCCTTTAATGTAAATGCATTTTATTTAGCTAGCTAAGTATATTTTACTTTGTATAATAACATTTGTAAAGAGTATTTACATGCGTTATACGAGAAATACCATTGTTTTTAAAATTCCTAAAATAAAAAAACCGAGCAGTATGCTCGGTAGATTCACCGTATTAAAAACATTGAAAAGAGGAAATTCTCTCTAAGTCGGTTCCGTAATAAGACCACCGGAATCCGTTCCATCTAAAACCTGCAATAGATCTTCTTCCGACATGTGTTGGGTAAAGCCAAAAAGCATTGCCATTATTCAACCATACATAAGTAAAGCGGAACAAGCATCCACGTATAGAGCCAGGATCTACAGCAAATACTCCAACGCTTTGTCTTTGTGGAACGAAAGAAGGTGGGGGACTAGTTGGAGCTCCTTGTTGTCCACCCTGTTGCCCACCTGGTGGGAAACTAGGAGGAAATGATGGCCCCTGTTGCCCGAATGGAGGGAACATATTCCCAGGAAACTGTTGTTGTCCGAATGGAGGCATCATGCTTCCAGGAAACAGTTGATTTCCGAATTGTTGACCTTCAATTGAAGGGAAACCTTGAGGACCTCCTGAATCTTGTGGAAAAGGAAATTGATTGTTCATTGTTAAATCCTCCTTTCATAAAGTAATCAACTTAGTATATGTAAGGAGGATATTTGTGGAACGGTGCCTATCAGATATAGGATATTACCTTTTCAATTAACTGCTCACTTGTTAAAATTTTCTCTCCACCACCTTGAGCCATTCGCTCATTGCCGCCACCCTTTCCATTGATATATGGAAGGACAAGCGCAATTAACTCTTTCATACTTTGTTCTACATAGTTTCCTCTTACAGCAATGATTTGTAATTTGTCCTCATTATTTGAAACCAAAATACATATTGCGTTTGGCATATCATTAATTACTAATTTTGCAAGTTTTTGAAGCTCCTGCATGGATCTATTTTCAAATATGCAAGTGATTGTATTTCCATCAGCATTTTCTCTTAACTCTTGTGCTTCATATGTTAAAAGAGAATTTGATAAATCTGCTACTTGTTTTGCGAGTCTTGAATTTTGCTCTAAGAGATTTTTTGTTGCATTCATTATTTTATCTTCAGGAGTACTTAATGTGCTAACTAAGTTTGTTAGTACCTTATGCTTTCTATGTAAATGCGTAATAATCCTTTCTCCACAAATAAATTCCACTCGAACAATCTTCTTCTGTCTCTCTGTTTGCAGAATTTTGATGGCACGTACTTGTGCTGTTGATGTTGGATGAGTTCCACCACACGCATTGTAATCGAAGTCGGGAATTATGACGAGTCTAATATTTTCTTTTAAAGATGTCTCTTTACGCAGATTATAATTGGATAATTCCTCTTCCGTTACCCATTTTGTCTTAATAAGACGATCTTCGAGAATGATTTGATTTGCAAGTTGTTGCGCTTCCGTTAATTGTTGTTCGGACACTTCTGTGATATTTAAGTCAATCGTGACTATATCTTTCCCTAGATGAAAGCTAATCGTTTGGTATCCATATAATTGTTCAAAGGCTGCTGATAGAATATGCTGTCCAGCATGCTGCTGCATATGATCGAAACGTCGCTCCCAGTTAATCTGCCCATTTACATCCGTCGTATTTTCAGGTAAAGGATAAGAAAGAAAATGTCTTATTTCACCGTTTAATACTTCTACATTTGTCACTTCGATACCGTTTAATAGACCGAGATCATGCGGCTGCCCACCTCCAGTAGGGTAAAAGGCGGTATCGGAAAGTACAACATAATCAGCTTGTTGTTCTATTACTTTCGCTTGAAAGGATTGAATTCTAGAATCATCATAATAGAGTTTGTTCGTCATTTGTATGAGCTCCTTTGTAAGTGGATAGTTCGAGCATTCTATTGAAGTAAAATACATACAATCATAATGAAATCATGATCAATTAGTTGCAGTGTTATTGTTATAGCATACGTTGTAAGTATAAATCCACCAAGTTGCAATAGTAATTATGGAAATAGTTTAATATACTGAATTTAACGAAAAAAATAAAAGTTGAATGAGGTTTTATATATGAATAAATTAGCGCAAAAGTATTGGGATACTTATTGGAAAGGAAAAGAAACACCATTATCGGTAACTTCTTGGCAGTTTGGTGGAATCCCAGATGAACTGGCTCAGCTAGTAAAGAATGGAGTAAAATCCGCTACATGCTCGTTACATCTACTTTATGAATTAGAGAAAGAGCCATTTCCAAAGGCGGATGATTATAGTGTTGTGCTTAATAGTAAGGATGAACCTGTTTGTATAATACGCACGTCCGACGTGAAAATAATGCCTATGAACGAAGTACCCTCGGACTTTGCTTATGCGGAAGGAGAAGGTGATCGCTCCTACGAACATTGGCGGAAGGTACATATCGAATTTTTCACAAACGAGTTAAAGGGTGTAGGTAGGATATTTTCAGAAGACATGCTACTTGTTTGCGAGCGTTTTGAACTGATTGACGTTAAGTAATGGAGGGGAAAACATGTTTAAGAAGGTATCTCTATATACGAATCAATTAAAACAATTGCGAGGGTTCTATGGAAATGTTTTAGAAATTCCTATAGAAGCATCAACAGACGAACATTTTCAAATATCTATTGGAACTACGACGCTTATTTTTCGGCATTCCGAATTACAGAATTCGTATCATTTCGCTATTAATATACCGGGTAATCAGTTTACACTTGCGAAGCATTGGGCAAAAGAAAGAATAATACTAAATAGAGAAGCAGCAGTTGATGAAATATATTATGCTCGATTTGAAGCAGATGCATTTTACTTTGAGGATCCTGCGGGGAACGTCATTGAACTTATTGCTAGACGAAATGTAGATAAATGGAGTGACTTCAGCATTGAGTCATTTTTAAATCTAAGTGAGGTAAGTATTACTACCCCATTTGTAGAAGAAGCAGGAGAGAAGCTACAAGAAATTGGTATTCCTATTTCAGGTCATTTCCAAATTGAACCAGATGAGTTAAACTTTTTAGGAAAAAAAGATACGTTTATTTTATTAGTTCCTCCAAAGCGGCGATGGTATTTTTCTAAAAAAGTCAGTGAAACTTCTCCATTAGAAATTGTGCTAGAAGCTGGAAAAACAATTCAAGTGAGTGTCGAAGGTAGATTAACGATACAATGAGTAAAATTTAATCCACAGCTGTATGAATATAGATTCTTCCAGCAAGTTACCCACATGTGGATAACTTGCTGGAAGAGCTTTTAGTAGATAAAGAATGTGGATAAGTTCTGATTAATCGCGTAAGTCTAATGAGTTAGTAAGTGTCAGGGGTGAAATATTTGCAGAAGACAATCGGATTAGTTATTGCAATTGCTTTAATATTATTGCTAGGTGTAGTTTATGTGCTAAGCAATAATCAGAAACAAGTAGAGCAGGAAGATGTGGAACAACTCTCTATAGAGACTCATAACTTTAAAAAAGTACTTGCCTACGAAAATGAATATATGGGTAATAATTCTAATATCACAAATCTATTTAATAATCTTCCACTTTCTAATCACAGAGATATAGTAGAATTGGAACCAGATACATTCACATCTATTGTAAAGTACAATACTAGTAGTGATGAGAAGTCGGTTATATACAATTCAACTGCAGCTTTTGTTTTGATAAAGAATCTAGAAGTAATTAATATGCGTTTTTCAGACCAATCCTATTTGATAACAAGGGAGAACGTGGAACGATGGTTTGGATCAGACTTTGATATCTTAATAGATCCTGCTGTATTTAAAGAGAAAGTTCAACAACCGCTAATGAAAAATACAACGACCAATTGGATAGACCAATATACAAAATAGGGGTGTTTTGTTATGAGTAATTTAACGAATCAATTAGAAAATATTCAAACGGAAAATCAATTTTCAGGATCTATCTTTGTCAAACAAAGAGAATTGGTGCAAGTACAGTCTAGTTTTGGATACGCTAATCGTGCGGAAACCATTTTAAATGAGAAGGATACTCGCTTTGGTATTGCTTCGGGGTGCAAAATTTTCACCGCAGTTGCGATTGTGCAACTGGTGGAAGAAGACAAACTGAGTTTTGATTCCCTATTAAAAGATGTATTAGATATCTCTTTTCCGCATTTCCATGAAGATGTAACAGTCCATCATTTATTAACGCATACTTCAGGTATTCCTGATTATTTTGATGAGGAAGTAATGGATGACTTTGAAGAGTTATGGATAAAAACTCCGATGTACCATATTCGTCGACTGTATGATTTTTTACCTTTATTTCAACAGGAGAAGCAGAAGTTTATCCCTGGAGAAAAGTTTTCTTATAATAATGCGGGATATATAGTTCTCGGTTTGATCGTAGAAAAAGTAAGTGGAATGCTATTTACTGAATATGTTCAACAGAATATTTTAGATAAAGCAGAGATGAAGAACTCAGGTTATTTTGCATTAGATGCATTACCTGCAAAAACGGCAATTGGTTACATAGATTTCGAAGATGGAAAGTGGAAAACGAATATGTATTCCCTTCCCATACAGGGTGGATCAGATGGCGGAGCATTTGTCACTGCTGAGGATATGGTGTTATTTTGGGAAACTCTTATACAAGGTAATTTATTAAAAGATAAAAACATACTACTGACTCCGCATGTTCAAGAGGAAGAGAATAGTTATTATGGGTACGGGGTTTGGATTGAGAAGCAAGAAAAAGAAGTCTATAAATACCATGTTATGGGATATGACCCAGGAGTGAGTTTTCACTCAGCCTACTATCCGTCTAATGACTTAGTACTTGCAGTCTGTTCCAACAAATCTAAAGGAGCTTACGCAATGTTACTTGAAGTGGAAAAATCCTGCTAAAATTTGAGCAGGACTAATCCTATTTACGCTCTTTTCGTTGTTTTTTTAGGAGTTTATAAGCTAAATAAAGCATAGAGATTCCCAAGACAAAGGAAAGTATAGAGTAAACTACTTCATTTATATTTTTTCCGAACACTAATAGTAAAAGATATAAAGGAACTAAAATATAAATTAACTTTTCAGGATTTAGACGCATTTTTCCACTCCTTAGTTTATGGCTATTAAGCATATTATATCAATAATAACGAAAATAGATTATTATCTATTAAAAATGATAAACTATAGGTACGGAGGTGGACTTTTTGAAAATAACATCCTACGAGGTTGATAAGTTAAACGATCCAACAGGAATCATAACAGGCGATCGCTTTGAATTTTTGCTTGGAATAGAAGTGCCAGAAGATGATGAACTTTTTGATGAGAGTAATTCATTAGATTTACGTGTGATTCTAGTGATAGAAGAAAGCGAAGCACGCATTGTACAATATCATTTTTTAAACCGAAGCAACGGTAAAGTTTTAGATTTCGGCTTAGAAGAGGAAGAAGAAGCAATAGTTCTTGCATTTTGTAAAGAGCATTATAACGACATTATATAAACAAAAACCGAGAAGCCGTGTGCTTCTTGGTTTTTGTTTTTAATAACAAGCCCACAAGTTGACGTCTACCGTGTGAACAGCTTGTGGGAGACCATAGTAACCGGTGTGGTGCACTTAGCTGGGTCCCTGTTATACGTTCCAACGGGGCTCACAGCTCGCGCTATTCCCTCTAGAGTCGCAGCCCTCCGCTCCAATCAACAGGATTGACTTTTAAAAAGTAAAAAAATTGTTATATAGCGTAAATATTCGTGTTTTTAACTAATACAAGTATTTATAAATTGACTCTATATTATATGAGTTTAATTCTTATCGTAATTGAGGTAAACTGATGGAGAAGATTTACTATAAAAGGTGGCTGTTTGATGGAAATTACAAATTTAATGAAGCATATACCTGTTTTAGAAACTAAAAATGCTGGACCTATTGAAATAACGGGACTTGCCTATAATTCGCGCAAAGTGGAAAAAGGGCAGGTGTTTGTATGTATAAAAGGCTTTAAAGTAGATGGACACCAATTTGCAGGACAAGCTGTTGGCAATGGTGCAGTTGCTTTAGTAGTAGAAGAATTTATTGATGGTATTGAAGTACCTCAATATAAAGTTGAGAATGGACGAGTGGCCCTTGCTACACTTGCTGATGCTTTCTATAATCACCCTACTCGTAAGTTGAAAACGATTGGGATTACAGCGACTAACGGAAAGACGTCAACTTCATTTATGACAAATGCAATTTTAGAAAACCATGGCTTGAAAACGGGGCTTATGGGAACAGTAGTAGTGAAAATAGGAGATTATGCAGAGCCTTCTGAACTAACAACTCCAGAATCTCTAGATTTACAACGTTTTTATGCACAAATGGTGGATGAAAATGTAAGTCATGCAACAATGGAAGTTTCCTCATCTGCTTTAGAACTAAATCGCGTAGGCTGTGTGGATTTTGATATTGTTACACTAAATAATATTAGCCGTGAGCATATTGATCTGCACTCGTCTTTTGAAAATTATTTTAATCATAAGTCTAGTCTTATTCGAAATGCTGGTGCTGATAAAGTTGCTATTTTGAACTTAGATGATTCATATTCAGCTTCACTTGTGAATAGAACAAAAGCGAAGGTTATCACCATTGGAGTCGAAGAGCAATCTGCAGATGTCATTTGTACAAACTTAGACCTATCAACTGGTAGAGCAAAGTTTACAGTAGAAATTCGACAGGATTTAGTGACACAGGATCTCGTTATACCACGGCAAAGTTTTACAGTTGAACTTTCTACTCCTGGTTTCCACTCGGTATATAATTCAATGGTCAGTATTGTGATTGGGCTATTATGTGAGGTGCCAGTTGCTACTATCCAAAAGAGTTTGGCGGAGTTTGTAGGGGTAGAACGTCGTTTTGAAATTATTTTTGAAGATGATTTTAAAATTATTGATGACCACTTTGCTAACAGTGGGAATATAGATATTACGTTAGGTACATTAGAAAAGATGGACTTTAAACGTATCAAGCTTGTCTATGCTATTCGCGGTGATCGTGGGGTAACGGTGAACAGAGAAAATGCAGAGACCATTGCTAAATGGGCACCAAAACTTGGTATCCATGAAGTAATTACTACATTAAGTCGTTCCCATGTGACGCAAAAGGATATCGTTTCGGAAAGTGAGCTTGCAGTATTCCAGGAAGTTATGGAGGAAGCAGGGATCGAAGTTCAACTTTACGAGGAGTTACCGGAAGCGATTAACCATAGTCTATACGACGTTGCAGATGGAGACTTACTGTTATTAGCTGGTTGCCAAGGAATGGATTATGGTGCAAAACTTGCACTAGAGCAACTAGAAGTCATTCGTCCAAATGTTGATAAAAAGAAACTATTCCAACCGCTCGAAAAGCGAGTTGCTGGAAACTCATAAAGTAAAGAAAAGCAGTCCCATTTTAAACTGTACCCTATAAGATAGACACTTTAAAAAAGGTCATCTTATAGGGTCTTTTTGTTTATAATGAAAAAAACAGTATTCGGAGCGATAAATTATGACTAAAAATTATTTAACACCTAACCAACAAAAAGAACTAAAAAAGAATCCATATGTAAAAGCTGTAAGCAATAAAGCGATTACGTACACAGATGAATTTAAACGATTATTTATTACTGAAAATGAATTTGGGAAGTTTCCGCGTGAAATTTTTGAAGATGCAGGATTTGATATCGAAATGATGGGGATGACACGCATTCATAAAGCGGCAGCTCGATGGAAAACAGCATACCAAAACCAAGGAATTACTGGGTTAGAAGATTCTCGGAAATATAGTTCTGGTCGCCCACTTGAACGAGAACTAAGTCTCGAGGAAAAGTATGCACGATTAGAAGCGAAGACTCGATTACTTGAGGCAGAGAACGAACTCCTAAAAAAGCTCGATTTACTCGAAAGGCAGATGGTGAAGAAGAAATAAAAATTGCGCCAGAATTAAAATTCGAACTCATTAACCAGATTATTAAAAAGTATGAGTTAAAGCGTATGGTAAGTTATCTTTGCGAGGTAATGGATGTATCTCGATCAGGTTTCTACAATTACTTTGATGAAAAATCCATTCAAAAACGTGCAATTAAAGGCGGTTCGGACGAGGTGGTGAAAAACATCATTTTAAAGGCGTATCATTTCCGAGGACGCAAAAAAGGAGCACGCCAAATTAAAATGACACTCCAAAACCAGTACCAGATTACATATAACTTAAAACGTATTCGCCGCATTATGAAGAAATTTGAGATTGTTTGTCCAATTCGAAAAGCGAATCCCTATCGCCGCATGGCGAAAGCAACAAAAGAACATCGCACATGCCCGAACGAATTGCAGCGCAACTTTAAACAAGGGTTGGCTGGAAAAGTGTTATTAACGGATATCACATATTTAAACTACAGAAGCGGAAAGCGTGCTTATTTATCCACGATTAAAGACGCAGAGACGAATGAAATTTTAGCGTATGAAGTCTCAGATAAAATTACATTAGACATCGCATTAGATACACTTCACCAATTAAGACGTCGTCATTCACATATTCGAAATGATGCCTTTATTCATTCGGATCAGGGATTTCATTACACAAATCCGACCTATCAAAAATTAGTGAAAAAGATGAATCTTGGACAGTCAATGTCACGCCGTGGAAACTGTTGGGACAATGCTCCACAAGAATCATTCTTTGGGCATTTTAAAGATGAAACAAATATAAAAGAATGCGAAACATTAGAAGAAGTAAAACAAGAAGTGAAGTGTTATATGATATATTACAATTATTATAGAGGCCAATGGAATTTAAAAAAGCTGCCGCCTGCAAAATACAGACAGCAGCTTCAACAAGTTGCCTAACCTTTTTCAAAATGTCCTTTACAAAGGGTACAGTTTATTTTTGGGACTGCTTTTTTGTTATACAACTATAAGTCTACCATTCAATATACTCTGGATATTCTATGTTCATACGGAAGTCATGTATTGTACTTTTAGTTTTGTTTGTCTCTGTTAAAATTTTATTTTTAAAACTACTATAGTCTTTCGATTGGACGACAATATTGTGTACAATTGATTCAAAAGATTGAATACGTCGGTCCCTAGACATATCGATATAGGAAATATTAAGTAAGTCGATGTATTGAATGGCATACTCTTCTGCATTTGCATTAGAGCTTAGCACCTGTTGCATAATAAAGGTATATGATTCTTCTGACATATTCTCTTTCAGACCCTCTGCAATAAGTGCTTGAAACTTACGAGCATTCACTATATGAATTTCTAAATCTGTAGCCTGTTCGTATTTTTGATGAAGATTGATAAAATCGTTGATTGCAACTAAAGTAAATATAAGCTCTGGCCATAGTATCTCTGTTGAAAAATAAATATTGTTCTGTGATGCGATAAAATCGTGATTTTTCATCGTATCTTTCTTCAACCCGTTGCCAACAGTTTCTACATTACTGTTTCCCTGGTAAGCATTTCTTAGATCGTGCATAATACTTAACAGACGCATGCGAGCACCTTGCCAATCGAGGTAACGTGATTCTTTCCCTGTTAAACGATGTAGTGCAGTACAAAGTTCATCTAAATCCCAATAATCACCGCTTATAAGTGCTCCAGTTAAGTTCTCGGTATTTTTAAGAGCTAACATATTTTCACCTCCTGATGTACTATTACCGTTTTGGCGAATAGTTAAGCGTCTTAAATAGTTGCGCTTTTTCAGTAGGTGTAAGTTCTCTCCATTCGCCAATAGGAAGACTTTCAATCGAAATGTTCATAATTCGAATTCGTTGTAGTCTTTTCACTGTAAAACCTAAAGCGGAACACATTCTTCGGATCTGACGATTTAAACCTTGGGTTAAGATTATATTGAATGTTTTTGGTCCAATTTTTTTAACTTTACAAGGCAGTGTTTTGGTACCTAGTATATTTACTCCTGTAGCCATATTCTCTATAAATGTATCAGTAATTTTCTCATTGACTGTCACAACATACTCTTTCTCATGGTGGTTTTCTGCACGAAGTATTTCATTTACTATATCTCCATCATTTGTTAGTAATATTAAACCATCAGAATCTTTGTCTAAACGACCAATGTGGAAGATACGAAGTGGATGGTTTACGTAATCTATAATATTTCCTTTTATATGACTTTCTGTTGTACTAGTTATTCCTACAGGCTTATTTAATACTAGGTACACAAGTGGTTGTTCAACAACAATTTGCTCACCATCTACTCGTACATCATCTCCAGCTTCTACTTTACTGCCGAGTTCTGCCGTTTTCCCGTTAATCATGACTCTTCCATCAGTGATCCACTTGTCCGCACCTCGTCTAGAAATGATCCCTGCTTCACTTAGAAATTTATTAATACGCATTATAGACACCTACTTTTCTTATTGTATTAATTATAACAAAAGTTGAAACTAAATTAGAGTAATAGCGTAAATTAGGAAAGGAGTGATAAAATGAGCGTTGAAAAAAAGTTAGAACAAACATTTAATGAATTGAAAAAAACATTAGGTTGGGCCGTGGATAAACGAATAACCTTGTCACTTGCAGGGTACTATGTAACTTTAGAGAAGGATTTTGATGAAAGTAGATATCGGGAGGTAGCGAGTCATTTGAAAAAGAGAGCAGGAATCTTCTCTGCTTTACGCTCCCACCTAAATCCTTTATTTGTTGCCACATTAGATGTTTCAGGGGCAGAACCAGAACAGGCCGTAAATCTGTTAATGGAAAAAGCGGATGCCTTAAAACAGTTTGGTTTTAAAGTGAATAGCTATACGTATTTGGCAGCACTCATGATGTCGGAGCAAAAAGATCAATGGCCATTTGAAATGAAAATGGCACAAAAATTAATGGATGACATGAAGGCACATCATCGCTTTCTAACATCTACAGATGATTATCCATATGCAATGTTCTTGGGCAAAATGGAAGGCGATACGGCTGTTCGAGCTGAAACGATGAACCGCTATTACAAAGAGTTAAAGCAACATAAATTCTATTCCGGAAATGAACTACAGTGGATGTCCCAGGTCCTTACGTATTCCAACCCAGAGTATGAAGAAAATATGGTGGGCAGAGCAGTAATTATCCGAGACGGATTAAAAAGCGTCAAAATAAAAACTTCTCAGGCACAATATCCGATTATAGGATTTATGGCAGCTTTAAAATTAGGGGAGGAACAATTGAACCAGATTGTAGCAAACTATGAATCCATTGCAAGTATGAAATTATTTTCATGGTATAAAGACTCAGCGCTCCCTATTGCTTTTGGATTGTCCTTAAGATCTTCAAAGGAGGCGTATGCAACTGCAGCGATTTCCATGGCAACTTCGCTAGAGCTTATATTACAGGCTCAACAAGCTATTATGATTTCTACTATTGCCGCCACTAGTGCTGCAGCAGCATCAAATTCTGGCTCGGATTAATGAACATGCTATACTAAACATAGACTATCTATATAAGAGGAGTTAGAATAATGAACACCAATCCAATGAGTCAGTCAAGAACTATTCAAACACATTTAATATTACCCCCGGATACAAATCATCACGAAACAATTTTTGGTGGAAGAGTGTTGGCATTTATCGATGAGATTGCAGCCATATCTTCTATGAAACATGCACAAGGTGCTGTAGTTACAGCTTCTATTGATTCTGTAGACTTTCTTTCATCTGCAAAGGTAGGAGATGTACTAGAGTTAGAAGCAGTTGTTTCTAATGCGGGGCGTTCTTCGATGGAGGTTTATGTTCGAGTAACATCAACAAACCTAATTACTGGGGAAGAGAAACTAACAACAGAATCTTATGTAACGATGGTCGCAGTTGATGATAATGGGAAGCCTGTACCAGTACCAGGCATACATCCAGAAACTGAAGCTGAAAAACGTCTCTATGAAACAGGACCTGCTAGACGTGCTCATCGAAAACAACGCTTAGAAATGAAATACTAAAAGAGTAGGAAGTGGCTAAGTGCTAAAACAAATTGATGAACTATACAAATATCTGATGATTACGCTGCTCGTCTTATATTTAATCAATTCGATTTATCTACAAGAAGTTACTATCACTTTCACAGCAATAATACTCGTCGTTCTTTTGGAATTAACGAAACATCGTCACCATATTAAACAACTAACTTATTCCCAGCTATCTATTATCGGTATCGTATTACTAGCAGGTATTGCTGCTATCATTTATGTGTTAGTTACAATTCAAATTTTCTTAGAACCTATGGGTCTACCGGAAAAAACGGAAAGTGTCCTGTACTTTGTATGTATTGTAGTAGGTATATATATTCTGTGGTATTTTATCGGTAAGCTATTTGGAAGAGCGTTAGAGAAACAATGACCCCCCGTAAAGACTTTAGGTTTATAGTCTTTACGGTTTTTTTGATCATATTGTAATTGTATTTTCTATATTATTTGAAACTCTATCCTCTATTTCATCGTATGATAATTAGAGGTGAATACTTTGAAGCATATTTACGAAAAAACAGCCAAATATACAAAGTTTGGATCGATACTTTTATTAGGAATATACATAGTTTTACTGATCGTTTTTAGAGACGTTATGTGGAAAGACTTAGAAAATCATTTTGCCATTGGTTTTGCGTTATTTGTTTTGTATAGCTCATCTTTTTTCTTTCAACATGCATCAGAAAAATTGCCGGATGAGAAGAAAATAGACAGCGATTATTATTCAGCTAATTTTCCGGTTCAAGAACTCAATTTTCAACGAGATGTTTCACTAATCCCTCAAACTTATTTAGTATCCAGTACAGGTGAACGCTTATATAAAATCAACCCTACTGAAGAACAGCCTTTTCGAAGGAAACTATCGACATTAAATATTTTAAAAACTGGTATGTTCTTTCCAATTACTTATCAATTAAAAACAATGGACGAGAAGTTAGTTTCTAAATTCACCATTAAAAATAGGCTGAAATTATTAGAAATAAAGGTGTGTGACCATAATAATCTGCATGTAACTACTATTGTTTTGCCATCAATGTCCATAAAAAATAGAGCTATTGTATTTGATGCAAATAACGAAAAGTTGCTTCAAATGGAAGCTAAAAGTATGTATGGAGATATTGATGTGAATGACTTAGACGGCCATAGATTAGCTAAGTATCGGTTTGGAATATTTCCATATGCTACACATCCTGCCTTTGAAGTACAGGCGATGAATATTCATGTGTCCCTAGCACATAATTTGACACATGAAGAAAAACTTACATTTACAGCATTGTTTTATTATTGGACAGCCAATCAATAAAAATGAATAATACCGCTATGATTTCCGCTACCATCAATTAAGTGAGTTTTAATAAAAATTAAAGCAAGTCTCTATGAAAGCGCGATGAATATGAAGAATCATTTAAAGACACAACTATTAAATTTCTGCACATTAAGGTTTTGAATGAATAAAGCGTTTTGGAAAAATTATCCCTTTCGCAAGTAATAGACAGTAAACCGCAAGTAAATATAGACTTAGAGCAAGTAAACTATTCTTGACTGCAAGTAAGCCAGAGATGGAAGGAAGTAAACAATAGGTGAGAGCAAGTAAAAATAAATAGTTAAATTATTCATGAAAAAAAGAAGGTATAGCAAAACGTCTGTCCAAAGCTCTTCGAAAACAATAGAAATAGATTTTGATCTTAAAGGACCGAGCGTCTTTTGTCAGTTTTTCTTATATTAGTCTTTAAACAAGTTAAACCACCCTTTGTACTTGAACCAAACAAGCATTGAAACAGCAATGAGAGCGATAGCGCCCAACACTACAAAATAACTATATTTCCACTCAAGCTCGGGCATGTTCTTGAAGTTCATTCCATATACTCCCACGATAAACGTTAAGGGGATGAAAACGGTTGATACAATCGTTAGTATCATCATAATACGGTTCATCCGACTAGAATTTATCGACATATGACTATCCCGGATATCGGCGGTCAGTTCCCGGTTCGATTCAATCATCTCTGTCAGTCGTATTAAATGATCGTAAATGTCTGCAAAGTAGGTGTGCTCTGTTTGTTGTAAATTCATTCGTTCTGAATTTAAAATTCGATAGAGTAAATCTCTCATAGGAATAACTGTACGTCTTAAACGTAGCAAATCTCCTCGAAGATCGAACACCAAATCCATAGAAAAATGGCGCATATCATAAGTGAGCTTATCTTCTACAGCATTTAAATAGTCTTCAATTTTGTAGACAATCGGAAAATAGGCATCCACCACTTTATCGACTATATGATAAGTTGCATGGATAGCACCTCTATCCCAGCCTTGTGGATTTTGTCTAATACGCTCTCGTGCCTGCTCCATTTCATGCATTGGATGGAAATGAAATGACACTACATAATCCTGACCTACAAATATATCTAACTCTTCTGCCTCTAATGTCTCCTCGTTAAGCGTGTGTAAAACAAAGAAGTTGTATCCATCATAATAATCTACCTTAGGTCGCTGCAGTCTTTGTAGACAGTCTTCAATAGCGAGTGGGTGAAAATGAAAAAAAGAACTAAGTATAAGCTCCTCTTCCTTGGAGGGCTCACCAATATCAATCCAGTACCATTCAAACTTTTTTTGTTTTATATCCTCTAATGGAAAGTCACTTACTATATCATGATCGGTCGTTATACCAATCGTGCGAATCATAGGAATCCCTCACTTTCATCACAATCTCTATTCTTATTAAATTAAAATGTATAACCTTTTATTCAGTGTCTGTCTAGCTCCAACGCTTTTCTAGGTTTCCATAGACGCTTGCACTTTTCTTATTATCTCATAGTCTCCCTGTTATAATGAATCTAAAACAAAGGAGAGGGTAGTATGGAAAAAAATAATTATGAGGCCTTAATCCCGAATCGTATATTTGTAGGAGGCGTAGATGGGGTTGAACCTCTATTAGCTAATGAACAAATAGATATTATTTTCGACCTAAGGGTTGCATCTAAAGATCATCCTGCTGAAAATTTAAAGGTACATCAACCGATTTTGGATGGACAAAACGAACAGGTTGATTCAATTAAAGCTGGTATCCATGAAGTCGTTCAAGCATATAACCAGGGTAAAAATGTCTACTTTCACTGTAATTCAGGTGGTGGAAGAGCAGGGACAATGGCTGTTGCCACTTTGATGGAGTTAAATCTAGCAGAAACAGTAGAAGAAGCAGAAGAAATGGCCAAAGCAATTCGATCAAAGATAAACCTAAAAGAGGACCAACGAGATTCATTAAAAAGAATATATTCTAAATAAATCAAAAATTATTGTTGACTTATATAATTTCTATTTGTATACTAGGCATTAATCAAATAAAACAACTTTCTTATCAAGAGAGGTGGAGGGACTTGGCCCTATGATACCTCAGCAACAGGCAATTATGTACTGTGCTAATTCCAGAAGCGTTAGCTTGAAGATAAGAAGAGAATAATCACTGGTGACGTGTAAACCTCTTCTTGTTTCTAAGAAGGGGTTTTATTTGATTTAAACTATAAAAATAGGGGGAGAAATCAAATATGTCATCGGAATTATTAAAAGCCTTCAACACTTTAAAAGAAAAACAGTGGGTAGATTTAACACACATATTCGGAGCAAACTCACCACATTTTTCAGCTTTTAAGGCAGCTGAAATAGACACGTTGTTTAATCATGACGATGGATTTTTTGCACAAAGCTTTCAATTTGCAGGGCAATATGGCACGCATATAGACGCACCAATTCATTTTGTTAGAGATTCTCGTTACTTAGAAGAACTGGAATTAAAAGAACTCGTATTACCATTAGTTGTCATTGACCAGTCTAAGGAAGCTGCTGAGGATAATGATTTTACTTTATCAGTGGATGATATTTTAACATTTGAAAAAGCACATGGAAAAATCGAAGAAGGCTCATTTGTCGCACTTCGTACTGATTGGAGTAAACGTTGGCCAGACGAAAAAGCATTTAATAATAAAGATACAGATGGTAATAATCACGTACCAGGATGGGGAATAGAAGCGTTAAAATTCTTATTCCAAGAAAGAAAGGTTAAAGCTATAGGACATGAAACATTTGACACTGATTCAAGTGTGGATTATCTAAAAAATGGAGCATTACATGGGGAATATTACGTGCTTGAACAAGATACTTACCAAATAGAGCTATTAACGAACTTAGATAAGCTCCCTGCAAAAGGAGCTATTATATTCAATATCGTTCCAAAACCAGAGAAAGCCTCTGGATTCCCAGTACGATCATTTGCTATTTTACCATAAAAGGAGATGGATAAATTGACAGTTAAAACAGCTATTCAAGCACCATTTAGAGCAGACCATGTAGGAAGTTTGTTAAGGCCAGAAAGTTTATTAACCGCGAGAAAAGAATACAAGGAGGGAACAATTACTAGAGAACAATTAAAAGCAGTTGAAACTAAAGAAATTCAAAGAATCGTTAATAAGCAAATCGAGGTAGGTCTAGAGCTTGTGACAGATGGAGAGTTTCGTCGCGACTGGTGGCATTTAGACTTCCTAGAGCATTTAAATGGTTTTGAAGGGTATGTACCCGAAAAAGGGTATATATTTGAAGGGATAGAAACAGAGAAATACGAAGTTCGCAATATCGGCAAGATCTCTTTCAACCCAAATCATCCATTTATCCAAGACTTTATTGATTTTAATGAGATTGTAGCTGGTCGTGCAGTTGCCAAACAAACTATCCCAAGTCCTAACCAATTGTTCCATCCTGGAATACGAGATGAGAAAGTCTATCCAGATGTAGAAGAATTTGCAAAGGATGTAATTGCGGCTTATCAAGAAACTATACAAGCCTTTTATAAGGCAGGAGTTAGATATTTACAAATAGACGATGTTTATATTGCAGGTCTGTCTTCTCCAGATATTCCATATAAAGAAGGAGAAAGAGAATACTTAATAGATCTCGCTCTAAGGGTCGTCAATGGTATCCTAGAAAGTAAACCAGCAGACTTAGTAGTCACGACACATCTATGTCGTGGAAACTATCAATCCACTTGGGCTTTTGGTGGAAGCTATGCTTTGATAGCTCCGACATTATTTGCAAAAGAAAAAGTGGATGGATTCTTCTTAGAATACGATGATGATCGTTCTGGAGATTTTCAGCCCCTTGCTCATATACCAAAAGGAGGAGCAAAAGTAGTTTTAGGTATTTTCACCTCTAAAACAGGTGAATTAGAAAACAAGGACAACATTCTTGCTCGAATTGAAGAAGCAACTCAATATGTACCATTAGAGCAACTAAGTATTAGTGCTCAATGCGGCTTTGCTTCCACCCATCACGGTAATAAGCTTACCGAAGAACAACAATGGGAAAAACTAAAATATATTGTTGATATCTCTAAAGAAGTTTGGGGTTAAACTGTGTAACATCTCGATTACATTTCATACTCATTTGTTGAAGACTGTAAACGAGTAAAATATAACTTTCTTTTTCGCATCTCATTTGATAATGGGAAAGAAAGTAACTTAACAAAAATGCCAAGGGAATAAAACCCTTGGCATTTTTGTTATTTTTTTATTTTCATTGCTTTTGCTTCTGCTTTTAATGCCTTCAAAAGCGAAATAATCATTAGTAGCATTACAAACGAAAATGGTAAGGCAGCAATAATTATTGTATTTTGCAATGCATCCAACCCATTAACGGATAACAATATAATTGCAATTACAGATAGTGCAAATCCCCAAGCAAGCTTTACTTTGTTCGGTGGTGTCAGTGATCCATTTGTCGACTGCATACCAAGAACGAAAGTAGCAGAATCTGCTGAAGTAATGAAAAAGGAACTAATTAATATAACTGCAAATACAGAAATAACGGTAGAGAGGGGCATCAGGTTAAACATTTCAAAAATCGTCAATTCGGTCGAGGCTTGAGCTAGGTCGCCAACTCCTCTTTTTTGAAAGTCGATTGCTGTCGTACCAAAAGCCGAAAACCAAAAGGCTCCTAGTATAGTAGGAGCTACAAGAACACCTGTGACAAACTCGCGAATCGTGCGCCCTTTAGAAACTCGAGCGATGAACATACTAACAAATGGTGCCCAAGAAATCCACCATGCCCAATAGAAGATAGTCCAGTTATTAAGCCATTCACGATGTCCAGCATTTAATGGAGATGTTCGGAAGCTCATTTGTACGATATTTGCCAAATAGCCCCCAAAAGAATCCGTTAACATATCAAAAATTAATAATGTTGGTCCAAGTATAATGACAAACCCAAGTAAAGCAAGAGCCAATATCAAATTCGTATTGGATAAATATTTTATCCCTTTACTTAATCCTGACCAAGCGGACATTACGAAAAGAACAGTGACAACCGCTATAATGATAATTTGAGACATAATCCCAATTTTAAAGCCGAATAAGTAATTTAACCCTCCGTTAATTTGAACTGCACCGAATCCGAGAGAAGTAGCAACACCGAAAGCTGTAGCGAAAACAGCTAGCACATCCACGAGTGTTCCCCAAGGGCCTTCCATCTTTTTGCCGAAAATCGGCTTCAATGTAGAAGAGATTAAGCCTGGTTCCCCTTTACGGAACTGAAAGTAAGCAAGAGACAGGGCAACTACTCCATACATTGCCCAAACATGGAATCCCCAGTGGAAGAAAGTTTGGCGGAGTGATTCTTTAAAAGCTGCACTAGTATTTGGCTCTGTTGTCGCAGGATCGATGGCATAATGTGATAAAGGTTCGGCAGCACCATAAAAGACAAGCCCAATTCCCATACCGGCAGAAAATAGCATAGCAATCCAAGTAATAGTTGAAAACTGTGGACGATCTGTATCTTTTCCGAGTCGAATTTTTCCGTATGGACTAAAGATGAAGAAAATGCTTAATGCTAGCATAAACGTCATAAGTATCATGTAGTACCAACCAAATGACGAAGCAACAAAAGTCTTAATAGTTGTGGTAATAGCCTCAAAACTTGCGGGAGCTAAAGCCCCGTAACCGACAGCTAAAACTATTAAACTCATTGTAATATAAAATACCTTTGATAATTTTTTCATGTTTCCCCCTACATAATTAAAGTTAAACAGTTAACTATACTATAAAATGATATCAAATCAACCAATACACTTTGTCCCGATTCTTTTAAGTATTTCCATTTTAGATGATATTGAAACTTCTATTTCGTAATGAAAGCTAAAAAAGCAATTTTTATTTTTAACTCAATGGAGATGTTTGTCTAGTTTGCTTGCTGTCCTCTTGCATTTACTAATAGTAGTGCAAGAAGGAGGTGAATTAACCATGAATCAACATCGTCAACCCTGTTCCTGTAATTCCTGTCATCAAACGCAGTGGCATCAACCAGCTGCGCAACCAGTTGTTTGTCCCCCGCAATACCGAGTGCGTGATTCGTTCTCACCAAGAATGCAACCTGTTATCCACCCAATTGTAAATGTGAATAGAGAACATATCGTAAACGTCCCTCAACATTTTTATACAGTGACCAACCAAAATGTAATGGCACCTGGAAGCCAACAGGCATTTCCTATGCAACAAGGACAGTTTCCACAACAATCTTTTGGTCAGCCATTTGGACAACAGTTTGGGCAACAACAATTCGGACAGCAACAGTTCTTCCCAGGTCAGAATAGATAATTCATCGATATTGTAGTTTTTTCTACGTTATTTAGAAAGTACGAGCAAATGCCTTTTGTAAAAAGTGCATTTGCTTTTTTTATTTAACTTACTAAAAGCCTTCCATTTTCTTTAAAAGTATTCGCATAAAATAATATCTATGTATTTAGATATATTGTAATTTTCAGTATATTTTGATAAAGTTTATAATTATTTCGGTTTCCAAAAAGAAAAATAGAATGATATGGGGGAGTAATATGAAGCTATTTTTATCAGTCGATATGGAAGGGATTACTGGTTTACCAGACTATACGTTTGTAGAGTCTAATAAGCATAATTACGAACGGGCGAGACGTATAATGACCCAGGAAGCTAATGCAATTGTAGAAGGTGCTATATCAAAAGGTATAAAAGAAATATTAGTCAATGACAGTCATTCTAAGATGAATAATCTTCTCGTAGAAGAATTACATCCAGATGCATCCTTAATTACAGGAGATTTTAAGCCTTATTCAATGGTGCATTCGCTAGACGAAACGTATTTAGGAGCAGTGTTCGCTGGTTATCATTCGCGTGCTGGACAACCGGGTGTCATGAGTCACTCGATGATTTTTGGGGTTCGGAATATGTACATAAATGATGTAGTGGTTGGAGAACTTGGATTAAATGCTTATGTAGCAGGCTATTATGGGGTGCCTGTTATTATGGTGGCAGGAGACGACGGTGCGTGTAGGGAAGCGCAAGATCTTTTACCCGGTGTAGTAACTGCAGTGATGAAAGAGTCTATTTCTCGTTCAGCTGTAAAAACGTTACACCCTCTAAAATCACATGCCTTGCTTAAAGAAAAAGTAGCCGAGGCTATTGAAAAACGAGAGCAAATAAAGCCTCTAACACCACCTGAAAACCCGATATTACGAGTCGAATTTGTTAACTACGGTCAAGCGGAGTGGGCAGCTTTAATGCCAGGTTGTGAAATTATAGAAGGGACTACAACGGTGAAGTTTAAAGCTAAAGATATATTAGAGGCTTACCGAGCAATGCTTGTTATGGTGGAATTAGCGTTACAAGCTAAATTCTGTTAAGGGGGATTTTGGATGCAGAAATATATTATTAAGCGTTTTCTCATGATGATTGCAACGATTTTAATCATCGCGACATTGACTTTCGTATTGATGCACTTAATACCGGGTTCTCCATTTGAAGGAGAGCGGACGACTAATCCTACTATTCAAGCAAACTTAGAAAAGTTTTATAAATTAGATGAACCACTTCATGTTCAATATTTAAGCTATTTAAAATCTATTGTCACATTTGACTTTGGTCCTTCGATTAAAAAACCAAATGAATCTGTAAATGATTTGTTGGCACGAGGATTTCCAATCTCCTTTGAACTTGGGATGGTTACTATTTTAGTAGCTTTGCTATCAGGAATAATACTAGGAACGATTGCTGCTCTTCGACATAATGGTCTAATAGATTATTTTGCTATGACATTTGCAGTTATTGGTATATCTGTTCCTAACTTCGTCCTTGCTACATTACTTATCCAACAACTTGCCGTGACTTGGGACTTGCTTCCGGCGGCAACCTGGTCTAGTCCGTTACATATGATATTGCCCGTAATAGCTCTGGCAACAGGGCCTACAGCTATCATTGCTCGTTTAACTAGATCTAGTATGTTAGAGGTGCTAACACAGGATTATATAAAAATGGCTCGTGCAAAAGGATTATCACCAGTAAGGATAATTATCCGCCATGCATTAAGAAATGCACTTATGCCAGTAGTGACTATTTTGGGGACTATGCTTGCGGGAATACTAACAGGAACTTTTGTAATCGAGCGTATTTTTGCTATTCCAGGAATGGGCAAATATTTCGTAGAGAGTATTAATAACCGAGATTATCCAGTAATAATGGGGACAACTGTGTTTTATAGCGCTTTTCTGGTGTTCATGCTTTTCATTGTAGATATTGTCTATGGATTACTGGACCCACGTATAAAATTACACCGTAAGGAGGGGGATGCCTAATGACAAATTCACAAGAAGTAGTGTCCCCTCAGCATGTTAAAGATGAATGGTTTCGACCTCTTCCGAAGAAGCAGGGCAGTGCAGAAATAGTTGTTAGACCCTCATTATCCTATTGGAAGGATGCTTGGCGCCGTTTACGAAAAAATAAATTGGCGATGGGAGGATTAATCTTTCTTATTTTACTAATGCTTTTCGCGGTATTTGGTCCTATTTTTTCTCCCTATTCAGTTACAGCTACTGATTACCCTAGTCAAAATCAGCCTCCATCCGCAGCTCATTGGTTTGGTACAGATGAAGCAGGACGAGATGTATTTACAAGAACCTGGTACGGTGCCCGTATTTCCATATTTGTTGGAGTGATGGCTGCACTAATTGATTTCTTTATTGGCATTATTTACGGCGGTATTAGTGGATATAAAGGTGGACGCACAGATTCCTTCATGATGCGTGTGGTAGAAGTGCTTTATGGATTACCACATTTGTTAGTAGTCATACTACTGATGGTTATAATGGGTGCAAGTTTGACGACCATTATTGTTGCTCTTACAGTAACTGGATGGGTAGGGATGGCTCGAATTGTACGAGGACAGGTATTACAAATAAAAAATTATGAATTCGTCACAGCGTCCAAATCGTTTGGTGCGAAGAGCTCTAGAATTATACGGAAAAACTTATTACCGAATACGATGGGTCCTATTATAGTTCAGATGACACTTACAGTTCCGAGTGCTATTTTTGCAGAAGCATTTCTAAGTTTTTTAGGCTTAGGGATAGCGGCCCCATTTGCGAGCTGGGGTGTAATGGCAAATGATGCGCTTCCTGTTATTTTATCTGGTCATTGGTGGCGTTTATTCTTCCCTGCATTATTTATTTCTTTAACAATGTTTGCATTTAATGTGCTAGGGGATGGACTGCAGGATGCTCTAGATCCGAAGCTTAGGAGGTAGATTGGATGAATGAACATCAATTAGATCATGCAAAGGAACAAATAAAAGAGCGAGTTGATGAAGTAGATAAATCTCTTCCAGTAGGTACCTATGGGGTGCAAAAGAATAGAAAGAAGTCAAAGAAAGTTAGGTCAGATGTAAAAGTACTACAGGTAAATAATCTTCAGGTTTCTTTTCGAACATATGGTGGAGAGGTTGAAGCGGTTAGAGGGGTTAGTTTCGATTTACATCAAGGGGAAACACTTGCAATAGTGGGTGAATCGGGATGTGGAAAAAGCGTTACTTCTAATGCGATTATGGGGTTAATACCAAAGCCTGCTGGAATTATTAAGAATGGCCGTGTTCTATTTAAAGGGAAAGAATTGACGAATATGTCGAAGCCCCAACTGCGGAAAATTCAAGGCGTTGATATTTCAATGATTTTCCAAGATCCAATGACTGCACTAAACCCAACTCTCACGATAGGGGAGCAGTTAACTGAAGGACTTCGGACACATAAAAAAGTAAGTAAACAGGATGCAAAGCAAAAAGCAATAGAAATGTTGGAATTAGTAGGGATACCTAATCCTACAGAACGTTTAAAGCAATTTCCTCATCAATTTTCTGGTGGAATGCGTCAACGAATCGTAATTGCCATTGCGCTAATTTGTGAACCTGAGCTATTGATTGCAGATGAACCAACAACAGCACTGGATGTAACGATCCAAGCACAAATTTTAGAACTCTTTGAGGAGATTCAGCAAAAAACAGATATATCGATTATTTTAATTACTCATGATCTAGGAGTCGTTGCAAAAATAGCTGATCGAATAGCAGTAATGTATGCAGGGAAAATAGTAGAAATTGGTGATAAGCGTGCAATATTTTACACACCAGAGCATCCATATACTAAAGGACTTTTAAATTCAGTACCACGTCTGGATTTGGTTGAAGAAGAGCTACAGCCAATTGAAGGAACACCACCAGATTTATTTTCGCCACCGCAAGGATGTCCTTTCACGGCTAGATGTCCGTATGCGATGGAAGTATGCGATCATGTATATCCTTCTACGACAACAAAATCTGATACACATGCGGTTGACTGTTGGCTTCAAGACGAACGTGCAAAAGTATTACAAGAGTTATCTTGAATAGGATGAGCGCGCGTAAGTGCATTCACATATATATTACAAAGGGGGAACTAGAATGAAGAAATGGTTATCATTATTTGTAGTAGCGTTATTTGTCCTTGTGTTAAGTGCTTGTACAGCCACGAAAGATGCGGGTGAAACACCGAAAAATAATACAGGTAATGAAGGAGAAGAGAAGGAAACTGCAGCAGAAACGGAAACAGAAAAAGTACTCAAATTAAATAATGGAAATGAACCGACCTCATTTGATCCATCTGTAGGATTTGATGCAGTTTCTTGGAATGCACTGAATAATCTAATGGAAGGACTTGTACGACTTTCAAAAGACCATGTGGCGGAGCCTGCGACAGCTGAAAAAATTGATGTAACAGAAGATGGACTAACATATACATTTACAATTCGAGATGATGCAAAATGGTCTAATGGTGAGCCTGTATTAGCAAGTGACTTCGTCTACGGATGGTTGCATATGTTAAATCCGGAAACAGCTTCTCCGGCAGCATTTTTGGCATATTTCATTGATGGAGCTGAAGCTTATAATAGTGGGGAAGGTACGGCTGAGGATGTTGCTATTAAAGCATTAGAGGAAAAAGTATTTGAAGTGAAGTTGAATGCTCCAACCGAAGCATTCTTGAATATCATTACAAACCCTAGTTTCTTCCCAGTGAATGAGAAAGTAGCTACAGAGAATGCAACGTGGTTTACTGAAGCAGATACATTCGTAGGGAACGGTCCGTTCAAGTTAACTGCATGGGAACATGATGTTAGCTTTACATTTGCAAAAAATGAAAACTATTGGGATGCAGATACTGTGAAGCTTGATACAGTAGAATGGGCAATGGTAGATGATTCCAATACAGAATACCAAATGTACGAAACAGGGGAATTAGATGTGTCGGGTGTACCATCTGAATTAGCAGATCAGTTAATGAATGACCCTGAACTTAAAAATGAGGACCAGGCAGGACTATATTTCTATCGCTTTAATGTTTCACAAGAACCTTTTACGAATAAAAAAATCCGTCAAGCTTTTGGTATAGCTGTTGATCAACAAGAAATCGTAGAGTTTGTAACAAAGAATGGTGAAAAACCAGCGGAAGGCTTTATTCCTTACGGATTTGTAGGTCCAGATGGTAAAGAATTCAGAGAAACAGCAGGTAAGCTTGTAGGTTTTGATGCAGAAAAAGCAAAAACGCTTTTAGCTGAAGGTATGGCAGAAGAGGGTTACACTGTTTTACCAGAAGTAACTTTAACTTATTCTACAAGTGATACTCATAAGAAAATAGCAGAAGCGTTGCAAAGTAAATTTAAAGAAGTGTTAGGAGTAGATGTAACACTACAAAATGTAGAAGCAAGTGTGTTTGCGACCGAGCAAAAAGAGTTTAAATATCAGTTGTCTCGTTCTTCCTTCTTATTTGATTATGCTGATCCAGTGAATGCATTAGAAAGCTTCATTACAGATTCTTCTATGAATCGTACGACATGGTCAAATGCAGAGTTTGATAAACTAATTGCCGATATTAAAAAGGAAACAGACGAAGTAAAACGTTGGGAAATGCTAATCCAAGCAGATGCGTTATTAATGGATGAAATGCCTATTTTCCCAGTTCACTATTACAATCAAGTGACACTTGAAAAACCAACAATTTCAGGAATCGTAAGACATCCAGTTGGATACATGGATTTAAAATGGGCTGACAAAGAGTGAAGAGCTAGTGCTGTGTAGTCTCAGTTCGTGACATCGTGTCGTAACGACTGACCCCTGTGGACATTCGACAAGTAATGGAAGAACTTCACGTAAAGGCGTTATTTGCCTTTGCTAAAATCTTGAAGCGACTCGAAGGGCTAGGCGCTAGAAAAAGAATAATTGCACAAGCGATTAAGAAAGACTGCGGTGCCTCTTATGGTGCCGCCCTTTTCTTTCGTAGTAGCTATGTTAAACTTTGCTGTGAGTTAGTTTACAAAGCTTTCATTATAAAGGAGATATTACATATGAAGATTCGTCCGAAACGATTACAAAAAGGGGATACTATTGGCATTATTGCTCCTTCAAGTCCGCCAAATTTAGAAAATTTAAAGCGTTCCTTTGCCTTTTTAGAGGAGCTCGGTTTGTCATATCAGCTAGGTAAAAGTGTAGAAAATATACATGGTTATTTAGCTGGTACCGATGAGGAACGTTTAGAAGATTTACATGAAATGTTTGCTAACCCGGATATCGCAGGAATTATTTGTGCAGGTGGTGGCTACGGTTCTGCACGTTACACAGATCAAATCGATTTTCAATTGATGCATGAGAATCCAAAAATATTTTGGGGCTACTCGGATATAACCTTTCTACATACAGGGATGAATCTATATTCGGATATCGTCACCTTCCATGGACCAATGTTAGCATCGGATGTGGGAAAGGATACATTCTCGGAGCTATCCAAAAAAATGTTTCAGCAGCTATTTAATCCGATGGAGCTATTTTATACCGAAGCAATCTCTCCATTGACAAAAGTTTCTCCGGGTATCGTTAGAGGAGAACTTACAGGAGGTAATTTATCACTATTAGCTAATGGTATAGGTACGAAATATGAGGTTAACACAAAAGGAAAACTTCTCTTTATAGAAGATGTGGGCGAAGAGCCATACAAAGTCGATGGTATGCTTAACCAACTACGCCAAGCAGGTATTTTAGATGCAGCGGCTGGGTTTGTCATTGGAGATTTTAGTGATGCGGAACCTAAAAAAAGACCGGTTACTTTATCTTTAGATGAAGTGTTTGACCATTATATCGGTAAATTAGGTAAGCCTGCGGTGAAAGGATTTAAAATAGGGCATTGCGAGCCTCATTTCGCTATACCACTTGGAATGGAAGCAGAATTGGACGCAAATAACTTATCTCTAACAATATTACCTGGAGTGGAATAAAGGGGGAGAGAAGATTGTATATAAAATCGATTGAGACATTTGATGTGGCAATTCCTCTCACCAAACCTTTTAAAACTGCTCTACGAACAGTGACAACGGCTTACTCAGTGTATGTGACTATTGTGACGAGTGATGGATTAGTTGGTTATGGAGAGGCTCCACCAACACATGTAATCACTGGAGAGTCAATGGATAGTATCCGCTACGCTATTAACGAAGTAATAGCACCCCAGTTAATAGGTTTGAATATTTTACAAAGTGAACAAGTATTTCAGAAACTAAACACAGCCTTAGTAAGAAATACGAGTGCTAAAGCAGCTGTAGACATGGCTATTCACGACATACTTGCTAGGTATGCGGGTCTTCCTTTATATCAATTTCTAGGTGGATATCGGGATACGATTGAAACGGATTTTACGGTTAGTGTGAATGACCCGGCCGAGATGGCCGATGATGCGGAACAGTATATAAAGGATGGATTTAAAGTTCTAAAGGTCAAGGTAGGTATTGGTGATATAAAAGATGATATCGAACGAATTCATGCTATTCGAAAACGTGTGGGAATGACTCCAAATTTAAGACTCGATGCTAACCAAGGATGGAATGCAAAAGAGGCGGTAAAAGCAATTAGTTTGATGGAAGATGCAGGTCTATCAATCGAATTTGTAGAGCAACCAGTGCCTGCTTGGGATCTAGAGGGCTTAAAGTATGTTACTGATCATACTTATACTCCAATTATGGCGGATGAGAGTGTTTTTTCCGTGCAGGATGCTAAACAAGTTCTAAAAATACGAGCTGCTGATTTGATAAACATAAAGCTAATGAAATCTGGGGGGATTTATCACGGAAAAAAAATAAATGCACTTGCAGAGGCGAATGGTGTGGGGTGTATGGTAGGGAGTATGATTGAAACGAAATTAGGCATCACAGCTGCAGCTCATTTTGCCGCTAGTCAGCCGAATATTCGATATTACGATTTTGACGCACCATTGATGCTGGATAATGATTTAATAGTCGGTGGAGTTATCTATGAAAAAAGTAAAATGTCGTTTTCTAATGAACTAGGATTAGGAATAACACATGTAAATTTGGATTAGGAGGCCAAAAGATGCCAGTTGAAACGAAAGAATGGGTTTGTGCTGTAAAGGTTGGAACAATTTGGACTGAACCTAATTCTGCAAGAGAGATAGATAATCCAGGAATATTAAATCCTGTGTTATTGGTGGAATGGCTTGAGGCATTACCATACAAAGAAAGACTAGCGTTATGTAACGAAAATCGTGTGCAAACACAGCTTCTTTACGGGGAGCCATTGTTTCTGGAGGAGATAGAAGGGGAATGGGCAAAGGTTGTTGCTATTTGGCAGCCCTCGAAAAAAGATAGTCGCGGTTATCCAGGATGGATTCCACTGTCACAAATAAAGCCGGCAGGACAAGTGAATAACAAAGGAATTGTAAGAGTTTCGTCTCCAAAAGCACAGCTATGGGACTTACAGCATAACCCTTTGCTCGTTTTACCGTTTAATACTATTCTACCGATAATATCAGAGGGTGAAGTATTTTATACGGTTCATACTCCACATGGCAAAGCGCTATTATCGAAAGGCCAAGCTCAATTTGCACTATCTTTGATGCAGCTTCCTAAGAAGTCTGCAGAAGAGGCGGTTTCTTTAGGGGAAAGGTATTTAGACTTGCCTTACCTTTGGGGTGGGATGTCCTCATATGGTTATGATTGTTCCGGTTTTTCGTATAATATGCTGAAGGCTTGTGGGTATATAATTCCTCGGGATGCAAGTGACCAAGCAAAAATGGGAGAAGAAATTCCTATACACGATCCTTCTCTTTGGAAAAAGGGAGATTTAATATTCTTCGCAAATGATGAAGGTACTGGAAGCGTTAGACATGTTGGTTTTTATTATGGGAATGGACAACTTTTGCATTCTCATTCAACTGGGAAAACAGTAGAAATTTTAGTATTAGCAGAATCTAAGTTAGAAAAGGAAATTTGTGCAGTTAGAAGATATGCCGTTTAGGGGGGAATCACATGACGGAAAAAGTTCTATTATCTGTTCAAGATTTGAAGCGTCATTTTGACATTGGGAGCGGGGAGACATTAAAAGCAGTCGATGGGATAAGTTTTGATATAGTCAAAGGAGAAACATTTGGTTTAGTTGGAGAATCGGGTTGTGGTAAATCGACAGCAGGTCGAACTATTTTAGGCTTATACAATAGAACAGAGGGAAAAGTTCTGTTTGAAGATAAAAATGTGCATGAGATGAGTAGCAAAGAAAGAACAGGGTACTTGAAAAAGATGCAAATGATCTTCCAGGATCCTTATGCATCCTTAAATCCACGTTCCACTGTGTTTGAAATTATTGCAGAACCAATGGAAATACATAAACTATATAAAAAAGAAGAGTTAAAGTCTAGAGTGTATGAGTTACTAGAGGATGTCGGACTAAACAAAGACCATGCTAATCGCTATCCTCATGAATTTTCTGGAGGGCAACGACAACGAATTGGCATAGCTCGTGCTCTTGCATTAGATCCAGAGTTTATCATCGCGGATGAGCCGATTTCAGCATTGGATGTGTCGGTACAAGCACAAGTAGTGAAGTTGCTCCAACGGCTACAAAAAGAAAAAAATCTAACTTACTTGTTTATCGCACATGATTTATCGATGGTCAAGTACATCTCTGACCGAATAGGGGTCATGTACCTAGGGCATATGGTAGAACTAACTACGAGTAACCAACTGTATGATGAACCACTACACCCCTATACACAGGCATTGTTATCCGCAATTCCGATTCCAGACCCTGATATAGAGGAATCACGGGAACGTATTCTATTGCAAGGAGAGCTTCCGAGTCCTATCAATCCACCTTCTGGTTGCGTGTTCCGTACAAGATGTGCACACGCTATGTCTATTTGTACAGACAAAAGACCGGTTTGGAAGGAACAGGAAGCAGGGCATTTTGTGGCATGTCATCTTTATAATTAAATGGCTTCTTTATACCAAGTGTTGAAGTAGAAATCATTTTTATTGAAGATTTGTTCATTTGTGTAAGGGCACTTAAAGCTTCTATATCTGCATTTTTCTATTCAGGTAGAGGCTAGATTTTTTGTAGATTTCTACTCGTTCAGTTGTCTTAAGGTGGATAGGGTTTGTATATGACCTTGCATATTCATTGTGTTTAATAGAATTCTTTTATTCTAATTAATGATTAATTACTACTCGCTTTATTGATTGCAGTGGAATGTGGCGACTCCAGCGGGATAAGCTAGAAAGTCGAGACCCCACAGGGAGCGTTTATAGGAACGAAGGCTAAGTATTAAAATGCGTATGTCGACAATTTATAATTAGCATCATACTGGCCCAAGGAGGCTTGGCCTCACCCGCGGAAAGCGTCCGCATGAAACGAAAATCAGCAGTATTATTAAAGTCCTTTATTCAAAATAGCAACTTGCATAATTATATGTTGACAGATTGCTAATACTTGTAGTATTCTGAAAATAACTTAAAGAAAGGAGTGAGGCATTATGGCAAATCTATATACGTATCCACGAATCAGTAAGTTCATGATGTCCCACTCTGTATGTCTCTAACCAGATACATGCTTCTTTACTAATGACCGGGAAACCATGACTGCTGATTTGTGCAGTCATGGTTTTTTTATACGGAAAATTAGGAGGAAGTAAAATTGAATTTAATCGAACAATATGGATGGAATAATAATTGGGAAGAAAAAATGACAGGTAGTGGAATCGCGGGTCGCGTTCTACTGGAACATAAAAATTTATATAGGGTTATGACCAATGAAGGAGAGTTACTAAGTTCACTTTCCGGGAAATTTAAGTTTGAGCATAATAGGGAAGCATTTCCGGCAGTTGGAGACTGGGTAGTGCTTGATCAGATGCCCGGTGAGGAAAAAGGAATCATTCATGAAGTGCTTCCTCGCAGCTCGCAGTTCTCTAGGAAAATGGCGGGATTGACTACGGAAATTCAATTAATCGCTGTAAACGTTGATTTTGTATTTTTGGTTATGTCACTTAATCATGACTTCAATGTCCGTAGACTAGAGAGATACCTATTAGCGGCATGGGATTCAGGGGCGACGCCGGTTGTGGTGTTAACGAAAAAAGATACCTGTGAAGACCTAGAATATTATATTAAAGAAGTTGAGGCTATTGCATTTGGTGTAGATATATTTGCAGTGAGTAGTGTTACAGGAGAGGGTATTGATCTTCTGGGGAATCTATTGGCTGCACATAAAACTGGCGCACTTTTAGGATCTTCAGGAGTAGGGAAATCCTCTTTGATTAACGCATTATCAGGTGTAGAAGTAATGGCTGTAAATGATATAAGGACAGATGATAGTAAAGGGCGCCATACGACTACACATAGAGAACTGACGCTGTTACCACAAGGGGGCTTATTAATTGATACACCTGGTATGAGGGAGTTTCAGCTTTGGGATACGAGTGAAGGAGTTAGTGCTAGCTTTCAGGACATCGAAGACCTAGCGTTAGCGTGTCGCTTCCGTGATTGCCAGCATGTAAAAGAGCCGGGCTGTGCAATTCAAGAGGCTATTTACAATGGTACGCTCAAACGAGAACGATACAAAAGTTATGTAAAACTAATGAGAGAGCTTGCACATATCGATCGTAAAAACGATGCAATAGCTAAAAAAGCTGAAACGAATAAATGGAAGCAAATAGCGAAGTCCCAACGAAATAATTATAAAAAGAAAATCTGATTATAGATAGGTGATAACGAATGATTCAATTAGTCAATCACAATGATGAAAAAGTCGCTGAGAGTATTCTATCAATTCAACTACCAGCATATAAAGTTGAAGCTGATTTAATAGGATTCGATGGAATACCACAGCTTTTAGATACAGTAGAAAATATAAAAAGTTCTAAAGAACAATTTCTCGGGAAGTTGGATGGCTCGAAATTAGTAGGTTTTCTTTCTTATGAAGGTACAGAGGAACTAATTGACATTTGTAGACTTGTAGTAGATCCTAATCATTTTCGAAAAGGAATTGCATCAGAGTTATTAAGTTATCTATTAAACGTCTATGGAAATGAAAAAAAGATAGTTGTATCAACTGGTGCAAAAAATACACCAGCAATCACATTATATGAAAGACATAATTTTACAAAATTAGTGGATGTCGAAATAGAACCCGATTTCTTTATTACTCAACTAACGTATGAACGAAAAAAGATTTAATGAATAGGAATATTCATATTAATATATCCTAAACTACAAACGACTGTTTGTAGTTTTTTTCTTTTTTCAGGGCAAATCGTATCAATTGCACATGCGAAAAATTCTCGTTATAATATAGTCAAAGTTAGTCAAAGTCAGTTTGTGAGAAGAGGTGAGAAGATGAAAAATATATCTGACATAATTGAAGGGTATTTAAAGGCTATTATAGAAGAAGGAAGTAAGGAACAAATTGAAATTAAGCGAAGTGAAATTGCAGAAAAGTTTCAGTGTGTTCCATCTCAAATAAATTATGTTATCAATACAAGGTTTACCCAAGATCGAGGATACTTAGTAGAAAGTAAACGAGGTGGAGGGGGATATATTCGAATCCTCCGCGTTCGAGCTCATACGAAAGCTGATTTAATAGAGCATATTATACAGACACTAGAAAACGGGGCTTCTGAATCCGTTACCGAAGATATTGTTTTCCGGTTAATCGATGAGGATGTTATATCTAAACGTGAAGCAAAACTTATTTTAGCAGCTTTAAATCGAACGACTTTAGCAATTCCGCTTCCTGCGAGAGATGAACTACGATCACGTATACTATGTGCCATGTTATTAACGTTAAAATATGAAAAAAGTGAAAAATGAACGGGGTGTGTTGAAAGGTGATTTGTGAAAATTGTAAGCAAAGACCAGCTAAAGTAACGGTTACGCAAGTGCATAACGGTGAACACTTTGAAAGACATTATTGTGAGGTCTGTGCAAATAGCCTCCACCCGTTTTATGTAGAGTATAAACAAGATCCGTTATCTCTACATCAGCTATTATCGAACTGGTTTGGTCAAACAGAACAGCAGCCAATGCAACAAAAACAACCTAAAAATATGATCGTATGCGATGAATGCGGTTGGTCGATACAGCATTTTTTAGATGAAGGGAAATTTGGTTGTGCAAATTGCTATAACAGTTTCCGCAAGCAGTTGCCTAATGTATTTAAGAGACTACATAACGGCAATACAACGCATATTGGAAAGGCTCCAGGTGCGCTTGGGGAGAAAATTGCTATTAAAAAACGAATAGAAGCAATTCGTTCTCAAATGAAAGATGCGATTGACACTGAAAGTTTTGAGGAAGCCGCAAAGTTAAGGGATGAAGCGAGAGATTTGGAAAGTCAGCTTTCTACAGGAGGTGACCAAACTGATGTCAATTGAACGTTTTTTAGACAACTCAATTTCTAGTTGGATGGCGGGAGAGGGTAAGCATTCGGATATTGTTATGAGTACAAGAATTCGCTTAGCAAGAAATCTGAATGGCTATCGTTTTCCTTTAGCATTTACAGAAGATGAGGCGCATAAAATTGACCAATCTGTTTCCTCCACTTTGTTGGACGCAAGTGACGAATTACAGATGCAATTTTCTTCCATCCATATAAAGGATGTATCTGAACTAAGTCGTCAGGTGTTAGTAGAAAAACATTTAATCAGTCCAAAGCTTGCTAACTCGCCAATGACTGGCTCTGTTTTATTGTCAAATGATGAATCCGTTAGTGTGATGGTCAACGAAGAGGATCATATTCGTATACAATGTCTTTTTCCAGGGCTTCAAATTCAAGAGGCCTATGCTCAGGCAGATGTGTTAGATCGTGTTTTAGATAAGGAATTACCATATGCTTTTGACGAGCAGTTTGGATATTTAACAAGCTGCCCTACCAATACAGGTACTGGTTTACGTGCATCTGTAATGATGCATTTACCCGCATTAACGATGACGAAGCAAATGAATAGAATCGTCACTATCATTTCAAGACTAGGAATGGTTGTAAGAGGAATCTACGGAGAAGGTAGTGAAGCGCTCGGTAATGTATACCAAGTGTCCAACCAAACCACACTTGGTAAGTCAGAAGAGGACATACTTGCTGATCTTCAGAGTATTACCGAACAAATTATTCAAAAAGAAAGAGAAGCACGGGATGCACTTCTAAAGCATTCGGCCAATACACTAGAAGACCGACTATATCGATCTTTAGGAACTTTATCATTTGCCCGTATTATGGCGACAGATGAAGCGGCAAGATGCCTATCGGATGTGCGATTAGGGATAGATATAGGACTCATTGAAGATGTGGATGTGACTATATTGAATGAATGTATGGTGTTTATGCAACCAGGATTTCTACAAAAATATGCAGGTACTTCATTGAACACCTCTGAGCGGGATATGTTTCGCGCAAAGCTGTTAAGGGAACGATTGCAAAAAGAAGAAAAACAGAAAACAAAAGGAGAGGAATCTGAATGATGTTTAATCGTTTTACACAAAGATCTCAAAAAGTATTACAACTAGCACAAGAAGAGGCTATTCGCTTAAAGCATGAATCTATAGGGACAGAACATATATTACTTGGTCTTATCCGAGAAGGTAGTGGAATTGCTGCAAAAGCATTAGAAGCAATAGAAGTAGATCTAAAAGTAATCGAAACAGGGATCGAGGAACTAGTAGGAGCTGGTAAGGAAGAAGTTGGACCAATTGTTAACTATACACCTCGTGCGAAAAAGGTGATTGAGCTTTCAGTAGATGAGTCTCGAAAACTAGGTCACTCATACATTGGAACAGAGCATCTATTACTAGCGTTAATCCGTGAAGGAGAAGGAGTAGCAGCTCGTGTTCTAAATAATGCAGGAGTAAGTTTAAACAAGGCTCGTCAACAAGTTCTTCAATTATTAGGAAGTACAGAGCAAGCACATGGTAATGGGAACAATGGGACTGCTCCAGCTAGTACACCTACACTGGATGGTCTAGCTCGTGACTTAACGCAAATTGCAAGAGAAGGTACGCTAGATCCTGTAATTGGGCGCAGCAAAGAAATTACAAGAGTAATTGAAATATTGGCTCGTCGTACAAAAAACAACCCAGTTTTAATTGGTGAACCAGGTGTTGGGAAAACGGCTATAGCAGAAGGGCTTGCGCAGCAAATCGTACAAAATGAAGTGCCAGAAATACTACGTGATAAACGTGTAATGACGCTAGATATGGGTACAGTTGTTGCTGGTACAAAATATCGTGGAGAATTTGAAGATCGTTTGAAAAAGGTGATGGATGAAATTCGTCAAGCCGGCAATGTTATTTTATTTATCGATGAACTTCATACATTAATTGGGGCTGGTGGAGCAGAGGGTGCTATTGATGCTTCAAATATTTTGAAGCCTGCTCTTGCTCGTGGAGAAATCCAATGTATAGGTGCGACAACATTGGATGAGTATAGAAAATATATTGAAAAAGATGCTGCACTAGAACGTCGTTTCCAACCTATTCAAGTAGACGAACCTTCAGTAGATGAAGCTATCCAAATTATTTACGGTTTACGTGATCGTTATGAAGCACATCACCGTGTAAAAATTACAGATGCGGCGGTAGAAGCTGCTGTCAAAATGTCTGACCGTTATATTTCTGATCGTTTTCTACCAGATAAAGCAATTGACTTAATAGATGAAGCGGGATCTAAAGTACGTTTACGTTCGTATACAACACCTCCCAATTTAAAAGAACTAGAAGCAAAACTAGAGGCGATTCGTTCTGAGAAAAATGCTGCAGTGCAAAGTCAGGAATTTGAAAAAGCTGCATCATTCCGTGATAAAGAACAAAAGCTTAAAGATGAACTAGAAAAAATGAAAAACAATTGGAAAGAAAAGCAAGGAAAAGAAGAGTCTGAAGTTACAATAGAAGATATTGCAGCAGTGGTGTCTATGTGGACTGGTGTACCAGTATCCAAGCTAGCGCAAACAGAATCTGAGAAGTTATTAAAACTGGAAGATAAATTACATGAAAGAGTTATTGGTCAAAGTGAAGCAGTCGACGCAATTTCAAGAGCTATTCGTCGTGCTCGAGCGGGACTGAAAGATCCAAAACGTCCTATTGGTTCCTTTATCTTCTTAGGACCTACTGGTGTAGGGAAAACAGAACTTGCTCGTGCTCTAGCGGAAGTGATGTTCGGAGACGAAGATGCGATGATTCGTGTAGATATGTCCGAGTACATGGAAAAGCATTCAACTTCTCGTCTAGTTGGTTCTCCTCCAGGATATGTTGGTTTTGACGATGGTGGACAATTAACAGAAAAGGTACGTCGTAAACCATACTCTGTTATCTTATTAGATGAAATTGAAAAGGCTCATCCTGATGTCTTTAATATTCTTCTTCAAGTGTTAGAGGATGGCCGATTAACAGACTCAAAGGGCCGTACAGTAGATTTCCGTAATACGGTAGTTATCATGACATCGAATGTCGGTGCGGATGCACTTAAATTCAACAAATACGTTGGGTTTAACTTACAAGAAGGTGGCAAGACAGACTATAAAGATATGAAAGGTAAAATGCTAGAAGAGTTGAAGAAAGCATTCCGCCCAGAGTTCTTAAACCGTCTGGATGAAATGATTGTGTTCCACTCTCTGGAAAAAGACCATTTAAAACAAATTGTTTCATTAATGACAGACCATTTAGCAAAACGTTTGAAAGAACAAGGTATTGAATTAGAAATTACAGAAGCAGCACAAGATAAAATTACAACCGAAGGATATGAACCAGAATATGGTGCGCGTCCTTTACGTCGTGCAATACAAAAACATGTAGAAGATCGACTTTCCGAAGAGCTTTTAAAAGGGGAAGTATTAGATGGGCAACATGTAATATTTGATGTTGAAGACAATGAGTTCGTCGTTCGCACGAAAGCTTTAGTTACAGAAGGTTAATATAGCGGGCATTCCGAAAAATAGTTCGGAATGCCCTTTTTTATAAAAAGTAAGAAAATAGGTTTTTCATAGCTTATTGCTTAGTTGGTAAGATTGGACAAAGTTACTATAGTGATAAGACCGTTAAATCAATGAAACTATTCTGTAGGATGAAGAAAGTAGATTTTCTTTTAAGTAGTGGAAATACAGTGAGATAGTAAGTGTTCACTTAATAAAGAAGCTAAATAGCAAACGAAATTGTATCTTCGAGAGCTTGCTTTATGAATAGGAAAGTGTCTTTTTACTAGTTATCTAAAAACGCACTTACCTGTTTCTAAAAGTTGTAGAAGGGACACGAATAGACAAACTAGTATTCCTAGAAATGGACTCGGACATAATATAGCGAAATGTCTTTACAAAGCCTTCGAAAATGCTAGGAAAAGGTTTTGTACATATAGGATAGGGTATTTTTTACCCGATTTTTCTTATTACATAGGAGGTATTATGGCTAAAAAGAAAACGAAGTTTATGTGTAATTCATGTGGATACGAATCCGCAAAATGGATGGGAAGATGTCCTGGATGCGGCGATTGGAATACAATGGTAGAAGAAACAGAAATAGTTTCAAAAGGTCCGAAACGTTCCTTTCAGCATTCGGATGGCGTAGCGCAAAAGGCTACACCGATTATTTCGGTGGTAACAGCAGAAGAACCAAGAGTGACAACCGACTTTGCGGAACTGAATCGTGTTCTTGGTGGGGGTATTGTACCAGGATCCCTAGTGTTAATAGGAGGAGATCCAGGTATAGGGAAATCTACTCTTCTTTTACAGGTTTCAGCTTTACTTGCCAATAAAGGTGAGCGAGTTCTATACATTTCGGGAGAGGAATCCATCCGTCAGACAAAGCTTCGTGCAGAACGTTTAGGAGTTACCTCAGCTGAGCTTTATATCTACTCTGAAACCAATTTAGAACTAATTAATGAAACAATTGAGAGTGTAGAGCCTAAATTTGTCATTGTGGATTCTATTCAAACTGTTCATCATCCGGAAGTAACTAGTGCACCTGGGAGTGTATCGCAAGTTCGTGAATGTACAGCAGAGCTTATGCGAATAGCCAAGACAAAAAATGTAGCAATATTTTTAGTAGGACATGTAACAAAAGAAGGTCAAATTGCAGGGCCGCGTATATTAGAACATATGGTGGACACCGTTTTGTATTTTGAAGGAGAACGTCACCATACGTATCGTATTTTAAGGTCTCAGAAAAATCGTTTTGGCTCTACGAATGAAATTGCTATATTTGAAATGATTCAATCTGGATTAAAAGAAGTACTAAATCCATCTGAATTATTCTTGCAGGAACGATCTCACGGAGCAGCAGGTTCTGCAATTGTTGCCTCTATGGAAGGTACCAGACCTATTTTAGTAGAAATTCAAGCTCTAGTGACGCAGTCTAGCTTTAACTACCCGAAACGTATGGCCACTGGTATTGATCAAAACCGGGTTTCATTGCTAATGGCGGTACTGGAAAAAAGAATGGGATTACTACTTCAAACGCAAGATGCCTATATAAAAGTTGCAGGTGGAGTGAAATTAGACGAACCTGCAATCGATTTAGCCGTCCTAGTAAGTATCGTATCTAGTTTTCGAGATACAGGAGTTACACCGACAGATTGTTTTATCGGCGAAATCGGTTTAACTGGAGAAGTGAGAAGGGTGTCTAGGATTGAGCAGCGTGTGCAAGAGGCTGCAAAGCTTGGCTTTAAAAGAGCGATTGTTCCTGCATCTAATTTAGGCGGTTGGGATTACCCTAAAGACATCCAAATTATAGGGATTGAAACAGTTAACGAAGCGATGAAAGAGGCATTCTCGTAACAAAGAAGAGGGCGAATACTCTAGCAGATAATCACCTTAGGATTTGGCGTAAAGGCAAAGAACGCCTTTACGTGGAATCCTTGCTACTGCGCAAAGATTTTCGAAGTAGAATGTTGTCGGGGCGCGGGAGGGGGCAAGTGCTTTTCTTATTAGACTTATTGTGAAAGATGGAAGTATAATGAAATAAATGGAGGTGGCATACTTGTTAAAATGGATTATTCAAATTGCTTTTGTTTTAATTGGTGGAACATTGGGTTTATTATTCTTACCGCACTTATACGAGCTTTTTAATTTATCTGAGAACCCATGGATTCACAATCCGTATGTATCTGTTTTAGTTGGAGCGATTTTGTTATACGTGGCTGCATTATTTATGACTGACTACTTAGTGAACTTTATCAAGTGGATGGAAGAACGGTTATTAAAAGCGCCAATAGGAGACTTGCTGTTCGGAACACTTGGGCTGGTTATAGGATTAATCGTTGCCTTTTTCCTTGGTTCTGCGCTTAATAATATCGCAATATTGGGTATTGGATCGATTGTTCCGATACTATTGTCTATTGTTTTGGGGTACTTAGGTTTCCAAGTCGGTTTTAAAAAGCGTGACGAACTTCTTCAAGTTTTTACTCCTTCTAAACAAAATAGTAGCAAAAAGAAAACAGAGGACGAGGATAACCAAGAATTGATTTTAGGAACTTATAAATTGTTAGATACGAGCGTTATTATTGATGGTCGCATCGCTGACATTTCGGTAACAGGATTTATCGAAGGGGTTCTTGTCGTTCCTCAATTTGTTTTGACTGAATTACAACATATTGCAGATTCCTCGGATACGCTTAAACGAACAAGAGGGCGTCGGGGTTTAGACGTATTGAAAAAACTACAAACGGAAAGAGCATCTGCCGTGTTAATCGTAGAAGAAGATTTCGAAGATATCCAAGAGGTAGATTTAAAATTAGTTCGACTAGCTAAAAAGATGAATGGAATCGTTGTAACAAATGACTTCAATCTAAACAAGGTTTGTGACCTACATCAAGTGCGTGTTTTGAATATTAATGACTTGGCAAATGCGGTAAAACCGGTCGTTATTCCCGGGGAAATAATGCATGTTGTCGTTATTAAAGATGGCAAAGAACACAATCAAGGTGTTGCATATTTAGATGATGGAACAATGATTGTTGTGGAAGGTGGTAAAACATATATTGGACAAGCCATAAATGTAGAAGTAACAAGTGTACTTCAAACATCGGCTGGCCGAATGATATTTGCAAAACCACAGGACTCAAAATAACGAAGAAGGGTAGTTTCCTTTGAGAAAGGAATACGCCCTTTTTCTATGTGATGGAGGTTCGTTAACATGATATATACTGTTTTATTGCCAGCAGCGGGTAGTGGGAAACGAATGGGTGCTGGACAAAATAAGTTGTTTTTAGAACTGCGTAATGTTCCTATTTTGATACATACTTTAAGAGTGTTTGATAGAGATCCTAATTGTGAGCAAATTGTATTGGCTGTGAAGAAAGAGGAAAAAGCATTGATTGAACGGCTCCTTAAAGAATACTGTATTACAAAAGTTTCGGCTATTGCCGAAGGTGGAGAAGAAAGACAGCATAGCGTATATGCGGGTTTAAAAGCCGTGACCACTAAAGGAATTGTACTCGTTCATGATGCAGCAAGACCATTTATTCATCAAGAAGTGATACAACAATTAGTACAAGCTGCACACACTTCAGGAGCTGCAGTAGCGGCAGTTCGGGCAAAAGACACGATGAAAAAAGCAGTAAATGGTATAATCCAAGAAACGATTGATAGAGAAAGTTTGTGGATTATTCAAACGCCTCAAGCATTTCAGTATACATTATTAGAAAAAGCGGAAAGATTAGCGGAAGTGGAAAACTTTCTCGGGACAGATGAAGCGATGCTCGTAGAAAGATTAGGAGAGCGTGTTCATATTGTTGAAAGTACCTACGATAATGTAAAAATGACGACGAGGGAAGATCTTCTATACGGAGAGGCTATATTAAATAAGCGAGAGCAGGGGGAATAATAAGATGATGCGAATAGGACAAGGATTCGATGTACATGAATTTGCGGATAATCGTCCGCTAATAATAGGGGGAATCGAGATACCATACGAACGAGGGCTAATCGGGCACTCAGATGCAGATGTACTACTACATACAATCACAGACGCAGCATTAGGAGCGATTGGAGAAGGGGATATTGGTAGGCATTTTCCAGATACAGACCCAGACTTTAAAGATGCAGATTCAGCAAAGCTACTAGAGCATATTTGGAAGTTGGTAGACGCTAAGGGATATAAGTTAGGGAATATTGACTGTACAATTATTGCTCAAAAGCCAAAAATGTCACCGTATATTGAAACAATTCGTACGCGTGTTGCAGAGTTACTTCAGGCGGATGTTTCTCAAGTAAATGTGAAGGCTACAACTACGGAAAGACTAGGATTTACAGGTCGTGAAGAAGGGATAGCATCGATGGCGACAATATTACTTCTCAAGAAAGACTAACTTTAATAAACATATAAGCAGTGGTAGAATGGAGTAAGTTAAAGCCGTTTGAAGCTGTTATCCAGGTTCTGTAAGCTTATTCTAAGCATGCCAAGTTCAGAATCTGGACGCGAGTACACTAAGGCTAATTTGATGGAACGAAAACTAGGAGGATATACTTATGACACAAGAAGTTCGCGTACGCTACGCGCCAAGTCCAACAGGATTTTTGCATATTGGAGGAGCACGCACAGCGTTATTTAACTATTTATATGCACGTCACCATGATGGTAAATTTATCGTTCGTATTGAAGATACGGATATTGAACGTAATGTAGAAGGTGGCGAGTTATCACAACTTGAAAACTTAAAGTGGTTAGGGATCGACTATGATGAATCTGTAGATATTAGTGGACCTTATGCGCCGTATCGCCAAATGGAGCGCCTTGATATATATACAAAGCACGCGGAGGAAATGTTAGAAAAAGGACATGCATATAAATGTTTCTGTTCTTCAGAGGAATTAGAAGCAGAACGTGAAGTACAAAAAGAAAAAGGTATTGCAGCTCCTATGTACAACGGTAAATGCCGTCATTTATCAAAAGAAGAAGTACAAGCAAAAGAAGGTGCAGGCCAGCCATATACGATTCGTATGCGTGTACCAGAAAATGTAACTTATACATTTGAAGATTTAGTTCGTGGACCGGTTACATTTGAATCTAAGGATGTTGGTGACTGGGTGCTTGTAAAAGCCAATGGAATCCCAACTTATAACTATGCTGTTGTATTAGATGATCACTTTATGGAAATTTCTCATGTATTCCGTGGGGAAGAACATTTATCAAACACACCAAAACAATTAATGGTGTTTGATGCATTCGAATGGGCATATCCTAAATACGGTCATATGACATTAATCATCAATGAGAACCGTAAAAAGCTTTCAAAACGCGATGAGTCGATTATACAATTTGTTACTCAGTACAAAGATCTTGGGTATTTACCAGAAGCTATGTTTAACTTCTTTGCATTATTAGGCTGGTCTCCTGAAGGGGAAGATGAAATCTTCACCAAAGAGGAATTCATTAAGAACTTTGATGTATCGCGTCTTTCTAAATCACCATCGATGTTCGATAAACAAAAACTTACATGGATGAACAACCAATATATTAAACAACTGCCACTTGAAAAAGTAGTAGAGCTTGCATTGCCACATTTACAAAAAGCAAATCTACTTCCGGCTGAATTATCAGAAGACGAACTTACGTGGGCAACAAAGCTTATTGCCCTTTATCATGAGCAAATGAGTTTTGGTGCTGAAATCGTTGAATTATCTTCATTATTCTTTGATCACGAAATTGCATATACTGAAGAAGCAACAGAGGTGTTAGCTGGGGAGCAGGTTCCTGAAGTAATGGCTGCTTTTAAAACACAGTTAGAAGGCCTAGAAACATTTGAAGCAGTAGAGATCAAAGCTGCTATTAAAGCTGTGCAAAAAGAAACAGGGCATAAAGGGAAAAACCTTTTCATGCCAATACGTGTAGTAACAACAGGTCAAATGCATGGTCCAGAATTAGCTGATGCAATCAGTTTAATAGGGAAAGAAAAAGTAATTGCTCGTGTAGCCAAGTTTGCAAAACAATAAGATTGACTTTCCCCTAACAAGGTGTGAAAATGGTGATACAAATTCGAAGTAAAAAAAATAGCAAAGCGAAGAAGAGGAGAAGTAAGTAACGCACGTTCTTTAGAGAGGACCATCACCGGCTGAAAGTGGTCTGAGCCTACGAGTTACTGAAATGCACCTCCGAGCGTCATGCCGAACTTCTAAGTAGGCTGAACGTAACATCTGCGTTAAAGATGCAAAGTGGGGAAAGTATTCATATTTTTCCAATCAGAGTGGAACCGCGCTAACTGCGTCTCTGTCTATATTTATAGACAGAGACTTTTTTTATGGAAAAAAATGAAGGGAGGAATCCTTGTGTTCGATCGAATGAAAGAAGATATTGCGGTAGTATTTGAACAAGATCCAGCAGCAAATAGTAAGCTAGAGGTTATATTAACATACGCGGGACTTCATGCGATTTGGAGCCACCGCATTGCACATGCATTATTTAAAAAGAATCTTTTTTTTCTAGCACGTGCAGTTTCACAAGTTAGTAGATTTTTTACAGGTGTCGAAATTCACCCGGGTGCAACAATTGGGAGACGCTTTTTTATCGATCATGGATCGGGTGTAGTCATCGGAGAAACTTGTGAAATTGGAGATGATTGCACTATCTACCAAGGTGTCACATTAGGTGGTACCGGGAAAGAAAAAGGGAAGAGACATCCCACGCTTCATAATAATGTACTAATTGCTACAGGAGCAAAAGTATTAGGATCGATTACAATTGGTGAAAATAGTAAAGTAGGAGCTGGGTCGGTTGTATTGAAAGATGTACCTACTAATTCTACTGTAGTTGGTATTCCAGGTGTAGTTGTAATTCAAAATGGTGTAAAAGTGAAACGGAATCTCGATCATCAGGACCTGCCTGATCCGTTTACTGATCGATGTAAACAAATGGAAGCTAAAATAGAAGAGCTACAAAAAGAAATAGACCATTTAACGAAAGAAAAGGAGAGGAACTGGTCATGACAATCCAAATTTTTAATACATTAAAGCGTGAAAAAGAACCATTTATTCCACTCGAAGAAGGCAAGGTCAAAATGTATGTATGTGGACCAACTGTTTACAATTATATTCATATAGGGAATGCTCGACCTGTAATTGTATATGATACGGTAAGAAAGTATCTACAATATCGTGGATATGATGTGACATACGTTTCTAACTTCACAGACGTGGATGACAAAATTATTAAAGCGGCCAACGAACTGGGGGAAGAGGTCTCCGAGCTTACAGAACGTTTTATCAATGCTTATTATGCAGACGTAGAGGCTCTTGGCTGCAATCGAGCAGACTCACATCCTCGTGTAACGGATCACATGGATCAAATTATAGAATTTATAAAAGTATTAGAAGAAAAAGGCTATGCATACGAGTCACAAGGGGATGTATATTACCGTACTAGAAAATTTGATGGATACGGTAAGCTTTCTCATCAATCTGTAGACGATTTAAAAGTCGGTGCCCGTATTGAAACTGGTGAGAAAAAAGAAGATGCACTTGACTTTGCACTTTGGAAAGCTGCAAAACCTGGAGAAATTTTCTGGGAAAGCCCTTGGGGTCAAGGACGTCCTGGGTGGCACATCGAATGTTCTGTAATGGCAAGAGAAATATTAGGAGATACAATTGATATTCATGCTGGAGGGCAGGATCTAACTTTCCCTCACCATGAAAATGAAATTGCTCAGTCAGAAGCTAGAACTGGAAAGACATTCGCAAGATATTGGATGCATAATGGATATATAAATATAGATAATGAAAAAATGTCAAAATCACTAGGTAATTTTGTATTGGTAAATGATATTCGTCAGCAAATTGACCCTCAAATATTGCGTCTCTTCATGTTGAGTGTTCATTATCGAAACCCGATTAACTATTCAAAAGAATTGGTGGAGCAAGCAGAGGCTGGTTTGGACCGTATACAGACTGCTTATGATAACTTAGTTCATCGCTTAAGTACTACTGCAAATTTAGGAGACCATGACGATATTTGGCTACAAAAAATTGCGGCTGTAAAAGTACAGTTTGAAACAGCGATGGATGATGATTTTAATACAGCAAATGGGATTGCAGCTATTTTCGAATTGTCGAAACTTGCGAATACTTATTTACAAGAAAAACAAACATCTGAATCCGTATTGAAACAATTTATAACAGATATGGATGATTTGACAGCTGTACTTGGACTAACGCTTGCTAAGGAAAAAGAAGTGTTAGATGAAGAAATCGATGCATTGATCGAAGAACGAAATCAAGCAAGGAAGGATCGTAACTTTACCCGTGCCGATGAAATTAGAGATCAATTAAAAGAGTTAAATATTATTTTGGAAGATACTGCACAGGGTATTCGATGGAAAAGAGGATAAACTTGTGGAAAACTTAACTTTATCAGATGTAAAACAACTAAATTCTTTAGCACTTGCTTATATGGGTGATGCTGTTTTCGAACAGGTCGTTCGGGAACACCTCATCCGCTCTGGGCGGGTTCGACCAAATATTTTACACAAAGAAGCTACTAACTATGTATCTGCAAAAGCACAAGCGACGATTGTGAAAGAGATGCTGGATAAAGGGTTTTTATCGGAAGATGAACAAGCAGTCCTACGAAGAGGGCGTAATGCGAAATCTGGATCTGTACCCAAAAATACGGACGTTATTACTTATCATCATAGTACTGCGTTTGAAGCGGTCATCGGAAGTCTATACTTAAGTGGACAAACAGAGCGTTTACAAGAAGTGTTACATTTTTCGATTGACTTTATAGATAAACAGAAAGGGGCGAAAAAATAAATGACAGAAAAAAATGATCAAGTCGAGCAAACTGGTGAACTAATAGCAGGGAAAAATCCTGTTGTTGAAGCCCTTCGTGCCGGTAGAGATATGAACAAAGTTTGGCTAGCAGAAGGCATCCAAAAAAGTGGTGTATCTGAAATTATTCAATTAGCTAAAGATGCTGGAATAATCGTGCAGTTCGTACCTAAAAAGAAGCTCGATAACTTAACTGATGCAAACCACCAGGGGATAGTTGCTTCGGTTGCTGCATATCGTTATGCAGAATTAGACGATTTATTTGAGCTGGCGGCTAGTAAAAAAGAGGATCCTCTTTTTATTATTCTAGATGAAATTGAAGATCCCCATAATCTTGGTTCTATAATGAGAACGGCAGATGCCATTGGGGCGCATGGAATTATTATTCCTAAAAGAAGAGCGGTTGGACTAACAGCGGTAGTTGCAAAGGCTTCCACGGGTGCTATCGAACATATTCCAGTCTATCGTGCGGGTAACTTGGCTCAAACAGTAGATGAGCTAAAAGAGCGTGGCGTTTGGATTGCAGGAACAGATGCGGCGAAGTCTACTGATTATCGAAATATGGATGCAACACTTCCATTAGCCCTTATTATTGGTAGCGAAGGAAAAGGAATGAGTCGACTGCTAAAAGAAAAGTGTGATTTTCTTTACTACTTGCCAATGGTCGGTCATGTAACGAGTCTTAATGCGTCGGTTGCTGCTTCTGTTTTGTTATATGAGATATGGCGCGTAAGAAATCCGTTAAAAGGATAAGAAGATGCAAATTCTACTTGTCGATGGATATAATATCATCGGCGCATGGAGCGAGTTAAGGAAGTTAAAAGAAGTAAAATTACTGGACGCTAGAGACCGTTTGATTGAGCTGATGGCTGAATACAAAGCATATACAGGTATTCGAGTGATTGTGGTCTTTGATGCGCACTTAGTACCTGGTATTGAAAATAAAAAGAAAAAGTACAACGTGGAAGTTATTTATACGCGGAAAAACGAAATTGCAGATGAACGCATTGAAAAGTTAACGAAAGAATTGAGTAGTAGAAGAGTTCAAATTTATGTAGCTACATCCGATTTGACCGAGCAACGAGTTATATTTGGTCAGGGTGCCCTACGAAAATCAGCAAGAGAATTAGAAATTGAGATGTTGTCCATTTCTTCCAAAATAACAAAAAAAGTGAAGAGTATTCAGAGTGACAAGCCCGCTTCTAATATTCCATTAACGACAGAAGTTGCAGAAATTTTCGAAAAATGGCGAAGAGGAATGAAATGATTCATTGACGCTATAAATTTTCTTCCTGTATAATTGGAATAATATTCTTGTTAGCTGAGGTGACTTCATTGGAAAAGACAGAGCAGATTCTACAATTCGATAGTTTACTAGATGAAGAGCTTGTAGAGATGGTTCATCAAGGAAACACTGAAGCGCTAGATTTTTTAATAACAAAATATCGTTCTTTCGTCCGTATGAAGGGAAGATCATACTTTTTGATAGGGGCAGATAAAGAGGATATTCTACAAGAGGGAATGATCGGATTGTATAAGGCAATTCGGGATTTTAGGGAGGAGAAACTTGCTTCTTTCCGAGCATTTGCCGAATTATGTATTACTCGACAAATAATAACCGCTATCAAAACAGCTACACGTCAAAAGCATATACCGCTAAATTCCTATGTATCATTGGATAAACCTATATATGATGAAGAATCTGATCGAACATTGATGGATATGATTGCAGGTTCGGTAATCGATGATCCAGAGGAATTAATCATCAATCGAGAAGATTTTGATTACATGGAAGGTAAGATGGCTGAAATATTAAGTGAGCTGGAACAACAAGTACTTGCCTTATACTTGGATGGCCAATCATATCAAGAAATTTCCGAAGAATTGAATCGTCATGTAAAGTCGATCGACAACGCATTACAACGAGTAAAGCGTAAACTAGAACGCTATATGGAGATTGGTAGTAATTATGCATAACTGGGATTTTGTTGACATGGAATGTGTAAGATGATAATCTTGAAAAAGACTTATACGCCGAAAAAAGGTGATATTATGGTGAAGAAGATTGTCTTAAGTTGTGTTCAGTGTGGCAACCGTAATTACACGGTTCCTGCATCTAAAGAGAATGTAACAATCCGAATTGAACGTAAAAAGTATTGTGCACATTGTAATGTGCATACGCTTCATAAACAAACGTTATGAATAAAGTAATATAGATTTTTTGTGTGGGGGTTTAGCTAAAATGGCTAATGTTGGTGGGTTTTTCAAAAATGTAATGAGTGAAATGAGAAAAGTAAGTTGGCCTAAACGCAAAGAGCTTGCTAAATACACTGTAATTGTGCTTGCTACTGTTGCAGTAATGGCTGTATTTTTTGCTTTGGTTGATTTAGGGGTATCTGAATTGTTCCGTTGGTATTTAGCGTTATAATAAGTAGCATGTAAATATTTGAAAATAGCCCGTCTTATTAAACGAACGGGTTTTTTCATTTGTCTTGAGAAAAGGAGGGGACGGACGACTAGTCCTGACACTATGGAAAAAAATTGGTATGTTGTTCATACTTACTCGGGGTATGAAAACAAAGTAAAAGCAAACTTAGAAAAACGAGTAGAAACAATGGGTATGTCGGATAAAATATTCCGTGTATATATCCCAGAGCAAGAGGAGACGGATTTTAAAGACGGCAAAAAACGTGTTGTTGTTAGAAAAACTTTTCCAGGTTATGTTTTTGTTGAACTTATTATGACAGATGATGCATGGTATGTGGTTAGAAATACACCAGGTGTAACTGGATTCCTTGGTTCATCAGGTGGTGGAACAAAACCAACACCTCTGGCACCGGAAGAAGTTCAATCTATGCTGAAACAAATGGGTGACGCTGAACGTGTTGTCGAAGTAGACTTTACAGTTGGAGAATTGGTGGAAGTATTAGAAGGGCCGTTTGCGCACTTCCAAGGAAAAGTAGAAGTGATTGATACAGATAAAGGTAAAGTAACTGTATCTGTAGATATGTTTGGCCGAGAAACTAATATGGAACTAGATTTCGAACAAGTTATTAAAATATAATTTATGTTTCCACTTGCTAAAGGTGGAGAATAGTGATATCATTTCAAAGGTCAGACTGAAAATGGGTCTGTATTAATTTTTCTAATGTTATCAGCGCAGAGCTGAGAGACAGATATTTGAGTGGGAGGGGCAACCCAATTACCACATCACGGACTTAAGGAGGTGTGTCTCGTGGCTAAAAAAGTGATTAAAGTTGTTAAATTACAAATTCCTGCTGGTAAAGCAAATCCAGCACCGCCGGTTGGTCCAGCATTGGGTCAAGCAGGTGTTAACATCATGGGATTCTGTAAGGAGTTCAACGCACGTACTGCTGATCAAGCAGGTCTAATCATTCCGGTTGAAATTTCTGTATTTGAAGATCGTTCATTTACTTTCATTACAAAAACTCCGCCGGCAGCAGTGTTACTTAAAGTAGCAGCAGGTATTCAATCTGGATCAGGTGAACCGAACCGCGTAAAAGTGGCGACAGTGAAACGTGAAAAAGTTCGCGAAATCGCAGAACAAAAAATGCCAGATTTAAACGCAGCATCTGTTGAAGCAGCTATGTTAATGGTTGAAGGTACTGCACGCAGCATGGGTATTACGATCGAAGACTAATACTTAATGTGCATTTTGATATGACGCATTGTTTTTTGGAAGGTTGTAGTTGTTCATATAGGATAACTGCAACCTTTACACGTGGGAGGTTTATTCCGCTAAAACCACTATCAAGGAGGACATTTATAATGGCTAACAAAGGTAAAAAGTTACAAGAAGCAGCTAAATTAGTAGAAGCTTCAAAATTATACTCAGCTAAAGAAGCTATTGAGCTTGCTAAAAAAACAAGCACAGTAAACTTCGATGCGACTGTAGAAGTTGCTTTCCGTTTAGGAATCGATACTCGTAAAAATGACCAACAAATCCGTGGAGCAGTAGTTCTTCCAAACGGAACTGGTAAAACTCAACGTGTATTAGTATTCGCTAAAGGTGAAAAGTTAAAAGAAGCAGAAGCTGCTGGTGCAGATTATGTGGGCGATACTGAATATATTAACAAAATCCAACAAGGATGGTTTGACTTCGATGTAATCGTTGCAACACCTGATATGATGGGTGAAGTTGGTAAAATTGGTCGTGTACTTGGACCAAAAGGTCTAATGCCAAACCCTAAAACTGGTACAGTTACATTTGATGTAACAAAAGCTATCGAAGAGATCAAAGCTGGTAAAGTAGAATACCGTGCTGAAAAAGCAGGGATCATTCATGCTCCAATTGGTAAAGTTTCTTTTGAAGACGATAAATTAGTAGAAAACTTCTTAGCAGTATTTGATGTAATTCAAAAAGCTAAGCCTGCAGCATCTAAAGGTGTTTACATGAAGTCAGTGAATATCACGACTACTATGGGACCAGCTGTAAAAGTTGATACTCAATCCATTAAATAATAGTTGACACTATAAGGGATATCTGTTAAGATGACCTTTGTTGTTAAATATACATTTGTACCGAAGACAGTAGGAGCACTAAACTGCTTAATTTCCTACCGAGGACAAGTAAATTCAGATTCTTTTAAGATGATGACTTTCTGCCTCTGTGTCTATTCGTAGAACAGAGGCTTTTCTTTTGTCGGTATAAATGGCCAATTCTTATAGGAGGTGCCAAGATGAACAAAGCAATCGAAACTAAAAAAGTGCAAGTTCAAGAAATTGCAGAAAAGTTTAAAGCTGCTGCTTCCGTAGTAGTTGTTGACTATCGCGGTTTGAACGTTGCGCAAGTAACAGAATTACGTAAACAACTTCGTGAAGCGGGTGTGGAATTCAAAGTTTATAAAAACTCACTTACACGCCGTGCTACTGAAATTGCTGGAGTTGATGGGATTAACGAAAGCCTTGTTGGTCCAAATGCTGTAGCATTTTCTAACGAAGACGTAATTGCCCCTGCTAAAATCATTAATGATTTTGCTAAAAAGAACGAACAACTTGAGATTAAAGTTGGGATCATCGAAGGAACTGTAGCATCTGCTGAAGATGTGAAAGCATTAGCAGAACTTCCATCGCGCGAAGGACTACTTTCAATGCTTCTTTCAGTACTTCAAGCTCCAATGCGCAACTTTGCGCTTGCAACAAAAGCTGTTGCAGAACAAAAAGAAGAACAAGGCGCATAATTCATTACGCGGCTTAAACACAACTAAAAGGCTAATAGCCTAAATTATCCATAATAGGAGGAAAATATAATGAATAACGAACAAATCTTAGAAGCTATCAAATCAATGACAGTTCTTGAATTAAACGACTTAGTAAAAGCAATTGAAGAAGAATTCGGTGTTACTGCTGCTGCTCCAATGGCAATGGCTGCTGGTGGCGGAGCTGCTGCTGCTGAAGAAAAAACTGATTTTGACGTAATCCTAGCATCTGCTGGAGATCAAAAAATCAAAGTAATCAAAGTGGTTCGTGAAATCACTGGTCTTGGATTGAAAGAAGCTAAAGAATTAGTTGACAACGCTCCAAAAGCTCTTAAAGAAGGCGTTTCTAAAGACGAAGCAGAAGCTTTCAAAGCACAACTTGAAGAAGTTGGCGCAGGCGTAGAAGTTAAGTAATTTTGTACAATTCGAAGAAAAAAGCTCGTCTGTAAACGACGGGCTTTTCTTCGTATGTATTGCGGAGGGTGATTTGGTGTCTGATCATTATTACTCTAGGAAACCTCAAACGGAAAGTAAACCGCGTCATTGGAATTTTACGTTGCTCGGGCACAATTTCCGGTTTGAAACAGATGCAGGTGTATTTAGTAAGAGCGAAGTAGATTTTGGCTCCCGTGTATTAATCGATGCTTTTGAAGCGCCGGATCTAGAAGGTTCAATTTTAGATATAGGCTGTGGATATGGGCCGATAGGTCTTTCTATTGCAAAAGCAAATGAGAAAAGAACAGTTCATTTGGTAGATGTTAACACACGTGCAATCCAACTTGCAGAAAAAAATGCTGCTGCTAACGGGATACAAAATGTACGAATCTATGAAAGTGATGGATTGTCAGCGGTTGACACTGCGAACTTTGCGGCTATTATAACTAATCCACCGATTCGCGCTGGGAAAGAAACTATTTTTCGTTTCTATAATGAATCCTATGAAAAGTTAGTTTCAAAGGGAGAATTGTGGGTTGTGATTCAAAAGAAACAAGGGGCACCATCAACTTTTAGTTATTTAGAAGAGATTTTTGGTCAAGTTGATGTGGTAGATAAAGCTAGAGGTTATTGGATTATCAAAGCTACAAAGATTGACTTGACAAAATCGCTATGATATTATAATAAAATGCAAAAATATTATTTTGAGGACGTATGCCCTTTTGAATAAAAACAAGTAGAAATGGGTATACTGGCCGAGAAAAAGTTTGGTTAATCGAAAATGAGCTCTTGTTAAGAACTCGTTTTCTTTTTGTCTTTCGATATCATACACTAAAATGTTCATATCGAAAAGACCTAATATCGCTTTAATTGAGGGGTGAATGAGTTGACAGGTCAACTAGTTCAATACGGACAACACCGCCAACGCAGAAGTTTTGCGCGTATTAGTGAGGTGCTGGAACTACCGAATCTAATCGAAATTCAGACGGCATCTTATGAATGGTTCCTTGAAGAAGGTTTACGTGAAATGTTTAAAGATATTTCACCAATCGAGGACTTTACAGGCAATCTATCACTTGAATTTGTCGACTATAGTTTAAACGAACCGAAATATTCCGTCGACGAATCGAAAGAACGTGACGCAACATACGCTGCACCATTACGCGTAAAAGTACGTCTCCACAACAAAGAAACGGACGAAGTGAAGGAACAAGATGTCTTTATGGGTGATTTCCCATTAATGACTGAAACTGGAACTTTCGTTATTAACGGAGCTGAGCGAGTAATCGTATCTCAGTTAGTCCGCTCACCAAGTGTTTACTTCCATGATAAAACAGACAAAAACGGTAAAAAAGGTTTTGGATCAACAGTTATTCCGAACCGTGGTGCTTGGTTAGAATACGAAATCGATGCAAAAGACGTAGTTTATGTTCGTATCGATCGTACACGTAAACTGCCAGTTACTGTTTTACTTCGTGCATTAGGTTTTGGATCAGATCAAGAAATTATCGATTTAATCGGTGACAATGAATATTTACGTAACACGCTAGAAAAAGATAATACAGAAACGTCTGAAAAAGCGTTACTAGAAATCTATGAGCGTCTACGTCCTGGTGAACCACCAACAGTGGAAAGCGCAAAGAGTCTGTTATATTCTCGCTTCTTTGACCCAAAACGTTATGATTTAGCGAATGTTGGTCGTTATAAAATGAACAAAAAACTGCATATTAAAAATCGCTTGTTTAACCAAACAATAGCTGAAACGCTAGTGGATCCAGAAACAGGAGAGATTTTAGTAGAAGCTGGTACGCTGATTGATCGTCGTGTACTAGATCGTCTAATTCCTCATCTTGAAAATGGAATTGGCTTCAAAACGTTATCTCAAGTAGGTGGTGTTTTAGAGGACGATATTACAATCCAATCGATTAAGATTTATGCGCCAAATGACGAAGAGCAAAAAGAAGTTAACGTTATAAGTAACGCGTATGTGGAAACAGAGATTAAAAACATTACGCCTGCTGATATCGTTTCATCTATTGGCTACTTCTTTAACCTTTTGTTCAACGTTGGGAACACAGATGATATCGATCATCTTGGTAACCGTCGTTTACGTTCTGTAGGTGAGTTACTACAAAATCAGTTCCGTATAGGTCTTTCACGTATGGAACGTGTAGTTCGTGAGCGTATGTCTATTAACGATACACAGTCAATCGTTCCACAACAATTGATTAATATACGTCCAGTTATTGCATCTATTAAAGAGTTCTTTGGTAGTTCTCAATTATCTCAGTTTATGGATCAAACGAATCCACTTGCTGAGTTGACGCATAAACGCCGTCTATCGGCGCTTGGACCCGGTGGTTTAACACGTGAGCGTGCAGGATTTGAAGTACGTGACGTTCACTACTCTCACTATGGTCGTATGTGCCCAATCGAAACGCCAGAGGGACCAAACATTGGACTTATTAACTCACTTTCAAGTTTTGCGAAAGTGAATAAATTTGGATTTATTGAAACACCATATCGTCGTGTTGACCCTGAAACAGGGTTGGTAACATCACGTATCGACTATTTAACTGCGGATGAAGAGGATAACTATGTGGTAGCACAAGCAAACTCTCCATTATCTGATGAAGGAGAATTCCTGAAAGAAGAAGTAGTTGGTCGTTTCCGCGGTGATAATACCGTGTTCAGAAAAGAGCAAATCGACTATATGGACGTATCGCCGAAACAAGTTGTTTCTGCTGCAACAGCATGTATTCCTTTCTTGGAAAATGATGACTCCAACCGTGCACTTATGGGGGCGAACATGCAACGTCAAGCTGTTCCGTTATTAAATCCAGAGGCTCCATTCGTTGGGACTGGTATGGAACATGTGAATGCACGTGATTCAGGTGCCGCGGTTATTGCGAAATACCACGGAATTGTTGAACATGTTGAAGCAAAAGAAATTCGTGTTAGACGCATTGAAGACGTGGATGGAAAAGAAGTTAAAGGTGATTTAACATCTTATAAAGTCCATAAATTTGAGCGTTCAAATCACGGTACATCTATAAACCAACGTCCAATTGTAAAAATTGGTGATCGTGTTAAACCTCTGGATATTCTTGCAGATGGTCCTTCTATGGAACAAGGAGAGCTTGCTTTAGGACGTAATGTACTTGTAGCTTTCATGACATGGGACGGATACAACTATGAAGATGCCGTAATTATGAGTGAACGATTAGTGAAAGATGATGTATATACTTCAGTGCATATTGAAGAATATGAATCAGAATCACGTGATACAAAACTCGGGCCAGAGGAAATTACGAGAGATATTCCAAACGTAGGAGAAGACGCATTACGCAACTTGGACGACCGTGGAATTATCCGTATTGGTGCAGAAGTTCGTGATGGAGATATTCTTGTTGGTAAAGTAACACCTAAAGGAGTTACAGAACTAACAGCTGAAGAACGTTTACTACACGCAATCTTCGGTGAAAAAGCACGTGAAGTTCGTGATACTTCCCTTCGTGTACCACATGGTGCTGGTGGGATTGTATTAGATGTAAAAGTATTTAATCGCGAAGATGGCGATGAGTTATCTCCAGGTGTTAACCAATTAGTTCGTGCTTATATCGTTCAAAAACGTAAAATCTCTGTCGGAGATAAAATGGCCGGACGTCATGGTAACAAAGGGGTTATCTCGCGTATTCTTCCTGAAGAAGATATGCCATTCCTTCCAGACGGCACACCAGTTGATATCATGTTAAACCCACTTGGTGTACCTTCTCGTATGAATATCGGGCAAGTATTAGAGCTTCACTTAGGTATGGCTTCTAGACTGCTAGGCGTTCATATGGCATCACCAGTATTTGATGGTGCAGACGAAGAAGACGTGTGGAACACAATGGAAGAAGCAGGTCTTAACCGTGATGGTAAAACAATCCTATATGATGGACGTTCAGGTGAACCATTTGATAACCGCGTATCTGTAGGGGTTATGTATATGATTAAACTTGCCCACATGGTAGATGATAAGCTACATGCACGTTCTACTGGACCTTATTCACTTGTTACGCAACAGCCTCTTGGAGGGAAAGCGCAATTTGGTGGACAGCGTTTCGGAGAAATGGAAGTATGGGCACTTGAAGCTTATGGTGCTGCTTATACGTTACAAGAAATCTTAACTGTAAAATCCGATGACGTTGTTGGACGTGTGAAAACATACGAAGCAATTGTTAAAGGGGAAAGTGTACCAGAACCAGGAGTTCCTGAATCATTCAAAGTATTGATTAAAGAACTACAAAGTCTAGGTATGGATGTTAAGATGCTAACAATCGATGAAGAAGAAATTGAGCTTCGTGATTTAGATGAAGATGATGATATTCCTGCAGCTGACGCACTTGGTATTTTACCAATCACAGCGGAGGAAGAACCAGTTGGAACAGTTGAATAAAGAATAGCGAAAGGTTACCGCGAGGGTCCTAAGCAAATTCTAGACTAAACAATAAGAATCGGACAGGTGATGCCTGTCCGTATTTCCGTATAAAATTGCATAATGCAGAGCTACTTGGAAAAGTCTTTTAAAAGACACAAGACTAAAGGGAGGTAGGCTCCTTGATAGACGTTAATAATTTTGAGTATATGAAAATTGGTTTAGCTTCACCTGATAAAATCCGTTCATGGTCTTATGGGGAAGTTAAAAAACCTGAAACAATTAATTATCGTACATTAAAACCTGAAAAAGATGGTTTATTCTGTGAACGTATTTTTGGTCCTACAAAGGATTGGGAATGTCATTGCGGTAAATATAAACGCGTTCGTTATAAAGGTGTTGTATGTGATCGTTGTGGAGTAGAAGTAACACGTGCAAAAGTACGTCGTGAACGAATGGGTCACATCGAACTTGCAGCTCCGGTATCGCATATTTGGTATTTTAAAGGTATCCCAAGTCGTATGGGTCTGATTTTGGATATGTCTCCAAGATCACTAGAAGAAGTAATTTACTTTGCTTCTTATGTAGTAATAGAGCCAGCAGACACACCTCTTGAAAAGAAGCAATTGCTTTCTGAAAAAGAATACCGTGCTTATCGCGATAAGTTTGGAACTAAATTCCAGGCTGCGATGGGTGCTGAAGCTATTAAACGTTTACTTTCAGAAATTGATTTAGAAAGTGAAACAGAACAATTAAAAGAAGAGTTGAAAACAGCTCAAGGTCAACGTCGTACACGTGCTATTAAACGTTTAGAAGTCGTAGAATCTTTCCGTAATTCAGGGAACAGACCTGATTGGATGATTTTAGATGTTCTACCGGTAATTCCTCCAGAATTACGTCCGATGGTTCAGTTGGACGGTGGACGTTTTGCTACATCTGATCTAAATGATTTATATCGTCGCGTTATTAATCGTAACAATCGTTTAAAACGTCTATTGGATCTTGGTGCTCCTAGTATCATCGTTCAAAATGAAAAACGTATGCTTCAAGAAGCTGTTGATGCTTTGATCGATAACGGTCGTCGTGGTCGTCCGGTAACAGGACCGGGTAACCGTCCGTTGAAATCACTTTCACATATGTTAAAAGGGAAGCAAGGTCGTTTCCGTCAAAATCTACTTGGTAAACGTGTTGACTACTCTGGTCGTTCCGTTATCGTAGTAGGACCAAACTTGAAAATGTATCAATGTGGACTTCCAAAAGAAATGGCAATTGAACTATTTAAACCATTTGTTATGAAGGAACTTGTTGAACGTGGTTTAGCCCACAACATTAAGAGTGCAAAACGTAAAATTGAGCGTATGCATGCTGAAGTATGGGATGTATTAGAAGATGTAATTAGAGAGCATCCGGTTTTACTTAACCGTGCCCCTACTCTTCACCGTCTTGGTATCCAAGCATTCGAACCAACATTAGTAGAAGGTCGCGCAATTCGCCTTCACCCTCTAGTATGTACAGCATATAATGCTGACTTTGATGGTGACCAAATGGCTGTTCACGTTCCTTTATCAGCAGAAGCACAAGCGGAAGCTCGTTTACTAATGCTTGCAGCACAAAACATTTTGAACCCGAAAGATGGAAAACCAGTAGTTACACCATCTCAAGATATGGTTTTAGGAAACTATTACTTAACACTTGAGCGTAAAGGTGCAATGGGTGAAGGTTCTACATTCTACGGTCCGGAAGAAGTGCTAATTGCTTATAATACTGGTCATGTACATTTGCATACACGTATTGCAATACCGGCAGCATCTGTAAACAATCAAACATTTACAGAAGATCAAAATAAGATGCTATTGCTAACAACTGTAGGTAAAGTAATTTTCAATGAAATACTTCCAGAAACGTTCCCATACATCAATGAGCCGACAGATTTCAATTTACAAATTGAAACTCCGGAGAAATATTTCGTTCCTACGATTACAGATGTGAAAAAACATATCGAGTCTATGGATCTTGTACAGCCATTTAAGAAAAAAATTCTTGGTAATATCATTGCGGAAGTATTTAAACGTTTCCATATCACAGAAACTTCAAAAATGCTTGACCGTATGAAAGCTCTAGGGTTCAAATATTCTACTAAAGCTGGAATTACAATTGGTATCTCTGATATCGTAGTACTTCCAGACAAAGGCGAAATTCTTGAAGAAGCACAAGGTAAAGTAGATAAAGTTATTAAACAATTCCGCCGTGGTCTAATAACGGAAGAAGAGCGTTATGCTAGTGTCATTGGACACTGGAGTAAAGCAAAAGAAGTTATTCAAGATAAACTGATGAAATCGCTAGATAACATGAATCCAATCTTCATGATGAGTGACTCGGGTGCCCGTGGTAATGCATCTAACTTTACTCAACTTGCAGGTATGCGTGGACTAATGGCCAATCCGGCTGGTCGAATTATCGAACTTCCGATTAAGTCATCATTCCGTGAAGGGTTAACAGTACTTGAATACTTCATCTCTACACATGGTGCTCGTAAAGGTCTTGCCGATACTGCACTTAAAACTGCCGATTCAGGTTACTTAACTCGCCGTCTAGTAGACGTTGCGCAAGATGTAATCGTTCGTGAAGATGATTGTGGAACTGACCGTGGATTACTAATCGGTTCACTTATGGAAGGCACAGAAGTTATTGAAGAGTTTGGCGAACGTATTGTCGGTCGTCATACTAAGAAAACAATCTTCCATCCAACTACTAATGAATTGATTTTGGAAAGAGACGGGTTAATTACACAAGACGTTGCACGTGTTATTGAAGAAGCAGGTATTGATGAATTAACAATTCGCTCTGCATTTACTTGTAATACAAAACATGGTGTTTGTAAAAAATGTTACGGCTTGAATTTAGCTACTGGAGACACAGTTGAAGTTGGAGAAGCAGTTGGTATTATTGCTGCTCAATCGATTGGGGAACCAGGTACACAGTTAACAATGCGTACATTCCATACAGGCGGGGTTGCAGGAGACGATATTACACAAGGTCTTCCGCGTATCCAAGAGATTTTCGAAGCTCGTAATCCTAAAGGGCAAGCTGTTATTTCCGAAATTTCAGGTACTGTTACTGAAATTGATGAAATTAGAGAAGGCCAAAAAGAAATTACAATTCAAGGTAATGTGGAAACTCGTAAATATTTGGCGCCGTACAATGCACGTTTAAAAGTTCAACTAAACGATACAATGCACCGTGGTCAAGTACTTACTGAGGGTTCTGTAGATCCTAAGGAATTGTTAAGAGTTAAAGATGTTTCAACTGTTCAAGAGTACTTATTAAAAGAAGTACAAAAAGTTTATCGTATGCAAGGGGTAGAAATTGGGGATAAACATATCGAAGTAATGGTACGCCAAATGCTTCGTAAAGTACGTGTGATTGAAGCTGGAGAAACAGATCTACTTCCGGGATCACTACTAGACATCCACCAATTTGCCGAAGCGAATAAGGAAGCAGTTTTACAAGGTAAGATTCCTGCTACTTGTCGTCCGGTTATCCTTGGTATTACTAAAGCTTCTCTTGAAACAGAATCATTCTTGTCTGCTGCATCATTCCAAGAAACGACTCGTGTCTTAACTGACGCAGCGATTAAAGGGAAACGTGATGAATTACTAGGGCTGAAAGAAAACGTAATTATCGGTAAGCTAGTTCCAGCAGGTACAGGTATGCAACGTTATCGCCAAATTAAAATCACAGACAATGAAGCAGATACTGAAAAAGAATTAGTTAACGCAGAATAAAACAAACAAAATATTAGGGAGGACTAATTTTATTTCTCCCTAATATTTCATGTTTATTGTTGACACCTTTTTCAATGAATGATAATATATTTAAGGTTGATAGTTATTTGACTTGTACCTTTGGAGGATATGCAAATGTCTTATGAAAAAGTGAAACAAGCGAAAGAAACAATCATAGGTACAAAGCAAGCAGTAAAAGCAATGAAAAAAGGGCTTGTCAACGAAGTTTATATTGCACTAGATGTAGAAGAGAGAATCATTGAACTAGCACGACAAACAGCTGTGGAAAACAATGTTTCGATTAACTATGTTGAGTCTAAAGTAGATCTTGGTAAAGCTTGTGGACTGCGCCTAGCGGCGTCAGTAGTAGCTATTACTGTGTAACAGTTTTTGTGTAATGCACAAAGACTTTGTTTTTACCCCAAAAATGAACCACCTGGATGTGTGGTATTAACAAGAACAAATGAAGGGAGGAATAATCGATGCCTACAATTAACCAATTGGTACGTAAGCCTCGTCAATCCAAAAGCACGAAATCAAAGTCTCCAGCACTAGGAAAAGGTTATAACAGCTTCAAAAAGGCTGGTACTAATCTTAACTCTCCACAAAAACGTGGGGTTTGTACTCGTGTTGGTACTATGACGCCGAAAAAACCTAACTCAGCACTTCGTAAATATGCGCGTGTACGTTTAACAAATACGTTAGAGGTTACTGCTTATATTCCAGGAGAAGGACACAACCTACAAGAACATAGTGTTGTACTTATCCGCGGAGGAAAAGTAAAAGATTTACCAGGGGTACGTTATCATATCGTACGTGGTGCTCTTGATACAGCTGGTGTTACTGGTCGTATGCAAAGTCGTTCTCTTTACGGTGCAAAACGCCCTAAAGAAAAGAAATAATTTAATTAATAATTTGACATTCGTCGAAAGGAGGAAAACACATGCCTCGTAAAGGTCCTGTTTCCAAACGTGACGTGTTACCAGATCCAATTTATAATTCAAAACTAGTAACTCGTTTAATCAATAAAATGATGGTTGACGGTAAAAGAGGTACTTCTCAAAAAATTCTATACGGAGCGTTCGAACTTGTTAAAGAACGTTCAGGTAAAGATGCATTAGAAGTATTTGAAGCTGCTCTAAATAATGTAATGCCAGTTCTAGAAGTACGTGCTCGTCGTGTTGGTGGTGCAAACTACCAAGTACCGGTTGAAGTACGTCCTGACCGTCGTTCAACACTAGGTCTTCGTTACTTAGTAAACTATTCACGTCTTCGTGGAGAAAAAACGATGGAAGAACGTTTAGCTAACGAAATTCTTGATGCATCTAACAACACTGGTGCTTCAGTTAAAAAACGTGAAGATATGCATAAAATGGCAGAAGCTAATAAAGCATTCGCTCACTATCGTTGGTAAGCTATTCTTTAAAATCAATCTAAAATCATACTCTAATCCGAATATGGAAGGAGAAATACAATATGGCTAGAGAGTTCTCCTTAGACAAAACACGTAATATCGGTATCATGGCTCACATCGATGCTGGTAAAACGACTACTACGGAGCGTATTCTTTATTACACTGGTAAAATCCACAAAATCGGGGAAACTCATGAAGGTGCATCACAGATGGACTGGATGGAGCAAGAACAAGAACGTGGGATCACTATTACTTCAGCTGCAACAACAGCTGCATGGGATAATCACCGTGTAAATATCATCGATACACCTGGACACGTAGACTTCACTGTTGAAGTTGAACGTTCACTTCGTGTACTTGATGGTGCGGTTACAGTACTAGATGCTCAATCTGGTGTTGAACCACAAACTGAAACAGTATGGCGTCAAGCTACAACTTATGGCGTACCACGTATTGTTTTCATTAACAAAATGGATAAAACGGGTGCAGATTTCTTATATTCTGTAGGAACTCTACACGATCGCTTACAAGCTAACGCTCATCCAATTCAATTACCAATCGGTGCAGAAGATGAATTCTCTGGAATTATCGACTTAGTAACGATGAAAGCAACTGTGTACGGTAATGACTTAGGAACAGACATTCAAGAAGTGGAAATTCCTGAAGAATACATGGCACAAGCTGAAGAATATCGTGAAAAGCTAGTTGAAGCTGTAGCTGAACTTGATGAAGATTTAATGGAAAAATATCTTGGTGGAGAAGAAATTACGAACGAAGAATTAGTTAACGGTATCCGTAAAGGTACTTTAAACGTAGAATTCTATCCAGTAGTATGTGGTACTGCATTTAAAAACAAAGGTGTTCAAAAAGTTCTTGACGCAGTTGTTGCATACCTACCATCACCACTTGATATTCCTGCAATGAAAGGAATCGATCCTAATTCTGATGATGAAATTGAACGTCATTCTGACGATTCAGAACCATTCTCTGCATTAGCATTTAAAGTTATGACTGACCCTTACGTTGGTAAATTAACATTCTTCCGTGTATATTCTGGTACATTACAAGCTGGTTCGTACGTTCAAAACTCAACTAAAGGTAAGCGTGAGCGCGTAGGACGTATCTTACAAATGCATGCTAACTCTCGTGAAGAAATCTCACAAGTTTACGCTGGAGATATTGCTGCAGCTGTAGGCTTGAAAGATACAACAACTGGAGATACTTTGTGTGATGAAAAAGCTCTAGTAATTCTAGAGTCTATGGAATTCCCAGAACCAGTTATTTCTTTATCAGTTGAACCAAAATCTAAAGCTGACCAAGATAAAATGGGTGCTGCTCTTGTAAAATTAGCAGAAGAAGATCCAACATTCCGCGTTCATACAGACCAAGAAACTGGTCAAGTTATTATCGCAGGTATGGGTGAACTTCACCTTGATATCTTAGTTGACCGTATGCGTCGTGAATTTAAAGTAGAAGCTAACGTAGGTGCTCCTCAAGTATCTTATCGTGAAACTTTCCGCTCTTCAGCAAAAGTTGAAGGTAAATTCGTACGTCAATCTGGTGGACGTGGTCAATTCGGACACGTTTGGATTGAATTCTCTCCAAACGAAGAAGGAAAAGGCTTTGAATTTGAAAATGCTGTTGTCGGTGGGGTAGTTCCACGTGAATACATTCCAGCTGTTGAGGCAGGTCTTCGTGACTCACTTAACAATGGTGTACTTGCTGGATATCCATTAATCGATATTAAAGCAAAATTATACGACGGATCATATCATGATGTTGACTCGAATGAAATGGCCTTTAAAGTTGCTGCTTCTATGGCATTGAAAAATGCTGTATCTAAAGTAAACCCAGTAATTCTTGAGCCAATCATGAAAGTTGAAGTTGTTATTCCTGAAGAATATTTAGGAGACATCATGGGTGATATCACTTCTCGTCGTGGACGCGTTGAAGGTATGGACGCTCGCGGAAATGCACAAGTTGTGCGTTCAATGGTTCCGCTTGCTGAAATGTTCGGATATGCAACGGCATTGCGTTCTAACACGCAAGGACGTGGAGTATTCTCAATGACATTCGATCATTATGAAGATGTTCCAAAATCAATTTCTGAAGAAATTATTAAAAAAAATAAAGGTGAATAATTGAATTTTCACCAAAACTAAAGTATAACTAACTTATAGTATATGAAAGACAAGGGGCTATTAGTCCCTTACTTTTATAATAAAAAATCATACAATTACTGAGGAGGACTTCTCTAATGGCTAAAGAAAAATTTGATCGCTCCAAAACACATGCTAACATTGGTACAATCGGACACGTTGACCATGGTAAAACAACTCTAACTGCTGCTATCGCAACAGTTCTTTCTAAAAAAATGGGTGGAACAGCTAAATCATATGCTGACATCGATAACGCTCCTGAAGAAAAAGAACGTGGAATCACTATCAATACTTCACACGTTGAGTATGAAACTGAAACTCGTCACTACGCACACGTTGACTGCCCAGGACATGCTGACTATGTTAAAAACATGATCACAGGTGCAGCACAAATGGACGGCGGGATCTTAGTAGTATCTGCTGCTGATGGCCCAATGCCACAAACTCGTGAGCATATCCTTCTTTCACGTCAAGTAGGTGTTCCATACCTAGTTGTATTCATGAACAAATGTGATATGGTTGATGACGAAGAATTACTTGAATTAGTTGAAATGGAAATTCGTGACCTTCTTTCTGAATACGACTTCCCAGGCGATGACCTTCCTGTAATTAAAGGTTCTGCTCTTAAAGCTCTTGAAGGAGAAGCAGATTGGGAAGAAAAAATTATTGAATTAATGGACGCTGTAGATAGCTATATCCCAACTCCAGAACGTCAAACTGACAAACCATTCATGATGCCAGTAGAGGATGTATTCTCAATCACTGGTCGTGGTACAGTTGCTACTGGACGTGTTGAGCGTGGACAAGTTAAAATTGGTGACGTTGTAGACATCATCGGTATTACTGAAGAAGCAAAATCAACTACTGTAACTGGTGTTGAAATGTTCCGTAAACTTCTTGACTATGCTGAAGCTGGAGACAACATTGGTGCACTTCTTCGTGGGGTTTCTCGTGAAGAGATCCAACGTGGGCAAGTATTAGCTAAACCAGGTTCAATCACTCCACACACAGACTTCAAAGCTGAAGTTTATGTTCTTTCAAAAGAAGAGGGTGGACGTCATACTCCATTCTTCTCAAACTACCGTCCTCAGTTCTACTTCCGTACAACTGACGTAACTGGTGTTTGTAACTTACCTGAAGGTGTAGAAATGGTTATGCCTGGAGATAACATCGAAATGACTGTATCTCTAATCTCACCAATCGCTCTTGAAGAAGGTACTAAATTCTCTATCCGTGAGGGTGGACGTACTGTAGGCGCTGGTGTAGTTGCTACTATCACTAAGTAATCTATAATTCTTTAATATAAAACCATCTCGTGACGACGAGATGGTTTTTTTTATACTTAAAATTGTGTACACTGTACGTAGGAGGTAATAAAATGCAAAAAATTATGCTAATTGAAGATGATATTTCGATATTTAATTTATTAAAAGAAAAGTTTCTTCTTTGGTCATTTGAAGTAATTGGGCCTAATGACTTTCAGCAAGTACTTCCTACATTTATAGAACAGAAACCACAGTTAGTAATTATAGATATACAGCTTCCGGCTTATGATGGCTTTCATTGGTGCCGAGAGATTCGGGTGCATTCAAAGGTGCCTATTATCTTTCTTTCGTCGAGAGATCATCCAATGGACATGATTATGGCGATGCAAATGGGGGCAGATGACTTCGTTCAAAAACCTTTTAATATGGAAGTCTTATTAGCGAAAGTTCAGGCACTACTTCGTAGAACGTATGACTATACTGAAGAACAGTCAGATATTGTACAGTGGAACGGTGCTATTATAGATTACTCTAGAAGTAATATCTCCAAGGGAGATAAAGAGGTTGAACTTACTAAAAATGAGTTATTTATACTTAAAATTTTATACCAATACGTAGATAAAATAGTTTCGAGAGATGATCTCATGAGAAAGTTATGGGATGATGAGAAATTCGTGAATGACAATACACTTTCTGTAAACGTTAATAGACTGCGGTTAAAATTGGAGCAAATTGGGTTAGAAGAAGTTATATTAACCAAAAAGGGATTGGGATATATGGCGGTAACAAAGGGTGAGCTATGAAGCTGTTTCTCTTATATATAAAAGAACGCACTGCATGGATTGTATTTTTTGTTTTTTTTCAGCTATGGATTAATATACTAGTGACAATAGACGTTTCCTTTACAAATACCTCTTTATTGTATATGAATAGTATCAATTTATTTTTGTTTTTAATATTCTTTTTGTGGAGATTTTATCAAGAAACAAGATTTATAAAAAGTGTTGTTAGTATAAGTGAGAAAGACTCTACATTCGATCAGGTTATTGCAAGACTACCAAACGGACAATCACTTTTCGATAAAATAATCATGGATGAGCTTCAAGAGCTTATTCTTTTAGGGAAACAGGAGTTAAATGATTCTAAAACGATTTTACTTGAAGAAAAGGACCAAGCACTTTCCTGGATACATGAGATGAAAACACCACTAACTAGTATGAAACTCATGTTAGATAACGTGCAAGATTCAATACTTAAAAAAAAATTAGAGGTAGAATGGCTCAGATTACACATGCTTTTAGATCAACAGCTTCATAAAACACGCCTTCCTTTTATAGAAAAAGATAATGTGATAGAAGAAGTAAATCTAAAAAGTGTTATTTTCCAGGAAATAAAAGAATTAAAGCCTTGGTGTATGCAGCGTAATATAGGTTTTGAAACCAAAGATTTAGATGAAGATACCCTAACTGATCAAAAGTGGCTTTCATTTATAATACGGCAGATAATATCGAATGCGGTTAAATATAGTAAAGAAGGGCAAGAAATACAGATCTATACTAAAAAGGATGAGTTGGGTCACTTGATTCTTTCCATTCAAGATGAAGGTGTTGGGATATCTCAAGCGGACTTGCCTAGAATTTTTGATAAAACTTTTACGGGTAGGGTGGGGAGAGAAAGTACTGCTTCCACTGGAATGGGACTATACTTAGCAAAGAATTCTGCCGAAAATCTAGGAATTACAATAAGTGTAGTTTCTGAGGTTGGTATTGGGTCTACCTTTTCATTACATTTCCCCTTACAAAATAAGATGCAACAAATACTAGGTAGGTGACAATAATGTCATCTACTTTCTTTGTTTGTCACCTTAAACAAACGATTTTCTATTAAATAGTGGGTAAAATGAGAGTAATAAAAGGTAGGAGGTAGACCATGATTATTTTACGAGGTCGAAAAATTAAAAAGGTGTTTGGAAAAAAGACAAATACTCAGGAAGTATTGAAGGATATTGATATAGAAGTACGAGAAGGAGAATTTGTTGGAATTATGGGACCTTCGGGCTCGGGTAAAACAACTCTTTTAAATGTGTTAGCATCTATTGATAAAGTTACAGAAGGTATGATAGAGATAAACAATTTAAATCTGCAAAAAATGAAGGAACAAAAACTTGCCCAGTTCCGCAGAGAACAACTTGGTTTTGTCTTCCAAGATTATAACTTGCTGGACACATTGACTGTCAAAGAAAATATATATCTCCCTTTATCAGTAGGAAAAGTTCCTAAAACTGTGGCAGAGAAGAAGATAAAAGATATCACAACTCTTTTAGGAATTGAGGATATATTGAACAAATATCCTAATGAAATATCTGGAGGACAAAAACAAAGAACGTCGGCTGCAAGAGCTCTTGTGGGTAATCCGTCTATCGTATTTGCTGATGAACCAACGGGGGCATTGGATTCTAAATCGGCTACCGCATTACTAAGTAATTTAGAAAAAATTAATAAAGAGAAAAAAGTGACAATTATGATGGTTACGCATGATCCTGTGGCTGCTAGTTTTTGCTCACGAGTACTATTTTTAAAAGACGGGCAAATATATTCGGAGCTCTATAAAGGTGAAAAGGATCGGAAGCAATTCTATCGTGAAATTATGAATACCCAAAGTGTATTAAGTGGTGATGGCTATGACGCTTAATCAGTTAGTTCTAAGAAGTATGAGGAAAAATGCTAAAAATTATTATTTATATGTCTTCGCTTTAATATTTAGCGTTACATTGTATTATTCCTTTGTAACGTTACAGTATAATCCAGCAATAACTATGGAAATTGGTAATGGTATGACTGCAACAATTTTAAAAGCAGCTTCTTATCTACTCCTATTCATTGTCATTTTCTTTGTTCTTTATGCTAATAAGTTATTTATGAATCGACGGAGCAAGGAAATCGGCTTATATCAGCTAGTAGGAATGCCAAAGGGGCTAGTGACCAGATTAATAGCAATTGAGAATATTATACTTTGGTTAGGTGCAATTATCCTCGGAGTATTTATGGGGTTTATTACATCGAGAATATTTGTAATGATTCTCTTGAAAATAATAGAAAAGGATGCGTTTGTAGAACTTTCTTTTTCTATAGAAGCTCTTCTAAGGACTGTAATTGTATTTCTATTATTACTAATGGTAGTAATTTTGCAAACAGCTATGAGGATAAGGAGAGTGTCACTCTTAAGCCTTATCACTACAACAGTAGTTGCAGACGAAAAGGTTAAAAAATTCAATGCTTTTCAAATGATCTTAGGGTTTATAGGGCTTGTTTTTATAGGATACGGCTACTATTTATCCACTACTCTACTAGATTTATTAGATGATCCAACACTGACGCCAGATAAGATGTTGATTCAACTGCTTTTAATACTAACCTTAACGATTGGTGGAACATATTTTGTGTTTCGTTTCTCAGTAGCACTTATTCTTAATATAGTAAGGAAAAGTAAAAAAGGTTTAATGTCTGTTGCAGATGTTTTATCTTTGTCTACTATTATGCATCGCATGAAGTCCAGTGCAATGTCTCTTACGACTATTACGATTTTATCTGCTACAACACTTGGAATACTCACATTAGCTTATATCTCTTACTACTCTGCAGATGCGATGGCGCAGGATTCAGTGTCTTATGACTATGTAATGTACGAGGATACTGGTTTTGACTTAATAGATGAGTTTGACAAAGAAGGGATTCAATATACTAGACATGACCTAGATTTACTGGCGGTTCAAGCTGATGTCCGACCACTTCTTTTGAAAGAATTTGCGCTAAAAAAAGATGTATCCACGCTACTGACGGTGCAAGTTGTAAGTCAGAAAGATATACAAAACAAGTTACCTAATCTTCAATTAAAGGAAGATGAGGGGTATATAGTAGGCTATGATAGTTTAAGTGCGGAAAATATAAGACTGGAATCACAAAAACCAATTCAGTTTATCACTTCTACCGGAACGGATGAAATATTTATTACTGAGGTTACAGAAGAATCCTTGGTACCAAATTATCATAACTATAATTTTATTACGGTTATAGTATCTGATTCCTATTTCCAAAAATTACTTCATGATCCTCTAAATGAAAATCAAAAGATAGTAGGTATGGAGTTGAAGGAAAAGGATCAACTAAAAAAAGCGGAGGAAGTATTTGAAGCGAACAAAGTATCAGTAGAAATCCCTTACCCTAGTGGACTAGCAACAAAAACAGTTAGTATAGAATCTCAAGAAATCTATCGTTTAGATATATTAAATTCATTTGGGCTGACTATTTTTATATCAGGATTCTTAGGTCTAGCATTTTTGATTGCGACTGGGAGTATATTATACTTTAAACAAATGTCCGAGGCTGATGAAGAAAAGGGAGCCTATACGATTTTGCGTAAGATGGGATTTACTACTAATGAAATTATGAAGGGGATTCGTAGGAAGCAGCTGTTTAACTTCGGCTTTCCGTTATTAATCGGCCTATCGCACAGTTATTTCGCAGTTAAAGCTGGATGGGTTTTCTTTGGTACGGAACTAGTAGCTCCCTTACTGATTACGATGAGTATATATATTATACTTTACTCAATATTTGCTATTCTATCTGCTGGCTATTATAGAAAAGTTGTAGAAAATGCATTTTAATAAAAAACCTGAGTCCATTTCTTTTGGATTTCAGGTTTTTTATAAATAGTACGAGGGTAGACTATTGACATTTGAGTTGTAAAATTATAAACTTCTACGTATTAGTAATCTAGTGTGTGAAAGTGAGAGTGTTTTATATGAACGCTGTTTTAATTGCAGTAATAGTAATGTTAGTATTGAGTTTACTTCGTATCAATGTAGTGTTCTCATTAATTATAGGTGCTCTTGTAGGAGGGCTCACAGCAGGTCTATCCGTTGCAGAAACGATCGATGCATTTACGGGTGGGTTAGGTGCAGGAGCGACCATAGCGCTTAGTTATGCACTGTTAGGAGGCTTTGCAATTGCTATCTCTAAAACTGGTATTCCGGAGTTATTAGTGTTGGCAATTTTAAAGTTAGTGAAAAGTAAGGGAGATTCAGATAAAACAGGATTTGTGAAAGCTTTAGTCTTTTTATTGCTATTGATGATGGCTGTGTTCTCTCAGAATTTGATCCCGATTCATATTGCTTTTATTCCATTGTTAGTACCGCCTATCTTAAAAGTGTTGAACATGTTACAAGTAGACCGAAGATTAATTGCTTGTATTTTGGCGTTTGGTTTAATTACTCCATATATGTTTCTCCCGTACGGATTTGGTGCAATTTATCAAGAAATCGTTGCTACACAGATGGGCCTCTCCGGGCTAGAGATAGCATTAAATGATATTCCCAAGGCGATGGCTGTTCCGGCTCTTGGAATGGTATTTGGGTTGGTAATGGCTTTTGTATTATTTCGCAAACCTAGAAACTATAAACAAGAAGCAGTAAAAGTAAGCGAATTAAAAGTACAGGTGAAAAAAAGTAGCATTATCTTTACGGTGATTTCATTAATAGCAGCTTTAGTTGTTCAAGTAGCAACAGACTCTATGATTGCGGGAGCTCTTGCAGGTATTGTAGTCCTTTACGTCAGTGGTGCGTTAAAAAGGAAAGAGGCAGATGTACTTCTCACAGAAGGAATGCGTATGATGGCATTCGTTGGTTTCGTGATGATTACAGCCAATGGATTTGCGGCGGTCATTAATGCTACTGGGCACGTAGAAAGTCTCGTGGAAGCATCCTCAGGGCTATTAGGGGGTAATATTAGTGCAGCGGTGTTACTAATGTTGATCATAGGTTTGGTAGTGACGATGGGAATAGGTTCATCATTTGCAACTATACCTATTATCGCTGCTATCTTTGTACCGCTTGCAATGGAGCTTGGGTTAAGCCCAGTAGCGACAATCGCTTTAATAGGTACTGCAGGTGCGTTAGGTGACGCGGGTTCACCTGCTTCCGACTCAACGCTTGGACCAACTGCAGGATTGAACGTTGATGGACAGCATAATCATATTTGGGATACATGTGTGCCCACATTTCTTTGTTATAATATTCCACTCGTTCTTTTCGGATGGATAGCGGTAGTGTTTGTTCTATAGTAATAAATAGAAGGAAGGGTATCCCTATCTAAGGGATATCCTTTTTAATTGGAATTGTTTTAGAGAAACATAGTTGCAGATTGTAATAAAAGGAACTACGAATTCTAAAAATAATATCACTCATATCAGTTGCTATTTCAATCTAAATTTTATATACTAGACAACGGCTTAGAAAAACATAAGTATTATAGAAAAAGTAATGCGGTTATAACATTAAAAAGAATTTCGTAAAAACACTTGCGAAATCTTTTTTTATTGTATATAATGTTGAATGTTGGTCTTTGACTGCGATGAAGCGAGAGGTTACCGACACACCCGGCCGCTTTGCCATGGCGAGTGTACGGAAAATTTTCGTGGAGAATGTCTAGAAAATAGGCGAAAAGGAGGGAAAGTAATGGCAAAACAAAAAATTCGTATCCGTTTAAAAGCGTATGATCACAGAATTCTTGATCAATCTGCTGAGAAAATTGTGGAAACTGCTAAACGTTCAGGTGCAAGTGTATCGGGTCCGATTCCACTTCCGACTGAAAGATCTGTTTATACGATTCTTCGTGCTGTTCATAAGTATAAAGATTCTCGTGAGCAATTCGAAATGCGTACGCATAAACGTCTTATCGATATCGTTAACCCAACACCACAAACTGTTGATGCGTTAATGAAGCTTGATTTACCATCTGGCGTTGATATTGAAATCAAACTTTAATGGTAAAAAATAAAAAACACAAATTATTATAGGAGGTGTGACGAATGACCAAAGGAATCTTAGGTAGAAAAATCGGTATGACGCAAGTATTTGCTGAGAACGGTGACTTAATCCCTGTAACTGTTATTGAAGCTACTCCAAACGTAGTACTTCAAAAGAAAACAGCTGAAACAGACGGTTACGAAGCTATTCAGTTAGGTTTTGAAGACAAGCGCGAAAAGCTTTCTAATAAACCTGCGAAAGGGCACGTAGCTAAAGCAAGCACTGCTCCTAAGCGCTTCATCCGCGAATTCCGCGGCTTGGATACAGCTAATTACGAAGTTGGTCAAGAAGTCAAGGTAGAAAGTTTTACAGAAGGCGATGTAATTGATGTAACAGGTGTTACTAAAGGTAAAGGTTTCCAAGGTGTTATTAAACGCCACGGACAATCTCGTGGACCAATGGCCCATGGATCTCGTTACCACCGTCGTCCAGGTTCAATGGGGCCAGTTGCTCCGAACCGTGTATTCAAACAAAAGAAATTACCTGGTCAAATGGGTGGACATACAGTAACAATCCAAAACTTAGAAATCGTAAGAGTGGATGCTGAACGTAATCTACTATTAGTAAAAGGTAATGTTCCTGGTTCTCGTAAATCATTAGTAGTTGTAAAAGCTGCTATTAAATCGAAATAATTCTCTTAAGGAAGGAGGAAACAGGAATGGCAAAAGTATCATTATTCAATCAAGCAGGCTCTTCAGTTGGTGAAATCGAATTAAACGATAAAGTTTTCGGTATTGAACCAAATGAATCTGTTTTATTTGAAGCTATCATTTCTCAACGCGCTTCACTTCGTCAAGGTAATCACAAAGTGAAAAACCGTTCTGAAGTTGCTGGTGGTGGACGTAAACCATGGAAACAAAAAGGAACTGGACGTGCTCGTCAAGGTTCTATCCGCTCTCCACAATGGCGTGGTGGTGGTGTTGTTTTCGGACCGACTCCACGTAGTTACAGCTTTAAATTACCTAAAAAAGTACGTCGTTTAGCTCTTCTTTCAGCTCTTTCAACAAAAGCTCGTGAAGAAAGCATTGTAGTACTTGAAGGTTTAGCATTTGATGCACCAAAAACAAAAGAATTCGTGAAAGTGTTATCTAACCTTTCAATCGATAAAAAAGCGTTATTCGTAACTGCTGATTTAGATGAAACAGTAGCATTAGCTGCTCGTAACATCCCTGGAATCACAGTAGTGTCTGCAACAGGCATTAACGTTTTAGATTTAATCGGTCATAACAAACTTGTAATGACTAAAGCAGCAGTAGAAAAAGTAGAGGAGGTGCTTGGATAATGGAAGCACGTGATATTATTAAACGTCCGGTCATTACTGAGCGTTCTTCTGAAGTAATGGCAGATAAAAAGTACACTTTTGAAGTGGACACTCGCGCCAACAAAACTCAAGTTAAATACGCTGTTGAAGAAATCTTTGGAGTAGATGTTGAAAAAGTAAACATCATGAACTACAAAGGGAAATATAAACGCGTAGGTAAATTTGGTGGGTATACGAACAAACGTCGTAAAGCGATTGTTACGTTAACTCTAGAAAGCAAAGAAATCGAGTTATTCGAAATCTAATCCTTGTAAAAAGGAATTAATACTCAAGAAGGAGGGAATAACATGGCGATTAGAAAGTATAAACCAACGACAAACGGACGTCGTAACATGACTTCATTAGATTACGCTGAAATCACAACTGACAAGCCAGAGAAATCTCTACTTGCTCCTGTGAAACGTAAAGGCGGCCGTAACAATCAAGGTAAAATTACTGTTCGTCATCATGGTGGTGGACACAAACGTCAATACCGTATCATTGATTTCAAACGAAACAAAGATGGTATACCAGGACGCGTTGCTACTATTGAATATGATCCAAACCGATCTGCGAATATCGCATTAATTAATTATGCGGATGGGGAAAAACGTTACATCCTAGCTCCTAAAGGCTTAGAAGTGGGCATGACAATCGTGTCAGGACCAGAAGCTGATATTAAAGCAGGAAACGCTCTTCCATTACAAAACATCCCAATGGGTACTACTATCCATAACATCGAAATGAAACCTGGTAAAGGTGGTCAGTTAGTTCGTTCTGCTGGTACATCTGCTCAATTACTTGGTAAAGAAGGTAAGTACGTAATCGTACGTTTACAATCTGGTGAAGTTCGTTTAATCCTAGGTGTTTGCCGCGCTACAATCGGTGAAGTAGGAAACGAACAACATGAACTTGTGAACATTGGTAAAGCTGGTCGTAATCGTTGGTTAGGCAAACGCCCAACTGTACGTGGATCGGTAATGAACCCTAACGATCACCCACACGGTGGTGGTGAAGGTAAAACTCCAATCGGTCGTAAGTCACCTATGTCTCCATGGGGTAAACCAACTCTTGGATACAAAACTCGTAACAAGAAAAACAAATCCGACAAACTTATCATTCGTCGTCGTAAAAAATAAAGTGGTTTTACTACGGTTCACAGATAGAACCGTGGTGTCATCACGGAGGGAGGTTTCAGCATGGGTCGTAGCTTGAAAAAAGGACCTTTCGCAGACGATCATTTATTGAAAAAGGTCGATGCACAAAAGGACTCTGAGAAAAAACAAGTGATTAAGACTTGGTCTCGCCGTTCAACAATTTTCCCTACTTTTATCGGATTAACTATCGCAGTATATGACGGACGTAAACATGTTCCTGTATACGTGACTGAGGATATGGTAGGTCATAAACTAGGCGAGTTTGCACCAACACGCGCTTATAAAAGTCATGGTGCAGATGATAAGAAAACAAGACGCTAATTTGAGAGGAGGTCATTCAAATGTCACAAGCAAAAGCTATTGCTAAAACAGTGCGCATTGCCCCTCGTAAGGTAAGATTAGTCGTTGATTTAATCAGAGGTAAGCAAGTCGGTGAAGCAGTTGCGATTTTACAACTTACTCCAAAAGCAGCATCACCTGTTGTTGAGAAAGTATTGAAATCTGCTATTGCAAACGCTGAGCACAATTATGATTTAGATGTTAATAACCTAGTTGTTTCTGAAGTCTTCGTTGATGAAGGTCCAACATTAAAACGTTTCCGCCCACGTGCAATGGGACGTGCAAGTGCTATTAACAAACGTACTAGCCACATTACAATCGTGGTATCAGAGAAGAAGGAGGGATAATTCGTGGGTCAAAAAGTACATCCTATAGGATTACGAGTAGGCATCATTCGTGACTGGGAGTCAAAATGGTACGCTGGTAAAGACTATGCAACTCTACTACACGAAGACTTGAAAATCCGTAAGTACATCGAAACTCGTTTAAAAGAAGCTTCTGTTTCTACTGTAGAAATCGAACGCGCTGCAAAACGTGTTAACGTTACAATTCACACTGCTAAACCAGGTATGGTAATCGGTAAAGGTGGTACGGAAGTGGAAGCACTTCGTAAGCACTTGAACGATTTAACTGGTAAACGTGTACACATAAATATTGTTGAAATAAAAAGAGCTGACTTAGATGCTAAATTAGTAGCTGAAAGTATTGCACGCCAATTAGAAGGCCGCGTATCTTTCCGTCGTGCTCAAAAACAAGCAATTCAACGCACAATGCGTTCTGGCGCTAAAGGTATTAAAACTCAAGTATCTGGACGCTTAGGCGGCGCTGACATTGCGCGTGCTGAACATTACAGCGAAGGAACTGTACCACTTCATACATTACGTGCTGACATTGATTATGCACATGCTGAGGCTGACACAACTTATGGTAAGCTAGGCGTTAAAGTATGGATCTATCGTGGTGAAGTCCTTCCAGTTAAGAAGAACTCTGAGGAAGGAGGCAAATAATATGTTAATGCCTAAACGCGTTAAATATCGTCGTGAACACCGTGGGAAAATGCGTGGTGAAGCAAAAGGCGGCAAAGAAATAGCATTCGGTGAATTCGGTTTACAAGCAACTGAAGCAAGCTGGATCACAAGTCGTCAAATTGAGTCAGCTCGTATTGCAATGACACGTTACATGAAACGTGGCGGTAAAGTATGGATTAAAATATTCCCTCATAAACCATATACGAAAAAGCCTCTTGAGGTACGTATGGGTTCAGGTAAAGGTGCTCCTGAAGGATGGGTAGCAGTTGTAAAACCTGGGAAAATAATGTTTGAAATAGCTGGCGTTTCTGAAGAAGTTGCTCGTGAAGCATTACGTTTAGCATCACATAAGCTTCCGATTAAATGTAAAATAATCAAACGTCAAGAAATTGGTGGTGAATCTAATGAAAGCTAATGACATCCGTGAACTTACTACTGCAGAAATAGAACAAAAGGTAAAATCACTGAAAGAAGAGCTTTTCAACCTTCGCTTCCAATTGGCGACTGGTCAATTAGAAAACACAGCTCGTATTCGCGAAGTTCGTAAAGCTATCGCGCGTATGAAAACTGTGGTACGTGAAAGAGAAATCAGTGCAAACAACTGATAAAGGAGGTTTTCTGGCATGACTGAGCGTAATCAACGCAAAGTATACACTGGCCGTGTTGTATCAGATAAAATGGATAAAACAATTTCTGTTTTAATTGAAACTCATAAAAAACACAAGTTATACGGTAAACGTGTTAAATATTCTAAGAAATTTAAAGCTCATGATGAGCAAAACGAAGCCCAAATCGGAGATATCGTCCGTATCATGGAAACTCGTCCGCTATCAGCTACTAAACGCTTCCGCCTATTGGAAGTTGTAGAAAAAGCGGTTATTATCTAATAATAAGTTCGGAACTAATAAATTCCGAAGGGAGGTTACCTAAGTGATCCAACAAGAAACTCGTATGAAAGTTGCAGACAACTCAGGTGCACGTGAAGTTTTAACTATTAAAGTACTTGGTGGTACTGGACGTAAAACTGCTAATATCGGCGATATCGTCGTATGTACAGTTAAGAAAGCAACACCAGGTGGCGTTGTCAAGAAGGGTGACGTCGTTAAAGCTGTAATCGTTCGCACTAAGAGCGGCGTACGCCGTAAAGACGGAACATATATCAAATTTGATGAAAATGCTTGCGTTATTATCAAAGACGATAAAGGACCGCGTGGAACTCGTATTTTCGGACCAGTTGCTCGTGAATTACGCGACAGCAACTTCATGAAAATCGTATCTTTAGCTCCAGAAGTTCTTTAATTTACATGAAAGTGCCAATCAAGGAGGTGCGACAGAATGCATGTTAAAAAAGGCGACAAAGTAATGGTAATCTCAGGTAAAGACAAAGGTAAAACAGGTGTTGTTCTTACTGCTTTTCCTAAGAAAGACCGTGTGTTAGTTGAAGGTGTAAACATCATCAAAAAACATATGAAGCCAAACCAAGCTAATCCGCAAGGAGGAATTGTAAGCCACGAGGCTGCAATCCACGTATCGAATGTTATGTTAATCGACCCAAAAACTGGCGAGCCGACTCGCGTAGGTTCTAAAGTGGAAGATGGCAAGAAAGTTCGTGTTGCGAAAAAATCCGGTGAAATTATTAAATAAGTAAAGAGAAGGGAGGTACACACATGAACCGCCTAAAAGAAAAGTATCTTAAGGAAGTTTCTCCTGCTCTAATGAGCAAGTTTGAATATAACTCAGTAATGCAAGTACCTAAAGTTGATAAAATCGTTATCAATATGGGTGTTGGTGATGCTGTTTCTAATACAAAAGCTCTAGATGCTGCTGTAGAAGAATTACAAATCATTTCAGGTCAAAAACCTGTAGTTACGAAAGCTAAAAAATCGATCGCTGGTTTCCGTCTTCGTGAAGGTATGCCAATCGGTGCAAAAGTCACTCTACGTGGAGAACGTATGTATGACTTCTTGGATAAATTGATCGCTATTTCTCTTCCACGTGTACGTGACTTCCGCGGTGTTTCTAAAAAAGCATTCGACGGTCGCGGTAACTACACTCTTGGAGTTAAAGAGCAATTAATCTTCCCTGAAATCGATTATGATAAAGTATCGAAAGTACGCGGTATGGACATCGTGATTGTAACAACTGCGAACTCTGACGAAGAAGCTCGTGAGTTATTAACACAATTCGGTATGCCATTCCAAAAGTAAAATAAGGGAGGCGAAAACGTGGCTAAAAAATCAATGGTCGTAAAACAACAACGTACGCCAAAGTTCAAAGTGCAAGAATACACACGCTGTGAGCGTTGTGGACGTCCACACTCTGTATATCGTAAATTCAAGCTTTGCCGTATTTGTTTCCGTGAACTTGCATACAAGGGACAAATTCCTGGCGTTAAAAAAGCAAGCTGGTAATCCCCTATAACTGGGAAGGAGGTAAATGTAATGACAATGTCAGATCCAATTGCAGATATGCTTACACGCATTCGTAATGCTAACATGGTTCGTCACGAGAAATTAGAAGTTCCTGCTTCAAACCTGAAAAAGGAAATCGCGGAGATTTTAAAACGCGAAGGTTTCATCCGTGATGTTGAATATGTAGAAGATAGCAAACAAGGTATTATCCGTATCTTCTTAAAATATGGTCAAAATGATGAGCGCGTTATCACTGGTTTGAAACGTATTTCAAAACCTGGTCTTCGCGTTTACGCTAAAACAAACGAAGTACCTAAAGTATTGAACGGTTTAGGAATTGCTTTAGTTTCTACTTCAAATGGTTTATTAACAGATAAAGAAGCTCGCGCTAAACAAGTTGGCGGAGAAATCGTAGCTTACGTTTGGTAATAATCAACAAACGAATGGAGGTGCAACAAAATGTCTCGAGTAGGTAAAAAACCAATAGAGGTTCCTGCAGAAGTTACTGTTACAGTTAACGCTGATAATACAGTAGTTGTAAAAGGACCAAAAGGTGAATTAACAAAATCTTTTAACCAAGATATTAAGATTGAGCAAGAAGGTACAGTAATAACATTAGTGCGTCCTTCAGATTCAAAAGAACACCGTACGATTCATGGAACAACTCGCGCTTTGCTAGCTAACATGATCACGGGTGTATCTGCTGGATTCGAACGTGGACTTGATTTAGTTGGGGTAGGTTACCGTGCACAATTACAAGGAACTAAACTTGTACTAAATGTAGGGTACTCACATCCAGTTGAGTTCACTCCTGAAGATGGACTAGTAGTTGAAGTTCCTTCTAATACAAAAGTTATCGTTCGCGGTATTGATAAAGAACGCGTTGGTGCTTTAGCATCTAACATTCGTCAAGTTCGTCCACCAGAGCCTTATAAAGGTAAAGGTATTCGTTATGAAGGCGAAGTTGTACGCCGCAAAGAAGGTAAAACAGGTAAATAATGCATTTCGCATTAGAAAGGAGTGACCACTGTGATTACGAAACAAGACAAAAATCAAGTTCGTAAGAAACGTCATGCACGTGTTCGTACAAAAATCACGGGTACTACTGAACGTCCACGTTTAAATGTATTCCGTTCTAATAAACATTTATACGCACAACTGATTGATGATACTCAAGGTGTTACAATCGCAAGTGCATCCACTATGGATAAAGATTTCAATGGAACAGCTGGAAATGTAGAAGCTGCTAAATTGATTGGTGAAACAATCGCAAAACGCGCTACAGAAAAAAACATCAAATCTGTTGTATTTGACCGTGGCGGTTACTTATATCATGGACGTGTTAAAGCGTTAGCTGAAGCTGCACGTGAAAACGGCTTAGAATTTTAAGAAGAAGGAGGGACATATTTCATGCGTGGTATTGACCCAAACAAACTTGAACTTGAAGAACGCGTAGTAACGATCAACCGTGTTGCTAAAGTTGTAAAAGGTGGACGTCGTTTCCGTTTTACTGCATTAGTAGTTGTCGGTGACAAAGATGGTCATGTAGGATTTGGTACTGGAAAAGCACAAGAAGTTCCAGACGCTATCCGTAAAGCAGTTGAAGACGCGAAGAAAAACTTAATAGAAGTACCTAGAGTTAAAGGAACTACTCCTCACCTAGTTGTAGGACACTTTGGTGCTGGATCTATTCTAGTTAAACCTGCAGCACCTGGTACAGGAGTAATTGCTGGTGGACCTGTTCGTGCGGTACTTGAATTGGCTGGTATTACAGATATTCTTTCTAAATCACTTGGATCTAACACACCAATCAACATGGTACGTGCTACAATCGAAGGTTTAACTCAATTAAAACGTGCTGAAGACGTTGCTAAATTACGTGGTAAATCAGTAGAAGAACTGTTAGGATAAGGGGGGGAAATTACAATGGCAACTAAATTAGAAATTACCCTTACTAGAAGCTTGATTGGTACTAAACCAGCTCAACGCAAAACAGTAGAAGCTCTTGGATTACGTAAAATGCATCAAACAGTTGAGCATCAAGACAATGCAGCTATCCGTGGGATGGTTGGCAAAGTAGCTCACTTAGTAACAACAAAAGAAATTTAAGGTTTATTTTAAGAATAAGGAGGTGCCACCATATGAAACTTCATGAGTTAAAACCATCAGAAGGATCTCGTTCATCGCGTAAGCGTATCGGACGCGGAATCGGTTCTGGAACTGGTAAAACATCAGGTAAAGGTCATAAAGGTCAAAACGCTCGTTCAGGCGGAGGCGTTCGTCCAGGATTTGAGGGCGGTCAAAACCCGTTATTCCGTCGTTTACCAAAACGTGGATTTACGAATATTAATCGTAAAGAATTCGCAATTGTGAACCTTGACACATTAAATCGTTTCGAAGAAGGCACAGAAGTTACACCTGCTTTATTAATCGAAACAGGTGTTGTGAGCAGCGAGAAATCTGGTATCAAGATTCTAGGTAATGGAACACTTGACAAGAAGTTAACTGTAAAAGCTCATAAATTCTCTGCATCAGCAAAAGAAGCAATTGAGAACGCTGGCGGATCAACAGAGGTGGTTTAATGTTTCAAACAATCTCCAACTTTATGCGTGTGAGAGATATTCGAAATAAAATCATTTTTACATTATTGATGTTAATCGTCTTCCGTATCGGGACATTTGTACCTGTACCTTTCGTCGATGCCGATGTGTTAAAACAAACAGACCAAATGGGTTTGATTGGTTTCCTTAATACATTTGGTGGTGGAGCCCTTGCTAACTTTTCTATTTTAGCTATGGGTATCATGCCTTACATCACTGCATCCATTATTGTACAATTACTACAAATGGATGTTGTTCCGAAGTTTACTGAGTGGGCTAAACAAGGTGAAGTCGGAAGACGTAAACTTGCACAATTCACTCGTTACTTCACAATTGTGTTAGCTTTTATTCAAGCGATTGCTATGTCATATGGTTTCAACCGTATGTATAGTGGTTCATTAATAAAAGATGATGGTATATTGACATACTTAGTTATTGCTGTTGTTTTGACAGCCGGGACTGCATTTTTAATGTGGTTAGGAGAGCAAATTACCGCTAAAGGTGTTGGGAATGGTATTTCTATCATTATCTTCGCTGGTATTGTTGCTGCCATTCCAAACGCAGTTAACCAAGTGTACGCACAGCAAATTGAAGGTGCAGGAGATGCGCTGTTTATCAATATTGTAATAGTACTTTTACTTTTATTAGCAATTGTCGCAGTAACAGTTGGAGTAATTTACGTTCAACAAGCGTTGCGTAAAATTCCAATTCAATACGCGAAACGTGTTTCTGGTGCAGCCCAAACTGGTGGTCAACAGACTCATTTGCCTTTAAAAGTTAATGCTGCGGGAGTAATTCCGGTAATCTTTGCCTCAGCGTTTCTTATGGCGCCACAGTCAATAGTATTATTTTTCGGTCAAAACAGTACTACCGAAGCTATTACGAGAGCATTAGATTATACACAACCTATTGGTATGACGATTTATATTGCTTTAATCATTGCATTTACTTACTTCTATGCGTTCATTCAAGTGAATCCAGAGAACGTAGCAGATAATTTGAAAAAGCAAGGTGCGTATATTCCAGGGATTCGTCCAGGGATCAATACACAAAATTATTTAACTAGCGTATTGTATCGATTAACTTTTGTTGGAGCTATATTCTTAGCTATCATTTCAATCATGCCGATGCTATTTGTGAAATATGCGGATCTTCCGCAGTCAGCACAAATTGGCGGAACAAGTTTGTTAATCGTGGTTGGGGTAGCACTCGAAACGATGAAACAGCTAGAATCCCAACTAGTTAAACGTCATTATAAAGGCTTTATGAAATAAGGTAGGTTTTTAGGGACATTGATGTTCCTAAAAATCGACTATATAGTCCTGGGGGGGCATTTTCGTATGAATATCGTTTTAATGGGTTTACCTGGTGCTGGTAAAGGTACTCAGGCAGATAAAATTGTTGAGAAGTACGCAATCCCTCATATTTCTACAGGCGATATGTTTCGTGCAGCAATTAAAGATGGTACGGAACTAGGTTTGAAAGCAAAATCGTTTATGGATCAAGGTGCCTTGGTACCCGATGAAGTTACGATTGGTATTGTCCGCGAAAGATTAAGTAAACCAGACTGTGAAAAAGGATTCCTACTTGACGGTTTCCCTCGTACAGTTCCTCAAGCAGAAGCACTTGATGCTTTACTTTCGGAACTTGATAAATCTATCGAGCATGTGCTTAATATTCAAGTAGAACAAGAAGAATTGATTAAACGTCTAACAGGTCGACGCATTTGTAAAGAATGTGGAACTGCTTACCATTTGGTCTTTAATCCACCTGCTAAAGATGGAGTATGTGACAAAGATGGTGGCGAGCTTTATCAACGTGCTGACGATAATCCGGAAACGGTAACTAACCGTCTGGAAGTAAATATGAAGCAAACACAACCTTTGCTTGATTTTTATGAAGACAAAGGTGTTTTATCTAATATAGATGGACAGCAGGATATTAAAGTAGTATTCGCTGATCTTGATGCTCTGTTACAGGGCAGCCGCATATAATTGCCCGGTGCCTGTCGCAGACGACTGAATACCCGGGTAGTATGCAAAGAACGAAAATGTTTTTTTCGAGAGCTGCAAAAGCATATTGCGCCCGGTATACGTTCGGAGGAAAAGAAATGCATCAAAAGCGGGGACTCCCTTGTCCACGTGCATTTATAATACTTACGGGGTATAATGGGTTTCGTGGAAGCATCTGTGTAACGAACGGGTACTATGGAACTCATCCAACACATTCGTACGAACATGTTGACATGAGGGAGAGTCTACTCCGTGGATTGCTAAAAGCGAAACCTTACGAGTGTCTTTCGAACATCTCTCATGATTTCCAAACATATGCTTGAACGAATAGTTTCGTTCTACTAGAGGCTATACTAACAGCAAATTACGTTTGAGTTTTGATGAGAACCTGATTTGTATATAGAAGGGAGACAGGGTTGATGGCGAAAGATGATGTAATTGAAGTCGAAGGAACAGTTGTTGAGACTTTGCCAAACGCGATGTTTAAGGTAGAATTAGAAAACGGTCATACGATACTTGCGCATGTATCGGGTAAAATTCGTATGCATTTCATTCGTATTTTACCTGGAGATAAAGTCACAATTGAACTTTCTCCTTACGATTTAACTCGCGGTCGTATTACGTACCGTTTTAAATAATAATCTTTTGCACTCCGGACTACTAAGGAGGTTAGGTTAGATGAAAGTGAGACCATCTGTGAAACCGATCTGCGAAAAATGTAAGGTAATTCGCCGACGCGGTAAAGTAATGGTAATCTGTGAAAATCCTAAACACAAACAAAGACAAGGATAATAAGAAGGAGGTGCACGACACATATGGCACGTATTGCTGGTGTTGACATTCCACGCGACAAACGCGTTGTTATTGCATTAACATACATTTTCGGAATTGGTAAAACGACTTCTCAAAAAGTATTGGCGGAAGCTGGTATTTCAGAAGAGACACGTGTACGTGATCTTACAGAAGACGAACTAAACAAAATCCGTGAACAAATCGGTGTATACAAAGTAGAAGGTGACCTTCGTCGCGAAGTATCACTAAACATTAAACGTTTGATGGAAATCGGTTCATTCCGTGGTATCCGTCATCGTAGAGGCTTACCAGTACGCGGACAAAATACGAAGAACAATGCACGTACTCGTAAAGGTCCACGTAAAACAGTAGCTAACAAGAAAAAATAATCGGTAAAGGAGGTTTCTTCTTAACATGGCACGTAAACAACAAACACGTAAGCGTCGTGTGAAAAAGAATATCGAATCCGGTATTGCTCACATTCGCTCAACATTTAACAACACTATTGTGACTATCACAGACATGCAAGGAAATGCACTTTCTTGGTCAAGTGCTGGAGCTCTTGGATTTAGAGGTTCTCGTAAATCTACTCCATTTGCTGCACAAATGGCTGCAGAAACAGCTGCAAAGACTTCAATGGAACATGGTATTAAAACTTTAGAAGTAACTGTTAAAGGACCAGGTGCTGGTCGTGAAGCGGCAATCCGCGCACTTCAAGCTGCAGGTCTAGAAGTTACAGCAATAAAAGACGTAACACCAGTACCACATAATGGTTGCCGTCCACCAAAACGTCGTCGCGTTTAATAGGTGATACTCAACTTGTTTGAGAACATCATTTATTGTACAGACTGTGGTTGTATTAACAGCAATCAGTTAACGATCGAATTCATGATGGAAAGAACCTATACATTCGATGTTTTGAGGGAGGGTAAATTGGAATGATCGAAATCGAAAAACCAAAGATTGAAAGTGTAGAAATCAGCGAAAATACCAAGTTTGGTAAATTTGTTGTAGAACCGCTTGAACGTGGCTATGGAAATACTTTGGGAAATTCTTTACGACGCATCCTTCTGTCATCTTTACCAGGAGCTGCAGTTACTTCTATTCAAATTGATGGCGTTTTGCACGAGTTCTCAACTATTGAGGGCGTAGTGGAAGATGTAGCATCTATTATTATGAATGTGAAAAAGCTAGCTTTAAAAATCTACTCTGACGAGGAAAAGGTCATTGAGATTGATGTTAAAGGTGAGGGAACGATTACAGCTGCTGACATTACACATGACAGTGACGTAGAAATTTTAAACCCGGAACTTTATATTGCTACAATCGGCAAAAATGGTCATTTCCGCATGCGTATGTACGCAGGTCGAGGCCGTGGCTACACTCCTGCTGTTCAAAACAAACGTGAGGATCTTCCTATCGGCGTAATCCCGATCGACTCTATTTATACTCCAGTTTCACGCGTGAATTTCCAAGTGGAAAATACTCGTGTTGGGCAATTGTCCAACTTCGATAAACTAACACTTGATGTGTGGACAGATGGCAGCACAGGTCCTAAAGAGGCGATTTCTCTTGGAGCAAAAATTCTAACAGAGCACTTGAATATTTTTGTAGGGATGACTGATGAGGCTCAGACTGCTGAAATCATGGTCGAAAAAGAAGAGGATCAAAAAGAAAAAGTTTTAGAGATGACTATTGAAGAACTTGATCTTTCTGTTCGTTCTTATAATTGCTTAAAACGCGCTGGTATTAATACAGTACTTGAGCTTGCAAGCAAATCAGAAGACGATATGATGAAAGTACGAAACCTTGGACGTAAGTCTTTAGAAGAAGTAAGAGCGAAGTTAGATGAGCTTGGTTTAGGATTACGTAAAGAAGACTAAACGGGTTTTGATATAGCGAGACTTGAATTATTCACCAAAGGAGGGAAACATCCATGGGTTACAGAAAACTTGGACGTACAAGTTCTCAACGTAAAGCGATGTTACGTGACTTAACAACTGACTTAATTATCAATGAGCGTATTCAAACTACTGAAGCACGTGCAAAAGAATTACGTTCTGTTGTTGAAAAAATGATCACTTTAGGTAAACGCGGAGATTTACACGCTCGTCGTCAAGCTGCGGCTTACATTCGTCGTGAGGTTGTTGCTTCTACTGATGAAGAAGGTAACGAATCTACAATCTATGCATTACAAAAGTTGTTTGATGATGTAGCACCACGCTATGCTGATCGTCAAGGCGGTTACACTCGTATTATGAAAGCTGGACCTCGTCGCGGAGACGGAGCACCAGTAGTAGTAATTGAGTTAGTTTAATTTAGTTTTTTAGGTGCCCACGCACCCAAAAAGTAAATTAAAGCCTCCGGCGGATGTCACAGATTTTAATTACGCTTGCGCAATTAAAGTTTGGACGCAAATACACCGGGGCGAATTTTATTTACAATTTAACAGGCGTTTTTACGTCTGCCAAATTGAAGAGGGTAATGGTGGTTTACTACCGCCCTCTTCTTTTTCAAACAGATTTATACGACATTATAAAAGCAGAGTGTTATGATGAGCGGACTTATTGGGATTTTCGAATCCCCAACAAGTAGCGTCTCGTCTAGCTCTACGCACCTCATTTTCCTGATTGGTCTTGAGCAACCAATCTAGAAATAAGTTATAGAAGAGCGCATTTCTCAAAATGAGGTGCGCGCTTTTTTAATTTACCGTAAAATGATGTAAACTATTAGCACAGCTGAGTTGAGCAGAGGAGGTAAAGGATGAAACGCGAAATTATTTCTTTACAGGAAGTTACATTTACATATGCAGAAGAAGATACAGGTGTACGACCTGCTATACAGAATGTCTCATATACAATTAATGATGGTGAATGGGTGGCGATTGTAGGCCATAATGGTTCTGGCAAATCGACATTAGCACGATTAATGAACGGTCTTCTATTTCCTCAGACGGGAACGGTAAGGGTTTTTGGAGAACCGTTAAATGAACAAAATTTATGGGACACTCGGTCTAAAATGGGAATGGTTTTTCAAAATCCAGATAACCAATTTGTTGGAGCAACCGTGCAAGACGATGTTGCGTTTGCTTTAGAAAATAACGGAATCCCATTTGAGGAAATGGTAGAACGTGTACAAGCCTCCTTAGTAAAAGTGAAAATGAGTGACTTTATGAATAGTGAGCCACATCATTTATCTGGAGGACAAAAACAAAGGGTTGCTATAGCTGGAGCTATTGCACTTCAACCAAAGATTTTATTGTTAGATGAAGCAACTTCCATGTTGGATCCACAGGGGAGAGAAGAGGTACTTCAGACTGTGCACCAGCTGAGAAAAGAAACCGACTTAACGGTTATCTCTATTACACATGATTTAGAAGAAGCACTTCTTGCTGATCGTGTGATTGTTATGAATCAAGGGAAGAAGTATGCAGCAGGGTCACCACAAGAAATATTTGAACGAGGTCAAGAGTTAATCGATTTAGGATTAGATTTACCTTTTGCTATGAATATGTCTAGATTATTACGAGCACAAGGTGTGCAAATTGGAGCAGACCACATGTCAGAAGAAGAGTTGGTGAATGATTTATGGACATCTCACTTCAACAAGTAAGTTATGCTTACGCCAAAGATACTCCATTTGAAAAAAGAGCTTTATACGATGTAGATTTACTTATTCCTTCAGGTTCTTATCAAGCCATCATTGGTCATACAGGTTCAGGGAAGTCTACAGTGCTGCAGCACTTAAATGCATTGTTGAAGCCAACAGAAGGAGTTATTCGTATTGGTAGTACGGAAGTAGTTGCAGCTAAAAAGAACAAGAAATTACGAGAGATTAGACAAAAGGTAGGAATCGTTTTTCAATTCCCTGAGCATCAATTATTCGATGAAACGGTTTTAAAGGATATTATGTTTGGACCTATGAACTTTGGGGTGCCAGAAGAAGAAGCAAGACAACGTGCTATAGAATTAGTAAGGTTACTTGGATTACCAGAAGAGGTTATGGAAAAGTCGCCATTTGACCTGTCTGGGGGACAAATGCGAAGAGTTGCCATAGCGGGAGTCCTTGCAATGAATCCAGAAGTATTAGTTCTGGATGAACCAACAGCAGGGCTTGACCCAAGAGGGCGTAAGGAAATAATGGAGTTATTTTATCGACTCCATCAAGAAAAAGGTTTAACTACTGTACTCGTAACACATAGCATGGAAGACGCTGCTAGATATGCAGACCGAATTGCTATTATGCACAATGGACAATGTGTGCTGCAAGGGATACCCCAGGAGATATTCTCAGATGAGGATCGTTTAATGGATTATCGTCTAGAATTACCTCAATCTATTAAGTTTCAAAAGAAACTAGAAGAGATGATGGGAAAAAAGTTGTCGACACTTTGTTTAACAGAAGAGACTTTAGCTGAAGAACTAGCACGCCTGATGAAAAAGGAGCGTGAAATTTAATGCTTGAAAAAATGATATTTGGGCGTTATATTCCAGGAGATTCTTTTATTCATCGTTTGGATGCTCGTGCCAAGCTGATATTTGTTTTCTTATTTATCATGGTTGTCTTTATTGCAAACAACTGGATTACGTATGGAATATTACTAGTGTTTACTTTTTTGATCATACGCTTATCGAAAATTAGGCTTTATTTTTTGATAAACGGATTAAAACCTGTTGTGTTTTTGATTATATTTACGTTCTTATTGCATCTGATTTTTACTCGAGAAGGTTCAATTATTTTTGAATGGAAGTTTATCAAAATTTACGAGGAAGGGCTAAAGCAAGGGATATTCATATCTATACGCTTTACCGTACTAGTTGTTTTAACGTCTATTCTCACTTTAACTACAACGCCTATTTCGATTACAGATGCATTAGAAACTTTATTGAACCCATTAAAAAAGTGGAAGCTACCTGTACATGAATTGGCTCTTATGATGTCAATTTCGCTAAGATTTATACCAACTTTAATGGATGAGACAGATAAGATTATGAAAGCTCAAATGGCGAGAGGATCTGATATGACAACGGGTAGTATGAAGGAGAGAATGAATGCAATCGTTCCACTTCTAATACCTTTGTTTGTAAGCGCATTTAAACGTGCAGAGGATTTAGCAACTGCAATGGAAGTAAGAGGCTATAAAGGCGGCGAGGGACGTACTAGGTACAGAAAGCTAGAATGGGCTACGAGAGACACGTTAATCATCCTGTCGCTCGTCGTACTTGCTGCAATACTAGTTTACTTTAGAAAATGATTAAGAGGTGTTAACGTGAGACTTCGAGCGATTATTAGTTATGATGGCAGTCAGTTTTCTGGTTATCAGGTTCAACCGGGAAAACGAACTGTTCAATTGGAAATAGAACGTGTCCTAGAAACAATTCATAAAGGCGCCGTTGTTAAAGTTGTTGCAAGTGGAAGAACAGATGCTGGCGTTCATGCAACAGGACAAGTTATTCACTTTGATAGCCCGTTAACATTTCCGTTAGATCGTTGGTGTACCGCTTTAAATGTTCAACTACCTGGAGATATTCGAATATTATCGGTAGAACAGGTATCTGATGATTTTCATGCCCGATACCATGCTATTGGAAAGACTTATCGTTATATTTGGTCACTTAGTGAAATACATAGTCCATTTGAGCGTGATTTTTCCGTACATGCTGACCGATACAAACCAGATATCGCATCGATGCAAGAAGCTGCTCAACATTTGTTGGGTACTCATGATTTTTCAAGTTTTTGTGCAGCTAAAACGAATGTAAATGATTTTGTGAGAACTATTTATTCTATTAACTTTGAAGTGAAGAAAGAAACACAACAACTCCATATGGTTATTAGTGGAAGTGGCTTTTTATATAATATGGTGCGTATTATTGCAGGTACATTATGGGAAGTAGGTATTCGAAAAAAAAGTGTGGAAAGTCTTTCGGAAATCCTCTTGTCGTGTTCTCGAAAGGAAGCAGGGAAAACCGCTCCAGCACACGGTTTATACCTCGAAAAAGTAGCTTACGATGAATGAAACAACATCACCAGGTGTTTTACGGAAAATGCTTGACTAATTGTTACATTCGAGGTATGATGATGTATGGTATTTCTTAACCCCACAATATAAGCCCCGAAACTTATTGGTATGAGGATATAGAAAATTTTAGATCGATTATGATTTAATTAGGAGGACAAAATACATGCGTACAACATTCATGGCTAAAGGTCACGAAGTAGAACGTAAATGGTTAGTAGTAGACGCTGAAGGCCAAACTCTTGGTCGTCTAGCTTCAGAAGTTGCAGCTATTTTACGTGGTAAAAACAAACCAACATTCACACCGAACGTTGACACAGGTGATCATGTGATCATTCTTAATGCAGAAAAAATTCATTTAACTGGGAACAAGTTAAATGACAAAATTTACTACCGTCACACTCAATTCTCAGGTGGACTTAAACAACGTACAGCTTTAGAAATGCGTACTAAGTACCCAACGAAAATGCTTGAGTTAGCAATTAAAGGAATGCTTCCTAAAAACTCTTTAGGACGTCAAATGTTCAGCAAGCTTCACGTTTACACTGGAGCAGAACACCCACATGCAGCACAGAAACCAGAAGCATACGAGCTTCGCGGATAATAATTAAGAGGAGGACATTCACTTGGCACAAGTTCAATATATCGGCACTGGTCGCCGTAAAAGTTCAGTAGCACGTGTGCGTTTAGTACCGGGCGAAGGAAATATCGTTATCAACAAACGTGACGTAGCAGATTACGTACCATACGAAACTTTACGTGAAATCATTAAACAACCATTAGTAACTACTCAAACTTTAGGTAGCTACGATGTACACGTAAACGTTAATGGTGGTGGATTCACAGGACAAGCAGGAGCAATCCGTCATGGTATTGCACGTGCACTACTTACAGTAGATCCTGATTTCCGTCCAGCATTGAAATCAGCAGGATTCTTAACGCGTGATCCACGTATGAAAGAACGTAAAAAACCAGGACTTAAAGGCGCTCGTCGTGCACCTCAGTTCTCAAAACGTTAATATTAAATTATCAGTTCAAAGCATTTCTCGAGATTTCTCGGGGAGTGCTTTTTTTGTTTGGTCATGCGAGAAATATAGACGGTTGTCAAAATGTTTAAAAAGTAATTGTATGTCTATTTTGAGAGGTGTATATTTAGAAAATAATTATAAAGGAGGAGCGAAAATGGATCTTACTTCACAAAGATTAGTGTTTCGTTTTTATGAGGCGAATGACTTTGACTTTTTATATTCAATGTTAAATGACTCGGAGATGATGAAGTACATAGGGAATGGCAATACGCGAACTACAGAAGAAGCACTTGCTTTTTTAGAAAGGATTCAGAGTCACTATAAGCAAAACGAAGAGTTTGGCTTAAAATTACTCGTTCGAAAAGAGGATGGGATTCCAATAGGACACGCTGGAATAATTCCTCAACAAATTGACGGAAAAGAAGAGCTAGAAATTGGTTATTGGATTGCAAAAGAATTCTGGGGTAATGGGTATGCAACAGAAGCAGCTAAAGCATTGCTTAATCGAGCAATCAATAAGTTAGGTATACATCGTCTAATATCTCTTATTCAGACGGACAACACAAGATCTGGTCGTGTAGCCCTCAAAAATGGTATGCAATTAGAAAAAGAAATAATTTTAAAAGGCAAGTCGGTTAGTTTGTATACATATAAAAGTCAGTAATGATTTATAAAGAAGAAGAGGGAATGTATGAGAAGTAAATTTAATGCTGTGACGGGCACGATACTTGTTAGTATTTTTATTGCGCGTTTTGGAACATTTTTAGTTTTGCCTTATTTAACGCTATTTTTGCTCGAGGACTTTCATTATTCGGGCGTGCAAATTGGAACGATTATATCGACACTGGCTCTATCAAATTTAGTGATGAGTTTTTTTGTAGGACCATATATTGATAAGTATCCTAAGAACAAAGTCATAATGGTAGGACTCCTTGGATATTTAGTTTGCTATTTTTATTTCCCTTTCATCGATTATTATGCAGGGTTTTTAGGATTTGCTGTTTTGCTTGGTGCGAGTCAGGCAGTTGTGGAACCTACTTACCGTGTATTACTGAGTCTATATACAGAACCAGAAAATCGTCGATTAATATTTAATATCCGCTACTTTTTGATTAATATATCTGCTGCAGTTGCCCCGCTGATTTCTGTTTATTTCCAAAAGTATGGAATGGAAAATCTATTTTTTATTGTTGGACTTATTTTCTTATTAAACATATTAACATTTGTCTTTATATTTAATAAGTACCCGCTGAAACAGGAACCTATTAGTTTAACGAAGCCTTCAATATTTCATTCGTTTCATGTCTTTAAAAGGGATACAAGTTTTTCGATTTTTGTGTTGGCATTAATCTTTATTAGTTTTGGTTACAGTCAGTTTGACTCTACTTTTAGTCAACACATTGGGAAGTCTTTTGACCATGAACTAGCAATAAAATATTTCGCGTGGCTTATAACAACAAATGCTATTACCGTATTAGTCATTCAGTACTTTGTCTATAAGCTAGGAGAATTGATAAGCACGACTACTTCTTTAATGATTGGAAGTGGATTATTGTCAATTGGATTATTTTTCTTTGGGCAGAGTGACTTAATATTATGGTTAATGGTTGCTATGGTTATTTTTACAGCTGGAGAAGTATTAGTATTTACTATGGTTGATATTCATTTAGATGGAATGTGTGAGGATCATGAGAAGGGTACTTATTTTGCCCTTTCAGGTGTAAAGTCTGTCGGTCGAATAGCTGGTCCTAGTTTGGGTGGTTTTCTGTTGGATACGATGAGCGGTGGCGCAATGGTGTTCATCATCATTTCACTTATCACGTTATTAGCTATTCCATCGTTCTATTACAGTTCAAAAATACGTGGACAATTCTAATCATACTATTTGTCCCTCATACGTATAATGAGTGAAAAAGGAGCGATGAACCTGAAAAAGTGGCTAATTATCTTTGTTTTGTTTTTGATATCCCTTCTTGCAGTTGTGTATGGAACAAAAGCTAGTGACATTGGTTTTTTCTTGCCTGAACCAATGAGTGGAGTGAAGATTGTCATTGATCCAGGGCATGGAGGGATTGATGGTGGAGCTAGTAGTGGCGATACAGTTGAACGAGATATTACGCTAGCTATGTCCCTAAAACTAGAGAAAAAGTTGAAGTCGCAGGGTGCAACAGTGGTCATGACACGAAGTAAGGAAGGTGATGCAATTGCAGAACATAGACCCGATGAGGATTTCCCTACTACGAGGGCTAGAAAGGTTGCCGACCTATTATTGCGTGAAGAAATTATGAATAACTCAGAGGCAGACTTAGTCATTAGCTTGCATGTGAATGCAGTTCCAGAGGAAAGGTGGAGAGGGGCTCAAGTCTTTTATCATGCAGACGGACACGCAGGTGGAGAGTTATTAGCTAAATCTATACAAGGGTCCATTCGAGAAAAAATCGGAAACACAGAGCGGGAAGCACTGGCGATTAAACAGGTATATATATTGAAGAAAGCAAATGCACCTGCAGTATTAGTAGAAACAGGCTTTTTAAGTAATAATGAAGAGCGAGAATTATTGAAGTCTGAAAAGTACCAGAAGGAAATGGTAGAAGCTATATCTGAAGGTGTAATTGAATTTGTTGAGGATAATATTTACTAAGACAATGTAACGTATTGTAGACACTCTATTATGGTATACTATAAGGCGAATAGTTAAACTTAAGGGGAGTGTCTACAGATGATTAATGAGCAACAAGTTCGTACTTTGCTAGGAGCATTAAACGACCCATTTTTACATAGAACACTAGAAGAAACGAATGGGATTTCAGAAGTGTCTATTAAAGAAGAGAAAAATCATGTAAGTGTAAAGCTAGCTATAGCTAAAATAAATTCAGCAGAACAAATGCAGCTACAAGGAAAAGTTGTAGAAGTTTTGAAAGAAGCAGGAGCTGCAACTGTAGGTATTCGTTTTGAAGAGCTACCAAAAGAAGTACTGGAGCAGTTTCGAGGGAAAACAAAAGAAAGTGACAACGAAAATCTTCTCTCGCCAACTAGTAAAGTGAAAATTATTTCTATAGCATCTGGAAAAGGCGGTGTTGGTAAATCTACTGTTTCAGTGAACCTAGCGGTTGCGCTTGCTCGTTTAGGTAAAAAAGTAGGGCTTGTAGATGCTGATATTTATGGGTTTAGTGTACCTGATATGATGGGCGTAAAAGACATTCCGCAGATTATAGAGGACCGTATTATTCCTGTAGAACGTAAAGGTGTCAAAGTAATCTCTATGGGCTTCTTTGTAGAGAACAATACACCAGTTGTATGGCGCGGACCAATGCTTGGAAAAGTACTAGACCAATTCTTCAAAGATGTTGAATGGGGAGAATTAGACTTTCTGCTCTTAGATTTACCACCAGGTACTGGAGATGTCGCTTTAGATATTCACCAAATGCTACCGACATCGAAAGAGATCGTAGTAACAACACCGCATCCAACAGCTGCATTTGTTGCAGCAAGAGCAGGTGCAATGGCACTTCAAACTGATCATGAAATTCTTGGAGTAATCGAAAATATGTCGTGGTATGAATCAAAATCCACAGGAGAAAAAGAATTTGTATTTGGTAAAGGTGGAGGACCGAAGCTTGCAGAGGAATTACGTACAGAATTACTAGGACAACTTCCATTAGGGCAGCCAGACTGGAATGACATCGATTTTGCTCCATCTGTTTATGAAGAAACACATAATACTGGAAAAATTTATTTAGATATTGCGCAAAAAGTTATAGAAAAAGCATAAGAAAGAGGCCGTTTCCAAAGAGGAGCGGCCTATTTTTCTTCTTCTTCTTTCTTCTTATCTTCCTCAGATGAACCAGCAGCTCCTCCTTCTTCTCCTCCTCCTTCAGATCCGCCCCCAGCTTTTTCAGTTTTACCCCCAGCTTCCTCCACTAATTTCTGCCACTTAGCTTGCAGTACCGGACTTTTGATAGTTTCTTCTACAACCTTTTGCATTTCTTTTCGCATATCGCTGGATTCCAATACTTTAGCTAATTCTTTTTTCATCTCAGCTGAACTAAAAAAGGTCTCTAAATCCTTTAAATAATTTGGATCCTTCATTAAGGCTTTCATTAATTCCTCTTGCTGCTTTACCATACTCTTTGCCATTGTCTCTGAAAACTTTGGATCTGAATAAACTTCCTTCCAAAAGTCCTCAGCTTCTTTTGAAAGCATTGTCTGTTCAACAGATGTCTTTACTTGTTCACTGTCTAATACTAGGAGTTCTTTGAATTGAGGATCTGACAATAATGTTCGAATTGCTTTTTTTCCATCCTCGGTTTGCAGAGCATCAATGAACATTTTCTTATTCTCCTCATAAGAAGGCTGAGTAGCAGGAGAACTACAACTAGCGAGAAGTCCAAGACTCAATAATAAAAGAGCAAAGTATTTCATATCCGTCACCGTCCTTTCGATTATTGTTCACATTTGGTTAGGAAATATGTATAGTCAGTAGGAAGAAATAGATTTTTCATAAAAGGCTTGTTACAATTTATACTTATAAAGGAAATAGAAAAGATGGAGGAAATCTTGCAGTGACTATTCGAAATTGGTTTAAATTCTTTCTAAATGCCTTGTTAATCGGTGGTTTAGTAACAGGTGTTTTTGGTTTATTTATACGTTGGGATGATGCTTTTTCACAATACTTTGAAGCAGGACAATGGGGAGAGTTCTTAGCTGCATTTGCGTTTATGGTAGTAATGGGCTTTACAATTAGTGTAATTGCTCAAATGGGTTACTTTGCCTATTTAACAATTCACCAAATGGGTGTAAATATTTTTAGGACCCTTACTCTGTGGAACTGGGTGCAGTTATTGATTATTGCATTTGTTATATTTGATTTAATTATGTTTCGTTTTAGACCAAATGCAGAAACAACCGGACAAATATGGTTATACGTTATCTTACTTACAGTATTAATCATTACCTCAGTAGTAGTGGCAATTGTTAAAGCGAATCTTACGAAAAAGCACGCACTTATATCTGCTTTGTTTTTCATGATAGTTATCTCAACCTTAGAGTGGCTTCCGGTACTATTGGTACGAGCGGATAATGTAGATAGTTGGGTTACATTATTATTGTTCCCGATTTTAGCGGTTAATGCATATCAATTACTGGCGCTGCCAAAATATAATGCTAAGTCTGAGGTCGATCGTTTGAAGTTGGAAGAACGTAGAAAAAACAGAAGAGAAGCTGCATCTGCTAAGAACTAATAAAAGTTGCTCTGACTACTAGTCGGAGCAACTTTTAAATTTATAAGGATTATAATGAACTACTTACGTACTTACGGTGACTTTACCTGGTTTATGACTAATTTTTTATTCTGGATAAGTTTTTGTTTTTACTTTTAAACCGAAGATATTTTGTTCAATGGTAATAATTTTTTTTGACTTAACAAACTTTACCAGCTGTTGTATATCTATTCGTTCTTCTTGATGAAGGGGAACGGTAAGGATATCTCCTTTTTCAAGTGCAGGAACTTTATTGGACCAGTACTTACTAGAGCTGAGTAAATTTACTTCCTGTTCCCAAGCCTTTTTTTGCAATTCAATAGGAAACTCATAATCTATTGTTCTAAACCAAAGTGGTCTTTCTCCTATCGCTTGTTCAAATCTTTCAACTTCTTTTTCAAACAAAGTTGGATTTTCTATATAAGTTGCTCCACTTGTACCTAAAAGACTAATGGGTACGTTTTTTTCTTTCATGACTTTTATAATGTCCTCAGAGCGTTCGATCCATTCAATACTTATAAAGAAATGCGGATAAGGAGCTTGTAAGTCATTTACAAACTTTTCTATATCATCCTTTCCAAAAGTTAAATCAACCGTAATAGTATTCCCATATGATCCTTTCGAAATAACAGTAGGCTTTTCCGTAAGCTGAAATACAGGGAGCAGCGAGGATAGATTTTTTGGTACATTAAATAAAAACAATCCTAAAATAATCAATAAACCAACTAGTAAAGCTTTTGTTTTCAAAGAAACACACACCTTTTCAAATCGTTTTAATTAATTTTATGATTTAGTGTTGACATTAATGTTAAAAAGATGTTAAGATACAAAGGTCGCTGAAACAAGACGACAACTTAAACAATATGAACATTGAAAACTGAACATGCAAAACGTTAAGACATACAGCTTATCAGCTAACTTTGTTAGTCTGATAGCAAAACAATTTTGACATCATTTAATGATGATGCCAGCAAAACAAAATGAGCTTTTTAAGTTCTCTATTATGGAGAGTTTGATCCTGGCTCAGGACGAACGCTGGCGGCATGCCTAATACATGCAAGTCGAGCGAATGACGAAGAAGCTTGCTTCTTCTGATTTAGCGGCGGACGGGTGAGTAACACGTGGGCAACCTGCCCTGTAGATTGGGATAACTCCGGGAAACCGGGGCTAATACCGAATAATCCATTTCCTCACATGGGGAGATGTTAAAAGACGGTTTCGGCTGTCACTACAGGATGGGCCCGCGGCGCATTAGCTAGTTGGTGAGGTAACGGCTCACCAAGGCGACGATGCGTAGCCGACCTGAGAGGGTGATCGGCCACACTGGGACTGAGACACGGCCCAGACTCCTACGGGAGGCAGCAGTAGGGAATCTTCCACAATGGACGAAAGTCTGATGGAGCAATGCCGCGTGAGTGAAGAAGGTTTTCGGATCGTAAAACTCTGTTGTGAGGGAAGAACAAGTACGAGAGTAACTGCTCGTACCTTGACGGTACCTCATTAGAAAGCCACGGCTAACTACGTGCCAGCAGCCGCGGTAATACGTAGGTGGCAAGCGTTGTCCGGAATTATTGGGCGTAAAGCGCGCGCAGGCGGTCCTTTAAGTCTGATGTGAAATCCCACGGCTCAACCGTGGAAGGTCATTGGAAACTGGGGGACTTGAGTACAGAAGAGGAAAGCGGAATTCCAAGTGTAGCGGTGAAATGCGTAGAGATTTGGAGGAACACCAGTGGCGAAGGCGGCTTTCTGGTCTGTAACTGACGCTGAGGCGCGAAAGCGTGGGGAGCAAACAGGATTAGATACCCTGGTAGTCCACGCCGTAAACGATGAGTGCTAAGTGTTAGGGGGTTTCCGCCCCTTAGTGCTGCAGCTAACGCATTAAGCACTCCGCCTGGGGAGTACGGTCGCAAGACTGAAACTCAAAGGAATTGACGGGGGCCCGCACAAGCGGTGGAGCATGTGGTTTAATTCGAAGCAACGCGAAGAACCTTACCAGGTCTTGACATCCCGCTGACCGGCCTAGAGATAGGCTTTTCCCTTCGGGGACAGCGGTGACAGGTGGTGCATGGTTGTCGTCAGCTCGTGTCGTGAGATGTTGGGTTAAGTCCCGCAACGAGCGCAACCCTTGATCTTAGTTGCCAGCATTCAGTTGGGCACTCTAAGGTGACTGCCGGTGATAAACCGGAGGAAGGTGGGGATGACGTCAAATCATCATGCCCCTTATGACCTGGGCTACACACGTGCTACAATGGACGGTACAGAGGGTCGCAACCCCGCGAGGGTGAGCAAATCCCATAAAACCGTTCTCAGTTCGGATTGTAGGCTGCAACTCGCCTACATGAAGCCGGAATCGCTAGTAATCGTGGATCAGCATGCCACGGTGAATACGTTCCCGGGCCTTGTACACACCGCCCGTCACACCACGAGAGTTTGTAACACCCGAAGTCGGTGGGGTAACCCTTACGGGAGCCAGCCGCCGAAGGTGGGACAGATGATTGGGGTGAAGTCGTAACAAGGTAGCCGTATCGGAAGGTGCGGCTGGATCACCTCCTTTCTAAGGATAATATCGGAATACGAATCTTTATTCGTATCTTAACGTTTTGCAGTTCAGTTTTGAATGTTCATTTTTATATGAAGATTCAACTCTTGCTCCTGCGATTACTCGTCGCAAAGTGAGCAAACCTTTGTTCTTTGAAAACTGGATAAAACGACATTGAAACAATAAACAACAAGAAATTCTGTTGTGATTATTTACGTAATCACAACGTGTAAGACTTTTTAACTTTTAGGTTAAGTTAATAAGGGCGCACGGTGAATGCCTTGGCACTAGGAGTCGACGAAGGACGGCACTAACACCGATATGCTTCGGGGAGCTGTAAGTGAGCTTTGATCCGGAGATTTCCGAATGGGGAAACCCACTGTTCGTAATGGAGCAGTACATTTGCGTGAATACATAGCGCATCTGAGACACACCCAGGGAACTGAAACATCTAAGTACCTGGAGGAAGAGAAAGAAAAATCGATTCCCTGAGTAGCGGCGAGCGAAACGGGAATAGCCCAAACCAAGAGGCTTGCCTCTTGGGGTTGTAGGACACTCTACATAGAGTTACAAAGGAATGAGTTAGACGAAGCGATCTGGAAAGGTCCGCAGGATAGGGTAAAAGCCCCGTAGTCCAAAATTCATTCTCTCTTGAGTGTATCCTGAGTACGGCGGAACACGTGAAATTCCGTCGGAATCCGGGAGGACCATCTCCCAAGGCTAAATACTACCTAGTGACCGATAGTGAACCAGTACCGTGAGGGAAAGGTGAAAAGCACCCCGGAAGGGGAGTGAAATAGATCCTGAAACCGTGTGCCTACAAGTAGTTAGAGCCCGTTAATGGGTGATAGCGTGCCTTTTGTAGAATGAACCGGCGAGTTACGATTACATGCAAGGTTAAGTTGAGAAGACGGAGCCGCAGCGAAAGCGAGTCTGAATAGGGCGAATGAGTATGTGGTCGTAGACCCGAAACCAGGTGATCTACCCATGTCCAGGATGAAGGTAAGGTAACACTTACTGGAGGTCCGAACCCACGCACGTTGAAAAGTGCGGGGATGAGGTGTGGGTAGCGGAGAAATTCCAATCGAACCTGGAGATAGCTGGTTCTCTCCGAAATAGCTTTAGGGCTAGCCTCAAACGTTAGAATCTTGGAGGTAGAGCACTGTTTGGACTAGGGGCCCATCCCGGGTTACCGAATTCAGACAAACTCCGAATGCCAATGATTTATGTTTGGGAGTCAGACTGCGAGTGATAAGATCCGTAGTCAAGAGGGAAACAGCCCAGACCACCAGCTAAGGTCCCAAAGTATTTGTTAAGTGGAAAAGGATGTGGCGTTGCTTAGACAACCAGGATGTTGGCTTAGAAGCAGCCATCATTTAAAGAGTGCGTAATAGCTCACTGGTCGAGTGACGCTGCGCCGAAAATGTATCGGGGCTAAACAAATCACCGAAGCTGTGGATTGATACCTTTGGTATCAGTGGTAGGAGAGCGTTCTAAGGGCGTTGAAGTCAGACCGGAAGGACTGGTGGAGCGCTTAGAAGTGAGAATGCCGGTATGAGTAGCGAAAGACGGGTGAGAATCCCGTCCACCGTATGACTAAGGTTTCCTGAGGAAGGCTCGTCCGCTCAGGGTTAGTCGGGACCTAAGCCGAGGCCGATAGGCGTAGGCGATGGATAACAGGTTGATATTCCTGTACCACCAAACCACCGTTTGAGTAATGGGGGGACGCAGAAGGATAGGGTAAGCATGCTGTTGGTTATGCATGTCCAAGCAGTAAGGTGTGAATGTAGGCAAATCCGCATTCTATAACATTGAGCTGTGATGGCGAGGACGTATGTCCGGAGTTCCTGATTTCACACTGCCAAGAAAAGCCTCTAGCGAGGTGATAGGTGCCCGTACCGCAAACCGACACAGGTAGTCGAGGAGAGAATCCTAAGGTGAGCGAGAGAACTCTCGTTAAGGAACTCGGCAAAATGACCCCGTAACTTCGGGAGAAGGGGTGCTCTTTTGGGTGCATAGCCTAGAAGAGCCGCAGTGAATAGGCCCAGGCGACTGTTTAGCAAAAACACAGGTCTCTGCAAAACCGTAAGGTGAAGTATAGGGGCTGACGCCTGCCCGGTGCTGGAAGGTTAAGAGGAGTGCTTAGCGCAAGCGAAGGTGCGAATTGAAGCCCCAGTAAACGGCGGCCGTAACTATAACGGTCCTAAGGTAGCGAAATTCCTTGTCGGGTAAGTTCCGACCCGCACGAAAGGCGTAACGATCTGGGCACTGTCTCAACGAGAGACTCGGTGAAATTATAGTACCTGTGAAGATGCAGGTTACCCGCGACAGGACGGAAAGACCCCGTGGAGCTTTACTATAGCTTGATATTGAATTTTGGTGCAACTTGTACAGGATAGGCAGGAGCCTTAGAGCCCGGAGCGCCAGCTTCGGAGGAGGCGTCGGTGGGATACTGCCCTGGTTGTATTGAAATTCTAACCCATACCCGTAACCCGGGTAGGAGACAGTGTCAGGCGGGTAGTTTGACTGGGGCGGTCGCCTCCTAAAGTGTAACGGAGGCGCCCAAAGGTTCCCTCAGAATGGTTGGAAATCATTCGAAGAGTGTAAAGGCAGAAGGGAGCTTGACTGCGAGACCTACAAGTCGAGCAGGGTCGAAAGACGGGCTTAGTGATCCGGTGGTTCCGCATGGAAGGGCCATCGCTCAACGGATAAAAGCTACCCCGGGGATAACAGGCTTATCTCCCCCAAGAGTCCACATCGACGGGGAGGTTTGGCACCTCGATGTCGGCTCATCGCATCCTGGGGCTGTAGTCGGTCCCAAGGGTTGGGCTGTTCGCCCATTAAAGCGGTACGCGAGCTGGGTTCAGAACGTCGTGAGACAGTTCGGTCCCTATCCGTCGTGGGCGTAGGAAATTTGAGAGGAGCTGTCCTTAGTACGAGAGGACCGGGATGGACACACCGCTGGTGTACCAGTTGTTCTGCCAAGAGCATCGCTGGGTAGCTATGTGTGGACGGGATAAGTGCTGAAAGCATCTAAGCACGAAGCCCCCCTCAAGATGAGATTTCCCATTACGCAAGTAAGTAAGATCCCTCAAAGACGATGAGGTAGATAGGTTCGGGGTGGAAGCGTGGCGACACGTGCAGCTGACGAATACTAATCGATCGAGGACTTAACCAAATTTGTTTAACGTAACAATGTCGTTTATCCAGTTTTGAGTGAACAAACACTCTATATATGAGGGTTTCAAGATACAAGCAGTGCTAGGAAACAAGTGAGAGAAGGAAGGAACGTACTAACGTACGTGACTGACAGATCGAATGAAGTTGACAACGCAATGCGCCGTCTATTGAAAGCCGAATGAGTCTAGTGATGATGGCGAAGAGGTCACACCCGTTCCCATACCGAACACGGAAGTTAAGCTCTTCAGCGCCGATGGTAGTTGGGGGTCTCCCCCTGTGAGAGTAGGACGTCGCTGGGCACCAAGAAAAAGTCGTTACCGAGCAATTGGTAGCGGCTTTTTTTGTATAAATAAATAAGCCGTAGGCAGTCTATCTCTTAAGAAAGTATGCGAGAAAGTAGAGGGGCAAAGAGTTCGAGGAAGCAAGTGAGAGAGACTCGGAGCGTATAACATACGCGAGAATTGAACGAATGCGGCTGACAAAGAAATCTGCCGACTCATAGGTTTTATATAGAGTATTTATCATAATTAAGCTATGATAAGATCGTTGTTAATTCCTAATCTACTCACCAAGGCACTTATTTCTCATCACATTAGTAGAGTGCTTACATACATAAGAAAGAGTACAAAATCAAAAAGAATACTTTTTTTCAATTCTTCAAATACAGACTTGAATTTTTAAGAAGAGTTGCTATAATTATATTTGTACTTTAAATAGGTATACGTTCCGAAGTAGCTCAGTGGTAGAGCAATCGACTGTTAATCGATCGGTCGTAGGTTCGAGTCCTACCTTCGGAGCCATTTTTTTGTCTTTGCTTCCATAGCTCAGTAGGTAGAGTGCTTCCATGGTAAGGAAGAGGTCACCGGTTCAAATCCGGTTGGAAGCTTCACTACAAATTATTTAAGGAAAAAACTTGTCTTAATGTCAGATATATGATATTATAGTTCTTGTCTGGTTTTTACATAAATGAGGAATAGTTTTACATGAATGAATAATAGTAGTTCGAGATGGAAATCTATACTGTACCAGCATTCATAAAACCCAGGAGGATTAGCTCAGCTGGGAGAGCATCTGCCTTACAAGCAGAGGGTCGGCGGTTCGAGCCCGTCATCCTCCACCATTATATTTATACGTAGCTTTGGAGGGGTAGCGAAGTGGCTAAACGCGGCGGACTGTAAATCCGCTCCTTAGGGTTCGGCGGTTCGAATCCGCCCCCCTCCACCAGTTTATTGGGGTATAGCCAAGCGGTAAGGCAATGGATTTTGATTCCATCATGCCCTGGTTCGAATCCAGGTACCCCAGCCAATCGTTTTTAAATTTAAAATAACATGGGGCCTTAGCTCAGCTGGGAGAGCGCCTGCCTTGCACGCAGGAGGTCAGCGGTTCGATCCCGCTAGGCTCCATAAATAGTATAGTTAAACTCTTTCAATCAAAAGTTGAAAGAGTTTTTTTGTATAAAAAATGCTTTTCAAAATAGAGTTGTTTCCTTTATGATGAAATAAAAAAGTGAGGTGTACGATTTGACTGAGACATTAACCTATGGGGATGTGACTTTACGTCCGCTTCTAATTTCAGATTGTGAACTATTGTGGGAACTTTATGAACCAGAGATATTTGAATTTATGTTAAATAGGATTGAAAGCAAAGAACAGCTAGAAAAGTGGTTGTGTGCTGGGATTCATCAAATGAATGTGGATAGCACTGCTTTGGCATTTGTAGTTGAAAATACAAACACAAAAGAAATTATGGGGACCACTCGTATTTATGCGATGGATCAGTCGAATAATAGTTGTGAGATAGGTTCTACTTTCTATGGGAAACAATATCAGCGTACACACGTAAATACAACCTGCAAGTATATGTTGTTAAAGTATTGCTTTGAGCAAATGGGTATGATCCGAGTTCAGTTTAAAACAGATGAATTAAATCTATCCTCTCAACGGGCAATTGAACGAATTGGCGGCGTAAAAGAGGGTATACTGCGTAATGAACGAATACGATCTAACGGTTCTGTTCGAAATGCGGTTGTATACTCTATTATTGAAAGTGAATGGTTGGTAGTGAAATACAAGCTTGTTCAATTAATGAATAAATATTCGTAATTATGCTTGGTTGAGCCAAACACCCTTTAGCATTTACAATGGGAGTAACAACTTAAGGGGGTATAAAATAATGAGTAAATTAAACATTTCAATTATAGGGGTTCCAATGGACCTGGGTCAAAATAGACGAGGCGTCGATATGGGACCAAGTGCAATACGATATGCGGGTGTAGTAGAAAGACTTCAAGAGCTTGGGCACTCCGTAGATGATGTTGGAGATATTGCGATTGGAAGAAGAGAGACATCTCAAAACACGAAATTACGTAATCTAGAAGAAGTAGTTGCAGCAAATACAATACTTGCTAATAGAGTTCATGATATTATTGGAGAAGGTAATTTTCCGATAGTACTTGGTGGTGATCATAGTATTGCTATAGGTACACTTGCAGGGTTAGCAGATCGTTATGACAACCTAGGAGTCATTTGGTATGATGCTCATGCCGATTTAAATACTGCTGAAACATCGCCTTCTGGAAATATCCATGGGATGCCACTTGCTGTAAGTATTGGCTTAGGTCATGAAGCGCTCGTGAATATTCGAGATTTTGCTCCGAAGATTAAACCAGAGAATGTCGTGATTATTGGTGCTCGTTCGGTTGATCCGGGAGAACGTGATCTTATTAAAGAAAAAGGGATTAAAGTATTCTCTATGCATGAAATTGACAAGCTTGGAATGTCGGAAGTAATGACTCAAACAATTCAGTATTTCAAGGATCGTAAAGTTGATGGGGTTCACCTTTCACTCGATTTAGATGGTTTAGATCCTTTATATACACCTGGGGTAGGAACACCAGTAGCTGGAGGAATTACATACAGAGAAAGTCATTTAGCGATGGAAATGCTATATGCTTCAGAGATGGTTACTTCAGCTGAATTCGTAGAAGTAAATCCAATTCTAGATGAAAAAAATAAAACGGCTGATGTAGCGGTTGGATTAATGGGTTCACTATTAGGGGAAAGTCTTGTATAAGAATTTTTTTTCTAATTAATAGTGCTCAAATTAGAACGTTAAAACAGGTAATGTATATCTCTGATAAGAAAAAGCGGACATCCAGTCTGCTTTTTTCTTTTTGAAAATCCACACAAAGATGGAAATGTTTGATAATATTAAGATATACAAAAAAAATGAAACCTGTTGATACCTTCATACGTATAGGTAAGACAGCCGCATGGAGCGGGGGCGAAATACACGATGGATGCGTTAGTGAACAAACGAATAAAACAGATATTAAAAGGCGATAAAGACGCATTCGCGGAGATTGTCGACCTGTATCAGCATAGGTTATATCAAGTATGTTATAGGATGCTTGGTAACCGTCACGAGGCAGAGGATATAGCTCAAGAGGCATTTGTCCGTGCTTTTATTAATATTCATACGTTTGATCAAAAAAGAAAATTTTCAACATGGCTGTATAGAATTGCGACAAACTTATGTATTGATCGTATTCGGAAAAAGAAGCCGGACTACTATTTGGACGCTGAAGTAAGAGGTACAGAAGGTCTTGATATGTACTCACAAATAGCAACGTCTGATGAACTTCCTGAAGAAGAACTCATGAAGCTGGAACTACAGGACCGAATACAGTATGAAATTAGTAGACTTCCTGATAAATATAGATCCGCTATCGTATTAAAATATATGGAAGAACTATCTCTGCAAGAAATAAGTGAGATATTAGATCTGCCACTTGGAACAGTTAAAACAAGAATTCATAGAGGACGAGAAGCGCTTAGAAAACAGCTAAGCAGACAGCCTCATATCTAAAATAGGAGGGAATCAAGATGAATGCATGTCCAGAACGAATTGTTCACTTTATGCACGAATATTTAGATGGTGAAATCAGCCGTGAACATGAGCTGGAACTTAAATCTCATTTGCAATCATGCGAAGCCTGTCAGGCACATATGCATGAGTTAAGTGATGTTGTTGCTTTCGTCAAAGGGGCTGCTCATATAGAAGCGCCAAATGATTTCAATCATTCTGTTATAGCTAGGTTACCGAAAGAAAAATCCCACGAAGGAGTAAGTAAATGGTTGCGACGTCATCCAGTACTTACAGCTGCTGCAATGTTCTTATTATTGATGAGTAGTGCACTTTTTACGAATTTTAATGATGAGCAGCAGTTCTCCTTTACAAAACAAGAAAACGTTCTAGTAGAAGGAGAAACGGTTATTATACCTGAAGGACAAGTCGTTAAAGGTGATTTGGTTGTTCGAAACGGGGATGTTCAGATTGATGGAGAATTAGATGGAAACCTAACCATTATTAATGGTACTGCATATATGGCTTCAACCGCAAATATTACAGGCACTAGTGAGGAAATCAATGAAGCCTTTGACTGGCTATGGTACAAAATCAAAGATGGTGCAAAGGAAGTCGTTTCATTCTTTGAAAAAGATGAGACTAAATAAAAGTAAGTCTATCCATATATATTTTGGGTAGACTTTTTTGATTCCACAAGCGAGGGATTTTCGTAATTATGTTATACTTATCTAGAATGGATAAGTGATGAAAAGTGGGGGATGCCACATGTCGTTTATGGAGCAATTTACAGACCTAATGCCAGTAAACGTTATTGTAAATATTTTGGATGTCTTATTTGTATGGTTTGTTATTTACAAAGTTATTACCTTGATAAAAGGAACTAAAGCAGTTCAATTATTAAAAGGTATCTTTGTCATTGTCATTGCACGTGTTGTAACGGACTTTTTTGGCTTAAATACACTTGATTGGCTGTTGGATCGAGTAATTGAGTTTGGATTTTTAGCAATCATTATTATTTTCCAGCCAGAAATAAGAAGAGCACTTGAGCAGATTGGTAGAGGTAAGTTATTCTCTAGAAGCACAATGCAATTGGAAGAAGAGCAAGGTCGCCTTATTGCTGCGATGACGAAATCGATTAGTTATATGGCAAAAAGACGAATCGGAGCACTTATCTCCATAGAAAGAGAAACTGGTTTGACAGATTATATAGAAACGGGGATCCCGTTAAACTCCTATATTACATCAGAGCTTCTTATTAATATATTCATACCGAACACTCCACTACATGACGGAGCCGTTATTATAAAAAAAGATACCATTGCTTCAGCAGCTTCTTACTTGCCTTTATCAGAAAGTCCTTTCATATCGAAAGAGCTAGGTACGAGGCATCGAGCTGCAATTGGCTTGAGTGAAGTGACGGATGCTATAACGATTGTTGTATCAGAAGAAACTGGTGCGATTAGTTTAACCTCCAATGGAGATTTACGAAGAGATTTATCGATAGCAGAATTTGAGTCCCATTTAACTCGCCTTTGGTTCCCGAAGGAGGAGCAGGTAACTTCTTCTAAATGGCTATGGAGGGGGAAACAAAATGGATAAGATGATGAACAATCCCTGGTTCTTGCGAATAATTGCATTAGTATTAGCAATTGCACTTTTTATAAGTGTGAGAAGTGAATTGGAAAGTGATAATACAAATGCAAGCAGCAAGGATGTTGATGTTATTCGTGATATACCTCTCGAGGTTTATTATGACGATGATAACCTAGTAGTTACCGGGCCACCAAAGACAGTTAACGTCAACGTAGAGGGGCCAAGACAATTGGTGTTATCGGCAAAACTAATGAAAGACTTTAAAGTATTTGTAGATCTTAGAGATCTAACTATAGGTACTCATCGGGTCCCGATAGCTACGGAAAACTTCCCAGAAAATTTAAATGTTCGAACAGATCCGGTTTATGTGGATGTTGTAATTGAAGAACGTATTTCTCGAGAGTTTAGTGTAGAAACGGACATGAATGAAAGCCTATTAGCTGAAAATTATGTAGTGAAGTCATATGAGGTAAAACCACAAAAAGTAACAGTAACAGGAGCAAAAAGTGTTATTAATAGCATAGGTTATGTAAAAGCTACTATTTCAGGAGATCAAGGTATCAACAAGTCCTTCGAACAAGAAACGACTGTCAAAGTACTCGATCTTGACTTAAATAAGCTAGACGTCATCGTTGAACCAAATTCTGTTCAAGTAAGTGTAAAAATAGAAGAGTATAGTAAAGAGGTACCGATAGCTCTAGTGAAACAAGGTAAACCCAAAGAAGGGGTCACCGTAAATGGTCTAGCTACAAAGACAGATGCAATTCGATTATATGGACCTAAATCAGTACTTGATAAAATAGATCAGCTAAATGTCGATGTAGATATAAGTAAAATCGAAAAGTCTGGTAGCTTTGATATGAAATTAGCTTTACCAGAAGGAGTTACAAGATTATCAAAAGAGACAATAGAGATTACAGGAGACGTTACACTTGCTCCTGACTCTGAAACGGAAGAGGCAGATGAACAGGAAGAGCCAGTATCCACAATTATAGAAAAGTCATTTGGCCAAGTACCGATTAATGTAAGAGGGTTGCCAGATAAGCTGGTAAGTAATTTTGAAAAACCAGCAGACGGCATTGTCTCGGTTGTTGCTAAAGGAACAGCAGAGGCTTTAGACAAGGTTCAATTAAACAATTTTTCTGTATATGTAGAAGCAACTAATTCGGAGGTGGGAGAAAGTGTTCTACCAATCCAAATAGAGGGTTCATCTGATATAGAGTGGGAAACTTCTGAACAAGAAGCAGTCCTTACGGTTAAAGAAGCTTAATAGGTTGTACAACAGGTTTTTAAGGAGAGAAGAATAAATGGGAAAATATTTTGGTACAGATGGAGTTAGAGGCGTTGCAAACTCAGAGCTAACACCAGAACTTGCATTTAAATTAGGTAGAGTTGGTGGATTTATACTAACGAAGGAAGTAACAGAACGTCCGAAAGTATTGATTGGTCGGGATACTCGTATATCTGGTCACATGCTAGAGGGTGCACTTGTGGCTGGCCTTTTATCCGTAGGGGTTGAGGTAATGCGTCTAGGAGTTGTTAGTACACCTGCAGTAGCTTATTTAACTAGAGCAATGAGTGCAAGTGCTGGTGTGATGATTTCTGCCTCTCATAACCCTGTGGCAGATAACGGTATTAAATTCTTTGGCTCGGATGGATTTAAATTAACTGATGGACAAGAGGAAGAAATTGAGCAACTATTAGATAGTGATATAGATGAATTACCACGTCCAACCGGAGCAGGTGTCGGAACGGTATCTGATTACTTCGAAGGTGGTCAAAAATACATTCAGTATTTGAAACAAACCATAGATGAAGAATTTGTAGGGATCCATGTAGCCCTGGACTGTGCAAATGGTTCAACATCGTCTCTTGGAACGCATGTATTTGCTGATTTAGATGCCGACTTATCTACAATGGGATCTTCACCAAATGGATTGAATATCAATGATGGCGTCGGTTCTACACATCCAGAAAACTTAGCGAAGTTTGTTCTAGAAAAAGGAGCAGATGTTGGGCTTGCTTTTGACGGAGATGGAGATCGTTTAATTGCGGTAGATGAAAAGGGACAAATTGTAGATGGTGACCAAATTATGTATATTTGTGCCAAACATCTTCATGCAAATGGACGTCTAAATAACGGGACAGTTGTTTCCACTGTAATGAGCAATATGGGCTTCTACAAAGCATTAGAAACACACGATATGACGAGCGTAAAAACTGCTGTTGGAGATCGATACGTAGTAGAAGAGATGAAAAAGAATGGCTTTAACCTAGGCGGGGAGCAATCAGGACATATTATTTTCCTTGATTATAATACAACGGGTGATGGTTTATTAAGTGGTTTACAGCTCGTGAATATTATGAAAATAACAGGTAAAAAACTTTCTGAGCTTGCTGCGGAAATGACTATCTATCCACAAAAGCTTATTAATGTACGAGTTACGGATAAACACGCGGTAACGGAAAATGAAAAAGTTGCAGCTATTATTAGTGAAGTAGAAAGTGAAATGGCTGGTAATGGTCGTGTCCTTGTACGTCCATCTGGTACAGAGCCGTTAGTTCGCGTAATGGTAGAAGCAGCAACCGAAGAGGAATGCGAAAATTATGTAAACCGAATCGTTGAAGTTGTAAAAGCTGAAATGGGTTTAGAAGAATAAGTTTAGAAAACCGACATATTTAATATGTCGGTTTTTTTATGTAATCTGCTAGCTCCTCGAGTCCTTTTAGAACGACAGGTCAAGGCAAAGGTGCCTTTAAATTCATTCTTCCAAAGCTATTCGAAGGTCGACAGGATTTTGGTCAGACAGTCCATGAAATACGATACTCCAATTTACTTGCGTATTTCTAATGTTTACTAGAGCAAATTTAGTGGAATAGTAAGAGAGAACAAACAATTAAGGAGTGAGGAAATGGCTAAAGTAGCAACATTAATCACAAATATGTTTGAAGACGTGGAATACACAGGTCCAGCACAGGCACTAAACGATGCAGGGCATGAGGTATTTGCTATTGAAAAAGAAGCAGGCAAAGAGGTAACAGGTAAAAACGGAGAAGCCACGGTGAAAATTGATTATGGCGTTGACGAAGTGAAACCTGAAGAATTTGACGCATTATTTATACCAGGAGGATTTTCACCGGATATTTTACGAGCAGATGATCGTTTTGTTCAATTTGCTAAGTATTTTATGGATGAGAAAAAACCAGTGTTTGCAATTTGTCACGGTCCACAATTACTCATCACTGCGAAAACATTAGATGGTCGAGACGCGACTGGATATAAATCGATTAAAGTAGACTTAGAAAATGCAGGGGTAAAATTCCATGATGAAGAAGTATTCGTTTGCCAAAACCAGTTGGTGACAAGTCGTACTCCAGATGATATTCCGGCGTTTAATAGAGAAATTGTTAAGCTATTAGGCTAGTTAAGCATCTGGCCGATGGCACATATTTTAAAGTTAATCAAAATTTAAATGGATAAATTAAATAAGAGCATCTTCTAATTTTTAGAGGGTGTTCTTTTTTGAATTGCGAGAAAATTCATATATATTTTCTGAGTTTCTTTTATTATACTTAAGAAATCAAACCATACCTGTTAGGAAGGTATAAAAGGGAGTTATTATGGATTATTTACATCACCCGTTTCAAGGAAAGCGTCATACGGTATTTGCGAAAAAGGGAATGGTTGCAACCTCCCAGCCTTTAGCAGCACAGGCGGGAATGGATATATTAAAAAAAGGCGGGAATGCAATTGATGCGGCAATTGCTACGGCAGCGGCACTTACTGTCGTAGAACCCACCTCTAACGGAATCGGTGGGGATGCTTTTGCGTTAGTATGGACAAAAGACAAGCTCTATGGCTTAAACGCTTCGGGTCCAGCACCACAATCTATCTCTATCGACGCGATAAGAGAAAAAGGGTATGACAAAATACCTGTTCACGGAGTTATTCCTGTGACCGTGCCAGGAGTTCCTGCTGCTTGGGCTGCATTGTCAGAAAGATTTGGGAAACTTTCACTTCAAGAAGTTTTAGAGCCTGCTATTCAGTATGCAGAGGAAGGGTATCCGTTAACTCCGATACTAGGAAAGTACTGGAAGCTTGCCTATAACAGATACAAAGCTACATTTACTTCAGAGGAATTTAATGCCTGGTTTGAAACCTTTGCACCCAATGATCGTGCTCCAGAAATAGGGGAGATGTGGAACTCACCAGATCACGCCCGTACTCTCCGAGCGATAGGAGAAACAAATGCTCGTGATTTTTATGAAGGTGAAATTGCAGAGAAAATCGATAAGTTTATGAAAAAGCATGGAGGTTATTTATGTAAAGATGATCTTCGTACATATAAGGTAGAATGGGTAAATCCTATTTCGGTCAATTATAAAGGTTATGATGTATGGGAAATCCCGCCGAATGGGCAAGGAATGATTGCATTAATGGCGCTCAATATATGCAAAAACTTGGCGGAACCAAAATGGCAAAGTATGGAGACACTTCATCATCAAATAGAAGCTATGAAGTTGGCTTTTACAGATGGTCAGGCATTTATAACAGATGTTGCTGAAATGCCGATTAGTGTAGAGCAGCTGTTATCAGAGGAGTACGCCAAAAATAGATCTAATGACATAAATGAAGAAGCAGCAAATCCAGAAATATATGACATCCCTAAAGGTGGGACTGTATATTTAGCTACTGCTGATGAAGAAGGTAATATGGTTTCTTATATCCAAAGTAATTATATGGGATTTGGTTCAGGAATAGTTATACCCAAAACAGGTATTGCCTTGCAAAATAGAGGACATGATTTTTCTTTAGAAGCGACTCACCCAAATGTGTTAAAACCAGGAAAAAGAACATTTAATACTATCATTCCAGGCTTCCTAAGCAAAAATGGTAAGGCAGTGGGTCCTTTTGGTGTAATGGGAGGATATATGCAGCCACAAGGACATTTCCAAATCGTGACGAATACAGTAGATTACCTGTTAAACCCACAAGCTGCACTAGATATGCCTCGGTGGCAGTGGATGAAGGGAAAAGTAGTTCATGTAGAACCGGAATTCCCAAGCTACCTTGTACAAAGTCTTATAGGTAAAGGGCATCAAATTCAAGTTGCTTCTGATGGTGGTAGCTTTGGTAGGGGGCAGATTATTTGGAGAAATGATGAAACAGGAGTTCTTCAAGGAGGAACCGAGTCTCGTACAGATGGATCAATTGCAGTTTGGTAAGTAATTTTGTCACTAGAGGGCTATTACTTTTGTAGTGGTCCTTTAAGTTGATTAAAACCCCCTGCACTCATTAAATTGACGAGCATACTATGAACATATATAATGTAGAAGTTGCCAATCTAGTATTGGTAGCCGCGTAGAAATGGAGGACAGGTAACGCGTAAAACACAGAAAACAATTATAGCGCCAGAGCTGAAGAAATTGGACGGAAAATCATCTTCAGCAGACGAGGTGGAGGTTATCGAAATTTCGGCGGATGCCTCCCGACCGTATTTGCCCGGTTGTTATTCTTTTTCATAAAACATTCGAGTGATCGGATGACAGGTGGAATAGAAGGCATTCTTAGCTTAATTGGCTACTACACCATGTGTAGGAAGCTTATTTTGACATGAATGTAAACGGAGGAATTTAGATTATGTGTGGAATTGTTGGTTATATTGGAGAAATTGATGCAAAGGAAATTTTATTAAAAGGGTTAGAAAAGTTAGAATACCGTGGCTATGATTCAGCAGGTATTGCAGTATTAAACGAAGATGGAGTAATGGTATTTAAAGAAAAAGGTCGCATTGCGGATTTACGTGACGTAGTAGATACAGAAGTAGGGGCGACTGTTGGAATTGGTCATACTCGCTGGGCAACTCATGGTGTACCAAACCATGAAAATGCTCATCCTCATCAAAGTACAACAAAACGTTTCACTTTAGTGCATAACGGAGTAATTGAGAACTACCATTTGATGAAGAAAGCTTATTTAGCAGACGTGGAAATGGCTTCTGAGACAGATACAGAAGTAATTGTACAGCTGATTGAGCGTTTCTCTAAAGACGGATTATCTACAATTGACGCACTTCGCAAAACATTGCATTTAATACATGGTTCTTATGCTCTTGCATTACTTGATAATGAAGACGAAGATACAATTTATGTAGCGAAAAACAAATCACCGTTACTTGTAGGTGTTGGTGAAGGATTCAATGTTGTAGCTTCTGATGCTATGGCGATGCTTCAAGTAACAGAGCAATATGTTGAGCTTCATGACCAAGAAATCGTAATCGTAAGCAAGGATTCTGTAGAAATTCAAACATTGGAAGGCACAAAAGTTGAACGTGCTCCATACAAAGCAGAACTAGATATGAGCGATATTGAAAAGGGAACATACCCTCATTATATGTTAAAAGAAATCGATGAGCAGCCAGCTGTTATTCGTAAAATTATTCAAGCTTACCAAAATGAGCAAGGGGAACTTTCAATTGACCCTGCAATTTTGACAGCACTTCAGGCTGCTGATCGCCTGTACATCATTGCGGCTGGAACAAGCTACCACGGTGGGCTAATTGGTAAAGAATACTTTGAAAAAATTGCTGGTATTCCTGTGGAAGTGCATATTTCTAGTGAATTTGGCTACAATATGCCATTACTATCAGAAAAACCAATTTTCATGTTCTTAACTCAATCAGGGGAAACTGCAGATAGCAGACAAGTTCTTGTGAAGATAAAAGAATTAGGATACCCAACAATTACGATGACAAACGTACCGGGTTCTACTCTTTCTCGTGAAGCAGATCACACACTTTTACTTCACGCAGGTCCAGAGATTGCTGTTGCTTCTACAAAAGCATATGTAGCACAGGTTGCGGTATTAATGGTAACTGCTTCCGTATTCGCACAATCTCAAGGAAAAATGCTAGACTTTGATGTTGTAAAAGAGCTAGGAATTGTAGCAAATGCTGTTCAAGCAATTGTAGATTCTAAGGAAGAGATGGAAGAAATCGCAAAAGAGTTTTTAGCAACTACTAGAAATGCCTTTTTTATTGGACGTAACGTAGACTTCTACGTAAGCCAAGAAGGTGCATTAAAACTTAAAGAAATTTCATATATTCAAGCAGAAGGATTTGCTGGTGGAGAACTAAAACACGGTACAATTGCTCTTATCGAAGAGGGTACGCCAATTATTGCTTTAGCTACCCAACAAGCAGTAAGCCTGAATATCCGTGGTAATGTGAAAGAAGTAGTTGCACGTGGTGCTAATCCATGTATTATTGCAATGGAAGGCCATGAGGAAGAAGGAGATCGCTACGTACTTCCAAAAGTAAACGAGCTATTCGCTCCACTAGTAGCAGTAATCCCACTACAACTTATCAGTTATTACGCAGCATTACACAGAGACTGCGACGTAGATAAGCCTAGAAACCTGGCGAAGTCAGTAACTGTGGAGTAGGTTAAAGGTTATATAACTTTAATTGTAGAGAACAATTAAAGTTGGAAATGAGATTAAAATAAAAAGATTTGGCGTAATTATGAAGTATATAACAGAAAGACGACAAACTTTAATAATATAATTTAACCCTAGGGAAAGTTATCCCTAGGGGTTTTTTTATTGCGTAAATAACTGCATCAGTGAAACAGGAGGAGAGCTTTTGTTATCCTACCTTACTCAATTATCTATATCCCTTATTAGTAAACAAACGAGGTTTCGCAATGACACAAATTAAGTGATTCTCTCAAGATAAATTATTGACTTCGAAAGCTACACGTATACCAGATTCAATTGCACCCTGTATCCAACCGTGTGGGAGTGTAGTGTGTGCACCTGCAAAGTGAACACGACCCTCTGGTGTGGCAAGGTATGGAAAAAGTTCTGTTTCCTGTTCTGGCTTGAACATAGTGAATGCTCCACCTGAAAATGGATTTTGCCCCCAACTATAGGATGCTCCCGTAATAAATTCATCATAAACTTGTCGACCATGGATGGTAGCCAAGTTCTGTAAGGCCTGCTGAATTCGTTTCTCTTCACTTAAACTTTCCCATGGGAGTGAATCATCTTCCCAAGTATAGCTAGCTAAAATTACTCCAGTCTCGTTCTTACCGATATCATGGCTAGGAAAATAACTAAATCGAATGGGCAAATCAGTTGCGGTTTGCCCACCTTGGATTCCTTGTTTCTCCCAAAATTTACTTTTAAACTGAAGACCTATTTTTGTGGAAGTGGAATAATGGAGTTCACGAATCGCTTTCCACTTATTATGCGAGAATGAATTATGGGGGATAACTTCAACAAATTGCAGAATCGAGAATGGAATGGTCAATATGGCTATATCGCATGTTGTTCCGAACGATTGTTTCGATTCTGTATGCTCCGAATATATAGTGACTTGGTTTTGGTGCTGAATAATTTTGGTCATCTGTTGATTAAAAATGATATTTCCCTCTAATTGTGGAAGAAATGAATTTGGGAGTTGATCGTTGCCACCGGTAATTTCATAATAGCGAGTAATTGGGTTTAAAAGAATTATAAACTCACGTAATATATCTAGAAATGCGAGCTCTGCTAAGCCCTCGATAGAAAGAAGTACCTTAATCATTTCGATGGCACCAGGCGATAAAGTCACGCCATTAGGGTTATATCTTAGAAATGAATCCATTGAATATTTATCATATTCGTTTATGACCCATCTCCAATTTTCCGTTGGATCTATATTGATAAAATCAATAACAGGTTGAATGACTGATTGTATCAACTCCAAAGCTGTTTTGCCTTTTTCATTAGGTGCGACAGGGTAGCCCAGTATATCTGGGTTTTGTTCATACAAGTATTGGCGTGTTATAATTCCGTTCACGTAAATCAAGTCGTTAGGTGTACTGTTTATAAATGGATTTATTGGTAAATTGAATTTTTTTATGTACGCTAACGTTAAATTGTGAGTCGATGGAATGCGCATCGCCCCAGCTTCCATATATTGACCGTTAATAAAAGGGAAGCGTTTCGTGTATATTCGTCCGCCCACTCTTTCAGAAGCTTCAATTATGGTTACACTATGTCCGGCTTCCTCTAATAGCGAGGCAGCAACTAACCCTGACATACCTGCGCCGACAATAAGTATTCTCTTTGAGTTTTGTTTTTTACTTAATCCGTGGTGAATCATTGAAACCATTTGGTCGGAGGTTACATGAGAAAACATGGGTGTCATACTCTTTCACCTTTCACCTTAGACTTAAAATAACCCTCAAATTTTTAAGTGTTACAATTTAGTCTATTCTTCCAAATAAATTTCTATGAAAATAATCTTATAAATATGGAAATTATTTAACACATTAAAAAAAATATCAGATTTAAGTGTTGACAATAAATTAAGTAGAATATAATGTGTATATATGAACATATCATCATATATTAGTTTTATATATTAAACGGAGGGATTATAATGGCGGATAATCATGACCATACAAACGGTGCAAATAAAAAGGTATTACTGATTTCATTTTTCATCATTACAATCTATATGATTGTAGAAGCAATAGGCGGGTATTTGACAAACAGCTTGGCCCTTCTTTCGGATGCAGGACATATGCTAAGCGATGCCATATCACTTGGGATAGCCCTGCTAGCATTTACATTTAGTGAAAGGGCAGCAAACGCTAGTAAAACATATGGCTATAAGCGATTCGAAATATTAGCAGCAGTCTTAAACGGTGTAACACTAATATTGATTGCACTATTTATCTTTTATGAGGCAATTGAACGGTTCGCGAATCCCCCTGAGGTTGCCACAAGTGGAATGCTTATTATTAGTAGTATTGGGCTAGGGGTAAACATCCTTGTAGCTTGGATAATGATGCGAGGCAGTGATACGCAAGACAATCTAAATATGCGTGGGGCATTTCTTCACGTGATCAGTGATATGCTAGGCTCAGTTGGTGCAATTATTGCAGCCTTGCTAATCATATTCTTTGACTGGGGATGGGCCGATCCATTAGCTAGTGTCATTGTCGCTGTGTTAGTTTTAAGAAGTGGTTACTCTGTAACAAAAGCATCACTCCACGTCTTGATGGAGGGAACACCTCAAAATGTTAATATAGACGAAATCGTTAAAACAATAGAGCTGGAAAAAGAAATTATAAGTGTTCATGACTTACACATTTGGTCTATTACAAGTGGTTTGAACGCACTTTCCTGCCATGTGGTGGTTGAAGAACAAATGACGATTGCAGAAAGCGAAAAGCTACTTCATAAAATCGAACATAATTTAGAACATAAAAATATTCAACATGTGACCATTCAACTTGAAACTGCAGCTCATAAACACGATAACTCTATTTTATGTACGGTAAAAGCAAAGGCACCAGATGCACATGCACACCACAATCATTAACATAATAATAAAACTTAAAAGAGAGGGTGCATTAATATGGAGAAAGAAGTACAAACTAACACACATGAATTAGATGAAGAAACTCTTTTTGTCGTATCCCAGACGTTTAAAGCGTTAGGTGATCCAACACGTATCCGTATTTTAAATTTGCTATGCTGTGAGGAGTATTCTGTGAATGATATTGCAGAGGCACTAAATTTAGGTCAGTCCACAGTTTCTCACCAGCTCCGCTTTTTGAAAAACTTGCGTTTAGTTAAGTTTCGTCGTGAAGGAACAACGTTGTATTATTCAAGTGATGATGACCATATTATGAATCTGTTGCACCAGGCAATTGATCATGCAAAACATTAAAAACAGAAAGATAAAAGGACTTAAAATTATTAGGTCCTTTTTTGATGAATAAGGATATGCAAAATAGTACAATGTAGAATTTTTATAAACAATAAAGCATTATACTTTACATACCCCCTATAGGTACTGTATTATATAAATAAGAAATAGGAGGTTGATGAGTTGGACAATTTAATAGAAGAGAATACAAATACGTCTGATCAGTCTTGTAGAAAAAGTCATCATCCTGAGCATGTAAAAAAAGATTTAACGAATCGCTTAAATCGTATTGAAGGTCAGATTCGTGGAATAAAAGGGATGGTAGACAAAGACGTCTATTGTGATGATATTATCACGCAACTCTCTGCAACTCAGTCAGCTCTAAATAGTGTAGCCAAAGTACTTTTACAAGGGCATTTAAAAGGCTGTGTAGTGGATAGACTAGCAGAAGGTGACGATGAAGTACTGGATGAATTGCTTATTACGATTCAAAAATTAATGAAAAAATAAGAGGAGGAATTTAAAATGGTCAACCAAGTAACATTAAACGTACAAGGAATGTCATGTGGTCATTGTGTTAGTTCTGTAGAAGGCAGTGTAGGAAAGTTAGATGGAGTAAATGAAGTGAAGGTCGATTTAGAATCAGGAAAAGTGGACGTTTCATTTGACGAGGATAAAGTATCGCTAGATGTTATTAAAGAAACAATTGATGATCAAGGATACGATGTAAAATAGTTATGGAGGAGTGCTATGTAAGGCACTCTCTTTCTCTCGTGAATTTATACCCCCTGGTAGTATTTTGGGGTGGGTGAAAACAAGATGTATAGTGAAATATACGCAGTGACAGCTATAGCGTTTAGTTCTATATCGGTTGTACTGATTGCATTACGTTTTTAAAAGAGCAGAAAAAACTTGAGGAGGATGACGATGAAGAAAATAGTAATAGGAATTGTTACCTTGGTTACAGCATTCACGTTGACGGCATGTGGTAGTGATGAAAAAGAAACTAGCACACATGAAAACATGGAAATGGATCATTCTGGCATGAATCACTCTAGCACAGGTGAAGTTCCGGAAGATTTGAAAGTAGCCGATAATCCTACTTACAAAGTCGGAAGCCAAGTTATTCTTGAAACAGACCATATGGAGGGTATGAAGGGGGCAGAGGCAACGATAACGGGAGCATATGAAACAACTGCCTATGTCATTTCCTACATGCCAACATCTGGTGGAGAAAGAGTGGAAAATCATAAATGGGTCATTCAAGAAGAAATTAAAGAAGCTGGGGATAAAAGTTTAGAACCAGGAACCAAAGTTACCATTGAAGCAGATCATATGCCTGGAATGGAAGGTGCTACTGCTGAAATTGATTCGGCAGAACCTACGACGGTATATATGGTCGATTACACTCCAACCTCAGGTGGAGAAGTAGTCAAAAACCATAAATGGGTGACGGAAAGTGAACTATCTGCCAAATAAGAGATAAACCTTAAGAATTTAAAGAGCTTATTCCATAAAGGATAAGCTCTTTAAATTTATTTTAAAAAATCTCAACTATTTTATTGAGTATACCAGTAATATCGAGAAAAACGAGGATAATTACTAGTGGAATAATGTATTTCATTATAAAAAGCCAAATATTAAATGCAGTAGCACCTAAACGAGAATGCTGTAATAATTCCTCCCGTAAAGTACTTTTTTCTATCTTATGCGAAACAAAAATAGAGATTAAAAGTACGCCTAACGGCATTAGTATATTACTAACTAAATAATCGGCAGAGTCAAAGAGGCTCTTCGAGAAAATAAGAATATCAGCAAAAATACTATAGGATAATGCCGAAGGGACTCCTACTAAAAATATTAAAATTCCAATCATATAAGCATATTTTGTTCGCTTTTCTGCTTTTTCTTTGACTATAGATGCCACAATTATTTCTAACATAGAAAAGGCTGAAGTTAATGTGGCAAATAAAAATAATGCTAAAAAACCTATTAAGAAAACTTCACCAAAAACAATTTGATCAAACACAGCAGGCAATACAACAAATAGTAATCCTGGTCCTTCAGCTGGTTCTAAGCCTAGGGAAAAGACAGCAGGGAAAATTGCTAAACCTGCTAATAAAGCAATCACTAAATTCATTGAAACGATTGAAATAGCTGGTTGTATTAAACTTTCCTTTTTGGAAAGATAAGAACTGTAAGTAACCATAACGGACACACCGACACTTAAAGAGAAAAAAGCTTGGCCCATCGCAAATAGGACACTTTCAGAGGTAATATTCGAGAAATCCGGTGCTAAAAAGAATTTCACACCTTCCATAGCGTTATCTAGCGTTAGGGAGCGGATAATTAGAACGATAAATAGTCCGAATAAGGCGGGCATTAGAATTTTATTTACTTTTTCAATTCCATTTTGAATCCCTTTAGCCACCACTAAAACTGTTATAGCCAAGAACACAAATTGGGCAACAAGAACCAACAGAGGATTCCCAATTGTTAGGTTAAAGACAGACCCATAATCTGCACCCTCACTAATTATTCCACCAAACAGACCCTTTGCAATATATATAACAATCCATCCACCAATTACACTGTAAAAAGATAATAAAAGAAAACAGGTGAATACCCCTAATCTCCCAATCCAATGCCAGTTACTATTAGGAGCAAGGCTACGATATGCACTAATAGCTTCTTTTTGCGTACTTCTACCAATAACAAACTCCGCTAATAGTAAAGGAAAGCCCATAAACAAAGAAAATAAAATAAATAGAAGAAAGAATGCACCTCCTCCACTTATACCAGTAACGTAAGGAAGCTTCCAAATTGCTCCTACCCCGATAGCTGATCCTGCAGCAGATAAAATAAAACCAATCTTTGATGACCATTGCTCTGTTGTTTGCAAACTAACCAATCCAATCTATTTTTATTATGTCTTCTAATTAATTGTTAAAAGACAAAAAAAGCCACGTCTCTATCTTTTACGATAGGGACGTGGCTGTTCACGCGGTACCACCCTAATTGGAAACAAGTCTATGTTTCCCACTTGGTAAAATAACGGTTTAATCCGTTTTTATACTATGTTCTTTAAAATATAGTATAAAAAAAGCTCCAAGAATGAAATTCACCTAATCTTTGTATCAGTTTTCACCAACCACTGATTCTCTTCTAACAGGGAGACCGGCTTAATAATGTTCTTTTCTTCGCTTGTTTAATATAAATAATATTAAACGAAATTATAGTATGATAACACCAATAGGTCAACCTTTTATTTATTAGTAAACTCTTTGCCACTGGATTATTACTCGGCAATCGCTTCGTACCACTACATTCAGAGTCACTTTCCAAGTTTCTAAACTTTTCTGAAAAAAATTTTAGAAATGTATCTTAACTAAGGATCACGTCCAGAAATTTTCATTTGCAACATTGAACGAAAAGCTTGTTACAAATTCTCAAATCCAAATGAGAGTAGCTTGTATGTCTCGCGAAAACGAGCGTCATCACTTTTAGTACCCATTACTACTGAAATAAGTCGGTTGTCTCCTTGCTTTGCTGTTCCTGCAAAGCAATATCCGGCAGTTTCTGTGTACCCAGTTTTTAATCCATCTACCAGATTAAAATATAGGTCTTGATTTTCAGGATATAGCATAGAATTTGAATTCTTTAAGTTTGTACTGTCGTATGCTAATTCATATTCAAGCAAATTTGTTGTTTCCACTACTTCAGGGAAATCACTTAATAACTGATAGGCCAATATTGCAACGTCCTCTGCTGTCATTATGTTCTCAGAGCCGTCTGTATTTACTAATCCAGTTGAGTTTACAAAGTTAGTTTTGGAAGAAAGACCAATTTCTTTTGCCTTTTTATTCATTAGTTCTGCAAATCTTTTCTCAGTGCCTGCTATATGCTCTGCTAAAGCTCTTGTAGCATTATTTGCTGAGGAAATAACCATTGCGCTATATAAATCAAGAACAGTTAGAGCATCATTGTCTTTAACATAAATTTTCACCGCTTGTGGATCCATATTATTAGCACTGTGTGAAATTTCAACCAGATCATCCCATTTAATATTTCCATTTTGAATTTGCTCCTGAACTATATATTCTGTCATTAATTTAGACATACTTGCAACAGGGAAGGCACTGTTTGCATCTTGTTTCAGTAATATTTCTCCCGAAGAAGCATCCATTAATATTGCTGCTTGTCCTTTTATGTTAGGTGCTTTTAATGATGAATCTATGAAGGTTGTTGAGGGGCCGGAAACCTCTATTATCTCGTTCATGAAATTTTGAACTTGACTGCTCTGACTAAACTTATAAATCCCTATATAGCACACCGACAAAATGATTAAAGTAATATAAAAATTAACTTTCCTTTTTATCTTTCTGCGTTTCATCTTCTTTCCTCCGTTTCTTCTCCTTAATATTCATTAACATAACCATATTGTAGCTATTTGATATTAAAAAAAAGGAAAGAAAAGCTAAATAATTTCTTAAGATTAATGAGAAAATAGTTTTTCGAAAGTATCTATGTTTATAATATAAGAAGAATTTTGGAATAGGTGGTGATGTCTTGTGGCAGAGGCTATTTTAATAATAGATGACGATAAAGATATTACGAAATTGCTACGAATTTATTTAGAGGCGGAACATTACGAGGTCCATTTAGCCCATGACGGTGAAGAAGGATTAAATATGCTTAAAAGGCATTCAGTTGACTTAATAATTCTAGATGTGATGATGCCGAAAAAGGACGGTATTTTAGTTTGTCGTGAAATTCGACAAGATAACCAGACGGTTCCAATTTTAATGTTAAGCGCAAAGGCAGAGGACATGGATAAAATATTTGGGCTCACTACAGGTGCGGATGATTACCTTATTAAACCTTTTAATCCTTTAGAGCTTATAGCTCGAGTGAAAGCTTTGTTAAGACGATCTGGATATTTAAAAAGCAACTCTCCTAAGGAAGGTTTGATCTATGGTCCTTTAGTAATAAATAAACAGAATCATACTGTAAGTATTGATGATACCCCATTAAAATTGACCTCAATTGAATTCGATATATTATGCCTACTCTGCAGTAAGCCAGGCCGTGTTTTTAGTTCTGAAGATATCTTTCAATTGGTATGGAATGAACAGGAAATCTATTCAAGTAAAACGGTAATGGTACATATAAGTAACTTAAGAGCAAAACTGGACAGAGTGTTAAAAGGAGAAAAAATGATTGTAACTGTTTGGGGAGTTGGTTATAAAATTGACTATTAAGTCTGTGTTAAGTGAATTGGTTTTTTTCTCGAGGTGGCGCATTGTTACTGGGATTATTCTATCTGTTATTTTGTCAGCAATTTCTTTATTTATAATTAAAAATGCAGTGGTAGGCTATGTTAATACCTCAGTTGTTGGTAGCGGATTGGTTACCGAATTCGTTACTTTAGTTGGTAAGAGAAGGGTTGAAAATATTCTTTATTCACCCTGGCCTTTCCTTTTTGAACAGTTAAGTTTTTTTATAGTATTTAGTTTCTATTTTAGCTTATTTTACCTACATGAAAAAAGAAGGCAGTTTTTTATATCCTTCGATCAGCTAGTTACAGAAACTAAAAAGTATGTAAGTAGTCCAGAAATTGGGTTCAGTCCTGGCTACCGGGATGAAAGATTGTTACAACTAACAGAAAGTATAAATATGATTATAAGTAAAATGGATACACTGAGACAGGAAGAACGGAATGCTCAGAGAACAAAAAACGATCTTATTACGAATGTCTCTCACGATCTGCGTACTCCTCTGACTTCTATCATTGGTTACCTGTCACTTATTACGGAAGATAAATATAGAGATGAAGTAGAGCTAAGGTACTACATTGATATTGTCTATGAGAAGTCAACATTATTGCATAGGCTAATTCATGATTTATTTGAATATACGAGAGTACAAAATCATCAGCTTAAAGTAAATAAGGAACCTTTAAATATAAAGGAAATGCTTGGACAACTTGTTGAACATTATCGTATTGAGTTAGAGCAGATGCAGTATGTTTGTATTGAGAAGTATAGTTCTGTACCACTTATAACCAAAGCAGATGGTAATCTTCTTATTCGTGTTTTTGAGAACCTACTGTCGAACGCTTTAAAATACGGGATAAGGAAAAAACAAATTGATATATCTGCTACTCAAAGAAATAATAACATCTTAGTAGAAGTGACAAGTTACGGGAATCCGATCCCTGCTATGGACTTACCTCATATATTCGAAAGGTTTTATCAGGTGGATAAATCACGCGGTATGCATACTGAAAGCTCAGGGTTAGGACTTGCTATTGCTAAGAGTATTGTTGAAATACATGAGGGAGAAATACAGGTAAAGAGCGACGAGGAAAAAACAGTCTTTTCCGTTTATCTGAAGCAGTTTAATAGTGTGGACAAAAGCTAAAATGAAGTATCCCTTTGGTTTAATTGTTTCATCAATTTCCTTAGAGGAAGTGAAATGAAGTTAAGGCCCATTTGTATGTACAAATACAAATGGGCCTTTTAAATACATATTAAGCTATTACTCGCTAGACTTTGTGTTTGAGTATTTTAACGTATTCACTATCTTTTTGCATATTTCTTACCATAAGTCATATAACGCCACATTTTCTCCAATGGCCCCATAGAAAAGAATTTGAACCAGACTATACTAAAAACTATCTGAATAGCATAGATCAAGATTGCAATATAGACAATATCCTTTGGTGAAACGACATCCAGACCAATAAGTGAAATGATAATTGTTCCTATAATGCTTTGAGCAATATAATTTGTAAAAGCCATTTGGCCGACAAATGAGATTGGTTTCAGAAATTTTAAGACATGTTTTTTTTCTAACAATAAAAATAATGTTGATAAGTAAAACAAGGTCGTTGGTATTGTCCCTAAAGCAATAAGTAAATCTACATTATTGTCTCCGCTTTGAAAAGCATTCCAAATCGACAGTGAGAAAGGGATGAACAAAAGAAAAGCTCCAGCTTGCATCCATCGAATCTGTTTGGACAAACTTAGTATCTGTACAAGCCAACCTGCTTTAGCTGTTAAAAAACCAGCCAAAAACATTATGAATATTAGTATTAAATCGTTAGAAAAGAATTCTAAGATTGGTAAGAGCAGTTTCGGAGTAGGCAAGAAAATCATTAATACTAGAGAAACTAAGTGGATAGTTGTCATTCCAACAAGCCACTTTTTGATGGTAGAAACTCTAGCGCGATAAAAAGGGATTAAAAACAACCCAACAATCGAGTATACATGTAGAATTGTTCCCCAAAATATGATTGAATGTATGATCCCAAGAAGTAAGAGAGTTAATAAACGTCTTACCATTCGTAATCTAGGTTTGTCCCCGCGTTTTTCCGCTCTTGAAGCAAAAATAAATAGACCTGCACCAAATAGGAAAGAAAAAATGGAAAAGAATTTCTTCTCCACTATGATTGCTATTAGTTGGTGGATAACTCCATTAACACCACTATAATCTGGTAGTGGTTGTCCTTCTATAATAATTTTATATGTTCCGACATTTATTAGGAGTATACCAAAAAGGGCAATTCCACGAATAATGTCTAATGAAATAATTCTTTCTTTTTTTGAAATGGACGGATTCATTATAATTCTCCTTTAAGTTTTATATTACTTTGCTTAAAGGTTAGTATAATTATCGAACCTTACGTTATATTAATAGTAACCTTACAGCAACCTTAAAACTTTTAGGGCTGTGGTAGTGCTGATGAACACCACTTATTATAAGCCATCCGTATTTTTATCAATGGGTGCTTGGGTCATCTATTTTAAAGAATAAGAAAGTATATAAAATGTGCCATGAACTCTGGATTCTTGGTACATTTTAAGAATGAATAATCCTGTGATTTTCTTACATGTGGACGCTTTACGCGGGCGTTGCCTAACGCTGATCCCGCTGGAGTCGCCACATTCCACGATAAATCAATTATAGCGTAGTACAACAATTTAAATTTTGACAAAGTATATCGCTTAGATGATAAAATTGATCCAATTTTAGAAAGTGATTATATTCTTAGTAATCGCCTATGAATTAGAAGTGCTATTATTTAAAGATAGATGAAGACAGTGAATTTTATTTGTGCTAGTCCGTTTCAACACGACTTATCCAAATATACTCTAAATTATTTAGTGTGTATTCAACTATCTAATTACTATAAGTGGACTTAGTTGATTGGAGCGCAGAGCGGCGACTCTAGTGGGAACAGCGCGAGCTGAAGACCCTGGACTGAGCGCGCGAAGGAAGCGGCTGAAGCCGTGCCCACGGAAAGCGTCCGCCCGGAGCGGAAATCAATGGCGTATCTACGTCTCTGTTTTAAAAGGACCGGGCATCTTTTTGCCCGTTTTTTCTTATATTAACGATGGTGTTATTCATTCATATTTTGTTAGTCCTATTAAGTAAAGGAAAACGTCGTTTCTATTTCGATGAAGCATCTGATTAATACTCAACCATAAAAAATAATGTAAAACCCGATTTCTAGTTAATAGAAGGAGGGTTTTTTTGGATTTAAGCTTGCTGTAAGGTTTGCATAAAATTGCTGTAAGGATGAGCATTTATAGTATACATATCGACAAAATTGAAGAGGTGAAAAAATGGAATCGTTATTAAAAGTAGAAAACGTGAAAAAAATATATGGTAAATCCAATGCAGCATACACCGCATTAGAAAATATATCATTCGATATTCAAGAGGGAGAGTTTGTAGGGATTATGGGTCCTTCTGGAGCAGGGAAGTCAACTCTGCTGAACATGTTGGCAACAATTGATTCTCCGACTGAAGGAAAGATATATATGAACAATACGAGTATCCACGATATGAAAGAAGATGCGTTAGCCGATTTCAGACGTGATAATCTCGGTTTTATATTCCAGGATTACAATTTGTTAGACTCTCTTACTGTGAAGGAAAATATATTACTGCCTCTGGCAATTGCGAAAGTTCCAGCAAAAAAAATTAATAGCTTAGTAACTAATATTGCTAAAGTATTTGGTATTGAAGACTTACTAGATAAATATCCATACCAAATTTCTGGAGGTCAAAAACAAAGAACTGCAGCTGCAAGAGCACTTGTGACGGAGCCTGTAATGATTTTAGCAGACGAGCCAACAGGTGCACTGGATTCAAAATCAGCGACAGATCTATTAGATAGCTTAAGTAAACTAAATGAAAATAATAATTCTACTATCATGATGGTGACACATGATGCATATGCAGCAAGCTTCTGTCGTCGTATTATTTTTATCAAGGATGGTACGCTTTCAACAGAAATTTACCGTCGAGATAAAACACGGAAAGCATTCTTCCAAGAAATTTTGGATGTCCTTGCAACAATTGGGGGTGGGGTAGATGACGTTATTTAGTCTAGCGAGAAAAAACATTGCACGAAACTTTTCCCAATATTTTTTATATATCGCATCTATGGTTTTTAGTATTGTTATCTACTTTACATTTGTGACATTAAAATATAGCGATACGATTGCAGAAAAAACAGCTTCCTCGCAAAAATTGGATTCACTGATGAGCGGTGCAGCAGTCATTCTCCTACTCTTCGTTGCCGTATTTATAGCCTATTCGAACTCGTTCTTTATGAAGAAACGAAAAAAAGAAGTGGCATTGTATGCATTGCTAGGCGTTCGTAATCGTCAGATTGGCTTTATGCTCTTTTTTGAAAATTTATTATTAGGCTTGGTTTCATTAGTAGTTGGTGTTGTACTTGGTTTTCTTTGTTCAAAAGGATTTATGACGATTTTGATCCATTTAATGGGTTATGATGTCATCGCACCATTTACATTTTCGGAACAGGCAGCTTTGAATACCACTGTTGTGTTTCTAGCAGTTTTCTTAGTAACATCATTCCAAGGCTATCGTTTAATCTATCAGTTTAAACTCATCGATTTATTCCATGCATCGAAAAAAGGAGAAGTGGCTCGGAAGCCTTCTATGACTATAGCTATTCTTGGAGTTTTATTAATTTCGATTGGTTATTGGTTGGCACTACAAGATATGTTTACTTCAAAAGTCTGGGAAGCAGTTGGCTTTTTAATGATAGCTTTAATCATTTTAATGACAGTTATTGTCGGTACATTTCTATTGTTCCATAGCGTGACTGGTTTTGTATTAACGATGATAAAGAAAAATGAAAAATGGTTGTGGAAAGGACTTCATTTAATGACGATTTCCCAACTGTTATATCGTATCCGAGGAAATGCTCGTACACTGACGATTATTGCCGTGCTCAGTGCTACAACTGTAACAGCTGGTGGAGCAGTATATGGTCTATACTACAACATAAACGATCAGGTTATAACCTCTGATCCAAATACTTTTATGTATGAGCAAACAGATGAAAAACTCGATCAACAAGTCAGCAATGTGTTGCTAGATGTAAAGTACGATGAAAATATCGAAGCGTTGTCTGTAGCCTTTCATACGAAACAATTAAACTCAGCATTCAGTAACGCAGATAAGAAGATCTATACGATTATCAATGAAAAAACATATAACAAATTAGCAGCGATTCAAAAAAGGGAAAAACTACATGTTAACAACGAAAATGCCGTTATTTTAGACATTGGATACGACGAAAGGTTCTCACCTAAATACGAAGGAAAAACTGTCTCAACTGAGAACAACACTATTCTCACATTCCAAAGCTTTAAAACACAATCAGTATTAAACTCTGGTACGGCAGGGATTACAGTGGTAGTTTCAAATGATCAATTTAAAGCGTTACACAAAGAAGGAGAAGCACTAAAATACCGAGTCATCGGTATGGATCAAGCTTCTATAGATTTATCTAAAAAGATTGCAAAATATTTACCTGAAGAAGCACAATTTTCAAGTGCCCCTCAGGACTTCCAAACAGGTATTGAAAGTGTAGGTTCCTTGCTCTTTATCGGGAGTTTCCTTGGTCTAGTATTTTTAGCGGCAACAGGAAGTATCATTTACTTTAAAGTTTTAACAGAAGCTGGGGAAGATAAGTCCCAATACAATATGCTTCATAAAATGGGAGTAAGTCCAAGGGAAATGCGTAAATCAATTGCTTCTCAGGTATTCGTTATCTTCTTTGTGCCACTAGCAGTAGGATTATTGCATAGTGCAATTGCTTTAAAAGCTTTCTCTAGTTTACTAATGATGGATTTAGTAAAACCGGTAGTAATCTGGATGATTGCTTATACAGTTATCTATGGACTGTATTATATCTTAACAGTAGCTTCTTACAATCGAATTATCACACAAAATAATAGAACAGAAGGATGATAGAGATGAAAAGATTTCTAATAGTAGTGGGTATTTTGTTTGCACTAGGAATAGTAGGGGTTTTTGCTATTACAAAAATAGACTTTAACCGTATAAATGCAAGCAATTATTATTTGCAAATTACAGAAGATGGCATACCACATGAGAACAAACTGGATGATGGTTCTGTTATGACTTCCTATTCTTATAAACTAGACGCTACAAATGAGGATGGTAAAACAATTTCGCTTGAATTCACGGCACATAAAAGTCTTCGCAAAGATGCCTACCTAAAAATGTACGTAAAAAAGGATGATCAAGTATCGTCATATGATGAAGTGAAACTGGAAGAAATTCCGAAAAAAGCACAAAGACGATTAGAATAGAAAAAAGGGCTGTCTCCGATAACAAAGTGGAGAACAGTCCTTTTTTCTATAAAAGTATTGTTATAGTTGTTCCTTTGTTTTCTGAGCTTTTCAAGTCTACTGTTCCGTTATGGGCCAAGATGATATCTCTTGCAATCGCCATTCCTAACCCAGTTCCATGTGTACTAGTAGTATTTGTGCCTCGATAGTAGCGTTCGAAAACTTGATCCATATCTTTAGAAGAGATTCCTCTACCATTATCAGCGATGGTAATTTGTGTATGGAATGCTGAGGCTGTGGATATGTTATTAGATTTTTGCTCTTGTCCACAATGTGGATAAACTTTATCAATTTGGATTCTTACAAAGACTTTTTCATTGTTATGCACAAGTGCATTGTTGATAAAGTTAACTATTGCTCGTTTCAGTAGTTTTTTATCCACTTTATGCACTGCTTTGTCCACATTAGCAACAAATTCTACATTTCGATTTCCGAACTGGGGATCATTTAACAGATTGATTGTCATTTCACGTATAAATCCAATAATATCCACGTCTTCCAGTAACAATGGTAGTTTTTTATTGCGCAAGCGCATCGTTAAATTTAAATCATCTATTAGATCACTCATGTATTTGGACTGTCTATTTATAATAGATGTATATTCATGCAATTCTTCTTCTGTTAAATCCTTGGCACTATCTTGCATCAATTCTGCATATCCATGAATAGAGGCGAGTGGTGTCTTCATATCGTGCGAAACATTGCTGATCCATTCTTCACGCATTTGGTCAAGTTGATTACGTTCTTTCTCATATTGATCAAGCTTTAGCGAGAGTTCATTCATATTGCGAAATACATCTTCATACACACCATGTGGTATAGGCATTTTTTTAAAGCGTCTTTCACGTAGCTGGTGGATTCCATCTATTAAAATGTGAAGGGGACCTGTTAATCTTTTTCCAAATATAAATCCAACTATTAATGCAATGAAAATATCGACTGTTAGAATTAGTAAGAGTACGATATTAATGTTTTTAAGGACCTGTCCGTAATCATAGGTAAATACATATCGGTCAATTTTTTGATTTTTAATTCCTATTAAATAAGTAAAGTGATGAGCCTCTCCTATAAAAACTGTAGTCTTTCCATCTACTTCTTGATATTTATACGTTTGAACAACTTCAATTGGAGAATATTTTTTTTGTAAATTCTCAGGAGTATAAAATGCTGCTACTTGGTCACCATTATTATTCAAAAATTGTATCCAAGCATTCAGTTCCCTTAGTTTTTCTAAACCTTTTTCATTGACCATTGGTTTGTCGTGTTGCAGTGCTATATATTGTGAAAAATTTCTGCTAAAGTTTTCAGCAGACCCTTCGTCTGTTTCAAAGTTATTCATTGATTTATAGATGAGTAAGGAGAAAAGTATAATTGTATTCACAACCCCTACAATCACAACAATTGTAACAACGGATCCCAAAAAGCGCCGTGTCAATTTCCACTTCATTTTCCTTCACCTCTTGGTATGTAATTTATAGCCAAGCCCTTTAACGGTTAATATAAAGGAAGGATTGGAAGGCTCTACTTCAATTTTTTCGCGTAATCGACGAATATGTACCATTACCGTATTATCGGAACCAAAAAAGTTATCGTCCCACACATGTTCAAATAAGGTTTCCTTACTTAGAATCTGATTCGGATGATGCATAAAACAGCTCATAAGTCCGATTTCTTTTGCAGTAAGCTCAATTGTTTTTCCATCTTTCTGCAATTCTGTTTCACTTGCACTGAGCTCAAAAGGCCCAACTTGTAAACTTTTCGGAGTCACATTTTCCTCTGAAAAACCAGCCCGCCTTAGCTGAGCCTTCACCCGATATGCCACTTCTTTGGGACTAAATGGCTTGGTAATATAATCATCACCACCAATCGCCAGCCCTAAAAGCTTATCAATTTCCTCATCCCTCGCAGACATAAATAAAATCGGTACATTGGAAACTTCACGAATTTGCTTGCATAAGTCGTAGCCTTCTCCATCTGGTAGCATAATATCTAACAATACAAGTGCTGGATTAAACTTCTGAAACTTTTCCCATCCATCTGCAACCGATCCTGCTGTTACAACATTCGTAATGCTTTCTTTGTATAAAACTTTCTCAAGGAGACGTGCCAAGTCTTCCTCATCGTCAATGATTAAAATCCACTGCTTACTATCCACATTTTCACCTCCGAAACAATAATCTTTATCTACAGTATAACAATGTTCCTTATATTCAAAACCGTTTTGAATAGCTTAGCCACTCACCACTTTGAATTTGTTTTATCATCCACTTACTTATTTTGTTAAGATAAACTGATTGGTAATGGCCGATTTGGTTGCCAATTCATTTCAATTCCCCCCATTAAAATTTGGATAGATATTTGACCATCGAATTGGACCTTTTCATTATTTATATCATAGGTATGATAGAGAAGAAAGGAGTTGAAATGATGGAACCGATCATTCATGGTGTCCTGTTGGCATTTGGGCTTATACTTCCTCTAGGTGTACAAAATGTATTTGTCTTTACGCAAGGTGTCACTCAGCCAAGTTTGTTTAGAGCGCTTCCTGCGGTGGTAACCGCAGCAATTTGTGACACAGTGCTAATCGTACTCGCCATTTTAGGATTATCAATAATCGTTTTACAATTTGAGTGGTTAAGGATTATTTTGTTAGTTGCAGGAATACTATTTCTTTTATATATGGGAAAAGTGATTTGGTCTTCGAAATCAATGAACACATTAGGAAAAGAAGCATTACCTCTGAAGAAGCAAATTGTATTTGCACTTTCCGTGTCCATCCTGAATCCACATGCATTATTAGATACAATCGGTGTAATTGGGACAAGTGCTGTAAAGTATAGTGGACAACAACTACTTTTCTTCACAATTGCTTGTGTCTTTATATCTTGGATTTGGTTTTTGGGCTTGGCAGTTTTGGGTGCAACATTGAAAAAAATAAACATACGCAGCCAACTATTCGTTTTATTTAATAAATGTTCTGCAATTTTTATATGGGGAACAGCTATTTATTTACTGATAAGCCTGTTACCGGCGTAACTTTCCGATTATTGCTTATAATATGAAAGAGTTCTAGCGTTAAAAGAAATATATGACAAGCGTTTATCGGAATATAAACTGGTGCAAATGAATTCTTTCTATGAAAATATAAATACAAAACACAAAAAAGTTTTCGAGTATAATATTCGAAAGCCTTTTCCTATATTATTGATTTTAACTTATGTCTAATCCTGATTCTCGACTATTAAAGCCTCTAAAATATTTGTTTACAAGACTAAGAGTTGGGAGTATTATTACTTTCAGTTTCATATTTCAAAATCGCTTAATCCATCTGGAACGGGGGAACCATTATTCGTGGCTACTTAAGCCGCGTGGGGTGAATCCTACGATTGTAGGGGGGCTACTCTTTGCCCTAATCCGACAGCTAACTTCGTAAGCGTTGTGAGAGAGGAATTGGAGCTAGTGAGAATGATTCTATGCCCACTAGGCTATTACCTATGCCTTGTGGGTTTTTTGTTGTTTCATTGAAATGACTAGCTAATTTTGATTTTCAGCTTTTTTAAAGAAATAGTTTTTTTCAAAATTAGTGCTAGGAGGTGTTCAGATGCGAATAAGTAAAAAGAAAAGAAGAACCGTTTCGCCACCTATTGTTATTGCTGGCAGTTTTTTATCTCTAATATTTGTGGGAACCATTTTGTTGAAATTACCTGTAGCGACCACAACCCACATATCTTGGATTGATGCATTATTTGTGGTTACCTCAGCAACCACGGTGACAGGACTTAGTGTATTTGACCCTGGTACAACATTGACTGTATTTGGGGAAGTTGTATTAATGATTCTTATTCAATGTGGTGGCATTGGTTTAATGACATTTGCTGTGGCTATTCTTATACTCTTAAAGAAGAAGATAGGTATTCAAAGCCGTATTTATATACAAGAGTCATTCAATCAAAACTCAGTAGGCGGTATTATAAAGCTAGTAAAGCTAATCTTATCATTTGTTTTATCGGTTCAACTTTTTGCAGCAACAGTTTTGACCATACACTGGATACCGACTTTTGGTTTTAACGATGCACTATATTTAAGTGTCTTTCATGTAATTTCTGCATTTAATAATGCTGGTTTTGCTTTATTCCCTGATAACCTGAATGGTTTTGCAAATGACCCTATTGTGAATATCGTATTATCGTTACTATTTATAATAGGTGGAATCGGATTTACCGTAGTAGTTGATATTCAACAAACAAAGTCATTTAGGCAATGGTCCCTTCACACGAAAATGATGGTTGTCGGAACTATACTTATCAATGTTATAGCTATCGCTTTCGTTTTCGTGTTGGAATATAATAATCCAGCAACAATTGGGACTATGCCATTACAAGATAAACTAATGGTGTCCTACTTTCAAGGAGTGACCCCTCGTACTGCTGGATTCAATACATTAAATTATGGTGATATGGAGGATCCCACTATCCTTTTGACGATGGTTCTAATGTTTATAGGTGCGGGTAGTGCATCGACAGCATCTGGGATTAAGCTAACTACGTTTATTGTAATAGTTTTAGCAACAGTATCTTTTTTACGCAAACGTAGTGAACCAGAGTTATTTGGAAGATCTATCCGTCTGGAGACAGTAATAAGATCTCTAGCAATATCAACGATTGGTTTAATCATAGTCTTTTTCTTTATATTTCTATTAACTATTACGGAAAAGATACCTTTTTTACCTTTGGCATTTGAAGTTGTATCAGCTTTTGGGACTGTTGGATTATCAATGGGTATAACTGCACAAATTAGTGACATAGGGGAAGTGCTATTGTGTATGGTAATGTTTATCGGACGAATTGGTCCTTTAACTTTGTTTTTCATACTTATGAAGCCGAAGAATGTTCATTATCGTTACCCGTATGATCAAGTATTTACAGGATAGTATCGAATAAATATCTGAAAAGAACCTTTCAGCTTGTGAATTGCCCCGTAAATGTTAGACGCCAACTAACATTTACGGGGCAATTCACTGTTGAAAAAAGCGGCAGGCTCTTTTTTTATTTTACAAAAACGCTAAGTTGCAAAATTGTAATGTAAACGTCATCTAAAGAGAAGGCTAAAGATAAGGTTACCTCCTATAATAAAGTCAATAGCAAGGAAGAGTAAAAATGAAAAGGAGCTAATCAAAAATGAAAAAATTACTAATTGTATTTCTAACTACTCTTATAGTTGCGTCAATATTAACAGGATGTAATATGTTTGCAAAAGCAAATGGAGTAATTCTCTATGGGGAAGAACAACAAATTATCGATTCTTTGGAGCGAGAGAAGGATGATTTAGCAAAGGAAGATCAGTACAAGATTAAGGTTATGGAAAATGGTGGACAACAAATCATCGTCCTAACAGATGAAACAGTACAAGCCCTTGTAAAGAAAAAGTTAATAAAAGAAATAACAAATCAAGAAAAAGGGAAAACAAAAGCAATTTCATCTCTTCCGAAAGTAGCTGAAGGCGAGGGAATACTTTTTGCAAAGAAAGAGCCAGCAGCACTTAACTTAGAAGGCAAGGATTTAAATGTAGAATATGAGGGGAATTTGATTATTGGAGAGGGAAGAGCCTATGGCGACATGTTTCTAATCGTAAATGATGCTGATTTCGATTCGATAAAAGGAACAGAAAAAATGATGGCTTTACTTGAGTATGATAAAGATCCAAGTGCAGACGGATTAGATTATGATGTAGAAAAGACACAACTTGTAAGAATTCAAGAATAAGTTAAGTAGGGACTGTCCATATACATGGGCAGTCCTTTTTTTAAAAGATAAGAAATTGTATAAAAATGTTCTGTGAATACTGGAATCGTAGGGCTTTAAAGAACGAATATTCTTGTGATTCACGCTTATGTGGACGCTTTCCGTGGGCGAGGCAGAGCCTTCTCGTATTCTACGCTACCTGTGGGATCTTGACTTTCTTGCTTCTCTAGCTGGAGTCGCGGACAGTAAAAATTAAGTTGTACTAGCGATAAAATAGTAAGTACTATTGACTTCAATTATCCGTTTACTTCAAGCGTACATGGTTGATTGGAGCATATGTAGGAGACTCCAGTGAGAACAGCGCGAGCAGAAGACCCAGGATGGATCGAAGCGAAGGAAGCGTCCGCCCTTCGCTACAATCAACAGTATATCTATGTTTCTGTTGAGAAAGGACGGAGCATCTTTTCTTATTGGATATTTGCGATAAAAAAGGAAATACCTACCTAAATGTAGTATATATACTAATAACCATGAAGGGAGAGTTACAGATGTATCATTATTTTGAAAGGCTCGTTATTAGGGAAGGAACCATGGGTATTCCTGCTGAAAGCGTAGAAGAACTTTTTAAAGATGCCGGATGGAGTAATCATACGCCAGATTGGCAGAAAGAAAAATTTACGCTTATATTTGAAAACTCCACATGGGCATATACTGTTTGGGATGATGAAAAAATGATTGGGATGGTAAGAGTCATTTCCGATCAGATAATGGCAGCAAACATTATGGACTTAGTAGTACAATCAGATTATCAAGGGAAAGGTATTGGCCAAAAGCTTGTGGAATTATGTGTTCAAAAGTTGCCTCATGGAGATTGGTTTGCCCATACATCAGCAAATAATTTTAGTTTTTATGAGAAATGTGGCTTTGAGGTAAAGGATTTAAGCCAGCAAGGAACCTGTAGTTATTATGGGTATATACAGGCTAGAAAAGATGGACATAGATAATATAAGGGGTATAGACGAAGGAGTTTTTCTATATGAAGTATATAAATTCAAGCGTTACTGGATTCAAAGGTATGAAGATACCATATACGATACATGGGCAAACGGACTGCGCAAAGGATTTAGTAATCTTTTTTCCAGGTTCAAATTATACGGTAAATAGCCCTATATTTCACTTTTTAGGTGAAATAATATTTAAACAGTCTGTACATATTTTAGAAGTCAATTTTCCATACAAGGATGAATTTTATGATGATTTAAGTCAGGAAGATTTATACAAAGCGGTCGTAACGGATTCAAAAACGGTGATAGATAAGGTTCTTGAATCTCACTCCTATGAAAACTATATATTTATCGGCAAATCAATTGGAACAATAGCAATGAGCTCTGAGTTAAATCGAAATATTTTTAAACTTGCGAAGGGAGTATGGTTAACGCCACTAATAAATAGAACTGAAATACTAAATGTGATAAGTGAAACCTCAAATAAAGGATTATGCATACTTGGAGATAAAGATAAAATATATTCTGAGAAAAGGTGGGGCATAAATAGAGAAGAATCAGCATATTACAACGAGACTGATACCAAATGCAAATCACAGACTAGAAGATGATGAAGATTTTTATAAATCCTTTGATATATTAAAAAGTATCATAACTGATATAGAAGACTTTTTATTAAGGGAAGTGATAAGTAATGAGTGAACGGTGGGAAACTAAAAAGGAAATTAGGAAGAACCGTAGAAAATATAGTGATCGATACACATTTGGTGACTTTATATTTGAGGTTTTCTTTTGGATACCAGAATTGCTTTTCCTTCCTTTCCGTATGATTTTCTGGTTAGTTAGAGGGGTAGGAAGATTGATATGGAATCTGTTTGATGGTATATAATAGGGTTTAAAGTAAGGAGTGATGTATATGTGGAATTATATGGCCTTTGAAGAGTTAAGTCCTTTGGAGTTACAACGTATTTATAAAGAGAGAGTGGCTGTTTTTGTAGTGGAGCAGAATTGCCCATATCCAGAAGTAGACGATTTGGACCTAATAAGCGCACATATTTTTAAAGAGGAAAATAATGAATTATGTGCATACATGCGTGTGTTTCCAGAAGAGGATAATATCCATATTGGGAGAGTACTTGTGGCCGGGAATTATCGTAAATCTGGATTAGGTAGAGAGCTTGTAGCGAGGGGACTGGAATATATAGAAACTATTTATCCAGGAATGCCTATCTATGCACAGGCTCAAGCTCATTTGGAAGAATTCTATCGATCCTTTGGTTTTGAAACAGTGTCGGAAGTATATTTAGAAGATAATATTCCGCATATTGATATGGTTATCCCGGCTAGAGAAATAGAATAGCAATTCTACATAAGTAAAACGGCTCCTTTCTAATTAGGGGCCGTTTTTATAAGGAAAATCTCAAATCGCAAGCTAACTTGCTTATAGTTGTCCTTTTTTCGTTTTATGAAGAGTATGTGCTGTACCCCATTCATGCATGGCTACCAAAATGGGTTCTAAGCTTTCTCCATACTCACTAATGGAATATTCTACTTTCGGCGGAACCTGAGCATAGACATTACGCGTAACGATATCTTCTTCCTCTAACTCTCGCAGCTGTTTTGTTAGCATTTTTTGAGTGATGCCAGGTACTCTACGTTTTAAATCACTGAATCTTTTTGTACCCTCTTGCAAAAGGATTAATAAAATAATCGGTTTCCATTTTCCTACTAGAATACCTAAAGCATCGTCCACTTTGCAAAGCTCTGGTTGCATATCCATATTCATATCCACAGTATAGTCTCCTCACAATTAGGATCATTATGTATACTATACCACTTTTTTGTGCGTACTTACGGAAAGAGAATTTCAATACTATACTGCTATATGAGAAGTAATGATTTTATAGAGAATCTATTTAAACAGAAGGGTGAGGTTAATGGAGAAATACCGTATTGATCAAAGAAAAGGTTTAGAATTTGGGTTATATACATTAGGAGATCATATGCCGAATCCTCACACAGGAGAACGTATTACTGCAACGCAGCGCCTACATGAAATTATTGAATTGGCAAAGCTAGCAGAACAGGCTGGAATAGATTTCTTCAGTGTTGGGGAAAGTCATCAGGAATATTTTGCAACACAGGCCCACACAGTTGTTTTAGCTGCAATTGCACAGGCAACTAATACAATAAAAATTGCGAGTTCGTCATCGATTATAAGTACGTCAGATCCAGTGCGGGTCTATGAAGACTTTGCAACAATAGATTTGCTGTCCAAGGGACGAGCAGAAATCGTAGCTGGACGTGCATCTAGAATAGGGCTTTTTGAGTTGTTAGGATACGATGTTCGATACTACGAGGAGCTATACGAAGAAAAGTTCGATTTATTACTAATGATTAACCAAGAAAATGTCGTCAATTGGAATGGACAATTCCGTGCACCACTAAAAGATGCAAGCGTCATACCACGTCCGCAGGGAGGCTCTTTACCTATTTGGCGTGCAGTAGGTGGGCATCCTGCAAGTGCAATTAAGGCAGGAAATGCTGGTGTACCGATGTTCTTAGCTACTTTAGGGGGACCTGTCTCCTCTTTTAAACGCTCCATTGAAGCATATAGAGATGCTGCTAAAAGGAGTGGCTTTGATCCTTCTGAACTTCCAGTTGCTACAGCGGGTTTCTTTTACGCAGCCGAAACGACGCAACAGGCACAAAACGAATACTATCCTTATATCAATGAAGGAATGAAATTATCGAATGGCAGTGGTTATCCAAAAGATGCATTTGCTTTAGGGGCAGACCCGCACAATGTCATGAATATCGGAAGTCCACAGCAAATTATCGAAAAAATTCTATATCAGCATGAAGTATTTGGTCATCAAAGATATATTGGACAAATGGATTTTGGTGGCGTACCTTTCGATAAACTTATGAAGAATATTGAACTCATCGGCAATGAAATTCTACCTGCTATTAAAAAATATACAGCTAAATAGTATTTATTGAATAGTAAAAAAATATATGGTAAAATGAAATTCACTTTAAAGAACGGGAGGTTTTCCTTTTGACAGCATCTATGAGACTTAGAATCCAAACTTTGAACCATTAATTGAATAGGATCAAGGGCTCTGCACTAGTGTGGAGTAAATGGGATTAGTCTGTCTTTTTGGGAAAACTTTATTTACGTTTATCAAAAAAGAGGGGAAATCTGCCCTCTTTTTTGTTGTCTAAAAATAGTTAAATACTTAATCTTTTTCGACTCGAGCAAAAAAGACCTTACCATTTACTTTTCAAGCAGAAATATTTAAGAAAAGGTCGTGAAGAAGATGAATACAGAGTTTGAAAATTGGAAAAGGAATATTATTATCTTTTTAAGCAGTCAAACGATATCGCTATTTGGTTCGTCGTTGGTCCAATATGCGATTATGTGGCATGTAACACTTACTACTAAATCTGGAATGATGATGACACTGTTTATATTATGTGGGTTCATTCCTACCTTTATTTTATCTCCATTTGCTGGAGTTTGGGCAGATCGCTACAATCGAAAGATGCTCATAATCTTATCAGATGGCCTAATTGCTACAGCAACTCTTATAATGGCAATTGTCTTTTTAATGGGATACGATGCTATTTGGCTCCTGTTTGCTATGGCGGCTGTTCGAGCTATAGGAACCGGTATTCAAGGACCAGCCGTGGGGGCTATTTTGCCACAAATTGTTCCAGAGGATAAACTTACGAAGGTAAGCGGAACTAATGGAAGTATACAGGCGATTATAATGTTTGTGTCGCCTATGGTGAGTGCAGCATTGCTGACGATGACTACGTTAGAAATAATTTTCTTTGTAGATGTTGTCACTGCAGCTATAGCAATCGCAACTTTACTCGTGTTTTTGAAAATTCCAGCACATGCGAAGGCATCTATGCAGCAAACGACTAGCTATCTTGCTGATTTTAAAGAAGGTTTATCATATATAAATAACCATGCATTTTTAAAGAAATTCTTTTTGTTTTTTGCGTTATTTTTCATTCTGATGGCACCAGCTGCATTTTTAACTCCACTACAAGTGACACGTAGCTTTGGGGATGATGTATGGCGATTAACTGCCATTGAAATTGCCTTTTCTATTGGTATGATGGCAGGGGGAGCTATTATTGCATCTTGGGGTGGCTTTGCCAACAAAGTGCATACGATGACACTCGCCAGTGTTGTCATGGGTGTTTGTACGATTGCCTTAGGTGTTATGCCGATCTTTTGGGCTTACTTACTTTTCATGGGGCTATTCGGAGTATCCATGCCAGTGTTCAATACACCAACTACAGTACTAATTCAGGAACGTGTTGAAGGTGATTACCTTGGAAGGATATTTGGTGTGTTTGGGATGATAGCTACTTCTATGATGCCGATTGGGATGCTTATCTTCGGACCCATGGCAGATATCGTGAGAGTAGAATGGATATTACTAGGCACAGGAATACTTATGTTGATATTGGGACTGTTATTAGGAAGAAATAAAGTACTATTAAAGGCAGGAGAACCTGTTGTGGTCCAAGAGTCAGTCGATTTAAATAAATAAAAACTATAAACACCTTGAGACGGTTAGTAAATCGTTTCAAGGTGTTTTAATGATGGATATTATTTAATTTCGTCGGATAATGCTTGAAGCTTTTCTTTACTTTTTATTTTGTAGCCCATTTTTATTTTTTCTATAATTCCTGCGTCGGCTAATTGGGCGAATGTATGAAGTAAATGGCGGTAGGATACACCAAAATAATCGCTAATTTCCGTATGCTTTTCCTTATAGATGTCGTGGTGTGAGGACAAAAGTATAAATTCTGCTAGTTTGTTTTCAAGTGGATATGCTTGATGTTTAGTATATTTGGCAGAGTGTACCGTTGATTTATTGCTCAAAAATATACATAAATACTTTAGGAAGTGTGCATCTGCTAATAACTTTTCTTTACATTTTTCTATAGCAATAGCAATACAAATGGACCTTGAGCTAGTTTGAATGCTTTTTGAATATTTTTCTTCATTTAACAGTTCAATTTCTCCCATAAATATAGGTGGAGTTAAAAAGTTTATCAACGAGACCTTTCCGTTTTTGTGGGTTACATAGAGTTTTGCTTTCCCTTCCACCATATAAAAGAGGTATTCAGGTTCAGCTCCTTCTTGAATGATAAAATCACCTTTATCGAATTCAAAAACCTCTATGTAAGGAGAAATATCAAAGGAGAAAAATGATTGAATGGTATTGTTTTCAATATAATATAATTGCTGTGGTCCTTCTATTCTTTTCAAATTTACTCATCCACCTTTGATAAAAATATGAGATATCTCCTATTATTATAATTTGACTCATGCTATCATTCAATCTAGCAATTGGAGGGATCAGAAGATGATAAACAATCAACGATGGCTTTCACAGAGCTTCTTTGTCTTCTTTTTTACATGGGGAATCTTTTTACCATACTGGACTGGCTGGTTAGTGCAAGCTAAGAATTTAACTGTAGCTGATGCAAGTATGATTATGGCATTTGGATTGGTAGCACGTGCGGTAGCGACAATGTTTGTATTTCCATTTATGTCAAAATATATGAGCAATAAAAAAATAATTATTACCTTTACTATGTTAGCTTTATGTGCAGCTGTTTTCTATATACCAGCTACTTCTAGAGTTTCTTTATTACTAATCACGATATTATTTAGTTTAGTGTATCCGACATTGATGCCAGCAATCGAAAGTGGAGCTTCATCACTTGTCCAACAAGGAAAGGTACATTACGGTAAAAGTCGTTCTTATGGATCGATTGGGTTTGTTATTGCGGTTCTTATAATAAGTATGTTAACGGGCTTTTGGGGAGAGCAGGCGATTCTATGGAGTATGATTATAGGCTTAATATTCCTATTGATCAAACAGTTCATGCCGACTCCAGGACCATTGCTTACAAAGCCCTCTATAGAAGATAGAAGGCAAAAACTATCTATGAAGGAATTGTGGAAAGTAAAAACATTTCCGGTTGTTCTCATTGTAGTATTTTTACTTCAAGGTGCGCACGCGGCTTACTATAATTATGGATATATATATTTGCAGGAGTTAGATGTTAATGCTTTCTATATTGGTATGATTATTAATATAGCAGTTATTTTTGAGATTTTGTATTTCATGAAGGCAGATAACTTTTTGTCTAAATGGCGTCCATCCTCCTTATTTTTATTGGCGGGAGCTGGGTCTACACTTCGCTGGGTATTAATCTTTTTATTCCCTAATGTAGGTATATTTATTATTTCACAAGCGTTGCATGCCTTGTCTTTCGGGATGGCTCATATTGCTTTTATTCGTTATTTAACGATTTCTTTACCAAAAGAGCAAATTCCAAATGCACAGGGTATATATTCGGGATTGGCATTAAGCTTAAGCACAGCAATATTAACTTTTGTTGGGGGCTATCTATATGAAATTCAGCCAGGATTAGCTTTCCTTGGGATGATTGTTTGTACTGTTCCAGCAATTATTCTTATACTAATATCACGTAAAAATTTAAGATATTAAGCGTAATGAATTGTGAAAAGTTCGTGACAATCATGGAATAATTATTCGCTTCGAATTCAAAATAATTGAAAGTAGCATAATATATCTGTTATCATAACCAATGTAATAACAACATTGGAGGAATTAATCGTGAATATTTTAGTAGTTAAAGCAAACAACCGTCCTTCTGCAGAAGGTATTTCTAGCAGAATGTATGATACATTTATGGAAAATTTAGAAGGTGCAAACGTAACAACTTATGATGTGTTTGCAGAAGACATGCCTTTTATCGGACAAGATCTTTTTAATGCATTTGGTAAATTATCAGAGGGATTAGAGTTAACAGATTTAGAAGCTCGTTTAATCGCTGCTAAACAAAAAGCAATGGACGCGGTAACTGCTGCTGACGTAGTTGTATTTGCATTCCCGTTATGGAATTTAACAATTCCAGCACCGTTGCAAGTGTTTATCGACTATATTTATCAAGCTGGCTTCTCTTTCAAATATGACGAGAATGGTCAAGCAGTTCAATTATTGACTGACAAAAAAGCAGTTATCTTAAATGCTCGTGGCGGTATTTATTCTTCACCAGAAGCAGCACCAATGGAAATGGCAGTAAACTACATGAAAAATGTATTAGGTGGCGTTTTTGGTATGCAAATCGTGGATGAAGTAGTAATCGAAGGGCATAATGCTATGCCCGCACAAGCAGATGCAATCGTAGCAGAAGGCTTAGAAAAAGTTAAAGCCGCTGCTGCCAAACTATCTAAACAACTAGTATAACTATTATTAATAGACGTTCATGAAGTCTTTTACGAGACTTTATGAACGTTTTTTTTGCCCTAAGAATCTAGCTACTCTATGTTACGTTTATATTATTTGAATCAAGGGAATCACTTTGTTAAACAATACATAAAGGAGAGGTTAGTTTTTATGGGAAAAACAGTTGCTGAAGTGATATTGGATCAGTTGTCTTACTATGGAGTTAAGCGTATTTATGGTGTCACGGGAGATACAATCATTGGATTATTAGATGCATTAGCTAAGCAGGATAAGATTCAATTTATTGCAGTGAAACATGAATCAGTTGCAGCCTTTATGGCTTCTGCAGAGGCAAAGCTGACAGGAAAGCTTGCTGTTTGTACATCAACAATGGGACCGGGAGCAACAAACCTTCTTAATGGCTTAGGGGATGCCTATGCAGATAAGGCCCCAGTACTAGCGTTAACAGGTCAAGCGCCGTTAAATAAAATTGGAACCGACTTCCAACAATATGTAGATCAGCAAGAACTCTTCAAACCATTTGCTACTTATTCAGCTAATTTAGCAAGTGAAGATGCAATTGTAGAATTACTACAAAAAGCTACCCAAATTTCTTTGCAACAACGAGCGGTTACTCATTTGTCTATACCTAAGGATTTATTTGAAAAAGAAACGCAGGTGGAGGCTCGAACACTTCCAAAAGTAATTGAGGGAGCAGAGACATTCCAAAGTGAGGATTTGACAGAAGTGGCATCCCTGATGAAAACGGCAAAGTCCCCAATGATTTTAGCTGGCGCAGGTGCTTGGAAAGCCAATGAGGCAGTAATTAGCTTATCCAAGTTATGGGGAGCAGGCATTATTACAAGCTTCGGTGGGAAAGGACTTTTTGAGGAAACAACTCCGTATCTTCTCCAAGGAATTGGTGAAGGGGGAAATCCTCATGCCTCAGAAGCTTTTAAAGAGGCAGATGTTGTACTTCTTGCAGGTGTCTCCTGGTGGCCAGAAGGCTATGTTCCTGAGAAAGCTAGGATTATTCAGATTGATACACATATAGAAAGTGCTTCAAGTGGTATTCCTGTAGAAATAGCTATTAAAGGTAAAACAGAGCAAGTTATTCCACTTCTTCAAAAAGCTATTACCGGGTATGAACCGAATACCGAATGGCTTAATCGTATCGAACAAATAAAAATAAAATGGGCAAATGAAAACGAACAGGAAGGAAAAATCACCGATCATCCTCTACATCCTTCGCGTATTGTTCGAGCTATAGAGCGGTCAGTTGCAGAAGACGCCATACTAACAATAGATACTGGAGATGTGACAGTCTGGATGAATCGTAATTTCCGCCAAAGCAAGCAAACTATCCTGTTTTCTGGTTATTGGCGTTCAATGGGCTTTGGATTACCTGCAGCAATCGCAGCGAAAATGGAGAAGCCAGATAAACAAGTCATTGCTATCGTAGGAGACGGTGGTCTCGAAATGACACTTGCAGACTTGTTAACGGCGACGCGTTACAACTTAGATATTACAGTTATTGTGTTTAATAATGGTGCTTTGCAGATGGAAAGCGATAAAATACAGGCAGCAGGATTAAAGGAAGAAGGGACCGACTTAACGAATCCTGACTTTGTAAAAGTAGCAGAAGCTTGCAGTTGGACAGCTTTTGGAGTCAAAGAAGAGGGAGAGTTAGAATCTGCTATCCAGAACGCAATTAGAACAGCAGGACCAAGTTTAGTGAATGTATTAACTGCGCAAGCATTCTTTCCGGAAACGGAATAAAAAGTATTGGATTAGATTGATATGCATACAGATTAATAAATATTTTCCATATAAAAAGCGATATCTCCATTAAACATTTAATGGAGATATCGCTTTATCCCTCGAGTTACTTTAGGTTTTCGGGCCACGCGATGCGGGTCAGTCGATGTGACACTAAGTCACGAATTTAGACTGACTTACCCTCTGTAAGGTACGCCTTTAACTGAACCTTTCCATTGTATATCGATCGGTACTTCTAATTTTTGAATTAAAACATTGGAAATACATATGAGATTAAGAACCAAAGGACACCAAAGAATATTATTAAGTATGCGGCATATTTGATGAAAGTGGCACCAACCATTCCAGAATCTGTTCTTTCTTCGCGGCGCACTTCTACGCGTTTCTCTTCTTCCATTTTAGTTCACTCCTGCCGTTATAGTCTTATAGTTTAGGTACCCATAGGAAGAATATAGTAAACATCTAGACACCTACTAGGGCCAGTAAGTGGTTGAATGGAGGCAAGCAATACATTAGAATGGAGATTAATAGTGAATGGAGGAATAATAATATTATGGAAGCTTTACCAAATTGTCCGAAATGTAATTCAGAGTATACATATGAAGATGGAAGTAACTTTGTTTGTCCGGAATGTGCACACGAATGGTCGCAACAGTCAGTAGGCGATAGTAATGAGGAACAACAAATTGTAAAAGACTCTAATGGAAATGTCTTAAATGACGGGGATGCAGTAACGGTTATTAAAGACTTAAAGGTAAAGGGTAGTTCCTCTACATTGAAACAAGGTACGAAGGTAAAAAGTATCCGCTTAGTAGAAGGAGATCATAACATCGACTGTAAAATTGATGGGTTCGGTGCGATGAAACTAAAATCGGAATTTGTGAAAAAGATATAACTAAAGAATTGAGGGTGTAATATATGATTAAAACGACACTTGGACAATTAAGGATTGCCGGCATTTTAGATGGTATTTCCCTAGTAATCCTCCTATTTATAGCGATGCCATTAAAGTATTGGATGGATATACCAATGGCGGTTACAATAGCTGGCTCAGTACATGGTTTTATCTTTGTGTCGTATGTGCTTGTTATTTTATATGCACAAATTCGATTAAGATGGAATATTATTTGGTCTATGTTAGCTTTGGCAGTAGCATTTATTCCTTTTGGAAACTTTTTTTATGACTGGCAATTAAAAAAGATGGAAACGCGGTTCCAAAACTAAAAATATTCATGTCTGTAAGTCAAGAGATTCTAGTATTTTGAAGAATAAAATCTATCTAATAATCCTGCTGAACTACATTATAGAAGGGTGCTTTCCACAGGGTAAGCGGTGAGCCTACAAATCACTGTGAAAGTCTTACTACGGAACGAAAGATAAGAGCGCAACTCCGTGTGGCAACGGCTGCGACTTACATCTTGTTGGTCAGCGCTGTACCCTTCTCATGCCAACTTCAGATAACAAATTGAATAATTAAATGTACTAAGAGAAGTATTTCTTGGCTCATTTTCTACCTATCTCTTCTACTAAAGAACAAGTTAATTGAATAACACTTTAGTTTTTGAACTCCATAAAGTGACTTGAATTTAGATAAAGTTTTCCTTTTGAGAATCCAATAGAAGAATAAAATTCATCAGCCTGTTCGGAATCAGTGTGAAGCACCAAAATTTTATAATAACCTTTTGCTTCGTCAATTATCCTTTTTAACAATAGACTCCCTATACCAATTCTCCTATACTCTTTGCTGACATAAAATCTTCTCAGTCTGCCAATATGTGGTTCATTAGAAAATGGGTCTTTATTTAATCCACCAATAGCAACAAGTATATCTTCTTCGTTAAATACACCAAATAAACCTTCTCCAAAATGGTTAAAAGTATTCCTACCATTTTTATAATCTATTATTAATCTTTCTACAAAACGAAAGCCTTCACCTTTGCTTTGATTTACTAAACTATCCAAATCAACATTCAATAGATTATATATATGTTTTACCTCATATTTCATATAATTCCTCACTAATAGCGCAATTCCTGTTCAACTATTTTGTTCTCATGCTTTTTTCTATTATCAGCTGTTTTACTTTTACCCAATCATCATCGGTAATTGAGTATATAACTGCATTTCTAATATATCCGTTTTCAAGAATTCTTTCTTTCCTTAAGATACCTTCTTTAGTAGCTCCTAAGCGTTTGATAGCTTTTTGAGAACGGATATTTCTCTCATCTGTCTTAAATTGTACTCTTATCATCTTTAATTCCTCGAAACAATATTTGAGTAGTAGGTACTTACACTCCAAATTGACAAAAGTCCCTAAAAAGTTACCTGCATACCAAGTTGCTCCTATTTCACATGACTTCTGACTTAGGTTGATATCATAAATACTTGTACTTCCTATAATTTCATTTGTATCTTTTAAAACAACCACAAACGGTAATGCTGTCATTTGATTGCGAAGTAGAATTTTTTTTGACACATGTTTTTCCATTTCAGTTTCCGAATTAATTGCACCAAACATATAAGTCCAAACTTCAGGGTAGCTAATAGAAAATAAATATTTTGCATTCTCTTGTTGTAAAGGCCTGAGTATGATGCTTTCACTCTCTAAGACAGGTGGTTCAGCAAACAATAACTGACTCAAATAGGTTCCCTCCTTCATAGAACATAATTTCACTAAAATACTCTCCTTTATACTTTTATTTCAACAAATGTTATAACGATTCCTTCTTCAAAAAGGCACCTTATTTCATGAATCGTGCAAAAGTAAGTGAAACACGGTTATAACAATTATATGATTAAAATATCAATTAGGATTTTGAACTGCTAGTTTTTATTGTGTTACAAAACTACGTTGAATTTTTCAATTAATATGCTAGATAGTTAGTTGTATTCATCATTGGATTATTTGTATGTTGTTGAGGCAAGTTCATGGAGTTCATGCAATATGTCCAGATGATCATGTACTACTGAAAAGAGTTAGACTAACTAAAATTTTGGGTAAGTAAAAAAGCCCCATTAAAATAGAGCTCTCTCTTCTCATCACACTTATTAAGGGGTTAATAACTTAAACAGCTAAATAAATGGAAGTTAATTATTGCTGTTTTTTTCTCCCCATTCACATAACTGTTCCAAAACAGGTAATAGAGTAGTTGCTTTATGTGTGAGACTGTACTCAACTTTAGGAGGGATTTGAGGATACTCTTTCCGTAAAACCATCCCGTCTGCTTCCAACTCTTTAAGTTGTGAACTTAACGTTTTAAAGGTAATAGCTCCTATTATTCTTTTCATTTCATTAAAACGAACAGGTTGTTTTTCTGCTAGTAGGTAGAGGATGAGCATTTTCCATTTACCACCAATCACTGATAGTGTATATCCAAAAGGCGTTTCCTGGATATTCCCCTTTTCTTTATAATCAGCCATACTCATGTTGACACTATCCTTTCTGACAGTAGCTACCAAAAATGTGCGTACTATTTATTTGTTTCTGTTCATTTTATACTTAATTTACTTTAAAATAAAGGAGAGAAAAAGTAATGGCTAATGTTAAAACCTACAACCACAATCTTTGGGATCATGGAATTACCCAAGGATACAGCGTCAACGACACTATTTACATTTCAGGACAATTTTCCCACAATCAGGAGGGGATGTTCGTAGGCGAAGGTGACATAGAAGCACAGGCACGACAAACCCTTGAAAATCTCGACCGTGTACTGGAGGGATTTGGTGTAACGAAGTCAAACATTGCATATGTTGAACTCTATCTAACAAATCCTCAAGAGCATTTCGAGCAAGTCATTGGATTGTTTAAGGAATATATAGGAGAGCATCGTCCAGCCGGCAGCTGTATCGGCGTGACTTACTTGGCGTTCCCAGAGCAACTGATTGAGGTAAGAGCTGTCGCGCACACCGATTAAGTAAACTAAATCTTACATTAAAGGTAGCAACTTGATTGAACCGAACACCGAATAGTGTACACTTGTAGAAAAGTGGATCTATTCGGTGTTTTTGTATTTCTAAACTGTGGGCGTTAGTGAAATCAGGATAAGACCCGTAGTCATTTTGTATTTCTAATAAACTAAGCAAAACAGTTATACTTGGTACAAATATTTTGTTTAGAAAGGATGAGTATAAAAATGGAAATTAATAATTTAATTAGAGTTAAGACAAGGTCGGATTTAAGAGTTTGGTTTGAGGAAAATTCAAAAACAGAATTTTTTTGTTGGGTAATAGTAAGTATGAATGAACAATCAGAAGTCATCCAGTATTTAGATGCAGTTGAAGAAGCACTGTGTTTTGGATGGATTGATGGCATAAAGAAGAAAATATCAGATACTGAACTAGCCCAAAGGCTTTCCCCAAGAAAGCAAAAAAGTAATTGGACACAATTAAATTTAGAAAGGGTAAGGAGATTAGATAAATTAGGCTGGATGAAAGAAGAAGGACTGAGAATTCTCCCTGATATGAGACTTGAATCTTTTACTATAGATAAAGATATTGAAACTCGTTTGAAAGAAGATGACCAGTTATATGAGAACTTCATTAATTTTCCTGAACTATACAGGAGGATTAGAATTGATACAATACAAAGCAATAGAAATGAACCTGAAGTCTTTAATAAAAGATTGGATAAGTTTATTGAAAATACTAGAGAAAATAAAATGTACGGTCAATGGAATGACAATGGTCGCTTGATCAATTATTGAGGAAAGGATAGGAAAAGAGAATTGAAGTTAGAGCGTTTGATATCAATTGTATTTAAGCTATTACATAATGAAGTTTTGTCCGCATCTAGTTTAGCTAATGAATTTCAAGTATCATCGCGGACAATTTACAGAGACATCGAAGCTATTTGTGCGGCTGGAATACCAGTTGTTTCTTACCAAGGTACTAACGGTGGATTCGGTATAATAGAAGGTTATAAATTTGATAAAAGCTTACTGGGTTCTTATGACGTATTGAATCTTATAACAGTTTTAAGTAGTTTATTGAGTATTTTTGAAGACAAGGAAGTTGAACAAACGATAGATAGATTAAAACTATTAGATACAAATAGCAGCAATAAGACTTTATTGGTTGACTTGGAAAGCAATAGGACAGAACCAAACTCATTAATAGATCTAAGGAATGCTATAAATGATCAAAGGGTGATCAGCTTTGATTATGTAAGTAATAAAAATGAACTTACATCACGACAATTAGAACCTATTCACCTTCACTATAAGTTTCGTAACTGGTATTTATATGGCTATTGCAGAGAACGTCATAATTATAGAGAATTCAGAGTATCGCGTATGATGAGTATAACTCTAACGAAAGAAAATTTTCTACAAAATCATGAAATTAAAGATGAATTGTCTTATTCAAATAATAATATAGATGGGTTTGAAGATGTAGTAATCTGGGTAAATCCTAACTCCTTAGCAGAAGTACTAGACCAATTCCAGAATTCCTCAAAAGTCATTAACGGGGATGGAAGTATGACATTTACGTTTTCTGTTTATAAACCTCTAAATGCTGGGTGGCTTAAATCTATTCTTTTAAGCTTTGGAAGTGGAGCTAAAATTATAAAACCTGTGGAACTGCAATCAATTATAATAGATGAGGCAAAAAAATTAATAAAAGTTTATCAAGATGTATGACAAGCTGCTGTCATATATCTTTTTTTATAATAAAGAAGTACCAAGTTTAAAACAAAAAAGGAGTAGAGGTTAAATGCACCATGCAAACAATATGTATAATTACCATATTTGGGCTAATAAGGTGTTACTAGAAAGAATAAAAGAATTACCAAGCAATGTCCTATATGAAGAGGTTAGCAGTTCCTATCCAAATATTGCTCAAACTTTTAGTCACATCTATGTGGTAGACGTTATGTGGCTACAAGTACTTAAAGGGTTTGACATGAAAGAAGCATTAGAAGCTTCTATAGCTTTATTAGAAAAGATTAATCTATATTCTGTAGATGAATTTGTAGAGTCATTTGAAGAACTGGCATCTCAGTATGAAGAATGGATGAATAGTCAAAAAGATTTGGAACAAAAAATTAATTTGAATAATCCATGGTCAGGTGCTAGAGAAACTGCTTACTCAGAAATTTTGTATCATGTTACTAATCATGGTACTTATCACAGAGGTAACATAACAACTATGTTAAGGCAACAGGGGTACGCTTCTACAATGAATGACTTGTCTTTATATTGGTATCAGAGTTAGGTCAAACTAGCCCTATAGTTTAACAAGCTAAATACAAAAAAGTCGGTTCCTTATCGTACAGGAATACGACTTTTTGAGCTTAAACTTCCCTTAATGTACAAAATTTACGAAATGTTCGGCACTCCAGTTAGATGTCTCAAATATATATGGTCATTTAGCAATAAAAGTCCCTCGTTACTTAAAAAAATAAATCATAATTGATATTCAATCAACCAACAGTCCTGATATACTCCTTCGTGTAACTCATTCTTAGGAAGTATTTTAACTTTTTTAAAACCACATTTCTGATAGCATTTTATAGCCCTCGCATTTCTTATTTGAGGGTCCATAACTACCCGGTCAGCCTTTTTATGTTCGATTAAAAATTTAACCATTGATGTAACAAGCAATGTTCCAATCCCTCTATTCCAATACTCTACTTCACCTATAAATTGATCTGTACCATAAATATTTTCGTCAAAATACCCATATTCTTTTTTCGTTTCATCATCCAAAAGATAGAATTGAATATATCCTATTTCGTTACCATTAAATTCTACAATGCATTTAAATTCATCATCTTCGGAATCATAAAAGACTTTATTAACTTTGTCTAAATCAAAAGGATTGTCTCTGCCTTCATAAAATTCAAGAACTGACGGGTTCGAAAGCCATCTTGCTAACAGGTAATTATCCTTTTTTTCTAATTTACGAACTTTTAAATTCCCATTTTGAAACAACAAAATAATCCCCACTCTCAATTTAATAGTCTTTTTAAATTAATTCGTTTTCTTCAATGAGTTTTATACTATCCTGAAAGCTCTAGGGATTGCTATTAGTTATTCACTAATTCGGCTAAATACTCTCCAGCCACAAGCATTCTAGAGCCGTACCAAAACATTTCACCATCGACTAATATTATTTCTGTATTTGGGAGAAATGCTTGAAACTCAGCTAAATGCTTTTGGTGAAATGGGAATGGTTCAGAGGCAAGAAAAAGTTTATCCAGATTGGCATTTGTAAGCTGTTCATTTGTTACTGTAGGATATCTCGATTCTTCATTAGTAAAAGGATTTTCAAAGCCCATTACTTGTAGTACATCATTTATGTAAGTTTTACCACCAACGACCATATAAGGTTTTCGCCAAATAACATATGCAGCTTTACCGTTCTCTCTACTTTCTATAGACTGAAAAGATTTTTGACAGGCTGTTAGGAGAAGTTTTGCAGTCATTGTAGTTGCTGTAACTTCACCTAATGTAGTAATAAATCTATAAGCATTCTGTATGGATTTTACCTCTAACACAAAAACAGGTGCTATTTTTTCAAGTTCCAGTACTATTTCTTCTGTATTTTCCTCTTTTTCAGCAAAAATAAGATCCGGTTGAATCTCTTTGACTTTCTCAAAATTGATCTCTTTCGTTCCTCCAACAATCTGCACTTGGTCAACTATCCCTTTAGGGAATATACAATATTTCGTCCGGCCAACAATTTCCTTTTCTAACCCTAATGAGAAAAGTGTTTCGGTAATAGCAGGGCATATGGAAATAATACGTTTAGGCGACTTAGGGAGAACTACTTTTCTGCCAAGGTGATCTGTTAATTCGTGTGTCATCGTGTTCCTCCTTTTACTATTCCTCTATGTAATTAGTTCGTTGAAAGTAAAGAGTTCTCCTTTACATTTCAATAAAATAATATATACAAAAAGAAAAACCAAGGCATTCCACTGGAAGTCCTCGGTTTTCATGCTCATTTACTTACTTTTTCTCCCTGTACTCATTCAGTTTCTTTTGTCCCTCTGTTTTTCTCTCTTCTAAAGCTTTTGTATTGATCATTGTTTTCCCTAAAGTAAGTAGTGTTATAAACATAACTCCTGTACCTACAACCAGATAGAGCATTGTAAATATTTTACCTAAACTGGTAACAGGTGATAAGTTTGTATTTACGCCAGTTGGGATTAAACTTACAACACAAAAGTATATGGCATCTATTACACCCCAACCTTCTTTTTTCGTGTAGAAGAGTGTACCAGATAGAATGATAAGAAATAATGTAGTAAAGAGAGACAAGAACATAGGATTTTTAAAAGCTCTAACTAAAGCTTCTATAAATCTTTTTACGGTTAAAACAAAGGACAACATACTGATTTCACCTACATATTAGATTATTATTTAAGTAGTATATCAATAAATGTCCCACTCTACTTATAATAAGTTTGCGGATTCCTTATTATATTGTATTAACCGACACAATTTGGATTAATTGTTGTTTGTAAAGTTTTCCCATTCTTCTCGTAATATCCCCATACGAATCGAATCGTAGTATTTCCCGTTATAGTAACGTACCTTTCGAATACGGGCTTCCATTGTCATACCTAATTTTTCACCAACTCGAATCATCCGATGATTACCTGACCAAGTTGTATAGCCAACGCGAACAAGAGGCAGTGTTGTAAATAGGTGACTCATCCAAAGGCTAAATGCACGGGTCCCTAAACCTTTCCCCCAACTACCTGCTTCGTGAAATCCAATGCCGATTTCCAACCATTTAGAAGGCTCATGCTCCCAATAATAAGAAACAATTCCTCTTAAGACACCATCTACTTCAATTCCCCAGAAATTTTCTCGATTAATATATAAATCTGCCTTTTCCATAAAGGTATCATATGGGACAGATTTATATTCATAGTATGGGGCATCCCATTTTTTCCACTCTGGCTTTTCATCTTTGCACATTAATTCCCATAGTCTAGTTAAGTCTTCATTCTTAATAGGTCTGATTACTAATTCATTGTCTTGGTACAATTTTATTCCTCTTTTCATCCTAAAGTATTGTATGGGTTTATTGGATTGAAAAGAAAAAGTGAATTAACCTTTACTTCCCAATCACCTGTAGGACGTTTTTCATCTTAATCACTCCTCTATAGTTATTATATAAAGTATATATAATAGTTCCGAAAATTCATATATTTAACAGGAATAAAAGTAGAAATGGCGAATTAACAATAGAGGTGAGAAGATGGTTGAAAAGAAAATATACTTAATCAGACATTGTAAGGCGACAGGCCAAGATCCTTTTGCAGAGTTAACGAATGAAGGAAGAGAGGAGGCTATAAAGCTTGTTCCTATATTAGAAAAATGTGATATAGATCATATAATTTCTAGTCCATACAAAAGAGCTTTACAAACAATTAAACCCTTTTCAGAAAGTATGGGAATTCCTATTATAATAGATGACAATTTACAAGAACGAGTGTTGAGTGCGGATCCTATGGAGGATTGGTTAGAGCATCTGGAAAGAACCTTTGTAGAAAGAGATTTAACGTTTTCAGGTGGAGAGTCAAGTAATCAGGCATTAAAGCGCATACAAAAGGTCATGGACGAGGTTTTCAAAAATGACCAAATGCATCATGTAGTCATCATTTCTCATGGGAATATTTTATCCCTGCTCATTAATCACTATGTTCCGACATTCGGATTTGCCGGATGGCAACAGATGAAAAATCCAGATGTTTTCGTACTAGAGCAAGATAATGGCATTGTACATATAAACAGGATTGAACAATAAAAAATCCTGTGTATACAACAACAGGATTTAAGGCTTAGTTATGATAATTCTTTCGTGCTAGGTGGAATTCGGTTACTGCTCATTTGTCGTTCTTGTTCTTGCTCGGCGATAATGTCGTTATCTTCAGCATTATCTCGTGTAACTTTTTGTGTAAGGATGGCTCCAACTGCAACCAATATCATAACTGCAATATAATACCCTTTTTCATTTAGCTGTAAGTTATCTGCATTATAGAGGCCAATACAGAACATGAAAACCCCGGCAATTAACGTAAAATACGCCAATACCGTAAATGCCATCGTATTACGTCTGCGGTACCTTTTTTGATTCATGACAAACTCCCCTTTTAAACTCGTTTTAATAGCTATTGTATGTATTATATTTTAGCAGAAATGAATAATGATGTGAAATATTCTGAAGTATAAGATAATAATAGAGTGGATGGGTGATTATGTGTTTACATTCAAAAAAATGGTTCACGTTCTTACCTTACTGGTTATACTTTTGCTCGTTTCATGTAGTAACCACCCCCCCTTATTATTGAAGAGATGGACAGTATTACCGTCCAATGTATGGGTACAGAAGAATTGTTGGAGATAACTGATGAAAAGATGCTGAAGAAAATTATAAAGGAAATAAATAATAGTAGAAGAGAAGGTGCCGAGGAAATGGAGTTTCCAGAAGGTCACGATGTCTCACTTATAACGACCTTAGATGAAAAGTACAATATATCATTATATGAGGGTGGGAAGACGTTATTAGAAGGTTTTTATATTCACTCCAATATTCCGGATTTTTGCGACAAGTAAAGGTGAGGAAATTATGGTTCATAAATGTGATTTAAGCACTAAATTTTGTTAAACGTCACGGGGGATTAGAATGAAATTAAGCATACTCGAGCAGGCAGAAATAAAAACATTAACTTCCAGATTAAATGCCATACAATCAATCCCCGGAAATCCAATGGGGGTCCATCAATTAGTTAAGGGCACAACTCATGCTTTTGCTGTTAAACATATTCCAGGTCCAGCTTTTAATACTGTTCGAGGATTGAATGAACAGGTACTTTCACATATAGAAGAGATCTTTGGCTTCTATGAGAATCTTTCGATAAATTTTCGAGTCGAGATTGCTCCTACGAACAGTTCAGAAAAGTTATTAAGAAAACTAGCTGAACTAGGGTTTTATCAATCTGGCTTTCATGCATCTTTTATAGGAGAAGTAAAAGGCTTTAAGAGTCAGAGTATGCCATCCTCTCTAGATATTCGACCTCTAGGTAAAAATGATTTTGATTTATTTGCTTCAATTTACGTGGCTGCATTCGGACTACCTACTTTTATTCAAGAGGGGATTAAACAAAACAATGAAATTCTATTTGAAGTTCCAGGTTGGGAATTTTACATTGCTTACAAGCAAGATGTTCCGGTAGGAGTTGCGGTTTTAAATGTGCAAGAAGAGATTGCGACTTTGGCGGCAGCTGCAACTTTACCTGGTTATCGTAATATGGGAGTACATTCTGCATTGCTTAAAAAACGTGTTGAAATTGCAATTGAAAAAGGAGCAAGGTACATAACTAGTGAGGCTACATATGGAAGTGGAAGTCATCGAAATATGGAAAGAGCAGGACTAAAACTGGCCTATACAAAAGCGATATGGACCAAACTTTAAGGGGAGACATGTTTTTACGAAGGGAGTTCTATGTTATACAAGTTAAACAAGTTGGATGAGATAAAGGTGGAAGTAATATGAAAAGTATTTTAGCATTTGAGGCACCTGAAGAAGCGGCTAAATATGATATTATCACAAAAGAATTGATGGCAAAACTAAAGGGTTATCAGCATGTATTGGAGGAACATTATCAATTGACCGCTATTCCTAAAGGAGTACTTTGGACGACGGGGGAACTGGCGACTACTACCTTCTCGTCAATACCAATACCAGCATTCACGAGAGAAGATTTCATTTATATGTCCCCAATTTTAAAGGAGTGGCAAAACTTGTTGGTCTCCCAATTGGATGGTAAGGTAATACCCCATATTCAAAGTTTTTATGAGAACTTTAGTACTGACCAGTTATTTGTCATTCTGGCCCATGAACTAACGCATCATATTGATTTGTTTGTAGATGAATTTGAGGATGAACGACATGATAGTATTTGGTTTGAAGAAGGAATGTGCTTTTATTTGCCTAGAAAGTATTGTTTAACAGACGAACAATTTGAAGAAGTAACTGCTATTGAACTTGAGTTATTGACCACTTTTACAGAAGACTATGGTGATAATGACTTGAATGATTTCGGTTCAATGTCTTACCAGGGTTCACTTTCTAGTATTATGTTTGATTATTGGAGAAGTTATTTAAAAGTTAAATCACTGGTTGAAAAGGTGAATGGGGATGTCCATAAAGTATTTGAGCTATATAACGAGTGGCATGAGCAAGGAAGGTATATTTCATTAGTCCAGTATTTCGAAAATAATTTAAAATAAATAAAAAGAGGTGTTGTTATGAAACAAGCATTATTAATCATTGACGCGCAACAGGAATTAATAGAAGGGAATGACCAGGAAGGTAGTGTATTTCTAAAAGAACAGTTAATAGAAAACATCAATTTAGTAATTAAAAAAGCAATTGAGTCAGATGCTATTATCATTTTTGTAAGAGATACAGATGTGGCAGAAGGAAAAGGAGAAGGTTTCCAAGTCCACAAAGGTATTACTATACCTACAGACTCAAAGACATTCGATAAGGCTGCAACAAATTCATTTTATGAAACTGGATTAAAAGAATATTTAGAAGAACAGAAGGTTCAACATGTAGTAATTATGGGCTGCAAAACAGAGCACTGCATAGATACAGCAGTACGAACTGCAACCGTTTCACAATTAGATGTCACGTTAGTTGGAGATGGACATTCAACCACAGGTTCATCAGTTCTTACGGCAGAACAAATTATTAATCATCACAATAAAGTACTACATGGTCATTATAATGTAGATAATTTTTCAATGGTAAGAAATGCAGCGGAAGATCTATTTGACCCATTACATGATACGCATCGATAAGTGGTAGGTTTAAAAATATTTTTTATGACCGTATCTTTTTAGTCCATATTTCCGTTTATATTAGTGAAAGACAAATTTGAAGGAGGGGTAAACATGCGGCCGCTTGTTGAAAAAACTCCGTTTGAATTGAATGAGGAATTTGAGAAGGCTATTAAGCCTTTTATGCATAGTTTAAGGAAGTATTGTTTATCCCTGACGCGTACAAAGTGGGATGGAGAAGACTTAATGCAGGAGACGATAGAAAAAGCATATATAAGTTGGATGAAAACGCCGAAGGAAATGGCAAAGTCCTATTTGTTTCGTATTGCCTCCAATGCCTGGATCGATAAGCATCGTAAACGTAAAATAGAAGAAAATTTGCATCAAGATATGTCCAATTATAATTATCAAGAAGGAATTTCAGCAGAACTTTTCCCAAGAATCTATGCGTTATTACATGAACTTTCCGCAAAGCAAAGGGTGGTGGTATTACTAGTCATGGGATTTGGCTACTCCTCAAAAGAAACGGCAAATTTGCTTTCGGTCAGTGAGGGTTCTATCAAAGCTGCTCTAAACAGGGCTAGGAAAAATGCTAAGCAAAAATCCTACGAATCCTTCCGATATGATGTTGAAGACGAAACAGCTATGTCTTATTTACACGCATGGAGCAGTGGAGATCCGACTGCAGTTATTCGTGTTTATCAGAATGATCATCAACAACCATATATGCAAAGTGGAAAAATAGAACTCGCTTCCTCAAGTCACTCTATCGTCCATTCATATGTACAGGGTAATTCTTCTTATATGCTAATTTCGTTCCTCAAGAAAAATGGCGAAGTGCTAATTGTTCCGTTCTATCAATTAGAAGTAACTAGGTTATTATCTCAGCTTACTTTTTGGAAAGAAGAGGGTCTTTTAGCTATAGCGTAGAAAGGGGAAAGAAAATGTCTAACCTTATTCCATATGTTGTAGAACAAACAGGACATGGCGAGCGTTCATATGATATATATTCGAGATTATTGAAAGATCGTATTATTTTCCTTGGCTCGGAAATCAATGACGTTGTTGCTAATAATATCGTAGCGCAACTATTATTTTTAGAAGCAGATGATCCGGAGAAGGATATTTCTTTGTACATCAATAGTCCAGGAGGCTCAGTAAGTTCTGGATTTGCAATTTATGATACAATGCAGATCATTAAACCAGATGTACGTACGATTTGTACGGGAATGGCTGCTTCATTTGGTGCGACAATATTAGTTGCGGGTGCAAAAGGAAAACGTTTTGCTTTACCGAACAGTGAGATTATGATTCATCAACCTCTTGGCGGAGCGCAAGGTCAGGCAAGTGATATTGAAATCAGTGCTAGACGTATTCTGTTGATGAAAGATAGAATTAACCGAATCTTTTCAGACCGAACAGGTCAGTCCATTGAAAAAATAGCCAAAGACTCTGACCGTGATTATTTTATGACAGCTGAAGAAGCGATGAGTTATGGCATTATTGATCAAATCGTATAACGATATAAAACTCCTCACCTTATTTGGTGAGGAGTTTTATTAACTTAGAGCAGTTAATACCACAGCAATGCCATTAAAGACGCCATGTATAATCATGCCAGGATATATGGATCCGGTTTTTTCATAAGTCCATGAAAATATAACACCCGTAAGAAAATTGACTGGCAATGTATTATAGGAAGGAATATGAACAAGCATGAAAACGGAAGAACTAAGTAATATCCCAGCTGGCACTCCCAACTTAACTCTAAACCATCTATAAAGAAAGCCGCGATAGAAAATCTCCTCATAAATAGGAGAAATGATAGCAGCTGATACGAAAGCGAATAGAAATGACAAGATTCCCATATTACTTTGTAGGCTTTGTGTCTTTGTATTTTCTGAAGTCCCTCCAAGGAGTTCCATTAATATAACTATTATTAGACTAGTTCCTATTAAAAAAACTGTCCAAGTTATAATAGACTTCCAATAGGATGTTTGGAATGAGTTGAATCCGACAGCTCGCCATGAAAGGTTATATGGTCTCAAAGCGATGACATAAACTCCTCCTGTGAAAAGAATAGACATTACGAGTCCTGTTAATGTGCCTGAATAAAGGCTATCCTCCAAAAATACATACAAAACATCCTGTAATAGGTTCTCAATAACTATAGGAACAAATAAAAAAGTTACCAATAACAGCAGTATAAGTTCACTCCAAGACCAAAACATTGTTTTGAACGAAAATTCTTTCATTTTGTAATTCCTCCAATAACGAAATATGTTATTTTTAGAATAAGTGGTGACGTAACGTTACCTGCAAGACATTTTATATGGAGGGGATGAATTTTGGTTTACTACACTACAGGAGAGGTATCAAAAAAACTTCATATCTCTGTCCGTACTATTCGTTATTACGATCAAATCAATTTACTTAAACCAACAATGATTCATGAAAGTGGTAAAAGGCTTTATTCGGAAGAGGATCTCTTATCGCTTGAAAAGATAGCCTTGCTAAAAGCGGCTTCGCTTCCGCTAAAGGATATACAGCAGATCGTGGAAAGAGTCTCTATTGCAGACATACTTAAAATGCACCGAGAACGACTCAATGTAGATATGCAGCAATTACAGAAATCTATTGATCATACAAACACCTTACTTAACATAGTCCAGCTCGAAGGGATGCTAAAGTGGGAAGAATTAGTACCGCTTTTCCAACAACATAAAAAGTATAGTAAGGAAGATGTATGGAAGGAAATATTTACTGAAGAGGAAAGAACAACCTTAACAGCTAGTCTGCCAAAATTAGAACAGGATGCAGATAACATTGTGAAATGGATCAATCTTATAAAACGAATCGAACTATGTTTGACTGAAGGGAAATCACCAAATTCTCCGGAAGGAAAAATTATTGCGGAAGATATCCGTATTTTATCCAGTATTACATTCGCTAATGAAGACTTAGCTGATAAATTCTGGGAAGTTCGGAAATCTGAAGATACATCCGAAGCGTTAGGTCTCTATCCCGTTAGTCAGGAAATAATTGAGTTTATAGAAGAAGCGGTGGAAGGAATAGCTAGTGTGCAACAATAAGGGGATAGATAAGTGCTAGCTATTCAAAATCGATATTTACTAATTCTCTAAATGCTCCTCGTCACTCAGAGGATGAAACTAAAAATGATATAAAAGAAGCGACATGGATATAGGTATAAGGAAACACGCACAAGTATTTGTGTGTGTTTTTTTATTTTATTTTAAGCAATTAGTCTCAATCATTGAGATATTTTGAAGAAAAAAAGTGCTTATATGTAACTTTATGCCTCTAAAATAAGTCGCAAGGAAAGAATTTATGACTTTGTTTGTAGAAAAAATAGAGGTTATGAGGAATCCGTTACCCGCAAATTTAGCAAAAGTATAATTATGTTAATCTTCTGTCACTAACTGATTAACTGTTAAGGATGAGTGGAAGTAAAAAATAAACTATATAACTAAAAGGAGGTTATTATTTCTAAAATACTAGTTATAAAAGAATGGGTATATGGATAGAATGGTTGGGGCGAGTAAAAGGGGTGTAAACAATGAAAAAAGTTATAGGAACTATTTTGATATTTCTTGTTCTACTAGGATCCAGCACCATTTATGCCAGTGGTTTGCCACAAATTTCCCTTTCCAAATGGTATGGTCAATCATTTCAAGAGGAGAGTGAGGCATTTGAAGTTGTAACATCAAAAAGTATTAAAGAGATTCTAATGGAAATGAAATTATTTCTAACGACAACAAATGAAAAACTTGATGTTGATGTTTCAACTTTTTTAGACACTCAGTTAGAAGCAACAAACTCCAATTTGGAGGGATTTTCAAATGAAACTAAAAGTAGTCTTGCTGAATCAATAAAAGATTTAGAAAAGGTTAGCTTTGATGAGTATATGGATGAAGAACTCATAAAAGAAGAAGTCGAACAAGAGGTTGAAGGACTATTAGCAGATGTATTAAGCAAATAAACACTTATCTAAAAACTACAGTGCCAAGGGAGATATTTCATTGAAAAGAACAGTTAAACGTAAACTAATCGCAGGAGCAGTGGTAGTAGGACTAATATCGACTACAGGAGTTGCATTTGGAGCAACGGATGCTGGCGCTGGTTTAAAAGGTTGGTATGACTCACAATTTAAAAAGGCAAATACTGAGGTAGCTATTGAATCAGCAAAACATACTACCCAAAAATTGCTCGAATTTAACAATGATACAAAAGAATTAAAAACAGGTGCTACTGAAAGTATTAATGGGACAAGGGATACTGAAACAGAAGCTGCAAAAAGTTCCATTCATCAGGAAAGTAGAGATTATATAAATTCAGTTAATAGTAAAAAAGCTGAAATTCAAAATAACATCGACAATCAATTTAAGAAAATTGAGGATGATGCGAATAAGGCAATATTAGCAGCTAGCAAATTAACTTATAGTTTAGCCGAATTGGATTTAAAAACACAAACAAGTAAGGAAGGCAAAGCTGCTCTTGCGTTTTTAAATACAGAAATTGAAAAAGAAACCAACAAAGCACTTAGTGACTTGGAGTGGGAGATTCGTACAACGAAGGGTTTCTTGCAGGATTTGCTAAATAAAAAAAGTAGTGCCTCAATCGAATCCATTAATAAAACAGTGGACAATGAGATTGCTAGACTACTCAACTTAATTACGAAGAAAACTGGAGAATTAGTAACTGCACAACAGACTGCAATTTCGTCAAAAGCTGCAGAATTAGAAGCAGCTGCTAAATTAAAGTTAGAAGAACGAGTAAATGCATTAATAAATGAAAAATAAAATGAACATATTTGATAATTGTAAGATGGACTAATTCATACAAAATTATAAAATCAAAGGGAGATAGTTAATATGATGAAAACAGTTAAAGGTAAAGTAATTGCAGGAACAGTAGCAGTAACACTATTTGCAGGGGCGGGTGCAGCATTTGGAGCATCTGATGCAGGCTTAAACTTAAAAAATTGGTATAAGGCTCAATTTACTAATTCTTCGAATGAAGTAAATAAACAAGTAGCGGAATATGCAGGAAGTAAAGTAGAAGAAATTACAACAGAATATAACACTATTAAATCAGAAGCTGGAGATAGTATTAATGAAAAAGGAGAATTTGTCGCAGGCGTAGCAAGTGATAATATCGATGAACGTAGCCGTGAGCATATTGATTCTATTAAAGATGAAAAAGCTCATATTGAAACCTACCTAGCAGGTCAATTTGATTCGCTTTCAACGTTTACGCAAGGTTTAATAAATGAGGCAGGTAAAGAGGCATTAAAGTATGCAGACAAAGATTTAACTAAATATACTGGAGATACTGGAAAAGCGGCTGTTGAAAAAGTAAATACAGACGTTAAAGCGGCGACTGCAGTGGCGGTGAAAGATTTAAAGGATACAATCGATTGGGCTAAGACTGATCTTCAAGCAAAACTTGATAAAGAAACAGATTTAACAGTAGCAGAAATCAAAGCCATGATTGATGCAAAAATTGTTGAACTACGTGGGGAAATTACGAAGAAAACAAATGCATTAGTTAAAGAGCAAGAAAGAATTATTACAATGGCAGCTAAAGATTTACAAATAGCTGGATTGAAAGAACTTGATGATTTAGTAAGTGGCATGAACAATTAATTAAAATTAATAAGGACCTCTTACTTTAGAGGTTCTTATTCTTCTAATTGGAGGAATATAAATGCTAAGTAGAATTGAGAAATACAAAAAGAAAAGACAAATTAAAAAAGCGACAATAATTATTGCTTTACTAATTATACTTTTGGGGCTCTCAGGTGGTGTAGAAAATGCTTTAGCAGATCAAGATATTCAAAGTTTACTGAACAATTGGTTTAACAACAAGAAGGTGGAATCCGTTCAGGAAATAGAAGGGGCGGTCTCATCAGAAAGAGATCGTTTAATGCAGGATCTTGAGGTGGAACTACAAAGAGAAATGCAAGCTGCTGAAAATCAGCTGAATAGCTTTACAGCATCTCAAAAACAAACTCGTCTTGCGGCGTTACAAGAATATGCTAATAACATAAAAGCAGGAATGACCATTGATAATAGTGAACAACAAGCTGCAATTATGAAAAACATAGATATTATTTTAGAGAATGCAAAAGCACAGCTGGATGGTCAACAAGCTCAGTTAAATTTAGTGGCAATTCCCAATCCTGAGGCAAATCCTATACCTAATCCAGTTGTGGTTCCAGAAACAATCCCTGTCCCTGAATTAGAAACACCCCAAACACCTGATACAGAAGTGATTTCCGAAACAGAAAAAGCTCCTGAAAAGGAAGTTAAGGCTTCTTCCCCATCAGTAAAAGAAGAACCTGTTGGTCTCCCTCCTGTCGAGGTAGATATTTACTCGGTTACAGATTGGTTTGTTCTACCGAATACTTCGAATGTACAAATAGAAGAACTGACAATCACGGATGACGTATTTTCTATTAATACCTCTTTTTCGGATATTTTGATGAACTCCCAGGCGCGAGGAATCTTTAATAGTATTTTACCAGGACTAGAAAAACATCCGCAGTTTAATCTAATTCAATATAAAACAATTGAAGAGATGTCGCGTATTGCACCAGGACATTTTACAGAATCAGTTTTATATCTATTAAATAAATCATTAAGCACTGTAAAAAAATAAAAAATACCAGGTAATTCAACAACTAACATTGTTGAATTACCTGGTATTTACTTTTTCGGGGTAAAAATATTTACTTTATGGAGTAAACTAATTGATTTTTAGCGTAATTTAAATTACTATTAAAAGTAATAAGGAGGGGTGTTATGGAAGATATAAGATTGAATGTTGCTTTACTGAGAAGGAAGGTTCCCAATTTGACGACCGCGGCGAAATCAATAGGGATTAGACCTGCAACCGTTTCGAATTTATGTACCGGGAAGATTGATTTGGGAAAGGCGGAGATAAGGACCCTTGTAGGTCTAGCTTCTTTGGCAAATTGTAAGGTAGATGATCTAATCATACGGGGGGAGAAGTTGGATATGATAGAAACAAAAATCAAAGCATTAGATTTTTTTGCTCCATTAGTAAAAGAGGGGACAACTGGTTTAGTTGCAAGACCTGGAATGGGGCAGTTAGTTATTCTTGCAGAACTTTTGCACAGATTTAAAGACGGTGATTATTCTACGGTTTTTTTATTGCCTAAAACTCGACAAGATGAACTTGAAACAGAGGGTATAACTGAATTAGCAAATTATTTAACTGAATCCATAGAAGAAACATTTTTGAAGTTATCCGAAATTTCTGGGGATATCCTGTTAATAACAGATAATAGTTATGTGGTGTCGGGACAGTTATTAGATTTGCAAGAAAAAATGATCAAAGAAGGAATTAAAAACGTCACCACAATACTATTAGACCTTTCTGGGGAAGTGGTCGATGAGGATATTCCTTTTGGACCTTTAGAAACAGTGTGGCAATTGGATGCAGACCTTGCAGCACGTCACCTTTATCCTGCAGTTCAACCAATTATTTCTACTTCTTCACTTGTGGAAGGAGTGGACGTAGATCAGCGTCACTTTAATTTAAGGCAAAGAGCACAGAAATTACTTAGACGTTATAAAGAACTGCGTTCGTTAGTTGTTGTCCATGGTTTAGACAAAATTAGAAGTAATGAATTAGAAACTTTCAATCGTGGAGAACGACTAGAGGCGTATTTTACGCAACCCTTTTATGTTGCAGAGTCCTTTACAGGTCAAGTTGGGCACGAAGTTTCCCTGTCTCAAACATTGCAAGATGTCGAATATATTCTAGATGGTAAGGCTGATGAACAATCAGTAGATAACCTGAAATATATTGGAAGTCTAGTATAAGCTATATCGAAGAAAAGCAACTGAAGCTATTTCGGTTGCTTTTTTACTTAGTATTTTTGTTGACTATTATTATTTCTATATTCCTACCCTTCTGTTTAAATCCTTTCTGAAAAGGAGAAACTTAGTTAAAAAAGGGTGTTAAACATGACTACTTCTGTAAAAACTTCTTCCATTCATAAACAAAATCCAAATAAAAGAGTATATGCCAAACAGAATATGTGGACAGGTATTTTGTTTGGACTGGGAATTGTAGCATTTATAGATGAAGTAGTTTTTCATCAGCTTCTTCATTGGCACCATTTTTACGATAAATCTACTACGGATATTGGACTAGTGTCAGATGGGCTTTTTCATGCCTTTAGCTTCATAGCTACGATAGGGGCATCCTTTTTACTTGCAGATCTTCATAGGCGGCATGCTTTTTGGTTAAAGAGATGGGTAGGGGGAATCCTTCTAGGTGCAGGTGTTTTTCAACTGTACGATGGAATTATCCAACATAAGTGGATGGGTTTACATCAAATTCGTTATGGGGTAGATATCCTTCCTTATGATTTAGTATGGAATATTTTAGCTGCTTTAATGATTATTTTGGGGTTTATTTTAATATATCAGACAAGCCATGAAAGGAAGGTCTGAGTATAAGTGCATACTCACGAACAGTATTCAGCGACTAGTCTCCAGTTTTTTTTAGCAATTCCTTTTATACTGTTATTTGTTTTTTATATTGTGGCGGTAGGTCTATCCAATCGAAAGAAAAAAACATGGTCAGTGTTCCGGTTAGTAGCATGGAGCTTTGGAGTACTGTGTGCATTGCTCGCAATAATTGGTCCAATTGCAGATTTAGGACACATGAATTTTTCTGTTCATATGATTGGTCATGTATTACTTGGCATGTTGGCGCCGCTTTTAATGGCGTTAGGTGCTCCGATAAAGCTTCTGCTGCGTACGATTAGTGTATATACAGCACGAAAACTAACTACAATTTTACGACACAATAGTTTTCTTCATTTCGTTCAACATCCTATTATTGCTTCTTTACTAAATATTGGTAGCTTATGGGTTCTTTACACAACTGACTTGTTTCTAATGATGCACGAAAATATGCTTCTTTATGTAATTATTCATGTACATATTTTTCTAGCTGGATATGTATTTGCAGTTTCAATTATTTATGTTGATCTGGTGATTATAAGAAAAAGTTATTTATATCGTACGGTCGTCTTTCTTTTTGCATTAGCAGGTCATTCCGTCTTAGCTAAATATATTTATGCGAATCCGCCAAGTGGAGTTCCAAAAGATCAAGCGGAATTCGGTAGCATGATTATGTACTACGGTGGGGATACTGTGGAGGTAGGGCTAATTTCAATACTGTTTTATCAGTGGTACAAAAAAAGTCGCCCTATACTCAATAATGGAAAGGATGGGTTTGCTATAAGTACTAAAAAATTTACAGTTGCAGGAACAGATATTGAGGAAGTTAAAAGATTAAATGCAAATGCAGGCATGAGTTATCGTGAAATAAATGAGTGGTTTGCAAAAAAACAATCTAAGGCTAGCACAGTAACTAAAAAAAGATAAATCGAGAGGGGTTAAAATAATGTATATGAAAGCTTTATTTATGAAATTTCTCATGATAACTGCGGTGCTATGGGTTGTTTTAAGCCTTATTTATGATGTGTCTTTTACTGACGTACTTATTACTAGTGTGGTTCTTACAGCAGTAGGATATGTAGGAGATGTCTTTATATTACCTAAAATAGGAAATGTATGGGCAGCTATAAGTGATTTTGTTATTGCTTATGCAGTTATTTACTTCCTTGGTTCCTATATTTATGAGCAACCACTAGCCTTAGGAACAGCCGCTTTTATATCTGCGCTGATATTAATGGTAGGAGAACTCTTGTTACACCGATATATGCACACAAATATTTTCGAACCGAGGAAATCTAACCCCAATGAAAAAGTGGGATATTACAACCGAACGAATTTACAGACTGAATTTGCAGAAGAAGTGGAAATTGAATCCTTTTCCAAAGAAGTAAAAGGAAAAAACTCAAAGAGGTAATAAATTATAAACATTGAGGTATATATATCAGTCTTTCGACCATTCTAATATGGTCAAGGAGGTGAGCAGTCATGGGAAACAATAATAATCGCAATAATAACAACAACAATAACCGTAATAACAACAACCAAAATAATCCAGCTGAGTTCGGTGAGGATTTCAACTTTGACAATTTAAACGAGCAAAACCAAAACGAACAAAACAGAAACAATAACAACCAAAACCAACGTAATAACAATCGCAATAACAACAATAACAACAATAACAACCTTAAGTAACTAATTGCTTCTAATACAGTTATTCCTAAAGTTAACTTTAGGAATGACTGTATTTTTGGTTTATGAATAGAGCAAGTGAGGTAAATAAGAATAATTAATAACCAAAAGTAGGTGGATAAAATGGATAGTTTAGTAATTCGACCTTTGGATGTTACGGATGCGTACATGACTTATCTATTCCCATTTTCTTTTCGAGAGAAAGATCGTCAAAAGTTAATGGAGCAGCTAGAAAAGCACCATTTCACCTTTTTTACTTTAGAAAAAGAAGAGCTACAAGACATGTATTATGGAGATGATATAAAAATCTCTCATGAGGAATTGGAACAGTTCTTTTTGCCGTTCATTGAAGATAAACTATTCCCTCCTAATACCAATAATAGGGGCTTTTTGCGTTACTCTAAAGTAGTTGAAGATTATTTTACATATGAATTGAATGATAACAAATTCAATTTTATCATTAATAGTGTGGACATTGTTTTATGTCCTTTTGGTATTGGTATAATCACCATACGTTCCGCAATGAATCAGGATCAGGAAACATTAACAAGAATATTGGATCATATTAGTCACTTTCGAGTGCTAGAGCCTAAGCTTTCATTTGATAAAGGATCTAAAATTCACTATAAAAGTAAAGTATTTAAAACTACAAATGAGCTCGTTTTTGACTATTTATGTCAGCCTCTAAAGCCATTTATCATCCACGACGAAAAGTTAGCAGGTTATTATGGCAGCCTCCCTTATTTTGAAGATGAGCGAATGCATACATCTGTATTTTTAGTTGGGGCAAATAATACTGAAATTACAGATGACCAGTTGTTCCGTCTGGCGCATTTAGATGGGATGGATATAGAAGGGAATGAGTTTATCTCTAGCTCGAATTCCAATTATGTGAAGCGATATGTGAGCGACCGAATTCATGATCGTTGGGCACCGAATACATATGTAATTGCTTCAGAACACACCCAAGCAACTATTTCCAATAAGAAAAAAGAAAGTTTAAAGCAAGAGATTTCCCAGTTTATGAGTGTGCATTATTATAATTTAATGCTGCATTATTACTATAAGATTATGCTATTAAAGGTTTCCTTTGAGCATAGTGAAGTTAGTTGGGCAAAGGATAAAAGATATGTGGAGGAATTAATAGAACTGATATCAAAATTTTACTCACGTTATTATTTTGAAGAGGTTTCTGCTAGATCCGAAGGGAAAGAGCTAACGCAACAGTTACGTAAAGTATTCCGTTTACAGAATCTTTTCAATGAAGTAAAACAAACTGTAGATGACTTGTACCGTGCTCAAGATAATCAATCAGGCAAACGAAATAATTCCCTGTTATTTATGTTAACTATTTTTACAGTAGTTTCCGGTATTTATGGGATGAACCTAGTCATTGAGGATTGGAAGGGAAAAACAGATTGGGCAAAAGTTCCAGGGTATTCCTTTTTTGAGTGGATAGCGCTTATTACTTCGTTAACTGGAATTGGCCTAGCTGTCACCTTAGTAGGTTACACAAGTGGTAAAGGTATTTACAATAGGTATAGAAAATGGAAAAGAGACAGGTCCTAAAACTTCTTATCAATGGATAAGAAGTTTTTTGTATTTCCTATTTTCAGCAATATCCAGTATATTAAGATTAGTTTATAAGTATAGAAAAGTATTAGAATGGGGTAAAAAAGTGAATCAAACAAATACATCTAAATCAATTGTGTTACCATTAATCATTTCCATTGTAGCAATTTCTTTTGCAGCCATTTTTGTTAAATGGTCTCATGCACCCGCTACTATATTAAGTATGTATCGAATGATTTTAGCCACTCTATTGTTACTACCAGTCGTTTGGTTTAAAAGAGCGGAGTTTAAAAAACTAACAAATAAAGAATGGCTACTACTATTCGTTGCAGGTATGTTCTTAGCTTTACATTTTGCCCTATGGTTTGGATCTTTAAAACTGACAACAGTTGCTAGTTCAACTATCATTCTTGCACTGCAACCTATTATCGCATTGATCGGTGGTGTCATTATATTTAAAGAAAGAACGACTAAATCTGCACTTATGACCATGGGTATTGCAGTGATAGGAGCAGTAATGGTCGGATGGGGAGATTTTGGCCTAAGTAGAAATGCCATTCTTGGGGATATACTTTCTTTTCTAAGCGTTATTGCTGTTGTCGGGTATTTATTAATTGGGCAAAAAGCAGTGAAAAAAGTTTCGCATTGGATTTATAGTTTTGCTGTTTTTGGATTCGCTGCTATCGCGCTTGTTGTCTATAACATGCTGACAGGCGTTACAATGGGAGGTTATGATTTAAAAGAATGGGGAATTTTCGTATTGTTAGCAGTTGTACCAACAATTTCTCATTTGATAAATAACTGGCTAATGAATTATGTAACTGCAACAACTATATCTATGAGTATTTTAGGTGAGCCTGTGGGGGCAACTATTCTTGCTGCTATTTTCCTAGGAGAACGGCTAGTAGGCTGGCAAATTGTTGGTGGTATTCTTGTGCTCGTTGGTGTATTTTTGTTTATCCTGCAGCAGATGAATCGATATCCTACAAGTAAAATACAAAAAACTAGACAATCTTAGAGAGTCTAGTTTTTTTGCATTAATTTAGCTTGATCTCTATTTCGGAATGTTTAGTCTAATTCAAATTGCTATTTATTTTAAAAAGCCACCTTCTATTAATAGCTCTTTAATTTCTTGTTTGGTCATTAGTTTTTGTTTCGTATCTATTAGAATAGCAGGCACGGTTGAATTTTGGTTGGTAGAGTTTGAGGAAGAGATCTTTATCAAATCTTTGTTGAATACGGTAGCCATTGGTATTTCATTTTCTGCAATTAGTACCTCGTGGGTCTTTTCTCCAGCTCGAGCTCCGATTTCTAGGATGTGGACATCTTTTTTGTGAAAGTACTCAATTAGTACTTCTGCCAAGTCGAGTATATTACAAGCGTTCATATGCATGACAAAAATCTCTCCTCCATTTCCTAACTCGGTGGCCTGAAGAAGAGTTTTGATTGCCTGTTGAGGCGTGACAAAATATCGTGTCATTTTTTTATCAGTAATGCGAATTTGATTTTCTTCTTCTAATTGTTTGATGAAAATTGGTAGTACACTACCGCTACTTCCAAGCACATTCCCTCCTCGAATGCATAAGAACCTTGTGGGCGAACCCAATTCGTTTGCACAAAGAATCAGCTTTTCTCCAAGTGCCTTTGTCATGCCATACGTATTAGCTGGGTCTGCTGCTTTATCTGTAGAAACGTAAATTACTTTTTTTACTTGGTTCTTTATGGAAGCTTCAATTACATTCTGCGTTCCAACTATATTCGTTTTAATAGATTCTAGAGGATTCTCCTCACAGACAGGTACATGTTTAAGTGCAGCTAAGTGAAACACATAATCTACCCCAACACAGGCTGCCGAAAGAGCATTTTCATCTCGTATATCCCCTATATTAAATTGTAGTCTTGTATCTTCAAAATTTCTTCGCATCATGACTTGTCTATTTTCATTTCTTGAAAAGATAATAATTTTCCTAGGGTCAAGAAGAAGAAGTTGTTTGATTAATTCAATTCCCCATGAGCCTGTCCCCCCGGTTATCAATATTGTTGCATTGGTAAACACTATTTTTCCTCCCTAATAATTGATTGATTTTTTTAGAGACATTCGGTACATTCGGTCAAGTACGCAAACGAATCCCACTTAACACCTCTCTCCATAAGTCATGATTTCCTTCCCATTTATCTTTATTTGGAAACTCAATCGAACAAATTTTTTCTAATGGCCAACTTTTTTCTACAATTCCTTGAACATACGTATGGTTAATGAGTAAAACACTGAAATCATGTTTTACCAATCTAGATAGGACATCTTGTAAAACTGCTGCATCCTCGAGTGTTCCTTCTGTTCGGACAAATAGTATTCGTTTGGCGTTATTCATTTCTGAAAGAAAGCGTTGTATTCTTCTTTCGTATTTCTCCATGACTTCCGCGTAACCACCTAAATAAGTTAGTGTATTTTTTTCTCCATCAAAATCATGGTTGGAAACAAGATTATAGCCATCATCTGAAACGCAGATAAATGTATCAGCATATCCGATAACTCGTAGATTGTCATATTCGAGGAAATCCAAAAAACGATTTTCTAAAAGCTCATTTACCTTTGATAGTTCGACACTAGCCATCCAGTCTAGTACCCCTGAATATGGTCTCAAATTGTGTTTTTTTAGTTGGATAGATGCTAAGCAAAGGTCTCCTAGACTAAATATTGCATCATATTCTCCTTTAAGTTGACTTAAATCCATTATTTCACCCCCTTCAATCTTCAGCTTCAAGGCGTCATGTACACCTTATTTAATAGTTAATGCGATTTATTAAAAGGGAGCAGGGGCTAGTTTCCTATAAATAGAAAATATTTATATAGAAAGAAAGATAACCTTTAAGTTTTTTAGAATATCTTACTAGTTGATTGAAAGAACAAAGGCGATGTAGAGCTTTTATTCCAAATAAAAAAGACAGGTTGCCCTGTCTATTCTGATACAATCTCTGGATGGAAGTTGACTGTCTCCATAATAATGGGAGTCCCTTTAGGAATCTCGGAATCCTCTGGGAGAGAGATGAGTAAGGAACCTATTCCGTCCTCTCCAGCGGTGTAAGAAAAGTTTTCATCCATCTGCAGTACCCCGTTTATATATACATTAAAATAGCTATTGTTCAAATTCAGCGCTGGTAACGATTGTGCCGTTTCACCTTGATCATCAAAAAAACTTGAAGCGTTGATCTTATGAGTGGTAACTTCTGTTATTGTTTCTGGCACCTCATGAAAGTAGCGAGCGACAGTGGGTGAAGTTGAAATAGTTTGTTTTGGCGATATAGCTAATTTAACAATTTTTAAAGCCAAGTATGTTCCTCCTTTTCTTTTCTCTTTCAACATATGACTCAGAGTGAGTAGGAGGTATGGGCAGATGAGAATTTCTTGAAAAACGGGAAGAATGACCTAGGTATACACATTTTTGATTTTAAATGGATACACTAACTTTATCCCGCATTAAGGGCAGTGAGGCTTCTGTCTGATGTAATAAAGATTAAGTAGGAGACAACTGCATGCAAATGCCCTGCCTTAGTAGAAAATAGACGAAAACGTAACGTCGTGTGGACTCTTCTATATGACTCGTTACCTGCGAGCCTCGAGCCAACATGGGGTTGGTCACTAAGTCACTGCCGTAGTTCTATTGTCAATCAGTGGATGATGAAGAAAACCCATTTGATTGAAATTTCACTTTATTTCAGTTGGTAGGAGGGAAGAAATGAAAAACCAACCGTACGTCCCGCGGAGAGCGACTGCACATTTTTCACAGCCTTTAATCATTCCGATAGTGGTAAACAGACCAGAGTCCAAAGTAATTAGTCATAAAGAGGTTATTACAACTGAATTCTTTGTGTTATCCGATGGTATCAAGAAAGTATATACAGAGAGAGACGCTATTGCTGATTATGGAATTCAACGAATTATGAATCCAGTAAGTGTTTCCTATATGAATCTTTTTATTAACGGGATTTTACAACCAAAAGTAAATTATCAAGTAACCGAAGGAATACTTATTTTATTGACCGAGGATGTACCTGAAAAGGGGTGTCCAATTATTCTTCAAATGATTCGAATTTAATCGCCCACACACTATGGAGTTAATAGAAATATGTATAGAACATGCGGTTAAAACGGGGAGATGTATAATTTGAAAATCTTGCTAGCCACATATTGGTCTATTCCTCATTTAGGTGGGGTTTGGAACTATATGGTTCAATTGAAAAAGAAGTTAGAACAGCTTGGGCATGAAGTTCATATGCTTGGATATGATGAAGACAATTTGAATATCCATATGATTGGTTCAGATAAAAAGGTGCCAAGAGACAAGTTGCTACCTTTACTTCAAGCCAAAATAAACAAAGATAATTATCCCGAAATTTATGAAAATAAATTAGTCGAATACACAGAGTTCCAACGATATATTTTTGAATTAGGAACAGCTTACTTTGGTTTAGGAGATTATGATTTGATACACACACAAGATGTTATTTCAACAGCCTGTATCGATCGAATTCGTCCCAAGCATGTTCCGTTAGTTGCTACTTTACACGGTTCTGTCGCGCATGAAATCCATCATCAATTAACGACTATTCATAAAACACCTAATTCTTACATTGCCAGAGCGTATTACGATGATCTAGAACAACTAGGAGCAGGTACAGCAGAAAAAACTATCGTAGCGAACAATTGGTTGAGAAACATATTAATCGACGAATTTAAAGTGGTAGAGGAACAGATAAAAGTACTCCATTATGGCTTTGATACAGAAAGCTTTATAAAACAAATGAAAGTAAAAACACTTATTACACCACCCAAAAATAAAAAAGTAATCATCTATACTGGAAGACTTACTGACCTAAAAGGGATTAAATATTTGTTAGAGGCTCTAGGAAAACTAAAAAAAGAACGTCAAGATTGGGTTTGCTGGATAGTTGGGTCGGGCGATGGAGAATCTAAACTTCGAGTTAAAAGCAAGGTGCTTGGGCTAGATGATTACGTGCAGTTTCTAGGAAAACGTGAAGATGTTCCAGCTTTATTGGGAAAGGCCGATATTTATGTATTGCCTACGCTGTTAGAAAATCAGCCATTATCATTAATCGAAGCACAAATTGCAGGTAAGGCAACAATTGTTAGCGAAGTTGGAGGTCTACCAGAAATGGTGCAGCATAAGGTAACGGGTATATTGACACCTCCAGGGGATTCTAATACGTTGTTTGAAAACTTAAATTTACTTCTAAGTGATGAACAGCTACGAAAGAAACTGGGAACGAATGCGAAAAAGTGGGGTATGACACACTGGTCTATCGATCAAGGGATGAAAAGTTTGCTAGAAGTTTATAATGAGGTTGTTTCAATGAGGAAGAATGGTGACGAAGATGTCTCGAATAATCCAATACATTAAACTTTTTTTTCTAGCAATATTCTATAAATGTAAGACCTGGTGGGAGGGAATCTGGAGTTCAAAAGAATTCGATACAATATCGGAAAAACCAAATGAAGAAACTATCGTGTCTTCGGAGAATTACAAATCGAGATTTACCAATGAGGGAATAAATTCAGAAGTAGCAATAGTTAAAGAAATTTGGAATCAGATAGATAGTTCGCTTCCGGAGGGTGTAAAGTATCCTAATAACTCCACTATCAACCTCTTTAAGCCAATGAAATCAGATTACTATAATTTGTTGTTTCCTTACTCACCAACTACTCCAAATTTATTTGTGGATCGCTCATTATGGACAGATATTCTGAGTCATTTGCCAGAGGGGTACGAGATTCCTCCAAATGTAACAATAAAATTAATGAAGCCGATGAGTAGTGAATATTACGAGAATATTTTCACTTCCTCACAAGCAAATAAGAAAGTGTTTGTAGATAATCGTATTTGGGAAGAAATTATGAAAAATTTACCTATCACCTATATGATTCCTAATTTTCAAACAAATATAAGTGTGTGGACTAAAAGACAGAACATGGCTTCCCCAATAATTATGAAGCACCAATTTAGCGAAATTTCATAAAAACATATCCTTAGATGAATGATTCTTTTAAGATTCATTCATTTTTTAAATCTATTAGGATTCTGCTAACACCAGCATTAGGTAGTGCTGGACTTTCACTTTTATAAGGCACATGTCCCCATTTTTCTATTCAACTTGCATATATTATGGAAAAGATAAAAGGAGATTGGATATGAAAGTAATAGTTTCAGGGGGGGCGGGCTTCATAGGCTCTCATCTTGTTGATGCACTTATAGACAGAGGTATTGAGGTTTATATTATAGATAATTTGGTATCTGGACAAAAGGAAAATGTCAATCCACAAGCACAATTATATATCGTTGATATATGTAGCGAGGAAGCAAGTAAGATTATTATGGATATCCGACCAGATGCATTTTATCACTTAGCTGCACAAGCGGATGTTGGAAAATCTGTACAATATCCCAAGTATGATGGGGACGTAAATATTATTGGAACAATAAATATGCTGGAGGCTTGTCGTAAAGCAAATGTGAGGAAATTTATATTTGCAAGTACCTCGGCTGTATATGGAAATTTAAACAATGAATTACTTTCGGAAGATGAGATCACAGTTCCTGCTTCTTTTTATGGACTATCCAAGTTAACTGCAGAGTCTTACATAAGGCTTTTCTATGAACTTTATAGACAATCATATACAATTTTAAGGTACGCAAATGTATATGGTCCAAGGCAACTTCCTAAAGGAGAAGGTGGAGTTGTGTCTGTATTTTTCGATCGACTTCGAAAAGGTGGTCATATCAATGTGCATGGCGATGGAAAGCAAACGAGGGATTTTATATACGTAAAGGACATTGTTACTGCCAATATTGCAGCGCTGGAGAATGGCGACCAAGAAACGATACAAGTAAGTACATCACAAAGGACTTCTATCAATGAAATACTATCTTTTTTAACAGATATTCACGGGATTTCCATTCTAAGAGAATTTACCGCACCAAGAGAAGGAGATATTATGCATAGCTGCTTATGCAATAAAAAAGCTACTAATCTTTTAAGCTGGAAGCCACTCTATACAATTGAAGATGGATTAAAAGAAACATATGAGTTTCACCAACATGACATGACTAGCGCATATTTAGAGAGTGAGCAAATGGGATGACTAAGCAAAAATTAATAATAACAGGTGCAACAGGTTTTACAGGTATTCATGCATGTAGTTATTTCCAGCAAGCAGGCTACGAAGTAATTGGCGTTTCCAGACAACCATCCAAAATAGAAAACAATCAAGTTCATTTCGTGTCATGTGACTTAACCAATAAAGAAGAATTAACCGATCTGATACAAAGGAATAGACCAGACAGAGTGCTTCATTTGGCTGGTCAAAATCATGTGCCCTCTTCCTGGTCAAATCCAATTGCCTCATTAGAAACAAATACAATATCGACTGCCTATTTACTGGAAGCTATTCGACAGCAAACCCCTAACTGTAAAGTCCTAGTCGTTGGGTCAGCACTTCAATTTGATGCAAATGACATTACAACCCTGGATCACCCATATAGCTTGAGTAAAACTTTACAAGTGTTGGTAGCACAATCATGGGAATTATTATATGAAATGAATATTGTTATTGCTAAGCCTTCGAATTTAATAGGTCCAGGAAAATCCAACGGTGTTTGCTCCATTTTAGCTAGAAAGGTAGCAGAAATGGAATTACTCGGAGCGGAAAAAGTACTTACGGTGAATAATTTATTGGCACAACGGGATTTTCTCGATGTTCGTGATGCAGTTAGCGGTTATGAAATTCTATTTAAAAAGGGTCAATCAGGTAGTATACATGAAATGAATTCGGGATTGCCTAGATATTTAAAAGAAATTACTAGTAGTTTACAGGCTATTTCTAGCATTGATTTCACTGTAGAGTCTGTAGAAGAAAAATTAGAAGAGAAAATGAGTAAACTTCCTTCAGATCTCATATTAGAAAATATGCCAGCTTTAATCCCATTTGAAAAATCGATAGAGGATATTCTAAATTATCAGCGCGATTTATTGCGATAGGTGGTAAAATCTATAGGTGAAGCTATTTCGTTAAGGTTGCTCATGAACTTAAATGGTTCATGAGCTTTTCATTGTCTTTTAGATGACAATTATCCAAAAAGGAAATTGGCATTGTTATGCTATTTCCTGTTATGGACTTAGACGTTTTTGAGGGTTTGATCAAATTTAATTGGATTAAAGCGACTAACCCAAAAGGAAGCTAACAAGAAATTGTTTCCCGGGAAATAATAAAGTCGAGTTATGTTATATTTTTTACAGGAGGGATGAACGTGGCAAACTATACATACGAACAGCCTATTGATATTGAGGAGACTCCGAAAACCTCTGTTTATAATGAAAAGGGAGAAATCGTGTATATATTTCAACGATATTATTCCAATGGTTTAAAGAAGCGATTAGATAAAATAATGGATTACCGTTACTTTCTTTGGTATAACGTTTACGATACAAATGGTGAATTAAAGTGTATGTGTAAAAAAGTATCTCGCAAAGGAAAAGTTTATTTTGAAGCATTTGACTATACCGAAGAGAAGAAATACATAGTTGCGTATGATAAGTGGAAAGAACTAGTGCCAGACTTATTAATTACTGATGGTAATTTGCAGATTGAATTAGATAAAGAAATAGAAGGTTGGTCTAAATTTGTCTATAATGACGATGAGATCGCAAGGTGGAAGGCGAGTCTCGACAAGGTTTTTAAAATTCAACTTGAAGTAAATGACAATACTCCTGTAAATAACGCAGCATTCTTTATCGCAATTAGTCAGTGTGCTTTGTTTATAGGTTCCTAAAATAAAAATGTGTGAAGTTTTCAAGTCGAAAACTCCATGCATTTTTTATTTTACAAATGCATATCATTTTACATCGTACACGATATAGTTTACTGTGATAAATATATCGTACACGATTAAAATAAAAGGAGGGTGTAATATGAAAACATTATACGAAACAACTATTGTAAACACAGGTGGTCGACAAGGTGAGGTACATTCACTAGATAATATATTTTATCTGGATATTGCTAAACCGCAAGCTTTAGGTGGAGAAGCAACTACTGCATCAAACCCAGAACAGCTTTTTGCTGCAGGCTATAGTTCATGCTTTAATAGTGCCTTGGAGCTAGTGCTTGAACATGATAAAGTAAAAGTAGAAAAGAGTGAAGTTACCGCAACTATTTCATTAATCACCGATAACGAAAACGGTGGAGTGAAGTTAGCTGCTAAGCTAGAGGTCGAAATTTTTGGCTTAGACGATGAGCTAAAAGAAAAATATGTACAAAAAGCCCATGACTATTGCCCGTATTCTAAAGCAGTAAAAAACTCTATTGATGTAGAAATAATAGTATTATAAATAAATCTATTAGGTGTGATTTTTTTGAACAACCCTTCCAAATTGGAACAACAGCTATGCTTCGAGGTATACAAGGCATCTAGTAATTTTTCCAAATTATATGCCCGAACTTTAGAACCATTTCATTTAACATTCTCGCAATATCTAGTACTTCTCACGCTATGGGAACAGAATAACTTGTTAGTAAAGGATATCGGAAATCAATTAGGGCTTGGGATTGGAACATTGAATCCTATTATCAACCGTATGATCAGTAATGGATGGCTTAACAAACAGCAGTCTGATAAGGATCGACGAGCATTCGTTATTTCGTTAACGGAAAAGTCTATAGAGCAGGAGAAACCAATCGAACGGGCAATTATAAGTAAAATTACTAGTTGCAATTATTTAGAAATTAACGCACAGACTTTAATGACCAATCTAAAAGAGTTAAATGCAATTCTAAATCAACTTAAGGAGTGAGTAATATGAGCATTTATGATATTAAAGTTAAAAAATCTGATGGCCAAGAGTACGAGTTAAATGAGTATAAGGGAAAGCCAATGCTCATCGTCAACACTGCAACTAAATGTGGTCTAAGCGGTCAGTTTGATGGACTTGAAAGAATATATAATGATTATAAGGATGATGGGCTCGTTGTACTAGGATTCCCTTCAAATCAATTCAAGCAAGAATTAGGTAATGCTGAGGAAGCAGAGCAAGCTTGTCGAATGAGTTATGGCGTCACATTTCCAATGCATGAAATGACCAAGCTTAATGGAAAAGATGCGCATCCGCTCTTCCAACATTTAACCACTAACAGTAAAGGGATTTTATCGAAAAATATCAAATGGAATTTCACTAAATTTCTTGTCGATGAAAAAGGGGAAATCATTAAAAGATATGCACCAACAGATAGCCCAGAATCGATAAAAAAAGACATTGAAAAAATATTTTCTGAATGAATCATAAAACCTGGATATGGAATATTCAGGTTTTATATGTTTAGGATTTAATGTGAAAGGGAATAACAGGGAAAATGATGGAATGGGGAGATACAATGGGGAAATTAGTAGAAAAGGAACAAATACTTTTAGCATACTATGTTTGTAACTTCTTAGAAAAAAATGATAAAAACACAGGTGAACTAGGAGAAGTCTTAAAAAAAGCATTAGGCAATAATTTGGAAAGTATTCAGGGTGAACTAAATGATAAAGGTCTACTAAGTGATCATGATCGAATGATAACTAATGAGGGAATATTATATTTGGACAATTTATTACACATACCATCCGATGCTGTGGAGCGGAACAAATTAGCTTATGTGAAAGATAACCTTTTGACGTATGAGTTAGAGTTATCTGTTCCTGAAATCAGGGAGTATATTCATAAACATGTAGGAATTGAATAATATATAATGCACGTTGACTTCCAAATAGTCAAACGTGCATTTTTGTATTGCTGGAAAAATTGTACGAAATCACCTCAGTTCTTATAGCGTCTGCACTTTTCTTATAAACCTATAGTAGAAATGCATTTTCTATGGTAAGATTCTTCTTATCAAAATTTCAAGATAAAGAAGGAGTTGCAGTGGTAGTTACTAAAAAAAGCAATTTGGGAGAAAAGTTAAGCCTGTTCACCTTGACTTGGCCGATTTTTTTGGAAGTATTTTTGTTTATGTTAATGGGAATTGCGGATACATTCATGCTCAGTGCCCTTTCGGATGATGCAGTTTCAGGAGTAGGAGCAGCAAACCAGTATATTCATATAGCTATCTTAGTACTAGAGGTTGTTGGAAATGGTGCGGCAATTGTTGTTTCTCAATATTTAGGCTCAAGGCGTTATATAGAAGCATCGAAGATTTCAGGATTGGCAGTAACCCTAAACTTATGTGTGGGGATTCTCCTCAGTATTGGATTCGTTTTATTTTCTAAAAGTATGATGATTGCAATGAATCTGCAAGGGGATGTTCTAGTCCATGCTCATCAATATTTGACGATTGTTGGAGGGGCAATTTTTTTACAGGCTATTATTAATGCACTTTCGGCTATTATTCGTGTTCATGGTTATACGAAGCAGACAATGTTTGTTTCCCTTGGGATGAATATATTCCATGTCATAGGAAACTATGTGTTAATTTTCGGGAAATTTGGATTTCCAGAACTAGGCGTTCAAGGTGCAGCTATTTCATCTGTACTAAGTCGGTTTTTAGCATTACTTGTATTCTTCTGGCTGTTATACCGAGTGATGGAGTATCGAGTACAGGTTCACTATTACTTCACTTTGTCCAAAGAGTATATTAAAAAGATTTTACGGATTGGTCTTCCATCTGCATTTGAACAGATTTTATACCAAGGCTGTCAAATTGTATTCTTATACTACGTTACCTATTTAGGAGCAGAATCATTGGCAGCTAGGCAATATGCTGTGAATATATCGATGTTCACGTACTTATTTGCTATTGCAATTGGAATGGGAACAGCGATAATTGTCGGACGATTGGTAGGAGCAAATGAAAAAGATGAAGCATATAAATCAGTTTGGTTTAGTGTGAAATGGGCCATAGTTTTTACTGTAACAATGGTAACAATCGTCATCATTCTACGTTATCCACTTATGGGGTTATTTACTGACAATACACAAATTATCAAAATTGGTGCATCTGTGTTACTACTAAGTTTTGTATTAGAAACAGGACGAACGATAAATATAGTGATTATCAATTCATTACGTGCTGCAGGTGATGCAACTTTTCCGGTTATTATGGGTGCTCTATCTATGGTGATGATGAGTTTGCCATTGGGATATTTTTTGATTTTTGTAATGGATTTAGGTTTAGCAGGAGTTTGGCTAGCAATAGCAGCAGATGAATGGACTCGTGCTACAATTATGTACTTTAGATGGAAAAGTAGGCGTTGGGAAAGGTTTGCACTCGTACATCCTAAAGTGGAGGAAGATGGACTAAGAGATAGCTAGGCAGATCCTTGTCTAGTCACTCTTAGTCTTTTTTCTACTCCCAAAGATTGGAAATATATGATTAAACAAATAATATATATATCTATTAAAGGGTGAGGATTATATTAGATTAAACTCCCGTGAAAAAATATTTTCATAACTAACTTTAACGCCTAGTCTCAATAGTTAAAGTTAATCTGCAAAAAACTAGTTCGTTTTAATAGCTCCAACTAAAAACAATCTTTAGTCGATAAACAGACTAAAGATTATTTTTTATAATCGTGATAGAAGCTCATCTGTTATTTTGGGATTACAAAGAGCTTTATTCTAATATTAACAAATTGTAAGTACTTCTAATTTCTTTAATTGTTCTACCGCTTGTCTCAATACATCTATATCCTGCACTAATGCAACGCGAACGTAGCCTGCACCAGCGGACCCAAAAACGGTTCCTGGTACCATTACGACTCCAGTTTGATCAATTACTTGAAAGACGAAATCCATGTCATTCATTTCATGTGGATATTTTGCCCAAACGAACATCCCCCCAGTGGAAGGAGCGACTTTCCATCCAAGATCAGTTAATGCGTTTGTGAGGAAATGATGTCTCTCAGAAAATATCATACGCAAACGTTCTGTTATCTCTTCTGCATGGTTTAAGACAACAATTCCTGCTTCCTGAATGGGACCGTAAATCCCAAAATCTAAATTCGATTTTAGTTGCTTCATAATATTAATCATCTCTGCGTTTCCAGCAATATAAGCAATCCGAGTACCAGCAAGGCTAAAGCTTTTCGATAAAGAGTTGATCTCCATACCTACTTCTAATGCTCCCGGTGTTGAGAGGAAGCTGCTTGGCGAATTCCCAGTAAAATAGAATTCTGAATAAGCTGCATCATGTAGAACAGCTATATTGTATTTATTGGCAAAGGCAACAACTTTCTCAAAGAAAATCGGATCAGGCATTGCTGGAACTGGATTTCCTGGCAAATTTAATATCATTAGTTTTGCCTTCATTGCAATCTCTTTAGGTATTGCATCTAAATCAGGTAAAAACTTATTTTCTTCTAATAGTTCCATATAATAGGGTTCTGCACCAGCAAGTTTAATGCCAGCATCATAGGCTACATAACCAGGATTTGTCGTAAGAATAATATCTCCTTCATCACAAAAGGCAATTGGGAGATGGACAAGTCCTTCCTGTGAACCCATCGTTTGAACAATCTGAGTTTCTGGATCCAATAGAACATTGGAGCGACGTTTATAATAATCTGCAACTGCTTCATTGAAGCGTGTTGTTCCAGTAAGAGTATAGCCATATGAATCTGTTGCGTAGCTAAGATCTGATAATACTTTTCTAGCACGTTCATCTGGTGGAAGGTCAGGACTACCTAGGCTTAAATCATATAGGTCAAAGCCTAGAGCTTGCTTGGCAGCTGCGGCGGCTTTCAAATCCCCAAAAATTGCTTTTTTAAATAATGACATTTTAGTAGATGGTTGAACCTTCAATATAAGCACTCCTAACTCAAATAAAATTTTATGTTCTATCATATCATAATTTTCAATAAAATTGTGAGAAACATGAATGCAATATTTTACAAATGCCAATACTAGTATTTTCTACACAGAATCGCTAAACTGCATTCTTGCTTTTCGGACAAGTTTTAAAGTAATAATCTTCACGAAAGAACAAAATATGCTAATAAAACATGTTGAGTGATTAAAACTGAATAGATTTGTATATCCTTTTTTAAGAAGTTCCCAGTAAGATCATTTTCTTTAAGGAGACTATGTATATGACAGAAAAACCAAAAAACTATTCAAGAAGAGACTTTCTAAAAACGACAGGGATTGCTACTGGAGCATTAATTGGTGGCGGGTTAATCGGTGGCTTAGTTGGGTTAAATGTAGATAAGACAGATAAAAGTGTATCTGATACAGGAACTACAAATCATGAGATGGCAACTAACCAGGGATTCCAATTTTTTCAAAATCAGAGAGAGTTCGATGTGCTCTCAAATGCCACGGAACGTATTTTTCCGAAAGATGATTTAGGACCAGGTGCAATTGATTTGGGGGTACCTTATTTTATTGATCACCAACTAGCGGGACAGTATGGGAGTAATACAAAAGAATACATGCAAGGTCCGTTTGCTGTAGGTGCTAAAACTCAAGGATATCAGAGTCGGTTAACAAGAGCTTCAATTTTTAGGCAAGGAATTGCTAAGCTAGAAGAAGAGGCTAGTAATAGATTTGATAAGGGATTTTCTAGTTTAGAAGCTGAGCAAATGGATGAGATTCTAACAGCTTTTCAAAACGATGAAATTGCAATGACGGGAGTTACCTCAGCGTTTTTCTTCCGCTTACTTCGAACAGCAACATTAGAAGGAGCCTATGCGGATCCAATGTATGGTGGTAATCGAAACATGGATGGTTGGAAGATGAAAGAGTTTCCTGGACATCAAATGGCATATATAAATGTAATTGAAGAAGATAAATTCCAAAAAATCGAGCCAATGTCACTTGGCGGAATGTAAACGAAAGTAGAGGGGAAGATTTATGGCTACTACATTACCAAAAGTAGATGTCGTTATTGTTGGTTTAGGTTGGACTGGCGGAATCATTGCGGCAGAATGTGCAAAAGCTGGACTAAAGGTGATTGGTTTAGAAAGAGGAAGAAAACGAGGGACAGAAGACTATCAAAAAATACATGACGAGTATCGTTATGCTGTTCGTTATGAATTAATGCAGGAAGTATCAAAAGAGACTATTACTATTCGAAATAACCGAAAGATGCCTGCACTTCCAATGAGACAGATGAGTTCTTTTTTACTCGGTGAGGGATTAGGAGGTTCAGGAACACACTGGAATGGGCATACATGGAGATTTTATCCATATGATTTTCAAATTAAAACGATGACAGACGCAAAATATGGTCCAAATAAGTTATCCAGTGATTATTTACTTCAAGATTGGGGTGTTACCTACGACGAGTTAGAACCGTATTTTTATAAATATGATCAAACCGCAGGGATTTCCGGGGAAGATAAAAATCCATTTTGGGGTAAGAGGGCGCAGGACTTCCCGACACCTCCCATGAAAAAAACTCCCATCTTGAAAAAGTTTGAAGGAGCGACCAAGTCACTAGGCTATTCTCCTTTTATGCTACCCTCTGCAAATCTCTCGGAAGCATACACAAATCCAGATGGAGAGGTCATAAATGCATGTCAATATTGTGGTTTCTGTGAGCGATTTGGTTGTGAATATGGAGCCAAGACATCACCTGAAATAACCGTTATTCCGACGGCTACAAAAACCGGGAATTTTGAATCAAGATTTCATGCAAATGTATTGGAAGTTGTAAAAAATGGGGATAAGGTGACTGGTGTAAGATATTTAGACACACAGTCTGGGGAAGAATTTATCCAAGAAGCCGAAGTCGTTGTTCTAGCAAGCTACGTTATGAATAATGCAAAGCTGCTAATGGTATCTAAAATTGGTGAGCAATATGACCCTGAAACAGGAAGAGGAACACTTGGTAAGAATTATTGCTATCAAATATTACCTGGTGCAACTGGTTTCTTTGATGAGCAAATGAACACATTTATGGGGGCTGGAGCCCTTGGTATGTCTATCGATGATTATAATGCGGACAACTTCGATCATAGTGATTTAGATTTTATTCATGGTGGTAGTATTTCCATCACACAAACCGGATTTAGACCGATCGAAACGAATCCAATACAACGGGGTACACCAACCTGGGGTGCAGAATTCAAGAAAAATTCTATATACAATTACACTCGTACATTATCAATTGGAGCCCAAGGTGCATCGATGCCTCATAAGGAAAATTACTTGTCGCTTGATAGTAAATACAAGGATGTTTACGGGTTACCACTCCTCCAAATGACGTATAATTTTACGGATCAGGATAGAGCCTTGCATAAGTATATTACTGAAGTATCTACAAATATTATGAAGGAAATGGGAGCGAAAACGGTAGAAGGGAAAGAGGTCATAACGGATTACGATATCGTAGGCTATCAGACAACTCATAATACGGGTGGGACAATTATGGGGGCAAGTCCAGAAAATAGTGTAGTAAATCCATATTTACAACACTGGAATGCAGAGAATTTGTTTGTAGTTGGAGCAGGAAACTTCGCGCATAATGGAGGCTATAATCCAACCGGAACAGTAGCAGCGCTAGCTTATAAAAGCGCTGAAGGAATTATTAAATATAGTAAATCGGGTGGTTCACTAGTTTAATTATTAAACAGGATTGAAAAGCTATCAGCTCCTACAAAGGGTTCTGGTAGCTTTTTTTTAAGAAAGTATAAAAAAGTGATTCCTTAACACTGTTTTCAAGGTAATTTTTAAAAAAATAATACTACTGATTTTCGTTTCATGCGGACGCTTCCGGCGGGCGTTGCTTCAGCCTCCTCGCTGGAAAACATATGCTCCTGCGGTTACTCGTCGCAAAGACATTGCCCAAACAAAGTTTGACCAATGTCTTCGCTGTGGGGTCTTCAGCTAACGCTTTTTCCGCTGGAGTCGCCGCCGCCTTCCACTACAATCAATTAATTGAGTAGAACCCAACAAGAAGACTTAGTATGACTTATCGCTAAGATAATATGATTAGATGAAATTAATGTATAGTGAATGATGCCTTTGAACGGACTTCTTCCAGACAAACATGAATTTCTTGACGTTCGCTTCTATTTTTGTACCATCGATAAAAATCGTCTCTTGATCAATTAGCTTCTCTTCTACTAACTGGCAACGGAAGCGAACGAAGCGCTGACGAATAAGTTCTTTCATATCGGGGTGGATAGGGAAACGATTGATGGTACGGTAGCTTGGCTCGTATCCCTGAGCGAGCCACATCATGCGTGGATGATAGGTTGGACAGCAAGTGTGTCGGACAAAGGCATTAAACGCTTCGTGCGGAATACTTTCGACCAAATGGTGGATAGAAAAAGCAATATCATTTTTTTGTAATTTCACCTCTAAATCTAGCGATAAAATAAGTTGATTCATGTTATATTCTTTAAACATAGGGACACTTCTTTCATTTAGAATTTGGTAGTAGGATACTTAAATTTAAACAGAATGTGTCCTTTTTTGATACTTGAAATTATGCAGGGATTTTCTTGATATAGAAGAGATATCAGTTGTTTGGAGTGAAGGCGGCGACTCCTAGGGGACAAGCGCGTGGGAGAGACTACAGGCTCGACCCGTGCCCCCAGGAAAGCGTCCGTCGTAACGGAAAACAGCGGCTACGAAGTATATATAAAAATAAAGCAGTTCAATTTTACTCCATAGTAAAATTTGAACTGCTTTTAATTTTGAGATGGGTTTTGTCCCAGCCTCTTCAAAAATTCAATCGGTAATAATAAATATAGCAAAAAGTCTGTTCAGGCCCTTCGAAAGCGATAGAAACAGGTTTTGAACTAAAAGGATTGGGGGTTTCTTTTACCCGTTTTTTGGGGAGGCGTGAATGGAAAAATTATCTTCCTGTAATAGGCAATCAACGTTAGAGCTCTGTATTTTCGTTCATATTATATAAATACAGTAAGTATGGATGAAAATAGGTGGTTAATTTATGAAGTCGATTGTGTTCATAGGAAGTTATAACTCTGGTACAAGTAAAGAGGCTCTAATGGTTGCAAGTGAAATGGGGTACTGGGTTGTTTTGTTTACTGATAAGAACAACCAGCGGGAATACAAGGAAGCAAATGAAACTCTATTTATGAATAACTTGTTTGACGAACATCTAGTGATGAAAAAAATAGCTGAACTACAAAGGGAAGGGAAGGAAATATGCGCTTGCTTTAGTTTCATTGATCCCTATGTTTCTTATTCGATACGTCTATCTAATCGGTTAGGTGTTGGGAGGGCCTCATTGGAATCACTAATTTTAATGGAAGATAAAATAACTATAAGAGAAAAGTTTAAGCATTTATCTGTATCCCCTCATTACTGGATAATTCATCCAGGAACTCCCTTTCAAAGTTTAGACGCAGAGCTTGAACCCAATCTCCCTTTAATAATAAAAGCACCTGTTTCGAATGGCTCTAAGGACGTGTTAAAGGTTGAAACATTAGAAAATTTAGCAAAAAATATAATTGACTTGCAAAAAAGATATCCAAATAAATGCTTGCTAATTGAGGAATTTTTACAAGGACCGCAGTACTTGATTGAATTAGTGGTCCATCATGATGAGATAAAATTTATAGAGATAATTGAACAAGAAGTAATATATAATGGAAAATTTATTGTCATGGCTTATAAATATCCAGCAATGTTAGAAGAGGAAATACTAAATAGGCTCCGTTTGCATATATCGAGCATTATTGAACAAATAGGATTTTCTAATGGATCATGTCATATGGAGATGAAACTTGTCCAAGGTGAATGGAAACTGATTGAAATTAATCCGAGAATGTCGGGTGGTGCCATGAACAGAATTATTGAAGAAGGCACTGGTATTAATCTTCTAAAAGAAATATTAAAAGTTTATTTAGGAGAAGAGTTTTCTTTTATAAAAACGAGAAAAAAGTATGTATATGCTAGGTATTTAACGATAGAAAAAAGAGGTAAATTACTAAGAGTTATTGGTAAAGAACGGGCATTAGAGCATGATGATATTAAATATGTTCATATAAAACCGAAAATTGGAAGAGTTCTTAAAAGGCCTTATTCAATGGGTGATCGATACGCATGTATCGTTGCAGCATCCGAATCCGCAAAACAAGCAGAGGAGAATACTTTAGCGGCAGCTAAGGAGATAAAGTTTTATATGGAGCCTCTTTAATAGAACAAAAACTATATTAATAGTGTAGGAGGGAGTGAACTGTTAATTGTCCAGTGAAAGTTGTAATTATATATGTAAGGCGTTCTACGAATTAAAATTACTTCAAGATTTTTTACAAGACTCTCAAACAAAGTTTTTCGGAAATTTACTAGCTAAAATAGTAGGTACCGATACTATTCCCTTTCTACTTACAACAACAAAAGGAGACTTACTAACAATAAGCAATGTGCAGGATGGATTTGAAACTAACTACTTCAGAATTGAACTCGTTGATTTAGAAAAATGCTGTGTAACAATTTCACTACTGCGACCAATAGATATTGAAGGTAATGTGTCCAACGCTCCTTGTGATGTGGTTAGATTAGAGAAAACATCTATTTGCAGGGTTATTGATACAAACTTCATCTGTGCCATCCAAACTTTGGAGACCAAAATGTTAACAAGGAAAATTATTATTGAGCCTAAATGGTAGTGATAAACTTATCCCTTTGAAATTCTGAGGGTTTTTTTAATGATAGAGGATATTTTATATAAAAACTGAACGTTTGTCCGAATACAAGAAATAATTGTCGAATCTAATACTTATAAAGCGATGTTAAGTTTTGTTTCTTTATCGTCCATTGGGGTAATATTGCAAAGTTTAAATAGACTAAATATAAAGGAGATTAAAATGATAACAATAGGAATGTTACATCATCGAAAAGATCCTAAAACAGTCATCAAGTCATATGCGTATGCGGCTGTTGCGAGGGCCGAGGGAATTAACTTTTTTTTCTTTTCACCAGGAACAGTAAATTTTGTAAACAGAACAATTAGGGGTCAAGTGTATGAGAATGGAAACTGGCGTGAGAGAATAATGCCTTTCCCTGATGTAATATATAATGCTGGGAGTCCCGAAAAGCTAATAAAGTCAAAAGAAATAATTAACAAATTGAAAAGTTCTATTCCATTCACCACGAACTCAATCGGAAACAAGTGGAATATCAGTGAGAGATTAAAAGAGGCGAAGGAATTTACAAACTACTTAATTCCTACAGAAATTATAAAGGATTTAGAAACTTTTTATAAGTATATTTCTTCCTTTCACAAAGTTGTTTTTAAACCAATTGACGGAAGAAAAGGAAAAGGAATTTATTTCATTCATAAAGCAGACGAGAAGTATGAAGTAAGAAAGGATTCTGTAAGTACAACTTATACTAAAGAACAGTTAAGCGATATCCTCATAGAAAAGCTATCCACAGAGACCTTTATTGTTCAGCCTTATATACACTCCATTACAAAGTCTGGTCAAGTGTTTGACTTCAGGCTTCATGTACAAAAAAATGGAGAAGGAAAATGGGTAATTACCACTATCTATCCTAGAATTGCACCATCAGGATCAATTATTGCTAATATTAATAATGGGGGATATACAAATTACCTTGATCCTTTCTTGCAACAAGAGTTTAAAGAAGAGGCATTTAATATTAAACGTATGCTGGAGCACTTCTCTTTGTCGCTAGCGAATCATTTAGATGAAATTCAAATGATGAAGTATGGGGAAGTAATTGATGAAATCGGAATCGATATCGGATTAGATGAGAATTTAAAAATTTGGATTTATGAGGTTAACTGGCGACCGGGTTGCCCACCAGCATTCTATTTAGAATTAGACGTAGTAGTTAATTCTATAAGATATGCAAAGTTTATAGCTGAAAATCAAGCTAAAATAAACAAAGAGATAACCGAGAGTAAGAAGAACAACAGAAAAGAAAAAGTGGATCTTCCAATCATTGCGATAACTGGAAGTGCTGGAAAAACAACGTCTAAGGCATTTCTTGCATCTATCTTATCAAAAAAATGGACTATTTTTGAGTCTAAGGATTATTGGAATACGACGGAGCATACAAAAAAACACGCAGCAGCTATTAATGACACGCATGAAGCAGTTGTTCTAGAATATGGGATGGCTTATCCTGGGGTAATAACGGAGCATTGCAGCATTATACAGCCAACTATTAGTATAGTAACAAATATTGGTCTTGCACATGTAGGAAACTTCGATAGTGATATAAAAAAAGTAGCCCATGCAAAATCCGAATTAATTCATGGTATGGACCAATCTGGTATTTTAATTTTAAACAAGGATGATGATAATTCAAAGTATCTGGAGACCGATCAATTTAAAGGAAAAATAATGACAGTTGGTATAAAATCTCCAGCAAACTATAGAGCATATGATGTTAAATACGAGGAAAATGGAATGAGTTTTAAGATAAAGCTACAACGTCAGGAAATTACGTTGTTTATTCCTATATTGGGTGAACATCATGTATATAATGCATTGAATGCAATTGCTGTTGCAGATTACTTGGGCTTTACGCCAATGGAAATTAAAGCTGGACTTATTTTTAGAAAACCACCAAGAAGATTAACGATCTACAATTGCCGTGACAACATAACAGTCATCGATGACACTGTTCATTCACATCCACAAGGCGTAAGAGCTGCGCTTGATGTACTAACTAATATTAGGGGTAATCGAAAAATAGCTATTATAGGTCAAATGCGAGAATTGGGAGACCTAAGAGAGCAAGAATATAGTAAAGTTGGCGATTATGTGCATGAAAAGGGAATTGACATTTTAATCACATACGGATTTCGCACGGAAGAAATTGGAGCAGAGGCACTTAAAAAGGGCTTTCCAGCAAAGAATATTTATCACTACACTAACAAGGACCAAATGCATGAATTATTAAAAAAGATAGTGACAAAGGATGATACAATTTTAGTTAAGGGAGCAAGTAAAACAAATATGTTTGATACAGTTCATTTTTTAGATCAATTCTTCAAAGCATAGTCATTTAAATTTAAAATAATAGCTATAAGCAAATAAAAAATGAGAGCACTTATTAGGTGTCCTCATTTTCTTTAGGTTTTAGATGGAATTCAATTTGGTTAATAGCTGAATTTGCATGATCTTTAGCTTCTTTTAAGCTAGTGCCTGTTGCAATTACATATGCATATCGGTGTCCCATTGATAGCGGTGGAACTAGTAGAGACCCTTTTTTAGTTTTTACATAGACCTCAACGACTCCAGGGGAATTCTTTGCTCTCCCTTTTCCTGTAACTTTTTCGAGGATCCCTCTTTCTTCTGAGACAAAGTATTTAGTAAATACATGTTGGTGATGTTTTGGAGTAAGGTTTGGTTTTTCGCCTAGAAATAGCTTAAGCGTTTCTTCTACTAAACTAATTCCGAATGCTGCGTGTAGCATCTTATTCATTGCTCCACCAGAAATCCTTGGGTTAATCTCAATGAGTTTCCAACCTTGTTTAGATAAACGTAGTTCGAGGTGCAACGCACCATTTTCAATACCAAATGCCTTAGTAATTGAATGAAGAACGTCTTCTAGTCCTTTTTTTATTTTTTCTGGAACATCCACTAGAACTCCATATCCTGTAATGATAAACCTTTTTCCTCTAGTTATTTCCTGTTCAATAACTCCAACAATATGAGCATTTTTATTGTAAACGACGGCTTCAATTAAATATTGATCACCTCCAATATATTCTTCCAAGATTATCGTTTCTTTTGGATTTTTACTACGGAGAATGTCAATGTTATTTTCCAGTTGTACTTTTCTCTTTGCTAGGAGTACGTCTTTAGAACCTGTAGATTTCGGTGACTTAACTATAATAGGTAAACCTAAATTCTCAATTATTGAGTTTGTTGAAACAATATCATTTGGCTTGATAGATATAAATCTTGGTGTGTAAGATTCTTTTTGAAGAAACTGTCGGGTTTCCTCTTTGTCCTCCATCATTTTAATTGCTTTGGACGAATTATTATTATTACAAAATTCATCACAAAGAGTGGAAGCTATATGAACATAAGGATCTACAAAACTCACGATTGTTTTGACATCTACACCTTTAGTCTGAAGCATAGATATTTCCTCTCTCATTTCCTTCACGCTACTTGTGTCCACAAAAGTCATTTTATGAACATCTTTATATTCCTTCCTTTGTTGAAACTGCTTTTCATTATTTGTAAAAAGAATTGTAAAGTACCCCAATTTTTCAGCTGCTTTAATAGCTTCTCTACTGGAGCCTGATTTATTTGTACTTATAAAAATAATTGCTTTCACCCGGCTCACTCCCTTTTAAACAGACTCTTCTTATATGTATGACTGGCCATAAAAGATACATGGTTATATATCCCATTATTTTTTTAATAATTATCCAAACAACTTATAAATTTAAACATATTATGAGTGTGAGAGGAGGTGTTTAAAATTATGAAAGTCCATAATGTTAGTGATATTAGGGAAATAATTTCTGGTGAATTAGTACAAGGTTCGGATAACACGGAAGTTTATTATGGTGCCTACCGATTAAAACAAATTAAGAATAAAAATACTATTCTTTTTATAAGTAAACGGATTGTAGATTGGAAAAGTCTGAAGAAATTTTTTCCAATGGTACTTGTGACAGAGAGGGAGTATAACAAAGAGGAGATACCGGACAATATAACAGTTATATATGTTTTGAATTCAGAAGAAGCATATTGGAAATTTATACACCACTATAGGAATCTATTTGACATTCCAGTAGTTGCTATAACAGGCACTGCCGGAAAAACAACTACAAAAGAAATGATTAAGCATATTTTATCCTTTGACCGAGAGGTGACTGCTACAAACCGTACTAGTAATTCACGTACAGCCTTTTTACAGTATCTTTTGAATATTGGAGAATGCACAGAGGCCGCCGTATTTGAAACAGCTGTAGGTGCACCTGGTGATGTCCTAAATGCTGGAGAATATTTCAAACCGACAATTGGAATTATTACAAATGTAGGAGCACATCACTTAAATTATTGCAAAACGCTTGAGGGCTATATTGATGCGAAGGGTGAAATGGTCGAAATAATTGATCCATCAGGAGTATTAATTATTAATGGAGATGATTTAAATACCCGAAAAATCGATGTAAAAAAGTTCTTAGGTAAAATAATCAGGGTTGGGAGAAACTCATATTGCCACTTTAAAATTACTAATAGTGAATACTCTAAAGATGGAATGCAGTTTAGTGTTCAGCACAAAAATAGAAATTATCAAGTTTTTGTACCCGGATTTGGTGAGCATCAGGTTTACAATGCTCTTTTTGCACTTGCTGCGGTTAATGAAATGGGTGTAAGTATCCCGGAAGCTGCAAAAAGGTTGAAATCATTTAAGAAGTATAATAAACAGCTTCAGATAGTAGATGGGATCAATGGATCTATCATATTAGATGATACATGGAGTATTACAACGACATCATTGGATGCAGCTTTAAAGGTGCTCAATGAAGTGAAATTAAGGAAAAAAAGAATAGCGGTAATTGGAACGATTACAGATTTAGGGTCTTGGGGCTATGTTATTCATGAAGAAGCTGGAAAAATTGTTTATCAAAATGGGGTTGATGTATTAATCACGATTGGCTATCATGCAAGTATCATTGCTGATCATGCAGTAAAATTAGGTTTAAATTCCCCAGTCTATAAATTTAATAATAGTACACTTGTTTATGGTTTATTAAATGAGATTGCAGATGCCGATACAATAATTCTTATTAAAGGTGATATGTATACGAAGCCTATAATAGAATTAGCTGCTAAGTTAAGGAAAAAATAGATAAATCTTTTTATCGGGGCGAATTATATAAAGTAAATGGACAAACCGCCTTGCCATAATAGTATTGGTATTCATATCTTACAATATTCTTTGTGAAAGGAGGGAAGGGGATGGGAACAATTTGTCCTTGTGGAGTATTAGTGGATGCATTTTCTGAAGATAATAACGTTAGATTTAACGGACAGACTGGTACGATTGAAGGTAACCTCACGTACCTAGCGAATGTTTGTGTAACGAGATTGACCAATTCTACACTTTCTTTAGTCTTTGAAGATACAGAAACTCCAAACCAAAATAATTTCACTTTTACGGCCAATGAAATAACTTCTGTTGTATGTAGAAGAGAAGGTCAGAATTGTGAAGTAACGGTAACCGGTACAGGAATCGTAAATGGAGAGGAATTTCCATTTGAAGCAGTGTTTAGAGATCAAGTTGCTTCAGCGGCGGTTGATGTTGTCCAAAGCTTCGTAATAACTGGTTTCTTTGACCAGAATGGAGCTGCTCCAGTTGAACAAGGTTCCATTATAGCTTTAGGCTGTCAGGAACTATAATTTCAAAAACCCTTGGTGATTATTACCAAGGGTTTTTGGAGCAAGTGTAGGTCTTACGCTAAACCCTTCTGACATTGACGCCTGTATATTACTTTTTAAATTCAAAAAATAACTAGAGGGAAGTTTTTTTACTGAATAGGATATAAAAGTATCAATATTAAGGAGGCGTACAAAATGGGAGTAAGTAGGGGAAGACTTAGTCAATATAAACTATTACAAAAAGAAAAACGATTGCAAAAACACCTAGTGAAAACGGTTCTATTTTCCAGACAAGAACTTTTCTCCCTTTTGGATCAGTATAATACTGTTGTTGTAAAACCTTCTTATGGTCCTGGAAATCTTATAATTTCTTTCGTAAATAATAAATATCAAATTAAATCGACAAATAAAATAATCACTATAACCAATAAGGAAGATATGTTTGAGTATATAAACCAATATGAAATAAAACAAAAATATTATATTATTCAACCTCTTCAACCTGCAAGGACCCCTTACCAATTCTTTGTCACTGTCCATCGTAAAAATTCTACTTCTAATTGGTGTGTAACTTCTATAACGAAATGTTCAGACTCCAAGATTCTTATAACAAATACTCAGCAGTACTTTTTTGAAAAATACAAAGGACTTTCTTATATCGTTGCCAATAAACTTGGAAAGTCCTTTCCAACCTGTAATACGATTGTAGTTGAGTTTATCACTGATGATAAGAAGAACATAGGAATCTGTGAAGCAATCCTTCATTTTTCAATTAGTAAGTGGGATCAGTATCAATCACTTAGAGGATCCTTAATACCAAAGACGGATTTACTAACGAGTTCAACGTTTAGGGGTTATGTAAAAAGATACAATGAAGTTATTATTAAGCCTTGTAATGGCCAGCATGGGTTAGGAGTTGTACAAATAAAAAGAACACAGCATCAATCGTATGAAATTCATTCTGGTATTAGCACTATAACTAAACCAAATATAGATGAAATTTATAAATATGCTATGGATACTATTTACACCTCTAATAAGGATTATATCATCCAAGAAAAAGTACAATTGGCTACAATTGACGAATGTTCATTGGACGTTAGAGTAATTACTCAAAAGTATGAATCCGGATGGAACGTAACGGGCAAAATAGTAAAACTGGCTGGGAAAGGTTTTATTGTTACGAATGCTGCTCAGAAGCTACTTACTTTAGAGGATGCTATACAAGATTCCACTATTCTTTCAAAAAATAGTGAAGCTTTTCATAAAAAAATAGATGAAGTTTGTCTGTCGGCTGCAAATCAACTGGATAAAAAAAATATAGGTTTGAAGATTATTGGATTTGATGTTGGGATTACTGATGAAGGAGACATATGGATTATTGAAGGGAATTATGTCCCCGACCTAACGATGTTCAAAGAACATAAAGACCAAAATGTATATATGAATATATTGAAAATAAATAATAGAAAAAAATGAACTTTATAAAAGAGGAAAACGAAAGTTGGTATATTTCTTGAAAATGCTAATGGCCTCATTGGCAATTGAATGAAATAGAACAGAAGGAATTGGTCGAGAGTATTAAGGAAATCTCTATTTCAGCAGCTCAAGTTATAGCTTCAGAGTATCCTTCTAGAGAATACAGAATTGATTTGGGGTTAAATGCCGAAACTAAACCAATTATTTTTGAAGTAAATAATACTCATGGAATTAACGAATTTGCAAATCCTAGATGGCAAATCCATTTGGAGAAAAATTGTAGAAATTAGGAAACTGCAGAATGGTGAATGAGATTTACACGTAAGTATAGCCCATATAAAACTTGAGAGAGGAGGAATTTTATTGAAGTCTTTACAAGTAAAAGAGATTAGGGGTTTAATCCAAGGTGAGCTAATAAGTGGTTCTGAACTTTGGTATGTCAGAAATGCTATCTATTATAAACGACACGAACTTACGACACGAAATACGTTAATGTTTGTTAGCAGAAGTGATTCTATAAACTGGCAAGAAATAGATAATAAGGGACCATCTCTTGTGATTACCGATAAACCTAAAGAGGAAATGAAAGGTGCAATGTCAAATACTACAGTAATAAAAGTTAAAAGTCTCGTGCAAGCATATTGGGGATTCATGGATTATTATCGAAAACTTTTTCACATTCCAGTTGTAGCTATAACAGGTACATGTGGTAAAACGACGACGAAGGAAATGATTAAACATATACTAAGTGAAGATAGGAATGTTCATGCATCTATAAGCAGTAAGAACGAACCAAGGCAATCCCTACCTTATTTGGTGGGTATCAATGACCGAACCGAAGCGGCAGTTTTTGAGCTTGGATTGGGTAACTCGGGTAATATAAAACATCAGTGTATGATTTATCAGCCGACAATTGGGATAATTACTAATATTGGCGTTCATCATTTAGATGGTTGTGGTAATCTCGAAGGGTATATAAAAGCTAAGTCAGAAATAGTAGATGGAGTGTCAAAAGACGGTACACTAATCATAAACGCAGATGATATAAATACGAAGAAAGTATCATTACGTAATTTTAAGGGGAAAATTATTTACTTTGGAAGTAGTCAAAAATCTGATTTCAGAGCATCGGATGTAAAGTTTACAAATAAGGGCATGAGTTTTTCTTTTCATTTTTCAAATAAAACATTTAAAGCTTTCATCTCTGGATACGGAGAACATCAGGTTTATAATGCACTTGCTGCGCTTGCAGCTATTCACGTAATGGGGATGGATTTGGAGGATGCGATTCCTCGTCTAGCGACATTTCAAAATATGACCAGACACCTTGAATTTTCAAATGGAATTGGTGGAAGTACAATAATTGATGATACATGGACAAATAATCCTACTTCCGTTGAGGCAGCATTAAATGTATTAGATACAATTGGGGTAGATAAAAACGTTATTTTAGTACTCGGTGATATTAATCGATTAGGAAACTTTGAAAAAAAGTATCATGCAGAAATCGGTAGCCTTGTTGCAAAAAGGGATATTCATAGTTTGATAACTATAGGAAGCAAAGCAGAAGAAATTGCTAGAAAGGCGATAGAAGATGGTACGAAAGCCAATGTCCATATTTTTAAGGATATACAAGGGGTAATGAAAGTCTTACAGCCAAAGTTAGATTCACAAGCGATTTTATTGATAAAGGGTCCGATGTCAAGTCGTTCCATGATTGACTTCGCAAATAGTTTAAAGAAAGAATGATATGTATAAGATAATATGCAGCTTTAAAAAAGCATTCATCTCGAGAGAGAAGAATGCTTTTCTTAGAAAGTATATAAAGATGTACACTAATTAGGTACAAATTTTGTTCTTAAAAATTATAAGGATTTTAATTAATTCAGATTACAGTTTATTTAACTACTCGGCGTGCTGTTACGTAGTTTTGCTGAGCAAAGGTTGAGTCTAATTTTTCTTTTATAATACTACCTTTTGTAGTAAGACTTAAATATTCGTTATTTCCAGTGGCAATCCCTGTTTGTGTAATATTTTTCCCGCCATTATCGGTAGAGAAAAACAAAAGATCTCCTTTTTGGATATTGGTTTTTGAAACTGCAGTACCTACTTGCGCTTGTCTGCTTGCTAATTTATCTTTAAGATCGATCCCATGTTCTTTAAATACATAATACGTAAAGCCGGCACTTGTAAAAGTTAAAGAGCTTTCATTATATCCATATCCAAATTTTACTTTACCAATAAGATTATTAGCGAAACTTACAATACTATCAGCTGGCAACGTCGTTGTTTCCTTTGGAGCTGATACATTGGTATCGGTAGTATCTATTTGAGGAGTTGTCACATTAGTGGATGCACTTTCCGAGTAAACTCGCTTTGCAGTAATATAATGCTTATCGTAATAATCTACAAATAAAACTCTTGATGTGATACCACTTGAATTAGGGACAATGATACGATGATCTCCTGCATAGATTGCTACAATTGTTGGATTGCTAGATCCTTCAACACTATTAAAGTATACGAGATCACCTTTCTTCAAGTTAGCTTTTGAAACGGTCGATCCTTTTTTCATTAAATCTTTAATATTTGTAGAACCTAAAGTTACTCCGTTTGTTTTATATACATAGTCTACAAATCCAGTGGCAGTAAAACGTTGGGAAGCTGGATTATTGACAGTTCCCATTGTCACATTATCTTTTAAACTATAAGCGTTGCTAACAATACTATCCCCTTTAGTTGCTGGGTTTGAAGGTAGTAGTGTAGGCAGTACTCTTCGTGCTGTAATATAATTGTCTTTATAGTACGTCTTACTATCTAAATCAGAAATGACAATATTTTGTTTAGGATCTGCCATATGAATGACTTTATTGTCGCCTATATAGATGGAGACATGATTCGGAATATTTCCTCCTCTGCTATCAAAGAAAAGTAAATCCCCTTTTTGCAATTGATCTTTTGCTACATAAGTACCTTGTTTCATCATATAATCTTCGTTGTATGTAGCTAAGTCAACTCCATTTTTTTCGAATATATACATAAGAAAAGTTGCACATGAAAATTTGTATGGATTTGTAGGCTTGTACTCCGTATTGCTATACGTAGACTTGCCTATTAAACTTTTTGCTGTTTGTATTAATTGGTCTGCTTTAGCTTCTACTGCTTGCTGGTTATTTTGAGAATTTATTGTGGCAGCCGAGGCTTTGTATTCAAGACGATCAGCAGGAGCAATTCCACTTATTGTACTTAAACCGATTACGGCTGTTAATGTAGTGATAATTAATTGTTTTTTCATCGTTTACCTCCTAGAATCTTTTGCCCCTTGATTTTAGCATGTAAAAGTAATGAGACCGCGTGGGAAATAAATCCACTTCACTTTTATTACAACTAAAACCCTTACATTTAGAAGACTCAGGTAGAATGTTTACAGTTTCTTTGCAAATATTACAACCAGATGACAGGGAAAAACACAAAATGGTTTAGTACAATCAGGAGAGTTTATGGTATGATTAAAATAATAACCAGGTGCTAATAACAGGTATAATATATCTGAATAATAAAGTGGAGGTATATATGAGAGACTTAATTCAATTAAAAGATAAAAATATTGTTGTTATGGGTGTTGCGAATGAGCGTAGCCTTGCATGGGGAGTTGCGAAGTCATTATTTGAAGTAGGGGCAAATGTTATCTTTACATACCGTAAAGAACGTTCCCTTGGAAAAATAGAAAAATTATTGAAAGATAATAGTTTAGAGGCAAAACTAATAGTAGAATGTGATGTAAATAGCGATGATAGTATTAAGGCGGCGTTTCAACAAATTGGACAGGAAGCTGGAGTAATCCATGGTGTAGTTCACTCCGTTGCCTTTGCACATGCAGAGGATTTAAAAGGTGATTTTTTACAAACTTCAAGAGAGGGTTATGCTTTTGCACAAGATACAAGTGCTTATTCGCTTATTGCTGCAGCTAGAGAAGCAACGCCTTTTATGACCGAAGGTGGATCTATCGTAACAATGACGTACTTAGGGGCTGAACGTGTACTAGAAGGCTACAATGTAATGGGTATCGCTAAAGCGTCTCTCGAAGCCTCTGTTAAGTACTTGGCTTTGGACTTAGGGAAAAATAATGTACGTATAAATGCTGTTTCCGCTGGGGCAGTTCGAACACTAGCTGCAAAAGGAATCTCTTCTTTCAATACGATTTTGCACCAAATTGAAGAAAAGTCTCCGTTAAAACGGAACGTTACTCAACAAGAAGTAGGCGATATGACCGTTGCGTTATTAAGTAATTTATCAAGTGGTGTAACAGGTGAGGTCATCTTCGTAGATTCTGGCTATAATATTATGGGCTAAATTAATATTCACGAATAAAAGCGGCGGAAAATGAATTAGTCATTTTCCGCCGCTTCTTAGATAATAAGTATATACAAAAATATACCGTGAACACTGGATTCATGGGACTTTAAAGAATAAATAATACAGTGATTTCTGTTACATGTGGAGAACAAAGGCTAAGTGCGCCACGTCCTGTGGCAAAGCCTTTGTGACCAACATCCTGTTGGCCTCCGCGGGCGAAGTCGAGCCTACTCGTTGAAAACATATGCTCCTGCGGTTACTCGTCGCAAAGACATTGACCAAATAAAGTTTGGCCAATGTCTTCACTACGCTCCCTGCGGGGTCCCAACTTTCTCGCTTATCCCGCTGGAGTCGCCACATTTCACTACAATCATTTAAGTGAGTGGTATTCTACTAAAAGGTTTTGCATAGCCTCTAGCTTAGACAATAAGAATAGTCAAAGTTAATAGAGGGATAAAACCGTCTGTCCGGTTAGGAATACTATTTTATCATGAAAGAAGAAAGTAGATTTCCTTTTATCGGAGTCTATTTCATCCTTATTTATTTTAAGATAAAACATGTATATTTAGGCGGTTTTATATCCAATTATTCGTCGATATAAAGTGGAAATCAACGGCATATCTGCTTTTCTGTTCTTAGAAGACCAGCTCTTATTGTGCTAAATATAAAATGTATAATCCTCTGGTAACACACGTTTTAAGAATTTCTTAGTGCGTTCTTCTTTTGGACTTATGAAAATATCATGAGGGGTACCTTCTTCAACTACTACTCCGCCATCCATAAAGATAACTCGGTTTGCAACATCCTTTGCAAAGGACATTTCATGTGTGACAACTAACATAGTAGTACCTTCATTGGCGATATTTTTCATAACCGTTAGTACCTCCCCAACCAATTCAGGGTCTAATGCAGAGGTTGGTTCATCAAATAGAATAATATCAGGATTTAATGCTACTGCTCGTGCGATCCCAACACGCTGTTGTTGACCACCGGAAAGCTGACTTGGGTAGGAATTATATTTGTCTGATAAACCAACCTTGTCTAGCGCTTTTTTACCAATATCAGTAGCTTTAGTTTTATGTATTTTACGACCAATGACAAGACCCTCCGTCACGTTTTCTAAGGCAGTTTTATTGTTGAACAAATTATAATTTTGAAATACGAAAGCTGTTTTTTGTCGGATGGTGTGGATATCTTTTTTAGAGGCATCATGCAAATTTACTTGCAACTCCCCAAAAGTTGCCATACCACTATCGGCCTTTTCTAAAAAGTTAATGCAGCGTAATAATGTCGTTTTTCCAGAGCCACTTGGACCGAGAATAACTACTACATCACCTTTATCAATAGTTAAATCTACTCCCTTTAATATCTCATTCTTCCCAAATGATTTATGAATTTCATTGATCGTTAACATTTGATAATCCTCCTTAAGCGCTCACATATTTGTATCTGCGTAGACGTTTTTCATATAATTTAAATCCGTATTCGACAAGGCTACACAAAATTATATATACAAGAAAAATATCTATATAAGCTTCCACATAGTTATAGCCTACATTTGCCGCTACCTTCGCTTTTAATGTGATTTCTTGTAAGGACATTGCATATCCAAGTGATGTAGCTTTTATTAGATTCACGGTAGCTGTACAAATATTAGGTAATGCTACGACCAACGCTTGAGGTATTACGATTCTAAGGTAGGCTTGGAAATTTGAAAGTCCAACTGATTGAGCTGCCTCTAGCTGTCCTTTGTTGACCGTGCTTAAAGCCGATCTAAATACTTCTATCAATATAGCTGTAGTGCTGAAAGAGAATACGATAAAAGCGTACCAAATAGGGTTGATATCGTAGACGTTTATGTTGAGATTATACCTCTCAAAAAACAAGGAAAGTATTAAGGGGACACTCGCATAAACGATGAAAATTTGAATAATAATCGGTGTACCTCTTACGAAGGAAACGTATATTCTTGAGAACCAGTTTAATACAGGCACTTGATTGATACGTGTTAAAGCCAATAAAAAGCCTAAAGGTAGTGCAATAAGCAAAGCTACAACGGTAACGAGAAGCGTAATTGGTACACCGGATAATGCAATGAAGAATGTATCGATTAAAAATGTATAATTTAAACCTTCCGACATTATTTACACTCCTTAATTTGTGTTAATTGTATGCTTTCCTTTGCTAAATACTTTTTCAAGCTTTCCAAAGAACTTTTCGATAAGTATGGATAAAATCCAGTAAACTAGTGCAAGCGCGATAAATATCTCTAATGCATGTGTATTATAGTTTGCTGCAATGATTAAATTGGCTTTCCCAACGATATCGATTAGACCGATAGTATATGCAAGTGACCCCTCTTGAAGTAATGCGATAAGGCCATTTCCGAAGTTAGGAAGTGCAACTACAAGTGCTTGTGGGAAAATGATTCTTCTATATGCTTGAAAGGGACTTAAACCAACGCTAACAGCAGCTTCAAATTGACCTTTTTCTATGGACTCATAGGCTGATCTAATAACCTCTGCCATGATAGCTGCGAATTGTAAGGTGAAGGTAATGACGACAAATACTGCTGTATTTAAATCATGTAAATATAAACCGAAGTTATCGGCTAAAGCAGGTACACCGTAATACACTAAAAACAGTAGTACGATAGATGGTGTACATCTTAAAATCGTTATATAGAAGTTTGCTATTTTTTGAGCAATTTTACTCTTTCCAAGCTTCATCATAGCGAGAATCAAACCAAAAAAAGTACCGAAAATAATGGATAATCCAGCAACGACAAAAGTTACTTTTAAAAATGGAAGCAATATCGGAAGTGAGTTCCATATGTACGATACATCAAAGTATTTTTCCATATTGTGCATTATTCCCCCTATGATATTTTAAAGGCTACCTGTGCATCCTGCGCCAGGCAGCCTCTATCCCGAATAAACGGGCAGTGACACTTCCAATCCAAGGCTTTATTCTATAGTAACTACTTATAGGTGGAACAACTGCCCGTAAAACTCCTAAAATAAGGTGGGGTGAAGAAAACCCTACTAATTGTTGTTTTACGTTATAGGAATCTAACAATTATCTTTCAACTTGGTCTAACACTTCAAAAAGGTCTCGACCGTAGAACTCTGTACTGAGTTCATTTGTTTTCTTTTCTTCTTGTAATTGCTTAATAGCTTTATCGTAAGCATCTGCAAATTCTTGCTCTTTTTTGTTGAATAATGGCCATGTCTTGATAACTGCAAATTCATTGTAAACAACTTCATCTTTTAGATTATAGTAAGGACCAGTTTCATCTAAAACCTGTTTTTGGAATGGTCCTTCAATTATTACTCCGCCGTCAACACGCCCCTCATTGACCCATTGGATTACATCCACGGTAAATGCATCACCTGCATCTAGTTTTACAGGGTTATTAGGATTTGCTTTGTTGTATTCATCAATTACAGTATACTGCGCATTATTTGCGGCAATCGGTGCTAAAGAATATTCAGCAGTTGCAAAATCCTCTAACGATTTAATATGCTCATTTTCTTTTTTCAATACGAGACCTGCACTACTTAAACCAAGGAATTCCTTGGGGAAAATAAATTTTTCTGTGCGTTCCTCTGTCCAAAAAGCATTTTTCACACCAACCTGAAACTTGCCTTGCTCTACCCCGATTAATAGATCATCACTTGTAGTCCCTACATATTCAAATTCATATTCAGGTAGTAGTTCATCTACTAGTTTCATAATTTCTACATCATATCCAGTGGCGTTTCCGTTGTCATCCAACCATGAAATAGGTTTAGAGGCCATGTCATATGCTACTTTTACTTTGCGAACATCACCACCTTCTGATGAAGTAGAAGCCTCCCCGGAACTACAAGCCGCTAAAAAAGTTATGGATACTAAACCAACCGCCACTAATTTAAAATACTTATTCATGTTCATTCTCCTTATCCTTTTACTAAGTTTTTATTATTTACTTCTTCTAACGCTGAAAGTGCTAGTTTCTTAATAGTCATATCATCCATAGGAGGATTATGTAGTCCCGCTCGGACATCTCGATAATAGCGTTGTAGTGGATTAGTTCGCTGTAAGCTTTTGGCACCAACTAAACGCATTGCTTTATCAACAATAGTGATGGCTGAATTAGTGACTATATGCTTTGCCACGCTTACTTCATTAGAAAGTAGTTCTTTTGTAACATCATTGTCATAGGAAGTAGCAACTCCATAAATGACTAATCTTGCCTTCGTAAGCTCTAAATCTATTTCTCCTAAAAGCTGTTGAACGTTTGGCAGCTGTGCAATAGATCCGTTCAAGCTATTTGGTGAATGGGTATTGGCAAATTGTACTGCGTAGTCTCTTGCTGCCTGTGCGATTCCGAGATAGGTCGCTGGTATATGTAATAGCCACCCATTAATCTTTCCACCACTTGCGAACTCGGGGAGCTCTACTAGATTTGACTCATGAACGATTACGTTATTCAATACTAAGTCATTACTACTCGTTCCTCGCATGGATACAACATCCCAGGTTTCTTCAATGGAAAGGCCAGCTGTATTGCGAGGAATAAGGAAGAAACCAACTTTTTCTTTTTCCTCAATCCATGCAGATGTTAAAAAGTAGGATAGTACAGGGGATGCGGTCGTGAATATTTTACGTCCATTTAGTACCCAAGAATCTCCTTTTCTTATGGCTATAGTTCCAGGCCTACCCCCACGCGTTGGGCTTCCAGTTTGAGCTTCACTGACAGAACGATTTATGAGTGCGCCATTTAATACTTCTGCTGCAAAAAAGTCGAGTTTCTCTTTTTTCCAAAGTTTGTTTTCAAATAGTTCACCAACAACACCTAAGCTCCAACCTACTGATAGGGCTGTGTTGGCATCAAAGCTAGCAAGTGTTTCTTGTAAAAGAACCATATCGTATACAGAAAATCCATTACCACCATACGATTCGGGTAGTGTAAGGCTTGCATATCCGATATTGATCAAATCATCCACGTTTTCTTTTGGAAAAATAGATTGTTCATCAATTTCGGCGGATTTACTTTTAAATTTTTCTTCTAACTCATATAACTGATTGATCCAATACTGCTGTTTTTCCGTTTTGATGTACAAGTTATTCACAGTTGTCGTCTCCTTTTGATTTTAATTATTCCTATGTGTTAAGTTGGTTTTAAATGCAAATAAAAAACCCTTTTGAAAATCAAAAGAGTAAGTAATTTTATGTACACTTATCTCTCAAGTTTCTTGCTGGAAGTAGCACCATACCATAGAAGTGGCGGTTGCTGAAGCATCATCGGACCAGTCCCTCAGCTTCTCTTAATAAGTAGTATGGAGTTGTGGGAATAATCGTACTACTTAATCTGCAAGAAGTCAATAGTAATTCTTATCGATTTAGTATGAATTAAGTGTTTGATTCTATTTTAGGGGTTTTTGAACTGTCATTCAGGGTATAAACAATAGTGTAGATATAAGTAGAGGAGGAGTTTGTTTGGATAAGAAAGTAACTGGAAATAGCAAAGATGAACAATTAGAAAAATTCCGTGTGGACGATCAAGGACAAGCATTGACTACGAATCAAGGACTAAAAATATCTGAAGATGAATTTTCTCTAAAAGCAGGAGAACGAGGTCCTACTTTGATAGAAGATTTCCATTTTCGTGAAAAAATGACGCATTTTGATCATGAGCGCATACCAGAAAGAGTAGTACATGCTAGAGGTTATGCAGCTCATGGGGAATTCGAATTATACGAATCAGCAAGTGAATTTACGAAGGCAAAGTTCTTACAAACACCTGGCACAAAGACTCCAGTGTTTGTAAGGTTTTCTACTGTGGCAGGTTCACGTGGATCTGGTGAATTAGCTCGCGATGCTAGAGGATTCGCTACTAAGTTTTATACGGAAGAAGGAAATTATGATTTAGTAGCAAATAATATTCCTGTCTTTTTCATTCAAGATGCTATTAAATTTCCAGACCTGGTGCATGCTATAAAGCCAGAGCCACACAATGAAATTCCGCAGGCTGCGACTGCACATGATACGTTTTGGGATTTTGTTGCTAACAATCAGGAGACGGCACATATGATCATGTGGACAATGTCAGATAGGGCTATACCACGTAGCTTTCGTATGATGGAAGGGTTCGGTGTAAATACATTTCGTTTCATTAACGAGGCAGGTAAATCCCATTTTGTAAAATTTCATTGGAAACCACTACTTGGTACCCATTCAGTTGTATGGGATGAAGCACAAAAGATAAATGGGAAAGATCCGGATTTCCATCGTCGTGACCTATATGATGCGATTGATAATGGGGATTATCCTGAGTATGAATTTGGAGTCCAACTTATCGCAGAGGAAGACGAATTTAAATTTGATTTTGATATTTTGGATCCTACTAAACTATGGCCAGAGGAAGAGATACCAGTAAAAATTTTAGGGAAGATGACATTAAATCGTAACGTAGATAATGTATTTGCTGAAACTGAGCAAGTTGCGTTCCATCCAGGAAGTGTTGTACCAGGAATAGATTTCTCAAATGATCCACTACTTCAAGGACGATTATTTTCTTATACAGATACACAATTAATCCGTCTTGGTGGTCCTAATTTTCATGAGCTACCGATAAACAGACCTGTTTGCCCATTCCACAATAACCAGCGTGATGGATATGGAAGACAATCGATTAATGTGGGAAGAGTGAGCTATCATAAAAACTCTCTTGCTGGGAATACTCCGATACCTGTTAGTGAAGCTGAAGGTGGGTATTCGCATTATCAGGAGAAGATAGATGCTCGAAAAGTTCGTGCACGAAGTGAGAGCTTTAAAGACCATTTTTCGCAAGCTAAGTTATTTTGGAATAGCATGAGTAATCCAGAAAAAGAACATATTATTAGCGCATTTAGTTTCGAACTTGGTAAGTGTAAAGAATTGACTGTTCGTCAACAAGTTCTAGAGATGTTCGCGAAAGTTGATTTGGATTTATCGAATAAGGTAGCGGAAAATTTAGGACTTGTAGTGCAAGGTGTGAGTACTACAACTACTACAAAATCTTCCCCGGCACTTAGTCAGTTAAATACTTTTATGAAGCCACATACTAGAAAAATAGCTGTTTTAGTTGGAGAAGGGTTTGAAGAGGATTTACCTACAATTCTAGCAGATTTAAAAGCAGGCGGAACAATGCCAGAAATAGTGAGTGATCATCATGGATCAGTTGTTGGAGCTGATGGGACGTTGCTGCCAGTAGACCATACTTTCTTAACAGCTGATTCGGTATTATTTGATGCGGTATATGTAGCAAGTTTACATGGTAAAACAGCTATGTTTGAAAAAGAGGCTACGTATTTCATCAAGGAAGCTTATGCACATTTTAAACCGATTGGCGCTACATTTAGTGGTGAGCAACTAGTCGACAATCTTCACTTTACTGGTCAAGCTGGTGTACTCTCCAAAGAATCTGGGAAAAGTTTCGTGGACAGTTTCTTAAAAGCTATTGCTACGCATCGATTCTGGAACAGAGCAGTATAAATATCAAGTGGGCATGTCCAACTATTAGGACATGCCCATTTTACATAGAATATAAATTATATAGTGTTAGTGAGATAACCTTTGACCATTTTTCTTTGTGTATAATATAGACAGAGGTTTACAGATACTGAGGAGAAGCAAAAGCAGAGGGGGAAATTTCATGCATTATGTAATAATCGGTGGAGATGCAGCTGGGATGAGTGCAGCTATGGAAATTGTACGTAACGATCCAGACGCTCAGATTACAACGCTAGAAAAAGGGCATATCTATTCCTATGGGCAGTGTGGATTACCCTATGTAGTCGGAAAGCATGTTCCTTCTTCAACAGATGTAATAGCTCGAAGTGTAGAAATGTTCCGAAGTAAGTATGGGATTGATGCAAAAACAGGATACGAAGTGACGAAGGTGGATCACATAAATAAAACTGTATCAGGGGTAATCTTACAAACTAGGGAAAATTTTATATTAAATTATGATCGTTTACTTATAGCAACTGGTGCGACCCCAGTTATCCCAAAATGGGATGGTGGTCATTTATTAGGGATTCATACGATTAAAACGATTCCAAATACAGAGGCGATTATCTCAGATTTAGAAAATGTCCAGCAAGTTACAATAATTGGTGGGGGATACATCGGGCTAGAAATGGCAGAGAACTTTGTGGGTATTGGGAAAAAGGTGCGAATTATTCAAAGAAGCAATCAGCTTGCTGGTATATTTGATAACGATGTAGCATCTTTTATACATGAGCATGCAAAGGAAAATAATATAGAAGTATTATTAAATGAAGAAGTTCAATCGTTAAAGGGAGTTAATCGGGTAAATACGGTTATAACAGACAAAGGGAGTTATCCAACTGACTTAGTCTTAGTGGCTGTCGGAGTTAAACCAACAACTGAATTTTTAAAGGGAACTGGCATTGAAATGCAACTAAATGGGGCAGTTGTAGTTAATAATCATTTAGAAACGAATTTAGATAGTATTTATGCGGCGGGAGATTGTGCAACTCATTTTCATCGTATTAAAGAATTGAATGATTATATCCCTCTAGGAACTACTGCAAATAAACAAGGGAGAATTGCCGGATTAAATATGATTGGTCAACGGACAGAGTTTAAAGGTATAGTTGGCACATCCATCATGAAATTTTTTAATTTGGCACTTGGAAAAACAGGTTTATCAGAGAAAGAAGCAAAAAAGCTTGGTATTTCATATGAAGTCCATGTTCAGGAATCAACGGACATCGCAGGCTATTATCCGGGCAAGGAAACGATGCATATAAAACTGATCTACAGTGTTGGTGACCAACAACTTTTAGGTGGCCAAATTATTGGTGGAAATGGTGTAGATAAAAGAATTGATGTATTAGCAACAGCTCTTTATCATCAAATGACCTTTTCTGAGTTATTGGATCTTGACCTTGCATATGCTCCTCCGTTTAATGGAGTTTGGGATCCGTTACAGCAATTGGCAAAACGAAATACTGTAAAGAAATAAAAAAAGTAATGTTGACTATTTCCATTTTGTTGCATATACTAAAAAAAATAATTAGTAACTAGCGAAGAAAAGGACATGAATCATTTTAACTTTCTTATCAGAGAATTGGGTCACCGACTGAAAGCCCTTAAAGAAAAGCGAATGATTTACCACCTTGGAGCAATTATGGGGAACGCATTTATGTAATTATCCATAATCGGGAAACCGTTATCTTATATGAGAGCAAGCATCTATTTGTGTTGCAAATTAGGGTGGAACCACGACCACACTCGTCCCTTTACCGGGATGGGTGTGGTCTTTTTGTATTATGGAAAGTCAGTAAAAAATGATAATTTAATATTCAAGCGAAGAAAAGGACATGAATTATTTAAAATTTTCTTACCAGAGAATGGGGTCACCGACTGAAAGCCCTTAAAGAAAAGCGAATGATTTACCACCTTGGAGCAATTATGGGGAACGCATTTATGTAATTATCCATAATCGGGAAACCGTTATCTTATATGAGAGCAAGCATCTATTTGTGTTGCAAATTAGGGTGGAACCACGACCACACTCGTCCCTTTACTGGGATGGGTGTGGTCTTTTTTTAGGTGAAATTTAATTAAATTGGAGGAATTAAAATGTCAGTTAAATCAGAAGAAAGAGTTAATCATCAAAATTTAGGGCAGAGATTAGAACTGTTTATGTCGATGGAAGAAGCACCTGGTATGCCGTTTTATCTACCTAAAGGGATGATACTGCGAAATGAACTTGAAAATCTATGGAGAGAAAAGCATCAACGATCAGGCTATCAAGAGATTAAAACTCCCATTATGATGAAGCAGGAGCTTTGGGAAAAATCAGGGCATTGGGATCACTACCATGAAAATATGTATTTTGCAGACGTAGATGATCAAAAGTATGCGATTAAACCAATGAATTGCCCAGGAGCTGTCTTAATTTTTAATAGCAAACGAAGAAGCTACCGAGAGCTGCCTATTCGATATGCGGAACTTGGTCTGGTCCACCGCCATGAATTATCAGGGTCTTTGAATGGATTATTACGAGTTCGAGCATTTACTCAGGATGATGCTCATCTATTTGTTTTGGAGGAGCAGATTGAAAGTGAATTAGCAAAGGTGCTAGATCTTGTAGATGAATTTTACTCAGAATTTGGCTTTAGCTATAAAGTAGAGCTATCTACGCGCCCAGAGAATTATATGGGGTCAGTAGAGGCGTGGGGTAAAGCAGAGCTAGCATTAGAAACTGTTCTTCAGAGTAAGGGGGTAGAATATCAAATAAATGAGGGAGATGGTGCATTTTATGGTCCGAAGATTGATTTTCATATTTTAGATGCCTTGGGACGTAGTTGGCAATGTGGGACTATTCAACTTGATTTTCAAATGCCTGAGAAGTTTGGTTGCCAGTATATAGACGAGAACAATCAATTACAACAACCAATTATGATCCATCGTGCGATTTATGGATCCGTTGAACGATTCATGGCTATTTTGTTGGAGCATTTTCAAGGTAGCTTTCCGCTGTGGTTATCCCCAATCCAGGTCAAGGTATTACCCATTGCCGATGCGCATATTGAGTATGCGGAGGAGGTAAAGCAACAGCTAGAACAAGAGGGATATCGAGTGGAGGTAGACAATCGGGTAGAAAAAATTGGCTTGAAGATACGTGAAGCGGCTATGCAAAAGCATCCTTATATGCTCATTGTAGGCGATCAAGAAAGAGAAAATAATGCAGTTTCTGTTCGCAAACACAAAGTAGGTATTTTAGGTGAGATGAGTATTTCAGCTTTTATAGAGGAATTGAAAAGAGGAGACAAATAGCCCTAGAGTGCAGCAATTAAACTCTGCTACTATAAATGTTTGTTGCTCCTTCTGGATAGACAATTCTAAATAAGCTTTAAGTGAATAAATACTGTACCAATTGTCTTAATAACTCAAAAGAGCACAAGTATTCACATTATTGAAAAGGAGTTTCCATACTTTATAACGAATGAATAAAGACAGAGTAAGGAGGTAGTTATGAGAAAGTGGTTATTGTTATTTGGGGGTCTTGCTATTCTAGTTGGTAATGTATGGGGCATCTATTCTATGTATCAGCCGAGAGTAGGGCCAATTGGGAACGGGAAAATTGCGGACCAGGTCTGGGTTAGTATATCTATAAGTTCACTGACGGGGTTATTTGTTATAGCACAATCTGTAGTTTTTTTTCTATATGATAACCATAAAAAAAGATTTCCAAGATTGGAAACAGAACGTTTTTTATTGCGCCCAATTGAAATAAGTGATGCAAAGGACGTATATCATTATTTTTCACAAGACGAGGTCACCAAGTATTATGACTTAAATACGTTTAAGGACATAAGGGAAGCAAAAGTATTAATAGAAAACTGGCAAAAGCGATACCATAAAAAAGAGGGGTTTCGCTGGGGAATTGCTACGAAGGAAGACAATAAAATTATTGGTAGCTGTGGTTATCACAATTGGGAGAAGGAACATTTTAAAGCAGAAGTTGGTTTTGAAGTGACACCAGAGTTTTGGCGAAAAGGGGTTATGACTGAGGTTTTAGAGCCTGTTTTACGTTACGGTTTCGAGGCAATGGAGTTAAATCGAATTGAAGCACTCTATGATCCCGAAAACTTAGCCTCAAAAAAGACACTAGAAAAAGCAGGCTTTGTATATGAAGGAGTTTTAAGGCAATCAGCGTTTGAAAAGGGATATTTTTGTGATGCGGCAATTTGTTCCTTATTGAAAAAAGAGAATGTGCCGCAGCACAAACTCTTTAATATCTAACCCAGCTAAGTCCTGTTGTTCCTTCACCAGCGTGGACTCCAACACAAGCACTAAGAGGAAGAACAACTACTTTTAGTTTAGGGAATTCTTGTAGCAATTCTTCTTTCCAAGTTCTAGCATCAATCGTATTGTTGCAATTAATAACCGCAACTTCTGGAACTTTGGAAATTTTCATGTCGTTTCGTAGCAAATTCATTACATAATTCTTCGCTCTTTTATCTGCACGAACCTTTTCTTTCATCACAACTTTTCCGTTATCAAAGGAAATAACAACTTTTATATTTAAAAGGTTACTTAGAAAAGCTTTTGTTCCAGATACACGACCACTTTTATGGAGTTGCGTTAAGCTGGATGGTATAAAGGAAAGTTCGGAGTTATTTGTCATATTTTCAATATGAGCAACAACCTCCTCTATGTCGTGATTTTCTTCCATCATACGCTTACCGACTTCTAGCATTTTGACCATTGGATATGATCCTATTTTAGAGTCAATTGAATACACTTGAAAGTTTGCCATTTTTGAAGCAGTTTGTGAACTATTATAGGTTCCTGACAACTCACTGGATGTGTGAACAGCAACGGCACAGTCGTATCCTTTTGCTTTTAAATCTTCATATAATTGCACCATTTCACCGATTGGAGGCTGTGAAGTTTTTGGATGAACCTTTGCTTTGCTTAACTTGTCGTAAAATTCGTCATGCGTCATTTCAACTGTTTCTTTAAAAGCACCATCTTCAAATACGATATTCAAAGGAAGGACATAAATATTATGTTTTTCAATGAAAGTTGGGTCTAATAAAGCGGCGGTATCAGTAATCCAAGCAACTTTTTTCTGCATAATTTTAAGGGCTCCTTTTTTGCAATCCTATTAGCGCTAATTTACATCAGACTTAATATTAGCAATAGTGTTATATGTCATATTTTGTAGGTATTTCGAAGCCTAGTACATATTTTGAACATAATTTCAAAGGAGAGTGAATCATGAAGCAAACATTACCACAGGAGGTACATAAATTAATGCAAGTCTTTTTGCATTTATTGAACACATATTTAACTAAGGATTTAATTGAAGGAGTCTATATTTATGGTTCTACTGCAATAGGAGCATTTGAACAGGAGAAAAGCGATATTGACTTTATTGTGTTATTGAAGCGAACGGCAAATAAAAAGGAAATAGAAATTCTGGACGATATTCATGTTCAATTAACAAATGAAAACCTTGGAGCACGTATGGATGGAATGTATATTTTAAAGGCCGACATAGGGAAAACAAATAGTGTCTTAGCTCCCTATCCTTACTATTCGGATGGAAGTCTAGAGGTTGGTCATTGGGATATTAATCATATAACCTGGTGGGTTTTAAAGGAGTACGGAAATGTACTACAAGGAACACCAATTATAGAACTTGGCATTGCTACTAAATGGGAAGATGTCTTCAACACATTAAAATATAATATTAATGAATATTGGTACAGTAAGGCGAAAGAAATAAGGGGTTCAGTTTCAGATGAAATGGTGGAATTTGCTACGACAACTATTTGTAGAATTCTTTACTCTTTAGATAAAAAAGAGATTATTTCAAAGAAAATAGCATTAGAAAACGGAATAGACACGTTGCCTGAACGGTGGAAACCTTTATTGATGGAGGGTCTAAGAATACGTTCATCTAGACAAACTGAGTCATTATTTAATACAGAAAGTTTCCGTGCAGAAGCTTGTCGAGATTTTGTTTTTTTTGCGCATGAATTATGTAATGATAAATATTTCCTGGAGGTATAAGAATGGAGTTTAGACAATTAGTAGGTAAAGATGCGAGTGCGTATTGGGAGTTAAGACTAGAAGCATTGCAAAATAGCCCAGAAGCTTTTGGCACGAGCTATGAGGAAGCGATTCTACGGGACAATCCAATTGAACGAGTAAAAGATAATTTTAAAGTAAAGGAAAATTATACATTTGGAGCTTTCGAACAACATACATTAATTGGTGTAGTTACTCTATTACAAGAAAGTACTTTAAAGATGAGGCATAGAGCTAATATTTTCGCTATGTATATTAGTCCAAAGGCCCGAGGAAAAGGTATTGGCAAGGCGTTAATGGAGATGGCAATTGAACATTCCAAAGAAAGTGAAGAAATTCAAAAGATAAACCTATCTGTCGTATCAAGCAATAAGGCAGCCAAGAATCTGTATCTTCAATTAGGTTTTAAAGTATTTGGTACAGAAGAGATGGCATTAAAGATAGGGGATAATTATTACGAAGAACAGCATATGTCACTTATTTTAGAGTAGAGGGTGGAATTATTATGACTAAAAAACCAGAACTGAAATATCCGATGTTTCAAGCACCAGTACGCTCTATTTTTGAAAAGTTTTCTCGTGAGAAGGATGTTGCGTTAGTTTACGGAGAGCCCATTGTTATGGAGAATAAGCAGGTATTACCTGTTGCCAAAGTAAACTATTTTGTGGGAGGAGGAAGTGGTGGGCAATTGGATGAAGAGCAGGCTGTGTCAATTGGACAAGGAGAAGGAGGCGGAGGTATTTTTTCCATTAAGCCAATTGGGGTATATGAGATTACTGATAAAAAAGTTATATTCAAGCCTATCCTTCCCGTTAATTTGATTCTCACATTCGTTGCGGTTATGTCGTTTGGTTTAGTTTTACTTATAAAGAAAAAACGTTGACTTTACTGTGCAACGTTTTTTCTTTGTTTGTACCACTGATATAATGTTAGTAACAATATAGCAACAATTGCCCCGGATGTATCCAATATGACATCCTGAAGGGAAGCAGTCCGACCGCTTGTAAAAGATTGACGAAATTCATCAGCGATGGCAAGAAACATAGTAATTACGACCACAGTGGCCTTTCGATACTTAATTCTTGATAGTGCAATATAGATGGCTAAAGCAATTACTCCAAAATAAACGAAATGTGTTCCTTTTCGTATCAAAAATTCTAAAAATGCATAGTAACCACGCTCTTCCACCGAAACGAGAATACCCCAATATGGAACTTGAAATATAGAAAGAAAAGACTCTAAAGGTTTGTTAGGTAGCCATGCCTTTAAAACTTCCTGCATAGATTGCTGTTCAGCTGTTTGTCCTGATGCCAAAAATACAACAACAAGTAAAAGTAAAAGAGGTATAAGTTTTTTCATATACTGACATTAGCATAAAAACGAGGAATTCTCATGTGTGAAATTGTTGTTACAGTTAGAGAGATAGCTATGGTACACTGGTGGTAAGTGAATAATTTTCGCAGGGAAAAGGTGCTAACTTGTTAGCTTAATTTGGGAATTCGGTTAAAATCCGAAGCTGTTTCCGCAACTGTAAATGCTGATGAAATAAGAAAAATACCACTGTTGATTAGTCAATGGGAAGGTTCTTAGAGTAAATGGATGCATGAGCCAGGAGACCAGCCTTTTCTTGAACGTATAGATACTCTTCGGAAGTTAAGGGATTGTACGGCACGTTTCTATTTTTCTTTTTTATTTTCTCGATAAATAGGTATCACGCCGCCCTAATTTGGGTGGCGTTTTTTTGTGCTGTTAACTAACTAAGTATTGTATGTCGGAAAGTTCGCAAACGAGAGGAGAGGAGGTAAAAAGATGAAAAAAGATATCCGCTATATTTGTTATCCATTTATGCGTGAGACTCCTTCTACTGTAGATTTTGAAATTCGAACGGATTCATTGACTACACGAATTGGATTAGCGGCATCTTTGACCAAGGATGTACCAAAGGTTTACGAGGATCTAGTGTATTTGGCGCCAATGGCTTACCATTTAAACGGGTCCGTTCGAGGTAAGGTTGCCATAACAGAAGGTGATTTACAGTTTCTAAGCGATATGTACGACTTCTATGTGGAGGAAGTAAAAGGAAGAGTAGATATATTTGTACTACCACAAGGTACAACTGCTGCTTGTGAATTACACGTTTGTAGAAGTGAAGCAAAGAAGTCAGTTAGAGCTCTACATAAAGTTTCATTAGAAAGGGAAGTACCTGAGATTTTATTTGACTATGCACAGTTATTGGCAAACGTGTTGTTTGCTATGGCTGTTTATGTTAATAAACATCATGCTGTGGAAGAAATTCAATTTGTCAGTAAGTCGTATCCAATGAGAAAAAAGAAGCAAATGGAGGAATAATAATATGAAGAAAAATCATGTATTTAATTGGTTAGCAGTGCTGCTATTTTCGTTCTTACTTGTTGGCTGTTCTGCAGAAGAAACACCAACTGTAGAGAAACAAGAGGAAGTAGTAGATGAAGTAAAAGAATACACAGTAACAGATGATGCTGGTAATGAGGTTGCATTTGAAGAAGTACCCGAAACGATTGTTTCTCTTCAACCAAGCAATACAGAAATTCTTTTTGCGTTAGGAGTAGGGGATAAAATTGTAGGTGCAACAGAATATGATACATATCCAGCGGAAGCGCTTGAAATTGAACGAGTATCTGATTCAGTTGCATTTAATGCGGAACGAATTACAGAACTGAACCCTGACATAGTAATCGCTTATACAATCGGTCAAGAAGAGGCTTTACAACTATTAGAGGAAGCTGGATTAAAAGTTTTTGTTATTGAGTCTGCGACTTCTTTTGAGGATGTATACGGAGATATCAAGCAGCTGGCTACAGTAATGGGAGTTGAGGAAAAAGGGCAGGAAATTATTACTTCAATTCAAACTACTATTCAAGAAGTTCAAGAAAAAGTGGAAACTGCTGCCGTATTAAAAAAAGTATATTATGAGATTAGCCCATCGCCAGATATTTATACAACGGGAAGTAAAACGTTCCAGCAAGAAATTTTAGCTGCAGCATCTGTCGACAATGTGTTTAGCGATCAAGAAGGATGGACTAGTGTATCAGAAGAAGATGTTATTGCCAAAAATCCAGAAATTATTTTAACAACTTCAAATTATATAGAAGATGCAACTGGCGAGATTAAATCTCGTGCTGGTTGGGACAAGATCCCAGCTGTACAAAATGACTCCGTATTTTTAGTAGACGGTGACGTTATATCTAGACCTGGGCCGCGTATTGGTGAAGCAGTAGAACTGGTTGCTAAAACAGTGTACCCAGAATTATTTAATTAACATTCCAAACTCGTCTTAAATTTGTGGCAAGATGACTTTGGGAAATGAGAACTATATTATATGGAAACCCGAGGGATTTGTGCTCCTCGGGTTTTTGATGTTATTTAATCGGTATCCAAATTTCTGAATAACAGTTTGGGCTGGTAGGGTCGTCAGTAGAATATACTTCTAATTCTGGTGTTCCTGCTGGCTCATATGGATTGGATGGAAACCACTCGGAATATATTTGTTTCCATGTATTTTGCATGGCATCTGGCATCGCACCGTGTACCTCGAACACAACCCACTTAGATGCCGGAATTGTAATAGCTGATAAATTTTCTGGTACTTCGCCCACATAATCTGCTGCAATCCAGTAATCGATTAAGCTATTCTCTTGATATGCTTCGTCTGCAACGCAAACACCAAGTACACCTTTAATTGCTCCGTTGTTTAATTGGAATAGCAAATCATCTGTACCGTCCGCATTTACATCATCCCAAAACAAAGGTATACCTTGAGTATTTTCTCCGTTCTTACAATTGTAGCTTCTTTTCACTCCGACAGCTTGAAAGCTATCTTTTTCTAAAATTTTGTACTTCATTGGCTCAGCTCCTTTTAAATTTACCTGAATAACAAGGCGGTTATAGGAATTTATTTTCCCTATATTTTTTCGTGCTTCACTAGGCGTTATACCGTGTTGTTTACGGAATGCTTTAGTGAAAGATTCAGGAGTGTCGTAGCCGAATTTGTAGGAGACATCGATAATTTTATTGTCTGTATTCAGCAGTTCTTGTGCAGCTAAAGTGAGTCTTCTTCTTCGAATATAGTCTGCGAGTGACATATCCGTTAAGATGGAAAACGTCCGTTGGAAATGAAAAGCAGAAGAATTAGCTTCCTTAGCAATTTGTTCTATTGATAAGTCTTCTAGTAAATGATCTTCCATGTAACTTATTGCTTGTTGAATCGACTCTACCCATCCCATTGGCTTCACTCCTAATATGTATTTTAGTGGAAAACAAAGAGGTAAGCCTGTCATTTTGTGCGGTTATTGGACTGCTTAGACCTCTGTAATTAGCTCGATGATTTCTTTAGGACGTACATCCAGTGAGGATAGATCTTTAATATCTAACCAAATCGGTTCATAACCGCCTCTTTGAGGAGATGAATCTGTATATTCTTCACCGATTCCGGGTCCAAATTTTCCTCCTATTATATCTGCTAGAAAAAAATGTTGATTACCACTTTGTTCAAGAATCTTAAAAGGACGCTGGATTCTTACATGTACGCCTATCTCTTCATATGTTTCGCGAATCGCCGCTTGCTCTGGAGTTTCTCCTTCTTCTAATCCTCCCCCTGGAAACACGTAATACGTCATATGAGGTTTTGTTCGTTTAATGAGTGCAACTTGGCCGTTTTCAATAATTATGGTTGCTCCACGATCTCTAATTTTTCTCACCATCCTACGGAAATAAAGGTATCTTATATTATATAGCGAAATAAGATAAAGAAGTTATAAAAAGGGGTGCTAATATGGAAATTTTAAATATCCAAAATGAATCTGATTTGTTTAATGAATCAGTGGAAATATTTTGGGAGCAATGGGGAAATGAAACGAACTATGATTTTTACAAGGATTGTATGAGACATTCAAGTAAAGATAAGGACGCTATACCAAGATTTTATATTGCTATCGAGGGTAAGGAAATCATTGGTACTTATGCGTTGCTTCGAAATGACATTAATAGCAGACAAGATTTGTTCCCTTGGTTAGCCTGCTTATATGTAAAGCCGGAGTATAGAGGAAGGTCAATTGGTAAAAGTCTCTTAGAACATGGATTGAATGTGAGTGCACAGCTAGGATACGAGAAACTTTATTTATCTAGTGATTTAGAAGGGTACTATGAAAACTACGGTTGGGTAAATTCAACGATTACTTACGGACCTTCTGGAGGCTCCATTAAGGTTTATGAAAAAACGACTAGTGAAAAAGCAGGTTTTGAAATTTAACTTATTTGAATCAATTTCATAATTACTTGTTTCATTTAAAAATGCGAATGTTTACTTAATATCGCACGGAACAGCGCGAGCTGAAAGCCCCGCAGGAGCATATGTTTTCGAAGTGACGAGGAGATTGAAGCCGTGCCCGTGGAAAGCGTCCGCCTAGAGCGGAAATCAGCGTTTTTCGGATTTAACTATACAATATTCTTTATGAAATTGACTCATTTATGAAATTAATTCGTTATTGCCGAAATAAAAGAGAACATGAGGAGTTATTTAAAAGATAACTCCTCATGTTTTTTATGCTTAAAGGATATTTTCAATATTTGTCTAATAGTATGAGTATGAACTTATTGAAAAGGAGGGATTGGGTGGAGAAGAGTGAACTTCTTGAAAAGAGAATAGAGCAATTAGAAGAACGAGTTCGATTTTTAGAAGAGCAAATACATACTAAACCAAATATCTCTCAACCTCATCGACCTGTCATACAGCAACAACAAGTGAAAAAGCCTGTTGAATGGGATGTACTAATCTTTCAGAAAATACTGCCTCCCTTATTTATTGTCGTATTTATAATGGGAATAATTTGGGGATTCAAAGCGGTGTCAGATTACGGTTTTTTACAACCGGCCGTAAAAGTAATCATAGGTTATGTCGTTGGTTTTGTATTAATCGCATTAGGTATATGGCAAATTAAAAAAAGTCGTAAGAATTTAGGGCATATGCTCCTTGGTGGCTCTATTCCAATCCTAATGTTGACCACTTTTGCGATGCATCAGCTTTATAATATATCCGGACCTACAGTAGCACTTATTTTCAATCTTATTTGGATTGCATTAGGATTATTTTTTACCTATAAGTATCGCTCACAAGGAATTGGAATTGTAGCTATAGTTGGGGGCGTATTTGTTCCATTTCTGATAAAGAGCACTTTGCCCAATATTCCATTGTTTTCTTTATATGAAACAGTTCTTTTCACAGTATTTCTATGGATCTCCTTAAAATATTCCTACAAGGCACTATATTATATTTCGGTAATTTTCTTACAGGTCGCAATATTAGTTTTCTTTATTTTTACAAATGTACCTGACGCATATAAATGGATCGCAATGCTTCCCGTATTCGCGCAACATGTTGCTTTATTGGTTAGTCTTTTGAAGACAAAGCAGATGTTAAAGGAACAAGCGTATACGCTATTTTCAATTATGCTATTAACTGTCTTATGGATAGGTATAATATTTACGGACAACGAAGCAACAGCTTTAATGGTAATTATTACGCTAATTTATGGAATTTGTTATTATGTATATCAAAAGGATTCTATTCGTACACCTATTTTTATCGCGAATGGATCAGTTGCTTTGTTAAATATAATGCAGCTTCAGCTAGATAATTTGTTGTTTGAAGGGATAATTGGGTTGAGCTATATATACTTCTTTGTATATAAAAGTTTCAAACATATTTTACATCTAATTCTTTTGAGTATTAGTTATATCGTGGCTTTCTACTATGTGCTATCTTTTTCAATTATGAGTTGGATATCATGGGAAATGCTACACTGGATAGTATTTTTAGTAGGTACAGTTTATGGAGTTTATTTACTATCTAGAATTTTTATAGAGAAAACTGTCATAAATATTGGAGTATCATTTATCGCGATTATGATTTTATACTTTTTGCATATGGTTGCTACTTTACTTTCAGGGGATATTGGTAGCAATGCCGAGCGAGTCATTACTAGTTCTTTATGGATTATAGTGGCTATCTTATTTATGGTAGTTAGTCGTTTTTCATTGCCTCAAGGTAAGTATGTCGGTGTCAGTATTCTGTTTGTGACGTTAGCGAAAATCATATTGTTCGATATTTCATTTGTATCTGTAGCTATTAAGGCATTCTTATTTATAGTTCTGGGAGTGGTTGGACTACTCGTGTCACGGGCTTATTATAAAAAGTAGTTATCGAAAGGAGTCAGAAAATGGCTAAATATGAAGCAAAGATGAAAGAGACAGATGCTAGTGTAATTGAATTTATAGAGGCAGTCGATAATACGAAGAAACGTGAGGATGCATACAGGCTTTTAGAAATTTTTGAGAAGACCTCAGGCTATAAAGCTAAGATGTGGGGACCGAGCATTATTGGTTTTGGAACTTATCATTATAAATACGCTTCAGGTCACGAAGGAGATGCTCCTTTAGTGGGATCTTCACCGAGAAAGGCAAAGATTAGTTTATATATTACGACTGGGGACACGGCACGAGAAGAAGCTCTCAAACGCTTCGGGAAATATACAGCAGGAAAATCATGCGTATATATAAACAAAGTCGAGGATGTTAATGAAGATGTTTTAAAGGAAATGATTACAAAATCAATCGCATTCCTGCAAGAATTATACCCAAATCAATAGTATATAAATGGAAGTTAATGTATTTATTTTGCTAGTTTATAAGGGTTTCATGTATAATGTTACAGTATAAAATTTAGCTTAGCGAAAGAGAGTGGGACTTATGGGTCGTAAGTGGAATAATATTAAAGAAAAGAAAGCTTCCAAAGATGCTAATACTAGCCGCATTTATGCGAAATTTGGTCGTGAAATATATGTTGCTGCAAGACAAGGTGAGCCTGATCCTACATCTAACCAAGCGCTTAAAGTAGTATTGGAACGTGCAAAAACATACAGTGTGCCTAAGCATATTATTGATAAAGCGATTGAAAAAGCAAAAGGCGGATCAGAAGAAAGCTTTGATGAGCTTCGTTATGAAGGTTTTGGACCGAATGGTTCTATGGTAATTGTAGATGCACTTACAAATAACGTTAACCGTACTGCATCCGATGTACGTGCTGCATTTGGTAAAAATGGCGGTAATATGGGTGTTAGTGGTTCAGTTGCTTATATGTTTGATGCAACTGCAGTTATTGGCTTAGAAGGTAAAACTGCTGATGACGTACTAGAAATTTTGATGGAAGCAGAAGTAGACGCGCGCGACATTTTAGAAGAGGAAGATGCAGTAATCGTCTATGCAGAGCCAGATCAATTCCATGCCGTACAAGAAGCATTAAGAACGGCGGGTGTAACGGACTTCACAGTCGCGGAACTAACAATGCTTGCGCAAAATGATATTGCTTTAGATGCAGACGCTCAAGCACAATTCGAGAAAATGATCGACGCAATTGAAGATTTAGAAGATGTTCAACAAGTCTACCACAATGTAGATTTAGGAGAATGATAGATATGAAGGTTGTTTTAAAGCAGATTTCTGCTTTGAAGCAGCCTTTTTTTTAAATAAAACGTTAGTGGAACAGGGACGAAGTTAGAATGTCCGATATTCTATAGGGGTGATTATTGTTTGAATAGCAAAAAAATAATGCATGTTGGTATCGTTTTTATTCTTTTTGTCCATATATTATTTCCGATTAAAACATTTGCAGATTGGTCATATGCATTCGTCGTGTGGGAGGGTTCTGTGTATGTTATCACGGACGAACGGGTCAATGAGGTGGATAAAGAAATTGGACATGTTACAAAGTATTCGGATAAGGAAGGAACCTATTCTGGAAATTTCTCGAATACCTATCAGAAAGGAACTAAGTATTTTTCTATCCAAGGAATAACCACAGATAAAGCGATTGCTATACAGGAGGAAGTTGGAACATATATTAAGGCCACAAGAGATGGGGAGTATACTGCTAATAAATTTGGTACAAGAAATATAAGTTCCCCGGTTTTTATTGGCTCAATTTTACTGGTTATCCTACTTGCTATTGTAGGAATTAATTATTATGGAAATAAAAGAATGGAGTGAATTGGAGGGTACTCTAACAAAAGAAAAACAAATATACGACATCGGTGGTGATTGTTTATTGAATACAGCACTTGTAACTGTAATTCATGACCAGAAGGGAAAAGTATTCAGCTTTTTAAGGAACATAAAAAAGAATTGGAACAAATTTATTCGAAACTTTTTATTGCTATTAGTGAAGAAACTTCTAGAGGATTAATTACAGAAATTGAAAAAAGTAAATTTAACGTTAAGATTATTCCTAAAAAAGGAGTAGCAAATGCAAGAAGGGAAGCATTGAAATTTGCATTTTGGGGAATTAGTGATTTCTATCATTACTGTGATTTTGATAGGATTTTAACATGGGTTAAGTGCTGCCCAAAGGAATTAAGAGAAATAGTAGAGGACATACCTACCTATGATTATTTAATACTAGGAAGGACAGAAAAAGCTAAGAACTCCCATCCAATAGAATGGATTGAAACTGAAAAAATAACAAATCATATATTCTCTCTAGAACTAGGAAAAGAAGTAGACATAACTGCTGGTTCCTGTGCTTTTTCGCATGGAAGTGCAAAATTTATAAATAGATATTCAAAAGCTATGATGACAGATGCAGAATGGGCAATGATTACTTGGAGAATGGCCAAAAAACAATTAGATTTCCGTGCTGTTGAAGGGTTAGAGTATCATGAAGACATAAATGGTTTGAATTGGAATGTTAGTGAGTCAGATAAATGGTTTAATCGTTTAAAGCTTAGTCTGATTATAAGTGAAACGGCAAGGGAAATAGGTAAGGGGTGAGAAGGAGTCATGAAATTTTAAATGGAGGAGCTACGATTTCCTACACTTTTGTCAGTTTTTCCTATTTAGATCCTCAATGCATCAATGAATTAGAAAACAAATAAACAGCCTTTCCTACTTTACAGGAAAGGCTATTTTCGTATTATATAAGTCAATTTTTAATATGCCTTTATAAATTGATTTATAAAGCTGACTTTTTTCTCCGATAGTTCCATTGTTGAAATTGGAATCGAACGAAACAGCCTATGCAAAACCCTACTAATGCAATGGATGCAGCTAGACCGACCATAATAGCTGCTGTATTGAAAAGTATTGACCAATTCAATAGAAAGCTGATGCTAGCTACTAACAAAAAGCCAACAGCAAGCCACTGATTGAACCGAAGTTGCGCATAGTCTTCTTGTATATACTGGTTGGCGGGTTTAGATAAAAACCTTTTGGCCACAACTAGTATAGGGTGGAATCCTATCAATAAACTTGATATATTTGCAACTAAGGGGATTAGCAAAATCCATGCAGTTTGAGTTATAAGCGAGATAATTACAGATAATACAATTGTCCATTGATTTATCATTACAAGAGGTTTGGGGATTGTTTTCATATTAAAACCTACTTTTCTAATTGGATTTATTAGATTATAAAATGATTACCATGAAAAGTAAACAGAATAACATACACTGACAAATTTCCCGGGAAATTGCCAAGATAAGATTTAAAACGACAGAATTTGAATAAAATAAAGGCAGTCCCTATGTAAACTGTACCCTATAAGATAGACACTTTAAAAAAGGTCATCTTATAGGGTCTTTTTGTTTATAATGAAAAAAACAGTATTCGGAGCGATAAATTATGACTAAAAATTATTTAACACCTAACCAACAAAAAGAACTAAAAAAGAATCCATATGTAAAAGCTGTAAGCAATAAAGCGATTACGTACACAGATGAATTTAAACGATTATTTATTACTGAAAATGAATTTGGGAAGTTTCCGCGTGAAATTTTTGAAGATGCAGGATTTGATATCGAAATGATGGGGATGACACGCATTCATAAAGCGGCAGCTCGATGGAAAACAGCATACCAAAACCAAGGAATTACTGGGTTAGAAGATTCTCGGAAATATAGTTCTGGTCGCCCACTTGAACGAGAACTAAGTCTCGAGGAAAAGTATGCACGATTAGAAGCGAAGACTCGATTACTTGAGGCAGAGAACGAACTCCTAAAAAAGCTCGATTTACTCGAAAGGCAGATGGTGAAGAAGAAATAAAAATTGCGCCAGAATTAAAATTCGAACTCATTAACCAGATTATTAAAAAGTATGAGTTAAAGCGTATGGTAAGTTATCTTTGCGAGGTAATGGATGTATCTCGATCAGGTTTCTACAATTACTTTGATGAAAAATCCATTCAAAAACGTGCAATTAAAGGCGGTTCGGACGAGGTGGTGAAAAACATCATTTTAAAGGCGTATCATTTCCGAGGACGCAAAAAAGGAGCACGCCAAATTAAAATGACACTCCAAAACCAGTACCAGATTACATATAACTTAAAACGTATTCGCCGCATTATGAAGAAATTTGAGATTGTTTGTCCAATTCGAAAAGCGAATCCCTATCGCCGCATGGCGAAAGCAACAAAAGAACATCGCACATGCCCGAACGAATTGCAGCGCAACTTTAAACAAGGGTTGGCTGGAAAAGTGTTATTAACGGATATCACATATTTAAACTACAGAAGCGGAAAGCGTGCTTATTTATCCACGATTAAAGACGCAGAGACGAATGAAATTTTAGCGTATGAAGTCTCAGATAAAATTACATTAGACATCGCATTAGATACACTTCACCAATTAAGACGTCGTCATTCACATATTCGAAATGATGCCTTTATTCATTCGGATCAGGGATTTCATTACACAAATCCGACCTATCAAAAATTAGTGAAAAAGATGAATCTTGGACAGTCAATGTCACGCCGTGGAAACTGTTGGGACAATGCTCCACAAGAATCATTCTTTGGGCATTTTAAAGATGAAACAAATATAAAAGAATGCGAAACATTAGAAGAAGTAAAACAAGAAGTGAAGTGTTATATGATATATTACAATTATTATAGAGGCCAATGGAATTTAAAAAAGCTGCCGCCTGCAAAATACAGACAGCAGCTTCAACAAGTTGCCTAACCTTTTTCAAAATGTCCTTTACAAAGGGTACAGTTTAATGGAGGGGCTACCTTGTAAACTATCCCTTTTTTAATTCATTTATCTTCTTAGTTAATTCATTAAATTGTACATCTAGCTTGTTATATTTTGGATCCTTACTCTTTAAGAAACTAAGTTCTCCAAGTACGGCCTGTCGTTCTGTTTCTAATGTTAAAAGTTCTTTTTCGAGATGTGATTCATTGTTTTTATGCATCCACTCGTTATAATTCATTTCCAACTTTCGAATTGATTTATTTTCAATTACAAGCAACTTGTTCGTTAGCTTTTCTAAAAAATATCGATCATGTGTTACGAGTAAAATGGTCCCCGGGTAAGTCGAAAGAGTTTTTTCTAGTTGCTCACGGGAAGGAAGGTCTAAATGGTTCGTTGGTTCGTCTAATAGTAATACGTCCTTTTGATCGAGCATAAACTCCATTAGCTTCAGCTTCACTCTTTCCCCCATGCTCATAGTTGATATGGATCGCGACCAGTGTTCTTTTGAAAAGCCTAAATTTGTCATGAGTGTTTGGATACGTCCTCTTGCTTTATAGTCGGTTGGTCCAAAAAATTCAAATGGCGTTTGATCTTCTGGTAAGTCGAAAACAGTTTGGCGTAAATAGCCAATATTCATAGATTCGGTTTTCCAAAGTTCTCCTTGAAAGCTTTCTTCCCCTAAAAGCATGCGAAAAAATGTCGATTTTCCACTGCCGTTTGAACCCAATAATCCTACGCGTTCCCCGGCTAGTATGGTGAATGAAGAATTTTGAAAGAGTGTTCTTTTCTCAAAGTCTTTCCTCAAATCTTTTACTTCTATGACGCGTTTACCTTTTTTCTTGTTTCCCTCAATGGAAAATGACACTTCTTTTTCTATGTCTGGTTTATCTATAGTATTTTTGGTGAGTTCCAGTTCAAGCCTTTTCTTTTTGGAGCGTATTTGAACGTCCATTTTCTTCGCTTTCACACGATAGTATTCTTTGTTGAATTCTTGCTTGGTGGATTCTGCATGTGCTTTGGAAGACCAGTTTTTCAGCTCGGTAATTTGATTCTCGACCTGCTGTATTTTCAATTGTTGAGCATCATATAGCCTTTGTTGAGTCAGTAGCCGCTCTGCTTTTTTATCCCTATAAGTCGAGTAATTCCCTGTGTATACCGTCAAGTTTTTGTTTTCAACTTCCCATATATAATCTGCTACCTCATCTAAGAAGTAACGGTCATGTGATACTAAAATACACGTGCCACTTTGGGAGAGGATTTGTTTTTGTAAGAAGGATAAGCTATCTTGATCCAAATGATTAGTAGGTTCATCTAGCAATAAAACTTGAGAATTCTCTGCAAACACACGAGAAAGCCTTCTTTTCATCTTTTCTCCGCCACTAAGATGAGCATATTCCCTTTCTTCTGGAACAGCCCATTTACTGAAATAGGATCTTTCATCATGTTCATATTCTGTTTGATCAAATTGCTCGTCTTCCTGCTTGAAGTAGCTGATAGAAGGGGATTTTCCAATCCATTCCACTTTACCAATAGTAGGAAGGGCTTCTTTAGAGAGAACGGTAAGCAGTGAAGATTTTCCTTCTCCGTTTCCACCAACAATTCCAATCACGGCATTTGCCGGTATATCTACATTTACGTTTTGTAATATTTCATTATCCCCAAATGTAATGCTAATATTATTTAGTTTTCCTAATAAAGTCATTCAAACAACTCCTCTTTGGAGGAATAAAAAAATCCCTCCGAATGATACGGAAGGATGTTGCTGACCATGTAGAATATACGAAAAAACACTACACATTCACTTCAGTGTAGAGAATATCATTCGTATTATTTTGAATAATGGGCAGACTAATCCTATTTCCGTTTGCGTTCTAAATATTTTGTTCTGCACGAAGCAGCAAATATTATGCAAGAAATAAGATTATAAAATCATTGTCCACCCATCATCCCTTCGAATTTGTTAATTGAATTATAGCATATTCCCATTAATTTGTGGTAGAAATGTTACCTGTTAAACTTTGAAGTCCATAATCGTCATCTGTTCGACGATGCTGTATGAACCAAATGGCTACAATTAATACTATACCTATTATAGTGGTAGTAATCTCGGGTAAGATAAGCATGATACCTGCTATAAAAAGAATAAATCTTTCCCAGATCTTTGAGTTTCGAATAAAATATCCTATCATCGAACTGCTGACAGCAACCATACCAATAACCGCAGCAATCACTGAGAATACTAGCATAACTGGTTCGATTTCTACCATTACTAGAATTGGATTGTAAATGAAAATAAATGGGACGATAAACGCAGCGATTGCCAATTTCACAGCAATCATTCCAGTCTTAAATGGATTTGCACCTGCTATCCCAGCTCCAGCATACGCAGCTAAACATACTGGAGGGGTTATGTCGGCGGCAATTCCAAAATAGAAGACGAACAAATGAGCAGCTATTGGCGCCACTCCGAACTCATTTATAAGCACGGGAGCTGCAATTGTTGCGGTCACAACGTAATTTGCTGTTGTTGGTAGACCCATTCCAAGAACAAGGCATGCTATCATAGTGAAGAATAGAGCAAGAATTAGATAACCATTCGACAGCTCAATTACTCCAGCTGCAAACTTTGAGCCAAGACCTGTCATACTAACAACTCCTGCAATGACGCCAGCTGTTGCTACAGCAGCTATGACGGGAAGTGCTACTCTGGTACCTTGTTCTAGGACGTTTATAGTCTTTCTAAACGACATTCTTGTTTCTTGGCGAACAAGGCTAACTAAAAATGCAGTAACAATTCCAAAAAGAGCAGCTCGTTGCGGTGTGAAGCCATACATAATCGTTCCGATGATAACAATTAGTGGGAGTAGCATAAACCAGTTTTTTTTCATAAGTTTTCGAAAGGACGGTAATTGAGATTTTGGTAAACCGTTTATTTTTAATTTCTTTGCCTCAAAGTGCGTCCCAATGAAAATTCCAGTGAAATAAAGAATAGCTGGAATAAGTGCTGCCAACATTATGGTTCCATAAGAAACTCCTAGATACTCCATCATAATAAATGCTGCTGCCCCCATCATTGGTGGCATGATTTGCCCGCCGGTAGATGCTGCTGCTTCGGTTGCACCTGCAAATTCAGGTTTAAATCCTGCATTCTTCATCATTGGAATCGTAAAGGATCCGGTTGCAACAGTGTTTCCGACAGAACTTCCGGATACAGAACCTTGTAATGCACTTGCTACTACGGCAGTTTTTGCAGTTCCCCCTGTATAGCGGCCGGTTAAAGCGAATGCTAAATCATTAAAGAATTTCCCAATATTCGTTTGCACAAGCATTACGCCAAAAAATAAGAAGAGGAAAATAAATTTTGCTGAAATCTGAATCGGAGTTCCGAAAATACCGCTTTCCTTATACCAGAGAGCAGTTGCAGTTCGATCAATTGAAAAACCAGGGTGTGAAAGAATTTGTGTAGGGACAAATTTACCGTAAATTGCATATAAAATCGCTACTGATGCTACTATTACAATTGGAAGACCAACAGTTCTTCTTGTAGCTTCAAGCACTAGAAGGATGCCTAGTAAGGAAATAATTATATCTAGGGTATTGTATCCTGAAATTCGGCTCTGAAGAATCGATTCATAAAAAAAAATCTTGTGGTAAGTTACATACATTGCCAAGAAAGCTAAGGAAATATCATACCAGGGTATTTTTTTTTGTACTTTTAGCATCCCTTTTTTAACGGGATATAAAAGAAATATAACCCCCAGTGCGGTACCAAGATGTACTGCCCCTTGCTTTTGGGAGGGAAGAGTACCAAAATACGCTGTGTATAGATGGAACACGGTGAGAGACACTCCTAAAAATGTGACAACCCATGCCCATTTACCGATATTTGTACGAAACTGATTTTCTTTATCGTATTTTTCTAAAATATCCTTTGCACTGATAGGCTTCTGTTCCTGCATTTTTCCACCTCACCTTTAAATTCATTGACTTAAACTAGAAGTTTTATTTCAAATCATCAAAGCTTTTTATACCAGAATCTTCTCGTGTAACTATTTGGATAACTTCTGGATAAATATGCCCTATGAAAGCGGTGTTTGGAACTTTGTGACCTTCGAATGCAGCTTCACCATTTATTGCTTGTAATGCTGGTACATGTACTGTCATCCCTAAATCCATGTGACCATCTCTTATACTAGATAAGTTTTCAACAGATGCCCCGGTTTCGGTGTTTGTCACGTTAAAATCATCAATATTCTTATTCCAAATGCTCGCCATTTCACCACCTAAAGGATAGTAGGTGCCACCCTGACTACCGGTACCAAGGATGAATTCGTTCTTGGCATCACTTACATCTGCACTAAGTTCAGCAACTGGATTTTCTACTGTTAATCCTTGTTCTTCGTAATAGCGTTTAGCTCCAGGATGGATGGGAAGACCTTCTGAACCTAAAAGTGCATTTTCTAAGGTCATTTGTTTTGCTTGAGCATGTGTATTTTCACTTGCTTTTTCAATCATAATTTTTGTTAGATTATAACCAAGTTCTTCATTAATTGTATCTGTATTAGCCATGAGGATTGCATATGCAGTAACTGTTTCGACATCAGACTCGAGAAAATCGTATGTGTCCTTAGGAATTGTATAACGTCTATATCCGCTATTAGCTTCAATATGCTTGATGGCGTTATCAGTAAGGCTAATCATCACAACGTCACCAGAGGAGGCTTGGAGGCTTTCAATACTTGCGGCTGGAAGTCCTAGAATTCCAATTGAAATGTCAATGTTTCCGTCCTGCACACCGTCAGCAGCATCTCCAAATCCTTCTTGATGCTCATTATAATCTCCTTCTTCAAGACCGTAGGCATCCAAGATAATTTTTGAAACTGAATTTGTTTCACTGGCAGGAGGACCAATTGCAATATTTTTTTTGCTTTCACTACAAGCTGCGAGTAATAATATCATGCCGAGAAGTAAAGCTAAAAACCTGAATTGATTTTTCTTCAACTTTCTCACCCCAAAATAATTATTTCTCCCACTCAATTGAAAGTACCTACAAAAAAAATGCTTAAAATTGTAGTACTTAAAAATAGAAGATTAATATTATTATATTAGTAATCTGATAATTTACAACGTGTTATCTGTATTTTCTGATAATTTGATAATAATTGGTGAAATCTGCATAATACTATCTAGTAAGTTAAAAGTTATCGTGGAAGTTTATCATCAATAATATTTCACTAGTTTCAAAATAACTTACTGTTGGTTAAATTTTGAAAAATGCATTTTAATTCGTGATTTTTAATAAAAATTACTGTAGAATAGATACATATTTGAGGAGGTATGGAGAATGAAACAACTAGATGCAAACGAAATTATTTCATATATTCAGCATGCAAAGAAATCTACGCAGGTGAAAGTATACATAAAAGGAAACGGCATAAATCAGATTTCTTTCGGAGAACATACGAAAGTTTTTGGTGAAGGAAATTCCCTAGTATTATTTGGAGAATGGTCTGAAATCGAATCCGTTTTAAATGAATATAAAGATCAAATTGAAGATGTAGTAGTTGAGAACGAAAGTCGTAATTCTGCTATTCCACTTTTAGATTTGAAGGGGATAAATGCACGTATTGAGCCAGGTGCAATTATTCGAGATCAAGTTAGTATCGGCGATAATAGTGTAATTATGATGGGTGCACTCATTAATATTGGTGCGGTTATTGGAGAAGGTACGATGATTGATATGGGTGCAGTTCTGGGTGGTCGTGCGACTGTCGGGAAAAACTGTCATATTGGTGCAGGTGCAGTGCTAGCTGGAGTAATTGAGCCACCTTCTGCAACTCCTGTCATTATTGAAGATGATGTACTAATTGGTGCAAATGTTGTAGTTCTTGAAGGTTGTAGAGTTGGTAAAGGAGCAGTTGTAGCTGCTGGTGCAATTGTAACGAAGGATATTCCACCGTACTCGGTTGCCGTTGGAGCACCCGCAAAAGTGATTAAAGAAATTGATGATCAAACAAGATCAAAAACGGAAATCATGCAAGAATTACGTCAGTTGTAGTTGGTAGCTGATGAAAACCTTACAAGATATTCGGAGAGATTTACATCGCATACCTGAATTAGGTTTTGAAGAAGTAAAAACACAAAATTATTTATTGGAGCAAATTCGTACACTTCCACAGGATAGACTGACAATTACTACTTGGAAAACAGGTATAGTTGTGAAAATAGAGGGAACCGAACCTACACAAACGATTGGGTGGAGAACGGATATCGATGGTCTTCCGATAACAGAGGTGACTGGGCTTTCCTTTGAATCCAGTCATCCGGGGAAAATGCATGCTTGTGGTCATGATATGCATATGACTGTGGCACTGGGGCTACTAAGAAAATTAGTAGAAAACCCTATAAAAGATCATGCAGTTATTCTATTTCAACCAGCTGAGGAAAGTCCGGGTGGTGCTCTCCCAATGCGTGAATGGCTGAAAGAAGAGCAACAAGCTTTGGTACCTGATAAAATATTTGCCTTTCATGTAGCACCAGAATTCCCTGTTGGTACTGTAGCTACGCGCCCAGGTTTGTTATTTGCCAATACATCTGAATTGTTTATAGATGTCATTGGTAAGGAGGGGCATGCAGCATTTCCGCATCAAGCCAGAGATATGTCTGTTGCGGCCGCTACGCTACTATTGCAACTTCAGACAATTGTAAGCCGTTCTGTCAATCCGATGGATCCGGCAGTACTTACGATTGGGAAGTTCACCTCTGGAACAGTACAGAATATAATTTCTGGACATGCTAGGTTAGAGGGAACTATTCGTACGATGGATGCAGGAACAATGACAATTATTAAAGAGAAGATCGAGGCATTTTGTCGAGCAGCAGAAATTGCTTTTGAATGCTCTGTTCAAATAAACTATGGTTCGTCCTATTATCAAGTTAAAAATGATGAGGTACTTGCAAACGAGTTTTTGGCATTTGCGGAAGCTGATCCTGCAACTAACGCCATTTTATGTGATGCGGCTATGACTGGCGAAGACTTTGGTTATTTCCTGCAAGAAATACCGGGACTGTTATTTTGGGCTGGAGTTGATTCCCCTTATGGATTGCATCATCCGAAGCTCAATCCAGATGAAGCGGTGATTGACTATCTTGTGCCATTTATAGATTCCTACTTTCGTAAAATTTCAGGTTAATACAAAAGAAGCTACTCTGTCTAAGGATTGAGTAGCTTCTTTTGTTTATTTTCCCATAATTATTAAGCGAAGATCTAACCTTCTTAACCATTTACTTGCTTTGGCATGCCAGTTACTTGCGTTCATCGGGCAGTTACTTGCTTTAATTCATAAGTTACTTGTGTTCGCTGTTTGTTTACTTGCTCTGGATGATGATTTACTTGCGGAACGGGAAATTTATCCATCTCACGCATCTCTGCCTAGTTAGGAATACAAATCTCTTGAAGTGTGGCTGGAGTTTTTAATCCACCAGTTGAACATTATATTCCTTAAACCAAATATGCATTTGCACTAGATATGCAAGAAGTTGTGGACCAGACATTAACTGACCGAACCATGGTACTTTAAATGCTTCCCCATTCGATTCTACTAAATCAGCTAGACGTTGCTTTTGGAAAAGCTCATGCAGAATAGAGTTTTTATCTTGCAATTGCTCTTTTAACATATTACTTACAATCCCTGTGTAGACTGGATTATGGGTTTTGGGATATGGGCTTTTTTTGCGATAAAGTACATCATATGGCAAGCGATCTTGAAATGCCTTTCGTAGAATACCTTTTTCCTGGTTGCCAACCATTTTGTATTCCCAAGGAATGTTCCATGCATACTCTACCAATCGGTGATCCGCAAATGGCACGCGGACCTCTAAACTAGCACCCATACTCATACGATCTTTTCTATCTAAAAGAGTAGTCATAAACCATGTCATATTTGTATAAAATAATGCTCGTCTTTTTGCTTCTATATCTGTTTCCCCCTCTAGCAGAGGAGTTTCAGCTATAGTTGTATCGTATGCATTTTGTACATATTCTTCTATTTTTAATTTACCTTGCCAACTATCATTTAATAGCTGAAAGCGTTCATTGGTAGATCGTATCCAGGGAAAACCTTTTTCTGCGTTTCCAACCTGATGGAACCATGGATAGCCACCAAAAATCTCATCAGCGCACTCTCCAGAAAGTCCTACTGTAAAATCCTGTTTAATTTCTCTGCAAAACCAAAGTAAAGATGAATCGATATCGGCCATTCCAGGAAGATCACGAACGTGAACAGCCTCTCTTAAAAACTCCGCTAATTTTTGTTGGGTAATAATAGAGAAATGATGTTTCGTTTCTAGATGGTTTGTCACCTTTTGAATCCAAGGGAGGTCGTTTGATGGCTGAAAGGTATTGCCTTTAAAATGATGGTCATTGTCTTGATAGTCAATGGAGTATGTGTTCAGAGAGGATTTAGAATTATGTGAATAGGATTTGGCAGCGATTGACGTAATGATACTAGAATCCAAACCACCAGAAAGAAATGTGCAAAGAGGTACGTCAGATACAAGTTGTCTTTCTACAGCATCGGTTACTAGAAAGCGAACTTTTTCGATTGTTTCGTCTAAAGAATCTGTATGCTCCTTGCTTTCTACATTCCAGTAGCGCCAAGTACGGAGTCCTTTACTAGTTAAGCTTAGTGCGTGTGCGGGGCGTAATTCATGTATATCCTTGTACACGCCTGAACCAGGGAGACGAGATGGGCCTAAACCAATAATCTCTGCAAGGCCATTTCTATTTATGATTGGAGAAATAGCAGGATGTGCGAAGATCGATTTTTGCTCAGAGCCAAATAGGAAACCCCCGTTTTTCTCAGTATAAAAAAGTGGTTTAACTCCAAGGCGATCGCGTGCAATAAATACCTTTTGTTCCATCTCATCCCAAATTGCAAAAGCAAATATACCGTTAAAGTAGTCAACGCATTTTTCCTTCCATTCAATATAAGAGGTCAATAAAACCTCGGTATCCGAATGGCCAGAGAAGGAATGCCCACGTTTCAATAATTCTGTTCTGAGATCCTCTGTATTATATAGCTCTCCATTATACGTAAGTGTATATTCACTTGACTGATAGTTTTTAGTCATTGGTTGTTTTCCACCAACAGGATCTACCACTGTTAGACGGCGATGTCCAAACACGGCGTGCGGAGAACTCCAAATATTATCGTCATCTGGACCACGCTTCTTTAAGGTTTCCGTCATTTTCGAAACCGCTGATAATTCGTTTCGCAAATCTCTTTGAAAATGAATCCAACCAGTAATTCCACACATATATGCATCCCTTCTTTCATCCATTATTTTATGCAAGAAATCAAAAATTGTATCAAAAAAATAATCGCAAGGGTGGGTCCCTATGCGATTATTTCTGTGAAATATATTAAGTTGTGACCTTTAAAACGGTTTTGATTTTTTGAATTATTCCCCCACTACTATAAGTTAAAACACTTCGTTTATAGAAGGATAAGCTTAATAGGAATAGAAGAATTACAGTGACGATTAATATAGCCATGGACAGAATTGGTTCAAATGTGGATATATCTGTTGCTCCAATTCGTAGTGGCATTACCATACCTGACGTGAACGGAATATAAGAGAATACTTTAATCAGCAGCGTATCAGGACTTGCCATACCTGAGATTAAAACGTAAAATCCAATAATTCCTACCATCATCGCAGGCATCATCGCCTGACTTGATTCCTCAACCTTGGAAACTAAAGACCCTAATAATGCACCAAGTATTAAGTATAGAATGATTGTTATCAATAAAAATGCTACTGAGTATCCGATAAATGCCAGGGATAATTCGTTGGCAATTTCCTGGACAACATCCCATTTAGATCCTCCATCAATCAGTGCGAATAACAATCCTTGAACAAGTAATAATCCCGCAATTTGTGTCAATGCTAGGAGAAATGTTCCGGTTAACTTCGCCATAAAATGTGTAGCAGGCTTTACACTAGCGAGTAAAACCTCTAGAACACGTGAACCTTTTTCGGAAGCAACATCAGTTGTAATCATCGATAAAAATGTCATAACAAATGAATAAATTAAAAAGCCTATTAAAAAGGAAGCACCAATTCCTGCAGCCTTCTCATCCTCACTTTTACCTGAGGCAGATTGCTCATCAAGATTTTTCATCGTGATAGTAGTTTCGGATTGAAGAATTTTGTCAGCTTGCTCAGCTGTTAAATTTAGCTGCTGTACTTCATATATTTTCCCTGCATACTGTAGAGTTGAAGAAAGGCTTTGCTGATCATTAAATGTTAGTGGTTCAAATGTGGCGATTTCTGCTGTCAATGAATTGTCCTGATCCTCAACGAAAATTACAGCGGCAAAGTCCCCGTTGACGACTTGTTCTTCTACCTTTTCTACCTCATCCGTTGGAAAGGTGAATTCTATGTCGTTAGTCGATTCAAATAAAGCCTCGATTTCTATATCTGTTTCGTTGATTAAAGCAATCTGTAAAGCTTCTTCTTGGAAAAACGCTTCTTTAATATCTGACCAGAACATAACTCCACTGATCACTGCAACATATAGTACGATAGAAAATATAAATGATTTCGCTTTTACTTTTTGAACATATAACTGCTTAACTAATAGCCAAAATTTAGACATGTGTACCACCTACCTTATCCTTGAAGATTTCATCTAATGATAAATAATCCAAACTGAATTTCTCTATATATTTTCCATTAGATACATAGTCGAAGATAGACTGCGCATATGATTCATCCTCAAGTGTTAATGTATAATGATCCTTCCCAACTTGAATATCCCTTACACCATGCAATCCAGCTAAGACTTCTCTTGGAATTTCTGTACGTATCGTTAATTTTGTTTTACCGTATTGTTTCTTTAAGTCCAATAAGCTTCCTGAAAACAAGGACACACCACGTTTCAGTAAGCATAAATGATCACAAAGCTCTTCAACATTATCCATTTGATGACTAGAAAATAATATAGTCGTTCCCTTGCGCTTTAAGTCCAGAATTGCTTGCTTTAGTAAATCCATATTAACAGGATCCAAGCCACTAAAAGGCTCATCTAATATCAGGAACTCTGGTTGATGTATAAAGCTAGCAATTAGTTGGACCTTTTGTTGGTTTCCTTTGGACAAGGTTTCCGCTTTTGCTTTTCGCTTATCCTCTAATTCAAAACGATTAATCCAATAGTCTACTTCTTTTTTAAGATCTTTTTTTGTCTTCCCTCTTAGCTCTCCGAAGAAGTATAATTGGTCTTCCACTGTCATTGCAGGGAAGATGCCGCGCTCTTCAGGTAAATAGCCTAGAATATCTCGGTTAATGGAGTTAATTTGCTTCCCATTCCACGTAATACTTCCTTCAGTAGTCTCCTGTAAGTCTAAAATCATGCGAAATGTTGTTGTTTTACCAGCACCATTCTGTCCGATCAATCCAAAGATTTCTCCTTTTTCAATTGAAAAGGACAAACTGTTAACAGCGACGAAGTCTTGGTATCTCTTAGTTACTTGGTTGATTGATAACGTCATATTCAAACTCCTATCTTTTTCTCTTTACACTTTATACGAATCAAATTTAAGAATGTTTCAAAAAAATTGTAACGTTTTTGTAAATAGGCCCGTCAAATGGAAAGAGAAGCAAAAAAAGGAGAGATTTGATGAAGAAAATTTTGGGAGTTTTCGCAATTATTTTAATGCTAGGGCTAGGATGGAGCCAAGGATCAGTCTATGCGAAAAGTGACGATGCGAAAATTGAAGCAACTAACTTTTTAAAAGGTTCTGGGATTATAACGAATGTAGAAGAAAAAAAGGACACTGTTACATTGACGGTAGAAACAACTGGCAAAGAGCCACAGATCACTTTTTACACCGTAACGAGCGAAACAATGATATACAATAGCGGTTCAACGAAAAAGATGGAAAAAGCGGCATTCCAAAAAGGGCAACAAATAGATGCTTACTATGGTAAAGATAAACCGATGCTCATGATATATCCACCGCAAATTTCTCCTGAATTAGTAGTAGTACATGATGCTAAAACATTCGGTTCCGTTAAGGTAGGGAAGTTTGATGAAGAACTGCGTAGTTTAGATAATAAATTGAATTTGAAAGTAGATAGTAAAACTACTTTCGAAAACACTGAAGGAGAAAAAATAGAACGACAAGACTTAAGTGGAAAAGAGCTTATTGTATTCTATACGGTGGCGACTAAAAGCATTCCAGCTCAGACAGCCCCAACTAAAGTAGTAGCAATTTCACCTGAAAAAGCTGAAGAAGCAGTTGAAGCTTCAAACTTCGTAAAATTTTCAGGTGTCATTACTGATATAACAAACGATAAAAATCAGGTTGCACTAACAGTAGTGACAGAAGAAGATGAGCCAACTACAACTATTTTCACACTAGATAATAATGTCCTACTTTTAAATGGGACAAATGCTGAAGCGGTTAAAAAAGAATCTTTTCAAGTGGGCCAAAAAATAGATGCTTACTATGATAAAAACAAGCCAATGATCTTGATATATCCAGCAAGAATAACACCAGAGATTCTCATTGTTCAAGATAAAGAAAAAGTTAGTTTCTCGAAAGTGTCGAAGTTTGACCAAGATATGATTAGTTTAGATGGAGAGCTTAAATTAAATATTTCCACAGAGACTGAAATACTTAATGAAAATGGGGAAGTAATAACTAAGAAGGATTTAGAAGGAAAAGAGCTAATTGTTTTTTATAATATCACTACAAAAAGCATTCCAGCCCAAACAGTTCCAACGAAAATTGTTGCTGTAAACTATCTTTCAGCCGATCTGAAACAGATTATTAATGATGATCATTTTATACAAAATGGGGTAAAAATGATTCCGCTTCTTCAAGTGGCTGAACAACTTGGATATAAAGTGGAGTCTTATCCTGCCTCTTCACAAAAGACAGTAACACTTACAAAGGGGAATAGTTCTATTAAGGTTATACGTAACATGAATATTTACAGCTACAATAAAAGTCTGCGATTATTTTTAGAACGACCAGTGCTAAAAGATAAGAAAACATATGTATCAGAAGAAATTCTAGATATATTAAAATAATCATAACCCCATCCTTTTCTAGTTGAGAAGGATGGGGTTTATTTAAAGATAAGGAAGTATATAAAAATGTAGCGTAAACAATGGGTTATCGACACTTTTAAGAGTGAATAATAGTGCTGGCTTCCGTTTCGAGTGGAGGAACGAAGGATAAGAGTGTCACCTCAAATGGAGGGCAATCTAAATTCGACGCTTCCTGCAATTTTTGACCTTCAATAAAGTAATCTCCATAAATAAAAGGTTGCATATGCTTCCCAACCGGTCCAGTGCTGAGCCAGTTGCATAATTTCAGTCCTCGTAGGTTTAGTCGGTGAGCCAGTTACCTGTTTAATAGCATTATGTAGTCCTACATCATCAATAGGAAAAGCGGAAGGAAACCTTAAACAGCGCATTAATACATAATTAGCGGTCCACGGACCAATCCCTCGGATTTGAGTAAGAATCTTTTCAGCTCTTTTTACATCATTCTCTGCTAAGAGCATTTCTTTTGTCAGTAGACCTTTGTGGATTAAGTTTGCCACATCTATTAAGTACTCACATTTTTTTACGGTCATTTTTAGTCCACTTAAGTCATGTACGGTCAGATTTGCAATAGTATCAGGTGTAGGGAATAACCAATAGTCATGACCTTCAAAATGAATAGAATGTCCATAAGTTTCCACTAAACGACGCTTCAATGTATAGGCATAGGTAAGGTTAATCTGTTGACCTAGGATGCCCCATGTCATTGCCTCAAATAAATCAGGAATACCCATAATGCGTAGCCCTTCAAATTTTTGAGCCGCTTGTGACAATATTGGATCAGTGGAGGCTAATTTATAAAATTCCTGCAAATCCGCATTTAGGTCAAACCACTCAATTATATAGGCTACTATCTCTTCATTGCGATTTTTACCATCGGGACATGTATCATTAATAAAATTAATTGCTAGAATTTGATCTTTGTATTCGCTGATTTCTATTAATAGGTTGCAAGTTCCTAATGGTATTGCTTTTCGGATTTTATTGTCCTGAATATGAAATAAGCATTCATTGGTTGATCTGGAGAGATATTGAAGATTATTAGAAAAGTTAAATCCAGATGGAGTATGTAATAGTATTTTGTCGTCTATTTCTTCCCAAAACAAATTGCGCCACCTCCTTTATACGTTCTTAGTAATATTAGGAAAATGAGTTATGCTAAAAGTATACAAGAAGGAAGGTTGAGATGATACAGTGTGTATTAGACATTTACAACAGAAAGTAGAGGATATTACATGGAAATAAGACGAATAAATGAAGCATACCCAATAGAATTATTATTACAGGCAGATCCTTCTAAGAAGCTTATCCAGCAATATTTAGAGAGGGGGAAATGCTACATAGGCGAAGAAGGTGGAGAAATAGTAGGCATATTTGTACTACTTTCAACTAGACCAGAAACCGTAGAACTCGTTAATATTGCTATAGAGGAGCATTATCGAGGTAAAGGGTTTGGGAAAGCGCTCGTAATAGGTGCTATAAATATGGCAAAGGAACAAGGATATAAAGTCATTGAATTAGGTACAGGCAATTCAAGTATTGATCAGCTAGCTCTTTATCAAAAATGTGGATTTCGAATTGTCGGTGTGGATATAGACTTTTTCACAGCTCATTATGAAGAGGAAATAATCGAAAATGGTATCTCATGTGTAGATATGATTCGCCTAAGGCAGCTACTATAAAAGGGGGGGAGTGCATCCCTCCCTGTGCTTTAGCTAATTCTGTCCAATATCCAAGAGCATTTCGCTTTTGTTATTGTGTATGTAGTAATTCTAAAATACGTTTAAGATCACTCGCTGGGATTTGACCAGGAGCAGATGGTGCTACACCAGCACCGAATGTTGCTGCAGAACCAAAAATTTCTCCAGCTAATCGACTTATGACACCGGTAGAATCCATAGACATGGAGATAATCGGGCGGTCTGCATACAATGATTGCATGGTATACGTCGCTTCTAGCAATGTCAGAACATCTGCTGGATTGTTCGGCATTACGGCAATTTTAGTGATATGTGCATCCAATTCTTGCATTCTTCTAAGTCTCCACATGATCTCTTCCTTGGCAGGAGTCTTTTCGAAATCATGATTAGACATAATGGTAACGACATCACTTTTTTTGGCAATCTCCATAATTTCTGTCACATTGGGTGAAAACAACTCTACGTCTACTAAATCTATTTCATCTGTTTTCATCACTTCCACAAGAAGGTTCTTGTAGTACGAATCTTCAATAGTTTTGTTGCCACCCTCCCGATGGGTTCTAAAAGTGAATAAGAGCGGTATAGAGTGTAGCTCTTTACGAATGATTGAGAGTGTTTGTTTTACCGTAGCCAAATCTTCAATATCCCTAAACAAATCTGCACGCCATTCGACGATGTCTATGTTTATTTGTTTAATTGTTTTTATTTCCAAAAGGAGCGCTTCTAGAGTATCTCCCATTATTGGTACAATGACTTTTGGTATACCTTTTCCTATATGGATATCTCTGATAGAAACAACTTTCATAAAAGTATCCCCTCCAGCGTTGTTTTAGGTTATATTAACATACAAAGATAAAAGGAGGGCAATTTTATGAATTTTCAGCGTTATGAAAACGTAGATGCATTTGCAAAAATAGTAACACCCTTTTTGGAAGAAAATGAAGATAAATTTAGCCTGTTTCTTGGTGTTTTGAAGGGGATAAAAGCTGGTGCATACGAAAATCCGTACATGGCAACTATAGAAGAAAACGGTAAATTACTAGCAATCTTTCAAATGACTCCACCACATCCTTTAAATATTATATTTGTTGATGAAAATCAAATATCTACGTGCATAGATTTATGTATATCTGAATTAACCAAGCATGCCGTACCGGTAGAATCTATTATTAGTGTGAAGGAATGGGCTGTTCTGTTTGCACAAAAATGGCAGGAGAAAACCGATGGGAACTTTTCTTTAATGATGGATCAAGGGCTATATAGACTGGACCAAGTAGAGGAATCACTAGAAATGAGTCCAGGGAAATGGCGTTACGCAGCGATTAGTGACGCACAGCTTATAGAGAAATGGTACAGTCAGTTTGAACAAGATACTGGGTTATCCGTTACAGCTCCAAAAGAAATAAAAAAACGTGTGAAAAATATGTTGGATGGAAAGGAAGTCTTCTTTTGGGAAGACCAAGGAGAGGTTGTATCCATGATGAAAAAGTCTAGGCCAACAACAAATGGGATAACAGTTTCACTTGTTTTTACACCCGCTGAAAAACGAAAAAAAGGGTACGGACGAACATTGGTTGCAACAGTGAGTAGAGAGTTATTGAAGGAATTCGAGTTTTGTGTACTATATACAGATATGCTCAATCCAACATCGAACAAAATCTATCAAGAAATAGGTTATCAGAAGCTCGTGGATTCTGTTCATTTGAAATTGGGAACAAAATAGTAATACTATTTTACGGTAAGATAAATGAAAGATACTTTATAAAAGGGGGGTAGACGGAGGACGGGAAATAGCTACCCTCTTCATCTACCCTTAGAATTACTTTATCTTCCTTCGTCTTTTTTGTTATCCTCTATTTCTTCTAAAGATTCTTGGTATTCCTCTTCAATATCGGTTGTTTTGTATATAAAAGGTTCATGGTTATAGTCAGTCCGTTTTCCATAGCGAAGCATTTCATAAATAATCAGTCCGTTATTCGGCATGCCATTTACTGTTCTCATCGGAATAATATCAAACAAAACATAGTAAAAAGCATAAAATACAAAGCGATTCCAAAACGTTTTATGTTCTTCTAACAACCCGTTTGCTAATAATGCATTTAATAATAGAGCCACAGAAAGATTCATGAAGATCGGACCTGCGTAAAGACATATATATGCTAGCTTACTTTTCCTTTTTAAAGAATCATATGAAAACCAGCTAAATAGATGATAATATTTTCGAACATCAATTATCCAAAACTTGAAAACCCGTGGTCCAGAACCGATAGTTAGTCTTGGATTCTTCACACCAAAAATCTCACTTGCTATCAAGTAACCTGTTTCTCGCAGAAATACAACTATAGGCAAAATGATAAATGCTGAAATTACCAAAGATAGTAAATCCGAAAATCCAAACATTTTATCGCAACTCTCTATAAATGTGATATTGTCTATAAAATACCCGATTTATGTACGAACGAACCTTGAAATAATCACCAACTAATATTTACGTGAATTAATGCAGATTTTTGCTCCAACGTAATTTCATGTTTCGAATCTAGCGTAACGATGCGGAAACAGATAGACGATTTCTACAAGTAAATGTCCCTATTTTATTTTCCCTCATTATATTCAAGTTTGAAGTAATTCCGAAGTAAGAATGCAACCCATTTGCAACTAGGATAGCTTTGAATATTTTTTAAAAGACCTTCTACTACAGCAGGGCTTAGAGTGGGCTCTAGTATATGTTGCTTTAACAAGGTAAGCGATTCTTTTTCAAGTGGCTCCTCTACTTCTTTTAAATTCTGCTCTAAGATTTCAAGCAGTTGATCAATCGTTACTTCCGTATGGGTCAACCGTTTTAACTGGAAAATTTCTTCGGTGACAAATGGAATTGTAGCGTGTGTCGCAAGCAGGTTTGTTTTTTCCACTAATGATTGCGCGAGCTGATCCAAATCTACTGGGACATTATTGAATAGAATTAATTCCGAATAAATACTGATGAAACCTTTAATACAATATACTAAATCATGTTTTGTATTTTCGATTTTTTCCCCAAATAACCTTTCCATCAAAGTAAGGATAGTTTTCTCTAGTAATCGATCATAATAATGAAATTTTATAACAAGCTCCTTATTAAATGATTGGGACTGTTCTTTCATCAAAATTTTAGCAAAATCGGAATGCTTTTGAGTGGATTGGAACATGGTAAAGTAAAATTCATATAATGTTTTCTCATCATTTTGGGTGGTTGTGACCTGATAGTCAGTATCTGAAATCATTTGACTCATAAATTGGTCGATTAATGCTAATATCAATTCATCTTTTGATTTGAAAGACAAATAGAAAGCACCTTTAGAAATCCCACAGTGTTCAGTGATTTGTTGAACAGAAGTAAGTTCAAATCCTTGTTGTGCAAAAAGCTCTAATGCTTTTTCCATTATTAATTGTTTTTTTCCCATCTGAAACTACCGCTCCTAGTTCATATTATTGACAACTGACTAATAAGTCATTATTATAAGTAATTGAGAAATTAAAGTCAATTAGGGGTAGGTGTAAGAGTGAAAGGTTTAGTTAATTTTGTCCTGCACAATAAATTAGCGGTATGGCTACTTACAATTATTATCACAGTATCCGGTATTTATTCAGGGACACGTATGAACATGGAAACAATTCCAGATATCTCAATCCCATATTTAATGGTAATGGATGTCTATCCTGGTGCAACACCTGAGCAGGTAATGGAAGATGTATCCATGCCTTTGGAAAAAGTAGTAGAAAATCTTGAGGGTGTAAAATCCGTTTATTCTAATTCCAATTCGAATATGGCAAGTATTCAAGTGGAATATGAATATGGTGAGGATATGGACGAAGCAAATCGTGCATTAAAGTCAGCATTAGAGTCGGTAAAATTACCTGAAGGAGCACAGGAACCAATTGTCACAGCTCTTAGCATGAATATGATGCCAGTTGTTGCATTAAGTGTTAGTAGTAAGACAGAAGACATTGTGGAGTTAACTTCTACAGTTTCAGATCTATTAGTTCCTAAGATTGAGAAAATTGATGGTGTAGCTTCTGCAACTATTGCAGGACAGCATATAGAAGAAGTTAACCTTACGTATAACGAAGAAAAAATGACCGAGCTTGGATTGACAGAAGATGATGTAAAACAAATGATACAAGCAAGTGACTTAGCAGTTTCATTAGGTCTATACGAGTTTGAAGAAGGCGAAGAGGCAGTTTCAGTAGATGGTAAGTTCATGACTTCAGATGAACTAAAGGAAATGCTTATTCCGGTAACACCATCCGCAGCGAACCCATCTCCATTTGTGAAACTTAGCGATATTGCTTCTATTGAAGAAGTTGGTAGAGTTCAATCTGTTTCACGTACAAATGGAGAGGATGCAATTTCTGTTCAAATTGTTAAAGGACAGCAAGCAAATACTGTTGATGTTGTTAATAGTGTGAAAGAATTGATCAAAGAAGAACAGAAAAATATTGATGGTCTTGTTATTGATATATCACTAGACCAAGGTGAGCCAATTGAAGAATCGGTCTTCACGATGATTGAAAAAGCATTATTTGGTGGTTTAATTGCAGTATTAATCATATTACTGTTTTTACGTGATTTTAAATCAACAGTCATTTCAATCATATCTATTCCAGTCTCTATTTTTATGGCGTTACTACTATTAAACTGGATGGATATTACGTTGAATATTATGACCCTTGGGGCTATTACAGTTGCGATTGGACGGGTAATAGATGACTCCATTGTAGTAGTGGAAAATATTTATCGTCGTATTCATCTAAAAGATGAGAAATTATCAGGACGTGCGCTAGTACGTGAAGCAACAATTGAAATGTTCAAACCTATTTTGTCATCTACTCTAGTTACGGTTGCAGTATTTGCACCATTATTATTTGTAGGTGGTATGGTAGGAGAATTGTTTATGCCATTTGCTTTAACAATGACGTTTGCACTTGGAGCATCATTGATCGTGGCTATCACAATCGTTCCAGCATTATCTCACTTCTTGTTTAAGAAGAAATTATATAGTAAAAAGAATGAGAGTAATCATAAAGAGGTTGGTAAACTAGCTAATGGTTATAAGAGTATATTGGAATGGACGCTTAACCATAAAATAATTACTTCTATAGTATCTATCGTTTTACTAGTTGGTAGCTTAGCTTTAACGCCATTAATCGGCTTCAGCTTCTTAGGAAGTGAAGAAGAAAAAGTTATGTATTTAACCTATACACCAGAAGCCGGTGAGCTAAAAGATGATACATTAGCAAATGTTGCCAAGGTAGAAGAAGAGTTATTAAAACGTAAAGATATTGATATACTTCAATTATCAGTGACAGATAGTGATAGTGCTGATCCAGCAGCTGCAATGATGGGTGGCGGAGCAGGCGGTGCATTAATGTACCTTATCTTCGATCCAGAAATGGAAGACTTCCCAGGAGCGCGTGAAGAAATTGAAGAGTATGTATTTAATATTGGGCAAACAGGTGAGTGGAAGAGCCAAAACTTCTCCGCTATGTCGATGTCTTCAAATGAAGTTAGTTATACATTCTATAGTGAAGATTTAAACAAACTAAATGAAGCAGTAGCAATGGTAGAAGATGTAATGAAGGAAAATGACGGTTTAGAAGACGTTTCTTCTAGTACTGAGGATGCTTATGTAGAATATACATTCAATGTAGAGCAAGATGAGTTACTTCAGTATGGTTTAACAACAGGCCAAATTGTCATGATGTTAAGTCCTTCAGCTACACAAGAAGTATTGACGACAGTTGAAAAAGATGGCAATACGTTAGATGTAATTGTTCAGCAGGAAAAAGCACAACAACCAAAATCAGTAGATGATATTTTAGCTACAGAAGTACCTACAGCATTGGGTACGACAATGCCTCTTTCTGAGCTGGTAACAGTAGAAGAAGGAACAACACTTAATACTCTTGCTCGTAGTAAAGGGGAGTACTATGCAACTGTTACTGGAACAATCCTTGGGGATGATATTTCAGTTGCAACATCAGAAGTAGATGAAGCAATTGATAAATTAGACTTACCAAAAGGTGTTACAGTTGGTGTTGCAGGTGTTGCAGCAGATATGACTGAAACATTTACACAGCTTGGAATAGCAATGCTTGCGGCTATCGCAATTGTTTACTTTATCTTAGTTGTAACATTCCGTGAGGGTGTAGCACCATTTGCTATACTATTCTCATTACCGTTTGCAGTAATAGGTTCATTCGTTGGTTTATTGATCGCGAAAGAAACTATATCTGTTTCAGTTATGATGGGTATGCTCATGTTAATCGGTATCGTAGTCACAAATGCGATTGTACTAGTAGACCGAATCATTCATATGGAACGTGATGGTATGAGTATGCGTGAAGCAATTCTGGAAGCGGGGGCAACTCGTCTTCGTCCAATCCTAATGACTGCAATTGCAACTATTGGTGCATTGATACCATTAGCTGTTGGTTCAGGTGGCGGCGGTTTAATCTCGAAGGGTCTTGGTATTACAGTAATCGGTGGTTTAACAAGTTCAACGTTGTTAACGTTAATAGTTGTACCGATTGTTTATGAAATCCTATCGAAACTATTCAAGAAAAACCGTAAGGAAATAGAAGAAAACTAACGTAACAAAATAGTAAAGTCCTTCAAGATGTGTCGTCTTGAAGGACTTTTTCTTATTTATAAGCTACTACTCTGCTTTTCTTTTCTACCGCTATTTTCCCATTATCCGATGAAAGTCGGACTTTGTTTGTTCCGTTTCCGAAAACAGTTCGAGTATTTCTCTCACCGAACACGCTTATTTTGCCAAAATCTACATTTGCATGAATAGATACGTCCGTTGGCTCATTTTCCGTTTCTACTAAAATGCCCCCGTTGTCTGTCTCCAATTCAATCATTCGATCCAAGCTAGCAGTTAGTAACTCGATTCTGCCGTTATCAGTTTTTCCTACAATACTTCCGTTTACGTATTGCATCATAATTCTCCCGTTATCTGTTTCCGTGTGAACTTGCTCGGCATCGATATTTCGAAGCTCAATTCTGCCGTTATCAGTTTCAGCAGTCAGTTTATCAGCCTGAATTTTCTCCATTTCGATACGTCCATTATCGGTTTTTACTTCTAGAATGGTTGCAGCAAATTCTTTTAATCCAATACTCCCGTTATCTGATGTAGTTTTTATATTCTTCGCGAGTATTTTTTCGGCACGAATTCGTCCGAAAGTAGTTTTCATAATAACAGTTGTATATAGCTTTTTTGGTAGGGAAACGTTTACTCTTAGTTCTTTTATTAAGAACATGAAACTAAAAAGTTTATACTTTTTGGTTTTAAATTGAATTGATAATGTGTCGTTTATTATATCGACGGTCAATTGTAATTTATCGTTTTCTCCAACTAACTCTATAGTTGTTTCGTGTTTCCGAAGGAGTTACGTATAAAGAGCCGAATTCTATATCCATCATCACATTTGAGAAGTTCGCATGAGGGACTTTAATGATTTTATTGCCAGTTGTAACTTTCTCTGGAATTTGAACTTGGTTTTCGGAAAGCTCCTTAGCAATATCTCTTGGTGACCCTAAAGAAGCCGCAATTTCACTATCCGATTTTCCATCTTCTCGGCCATTTGAGAAGTACTCTTTAATATCAGAAAGAATATCATATCTCTCTTCAGCTGGAATCCTCATTAAAGCAGTTTCTAATTCATTTAAAAATTGTTGTTCAGTCATTTTTTACACCCTCTTCAATTAGATTATTTACACCAGTCGTAAAACTTTTCCATTCTTTCAATTGTTCATGTAAGTAGGAGCGACCTAAATCAGTGAGTTTGTAGTATTTCCGTGGGGGTCCTTCTGTGGACTCCTGCAGATATGTGGTAAAATAGCCTTCCTTTGTCAATCGTCTTAATAATGGATAAACGGATCCTTCTGAAATTGAAATCTGATCGGATATTTTTTGTACAAGCTCATAACCATATCGATCTTGCTTATCCAATAAAACAAGCACACATAAGTTTAATACTCCTTTTTTAAATTGAATATTCATCTTTTCTTTCCTCCTTTCACTACTAGCTAATGAACAGTACCTTAGATAGAATATATCATATGGTATTATCTTATGCAAGGTACTACATTAAATGCAATTATAATTTTATAAATTGTCAGTTATAATTAGAGGAAATGAAAGGGAGTTACGGGATGAATCCTTTTACTGAAAAAGTAATTCATATTATAAAGTCCATTCCATCGGGAAAAGTGATGACGTATGGACAGGTTGCAAAAGTTGCAGGAAGCCCTCGAGGAGCAAGACAGGTAGTTCGTGTTTTGCATTCTATGAGTGCAAAACATAATATTCCTTGGCAACGTGTGATTAATGCGAAGGGCGAAATTGTAATGGCTGATGAAGAATCGGCATACTCTCAAAAAGCAATGCTAGAATCGGAAGGGGTCCACTTTCTTGCCAATGGATGTATAGATTTAAAAAAGTCCCGTTATGATCCAAATATAATAGAAGAAGAGTGGATATAAGGAGAGGAAGTGAAGGCTGATGTTTAGCTGGAAAGGTGCAGCTGGTATTTGTGTAAATGATCAGAAGGAAGTATTAATGGTACTTCAAGCAGCACCAGGAGAAGATAAGAAATGGACAGTTCCTTCTGGGACGCTTGAAGAAGGAGAAACAATAGAAGAATGCTGTATAAGAGAATTTTGTGAGGAAACTGGATTCATAGTGAAAACGATTGACAAGGTACATAATAAAAGTGGAACTCTCAGTGAACACGGAATCTCTTACGATGTGGACTATTTTTTAGTGACAATAATGAGCGGTGAAATAACATTGCAAGACCCAGATGAATTTATTCACGAAATTGCTTGGAAGTCATTCGAGGAAATCCAAATCTTGGATTTAGCTTATCCAGAGGATATCCACATAATCGAGAATGTATTACAAAATGGAAAGGACGAACTTCCAAATTAGTTAGGAGGTTGGAATTATTAAATCCGTATTAATAATAATTTGGGCTATTGTTTTTCTTTATTTGTTAAATATCTTCGAAATAGAAAAGAGTTTGTTCAACTATATTATTGCCTTCTTTTTGTTATTGGTTGGTGCCTATGGAATCGATAAAATATACAAAGTGATAGTTAGAAAAAGCTAGAAGGTATGAGCCTTCTAGCTTTTTGTGTAAATAACAATTGCATCTCGTAAAAATTCAGTTGCACCTGATTGTACTTTATCGTAATATGCAGTGAATCGTTCATCAGAGACATACATTTCTGCAAGACCTTCATGAGCTTCTTTAGAGTATTGATCCCAGTAAAAGCAAAGCCATTGTTTATGCAAATCTGCCGCTTTTTGAGCCTGTTCTCCGGCGGGGTTTCCGGTATCCAATCCTGCTTTTAAATTCATGAACATTTGCTCCTCTAATTTCTGTATTTTCGCATACGTCTCTTCGGTCATGCCCTTTATTTTTACGTTGGATGCATTCACTGTATCTTCACCGTATTTTTTTCGAATTTCTTTTCCGTATTTCTTCTCATTGTCATCGACAAGTTTTTGTTTAAAGCCTTCAAATTTTTCCTTATCTGTCATGCTAATCTTCCTTTCTGTCTGTTTAATTGATTTATCCACATTGTTAATAAGTGCATCAAGTTGCACACGTTTTTCGAGCAGTTTATCACGATGATCTCGAAGCGCTTGTGTACCGTCAAATGCTGGGGATGTCATGATTTCTTTAATACTTTCTAAATTTACTCCAAGTTCGCGGTAAAATAGTATTTGTTGCAGCCGATCTACTTCAGTTGCACCGTATATACGATATCCTGATGAATTGATACGTGTAGGTTTAAGTAGCCCAATCTCATCATAATATCGTAGTGTTCTTGCGCTAATACCAGCAAGCTGCCCAAGTTTTTGTACCGTGTATTCCAATTCATCACCTCCTTATATATTCAGCTTAAACCTTTACGTTGCGTGAAGGTCAAGCGATAATTGTTCAATTATTTTAATTTGATTATAATGAAACAATAAGTAAGGGGGAAATTACATGACGACGATAGGGTTTGTAAGACATGGTGTCACTGCTTGGAATAAGGAAGGTAGAGCGCAGGGGAGTACAGATGTGCCACTAGATGAAGAAGGAATTCAAATGGCTAAGCGTGCAGCGCAAAGAATGCAGTTCGAAGAATGGGACGTTATTTATACAAGTCCATTAATTCGTGCAAAGAAAACAGCTGAAATTATTGCTGAAAATCATTCTGGAGTCGACTTTATTCAAGACAAACGTCTTGGAGAAATTGGTGGTGGCTTAATCGAAGGAACGACTGAGGATGAACGAATTGCTAAATGGGGGCTGGATTGGAGAAACCAGGATATCGGCTTCGAACCAGAGGATGATATTATTTCTCGTGGGATGTCTTTTATAGAAGAAGTAAAACAAAAACATTTGGGAAAACGAGTGCTCGTAGTTAGTCATGGAGGCTTCATAAGTAGATTATTATATGCACTTGTTCCAAATGGAGAGTTTTCTCGTGATATCGGAAACACTTCCGTTTCAATTGTGGAGCTCAATGATCAAGGTAACAGTTGTCATTTATTTAACTGTATGAAGCATTTAGAAGTGAAGGAAGTGTAATGATATGGCAAACGCCCCTCCGTACTAATTACAGAAGGGCGTTTTAACTATTTCATTTATCTTTTTCAGTTTGCACAGTAACTGCATTAGCTTCTTTTTTTGTAGACAGGGCAGTTAGGTCAATTAGCTTTATAACAGAATTACTTTCTTCTGCAGGTCCGCAAATTCCAGTTTCTATATCACATATCATAGCATCTTTAATAGACATAACTATTCCTCTTTTCAGTCGTTTTTATATTATTTTGGTTCAAATAGTACTATATTTGAGAAGTGAAAATATATCAAATATAAAGCTCTTTTTTTAGTTAGATTAAAGGGATATTGGTTAGGCTTATGGAAGTAGGGGTAAGATTATCATTTGTTTGGAGGTTTTATGATGACCAAAAAGGTAGTAATACTTCTTCTAATATTATTAGCAATTGCCGTAGTTGTAATGCTCAAAGAATCTAAGGAAGATAGCGATTCACAAAAGGAAGTGCCGATAGAAGTGTCTTCGGATGCGGAATCCTTTGTATCCCTCTTGTTTGAACTAGCAGAAAAAGGGCAAACGATTAATTCACCTTTTATAGTAGGAGAAACTACCATCCAAAAAGTGCATGAACTATGGGGAGCTCCAGATCGAAAAAGTAAGAATGCTAGTGCTATCTATGAGGAGTTTCTATCGAACGATGCAACAGTGGGGCATCAATCTGAAGTTGTTTTTGATATACGGTCCAGTTCACCTGAAATCCAACAAATCCGTCTCGAGGATATTAAATCCATTAAAGGTGAAGCTGATAAAGTTAGAAGCTATAAGGATGACCAAGTAGACCAAACGATTTTTATATATGATGTCACAACAGACTTTCAATTGAAATGGATAATGCCTAAGCCGACGGAAGAAGAGCCAAACCCAGAAGTTCATCACATATCTGTATTCACAGAATTTGAAAAAGACTTCTCTCTTTCCGATTTAAGCCTAGAAGAAAAAGTAGGCCAGATGATATTTGCGGGTATAAAAGGGACGGATATTACAAATGAGACCAAGAAAATCATATCTACACATCAAGTAGGCGGTATTATTTTGTTCAAGGATAATTTAAAGAATGCCAATCAATCTGTTTCCTTATTGAATGCCATTAAACAAGAAAATACTAATAATAAAGTTCCATTGTTTTTAGGAGTTGACGAAGAGGGTGGTAGAATTTCTAGGCTCCCAGAGTTAACTAAGTTACCGACAAACGAAGAGTTAGGAAAGCGAAATGATATATCTCTTTCTTATAATATAGGGAAGCTATTAGGGAAAGAACTAAGTGCATTTGGTTTCAATTTAGATTTTGCTCCTGTTCTAGATATAAACAGCAATCCCGATAATCCGATTATTGGAGACCGATCCTTTGGAACAGATGCGGAGCTAGTAAGTGAACTGGGGCTACAGATGATGAAAGGCATTCAAAGTGAGCAGGTTATTTCGGTTATAAAGCATTTCCCCGGACATGGCGATACTGCAGTGGATTCGCATAAAGAGCTACCAATAATTCAAAAGAGTATAGAGGAATTACAAGCTCTTGAGTTAATACCTTTTAAGCATGCGGTAGAGCAAGGTGCGGAGGTCGTGATGGTAGGACATATTTTACTTCCGAAAATTGATTCTACATATCCGGCCTCCATATCAGAGAGAATTATTACCGATGTATTGAGGGAACAACTAGGCTATGAAGGTATTATCATAACAGATGATATGACGATGAAAGCAATCCTAAATAACTTGGAAATAGGTGAATCAGCCGTATCTGCAGTAAAATCAGGAAATGACATAGTGTTAGTAGCGCATAACTACGCAAATGTAAAAAAAGCGATAGACTCAATTATTAAAGCAATAGAAGATGGAGAAATTACGGAACAAAGAATCGATGAAAGTGTGAAACGGATTCTCTCTATTAAAAAGAAATATAATTTGAGTAATAAACAAATAGACGGGGTAAACATAGAAGAGTTGAACCAATCAATTAATAAAACATTAGGGAGATGACTTAATGATAACAATTAATACCAACATTGCTTATAAAGAGGAAGGCACAGGAGAGGTGCTATTACTCATCCATGGATTTTGTGGAAGCTCCGGTTATTGGGGAAAAGTAATACCAATGTTATCGGAAAAATATAGAGTTATTGCAATTGACCTTCCTGGACATGGAGAATCTAAAGGGCTCTATAGCGTGAATGATATAGAACAATACGCATTAGTTCTAAAAGACTTCTTAGAGGAACTAGGAATAGAGAAGGTGACCATGTTCGGTCATTCACTAGGTGGCTATATCACACTAGCTTTTGCAGAAAAATATAATCAATATTTAAGCGGTTTCTCTTTAATTCATTCCACAGGATTTCCTGATTCAGAAGAAGCTAAGGAAGGAAGAATTGCCTCAGCCGATAAAATAGAAAAGGCAGGAATCGATATATTCATCGATGGTCTTGTTCCAAAACTATTTGCTCCAGAAAATGTAGAAAGTCATAAACAATCGATGGAGGAAGTTAAAAAGATTGGATATGAAGTACAACCTCAAGGAGCTAAAAATGCACTTCTTGCGATGAAGAGTAGAAAAGATCGTACGGAAATTTTGGAGAAGACAGAGCTACCAGTACTATTAATAGCAGGAGAAAGTGATCAACTTATCCCAGCTGACAAGACATTCACAGCAAGTGGAGATAATATTAAACAAGTAGTCATAGAGGGTGCAGGTCATATGAGTATGTATGAGGCACCGGATGAACTGGTTAATGCCATTCTCACTTATTTAAATCACGGATAAATAGAAGGGAGCTAAGAAAAGTGATTATGTCACATTTCCTCGCTCCTTTTATATTGATGTTTTGTGATGTAATTTGCTAAATCCCATTTTCTTTTAAGCTAATATGTAATGAGCCATTCGTTTGTAGTTGTGCATAAAACACATCACTAACTGAATCTACTCCATGTTTCCTTAGCTTTTTCATTACCCATTCTTCTGTTAAATCTAATTCTTCCAAGTTCTTTTTTACAATTTTACCGTCGGATATTATTTCAGAGGGTATGAACAAAGGAAGAGTAAGGGGCACTTTAACGTCCTGTTTGGTAGCCTCCTGCAAACCAACCTTTTTCATGACGCTAAGTTCGCCATTTGTTTCAAGGACTGCATAATGTACATCCTGGATCGAAAAAATAGATTGCTCTCTCAGCATCATTAATACATCGTCCATATGTAAACGTGAGGATTTTAAAGACTTCACACTGATTTCGCCGTCTTTTATGACAATGGTAGGTTCGTCATCAATCCATGTTCGAGCTGTAGGAAATTTCAAAGATATATAACTCATTAATAAAGTGAGGGCAGTCCACCAAATAAGTGCAATCAATCCATCCAGAAAAGGTGTTTCATGTTGAGAGGCAATCTCTGCGGCAATAGACCCAACTGTTATACCGGTTATATAGTGGAAAAAAGTGAGCTGGCTTAATTGTTTCTTTCCTAATAGCCTTGCTAATACAAGTAATACGATGAAGGAAAGAGTTGATCTCAAAATCATTTCCCAAAAGTTCATTTCGAAAAAGGTTTCCATATAACTCATATAACCCCATTTCATTATTGACGTATTGCTTATTGTTGCCATGAACTCTGTTAGTATTCCATTCATAATGAAATACTTTGTCCAATTTGAGCTATAATAACTTTATTGGTGAAAATCTAGAAAGAATGTGAAAATATGTCCAAGTTGAATTCCAGCCATAAAATGGGTAATCCAGTATATCCCATAATGTTTGCTATAGGTGTATGTCATCTATTTAATGATACGTTGCAGGCGGTAATTCCTGCGATGTTCCCTGTTTTAGAATTGGAACTAGGTCTAACGTTTACCCAATTAGGACTCATCTCATTTGTGTTAAATATTGTTGCATCGGTTCTCCAGCCTGTTGTAGGCTTTATAAGCGATAAAAAACCTATGCCATATGCGTTACCGCTTGGGATGATGAGCTCCTTTGTCGGAATGGCGGGACTAGCCTTTGCACCGCAGTATTGGATGATCCTCGTATCGGTAATATTTTTGGGGTTGGGTTCAGCGGTATTTCATCCAGAAGGCTCGCGAGTGTCCTTTATGGCAGCGGGTTCTAAAAGAGGTCTCTCGCAATCGATTTATCAAGTGGGGGGGAATTCTGGACAAGCACTTGCGCCACTTATAAGCGCATTTATATTAGTACCATTAGGTCAAAAAGGTGCAGCTCTTTTTTTAGTAGTTGCTGCGGTGGGAATATTTCTGTTATCGAAGATTTCTGCGTGGTATAAAAAACAGTTGGAGTTAGAAAAGCTATCCAAAAGAAAGAGGACGCTTCTTTCTTCACTCCCAGCTTTAACTAAAAAACAAGTTGGTGTCGCCTTAACTCTTTTGATGGTGTTAATTTTCGCCCGCTCTTTTTATGTTACTAATATGACCAACTTTTATATTTTTCATTTGATGGAGAATTACGGTATGACTATTAAAGAAGGGCAGTTAATTATCTTTATCTTTCTGGCACTGGGGGCAGTAGGGACATTTTTCGGTGGACCAATGGCGGACCGAATGGGAAGAAGAAATGTTATTATATTGTCGATGGCGGTTCCAATCCCACTAAGTCTACTACTACCTTACGTACCTGTTTGGGCAATTATATTGTTGCTCATTGCGATAGGATTTTTCATCATGTTAAGCTTTTCGGTAACCGTTGTATACGCACAAGAACTCGTACCGAGTAAAATAGGGACGATGGCTGGGTTAACTGTAGGTTTAGCATTTGGAATGGGAGCAATTGGAGCAGTTGTGATCGGAATATTAATGGATTATGTAGGTGTTTATACGACAATGATTGTCGTGTCGACGTTACCGATAATAGGATTAGTAGGTTTGGGATTACCCAAGGACCGAAAAATATCGATGTCAAATTAATGAAAATCGAGTGATTATCCTTTTAGTCGCGCTTTTAATTTAATCAAGTAATAATAAAAAGGAAACTCTAAGAGTTTCCTTTTTTCTATTTATATGCTTTTAAGCTGCAACCATCAGGTACTTGAGATGAATCGGTAACTAGATTATCTTGGATATGAACCTGGTGCATTTTGTTATTATGCATAAACTTGAAAATACCATTATCAAAATCTGTACCAATTTCTTTGAAGAAAATACCTTCTTGGCACATATTCTTCGCACAAGTGAAGGACACTTTATAAGAATCTCCATCTACTACTAAATAAGCACGGACTCCTTTTTCGAAAATGCCATCTTCTTCATCTTTAATGTAGCGGGCAACTGAAACAACATGGAAGTCCACAAAAGGAATTTCTTTTAATAAGACATTCATGAAGGATCCCTTTGTTATTTCTTCCCATCTACTTTGTGCAGTTTGTCCTATAATAATTTGAGTTATATTTAATCCATGGGCAACTTCTTGAATAACTTTTGGCGAAGAACGTTTTTCATTATCACGAATGATAAACTCTTCAACCTCTAATTCTTCTGCTAAAGTCTTCCACTGTTCGATGTACTGGGATTTTTCAGCATCGAATGCATCATATGGAAGGGGATCGACTGTAAGAATATATAGGGGACAATCGAGCATACTTGCCATTTTATGTCCTCTTCTAATTAGTCGCTCTCCATTTGGTCCGTAGTATACGCAGACAAGTATACTTTCATCCATTCGACCTTTTACGCGTTTCACGTTTATACACACCTCTTTTTTGTTTTCCTATATATATTTCTCATGTAATTTTCTATAAATAATGCTTCAAGACACTAAAAGTGTGTTGTACCATACTTTCATGTATAATTATTAAATGCATGTAAAGTAGTACAATCACTTCAATTCTATACATAATATGCATTAGCTATTAATACAAGCAAGTTATATATCCTAAATTCTAGTGTATTTTGAAGGGTCTCATATGGAATCCTATTATGCTACTAGTTGTTAGGATAGTCAAGTCTATAGTTTGAAAAAGTAATTTAACCCTCACAACTGCCCAATCCTAATTCTACTTAACCAATAGGAGGTTAAAATTTGTTTTCCGTTAATTTAGTTATATTAATCCCATTTATTGTAGCTGCACTCTTACCTTTTACATATAGGCGATTTAAAAAGACCCATCTCGGTTGGTTTGTATTAATCGTGCCTATAGCTTTGTTTGTCATACTTGCTAGGCTAATTCCCTCGGTAGCAAGTGGTAAAACTTATGTCCATACATATGAATGGATTCCCACATTAGATTTTAACTTCACGACATATTTAGATGGTCTAAGTATGATCTTTGCTCTATTAATCACAGGTGTTGGAAGTTTAGTTATTTTATATTCTATTTTTTATCTTTCCTCTAAAGAATCCTTACAGCATTTTTATTGTTATTTATTACTATTCATGGGTGCCATGCTTGGAGTTGTTTTTTCTGATAACTTGATGGTGTTATATGTTTTTTGGGAATTAACGAGTGTTTCTTCATTCCTGTTAATCGCCTTTTGGAATCATCGACAAGCTTCCAGATTTGGAGCACAAAAAGCTATGCTAATCACTGTAAGTGGTGGTATTGCTATGTTAGTTGGTTTTATCATGTTACATACGATGACTGGTTCTTTCAGTATTCGAGAAATAATTTCGAGTATGAGTGAGTTCAGTGACCACGCGTTGTTCATGCCTGCGATGATTTTAGTACTGCTAGGAGCATTTACGAAGTCAGCACAATTTCCTTTCCACATTTGGCTACCGGATGCTATGGAAGCGCCAACCCCAGTTAGTGCTTATTTACACTCTGCGACGATGGTAAAGGCTGGTATATATTTGGTGGCGCGTTTCACACCAGTTTTTGGAGCGGATGAAGTATGGTTTTGGGTAGTAAGTGTAGTTGGGATGATTACTCTATTTTGGGGTTCCTTTAATGCTGTTAGACAAACAGATTTGAAGGCATTACTAGCTTTTTCTACTATTAGTCAGCTGGGACTTATCATGAGTTTGCTTGGTTTAGGTTCGATAGCGCTGCAGTTTGGCTATTCAGCTGATTCAGTTCTGTATACGCAAGCTACATTTGCCGCTTTATTTCACTTGATAAATCATTCGACCTTTAAAGGTGCATTGTTTATGGTCGTAGGAATTCTCGATCACGAGCTAGGGACAAGGGATGTTCGACGACTTGGGGGATTAATGACCTTCATGCCGTTTACATTTACAGTTGCTCTAATAGGAAGTTTATCGATGGCTGGTTTGCCTCCATTCAATGGGTTCCTTAGTAAGGAAATGTTCTTTACAGCGACTGTACATATTATGGAAGTAGATATTTTTTCTTTACCATCTTTAGGAATTATTTTTCCGGTTGTAGCCTGGATTGCTAGTGTATTTACATTTGTTTACTGTGCGGTTATCGTTTTTAAAGCATTTCTTGGAAATCCTCAGCCAGAGAAATTGGATAAACCTATTCATGAAGCTCCTATTGGAATGTTAATATCTCCTATGATTCTAGCCGCTTTAGTTGTTGGTATATTCTTCTTCCCGAATCTATTAGGGCAATATATATTACAACCAGCAATGAGTAGTGTTTATCCAATTTTTGGGGAAGCAGCAGATTTGACGCCAAAAGTATCGGCTTGGCATGGAGTAAACCCTGAATTGCTCATGACTATAGGGGTTATTATAGTAGGTGCTATTCTTTTCAAACTTCTTAAATTTTGGAAACCAATTTATGGATTGATTTCTTCACGTTTCACATTTAATGCACTCTATAATAACTTATTGGCTACTTCGGTAAGCAAATCTAACGCAATAACTAATCGTTATATGAATGGATTATTACGACATTATTTAATATATATATTTGTATTCTTTATAGTGACCGTGGGTGGTTACTTGTTTTATTCAAGAGCTTTCTCGTTTGATATTTCTACAAATGCATCGTTCAGAGTCTATGAAGTTTGCTTAGTTGCTATTATGGCAGTTGCGGCAATGTCCATGTTATTTGCGAAGTCTCGAATGACAGCGACACTATTGAATGGAGTATTAGGATACTCTATTGCTATCTTTTTTGTCATTTTCCGGGCTCCAGATTTAGCACTAACCCAGTTAGTTGTAGAATCTGTGACTACTGCATTATTTCTACTAGCTTTTTCTCATTTACCGGATTGGGAGAAGGAAAAGCTTCCAAAAGGAACAAAAGTAGTCAACGGAATAATATCGGTAGCGGTCGGATTAGTAGTTGTTTTAGTCGGACTATCAGTAGTAGATTTCAATCAGTTTGAACCTATTTCTAGTTATTTTGAAGATGCCTATGAACTAGCAGGAGGAGCCAATATCGTAAATGCTATATTGGGAGATTTCCGTGGTTTTGATACGATGCTCGAGGTGGTTGTCCTATTTATAGCTGGTTTAGGTGTGTATTCCATGATTAAGCTAAGAACTAAAAAGGAGGATGAAAACATTGAAGATTAATGATGTCATACTCCGGACAATTAGTAGGATTGTTGTATTTATAATTTTGACATTCGGTGTGTATTTATTTCTTTCGGGTCATAATACACCCGGTGGGGGATTTATAGGTGGATTAGTTCTAGCAAGTGCAATTGTATTGCTATATTTGTCTACGGATATTGAAACGGTAAAAAAGAGTCTTCCTTTAGATTTTAAATATGTTGCAGCGATTGGTGTGTTATTAGCTACATCTACAGGTTTTGGGTCAATAGTATTTGGAGTTCCATTTATGTCTCAAACCTTTGCCTATTTTGATTTGCCGGTTTTTGGTAAAACGGAACTGACAACAGTGACTATTTTTGAAGCAGGTGTAGCCTTAACAGTTGTAGGTGTATTAGTAACAATTATTTTAAGCATTAGTGAGGATGGTGGATAAACAATGGAAACATTAATCATTATGTTAATAGGGATTTTAGTTGCTGTTGCCACGTATCTAATCCTCTCCAGAAATATAATTCGAATAATTTTAGGTACTGCTGTGTTTTCACATGCCGTCCATTTGCTCATATTAACGATGGGGGACTTAAAGCAAGGCAATGTTCCCTTGTTAAAAGAAGCAGATGCGCCTTATGCAGATGCTTTACCACAAGCACTAATATTAACTGCTATCGTGATTAGTTTTGCTGTAACAGCTTTCATACTTGTGTTAGCCTATCGTACTTATCAGGATGTTGGTACGGATGATCTCGATGAATTGAGAGGGGCAAAAGATGAATAATTTAATTGTTTTACCGTTGATCATTCCAATTATAGTTGGGATTATACTGGTATTTTTACGCCCATATGTGAAATGGCAACGTGTAATTAGTTTAATAACGATGATTGGTATTGCGGGTATAAGTTTATTTATCTTAAATAAAGTCCAGACAGATGGAATTATACGATTAGATTTTGCAGGATGGGAACCACCATTTGGAATTCTGTTTGTGGCGGATTCTTTTGCGATGTTACTCGTGCTTACGGCAAGTGTAGTTACCGCAATCTGTCTAATCCATGCTTTTTCTTCAATAGGAGATAAACATGAGAAAATGTACTTCTACCCATTTGTGTTGTTTTTAGTTGCAGGAGTTAATGGGTCGTTTTTAACAGGGGATCTATTTAACCTGTTTGTCTGTTTCGAAGTAATGTTATTAGCCTCATATGTATTAATTACATTAGGGGGGACTAAGCCGCAGTTGAGGGAATCGATTAAATATGTAGTGATAAATGTGCTTGCTTCATGGTTCTTCTTAGTAGCCCTTGCCTATTTATATGGTACTGTAGGTACTTTAAACATGGCTCATATTTCAGAAAGAGTAGCGGAATCAGGACAAGGACCGCTACTTACTACGATAAGTATTTTGTTTTTAGTCGTATTTAGTTTAAAAGCTGGGTTGTTGCTATTCTTTTGGCTACCGGGATCTTATTCAGTGCCACCAACTGCGGTTGCCGCATTGTTTGGAGCGTTACTTACAAAGGTTGGAATATATGCTCTTTTCCGTACATTTACACTCATATTCTATCACGAGCCATTAATATCACACACGGTAATAGGGATAATGGCAGGAATAACACTAATTGTCGGATGTATCGGGGCCATTGCTTTTAAGGATGTCCGGTTAATTGTTTCTTACAATGTGGTAATTGCTGTTGGTTTTATAATGATTGGTCTTGCGGTGGGAACTGAAACTTCAATTGCTGGATCTATATACTACGTAATTCATGACATGATTGCAAAAGCAATGTTATTTTTACTAGCTGGTACGATGATTTACTTAACTGGGAAATCAAAGATAGATGAAATGAGTGGGCTAATACGAAATTATCCTGTATTTGGGTGGATGTTCTTCCTTGTTACTTGTTCATTGGCAGGTATTCCACCATTGAGCGGATTTGTAGGGAAAATACTAGTTGGACAAGGTGCTATTGAATCAGGATCTTACATACTATTAGCGCTGGCCTTTATCTCCAGCATTGTTGTGCTGTATTCGCTTCTTCGAATTTTCTTAAATACTATATTTGGGGAAACTATTATAAGTCTAGAAGATGAAAAACCGATGGAAATGGGAATGATTATTCCCATTGTTTTGTTGGGAATTGCAACGATTTCTTTAGGTCTAGGAGCAGAGGTTATCTCTAGTTATGTCACGGACGCAGCTCATACTCTATCTAATCCTTCCGTGTATATTGATGCAGTAATGGGTGGAAATAAGTGAAGGGAGAGGTGAGAAGTATGCCGGCACAATTTTTACTAAACCTATTCATCGCATTTTTGTGGACAACATTAAAGGACGAAGATGAACTTAAGATGACGACATTTTTTAGTGGTTTCATCGTAGGGATCTTCATAATATTCTTAATGCATCGCTTTTTTGGGACTCAGTTTTATTTGAGAAGATTACTTTCCATTATTAAGTTAATTTTCATATTCATATCAGAGTTGGCTCAGTCGAGTATACTTATAAGTAAACAAATATTAAATCCTCGCTGGGACCTCAAGCCTGGAATTTTCACCTATAGAACAGAACTTAAAGGAGACTGGGAGATTACCACGTTAGCAATGCTGTTAACTTTGACCCCTGGTTCCGTAGTTATGGAAGTAAATCCAGAGGGAGATATGTTTTATATTCATGCAATGGATATTGAGCAGTCTAAAGCGGATGTATTAAGATCAATTACTAAATTTGAAAAAGCAATAATGGAGGTGACTCGATAATGATAGAAAAAATACTGTTGGTTTCTTTAACTTTATTTGCTATTTCAATTGCAATAGCTCTTTTTCGAATCATTAAGGGACCTTCTATGCCCGATAGAGCAGTAGCGCTAGATATGATAGGTGTAAATCTCATATCAATGATAGCCATTATTTCGATTGTATTGAAGACAAAGGCATTTTTAGAGGCGATTCTAATACTAGGTATACTTGCTTTTATAAGTACGATTGCCATCTCCAAGTATATTGAGAGGGGGGCTATCATTGAGCACAAGTCAGATAATTGAGTTCGTAGCGGTTATTATCATTTTTTTAGGGAGTATCATGAGTGTGATTAGTGCCTTCGGTATTATTCGCCTCCCAGATGTCTATACACGTTCACATGCGGCTACAAAAAGCTCAACGGTAGCAGTACTGTTGTCTCTAACTGGTGCCTTTATACATTTTTGGGTAAGTGAGAATTTTATAAGCGTTCGTCTTATACTAGGTATATTATTTGTGTTTTTGACTGCCCCTGTTTCTGGGCACTTGCTAACACGTGCAGCGTATCGTTCGAAAGTGAAACTTACCGAAAATTCCTCAGATGATGCTTTAAAGGAAGTATTATTTCCAGAGAAGAAATAACAAATGAAAAGCTATATGATTGGATTTTTCTCTAATTGTATAGCTTTTTGTTATATTCAAAATGAAATGAGTTTCATAATAGATTGTTATATAATCAATTTTTGTTAATTACATAATTACCATTTTTATTGGGAAAAGCGAATGTTTAAGTTGTTTATCAACTAATTATTCGCTTTTTTAAATTCGTTTTTTTTTATTGGATTGGGAGAAGGTGACTCCAATGGGAACCTCATGAGCTATATGTACTTTGGTGAACTCTAAAGAACAAAGGCTAAACGTCGCCCCGTGAGTTAACTTTGGCCAATTTTCTTTTGGTCCAAGAAGATTGAAGCAGTGTTGAGCGGAAATCATTCTTCTAGAGAAAAAACAAAGTTGTTCGGATTTTACTGTATACTATGCTTTTATAAAATTGATACATTTGTGAAAATAAAATAAATGTTCAATTAATTTCGTCTAATATATTGCATTCTACCAATTTCCATAGTATTATCAACATTGATATATTGCATACGGCCGTGATTAGAGAAAATCATATGTATAGCATTCATAACAAGCATCGAGAAAACATAAGAAATGATTATTTCTAATATCACAGGAGGAACTACAAGATGAAAAATAAATTATCATTTTCTAATCACTTAGTGATTGGAGTTATGCTATTTGCATTATTTTTTGGTGCGGGGAATTTAATATTTCCAGCAAGTTTAGGGCAAAATGCAGGGACACAAGTTTGGATAGCCACCATTGGGTTTTTACTGACAGGAATTGGCTTGCCGTTTTTAGGTACTTTAGCGATGGGATTCTCGGGAAGTAAAAATTTACAGGAGCTTTCTAGCAGAGTACACCCTATTTTTGCAGTTATCTTCACTTCGCTCCTTTACTTAACAATAGGACCATTTTTTGCTTTACCAAGAACTGGGGCAGTTTCATTTGAAATTGGAATTCTGCCATTTATTAATCAAAGTAATGCTCAATTTGGTTTGTTAATATTTACGATTATTTTCTTTGGAATCACGTTATTGCTTTCTTTGAATCCATCTAAAATTGTAGACAATGTCGGAAAATATCTTTCTCCTGGAATTATAATAGGATTATTATTCTTATTACTGTTTGTTATTATTAGTCCGATGGGAGACTTTCAAGAGCCACAAGGAAGCTATGTAGGAAACGCCTTTATGACTGGATTTACGGAAGGGTATAATACGATGGATGCATTGGCTTCCTTGGTATTTGGGATTATCGTGATTCAAGCAATCCGATCTATGGGTGTAACTTCTACTAAGGGGATTTTAGTTGCCACAGCTAAATCTGGCGGGATAGCAATTTTGTTCTTAGGTTTAATTTATGCTGGGATAGCCTACTTAGGCGCTACTAGTGTGAACATATATGGATTATTTGAAAATGGTGGACCAGTATTAAGTGCTGCTTCAGAGCATTACTTCGGGTCATTTGGGGCTATACTTTTATCAGTTATCATTTTCTTAGCTTGTTTGACAACGAGCATTGGCTTAACTACTGCTTGTGGTGAATATTTCCACACATTAATGCCAAAGATTAGTTATAAAGCTTTTGTTATTTTCTTTAGTGTTTTCACTTGTATTATTGCGAACTTTGGATTATCTAATATTATTACGTATTCCATTCCAGTATTAATGTTGCTATATCCTTTAGCGATAGTATTGATATTCTTAACCTTTTTATCACCATTATTCAATCATGCAAGATTAGTATATGTTAGTGTGATGTTTGTAACCTTCTTAATAAGCTTAGTAGATGGCTTTAAAGCTCTTTGTGGGTCATTAAATATCGAATATTATGGGTGGCTACAACCTATCGTAAGTTTTTACGAGAATGTACTACCTTTTTATAGTGTAGGTTTGGGATGGTTAATACCATTTGTTATAGTAACTCTTGTAACAGGAATTATTTCGAGAGTTGAAAAAAAGAAAATCAAATCAGCTTAAGGATAGGAAATCGCAAGTGCAACTTTTAAGTAAAACAGTTTTTAACACTTGAGGATTGCTTTGAACAGGCATGATGCTATATTATAATTGTTTGATATTTTATAGAGGTTGATCGTGGCATACCACAATCAACCTCTATTTTTTTACTATATTATGGAGTTTCTCTGCTTGTCGCAGAATCCTCTCCGTTTACCAACTACACAATTCAGGTTTCTATTTTCATCGGTAACTACCAATTTTTTTAAAAGTTTCTTTATCAAGTAAAGTCCATGTTAGTTATACATTTAGAAATAGGATTTTGTTAACTTAACACAAGAAAAAGCTAGTACAATTGGAATTCGTTGTCTTCTAACAAATTCATCTTCACTACTAAAATGTTCCCGCTTTGGTGTGCCTTCACGTAACTCTAGAACTGTAAATCCAGCTTGTTTTAGTGCTGTAAAATAATGTTCGATTGTTCGATGATACTTCACCACTATTTGGTCTATCCAGGGCTCTTTTCTTTCTCCCTCATGGAAATAGTCATCGACAATCCAATTACCACGTTTATCTCCAGTTTTCTTACTAGCAAATGACGAGGTTGTCAGTGGATGTTGGATACTAAAAGTAAGCTTTCCGTTTTCTTTAAGTGTTTTATGAATATTTTCAAAGAGATTATAAATATCTGAAACATAATGGATGGCAAATCGAGATGTAACAATATCGAATGCCTCTAATGGATAATCATAAGATTCCATTGTTTCAAGGTGTATTGTCCCATTTTGTTCAAGCAAGTTTAAGTGTGCAGCTTCAACCATTTGCTTCGAACCCTCTACTCCTGTGTAGCTTTTTGCTCCTAAATGCAAGGGTTCTTTTCCAAACGATGCATCACCACACCCTAAATCTAAGACGCTACTACCTTGAAAGCTCCCGATTAATTCATAGATGATAGGTCCTTCAATGGCGTTATTTGGACTATCATTTCTGTTTCTTCTAGTCATATAATTTTTAAAAAAGTCAGTTTGATCGTAAACACTAGATCCCTTAAACTCCATGAAACATCTTCTCCTCTATAATTTGAGATTGTCGGGCGACTCATTGCCACTACGCAAATTAATGTACTTTATCACATGTTTCCTAGTATTACCAACAAGTACGGTGTTGGTGTCATTTACATTCTAGCTCATGCTGTTAAATCTCCTCAAACTATACCGGTTAGTACGATCTGAAAAGCAACTTCATAATCTATAATTAACACCCTTTATTGGAGATATAGTTTAATTACTAACTATTCCAAAAATAAATTTAAAATCGGTACGGCTTTTCTTTTGTCTTTTAAAACCTTCTTTTAAATCTGCTATTACAACTGTCTTACCAATCCAAACTCTGAAATACATTGAATAAAAGTTTATTGGTCCTTTTATTCCTTTCTCTTCATATTCCGTGCCATCTTCAGATTCTGTTTCAGTTCTAATTAACCATGTGTTGCCTAATCCAAATTCAATGAATTTCAAAATGGACACACCCTAATAGCCGGACAATTTAATTGTGAATTTATCATTGGCAATAATTCATATTCAACTAAAGTGTAAAGGTTTGATGTAACTTCACGATAAATCTATTAATCCCTTAAAATATGCCTTAAAAAGGTGGTTAGGAAGGTTGTGAACGTCACTCCTTTCCAGACCACCATTTTTGTTTTCGATGAAATGGTGAGTTGGTCACTTCTCACCCTATCTTCTCAAACTACTGTTCTTTTAAAATTCTTCGATTGTATAGATCCAATTTGCACGCATTACTTCTGCTAGTTCCTTGGTGTTGTTTTCGCGGAATGCACGAATTAGATTCCCATGTTGTTCAACAGAATATTCTCGTAAGATAATTTTTTCATAATAAAACAATCTACGTACATGAGCTTGAAGCATTTCTACCATGGAATGTATGTATGGGTTATTGGCGGTGTCTACAATGAGCTGATGAAATTCTTCATCTACTCTTAGAGCAGTAGTAAATTGTTTTTCTTGTAAAGCCTCAGCGAATTCTCTATTCTTTTCTTCTAATAGACTTAGAACTTCTTCATTCATATTAGGACTTGCAAGTTCTGCTGCAAGTGCCTGTAATACTGATAATGGTGGTAGAAGATTATTAATATCTTCTTTTTCTACAGGTGTGACTTGAGTTGCTCTCCCTGGTTGCATCGTTACAAAACCTTGAGATTCCAAAAGTTGTAAGGATTCTCGAATAGGCGTTCTGCTCACCCCTAATGCTTGTGCAAGTTCAATATCGTTTAATTTTTCATCTGGCTGTAAAGTGCCATCAATAATCCATTGTTGTAACTGGTTAAAAGCGTGTAACTTAGCTGTTGTACGGACAGGCTTAGTGTGATTAACTGGAATAGGCATGAAACGATTTCCCCCCTTTGAATTATCTTAATAATTCCAAAATATTATACAATAAATTATACAATATATCGCATAAAAATGGAAAATAATTATTCTACTAGTAATTGTACGGTAATAGATTTCACATCAATGACCGATTGCTCCTTCATAATTTCCTGCATAATAACTTCTTTAAAATAGTTTATACTAGTTTCTAAAGGGATATGAAGAATTTTCCTTAAAGCGGTTTCATACATGTTTACAAATTCAACATCCGTATTTCCACGTTGTAATTCAGCAAAAGCTTCATACACTTGGTCTAGCTTGTCGGCTAACTCAAGTAAACGGCCTTCAATTGTATCATCTTTTCCTTCTTTCATACGGTCAAAAAATACGGGCTGAAATTCTTTGGGAATCTCATCCAATATAAACTTTTCCATCATTTTTTCTTCCACATGTGTTAGCATTTGTTTTAGCTCAGGAGATGCGTGCTTAACTGGTGTTTTAATGTCGCCGATAAAAATTTCTGCAAAGTCATGGTTAATCGTTTTTTCGTAAAGTGATTTCCAATTAATCGTTGCTCCATTATTCTCTTCAAGAGTCGCAAAAAACATAGCGTATTGAGAAACTTTCCATGAATGTGCAGCCACATTATGTTCTTCAAATTTAAAGCGTCCAGGACATCGGATAATTCTTTCTAAATCATTCATACTCATAAAAAATTTATGTATACCCATTAACAAACACTCCCTCATTATTAATCATACTGGAAAAACAAAAAAATACCATACTAAAACACTCTGAATTGAAGGTGAGATAAAATGATTCCCTCTATGATAAGCCAATTAAATTATGTCTCAGATACAATAACCCAGTTATTTGATTATATAGACGAAAAGTTACTTTCTAAACGTCCTATTGAAAATAAAATGACTGTTTGGGAGGTTTGTGTGCATCTTGCGCAAATCCCACAGGCAGATTTACTTATTTGCAAAGGATATAACGTAGATGAAATGCGGCTGTATTATGAAGAAAGTAACCCAGCCAATTTACAAGATGCTAAAGAACAATTTTTGGCAGGTATCCAGGAGGTTATGAAGTACATAGAACAACATACGGTAGAGGCACTCTCAAAGGAATTTACAACCTATTGGGGGAGTGAATATCGTACAGGAGAGTGGTTTCTGCAAATCATAAATCACTTAGTTCATCATCGTATGCAACTGTATTCGTATTTACTTGTATTAAAGGTAGATGTGCAAGTTGTTTTATTTCGCTGATTTTTGGGTAATCCTTAAGTAACCCAAGGAGGAATTTAAATGACAAAATATGATAAATTAAAAAATACATTAGAAAAACGCTTTGAAGAGTTAGAACACCAGAAGCAAAATGAAGAAGAGTTTGAAACGACTGAGTTATCTAATTATGATAATCACCCTGCAGATAATGCGACTGATTTAACTGATCAACATACTCGACTGGCATTAAATAGACATTTTGACGAGGAAATGGTAGATATTGAAAAAGCATTAACTGCTATAAAGGAAGGTACATACGGTAAATGTACGGAGTGTGGAGAAGAAATTTCACTCGCTCGTTTAGAGGCAATTCCTACAGCTCTGACTTGTGTAGAACATGCTCATCAACAGGTCAATGAAGACATTCGTCCGGTAGAAGAATCGCTCTTAAATTCTACTACAGATCAGCCGGTGGAAAACGAAGACGAAAGACTTCGCGATTATTCCAACAGCTTTGAGATACTAGAAGAGGTTGGTTCATCTGATACACCACAAGACAAGCAGTGAAATGGATAGAGGTGTCCTTAAAGTTCTTACTGGACTTAAGGGCATTTTTTGAGGTAAGTAATATCCGGTGAATAATACTGTGAATTCCATTACAGGTGGCGCCGTTCCGCGGGCACGGGTTCAATCTCCTCGTATGGGGCTTTCAGCTCGTGCTGTTCCTGTTGGAGTCGCCACCTTGCACTACAATCAATATAATGTGTAGTATGCAGGCAAAAAGATAGTGCATAGGCTATCGCTAAGATGATAATAGTGATCAAAATTAATATAGTGATAAAACCATCTATTTAATCAAAGGTACTATTCTGTTATGAAGTGTGATGAAAGTAGATTTCCTTTTTTACTAGTAGATATAAAGAGAGATAGTAAGTAGTTACTAAATAAAGAATCGAAATAGCTCACGAAATTGCATCTTTGTGAGCTTGCTCTATGAATAAGAAAGTATCTTTTCTCTAGTTATCCAAAAACGCACTTACCTGTTTCTGAGGGTTGTAAGAGGTCGAAAGATAGACAAACGCCATATGATTACCGAAAAAAAGGATGCTGGTTGGTTGTGACGGATATTACAACCAACCAGCATCCCTAAAAATTCACTCGGTAAAATGTCTGTCCAAAGCCCTTTGAAAACGATAGAAACAGGTTTTGACCTTAAAGGAATGGTCATCTTTTTTGCCCAGTTTTTTGTCTTGGGATTGAAATATTTAGTTTATGTAAAGAAAAGATAAAATATTTAGAAAGCCGATTAAGCGCATTTCAGAAATGATTATAGTACACTAGGGGAAAGGAGTGGAATCCCTATGTCAGCTATTGTTTTGTTTGATGGAGAGTGCAATTTTTGTGATGCAAGTGTGCAGTTTATAATTAAACGAGATCCAAAAGGTTATTTTCAGTTTGCAGCGCAACAAAGTGATATTGGGGCAACGTTCAAACGTGAGTATGCTGTACCTGACACTTTGGATAGTATATTAGTTATTGACCAACATAAGGTGTATAACTCCTCAGATGCTGCACTCCAAATTAGCAAACATTTAAATGGACTTTGGAGTTGTTTATATGTGCTAAAGGTTATTCCAAAACCTATACGCAACGTAGTATATAAATTCATAGCGAAAAATCGTTATGCATGGTTTGGGAAAAAAGATAGCTGTATGATTCCACCACCTGAGATACGAAATAGATTTCTGTGACAATGCATCATTGTGTGTTGTACATCAGATAATATAAGTACAGAGTGAAACTTCAATCAGTTGGGTTTTCTTTATCCTCGCTGATTGTTAGTTGAATCACACGGGCTTTTACGGTCAGTAATCTCCCGTTTTTACTTAGTTACTTAGGAAGCGCGAGTCTTACGACATACAGGACATACTAGTGCCGAGGTTGCCGCAGGACGTGGTGAACTTTAATCGGCCTACCCGTTAATGCGGGATAAATAGTTTTGAGGTGAAATGGTATGAATGGTGAATTATACGATGTAACGATTATTGGTGGTGGTCCAACAGGTTTATTTGCTTCGTTTTATGGTGGGTTACGTGATTTAAAGGTGAAAATTATCGATAGCCTTCCACAACTAGGCGGTCAATTGATGGAGCTCTATCCTGATAAATATATTTATGATATTGGCGGACTTCCAAAGATATTAGCAAAGGATTTAGTGGCAAATTTAGAGGAGCAAGCTGCCTATAGTAATCCAACCATTTGCTTAGAGGAAACAGCAATAGCGCTAGAGAAACTACCAGATTACTTTGCACTAACAACAGATAAGAATGTGCATTATTCTAAAACGATTCTATTAACTTCTGGGATAGGCTCATTTCAGCCGCGTAAGTTAAACGTTCCAGGAGTTGCCGAGTACGAAGGGAAAAACCTTCATTACAATGTAAAGAGTTTAGAGGCTTTTAGAGATTCTGATGTTCTTGTATTAGGTGGAGGAGATTCAGCACTCGACTGGTCATTAATGTTAGAGGGTGTTGCTTCAAAGGTGACTATTTGTCATCGTAGGGAGCAATTTACTGCACATGAAATGACTATTCAACAGCTTCAAAACTCGTCTGTTGAAGTAAAAACACCATATGCCATAAAAGAAGTAACTGGTGATGGTGAAAAAATTCAAGAAGTCGTGATTCTCGGTAAAGATAAAGCTGAAGAAAGAATCGCAGTAGACCATGTTTTAGTGAACTACGGAAACGTTGCTTCACTAGGCCCTCTAAAGGAATGGGGGCTGGAAATGGAGAAAAATTCTGTAGTAGTCAATGAAAAAATGGAAACAAGTGTTGAAGGAATATATGCTGCGGGTGATGTATGTACGCATGATGGGAAAGTAAAACTGATTGCCGTAGGATTTGGAGAGGTTCCAATTGCTATTAGCCATATTAAGGCATTCATAGATCCGAAAGCACGAGTACAACCAAAGCATAGTACGAGTATTTTTGAAGAAGTAAAATAGAAAAGCGTATGCACCTATGTATTGGAAGTCAGTCTAAGTTTGCGACATCGTGTCGAGACGACTTACTGAATCACATCCTGTGGGCCTCCGACAAGCGCTGAAATCCTGAAGCGACTCAGGTGGGCTAGGAGCTGGAGCTAGAGCTAGACAGAGAAAATCCCATGTCCTCTTTTGGAGAACATGGGATTTCATCTTATCTAAAAAATGCTTTGTCGATATTATATTTCGCTTTTTGAGTATTGATTGCATATGTTTCATAAATTTCGCGATCCATTGCCTCTTCTACAATACAAACACTGATTTTGTACACTTCATCCCGATGTTTAATCATCGGAGATACATTGTCTTCAAAGTGTTTTTTTATACGTTGTCTAATTTTACGCGCTTTACCAACGAATAAAAGTTCATCATTCTTATTATAGAAAAAGAATATGCCACCTTTATCACGAGGGATTTGATGGAAGTCGATAAATCCATGAATTGCTGGAATTTCTATTTCGCCTTCTTTTAGTACTTGTTCACGCTGGGTGATGGTTACAGTTGGTTTTGGTAATTCAATTTTAATCATTCGCTCACGTCCTCTTATTGTCTGTCCTTTAGTATATCAGAACTAAACTACAATATCTATTTGAAAGGTATTTTGTTGGTAGCAGGATTATTTATAACAATTGACGAAATTAATTACATGAGTTAATTTCATAAAAGTTATTAATTAGTGACATCCGTACAACGTTGATTTCAGCTCCAGGCGGGACGCTTTCCGCGGGATGGCTTCAATCTCCTCGACACTGTGAAAACATATGCTCCTGAGGGTTTTCAGCTCGTTCTGTTCTCGCTGGAGTCACCGCCTTCCACTTTTCAATCAACAAGATCGACCTTTTTAAAAAAGCGAATAAAAAATTGTATTTTTATTTCAAACAGGTAAATGTGAAATTGATTAACATAATACTATTTGGAGGAATGAACATGATTAGAAACCTAGAAGATTTTTTAACTGTTTGGCAGCATGAAAGTGATTCAACACTGAAAGTTTTAGAAGCTTTGACAGATATGTCATTACAACAAAGAGTGTCTGAAGACAGTCGTACACTTGGAACACTTGCATGGCATCTTGTTATTAGTATAGATGAAATGATAGGAAGAACTGGGTTGGAATTTTCGGCCACTCCGCATGAAACTCCTCAGCCATTGACGGCGAAAGAAATGGTGGAGGCATATAGACAATCTAGCAATTCTATTGTTAAGGCTATAAAAGAACAATGGACGAACGAAAGCCTTCAAGAAGAACAAGATATGTACGGAGAACTATGGACAGTTGCAACTGTATTACAAACCTTAATCTACCATCAAATACATCACCGTGGACAGATGACGATACTAATGCGACAAGCCGGATTATCAGTTCCGGGAATGTACGGCCCATCAAAGGACGAATGGCTTGCATTTGGTGAAGAGGCGCCTGAGTAAATATTTTGAGGAGGGTAAGATGAAAGTTTATGATTTACACTGTGATGTACTATACAAATTAGCGAAAGCAGAGAATACTATTTCATTTGCCGATTCTCCAAAACTTCAAGCAAGTAAAAAAGCGTTGGAGGTAGGGGGAATTGCGCTTCAAGTGTTTGCAGTATTTGTTTCGGAAGGTTTTCCTAAAGAACAGTTATTCTTGGAGGCGATTCGTCAAATTGAAATTTTCCACAGAGAAATTGTGGGGATGGATGACAATATTATCCCCATATATGAATGGGAGCAGCTTGGATCACTAAAAGAAGGACAAATAGGAGCAGTCTTATCGATAGAAGGACTGGATATGATAGATGGAGATATGCATAAGCTGAAACTATTACTATCTCATGGTGTGAAATTAGTTGGACTTACATGGAATGGACCAAACAAAGTAGCCGATGGTTCTTCTGAAGAATCTAGTACTGGATTAACACCATTTGGAGAAGAAGTCGTGTCTTTATTGAACGAGCAAAATATAATTGTTGATGTTTCTCATTTGAGTGAACAATCTTTTTGGGATGTTCTTCCTAAAGCGAAATGGATAATGGCAAGTCATTCCAATGCACAAGCTTTATGTAACTCTCCTAGAAATTTAAACGACAAACAGATTAAAGCATTAATCGCTAAAAATAGTCCTATACATGTTGTATATTATCCCCCATTTATAGGTGATACAAAAAAGTCAGTTGAGATACAGGATCTGTTGAAGCATATCGAGCATATCGTATCACTTGGTGGTAAGCATTTGATAGGGTTAGGATCAGACTTTGATGGGATAAGTGAGTTTGTCGTAGGTTTAGAAGATGCATCGAAAACACAAAATATAGTAAGAGAGTTATTAGAAAGCTATTCAATAGAGGAAGTCGAAGGGTTTACTTCACAGAATTTTGAAAGATTCGTGATGCGCATTAGTAGGGAGGCGTAGTTTTGGGGAGCTTACCAGATTGGTTTTTTGCAGTAGCAATTGCTGTTGTTATTTGTTTCGTTATTTTAGCGGAATGGTGGACGCGAAGAGGATAAAGAGTGTGCTATACTAGGTAAATGAAAAAACGTATAGGAAGAGGAATCACATGCTAACATTTGAAGAAAAAGAAGCAATTATTCAAGAATTTACGGAGCTAACTCGAAAAGAAGTATCGATGAAGCGAGTTAATTATCATTTTGAAAAGAGTTTATATGAAAAAACAACTGTTGTTTATCACCTTCATCCGAATGGAAATGGCTTTGTTTACGTAGGTGATCTTCCGCAATATGAAGCAGCTGACGATAAAGGGTTATTAAATATTCGGGAAACTTCTGCAGATGAGCTTAGAAGTATTATTAAAGACTCGATTACTTATCTTTCAACAGAGGAAGAAGAGCCACAGGACGAAGAAGTAGAGGAAGTTTGGAAAAACAAAGAAAATTCTAAGTTAACGCTATTACAAGAAGATACATTATGGAATATCTATCACGGGTATAATTTAGAGGAAAGCTTTGGTTCTTATAGCGAAGCAAAAACTTATCTTTTAGAAGAGGGCTTCCGCCTAGATAGCAAAAGATAAGGAGGTTCTTATAATGAAGGGAAAGTATACTGTAGGAATACTGATTGCTATTGTATTAGTTGCCATTGGTGCGAGCTTTTATTTTATTATGCAGTTTTTTGAGAATAATCCAACTCAACCACAACAACCAACAGATTACATAGAAGGAGTTATTATTGATATCCAAGATATCTCCATTTTAGTAATTGGTGGCTTATCGGTTGATGAGGCGAAGAATATGTCGGTGGAAGAAGCACTGGAAACTGGTAATGATGCCACCTGGTTTTCTTTGACCATGGATCAGCGTAATTCATTAAAGTCATATGATGAAGTGAAGGTTGGATATACCGAGCTTGATGAATCATATCCTTCTAAAGGAACAGCCAAGACGATTGAAAAGATAAATGAATAATAACAAAAGAACCGAAATAGCGTAGATGACACTCTCGTTACATCGGTTTTTTACTCTGTTGGGGAGCTTTCATTTTCATTGGCTAAGTGTATCTAATATTAAGGTTCCTTTTAAGAAGAGTATAAATTTTAACTAGTAATTCTAGTTTACGTTTGAGGAGTTAATTGAATAAATAAGTAAACCGAAGATATTAGCCGCCGAATTCCATTGGGTATAAGTTAGCTTTGTTTACTTAAGTGGATAAATCATGTTAATCTATTGCTTATGTATTACTATTGTGGAAGAAAGAGGTATGAGATGACGAACGATCAAAGAAAGAAATTATTTGTATTAATGATTAATATGTTTATAGCGATAGGGAGTTTTGGTATTATTATTCCCATTTTACCAGCCTATTTAAAATCTATTGATCAAGGTGGGATAGCAGCTGGCCTAATGATATCAATATTTGCTGGAGCACAGCTTGTGATGTCTCCGATTGCAGGTAAATGGGCAGATAAATACGGGAGAAGAATTATGATTATTGCTGGTCTGAGTGGACTTGCTTTATCTATGTTTGTATTTTACTTCTCAGATTCTATTGGTATTCTGTATGTTTCTCGTGTTATTGGAGGAGTTGGTGCGGCGTTATTAGTTCCGGCTATTTTTGCATACGTGGCGGATATTACTTCAATGGATCAGCGTGCAAAAGGTAATAGTTTAATTTCTGCTGCTATGTCTTTAGGTATAGTAGTAGGACCTGGAATTGGTGGGTTTTTAGCGGAATTCGGACTGAAAATGCCCCTTCTCGTTTCTGCATTAGTAGGTGTTGTAGCTGTTATCTTTTCCACTTTAGTTCTAAAGGAAAGTAAGCCAGCGGATGTAAGTGTTCCTGAGGGTAAATCAGAACCAATGGTAAAAGAAATTGCTCAATCATTTAAAAAGCCTTACTTCATCCCGCTTGTTATTACGCTGGTGATGAGCTTTGGGTTACTTGCCTATGAATCCGTTCTAGGTCTTTTTGTAGATGATCAGTTTGCCGCATCACCACAGGACATTGCCTGGATGATCACGGGAACTGGGATTGTCAGTGTAATTATCCAATTATTTGTGGTGGATAAAGTTGTTCGTCGTTTTGGGGAAGCAAACGTGTTGAGAATCTTTTTAGGTGTTGCAGCGTTTGGTTTCTTGCTTTCTATTTTAGTATCGAGCTATGCATTTTTCTTTGTCATTACAATGATAATTTTCCTTTCTACTTCAATATTGCGTCCAGTGTTAACAACTTTAATTTCTAAATTAGCTGGAAACGAACAAGGATTTGCAATGGGTATGAACAATGCTTATATGAGTATTGGAAATGTATTAGGTCCATTGCTTGCTGGAATATTATATGATGTGAATATTATATATCCTTTCATACTAGGGCTAGTCGTATTAGTAGCGACAACGATTGGTTCTATTATATGGAAGGGTACGAAGAAAATAGCTTAACAGTAGCCACTCCTGGAATAAGGGAGTGGCTTTTTTGGACATGAAATTGTGCTACTATTTAGAAATTTAGTGTAGATTTTAAAATAAAAAGATATATATAATTTAAGAAAGGATACAAAAGGAGGAATTTGATGGTTTATCGTAAAACCAAGTATGCAAACGTAGCGGTTGCTCTACTTTTCCTAGTTTTATCTACCAACTTTCTTATTTATCAATCCACTGTTCAAGACTTTTTTTCTCTACAACTAAATACTGGTGCTGTAGTAGGATCGTTAATCGATTTAGCCATTATCGTGCCGTTATTAATGTATGCCGCCTTTAAATTATCTATCAAGCAAACTATTGGAATTATCGTAGCTGGTTTATTGATAGCAAAAATACTCATACCTGACGAATTGTTCATTCCGTTTAGTGGAATACTTTACGCTGGCGTCACTATAGAGATACTTCTAATAACTGCAGAACTTGCTTTGATTTTTTTAGTCATTTTGAAAATACCCAAAATTAGATTGCAAATGAAAAAAGTGAATGAAGGAGCATTATTCAGCTTACTCCCCTCAGTTGAAAAAGTAGTGACAAAAAATATATTAGTTCGGGTTGTGATGTCTGAATTTCTAATGATGTATTATGCTTTTTTTACATGGAAGAAGAAGGCTCCAACTCATGCAGGGATTGTAACAATGCATAAAAAAACGAGTGCAATAGCTCTCCATCTGATGCTGATTCATGCGATTGTCATTGAAACAATTGGAATCCATTGGTGGTAGCATGATAAATCACTTGTACTATCAATTGTTCTATTAATGTTTAATATCTATTCGGTGTTCTTCTTTATGGCTGAAATTCAAATTATGAAATTACATCCTTTGGAGATTAAAAACGGCAGGCTATACATTTCACAAGGACTTACCAAAAGAATTGTAGTGCCTCTTCATACGATTAAAGAGATAGAATGGGGAGGAAGAATTCCGAGTAAAGATACAATACGATTTATTTACAAAGATTTTGAGCCTGTTGAACCCCAGGCTGTTATACACCTTGGAAGACCAGTTGAGATGACAATGTTTATGGGGATGAAAAAAGACATAACCGAATTTGCTGTTCGTGTGGATGAACCGGAGCAACTAAAATTCATTCTTTCATATGAAGAAGAAACTAAACATTTGACCTAGAAATAAGCATCCGTTATAATTATCTCAAATTCAAGATAATTGAAAGGGAGTTATAGCATGAATCATGTTTTTTACAAAGGTGAGGACTCTTCCAGACCGACACTATTACTTTTACACGGCACAGGTGGAAATGAGCATGATTTAGTGGGGCTCGGAAAGGAAATAGATATATCTGCTAATATTTTGAGTGTACGTGGAAATGTATTAGAAAATGGGATGCCACGATTTTTCAAACGCTTAGCAGAAGGGGTCTTTGATCTAGAAGATTTACAGGTTAGAACGGAGGAATTGAAAAGCTTTATCGATGAAGCAGCAGAAAACTATGAATTTGATCGAGACAATGTAGTGGCAATTGGTTATTCAAACGGTGCTAATATTGCTGCGAATCTTTTATTCGAATATAAAAATGTGCTGAACGGTGCGATTCTACATCACCCAATGGTTCCAAGACGTGGTGTAGAGCTACCAAGGATGTCAAAAACTCCTGTATTTATCGGAGCAGGTAAAAATGATCATATGTGTCCCGCAACAGAATCAGAGGAGCTACAGAACTTATTGCAAGAAGCAGGTGCAATGGTAGAGCTTTACTGGCATGCATATGGTCATCAACTAACCCAAGACGAAGTGCAAGCAGCAAAACAATGGTATCAATTGAAATTCTAAAAACAAAAAACAAAGCCAAGCAGAATTTTCTCTGCTTGGCTTTTTGCGGTGCTTCAAGATAACATTCTGACAGAAAATATTAATGTAGTTTTTTCGCTTTATACGGTCCTTTTCTAAAAGGCAGCCACCAGTTCCATTTGCCGAAAAGCTTCATTAAACTTGGAACAAGTAATAATCTAATGATAGATGCATCAATCGCTACTGCAATTGCTATACCTACCCCAATTTGCTTAACAGGCATTACGTCTGTAAACGCAAAGGCACCCGTAATAACAATCATGATTAAAGCGGCAGAAGTAATAATTTTACTCGTCGAAGTCAAACCATCAACCGTTGCTAATGTATTGTTTTGATGCTTTAAATACTCTTCCTGTATACGAGAGATTAAAAATACCTCATAGTCCATACTTAAGCCAAATACGAGACTAAACACAATAACAGGAATTATTAATGCAATCGTGGTCTCTTCAATTCCAAAATGTCCATATTGGAATATATATACGAGAATTCCAAAAGTGGAAGCTAAACCGATGATATTCATAATAATTGCTTTCAAAGGTATTAGAATAGAACGAAATGCAATCATTAAGATGATAAAAGTAGAGCCTAAAATAATTGCTAATAACCATCCTACTTTATCGAATATCTCATCGAAAATTTCTTGGTTAAATTTAGGTTGACCCCCTAACTTAAAGTCGACTCCTAAATCTTTTTCTGACCATTCTCGTACCCAGTCTTGTGCTTCATTAGAAGAACCGTTTAAGTTTAGGGACACAGGTACTAGTAACTTATTGTCTTGAACAAATGTATCCATCAAAGGAGTTAGTTGTACCTCGACTTCTGGCACAGATAGGCTTTGTTCCCATTGCTCTACAGTTGGGATCTCGCTTGCTGTGAAAATAGTGTCAACCGACAAGACATCATTATCTGCAAGTAGTTTGTCTTCTATATTCTTTATGTCCTCTAATCCAGCAGTACTATCCCAACCATCTGGGCGATCTGCAATCATATAAACCGTGGACTGTTCCCCTAAACCAAACTGTTTGTCCATCAATTCATACGCTTGTCTAGAATCATATGACTCTGGCAGTGAATCCACCTGGGGAATAGTCAATTCCATATTCTTTACGGGAATTATACCAATACCTAACACAATAAGTGCCACAAGTATCAATGTCACGGGACGTTTCATAACGAAAGAAGCGAAATTACGCCATCTAGTTGTAGCACCTGGCTTAACGCGAATAATCGTCCATTTGTTTATACGGTCTTTTAATAGCATTAATAAAGCAGGGAGTAGGGTAACAGACGAAAGTACTGCAATCGTCACGACTAGCATTCCGCCGAGTGCGATGTTTTGGAATATCTCTACTTGCATGACAAGCATTGCTCCTAAACCAATAAATACACATAGCGCTGAAAATATAATGGACCTCCCAGCTGTTTGAACAGCAGTCTGTACAGCTTCGGTTATCGAATGATTTGCTAACTCCTCTTTGTATCGATTAATGAGTAACAGGGCAAAATCAATACTTAATGCCAATCCAAGCATTGGAATAATATTCATAACAAAAATGGATAAATCCATCGCTTCACTAAATAAGGTCATCACTCCAAATGCAGAAACCACCGTCACAATTCCTACTGCAAGTGGGATAAAGGCTGCGACGACGCTACCAAAAGCAAGTAGTAATACGACTATAGCTATCGGTAAGCCTATTGCCTCAGCACTAGCTAAGTCTTTTTGACTGGCACTATTAATGTCTTTGTTAATAGCTGCACCACCAGTTAACGTAACGCCTTGCTCTCCGTCAATAGCTTCTCTGATGTCATCAACCACACTTGTCATATCAGCATCGGAGTCGAAATGAAGCATTGCATAGGCAACATGATCTTTATATAAAGAATCATCCGTTAAAGGAGACTGGATAGATTCTGCAAGTTCCAATTGTTCTATCTCCTTTAACGTTTCTTCAATCGTACTATTGGACGTTTGATCAAAAACTACAAATAGGGACTCTGCTGGAAAATCAAATGTTTTCGTTAATTCGTCCATCACTTCTGCATGTTCTCCGTCTGTACTAAATCCATCACCTTCTAATAGGCCAGGTAAACGAATAGCCAATACAGCTAAGACTGCAAATAAAAGTAACCAAATACCCAAAATCAACTTATAGTGACGTGTCACTATTTTGGACAAGCCTGTCATGAAATTCCTCCTCAAATAAAACCTAGTTACATTGTAAGGCAAAAAGAGTCAAAAATACTAATATAATGATAGAATATGAATAGCAATTCCACAGGAGGGATTCCATTGAAAATAGCTTCACCGAAAATCTCAAAATCATTAGATATATTAGACGTGCAAAGAGCACTACTAGAAGACAATTATGTATCTAATGGACTAGTTACAACATTAGAATTAGACCGGGAGCAAGAAGAAAAGATTATATTTGACCAAATTCATTTTCAGCATATTTCCTTGGAGGGAGTACGTTTTCATCGGGTGGAGTTTATAGATTGCCTGTTCGAGAAATGTGACTTATCTAATGTCGATTTTGGCGATGCGGTGTTCCACCGAGTGGAAATTCGGGGCTCGAAATTATTAGGGGCTAACATCTCACAGAGTAGAATGACCGAAGTGAAAATAGTAGATTCAGTTGCTAACTATGTGAGTATGAGCTTTTCTAAATTGAAAAAAGTCTCCTTCACTAAAATTGCATTTAACCGTGCAGATTTTATAGAAGCCACATTTGATAAGGTCAATTTTGAGGATTGTGAATTAAATGAAGCGAATTTCACAGGCACTGCCTTATCAGGAATCGATCTAAGCTCGAATACATATGAACAACTAACTGTTTCACTAGATCAAATGCAGAATTGTACGGTTTCCACCGAACAAGCGGTTGGCTTTGCCAAATCATTAGGTTTAAAGATCAAAGAATAGAGTGCTTATTAGGGAGATTCTCTGCCAAAAGAGTGAGTGTGACCGCCATGCCGGCTATAGAGAGAACTCAGCTTCTATACAAGAGGAATTCGTTGTTATATGAGAGTGCCACATCAATGTAATACAATTACTAACTCCCAAACAAAAAATGAACCCTTGGGTAGTGACCCCTTAAAGTTAGAGTTTTTATTATGCAGCTAATTGGCTGGCATGAGTTCGATATTTTACAGGACTCATGCCGGCTAATTTTTGTTTAATCCGTTCATTGTTATAGTAATTGATGTACGTTTCAATCCTTTGTTTTAACGCATCATAAGACATCAATTCTTCACCGTAATACATTTCTTGTTTGAGTAAGCCAAAGAAGTTTTCCATCGCCGCATTGTCTGCACACGTTGCTTTACGAGACATACTCTGGAATATCTTGTTTCGCTTTAAAGTCTTCACCCAAGTATTGTGTTGATAATGCCATCCTTGATCCGAATGTATCGTTGTACGGTAATTTGCGTGCGCTTTAATAATCGGTATTACCTGCTCTAAAGATGCCATCACAAAGTCAAGTGTAGGACGTTTAGACATACTAAAGCTAATGATTTCACAGTTGTACAAATCCATAATCGGACTTAAATATAGTTTTTCTTCTCCTGTACACTTGAGTTCTGTTACATCTGTCACAAGTTTTTGTAAGGCGTGTGGCGTTTTGAATCGGCGGTTTAAACGGTTTTTTGAGACTTTACCTACTTTGCCTTTATACGATCTATAACGAGATTTACGAACGAATTTCACACACTTTAAATCCATTTCCTTCATGATTCGTTGTACTTTCTTATGATTAATCACATGTCCCTGCGCTTGTAATTCCGCATGGATTCGACGATAACCATATCGTCCTTCATGCTTTTCAAATAGTGCTGAAATCAGTGTTTTCCATTCCTGATCTGAATCTTCATTGTTCATTTGATTGATGTGATAATGATAGGTCGCTTCAGGAATCTCAACGATTTTTAGTACATCTTTTAATCGGAATCCTTCTTGCTTGAGTTCGAATGCCAACGTAGCTTGTACTTTTCGAGATAGGCATCCGGGTTCTCCTGAAAAGCTTTTAACTTTTTTAGATATGCGACCTCAAGGCGAAGAAGCTCGTTTTCACGTTCTAATTCTTCTTCACGAGACATTGTACTTTCTTGTTTGGTAGGTTTGGTTTTGGGTTTTTTAGACATAGGAGGCCGTCCCTTCGCTTTTTCTTGCAGGCCTTCTATCCCTTCTTTTAAAAAAATGCGGCTCCAACTCACTATTAACGCTGGATTATTCATATTAAATTCAATTGCCGTATCTTGATAAGAAGCACCTGTTTGTCTCATAAAGTTTAATACATCGAGCTTGAATTGAACAGAATAAACCTGCTTTGTCTTTTTTCTGGATAAGCCCTCTACCCCAAATTCCTTATAAGCACGTACCCACTTATTGATTTGTGATTTATTTGGAATTTCATATTTCTTCGCTAGTAAACTAAACCCAAGAAGACCATTTTGATATTCTTGTACCACCTGCAATTTAAATTCTTCACTATATTTTGCCATAGAAAAAACACCCCAAAAGTTAGATTTTTTTACTCTAACTTTTGGGGTGCAGCACCTTGTCCTAAAAGACAAGGGTTCATTTTTTTATTAAAAGAATATACTTAGTATTTGGAAAATAACACCTGCCATTGCAGCAGAAATTGGTAAAGTAATAATCCAAGTTAAGACAATTTTCTTAGCAACTCCCCATTTCACGCCTTTCACACGTTGCGCTGATCCAACTCCCATAATTGCGGAAGAAATAACATGTGTAGTAGAAACAGGTAAATGAATTGTAGTTGCCCCGAAAATAATCATTGCAGAAGATAAGTCAGCCGCTGCCCCGTTAATTGGACGTATTTTCATAATTTTACCGCCGACGGTTTTAATAATTTTATATCCACCAATAGAAGTACCGAGACCCATTGCAGTAGCTGCAGCGATACGAACCCATAATTGAATATCGTCATTCGTTTGCCATTCCGCTGCGATTAAAGCCATTGTAATAATACCCATAGCTTTTTGAGCGTCGTTTGTTCCATGCGTAAAGGATTGAAGAGCAGCCGTACCAATTTGGAATATACGGAACCTTTTGTTTGTCCCATATAAACTCCCATTTTTAAATATGACTTTGAATAATGACATCATTAAAAAGCCGACAGCAAGCGCTAGAAATGGTGAAATGAGTAACGCTTGAATAATTTTAATGAAACCTTCCCAGTTTAAAATCGCAAAGCCAGCAGATGATACTGCTGCTCCGGCTATAGAACCAATCAGCGTGTGAGATGAACTGGAAGGAATCCCGAAATACCATGTAACTAAGTTCCAAATAATCGCGGAAAGTAATGCAGCTAAAATGATTAGAGAACCATTTTGCAAGGCAAAAGGATCTACAATATCTTTAGTAATTGTTTTAGCTACTCCGGTAAATGTTAAAGCGCCAACAAAATTCATAATTGCGGCCATTAGAACAGCCACTCTAGGTTTTAGTGCTCTTGTAGAAACCGATGTAGCAATGGCATTAGCGGTATCATGAAACCCATTGATAAAGTCAAATGCAAGAGCGAATATTACTACTAGAATGGTTAATATAAATACTGTTTCCATATGCGTACACCCTACGCGTTTCGCATGATAATTGTTTCCAACGTATTTGCTACGTTTTGACAATAATCAGCGATTTCTTCTAGTTGTTCATATATGTCTTTAAACTGAATAATGCGAATTGGATCTTTTTCGTTCAAAAATAACTGTTTAATTGATGAACGAAGTACCTCATCACATTTTCTTTCGTAATCTTTAATAAGGATAGAATGTTCGTGCATCTTTAAAAGCTTCTTACTTGCTAGAAGTCCCATTGCTTTAACGATCTCATCTGTGCTTTTGACAATATAACCTAAGAATGTGCGCATTGATTCATCAATCTCAATTAATGAAAACATTTCCAGGTGTGCAGTGAAATTATCAATGCCATCTAAAATGTCATCCATACGAATCGCAAGTTCAAGGATATCTTCACGTTCAATTGGAGTCATAAAGGATTTATTTAACATAACGATCAATTCATGAATTAATGTATCTCCTGCGGTTTCGTAATTTTTTAAATGTACACTAATTTCTTTTAAATCTGCAGCCGTATTAATACGAAAGTCATCTGCATAATGAGCACTATCACGTACGTTTTCAGCAATTTTTAATAGAGATACGAAAAATGGATCTGGTTTTTTTGAACTAATCATAAAAGCCTCCTGGACTTATTTAATATGTTTACTTTTTCCTAAAATAGCATAACAAAAAATTTACAAAATCAACACAACTTTTACTCTGTATTAGCCAAATTTACAATACTGTAACATTAGAGTTCTGTAATTGAACAAATAAGCGCTTTTTTGTTCGAAAAAAACCATTTTTTGTCGGAATTTATAGAATTAAAATGCAATTTAAACAAAGATTAATATTATAATTATAAAAAAAGGTAAATATATGAAACTTTCTGAAAGTATCTCCGTATATACAATTAAGATAACTTTTTTCGCGGAAAGGGGTGAGTGATATAGAACAAGTTTTTTTATATGGATTAATCGGTATAGGTTTAATCACTATTTTGTATGTGTTATTTGCTGATGCAATTGATGGTATGGATAGTGGCATTTTCAACCCAACAACGATTCTGTCTTTCTTACTATTTATATGTGCTTCAGGTTTTATCCTATTAAAACTAACAGATTGGGACGAGAAAATTGTTATTCTTGCGGCTCTTATTATTTCTAGTATATTAACTTTCTTACTATACTTCTTTATATTAGTTCCACTCGCTTCTGCGGAGGTTTCCACAGCATATACAAATGAATCTCTACAAGGCCAAGTTGGAAGAGTCATAATTCCGATACCATCGGATGGGTTTGGAGAAATAGTAATTGAAACGGTAAATGGAGTAATTTCTAAACGAGCAGCAGGCTATGACAATGAAGAGATTGAATACAATAAACAGGTACTTATCATTGATTTTGATAATGGAACTTTTTTAGTAAAAGAATATGTACCATTAGTATAGACAAGAGGGGGAAAAGTAATGCAAATGGAAATGTTGATAGTGATTGGGATAGTAGTGTTTGTTATAGTTGCAATCTTAGCTGTTTTTATTACGAAATATCGTACGGTAGGACCCGATGAGGCACTCATTGTAACAGGAAGTTATCTAGGCTCTAAGAATGTGCATACAGACGAATCTGGTAATCGCATTAAGATTATTCGTGGTGGAGGTACGTTTATATTTCCAGTGTTCCAACAAGCTGAACCGCTTAGTCTACTTTCTAGTAAATTAGAAGTTACTACACCTGAAGTTTATACCGAACAGGGTGTTCCTGTAATGGCGGATGGAACAGCAATTTTTAAAATTGGCGGTTCTATTTCCGAAATTGCTACAGCAGCTGAACAGTTTTTAGGTAAATCAAAGGCAGATCGTGAAAACGAAGCGAAGGAAGTATTAGAAGGTCATCTACGTTCCATCTTAGGTTCGATGACCGTAGAGGAAATATACAAAAATCGAGACAAATTCTCACAGGAAGTTCAACGTGTAGCTTCTCAAGACTTAGCAAAAATGGGATTAATCATTGTTTCTTTTACAATAAAAGACGTACGTGATAAAAACGGATATTTGGACTCGCTAGGGAAGCCAAGAATTGCACAAGTTAAGCGTGATGCGGATATCGCAACAGCAGAGGCAGAAAAAGAAACACGTATTAAGCGTGCAGAAGCTTCTAAGGATGCACAAAGGGCTGAAATCGAAAGAGCTACGGAAATTGCTGAAGCGGAAAAGGATAATCAGTTGAAAGTAGCGGAATATCGCCGTGAGCAGGACATTGCTAAAGCTCGTGCCGACCAAGCGTATGAATTAGAAACAGCACGTTCTAAACAAGAAGTAACTGAGCAAGAAATGCAAATTCAAATTATTGAGCGTCAAAAACAAATAGAGCTAGAAGAAAAAGAGATTCTACGTCGTGAGAAGCAATATGACTCTGAGGTGAAGAAAAAAGCCGATGCAGATCGTTATGCCATTGAACAAAATGCAGAAGCTTCTAAGTCACGTGAGATAGCAGAGGCTGATGCAGAGAAGTATCGAATTGAAGCTAAAGCAAAAGCTGATGCAGAGAAAGTTCGTTTAGATGGTCAAGCAAAAGCAGATTCTCAACGAGCACAAGGGGAATCAGAGGCGGATGTTATTAGACTTAAAGGTCTTGCAGAAGCTGAAGCGAAACGTAAGATTGCAGAAGCTTTTGAAATGTACGGTCAAGCAGCTGTTCTCGATATGATCGTTCATATGCTTCCTGAATACGCTAAACAAATTGCGAGTCCACTTTCAAATATCGACAAAATTACGGTTGTCGACACTGGTAGTGGAGAAGGTGGAGGAGCCAATAAAGTCACTTCATATGCAACGAATTTAATGTCTACACTACAAGAAACGCTGAAAGCATCCTCTGGAATTGATGTGAAGGAAATGCTTGAAAGCTATGCGGGTAAAGGGAATATCCGTCCAAGTATAGAGCGATTAACGGAAGAAATAAAAAATGTGAATGAAACTGCATAACGTTTTACCTCAAAGAACCTATGAAAATATTCATAGGTTCTTTTTATTGTATTTCATTTAAGTTAATTGAATTGTATAATAAAAGCAGATAAAGCTGAATGTTGTCATAGGAATAGGGGGGTAATATATGCTAACAGTTGAACAGATACAAGATATACGAATGAAAGCATATCTACCAAGAGTATTTACAGATCAATCGGTTACTACATACCTTGGAAATGCAGAAAATATTTCTTACTCTTTATACACATTGTTTCCTAATACAACAACTTGGGTTTATTATAACTCAAATAATTCCGCTGATTTTGTGGAGCGTTATACAATTTTAAATGGTGAACTTGAAATAGATTGGGATGGTCAAAAGTCTACTTTGCATCGCGGTGATGTAATTGATGTAAATAAGTATGGGGGAATAGTAACTTGTAATACTGAATCTCATGTGGAGATTTTATTTGAAATGACTTCTTCGACATTTGAGAAAAGTTTTTCAGAGCGTGAGATTATTCAACGTGATGCTAAGCGAATTCAAGAGGTGGACGGGTATACATATCATCATTGCACGCGAATTCGTGATTATTCTATTGAGCTGTGGAAAAGAATGAGACCAAATGGCCATGGGGTGGCTATTCTCTCGATGGGCTCATATTTTCATGATATCGGTAAGTTGGCAATTCCTATAGAAATATTGAATAAAACGGGTAAACTAACAGACGATGAATGGAAAGTCATTAAAATGCATACAACTTTGGGTGCAGAGATGATGCGAAATCATGAAATAGAACGAATACGCAAAGCCGCTTTTATTGTAGAAGAACATCATGAAAGGTATGATGGAAAGGGATATCCACATGGCTTAATAGGAAATGAAATTTCTATAGAAGCTTCTATAGTTTCAGTGGTGGATGCATTCGATGCAATGACCACGAATCGAGTGTACCGTAAGGCGATGACGATTGAAGAGGCCATTCAAGAGATGGAAAGTGGAAAAGGCACTCAATTTCACCCGGAGGTAGTGGATGAATTTTTAGCAATGCTAGAAGAAAAACAAAATAAATGGATTTAAAAGGAGCGAGGTTAATGTCTTATCGTATTGAGCACGACTCTATGGGAGAAATTAATGTTCCAGAAGATAGTCTTTGGGGAGCACAAACGCAAAGATCCAAACATAACTTTAAAATTGGTACGGAAAAGATGCCAATTGGCGTAATTCATGGTTTAGCCCTTTTAAAAAAATCTGCCGCAATCGTTAGTCATTCGCTAGGAAATCTATCAGAAGCAAAAAAAGATGCTATTGCAAAAGCAGCAGATGAAATACTTGCTGGAAAACTAGATGCGCATTTTCCGTTAGTTGTTTGGCAAACGGGTAGTGGTACTCAGTCCAATATGAATGTAAATGAAGTTATTGCTCGTAGAGGAAACCAATTACTTGAAGAAAAAGGAAGCGAAGAACGTCTTCATCCTAACGACGATGTAAATAAATCACAAAGTTCGAATGATACGTTCCCAACAGCCCTGCATATTGCTGGAGTGCTTTCAGTAGAGAACCAGCTACTACCAGCAATTGATGTATTAAAGGAAACGCTTGGAAAAAAATCTGAGCAATTTATGGATATTATCAAAATTGGGCGTACACATTTACAAGATGCAACACCTCTTTCGCTTGGGCAAGAGTTTAGTGGGTGGCATAGAATGCTGGAAAAATCAGCGAAAATGATTTCGCAAAGTGTAGAAGATATGAAGGAACTTGCAATTGGTGGTACAGCTGTTGGAACTGGGTTAAATGCACCAAAAGGCTTTGGAGATCAAGTAGCGGCTGAAATTTCTAAGGCACTTGGTATAGAATTTACATCTGCTAAAAACAAATTTCATTCTTTAACAAGCTATGATGATGTTGTTTACGTACACGGTGCTGTAAAAGCATTAGCTGCTGACTTGATGAAAATTGCGAATGATGTACGCTTACTTGCAAGTGGTCCGCGTTCTGGAATTGGTGAAATCTCTATTCCAGAAAATGAACCTGGAAGCTCCATTATGCCTGGAAAAGTAAATCCGACGCAAAGTGAAGCGATGACAATGGTTGTTGCACAAGTGATGGGAAATGACACAACTATTAGCTTTGCTGCAAGCCAAGGGAATTATCAATTGAACGTTTTTAAACCGGTGATCATTCACAACTTCCTACAATCAGTTGGCTTATTAAGTGATGCAATTTTAAGCTTTAATAATAACTGCGCAGTTGGAATTGAACCTAACCTTGATACGATTAAGCATCACGTAGATAACTCACTAATGCTCGTTACTGCATTAAATCCCTATATCGGATATGAAAATGCAGCTAAGATTGCAAAACATGCCCATAAAAATGGCACAACATTAAAAGAGGCGGCTATTGAGTTAGACTTACTGACTGCGGATAAATTTGATGAAATTGTCATACCTGAAAATATGATTTAAGTGGATGAAAGAAAAGTAACAGACACCGTAATGTAGAGGGATGCAAGCGCCTGAGTAAGCACCGACAAGCGCTGGAAGAATTGCAATAAAGGCGATCTTTGCCTTTATTCGCAAGTCTGAAGCGACTCGAGGTGCTAGGCGTCTGAAGCTAGACAGATAATAAATAAAAAGGATTGTTTTCTTATATGAAAAAAACATTATTTATTCTACTTGCTTGTATATTATTGTTGTCCGCATGTGGACAAGAAAATAAGAAGGAAAACCATGAAGAACATGAGAATCACGTAGGTCATCTAGAAAATGGAGATTTACAGGAAACAACAGAATCAACTGACATATTGCCTGCATTCTTAGATACACAGTCTGAGGATATGAAGCTTGTCTATCAAGCTGCTGCAAAGGCCAATGATGTACTCAAATGGATGCCTTGCTACTGTGGCTGCGGAGATAGTGCAGATCACAAAAATAATTTCAACTGCTTCGTCCATGAAATCAAAGAAAATGGAGAAGTCGTTTGGGATGATCATGGAACTCGTTGTGCTGCCTGCCTAGAAACGGCAATCACTTCCATCCAAATGATCCAAGAAGGAAAGTCACTAGTAGAAATTCGCAATACAATTGATGAAGCGTATAAAGATGGTTATGCTACTCCAACTGATACACCAATGCCTTCTTAAATAAAAAACTGCTCTTTTTCACAATCTCTTGTGAAGGAGCAGTTTTTTTTGTGAGTGTGAGTTTTAAAATCGGTAGAATTAAATAGAAAATCGGTCAAATATCATTAGAATCACTTAATATAATAATCACTGATTAGCTCATCCTTTATGACATCAGTTGGTATCTCAAATGTAATAACCCCCATATAACCAGGAGCGACCTCGTATTTATCAAAAGAAATCGTTAGCTTATGGTCTGCAGTAATAGAAAATGTCTGATCGGGACGAATGGATTCAAAGCCAATTTCTTCTTCACTGGCAATCCAATACATGTTCATTTCGTCTTCAGCCATCTGTTTTGTCATTTCTCCTTTAATATAAGTGGAGATTGTCTCGATGTATCCGTGGTCGTCTTTAAATAGACTAGGTAATGTGATGAGTACTTCATTTTTCTTATCGATTGTATCTGTTCTCATAGTAGTTGATGAAGAACCTACTATATTCGCCTCGTAACGGCTAATCGAGAGAATCTCATCTGTATCTGTCACTAATTCATAAGTAGATACGACACCAAGATGACCGCCACCAACCTCTTTCAGGGCTTCCATCTCTTTTTGAAAGCTTTCATAAAGTGCTTTGTTTTCTGCAATATACTTTTCGTTCAAACTATTTTCTAGCTCTTTATTAGTTAATCCGGTAACATTTGGTACTTTTAAATCTGCGTTGTATGTGTCTTCATCTATAGTGATTTCCTGTATCGATATGACTTGAACGATGGAGCCAAGAATAGGCACCGTCGACAATGTTTGAGCAAGAGCGGGATTCATATTGACACTCGCTATAAAAATTGCAGCAGCAGCAACAAATCCAATTCCAAACTTTTTGAAAGATGGCATTTTTCTCGATTGTTCCTTTTTTGCATTTTGAATGGATTTACTTACTACTTGCTGCAGTTCTGTTGGGATTTCAATATCATCATATTGTTTTTTAGATTCATTTAACTTACTCATACCTTCACCTTCTCTTCCATATTCGTGCGTAATTTCCTTAAAGCTGCATATAATCTTGTTTTGATTGTGTTTTGGTTTACACCAAGTGTTGCAGCGATATCCTCTATTTTCATATCCTCAAAAAAACGAAGTATAATCAGTGTTTTCTGTCTGGGTGTTAAATGATCGATTGCCTCGTAAAGGTCGATATCTGGTACATCCATTTCGTGTGAGGGTAAATGAAAGTCTAAAACTTCATCCTCCACTACAATCATTCGCTTGTTTTTATGAATAAAATCTATGGAAGTATTTATTAAAATACGGTAAAACCACGTTTTTAAATACCCGATTTGCTCAAGGGAATCAATTGATCTTAAAGCTTTCATAATACTGTCTTGAATAATATCAAGAGCAGATTCTTTATTTTTTACATAGCTATAGGCAAGTCGATAATGGGCATTTTGGTTTTCAATTATATAGTTTTCCACTAGTTTAAACTTTTCTGATTTTGTCATGACAGAGGTGTGCTCCTTTTTCTAACTATAACGTTCGAACGTATTAAATATTAGACGGGGGTAGGTGGAAGAAAGTTTGACCTTTATTAATTTTATAATGTGCCTGCTTGACGAAAAATACTTCACCTGTTATGGTTATATACATAGGTGTATAACCATATAAGTGATAAGGAGAGAGGTTATTGTAATGAGCACACTTTTCGACCATGACAAACCGATCTATCTGCAAATACGAGAAAAAATCGAAGATCAAATTGTAAACGATCAACTAAAAGAAGGAGAGCAGGCTCCTTCTACGAATCAATTAGTTAGCTTTTACAAAATTAATCATGCAACTGTATCAAAAGGGATCAATCAATTAGTGGAAGAAGGAATATTATTTAAAAAGCGAGGGATAGGAATGTTCGTAGCAGAAGGAGCTAAAGGAATGTTAGTCCAAAAACGGAAAGACGCATTCGTAGATGATTATATTGTGGGTCTAGTGAGAGAAGCTGAGAAATTAGGTATAACTGAAAAAGAAATCGTACAGCTAATAAACAAAGTGAAGAGGAGTGAATCAGAATGACTTTAAATGTTTTAGTAAACAATTTGAGCTTAACATATGGTTCTTACCCCGCATTAAAGGATGTTTCGTTTATGTTGAATGAACCAAAAATTTACGGGTTATTAGGAAGAAATGGAGCTGGAAAAACCTCTCTACTGTCTATCTTGGCATCGTTCCAAGAGCAAACGAGTGGGGCTATCTCGATAGGTGGCGAAGTTCCATTCGAGAATGCAAAAATTATGCAGGATGTATCTTTCATTTTCAGTAAGGACTATAAGGATGAATCAGATAATGTAAAAGAAGCATTAAAGTATGTAGCACGATATCGTTCACAGTTTGATGCGAAATACGCTGAATATTTAGTGGGGAAGTTTAAACTTCCATTGAAAAAACCGATTAAAGAATTTTCAAAGGGTATGCAATCCGCTTTAAATGTAACGATCGGTTTAGCAAGCAGATCTCCGATTACGATATTTGATGAGGCTTATCTTGGAATGGATGCCCCCACTAGAGATATATTTTACCGTGAACTGCTAGAAGATCAATCAAACCATCCACGCATCATTATACTATCAACACATCTAGTATCCGAAATGGATTATTTGTTTGATGAAGTGATCATTTTGCATAAAGGGAGCATCGTGTTGCAAGAGGATTTTGAATCACTAATAACCAAAGGGTCCTCCATAACAGGAGCGAAAGAGGTTGTAGATGAATTTGTCCTGTCGATGAAACAGCTTAATACACAACAATTGGGTAATACAAAGTCCGTTATGGTATTCGGAGAACTGAATGATCGTGATCGAAAAGTAGCTCAGCAAAAGGGCCTTGAGGTTGGTCCAATTTCACTACAAGATCTGTTTATACATTTGACAGAGGGGGATGATTAGGTTGAAAAAAGCATCGATTTTTTCAAAGGTAGCAACGGACTTATTCTGGGTTCAATTATTTTGGGCATTCGGCTTCTTGGGAATAATGTTAGCTATTCATGTAGTAAAAGCAGTATTAGCTATAAACAGTGATAATGATATAGAAGTGTATTTTGTCTCGACATTTGTAGCTGCTAATATATTTATGCTTATTATAGGTATTATTTCATCCTATGGACTTTTGCCTCACTATGTCAGTAATGGGGTGACGAGAAAAGATTACTTTAAAGGAGCTACGCTTGCTGCTGTAGGCCTTTCTATTGCACTTCCAGTGATTACAAGCATAGTTTCTGTTATTGAATTATTTATCTTGAAAATATTTAATATGTCTACTATATTCACGACCACTTTTGGAGAAAGAGTTAATATGGAAGATGACGGGATAATCGCTGAAATCATTCAATCCATTATTATAGCACCATATGTTGATCCTCAAAGTAACTGGTTATTAGCGATATTCATTGTTATTTTAAACCTCTTAACGTTTTATCTACTAGGTTGGTTAATAGGTAGTGCATTCTATCGTTTTGGTGTGATAGTCGGTATAGTGTTTATCGGTATTTCAATTGTCTTGGTACTTTTAGAAAATGCATTATTAAGTATAGGGTTAGGACTGACAGTGCCAGACAGATTCTCTTCCTATGATTTTTCGTTACCAATAGCAATACTAGGTGTAGTAGTAATAATTTTCATAGTTCTATGGCTCATTCGCCAGCTTACAAAAAGAGTGGCTATTAAAATATAATAAAGTAATGAAAGTGTACGAAGTGAAAACTTTGTGCACTTTTTTATTTTACAGTATAGTAAACCCAATTATTTCTTATGAACACTGGGTTTATGTGACTATGGAGAAGGAGTAATCCTACTGATTTCCGTTTCATGTGGACGCTTTCCACGGGCGAGGCCGAGCCTCCTCGTACCTGTAGGGTCTCGACTTTCTCGCTTATCCCGCTGGAGTCGCCACATTTCACTTCAATTAACAAGTGTGTAGCCTTCCATTATAAGATTGGGCAAAGCCTATCGCTTAGATGGAAAGAGAGGTCCAATTTTATTTATGCTGTCATCTAATGTTAAATGCGGACGGTAAAATTTCTTTGTAATAGCATCCATTTCACATTATTTATTTCCAATTACATGATGAAATAGTAAGTGCTATTGACTTCAATTATCGGTTTACTTTAGGTGCATGGTTAATTGGAGCACAGGACGGCGACTCCAGTGCGAACAGTGCGAGCTGAAGACCCTGAACGGAGCTAGCGAAAATCTTTTTTGCGACGAGCTTGCGCAGGAGCAACGGAAACTGCTGAAGCTGTGCCCACGGAAAGCGTCCGCCCTTCGCTACACTCAACGGCATATCTATGTTTCTGTTTTTAAAGGACAAGAGGAGTCTTTTTACCTGGTTTTTATTAATTTTATTGTTCAGCTGTCAGGCGCTTTCACATTTCACTGTGTCCAGTTCCGGACGCCAGCCTCTCGAGTCGTTTCAGAATGTCGGATAAAGGCAAAGGACGCCTTTACCGTCATTCTTCCAACGCTTGTCGAGGCTATCGGGCATCCTTCACATTTCGGGCTATCTTAAGAATTTCTTCATTTTTATCCTTCTAGAATGTTAAGAAATGGTGGGTACAATGAGTGGAGTAGCGAAATAGGAGGGTCAATAAATGATACAAGTTAAGCAAGTGAATCATACATTTTTAATAGGAAAAAAAGGGAAAGAGAAGAAAGTACCGGTTTTGAAAGGGCTATCTTTCGACGTAAAGCAAGGAGAAATCGTGGCGATTGTAGGGAAAAGTGGTTCTGGTAAGTCTACTTTACTTCATACGATAGCAGGATTTATGAGTCCAGAACAAGGCTCAATTACAGTAAATGGACAAGAAACAGCTAATTTAAATGAAACTGAAAGAGCAGCGTTCCGCTTAAATAATTTTGGCTTCATCTTTCAAAATTTTCAACTGATGCCTGGATTAACAGCTTTTGAAAATGTAGAGCTTCCACTAAAGCTAAAGGGTATATCCCCGAAAAAAAGGAAAGCAAGTGTCGGGCAAATGATGGACAAGGTGGGGTTAACGGAGGTTGGAGACCATTATCCCAATGAATTATCTGGGGGGCAACAGCAACGTGTAAGTATTGCGCGTGCCTTAATAACAAACCCACCCATCCTATTTGCAGATGAGCCAACGGGGAGCCTAGATTCCGAAACTGAGCAAGATATTTTATTACTAATACAAAATTTAAATAAAACACTAGGAGTAACGTTTGTGATGATCACACACGACGAGGAAGTGGCAAGTATTGCACATAGAACCTTTAAAATGCGTGACGGGGAATTAGTGAAGGAGGAAGTTCTATAATGTTATTTAAAGATCAGGTCGACTTTGTTCGCCAACATATTAAAAAAAATAAACTACGTGTATTTATGACAGTACTAGCGGCTACAATGGGTTGTGCATTTTTAATCGTATTAGCTTCCATTGGATTTGGTATACAAGATACGATGCGAGAGGAAATCCTACAAGATCAAGCTATCACAGAAGTGGAAGTTTACCCGAATGAAAATGAAGAGTTAAATCTAGAAGAAATTAAAACTGTTCCGTATGTTGGTGCAATCGTTCAAAGAACAAGCATGGATATTATGACAAGCTTTCATTTGGAGGATCGTACAATACAAGGAAACTTGCAGTTAACTGATATAAAAGAGGAAGAACAATCAAACCTTAAATTATCAGAAGGTCGATTACCGCAAAATGAATCCGAAATAATAGTAGGGTATCACTTTGCGCAGAATTTATGGACAGAAGCAGAACGTGCAAAAGTAGAGGAAGGAGGAGAAGAGGCGGATCTACCAAAGGGGTATGAAAAGTCGATTATAGGTAAAACAGTTTCATTATCATTACAACCATATGATTCTGAAGAAGCATTCCCCGAACAATGGGATTTTAAGGTAGTAGGAGTAACTGATAATCCAGCGAAAGATTGGATTGTAGATCAAAGTATTTTAATGGATAAATCCTGGTTACCGGAATTAACGGGAGCTTATGAAGCAAATGAAGAAGGAATTCCCGAAGACTTCACTTATACGACCACAAAAATCTATACATCTAGTTTAGAGCATGTGAAATCAGTAACAAAAGATTTAAAGGATATGGGCTATAATGTATATTCTGTTTCAGAGCAATTAGAGCAAATCGATGTGTTCTTTATGGCCTTTAAAATTGGACTAATATTCGTTGGAACTATTGCAATTCTTATATCATCTATTGGTATTTTCAACACAATGACAATGGCTGTAACCGAACGAACTCGTGAAATTGGTGTGATGAAAGCAATTGGAGCTAGCCCAAAGCTGATTCAACGATTGTTCTTAATGGAAAGTGCATGGATTGGAATGATTGGTACTGTGCTGGCGGTCGTTATTTCATACGCAGTGAGTTACCTAGCTAACTGGCTTCTTCCGATGGTTGTTGGGGCTGCATTAGGGGAGGATGGACTTGAAGACTTATCTATTACATTTTCATTAATCCCGTGGCAGCTAGTAGTTTTAGCGTCTGCTATTAGTATCGGAGTAGCAATGATTTCTGGTTGGAGACCAGCTCGCAAAGCAACTAAAATTGATGTGATTCAAGCATTACGTCAGGAACTATAAAAGAAAGTATATAAAATGTAGTATGAATACTGAGTTCATGGGACTTAAAAGAATGAATAATACTACTGATTTCCGTTTCAGGTGGACGCTTTCCGCGGGCGAGGTCGAGCCTCCTCGTTCGCTACGCTCCTTGATTGGAAATACACAGTGAAATAATAAGTGTTCACTAAATAAAGAAGCGAAATAGCGAACGAAGTTGTATCTCGAGAGCTTTCTCTGGGAATAGGAGAGTATTTTTTCTCTAGTTATCCAAAAACGTGCTTACCTGTTTCTAAGAGTTGTAGAAGGGCGACGGACAGATAAAGTGAAACTTCAATAAGTGGGGCTTCATCCCCCACTTATTGATAGTTGAACCATTCGGGCTTTTACGGGCAGTTATCTACTGCCCGTTAACGCGGGACAAAAGCCATTAGATTAATGAAAAAAAGGGATGCTGGTTGGTTGTGGCGAACGTCACAACCAACCAGCATCCTTAAAAATTCCCTCGTTAATCATATAGTAAAATGTCTGTCCATAGCCCTTCGGAAACGATAGAAACAGGTTTTAGGCTTAAACTAGACGTCTATTTGCCAGTTTTTCCTATCTGGAAATCGTAAAATAAGCAATAAAAAGTACAAATACAACTCCAGCATTTATTAAATTATATTTAGCCCTTGATATCGTTTGATCAAATTTATTAGACTTATTTATTAACACAATACCAAGATAAGTAACGAAAATTGCCAAAAATAAAGCGAAAATAGGTTGCATTGCATAAACACGAGCATCAATAAAATGCACAACGATTATTGCAATGGCCATAGCTACACCATAAGCAACTTTTTTAATTGTTGGTTCTTTCATCATAAGATCCTCCGGCGGTATAGTATTTCATTCGATATCAATTCAAATAATCCTTCAATTCATTCTCCAAAAACGGCTTTGCATTCAGCATTTGTTTAAATTGCTGATAACTGGCGATTTGTTCAGAAGTAGGTTTTTTGCCCGTCTTATAAGCACGTATCAATATGTTCTTTGGTGTGTTTTCCATATCGATAAACTCAACTAATTGTGCCTCGTATCCAACCATATTCAAAATCTCTGCTCGAATGGAATCCGTTGCTAGAGCAGCAAAACGTTCTTTTATCAAGCCATGTTTTAACATAATATGAAGCCCTGGTGCATCTAGCTGTGTATTTAATTCATGCTGGCAGCAAGGTACACTTAAAATTACGTTTGCATTCCATTTGACAGCTCTTGAAAGTGCCATATCTGTTGCAACATCGCAGGCATGAAGCGTGACAACCATATCGACAGCAGTTTCGTCGTTGTAGTCGTTAATATCTCCTACTAGAAACTCTAACTGATCGTATTCTAAATCAGCGGCAATTTTTGCACACTCTTCAATAACTTCCTTTTTCAAATCAAGTCCAGTAACACGAATATCAAGCTCTTTTTCGATTTTCAAATAATGATACAATGCGAATGTTAAATAAGATTTACCAGATCCAAAATCGAGAATTCGAACGGTTTTATCTTTTGGCAAGTAGGCTAGTGTATCATCTATAAACTCGATGAACCGATTTATTTGCTTAAACTTATCATACTTTTGCTTTTTGACTTTTCCGTCAGGTGTCTGAACACCTAATCGTATAAGAAATGGGTATGGTGTATTTTCATCCAACAGATAATTCTTTTTACGGTTATGGGATAGGTCTACCGTTTTGGTGTCTATTGCTTTCTCAGATTTCCATATGACTTTGTTTTTCTTAGAAAGCTGAGCCTGTACTTTTTCCGCTTTGAAATCTATATGAAGTTGACGGAACTGTTCTAAGAGTTCATCTAATTTCTCTGTAAAAGCATTTAATGTGATATTTTCATGCTTTAACACTCGTTCATATTGGTATTCTAGCTGGATATGATAGGTGTTTTTTATCTCAATCGGTTTTAATTTAACACGTTTCACTTCATTTGACTTTGCGCGTGGTTGACTAATGGTTGCGCTGACTAACTGCTTCGTTCCCATTTGCTCAAGCAAGTATTCTTTCATTTTCTGAAATTCCATAATATCGCCTACTTTTTCCGTGATGTACTTGGAAATAGTGTATCATATTGAACTCATTTATTATAAGTAAGTGTTTTGCCAGTCAGTCCAAACAATATTGTGAGTACTGGGCAAAGCAAACAGAAAAAGGCGAAAGGCAAGTAGTCGATGGTTGATACTGCTAATACATCTGTGATGAAAATTCCACATACACTCCAAGGGACCAGTGGATTTACAACAGTACCTGCATCTTCCATCACACGAGCCAGGTTTTTGTTTGCTAATCCGACTTTTTGGAAATGCGCTTGGAATGTTTCACCTGTCAATAAAATTGATAAGTATTGCTCTCCAATAAGCACATTCACACCAATAGCTGTAAAAGCCGTAGCTGAAATTACTTTTCCGACACTCGTTAGTAAACTCTCCACTTTCCGAAGTAAACTTTGCACGATGCCTAAAGTAAATAAAAGACCACCCATACTCAGGGCCAGTAAAACAAGAGAGATAGTGAACATCATACTAGTCATTCCCCCTCTAGAAAGTAAGGAGTCAATCGCTGCTATACCTGTTTGGGATGTATAACCACTAAATAGGATGTTTAAAACTTCACTTGCAGTAAAAAATTGATGGAAATATGCAACAGCTATTGCACAAGTAGAGGTCAATGCAAGAGCCAAAACAGCTGGTACCTTTTTAAAAGAAAGTACAATAAGTAAAGCTAAAGGCAGTAATGAATACCAATGAATCATACCAGTTTGAAGTAGCCCATCCTTTAGTGTATTTATCTGTTCTAGCTGCTGAATTTCCTTGTTAGGTGAAAGTATTATATAACCGATAATCGCTATAAAAAAAGAGGGAATTGTAGTCCATCCCATATTTCGGATATGCTCAAATAAATCAACGCGAACAATGGCTGATGCTAGATTCGTTGTATCTGATAAGGGAGACATCTTATCACCAAAAAAGGCACCAGATACAACAGCCCCTGCAGTTATAGCCAATGAAATATCCATAGCACCTGCTATTCCGACAAATGCAACACCTATAGTTGCAACGGTTGTTAATGAACTTCCAATAGATAACCCAATGACGCAAGTAACTAAAAAGACAATTGCAAAGAAAAAATGTGGAGAAATGAATTGAAAACCTATATAAATAAGTGTTGGAATAGTTCCAGCAATCATCCAGCTACTTATTAAAATTCCTATAAAGAAAAAGATGAAAACTGCTCCAAGTCCCGTTTTAGCACCTTCTATGAGACCTTCTTCCAATAAATTAAATGACACCTTTTTTATGAACCCATAAATGATTAAAAGTAAAATAGCAAATAGAATGGGCATATGAGGTACAGACTTAAATTCTATAATACAAACTGCCATTAAAGTAATGATTAGTAAAATAAGAAAAAAGGCCTCTTTAAAAGGAGGCGTAATCGTAGATGAAATTCGAAACATTATATAACCTCCTAAGTTAATTTTTACACTTCGTCGATTCAACGCTTTCAATCGTTAAAGTAATTAGGATTTTACCATGTTTCAACAGACTGTCAATTAGAAAAGGAAATGTCTATTTCATCAGAATTTTATGATAAAATAGAATATATATAAACCTCAAAGGGGTGATTGGTTTGTTAAATGAAAAAACAGTTGGGGAAATTGTTAAAGAAGCAGCAAGAAAATTTCCAGACACAGAAGCCTATGTATACCCAGAACTTGGTATCAGAAAAACTTATAAAGAATTTGATGAAGAAACAGATGAGCTTGCAAAAGCCTTTATCGGTATGGGTATTCAAAAAGGCGAGCATGTGGCCATTTGGTCGGATAATAAGAGAGAGTGGTTACTTAGCCAATTCGCAACTGGCAAAATGGGAGCAGTCCTAGTAACGGTAAACACAAATTATCAAGAGAAAGAACTGGAATACTTATTACAGCAATCTGATGCTACAACTCTCATATTATGCGAATCTTTTAAAGGAACCTCCTATTTAGATATAGTGCGAGCAGTGTGTCCGGAAATCACTACAGCAGAAAAAGGAAATATTCGCTCAGTAAAATTACCATATTTTAAACGCGTCATTGTAATGAGTGAGAATCATTATAAAGGTATGTATACTTGGTCGGATCTACTATCACATGCAGATAAGGTAACGGACGAAACACTAGAGAATTCTTTTAGGTCACTTCAAAATGATGATGTGATTAATATTCAATATACTTCTGGAACAACTGGCTTTCCTAAAGGCGTTATGCTTTCGCATAAAAACGTAGTAAATAACGGACAGCTTGTAGGCGACTATATATATTTGACAGAAAAAGATCGTCTTTGTATTCCAGTACCATTTTTCCATTGCTTTGGCTGTGTAATGGGAACAATCGCATCCGTTACACATGGGACCACAATGGTCGTTATCGAGCAGTTCGATCCAGGTAAAGTACTTCAAATGGTACAGGATGAAAAGTGTACAGCACTGCATGGAGTACCGACAATGTTCATCGCAGAATTGAACCATCCAGAATTTAAACAGTTTAAATTGAATACGCTGCGAACAGGTATTATGGCAGGTTCCATTTGTCCAATAGAAGTCATGAAAAAAGTGATGAATGAAATGGGCGCTACCGAAATAACTATAGCTTATGGACAAACCGAATCCTCCCCAGTCATTACACAAACTAAAACGGATGATCCAATTGAGAAACGAGTGTCATCAGTTGGGAAACCACACCCAGGAGTTGAGGTTAAGATTATTGATCCAGTAACTGGGGAAGATACGCCGACAGGAGTTCCTGGTGAACTTTGTACTCGGGGTTATCTAGTGATGAAAGGCTATTATAAAAATGAACAAGCAACTGAGTCCGCAGTAGACAACAGTGGCTGGCTTCACACTGGGGATATAGCAGTCATGGATGAAGATGGATATATCGACATAACAGGACGTATTAAAGATATGGTCATCCGCGGCGGAGAAAACATCTATCCGAAAGAAGTGGAAGAATTTTTATATCAGCACCCTAAGGTCCAGGACGTACAGGTAGTTGGAGTGCCAGATCCAAAATACGGGGAAGAGCTTATGGCATGGGTTATCTTAAAAAATGGTCAGCAATTAACTTCTGATGAATTAAAGGAATACTGCAAAGGGAAAATTTCATTTCATAAAATACCGAAGTATATTGAGTTTATAGATGCATACCCAATGACAGCTTCAGGGAAAATCCAAAAGTTTCTCCTTCGAGAAATGTCGAAAGAGAAAACCGAGGCGTAATTCGAATTATTTCCTGGGAAATCGACAAGATAATCAGAGAACAAATCCAATAGAAGGAGTAAATCTAAGTGAATGCAACTTTTATAATGCGTTTCAAAGCGTTTATGCTTGATTACTTGCTTATATTTGCCTATTTGGTTGTGCTTGCTATCTTCAATATATTAATATTTCCATCTGTACAAAGTTTATTTAATGGCTCACTTGTATTAGCACAATTTACAGGGTTTCTAATGGTGACTTTACCAGTTTCACTCTATTTTATTATTAGTGATTCAGTGATAGGGAGACAGTCGTTTGGAAAGAGAAGAATGGGGATTAAGGTGGTTAATGAAAGAAATGAAACTCTTCCGATATTACGTGCAATCTTTAGAACAATCCTGAAATTTCTACCTTGGGAGCTTTCGCATTATCTTGTTTATCGTCTTGTTTACCTCGGAGATGGAGAAGTACCGTTAAATTACTATATCATTGGTGGAATTATCTATGCGCTTATGTTTGCATATATCCTAACAGCGCTATTTACTAAACGAAAAAGATCCCTTTATGATATTGTTGGCAGGACACAAGTTATTAAGGTTTAATGTTTTAAAATACTGATTTTCAAATCGATGCTCATAACATTTATTGATATACTCATGATATGGGAATTATTGAATGGAGGTTCTACCTTGTATTTGGATCATATCGTTCATAGCGTTAAAAAAGAGCCAGGTCAAGTAGCTGGTGAATGGATCGAAAAAGGAATTCATGCAGTCGTGGGAGGTCAACATACTCAGTGGGGAACATATAATGCACTTCTTTATACAAGAACCAGCTATATTGAGTGGCTTGCTGTTGAGCATGAGGAAATTACAAAAATGGCCAAACACCCTTTAATAGATCTTATGCTCCATGACTTAAATTCGAGTGGAGCAGGGTTTAATACAATTTGCATTCGCACTACGACAATAGATAGTCTTTGTAATCAGCTAGAGGAGCGGGGTATAAAAACATCCGGAGTTCTACATGCTGAAAGGAAGACAACTAGTGGATTAGTACGTAAGTGGAAAATGCTATTTTTACAAGAAGAAATTAGTAACGATTTACCTTTACCGTTCTTTATAGAATGGGAGGAGAGCGATGATACCAGATACCTTTTGCTTCAAGAGGATGGAACAATCGATAAAAGTAATTTGGAGCTATCTATTACTACTTGTGAGTTTCATGTTGGAAATCCGAGGGAAGTAATAGATAAGTGGAAAAGCTATTTTCAACTGATTGAAAAGGATGAACAAACATTACTTTTAGAAAATACACAATTAGTATTTAAACAAAATCTAAGTGAAACAAAAGAGCGACTTGTAAGCATTAATATCGATGGTTCTAATCTACATAGAGAAGTTACTTACGAGCAAGCAACCTATCGCTTTCTTTAAAGGAGAAATTATATGGATGAATTAATAGAAAAAGCAATACTCGTTGCAGTTAAACTACAAAAAGATGAACATTTTGAGTATGGCTTGGAGGAACTACACAATTTATCAGAGGCATTAGATGTGGAAGTAGTTGGAGAAGTAACGCAAAATCTTGAACGCGTTACCTCTTCCCATTACGTTGGTACAGGTAAGGTAGAGGAAATTAGAAACCTTTATGAAGAAACTGGGGCCAATCTGGTAATTTTCAATGATGAGCTCTCACCATCTCAAATTAGAAACTTAGAACGTGATCTTGACTGTAAAGTTATCGACCGTACGATGCTAATTCTCGATATCTTTGCTCGTCGTGCAAAATCGAACGAAGCACAGATGCAAGTAGACTTGGCACAGCTTCAATACATGCTTCCACGTCTTGTGGGTCTTCGAGCGTCACTTGGTCGACAAGGAGGAGGGACTGGCGGCGGATTCAAAAACCGTGGGGCTGGGGAAACGAAACTAGAGCTGGATAGACGTAAAATCGAGGATCAGATTGCTAAGCTTAAAAGAGACCTTGAACATGCAAAAGATCAACGAGAAACACAACGGAAGCAACGTAAGAAAAATGCAATTCCTGTGGTGTCCTTAGTAGGTTATACGAATGCTGGTAAGTCGACAATTATGAACCAATTACTCAACAAAGTTGGGCAAATGGAATCTAAACAAGTATTTGAAAAGGATATGCTTTTCGCTACTCTAGAAACTTCTGTAAGACAAATTAAACTTCCAGACCAAAAGGAATTTTTACTTACTGACACGGTAGGGTTCGTTAGTAAGCTTCCGCATCACCTAGTGAAAGCTTTCCGCTCAACATTAGAAGAAGCTCGTGATGCAGATTTACTTTTACATGTTGTGGACGTCTCAAATGACGAGCACCGTTTTATGATGGATGTTACTAATGAGACATTACATGCTGTTGGTGTGGAGGATGTCCCAACTGTATATGTATACAACAAATCTGATTTAGCAGATATGAAATACCCACATGTGGCTGGAGATAGTATTTGGATTTCTGCGAAAGAGGGAGCAGGACTAGATGAACTATTGGAGATTATTAGAAAGCATATTTTCTCTAATTATGTACGTTGCTCATTGTTGGTCCCGTTTGAACGTGGAGATATTGTATCTTACTTAAATGAAAATGCATCGGTTTCCTCTACCTCATATGAAGAACAGGGAACTGTTGTTCAAGTAGAGTTGAAAAAGTCAGATTATGATCGCTTTCAAGAATTTCTATTTGTCCAATAGATAGAATCACTAGAATGTTGCGGAGAATCGCCAGAATGTAACGGAAAATCGCTAGAATGACGCAGCAAATCGCTAGAATGTAACAAAGAATCACTAGAATGAAAAAAGATTTAATGGGTTATAAATAAAAAAGTTGTCTCGCCAGTAGTTTTCTACCGGGAGACAACTTTTTGGTTTAATTAGTATTAAACCTCTTGAAACTGTATATTATGCAGTCTAGCAAATATTCCATTCTGTGCCACTAAATCACTATAAGATCCATCTTCTGCAATCCCATCCTCAGTTACTACAAGTACGCGGTCCGCATCACGAATAGTTGCCAGTCTGTGCGCAATAATAAGGGTAGTCCTATTTTCAGCAAGCTCCATTAAAGCCTTCTGGATAAATCTTTCTGTTTCAGTATCAAGAGCTGATGTAGCCTCGTCCAAAATTAGAATTGGTGGATTTTTCAAGAACATACGAGCTATCGCTAGACGCTGTTTCTGTCCACCAGATAATTTAAGTCCTCTTTCACCGATTTGTGTATCATAGCCTTCTGGAAGGGAGGCGATCATGTCCTCTAAATGTGCTTTTTTGGCAGCATCTCGAATTTCTTCTTCACTAGCATCTTGTTTACCATAGGCAATATTTTCACGAATAGAGCCTGTAAACAAAAATACATCCTGTTGAACAATCCCGATCTGTGAACGTAAAGACTTCGTTGTAATATCTTGAATGTTCAATCCGTCAACGGAAATGGTACCCTCTTGAACATCATAAAATCTTGGAATGAGCGAACAAATAGTAGTTTTTCCAGCTCCGGATGGACCTACAAAAGCGATAGTTTCTCCTGCTTTAATAGACAAGCTAATATCGTTTAATACGGGTTTATGTTCATCGTAATGGAAACCAACCTTCTCAAAGGTTATATCTCCTTTTAAATGCTGAACTGTAAGTGCATTAGGCGAGTCCTGAATTTCAGGGTCCTGCTCTACAAGCTCTAAAAAGCGTTTGAACCCAGCCATTCCTTTAGGATATAGCTCAAGTAGTGCAGTAATTTTATCAACTGGTTTGATTAACACGTTGACATACAGAACAAAACTTACAAGCTCTCCATTACTAAGAGTTCCTTTGTACGTAAACCAGGCTCCTACAACAAGTACGACCAGTGTTACTAGCCTAGTTAACATATAAATACTAGAATGTGTGCCGGCCATTACTTTATAGGCAACAAGTTTTGCTAAACGGAATTGACCATTATCTTCTTTGAAACGAGCAATTTCGAAAGATTCATTGGTAAATGATTGAACAACGCGAACGCCAGATACACTGTCCTCTACTCGTGCATTGACATCGGCAATTTTACCGTACATGTTTTTCCAAGCTTTATTCATCATAATGTTGCCATACGTTGCTACGATGGATAAGAATGGCACCATGACAATTGCGATAATTGCAAGTTCGGGATTGATATTGTACATAATTGTAAATGCCCCGATTACTGTCATAAATGCGATGAACAAATCCTCAGGGCCGTGATGGGCAAGTTCACCAATATCAAATAGATCATTTGTGATACGACTCATAATATGGCCTGTCTTAGTATTATCGAAGAATCGGAATGATTGGCGTTGCACATGAGTGAATAATTCCTGTCTCATATCGGTTTCGATATTTATCCCTAGCTTATGTCCAAAATAACTTACAACATACTGTAGAAAAGTGCTGATTATATAGACTACTAACAGCAGGATACTTATTTGTGTAATCATGCTCCAATCCTTAGTAGGTAACAAATCATCGATAAACCGTTGAACTGCTACTGGAAATGCGAGCTCTAAAATTGCGACAAATACAGCACTGCTAAAATCAATGATAAACAGTCGCTTATGTGGTTTGTAATATGAAAAAAACTTCTTGAGCATTTAAACCGCTCCTTCCTTCTATCATAACGACTATTATAACTAACAATTTCAAAAGTCGAAATAATTAAATTCGATAGAATAAATAAAAATTCCAATTTTCGTCAATTTAATTGGAATAAATCATTTGAGAATGTTGAAATTACGCTTTTTCTAATAGTAATCTTCCTAATTGAAATATAAAAGGTTTTTTGACAATTGCAAAAGGGGAGTTTATAATAATTGTCTTGTTAGTTTAAGGTATTAGGTAACTTTTCATATGCTCTAACTATATTTAGTAGAGTTTATTCCTAATATTTTCAAAATTAGAAAAGAGGTAAAAAGAATGGCAACAAGAGAAGAGATTGTAAAATCTGTCCCTCAAAAGGGGTTTTTTGGTCATCCGAAAGGATTACTATCGTTGTTTTTCACAGAGTTTTGGGAGCGTTTTTCTTACTATGGAATGCGCGCAATCCTAATCTACTATATGTATTACGAAGTAACGCAGGGGGGACTAGGATTAGAACGTTCTACTGCTAACTCAATTATGGCCGTATATGGTTCACTAGTATACATGTCTGGGATTATTGGAGGTTGGATAGCTGACCGCCTATTTGGTACAACGAAAACCGTTTTCTACGGTGGTGTCCTAATAATGTTTGGTCATATCGTCTTGGCATTCCCAGGCGGATTGACTACTTTATTTGTGTCGATGGCATTAATCATCCTCGGGACAGGCTTACTGAAACCAAACATTTCAAGCATTATCGGAGATCTTTATTCTAAAGAAGATACTCGCCGTGACTCAGGATTTAGTATTTTCTACATGGGGATTAACATGGGGGCATTTATCGCACCTTTAATCGTCGGGACAATTGGTCTTGAATATAACTTCCATTTAGGATTCGGAATTGCTGCAGTTGGAATGGCATTAGGGTTAATTGTATTTTTAATCACGAAAAAGAAATATCTAGGATTAGCGGGTACATATGTGCCAAATCCAATGTCTAAAGAAGAACGTAAAAAGGTATTAACGAGAATTGTTATTGCTTTAGTTATTATTCTGGTTGTTGGATTTATATTAATTCAACAAGGTATATTAACGATTGATGGATTTATCATGACTGTCTCTATTCTGGGTATCGTTATCCCTACTCTGTACTTTATAGTTATGTATAGAAGTAGCAAAACAACAGAAGATGAAAAGTCTAGATTACTCGCTTATATTCCGCTCTTTGTTGCGGCTATGATGTTCTGGGCAATTCAAGAGCAAGGTTCGAATATTTTAGCACAGTATGCTGATGAACGCGTAGATTTAATGATGGGATCTTTTGAGATTTCACCTGCTTGGTTCCAATCTTTAAATCCATTATTTATCATTGCATTTGCACCAGTGTTTGCTTGGATGTGGGTGAAGCTAGGAGATAGACAACCGTCAACTCCGAAAAAATTCGCTTTTGGTTTGTTTTTTGCAGGGATGTCCTTTATCGTAATGATTATTCCAGCTTACTTCAATGGAACAGACTCATTAGTTAGTCCTTTTTGGCTTGTACTGAGCTTCTTCCTTGTAGTATTAGGTGAATTATTATTATCACCGGTAGGATTATCTGCAACTACAAAACTTGCACCTGGAGCATTCGCAGCTCAAACGATGAGCTTATGGTTTATGACGAATGCATCAGCTCAAGCTATCAATGCTCAAGTAGTTAAATTTTACACGCCTGAGAACGAAATTATTTACTTCGGTGTTATTGGAGCAGTAGCTTTAGTTATTGGTTTATTACTCTACTTCATGACTCCATTGATCCAAAAATATATGCGTGGCGTTAAGTGATTTCAAAAAGAGCAAAAACATGCACGTTTTGTTAAGGTCAATACCTATTTCTAACGTGTTTGAAGTGCTATAGACAAATGTTTTGCTCTATTGTTAACGAGTGAATCATAGTGATATTGGTGTGGTGTCATTCACAACCAATATCACTTTTTTTTCGGTAATCTATTAATTGAAGTGAAAATTGACGATTCTAGCTGAGATGGAAATCGCAGTATTATTCACTCTTTCAAAATAATGAAACTTTTTAAGTAATCATCCCGTAAAGTAAGTATCTTACTGAGAAGGGATGATATTTTTATGAAAAAATGGACAATGTTATTATCAGTAGCAACATTATCGTTAGGTTTAGCTGCTTGTAACGAAACTGCAACTCCGGTACAGGAAAAAGAGGTAACAGAAACTAGTAAACTCACTTTACAAGAAGTATATGACAAATCAATGAAAGCCTCAGAAGAGCTGAAGAGCGTAAAAGGCACGATAGATATGAAACAGACAATGAGTATTCCAAGTGAAGAAATGACTTTGGATATTAAATCTGTGATGGATATGGAATATATAATAGAGCCGATGCAAATGCACCAAAAAGGTACAACTACTATGATGGGTGTTAGTGAAGGTGGGGAATCTCAAGTGACTGAGATGGAAACTTATATTACCGAAGATGGAATGTATGTGTATGAAGGAACTACTGCACAGTGGATGAAGTTTCCACAGGAAATGGTAGACCAAATGATGGGTACTACAAACCAAACTGATCCCGCAACTCAACTTCAACCTTTACAAGAGTATTTAGAACAAGTGGAATTTGAGCAAGACGATGAAAACTATATTTTAACACTTGAGGGTAGTGGTGAAGAGTTTACGAGTCTTGTAAAAGATCAGGTAGATGAAGCACTTCAAAGTCTCACTACAGAAGAAAATGTTAACTTAGACTTTACTATTCATTCGGTTGACTACCTAGTTCATATTGATAAAGAATCATTCCAAACGAACAAATTAGATATGGTGATAGATATGGATATGACTATGAACGGAGAGATGATCAATTTGAACATGAATGCTAAAACAGATTTCTCTAAGTTCAATGAAATAGATAAAATAGTCGTTCCACAAGAAGTTATTGATGGTGCTACAGCAATTTAATCAAATAATAGTTGTTAAGTGTTTAACAGGAGGCTGTTGTAATTGTTGCGAAAAATCAACAATTACAACAGTTTTTTTAAATTAGGGTTAAAGTATAGTAAGATAGAGTAGGACTAAAATACGCTGAAGAGGCATATAGGTGTATTATCAATTGAAAATCATTTTCATTTAACCGTTGACATAAATAGTCAAGGTGCTATAATTGGACTGTGAGTAATTGATAATGATTTTCAATATCGCCCATTCACAAAAAGAATGACGAGGATAGTTATGAAAAAAAGATATCTTATAATTGCACTAGTAGCGCTTTCTCTCTTATCTCTCTTTGTTGGTGTATCAAGTATCTCACCAATGGATTTATTAGACTTTAAGTCGGAAGAGACCGAAATTTTTCTTATAAGCAGACTACCAAGACTAATTGCCATAATACTTGCAGGAGCAGGGATGAGTATTGCAGGTCTAATTATGCAAAGTCTTAGTAGAAATAAATTTGTATCTCCAACTACCGCTGGTACGCTTGATGCGACTCGCTTAGGGATTTTAATCTCGATGCTTGTATTTACAAATGCAACATATATGCAAAAAATTTCCTTTGCATTTATATTTGCTTTAGCAGGAACACTGCTATTCATGCAAATTTTAAATCGGATTAAATTTAAAGATGCAATATTTGTTCCGCTAGTAGGGTTAATGTTCGGAAATATTTTATCTTCTATTGCGACGTTTTTTGCTTACAAATCAGATATTATTCAAAATATGTCTGTCTGGTTACAAGGAGACTTCTCTTTAATATTAAAGGGCAGATACGAATTACTTTACATAAGTGTTCCAGTACTGATTCTTGCTTATATTTTTGCGAATCGCTTTACAGTGGCAGGAATGGGCGAGGATTTTGCCAAAAACCTCGGTTTATCTTACAACAAAGTGTTGAATCTTGGTTTAGTACTAGTCGCTTTAATATCAGTTACCGTTGTATTAACGGTCGGAATGATTCCATTCTTAGGATTAATCATCCCAAATATTGTCTCGATCTTTAAAGGGGATCATTTAGAAAAGACATTACCACACACAGCATTACTAGGAGTTATTTTCTTATTAATATGCGATATTATAGGGCGGGTAGTTATATTCCCTTATGAAATTCCGATTAGCATGACAGTTGGTGTAATCGGAAGTGCAATCTTCCTGTTCATGTTGTTTAGGGGGAAAGCATATGCGTAACAGTACGAAAATGATGATATTAATAGGCATAGTTTTAATTTCAACAGCACTTTATTTATTCCATGGATTGAATGGAAGCTATGATTATGCATTACCACGTCGAGCGATCAAAGTATTGGCAATGGCGCTAACAGGAGTAGCGATTGCCTATTCAACTGTTATTTTTCAGACGATTACGCATAATAAGATCTTAACGCCGAGTGTTATGGGCCTAGATTCCTTATATATGTTAATACAAACAATTATTTATTACTTCTTTGGTTCCATGTCCATTTTAGTTATAAATAAAAACTATAATTTTGCTATATCAGTTATTGCAATGATTGTATTTGCATTACTACTATATAAATTTCTATTCAAGGCAGGAAAACGTCCGGTTTACTTCCTGTTACTTGTAGGTATTATTCTAGGGACGTTTATGGGAAGTATTACAACATTCCTTCAAGTACTCATTGATCCAAACGAATTTACAAGCTTACAGAATAAGATGTTCGCAAGCTTTAACAATGTAAATGGTGATTTAGTCTGGCTAGCATTAGTTATTATCATACTGACAGTAGTTTATGGTTGGCGAAACATACGTGAACTAGACGTATTATCACTTGGTCGAGATAACGCCATTAACCTTGGGGTGGATTATGACAAAATCGTTAAAACAATGCTAGTTTTGTCATCGATATTAATAGCAACTTCAACCGCACTTGTTGGACCTATTACATTTTTCGGACTAATCGTAGCGAACCTATCGTACCAATTCTTTAACACGTACAAGCATACAACGTTAATCGTTGGAGCAAGTTTAATGAGTTTAGTAGCTTTAATTGGTGGTCAGTGGGTTGTCGAACGTATATTTACTTTCGATACAACGCTGAGCGTAATTATTAACTTCATTGGAGGAATCTACTTCATCTATTTACTATTAAAGGAGAGTCGAACTTCATGATCCAAGTCAAAGAGGTTTCTAAGTATTTTGCTAAAAAGCCAGTTGTGGATAATGTTAGTGTTAATATTCAGTCGGGTAAAATAACATCGTTTATTGGACCAAACGGTGCTGGAAAATCTACACTATTGTCAATGGTTAGTCGTTTATTGGACGCAGACACGGGAGAAGTTCTTTTAGATAAATCAGACGTGAAGAGATGGAAATCCAATGACTTTTCAAAACGCGTTTCCATTTTAAAGCAATCAAATTTTATGAATGTACGTTTAACTATTCGTGAGCTAATTTCATTTGGACGCTTTCCTTACTCTAAAGGCCGTTTAAATGAGGAAGACGAGAAAATGGTCGACCAAGCAATAGAATATATGAATTTAGGTGATTTACAGGATAGTTATATGGACGAACTTTCCGGTGGTCAACGCCAGCGAGCATTTATCGCAATGGTTATTGCCCAAGATACCGAATATATCCTACTCGATGAGCCTTTAAATAACTTAGATATGAAACATTCTGTTCAAATTATGAAGATTTTACGTAAGCTTGTAGAGGATTTAGGTAAAACAGTTATTATTGTTTTACATGATATTAACTTTGCATCTGTTTATTCAGACTATATTGTAGCCTTAAAAGACGGTCGTGTTGTAAAAGATGGACCAACACATGAAATTATTAACTCTGATGCACTTAAAGAAATTTATGACATGGATATTCCCATCCAAGAAATGAATAGCTGTCGCATCTGTGTATATTTTAATTCATAGGAAAAGAGGAAATAGACAAATGAAGAATTATAAGTTTTTAGCTGTATTGTTTGCTTTACTAGTACTAATTTTAGCAGCGTGTGGTGCAGAGGATGAAACAAAAAAAGACTCATCAACAACAGATGAAAAAGCTACGGAAGAAACAAACGGAGCTGAAGAAGCATCTGTATACCCATTAACAATTGCTCAACCTGAAGGATATGCTGAAGTAACATTAGAAGAAAAACCAGAAAAAGTTGTAGTATTTGACTTTGGTTTCCTTGATACATTAGATGCTCTTGGAGTGGATGTAACAGCAGTACCACAAGCTAACGTTCCATCTTACTTGGATAAATACGCAGATGAAGCGGCATATGAAAATGCTGGTGGATTAAAAGAGCCTGATTTCGAAGCTATCGCTGCAATGGACCCAGATGTTATCTTTATCTCTGGACGTCAAGGGGATGCATATGAAGAACTAAGTAAAATTGCTAATACAGTATTCGTTGGTGTAGATACAACAGATTACATGAATTCTTTTAAAGCTAATACAGAATTAGCAGGTAAAATTTTCGAAAAAGAAGCAGAGGCAACTGCTGCATTAGAAGAAATTGATGCGAAAATTGCAGAAGTAACTGAGAAAACTACTGGTATGGAAGAAAAAGCATTAGTAGTACTTGCCAATGAAGGTGAATTAAGTGCATATGGTGCGGGATCACGTTTTGGTGTCATCCATGATGTTTATGGTTTCCCACAAGCTGATGAAGCAATCGAAGCTTCTACACACGGTCAAAGCGTGGCTTACGAATACGTATTAGAGAAAAACCCGGATATCCTATTCGTTGTAGATCGCGATGCAGTAGTAAGTAAAGGCGAATCAGGTACTAAAAAAGCAGTTGAAAATGAAATTGTTAATAAAACGAATGCAGCTAAAAACGGTAAAATTGTTTACCTTGATCCAGAAATCTGGTACTTAGCTGGTGGTGGTATTGAATCCGAAAAAGCTAAAGTCGATTCAGTATTAGAAGCACTTAAATAATATACTTAAGTCAATCTAGTCAGCGCGGACGGAGAAAAACACTATGTTTTTCTCCGTTTTTTCTTGAAGATTTATAGTATATAGCCCATAACTTTGTCCATAACGCCCATAACCAAGCTACATATCCTAAAAAAACAGGGTGAAAGCCCATAAGTTTTCAAATATAGACCAGAGGGAATAGCAATATAGCCCATAACCAAGCTACGTATCCTAAAAAACAGGGAGAAAGCCCATAAGTTTTCGAATATAGCCCAAAGGGAATGCAAGATAGCCCATAACTCTGTACATACCGCCCGTTACCATGTACAGATGACAGCCTTGTATTTATTGTACATCCACAATTTTCTAGCTTATAATTTTGTTATTGGATAGGAGGGATTTTGTGAAGAAATGGTTTTATCCACTTAGTGTAGTAACATTATTAGGATTTGCTACTCTGTTTTTATATTTCAATACGAAAGAAATAGCTCAGTTCGACTATCAGATGTCACAGTTTTTTGGCGATAATAAAGTGATTGGGTTATTTCATTACTTAGGGGAAACTAAATTTATTATATTTATTACGCTTATATTAATAGTCTATTTATGGTTTCGTTCAAAAAATTATCGTGGAATGCTCTTTGTTGTATTATCTATAGGGTTTGGAAATGTACTTAATCAAATGCTTAAAAAGTGGGTTGAAAGAGAACGTCCTGATGTCCCACAACAGTTAGAGACCTTTAGTTTTCCCTCCGGTCATGCAATGGTAGGACTTTTATGTTTGTTTACGATTGCTTACTTTTTAACTGAGCATCAGTCCAGTAAACTGAATCGGATCCTAATATGGATAGTTACCATATTTATCAGTGTGATGGTCGGGCTATCTAGGATTGCTGAACACCGGCATTTTGCTTCAGATGTATTAGCTGGATGGATGATTGGGTATTCTTGGTTTGTAATCGTGGCTTTGTGGTATGAATATAGAAACAGAGTTTTTAAAAAGCATACACAGTAAAAACCTTTCCAGGCTGGAAAGGTTTTTTTAGGAGGAGAGAGACATATGTTCGAAATACCAGAGAAGCTTGTAAAACTAGGGATCGATCGTATAGAGGGATTTCCTGTAGAGGGATTTGTTAAAGGAAAAGGACCAGAAAAACCAAGTATACTGCTGATAGGTGAAGCTCCTGGAGAGAAAGAGGCGATAGGAGGTATACCGTTTATCGGTAGAGCTGGAGACGAACTAAATAAGTCATTAGCGAGCATTGGATTGACTAGAGAAGACGTATATATGACAAGTGCAGTTCGTAGTCGTCCATATGTATGGAGGGAAAAGAAGGCTCGAAATGGTGAGTTAATACAAAGAAAGTATAATCGTCCCCCTACTCAATTAGAGGTGGTAGCACATGCACCAATATTAGATTATGAACTGGAAAATATTGTACCTCATATTATTGTGACATTAGGAAATGTAGGTTTACAACGATTATTGGGAAAAGATGCAAAGGTTTCTGTATTGCATGGCGAGTTACTTCATCGACCAGTGCGCCATCTGAAATCTCTTAGTTCTACTGAATTTATATGGTCGACTGAAAGCTATATGATTATTCCTACCTACCATCCTGCATCCGTATTTTATCGACCGTCCAATCGAGACTTCCTCGAGCAAGATTGGTTTAATATCAGAAATTATTTAGCGAATAGGAAATATTAACTGAAATCAGATTTATAAAAGATAAGTAAAAGTTTTAAAAAATATTGACTCCTTGTATACGTTTGTATACAATTACATTAAAGTATACAAACGTATACAAAGAGAGGTACTAATAATGAAAAGTGAATCACATCCAAGAGGTAGACGTGCTCACCTTGACGAGCACCATCGCGGAGGACGACGTAAAGGAAGATCAGACGATGTAGAAGGAACAGAAAAAAGAAATGGAGCTAAAACGTTCCGACGAGGTCGAGCACTAGCTTTTTATGATATGATGAATATGAAATCTATATCGTTAAAGAAACAATTAGAAACCCCAGAATTACAATCAATTAATCCAATTATAGTGGGTGAATTGAAGGCAGTGGAAACTCTTATGGAGGAGTTTGCACAGTTATTTGAATTATATGAAGTAGTGGAAACGACTCAAGAAGTTACATATGAAGATAAGTCAATTGATACACAGAGCTAAAAATAAGCACCACAAAGTTATATTTTAATTGGAGGAATGGAAATGTTAGTACAAATTCGTAAATGGACAGTGACAGAAGGAAATGCTGATAAAATTCTTGAACGTTTTAAGAAAAAACCGGATCAAGGTCCATCATTAATTGAGCAACGTGAAGGATTCATAGGGCGTGAGTTATTAGTGAAAAATGTTCGCCGAGGTGAAGAAGAAGTATTAATGATTGTTCGTTGGGCTTCAGAAGAGGCTTGGAAGGCATGGGAAAAGAGTCCAGAGCATATTGCGGGACATAAAAATAAAATTAAAGAGCACGGTGGAAAACCACCACAACCTGAATATGTAATCGCTATGGAGCATGGTAGTTACACTGTGGTGGAATAGAATAATAGCAATCACGTAATTATATAAGAATTTTATATATTAAAATGTAGCATTGGGTTAAGTGTCTTATACACTTTTTCCAGTGCTTTTTCATTTATATGAAGGAGAGATGTGGCGTCGTTCCATTTCAATCGACTTGGCAAAAATATAGGTTAAACCTAGTTAAGTTGGGGAACAAATTGAATGAGGGGGTGTTACTACCCTAAGTTTTAGGAAAGGTAATTGTCGAAAAATAAAAAAATAATGTTTTCGTCGGTCAAAAAGAGTTGCACTAAGGAAACATTTTACGTATAATAAATGAAAATAGATTAAAAAGAAAGAAGTTGGGTCAATGGATGGAAATGTAGTCTTTGCTTTGTTACTTACATTATTTGCTGGTCTTGCAACTGGGATTGGTAGTTTGCTATCTTTATTGACATCTCGCACAAATACAAAATTTTTATCGGTTGCCCTAGGTTTTTCAGCTGGTGTCATGATTTATGTATCCTTGGTAGAAATATTTGTGAAGGCTAAGGATTCACTCGTAGCAGAACTTGGAGAGACTAATGGCTATTGGATGACATTAGTTGGTTTTTTCGGTGGGATGTTTGTAATTGCAGTAATTGACCGATTAATACCCACACTTGGTAACCCACACGAAGTTAAAAGCGTAGAAGATATGGATGTCAAATTAAGCAACCCAGAGCATACAAAATTGATGAAAATGGGTGTATTCACAGCTCTTGCAATAGGAATTCATAATTTCCCAGAGGGAATTGCAACCTTTGCATCTGCTTTACAAGATCCCAATTTAGGAATTGCAATTGCAATTGCGGTAGCTATTCATAATATTCCGGAAGGGATTGCCGTGGCAGTACCTATATACTATGCAACAGGAAGTCGGAAGAAGGCCTTTAAATTATCCTTTTTATCTGGCTTAGCTGAACCAGTCGGAGCGTTCGTTGCTTATTTAGTACTGATGCCATATTTAAATGGAGTAGTATTTGGAGTAGTATTTGCAGCAGTAGCAGGAATTATGGTCTTTATTTCATTGGATGAATTACTACCAGCAGCGAAAAAATATGATGAAACCCATTCATCTATTTACGGAGTAGTTGCAGGGATGCTAGTAATGGCATTAAGTCTAGTATTATTAGCTTAATAAAGGGCAGTGCGACTTCGTTTGAAGGTTGCACTGCCTTTTTATTAGGAACGTATAATAGTTCTCTATTTTGTGGACACTTTCTTTATCGGGCACTTTCTACATCTTTTATCGTCACAACAATACCTGTACGATTCATAGATACCGCGACCAGTTCAAAATTAGGGAACTGCCCTTTTAAGTTGGAGATAAAATCATCTTCTGCTCCTTTTTCTAAAAGTGAGAGCAGAGTAGGTCCAGCACCACTAATACAAGTTCCATAAGCACCCGCGTGTTTAGCGGCAACTTTAATCTCTTTACTCTGTGGGATTAAATCGAGTCGGTAAGGCTCGTGAAATAAATCCTGTTCCATAAAAGTACCAGCCTGTTCAAAAGCTTGTGATAGAAATGCTGCGGTTAACAAGTTTGCAGTCGCACTTGCTTGCGCTGCTTCTTGACGTGTATAGGTGTCCGGTAGTACCTGTCTCGCTTTTGCTGTTTTTAACTCAAAGTTAGGAATAAATAGCACAAATGAAGCTTCGATATGATTAGCATGAAATACATTTATCTCGCCACTGTCTGCATTAGAGGAAATGGTAAATCCCCCGTAAATGGAGGCAGCTGCGTTATCAGGGTGTCCTTCCATAAGTGTTGCTACTTTTAATTTGTCTTGTGTAGTAAGATGTAATTCCATAATTTGATTGGCTAACTCAATCCCCGCTACAATGGCGGAGGCGCTGCTTCCCATCCCGCGTGCTAGTGGAATATCACTCTTCACTCGTACTGTGCATGGAGGAAGTGAAAACCCATGTAACTCAGCAGTTTTTTCGGCAGCTTGGACTATTAAGTGATCCTGTGGATTTGGAACATCTGGAAGATTACCTGTTAAATTAATAATTTCCCAGGCAGAACCTAGCTCGACTTCAAGCTCTAAATATTTATCTAGAGCAATGCCAATTGAATCAAATCCCGGTCCAAGATTTGCAGTACTTGCTGGTATAGATATACACCAAACCATTATGCTAGCACCTCCTCTATAAATGCGCTAAGTGCAGATGCATTACTTTCAAGTTTATGTGGTTTAGAAACTTTTACGTCGATTGCAGTTTGCGGATCTTTTAAGCCATTTCCAGTTAATACTGCAACTACTTTACTTTTTGGTTTTATTTTTCCGCTTTTTACTGAGCGTAATAGTCCTGCGATAGATGCACATGAGCCTGGTTCCGCGAAGATACCTTCTCTGCTTGCGATTAGTTTGTAGGCTTCGATAATTTCATCATCAGTTACAGCTTCAATGACACCATTAGACTCATCCCGTGCTGCTTCTGCGCCTTTCCAGCTTGCAGGATTACCGATACGAATTGCAGTAGCAATTGTCTCAGGGAATTCGATAGGCTTTCCTTGAACAATGGCAGCAGATCCTTCTGCTTCAAAACCGAAGATTTGAGGTAGACCTGTTTGTTTTTTCTCGTTATACTCTTTAAATCCTTTCCAGTAAGCAGTAATATTACCTGCGTTTCCTACTGGTATTGCTAGATAGTCAGGTGCAGTGCCTAACACATCGCAAATTTCAAAGGATGCAGTCTTTTGTCCTTCAATTCGATATGGGTTAACAGAATTCACAAGCGTAATTGGAGAGGTTTCGCTAATAGCACGGACCATATCAAGTGCTACATCAAAGTTCCCTTCTATTTGAATTACTTCTGCTCCATACATATATGCTTGAGCCAACTTTCCGGCAGCTACTTTTCCTTCTGGTATAACAATAACTGCTCGCATACCTGCACGAGCGGCATAGGCAGCTGCCGCAGCTGAAGTGTTTCCTGTAGAAGCACAAATAACTGCCTTGCTTCCTTCTTCTTTTGCTTTAGCAACCGCAAAAACCATACCTCTATCTTTAAAAGATCCAGTGGGATTTGCTCCTTCTATCTTTACGTATAATTCAATACCTAGTTCTTTCGATAAATTTTCCAACTTAATAAGAGGCGTATTACCCTCAAGTAAAGTTAATTTGGGTGTTTTTTCTGTTACTGGTAAAAACGCTTTATATTCTTCGATTAATCCTTGCCAAGCCATGATAAATTCCACCTCTCTGTTCTCCTTGAATAAACATATGTATTTGTATAAAGGACATTTTACTCTAATAAAGTGGAAAAAACAAGATAAAATTTATATTGTAACTTTGATGTTCCAAGCGTATACTAAACAAGTAAACTAAAAACTTTACAGGTGTAAAGACAGGGGAGAAATACACGGCTATGAAAGAACAAAAAAAGATATCGAAAAATAAACTATTAGGAATAGCAGGGCTTGCATGGATGTTCGATGCAATGGATGTTGGAATTCTATCATTTGTAATTGCGGCTTTAGCGGTAGATTGGAATTTATCTCCAGAACAAATGGGGTGGATCGGAAGTGTCAACTCTATAGGGATGGCAGTAGGGGCTCTCGTATTTGGAGTTTTTGCAGATAAAGTAGGTCGAAAAAAAATATTTATGATCACTCTACTGATGTTCTCTATCGCAAGTGGACTGTCCGCTCTAACGACAACATTAGCTGCATTCCTAATTTTAAGATTCTTTGTTGGAATGGGACTTGGAGGAGAACTTCCAGTAGCTTCAACATTAGTATCTGAAAGTGTGGAGGCAAAAGAACGTGGTAGAGTAGTTGTTTTATTAGAAAGCTTTTGGGCGGCTGGATGGATTATTTCTGCAATAATTGCTTATTTTATTATTCCTGATTACGGCTGGAGAATTGCTTTACTAATCACTGCATTGCCTGCATTTTATGCAATTTATTTACGTTTAAAATTACCTGATTCCCCTAAATATACGGAGAAAAAATCGGAATCTAGAAGTATTATGCAAAACATGAGTGAAGTTTGGACAAAGAAATATGCGAAGCGAACGTTAATGTTATGGATTGTATGGTTTACGGTCGTGTTCTCCTATTATGGAATGTTCTTATGGCTTCCAAGTGTGATGGTCATTAAAGGATTCACTCTCATTAAAAGCTTTGAATACGTATTGATCATGACCATTGCTCAATTACCAGGTTATTTCTCTGCAGCTTGGTTAATCGAGAAGGCAGGACGCAAATTTGTACTAGTTACTTATTTATTGGGTACTGCGGCAAGTGCTTTCGTCTTTGGTTCAGCAGAGACAACTACGTTACTAATAGTTTCGGGAATACTTCTATCATTCTTTAACCTTGGTGCTTGGGGAGCACTATACGCATACTCTCCAGAGCAATATCCAACTGTCATTCGTGCAACCGGTTCTGGTATGGCCGCATCTGTTGGACGTATAGGGGGAATTTTAGGACCGTTGCTTGTTGGAACTCTTGTAATGAGGGGCTATGAAATTGGCTATATCTTTACTATCTTCTGTATTGCAATAGTTATCGGTGTATTAGCAGTACTGTTCCTAGGTACAGAAACAAAACAAGTAGAATTAGAATAAATGCAAAAACCTGTTCCTATGAGAGCAGGTTTTTGTTTTGCCAGCAGAGAAAAACATAGTAAAATGAAGAAGGCCAACAAAGGGGGTAGAGGATGTTTCAGTTAAAACATAAACGTATACTCATCATCGGTTCAAGCGGTGCAGGTAAATCTACATTATCCAAACTACTGTCTGAAAAATGGGATTTGCCTTTAATCCATTTAGATGCACTTTTTTGGAATGAAGGATGGGTGCCTACACCAAAGCCGGAATTTCGTGAAAAAATACAAGCAGAACTAAAAAAAGATAAGTGGATCATAGATGGCAATTTTGACTCGACATTAGAGTTGCGAGCATCCTATGCAGATTTAATTGTCTTTTTGGATTTCTCTAGGGTATTATGCACGTATAGAGTTTTCAAAAGAGCATGGATCTACCGCGGCAAAACACGCCCGGATATGGCACCAGGCTGTAAAGAAAAAATGGACATAGAATTTGCAAAATGGGTATGGCGTTTTCCGAAGAATGTACGTCCACATACACTCGACATATTAAAAAAAGTAAAAAATACAGATATATGCGTTTTGCGAAATCCTAAAGAAGTTGAAGGATTTCTAATGACCGCGCCAAATGTTAACTAAAACGAACACCATAGGAGAATAACATCATGAATAACAAACAGCTAACAGCACAACAAGTAATCGATCTAATTCCTCATAATGCAGACATTATTCTTCCGCTAACGAATGGCGAACCTCATAAATTGTTGGATGTTTTAGAGGACCAAGCACATCAACTAACTAATGTAAAAATACATCAATTGCTTGCCTTACAATCTAGACAGTATATGAATGGTGCCTTTGCTGAAAAGCTACACCATGTCTCTTACTTTTTAAGTGGGGCGACGAGAAAACAATTCCACCAAGGCTTAGTAGACTTAGTACCAAATAATTTTCATGAAATGCCTCGTATAATAAGAAGCTCTACAAACCTGTCGATGATTATGGCTGTAGCTTCGCCAATGGACGAATTTGGTTACTTTTCCTTAGGAACACAGGCGGATATCGTAAGTGAGTTTATCGGTACAGTCCCATTTATATTAGAAGTGAACAAACATATGCCTCGCACTTTTGGGCAAAATCAAATTCACATTAGCCAAATAGCTGGATATGTGGAAAATGATCGTCCATTGTTTGAGGATGTTGCAGTTCCTATTGGCGAGAAGGATATGAAAATTGCTGAGTATGTGACGGAGACTATTAAAAATGGAGATACACTACAAATAGGTATTGGATCTATTCCAAACGCAGTAGTAAGTCTTTTAAAAAATCATCGTCATTTAGGTATTCATACAGAGATGTTTGTTGATGGAATTGTCGATTTAGTAAAAGCAGGTGCCATTGACGGAACACAGAAGTTTACGAATAAAGGTAAAATTATTGCTACATTTGCCCATGGATCAAAGAAAATGTATGACTTCTTAGACAACAATCCTGCCGTGGAGTTTTTACCTGTAAGTATTGTGAATGATCCACGAGAAATTGCTAAGGAGGAGCGTATTGTTTCGATTAATGCGACGACGGAGGTCGACTTATTTGGACAATGTGCATCTGAAACGGTAGCAGGAAATTACTATTCCTCTACCGGAGGGCAAGCAGACTTCGCTCGTGGAGTTCGCTTTGCTAAAGAAGGAAAAGGCTTTGTATGTATGACTTCTACAGCCAAGAACGATGAAATCTCTCGTATAAAACTAAGTCTTACTCCAGGCTCAGTTATCACGACTACCAAAAATGATGTAGACATGATTATTACAGAGTACGGGGTAGCTAAAATGTTTGGAAAACCAATTTCAGAACGTGCCAAACAACTTATCTCCATTGCGCATCCTAAGTTTAGAGAAGAGTTAACATTTGAAGCGAAAAAAAAGGGTTTTATTTAATATGAAACCAATTGAAGTAACTTTTTTTCAAAAACCAACTCTAGAACTTGCACGGCAATTATTAGGTAAATATATTGTTCATGAGCATCCAAGAGGGGTGCTCATTGGTAAGATTGTAGAAACTGAAGCATATATGGGACCAGATGACCGAGCGGCACATAGTTTTGGAAATAGGAGAACAAAGCGGACGGAGGTTATGTTTGGTGAGCCAGGTTTGATATATACATATCAAATGCATACGCATACGCTCATCAATGTTGTCTCGGCACCTACGGACATCCCTAATGCGATATTAATTCGAGCAGTAGAACCTGTGGAAGGATTAGATTTGATGAAGGAATTTCGTAACGATCTTCCGATGAAACAGTGGACAAGCGGACCAGGAAAATTAACAAAAGCTATGGGTATATCCATGGAACACTATGGTTCACATTGGACAGACAAGCCTTTGTATATGGCGGAAGGCGAACACGTAGCGTCTGTATCTACTGGTCCAAGAATAGGTATTCAAAATAGCGGAGAGGCTGTCCATTATCCATATAGATTCTGGGAAACAGATAATCCATTCGTATCGAAATCAAGATAACCAGAGATGGCCTAAAAAATAGGTCGCCTCTGGTTTTTATTATGAGAAATATTAGTTTGCGCGGACTTGTGAAATTAGTTGGATATAAGAAGGATTGTTGATTGGTTCGATTAAAATAGGACCCATTGAACCACTAAAACTCAATTTTATTTCTTCTTCTTTGATAGCTGTTAAAGCGTCCATTAAAAAGCTTGCATCAAGTGAAATCTTTAAATTTGTCTCGCCGGTGATTTCTTTAATAGGTTGTGTTTCTTCTATTAAACCTATCTCAGAAAAGTATGATGAAATTTTAATTTTAGTTTTATTTTCTATTTCTAGATGCACGTTGTTATTTCTCCATTCATTTGCAAAAAGACAGGCTCTATCGATACCCTGTAAAAACTGTTTTGTGTTTAAAGTGATAATCGTTTTAGCATCTTTTGGGAACAATCTCGATGTGTTCGGATAACTACCTTCGATAAGGCTTGAAAAAAGTGTTAGATCATCAGATTTAAATACAATATACTTTCCCGAAAAATAAATAGTAATCAGATGAATTTCATTTTTAATTAACTTAGAAAGCTCATGCAAACTTTTTTCAGAGATAGTAAATGATTCTTCAAAGTCGGATACTAATGAATATTTTCTTGAAGCTAGACGTTGTGAGTTAGTAGCGATAAATGAAATTTCGTTTGAGGATAATGTAATATTGATACCTGTCAATACTGGTCTCGAAATATTTTTAGAAACAGCAAACATAGTTTGTTCTATAATTTCTAACAGTTTATTACTCGGTATGCTAATGTGTTTTGATAAATCGATGTCTGGAAGAGTAGGGTATTCTTCAGAACTGAAACCATTTAAATGTATTGTGATTTCTTCCGATTGTATAGTTACCAATTGTTTCTCCAACATTTTAATATGAATATCACCGGGTAACTTTTTTACAATCTCACTTAAATGTTTTGCTGATAACACAACGCTACCTGTTTCAATAACATCTAATACTATATTGTTATTCAATGTTAATGGAATAACTCTTTCTATAGCTATTTCAGAATTACTTCCACTTAGGATTAAATGATCACTATTAACCACTATCTTAATACCTGATAACACTGGTAAAAGCACCTTCGTTGATACCACTTTACTAACATCTGAAATTGCTTTGGTAAAACAAACCTTATTTATTTTAAACTCCAATATATTCACCCCATCTATTTAACAATTCGACATAATGCTACAAATTCCTTTTCACAGGAAAAGATAGGCAAAACATACTGGATATCAAGTGCATACAATTTTAACTTTCTTCAAATTAAGAGACTTCCAAAATTAAATTTTTGGAAGCCTCTTTAGGAATATGTTAAAACGATTTTAAATTTGTTTTCCCATATAGTATTCATCTACAAATTGATCATGTATGATTAATGCGTTTTTTCGTGTACCCTCTAATTCAAAACCAAGCTTTTTATAGAGTTTTTGGGCATTGATATTTTCTTTAATAACAGTAAGTTCTAGCTTTGAAATGCCAGATTCTTTTGCCCATTTTTCACCTTGAAGCATTAGAGAAGAAGCAATTCCTTTCTTAGAAAAGGCTTGTTTGACCCCAATAACCACAGATGCTCGATGTACAGCACGTGGAGCTGGACCTCCTATAAACTGTACGTAGCCTGCGTATTGTCCGTTCATAATAGCTAAAAGTAGAATAGAGTTCGGTGAAGTTTTCCAAGTATTCAAGCTTTTACGGATACTTTGAACCGTTAATTGTCGATCAGATTTTCCGAATAACATAAAATCTGTTTCTGCAAAAATAGTTTCCTGTAAATTAATAAAGGGACGAGCATCTTCTAAATCTGCCTCGCGAATAATAAGAATGTCCTGAGTGTTCTTATCATCAGATGTCCGTTCATCTGTCTCATGCAAAACACTGTGAAAATGAACTGCTTTTCCAAGATCAACGCTTTTTACGGAATATCCGGAATCTGTCCATGCAAAATAATGGAGCGCAGGTGGCTTAGTTTTTTTCCACCAACTACTACTTAAATACGCAGCGTTAGGAAGAACATGTCCAATAATTGCTTCAATTTCAGTGTATGTTAATGTAATTTCTTTGTTAGTGGACTGTTTAAAAAAGTTAGCCAACGGTATGTATTTGCTCTCGGAGTTTTTGGGCATTAGGCATGTTCACTCATTTCTACTTAAGTATGAATTATATCCTAATTATAACATTATTGTTGATAAGTAAACATAACTTTAAATCTATCTATTAGTAAAATTGTTCCTATATTGAAAAAGTGTTACTTCGTATGGAAGTAACACTTTAACATGGAATTATTAAGCTTGTACTAATTCTAATTGCATTGCCGGTCCGAAGAATTCGAAATGAATATTTTCATTTGGAACTCCTAGCTCTAATAAGTGATTGATCATAGCTTCCATAAATCCTGCTGGACCACATACATAAACATCGCCATTTACAATAGCATGTTCTTTTAGAACATCTTTCGTGATAAAGCCATCGCCACTTTCAGAGTAAAGCGCAACATATTTTGCATCATCCATGTTGTCCATCAAAGAGCGAATATCTTTATCAAATGGATGTAAGTTTGCATTACGGGCACTATAGATAAAGGATACAGAACGACTCGGATTGTTTTTCGCAATCGTCTCGAACATACTCATCATCGGTGTGATTCCAACACCACCACTTACGAATGTTACTGGTGTTGTTTTTAATGGATCCAAAATGAAATCTCCTGCTGGAGCAGTAAGTTCTACTTTGTCTCCAATATTTACATTATTATGAAGGTGGACAGATACTTTACCCTCCGGATTATTTTCATCCTCTTTTTTAACAGAAATACGGAAAGATTCACTGTCCGTTGCTTTTGATAAACTATATTGTCTATTCATCAAATACTTTTCTCCTGGAATGCTTACACGGATCGTGATAAATTGACCGGGTTCATAAGATGGTAATATAGAACCATCTGCAGGTTTCAAATAGAAAGAAGTGATATTATCGCTTTCTTTTACTTTGTCAGCAATAACAAAGTCCTTGAAGAATCTCCAACCACCTTGTTTAGATTCAGTAGCAGTATACATTTCTTCCTCAATGCCGATAAATGCATCCGCAATTACCCCATATGCTTCTGCCCAGGCATTAATAATATCATCTGTTGCTGCATCACCGAGTACTTCTTTAATAGCTCCAAGTAAATGTTCTCCAACAATTGGATAATGTTCTGGTTTAATACCTAAACTAACATGTTTTTGACCAATCTGTTTTACTACCGGAATGATTGCTGCAAGATTATCGATGTGAACAGCAGCAGCATAAACTGTGTTCGCTAGAGCAGTTTGTTGACGACCTTTTGCTTGGTTGGCGTGATTAAATATATTTAATAGTTCTGGATGAGCCTCGAACATATTTTTGTAAAAAGCAGTGGTAATAGCTACACCGTGTACTTCTAAAACAGGTGCTGTAGATTTTACGATGTCGATTGTTTTTTGAGATAACATATATACACACGTCCTTTTCATTTGATTACAAACACAATATACTCCTGTAAAACCTTAAAAGCAATATATAAAATACATCTTTAATAAATCAGACACATTTATACCACAATCTTGTCAAAATCGTTATAATAATGGAAGAATGGCGGTGGAAATATGAGAATGACTATGTATACAGATTTCTCACTACGCGTGTTAATATACCTTGGAGCCCAGGAAAAAAATAAACTTTCCACAATTAAAGCTATATCGGAGGCATATGGTATATCAAAAAATCATCTGATGAAAGTGACCCATGAGCTTGGGAAACTTGGCTATATAGATACAGTTAGAGGAAGAGGCGGCGGTATCCGTTTAGCAATGGAACCAGAAGTTATAAATATAGGACAAGTTGTAAGACATACTGAAGACGACTTTCATCTTGTGGAATGCTTTGATTGTCAAACGAATAGTTGTGCTATTACATCAGTTTGTGGATTACGAGCAGCACTTCGTATAGCGCTGAATGCCTATCTACAAGTACTAGATGGATATACATTGGCAGACTTTCTGCATCAAAAGCATAAATTAGCCGAATTACTTTTCGATGACGCTAAGGATGTATGATAAAATATAGTCGGAAATAGATTTTAGGAGGATTATTCATGGAAAAAGTACTCGTTTTTGGACATAAAAACCCTGATACAGACACAATTACATCTGCTATCGTTTATGCGCATTTAAAAAATCAGATTGGTGTAGAAGCGGAGGCAGTCCGTTTAGGCGATTTAAATAATGAAACAATCTTCGCATTAGAAAAATTTGGTTTTGAAGCACCAAGATTAATAGAAAACGTCTCCACAGAAGCAAAAAAAGTTATTTTAGTCGATCACAATGAAAAACAACAAAGTGCAGATGGTATCGAAGAGGTTCAAGTAACAGAAGTAATCGATCATCACCGTATTGCAAACTTTGAAACAGCCGATCCACTATATTACCGTGCAGAGCCAGTAGGTTGTACAGCGACTATTATAAACAAAATCTATAAGGAAAAAAGCATAGAGGTACCTGCAAATATAGCAGGATTAATGCTATCTGCTATTGTTTCAGATACATTACTTTTTAAATCGCCTACTTGCACAGAGGAAGATATAGTAGCTGCAAGAGAGCTAGAGGGAATTGCTGGAGTGGATGTAGAAAAGTATGGACTTGCAATGTTAAAAGCAGGAGCAGATTTAAGCGATAAGAGCTTAGAGGACCTACTTACACTAGATGCAAAAGAGTTTGGTATGGGTGAATCGAAGGTAGTCATCGCTCAAGTGAACGCGGTTGATGTCAACGATGTGATGAGTCGTCAAGCAGAACTAGAGGAACTAATCACTCGTGAAATCCAAGAAAAAGAATTGGATCTATTCTTCTTTGTCGTAACAGATATTCTAAATAATGACTCTGTAGCACTAGCATTAGGGAAATTAGCATTAAAAGCTGAAGCAGCATTCAATGTGAAGTTTGAAAACAATACTGCACTTCTAAAAGGTGTTGTGTCTCGTAAAAAACAAGTAGTACCTGCCTTAACAGAAGCATTAGCTGACTAAGAAATACTAAAACGATGCAAATTGCATCGTTTTTTCTATGCAGAATGCGGACATCTTCTAATTTCTAAAAGTATTTACTTGCTTTGACATGTCGTTTACTTGCGCTCAGGGAGAAATTACTTGCTTTCCTCTTTGGTTACTTGCGCTGGATGGCTAATTACTTGCTCAAGAAGGAGTTTTACTTGCGAAACGGAATATTTATCCAACATGAATGTACCTCTGTCAATCAATAGACTGTGTTTTTTTCACATATAAGCCAACAAGCAGTAATTTTGAATTCAAGATTTAATCCTATTACAATGTAGAAGAGGTGATGATGAAAATGAAAATTGAAGTTTGGTCCGATTTTGTATGTCCTTTTTGTTATATTGGTAAAAGAAGATTAGAGGAAGCTTTAGAACAAGCTGGTTTTACTTCACAAGCACAGGTAGAATTTAAAAGCTTTGAATTAGATCCAAATACACCAAAACAATCAGATAGAACTATGTATGAAGTGCTTGCAGAAAAATATGGTTCTACTGTGGAAGCTGCGAAAACGATGACGGCTGGAGTAGTAGAGCAAGCAAAAACTGTAGGACTAGATTATAATTTTGAAGCAATGAAGCCAGCCAATACTTTAGATGCACATCGATTAGTAAAATGGGCATCTGCACAAGGTAAAGCAAGAGAAGCAAATGAGTTATTGCTACATGCATACTTTATCGAGGGGAAAGAAATTGGAAATAATGATGTACTGCTTGATTTGATAGAATCGCTTGATCTATCAAGAGAAGAAGCAGAAAAAGTCTTAAACTCTAAGGAATACTTAGCAGATGTACGTATAGACATTGCTAAAGCAGGGCAAATCGGTGTCCGGGGAGTACCTTTCTTTGTTATAAACGACAAATATGCCATTTCAGGAGCTCAACCAACAGAAACATTCGTTGGTGCTTTACAAAAAGTTGCGGAAGAAGAAGGATTGTAGGCTAAAATAAAATGATGCCCAATTCAACCAATAGGGGAATCCACTATTGGTTTTTCTTATGGAAAAAAGGGTATAGAAAAAAAGTTAACAAAAAATTGGAGGAGAAACTATGGAATGGATTGGAAGTATGGTGGACTCAGTTAATAATGTTCTATGGAGTAATATACTGATCGCCTTGTTAATCATAGCGGGACTTTACTTTACCATTGGAACGAAATTTGTACAATTTCGTATGTTTGGAGAGATGTTTCGATTGATTGTCGAAAAGAAAGAAGAGAAGGGTGGAGTTTCACCTTTTCAAGCTTTTACAATTAGTACAGCTTCACGTGTTGGAACTGGGAATATTACTGGTGTAGCACTTGCAATTGGTGTTGGTGGCCCAGGGGCTGTTTTTTGGATGTGGGTAATTGCCGTAATCGGTATGGCAACTGCTTTTATCGAAAGTACACTTGCACAAGTTTATAAGGTGAAGGACGGAGATACCTTTAGAGGTGGACCGGCGTATTATATGGAGAAAGCATTAGGTACTCGTAAATTAGCTATTATATTTAGTATTTTATTAACACTGTGCTTTGGTTTTATATTTAATGCGGTTCAGTCTAATACGATATCAGCTTCCGTAGGAGAAGTATTTAGTATTCCTCCGTATGTAATAGGGATTTTGTTAGTGTTGCTAACGGCAACAATTATTTTTGGTGGTGTACATAGAATTGTTAAGGTGACTCAAATCATCGTGCCAGTAATGGCTATATTTTACTTAATAGTTGCCATATACGTTGTGGTGACTAATTTCTCAGAAATACCTACAGTACTTAGTTTGATCTTTACGGAGGCGTTTGGTCTTCGAGAAGCAGTAGGAGGCACTTTGGGTGCGGCAATCATGCAAGGTGTACGTCGTGGGTTATTCTCCAATGAGGCTGGGATGGGTAGTGTGCCAAATGCGGCAGCTACGGCAAGTATATCTCATCCAGCAAAACAGGGCTTAGTACAAAGTCTTGGAGTATTTTTTGATACGATTATCATATGTTCGGCAACTGCATTCATTATTATTCTGGCAGGTCTCTATAAGACAGGAGAAAGTGATGGAATTGTGTTAACGCAAAATTCGTTGGCAGAACATGTTGGAAGCTGGGCACCATATTTCGTAGCGATAGCTATTATCTTCTTTGCTTTCAGTTCTATAATAGGGAATTATTATTACGGTGAGACGAATATTGAATTTATCAATACACATAAGGGGTGGATGACTGGTTACCGCGTGCTAGTGTTAGCAATGGTCATGTTCGGATCTCTTGCACATGTACAACTAGTTTGGAACTTAGCAGATCTATTCATGGGACTAATGGCGATGCTGAATATTGCTGTGATACTGCTCCTTGGCAAAACAGCATTCCATGTGCTCAATGATTACACGAAGCAACGAAAAAAAGGAGAAAATCCGGTGTTTTATGCAAAAACAATTCCTGGTCTAAAGAACACGGAGTGCTGGGGTGAAGAGGATCGGTGATTTGAAGCGCAATTACAAATACAAGTCACTCACAAAAAACGTGCAGCTCAAATTGAGCATGCACGTTTTTATTTTCTTTCAAAAGAATGATATCTAGTACCTTGGAAGGTTAATACACCAAGATCATCCTCTGCAAGCATCCCATAATCTGAGCCACTAAGATGCAATTCTAAACGATCGCCACTATCAAATTGAAAAGTAACATAGTAGAACGTGGAAGCTGAGCTATCTCCTGCACCACCACTCGTTTTTGAGCGTTTAGTTACTACTTGAGCGGGTACAGATAACTTAGGCGAGTTATTGTTTTTATTCCACTGGGAGAGACTTTTAATAATCGTGAAAATAATAATTCCAAATACTAATAAAAATATAGCACCAACAAATATAGGTATACCACCAGCAAAAAATAAACCAAAATTATCCATGTACATACCCCTTACTAAAAACTGTTTTTCTGTTATACGCAAAATATTGAATAAAGTTTCAACAATAGATAGACACTGTAGAAAAAGGAGGAAATACAATTGTCAGATCAAATTTTACCTAAGGAATCTAAATCCTACTGGAGAGCAACTAATGACTTTCCACTATTCCCTAAAATAAATGATAATATCGAAACGGATATTGTTATTGTCGGTGCTGGACTAACTGGAATTACCGCAGCTTATTTGCTGAGTAGTAGCGGTCGAAAGGTGATAGTAGTAGAGGGGAGTCGAATATTGGTAGGAACTACAGGATTCACAACTGCCAAGGTGACTGCGCAGCATGGCCCTATCTATCAGCAACTAATTACTACCTTTGGAGAAGAGAAGGCACGGTTATACTATGATGCAAATACAGAAGCTAAAGAATTTATCAAACAGACAATCGAACAACTAGGCATACACTGCGACTATGAAACAATGTCTGCCTATATTTATGCAGATACCGAGGTTGGTATAGAAAAAGTGGAAAAGGAAATGGAGGCATACAACACTCTTGGCATAGAAGGTGCAACCTTGACGAAGGATACGGGACTACCTTATACGGTGAAGCAAGCGCTTAAGTTAGAAGACCAAGGTCAATTCCATCCAATAAAATATGCAAAGGCTTTAATGGATAAAGCAATAGAGAATGGTGTGCAATTTTTTGAGGAGTCTCGCGCTAAAACTATAAAATCGAATACAGTAGAATTGATGGAAGGCCAACTTATACGTGCAAACAAAGTATTAGTATGTAGTCATTTCCCTTTTAATGATGGAGATGGATTATACTTTGCACGAATGCATTCAGAACGTTCCTATGCTTTGGCTTCTATCGCACCGTCCAATTATCCAAAGGGAATGTATATAAATGTGGAGAAGCCCACTAGATCAGTACGAACTGCACTAGGTAATGATGGAAAAAGGTATTTGATGATTGGTGGAGAAGGTCATGTAACAGGTCGATTCGAAGGCGATACTAATGAAAATTATGAAAACCTCGCAGCTTTTGGACGAGAACAGTTTAAAGTGAAAAATTATGATTATCGCTGGTCTGCTCAGGATTTAGTCACTTTAGATCAACTGCCATATGTTGGTGAGATGACTGCAGGAAAGTCAGATGTATTAGTTGCAACAGGATATGCAAAATGGGGGATGACCAACAGTATAGTTGCCGCAAGCATCATGAGTGATCTTGTGCTGGAAAGGGATAACCGATATATAGAACTTTATAATCCAGCCCGTTCTAAACTGAAAAAAGAAGATATAACAAGCTTTGCAAAGACGAATGCAAGTGTTGCAAAGGAACTAGTTAAAGGGAAAACAGAGTTGGTAGATTTAAAGCTAGAGGATATACAATCCGGTAGTGGAGATATAATAATGATGGATGGTAAAAAGGTAGGGGCTTATAAAGACGATCAGGGAAAAGTATACCTTGTTAAACCTGCTTGTACACATATGGGCTGTAATGTTTCCTTTAATAATGCGGAAAGTTCATGGGATTGCCCATGTCATGGTTCAAGATTTAGTTATAAAGGGGACGTACTAGAAGGACCTGCATTTGAACCATTAGAAAAAGTTGAATACGTCGATTAATAGTAATTGGAAGATATGATTCCATAATAGTCTGATCACAGGGGAGTTACCTAAATTATATTGGGTAACTCTTTTACTATTGTTATTAATCGATATATCGATTAATATTATCGATATATAAGGAGTTGTTTTACATGAAAAAACGTAGAGGATTTATTCAAATGGCCATCTTGCATCTATTGGAGGAAGCACCGATGCATGGATATCAAATAATGAAGGAATTAGAAATTAGGTCGGGAGGACATTATTCTGCCAGTGCGGGAACAGTATACCCGGCACTTCAAGAATTGTTGGAAAAGGAAATGATAGAACTCGAACCTTCCTCCGATAAAAAGACTTATTGCATTCAAGAAAAGGGAAAAATTCGATTGCAGGAGTTTGCAAAAAGTAAAGAAGGTGCATTTTGGAGCAACTGGGAGGATCGATGGAGCTGGCAAAACTCTGATGAAGCTATTCGTTTAAAGGAGATTATCGATTTGTGGGAGGCGGAGCTTAGAAAAGCGATAAAGAAAAGCCGAAACACTCCCGAGAATTCGCCAAAACTTATTGCATTTATGAAAGAAATAACAGAGAGATTACAGACAGAGAACTATTAGGGAGTGAGATAATATGAAATCCTTTAGGGAATTACTTCCTTATGTTAAACCATATATGCTTTTTGCTATTTTAGCACCAATTTTTATGTGTATTGAAGTGGCCATGGATTTATTATCCCCGACAATCATGCAACATATTATTGATGATGGTATTGCTAATGATGACACAGCTTATGTAGTAAAACTTGGTATTTTAATGCTTGTAGCTGCAGTAATTGGGCTGATAGGTGGAGTAGGTTGTACTATATATAGTACTAGAGCAGCAGTAAATTTTGCGGCTGATATTCGAAGAGATGTTTTCAAAATGACTGAGAAGTTTTCAAGTAAAAATATGGACAATATTGGTGTGGGTAAATTAATAACGATTGTGACGAATGACATAACTGCTGTCCAACAAGCACTTATGATGACACTTCGTGTTTTTGTCAGAGGACCGCTATTATTTATAGGAGCAGTTGCGATTGTTTGGTTTACCGCTAGAGAGCTATTCCCTGTACTACTGGTTGTTATTCCCATACTAATTGTGTTAATCTACTTTTTCTCTTATAAAACAGGGAAATTATTTGCAAGAGTACAAAAAGCTATAGACAAAGTGAATACTAAGCTTCAAGAAACGTTTGCGGGTATACGTGTAATTAAGGCATTCAATCGACAAGATTATGAGATAAAAGCATTTAAACGTGTAAATGAAGAGTTAACGAAACGCAATATGTCTGCAGAACAGGTGATTCTTACACTAATGCCCGTTATGCTATTTATCGTCAATATTGGTGTAGTAATTGGGATGTGGATGGGTGCTATAAAAGTAAATGAGGGAACGTTAGAGGTCGGAGTTATTTTAGCGTTCACCAACTATTTAACGATTATTATGAACGGGCTGGTATCTAGTAGTCATGTATTAATGCAAATTACGAGGTCGTTCACATCTGCTGTTCGAATTCAACAAGTTTTGGAAACAAAAATTGATATAACTGATCCTACAACTCCTGTATCGGATAATAATATCAAAGGCGAAGTAGAGTTTAAATCGGTCTATTTTAGCTATAGTAAAAACGGAGAATATGTATTAAAGGATATTTCCTTTCATGTGAATAGTGGCGAAACTATTGGAATTATAGGACAAACAGGGAGCGGGAAGTCAACGCTCATTAAACTTCTTCCTCGATTGTATGACCCAGATTTAGGAGAGGTATTAATCAACGGGATAAATATAAAAGAGTATACTATTGAGAATTTACGAGAGTCAATTGGGTTTGTACCGCAGAATGCAAAGCTATTTGCAGGGTCAATAGCAGAGAATATACGCTTTGGAAAAGAAGAAGCTACCTTAGAAGATATGGAAAAAGCGACAAACTCAGCAGCGGCAAGTGAGTTTATAGAAAAATTAGAAGACCAATTTGCACATGAGCTTATGCAAGGAGCAACCAATTTGTCAGGAGGACAAAAACAACGATTATCCATGAGTCGTGCATTCATACGTCAACCCAAAATATTAGTTTTAGATGATTCAACTTCAGCTATAGATGCAATATCTGAAGTTCAGGTACAGCAAGCTCTTGGACAGTATTTATCGGATACAACTGTATTCATCGTATCATCCAAAGTCTCTTCTATTATAAATGCCGATCGAATTCTTGTAATGGAGGATGGAATGATCGTAGCAAGTGGTACCCATGAAGAGCTGCTTGTAGCGAGTGAGGTTTACCAAAGTATTTATGCAACACAAAGTGGAAAGGGGGTCCTTTCCTATGAGTAAGGCTTCAGCTAAACCTTCTTCTAGTGCAATAGGGCGTGCAAGAGGCCCAAGAGGATTTGGTGGACCAGTAGAGAAAGCAAAAGATAAAAAAGGTACGATAAAACGAATCTGGCGATATATGGAGAAACAAAAAATTGCTATTGTATTTTCGATTATATTAGTAATAATATCTACTCTATTAAACTTGTTAGTTCCTTATATGATTGGTGTAACCATTGATGAGTATATAATTCCTAAGGATATGGAAGGAACAATACGCTTCTTAGTAATACTAGCAATTGTGTATACAGCTGCTGCTGCGTTTACTTGGCTACAGAATTTTTTAATGGTTCGAGTATCCTTGAAAACGATTAGGTCATTACGACAAGATTTATATGAAAAGTTTCAAACTCTGTCTTTGCGGTTTTTCGATAAACGTACTCATGGAGATCTTATGAGTCGAGTTACGAACGATATTGAAAGCTTGAATAACGCATTAAGTCAAAGTGTAATTCAAATTATTTCTACTGTAATGATGGTGACAGGTGTAACGATAGCGATGTTTCTGCTTAACTGGGTGTTAGCAATAGTGTCACTGTTAGTAGTACCATTAGTTATTTTCACGACGAAAAAAATTATTACGTATAGTAGTAGCAACTTCATCAAAAGACAACGTGATTTAGGTGAGCTAAATGGTTTTATAGAAGAAGCCATTTCAGGAAATGAAGTAATTACACTTTTTGGGCAAGAAGAAAAGAATTTCAACAAATTCTCGCTTGTCAATGAAAGACTACGGCACTCGGCAACCGCAGCTGATACTGTATCCGGATTTCTAGGGCCTATCAACAACTTTATCAACAATTTAGGTCTTGCATTAATTATTGGAATTGGAGCTGTGATGACTGTACAAGAATTGGCAACAGTCGGTATAATTGCAGCTTTTGTAAATTATTCAAGACAATTCTTTAGACCAATTAATCAGCTTTCAACTTTATTGAATACCTTTCAGTCTGCTATAGCAGGAGCAGAGCGAGTATTTGAAATAATGGATGAGACTCCCGACCTTCAAGATCAGGAGAGCATAATTACAATAGATACTTTAAAAGGGGACGTTAAATTTTCTAATGTTCACTTTTCATATGAGACTGGAAAACCTATCTTAAAGAATATTAGCTTCGAGACAAAAGTAGGAGAAAAGATTGCCTTAGTAGGTCCAACAGGATCCGGGAAAACAACAATCATTAATTTGCTCATGCGGTTTTATGAGATTGACTCTGGGGAGATTGAAATTGATGGGATATCAATTCGGGAGTATCAAATAAGTAAGCTTCGTGAAAAAATTGGTATTGTTTTACAAGATACCTTTCTATTTTCAGGTTCTATTTTAGAAAATATTCGCTACGGCAGACTCGAGGCAAACGATGAAGAGGTAGTAGAAGCTGCTAAACTTGCATCTGCTCATAGGTTTATCAAGCATTTACCTGATAAGTATGACACGCAGGTTACTGGAAATGGGTCTAATTTAAGCCAGGGACAGCGACAATTATTAGCGATTGCTCGTGCTATTTTAGCTGATTCAGATATATTAATCTTAGATGAAGCAACTTCAAGCATTGATACGAAAACGGAGATAGATATACAGCAAGGACTAAATAGACTTTCGGAAGGCCGTACTAGTTTTGTCATAGCCCATCGCTTAAAAACAATAGAAAATGCGGACAAAATTCTAGTCATTCATCACGGTGAACTAATTGAAGCTGGAACGCATAAAGAACTTCTAAATAAACGAGGATTCTATTATGAACTATATGAAAGTCAGTTTAATATTTGAACTAACATAAATAAAGTTTGAGATTATTTGCATCTATGAAAGTAAGAACAAAAAACGTGTTTTAAGTACGTTATTCAGGTTATACTTTCACACATGAAATATATAGCATTCCATGTGCTCACATAATACAGTTATAAGTAAGAGGTGAGCACAATGTATAAAATTTTTTCTGTTAAACTATTGTTCGAACATATTTCTTCAACTGATACTATGTCAAACAAAATATATGAAGAGACTATTAATATTATTCGGGCTGTAAAATTAGAGGATGTTGATCGACTAGTCAAGGCTCACTATAAAGATGTCACCTATAAAAACATCTTTGGTGAAGACACGACGATAAAGCTCGCAATGATTCTTGATGTATTTGAACTAGTGGATAATATTGAAGAATCCTTGGAGTTTGTAGAGGTATATAGTCAACATATTATACTGGATGAAGAAGTGACGGTTGAATAAGAGATCATGGAGACAGTTCAATTTAATAATTAAAAACGAGTCCATGTACTGAAGAGGACTCGTTTTTATGTTTCCTAAATCTGTTTTTCGATACGTTTTGGTTAGATAAAATCGCCAACAGAAGTGATTTTTGGCTTGTCGTCTTCTGCAAGATGATTTGAACTCAAAACCGGTAGTGTGAATAGAACGAAACAAAGTAGAACTCCAAATACAATTTTCTTCATGACAATTCCTCCCAACTAGATACTTTTGATTGCTTCAAATGAAAATGAAAACCTAAATCATAGTAAATTGAAGCTTGTTTATATTGTTTAGTTTCAGCTAATCGCTTAGCTAAAACGTGGCAATAAATCATACAATTTTTATAGTCCTGCTTGCCACCGAAATAATCCAAAGCTTTCTTAAAAATAGCGATAATCTCTTGTTTCTCCAGTAATATCGCTCCATATACGGAGAAGTGGTTTGTATAAAGATCCTTCTTGCTATTGGATAGGTGCTCGGATATCTCTAGCCCCTTTTGTAGCCATACTAATGCATTCTGTAAATCACCATTTTTGTGATATTCCTTCAAAATAGATAAAATAGTCACAACTTTATCATCAGGGAAATGTTTTGCATCTAAACTATAAAAAAAGTGCTGCAATGCTTGATGAGAATCTTTTTGTAGTGAGTAACAGGAACCTAAATTATGTTCAATCATGCCATTAAACTCAGAGGATTCTATTTTTGAATTGATATCTCTAGCTCTTTCAAAAGTAGCGAGAGCTTCCTTTAAGAGTCCTGTATTCTTTTGTGCAATCCCTAGGATTATTAAACACTCAATCGATCGTTCTATTAAAATCTCTTGATTGAAATATGAAATTGCTTCCTTTACATAATCAATAGCTAGAATGTAGCGGGATTCAGATAAAAGTGATAACCCAGATATGTAATATAGTTCTGCCATCTCCCAGTCGTCCATTCGAAATCCTTTGATCAACTGAAAGACTTCCTTAAAAATTTGAGATGCTTGGCTAAACTGATTATCTTGATAGGCAGTGATACCTTGAATCGTGTAGAGGTAAAATAACTGTTCAATTGTCATTTCTTTTTTGAATTCTTTCAAAATGTGGATATTATTTTTCATATCCAATACCTCAGGCAGCATAACCATTAGGCGAGCTTCTAATAAAAGTAACGTTAGTCGTTCTTCATCTAATGGATGTTCCTCAATATAAAGATGAATTTCGGAAAGAAGCTCTTTAGCAAGCTTTTTGTCTCGTGAATTTAGAATCTGCTTGAACCGTATTTTAAACTGAACAATTTTCTTTTCATTTCGATTACCATTCAACGAGTCTAACGAAATATTCAATCTCATCAGAATATGATGCTTTATGTCTTCACTTGGAATGACTAATCCGTTTTCAATTCTACTCAAATAAGAGGGGACACAAATACCAATAGCCAATGCCTCTTGCTTTATATTCTGTCTCTGCCGCTCTAACTTGATCAATTGTCCTAGGTTCATCTAACCTACACCCCCTTCTAAGCCAAAGAAAAGGAAAACAAATCCAATTATATTACTAATATACCATATTATAGTTATAAAACCATAGAAAGCACACATTATGAAAGTAGTTTTTAAAAACTACTGAAAATCGACAATTTTTACAAGCTACTTTCACAGATGAAGTATTTAATATGGAAAAGAACAGTGCCTTTACATAATTAACTCAGATAATAAAATCCAATTAGGCTAGACAAAATACTCTATAAATTTTTTTTTTTAATAGTAAGATTACTTAAATAGCACTACATATTTCCATTTCCGCGGGTGAGCGGTGAGCAATCGCCGTCACTTTGGTATCTCGTTTGTCGAACTCATCCAACTGGAGTCGCCACCTGTAACGAAAATCAATCAGTATGTAGTACTCTAATATAAGACTCTGCATAGCTTATCGCCTAGATGATAAGATTAGACAAATTTTAGAGTGTGAAGATTACTGGAAGAAAAGAGACTGGTCGTGACGTCAGTCACGGCAAGTCACTATAAAAAAATCCATGTCTCTTCAAAAAAACAAGTTTTTTATTAAAGGACTGGGTACCTTTTTGGTCTCTAATTTTCCTTAAGTACAACAATATTTGCATATGAGTAATTTTAAGGAACTTTGTACATATATTATAATCTTGGATCCACTGGATCTGACTCCATTGCTAAAGTAGCTAAAACGCATTCATGGACTCGTTCAATTGAGTCACCATTGACGAAACGTTGTACGCCTTCTATACCTAATGCAAATTCCTTTAGTGCAAGCTTTTGTTTTTTAACTGTATTTCGTTTTTTCAATCGCTCTAAGTTTAGAGGACTTAAATAATCCATTCCATAGATAATGTGCAAATATTTGCGCCCCCTTACTTTAATAGCTGGCTGTATTAGCTTTCCTCTATATGTTGGTATATAAAACTCAGGCTTAATGACGATTCCCTCATGTCCATTTTTTGTAATTTCTTCCCACCAAGTGGTTACTTCCTGTTCACTCACTGCATCAGAAATAATTTTATATTCAGTTGTCACAAAAAGGGATGAACCTTCAGCAAATTCCTTATTCATTTCCATATGCCATGTATGCGGTTTATGAAAGAATGTTTCATTACTGTGTGCAAGCACATGAAACGGTGCAATTTGAATGGCATCCGTACCTTCAATATCCCAGCAGTACTTTTGGAACACTTCTTTAAAAGTCTCTGCATTCTCGAGTTTTCCCTCGTATTCTATTAGCCATTTCTTTACATCCACATGTTCAGAATTACTTAGTTTTTCTACTATTTTCTTTCGATCTAAAATTGCATTTTCCGAAACATGTGCATATTGACTGCTAATCAGTTCTTTCGCTTTTAAATTCCAAGGCATGATCTCTGCATCTAATAGTACATAGTTCGTTTCATACTTGCTAAAGTAACCTTTTCGAGTCAACTCTTCCTTTAACTCCCTTAGAACTTTTTGTTCTGTTAGCTTATCAAAAAATTTTCTACCCTTCCTCGTGTAGATTACCCCATCGATATCCAAACCGATAGACTTTTTCGCTGATTCTTTATCCTTAAACAAAAGCAGTATTGCACGACTCCCCATATGCTTCTTCTCGGCGATCAACGTTTCAATCCCGTGACTCCGATAATACTCAATCGCCTCTTTTGGGTGCTCTAAGAAATCTTTAAGCTTTGAAGTTTCCGGAGTAGGACTCATTGTTGGGGGAATATAAAGTAATTGTTCAATCGGCACTGTATAATGAGAGATTGTGTCTATAGCAGACTTGACGATATTTTGAGGAACCTTAATATTTCCTAATTGTTCAGTCTGTACAGAATATCCGTCGATAAACTTCTCAATATTTGGTGCATTAAAACGTTTCTTTTCCCATTCCTTCAAAGGATTATCTATCGCACCAGAATAATTATGTAGAGCATCAACAGAAATGAATCTCTTTTCTGGATATTGAAACGCCGTAAGCTTCCCACCAAAAACAACGCCTTGATCAATATTAACCGTGTTATTTACCACAAGAGGTTGGGGTTTTGGGTCGTGTCCCCAAATAATAACGATACTTCCCTTATGATGGACAAACCAATCACTCCGGATAGGCTTTCCGTTTTCATTCAAATCACTTGAATCTCCATATCGACAAAAGTCTTGGACATCAGGTGATTGTTTGCCAATAAACTCGTCTTTGATACCAGCATGAGTACACACAGCAGTAGGTACACCATTTTTCATTAAAACATAGTGAGAAGGGGCACTTAGAAGGAAATTTTTCAAAACTTCCTTTGTTTGAGTAGTCTTTTCGCTCCCGTAAGTCTTCTCATACTCTTTTAATTCCTGTTCTACCTTCTCGTCACCATAATTTAAAGTTACACTACGTCCGTCAAGCCAGCGGGCAATTTTCCAACCGTGGTTGCTGTCCGTCATATACGCTACGCCTTGTTCGACATGTCGTTGGAAAAACAGCATAGTTTTTAACGATTCTGGTCCTCTGCTCATCACATCCCCAACAGACATAAACTTTCTACCATCAGGATGGAGATATAAGGCCTCATCATTTTCCTCGTAACCAAGACTTTTCAAAAGAATAATAAATTCATCATAGCAGCCATGTATATCACCAATTAGATCAATACCATGTTCTACATCGATCAATAGTGGATAATCCATTCGTACAAGCTCAATATCTTCATCAGCATTGATGAAATAGGTTGATTTGAATCCTTCTTTTTTTATAAAACGTTTTTCACGCTTTAAATTTTGGTATTGTTGTTTTACTTTTTTCTTTCCACGAGAATTTTCCCGTTGTTCATCCCGTTCAAGTAATGTTTCTTGCGGAGTGTCTAAAACAACTGCAACAATTGGTACATGGTGTTTTTGTGCTAAGGCAATATATCTTTTTCGGTCATCCGCGAAAAGATGTGTAGCATCTATAAACGTTAACCTATTTAATCGACATCTTGCTTCGATAACATTATCCATCATATGGAAGGCTTCTTCTGATATTGCATGGTATTGGTCGTAAAGACTATCTGCTTCGTCTTTCGGCCTGCCTGTCCATTGTATAAAATTTGTATCACTTACAACTAATCGATACTCATCAGAACTAATTACTTCAGACGGTTGAATAGTTTCTTCACGAATCCAGTTGTTCAATAATGTTGTTTTTCCACTATTAGATGCACCGATTAAGAGGACAATGCCTGAATTGGGTACTGTAATTTTCATGAATGATTCTCCTTCCTGGTAAACGTGCACATTTGAGTAGGGAAACCATACGTTTCATCCTCATTGCCGATCCCTTCGAAAGTTAGTACATAACGTTCAGAGTGATTCATACGCAGACACCATTCCTTAAATTCTTCTCTCGACCATTCAAATCGATGATCATTATGACGCAAGGACTCAGTCATTTCATAAACATGATTGTATTCTTTATTTGGTGTGGTAATGATTATAGAAGATGGATAATATTGTTCTAAAATTAGATCCATTGCTTTCGGTAATCTTTCTTCATCGATATGTTCAATAACTTCGCATAATATGATGACATCTTTGTTTTTCAAGCGTTCATCGAAGTAAAAAAGAGAGCCCCAAATCATTATTGGCTCGACAAAACCTTTTTTATCCTTTAACTTTTCAAATCGTTTTTGTGCTTTAGATCTTGCTGTTTCACTTGGTTCAACTGCAAAAATTTCCTGTACCCCTTCAACAAAACCAAGCTGAGCAGATAGTTTGCCTTCTCCTGATCCAAAATCGACAATCGTATTTTTCATAGGTAGTTTTTTAACTAAATCCACAATTTTTTCGTAACGAAGCTCATTGAGTCGTATAGGATGAATTTGCTTATCAGAATTATCCTGTTCTTCCAGTTGGCTATAAATTTCCTTAAAACGTAAGGCTTTTCGAATGATAAATTCTTTCTGTGGATGATCTTCAAGCCATCCCTCGCCATATCGTTTAAGCATTTCAATTTCTGATTCATCTATAAAATAATGTTTATAGTTATCCAACACCGGAATGAGTAAAAATAGTTGTTGGAGGCCCTTTTGAAGTGAGGTGTGACCAGATAATGTGATATAACATGCAGAACTCTTTTCTTTAAGACGAAAGGAATAATCCGTTTCTGCGTATTCTATATCGACATCATAACCCAACGGCTCAAAAAGGTTACGAGTATCCTGTTCGCTTAACTCAGTTGCAACTGGACCAAAACTAAAAACAAAAGGAAAACGGTGATCCACCCACTTTATATATTCCTCTTTTGGTTGCCCGTTTAATGCAGTGCCAAGGGCGGATCGGATGAGTGATATGAAAATGCTGCTAACTGCAAATTCTCGATCGTTAATATAATGAGTGATATCATATGCATTGGAAGAATTATTTACAAGTACCAATGGATCTGGTGTTAAGAAAATTGTCAGCTCAAGCTCTGTTTCAGTCACTACATTATAAAACATTCTAATGTAATGGCCTTTATGGTTCCTTTCATAAATATTATTGGGATTTTTAGCAAGCAGATATGTAATAACCTCTACATTTTCACCAGTTGCTCTAATTGTTAGTTGCATAATGGCCCTCCATATTAGTTATTAAAAATTTTCGCTCTTGGTTGTTAGTTATAATAACACAGAATAGTTGTGAAACTCGAGTTGTAGAGGCTTATTTGAGCCTTAACGAATAAAACTCCAATGTGCCAAGTCTAATGACTGTGCTCATTGGAGTTTCTAATTCAAGATAGTCCTTGCCCATGTGTAAATTCTTTATATAGGTCGTGTTTGGCAAGAAGCTCTTCGTGTGAGCCACTTCCTGAGATTTTCCCTTGTTCTAGGAAGAATATTTGGTCGGCATGAACAATTGTTGCTAGTCTATGTGCAATGATTAATGTAGTTCGCCCTTTCATGAGACGTTCTAATGCCTCTTGTACGGAAGCTTCTGAGCCACTATCTAAGTTGGAAGTTGCTTCGTCTAATAATAATATTTTGGGATCATGTAAGAGAGCACGAGCAATTGCGATACGTTGGCGTTGTCCACCTGAAAGTTTGATACCACGTTCTCCTACGAGTGTATCGTATTTGTCCGGCAATTCCTCTATGAAATCGACTGCGTTAGCTGCTTTAGCTGCTTGGATAATGTTATCCATTGGAGGGGTTTCTGCCATGCCATAAGTCATATTCGATAAAATTGTGCCGCTCATTAAAGGACTTTCTTGTGAAACGTAGCCCATTTTAGAACGCCAAGAGCGTAAAGAGAGATCAGTAATTGGTTTTTGATTGAACATAATTTTCCCTGAATCAGGCTCGTAAAACCTCTCAAGCAATGAAAAAATCGTCGTTTTACCACCACCACTTGGACCGACAAATGCTGTGACAGTACCAAGTCTTGCTTCAAAAGAAATACCATCAATCACTTTTTTATCAGGGCCATACGAAAAGTGAACGTCTTCGAAAGCCACTATACCATCCTCTAATGGCTGTTTAGCTTCTAGTTCTACTGCTTCACTATCCATATAGAATATTTCCTGGATACGTTCCGTTGCTCCAACTGCTTTTTGGAAAGAGGTGAAAAATGTTGCCATCTGTGCAAAAGGAACAATAATATTCACTAAGTAAAAGATAATCGCAACGAGATCTCCAGCAGATAGGACCCCTTTAGATACTTGTAAACCTCCATAGCCTAAAATGACGACTAGAATTGCCATCATAATGAGCGTCATAAAAGGGGAGATGAACGCTTGTATTTTTGCTTCTTTCAAGCCAAATTTATACAGATTTTGAATGGCTTCGCTCCCACTAATAGTTTCCGTTTTCTCAGCTCGGTAAGATTTGACTAACCGTATTTCAGATAGCACTCGTCCTAAAAGTCCGGAAAACGAAGCCATTTCTTTTTGAGTAGCTTTTGAAACTTTATGCATCATTGTACCGAGTGGCATCATGATTGCCATGCTCAGGGGCACACTAATTAGCATAATCAGCGTCATTTTCCAATCAATAAAAAATAAGATAATAACTGAACCGATAATTGTAATAATTCCAGACACGAAATTTACTAAATGATCTGTAATAAGTGATTTCAACGTTGTCGTATCCTGTGTAATACGACTCATCGTTTCACCGCTTTCATTTTGATCATAGTAGGGAACAGGTAGATGAAGTACTTTGCTCCATAGTTTCGTACGAAGGTCCGCAACGATAAATTCTCCAATATAGGATAATAAATAAAAAGAGAATCCACCGGAAATCGCTTGCAAGAGGAATACGACCAGTAATACGCCAATCATTTTCCAATTAAAAGCAGTAGTTGTTAATGTATCAACTAAATCTTTTGTTACAAGAGGTACGATTAATCCAATAACTGTGCTTAACAGGGATAGAACAACCGCTATAATTGTTATCTTTACTGGCCATTTTAGACTTTTAAGTAATTGGAAAAAACCTTTGGTAGATGTTTGCATAGTAGGCTCCTATTTCGTTTAGTAGATACCTATAGTGTAATCGATGGACAGGTAAAGTTGCGACTGAGAAGAATTGAAGTGAAGTTTTATTGATAAAAAACAATCGTGCAGAATGAAATCAGCACGATTGTTTTACGAAGATATAGTGTTTGTCTCCGTTTTTGAACTTTTTTGTAAATCTAAAATAAGTGGATCTGAGCTTCCTAGTAAGTTTGCTTGTTTCTGCTGGAGATCGATGCGCATTTTTTCAGTTTCTAGTAAAAAGTTATTATATTTGAGTTTCTCTAGTTCAATTTCATCTTTTATAATTGATGATTTCACTTTTTGCGATTTTCGTAGATGTGTTGTCCAAATTGCAGTAAGTGGTATTGAAAACACCATAACAATGGCAACCAATCCTATAAGTTCTTCCATGTATATCCCTCCAAAGCTTTTATATAAGTATATACGAAAATCTAAAATAAAAGTTTCAAAATTTAAAAAACTACTCTGAATAATCTTAGAGTAGTTAAATGCCATCTATCATTCAAAGAGGCTATCCTAAAGCTTAGGATAGCCTCTTGTAATTTAGTCTATTAAGCTGGGTTTAGTTCAAGTTCAACAGTGATTTTGATATCTTCGCCAACTAGAACTCCACCAGTTTCTAATGCTTGGTTCCAAGTTAAACCAAATTCTTTACGGTTAACTTTTGTATCAGCAGAGAAAGCTACTACTTCTTGGCCCCATGGATTAGTACCTTTACCACCATATTCAACATCAAATGTTACTGTTTTTGTAACGTCTTTAATTGTAAGGTCGCCAGTTACGTCATACTCACCATCATCTGTTTTCTTAATATCAGTTGCTATAAATTTGATGCTTGGGTAAGTATCTGCGTCAAAGAAATCTCCAGATAGTAAGTGGTTATCACGATCTCCGTTATTTGAGTTGATAGATTTTACATCAATGTCAAAGCTAATTGTAGCGCCAGTTAAATCTTCCGCATTCCCATCTAAGTCTGCTGTGAAATTAGTGAAAGAACCTTTTACTTTTGAAACCATCATGTGTTTTACTGAAAAGTCGATTGTAGAATGTGCAGCGTCAAGATTGAATTTTGTCATTGTTAATTTCCTCCTAAGATTCGTTTTTTTTTAGTATAAAACAATATTGTTTTGAAATCAAGAGTTTTTATTTCGAAACAATATTACAGAACTATAACTTCCCTTACCTATTTGTTTAAGGTATAAACATTAAGTTACTTTATGTAACTAAATATAAATTAATACATTGGTTACGTCAAGTAATTAAATTACTTTAATTTTACAAATGGAGCTAAAAAGACTATAATAGGAAGCAATAGAGGTGAATCTGATGAAAGAAACGTTATTATGTCCAAGGTTGTCAAAGGCAATGGAATTGCTAGGAAAAAGATGGACTGCCCTCATCGTGCATCAACTAATGGATGGAGCAAAACGATTTAATGAAATTGAGTCGTCACTTCCTATAAGTGGCCGGTTGTTATCGGAACGTTTAAAGGAACTTGAAAAAGAGGGAATAGTTCAAAGAACTGTCTTTTCAGAAGTACCTATACGGGTAGAATATAACTTGACGGAGAAAGGTCTTGCTCTAAAAGAAGTAGTTGGCGGAATTGAGACTTGGTCTAAAGAATGGTTATAGTATTTTCGCTTGATATATTATGAGTGAAAATGCATACTATGTAAGGGTAACAGGCTAATGTAGAAAGGATTGTCTCTTTTGAATAAACAAATATGGTTTCAAAGCTTAAACGAAAAACTAAATCCAGAAAATATAAAAATAGATGAAGCATTGAATTTGCACACAGTAACTAAAATGGGTGGTAAGGCAGATTTATTTGTAACACCTACTACTCAAGACGAGGCGGCCTTTGTTGTTCAATATGCACATGAGCACGATATACCGTTATTACTACTTGGAAACGGGTCAAATATGGTTGTTCGTGATGGTGGAGTTCGAGGAATTGTGCTGCGATTAGAAAATTTAAATAAAATTATAATTGATGGAAACCGTGTGATTGCCGAGAGTGGTGCCGATATTATTGATGTGTCAAGGGCAGCGGCACAGGAATCCCTCACAGGCTTAGAATTTGCTTGTGGTATTCCTGGCTCTATTGGTGGAGCCATGGCTATGAATGCTGGAGCCTATGGCGGAGAAATCCAAGATGTAATTGTTCAGTGTACAGTACTAACTCCGGCTGGAGAAAAGCTTGTTCTTTCAAAAGAGCAATTAGAGCTAGGTTATCGAAAAAGTATAATTACAAAAAAGGGTTATTATGTATTATCGACTGAGTTTTTATTGGAAAAAGGGCATCAGGAAGAGATCGATGCAAAAATAGCAGATCTTACTTTTCAACGGGAATCAAAACAGCCTTTAGAATACCCTTCTGCTGGTAGTGTATTCAAAAGACCCCCAGGATATTTCGCAGGAAAGCTCATTCAAGACAGTGGCTTGCAGGGTAAAGGCTTTGGGGGAGCAGAGGTTTCCACGAAGCATGCAGGCTTTATCGTAAACAAAAATAATGCTACTGCAACAGATTATATTAGTACGATTGAAATGGTGAAAGAAACAGTAAAAGAAAACTTTGGCATCGAGTTAGAGTTAGAAGTGAAAATTGTTGGGGAAAATATAGACTAATACAAGCCTAGACCTATGAATATAATTATTCATAGGTCTTTTTTTGTTTAAATTCAACATGTCTGATACAAGTGTGAGTCCTTAATGTTACATACGAGAGTGATATGGTTTTTATACGAGAATATGGCTTATGTAAACAAGAGCGATCCACTGCTATTTGAAAATGATACTTATGCATTATGGTATAGATACATTCATTATCCTGCGATTTCACTTGTTCTTGGAAGGGAAATTTCTAAAAATGTCGAATACTGTAAAGGATAACTAAGGGGGCTTGGCTTATGAGAAAAGGGTGGAAAATTACTGCCTGGATTTTAGGTATTATTGTTGTATTAGGAGTTATTGTGGTTATTGGGTTGAATATGTATTTGTCTAGCACGAAGGCAATTATTGAAGGGGAACTTGCGATGGAGGTACTGGACTCGGATGTAAAAGTCGTGCGAGACACTAACGGGGTTCCACATATTACTGCACAATCAGATGCTGACCTTTACCGAGCGCAAGGGTTTGTGCAAGCACAAGATAGACTTTTTCAAATGGATTTGGCTAGAAGACAAGCTAGTGGTCGTCTTGCAGAAGTTGTAGGGGAGTCCGCGGTTGATACAGATAAGTTTTTCTTAACCTTCAGCTTACGTGATGCTGCTGAGAAATCTTATGATGGATATAGTGAGGAAGCAAAGGAAGTATTAAAATGGTATGCAGAAGGCGTTAATGATTTCATTGAATTCGCAAAAGAAGAAAATAAATTAAGTTATGAATTCAAATTACTAGGATATGAGCCAGAAGAGTGGACTCCAACTGACTCCCTGGCTATTGGAAAATATATGGCGTATGACCTGGGTGGAAACTGGTCAACACTTGCAATCAGACATTGGGCTTTAAGCGAATTAGATGAAGAAAAGGCGAAAGAGCTTTTTATAACATATCCTGAAAATGCCCAATCTATTATTGAAGCGAATATTAGTAAACCAGTAAATGTAAGTGGTTACTTTGATTCTTCCGTTTTACCGAACGAATTTAATGGTAGTAATAACTGGGTAGTAAGCGGGGAAAAGACAGCGAGTGGGCTTCCATTACTGGCAGACGACCCGCATTTGGGACTGAGTACACCATCCATTTGGTACCAAATGCATCTAAAATCCCCAGAACAAAATGTGAGTGGCGTTATATTTGCTGGTATACCCGGCATTATTCTTGGTCATAACGAAGAGGTTGCATGGGGTGTAACGAATGTAGGACCGGATGTACAGGATCTTTACATTGAAACGCCTAATCCTAATGACCGTACACAATTCTTATATGAAGGGGAATGGGAGCAGGCCGAGGTTCGTAATTCACCTATTAAAGTAAAAGGACAGGATGATTTGCCCTTTGAAGTAGTAGTGACACGACATGGTCCTATTATTTCTGATGTCTTATTTAAAGACGAGAAGGCTTCTGCATTGTTTTCTATGCAGTGGACCGCATTAGAACCTACACTTGAATTACAGGCAATATTGAAAATGAACAAATCGTCTAGCTGGGAAGATTTTGAAATAGCCTTGGAGGACTTCCATGCACCAGCACAAAACTTTGTGTTTGCAGCTAAAGATGGAACGATTGCATATAAAGCGAATGGTAAGATACCTTTAAGAAAGACAGGAGATGGCCAATTGCCTGTACCTGGGGACTCAGCTGATTATGACTGGGAGGGCTTTGTTCCTTACGATGAACTTCCAATTGTCGTGAACCCAGAAGAAGGCTTTATAGCAACTGCAAACAATGAAGTCGTGGATGATTCCTATCCATATCATATTACTGATTTTTGGGCTCAATCGTATCGATATGAACGGATTGCCGAAGTACTAGAAAGTAAATCAGATATAACAAAAGAAGATATGATGAATTTACAGATGGATCAAACGAATTTATATGCTAAAGAGTTCTTGACACAAATGCTGGGGTCGGTTGAAAAACTAGATGCCAAGGGTGAATATAAAGAAATTCTCTCCTTGTTGAAGGAATGGGATCAAGTTGATGATAAAGATCAAGCAGCTCCGCTTGTATTTCATAAATGGATGAAGGAACTACCTCAGACTCTGCTAGAGGAAGAAATGCCTGAAGATGTATATTCGATGCTACCTGGTAAAGGTAATATTTCAGATCAATTATTACGAAAAGGCTACAACAATGAGCAAAGTGCTTGGTTAGAATCATACGGTGGTGTAGACAAATGGGTATATGATTCATTTGTAGAAGCAACCGAAGAAATATCTGAGGAGTTTGGTTCTAACGAAAAAAAATGGAAATGGGGAGATTACCACCAGCTAACGTTTGATCATCCTCTAGGAGGGGCCTCTCCAATTTTAGCTTATCTGTTAAATCCAGACCCAGTACCTATCGGAGGATCCAATATAACTGTTCAAGCAGCTGGATTCGGGGAAGACGGAAAAGTGGATCATGGAGCGTCCTGGCGCTTTGTTGCAGATTTGGCTAATTTAAATGAGGGTTACCATATCGTTGGACCAGGGCAAAGTGGTCACATGAAATCTGAGTGGTATCATAGCCAAGTAGATGATTGGGTAGAAGGAAACTACCATACCACTGTAATAGACGGGAATGTGGAAGAAGGATATGAATTAGTATTAAAAGCAAACTAAAAATAAGGCAGCCGAAGACATATTTGTCTTCGGCTGTTTTATTAATTGGAAATATAACCCTTTTAGCAAGCAAGTGGCAATTTAAAGCAAGTAAAGGAGTCTGGAGCACAAGTAAATTCCTCATGAAAGCAAGTACAAAACAAAGGAGAGCAAGTAAAAGATAGGTGAAAGCAAGTAAACAAGAAATAATATCAAAAACATTCAAATAAACATTTGAATAAGTTGCGTTTTGAATTTATTGAACATATACTAATATCAATCAAACGATCATTTGAATGAGGTGGAAATATGCAAGCGAAAGACATGTGTGAAGTAACAAAGATAAACGAAGATGTAGTACTTTCCGTAAAGAAGCAAATGCCAGAACTAGCAATGGCTGCTCAAATTTTTAAAGCCCTTGCAGACGAAACAAGACTGAAAATAGCATATGCATTAACGATAGAAGAAGAGCTTTGCGTTTGTGATGTTGGAGAAATTATAGGTTCGTCGACAGCGACAGCATCCCACCATTTACGATTTTTAAGAGATATATCTCTAGCTAAATCACAACGTAAGGGAAAACAAGTCTATTATTCGTTAGCAGACCATCATGTGAATGCGTTAGTAAAGCTCGCATATGAACATGCGATAGAAGAAGAGGATGAGAAGGATGGGGAAAGCAGCTAAGCAAGAATATCGATTGGAGAATCTTTCGTGTGCCAGTTGTGCCATGAAATTTGAACATAACATTAAAAACCTCCCTGAGGTTGAAGATGCAACGGTTAATTTTGGTGCATCTAAAGTATCCGTCATTGGAAAAGCAACAGTAGAGGAAATTGAAAAAGCTGGAGCATTCGATGGTATAAAAGTGACAACTGTCAAACAGCGTCAACCAGAAAAAATTCCTTTCTTTAAACGAAAAGAAAATGTATTAACGGTCATTTCCTTTGTTTTTTTAGTATCTGGGATTATCGGATCATTTGTTTATGGGGAATCGCACCCACTTTCAATAGGATTATTCATCGTTTCTATAGTAGTAGGAGGCTTTGACTTATTTAAAGGTGGACTAGTCAATTTATCACGTTTTTATTTTGATATGAAGACACTTATGACGATTGCGATTATTGGAGCGGCGATAATTGGGGAATGGCGCGAGGGAGCTGTAGTAGTATTCCTATTCGCGGTAAGTGAAGCGTTAGAGGCATACTCGATGAACAAGGCGCGTCAGTCAATCAGTCAATTAATGGATATTGCACCGCCAACAGCAACAATATACAAAAATGGCAAGTTAGTAGAGGTTGATACAGACTCTATTCAAATAAATGATGTGCTGATTGTAAAACCAGGACAAAAAATTGCCATGGATGGAATCGTTATAAAAGGTACTTCAGCAGTTAATCAAGCTTCGATTACCGGAGAATCCGTGCCAGTTATGAAGTCGATAGAGGATGAAGTATTTGCTGGCACACTAAACGAAGAAGGGTCTCTTGAAGTAAAAGTGACGAAGCGAGTAGAAGACACGACCATAGCAAAAATCATCCATCTTGTTGAAGAAGCACAAGCCGAAAAAGCTCCATCTCAAAAGTTCGTAGATAAGTTTGCGAAGTATTATACACCTGCGATTATTATGATTGCTATATTAGTCGCTACAGTTCCTCCATTGTTCGGTGCTGATTGGCAAACATGGATATACCAAGGACTTGCAGTCTTAGTAGTAGGCTGTCCGTGTGCATTAGTAGTTTCTACTCCCGTTGCAATTGTAACAGCAATTGGTAATGCGGCGAAACAGGGGGTATTGATCAAAGGTGGTATCCACTTAGAGGAGATTGGTCGACTTCAAGCAATTGCATTTGATAAAACAGGTACGTTAACAAAAGGATATCCAGAGGTAACACATGTAGAAGCAGATGTACCAAAAGAATTCATTCAAAAAGTAATGTCAATCGAAAATTACTCTCAGCATCCGCTTGCTCAGGCTATTGTTAAATACGGTGCAAAAGAGCATATTCATAGTGTAGAAATCGAGCAATTCCAATCTGTCACCGGTAAAGGGGCAGAGGGAGTAGTTGAAGGGACGAAATGGTCAGTCGGAAGTGTTAGTTGGATTTCCTCTATAAGTAATGTTTCATTTGAAGTCACTACTAAAATTGAGCAACTACAAACAGAAGGAAATACAGTCATGCTAGCTTCAGCAGATGGTGTTTATCAAGGGTTTATAGCTGTTGCAGATCCAGTACGCCCAACAAGTAAGGTTGTACTAGAAAAACTGAAAAAAGCAGGTATACGTCATACTGTTATGCTGACAGGAGATGACAAACTTACAGCAAACGCGATCGCGATGAAGCTAGGAATGACTGATGTAGAGGCGGGGCTAATGCCAGAACAAAAACTTTCTGCTATAAAATCCTTAATAGGTAAGTACAAGACGGTTGCAATGGTTGGAGATGGTGTTAATGATTCTCCTGCATTAGCAGCAGCAACTGTTGGTATTGCAATGGGTGGAGCAGGAACAGATGCGGCACTTGAAACAGCGGACGTAGCTTTAATGGGGGATGACCTAGAAAAGTTACCTTATACAATCCGATTAAGTCGAAAAGCATTGCATATTATTAAAGAAAATATTATGTTTGCATTAGGATTAAAAATAATTGCACTGCTCCTCATTATTCCTGGGTGGTTAACTTTATGGATTGCCATCTTTGCAGATATGGGGGCTACATTAATAGTAGTGCTGAATTCTTTGCGTCTTATAAAGGTAAACAAATAGCACATACGGAGGCGGGAATATGAAGCTTACGGAATGGACGATGGAAGAACAAGAGCAGCTGATCCATTTCATGACGACAAATAGTTGGCCGTTTCATGGAAACTCACACCCAGCAAGAGAACTAATAGAAAAAACGATTGAAGAGGGTGGATATCAATCGGATGAAGTGAAAACCTTTTGGATTGAAAACGAATCAAATGAAAAAGTTGGTTTTGTTAAAATTTATGATTTACAAGATGAGATTCCCCTTTTTGACTTGCGCATTGCTGATCATGCTAGGGGTAGCGGCTATGGACCAAAGGCATTAAAACTTGTTGCAGAATATGTGTTTCAATTGCCAGAAGCGAAAATACGTTTAGAAGGACATACAAGACAAGATAATTTTGCGATGCGAAAAACCTTTGAGCGAGCGGGATTTGTCAAGGAAGCTCAGCTACGCCAAGCTTGGTTCTCCCCTAAAGAGGATTCTTATTATGATGCAGTAACATATGGCCTGACACGAGAAGATTTCTTAAAAGGAACTGCGACACCAGTAAAATGGGATGAAGATTTTCACAAACCTGCACCTGTTAAAGAGGAACTGACCTTCCCCGAGGAATTTTACACAGAGCGTTTGTTGATACGTGCACCTAAAGTGGAGGATGCCGAAGAAATTTGGAAAGCGATAATTAATTCAGATGCAGCTCTAAAAGAATGGATGAACTGGGCGCAAAAAAAACAATCATTGGAGCAAATCACTACTAATATTCGCCAAGCAGTGGCGGATTTTATAACTCGAAAGGATTTAAGACTTCAGTTGTATTTAAGAGATACCGGTGAATTTGTAGGTGCCTCTGGATTACATCGAATTGATTGGGACGTTAGGAAATTTGAAATTGGCTATTGGATTGATAGTAAGTTTGAAGGAAAAGGACTAATGACGGAAGCATGTGAACGTATCACCCAATTTGCATTTGAGGAACTACATGCCAATCGAGTAGAAATTCGTTGTGATAGTGAAAATGTCCGAAGTCGCTCTGTTGCAGAAAGAGCTGGATTTACACTGGAAGGCGTCCTGCAAAAAGATTCTTTATCTGCGGATGGGAAGAAGTTAAGGAATACATGTATATATGCATATGTAAGAGAATCCATATAAAGATATAATAAAAGGTGTTGCCCATTTGGCAACACCTTTCCCTACAGTGATCGTTTTCCGCTGATTAGTTGAACTACGAAGATGATACCTGCGATAATTAATAGTGCGTGAATAAGCCCTCCGCCAATCTTCAATACTAAACCAAGTAACCAAAGTACGATTAATACAACGATGATTCCCCATAAAATTTTACCCATCTGAATATCATCCTCTCTTTTTTTTATTTACCAGTAATATTGATATTAACAAGTTACCCTTTTGGGTATAGTATTAAACATGCTTCCATTTTTAAATGCATGAAAGGAGTGTTGTCATTGCTTACGAATGTGATGCAAGAAATAGTTCATAGTCTTGTCAGAGTAATGATGAGAGGATCGGAATACCAAACCTTTTGCAAATGTGAACAATGCGAGCGAGATATTATCGCATTGAGTTTAAATACATTGCCGGCACATTACGTTACAACAGAAAAAGGAAGAACCGCTGTTTTCGAACGTTTAAATACAACTGAAAACTTAGAGTGGATCAACAAAAGAATTATTCATTCTATTTATGTTGTAGGGAAATATCCACATCGTCACTAAAAACCTTGTCTTTATTTGATAAGGTTTTTCATATGTTCCGTTACTAAAAGGTGAATGCTGTTCACTCAGCTTTTGTCCAGTTCGAACGTTTAGCCCATAGAGTCGCTTCAGAATTGCGAATAAAGGTAAAAAGTTCCTTAATAGTAATCAGCAATTGCTCCAGCGTTCAGCTTGTTGCAGAAGAAAGTTGTAGGGGCTGACGTAGATGCTTGGACTTTTCATAAGGCATATAGGAAAAAATATCTATAATTGTGATAGAGTCTTCATTGTAGTAAAATATATAGAGCAGAGATGAAAGGAAGATATATATGCCAACACCAAGCATGGAAGACCATATCGAACAAATTTATTTGTTAATCGAGCAGAAAGGATATGCTCGCGTGTCTGATATTGCAGAAGCATTGTCTGTATTACCATCTTCCGTAACAAAAATGGTTCAAAAACTGGATAAAGATGGCTTCTTAATATATGAAAAATATAGGGGACTAACTCTTACCGCAAAAGGAATGAAACTTGGCAAAAAATTGGTGAAAAGACATGAACTTTTAGAAGATTTCTTACGGATCATTGGTGTTAAGGAAGAGAATATTTACAATGATGTAGAAGGAATTGAACATCATTTAAGCTGGAATTCCATCGACCGTATTGCGGATTTAGTATTATTTTTAGAGGAGGACCCAGCGTTACAGTCAAAGCTTTTGGAATTACAAGACCCAGATAGTGAGTAATCTTTTGACAATAAATAGTAAGCAATATGAAATATTGGCTTGGAATCTAGAAAAAATGAAAGAATTACATGGTTTGGATATATGCATTTTAGAATATAAATAGGGTTATACATACAACCTAAAAGGGTTGAGTTTTTCTGAGTGTTGTAAAACGTTTTCTTCAGAATTACATGAGGTAATTGATAATAAGATTTTTCACACTTTAATGGGGATGAATCCTCATTTGTTGTTTACGATTTAGGGGAATCGGTTATAGGGGAAGTAGCACATAATGTTCTTATGAAAGTTCATGATATAAGGAACGGTAATAAAGACGCTGTAGTTTGGACAAGCATTGTCGGTAAGTTAGGGTGGAGTAGTGTTACAAAAGCTAGATAAAATTAAAGTATCATTGTTTATCTGATCTGACAAAGCGTTCTATAAATCTAATGAAACAGGGTAAGATCAGTACCATATTTGGTCAGAAGGAGAGCGGTAATTTTGATAGGAACAGCATCAGGAGAAATAGTAAAGTTACAAGTGAAAGAGCAAGACGGATCGAAATGGATTTTAGCATATGATGGAATGGACATTCCGCTAAATGCTTCAGAAGCACCGGAGGACTTAGAGGTTGGTGGCACAATTGAAGCATTCTTGTTTGTGGACAGACGAGGCAATTTATCTGCTACAACGCAGCTTCCATCTATCCAAAAGGGCACATACGGATGGGCTCGTGTTATTAAAGTAGCTGATAGAGAAGGTGTTTTCGTCGACATTGGTACGTCCAAGGAAGTTCAGGTGAAAGAAGACGATCTACCGAAAATAAAAGAATTATGGCCAGCTGTTGGTGACCATTTATATATGACTCTCCGCACAGATAAAGATGGTGAGTTATTCGGTCGTTTAGCAACAGAAGACCGTGTAGAGGAATTGTACATTGACGCTCCAACAACATTATTCAATCAGAATCTTCAAGCACGTGCATACCGCTTACTTCCTGTAGGTACCTTTTTGTTAAGTTTTCCAGAAAACTATCGAATTTTTGTTCATGAATCAGAACGCCTTAATGAACCGCGATTAGGTGAAGATTTGACTGTTCGCATTATTGATGTGAAAGAGGATGGATCACTGAATGGATCACTACTACCACGTAGACATGAACGTTTAGGGGACGATGCAGAATCTATATTCCGCTATCTCAATGATGTCGGCGGTAAAATGCCATTTACAGACAAGTCGTCTCCAGACGAAATCCAAGAAATGTTCAGCATGAGTAAAGCAGCGTTCAAACGCGCCTTAGGTAAACTTATGAAAGATAAAAAAATTGTACAAGAAGATGGCTGGACACAATTGAAAATGTAATTCATACGGAGTAAAGAGAATCGATTAGTCGGAACTTTTTACTCCTGTTTTCGTATTATTGAGGGAATGGAAGAGAAAGGGGTTAATAGAATGAAGAAATTATTGTTGCCTTTCATTACAGCGATGTTATTAATTGGTATGATCATTGCACCTACTTATTCATTGGCAGATTCAGATGGCTCCACTGAAGAAGTCGTAAACGAAAAGTTTGGGGCACCTATCGTGGTATATGGTGGAAACCTAACTGCTGAACAAAAAGATAGTGTAAAGAAAAGTTTGAAAATAACAGATAAATCAGATGTTCAAGAAATAGAAGTAACTGGTAAGGACCTAGCAACGTACTTACAGGATGGAGACGCATCTGCAAGAATGTTCTCTTCTGCTAAAATCACTCGTAAAGATGCAGGGAAAGGTCTAGTGATAAGCATCGTTACACCAGATGATATTACCGAGGTAACTTCTGAGATGTATGCTAATGCAATGCTAACAGCAGGAGTTCAGGATGCAGTAGTAGAAATCGCTGCACCTAAGCCTGTAACTGGCCATTCAGCCCTAGTAGGGATATACAAAGCATATGAGGTTACGGGTGAAAAACTAGATCCAGAACGCACAGATGTGGCAAATGATGAACTTTCAATTGCTACTAATCTAGCAAAAGATGCGGGTATTGATGAAGCAAAAGTAAGTGAATTATTAACAGAAATTAAAAAGCAAATTGCTGAACAAAACCCAGTTTCCCGAGAAGAAGTGGAGAAAATCGTTTCCGAGCAATTAGCCAATCTAAAAATTGAGCTTTCGGATAAAGATCGTCAGCTGTTAATCGATTTAATGGACCGTATTCGTCAACTAGATATCGATTTCAGTCAATGGTCAGATGAACTGAATGATTTAAGTAAAACAATTGAAGACAAGATTGGAGAAATAGTCGATAATGAAGGATTTTGGGAAAGTGTCAAAAACTTCTTTAGCGATTTAATAGATTCTATTCGCTCAATCTTCAACTAATATGTGAGCCCTCCGTCTTAAATAATTGATAGGAGGGCTTTGTTTTGTTCGGTGGAATAATTTAGGGATATGCTCACTCTCGTATAGCCCCTATTCTCTCGCAGGTGGCAATCTTCTAAAGCGAAGCCTATGTGCTATTATTTGCACAAAAAAAGATTATTTGATATTATTAAGTTAATATATCTCGACTTCAAGATAAATTCATTAGGAGGTAGACAAATGAGATTAGCGGGAATCCACCACGTATCAGCAATAACTGCTGACGCCGATAAAAATCATGACTTTTATACAAGAATATTAGGAATGCGATTAGTGAAAAAAAGTGTAAATCAGGATAACCCGTCATCCTATCATTTATTTTACGCAGATGCGGTAGGTACACCTGGTACAGATATGACATACTTTGACATACCGCAAGCAGGACGAACATATCCTGGTGTATCTAGTATTAGTAACACAGGTTTCCGTGTCAAAAGCGAGAAAGCTCTACGATTTTGGAAAAGTAGATTTGAGAAGTTTGATGTACCACATGACTCCATAACAGAACGATTTGGTCGTAAGACGCTTTACTTTGAAGATTTTGAGGGTGCCCGACATATGCTAGTTGTCGATAATGGAGCTGGAATACCTTATGGTGAAGCATGGGTAAGGAAGGAAATTTCAGCTGATAATGCAATTATTGGCTTAGGTCCGATAAAGCTTACTGTTCGAAAACCAGCCGCTACAATAAAAGTATTAACAGAAATACTTGGATTTGAGTTAGCAGGTTCCTATCCTTCCGACATCAAAGAAATGCCACATATCCAAGTTTATACAACAGGTAAAGGTGGTCCTGCTGGAGAGGTTCATTTGGAGACACGAACAGATTTGCCGATGGAGCGACCTGGACGTGGTAGTGTACATCATGTAGCGTTTAGAATTCCTTCGTTGGAGGATTATCCGAAATGGGAGGAGCGTTTACGCGAAAACGGCTTTATGACATCTGGATTAGTGGACCGTTACTACTTCAAGGCAATCTATTTCAGAGAACCGAATGGTATTTTATTTGAACTGTCTACGGATGAGCCAGGGTTCGACACGGATGAACCATTGGAGAATTTGGGAGAAACACTAGCTCTACCTCCTTTTTTAGAACCAAGGAGAGCGGAAATTGAAGCAAAGTTGCGTCCGCTATCAATCAATAAATAAATATGCTAAAATTCAGAAAAGGAGTGGTTAAAGATGGAATTTCAACTCAAAGAATTAGGAAATGATGTTTATGCGTATCAGTATATACAAGAGGGAGAAAGACTTGGGGAAATTACCTGGACCTTACTTGGGGATGTAATGGTGATGGATCACACATATGTTTCTGATAAGTTGAGAGGTCAGGGAGTTGCTAAAAAGTTATTAGATAGCGCTGCTTCTTATGCGAGAGAGCAGGAGCTAAAGATGGAGCCGGTTTGCTCGTACGTAGTAGCGGCTTTCTCGAAATCTGATGAATATGATGATGTAAAAGCATAAAATAAAAAGGCAATCCGCTTCTAAATAGAAAAGGATTGCCTTTTTATGATGACCATATTAAATTTGTGTAAAAAATACTAGAATTCCTGTTAATGCCGATGCACCTGCTAACGTATAAAGGAAATCTGACTGGTTAAAAATTAACTTTTTCTCCATGAAATCTCATCCTCTCATTTCTCATTGTTAGTATATTAGTATTAGTACCCATGTTCATATTTTTTTAAACAAGTTTAATCAATTTCACGGAGGGGACATTAAAATTATACGAAACTTTTTTAAGTATTTATCGTAGAATTAAAAGGAACATATAAAAATGAGGGGACTGAACTTTATGTCACGTACAGGAGAAATAGCATTAGGTGTCATTAGTGCAATTATGACATTACTTAGTATTATTTTAGTAACAATTTTAGTGGTAACTGGAAGTAACGCGATGAATGATGAATTGTTCAATAGTGAATTCCAAGATATCATTGCAGAGGATCCAACCATGACAGAAACGGACTTACAAATTATAAACGATAATATGCCCGCAGTTATTGATGCGTTTAGCATATTTGGTTGGGTATTTGTTTTCATTCTTGTAATAAGCTTAATCTTGAATGTTATTGGGATTATTTCTATTTCAAAAAATAAAAATCCCAAATTAGCAGGAATTATGTTTATCATAGCAGGCTTATTTGCAGGTATACTATCGCCGACATCAATTCTATTGTACATTGCAGCAATCTTGTGTTTTGTCCGCAAACCACCTGTGCAACTAGCGGAGCAAGAAGAATACTATACAACAGAGAAAACACTTTAAATAACAAAAACACCGACCTAATAGGCCGGTGTTTTCAATAGATATACATATTTTGCAGTGGTTAAAGGATGTCCTTCAAAGTATTCTTCGAATTCTTCTAAACACTCAAAACCGAAGTTTTCATAAAAATGACGAGCACTATCATTCTCGCTTTCAACGTAAACAAATAGTTGTCGACCAGCTGGCATCTCATTTAGCCCGGCTAACAATAGTTTTTTTCCATAACCAATATGTTTGTACTCTGGCAATACATAAATTGCAGTTAGTTCCGCGTCACCGTCTTCGTCCACATATGTAAAATTGGCAAAACCAATAGGCTTACCTTCATATTCAGCGACTAAGAAAATAGTTTTTTCTATTCTTTTGACTAGCATCATAGGGGAATAAGCTTTTTCTAAAAAAAGCGTCTGTATGTCAATAGGTATTATGTTTTTGTATGTATCGTTCCAACTGACCTTTGCGATCTGTTGAATCATCGAAATATCATCTAACGTAGTCGCCCTAATCATTTGAAATCACCTCTGAATTCTTTTTGTAATCATAACAAAAATAACTCTAATCTTCTACAAATAAATAGAATTAATATCAATTAGAAATCAAAATGTAATATAATTGGGTAAACTATTCCTTTTAAGAACAACAAAGTATAAATTTTCTCTGCCATAAGTAGTTTTCCGATATTTTAAAGATTAAAATCTACTTAAATTTAGGTGTGAACTTATTCATAGTAGGGTATATAGATTATATATAAAACTTGGAGGTTATTATGATGGCAAAAAACAAATCACTTTTATTAGCAGGATTAGCAGCAGGTGCTTATGCTTATTTTAGGAAAAAAGAGAATCGTGATAAAGCAATGGTGGCATTTAATAATACAAAATCTAAAGTGAATGCTTACATAGACTCGCAGAAACACCAAAAATCTGATTTAACGGGAGCGGGACATCCAGATCCTCACGATATACCAGATAACAATATGGTAGATGAAGGGGCTATGACAAGTGTTCAGTACTATAATGAAGAAGTACAGGAAAAGTCGAAGAAGTCTTCCAAGGATATTGAAGATGTAGAAAAGAAACCTAACCTTAATGATCAAATAACATTATAGTGCTAATAAAACAGGAGTGTGTATAACCACACCCTGTTTTTAATATTTCCTCCAGGCAAGTGCCAAAATAGACACGGTAATCAATATGGCTCCTGTCAACGTAAATCCGCCTGTGGCATCTAGTTCCAGAAAACCTGTAATGCTTGATCCTACAACGACTCCAATAGAAAAGAATGCGTAGAAATAGCCATAAGCCTTTCCGCGATATGACTGTTCACTTGAATCGATTAAAAGTGAGTTTATAGAAGGAAATAGAAACGCAAACCCTATCCCATATAAAGCCATCCAGACATAAAGTATGCTCAGTGGATCTGTATGTCCAAGTAATAGCATGCTGATTCCCATGATACACATCCCAAAAGCAAGTGTGTAGACCGGCTTCACTCGGTCGAATATTCGGTTTATCGGAAGTATAAACACTAAAATAGCAACAAAACCAAACGTACTTAAAAGTAACCCACTTGTTTTAGTGTCAAACCCCAGATGTAATACCTTTAGAGGTAGCATATAAGCTAATACCCCTTGAGAGAACATTAAGAAAAACGCACCTGCAAATGACTTTATTATTCCATTCTGTTGAAAAATGGAGCGTACTGAGTATGGTGAGGAAGCTACCTTATCCTCCCTTTCTATAGCTATTTTTCTTAACAAAACTAAAGATAATATACTTAATACAAGCATAATGGAACCTGTCATCCCTAAAACAAATACTTCACCTTGTTTACTAGCGAGTATTCCACTAGTTGCTGGACCTACGATTGCGGCAAGTCCTACAAATGCCCCAGATAGTGCTACCCTTTTGCCACGTTTATCCTTTGAAGTTTTATTGGCCGAATAAGTAAACGCTGCAGGTACAATTAGTCCAGCAACTAAACCATGTAAAAAACGTATAACTAATAACCCGATAGGATCGCTGGCGAATTGGTAAAGGAATAACGAGATGCTCGTCGAAAACAAACCGATGATTAGTATATAAAAGGGCCCTTTTCTATCCGTTAAAAATCCTGAAACAATATTACCAATTGTATTCGAAAGGGAGTACATTCCTACCACTAAACCTGTTACAAAGGGAGTAGCGCCAAGCGATTCGGCAAAGGGACTCATAATTGGTAATTGGGAAAATAAGTCGAAGAACGAGAAAAAAATAATAATATATATAAAAAAGTGCATCGCAGCTCCTCATTTCTATAGTGATCTTTACTTATAGTCTAACAGTTATTAATAGTATAAAGGTTTTAATATTATCGAAAAAGGGAATTTGTAACAAAACAAAATATGCTAGGGGGAAATCATATGAAGGCAATGTTTATCTATAATCCATCTTCTGGAAAAGCAGATGCAGAGCAGTATAAAGAAACCACTATTAATGTATTAGAAGGATTAGGATATAAAGTTATCATTAAGGAGACTGAAAAACAAAATGATGCAATGGTATTTGCCAAAGAGGCCTGCGCAGAAAAAATAGACTTTTTACTGGCGATGGGTGGAGATGGGACGATAAATGAGGTAGTAAACGGTCTTGCAGAACAACTGCATCGTCCTTTATTCTCATTTATTCCACTTGGCACAGTAAATGATTTTGCACGTGCACTAGGAATTCCATTAGACCCTCACCTAGCCATTGAAGCGGTGAAAATGACTCACACACAAATGGTTGACATTGGTCAGATAGGTGATAAATATTTTATGAATATAGTAGCAATCGGTGAAATAGCTAGCCGTGTAGCCGAAGCAACTGTTGAACAAAAAACAAAAATGGGCTCACTTGCTTATCTTTTAGAAGGTATGAAGGCTATTATATCGGATGAAGAAGTAGAAATGACAATTACACACGATTCAGGTATTTGGAAGGGAACGCCTTTGCTTTTACTAGTGGCGTTAACGAATTCAGTAGGTGGGTTTGAAAAGATGGTAAACTCAGCTGAGGTAAATGATGGAAAGTTACATATTTATATTATAAAACAGGCAGGACTTACTTCTATAGCAAGAATGGGCGCTAAAATATTATTGGGTAATCTAGATAAGGATAATGGAGTTGAAGTGATTGAAACAAGCAGTGTGTTAATAGAATCAGAAAACCCATTGTATTGTAATGTGGATGGGGATGAAGGAGACTGCACACCATTAGAAATTAAAGTATTACCCAAGCATATAAAAATGTTAATTCCTCAAAAAAACTAATACGTAATAGTTGAAATAACTTTTATTTTCCAGGATAATGATATAGGTTGATACAACATACCTAATAGGTTATTATGATTAAAAAGACCTAAAACAAGGAAAATGAGGTACATATGAGGACTGTAGAGAAGCAATTTTTAGAGAATTTTTCCAAAATATATAATAGAGAAACTGGTGTGACAACAAAAGTAGAGGGCTTAGATTTCTTCTTAGAATTAGAAGAACAGCTATTTCAAAAAATGTTTTCCTTTGAATTAACGGAAGCAAAACAAATTTTGAGAAGCATAATAGATATAATAATAGCTAGAACACGTAAAAATATGATTCTAAACGTAAAATATTACTACATACAACTATCAGCTGTCATGGCGAGAAAATTACATGAAAGTCAAGTGCCGACTGATAAGGTTATGGCTTTTAATATTGCATGTGTAGAAACAATTGAGACGAAAATGAGTGATGCACAATTTTTACTATGCGCGGATGAGCTGGTAGAGTTTTTTGTGATGGTAATAACGGAAAGGAAGAAACCGTCATTTGGGCATCAAACAGTAAACAAGGTCATTCTTTATATTAATGATGAAATAGAAAAGAATTTAACAGTAGAGGATATTGCTAAATATTTCAATATAAGTACTAGTCATCTTTCTCGAATCTTTAGAGAGCATACGGGTGTTACTCTCGTGGAATATTTAAATGTTCGTAAAGTAGAAGAATGTCAGTACTTTTTAAGGAATACAAATAAGGCTATATCCGATATTTCGAATAGTTTTCATTTTTGTAATCAAAGCTATTTCACTCGCATATTCAAAAAGTATACAGGACTAACTCCGAAGCAATATCGTGATAACCAAGAATATCCAAGTTTTAATTATAATTTTCCTAATGAACAACAATCGGGTTAAATATTTTGGGTTATATTTGATAAATAGCTTCATAGTAAGGTATACTTCTTTATAGTTTGATGAGTGAAGGTGAATAGACATGAAAAAGAAGATTAGTTTATTTTCTATTCTTATATTTGCGGCATTAGTGCTTAGTGGGTGCTCTGGAGTAGAAAACAAAGAAGGTACTTTTTATAATATTTTTGTTCGACCTTTTGAATTTCTTATACATTTCTTTGGAGAAATGTTCAATGGTAGTTACGGTTTAGCGATTATCGCAATTACTGTACTTATTCGTCTTGTTCTTATGCCTTTAATGCTTAAAAATTATAAAAACCAACAAGGCATGAAACAAAAAATGGACAAGCTGAAACCAGAAATGGACGAAATCCAAAAGAAACTAAAAGAAACAAAAGATAAAGAACAGCAAATGGCTCTACAACAAGAAATGATGGGGTTATATCGTAAGCATGGGGTAAACCCACTAAACATGGGTTGTCTGCCAATGATTATTCAGATGCCTATTGTTATGGGATTGTATTTTGCAATTCTTTATTCAGACGATATTAAAACACATCCATTTTTATGGTTTAACTTAGGTTCTCCAGATATTGCGATGACATTAATTGCTGGAGCAGTTTATTTCATCCAAGCGAAAGTTTCATTATGGACAGTACCTGAGCAGCAGCAGAAACAAATGAAGATGATGATTTATATTTCACCTATTATGATTATGTTTATTTCCTTTAGTTCGATGGCTGCATTGCCGGTTTATTGGGCTGTCGGTGGACTATTATTAATATTCCAAACATATTTGGGGCGTAAATTCTACTCGAATCATCCAGAAAAAGCAGAAGAATCTGTATAACATTAAAACGAAGCGCTTGCTGCTTCGTTTTTTTCTTGAGTGTCCAGACTTCCAGCGCTCTTCATAGGAGGTGTATAGGAATGAAAAGAAATTGGATTTTTGGCCTACTTATCGCAGCAGTCAGTATTTCTGCATTGGTATTTATTATTAAAGGAAATATTAATATGGCTGTCTTATTTATGACGGCAATCTTCGCATTAAGTAATGGCTTCCGAGCGATAAGCTTTAAAGAAAAAGGATTCGTTAAAGAGGCAAAATGGATGAAGGGTATGTCCATATTGTTTATTGTCCTATTTTTTGTTGTGTTATTTATGCTATTTTTTTAATAAGAAAATAAGAGCGTATTTACCTATCGTGGGTAGATACGCTTTTACTTATTTAGGAGGATTCAATTATCAAGAAGGATGGTTATAATTATTTTGGTTAGTTTAATTTGAATACGAGAATAGTTATTGGAAAAATGGTAAACTAGAAATAACGTAATAAGAAAGAAGGAAGTCCAAAAATATGCAGTCAAGATATAATTTGTTACAGGAAAAAAAGAAAAAAAAATGGCCATATATTGTTTCTGGAACTATTGCAGGACTACTGATAGGAGTAATGGTAGTTTGGGTAGGGATGAATCAATGGAGTATCGATAAGAGTATAGAGGAACTTCGTAATCTTACAGAGGGTAAACAAACGATAGTTGTAGATAAAACAGAAGAACCTATTATAGAAGAACCTATTGTTGAAGAACCAAAACAGGATGTTCCTGGTAAAGAAGAGCCTGTTATAGAAGAAGTAGATATGTCTGGTGCAAAGGGCTATGTTGGAAATGAAGTATTGCCTCAGGAACCGACAATAGTAAACAGTGTACTAATCGCTAGCAAAAAGTATCCTCTTCCCTCAACCTATGCCCCTGGTGAAAGTAAAGAGGCAAGAGCAGCATTTCAAGAAATGGCTGCTGAGGCAACTTTGTCTGGCTATGACCTTATAGCTTTCAGTACATATCGATCTTTTGACTATCAAACTCAGTTGTATGATCGTTATGTGACGAATGACGGTCAAGATGCTGCGGATCGTTATAGCGCACGTCCTGGCTATTCTGAACATCAAACGGGACTAGCCTTTGATATAGGAGAGCGGCACTTTGAGCAACATTTTGCGAAGGAAAGCTTCGGTGAAACGGAGGCCGGAAAATGGGTGGCTGCCAATGCCCATAACTACGGATTTATCATGCGTTATCCTAATGGATCAGAAAAAATTACAGGCTATATGTATGAACCTTGGCACTTCCGGTATGTTGGTGAAGAACTAGCTGTTCAAGTGTATGAAGCAAACGTAACTTTAGAAGAGTTCTTGGATCTCTAAGTGACCAGAATAAGAATATTGAAAAGAGGTTTCCATTTCTGGAAACCTCTTTTTTGGAAGAATAATATTATTTATAAAAATATCATAAGATAATTATGAAGCGACAAGACTGTCCTAAGCATGCTACTGAAAACGATAGAAACAGGTCTTATTCTTAAAAGGATTTTTCGATAATTTGTGGTTTTATTAAAGTATTGGTGAAATCAGACGGGCTAATGACTCTTTAAATTTAATAATTCTAGATCTACTTTCGTATACTTCCATAGTCATCTCCGTGGATAACTTCATATCCTCTTCAAATAATTCAGCTAACTGATGAGAAGTTTCACGGTCATATATAAATGCATTTATTTCAAAATTTAATTTAAAACTTCGCACATCAATATTTGCGGTTCCCACCGTAGAAGCCTCATCATCAATAACAATCATTTTGGTATGCAAAAACCCATTTTGGTAAATATACACTTTAGCTCCAGCTCTTATTAAATCCCCAACATATGAATAAGTTGCCCAGTAAACAAAAATATGATCAGGTTTGTTTGGAATCATGATTCTTACATCAATACCAGAAAGACATGCGATTCGTAACGTGTCCATGAAGCTAGCATCTGGGATGAAGTATGGAGACTGTATATAAATATATTTTTTAGCCATCATAATTAACTTAAGGTATCCATTTTTTATTTGTTCCCATTCGGAATCAGGTCCACTTGAAACAATTTGTAAACCAACGGAACCTTTCATCGGAATAGCTGGGAAAAATATGTCAGAGTACTCGATATCATGCTCTGCTGAGGCTTGGTTCCAATCGAGAATGAATCGAGTTTGGAGCGGATGGACTGAACTACCTTCAATACGTAAATGCGTATCGCGCCAATATCCAAATTTCTTTTTTAGCCCAAGATATTCATCGCCAACATTAAACCCTCCGATATACCCGATTCGTCCATCAATTACGACAATCTTCCGGTGGTTCCGGTAATTCATACGTGGATTGATTAGTGGGAAGATAGAAGGGAAAAATGCTTCTACACGACCACCAAGCGCAATAAGTTCTTTAAAATGCTTCTTTCTTAAAGAACGCGATCCAGTATCATCGTATAAAATTCTTACTTTTACCCCTTGTTTTGCTTTTGCTAACAATGCCTGATAAATTTGTTGACCAAGTGAATCTAATCGAAATATATAGTACTGAATGTGGATATGATCCTTTGCATGTTCAATATCGCGAAGGAGTGCATCAAACTTCTCTCGTCCATCGATGAAAATTTCTACTTTATTGTCTTGAGTTAAGACAGCTTGGTTATTATGTAAATGCATGACGATTAACTCTTTATAGTGCATAGCATCATCTAAACGAAAATCGAATGAGTCATCTTCAATAGCTTCCATTTGAAATTCAATGAGCTTATCGATACCGATCTTGTTTTTTCCTTCCCAACGGAATAGTGTTTTTTTTCTTAGCTTTCTTCCAAACAATAAGTAAATACCAAAGCCTAAGATCGGAATAAAGAAAAGGACTAGAATCCATGCCCAAGTAGCAGAGGCATCTCGACGTTCTAAAAATATTAGAGCAATCGCCAAAGAAATATTTAAAATTAGAATGCCGGAAACGATAATACCATAAAAACTTGCTATCAAATTTTCACCCCCCGGTGCCTGTTTATTTATTTCTAGTATAGCCGATTTGTCTCAAAGAAAGTAGGGTAGACATATATTAAGTAGAAAGTAATTCCTACTTGACCAATAGGGATAAAAGTATTATTATATGGTGAGCACAAAAGATGGAGGTCTTTATATGAATTTATTATTTATTATTCTTAACATTGTAGCTTTACTGCTTTTAGTTGGGGTATTAATCATAATGCAAAAAAAACATGTTTCCTTTTCGAAGCGTGTATTTACAGCCCTAGGATTGGGTATTTTACTTGGGTTAATATTGAATATTGCCTATGGGGTAGATTCGGAAGTATTAGCAGAAACAGTTCCTTGGTACAATCTGATTGGTACTGGTTACGTAAAATTATTACAAATGATCGTTATGCCATTGGTATTCATCTCTATTTTAGGGGCGTTTACAAAAATTACGATTGGTAAAAACTTTGGTAAAATGGCGGCAATTATTTTAAGTTTCTTAATAGGAACAACTGCCATTGCTGCTGTTATTGGTATTAGCTCTGCGGCATTATTCGATTTGAATGCAGAACAAATCATTCAAGGGGATGCAGAAACAGAACGTGCAGAATACTATGAAGGTCGCTCTGCAGAAGTTGCAGATAAAGCACTTCCAGACCAAATGCTAGATTTATTACCTGCAAACCCATTTTTAGATTTTACAGGAGCACGTCCAACGTCAACAATCGGTGTTGTTATCTTTGCGGCATTTTTAGGCTTTGCTTATTTAGGATTAGCTCGTAAAGAGAAAGAAACTGCAGCAGTTATTAAAACAGGCATTGATGCAGTTTACAAACTAATTATGCGAGTAGTAACACTAGTACTTCGCTTAACTCCGTTTGGAATTTTAGCGATTATTGCAAGAACCGTTGCGACATCAGATTTTGGTGCAATTTATAATTTAGGTAAGTTCGTTCTTGCTTCTTATGTAGCGTTAGCAGTAGTCTTTGCTATCCATTTATTAATCATTACGCTATCTGGATTAAATCCAATTACGTATGTTAAAAAGGCAGCAGAACCATTAATTTTTGCATTCACTTCACGATCAAGCGCAGGAACATTACCGATTAATATTAATGCACAAACGACTAAAATGGGTGTATCAGAAGGAGTTGCTAACTTTTCTGGATCGTTTGGGTTATCTATTGGTCAAAACGGTTGTGCCGGAATTTACCCGGCTATGCTAGCATTTATGATAGCTCCATCAGCTGGTATCAATCCATTAGATCCTATGTTCATCCTAACTGTAGTTGCAGTAGTCGCAATTAGTTCCTTTGGTGTTGCAGGAGTTGGAGGCGGCGCAACATTTGCTGCAATCCTTGTTCTATCCGCATTAAATTTACCGGTTGCATTAGCAGGGCTTCTAGTATCTGTTGAACCGTTAATAGATATGGGACGTACAGCAGTAAATGTAAGTGGTTCAATGACTGCTGGTGTCGCAACTGCGAAAATCACTGGGGAATTAGATAAAGATCTATATAATACACCTTTAAGTAAAATAGTAACGGAAGAAGCATAAAATATTATTAGAAAAGCTATCCTTTCAAAGGATGGCTTTTTTTAGCTTTAAAAGAAAGAGTAATCCTGTGGACGCTTTCTGCGGGCGGGGTCGAGCCTCCTCCACGGAAAGCATCCGCCCTTCGCTACAATCAACATCATATCTATAATTCTGTTCTTAAAGTCGGGCGTCTTTTGCCCGTTTTTTTAGTGTGCCAGGCATGGCAACTATCTAGGTGGTGAAAGTCCACTGTGGGGGTACACATCGACCAACCACTAAGGAAGCGCAAGGTGCTTATCGTGAGGTAAGGGCTGAAGGAAGCGTGGAATAAAATCTTGGCTCGACGAACAGAAATCTGATACAAAGGCTCTACAAAGGGATAAGGCTCCTAAACAAGTTAAAGTCCAAAAGATGTGCGTAACTTTGTAGGGTAAATCAGGCGAGTAAAAGAGGAAAGATAGCTGTCTTACCCTGGGAGGTCTTGCGGATGTACATATGTACAGTCGAAAAAGGTTAGTCGCAAGAAGTCAGCAGAAGCCATAGTAATGACCTAAGGTCATGAAGGGCTGAACAATTTATAGTGTTTCAACGCCACGAATGCGTAAGTGACGAACTCCGAATGTGTTAATGGTAAAAGTATGAGCGTAACTCAGAGGATAACCAAAACGGAGATATCATTTACTACGTGAGAGGAAAGGAGAAACGAGTGTGGAACTTTTAGAAAAGATCCTTAGTAATCAAAACATGAATGATGCCTACTTGCGTGTCTATAGAAATAAGGGGGCAAGTGGTGTCGATGGAATAACTGTTGATGAGCTGAAACAATATCTGAAAGAGAACAAGGATGAGATACGTCAGCGCATCAGAACTAGAAAATACCAACCACAAGCTGCCTTACGAGTGGAAATCCCAAAAGAAAATGGAAAGATGCGCAAACTGGGAATACCAACAGTAGTGGATAGGGTAGTTCAACAAGCGGTTCATCAAGTACTCAGTCCGATATTCGAAAAGCAGTTCAGCGAATTCAGTTACGGCTTTAGACCGAAAAGAAGTTGTGAAATGGCAATTATAAAGAGCTTGGAATTTCTGAATGATGGACATGATTGGGTTGTGGATATTGACCTGGAAAGATTTTTCGATACAGTCCACCACGATAAACTCATGCGAATCATTTCTAATACAATAGACGACGGAGATGTCATTTCTCTTATAAGAAAATATCTTGCCAGTGGGGTTATGGTGAATGGAAAATATGAAGATACACCAGTTGGAACTCCGCAAGGAGGAAACCTAAGCCCGTTGTTGAGTAATATTATGTTAAACGAATTGGATAAGGAACTAGAAAGTAGAGGACTCCACTTCGTGAGATACGCTGATGACGCCTTAATCTTTGTGAAGAGTGAAAAAGCCGCAAATAGAGTGAAGGAATCACTCGTGAGATTTATAGAAAAGAAATTAGGACTGATAGTCAACGTAGAAAAGAGTAAAATCTCCCGTCCAAAAGACTTAAAATTCTTGGGATTTGGGTATTACTACGATTTTCTAAATAACAAATATCAAGTTAAACCTCATTCACTGTCCATACAAAAATTTCAAAGAAAGCTTCGAAAATTAACCAAACGAAGTTGGAGTGTCCGGCTGGACTTCCGAATTTTAAAACTAAAACAAGTCATACTTGGATGGGTTAATTACTTTAGAATTTCAAATATGAAAAAAGCGATGACCTTGATAGATAAGAAGCTTCGTTCCAGAATCAGAGTTATCGTCTGGAAGCAATGGAAGGTACCGAAGAAACAAATCAAATCGCTTGTCCAATTAGGAATTCCAGAGGAAGAAGCGAAAGGATTAACTTACTGTCGAAAAGGTTATCGGTACATCGGACTTTCAAAAGTTGTTCATAGAGCAATCTCAAACAAAAGACTTAAGCAAAGAGGACTTCCATCTGCTTTAGAACATTATCTAAAAGTACACACTGTAATATAAATTGAACCGCCGTATACGGAACCGTATGTACGGTGGTGTGAGAGGGGCGAAAATAATTAAATTATTTTCCCTCTACTCGATTGTTTAAAATAAATTCTCGAACCCAGCCATTACACTATCTAAATGCGAAATATTTAAAAAACTTTTACATAATATGGTGTAGTAGTTTGCTATAATCGATTTAACTAGGTTGTAAGGAGATGGGAGAATGCTACAAGCAATAAGTCTTTCCAAAAAATTTAAAACAAAGGAAGTTGTAAGAGAAATAAACATGGAACTATTGGCGGGGGAATCAGTTGGACTATTAGGGCCTAATGGTGCAGGGAAATCGACGACTATTTCTATGTTGTCCTCTTTAGTCATACCAACAAGTGGAGATGTTCTATGGGATGATAAGTCCATTTCAAAAAATCCTGAGCCATTGCGTAAAACATTAGGGGTAGTTCCTCAAGAAATTGCCCTATATCCTGAGCTTTCTGCTAGAGAAAACCTGGCTTTTTTCGGAAGAATATATGGGTTGAAAGGGGAACTTTTAGAAACACGGATAACAGAAGTCCTAAAGAAAATTGGATTGTCTGATAGACAAAAGGATATAGTTAAAACCTTTTCAGGTGGTATGAAAAGACGTTTAAACATTGGGGCGGCTCTTTTACACAAACCTTCTATGCTAATTATGGATGAACCGACTGTCGGGATTGATCCTCAATCTAGGACGTATATTTTAGAAACAGTTAAACAGTTTGTAGAAGAGGGAATGACACTTTTATATACTAGTCACTACATGGAAGAAGTAGAAATGCTGTGTGACAAAATTTATATTATGGATCAGGGCAGAATAATTGCTTATGGTACAAAAGAGGAGCTTAAAGAGCTGGTCTCAGATAACCAAACCATTGAGTTAAAAGCGGACTTATTTACTGCAAATTTTGAAAAGGCTCTAGGTGAACACTTTCCAAAAGCAACCCTTCGAATAGAAGAAAAGATACTAACGATTTCAATGTCCAAAAGTGAAGAGCCATTAGCTACTATTTTTGCGATTGCTGCTGCAAATAATGTAGTGATAACCTCTGCGATTGTCAAAGTGCCATCTCTGGAAGATGTGTTTTTGCATTTGACTGGAAAAGCACTGAGAGATTAAGAGAGGAGACCTGAGTCATGCTGTTTAGTTTAATTATAAAACAAATGAAAATGCTTATACGAAACAAGCAACCGTTGATTATTTTGTTAGTTATGCCACTCGTTTTAATAACCATTCTTTCAAATGCATTAGGAAGTATGATGGATGGTGGAGAAGAAGTGGCTATTCAAGCAAATTTACTTATAGTAGATGATTCATCCTGGGTTCAAGAGGAAGAAGCAATTAAACTCTTTCTAGAACAAGAGGGAGTTACAGGTCCACCTATGGATGCTTTACTTAGTCAGTTTAAAAATAGTGATCCAGTCGAATTATTGAAAAACACCATTTTGACCTCAGATGAAATGAAAAAATATATTGTAACGGACTATAAACAGACAGTCGATTTAAAGGTCACTCGGCAGGATAAAAACATAGATGGCATTCTAAGTATTCCACCTAATTTCCGACTGAATTATATTAAATCGGTGTACTTTAACAACGCTGACTTTGCAGAACTATCCTTATACTTAAACCAAGATAATGACATTCGTGCTGCCATAATCGAATCAGTACTAGCTGATTGGAAAAGTGGATATATGCAATCTGCGGCCCTTTTAGATGCAGGTTTATCACCCGAGAAAGTAATGAGTAGTGTCAATAGTGTTGAGAAAATAGAACAAGTTTTAGAGTCTAATGAGCGGAAGATTCCTGCATCTATTTACTACACCGTTGGGATGCTAGTGATGTTTGCGTTATATATTCCTGCTTTTCTAGCAGGCTTTGCTCTGCAGGAAGTGCAGTGGAAAGTATATGACCGTATTTTATTGGCTGGAGTCTCTCCTATTTTATACACACTTTCGATTTTCTTCACAGGAACTCTTGTAGCCTTTATCCAACAAGCTATTATGCTCTTATTTGGTATGTTTGTATTAGGAATAGAATGGATCAGTTTAGAAGGAATGGCGGTTATTGTTATTAGTTATAGTGTATTTGTTGGTGCATTATCAGCTTTAATGACAACTCTCCAGTTTCGAACAAAAACAGAAGGTATTGCAAATGTATTCAACGGGATATTCATTACAGTATTTTCTTTCCTAGGTGGATCTTTCTTTAACATTCGAGACATCTCAGAAATACTTGGGAAAATTGGGGATTTAACTCCCAATGGTGCAACGATGTCCGCCATACTATCTATACAAAAAGGTCAAGATTTATCAGTTATTTGGCCATTTATGTATGCAATATATTTACTGGTCGTTGTGTGCGTATTACTTTCCATTGTTTTCTTTCCGAGAAGAGGTGTAACAGAATGACGGGAATATGGATTGCTAGATTTCAAAACTTAATACGTAAGCCTACCGTTTTAATTATGATGACGGTAATGACCTTGGTGATGGCATATTTGGTAGGTGGCACTAGTAATGGGAAGATGAGTGTATCAGTAGCAGTGGATGACTCTGAGCTGAGTATTGCCGTACTAGAAAGACTAAAAGAAGAGGGAGGATATTCCCTTAGAGAAACTACAGAAGAGGAGTTAAAACAAAAAGCAAAAGAAGATATTCGAATGATCGGAATTGTGTTGAAAGAAGCATCCTACACCATTTTTTCTGCCTCAGATTCAGATAGTGTGAGAAATCTAACTCTTATAGTTGAATCGGCTTATAGCGATGCAAGCTTTAAGCAACAAGTAATCTTGGCAGGTGGAGAGAGTGCATGGTCTGATTTAGAAGTGAGTCTGCAAGAAAAACAGGCATTCCTCCTACAAACAGAGGCAATGGATGAGTCAGAGGTTTTTCGTTACGATAATGCTCTTCAAAGCTTGTTTGGTTTTATGTTATTTTTTGTTTTTTATACGGTGTCTATTAATGTTCAATTTATATTGGATGATAAGCGCACAGGTGTATGGAACAGATTGAAACTAGCATCGATTAGTAGATTCCAATTATACTTTGGTCATCTTTCATTTAGCTATTTTATTGGGTTTGTTCAAATGCTGTTAGTCCTGTTCGTTTTCCGCTATGTGTTAGGGACCAATATGTACGATGGTTTTTGGAAAGTAATAATCATTGCTGCTTTCTATGTATTGCTTGTAATGGCGTTTTCTGTTTTTGTTATTTCTTTAGTGAAAACAGTAAGTCAGAGCAGTATTATTATTTCACTTGTAGCAGTAGCCTTTGCAATGATTGGTGGGGCGTACTGGCCTCTAGAAATAGTTCAGTCAGAAGGGTTACTTGCGATGAAATGGATTTCTCCTATTTATTATGCAATGGAGTCTATGAAACGAGTAACGGTATATGAGGGAACTTTAAGTAGTGTTTGGACGTATGTTAGTATGATGGTAGGTATTGCAGTAGTACTATTAGTGGTAGGGATTACTTTATTGGAAAAAAGAACGGAACGCTATCATTCCAGCGAATAGATAGGGGAGATAGGGATGTATTGGTGTAAAATTGCACGTACAGAAAAAGAGTTTGAAGCGATTGCACGACTGAATTATGAAACGTTTGTGGAGGAGATTCCTCAACATGAGCCCGATCCCAGTGGGATGCGGGTCGATGCGTTCCATCATGAAAACGTATATGTTATTGTACTAAAGGATCAGGAGCTAGCAGGGATGGTGGCATTTAAAGCTACCCGTCCCTTTTCTTTAGATTTAAAGCTTGGTTCAGTGGAGGAATTTCTGCCAAAGGATGCATTAAACGGACAGCTATGTGAAGTACGATTGCTGGCGGTGGATAAAGCGCATCGAAATGGGCGAGTCTTTTATTATCTTGCACGTGCTCTATCCGATTATGCTTATGAAAATGGATATGGAGCAGCGGTAATATCTGGTACGGTAAGGGAACAGAAACTATATAATCAGCTTGGCTTTGAACCGTTTGCAGACCCTGTAGGAACGGAGGAAGCAAAGTATATTCCGATGGTATTAACAAGGGATCGGTTTGAGCTTTCTGTTGCTGCTCGATTTAAACAAAAAAGATATTCTTTTTACCCGGGACCTGTACAGCAGTCTGAAGCAATTCAGCAAGCATTTACAGTTAGGCCTATATCACATCGAACACATGAGTTTAAGGTCATGCTAGAAAGAGTGAAGAAAAACCTACTGTCAATGAGTGGAGCCAAGTATGCCCATTTGTTGTTAGGTAGTGGTACGCTTGCAAATGAGGCGATGATTGCACAGATACATGTGTTAGGAGAGAAGGGCTTAATCGTTAAAAATGGTGCCTTTGGTGACCGGTTGGAAAAACAAGCGGAACGTTGGCGTTTATCTTTTGATGTGTCGTCTTTTGAATGGGGAAGCCCACATAATCTAATGTTAATTGAAGAAAAGCTTGCCACAGGTGCTTATAGTTGGCTTTTAATGGTTCATGGCGAAACATCTACTGGTATGTTAAATAGCCTGGAAGAAATGAAGGTCTTATGTAACCGTTATAATGTATTGCTTTGTATGGATTGTGTAAGTTCATTTGGAGCACTTCCATTTAACTTGGAAGGAGTATATCTCGCAACAGGTGTAAGCGGTAAAGCCATTGGAACAATGAGCGGTTTAGCTTTTGTATTTGCAAACACCGAGATAACATCGAGCAGTGATATTCCTTCGTATTTAGATCTGGGACTGAGCGTGAATAATGCGACACCTTTTACGATGCCTTCTCAGTTTGTACATAGTTTAGAAGTTGCGTTAAAGGCCTATGAAAATGGAATGAGGTACAATTTATTGCATAGTCGCATGCAATTTATCGAAGATGAAGTGTACAAGCATGGGATTGAATTACTTTCAGATAATCACTATCCGATGATATTTACATGGAAAGAGGATAATTTTCCACACCTAGCAGAGGACGCAAGAATGTCCGGATTTGATCTTCACTATAAAAGCGATTACTTAATCGCAAAGAATCTACTGCAGGTATCCTGTATTCAACCAGATTTTGAAGTTGCATGGGTGAAGTTTATGGATTGGCTGGACAACTACCGTACTTATCATTATTAATTTTGTATAATTTCTTACGCCTTTTTGAAAACAAATTTTTTAGTATGAGGTCCAAATAATAAAAGTGGCTGGGACAAAATTAGTCTATGAACTTGAAAAACGTGAAATCAGTAACTCAATTTCACGTTTTTCTCTTTATTTTGGAAATATGGAGGCAAGGATTTACCCTCTCACCAGTAAGAATGGAATGATGCCTTTAACGGACTTCTTCCAGACAAACGTGAATTTATTGGTGTTCGCTTCTATTTTTGTACCGTCGATAAAAATCGCCTCTTGATCAATTAGCTTCTCTTCTACTAACTGGCAACGGAAGCGAACGAAGCACTGACGAATAAGTTCTTTCATTTAGAATTTGGTAGTAGGATACTTAAATTTTAACAGAAGCTCTCCTTTTTTAAACTTGAAATTATGCAGGGGTTACTTGATATAGAAGAGATATTAGTTGTTTGGAGTGAAGGCGGCGAATCCTAGGGGATAAGTGCGTGGGAGAGACTACAGGCTCGACCCGTGCCCCCAGGAAAGCGTCCGCCGTAACGGAAAACAACGGCTACGAAGTAAGAGGCTAGGACAGAACCCCAAAACAGCATTTTTCTCTGTGAGAAAAATGCTGTTTTTTTGATGTGCACAAAATTGATTTCCATTCCAGGGACGCTTTCCACGGGCGTGGCCTGAGCCTGTAATCTCAGGCGTCACGCTATTCCCGTAGGAGTCGCCCCTCCATTCCAATCAATTCTATTGAATATCCATTATTTAGTAAATCTTCCTCCTTAACCAATAAAATCACTACTTCTATCCCAGTCTCTTTTCTTTCATTAATAATCTGATCCCCCTATAAACGCATCATTACTTTCTCATGCGTAGTATGGATAAATTTTTTATATGGTGTGTCTGGCATCTTTTCAATGTTGGTCATTGCAACTTTTACAGCAGATACTGCCTTTTCAACTTGGTTTAGTTCTAGATAGCATAATGCAATGTATGCATCCTTTTCATAGAAAATAGATAAATCGATTGGATGGTGGACGACGTCAGGAATTTTCACCTCGATAAATTTCTCCAATGCCTCAATAACTCTTCCTAATCCGTATAAAGTTTTAGCTCTTTCAAGTTGGAAGTAGTGAGTAAATAACTTTATATTTACCTGGTCAAGAGAGTATTTGTGGTATAAAGCATCTGCTTCTATATACATTTTTTTGTATGTATTTAAGTAATGTAGATTTGCATAATGTATAAAAGCTTTAGAATCCTCATCATCCGCAAATTCGCTATAGGCTTCCAGTTTTTTTAAATAATAATCTTTTCTTTCTATGTTTTCTTCCATCATTGCATGTGTTGATGCTAGTCTAAATAGATTATCTATTTGTTTAAATATTTTATGTTCATTGCAATAGAGAATAGCATCATTCATCACTTGAATGGCCTCCTCATTTTTGCCAACTGCAAAGTATAGTACTGCTTCTAAATAGTCATAATCCATGCGCGATAATGGATCAACCCAAAGTGGATTGTCTTCCAGTTTTTTTCGTTCTTCTAATAAAACATCCAGTGCTACTTGATAGTGGTGATTCATAAATGGAATTATTGCAAGATTTCTCCCTATATCAGCGCTTTTAGTTATCAAGTGCAAGTCGTCATACATTCTTGCAACCTTCTTCAGCAACGCAACAGACTCGTCCGGAGAAGAATAAGCCAAGCATCTTCCGTAAATGTCGAGTAATCGCGTTGACTCATATCCCTGAGTTAGTTTTGGTATATATGGTTCTATTAGATTTTTTACCTGTTCAATTTCATCTGCAAACTCATAATTCTTTGTGTTGAGTAATAATTCTGCTTGATCTATTACATTTCGCAACTCTTGTCCGCTTATTTCTTCCAGTAACTCAGTTACTTCAACACCAAGCTGTGAAGCGATATAGTTTAAGCTTTCCATAGATGGATTTGCTTTGTTGTTTTCTATTAAACTGAGCATGCCTTTAGTTAACTCTGTGCCTGCTAAATTTTCAAGCGTCAGTTTCTGTTGTTTACGTAATGTACGAATGCGTTCGCCTAATGTGGACATTTTTTCACCTCTTATTTAGTTTAATTATATTAAACTTTTAGTTGAATTGAAAGGATAATTATGTTACTCTTTGTTTAATCAGATTAAACTTTTGGATAATTCTTAAAACAAAGGGGTAGGGAAGATGGAAGAAGTATTAAAGCTTAAAAAAGCCACATATCACTTGTGGACGTTTACTATCAGTAAGTTAGTTTCGACTTTTGGTGCACAGGTGTATTCGTTTGCAATTAGCTTTTACATTTTGCAATTAACAGGATCTGCATCTAGTTTTGCGTTAAATTTAATTTGTAATTTTTTACCGAGGACGCTAGTTGCGCCGTTTGCAGGATATGCTGCAGACAAATATTCTCGTAAAATGATTGTCATCGTTTCCCAGATTGCTACGACAATTGCAATTGGAGGATTACTTATTGTGAGTATGACGATGGGTTTATCTTTAATTGCGATTTATAGTACTACCGTGATTTTATCGTTGACTTCTCTATTTTCTGGGGTAACTTTCAGTTCGTCTATTACTGGATTAGTAGATGAAGGGCGAATTCAGAAAGCGATGTCGCTTAATCAAATGTCCATTTCGTTTGCGGCAATTGGTAGCCCGGCGGTAGGAGGACTTCTCTACGGAGCTGTTTCTATGCCGGTATTTCTAATAATGTATATGGCGGCCTCGATTATCGCTGTAATCTTGGAATCCACGATGGACTTTAATTTATTTGCGAAGCGAAAAGAAGTAGTGGAAGGTGAACCGAAGGAACCAATGCTAGAGAGTATGAAAGCAGGCTTCCGTTACTTAATGAAAAAACCTATTTTAAAAACAATGGTTGTTATCTCCTTATTCATCAACTTTTTGTTTGGTGCCTATCAGGTAGGATACTCATTTATCCTCATTGAAAAATTGAAGATTAGTGCTCAACACTTTGGTTTTACAGAGGGGGCATTTGCAGTTGGGATGCTTCTATTGTCAATTTATTTTTCTGCACGTAAGGAATTGAAATTTCCGTTTCTAGTATCTAAATGGAGCATTGTTTTCATGGGTGTTATTATTGGAGTGGTTTCTATACCGTTGTTGATCGATATGTCCTATACAGTAATAGTTGTATTTTATGTCGCGTTAATGTTTTTCTTTGGAGCATCAATGATTATAACAAACACTCCAATACAGGTGATGATGCAGAAAGTGATAGAGGATGATTATAAGGGACGCGTATTCTCGATAATAGAAACATGTGCAATGGCACTTATGCCAATTGGTATGGTGTTATTTGGATTTTTATATGACGTCTTCCCAGCGGAAGGTATTTTAATTGTTTCAAGCGTTTTGTTGATATTAGTAATTCTATTCTTGGCAAGACCATCTGTAGTTAGAGCCGCACATCCAGAGCTCGGACAGAAAAAAGTAGAGTACTTGAAAACGGAGAGCTGATCAAGTTTTGTGATGCGAGAGAGTTCCATACTTATACGAGAAGCTTGGCGTGTGCGCGAACCATTTACGAGGGTGCTTAATCCATAAAAAAACAGGTGAAGGAAACGATTCGTTTTCCTTCACCTGTTTTCATTTCACGTAACATCTTTCAATGACTTAGTTGACTTACGGTATGCAAAAATTAAACCTATAGAAAGAATTGCGAGCACTCCGGATAACATGTAAATATTGTCGGGTTGCATTGTAAATAACCAAGCGAATAATAACGGACCGATAATTCGACCTAGATTATCCATTGAGTATGACATTCCGGCAGCTGTACCATAGCGTCCACCTGATTCTTTTGTAGTTAGCGAGACAATTGTAGTTCGTGCTAATGCATTTCCTGCGGTGAATATACATAAAGAAAGTCCAGCCCAGAAAATACTTTGAGTAAAGACAGTCAAAAATAATCCAACCGCTGTTACAACTTGCGCGTATAATAACCATTTTGTTTCCGTACCATTTTTAATGCGACGTACGACTCCACCTTGAATTGCTGCATCGACAAATCCACTGAACATAAACAAATAGCCGATTTGTAGTGGAGTAATTTCAATTCTTTCGATCTGGAATAACTGGAACGTTGCTTCAAGACCTGCTAGTAAAAACGTCACCATGAACGAAAATAAGAATAGATATCTAATACGGTAACTCCATAGACTAGAAGCGCCCTTCGGAAGTAGTGCGCGTTTATTCGCTTCCCCCGTACGTTCTGGTTCCTTTAAAATGATTAAAGCATAAACAAAAATCACGAGCAATAAAATCGCTGAAGCTGTAAATGGAAGCGCCAAATCTATATGCCCTAATACTCCTCCGATTGCTGGACCAAAAATAAAACCTAAACCAATTGACATGCCAAGGAATCCCATATACTTATTACGGTTCTCTTCATTTGACAAATCAGCTGCAAATCCCGTAACTGCGGTATATAAAGCACCGGAAAATAATCCTCCCACTACACGAGATAAGTAAAGCATGAAAAGCGAATTAAAAAATAATGAAAACAACCAAAAACTTAAACTGAATCCTACTAAACCAACTAAAATAAGCGTTTTTCGTCCAATACGATCTGATAGCATTCCCCATAATGGAGCCGTGAAGAAGGAAGCTAACGAGTAAACCGTCAATAGACCACCTACGTGAATTTCATTATAATCTTGCTCTAAAATAACCTCTGGCAGTACGGGAATAATAATTCCAAAGCCGAGATAAACTAAAAATTGGATAGACATTAGTATAAATATAATCTTATTCATGCATCGAACCTGCTTTCTGCAATTCTTCTATACTATATATTACACGTTTTTATTATGTTTGACACGTTGTAATCGGGTAGTAGGAATTATGACAGAAACCGGGGTAAATGGTTTTGCGGTATTACTAATCGACATATGGAGAAATATAAAAAGCCATCCTGATTTAGGATAGCTTGTGTGTTTAGAATTACCGTGGTTCGGATATACTTTCCATAGCATTTGAAATTTCTTGGACATGTGGGAAAGGAAAAGCTAAATCCGCTAAAGAGACAAAGCCTACGAGATTACCATCCTCCATTACAGGAAGTCGCCGAACTTGATTGCGCGCCATAACAATAGAAGCATCGGCTGTAGAATCTTCAGGGGAGACGGAGATAACGGTCTTGGTCATAACATCCTCCACTTTGCTTTTTATATCCTTGGCTACCGACCTTGTCACGATATCTCGATCCGTAATCATTCCAACTAATTTTTTGTTACTGACTACAGGTAAACAGCCTATGTCCAACACACGCATCTGATCTGCTACTTCGCTCACATAGTCCTGAGGATTACAGGTTACTACTTCTTTACTCATTACATCTTTTATATTCAAACCATTCACTCCTTTAGGAATTAGCATGGTTTACAAGTCCATAATATATGTAACAAAATTGAAAGATTCAACTTAGGTAAAAAGTGGTATAATAAAATAAATTAAATTAGTTTTAAAAAGAAACTTTTTTTAGAGAAAATCGTAATTATTAGATAGAAGGACGAGGTGGATTCAATGGCAAAGGAAGTTGATTTAAAGAAAATTGTTAGTAATCTTTCAAAGCTTGGTGTTACTGTTACAATGACGAAATCTAGACTTGACCTACTTAAAGCTTTAGCACCACCAGCGCAAAGTCCTCACGCACAAAACTAAAAAGAAGGTGACTTGAAACTTCATTACGAAATGGAGTTAGAGTCACCTTCTTTTTATCTAGTCCAAGGCCAAGACCTGCTGTAACACAAAATACAATTAACCTCTTCTAATCGGTATCACTTTCCAATAAGTAATTATCCTCCATATCCATTCTAGAGGTCCCATTTTAAAGAACTGTAGCCATACCATACTGAAAGCTAGTTGTATAGCGTAAACGGTAATGCATATTAGTAGCGTATCTATATAGCTGAGTTGAGGTGTGATGAATAACTTTCCTGCTATTAAGATAAAGATCGTTTGTCCTAAATAATTTGTTAATGCCATACGTCCGTAATATTTTAATGGTGTTAATAGTCGTTGGAATACTTTAAATCGCAATAGTAATAACAGTAGCCCAACGTAAAAAGCTGATAATAAAGGACCAATAGTTATGCCTATTCTTAAAAATGTACTTGCTTGATCATAAGTACCATCAGCCTCCATAAATATCATGTTGATGAATGGTTGCGAGGGTATACTTTGATATTGAATATAAAAACCAATAACACTAGCTGCTAAAGTAAGAATCGTAAAAAGCATTATTTGTTTTGTTTTAGATACAAGGTTTTCGAATACACGGTATTGACCACAAACTAACCCTAATAACATTAGTGGAATTATTAGGAGTATTTTAGTTGCCAGAACTGCAAATACTATTAATAATACAAGACTAATTACTAGGTTTATTTTTTTATTTACTTTATAAAACGGTAGTATAATAATACCGATAATTGCGTAAAACAATAATGCTTCTCCTGGATGGAACATTGAATGGACTACTCCCAAAATCAACAATATTACTAATCTTCGTGTAAAAAGAATGTATGCTTTCTCACCTCTGGCAAATGAGCGAGAAATAAATAGATAAAAGCCTAGCCCAAATAGAAATGAAAATATTGTAAAAAATCTACCTTCTACAAATAAATATAAAAACTTCTGGTAGCTTGCGTCCAACGTATTTGGTTCTGGAATACCTATGTTTAGTAGTGCAAGTATATTAACTAGAATAATCCCTAATAATGCAAAACCCCTTTTGTAATCAAGTTCATCAATTCTTTTCTCTCTTATTACTTCCTTCATTTCCATAATCATCCTCCTGGGTATAATATTAAACGTTATGATTAGAGAAAGGTTTCTGTAGCAACAAAAAAGCGAGTAGAAATGGTGTAAACCAATTTTCCACTCGCACTATAATCAATCGTCTTCGTTTTTTGCAAACATATAAGTCCGATGATGAAACTTCATACTAAATACTAAACCAATGGCTAACATATTTCCCATGAGCGAACTACCACCGTAACTAATAAATGGTAGAGGTATACCTGTAATCGGCAATAATTGAATAGTCATGCCAATATTTTCGAATACATGGAATGTAATCATTGCGATGATTCCTGCGCAGACATAAGTACTGTATGCATCTTTTAATTGAAGTGTAATTTTCGTCAAATGAAAAATAAGTAGAAAGTAAAGACTAACAACAATACTTGCCCCTACGAAACCGTATTCCTCTCCAATAACGGCAAATATAAAGTCGGTATGATTTTCTGGAACATACACAATACGTTCTCCATAACCTTTACCGAAAATCTCTCCAGAGCCGATGGCATTTAAAGAAGTGATTAAATGCATTCCTTCATCTGATGCATAAGAATAGGGGTCTAACCAAGAATATATACGAGCGAATTGGTATCCTTTAAAGCCAAAAGTATTAGTCAAAAAGTCTTGTTGATAAAGGGCGAAATAAAGTAGTGTTCCTCCCGTTACAATTGAACCCATAAATATAGGAAGTATAATCTTCCACGTAATTCCGGCTACGATTATTAAAGCTATCGTAATTGCCAAGAACACTAAAGAGGTACCTAGGTCAGGTTGTGTAAGGATAAAAGCTAGGGGAATAATTAATGTTACTCCAATTTTAACTAGCAAAATTAAATCTGTCTTTACTGTCTTGATTAGATTCTTCTCATGATGAATCGTGATTAACCGGGCAAGTCCTAATATATAAAAGGTTTTCATAAATTCAGCAGGCTGAATATCACCAACAGGTAAGTGAAACCAACTCTTCGCACCATTTCTTGGCTCAACTAAAGCTAATGAATCAGGTAATATGAAAAGAACAAGAAGTAAAAATACGCCAATTGCGTATATATACCAGGATAATTTTTTATATTGCTCTGGTTCAAAAAACATGACAAACCCAATGATAATGGAACCGACAACATACCAAAATAGCTGTTTGGGTATAAAGTTTGTTGCATATTGTCCAGAGGTTTGTGCTGACGAAATAGCAAGTAAGCTAATGATAAGAAATAATAATATAATAAAAGCAAGTGTCCAATCAAAACGATCAGCAAAGCCTTTTTTGTTCTCCATGTAAGTCACCTATGTTTCCTTCAAATTTCCTTCACCTATTATAACGTATATTAATACTTTTTGCTTGCTGGTTTAATAGAGACGTGAAAGGGATTAAAGATGTTTCCTTATATAAATCATGCTATTATATGAACAGATAAAGGAGTGATTTTAGTGGCAAAGAAAGAAGTGAGAGATATGGATGAGTATTTCACACATTTATATGTTCACGTAAATGAGGTAGAGCATTTTGCTCTGTTTAGCGGAATAACGGTTCAACAATTTATAAGGAATTTCTCTGACTTGTCTGCTCTTTTGTTGCTAAAACATAGCTATGATGATGCTTCTTTTAATATGCATACGCAGCTTGAATTTATAGTTCCTGAGCAATACAACCATTTTGTAAAGGATTTTACTGAAGGGCCCTTTGAAGTTTGCTTTATGGATTTTGAAGATGAGCGCAAATTAAATATGCTCTCTCCTCAAGAACAAGCAGAGCTACTATACATAGCACATAAAAAAGAAGCTTTTCGATCGCCCTTCTATCATCACCTGCAAAATAGATTTGTCTATCTATCGGATGAAGGTGAGAAAATTACAAAAATCTATTTCCGAGACATGGAAGACTTCAACCAATTAGTTGCAAATGTCGTTACAGGGCTAATTAGTGATAAATCAAAGTCAACAGCTTTTTGGCGTAAAAAGAACAATATCGTTCTACCAAGATTGTCTGCTGAAAAGGTAACCGAACATAACGAGCTATTTGAAGATGGTGTGTTAATGTCGTTGTTCAAAACAGATAAATCTCATTATGGTATAGAAATTCGTATTCTTCCTGAGAATATTTTTCCAGATGAAGTTTTGGAGGATTTGAAGTTACATATAGCTAAACCGGTAGATGTACTAATAGAAGTATAAAGAGAACGCTTTTGCCAAGTGAAAGAGGCAGGGGCGTTTATTATGTGGTGAGGTGAAAAGCATGGCCTGGATATTATTAATAATTGCAGGATTAACAGAAATAATATGGGCAATTGGTTTAAAAGAGGCCCATGGCTTTACGGAGCTCATTCCTTCTATTGTAACGATTATATTTTTAATCGTGAGCTTTTTCCTATTTGCTAAAGCTATGAAGACGATTCCGATAGGTACAGCATATGCTATATTCACAGGTATTGGAGCAGCAGGCACGGCTATTGTAGGAATTATTTGGTTTCAAGAAGAAGTAAGTGCTGGAAAGCTATTCTTTTTATTTGTTCTCCTTTTTGGGATCATCGGTCTAAAATTGGTGGATGATGAAGAGGAGGTGGCCTGATGGAGTGGTTTTTATTAATAATTGCTGGTTTATTTGAAGTGGCTTTTGTTATTAATATGAAGTTATCGGATGGTTTCAAAAATGTTAAATATACGATTCTCACGGTCATTTCTGCTTCTTTAAGTTTCTTTTTATTATCATTAGCCTTAAAGGATATAGCGGTCGGTACTGGTTATGCAGTATGGACAGGAATTGGGGCTGCGGGAAGTGTACTTCTCGGGATGTATTTATTTCAGGAGAAAAAAAGTAGAAAGAAATTGTTTTTTCTAAGCTGTATTATCATGGGAGTAGTGGGTCTTAAATTGTTCGGTTAGATACTCAACTATTAAGGCTGTCCGTGATAAACTAATAATATCCAAAACATGGAGGTAATTTTAACTTATGAAAATAAAAGTAGGCTTATTATATGGTGGGAAATCTGCAGAGCATGAGGTGTCACTACTTACTGCTAGAGCAGTTTCACAAGCGATCAATTTTGAAAAATATGAAGTATATCCAATTTTCATCACTAAAACAGGTGAATGGAGAAAAGAAGGTCAGTTAACTGCGCCGGTAGAGTCAATAGAATCTCTAAAATTTGGCAATGAAATAACAACTCCTAATACCATTTCTAGTTTCCTTCCACAACAAGGAGACGATACCACTCAACTAGATGTTATTTTCCCTCTTTTGCACGGACCTAATGGGGAAGATGGAACGGTACAAGGATTGTTAGAAGTATTGAATTTACCGTATGTAGGTAATGGGGTATTAGCATCTGCTGCAGGAATGGATAAAGTGGTTATGAAGCAATTATTTGCGCAAGCTGGCTTATCACAAGTTCCTTATGTCTATTTCATAAGTAAAGAGTGGAAAAAGAATCAGGATGCATTACTACAAAATATAGAAGAAAACTTAAAGTGGCCTTTATTTGTAAAGCCTGCCAATCTTGGATCAAGTGTTGGAATTAGTAGAGTTACAAACCGACAAGAACTTATTAAAGCGGTTGAATATGCCTTTAAATATGACCGTAAAATTATTGTGGAACAAGGGATATTTGCTCGTGAAATTGAAATGAGTGTTCTGGGAAATGATGAACCAAGATGCTCAGTAGCGGGAGAAGTACTACCAACTAAGGATTTTTATGACTACGAAGCAAAATATGAGGACGGTACGACGAATTACGCAATCCCTGCTAATATTTCTGAAAAGCTTCAAGATAAACTAGAGGATGCTGCAATTCGTGCATTTAAAATTTTGGATTGTTCGGGACTTGTCCGGGCAGACTTTTTTGTAACGGATCAAGAAGAGGTCATTATCAATGAAGTAAATACAATGCCAGGCTTTACACCAATCAGTATGTATCCAAAGCTTTGGATGGAATCGGGACTTTCTTATCCGGGTCTAATAGAAGAACTTATCCATTTGGCAATTGAACGCCATGAAGAAAAACAGCAGCTTGAACACTCGAAAGACGGGAAGTGACCGAGTGAAAAAAACATTAGCAAATATAGCAGAATGGTTACACATTCAAAAGAAAACAGACGATAATCCGGTCGTTACGGGAGTTTCGATAAATACAAGAACAATTAAACCAGGCGATTTGTTTATCCCGTTTCGTGGAGAACAAGTAAATGGGCATCGGTTTGTTCAAGATGCTTTTGCAAAAGGAGCAGCAGCATCGCTTTGGTTGAAGGACGAACCGAATCCACCTGAGGGCGTTCCGCTTTTGTTCGTGGAAAGTGGCGAAGAGGCACTCCAGCAAATGGCAAGAGCTTATCGAGCAGAATTACACTCGGTGTTTATCGGCATTACTGGGTCGAATGGTAAAACATCCACAAAAGATTTAGTAGCAGGTATGCTGTCGCCTTATTTTAGTGTAAAAAAGACAGAGGGTAACTTTAATAATGAACTAGGATTACCATTAACTATTCTTTCTCTAGAGGAAGATACAGAGTTTGCAGTGCTCGAAATGGGTATGAGCTCCTTTGGAGAAATCGAGTTTTTATCAAATTTGGCTAAGCCAAAATATGTAGTCATTACAAATATTGGGGAAGCTCATATGCAAGATCTTGGTTCTCGAGAAGGTATTGCAAAAGCAAAATTTGAAATCATTGCAGGATTAGATGCCGCTGGTCAACTATTCTATGATGGGGATGAGCCATTACTTCGACCATTTGTGGAGAAAAATCCCAATGTACAGGCGAAATCATTTGGTGTTCAGGAACAAAATGATTTACGTATTGCTGAAGTAAACTTTACTGAGCAAGGAAGTGCCTTCCGTGTTGAAGGAGAGCTAAACGAGACAATGTCTATTCCTGTGTTAGGTGAGCATCAAGTAAAAAATACACTTGCTGCACTGCTAATCGGAAAAGAAGTTGGATTAACTGCAGAGCAGATGCGTAAATCTTTAAAACAAATAGTTTTGACTGATATGCGTATGCAGGTGATCGAAGGAGTAAATGATGCAATTTTCATAAACGATGCTTATAATGCGGCTCCGACTTCCATGCTTGCTGCAATTTCATTCCTTGAAAAGTCATCTATTAAAACTGAAAAGTGGCTTGTATTAGGTGATATGCTAGAGCTTGGAGAAAATGAGCGGCAATATCATGAAGACATAAGTAAATCTATTTCAAATAAGAGATTTGTGGGAGTGTGTTTATATGGGCCACGGATGGAATGGCTGTATAACAAACTGGTAGATCAATTTACAGACGAACAACTCATTTGGGTCAATGACGACACAGAAAAACTTGTTTCGTTTTTAAGAAATAAAATTAATGACCGCTCTATTGTTTTAGTGAAAGGTTCAAGGGGAATGCAATTAGAAAGAGTTATTGAGCCGTTCCAAAAATAATAAGACGGGTGTGGGGACAATGAAAACAGGCATATTAGGTATTCACGGTTTTACAGGTGGACCATATGAGATTCAACCATTTGTTGACTATTTGAAAGTTCATACAAACTGGGAAATTGTTGTCCCTACATTACCTGGTCATGGGGAAACGCTGGAACTAAAGAATTTAACCGCAGAATCGTGGATGATGACAGCGGAACAGTCTCTTAGGCAACTGCAAAAGGAAGTAGACCGTGTAATTATTGTAGGTTTTTCGATGGGTGGAATTATTGCGATGTACTTAGCGAATCGTTATCCAATATATAAGCTTGTTTTATTAAGTGCTGCAGCGAAGTACATATATCCGGCACAGCTTTTACAAGATATAAAGGATATAGCCAAAGAAGCAGTGGTAGGTAGGCTCGAAGAAAACTCTTTATATAAACAATACAGTTACAAAGTGAAAGGAACTCCAATTCCTGCGACGTTAGAATTTATGCGATTAGTACGTATAGTTCAGCCCTATTATGGTCAAATTACAGTACCAGTCTATATAGTTCAAGGCAAAAAAGATGGTATTGTACCTTACTCGACTGCCCAGTTTATCTACGATGAAATTGGATCTTTGAAAAAGGAAATAGTCTATTCGGAATCAGGGAAACACCATATTTGTTATAGCGAGGACTGCGAAGATTGGTATAACACTGCTTTAAAATTTTTAAAGGAAGAAGAGGAGGAAGAGACTACAAGTAATTAACTAATAATTATAACAGTTGCTTATTCATTGCAACTGAGTTTGTTGCATGATATACTACGTTTAGAGCAATGGATACATTTTGTGTGAAGACTCTTCAGCGTTTATTGAAGAGTACTTTTTTTTGAACATAACGGTTTGTTGAAGTAGTATTGCACGATCACTCATTAACAGACCGCTCGGCAAAAGACCGGGCTTTCCCTTTATATAAGACCCCTCTGATCTAAAACCACAGAGAATTTTAAGTAACGGAAACGTTCCTCGTATAGGCTCGAATTTGCCGCAATTTCATCTGAAAATGTAACCATTTGTCAAAACAAACAAAAAGGAGATTAAAATTTTGACAAATTTTTCAGAATTAAATATTAGCGCTTCTACATTAAAGTCCGTACAACGTATGGGGTTTGAAGAAGCTACACCAATCCAAGAAGGTACTATTACACATGCTATGGGTGGACGCGATGTTATCGGTCAAGCACAGACAGGAACAGGTAAAACTGCTGCATTTGGTATCCCTATGATTGAAAAAATTGATACTAAAAACCCGAATATCCAAGCGTTAATCATCGCTCCAACACGCGAACTTGCAATCCAAGTTTCGGAAGAGCTTTATAAATTAGGATATGACAAAAAGGTTCGTCTATTATCTGTATACGGTGGACAAGAAATTGGGCGTCAAATCCGTGCACTAAAAAACAAACCTCAAGTTATTGTTGGGACACCTGGTCGTATTCTTGATCATATCAACCGTCGTACTTTGAAGCTTGATCAAGTTCAAACACTTATCTTAGACGAAGCAGATGAAATGCTTAACATGGGATTCATCGAAGACATCAACACAATTTTAGAAAGCGTACCTCCTGAGCGTCAAACATTATTGTTCTCTGCTACAATGCCAGGACCAATTCGTAAAATTGCTGATCGCTTCATGAAAGATCCAGTTGAAGTAAAGATTAAGTCGAAAGAAATGACTGTTGAAAATATTGAACAGTACTACGTAAAAGCTACTGAGCGTGAAAAATTTGATGTTCTTTCAAGAATTTTAAATGTACATCAACCAGAGCTTGCGATTATCTTTGGTCGCACAAAACGTAGAGTAGATGAATTAGCACATGCACTAAGCATTCGTGGTTACCTTGCAGAAGGAATTCATGGTGATTTAAGCCAAGCGAAACGTATGTCTGTATTAAAACAATTCAAATCAAATAAAATTGATATTCTTGTTGCAACGGATGTAGCAGCACGTGGATTAGATATCTCTGGCGTAACACATGTGTATAACTTTGATATCCCACAAGATCCTGAAAGCTATGTTCACCGTATAGGTCGTACAGGACGCGCAGGTAAAAGTGGTATCGCTACAACATTCGTAACACCAAGAGAAATGGGATACTTACGTATCGTTGAGAATACAACGAAAAAACGTATGGAAGCTTTAATCCCTCCAAGCTCAGATGAAGCACTAGTTGGACTTAAACGTGTAGCAGTAGAATCTTTATCTGAAATTGTAAACAAAAATGATTTAGGCGATTATCGTCCATTAGCACAAGAAATGCTTGAAAAATTTGAAGCAGTAGATGTAATTGCTGCAGCTTTAAAATCAATGACGAAAGAACCGGATGATACTCCGATTTCTCTTTCTGAAGAACGCCCACTACCTGCTCGTAGAGAACGTAGCGGTGGAGGCGGTTCTCGTTCTGGCGGTGGTTACAAAGGTAACCGTAGTAGTGGTGGAGGACGTAGTTCATCAGGTGGTCGTGGCGGAAGCGGCGATCGCGGACCACGTTCAGGTGGCGGTTCACGTCCAAGCTCTAGTGGACGTCGTAGCAGTGGTCCACGTGACGGCTCGACTCAACGCAGCACAAGAACTCGCTCATCACGTAGCGAAAACTAAATTGAAAAGCATAAGCACCTATGCAGCTCAGATAAGCGCTGTAAGGATTTCGCATAAAGGCGTCCTTTGCCTTTATCGAAATTCTGAAGCGACTCGGGGAGTTAGGTGTTGAAGCTAGACAAAATTTCAAAGGATGAACTTACATTTCGATGTAAGCTCATCCTTTTTCTTTTTAAGATATATGGTCTGGTCTCGCACTAGTAACCATTAGACTTCATCTAAATGGATGTGTAGAAAATTGTAAGATACTGAAACATTTTAGGGTCTGTTTCGTATACAATGATGAAAGAGGGGGTTTAATATGAGACAAGAACCAATTAATCGATTATCTGAAAAAGGATTACGTGTATGGAGGATTTATGGAATATTTCAAACCTTGGTTGCCTTATTAGTAGGTATAGGGGCTGGAGTTATCAATTATTTCACGGGACAATATATATGGCTATACATAGTAGATGGAGTAGTGATATTACTCATTGGATATTTATTAATTTATTTATTCCCGAAAATTAGGTGGACTCGTTGGCGATACGAAGTGCGTGAGCAAGAAATCGAGTTGCAGCATGGTTTGTTTATCGTCAAAAGAACGCTTGTGCCAATGGTTCGTGTACAGCATGTAGATACTGAACAAGGCCCGATATTGAGGAAACATGATTTGTCATCAATTACTATTTCAACTGCTGCAACTAGTCACACAATTCCTGCCCTCATAACTGCGGAAGCAGATGAACTTCGTGGTAGAATTTCTGTACTTGCAAGGGTGGCGGAAGATGATGTCTAAGGAAAAATTTACATTACATCCTATATCTGCAGTTATTAATTTCGTAAAAGTTTTAAAGGAAATGATATTACCTCTAATAGTAGTTATTGCAGTAAATGGATTTGGAGGAAGAGGAGAATCTGAAGGTTGGAGCTCCTATATAGTCTATATTATTTATGCAGTGTTATTAATCGCTATGTTGGTTAGCGGAATCATAAAATGGAAGAGGTTTCGTTACTGGTTCGAAGAGGAAGAGCTTCGCATTGAATATGGTCTTTTCGTAAAGAAAAAAAGGTATATTCCATTTGAGCGTATTCAAAGCTTAAATTACACTGAAGGAATCTTTCATAGACCTTTCGGATTGGTAAAGGTGAAAGTAGAAACGGCTGGTGGGGGAGCAACGAAAGAAGCGGATGCAGAGTTGACTGCAATTTCTAAAGAAGCAGCCGAACAAATAAAAAAAGAAATGAGTCTCGCCAAGAATAAGGAGTTAAATATACTTAATGAAGCGTTACAATCAGAAAATCAGGTAGTAGAGCAGCGGAAGCCTTTATTCCGGATGTCTCAAAAGGATTTACTAATTTTAGCTAGTACATCTGGTGGAGTTGGAGTCTTTTTCTCTGGTTTAGCTGTGTTTGTCTCGCAGATCTCAGAATTAATCCCATATGAAACTATTTATAATGAAATTATTATGTTTATTAGGTTTGGAGCTCTACTAATAGCTTTAGCTGTATTTTTTGTACTACTTGTTGCCTGGATGGTATCAGTTGCAATAACGTTTATAAATTACTATGAGTTTACTATTCGGGTAGAAGATGAGGAAATTATAATTACTAGAGGATTACTAGAAAAGAAAAAGGTAACGATTCCTTTATCGCGCATTCAAGGAGTGCGTATTGTGGAAAACCCTCTCCGCCAGCTTACAGGGCATGCAGCTGTCATCGTAGACAGTGCAGGGGGCTCATTGGCAGAGAAGGACGAGAAAATCAGATTAATTCCACTTATTAAAAAGAACCGAATCAATCCTATTCTTGTCCAAATTTTCCCGGATTATCATTTTGAACCTAACTTTACGCGAGTTCCTAGGCGCTCCAGAAAGTTCTTTTATCGCTTAGACTTTCTATGGATGATCCCGGTTGCGGCAAGTGTTAGTTATTTCTTTTATCCATTTGGATTGATGTCTCTATTACTATTGCCACTAAGTTTTCTTTTGGGGGCATGGCAGCATAAAACGGCTGGATATTGGAAGGACGAAAAACAACTTGTTGTACAGTACCGTCTATTTAGTAGAGTATCTCTATGGATGGAAAAGAAACGTATTCAGGCTATGACAGAACGTACTACGTATTTTCAAAAAAAAGCTGATGTTTCTTCTATTGTAACTACTATTAAGTCGGGTGTTACTGGATCTGCTACTACTATCCCATCAATAGAAAAAGCTGATGCAGAAAACCTTATGGAATGGTATGAACCAACTAGAAAAGAACCTATAGATAGAGAAAAAGAACAGCCTTTATAGGGGCTGTTCTTTTTTTTAGAAAGTATTAAGTTCAGATACTCCATGTACTTTGAAGAGTATACTACTGATTTCGGGTCAAGGGTGGACGCTTTCCGCGGGTGTAGCTTCAGCCTTCTCGCTTCGCTACGGGGTCTTCACCTAACGCTTCTCCGCTGGAGTCGCATCCTTTCACTTCTATCAATTAAGTTAACACAGCCTATTGTCAGATGGTAGAATCAGTTCAAGTTAATGAACTGATAGAAGCTCCTTATAATTGATATAAAATTAGGGAAGCTAGTGATCATGTGATTTTAATGTCATTTAACTGACATTTACTGAAAGCTTTTCTTCACTTATACAGATTTAAGCTTACGTTGTCGTTTCTTCCAAGTAGCTATACGTTTAGGATGGAAGTATACCATTCCTAGTATAAAACCGGTTATCAACCCTGCTATATGGGCAGTGATACCAATCCCAGGTTGAATGAACGTCATAATGACCCCAATGACAATAATCGGAATAATAATTTGTTTTAGCTGTGGCATAAAATTTCTCGTATAATAAACTAAAGCTCCAAAAGCACCGAAAATGCCGTAAATGGCTCCACTTGCACCAAGACTAGTGTAATTCCAGTCGTGTATCAAGTAGGAGGCAACATTACCGACTAATCCCGCTAACATATAAATAGTTAGGAAACGGGTTTTCCCAGCTATTTGTTCCAATTCTGGTCCAAATATGTATAAGGAGAACATATTAAATAATAAATGAGAAAAAGAAGCATGCAAAAATATGGGAGTAAGTAGACGCCAATATTCTCCTTCACTGATTAATAAGTTAAAATGGACACCAAAATTAATGATTTTTGTACCAAGAATAGGTATTAAAGTTAACAAATGAATAACTATATTTAATGCAAGTAAAGAAGAGACAACTGGATATAGTTTTATGTATTGTTTAAAATTTTCTGTTCTACTAAACATTATTTCACCTCAAGTTTTCTACTATTAGTATATCCTGTAAGGAGGATATTTGGAAAGGAGAAACATTCATGATAATTGGAATTGGATTAGATATAACTGAAATTGAAAGAATTAAATCAATTCAAGCTAAAACTCGTAAATTTGAAGAGCGTATACTTACCGACAAAGAGAGAATTCAATTACACGAATTGTCAGAGATGAGACAAATAGAATATTTAGCAGGAAGATTTGCAGCAAAAGAAGCATTTTCTAAAGCTCGAGGAACTGGAATAGGAAAAGAATGCAGTTTTCAAGATATTGAAATTCTTAAAGAACCTTCCGGTAAGCCAATCCTGTACTTTAAGGGAATAGAAGTTAACGGATTTGTTTCTATAACTCATACAAAAGTTTATGCGGCTGCTCAGGTAATTCTACAATCATAACCGGTCGTCCATCTACATACAATGAATGAACGCAGTGATAATAGAAAGGATGGACTGATTGAAGAGCCGAGTGGCTAAACTATTATTTTTATTTTTAACAATCTTAGTACTATCTGCATGTGGGGCCGATTCGAAAGAAGACGTTGTAAAAAAACTGAGTAACAAGTGGGTGGATTCAAAGGGGTATGAGCTCACAGCGGAGATGAGCATTTTAACAGGTGATGAACCAAGAGTGTACGGTGTGGAAGTTTGGCATACTAAGCCAGATTTTTACCGAGTAGAAGTGTCGGATACAAATGCTGAAAATACACAAATGATAATTCGTAACACAGAAGGTGTATTTGTCGTAACACCAGCACTGAACAAAACGTATAAATTCCAAAGTAAATGGCCAACTGAAAATAGCCAAGCGTATCTAATCGGATCGCTAGCAAACGACATAAAAAATGATAAAACAGCAACCTTCAAAGAAGAAGGAGACAATTATGTCTTTGAAACAAAAACTAGTAATAACCACAAAAACATGCTGCCGTTTCAAAAAATTTATATCAACAAAAAGACATTACTACCAACGGATGTTTCTATCTTAAATGAAAACAAAGAAGAACAAATTCATATTACATTCGATAAAGTATCACTAGGAAAATCACATGCAGCAGCTGAGTATAAGGTTGAACAAAGCCCTACTGGTAAAGCAGAGGACACAGAAGAAACTGTAGAGGCATCAGCAGAGATTGATGATACTGAATTTGAAACGTATTATCCAATGTTAAAAGGGTGGGAACAAGTTCATAACATTGATGAAAAATTAATGGAAGTGGACGGAGAAAAGAGAGTTATTTTAACATATAGTGGAGACAAAGAATTTACAATTATTCAACATAGAAGTGTACAAGGCGATTCTTCTATCATTCCTGTATTTTCACCTGGTGACCCAGTTGACCTAGGGGTTGCAATTGGTGCCATAACAGACCAATCTCTTTCTTGGGAACAGGATGGAATGTCATTCTTTATTGCTTCATCAACTTTAACAAAAGAAGAGATGATTGAAGTTGCAGCATCAATGACTACTGGTGGTTTAAAGTGATTAGGGTTGACTACTTCATTACACTAGTAGGATAATCGGTTTAAACTGATTAAAAGAGGGAACTATATGTCGCTACAGCATTACCGACCAACATTCATAAAAGTAAATTTACAAGCTATACAAAATAATATAAAAAGACTCCAGGAAACACTTCCGGAAAATACTGGGGTAATAGCTGTTGTTAAGGCAAATGGATACGGCCATGGAGATATTGCTGTTGCACAAGCTGCATTAAAAGCAGGAGCTAATCTTCTGGCTGTTGCCACGCCGGAAGAGGCATTGCGCTTAAGGGAAGCTGGTATTCAAGCGGATATACTTTTATTAGGCACATCTCCGCTCTCTTTCTTAGAAGAGGCTTCCAAACATAACATTACACTTACAGCATATTCATATGAGTGGCTAAATGCTACTCGAGATCTCCATAGACCTTTGAAACTTCATATAAAGATTGATAGCGGTATGGGTAGAATTGGTTTTACTGAAGAAAAAGAGTTAAAGCAGGCACTTACTTTTATTCAAGAAAGAAATTGGTTACATGTTACGGGCGTTTTCACGCATTTTGCAACCGCAGATGAGCAAGATCAAACACTATTCCAACAACAAATTTCAACATTTGAAAAGTTATTAAATGTATTTGAGCAAAAACCTGCCTTAGTGCACACCTCTAATAGTGCGGCGGCATTGATATATCCTGACCAACACTGGAATGCTGTGCGTTTTGGTATATCTATGTATGGGATACCACCGTCTCCTTGGGTAAAAGGAGAACTTCCATTTTTGTTAGAAAAAGCACTTACGGTACACACAGAGGTTACCCATATAAAAAAGGTTCCGAAGGGCTCAACCATTGGCTACGGGGCTTCTTATGTAGCTTTATCAGACGAGTGGATTGCAACAATTCCGATTGGTTATGCAGATGGCTTATTAAGAAAACTACATAATCAATCAGTGTTGATAAAAGGAAAGAAAATGCCAATCGTCGGGAAAATTTGTATGGATCAATGCATGATTCGTCTCGATGAAAAATTAAAGATTGGTGAAAAAGTAGTATTAATAGGTAAACAAGGAAATGATGAGATTCTAATAGAAGAATGGGCTGAAGCATTGCAAACTATCCCTTATGAAGTTTGCTGCACTTTTTCTGACAGAGTTCCTAGGATATATAGCAAATAAACTTTCGACAAAATTTAAGAATATATGCATAATTTGTCTAACGATTTCTCGTAATGTCTTTTATTTCAGTTAGAGAAATGGTAAGATGAAGTATATTGTCATATAGGGAAATGTTTTGTCGGAGGTGTTTGCTGTGGTAAGTGATAAAAAGAAAAAGGAAGCTATTATTCAGCTTCCAAATCAATTGGTTAATGAAGGAGTAAAAACCGTAAAACAATCATTAACTGGCGTAGAAAGTTTCGTTCGTGTCCAAGCAAATGAATATGTAAAAAATGGTCAGGCAAATCTTATAAGAGAAGCGATGATGAAAGGCTATGTTGAGATGTCTCATATAAATCTATCCATTTGTACGGAGTGTTTACATGCAGAATACGAAGCTCAACATACGACAGAGCGACTCGTAAGTGGAGGATGAAAATTTGATCGTAAAACGTGGAGACGTTTTTTTTGCGGATTTATCACCAGTAATCGGGTCTGAGCAAGGTGGAACCAGACCCGTTTTGGTGATACAAAATGATATCGGTAATAGATTTAGTCCAACTGTCATTGTGGCAGCTATCACAGCTCAAATTCAAAAAGCTAAGTTACCAACGCATGTAGAGATAAATGCAAAAGAATACGATTTTGAACGTGACTCGGTTATTTTATTGGAACAGTTAAGAACAATTGATAAATCTCGACTCACGGATAAAATCACCCACTTAGACGTAGATGTGATGGAAGATGTTGATCATGCTTTAGGGATTAGCTTAGGTATCGTTAAATTTTAATACATAGTAAGAACACAATGTGTAACCGACAAAGACACATTGTGTTTTTTAATAGGGAGAAATTTTGTGTTAGTTTGTAAATTTATAGAAGGTTTGAATAACTGTGTTTTAAAGTGAGATTATAAGTGGTGGAAGTAATTACCGATTGTAATTGCTTTACGAAGAAGAACGTTGTAATAGCAGTAAGGAATAACTGCTTTTTTTTATGTGGACAAGTATTAATGATTACGTAATTATGTATAAAAGGTGTAAAGTAAGATGAAATTCTGTACAATATAATTACTAATATTCAACAAGGAGATGTATGGGAAACAATGAATAAAAGAATTGCTTCGTATATTCACGAAAATATTGATGAAATTTTAGAAAACTGGAGAGTCAAAATGGAAGAAGAGAAGGATGATCGTTTCTTCCAAATTATGTCCGATAAAGTTGTTGATAATACTGTTCGTGAATTCGGAGAGTTGATGATTTCGAGTATAACGGAAGAAAAAGCGACATATACAGCAAAATTAAATGATTTCTCCGTTCAAATTGTACGTTATGGATGGTCTATTTCTTTTGTTTTAAAGGCACTAACCAACTTTACGGAAGTAATTTATGAAAAAATGGACGAAGCGGAGTACTTAGATGAAGGTTTCCAATCTCATAGAGAAATATTAACTAATTGGATTACGCCTTTAAACCATAGTATTGTGGATGCTTATTCTGTGGTGTGGGAAAAAACAGTGAGCTTACAAAAAATTGCTTTACAAGAACTATCTGCTTCATTAATTCCTGTTTTTGAAAAAATTTCGGTAATGCCTTTAGTTGGTACAATTGATACGGAACGAGCAAAACTAATAATGGAAAACCTGCTACAGGGAGTTGTCAAGCATCGAGCAGAAGTAGTATTACTAGATATTACAGGAGTTCCTGTAGTAGATACGATGGTTGCCCATCATATTATTCAAGCGGCTGATGCTGTGCGTTTAGTAGGAGCCAAATGTATGCTAGTTGGAATCCGTCCAGAAATTGCACAAACTATTGTCACACTAGGTATAAATTTAAATGATTTCACAACAACAAGCACTTTACAAAAAGGGATGGAACAAGCCCTAGCAATGACAAATCGTGCAATAGTAGAGGTGGATATATAATGATGTCAAGAATACCTATTTTAAAATTGAGAGATTGTTTAATTGTTTCTATCCAGTGGGAATTAGATGATCAAACTGCTCTTGCATTTCAGGAAGATTTGCTTGATAAACTTCATACAACAGCTGCAAGAGGAGTAGTACTTGATCTAACGCCGATTGACTTTATCGATTCATTCATCGCAAAGGTACTGGGCGATGTTATAAGCATGTCTGGCCTAATGGGTGCGAAGGTAGTGATTACGGGCATTCAGCCTGCAGTAGCTATTACCCTTATTGAATTAGGCATTAGGCTTGAGAATGTAGTCACGGCACTAGACTTAGAAAATGGATTGGAAAAATTAGAACGAGAATTGGAGGACTAATCCATTATGAATTTAAGGTCTTCTGTTGATATAATAACTGAGTGGGATATCGTTGCTGCAAGGCAACTTGGAAGAAATGAAGCGAAAGACGTTGGCTTCGGTACAGTTGACCAAGCGAGAATTACAACAGCGATTAGTGAACTTGCTCGAAATATATATTTATATGCAGGTAAAGGTAAGATAGAAATTAGACAAATTACAGAAGGTAATCTTAGAGGTCTATTAGTAATTGCATCTGATAAAGGCCCAGGAATTGTAGATGTTCGTAAAGTTATGGAAGATGGCTATACAACATCAGGCGGACTAGGTGCCGGTCTACCAGGTGTAAAGCGACTAATGGATGATTTTAAGATAGAAACTGTAATAGGGGAAGGTACTACAATTAGCGCATCTAAGTTGCTAAGATAGGAGGTAAGTTAAAGTATGCCTCAAGAGTTTAAGAGACAATACAAAGAAATTTTGGAACAATATACGCTGAGACAAACAGAGCATAATTTGTATGAGGGCCAAAATATCAGTAGACAACTTATTCAAAAGAACATTTCTCCAGAAGAAGTTATAAGTATACATAAAGCTTCTTTAGAAGAGATTTTGCCTGAACTACCTAATGATGTTTGGCATTCTTTTGATTTATTAATAGAAGTGATGATTAGATATGGACTAGCATTAAAAGAACATGAAGCGTTAATTCAAAAGCAGGAAAACTTTAGAATGGAAATGGAGCTTGCAGCCAATGTTCAGCAAACCTTGTTGAAAACGAAGGTTCCAGATATGCTTGATTTGGATATCGGGATGATCTCTGTTCCTGCAAAAGAAATGAATGGTGATTATACGCATTTTCTCCATGATGATACAACCGTAGGTATAGCTGTTGCTGATGTGATCGGAAAAGGAATTCCTGCTGCTCTATGCATGTCCATGATTAAGTATGGGATGGATAGTTTGAATGGAGCAGAAACTGAACCTACCATTGTACTAGACGTCATTAATAGAATTGTTGAGAAAAGTGTAAGTGATTCGATGTTTATATCAATGTTTTATGGGACCTATGACACTTCTAAAAGTTTATTTACATATGCATCTGCTGGACATGAACCGCCTTTATTTTATTGCGCTGAATCTAATAGCTTTTCAGAATTACAAGCAAAGGGATTATTATTAGGGGTTATTTCCAATGTTAAATATGAACAACACTCTATTTCCTTAGAAAAAGATGATTTTATCGTTATGATGACCGACGGTGTAACTGAATGTCGTTCAAAAGATGGATTCATTGACCAAAATACCGTGATGGATATTATCGAAAGCGTAAGAGATCAGTCCGCCCAAGATATGGTGGAATATGTGTTTCATAAGCTGGAGGAATTACAGGAGTTTGAACAACGAGATGACTTTACACTCGTTATTTTCAAAAAGAAGTAATTTAAGGTTTATCAAAAGCTAGTTGGTGGTATACAGACTAAATATAGCGAAAACGGGGGAATAGTAAATGAATATTTCAGTTGAACTAAATACATTAGATGAGTTACACATTAAAGGATTTATTGGTGGAGAGATTGATGCTTTTACAGCACCGATCCTTAGAGAGAAACTTTCAGACATAACCTTACTAGAAAAAATACATGTTGAGTTGAATTTAACGGACGTTTCATATATGGATAGTACAGGGCTAGGTGTTTTTGTCGGTTTTTATAAAAGTGTAACTGCTGCAAATGGGCATTTGGAGTTAACGGGACTTTCATCTAGATTGAAACGTTTATTCGATATAACTGGTCTAGTGGAGATTATGGATATCCAGGCTACAGATAAAGAGGTGAAAATAGATGAAACCGTTTGATTATGTGGAAATCCGGGTGCCTGCGAAACCTCAGTACGTTAGCGTTGCCCGACTCACAATTTCTGGTTTGGCAAATCGCATTGGGTTTACGTATGACGATATAGAAGACTTGAAAATTGCTGCAAGTGAAGCCATTACAAATGCTGTACAGCATGCATATGCGGATAATGAGGAAGGCGAAGTGGTCATTGGCTGCGCATTATACGAGGAAAAAATGGAGATAATGGTAGCGGATCATGGGAAAAGCTTTAATTTTGAAGAAACAAAAGCAAAAGTAGGACCATACCATGAATTGGAAGAGGTATCCTTTTTAAGAGAAGGCGGTCTTGGTTTATATTTAATAGAGACGTTAATGGATGAAGTTAAAGTCCATCACCAAGAAGGTGTTACTGTATTTATGACGAAACATGTCGGAGTAGAGCAGGTGGATGAAAATGTCGAACACGTCCCTTCCTAATAAAGAATCGAAAGAGAAAATATTGGAATGGATCAAAGAATATCAAGAGACCGAAAGTGAAGAGGCTCAAACAAATTTAGTACTAAATTATACTAGGTTGGTTGAATCTATTGCTCGAAAATATTCTAATGGTAAATCGCATCATGAGGATATTGCGCAGGTAGGTATGCTTGGTCTGCTTGGAGCAATCCGAAGATATGATCCATCTTTCGGTAAAAACTTCGAAGCTTTTGCAATTCCGACAATTATCGGTGAGATTAAACGCTTTTTGAGAGATAAAACTTGGGCTATTCATGTTCCAAGAAGAATAAAAGAACTAGGACCACGTATTAGAGCAGCAGTTGAAACACTAACAGTGGAATTTCAGCGCTCACCTATTATCCCAGAAATAGCTGATTTCCTTGGGGTAGAAGTGGAAGATGTACTAGAAGCTATGGAAATGGGTAAAAGTTATCAAGCACTATCTATGGATCATTCACTTGAATCGGATTCAGATGGTAGTACGATTACGCTGTTTGATGTAATTGGTAAAACAGATAGTGAGTATGAGAAAACTGATCAACGTTTACTTGTAGCTAATGCACTTAATGTTTTGTCTGGACGAGAGAAAGAAATAATTCAACTTACATATATGGAGCAGCTGAGTCAAAAAGAAACGGGAGATCGTCTCAATATATCCCAAATGCACGTGTCTAGAATTCAACGCAAAGCTATAAAGAAATTACAAGAGGCCATTTTATCGTCAGGTGGAGTAGTGAAATGATAGATTTTTCAGATGACAAAGTAGACCTATTTGTATACCAAGAAGCCAAAAGTGGAAATTTAGAATCTGGAGATACTTATTATATTACAAAGACAGACGATTTTATGCTTTGTGCTATAGCAGATGGATTGGGAAATGGACCGGTAGCTAAAGAGTCTGCTGATATTATCCCAGAAATTTTAGAGCAATATAAAGACGAAACGTTAGATGAATTATTATTACGCTGCAATGATTTAATGATTCAAAAACGAGGTGCAGCAGTTGCGCTAGTAAAAATAGATTATAAAAGCCAAACTATTTCTTACAGCTGTGTAGGGAATGTGAAGTTTTATATGTACAATCGGGCTACAGATAAAATGATTTATCCTTTACCAGTAATGGGTTACTTATCGGGGAGAAAACAAAGGATTAATACGCAAACATACGCTTGTGAAAAAAATGACTTGTTTATGTTGCACTCGGATGGTGTTGTGATGAATAGTCCAAAATCAACTATTAAAGTTGCAGCGAATGCTCGATGTCTCTATGAAACAGTCTTTAAAGAAATCGAACATGGCGACGACTCTACATTTATAGTTGGAAGCTTACTCTAATATTGAGTAAGCTTTTTTGTTTGTCTTTTTCTAGATGGCGCCAGATATGGTAAAATGAGTACCATATAGAAAGGACGTGTTTGTTTTGGAAATAAAAAAAATGCTCCATCTTGTTTCAAAAGATACGGGTGTTAAATTATCGCAAGCGGAACAGGTTATAAAATTACTAGAAGAGGGAAATACGGTTCCCTTCATTGCCCGATATAGAAAAGAACAAACAGGATCTTTAGATGAAGTTCAAATTAAAGCAGTCGAAGATCGTTATAACTACATACAACAGTTAGAACAAAGAAAAGAAGAAATCCTTCGCTTAATTGATGAGCAAGGTAAATTGACCGAAGAGTTAACAACTTCTATTAATAATGCGACAGTACTTCAGCGAGTAGAAGATTTATATCGTCCTTATAAGCAAAAACGCAGAACGAAAGCTACCATTGCAAAAGAAAAAGGTTTGGAACCTCTAGCTACTCTAATAATGACTTTCCCTAAGGAATCCGTTGCTATATTAGCAGAAGACTTTCTTAATGAAGAATTAGAAGTCTTATCTGTGGATGACGCTTTACTAGGAGCTAGGGACATTTTGGCAGAGCAATTCGCAGATGATGCCAAAATACGAGAGCAAATTCGGAATATTACCCGTACAGATGGTAAGATTGTTGCATCTGTAAAAAAAGCAGAGCTAGACGAAAAAAACGTATTTGAGATGTATTATGAGTATGAAGAACCTGTGAAAAAGATTGTTCCTCATCGTATATTAGCGTTAAACCGAGGAGAAAAAGAGGATATCTTAAAAGTAGCTCTTCAGATTCCAATGGAAAAAACAACTAATGTAATGAAAGCACAGTGGATTAAATCTTCATCTAGTGATGCAGTGGAACAGATTGAGTTGGCGGTAGAAGATTCTTATAAGCGACTAATTCAGCCTTCAGTAGAGAGAGAAATTCGAGCAGAGCTTACTGAAAAAGCAGAAACACAGGCTATTCATATTTTCTCTGAAAATCTGCGTAATTTACTATTACAACCACCATTAAAAGGAAAAGTAATTCTGGGTGTCGATCCAGCTTATCGTACAGGATGTAAGCTAGCGGTTGTAGATGATACAGGAAAACTTTTAGAGGTCTCTGCTATTTATCCACATGCACCAAAAATGGATGTGGAAGGCTCGAGGAATAAAGTGCTTGGTTACTTAAAGAGCTACCCTATTTCTTTGATTGCCATTGGAAATGGAACAGCCTCTCGTGAAACAGAGCAATTTATCGTGGATTGTTTGAAAGAAGCTGAGGGGGAAGTAGCTTATGTAATAGTGAATGAAGCAGGTGCCAGTGTGTACTCAGCTTCTGAAACTGCGCGCAACGAGTTTCCAGATCTACAAGTAGAACAACGTAGCGCAGTATCCATTGCAAGAAGACTACAGGACCCTCTGGCAGAACTAGTGAAAATAGATCCAAAAGCAGTAGGAGTAGGACAATACCAGCATGATGTTTCACAAAAGAAATTATCGGATTCCCTATCCTTTATAGTAGAAACTGCAGTTAACCAAGTAGGTGTAAATGTAAATACAGCATCAGCATCGCTATTACAATACGTTTCAGGACTTTCGAAAACAGTGGCAGAAAACGTTGTGAATATGAGAAATGAGCAGGGTAGGTTTACTTCTAGAGCGCAGCTAAAGAAAATTCCACGCCTTGGGGCCAAAACATATGAACAAGCAATTGGATTTTTACGCGTACCAGATGCGAAAAATCCATTTGATGCAACGGGCATTCACCCTGAAAGCTATAAAGGAGCAGAGCAAGTGCTAGAAATTGCCGGTCTTAAGAAGACACAGATAGGGACAATAGAAGCAGAAGAGGCACTAAAGAAAATTTCAATAGAAACAGTTAGTAAAGAATTAGAAATAGGTGAAATCACACTAAAAGATATAGTAGATACATTGATCAAGCCAGCTCGTGATCCTCGTGAAGCATTTCCGCAGCCAATCTTGAAAAAAGATGTACTCAAATTAGAAGACTTAAAAACAGGGATGGAATTACAAGGTACCGTGAGAAATGTAGTTGATTTTGGTGCATTTGTAGATATCGGTGTTAAACAGGATGGTTTAGTCCATATTTCTAAACTTAAAAAAGGGTTTGTCAAACATCCCTTAGATGTTGTTTCGCTAGGAGATATAGTGACTGTATGGGTTGAACAGTTTGATGCCAATAAAGGAAGAATTGCATTAACAATGCTTCCTCCAGAACAGCAAGTGTAACTTATAGAGGTGTCCAATGAGATATGTCATTGGACAACCTCTTTTCAAATAGGGGTGATTAATATGACAGATGAAAATTTGTATGAACTTGTATGCCGTGTATCAAAAGAAGCTTTTGGGAAAGGCTTTAAACATCAAGCGTATTTTAATAAAAGGCTTAGAACTACTGGTGGAAGGTATATGTTGAGGTCGCATAATATAGAAGTAAATCCGTTAGTATTTGAAAAATATGGAATGGATGAATTGATTGGCGTTATCAAACATGAGCTTTGTCATTATCATTTACATATAGAAGGAAAAGGATATCAACATCGGGATGCTGACTTTCGTGAGCTACTCAAAGCAACAAATTCACCTAGATTTTGTTCTACGCTAGTAGAGGGAAAAGGAAGGAAGGCTACAAAAAGGTATACGTATAAATGTGCAAAATGCTCCATTTCCTATAATCGAAAAATTCGTTTAAACACGAAGAAATACCGTTGTGGCAAGTGTTACGGAGATTTAGTGTTAGTTTATTTTGAGAATCTGAAATAAATTTTCGAAAAGTAGTTGACGTTTTGCAAAACCCTCTCTATAATAGAAAAAGTCGAGTAAAACAAAACGACAAAAATTATTCCGAAGTAGCTCAGTGGTAGAGCAATCGACTGTTAATCGATCGGTCGTAGGTTCGAGTCCTACCTTCGGAGCCATTATGGCCCCTTGGTCAAGCGGTTAAGACACCGCCCTTTCACGGCGGTAACACGGGTTCGAATCCCGTAGGGGTCATTACCATTTATTATTTAATATTTTCAACGGTCCCGTGGTGTAGCGGTTAACATGCCTGCCTGTCACGCAGGAGATCGCCGGTTCGATCCCGGTCGGGACCGCCATGTTGGGGTATAGCCAAGCGGTAAGGCAATGGATTTTGATTCCATCATGCCCTGGTTCGAATCCAGGTACCCCAGCCATTTTTGAGCCATTAGCTCAGTTGGTAGAGCATCTGACTTTTAATCAGAGGGTCGTAGGTTCGAATCCTACATGGCTCATCAAATTGTTATTGACATTTAAGGTGTAAGAGAGTATAATCAACCTTGTCCTATTAATTACTAAGCGGTCGTGGCGGAACGGCAGACGCGCTAGGTTGAGGGCCTAGTGGGGGATAACCCCGTGGAGGTTCAAGTCCTCTCGGCCGCACCAGTCAAATAACAGTTTAACATAATTTAATGCGGGTGTAGTTTAGTGGTAAAACCTCAGCCTTCCAAGCTGATGATGAGAGTTCGATTCTCTTCACCCGCTCCATTATTTAATACCATAGAATATTGAACATTGAAAACTGAACATGCAAAACGTTAAGACATACAGCTTATCAACTAACATTGTTAGTCTGATAGCAAAACAATTTTGACATCATTTAATGATGATGCCAGCAAAACAAATGAGCTTTTTAAGTTCTCTATTATGGAGAGTTTGATCCTGGCTCAGGACGAACGCTGGCGGCATGCCTAATACATGCAAGTCGAGCGAATGACGAAGAAGCTTGCTTCTTCTGATTTAGCGGCGGACGGGTGAGTAACACGTGGGCAACCTGCCCTGTAGATTGGGATAACTCCGGGAAACCGGGGCTAATACCGAATAATCCATTTCCTCACATGGGGAGATGTTAAAAGACGGTTTCGGCTGTCACTACAGGATGGGCCCGCGGCGCATTAGCTAGTTGGTGAGGTAACGGCTCACCAAGGCGACGATGCGTAGCCGACCTGAGAGGGTGATCGGCCACACTGGGACTGAGACACGGCCCAGACTCCTACGGGAGGCAGCAGTAGGGAATCTTCCACAATGGACGAAAGTCTGATGGAGCAATGCCGCGTGAGTGAAGAAGGTTTTCGGATCGTAAAACTCTGTTGTGAGGGAAGAACAAGTACGAGAGTAACTGCTCGTACCTTGACGGTACCTCATTAGAAAGCCACGGCTAACTACGTGCCAGCAGCCGCGGTAATACGTAGGTGGCAAGCGTTGTCCGGAATTATTGGGCGTAAAGCGCGCGCAGGCGGTCCTTTAAGTCTGATGTGAAATCCCACGGCTCAACCGTGGAAGGTCATTGGAAACTGGGGGACTTGAGTACAGAAGAGGAAAGCGGAATTCCAAGTGTAGCGGTGAAATGCGTAGAGATTTGGAGGAACACCAGTGGCGAAGGCGGCTTTCTGGTCTGTAACTGACGCTGAGGCGCGAAAGCGTGGGGAGCAAACAGGATTAGATACCCTGGTAGTCCACGCCGTAAACGATGAGTGCTAAGTGTTAGGGGGTTTCCGCCCCTTAGTGCTGCAGCTAACGCATTAAGCACTCCGCCTGGGGAGTACGGTCGCAAGACTGAAACTCAAAGGAATTGACGGGGGCCCGCACAAGCGGTGGAGCATGTGGTTTAATTCGAAGCAACGCGAAGAACCTTACCAGGTCTTGACATCCCGCTGACCGGCCTAGAGATAGGCTTTTCCCTTCGGGGACAGCGGTGACAGGTGGTGCATGGTTGTCGTCAGCTCGTGTCGTGAGATGTTGGGTTAAGTCCCGCAACGAGCGCAACCCTTGATCTTAGTTGCCAGCATTCAGTTGGGCACTCTAAGGTGACTGCCGGTGATAAACCGGAGGAAGGTGGGGATGACGTCAAATCATCATGCCCCTTATGACCTGGGCTACACACGTGCTACAATGGACGGTACAGAGGGTCGCAACCCCGCGAGGGTGAGCAAATCCCATAAAACCGTTCTCAGTTCGGATTGTAGGCTGCAACTCGCCTACATGAAGCCGGAATCGCTAGTAATCGTGGATCAGCATGCCACGGTGAATACGTTCCCGGGCCTTGTACACACCGCCCGTCACACCACGAGAGTTTGTAACACCCGAAGTCGGTGGGGTAACCCTTACGGGAGCCAGCCGCCGAAGGTGGGACAGATGATTGGGGTGAAGTCGTAACAAGGTAGCCGTATCGGAAGGTGCGGCTGGATCACCTCCTTTCTAAGGATAATATCGGAATACGAATATTTATTCGTATCTTAACGTTTTGCAGTTCAGTTTTGAATGTTCATTTTTATATGAAGATTCGATACTTGCTCCTGCGATTATTCGTCGCAAAGTGAGCAAACCTTTGTTCTTTGAAAACTGGATAAAACGACATTGAAACAATAAACAACAAGAAATTCTGTTGTGATTATTTACGTAATCATGACGTGTAAGACTTTTTAACTTTTAGGTTAAGTTAATAAGGGCGCACGGTGAATGCCTTGGCACTAGGAGTCGACGAAGGACGGCACTAACACCGATATGCTTCGGGGAGCTGTAAGTGAGCTTTGATCCGGAGATTTCCGAATGGGGAAACCCACTGTTCGTAATGGAGCAGTACATTTGCGTGAATACATAGCGCATCTGAGACACACCCAGGGAACTGAAACATCTAAGTACCTGGAGGAAGAGAAAGAAAAATCGATTCCCTGAGTAGCGGCGAGCGAAACGGGAATAGCCCAAACCAAGAGGCTTGCCTCTTGGGGTTGTAGGACACTCTACATAGAGTTACAAAGGAATGAGTTAGACGAAGCGATCTGGAAAGGTCCGCAGGATAGGGTAAAAGCCCCGTAGTCCAAAATTCATTCTCTCTTGAGTGTATCCTGAGTACGGCGGAACACGTGAAATTCCGTCGGAATCCGGGAGGACCATCTCCCAAGGCTAAATACTACCTAGTGACCGATAGTGAACCAGTACCGTGAGGGAAAGGTGAAAAGCACCCCGGAAGGGGAGTGAAATAGATCCTGAAACCGTGTGCCTACAAGTAGTTAGAGCCCGTTAATGGGTGATAGCGTGCCTTTTGTAGAATGAACCGGCGAGTTACGATTACATGCAAGGTTAAGTTGAGAAGACGGAGCCGCAGCGAAAGCGAGTCTGAATAGGGCGAATGAGTATGTGGTCGTAGACCCGAAACCAGGTGATCTACCCATGTCCAGGATGAAGGTAAGGTAACACTTACTGGAGGTCCGAACCCACGCACGTTGAAAAGTGCGGGGATGAGGTGTGGGTAGCGGAGAAATTCCAATCGAACCTGGAGATAGCTGGTTCTCTCCGAAATAGCTTTAGGGCTAGCCTCAAACGTTAGAATCTTGGAGGTAGAGCACTGTTTGGACTAGGGGCCCATCCCGGGTTACCGAATTCAGACAAACTCCGAATGCCAATGATTTATGTTTGGGAGTCAGACTGCGAGTGATAAGATCCGTAGTCAAGAGGGAAACAGCCCAGACCACCAGCTAAGGTCCCAAAGTATTTGTTAAGTGGAAAAGGATGTGGCGTTGCTTAGACAACCAGGATGTTGGCTTAGAAGCAGCCATCATTTAAAGAGTGCGTAATAGCTCACTGGTCGAGTGACGCTGCGCCGAAAATGTATCGGGGCTAAACAAATCACCGAAGCTGTGGATTGATACCTTTGGTATCAGTGGTAGGAGAGCGTTCTAAGGGCGTTGAAGTCAGACCGGAAGGACTGGTGGAGCGCTTAGAAGTGAGAATGCCGGTATGAGTAGCGAAAGACGGGTGAGAATCCCGTCCACCGTATGACTAAGGTTTCCTGAGGAAGGCTCGTCCGCTCAGGGTTAGTCGGGACCTAAGCCGAGGCCGATAGGCGTAGGCGATGGATAACAGGTTGATATTCCTGTACCACCAAACCACCGTTTGAGTAATGGGGGGACGCAGAAGGATAGGGTAAGCATGCTGTTGGTTATGCATGTCCAAGCAGTAAGGTGTGAATGTAGGCAAATCCGCATTCTATAACATTGAGCTGTGATGGCGAGGACGTATGTCCGGAGTTCCTGATTTCACACTGCCAAGAAAAGCCTCTAGCGAGGTGATAGGTGCCCGTACCGCAAACCGACACAGGTAGTCGAGGAGAGAATCCTAAGGTGAGCGAGAGAACTCTCGTTAAGGAACTCGGCAAAATGACCCCGTAACTTCGGGAGAAGGGGTGCTCTTTTGGGTGCATAGCCTAGAAGAGCCGCAGTGAATAGGCCCAGGCGACTGTTTAGCAAAAACACAGGTCTCTGCAAAACCGTAAGGTGAAGTATAGGGGCTGACGCCTGCCCGGTGCTGGAAGGTTAAGAGGAGTGCTTAGCGCAAGCGAAGGTGCGAATTGAAGCCCCAGTAAACGGCGGCCGTAACTATAACGGTCCTAAGGTAGCGAAATTCCTTGTCGGGTAAGTTCCGACCCGCACGAAAGGCGTAACGATCTGGGCACTGTCTCAACGAGAGACTCGGTGAAATTATAGTACCTGTGAAGATGCAGGTTACCCGCGACAGGACGGAAAGACCCCGTGGAGCTTTACTATAGCTTGATATTGAATTTTGGTGCAACTTGTACAGGATAGGCAGGAGCCTTAGAGCCCGGAGCGCCAGCTTCGGAGGAGGCGTCGGTGGGATACTGCCCTGGTTGTATTGAAATTCTAACCCATACCCGTAACCCGGGTAGGAGACAGTGTCAGGCGGGTAGTTTGACTGGGGCGGTCGCCTCCTAAAGTGTAACGGAGGCGCCCAAAGGTTCCCTCAGAATGGTTGGAAATCATTCGAAGAGTGTAAAGGCAGAAGGGAGCTTGACTGCGAGACCTACAAGTCGAGCAGGGTCGAAAGACGGGCTTAGTGATCCGGTGGTTCCGCATGGAAGGGCCATCGCTCAACGGATAAAAGCTACCCCGGGGATAACAGGCTTATCTCCCCCAAGAGTCCACATCGACGGGGAGGTTTGGCACCTCGATGTCGGCTCATCGCATCCTGGGGCTGTAGTCGGTCCCAAGGGTTGGGCTGTTCGCCCATTAAAGCGGTACGCGAGCTGGGTTCAGAACGTCGTGAGACAGTTCGGTCCCTATCCGTCGTGGGCGTAGGAAATTTGAGAGGAGCTGTCCTTAGTACGAGAGGACCGGGATGGACACACCGCTGGTGTACCAGTTGTTCTGCCAAGAGCATCGCTGGGTAGCTATGTGTGGACGGGATAAGTGCTGAAAGCATCTAAGCACGAAGCCCCCCTCAAGATGAGATTTCCCATTACGCAAGTAAGTAAGATCCCTCAAAGACGATGAGGTAGATAGGTTCGGGGTGGAAGCGTGGCGACACGTGCAGCTGACGAATACTAATCGATCGAGGACTTAACCAAATTTGTTTAACGTAACAATGTCGTTTATCCAGTTTTGAGTGAACAAACACTCTATATATGAGGGTTTCAAGATACAAGCAGTGCTAGGAAACAAGTGATAGAAAGAAGGAACGTACTAACGTACGTGACTGACAGATCGAATGAAGTTGACAACGCAATGCGCCGTATATTGAAAGCCGAATGAGTCTAGTGATGATGGCGAAGAGGTCACACCCGTTCCCATACCGAACACGGAAGTTAAGCTCTTCAGCGCCGATGGTAGTTGGGGGTCTCCCCCTGTGAGAGTAGGACGTCGCTGGGCACAAAAGAGAAAGTCGTTACCGAGTAATTGGTAACGACTTTTTTGTATTAACAAATAAGCCGTAGGCAGTCTATCTCTATAAGAAAGTATGCAAGAAAGTAGAGGAACAAAGAGTTTGAGGAAGCAAGTGAGAGAGACTCCGAGCGTATAACATACGCAACGAGTGCGGCTGACAAAGAAATCTGCCGACCATTTGCTTTCGTAGCCCGTCCACGGAAGTTAAGCTCTTGCGCTGATAGTAGTTGGGAGTCTCCCCCTGTGAGAGTAGGACGTCGATGGAACCAATGAAAGTCGTTACCGAGTTATCGGTAGTGGCTTTTTTTATAAGTACAGCAGCCTTTTTAATGGAACTAACCAGATTCCTAGTTTTATAAAAAATTCACAGGGTAAAGAAATACTATTACTATCACTATCACCTAAGGAGATGTAGCAATGAGCATCAAAGCGCTAGTTTTAAATTGTAGTTTAAAAGACAGCACACAGAAATCCAATACCCGTGCTCTGATTAACGAGATTGTAAAGATTTTTGATGAAAACAGAGTGGAGACGGAAGTGCTCAGGATGGCTGATTATACTATCGGCTTTGGAGTTACCCATGAGGCAGTGAATGAAAAGGATCAATGGCCAGAGATTTTTGAAAAAGTGAAGGAGGCGGATATCCTTTTGCTTGGCTCCCCGATTTGGCTTGGTGAACAGAGCAGCCTGGCCACTTTGGTTGTTGAAAGATTGTATGGTGGAAGCAGTCTTACGAACGAAAAAGGTCAGTACATTTACTATAACAAAGTGGGCGGAGTGGTTGTTACCGGGAATGAAGATGGTGCAAAAAACGTTTCAAGCTACCTAATTTACGCATTGTCACATATTGGGTTTACGATTCCTCCAAATGTGGATACCTATTGGGTGGGGGAAGCGGGTCCTGGCCCATCCTTTATTGAGGCAAACGGGAATGAGAACGATTTTACGATGCAACACGCAAAAATAACTGCTTACAATTTACTACATTTTGCCCGGTTATTGAAAGAGTACCCGATTCCTGCAGAAGAAAATGTGAATGAAAGTCAATAGTATGGTGGCTTGAAAAGGTTGAATTTAAAACTCAAATAACATGCTAAACTAGCAGTCCCATTCAAATAGAGTTGGATTGCTTCTTTTATTGAAAAAATCTGACCCTATTATTCGTTTCATAAAGTTAATATAAAAGTAAATATATAGATGTCCGACTTGATGCTTCGTATTTGACTGTTATTTTCTCTTTCAATTCAATATATTATTTACTATCACTTCTATTGAAATCATACAAATTCTTAGTCATTAGAAAAATGAAACCACGAGGATCTATTCTCAGTAAAACGGAGGTTAAGGAAGGAGTATTATCAGAAGTACTTTTAAATATAAAAGACGTTGCTTCTTTTGACTAATTGCCTGTAAGTCGATTAAGTTACTTTTCATTTATTACCCATTATGGTCGAAATGTGTATTAGATATTAATCGTATTTTGTACACTTATATGTCTTACTTAAAACTTCATGTATCAAATGGAATTAGCGATAAATTATTTTCCATTTTTAATGAAATTTAAGAGGGTTTTCTTATTTGAGTGTAGAAAAATATATGTGCAAATAAAACACAGGAGGCTACAATGACTAATTTAATTTCACATATCGCTACACTGGAAATACCTGTTACTAATTTAGAAGAATCTATAGAGTTTTATATCGATATCCTTGGAGCTGAAGTCCACTTTCAAGGTGAAAAAAATGCTATGCTTACTATGAAATCAAAAGGAGTTCCAACGATTTTCTTGGTTGAAACTGAAGAAATTAATGGATTATCATTCAGAAATACAAATACTAATATCGTTCATAGCATAATTGACTTTTATACTCCTTCTTTAAAAGAATTATATGAGTGGCTTGAAGGAAAACAAGTAGAAGTTGGTCCTTTAAATTTACAAGGTGAATTTGGTGGTTTTGGATTTAAAGATCCTTCTGGAAATTGGCTAAGTGCCTGTAATATCCTTCACCCAGAACAGTAAAAAATTCTTTTTACTATTTAAGTTACAGGCGTAATTTTTTACGCCTTTTTTTTTCTATTACATATAATGTGTCAAATGCTATATGTAAACTCCCGTACATCTCTTGAAAGAACCTGCATCGTTATTTTAAGTCCATACGTTCTCAATCTTATATTTACTTTAATAGAAGTATCTTGCGTCAATATCATATAACGAAACACATTTTCCACTGATTAATGACTGATCAACCTTTTATTATTACAGAGCAAATAAGGTATTACATTACTTCCTCTATAGTATGTTGGTTTACATAATTAGAATAGAATTAAAACATTAATTATGGGGAATATAAGATTTATATATCAAAAGTAAACTTATAAAAGAATTTCAAAATACGCTTGCAATAATGATTTATAGATGGTATAGTTATCAAGTTGTCATTTTTATTAATGATTTACACGAAAAACAAAATAAAAAAAGTTGTTGACAATAATATCAAGATTTGATATGATAATAAAGTCGTCAAAACGACACTGCAACAACATGAACATTGAAAACTGAACATGCAAAACGTTAAGACATACAGCTTATCAGCTAACTTTGTTAGTCTGATAGCAAAACAATTTTGACATCATTTAATGATGATGCCAGCAAAACAAATGAGCTTTTTAAGTTCTCTATTATGGAGAGTTTGATCCTGGCTCAGGACGAACGCTGGCGGCATGCCTAATACATGCAAGTCGAGCGAATGACGAAGAAGCTTGCTTCTTCTGATTTAGCGGCGGACGGGTGAGTAACACGTGGGCAACCTGCCCTGTAGATTGGGATAACTCCGGGAAACCGGGGCTAATACCGAATAATCCATTTCCTCACATGGGGAGATGTTAAAAGACGGCATCTCGCTGTCACTACAGGATGGGCCCGCGGCGCATTAGCTAGTTGGTGAGGTAACGGCTCACCAAGGCGACGATGCGTAGCCGACCTGAGAGGGTGATCGGCCACACTGGGACTGAGACACGGCCCAGACTCCTACGGGAGGCAGCAGTAGGGAATCTTCCACAATGGACGAAAGTCTGATGGAGCAATGCCGCGTGAGTGAAGAAGGTTTTCGGATCGTAAAACTCTGTTGTGAGGGAAGAACAAGTACGAGAGTAACTGCTCGTACCTTGACGGTACCTCATTAGAAAGCCACGGCTAACTACGTGCCAGCAGCCGCGGTAATACGTAGGTGGCAAGCGTTGTCCGGAATTATTGGGCGTAAAGCGCGCGCAGGCGGTCCTTTAAGTCTGATGTGAAATCCCACGGCTCAACCGTGGAAGGTCATTGGAAACTGGGGGACTTGAGTACAGAAGAGGAAAGCGGAATTCCAAGTGTAGCGGTGAAATGCGTAGAGATTTGGAGGAACACCAGTGGCGAAGGCGGCTTTCTGGTCTGTAACTGACGCTGAGGCGCGAAAGCGTGGGGAGCAAACAGGATTAGATACCCTGGTAGTCCACGCCGTAAACGATGAGTGCTAAGTGTTAGGGGGTTTCCGCCCCTTAGTGCTGCAGCTAACGCATTAAGCACTCCGCCTGGGGAGTACGGTCGCAAGACTGAAACTCAAAGGAATTGACGGGGGCCCGCACAAGCGGTGGAGCATGTGGTTTAATTCGAAGCAACGCGAAGAACCTTACCAGGTCTTGACATCCCGCTGACCGGCCTAGAGATAGGCTTTTCCCTTCGGGGACAGCGGTGACAGGTGGTGCATGGTTGTCGTCAGCTCGTGTCGTGAGATGTTGGGTTAAGTCCCGCAACGAGCGCAACCCTTGATCTTAGTTGCCAGCATTCAGTTGGGCACTCTAAGGTGACTGCCGGTGATAAACCGGAGGAAGGTGGGGATGACGTCAAATCATCATGCCCCTTATGACCTGGGCTACACACGTGCTACAATGGACGGTACAGAGGGTCGCAACCCCGCGAGGGTGAGCAAATCCCATAAAACCGTTCTCAGTTCGGATTGTAGGCTGCAACTCGCCTACATGAAGCCGGAATCGCTAGTAATCGTGGATCAGCATGCCACGGTGAATACGTTCCCGGGCCTTGTACACACCGCCCGTCACACCACGAGAGTTTGTAACACCCGAAGTCGGTGGGGTAACCCTTACGGGAGCCAGCCGCCGAAGGTGGGACAGATGATTGGGGTGAAGTCGTAACAAGGTAGCCGTATCGGAAGGTGCGGCTGGATCACCTCCTTTCTAAGGATAATATCGGAATACGAATATTTATTCGTATCTTAACGTTTTGCAGTTCAGTTTTGAATGTTCATTTTTATATGAAGATTCGATACTTGCTCCTGCGATTATTCGTCGCAAAGTGAGCAAACCTTTGTTCTTTGAAAACTGGATAAAACGACATTGAAACAATAAACAACAAGAAATTCTGTTGTGATTATTTACGTAATCATGACGTGTAAGACTTTTTAACTTTTAGGTTAAGTTAATAAGGGCGCACGGTGAATGCCTTGGCACTAGGAGTCGACGAAGGACGGCACTAACACCGATATGCTTCGGGGAGCTGTAAGTGAGCTTTGATCCGGAGATTTCCGAATGGGGAAACCCACTGTTCGTAATGGAGCAGTACATTTGCGTGAATACATAGCGCATCTGAGACACACCCAGGGAACTGAAACATCTAAGTACCTGGAGGAAGAGAAAGAAAAATCGATTCCCTGAGTAGCGGCGAGCGAAACGGGAATAGCCCAAACCAAGAGGCTTGCCTCTTGGGGTTGTAGGACACTCTACATAGAGTTACAAAGGAATGAGTTAGACGAAGCGATCTGGAAAGGTCCGCAGGATAGGGTAAAAGCCCCGTAGTCCAAAATTCATTCTCTCTTGAGTGTATCCTGAGTACGGCGGAACACGTGAAATTCCGTCGGAATCCGGGAGGACCATCTCCCAAGGCTAAATACTACCTAGTGACCGATAGTGAACCAGTACCGTGAGGGAAAGGTGAAAAGCACCCCGGAAGGGGAGTGAAATAGATCCTGAAACCGTGTGCCTACAAGTAGTTAGAGCCCGTTAATGGGTGATAGCGTGCCTTTTGTAGAATGAACCGGCGAGTTACGATTACATGCAAGGTTAAGTTGAGAAGACGGAGCCGCAGCGAAAGCGAGTCTGAATAGGGCGAATGAGTATGTGGTCGTAGACCCGAAACCAGGTGATCTACCCATGTCCAGGATGAAGGTAAGGTAACACTTACTGGAGGTCCGAACCCACGCACGTTGAAAAGTGCGGGGATGAGGTGTGGGTAGCGGAGAAATTCCAATCGAACCTGGAGATAGCTGGTTCTCTCCGAAATAGCTTTAGGGCTAGCCTCAAACGTTAGAATCTTGGAGGTAGAGCACTGTTTGGACTAGGGGCCCATCCCGGGTTACCGAATTCAGACAAACTCCGAATGCCAATGATTTATGTTTGGGAGTCAGACTGCGAGTGATAAGATCCGTAGTCAAGAGGGAAACAGCCCAGACCACCAGCTAAGGTCCCAAAGTATTTGTTAAGTGGAAAAGGATGTGGCGTTGCTTAGACAACCAGGATGTTGGCTTAGAAGCAGCCATCATTTAAAGAGTGCGTAATAGCTCACTGGTCGAGTGACGCTGCGCCGAAAATGTATCGGGGCTAAACAAATCACCGAAGCTGTGGATTGATACCTTTGGTATCAGTGGTAGGAGAGCGTTCTAAGGGCGTTGAAGTCAGACCGGAAGGACTGGTGGAGCGCTTAGAAGTGAGAATGCCGGTATGAGTAGCGAAAGACGGGTGAGAATCCCGTCCACCGTATGACTAAGGTTTCCTGAGGAAGGCTCGTCCGCTCAGGGTTAGTCGGGACCTAAGCCGAGGCCGATAGGCGTAGGCGATGGATAACAGGTTGATATTCCTGTACCACCAAACCACCGTTTGAGTAATGGGGGGACGCAGAAGGATAGGGTAAGCATGCTGTTGGTTATGCATGTCCAAGCAGTAAGGTGTGAATGTAGGCAAATCCGCATTCTATAACATTGAGCTGTGATGGCGAGGACGTATGTCCGGAGTTCCTGATTTCACACTGCCAAGAAAAGCCTCTAGCGAGGTGATAGGTGCCCGTACCGCAAACCGACACAGGTAGTCGAGGAGAGAATCCTAAGGTGAGCGAGAGAACTCTCGTTAAGGAACTCGGCAAAATGACCCCGTAACTTCGGGAGAAGGGGTGCTCTTTTGGGTGCATAGCCTAGAAGAGCCGCAGTGAATAGGCCCAGGCGACTGTTTAGCAAAAACACAGGTCTCTGCAAAACCGTAAGGTGAAGTATAGGGGCTGACGCCTGCCCGGTGCTGGAAGGTTAAGAGGAGTGCTTAGCGCAAGCGAAGGTGCGAATTGAAGCCCCAGTAAACGGCGGCCGTAACTATAACGGTCCTAAGGTAGCGAAATTCCTTGTCGGGTAAGTTCCGACCCGCACGAAAGGCGTAACGATCTGGGCACTGTCTCAACGAGAGACTCGGTGAAATTATAGTACCTGTGAAGATGCAGGTTACCCGCGACAGGACGGAAAGACCCCGTGGAGCTTTACTATAGCTTGATATTGAATTTTGGTGCAACTTGTACAGGATAGGCAGGAGCCTTAGAGCCCGGAGCGCCAGCTTCGGAGGAGGCGTCGGTGGGATACTGCCCTGGTTGTATTGAAATTCTAACCCATACCCGTAACCCGGGTAGGAGACAGTGTCAGGCGGGTAGTTTGACTGGGGCGGTCGCCTCCTAAAGTGTAACGGAGGCGCCCAAAGGTTCCCTCAGAATGGTTGGAAATCATTCGAAGAGTGTAAAGGCAGAAGGGAGCTTGACTGCGAGACCTACAAGTCGAGCAGGGTCGAAAGACGGGCTTAGTGATCCGGTGGTTCCGCATGGAAGGGCCATCGCTCAACGGATAAAAGCTACCCCGGGGATAACAGGCTTATCTCCCCCAAGAGTCCACATCGACGGGGAGGTTTGGCACCTCGATGTCGGCTCATCGCATCCTGGGGCTGTAGTCGGTCCCAAGGGTTGGGCTGTTCGCCCATTAAAGCGGTACGCGAGCTGGGTTCAGAACGTCGTGAGACAGTTCGGTCCCTATCCGTCGTGGGCGTAGGAAATTTGAGAGGAGCTGTCCTTAGTACGAGAGGACCGGGATGGACACACCGCTGGTGTACCAGTTGTTCTGCCAAGAGCATCGCTGGGTAGCTATGTGTGGACGGGATAAGTGCTGAAAGCATCTAAGCACGAAGCCCCCCTCAAGATGAGATTTCCCATTACGCAAGTAAGTAAGATCCCTCAAAGACGATGAGGTAGATAGGTTCGGGGTGGAAGCGTGGCGACACGTGCAGCTGACGAATACTAATCGATCGAGGACTTAACCAAATTTGTTTAACGTAACAATGTCGTTTATCCAGTTTTGAGTGAACAAACACTCTATTTATATGAGGGTTTCAAGACACGAGTAATTCGAGGAAACAATTGAGAGAGGAAAGGAACATACTAACGTATGTGACTGACCGAACGAATGCAGTTGACGAAGAAGTACGATGTGTATTGAAAGCCGAATGAGTCTAGTGATGATGGCGAAGAGGTCACACCCGTTCCCATACCGAACACGGAAGTTAAGCTCTTCAGCGCCGATGGTAGTTGGGGGTCTCCCCCTGTGAGAGTAGGACGTCGCTGGGCACCAAAGAAAAGTCGTTACCGAGCAATTGGTAGCGACTTTTTTGTTTTAAAAAAGTGTAATTAAACTATTTCTTATTTTTGCTTAGCATGAATATTTCCATCGTTATCTCTGATTTCATACCTTTCAAAAGTCTGGACCATCCATTTCAAATCCTTAAAAGTCCCAAAACAAGACCCATTAGGACTGCAAATGTATTAGTAAAAAGTAAAGTGCCTGCTATATGCAAGGCACTTTATTTTAATTTCACATCGAATAAGAATTTTAGTCTTCCCATTAAAAGCTTTGAGGGGATAAAAGGGAATAAAAAATCACGAACTCTGGCGAGTGGACGAAACTGGATTTGAGCGGTTGCCCCTATTTGACGAGAAAGACGGATTACTTTTGCAGTTCTTGCAACTCGTTTTTGTTCATAAAATGCTAACACGTTATCCACATGTTCAAATTGTTTGAAGCCATTTCCAAGGACAATGGCATCTTCAATTGCTTGCCCAGCTCCTTGTCCCATATTGGGTGTGGTGGCATGAGCCGCATCCCCAAGAAGAACCACTCTGCCAAAAACAAATTGTCGCAGCGGTTTAATATCAGAAATATCATGATGTAGAATATTTTCTGGAGGTGTTGTAGATATTATGTTATTTACAACTTCAGGAAAGTGGTCAAATAAGTTGCCGATATCCTGAGAAGCAAGATGCTGAAATTGTGGATTCCTTGCAGATGTATTAATGCAAGCGAACCAATATACTAATTCATCCTTCATAGGTGCCATACCAAATCGTCCTTTAGTAGACCATAATTCGGTAGAGGTGTATTTATCAATTCTGCCTTTGTTTTCTGTAATGCCTCTCCAGCATGTATAGCCAGAGTATCTAAGAACAGAACCTGGAACTAGCTGTTGACGTATAGAGGAGTTTATACCGTCTGCGGCTATTAGTAGATCTACGCTTACTGTTTCTCCATCTTCGAAATGGATGGTTACTTGAGTATCGTTTTGGTCGACAAATATGCATTTTTTATTGAAATGAAGTGTATTAGGTTGAAGTGCTTTCAGAAATGTCCTGTGTAAATCAGCTCGGTGAATAGTAATATTTTCTTGGCCATAAAGTTCCTTTAGTACAGTAAAATCAATCGTATTCAGTGTCTTCCCTAGTGCATCCTGAAAGACCTGTGTATGAAGGGCATGGCCATTTGCAAATACATCCTTACCGACACCAATTTCCATAAGTGCCTGCAAAGCGTTGGATCCTATTCCAATACCAGCGCCTACCGGATGAAAAGTTGCATTTGATTCGTATACCTGAACAGAAAAACCTTGTTTTTGTAAGGTTACAGCAGCACAGAGCCCCCCGATACCTCCACCAATTATTGCTATTTTCATTTGGCAATACCTCCTCCTCTTGTGATATGCTGATTAAAAAGGGGTGAAACTCATGATTAGGCTTACTATATATAATGACGATTATAGAAAATCGCTAGAGAATTATCCGTTATCTGAAGAGCATCTATCATTTACTGGTCATCCGTTAGAATTATTAGAACGTGCTCAAGTTAATGTAACGTATACTCCCATTATTATAACGGAAGACGATCAGGTTGCTGGTTTTTTTGTGCTAGATACTGGTGCGGATAAATTCCATTATACAGATATCCCGGAGAGTATTTTACTAAGAGGATACTCCATACATCCTGCTTACCAGGGGAGAGGAATTGCTCAAAAGTCTATGAAGCTACTGCAAACCTTTGTAGCTAAGCATTTTTCAGATATAAATAGAATAGTACTTGGGGTGAATGAAGCAAACAAGGCGGCACAAACCGTGTATGCAAAATCGGGTTTTATCGATGAAGGGAGAAGGTTTAATGGAAGATCAGGTATACAAATTGCTATGTCGCTTTCATTAGATATAATTGAGGTTCGCATGGCACAGGCTGGTGATGAACATGGAATAGTTGATGTTTGTATAGCTGCTCAATGGAATACGTACAAAGATTTGTATTCGAATGATTACATAGAAGGAATTATAGCAAAATTTTATTCAGTGGAAAGAATTTCGAAGGAAATTAAAGATACAAATCGAAGCTGGAATGGTTATTTTGTTGCGCAGTTAAATGAGGAAATTGTTGGTGCAATCGGTGGGGGAGTAGATGAAGATGGAGTAGCTGAAGTTTATGTTCTTTACTTGCATCCAGCAAAAAGAGGTCAAGGTATCGGTACAAAATTACTAAGTTACTTAACAGAGATTCAACGTGCTGAATATGGAGCGCATGAACAATGGGTTTCTGTCACCAAAGGAAATCAATTGGGCATTCCGTTTTATGAAGCACGAGAATTCACTTTTCAATATGAGCAACAGGCGTATGAAAGCGAAGCGGAAGATAATGCTGTTTCATTAAAATATAAAAGATTCATTTAATCCTCCTGAAAAGGAGGATTTGTTTTGAATCGATATCTCCCGACTTTTATTTTATCCTATACAGCACGTCATCGTCCTCACCAGGTGTTCCGCGTCCGTCGGTATTATTAGTGATGAAATAAAGGGATTCCCCATCAGAGAATACATCACGTACTCGTCCGAATCCTGTAATCGAATGTTCCACTTTGCCAGTTTCTACATTCATCACTTTAACAGACTCTCCACGAAGTGTTGCTACATATAGTTTGCCTTTATGAAATGTAACGCCAGATGGTGCCCAGGTTTCGTCACTACCAGAAGTAATAATAGGAGTTTCAAGCCCTTCTTCACTTTTCTCCCCCTCGATAATTGGATAGCCATAGTTTTCACCTTGTTCGACTAAATTGATTTCGTCGTTAGCTGACTGGCCATGCTCAGCTTCGTATAGCGTTCCATCTGCGGCCCAAGCAAGTCCCTGTGGATTACGGTGCCCCATAGAGAATATTTCAAAAGAGCCATCGCCTTCCATGCGAAGAATTTTCCCATTTAGTGAAGTTGGGTCTTGTGCATTACTAGGATTACCTGCGTCTCCAACGGTCACATACAACGAACCATCTGGTCCAATCTCCAAACGCCCCCCATGATGAATGTTGCCGGTCGGTATGCCGTCCAAATGAATCGCAGTTTCTTGCCATTCGTCTTCTCCTCGTTTGAGAGTCACGATTTTGTTAAAGGGCTCTCCGTTTATATCATACGTATAGTAAGCAAATGCTTCACCTGTTTCTTCAAAGTCAGGCTTCAGCACAAAGCCGAGTAATCCAGCTTCAGAGATAGCTGCAAGATTATCCGAAAGTCGAACTGATTCATGTACAACAGAACCACCTTGTATACGTGCAATCGTTCCGACTCGTTCTGATATATAAAAGATATTATTGTGTAAATTGATAGACCATGGAATATTTAAATTAGTAGTGATCTTCTCTGCAATTGGACCCTGAGTGGGTAACTTTACAGCCTCCTCTGTACAACCAAATAATACTAGTGAAATAACTAATAACCATTTCTTCATGAAATCCCTCCTTATATTACTACTTCCCTTAAGAGTACTAATAATCCTTTCCAAGACGATAAGTTTTTCATATGCAAAACGATAATAACTATCGAATTTACTTATGATAGGAGTCAAGGTATGCTAAAAGAACAAAAGTGGTTTTTGAAAGAAGGCATTTAAATGGAGTTTTTAATCTTTTTCATCATAGGAATTGTGGGGAATGTAGTAGGCACATTAGTAGGTGGGGGAGGGCTTATAAGCTTGCCGATGATGCTATTAATGGGACTGCCAGTGCATTCTGCCATTGGGGCAAATAAAGTGTCCAACACTGTCAGCTCGCTTTCAAGTTTTCTAGTGATTTTCACTAAAAAGGAAGTAACCGGAAAAGAGGCACTTTCGGTATTGGTATTTTGTTTAGGAGGAGGAATAATAGGAGGGCTCATTGCATCTTTTCTAAGTGGAGAGGTACTAACGATAATTGCTATTATTTTACTTAGCTTCGCCTTTGTTACATCCTTTATGGGAAAAGGGAACTTTGGGGGAAAGGAAACCTTTCAACTGAATAAAAAAACAGTTCCAGCATTATTAGGAATTGGTATGTACGATGGCATGTTCGGCCCTGGGAGCAGCACACTTGCTCTATACTTGTATGCGAGTGAAAAAATAGCCTACATTCGAGCTGTTGGGCTTGCTCGAATTGGTGTATTCTCTAGCTGCTTTGGAGCATCGATTACGTATATTTCTACTGGAAAAATAATGTGGCCAGTTACACTAGCATTAATGCTAGGTGCAATAATAGGTGCCCAGCTTGGACTTCGCCTTGCACGAAAGTTAAAGGCAGAGCATGTTAAGCCGTTATTACGAGTGGTCACTATATTACTTTTAGTGCAAATTGTTGTGGATTATTTGAAATAGGGAGGAATTAGTATGAGGATACGTTGTGCTATTCTAGATGATTATCAGCAAGTTGCCTTAAAAATTGCCGACTGGTCAACTATTACAGAGAAGGTCGAGATTGTATCGTTTTCTAAGCACTTTTATGATGAAAATGAACTAGTAGACTACATTAGTGATGCAGAGATAGTAATTGTTATGCGCGAGCGCACACCTTTTGGAGTCACACTTTTTGAAAAACTACCTAAACTTAAATTGCTGATTACATCTGGAATGAGAAATACATCGATTGACCTTGTGGCTGCAGCTGCTCATGGAGTAACTGTTTGTGGAACTGCGAGTTCTTCAGAGCCACCAACAGAATTAACATGGGCCTTAATACTGAATTTGGCACGTAATATTATGAAGGAAAACACTGATCTACGTAGTAATGGATTATGGCAGAGCACGGTTGGGTCGGATTTATATGGCAAGCGTTTAGGTCTCCTAGGGCTGGGGAAAATAGGTAGTCGAATGGCAACTATAGCGAAAGCCTTTGGAATGGATATAATTGCTTGGAGTCAAAACTTAACGAAGGAGCAGACGGATCAGTTAGGTGTTCAGTTGGCAAGCTCAAAAGAAGAGTTGTTAGAAACAAGTGATTACGTTTCTATTCATCTAGTGTTAAGCGACAGAACTAGAGGTCTTATCAGTGAAAATGACTTACAACTCATGAAAAGCTCAGCCTATTTGGTTAATACATCTCGTGCTGCTATAGTTGACCAGCAAGCTCTCATAAAAGCTATCCATGAAAACTGGATTGCAGGAGCAGGATTAGATGTATTCGATATCGAACCGCTTCCAGTGGACCATCCATTCCGTACAATGCCGAACGTATTAGCAACTCCACATTTAGGGTATGTAACAGAAAGAAATTACACTACATATTACCGAGAAGCAATTGAAGATATTCAAGCGTACTTGGATGGAAGAGTGATTCGTTCCTTAATTTAATAAATAGATAAGAGAAAGGCTATCCGAGTTCACTCTCAGATAGCCTTTTTCAAATGAAAGCACTAACCTGTACCTTGAATTGTAGGAGGGTGACGGACAGTTAAACGCCATAAGATTTCCGAAAAAAGAGATGCTGGTCGTGACCGCAGTCACAATCAGCATCCTCCCGGTTATTCTATTATTATTTTAATGCCTCTAGCTTTTTAGCAAGCTCTTGTACAGCAATGATTTCTTCAGCTGTAGTTTTTTGCAGTAGTGCTTTCTGTCTTTCAAGTGCCTCATTCAGAGAGGCTAGTTCTGCGGATATATCGGCATCTTCTTGTCCACTTTTTTCGATTAATGCGTTGATTGGATTGAATAGATTTTCGTGGCCAACAATTCTACCATCACCCCACATAAGTTTTTCCTTAGGAGCATCTAGCACATAGTCTGTGAAATAATCGAATACCTCTTTCTCAAAATCGTAAGCATACCAGTTATTGTCAATAGCCCATAGGTATTCATCAATCGCAGTAGTTATATCTCCTTTATTTAAGACATCAATAGCTAGTGTAAGGTTTGTAATATTATTTTGAGCATGTTCGTGTGGGAATATTTGATCATCCTCCCATGTTAAGCGGACGAATTGATCTTCAGCGTATTTGAATGCAGAGAGTAGACCACTATTCAATTCACGGCTATCTTCATATAATTTTTGTGCCTTATCTGTATCTTCCTCAGTTAGAGCGGTTAGGTAATTGTCATTAACTTTTAAAACTTTTGCATTAACTTCTTCTGCAAGCGTTATTGCTTTGTCAATCTCCGCAACTAATTGGTCGGAAGAAACTTCAGCTTGACCAAAAATATCAGCATCAATTACTTTTTTCATTTCTGTCAAACGCGTTGTGAAATCCAATGGAACAACCGCTGTTTGATCGTAATGCATCGAAAGTAATCCGTATAGATTCAAATGGAACTTCAGTGCATCAGCATTATAGGTGTCCTCGTTATCAAATTGGGAATGATAATGTGTGCGCATGAAATCACTATCTTGGAAATCATTCCGAAGAGCTGGAACACCAGCAATTCCAAATGAAAAATCATCGGACCAAGTACGAAGTGGAGAAACAACTGAAATGCCGTCTTTATAGACACCATCTACGCTTGGTACAGTTTTAGCAAATTTAGTTAAGTAATTATTCAATTCGTAGACTGAACGAATTTCATCCTGTGTTGTATGCTCATACGCTGGAAGTTCGAAGTTCATATTGGCAAATGCTTTTCCAACCCATTCAGGATGAATATTGAATATTTGGTTGTAAGCTCCGGTTGACCAGTCATAGCGAGAATTAGAAACTCCCCATTCCTCAGCAGCAAGTGCATTGAAAATAATCGTTTTTTCTGGTTGATACCCACTATCTACTAATCCTTTAGCAACACCCATCATTAACCCGATTGCTGCATGGTCGTCCTGGAATCCTGTGAAGTAAGAATCGTAATGAGCAGATAAAATGATATAGGACTCAGGGTCTTTACCGATAATTTTTCCGTAATAGTTATACGACTTTCCATCCATTTTCACAATAGATTTAGCATCGAATTTTACAGTCATCGCCGCGTTTTCACTAGATTCTAAAGCTTTCTTAAGTTGATTGGCATCTGTTTGGGACATAGAAAATGCAGGAGCATCATCTGGTCCACAGATATCCTGTGCATTAAGCGCGTCTTCATCTGTTTCTGCATATCCAGCTTCCTGAACTGCAATAACTGCAGCAGCTCCTTTTAAATGAGCTTGATAGGCAGGGTAGTTAATCCACCATTCCTCGCGTTGATTTATGTCAATTAAAACTAACTTACCTTCGACATCAAGATTTGCTAAATCATTAGCAGTACCTTTGCCTCCATATACAATCTCAAGCTCCTTTACACCATTTGTATCAAAATTTACTTGGTAAGCCCCTAAAACTGCTAAATGTTCCTCACCGTTTTCATCAACGAAAGTTAGGTCAGCTTTTTCAAATTCCCATGTGTCTAAGGTAAACTCGTCCTTTGTCACTTCAGTAAGTCCAATTTTTTTCATTTCTTCAGCAATTTTTTCCCCAGTTTTCAGCTCTGCCACTGATCCAGCAGTTCGGTAACCAAGTTTTTCATTCGTTTTAAATTCCTCTAGGCTCTTTGTGAACTCAAAAGCATAATCGACATCGACGGCTGATAAGTAATCTTTATTCGCATCCATTAAATCTTTTTCAGGCGCAACCTCTTCTTTTACGTCTGTCGACTCTTTAGGTGCACAGGCCCCCAATGTCATACCGATTAACATGGAAAATGCTAATCCTCCTATAAACTTGTTCATTTATCACATTCCTTTACAAATTTTTTTAACAACTAGAATATTAAACGATAAAACATAAATAATTACAAGATTATTTTTCATTATTATTCATTCCCTATTAATAAAAGAAAAAACACTAAATGTATTGTCTACTTTACACTTTTAGTGTAAAATTACACTAAATAGAAAGAGTATTCATTATAAAGGAGCATTTTATGGATAAAGAATATGTAATTCAGCTTATTTCTGTGAGGATTCGAATGGTTCGACTTGAAAAAGGATATTCACAGGATAAAATGGCAAGTATTATGGGAATTTCGAAGAAAACGCTTGTCCAAATAGAGAAAGAAAGAGTGCTAGCTGGTTGGACAAATGTAATCGCTGTATGTGCGTTGTTTCGAGATAGTGAAATATTGCAGTCTGTGTTAGGAGATGAGCCATTGGAAGTGATTGAAACAATCGCTCATGATGGCATTGATCGCCCAAAGGACAAATCGATGGGTGGTCATGTGTGGTGGAAGGAAATAAGTTCAAAGGGGAATTTCCGAATGCAACAAAATGTTATCAGCCAACATTACCGCATTTTAGACGATAAAAATTATCGTTGGTTCAGTTCTTTTGATGAAGAGGAAACAAATATTCGTCTAAGCGAACTATTCAAAACAGAGTAACTACAGGGGGAATTGGGATGAAAGTAGAGTCGAAAATTGGAGGAGTAATACTTTCTATTTTTGCTTTAATTGGGATGGTGTTCTTTGTATTCGTTGGTTTGTTTTTTGTACTTATAATGGGGGGAATCGATTATATTGCATTGCTTATAACTGGTGGAGTTGTATTATATGTGTTGTTTGTGTTTAATATATTTCACTTTTTTCAAACGAAAAAGCGGAAAATTATATTTGGTAGTATAGCCGGAGCAGCAATATTAATCAGTGCGATTGCTCCCATAAAGGATATATATACTCATTTAATACCGACAGTAGATGCTGAAGTAGATATAGCTAAGTACGAACCCTTTTCACAATTTGGCAAAGTAACAACTTTAAATGAGAAAGCGACACTTCAGCTTACTGATGATCTACCAAGATTGGACGGTGCAACTGCGCTTTATCCGTTATACGCGGCAATCGTAGAAGCAACTTACCCAGAAAAATCCTATCCATCTTACAATAGTGAAGTATTGGTGAGTACTACACCATATGCTTATGAGAATCTTTTTAGTGGAAAGGTTGATATGATTTTCGCGGCAGCTCCCTCCGAATCACAAAAGAAAATTGCAGAGCAAAAAGGATTAGAGCTTACAATGACACCTATTGGTCGAGAAGCATTTGTCTTTTTTGTCAATCAAAAAAATCCAGTTGATAACCTTACTGTAGATCAGATAAAAGATATATATACGGGAAAAGTGTCTAGCTGGGAGCAGCTAGGGGGGAAAAATGATCCAATTCGTGCTTTTCAACGACCAGAAGACAGTGGGTCACAATCTGCGCTTCAATCTCTGATGAAGGGAATGCCACTTATGGATCCACCTTCAAAAGATATCGTTACAGGAATGGGAGGAATCATAAATGAGGTATCTCAATATAGAAACTATAAAAATGCAATTGGCTTTACATTCCGCTTTTATTCTACAGAAATGGTCGGTAATGATCAGATCAAGTTGTTAGAAATAAATGGAGTTGCCCCAACGAAAGAAAATATTCGAGCAGATACCTATCCTATAACATCCGAACTGTATATTGTGACAGCTGGAACGGATAATCCCAATGTGGAGCCGTTAATTGAGTGGATTTTATCGGACCAAGGGCAAGCACTTGTGGAAAAAGTAGGTTATGTACCAATAAGTGAATAGAGATCACAGTTGGAGAAGGGGAAATCCAATAAGATTACTGAAAAAAGATGCAGTCCATGACGTTAGTCAAGAACTGCATCTCTTTAAAATTAACCGGTAATAATAGAATCAGATTTTGTTCTTAAAGGATTGTCATCACCAATTCTTAATATTATTAGATCTAATCACGTACAAAAAAGTCAAAGCCAAGGGAGGTTGCAACACCAAATACAATTGCCCAAGCACCTATACTTATTGTTGACCAAACGAGTGTTTTTACTTTAGATGCACCAAGTGTCATCCCAATAAATGCAGCAATATGAGTACCGATTAAAATAGGTCCAAGTAATAGCATCCCCGGTAGTCCATATTTGTTCCAAAGTTCTTTTGCACGTTCACTTCGCTTAGATGCTTTTTTCTCTTTTCCTTCATTTCGTTTGGCAAGCCAAAGTTTAAATTTATCGTAGCCAATAATTAGCGCAATGACCGTGACCATATTCCCTATAAAACCGTAGATAATCACTGCTACAGGATTCATCCCCGAAATAATTCCAAGTGGAATGACTAACGCTAATTCTAGCCAAGGTATGGCAGCTCCCAAAAATACTAAAAAGTAATCCATGATACATACACTTCCTTCCGTTCCTTTAGTTACGATGTAAGTGGAAGATAAGTTTCATTTTATAGCAGTTCAAGTTCATCGTTCAATTTTTTTACTTGCCGCTTAAAATATACATAAAAGCTAGCCCAAATAACTAAATAGACTACTAGGAATAATCCCATCGCTGTTAAAAAACTAGGGACGTTAAAAGGCACCCAGCCTATCCCAAAAGCAAGTAAAAAGTAGAGAACAACAACCGTCACGAAATGGAGAATTGTTTGTTGCCATAATTGGAGCATTTTATTTTCGAAGTATAAAGGACTTACAGTGAAAAACCATCCACAAAATACAGACCCTAGCGAGTTTTTCAGAAATAGTGCACCATCTAGTGTATCTTTCTCACTAAATAAGACAACTGAATTGGTCAGTATAACTGCTATAAAAGCTCCAAAGAAAATACCAATCATACTTCTAAATAGGAAGGTTTTCATCCGTTTTTCCTCCTGTTCATTTTCAACGCATCTTTAATGGCACTAACGTAGGTACGGGAAACATATTCCTTTACACCGGATTTAAAATACACGCATAAAGTTCCGTTAAATGATGCCTCAAACCTACTTAATTCATGTAAATTAGCAATGACTGATTTTGAAAGTCGTATAAACTTATTTGAGGGAAGAATATCTTCGAGTTCGTACAGCTTTTCCTTCAATTTATAGGAACCGTTTGCGTTGACTGCTAAAACAGAGTCATTTTCGGTATGAAAAAAATGGATGTCTTGTGGCTTTAGTATATGTTGCATCTCATCCACTTTTCCGACCAAAAATTCTGTATCTCTCCCCTTTATAAAATCTAGCACCTCTTGCACGGAGGCATCTAATGTAGGCGTCTCTATTATTACCTTTGTTTCTTTATAATCACGATCGATATCTAGTAAAACCTTCAAGTCAAGCTCACACTCCTCTTTCATTTAAGTGTAATAGTTTCACTGAGGGGTGGCTATCCTATTTTTCGTTTATTTTGAATATGAAGGCATATCAACGCTACCATTACAAGTAAAGCTAAGTATCCACTAGAGAGAAGTGTCTGTGAGTCCAATGAAAACTGGCCGTTCCAAATAGCGATGAAAAGATTGTTCATATGATACAGAGGGTTAAAGTCTGCAACTACTTGTATAAAGTTAGGCATTAGTCGTATAGGCATAGCTAAACCACCTGTGAAAATAACTACTTGAAAAATAACTATAGAAAAGACCAATGCACTGTTCATACGTTGAAAGAAAGAGTAAATAGCAGAAGCTAGGATGAGCATAACTGCATTCAATAGGATGAAAAATCCGTATGACAATATGACACTCCAAAATCTAAGTTGTAAATCATACATAAGATAACCAATAACCGAAATTAGCACAAATCCAAAGCTAGTCATAAGAATAGCGCGAATAATACTAGAAAGGAGCAGCATTTTTTTAGAAACTGGAGAGATGCTGATTCTTTTTTCCACTCCTGTTGTACGCTGCATTACTTGATCGAACCCGAAGGCAAAAAATACAACCGTAAACGTGATAACTAGTATGAAGGATGGTGTATATGTTTCTGCGTAATTTAAATTACCAGCATAAGTTTGTTCCCCAAATAATTGCCCCATGAATAAATACGTAACTGGTGGTACGACGATTGTGAATACTAAGTAAAATAATTCTCTTGAAAACATTAGTAAGTCATATTTCAATTGAGTCATTAACATATGATTTCCTCCTATATCGTTACTTTCTGAAGATAAAACTCATGGACAGATGGAAAACCAGAAGCAAGGATTCCGGAGGTCGTATCAAAAACTTCGTTAATCCCATTATTGATGAGCATTACTTTGTCACAGTACATCTCAATTTCCTCCATATTATGAGTAGTCAATATAACTGTTCCACCGGTACGAGTATTGTAGTTTGTAATATAAGCCCAAAGCATGTTACGCATATGCGGATCTAACCCAGTAGTTGGTTCATCCAAAATCAGTAATTTTGGTTCAGATAAAAAAGCAATCGCTAAACTCACTATTTGTTTCCAACCGCCTGAAAGTTTATCAAAATATTTCTTACGGTGTGGCTCTAATTGGAAGTCTTTTATAATCTGGTGAATCTTTATATTTGATTGATAATAGGCCTTGAATAATTTCAAAAGCTCTTCTACCTTTAGTGTTTTATAAAATTGAGTAGGTTGAAGGACCACTGAGATTTGCTTTCGAATTTGTTCTAAATTATTCTCTTGAATATCTTTTTGAAATAGAACTACATGACCGGCATCATAATCTTTGATAGTCATTAATATCTCCAAAAATGTAGACTTCCCAGCTCCGTTCTTTCCGATCACTCCAATTATTTCTCCAGCCTGTGCTTGAAAGTTTAACCCTCTTAAAACCTGATTAGAGCCATAAGACTTTTCTAAATTGTGGACTTCCACTATATTCATGTCGGTTCCTCCCGTAACTTCTTTGTACACCAAGTGTATGACAATAAGGGGTTCAAGGTCTGCCGTTTCAAGGTGAGATGTATAAATAGCAGAGCAACTTGTAGATAAGGGGAGGTCAGTTGCAGCGGAAGCAGAAAAACCGTATGGCGGAAAATTTTAAAGAGTGCGATAATATGTTTCAAAGTACTTTAGACAGGAGGAGTAATATGGTTTATTTAAGTATGGTGTTATTTCAAGTGGTTGCTCCGATTTTAATAATGCTTGTGATTGGAGCAATCCTACAACTTAAGTTCCGTTTTAACTTAAAAGCATTATCTAATCTAATCACATACTGCTTAATGCCAGCAGCGGTATTTATTAATATTTATGAGACGCAAGTAAATGCAAAAGTCCTAAGTAGTATTATCGTTTATTTACTTATTTTTAGTATTTGCCTTATGATGATTAGTTGGTTATTTAGTAAATTATTAAAGCTTAATAGAAGCCAGGCTGCAATTTTTAATAATAGTATTGTTTTGATAAACTCAGGCAATTACGGGATTCCGGTTAGTCAAATGCTATTTGTGGCAAATCCGCTTGGAACATCGATTCAAGTAATCATTGTTATATTCCAAAACATTATTACCTATACATATGGTTTATATAATTTAATCTCCTCAACCAAATCAGGTTTGGACATACTTCGCAGCTTACTACGTCTGCCGATTGTTCATGCATTAATCATTGGTGCAATAATGAACTTTTGGAATATAGGCCTTCCTATTACATTTAGAATTCCGATTGAGTACTTAGCGAATGCTTTTATATCAATAGCGCTTATTACATTAGGTGCTCAGCTGGCGCAGATAGAGTTAAAAACAATATTTAACAAGGTAATTTTCACTAGCACAGTTGGTCGATTAATAATTGGTCCTACATTAGCTTTGGGGTTAATCCTATTAATGGGGTTTGACGGAGTAGTAGCTCAATCACTGTTTATAGCAAGTGCATTTCCAACATCTCGTAATAGCTCCACACTAGCGCTAGAGTATGATGTGGAGGCAAACTTGGCTGCACAAATTGTCTTGTTTTCTACTATTATGAGCTGTATAACGGTAACTATTGTGATTTATATTTCTACTATTTTATGGGGATAGAGAGTGATAAGCATGAAAAAGAAGTCGTTACAATCTCGTATTTTTTTAATTGGTGCTGTATTTGTATCGCTTGTTGCAATTATAATCGGAATTTCATTTTACTTTATTGTTTCAGATGCAGTAGAACAACAAGTAGGAGAACGGGCTCTTAGTATTGCGAAAACGACTGCAGAGCGGCCTGATATTTTGGCAGGATTTCAATCAGAAAACCCTACAGAAATACTTCAGCCAATTGCCACTGTTATAAAGGAGAAAACAGGAGCGGAGTATGTAGTAATAGGAAATGAAGAGGGGATTCGCTACGCCCATCCAGTATCAGAGAGACTAGGCAAGAAAATGGTCGGTGACGATAATGAACAAGCACTTATTCATGGGAAATCATACATATCCGAAGCAACCGGTACATTGGGGAAAGCTTTACGTGGAAAGGCACCTGTTATAGATGAAAATGGACAAATTATTGGTATAATTTCGGTTGGTTTTTTGAAGGATAATATCGCTACAATCTTTTCTCAGTATATAAATAACATTGCGTATATCGTACTAATTGCTATTTTGCTAGGTATTATTGGGTCGAGTATATTAGCACGCAATATTAAAAAAGAATTGTTTAACTTGGAGCCGTCAGAGATTGCGAATCTATTTACAGAGCGAAATGCATTGATAGAGTCTGTCCGGGAAGCGATTATTACAGTAGATGCTAATGGAGTTATTAGAATGGTAAATAACGCGGCATATGAGATTTTATCGCTACCTACCTATACAGAGTTAATCGGTCGAAACATTTGGGATGTTATTCCGAATACAAGCCTACCACAGGTCATGGAATCGGGTGAGGGGCAGTTAGACCGCCCTATGGAAATACGAGGTAAAAAAGCAATAGTTAATCGAATACCGATACGCGTGGGAGATAAAATTGTCGGAGCAGTATCTAGCTTTCGTTTACAGTCTGATTTTGATCGCTTAGCTGAGGAGTTATCGCAAGTGAAACAATATACAGAGGCGCTGCGTGCCCAAACGCATGAATACAATAACTCTTTATATACAATTTCAGGTCTTATCCAATTGCAGTCATATGAAGAGGCACTAGAATTGATACATATAGAAACTGCTGAGCATCAATCACTTATCCAATTTATGACGAAACGGTTGCAGGATCCTTTCCTCGGAGGGATAGTAATAGGTTTTTTCAATCGTGCAAAAGAATTAAAGGTACGATTCATCTTAGATGAAGATAGCAATTTAGAACGATTACCAAAACACCTTCAAAAAAACTTATTGGTTTCAATCATAGGAAACTTAGTAACAAATGCATTTGAAGCAGTTGATAATCTTCCGGAGGAACAACGGATTGTTCGCATATTAGTAGTGGAGACAGAGGAAGAAATAGTAATAGAGGTGGAAGATTCAGGTGAAGGAATTGCAGATAATTTATTTGGAAGAGTATTATTGGAGAAAATTTCGACTAAAAGCGAAAATGATCGAGGATATGGATTGCTTAAGGTTCAGGAAAATGTAAGTGATTTAGGTGGAGTGATAGCAATAGAATCTGGTGATTTGGGTGGGGCATTGTTTATCGTGTCGATACCAAAAGGGGGGTACTTATATGACAGAGCAAATTGAAATACTAATCATAGAAGATGATAAAAGAATTTCGGATATACATCGACGATTTATTGAGAAGCTTGATGGTTTTAAAGTAATTGGAGCAGCAAACACAGCAGAAGAAGCGAAGGATTGGATTCTATCCTACAAACCAGATTTAATACTTTTGGACGTTTATTTACCAGATGCACTTGGGACAGATTTATTAGCAATTATTCAATCACATAGTCCAGAAACGGATATTATCTTTATAACAGCAGCAGCAGAATCAGAAATTGTAAAAAAAGCATTTCGAAGTGGGGTTGCAGACTATATTTTGAAGCCTTTAACCTTTGAAAAATTTAAGGAAAGCCTACTTGGATATAAATCTAAAAGAGAAATACTAGCAGCAGAGGGAAGTGTCGAGGAAGATTTAATCAAGTCTCTATGGAATAACACGATGTCTTCGCCAATATTTTCAGAGATAACACCACCCAAAGGAATAGATCCAATAACAAAAGAGAAGGTAGTAGACTATATAAAAAAAATAGAGGATGGCATCACTGCTGAGTCTCTTGGAGGAGCAGTAGGGATAAGTCGTTCCACGGCGAGACGCTATTTAGAATACTTAGCTTCTGAAAAACTTGTTTACGCCGAATTAATATATGGAACTGTTGGTAGGCCGGAACGGAGATATTTTACCAAATCATTGTGAACTTTATGAACAAAATGCACTTTAAAATCATTATCTAACTTATTACCAAAAACATCGAATATGGGGAATGTTTTGATAAATTATGTATAGGCGTTTGAAAGCGCTATCAAACATATGGTATGAGGGGGATTAATAAATGTGGAAGAAAATCACTACGGTTGCTTTTGCGGCAACTTTGGCATTAGGGTTAGCTGCTTGTTCATCAAGTGATAGTGATGGTGCATCGTCGGATGGATCAGATTATCCCAAAAATAATATTACAATAGTTGCTCCGTCGGGTGCAGGCGGTGGATGGGATTTAACCGCACGCTCGGTTGCTAAAATTATGAATGAAACAAAGTTAGTGGAAAAAGCAATTACCGTGGAAAACAAAGCTGGTGGCGGTGGAGCAGTATATATGGCGGAATTTGCTACGAAAGAAGTAAAGAACGATTATGTACTAATGGTAAAATCTCCACCTATCCTAATAAATAATAATAAAGCTGAAGGTAACAGTCCTTATGGTTACAAGGATACGACACCGCTTGCACAGTTGACTCGTGACTATGGTGCAATTGTTGTGAAAAATGATTCAGCATTCAAATCGTTAGAAGATGTTCTTGATGCTATTAAAAAGGATCCAACAACAGTTACATTAGCAGGTGGATCTGCTCCTGGTTCAATGGACCACTTAGTAGGGGTACTGCCAGCATTTGAAGCTGGAATTGATCCGAAATCTGTGAAATACGTTTCATACGACGGTGGGGGAGAAGCAATAGCAGCGCTTTTAGGTAATAATGCGGATGTCATTGCAACGGATGCTTCTACGATTGCAACATATGTAAAATCAGGTGACGTACGTGTGTTAGCGGTTAGTTCGGCAGAGCGTTTAGAGGGAGAACTTTCTGAAGTGCCAACTTTTAAAGAATCGGGCATCGATGCAGAGTTTACAATATGGCGTGGTATTTTCGGACCGAAAGAAATGTCTGATGATGCTAAAGAATATTGGAATGAAAAAATTGGTGCAATGGTTGAAACAGACGAATGGAAGACAGAGCTTGAGAAGAACGGTTGGGCAAGTGAATACCGCAATGGGGAAGAATTTACTACTTATTTAGAAGAGCAGGATAAAGTTATAGTCGAGTTATTAACAGCACTTGGAATGCAGAAATAATAGTTTGTAGGCGGCTATCACGGTCGCCTTTTCTGTTAGGAGGAATAACCATGAATAAAAAATTTGATAGAGTCGCAGGAATTGCTTTTTTACTAATTGGTATACTTTTTTTCATTGAGAGTCAAAAAATTTCGGACAGTGCATATGGATCATCTGTCGGTCCGAAGATATTCCCAATGGGCCTTGGACTTATTTTGACCCTGCTAAGTATTCGCTTATTATATGAAACTTTTAAATATAAAACAGAGGATTCTACAAAAGATAAACTACAGTATAAGAAGTTTTTTATTATTTTTGGGAGTGCTCTTTTATATGCATTTTTCTTAGAGAAAATAGGATATGTCGTTTCTACATTTCTATTTTTACTAATTGCTTTCCAAACATTAGAACGAGGTAAAGTAATCTATTCGATAATTATTTCTACTGTTTTTTCTGTTGGTATTTATTATATGTTTTCGGAGCTTCTGGGTGGTTCGTTACCAGGGTTTCCACTGTTTTAGGGAAGGGGTTTAGCAATGGACACATTACAATTTTTAGCGGATGGATTCGGGGTTGCGTTTCAGTGGCATAATATTCTGTTCGCATTAATCGGAGTTATTATTGGGACAGCAGTCGGTGTCTTACCAGGTATCGGTCCAATGAGTGGTGTCGCTCTTCTTATTCCTGTAACAGCAACGATTACTTCGGGAATGCCAACGGGAGCAGCGGCCGCTAGCTCAATTATTTTACTAGCAGGAGTATATTACGGAGCCATGTATGGTGGATCCACTACTTCAATTTTACTTAACACACCAGGAGAATCATCCTCGGTCGTGACGACTTTAGATGGATATCAGATGGCGCAGCAAGGGAGAGCGGGAGCTGCACTTGCTATCTCAGCTATTGGGTCATTTGTGGCGGGTATCATTTCCCTTATCGGACTAGTACTTCTAGCAGAGCCGTTGTCCAATGTTGCGATAAAGTTTGGACCAGCGGAGTATTTTTCTCTCATGTTATTAGGGCTAGCTGCGGTTAGTGGTCTAGCGGGAAAATCGATGACAAAGGCAATAATGATGACAGTATTCGGACTTATGTTGGGGACGATCGGAATAGATGCAGTTTCAGGTATTGCTCGATTTACATATGACCAGCCTATTCTATTTTCCGGGTTGGAGTTTTTAACAATTGCTGTTGGATTATTTGCACTTGGTGAAGTTGTAAAAACAGTTTTAGAAAAAGACGAGGAAACAGGTAGTATAGCAAAGATTAATCGAATATTACCAACAAAGCAGGATATGAAAGATAGTACAGTCCCAATCGTTCGTGGATCATTACTAGGTTTCTTTATAGGGGTTTTACCGGGAGCAGGAGCAACACTAGCATCATTTTTCTCGTATACTACGGAGAAAAAGTTAAGTAAGAACCCTGAAAAATTTGGAAAAGGGCATATCGCGGGAGTAGCAGGGCCAGAATCAGCAAATAATGCCGCTTCTGGTGGTGCAATGATTCCACTACTAACTCTAGGGATACCAGGGTCCGGAACAACTGCGATATTGATGGGTGCACTTATCATGTATAACATCCAGCCTGGCCCATTATTATTTGATGAACACCCTGAGGTTGCTTGGGGGCTTATAGCTAGTATGTTCATCGGGAATTTGATGCTACTTGTGTTGAATATGCCATTAGTTCGGGTCTTTGCAAAAATTATTCAAACACCGAAAAAGTATTTATTGCCAATGATAATTGCCATTTCTTTTTTTGGAGTATATGCGGTACAGTATACGACATTTGACCTCTATTTATTGCTAGGATGTGGAGTGTTAGGTTATTTACTCTCAAAGAATGACTACCCAGTTGCACCTTTAGTGCTGGCTCTTGTATTAGGGCCAATGATTGAAAACAATATGCGTAGGGCGTTAACGATTTCCAATGGTGACTTTAGTATATTTGTGACAAAGCCATTATCGCTACTATTTATCCTTGCTGCAGCGGCTTGGTTATTAGTCCCGTTATTGTTGAAACTTAAAGGACGTAAAATTATTATTAATGAGGAAGATTAATAAAAATGCAGACTTCATTGTTCACGAAGTCTGCTTTTTTTTGATATTATTTTATATCCAGAGGGATAGTTAGGTTTTGATTGATACCTAAAGAATGTAGAGCTTGCTTAACAGTAGACTTGGTAGGAATGGAGTCTAGCTTATAATCTAATTGTATTGCCGTAAGAGCTAATTGTGGTCTTAACCCTGTAATAATTGAACGTACACCAAGCAAAGAAAGGACGTTATTAATCTTAAATAGATAATCTGTCACAACACTGTTTAATGTATACATGCCAGAAAAATCAATGATTAAGAAATTAATGTCTTGTTCTTGTACTTTAAATGGGACTTCATCTAGTAGCTGTTTTGCTCGATCCTCATCGATTGAACCCATTAAAGGCAGTATAGCGATTCCATTTAATACAGGAACGAGTGTAGCTGATAATTCATTGATTTCTTTCATAATTTCAAGTTGTTTCAATTCTTTTTCTTTACGCTCGGTAATATCTCTAACATACGTTTGTATTGCTTTTGTTTTCCCAATTTGAACGGGATGACAATATAGTTCAACTTCTACAGTAGTCCCATCCATTCGATAAATTGTTTCTTCAATAACTTTGGCTGGTTGTTGGTAGGCAGATTCTATTCTTTCTTCAATAGCTAATTTAGAGGCTTCCTGAAAAATATCTAAAGGACTTGCTCCAATGATTTTATCTTTAGTTGCTCTGAAAAAATCTACCGCGACATGGTTCACATCAATTATTTTAAGGTTAGTGTGAATGATTAACGGATCACGTGAATACTCCATTATCTCACGGTAATCTATTTGAGATAAGCTTTCGTTCATATAAAGAACTCTCCTTAACAACTATGTATTACATTTTTCATGAAATAATAGAAGGTGTATTTTAAACGATTTATATACAGATTTTGTATCATGTAGTGTGATTAATCATTATTCATTCTAAAGATTGAAGCAGTTTATTTATTCATCATACCACGCTTATAAGAATAAATTCTATGTAGTTGGATAGTTTGTTAGGTTGCTGTTTAAATTGTTTTTCATTTATTAATCATTTCATTGGACAAATCCCAAAATGTGTTATATAGTTAGGACAATAATTAAATTGCTTAGTATAGAAACAATGAATTCACATATTACAAAAGGTAATCGTGAGTCTTCGGTAGCTTTTTGCAATATGTGAATTTTTTTATTCACCAAAATGGAGGTTTTTTACATGACACAAGGTACAGTAAAATGGTTTAACGCAGAAAAAGGTTTTGGATTTATCGAGGTTGAAGGTGGAAACGACGTATTCGCTCATTTCTCAGCAATCCAAGGCGAAGGATTCAAATCTCTTGACGAAGGTCAAAAAGTTGAATTTGACGTTGAAGATGGTCAACGTGGACCACAAGCAGTAAACATCGTAAAACTTTAATTCTTAAGAATTTTAAGTAAAGATAATACTGTATAAAGAGATGCTCTTTCGAGAGTGTCTCTTTTTTTGTTTGCTTAAAAACTTGTAACGAGCAAATTGTAATTTTGGTAAACTATTAGTATCTTATTATTTAAAATAGACTCTGTAATTTAGGGTGATTGGAAAACAGAACAAACTGAAGGAAGTGTAAAAATTGTCCAATACTACACATAATCTACGCGCTGACTGTGAAAACTGCTTTGCTTTATGCTGTGTGGGACTCCATTTTGCTGCATCAGTAGACTTTGCTGTTGATAAACTAGCTGGTACACCGTGCACGAATCTTCAAACAGACTACCGTTGTGGAGTACATAAAAAGCTTAGGCAAGAAGGATATAAAGGCTGTACAGTATTTGAATGCTACGGGGCGGGTCAAAAGGTTTCGCAAGTTACTTTCAAGGGAGTAAGCTGGCGAGAGAGTCCAGAAATAGCGAGGGAAATGTTTGACGTTTTTCCAATTATGCAGGAGCTTCATGAAATACTTTCATATCTTACAGAGGCTCGTACAAAGGAAGAAACGATTACTATTCATAAAGAACTTAATCATGCAATAGATGAAACCGAAAGACTTACGATGCTTAGCTCTGATTTGCTCTTGGAGTTAAACATTCCAGTGCATCGTGCTAGGGTAAACCTCTTACTCGCAAAAACAAGTGAACTAGTTCGTAAAGATAAAGGTTCAACTAGTAATAAGAAAAAAGATCGTAGTAGAGCAGATCTTCTAGGAGCTAATTTACGAGGAGTAGATCTTAGAGGTGTAAATTTTAGAGGTGCTTACCTAATAGCTGCAAACCTTCAAAATGCTGATATGAGACATGCTGATTTAATTGGGGCAGACTTCCGAGATGCTAATCTAAGTGGAGCGGATCTGACGGGAGCAATATTCCTCACACAAGTTCAGGTTAACTCTGCTAAGGGAAATGACCAAACTAAGTTGCCATCAACTGTTATGCGACCACTACATTGGACATAAAAATTCATCAGAGGAAGAGAGGGTTAAGGATGAAGAAACTACTATTAACTGGATTTGAACCATTTTTATCATTCACGGTGAATCCGACCATGAAAATTGTAGAGGAATTAAACGGAACGAAAATAGGGAGATATGAGGTGATGAGTAGGGTTCTATCAGTTGACTTTTCACAGTCAGGAGACCAGCTTATTCATTATTTAAAGGAGTTAAAGCCAGATGCAGTTATCTCCTTGGGATTAGCTGGAGGAAGATATAAAATTACTCCAGAACGTGTTGCGATCAATGTGAAAGATGGAGCCGCAGACAATCAAGGCCACATACCATTGGACGAAACAATCCAAATTGATGGAGAACCTGGATACTTTTCTACGCTGCCTATCCGTTCGATGGTCGATGAACTTATAAAAGAAGGTCTCCCTGCTGCAATATCGAATACTGCAGGTACATACCTGTGCAATAACGTCATGTATGAAGCTTTACATTATGCAAAAATGAACAATCTAGACGTACCCTCGGGATTCATTCATATACCTGCTTCTCATGAGTTAGCCATCCAACATGGGAAAATCCCAAGCTGGTCCCACGTTGATTTAAAACGATCGATAGAGATTTGTATAGAAGTGTTAGGTAAGGAATAAAAAAAACTTAATACAAAAAGGAACCCTCGATAACAAAGTGATCAAGGGTTCCACATCATATAACTTTCATTAAGAAAGTTTGAATTTTTGTATTTCATCCTGTAGTTCTAAGGCATTTTGACTAAGTTCTACAGCTACTCCACTTACTTGTTCCATCGTCGCTGTTTGCTCCTCGATTGCAGCAGCAATACTTTCGATATTAGCAGATGCATTTGTTGTGCCAGTTGCAATTTCATTTGCAGAAGCTGATACCTGTTCAGCTGATGCAGAAATTTCCTCAGAGGTTGCAGAAATTTCTTCAATCTGGATATTCATCTTTTCTACTGCGGTTACGATTCCTTCGAAAGAAATCCCTGCTTGACCAATAATTTTTACACCATCTGATACAGAGGTTAAAGATTCTTCCGCTGCTTTCTCAACGTTTTCCATATCGCCCTTAATCTCTTGTATTAACTCAACAATTTGGTTGGCAGATAACTTAGATTCCTCTGCTAACTTTCGAACTTCATCGGCAACTACTGCAAATCCTTTCCCTTGTTCGCCAGCACGTGCAGCCTCAATAGCAGCATTTAATGCAAGTAAATTGGTTTGATCAGTTATTGCGGTAATTACATTTGTAATATTTTCAATTTCAGCAGTTTGCTTACTTAGTCTTTGGACTAACTCATTTACCATATTAGATGAATGATTGATCGTATTCATTTGATTACATAAATAATTTTATATCCTTATTACCATATATACTTTTATTAATATGTAATATTTTGATAAAATAAATAAATTTATATTTCCAGGTTACTTTTATTACTCTTAGTTGAAACAATATATCTACTTATACGTATAAAAGGGAGGAGGGGATTTACATGTGGGAGGAATTACAGGAGCGTCAATCGGTTTTAAAGATGGAGATTAATAGGAGGGAAAAAGCAAAAAGGAAGCAGCAAACACTGGCAGAGCAATTAGAAACAGCATTACATAAAAAGCAGGAATATTGGACGAGATTGAAGGAAGAACAAAAAGATGTAGAAGATCTAGATAGGTTTTCAATTTTGAAAGTGGTTAGAACATGGACGGGAAAGCAGGATGTAATTCGAGAGAAGGAAATAAGCGAGCTAGCTGCTATAGAAGCGAAGTATAGAGAAATTGAAAAAACAGTAATAGATTTGGAAAAGGATATAACCGTTAACGAAAGAGAATTAGAAAAAGGGGACTGGGAATCTCTTGACTTGGAGTGGAAACAGATTATTGAAAAGAAGAAACAATGGCTTCTTGTAAATAATCACGCTGAGGCGACTCGTCTCGAGAGGTTATACGAACAGAAGACGATTCTTGCAACAAGTATCCGTGAAATAATAGAAGCCATCACAGCTGGTAATGAAGCTAAAATAGCATTAAAGAGAGCGTTAAAGTCGCTTGAAAGTGCTAAGGATTATTCTACGTGGGATACCTTTTTAGGAGGAGGAATAATCGCCACTTCTTTAAAACATAGTAAGCTTGACGAATCGGAAGAAGCAATTCACTATGCTCAGCGTTCCTTACAACGATTTCATACAGAACTTTTAGATATCCAGAAAATCAGTATCGAAAACATAGCTATTGAAAGAGAAAGTTTTGTTACGTTTGCAGATTATGTGTTCGATGATATTTTTTCAGCATGGTCAACTCATTCCAAAATAAACAATTCAATAGACCGAATGGAACAGACACTTCAAAATTTATCGAGTATATCTGATCAATTACAAAAGCAGCTTAAAGAAACTCAAGAAAAACAATCTAATGTAGAAATAGAAATTGCCCAAATCATTGAGTACTAATATAAAAGGATTTTATTCAGTTCTGACAGAGAGTAGAATGCGCTTTCTGTCATTATTTCTTGGGAAATAATCTGACAAATTAAATGTATTTTCGTCTAAATATTTTGTTTAGGTAATGTTGAGTCGTTTAGTTAGATATTCTCGAGTGAATCATTGGTATTTACCTATACTTATTTTCAATAAATAGAGAATGAAGAATATCTAAAGTGATTGAAATTTCACTTTACGTTGTGTCTGTATGTAGACTAAATAGGGAATAGTATAAGGACACTCAAGTCGGGAGGAAATGATATGTACGATCCAACTATCTTTGAAAATTTAAAAGTGGCATTTGAAAACCATGTATACGATTTAGACAACTTAGAACGAAAGATAGATATCAAAAATCGGGTTGATCAAATGGACCTTTCCATTATCGCTAGAACTTTTAAGATTAAATTTACTCTTGTTGACCAGTCAGACATAGCTGCGGAAATTATTTTAGACGCATCTCTAGAGGATCTAGCAGGTGAAATACTCGAAATTAGAAATAAAAATATAGGTTGTACACTAGCGTTGAAATTTAACAAAAATATTCAAAATCCTGATCTGCAATGTGAGGAAATAGAACAAGCTATCAAAAATATTTGGGAAGACGACATAGTGTTAACTCAAACACTAAGTTTTGAATTTGGAACAGAACTTTCTAGCTATACAAACACAATAGAAGTTAGGTTCATACAGAAAATTAATGAAGATCAAATAAGTGACCTTGAAATGTTTCTTGAACATGTTTTAGAAACGTTAGACATATTAAATAAAATATAATAAGCAATTTACTATCTTTCTGTGTGGAAATGGTATATAGTAAAGATAATAATTAAATTGCTTAGATAGAAACAATGAATTCACATATTACAAAAGGTAATCGTGAGTCTTCGGTAGCTTTTTGTAATATGTGAATTTTTTATTCACCATAAATGGAGGTTTTTTACATGACACAAGGTACAGTAAAATGGTTTAACGCAGAAAAAGGTTTTGGATTTATCGAGGTTGAAGGTGGAAACGACGTATTCGCTCATTTCTCAGCAATCCAAGGCGACGGATTCAAATCTCTTGACGAAGGTCAAAAAGTTGAATTTGACGTTGAAGATGGTCAACGTGGACCACAAGCAGTTAACATTGTAAAACTTTAATTCTTAGGAATTAATTAAACATAGTTAGCAAATAAAAAGAGATGCCCATTTGGGGTGTCTCTTTTTTTGTCTGAATAATACCATTGAGATATAGTTGTTGTTTGGAAGCTTACTGTTCTAAAATTGAATGAAGGCAATACAAATTATAATAAAAAGCTTACTGCGATTACTTTAGTGGCTTTGAATGAAACGAGTTCCTAGTGGATTATATATAGAACTTATGGGATGTTTAAGATTTTGGACACATGTCCCTGTCAGCTTTTATTCGCCAAAAGTGATAATATTATACTTAGAGAATATTAGAATGGGATGAGTAAAAAGATGAGTAATACACATATTTTTTCAAAGCGTGAAGAGATAGCTAATGCGATTATTCATGGAATTGGTGCTGTTTTTAGTGTAGCTGCTCTTGTAATATTAATCGTATCCTCCGTAATGCATGGAACAGCTTGGCATGTTGTAAGTTTTACATTGTTTGGTTCTTCGATGATCCTTTTATATTTGTCATCTACACTTGTCCACGGTTTTCCAGCAGGACGCGTAAAAGATTTCTTTGAGATCATGGATCACTCAGCTATCTACTTTTTTATAGCAGGTACTTATACACCGTTCTTATTTCTTGCTATTAAAGGTACATTAGGTTGGACATTGTTTGGTATAGTGTGGGGGCTTGCAATTGCGGGTACTGTGTTTAAAGCTTTTTTTGTGAAACGTTTTTTGCATACTTCTACCTTATTATACGTCGTTATGGGCTGGTTATTGGTATTTGGATGGAAACCACTTTTGGAGAATGTATCTTCCCAAGGGATTATACTTCTAGCAATTGGGGGAATCCTGTATACAGTAGGAGCTGTTTTCTACGTGTGGCGTGGATTTACCTACCATCACGCAGTTTGGCATGTATTTGTTCTTGCAGCATCTATACTGCATTTCTTTGCTGTCATGACATTGCTACCATAAAGTAGTAAGCGTTTAGACAATGGGTTTGTAGAGAGTTGTTTCAGCAAATGTTATAATAGTATCTAAATGTCTGGCACCAGGATTAGTACTGGATGGCCTTTAAAGTTAGTATGAGGGAAGAGATGAGGATAGTTATGAACAAAAAATCTATATATGGATTAACATTAAATCAACTGATTGAGTGGCTTCATGAGCATGGCCACAAAAAGTCGAGAGCGCTAAAGGTTTGGGATTGGTTATATAGAAAACGTGTCACTAATTTCGCCGACATGACAGACGTGCATGAAGAATGTATTCAATTATTGCAAGATAACTATACAATACAAACGTTAACTGAGCACGTAAAACAAGAAGCAGCCGATGGAACGATGAAGTTTTTGTTTAGACTACAGGATGGAAACTTAATCGAAACAGTTATGATGAGACATAAATACGGCATTTCCGTTTGTGTGACGACTCAAGTCGGCTGTAACATCGGTTGTAGTTTCTGTGCAAGTGGCTTACTCGCAAAAAGTCGTGATTTATCAAGTGGAGAAATAGTGGAACAGATTATGAATATCCAATTGCATCTCGATCAATTGAAGCAAAAAGATATCGTGAGCCATATTGTCGTAATGGGGATTGGGGAACCATTTGATAACTTTACAAATTTGTTAGACTTCTTAAACGTAGTTATCGATCATAAAGGGCTAGCGATAGCTGCAAGGAAAATAACTGTTTCAACAAGTGGAATTGTAGGTAAAATCTATGAATTCACAGATACGAAGATCCCAGTAAATCTAGCGATATCCTTACATGCACCAAATAACGAACTACGAACTAGAATTATGAAAATTAATCGAGCTATGCCAATTGAAAAGCTAATGGAATCTCTAAAATATTATTTAGCAAAAAACAACCGTAGAATTACGATTGAATATATTCTACTTAAGGATGTAAATGATACAAAAGAGGTAGCTGAAGAGCTTGCCGATTTACTTAATGACATAAAAGACCAGCTTTACGTCAACTTAATACCTTATAATCCTGTCGATGAACATAGCCAGTACCAAAGAAGTGAACAGGAATCTGTGTTGTCATTCTATGACACGCTGAAAAAGAGAGGCGTCAACTGCAAAATTCGTCAAGAACATGGAACAGATATTGATGCTGCCTGTGGACAGCTGAGAAGCAAACAGCTTAAAAAGGAAAAAGTGCGTTAATTAGCGTACTTGTTTCCAATATTAATAAGAATAGCATTGAAACCTAGTATACAATTTTGATTAAGAGCACTCAGATTTAGAACATATATCTGAGTGTTTTTTATTTTGTTTGATACTTCACTTTAGTTAAGAAAAAAAGAAAACGATAACTTTATTTGACGAAGTGTGCCATTTAATTTATGGATAATAAATTTAATGATACGATATTAGAATAAACTTATCATTGGGGGAGATTCCGTGTTTTTGGATAAGCTAAAGAAGGAACTGCATTACAAACAGCCGCTTTTTATAGGAGAGGATACAGCGCTACGTTTTGCTGTTTTAATACCACTTGTGCAAGTGGATGGCGAATGGCATGTTTTATTCGAGGTGCGTTCACTAACCATGAGAAAGCAACCAGGGGACATCAGCTTTCCAGGTGGGCGAATCGATCCTACAGATGCATCTCCAATGGAAGCTGCAATAAGAGAAACACATGAAGAGCTAGGGGTCGATCCGAAATGTATTCAAGTTCTTGGACAGATGAGTGCATACATTTCATCTCCATCTTTTGTTGTCTATCCCTTTGTTGCAACGATTGACCATCATAAAATCGAATCTTTTAACAGACATGAGGTCGAGGCGGTATTCACTATTCCAGTCAGCTGGCTTAAAAACCATGAGCCCTACATGCACACTGTCTCTGTCCAGCCGATGCCACCTATGGATTTTCCATATGACAAAATTGTCAACGGTGACAAATACCAATGGAGGCCGAGAGATATAGAAGAATGGTTCTACGACTATGAAAAATACACAATTTGGGGTCTAACTGCGAGGGTGTTAAAGCATTTTGTAGAGACAATTTAATTATAATATTTCAGTATAAAACGACCATTATTGTGAGATTAATAGAGCCCGTGTAGTGACGACATCACTATCACGTGCTCTTTTCTTTTATATGTAGAAGTTGAAGAATCACTCAGATGCTACGAGTTTATATGTTCGAGTCGTTTAAAATTAATTGTTTCAATTAAACCCTCAAATAATTATTTGATATTTAATTCATTTATTCGTTTTTTAATAAAAATCGATTTAATAGATTTGAACGGAAAAGCTCCGCCTAGAGCATAAATAAACGCTGTTCGGATTACTTTACGTATAAAATGGACTTACTTATTTATGAATTTTATTAAATTTTTTTAGGCCTAGATGCCTAATTCTATTCTTTTTTATCTTTAAATATAATATAATAGGACTACTATTAATTATTACCTTTAGTATGTACAAGTTGCAAAAATTAAGTACAATTGACTCATTATGCTTAAAGTGGGGAGTTTGGGCGATGCGATTAGTAAAAATAGATAAGTACAAGCCAGGAATGAAATTGGGTAAACCAATATTGAATGACAATGGTAAAATTTTGTTAGCAAAGGGAGTAGAACTGATAGATCGACTCATCCCAAAATTGAAAAAGTATAATGTTTCAACCATTTACATAGAAGACGAAGTATCTGAAGGGATAGAAATTGTTGAGTCTATACCAGAAGCGTTACGTGTGGAAGCTTTACATACAATTACCGAGGGGTTTCAAGCACTGACGGACTTGAATCAGTCAAACTCAAATCTTCAGGGAATGATGAAATCAAGTAGAGCAATACGTAGCTTTCAAAAGGTTTTTAAGGATATAGTTGCATCACTCACGGACAATCAACATGCATTAAATTTATTGGCTACAACAAAAGTACACGAAAACTACGTATTCAATCACTCATTGAACGTTTCTATATATGCGTGTCAGCTTGCACTCGAAAATGGGTTACCTCTTAAAAATGTGGAAGAAATCGGAATGGGAGCTATGCTACATGATTTAGGAAAAGTACATGTTCCTTTAGAACTATTAAATAAACAAGGTGAATTAACAAATGAGGAAAATGCCATATTCAAACAACATTGTGAAAAAGGTTTTGAGGTACTACGAAAAATTCATGAAATTCCATTAACAGTTGCTCATTGTGCATTTCAACATCATGAAAGAGTAGATGGTACTGGCTATCCTAGGGGATTAAAAGGTGACGAAATTCACAAGTATGCGAAAATAGTTAGTGTTGCAGACGTGTTTGATACAGTAACAAATCCAAGAGCCTTCAAACCGGCAGTGTTGCCACATCAAGCTCTCGAGATTTTGTATGCGGGAAGTGATACGCAGTTTGACACACATCAAGTTAACTTGTTTAGAGAATGTATCGCCATTTATCCTCCGGGCTTAACCGTTACATTAAATGATGGTCGTACAGGTATTGTTTCAAAATATAATTATAATTCAGCTGGTCGACCAGTGATCAGAATTACCAATAATGAAGTAAATGAAAATGTTTCCCCGTATGAACTTAATCTAGGAGCACGGGAAAACCTGATGCTTGAGATTGTAATGGCAGATGCGTTGATTTAGGTGGTGTGTTTTAAATAGGGCACCAGGTTCTTATTGAGTTTAAAATTGTGGCTAGAACCCGGTTCCCTTTATGGCTTTACGTCCACCACATCTGACTGATAGAATCTTTCACGATAATGGGTTTTAAGTTTTCGACTGCTTTTGTGAACCCCTCTTCGATCGACATTAATCCATCCTCATGTTCAATACTTACTACATAATCATATCCATATAATCGTAGAATACTAATGATGTCGGCCCATGTTTTTTGATCGTGTCCAAAACCAACAGATCTAAAATACCACGCGCGGTCACGCATATTGGCATAATCGGTCATATCCGTAAGTCCATTTCGGTTCATATTTTGCTGATCTATAATTGTATCCTTTGCATGGAAATGATGGATGGCATTCTCACGTCCGAGAATTTTTATGGCCTCAACTGGGTCAATGCCTTGCCACCACATATGGCTAGGGTCAAGGTTAGCCCCAATCATAGGTCCGCATGCTTCTCTTAATCGCAATAGTGTTGCAGGAGTATGTACAGAGAAACCACCATGTAGTTCTAAACCGATCTTGACATTAAGTTTTTGTGCTAAATCATTCTTTTCTTTCCAGTATGGTATAAGTTTTTCTTCCCACTGCCATTTTAATATTTCTTGGAAATCATGTGGCCAAGGTGCTACTGGCCAATTAGGATAGAGGGCATTTTCATGATCACCCGGACATCCCGAGAATGTATTTACTACAGGCACATCTAGTTTTGATGCAAGATGCATTGTTTTTATAAATAATTCATCAGCTGGCCCAGCAATTTTTTTCTGTGGGTGGAGAGGATTTGCATGGCAGCTTAACGCGCTAATGATTAATCCATGATCACTGATCTTTTGCTTAAAGCTCTCCAATTTCGTATCATCGTTTAACAATTCATCCACTTTACAATGATCATCGCCAGGATATCCACCAGTACCTAATTCAATTGCTTCTATGCCCTTAGAAGAAACATAACTTAACATGTCTTCAAAACTTTTATCGGAGAAGAGTACCGTAAAAACACCTAATTTCAATGAGAAAACCTCCTTTATTTATCAGAATATACTGTAATGTAAACCGTTACATTATTACCTTATATAAATTGTTCAAGTAAATCAATAGTTATTTCTAATGAAAAAATAATTATTGACGCATAATTCGGAATATAATAACATGTAAATGTAAACGATTTCATTTTCATTTTATGAAATCAGAGAAAGTGAGACTACGTAAATGACAAACATTCAGCAGGTGGCTAAACAAGCAGGGGTATCTGTAGCCACAGTATCAAGGGTATTAAACGGTCAAAATACTGTAACTTCGAAAACAAGAATTAAAGTAGAAGAGGCTATAAAAGATTTAAATTATGAGCCTAGTATGTTAGGGAGGAATTTAAGAAATTCAGAAAGTAGAATTTTTTTAATACTAATTCCGAGCATTTCTAACCCGTTCTATTTAGAAATTATTAAAGGAATTGAACATGTGGCGCTAAGTCAGAATTACAATATCCTATTATGTGAGACTGATTCAAATCCGGAAAAAGAAAATATTTACTTTGACCTTGTTAAGAAAAAAATGGCAGATGGAATTATTTCAATGGATCCAGCAGTTAATATTGAAACTTTAAAAGAGCTAGCAGAAAAGTATTCCATCATTCAATGTAGTGAGTATAACGTTGATAGTGGGATACCTTACGTATCGATAGATAATGAAGAAGCATCTTATCGGGCGGTCAAGCATTTGATACAAATAGGTCATAAAAAAATTGCTCTAATGAACTCCGATGAAAAATTTTTATATGCAAGACAGAGGGAGATGGGTTACCAACGAGCATTAGAAGAACATGGTATTCCTTGGAATGATGATTATATTATTTATACAAAACAACTAGGATTTGAACATGGACAACAAGCTGTGAAAAAGATTTTAGCAATACAGGATCGTCCAACAGCAATATTTGCTGTATCGGACCTTTTGGCAATCGGAGCACTCAAAGAAATAAATGCATCTGGATTACATGTACCAAATGATGTAGCGGTAGTTGGTTTTGACAAAATTGATTTTTCTAGTATGACAAACCCAACGCTCACTACGATTGCTCAGCCTATGTATAAGATGGGTACTGTGGCTGGGGAAATGTTAATCGATAAGATCAGAGGTAATGTCGTGGATAGTGTCATATTGAACCATGAACTAGTTCTTCGAGAGTCTACGTGAGAATATACAACTAAGGTTATTGCTCTGTTATTAAATGGATATTAATAATAGAGCGTTGCCCTTAGTTTCACATGTAATCGATTACAAAAAGGGGAGCTTTCATAAAAACAAAGGGGGAATGGTGTTGAAGAAGTTTCTGATCATATGTTTATCTTTAGTAACAGTTTTTAGTTTGGCAGCATGTAGTGATAATAAGAATTCTGCAAATGGAAAAGAAGACGATACTCTAAAAATCGGTATTTCTTTACCTTCAGCAACACATGGATGGATGGGAGCACTAATTGATAGTGCTGAAAAGCAAGCTAAAGCACTTAAAGAAAGTGATGGCATTGAATATGTAATGACGAATGCAGCTGACCCAAATAAACAAGCAAATGATGTAGACGATTTAATAGCACAGGGTGTGGATGTTATTGTCATGCTCCCAATTGAGTCTGCAGCACTTTCACCTGTAGGACAAAAGATTAAAGATGCGGGAATTCCTTTAGTAATAGTGGACCGTGAGCTTGAAAATGATGCAGCTACAGTTGTTGTAAAAGGCGATAATGAAGGTATTGGAGTAAATGCGGGTAAATATTTTGTAGAAAAGTTAAATGGAAAAGGAAAAGTTGTGGAAATTTCCGGACCACCAAGTTCAGTTACAGAACAACGTGGATCAGGATTTAAAGATGCGATGGAAAGTGCAGAAGGTATGGAAATAATTGCTTCACAAAGTGGTGACTTTTCTACTGAAAAATCGCTAGAAGTGATGGAAAACATTTTACAAGCACATCCGCAAATAGATGCAGTATTTACACAAGACGATGGAATGGCACTTGGTGTCTTACAAGCTATCAAAGAAGCTAAGCGAACAGACATCCAATTTGTAACAGGTGCTGGTGGCGGAAAAGCAGTATTTGAAGATATCAAAGCAGACGGTTTTATAACAGCAACCTTCCTATACTCTCCAACGATGGTAGAGGATGCAGTGAAGATTGCGGCAGATATTGCAAAGGGTAATGATCCAGAAGAATCTATGGTAGTCAAAGAAGCTACTCAGGTAACAAAAGAAAATGTGGATGAGTTCTATGATCCAGAATCTAAATTCTAAATGAATATTAGGAAATACAATAGTTGTGCAAACAGTTGTTGTATTTCCTCTTTTCCTATATTAGGAGGGATAAATACCATGACTAAAAATCCTTATATAACAATGAAGAACATGAAGAAGTCATTTAATGGTGTACCCGTATTAAAGAATGTGACTCTTCAAATTGAAAAAGGAGAGATTCATGCATTGTTAGGTGAAAACGGTGCAGGTAAATCCACTCTGATGAATATTCTAGGGGGAGTTCATCAGCCTGATAATGGCTCTATCTACATAAACGATAAGGAAGTCAAGATGAGCAATCCAAGAATATCACAGGAGCAAGGGATTAGCTTTATCCATCAAGAACTAAATATGGTAACAGATCTCAAAGTGTATGAAAATATGTTTTTAGGTTCTGAACTTCGAAACAAAATGGGATTTTTAAAAGTAGAAGAGATGTGCCAGCAAACACATGATATCTTAGCTAAGCTCGGTGTGGACATAGACCCAAAGGAATACGTAAGAAACTTAGCAACTTCCTATAAACAACTGATAGAAATATCGAAAGCCCTGCTTCATAAATCCACCATTATAATTATGGATGAACCTACAACCTCATTAGCTGAACATGAAGTGAATCGATTATTTGAGTTAATGAAGAATTTAAAGAAATCAGGCATCTCGATTATTTATATTTCCCACAAACTAAAGGAAATCAAAGCAGTTTGTGACCGTTATACCGTATTACGTGATGGAGAAATGATTAAAAGTGGAGATGTAGAACAAGAAGATTTAGATGCAATAACTAAGCTAATGGTTGGAAAATCAATTTCACAAAATCGATTTGTACATGAACATACATTTGGCCCAGTATTGCTAGAGGTGAATAATTTAACTAGCGTTGGTTTGTTTAAGAACATTCATTTTAAAGTGAAAAAAGGAGAAATAGTAGGCTTTACTGGTCTAGCAGGGGACGGCCGGACAGAACTTTTTGAAAGCTTATTTGGATATCGAAAGAAATACACTGGTGAAATAAAGATCAATAACCGGTTGATAAAAATAGATCACCCACGAAAAGCGGTAGAAGCAGGAATAGGTCTTGTTCCAAAGGATCGCAAGGAAAATGCAATCATTAAAGATTTAAGTGTGATTCATAATATGAGCTTGTCATCAATAGGGAATTTTGAGAAATCAGGATTTATTCTTGATAATGCTGAGAGAGATAAATTTCAGTACTATAAAGAGCTGTTGAACATCAAAGTTCACAACCCACGTATTACAATCGATAAGTTAAGTGGTGGTAATCAGCAAAAAGTCATCATCGCCAAATGGCTTGAAGTCGGAGCGGATATACTAATCTTCGATAACCCTACCCAGGGAATAGACGTAGGGGCAAAACAGGAGATTTATCAACAAATTGTGGCATTAGCTGAACAAGGGAAATCGGTGATTATATTGTCCTCAGAGGCACCTGAGGTAATGAGAATTTGTCATACGATTAATGTGATGTACCAAGGGGAAATAACAGCACGATTTAACGGAGAAGAAGCAACGGAAGAAGAAATTATGCATTATGCAACCGGCTCGAAAAGGGAGGCCGCTAAAATTGGCTAATACAAATGTAAAAGAATATAGTCCGCAAGTTTCAAATGCAAAAAGTCGTCTTACATGGCTGTGGTCAGAATATAGCGTCATTATTGCTTTCATCATTATTTTTATAGCATCTACTATTATGAATCCTAGATTTCTAGATATTAATAACCAGCTAAATATACTAATGCAGGTTTCTATAATTGGAATTGTTGCATTGGGTATGACTGTCGTTATGCTTTCTGGTGGAATCGACTTATCGGTCGGATCCGTGCTTGCGCTAGTCGGTGTCATCACAGTTTTAGCGTTAAATGCGTCAGGAAGTATACTTGTTGGGATTTTTACTGCATTAGTTGTTGGTTCATTTGCAGGATTCTTAAATGGATTAATGGTTGCAAAAGGCAGGATTGCTTCGTTTATTGCTACATTAGGAATGATGGCGGCAGCACGCTCCATTGCGTTATATATTGCAGAAGGTGGAAGTGTTTCAGGAGAGGTTAAGGGGTTTACTGCCATCGCGAATAATGACTTATGGATATTTGATTATCCAGTTTTAATTTTCTTTGCCATGACCGCGTTGGTATATATTTTGATGCACAAAACGAGATTTGGAAGATATGTGTATGCACTTGGAAGTAATGAAAAAGCTGCTATGCTTTCTGCAATTCGAGTGGACCGTATTAAAATTGCTGTGTATAGTTTGGCTGGGTTATTGGTAAGTGTAGCTGCTATCATTGAAACATCACGCTTAAATTCTATTTCATCCTCAAGCTCGGGAGTTCAATATGAGCTCGATGCGATTGCTGCCGTTATAATAGGTGGAACAAGGATGACAGGTGGTCGTGGGAAGATTATAGGGACACTTTTCGGAGTGCTCATTTTAGGAATTCTAAATAATATGATGAATTTAATGAATGTTTCTCCGTACCTACAAGGATTTGTAAAAGGCCTAATCATAATTATTGCTGTAGTATTCCAAAAAAGAGAGTAGGTGTGATCATATGGGGTTAAAAGTAGGGATTATTGGGTGTGGGTCGATTACTAAATTGCGACATGCACCAGAATATAAAGCAAATCCATTCGTGGATGAAATCTTTTTTTATGACCGAAACCCTGAACGTGCAGAGGCGTTAGCAGTCATGTTTAATGGGACAGTAGTACAAAGCGTGGATGAATTATTTACAGATCCCACGATACAAGTAATTAGTGATTGTTCTTCGAATGAATATCATCATATATTTTCCACTAAAGCACTATTAAATGGGAAGCATGTTCTGTGTGAAAAGCCAATTTCCCTTACAATTGAACATGCAAAAGAAATACTTGATGCCCAAAAGCAATCCGGGAAAAAATTTATGGTAGATCATAATCAGCGATTTACTCGCGCGCATCAAAAAGCGAAAGAAATCATTAAAAGTGAAGAACTAGGTAAAGTGCTGACTTTTAGAACAACTTTTGGACACTCGGGACCGGAACAATGGGGAATAAATAAATCAAATTCCACATGGTTCTTTCAAAAGGAGCGTTCTGGTCTTGGTGTTGCTGGAGATTTGGGAATCCATAAAGTGGATTTATTGCATTACTTATTAGATGATGAAATTGAGCAGGTAAATGCCTTCCAAGGAGCACTCGACAAAGTCGATGAAAATAACGAACCGATAGAGGTATGCGATAACATCGTATGTAGTTTAAAAACAAAAAAAGGTCGTTTAGGTACTGCTGCGTTCTCTTGGACATATTATGGTGAAGAAGATAATAGTACCATTATCTATTGTGAGAAAGGCATTTTGAAAATTTATCATAGTGAACAGCATCAATTAGAAGTGATTACAAAAGATGGAGAGAAAATACAATATCAACTAGAGAATATCCAAACAAATAACAATCAAACAAATAGTGGTGTAATCGATGCATTTATCGAATGTATTCGATTTGACCAACAGCCGCTTGTCACTGGAGAGGATGCATTATCTTCGCTAAAAGTCATTTTAGGTATTATAGAAGCGGCTGAAACGAATGCGGTTGTGAAGATATAATGCGCAAGGGTTAAATTGAATTTAACAACAAAGCCGTTTTCTGACTGAACAGAGAACGGCTTTTATATTATAAAGAAGATGTTTTTTGTGAACCTAACTATTTCGCAGTATAACCGCCATCAACGTGAATAGTAGTACCAGTTACGAAGTCGTTTTCTGCTAGGAAGACAACTGCGTGAGCAATTTCTTCAGGGTTACCAAGACGACCCACTGGATGTTTTGCTACTAAACCATCATAGAAATCACCTAATGATTCTTTGTTTACTAAACCTGATTCGATGAATCCTGGAGCTACAGCATTTACGCGAATGTTGCGATCAGCATATTCTAATGCAACTGATTTTGTGATTAAGTTAACTGCACCTTTGCTAGCTGCGTAAGGGATTGACGTTGGTTCCCCAACAGTACCTAAAATCGAGGACGTATTAATAATTGCACCGCCACCAGTTTTTAACATTTCACGAAGTGCATACTTAATACCATAGAATACACCATCTTGGTTTACGGCAATAACACGTTTGTATTCTTCATCTGTTAATTCGTGTGTAGGTTTCTGAATACCGATACCAGCATTATTGAAAATAATATCTAGTTGTCCAAATTGATCAACCGCTGTTTTTACAAGGTTTTCAACAGATTGCTCGTCTGCAACGTCTGTACGAACGAATAATACATTTTCAACCGTTTCTTTTAATTGTTGTTCTACAGCTTTACCAGAATCCTCGTTGTAATCACCAATAACAACTTTTGCTCCTTTTGCTAAAAAAGCTTTTGCAGTAGCTAATCCTATACCAGAAGCTCCTCCTGTTACAACCGCTACTTTATCTTTTAAGTCAGTCATGATAAATCCCTCCAATTAGTTTATATAAAAATTAATAACAATCTAATTGTATTCCTCTTTTTAAGATATTTCAAATTAGAGAATCCTAATTATAAGATAAATATTAAAACATTAGCACTTGGTGAAGATCGAGATCTTTTGCAAATTAGTAATTTGAGTAAAGCAGATGTTTGTAGTTTTAGGTTATTGACCTATCTCGAACTATCTTATAATACCCAACAACCTAGTCCTTCAATCATGTATTATAATTAAGGTTTTTACCTGTTTAGTTTCCATAGGAAATGAAACACCAGAATACTAAACGAGTTGATAGCACTATTTTTTGAACTAATATTAGTATCAAATTTATTAAAGCTTGATAATAATACTTGCAGTTTATTTGGAAACAATATAATATTTAAATCGTAATCATTACTATTTATAATTCGATACAATTGTGTTGAATGGTTAGGAGAAAAATGGAGAATAGAATACCGGTAACAATATTAAGTGGATATTTGGGTTCAGGAAAGACAACTTTACTGAATCATATTTTACAAAATCGTCAAGGGCTTAAAGTAGCGGTCATCGTAAATGATATGAGCGAGGTGAACGTTGATGCTTCTTTGGTAAAACAGGGTGGTTTTTTACGTACGGAGGAAAAGTTGATTGAAATGCAGAATGGGTGTATTTGCTGCACTCTTAGGGAGGATTTGGTAATCGAAGTGGAGAAGTTGGCTCAACTTGGAGATATTGATTACATCGTAATTGAGTCCTCCGGTATTAGTGAGCCTGTTCCGGTAGCTCAGACATTCACTTATATTGATGATAGCCTGGGCATCGATTTATCAAAGTTTTGTAAACTAGACACTATGGTTTCTGTCATAGATGCAAATAGATTTTGGCAAGATTTTTCTTCTGGAGAAACGTTGCTAGATCGTAAGGAAGCAGCGACTCATGACGATGTACGAGAAATAGCCGATTTACTTATTGACCAGATTGAATTTGCGAATGTATTAATTTTGAACAAGGCTGATTTAGTTGATGAAGAGACAATAGGCGAGTTAAAAGCTGTCCTTAAAAGCTTGAATCCAGATGCGAAAATCATAGTGACAGTAAACGCAAATCTTGCTTTAAACGAAGTATTGAATACAGGCTTATTCGATTTTGAAACATCCAGTCAAGGAGCGGGGTGGATTAAAGAGTTAAACGAAGAACATGTGCCTGAAACCGAGGAGTATGGTATTGCCTCTTTTGTCTATCGAAGTCAAAGACCTTTTCATCCAGAGCGCTTAATGAATTGGATTATGGATTGGCCAGTTGAAGTGATACGGACTAAAGGATTTTTATGGCTAGCAACTCGGGATGATACTGCTGTACTGCTATCTCAAGCTGGGCCATCTCTAGGCATAGAGGGAGCAGGAAAGTGGGATATGGAGTATGGCGTCAAGATGACAGAACTAGTATTTATCGGAATAGATATGGACCAGCAACAAATCACATCCGACCTAAACCATTGTTTGTTGACAGAACAAGAGTATACGCAGGATTGGACTAGTTTTTCTGATCCACTACCCGCTTTTGAAATTGCTATTCAGATTAAAGAGGAGGAAGTAAGATGAGAGTAAATATCACGTTGGCCTGCACAGAGACAGGTGATCGCAATTACATAACGACCAAAAACAAAAGGAACAATCCAGAGCGTATTGAATTAAAGAAATACTGTCCAAGACTTCAGAAGGTGACACTTCACCGAGAAACAAAATAAAAAATTTTACGTAATTTTAAAACGTAATCATTACGGTATAAAGGAGAGGGTAAAATGGCGAAAAAATCAAAAGTGGTTAAAGATAAAAAGCAACAGAAAATGGTAGCCCATTATGCAGAGCTTCGTAAAGAACTGAAAGATAAAGGGGATTACAGGGCACTAAGCAAGTTGCCGAGGGATTCTTCACCTTCACGCTTGAAAAACCGTTGTGAATTGACTGGTAGACCGAGAGGTTATATGCGCAAATTTAATATGTCGCGTATTGCTTTCCGAGAGCTTGCACACAAAGGGCAAATCCCTGGAGTTAAAAAAGCAAGTTGGTAATGGAGTATTGAGGTATTATGTACTAACAGGGAGGTGAGGGAAATGAACGAACGATTAATAGAGTTTCTCTTAAGAAGTGAAGTCGCAAATCTCCCAAAAGAAAAACAAAGCCTTTATAAGTTTATTGTCGATGCAGAAGACAGCTTAGTCGATATAGCGGAAACAGTCGATGAGTTTCAACAGTTGTTAGTGAAACACTCTCCATATGAACAGGCAGTACACCACTTCAACATACCTTTCAAGGAGATTGTATACATGATGGATGAAATTGAAACGGAGCTTAACATGAAAGTTAGCAAGCGATGTGAAAAAGTAGAATGGATAGATTATACGGACCAATTTTCTCAAAGTGTTACAGCTGATAGCAGCAAACGCATATATTTGTTTATCAATTAGTGGAGTTAGTTATTTTCAAAATGAATGTCAGGACAATAAATAAATTCCCTAAATAACAAGAAGTGAAAAAGAGACCTGAACGGTCTCTTTTTCATGAAGTTATGTGTTTCAATCCTAGAAAATCATTTCGTAGTGAGATTTATTAATCCTTCATTTTAAACTTGTGCTATGGATAAAATAGTTTTGTTTGAAGAATATCCATAGCACGTTCAATATCATCTAAATCTTCTTTGGAAGCATTCTCTAGTCGCTTTAGAAAACGAGATTCTATAGTTGCAAAAGCTTCGTTCATCATGGCTTCTCCATCATTAGAAAGACGAATATATTGTTTTCGTCGATCTTCGGTATCATTTAATTTCTCGATTAAATTTTTCTTACTTAACTTGCTGAGCTCACGACTTGTGTTCGGCATAGACATGTTTTGACAATCGTTAATTTCACTTGGCGTAACAGGTTGACTAACTGAAATATATTCAAGAATGCTATATTGAACCTGCGAAATGGAGTCTGACTTCGCATTTTTTGTTAGTTCATGTGTTACTCGATGAACAGAAGATGTAAATGATACTAGTTTATAAAAAAGAGCATTTTTGTCCATTTCTCTCACCTCTTATAGACAAGGTAACAAAAATGTTATCGAAAAACAATTATCATTTGATAATTAAATTTCTTCGTGCTATTATTTTGTTATCAAATGATAACAAAGAGGTGCGCTATGAAGATGCTGTTAATTTACACTTATCCAAATCACAAAAGTTTAAACTATGCATTTTTACAAAAAGTTATTGAGGGGAGTAATGAAAATGCCAATATAGAGGAGTTGCAGGTTTTAGATTTATATGAAGAGAATTTTGATCCTCTACTAGTGTTTAACGAGCAAAAGCGAAGACGTGATATGTATACTGATCCAAGTATTGAAAAATATAGGAAACAAATTATGTGGGCAGACAAAATTGTTTTTATCTATCCAATATGGTGGGGGAGACCACCCGCAATGCTATTGGGATACATAGATCAATTATTTTCCTCTAATTTTGCTTATAAAGATAAGAAGGGACTTTTTCCAGAAGGACTTTTAAAAGGAAAGTCTGTAGTATGTGTGTCTACCATGAAGGGACCAACTAATTATCCATTTCTTTGGTTAAACAATTCTCACAAAATTTTAATGAAAAGAGCACTATTTAATTTTGTTGGTATCAAGAAAGTGAAGTTCTTTGAATTTGGGAATATGGAAAGTCCGAAGGGAAATCAAAAGAAAAAGTTAGAAAAGGTTTATAATTATTTCAAAAAGATTGAGCATGAAGAAAACCGAAAACGATTTGTTACCGAGAAAATCTGAGCAATTTAAAGGAGATTCCTCAAATCTCCTTCAACATCCACCTAAAACAGCATTCATCTCATATCCTCGAGAAGGATTTCAATTCTAGTTTTAACTTGGTTCAACACCCACATTGGTCAGATATGATAGTATCCTGAGCAGTTTCTGAAACAGGAAAGTTCATTTCTTGCCAAGCTGCAATACCCCCGGTTAACTCTTTAACTTTATAATCTCTTTCTAATAACACTTTCGCTACTTTGGCGGCAGTATTGCACCAGACATCCCAGCAATACACAATAATTTCCTTGTCCTTTGGAATTTCACTTAAGCGATTTTGTAATTCTTGTTCTGGTATAACATTCGCATCTTTAATAGTTAGACTTCTTACATGGGATGGTCCGTTTCTAACATCGATTAAAAAGTATTTTTCGGTATCCATTTGGTGGGATTTCAGAAAATCCATAGGGCTTATAGTTGCTTCGAGACGTGCATTAAAATAATCTAGTGCGTTCATATTTGATATCCTCCTATTTTCTACAGTGAGCTCCAAACTTTTACAAGGAACTCTTTAAACAATTGTTTCTCTTGCTGAGTTAAAGGGGCTAAAACTTCTGATTCTATATGGCTCAAAAACTCCCAACGGGAATCCAGTACTTCTTTGCCTTTTCCAGTAATTACAAGGCTATATGATCTTCTATCATTAGGATTTTTTGTCCTCTCAACAAATCCTAGGGTTTCCATATGATCAATATGACTCACCATGGTTGTGCGATCGATCTGTAGGTTTTCGGAAATGTCTTTTTGTGAGGAGTAAGGATTTCCCTCAATAAATAAAAGTACTCCATATTGTCTGGCGTTAATATTAAAGTCGACAAGCCCTTCGGCAAACTTACTTTCCATTTGTTGCAAAACCTTTCCCAGTAGAAAACCATAAGATTTATTCCATTTATCCAATCTAAATTTCACCTCCCACATTAATCACCTTAACATATAATCAGTTTAACTGATTAATTTATGAAATACAAGTATTTAAATTTTATGATCTGCAACCGGACAATTAAAAGTAGGAGAAGTTTATGTGAGAGGAAACTAAGTTATACTGTAGGAAATTAGATTAAGTACTGAAATTCATAATTTCGGTATTGAACAGGAGTTATAAAGGTGAAAGAATTTAAAGTAACTTACTTTTTTGATGAAAGCCATTATATAAGAAGATTTATCTATGTTGAGTCTCAAGAAAAGGCGGTAGAGTTAATTCAACAAGAACGGGATGAATATATTTCATTTATCGATAGCAGGGGGATATACCATGAACTGAACACCAGCAGAGTTAGAGTAACTCAAATATCGGAATATCACAGAATAGATAAAACAAAGAAAGCATCAGGGTCTGATAAAACCTGATGCTTTCTTCGTTTTGCTATCTTGTCTTTGTTGTTTACCTTTTTACTTCATAATGCAACTCAGCAAACTGATTAAAACGATTGATGCTTTTTAAGGTAAGCTCTAATTCAAAATCAACTTCCTTAAACAATGGGATCCCTTTTCCGATTAATACCGGAGACACTGTAATAATTAGCTCATCCACTAATTTTTCATTGATAAATGAGTGTATTAGATCTCCACCACCCACTACCCAAATACTTTTACCTTCTTTGTTTTTCAATTGATTCGTTAAATCGACAACATCTCCACTGAAAAATTTGACGTTCTCATTATCCTGACTTAAGGTTCTGGAGAAAACATAGCATTCCTTACCCACATAAGGGAAGCTTTCCGTTTCTTGTTCAAGGAGCCAATCATAAGTGCGTCTGCCCATAATAACCGTATCTACTGTGTCGTAGAAGTCAGAATATCCATTATCTCCTTCACCATCTACCTTAAACAACCATTCCAAAGAGTCATCCTCTGTGGCGATATATCCATCTAAGCTTGTTGCAATGAACAATACTAGTTTTCTTTGATTTGTCATAATAATCTCCTTTTAATTTGATGTCTCGAGAGGCCAGACCAAACAGGTCACAGATATGATAAGAGAATTTCTTTCAATATGTGTTGTTGAATAGGTGGCACAAAATGTCTGGTAAGTTCTTATGTAAAAGAAGTATAAAGGTAACCTGGTTAAGTTACAACTCAGAAAAAAATCCGAGTAGTGTGGAAGTGGAGTCTAACATAGGGGACTTACAATATAGGATAGTATAAATGAAAATCGCGTTCCATAAATATCTAGCTTCATCAAGGTTCTGATTGAATCTTGACCTGTTACTGGTTTTGGGATATAAGGAAAATGCTTGAATCATGCAGGTTTTAATAAAAAATGTTAGAAGTGAATTTTTTAGGGAAAAGAAATATTAATAAGAAAAATAGGAAGGTGAATATGATGAAAAAAGAGTCGAACCATGAAAAGGATTCAAATCAAAAAGATCTAACTGTTGAGCAAGGAAAGCCCAATGAGTTAAGTAACAAACAAAAAGAAGAACTTCAAGTAAATGATGGACAAAATGATCATCATGTGGATGAGCGAGGCGGAAATTAGTGTAGAAAGTTTATATGATGAAATCCAGGTCTTCATGTGGCATGCTAACTTAAAAGAATCAAACAATAAAAACACCTTTTATTTAAGAGCAGGTATACAATATCTAATCATTAATGGAAGGTGTTTTTTCTATGGGGAGAAAACCATAAGGGATACGGTCGAATCAATTTTCACAGTCATGGAGGATTTAAAATTAAAATAATAGTCATGATAATGACAGAATTAACGCTTGTTTACTATTTGTGAATGCGTATTTTTTATGTGAAGGCACCGTGTATTTAAGTATAACCTGTGAACAATTGCTAGTTTCTAAGTAAGGTCTAACATAGGAAGTATGTTTAAATCCAAAGGTTAACACTACATATGCCCAACGGTTTTTCGACTAGACGTGAGCATTTAGAAGCGGTAAATTACCCTACTATGCTTTCATTAAAATCCTGAGAAGAAAAAATATTTTTTTCTATGAATAATGACTTTTTCTATTTGTAACCAATAAGTGCTTTGACATTAAAAAGAAACATGAAGGTCAGGATGGAAACTTATATGGTTTTGTGAATGGTTCCTACAGTGAAATTCCAGTTGCCCAATATCACGATTGGACACCAGAATATATTCTAGAACGTGGAATTAAGCTTCTAGAATTTATGGAAAAACGGTGGAATTTAGAAATAGAAGATAAAGAGAAGCTTCTTCATTTAGATTTTATGATTATTACAGTTTAAAAATTAATAGAAATACAAATATTCGTGTTTTTTACTATGAGGGCATGAAAAAAACTTTCAGAAAGCAGCTCTTAAAGCTGCTTTCTTTTCAATTCATCTAAAGTTTTTCCATTTTTATTTTTCCAATCTACCCAACCATTAGAGGGACTTTGGTTAATGAAAGTTGAAGCTGCTGATGGCGAGTTAAATGGATAATCTTTTAAAAATATAACTCTGTTATTATCGTCTTTTCCTAAGATACCATCATCCAAGAGTTTTTGAATTTTTCATTGTGTTTATCCAACTTTGATTCAAATCCTGGAGAAGACTGGCTAGCCATTTTAGAGCCTTGATATACAATAAAGCCGTCTTCCGTCCATTTGCCAAAAGCTTCTGAATCACGACGTGAACAGTAGAATAACTCTTCATCGTTATCTTGAGTTGTACTAATACCATTTGACTTACCTCGATAACTTTCAAAGAGTGGATAACCAAGTGTTCCTAGTAATAGAGTGATGGTTTCGAATACATCCAAAAGGTCTTCTTTTCTCCACTCTGGAATAAATGGGTTTGTAGGTATGGTTTGATTAATGGCGTAACGTCCTGCTTCCTCTGCTACAGTATAAGCTAAATGCTCTAAAAACTTCACGTCCGCTTTAGTGAACTGATTTTGATTATTGTTAGTCACTACGAGTACTGCAACGTCCCAAAAATCTTTACCAACATTATGTTGTTTTAATCTTTCATATCCAACTTCAGCCTCTCCTATGTATACCTCAGTTCTAGAAACTTCTTCATTGTCTCCAAACAAAAAGTAAAGTGCCACGTTTTGAACTTCAGGTCTCTCTTTTATATCTTTTAATAAACTACGAGGGATTAAGATTGCTTGTACAGTCCTGTTAGTTACTTCTACAAATTTAACTCCACCGGGATTCCCATCAGGGAGAAAAATTTGAATAGTTTTACCTCTGTTTTGTTTCATCGTACTTTCTCCAATCTTCAGAATTAATAAAAGTTATATTTGCATCCGCTGACAGTTTTGATAGATCTTGAATAAGATTCTTCGATGTAATAAGTCGTAACTTATTCATCCTCCACCTCTATCAAATAAATCCCTTCCTCAAATCCACCGCGTTTTTCTTTCTTCGCCATGCGAATTTTCTCTAGGTCTTCATAAGTTGCTTCATGAATAGGAAGTGCAGCATGAATTAATTCCAAAATGTCGGCTAGTTCTTCTAAGGCATCTTGGTGGTTCATCGTTTCTTGGAACTCCTGTACTTCTTCATATAGTTTTTTCTTAATTTCTGTTAAATGTTCGGAAGGATCTAGTTTACGTGTAGTGAATTTGCTACCTGATTTTTCGATTACCTGTGGTATGAGGTCACGGACTAATTTGTTATAAACTGGCATTGAATATCCTCCTTTTTCTTTTATTATAGAGAAAATTGGGGTTATTTGAAAGGAATCCTCAATCAGTGACCTTAAGCTGACATCCGACGATAGATAAAGTCTCTTTAAATTTGAAAGTTTGCAATCCAATTTTGGAGTAGAAACTTTAATTAGTAAAGTAAAACTAACAAATACTTTATTTTATATGGAGTTTATTAGGTTTTATTTACTAAATATAATCATTCTGTACAATAGACTTAAACAACTATGAAGGATGATGAGGCAGTGGATATAATCGATGCGAAAATATTAGAAGTATTAAAGTTAAATGGGAGGTCAACTGCTTCTGATATTAGCAAGCAAGTGAATCTCTCCATTCCGGCGGTGTCGGAGCGGATTAGAAAATTAGAAGAAGCCGACGTAATTGAACAATACACAGTGAAAATAAACCGGGAGAAAATGGGCTTAAAATTGTTGGCGATCATCTTTGTGAATATTGACCATGCAGCGAATATCCAGCAGTTTAGAGAAGCGATAGTTCCATTTCCCGAGGTGATGGAATGCCACCATATGGCAGGGGAATATGATTATATGCTAAAGGTGTTAGTAGAAGATACTGCACAATTAGAAGCATTCCTAAGTGAACAGCTGAAGTCGATACAAGGAGTTCGCAGCTCTAACACATTGATTGTTTTGTCTACATTAAAAGAGAAGTTCAATAGATAGGGGACTAACGGATGATTTGGAAAGGATTTCGTTTTGGTATGTTTCTGCAAATTGCTGTTGGGCCTATCTGTCTGTTTATTTTTCATACTGCCGCTACTTCTGGATTTATGGCAGCCGAAACAGGTGTGTTAGGGGTAGTCGTCATAGATGGTCTCTATATACTTGCAGCGATCTTTGGATTAGGAAGGATTCTGCAAAATTATCCGGAGATGAAAAGGGTCATTCGTTATTTTGGAGCAGCAGTTCTCATGTTGTTTGGTTTCAGTAATATAGTAGGGGGATTAGGGGTTTCTTTCATACCAACCTTAGATTTCCACGCTGGGCAAACGATCGAAATAGTGTTTGTTAAAACGCTCGTATTAACGCTCTCCAATCCGTTGACGATTCTTTTTTGGGCAGGTGTTTTGTCTACGAAACTTATAGAAGAAAATTTGCAGCAACGAGATATGTATTTGTTTGGACTTGGTGCAGTGCTTTCTACTTTCTTATTTCTAACGATTATATCTATTTTAGGCACGTTTCTATTTCTATTTTTAGACCCAGTTGTTTTAAAGCGATTAAATATAATTGTTGGAATTGTATTAGTAGCATTTGGAATTCGAACAGCAATCAAAAAAATGTGAAAAATAGCGACTTTTTTGGAAACTAAATAAAAAGCATGGCGACTTCTGTATAATATAGGTACTAATCCCAAGGAGTGTTTTCATGCAAATAAAACGCGGACAGAAGGTTAAATTAGAAAATATAACACAGCTGGAATGCTTTGTACGATGGTCGACACCGAAAAAACAAATGGAGTTAGATATTTCATCCTTTTTACTGCAAGCAGGGAATCGTTGTGCACAAGATGAACATTTTATCTTTTATGGGCAGCCACAAAGTCCAGATAAATCAGTTTCATATGCAAAACAAACAGCCTTAGATGGTTCGATTACTATTCAATTAAATACAGTGCCAGATTCAATTGAAAAAATTGCTATTGCTTTGACTATTCATGAAGGGGACGCACAAAATTTGCGTTTTCAGGAAGTGGAAGGAATAGAACTTCTTATACGAGATGCTATAACTGGAAATATTTTATACACTTATTCGTTTGGTGAGGACCTACAACAGGAGACAGCGATAGTTGTTGGTGAGCTGTATAGGCATCAAGGGCAGTGGAAATTTAATGTGATCGGTAGTGGATTTAATGGAGGATTGGAGGCATTATGCTTAAATTACGGATTAGAGATTGAAGAAAGCGCAGGTAGTGTACAGAATGATATACCGCTTCCTCCTCCTGCGGAAGCACCGATTAAACAAAAGCCAAACCTAGAGAAGATGAATATAAATCTTAAGAAAAAGGAATCCATATCGATCGCAAAGTCCAATAAAATTATTGCGACTTTGGAGTGGGCAAATCCTAAAAAAGATTTAGATTTATATTGCTTTTATGTATTGAAAAATGGTGAAACTGGAAAAGTGTACTATCGTTCAATGGGGAATGCTAATCGTGAGCCTTTTATTACGCTTGATGGTGATAGTCGAGCAGCAGGGAAAGAAACTATTGTTATTCATGATCCTTCCAAATTGAAATATGTATTGTTTGCTGCTTATAGTGCAATTAGCAATGGCATCGGAAGTTTTAAAAGTATGAAGGCGCAAGCTGTCGTAGATAACCAATTGGGTCAACGGATCACTAGCCCATTATATGAGAAGAATCGCCTAGCCTACTGGGTAGCGATTGCGCATATTGATTTTACAGACGCTGACAATATTAATGTCAGCCATGTTGAAAGGTATTCAAAATCTGGTTCTGAACGTTCACCAGAGCTATATGTTGATGGTTTGTTTGAAATGGATCGTGGAGTAATAGAGTTTAAATAATGATTATCCTAGAGATTCATGGAAAGAGGCTAAAACCTATGGAGTGTAGAGTGATTGGTATGTGGGGAGGATTCCCGAAAAAGAATGGTCCTTGTTCGGGGTATTTAATTCAGCACGAAGAGTTTTCGTTATTAATTGATTGTGGTAGTGGAGTCTTACCGGAATTACAAAATTATATAGATTTGAATGATATAAATCATGTCATTCTAACTCATTATCATTATGATCATTACAGTGATATTGGGGCGTATTTATTCTCAAGACTGGTGAATACCCAGTTAGGTAGAGTAGCAGAAGAATTATATGTTTATGGACCAGAAGACGAAGGGATTCAAAAGCAGGTGGAGGATGTTGCTTATTCCAGGTTTATTTCATTTAACGAAACGAATCAGTTAGACATTGGGCCATTCACCTGTACATTTATGCGGAATATTCATCCAGTAGAGACGTATAGCATAAAAATTGTATGTGACAACAAAAGCATTGTATTCACATCAGATACTAGCTTTATGTCAAATTTAATTTCATTTGCAGCCAATAGTGATTTACTTATTACGGAATGTAGTTTATATGAAGGAATGGACGGAGAAGGTTCAGGACATATGAATTCTAGAGATGCAGGAATGCTAGCATATCAATCAAAAGCAAAAAGAGTGTTATTAACACATCTTCCACACTACGGTGATTTAGACGATTTATTAGTAAGTGCGAAAAACCAAGGAAATCAACATATTAAGTTAGCAGAGTCAGGAATGTTAATAGAATTATAAAAGCTAATAGAATGTATGCTTTTAGAGTCATTTTTTTCAATCCGCTTTAACTTTATCATACCTAAATAGTGTTGATACGAAGCTTAGTGTAGAAACAATAGAAATTTAGAAATCGCGAGTAGTAATTTATCTTTTTTGTCTTCCACTGGGTCAGTCTTTTAATACCTAACATTGTCATATAAGAATAGTGGTAAGGATTGATAAAGTATTGCATTTTCTCTAGTAGATGTTGTCATAAGATTCTTTTTCAAGCGATGGTCTAGACAATCATTATTGTTGCTTTCACTGTATAACTTACGTATTTGTTTAATACAAAAAAGTTTCTGTAAACAATGAACTTAGATTCATAATATAAAAAGACTGGAGACGCTAATAACCACCCCTACAACTGCTAACCGCAGAAAGAGCGGTTGGTCCTTTGGCAGAAAATAACCGTCAAACCTTTGCTGAGGGACGGTTTTTTTTTAGCGAAGAAAATAATCAATGTCACAACGATTGAAAAAGCTGCTAAAATTACAGCACTTAGCTGTATTAACAAGCTGATTGCTTCGTAGGTGGTCGATTGGTCACCTCCTAAAAGGAAGTGACCAACCGCCCACTCTACTATGCAATTGTGTCTTTATTATCACTTAAGAAAAGGAACGTTCTGTATTATATCGAAGATCATATTAAATAAACTATCCAGGAAAGAAACAATAAGTAATGTTTCCTTTCTGGATTTTTTGATCCTTCGCGAGAAACATTCGAGTTAGTTTGAACAAACGTGAATATCTAAACTTTCGTGTTTGTTTGCTACACAGGGACAAACACAGGGACAAACACAACTTTCATAATTTCTCACTTTTAAGACAAGCTATAAAAAAAGGAGAAAGGTGATCGAATGTATAATAATTATGGATTAGGTAATTTAGCAGTATGAACAAACCTTTCACACCACAGCTTGTTTATTTTGAACCCAATGCACTAGATTATCCGCTTGGAAAAGAACTGAAGGAAAAGTTTGAGAAGATGGGAATTGAAACACGCTTTACGACGTCGCACAATCAAATTCGAGATTTACCGGGGGAAACGGATGCTCAAAAATATCGTATCGCAAAATCCACCTTAGTCGTTGGTATTCGAAAAACGTTAAAATTTGATACGTCCAAGCCTTCGGCAGAATATGCAATCCCGCTTGCGACAGGGTGTATGGGACATTGTCATTATTGTTATTTACAAACGACGATGGGCAGCAAACCGTATATTCGAACTTACGTAAACGTGGAGGAGATTTTCGAAGCGGCGGATCGCTACATCGAAGAACGAGCACCTGAGATTACTCGGTTTGAAGCTGCGTGTACATCCGATATTGTAGGGATTGATCATTTAACGCATTCATTAAAAAAAGCAATTGAACATATTGGTCAAACAGAATTGGGTAGATTACGTTTTGTGACGAAATTCCATTTTGTCGATCATTTATTAGATGCCAAGCATAATGGGAATACCCGATTCCGTTTTAGCATAAATGCTGACTATGTCATTAAAAATTTCGAGCCGGGCACATCTCCTTTGGATAAAAGAATTGAGGCAGCAGGGAAAGTGGCAAGAGCTGGCTATCCGCTTGGCTTCATCGTTGCTCCCATTTACCTTCACGAAGGTTGGGAGGATGGCTACCGCAACATGTTTGAACGGCTTGATGAAGAATTGCCAAAAGATGCAAGAGATGATATTACATTTGAATTCATTCAACATCGGTTTACAAAGCCCGCGAAAAGAGTGATTGAAAAGAATTATCCAAAGTCAAAATTGGAGTTAAATGAAGATGAAAGACGCTACAAATGGGGTAAGTATGGAATTGGTAAGTATATTTATCAAAAGGACGAAGAGGATGAAATAAAATCTCGTCTATACGGCTATATGGAAAAGTACTTTCCGAATGCGAAGTTAGAGTATTTTACTTGAGCAATCATAAAAAGCGTAAGGCTTCTGGGAACAGAGGCTTTACGCTTTTTTTGTTGTCCCTGTGTAAGAAACATTCGTGTTAGTTCAAACAAACACGAGTGTTTGAACTTTCATGTTTGTTTGCTACACAGGGAGCACATTAAAATACTGCTTTGTCTTATTTATAAACGTATGAATAGCAGGTGATACGTAGCGGTTTTTTAAATATGTTAAATAGACAGTTCTTTCCAGTGCAGGTGAATTGATAGATTTTTTTACAAGTGTATTATCTGGGAGGGCTTGAAGATAGTTTTCTGGAATTAGCGTTATTCCGATACCTTCTCGTACCAGACTTAAAGCTGTTTCAAAGCGTTCAATCTCGTACTTGATGGTAGGGATTATATCTTCCATTTCAAAAGCATTCAACACATCTTCTCTTGTTTGGAAACCTTCACTACTAATAATGAACGGCTCTCCTACAAGGTCTTTTAATGTTACTGATGAATTATTCGTTAACGAATTGCTTTCATGGAGTACTAATACAAGTTTTTCATTATATAAAGGAATGGTTTCGATATCGTTCTCTTGAATAAATTGATTTGTTATGATGGCGTGAGTCTTGTAGTTTCGTAACGATTTTTTTACATTATCACCACTTAGAACTTCGGTTAATTTTATGCGCATATTGGGAAAATCATCATTGTATTGAAGAATCACCTTTGGAATCCAATGCTTTACTGACTCAATCATTCCAAGTTGTATTTCCCCACTTCCTATATGCTTTACTTCATCCATTTCTTTTTTTACCCTGTCCATCTCTAATAAAAGTTGAACTGCTTTACTATATAAAATAGCTCCTGCCTCAGTTAACTCAATGCTTCTCGTATTACGATCAAGAATTTGAAAGCCTAAATCACTTTCTAAACTTTTTATGGCATTACTAAGGGATGGTTGAGATATATGCAGTTTTTGTGCTGCTTTAGAAAAGCTCTTATAGTCGACAATCGTCACAAAATACGTAAGCTGTTTTAAATCCATAAATATCACTCCTATCATTTATAGTTATAAACTATATATCTATAGTAATTATATATTAGAACTAATAAATGTGTTGATTTATAATTGATGAAAATATAAATTCATAAATTTCAGAAAGGATGAATGGTTTGCTAAAAAAAGTAAAAGAGGATATTTGGTTAGGTCGGACCGATCATCTTGAGAATAGAACAAGTTTCCGGTATCACCAAATTGTTGAATTGGAACAAATAGAAAAGCTTGAATCCTTAAACGAAACTTGTGTAATTATCGGCTTTGAAAGTGAAGAGGGTGTCCGTAGAAATAAAGGTCAACTAGGAGCTGCAAAAGCACCTAACGCATTACGGTCAGAATTGGCAAAGCTACCCTGGAAACTTTCTAAAGAAAAACGTCTTGCAGATATAGGGACAATTGAGTGTATTGGAAATGACTTAGAAAAATCCCAAAAACAACTTGGGGAAGTAGTTAACGAAGTTCTAAATAAAAAAATGATCCCGATTATTCTTGGCGGCGGTCATGAAACCGCTTACGGACATTATCTCGGTGTTCGAAATCATATTGGAGAAGATGCAAAATTAGGGATTATCAATATTGATGCACACTTTGACTTACGGCCATACGATGTACAGACTTCTTCGGGGACGATGTTCAGACAAATACTTGAACAAGATGAAAATAGTAATTATTTCGTTCTTGGTATCCAACGATACGGGAATACACAAGAGCTATTTGACAAGGCAGATGAATTAGATGTTACCTATATTTATGAAGAGGAAATGCATCGTGGACAGTTTGAACAAGTAAATACAGCTTTAGAGAAGTTCATCCAAAAACATGACTATATTATGCTGACATTATGTACAGATGTACTAAACGCTGCATTTGCACCTGGTGTAAGCGCTCCATCACCGTTTGGTTTGGATCCGACTATTGTTCGTGCGATTATCAAGGCAGTAACTTCCCATGATAAGGTGTTGTCTTTTGATATTTCCGAAGTAAATCCGACCATGGATGAAAATAATCGAACTGTAAAACTTGGAGCATATTTAACAAATGAAGCAATTACATCATTTTTAGGAGGAAGAAAGAATGACACTAGCTCTTGACCAAATTACAACAATCTTTCTTTCCATAGCACTTTTGGTACTAGGTACATACCTAGTAAAGAAGGTTGGATTTTTAAATAAGTTCTGTATACCCGCTCCAGTTGTAGGTGGATTACTATTTGCATTCCTCGCTACAATAGCCAAATCGTTTGGTTTGTTTGAAGTTACTTTGGATACATCTTTACAAGGATTGTTTATGCTGACCTTTTTTACTACAGTTGGCTTAGGCGCAAGTTTTAAACTCGTTAAATTAGGTGGAAAGTTACTAGTTATTTACTGGCTAGCTTGTGGATTTTTAGCGCTTGCACAAAACACAATTGGTGTGTCTATGGCATATTTGTTTGACCTTCACCCTTTAATAGGAATGATGGCTGGAGCAGTTTCAATGGAAGGTGGACACGGTGCAGCAACTGCATTTGGACAAACTGTTGAAGACTTGGGCATTAATTCGGCACTTTCTATCGGTGTAGCAGCTGCTACGTTTGGTCTCGTTGCAGGGGGACTTATTGGAGGGCCAATTGTTAAATATCTTGTTACAAAGTATGATCTGAAATCAACGGAAACGGATGATGATACACCACAGGTTGATCTTGAGGAAAATAATAAAGCAATCAAAACGAATACATTTTTCACACAACTACTGCTAATCACTTTCTGTATGGCACTTGGTACATACTTAGGAGGCTTGTTCTCCTCAGCAACAGGATTTGTTCTTCCAGGATACGTTGGGGCTATGTTTGTAGCAGTTATCGTGAGAAATATTGTAGATAAGGTTAATCCTAAAACCGTAGATATGAAAAGTATCGGTTTAGTAGGTGACATTTCTTTAGGTATCTTCTTATCCATGGCACTAATGAGCATTAAACTATGGGAAATAGCGGATTTGGCGCTTCCTTTAATCGCAATCGTCATTGTCCAGGTTATATTCATTGTTCTTTTCGGTATCTTTGTTTTGTTCCGTCTATTAGGAAAAGATTACGATGCTGCTGTAATGGTAGCAGGATTCACGGGACATGGCTTAGGTGCAACGCCTAATGCAATGGCGAATATGGCTGCTGTAACCGAAAGATTCGGCCCATCGAAAAAAGCATATCTAGTCGTACCAATTGTTGGAGCATTCCTCATAGATGTGTTTGCAATGCCTATTATTATTACGACAATTAACTTATTCCAATAAAAGATAAACTATCCCCTGCTCGGATTGCTGAACAGGGGATAGTTTGCACCCTGGGCAATAATCATTCATGAAAGTTTAAATAAACGTGAATGTTTAAACTTTCATGTTTGTTTGCTACACAGGGACAAAAATTCATAAGTCTTCCTTAAAGCTTCATAGCGCTCCGCATCAAAATCCTTCTGTCCGCGCATAAATTTTTCTTTTAGATTGAAATAGCATATCTCGAAATATTCTTCGTTATGATGGTGCATGAATGGATTCGTTATTACCTCAAAAGCTCCATCTCCAAAGTAACGCTCCATTTTATCTATCGTGCGAATATTAATATTGCGTGAACGCATTTCATGCAAAACAAGTTGCGTATAAGTAAACAAATCATCTTTCGGATAATCGTAAATATAGTTAATCAAAATATGACGGTCTTCCTTTGCAAAAATACTATTCAATTCACGCCACTGTGCCAACAGTTGGGATTTCGGCAAAACGTTTAGTAAACTGTGGTGCCATAAACGCAAAAAATCACCTCCTGTTCAATCTATTGTAATGATAACAAAATACTTTCACTTTTATGTTCATAAAACCTTCCAGTATTGATTGAAATCGATGAAACACTTTAATTTCCCTATTACAATAAAATGACAACAATAATAGTGGTTATTTTATTATCAGTTCATAATGATTATTTAAAACCGTGATTGTATGTTCTTCATTGTAAAAATTGGATATTGCTTCTTTCTTTTTTCATCTACTGAATACTACCTATAGCATTTTGAGGGAACATACCTTGTCTAATTCTTCGATTTGCTCTTCCTTTATCCATTGTTTTATTCCATAAAAAAACATAGCTAAAGGAGAATTAAGTTCCTATCTTTAAATTTATCCCCTAATTATGATTAATAGAATGGCATCCGCACAGACTAAGTAGTAGCTTCTGTAAGAAAAGGATGTGTCACATGGATTTTTTTCAAAGTCAGGAAACGTTAACTACTATTGAATGGGTTCTTCGAGCGGTTGTTGCATTTGTCTTTTTAATCATTGTTGCTAAAGCCTTAGGCCAGCGTGCCATCTCTCAGTTAAGGCTTTTAGATTTTGTGATAGCATTAGTCATTGGAAATATAATTGCCCATCCATTATCTGATGAGAATCTAGGGCTAAAAGGGTCTGTTACTACAACAACTGTATTGGTCACCTTATATCTGGGTGGGATCTTTCTAATACTTAAATGGCCATGGTTTAGAAGACTAGTAACGCCTCCTCCAATCGATCTTGTGAGGGATGGTGAGATTATATATAAAGGGTTAAAAAAGGCGAGAATCTCTATTGATGTTTTACTAGAGGAGCTTCGGGAGGAAAAGGTAGAGGACGTAAAGAAAGTGGCATTAGCTATTTGGGAGGCTGACGGGAAAATTTCTGTATTTTTGAATCCACAATATAATCCAATAACCCCTGCAAACTATCAGATGGTAACAGAACCTTTTGATTTACCAAAGCTAATAATAAAAGAGGGTAAACTAGAATCTAAGGAGTTAAAACAAATTAATAAGGACGTGGAATGGGTAGTATCTAACTTAAAAATTCAATATCAGACCGATATAACAAACGTTCTGCTTGCTACAATAGATAAGAAAGAAAATTTGAAGGTTTTTTTATATAAGTAAATTGAATTGGACCCTGTGTAAGAAACATTCATGAATGTTTAAGCCTTTGTAATTTGTTTGCTACACAGGGAGAAAATTCAATTCACGCCATTGTGCCAGAAGTTGGGATTTAGGCAAAACGTTTAGTAAACTGTGGTGCCATAAACGCAAAAAAACAAATTTCGGAAACCAAGTACTAAAACAATTAAGACTAGTGTCCAAGCTTAATGAGAACCTAGTACCTTTTACTGTACAGGGACAACCTCTGGAAAAGACTCCTTTAGGAATTTTAGGAAATCTTCCATCATCGGACTAAAATGCTTATTTTTTCGGTAGATTAAATAGATATATCGCTCGTTTACATAGTTAGGTAAAGGTTGGGAAAAGAATCGACCTTCTTTTATTTCTTTTTCTACACTTAACTTCGGAAGGATAGCGACACCAATGTTGAGCTCTACTGCTTCTTTAATCGTTTGAATTGAACCGATTTCCATGATGATATTGAGTCGGATGCCGTTTTCGAGCATCCACTTTTCTGCTAATGTGTGACTTACTGCCTGCTTTTCATGCAAGATGAAAGCGTACTGGGATAACTCAAATGGCTTTATATTCTTTTTGATTCGCAACGGATGATCTTTATGCATGATGAGAACAAGTTCATCTTCCATGATTGGGATGATTGTTAACTCGGGATCGTATAGCTTTCCATAAGCAATAACGCCGAGGTCCAATTTATAGTTTTTAACCTCTTCTAAAATAGTAGGTGCTTTATGTACGACTAACGAAATATACATACGATTATGCTCTTTTTGAAATTGTGCTAAATACGGCGGCAAAATATAAGATGCTGTCGTTTGACTGGCGCCAAGCTGTAATTTACCTCGGTTATTATTTTTATAGTCATTCATTACTTGTTCAGCCTGTTCAGAAAGCTGGATTATTTGATGAGCATAATGATAAAATGCTTCCCCGGCATCGGTTAGAATCCAACGTTTCAACTGAGGCTGTTCAAATAACTCCACACCTAACTTATCCTGCAACCCTTTTAAATGGAAAGTTACAGTCGGTTGTTTTATTTTTAATAACTCCGCAACAGTACTTAGCTTTCCGGTTTGCACTGTTAAGACGAATACGTTTAACTGTTGTAAATTCATCACCAAGCCACCTACTTTCTTTGTTTAATATAGATAAAATCTATGACTATATCAATATAATTCAGTATTATTTAATAAATCATTTACATTCCCTACATATTCTATTAATCGCCTTCCGTTACTCTAAGGGTAACAAAAATTGAAAAGAGGTAGAGGAATGAAAAAACATTATTGGTTATTATCTGGATTAGCAGCGTTAATGTTAGCAGGATGTTCGTCAGATGAAGAGAGTAAAACTGCTGAAGAAGCAAGTGCAGAAGCTCCGGAGTCAACAGAAGTCATGGAAGAAGGTCAAACAAAACAAACAGAACCACTTGTAGTGTATTTAAATGACTTTGATGAATTAATCGAGCCTTTATTTGAAGAAGCATCTGGCTACGATATTGAACTAGTTAGTGGTAATGGTGCAGAAGTACAATCACGCATTGAGGCAGAAAAATCTAATCCAAATTGGGATGTTGTGTGGATAGATGGTCAAGGCTCTTTTGCCAGATGGGAAGAGGATGGTATTTTACTAGAAGATATATCGTTAGAAAATGAAACAAACTTAAATGAATTTGGAGAATCACTTGTACCGTCATCGAAAGCATTTTACCCAACAGGCGCACATGCAGCAAGTGTCATCGTCTACAATACCAACGAAATATCCGCTGAGGATGCTCCTAAAACATGGGAGGACTTAACAAACTCTAAGTATAAAGGTGTTGTAGGTATGGCAGATCCTGCAGTAGCAGCACCTGCATATCCATTCGTCGCTTGGTTTTTTGAAGATTTAGGAATGGATGGCGGGAAGGAATTCTTCACAAAGTTATTTGATAACGGTACAAAAGTATATCCAAAAAATCCGAACGTTGTTGAGGCATTATTAAGTGGAGATTTAAAAATAGCAGCGCTTCAAGAATCTAATGCTTACAAAATGAAACAAGACGGTGAGCCAATTGAAATCGTATGGCCAAAAGAGGGAGCACCAGCTTCTGTACGTTATGCAGCTATTAGTAAAGAGACTGACCAAGAAGAAGTAGCGAAAGCATTTATTTCCTTCCTATTAGAAAAAGAAACACAGGAAGAAATGATTTCAGCTGGTACAGAAGGTTACTTTACATCGCCGGTGAAAGAAGTTGCGAGCCCAGAAAATCGTCATCAGGAAGCACCATTATTTATAGCTGATCCAGCTAATGCTGCCAAAAATGAAGCAGAAATTAAAGAATGGTTCGCCGACCAATCTGTTCAATAAAGCTTATGGAAATCTTAAATAAAGAAGGTACAATTGCATATGCGTAATTTCTTTCAAAATAAGCACACTGCTCCAGCCATGCTGGGGTGGGGTGTTGTCCTTATATTATTTATCTTAATTTTACTTCCACTTTTAGCAGTTCTCATCCAAATATTTTTACCTGGTATTTTTTTTGGGAAGCTTGATTTTGCAGGCTTCGGGCTTGTATTTGAGATTTTCGAAAGGAAACTGTGGAGTAAATCACTGACGAATTCTCTTATGTTAGCGACAGGCACCGCTGTTTTAGGTACTATACTCGGTACAGCATTAGCAATAATGCGTACATCGAGAGCATTTAAAACGAGATTTGCGCTTGATTTTACTGCGTGGGCATTATTGATATTACCATCTTTTATCATGGCGCAGGGGTGGGTTTTGTTTTCAAGTGGTAAAGGTATCGCAGCTCACGTATTTGGAATGGAGTGGGTAACTGATTTAGTGTTTCAACCAATAGGTCTCATATTCATAATGACTCTTTGTAAATTTCCATTTGCTTATTTAGCTGTAACTGCTGCACTAGAGTGGAATGTTTCACAATATAATGAGGCAGCACGTCTAAATGGGGCTTCTGGCTGGCATGCATTACGAACAGTGCAAATCCCATTAATGATTCCAGCATTATTATCTGGTGCTGCACTTATATTCATGGATACTATAGGAGACTTTGGTTTGCCAGCTTCTCTTGCTGCTGTCTATAGTTTTCCAACTCTTTCTTATTCCATTTATACCTCCTTATACACTGCACCGATTCGCTTTGATATGGCAGGGATTTTATCTTTTTACTTAGTGGCAATAATTGTTATAGTTATGCTATTTCAATTATTTATTCTTCGAAAAGGTGATTTTTCATTCATCACTGGACGTGCAATTCGAAAAGAGCCGTTACAAACAAAAAATAGCTGGTTCTATGACGTTATTAATAGTCTTTTTTTAGTAGTAGCACTTGGTATACCAATTGGCAGTAGCTTACTGGTTTCATTTATGGATAAGCTTGGAGAAGGTGTGTCGCTAAGTAATTTTACGTGGCGACATTATACGGAGCTACTTAACATAGATTCTACGATTTTTATAGGCCTAAAAAACTCCATAGTTATTGCGGCTTTTGCAGGTATGATTGGTCTTGTTGTTGGTGTTTGTATTGGGTATGTATTAATATTTACCGACTTCAAATACCGCGCAATGATCGACTCACTTTCGGTTATATCACTTGCTGTACCTGGAGTAGTACTAGGAATTGGCTATATTTTCATTTGGAATCAACCATTTTTAGAAAGCATCCATCTACATTTATACGGGACACCCGCCATATTAGTTCTAGCTAGCATAGCAGGGGCTATTCCAATTGCTGCTCGACTTATGATTAGTTCCATGACGAAAATCCCTTCCAGTTTATTGGCTTCTGCTTCAGTTCAAGGAGCATCATTATATTATCGGATTCGAACAATACTGTTGCCATTGATGCGTGCTTCCTTGCTCACTGCAGGCTTAACAGCATTCGGCACGAGTATTTTTGATTTGGCAATTACATCAATTTTATATCCGCCAAATTTTGTTACATTACCAGTAGCGATTAATAAAGCATTTGAAGATTTAAATTATGGATTTGCAACAGCTGCAACCATTACGAGTGGCACACTGATCATTGTTATTATGATGGCATTTAAATGGTTCGTTGAAAAAGGGTTTAGCCTTATGCTACGAGCAATAAAAAAGGAGAAAAAACATGTCGTTACAGATTCAAAATGTATCAAAGAAATTTAATCAATTTCATGCGGTCGACAAGGTCAGTTTTGCTGTCCAACCAGGAGAAATCGTCAGTATCTTAGGCCCATCTGGATGCGGTAAGTCTACTCTTTTACAAATTGTCGCGGGATTACAATCATTAGACGAAGGGGAAATCACCCTAAACGGTGAGGTTATTTCTTCGTCACATTTCACATTACCCCCTGAAAAACGCGGTATTAATATGGTTTTTCAGGATTATGCATTATGGCCTCATATGACTGTTCGTCAAAATATTTTTTATGGCTCAAAGGTTCGAAAGGTGAACAAGCAGGAACAATCAGAGAACCAAAAATTTTTATTTAATCTACTTCAATTAAACGGACTGGAACATCGCTATCCTAGCGAACTTTCTGGTGGTCAGCAGCAGCGTGTAGCAATTGCACGAGCATTATCAACAAAGCCTGAGTTGTTACTACTCGATGAACCATTGTCTAATTTAGATATGCAGCTACGTTTTGAAATGCGTAATGAATTATCTTATTTATTGCGAAAGCTTGGTACTACAGCTCTACACGTCACGCATGATCCAGTAGAAGCGTATGCTTTGGCGGACCGTATTTTAATGCTTCGGGATGGTAAAATAGAACAATTTGGTACACCTATGGAAGTGCGGCAAGCCCCAGCATCTTTATGGGTAGCTGGCTTGCTCGGGATGAATAACCGTCTGCAAGCAGTAGCTATAAATAACAATACAGTAAGAATTGGTGCATCCATCCTGCATGGAATCGGCACACTTACGGTGAATGAGGATGTCATTGTAGTAATGGATCCAGAAGCGTTGAAATTAGAAGAACAACAAATAGATTCACAACAGAATACTTTAAATGGACGTGTGACACATTCTATTTTTGAAGGACATCGATGGCGTATTATGTTGGAAACAGCAGGCGGTCGTTTAACTGTACTCCATGATGTGTCAATAGAAGTTGATAGGGATGTAATGGTGTCCTTCGATCCAAGCGATACATTTTTATATAAACAACCAGAACAGGCAGCTACTCCTTTTCTAGTAAATTCAGGAAAGTAGGTGGATGTTTTGGCACGTATTTTGGCTATTTCGGATATTCACGGACATGTCGATGCACTTCATGTATTACTGAAGTACGCAAATTACCAATCTAGTCGAGATGAATTGTTTTTAGTAGGAGATTATATAGATAAGGGTCCAAATAGCGAGGAAACATTAAAGGCAGTGGAGCATTTAGTCCTTGAGGGGGCCTATGCCATTATGGGAAATCATGAGAAATGTGCACTCGATGATATCGCTATTGGAAAGACTGCATGGATAAAATGGAAAACCTTTTTACAAAGCCTTCCACTTTATATTGAGAGGAAGCCATTTTTATTCGTCCATGCTGGTATTCGTACGGGAATACCCCTCCATGAACAAAAAATTACGGATTTGCTCACGATACGAGAACCTTTTTTCAATCAGCCAGTTCAAGAAGACATAACTGTCGTATTTGGACATACGCCAACTAACCGACTAGGCGTAAACGTTGGCTCTCTGTGGAAGCAACAAAAAAAAATCGGAATTGACACTGGTGCGGGTCAACAGCAATATCTTAGCTTAATCGACTTAACCAATAGCTTACAATACCGTATTCTCCTAGCAAATCAGTTAGATAGCCAAGTAGAGATTTTGTCATTTTAGCTTGACACTGCTAGATAATTTTAGGTAACAGGTTCCAATACAATTTATACTAGTGTTCAAGTGGAGAAACTTCAAAAATATAAACGCTTCTAAGTACCTAATACCCCGTTCACACAAGATTCGCGCCGTTGCAAACACGGACTACCTGAGCTTAGAATTTTTCATAAGAAACGAAAAGGTCTTCGGAATGTGATTATTCCGAAGGCCTTTTGTCGTCAATTCGAAAAATGAATGAAGTTAACATACCTGCAGTAAGTGCGTTCATTTAATACATTTCTTTGAATTTAAAGAAGGATTTATATAATAAAATATAGAATTGTAAAGTAGTTATATACACAAAGTATACAAACTTTTGAGTGATAGCTAATTTATACGGAGAAGAGTGGTTCTATGGAAAATCATCAATTGAGTAAAATGTATGATTATCATGTGTGGGCAAATCAACTAGTGATTCAGCACATGAAGAAGCTTCCAGAGAAAGTTTATAACGAGAATGTTAAAAGTGTATTCTCATCGATTTCAGAAGTTTTAATTCACCTTTATGGTGCAGATATTATCTGGCTGGAGACCATGAAGGAAAGTAGCTTCCAAAATACGGTTGAGATAGTTAAGCGCCGAAAATCGGAAGTAGCAGGAGCTTCGATAGATGAACTCGAAAAGTTCTATGCTGAGCTATCGAAAGAATTTTATAACTTTCTTGCAAATGAACAGAATCTCGAACGAATTATTATCACGGAGCATCCAAAATACGGTCGATGTGAATTTGTACTTAATGATCTCCTAACTCATGTAGTAAACCATGGAACCTATCATCGTGGAAATATAACAGCGATGCTCCACCAACAAGGGGAGCAGGGTGTACCAACAGATTATGTATATTATATCCTCGCATCCCAAATGTCATAACAATTAAAACACCATTCGAAAATCGTGTTTTAACGATATCTTTATTTTCAATGAAAATATTTAATCTATGTAGTAGATTTTTAAAAGGAGCTGTAGAGGTTGGTAGATTATAAAATTAAAACCTATGAAGAAGCTATACAAGTAATTGATGAGCTCGGGTTGCTACCTCTTGCTTCCTTAGTGCCTGGTTATCCCTCGTTGAATAGCATAACTTTAGAAGAAAACTGGCACTCTGATACAGAATTTGATCCTTGGATATGGAGGACTAAATTTTCGTCTGACGGCATTGCAGGTTACGGGAAATTTATTAAGAAGAAATCAATACTAGTATCTCCTAAACTTCTCCCATATCTAAAAATAATTTTGGGATCTGATAAATCGGTTGAAGACCGTTATTTAAGTGGAAATGTATCACGGGAAGCATATAGTTTATATAAGATTATTGTTCAAGAAGAGGGAATAGATACGAGAGCATTAAGGTCAAAAGCAGGACTAAAGGAAAAAGAGAAAAAGAAGTTATTTGAAAACGCATTAATAGATTTACAGGGAACAATGGATATTGTAATCTCGGGCATCCAAGAAAAAAAGAATGAAAATGGAGAAACGAATGGTTGGAGTAGTACCGCCTTTGAAACATATGATTCTTGGACAAGCAGAAATAAAATAGCTAGTATGGATATAAATAGAGAAGATGCCAAGAAGTATCTTTTGGCTCACTTTTCAAATGTAAGTAATAATGAATCCCTAAACAAATTCGAGAAAATTTTTAGGTAGACTGTCCCTGTGTAAGAAACATTCATGTTTGTTTAAATATTCGTGAATGTTTAAACTTTCATGTTTGTTTTCTGCACAGGGAGCGTTTCACAAAATCCTTTATTGTCGGGTTTATGTCATTACGTTCCTCAGTGACAAGGGTATAGTGATTGCTTTCAGTTGTAATTTTATGAATATTTTTTGCGTATAGCTGTGTTTCAACATACGATTCAGCCATAAAAAACGGTGGCATAGCACCGATGCCACCGGTTGAATGTACTAGTAGTATTGGACAATCTACCTCAGCAAATATCTCAGCTGGCTTGTAATTATAAAAGCTTTGGAAGTCTTGACGAACCTTGGTTTCATCTGATTTATGCTCCCAATGACCATCCACTTCTCCAACCTCATAGCAACAAAATTTTTCTAAATTCTCATCCCAAGCAATTCCAAGATTACTATAGATGTTTTTGATTTCTTCTAAATAGGCTTCGAGAGTTTCATATTGTTTATTAATACGACCAAGAGAAGGCTCCACAATTTGTCGTTGATGATCTGTACAGGTGCCGGCACCATCGAGTAAAATAACCCCTTTCACATTATTCTTTTTACTAGCTACATTAGCCACAATAAACCCACCCATAGAGTAGCCCATTAATATCGGGTTTTTTATATTTAATTCATTTATCAAACTAATAATATCCTTTGTATGCTGCTCGATTCCAGTATTTTCGGTAGTCACGGAGCTATTACCGCAACCTCTTAAATCTACAGAAATAAATCGATAGTCCCCTTTGAGTAATTCTGCATAGTAATGTAACTGTTTACTATTTCCTGCTAATCCATGAACACCGATAATTACACCTTGTGTTCCTTCATAATCAGCATAAGCTAAGGTCCCACCATTAACTTCGATTGAACAATTTTCCATTTGTATCCTCCTCGTAGAAACTATAAAGTGTTTTGTATACCATCTTTCTATAAATATAAAAATAGTATTTAAAACAAAATGATATCTTTCTTATTAATCCCTCTAGAAGTCATGAAAGAGCTGGAATTCGTACAGTTACAGTGGTGCCTTCTCCTAAAATACTATCAATTGTGACCCCGTATTTATCTCCAAAATAATACCGAATTTGTTCATGTACATTTTTGAGGCCAATGTGTTTTTGCATTAAAGTATTAGATGATTCCTCTAGGTAATCTCTTAGGTGCTGGACTTGCTTGGGATTTATGCCAACTCCATTATCCTGAATCATAATTAGGAGGTCCTTTCCTACAATAGTAGTAGAAACTTCAAGGGTGCCATGACCAAGCTTTGGCTCCAAGCCGTGAACAATTGCATTCTCAACTAGTGGCTGAAGAGAAAAATGTACTATTTGTATTGAATCACTATGGGGTGCTAAGTTTTCTAAATACTGTATCTTATCTCCGAACCTCATTTGCTGTACTTGGATGTACAAGCGAATATGGTTCAATTCTTCTTCCACTGTTATAGTCTCTTTACCACTTTGTATGGTGATTCGAAATAAGTGACCGAGTAACCCAATCATTTCAGCTATATCTCGTTGATTATTTATTATTGCTTTCATTTGAATGGATTCTAAGGCATTTGCTAAAAAGTGTGGGTTTACCTGACCTTTTAGTGCCCTATAATGGGCTAGCTGTTGTTGTGCTTTTAAGTATGCTGCTCGCTCAATATAAACCTGTAAATCAGAGACCATCTTACTAATCCCTTGATAGAGGCCACCAAATTCATCCTGACGTTCGCTCGATAGATTTACATCGAATTTTCCGCTTCCGATTTTTTTCACCTGCTTACTTAGAAAAATAATCGGTTTCGTAACACGTGAATATAAAATCATCATAAATAACATAGCCATAGCAAGGGAAAAGAGCGCCAACCACAAAATAACCTGACGGAGCAGGTTCGCATGTTTGGTCATTTCCTGTTCCTCAATATACTGTATAACTGTCCACTGTGAGTATGGTGAAGTAACGTAGTTAAAAAAAGACCTAACTCCGTCTACCTCAGAATAGAAGCTCCCTGTATCCTCTTTAGAGTCAGAAATGGCTATTTGAATGTTTGTTTTAAATGTTCTATTAGAGTTAATTTGATTAAGATCTGAAGCATACACAACCTTGCCGATATCATCGAGAATAACAAAATTTCGATTGCGATTCTCGGATAAGTTTAGTATATTCCGTAACGTACCTAAACGGATATCGATTAGTAAAACGCCTAACGGATTTCTCGTGCCGCTTTTATTAATGACTCTTGCAATGGATATCACTGATTCATCTGAGTTAGGACGGTGAAATGGTTTGTGGGTTCCAAATAGTACTATTTTCCCTTTTTGTTCCATCGTTTGTTGGTACCATTCCTCGCTCGAAAGGTTAGTCACATCGTAAACAGCTCTTTTAAAACTCGAATAAAATACTCGATTATCTAAAAAAATTTGTACACTGTCAACATTCTCGATTGTCATTTCAATGCTGCTGATGAAGTTTTCAATTGCATTCTCGTATTCTAGACTTTGAACATAGTCTTTCTCCGAGTCGGTTTTTCCCCAATTTTCTAATGCATTTTGAAGTCTACTATCCATATGGGCAGTAAGAGCACCAATTTCAACGCTGCGCAAGTACTGATCGAAATTGAATGATAAGTTGTTGAGAATTAGGTTTGAACTATTTTGATATTCATTTTTTGCTGATTGTATAGAAAAGATATAAATAACAACGGATAGAATTAGTAGTGGAATAGTAATGGTTATAATCATTAGGACAAAGATTTGATAATTAACATGTTTAAACTGAAATAGTTGGAAGAGTCGTTTTAATTGGTTCATCACATTATATCCTTAATTGTTTTCTATATTCCGTAGGTGTCATATGCGAGACACTTTTAAATAATTTTACGAAGTGTTTATAGCTTTTATATCCACACATAAGAGAAACGTCCGTGATGGAGTATTTAGAGTTTTTCAGACATTCGAGAGCATATCTAATTCTAATTTCACTTACGAAAGTCATGTAGTTAATGTTTAATTTTGTTTTAAATAATCGGCTTAAATAAGATGGATTATAAAAGAAATGCTCAGCAACCATATTAAGTGTCAATTCCTGATTGATATGTTTTTTTATATAAGATTCAATTTTCTTAAAAAGTTGAATATCTTCTTGATTAAGAGATTCCATCTTATCCAAAATTAGCGACGTCCCTAGACCTATGGAATTATCAGGATTTCCTAAGGTTTCAAGTTGCCTATCGCGGATTTTTTCTATGCAATCCACAATAACTGAAAAACTCTTTTCATACTGTAGTGGCTTGAGTAAATAATCATGAACACCACCGTAGTGAATGGCTCTTTGTGCATACTCGAACTCGCTATGGCCAGTTAAAATAATGAATAAGGTTTCGGGTAGCTTTGTTCTTAAGTGACCGATCATTTCAAGCCCATCCATTACCGGCATTCGAATATCTGTTATTACTAAGTGGGGCAATTCAAGTAAAGCTGTATCTAATCCATCCTTACCATTTTCTGCTTCCACAATTGTTTGAATACCTAATTTCTTCCAATCGAAGTAGTGCTTTAATCCAGAACGAATGACAGGTTCATCTTCAACAATCATCAATTTGTACATCATATTCCTCCAAAACGATTAAATAGTAGTGGTTGTATCAGAAGATTTTTACTATGCATTTTTTGTATTTGCTTTAGTGTACACGATAAAGAATATTTTCCCAATACCAATTATACGAAAATTCCAATAATTATATATTTTTAAAACATACATGTCAGAATAGATGGATGAATGTAAAATACAAAGGATTGTGAAGTTCAGTATTTGACTTTAAGATTAAAACAGGAAATGAAAGCGCTTACCTATATTTCCAGAATTGTATTAGGGGGAATACTATGCAAGGTTCAAAAAGAAGGTTCATTTTATTTATTGCAATTGCATTTGTCGTTTCAATGTTTTTGGCTGCATGTAGTGAGGATGCTGGAGATGATGGTGAAAAAGAAAAAGATTCAGCAAAAGTACCGGTATCTAGTGATGACAATTCAGTTGAAATAACATGGTGGAACTTTCCAAACTTCCAAGCCTTAGATGGGGAAGTAGGGAAGTATGAAGAAGAAGTTATAGCTGCTTTCCAGGAAAAAAACCCTGATGTTAAAGTGAACTTAGAAATGTTAACTTTTGAAGGTGGCCCAGAAAAACTGAATGTAGCAATTGCTACGAATACTGCACCTGATGTCATTTACGATGCTCCTGGAAGAATTATTGACTGGGGTAAGAAGGATTTACTTGCACCATTAAATGACATGATGCCGTCTGAGGTTATGAATGATATCTCTCCGGCATTATTAAAGCAGTCGATGGTTGGTGAACAAGTATATATGTATCCATTTAATACAGGACCATTCATGATGGCTGTTAATAAAACGTTATTTGAGGAAATCGGTGAACTTGATCTGTTACCTTTAGATCGACCAGATCGTACATGGTCTGTTGAAGAATACGAGAAAGCTTTAAAAGCAGTTAAGGAAAAAGCTCCAGGCATTATTCCTTCTGGGTTCTATGCAAAGAGTGTAGCAGGAGACCAGGGAACACGAGGCTATATTACGAATTTAGGTGCAAGTAGATTTTTAAATGAGGATTATAGCGAAGTAGCTATTAACTCTGAAGGTGGAGTGAAAGGACTTGAATGGGTTGTACAGGCTTCAAAAGATGGTTTAGTTGCACCAGGTGCTGCATCACTTGAGGCGGGAGACCATAATGATTTATTCCTTCAAGGGAAAATGGCGTTTGCTATTAACTATTCTGCTGTACTAAAATCACTGTTTGCTCCAAATAAAACAGAAGACTTTGAAGATGTTTTGCTACCTTATCCAACCCCGGATGGATCAGATCCGAAGCTGGAGCCATTTCTTGGTGGGTTAGCTGTCTTTAATAATGAGGATGACAAGAAAATAGAGGCTTCTAAGAAACTAATTGATTTCATCGTGAACGATCCAGAGTGGGGAGAGAAAAATCTTATCCAAACAGGTGGATTATCAGCCCGCAACTCAGTTACTGGTCTGTATGAAGGTTCCGAGTATGATTATTCAGAGTTAGCACGTAAGTTTATAACAGATCCACCAACTACCGCAGATGGTTACGCGGAGATCCGTACTTTCTGGTTCCCTGCGCTGCAAGAAGCAATTCTTGAAACAAAAACACCGAAGGAAGCATTAGAAGAGTTTGCGGAAAAAGCAAATGCAACGATTGAAAAAGCAAAAGCTGCAGATTAAAAATGTGTGGAGTAAGTAAGGTATCAATAGTGGAGTAAATAGATAAAAAAGGAGCAGCATCTTTGATGTGTTGCTCCTTTCTAAAAAGAACTAGATTGGAGTGGAAGAAAATTGTTAGCAACTATTCGTAAGCCAAACAAACACAAAATGCTCGATTGGTTGATGAGTTATTTGTTCTTGTTACCAGCGTTAACATTTTTCCTCATTTTCGTCGTATATCCTATGTTAAGAGGAATATACATGAGTTTTTTCGATTATAGCATTACAAGCTTTGAATTCATTGGATGGGCTAATTACGTAACGCTTTATAATGATGAAACCTTCCATAAGTCGCTTATAAATACTATTGTATTAGTTGCTGTTGCTGTTCCTATAGTTATTGGCTTTTCTATTTTTGTTGCAATGGCAATTTACAAGAAAAGTGAATTTATCCGGTCATTTTGTAGAGGTATATTTTATCTGCCTGCTGTAACCTCCGTAGTAAGTGTCACAGTCGTTTGGGGGTGGATCTATCATCCGAATTTTGGATTGCTTAACTATGTGACAAATTTTTTTGGGATGGAGCCAATATCCTGGCTTGGGGATCCTAAAACAGCGTTAATGGCCATAACGGTAATATTAATCACCACATCAGTCGGTCAGCCCATCATTTTATATATCGCTTCTTTAGGTAATATTCCTACTAGTTATATAGAAGCTGCCCAAATCGATCGAGCAACCCCTAGTCAAATTTTCCGGAAAATCATATGGCCATTACTAATGCCGACAAGCCTATATGTAATTGTCATAACAACGATCAATTCATTCCAGTGTTTTGCTCTTATACAATTACTCACTTCTGGTGGACCAATTCATAGTACATCCACCGTAATGTATGGTGTTTACCAACAGGCATTCCTCCTTGGTAACTTCGGTATTGCATCAGCTATGGGGGTCATTCTAGCAATCATCATTGGAATAATTTCAATCATTCAATTTAAATACTTAGGTAATGATGTGGAGTATTAAAAGGAGGAAACGTCTTGAGAATAATATCTCCGATAAAGATTAAGAAGAAAAATAATGTGAGTAGACATCTGAAATGGTTACGTGAATTAAGTGCGTTTAAAATAATTTCAACAATTATATTAATCCTCTCGGGACTATTCTTTTTATTCCCGCTTTACTGGATTGTTACTGGGTCCTTTAAGTCGCAAGTTGTAGCAATTACAATCCCACCAGAATGGTTTCCACTCAACCCTATACTTGATAACTGGGTGACCTTATTTAGCAATCCAGTTTGGCGCTGGACATTTAATAGTTTCTTTATCGCTAGTGCGGAGATGATTGCTGTATGTTTTGTAAGTGCAACAGCAGGCTTCGTGCTCGCTAAAAAGGTATTTCCTGGTCGTAAGCTTATCTTTATCGCACTAATCGCTGCTATGGCACTACCTAAGCAGGTAATTCTAGTTCCATTGTTCACGATGCTAGCGGATTTGGGCTGGGTAGATACATATAAAGGGCTAATTATTCCAGCAATTGGCTGGCCGTTTGGAGTTTTCCTAATGAAGCAATTCTCCCAGACAATACCAAATGAACTTTTAGAAGCTGCCAAAATAGATGGTTGTGGGGAAATAAGGTCCTTTTTCCATATTGTAGTTCCAATGCTTAAACCAGCTATTGGTGCTCTAGCAATTTTCACTTTCATGTTAAGTTGGAATGATTATTTTAGCCAACTTGTAATTACACGTTCAACAGATATGATGACGTTACCTTTAGGCATCGCAACAATGCAAGGTGAATATAAAACAGATTATGGTGTAATGATGGCGGGTGCAGCACTAGCCTCTGTTCCTATGATTATCATTTTTATGCTTTTCCAAAAGTCGTTTACCCAAGGAATTACAATGGGCTCTATCAAGTGAAGAGGTGGGAGATTATGTTACTAAATAAATTTAAGGGAATAATACCTGCTTTTTATGCTTGTTATGATGAAGCAGGGGATATTTCACCAGAGAGAATTACAGAACTAAGTCAGTATTTATATGAAAAAGGGATACAGGGTCTCTATGTTGGTGGAAGTTCGGGAGAATGTATATATCAATCACTTACTGAAAGAAAAGCGACATTAAAGTACGTTGCGGAAAACCTGCAAGGGAAGCTTACGCTAATTGCGCATGTTGGAGCACCATCCACTAAGGAAAGTGTGGAATTGGCAAGGTATGCAAGGGAATTAGGCTACGATGCGTTATCGGCTATTCCTCCAATCTATTTTCAGTTACCTGAAAGCGCGATTGAAAAGTACTGGTTGGAAATTATGAATTCTACCGACTTGCCATTTATTATTTACAACATTCCCCAAACAACGGGCTATAATCTTTCCGTTTCATTACTAAAAAGGCTATTGAAGAATGACAAGTTAATCGGAGTGAAAAATTCTTCTATGCCAGTGATGGATATTGAACGATATAAAACAGTAGCACATGAAGACTTTATAGTATTTAATGGACCAGACGAACAATATGTGTCAGGTAGATTAATAGGTGCAGATGGGGGAATTGGTGGAACGTATGGCGTGATGCCAGAGCTATTCCTAAAAGCAGAGGAATTTATTTCCTCCGGTAACTTCTCAGATGCTAGAGAAATTCAACATGATATTAACGATATTATTATTGCACTTTGTTCATTGAATGGATCGATGTATTCCGTTATTAAAGAGATTTTAAGAATAAGAGGATTAAATATTGGAAGTGTCAGGGGCCCGTTAGAGGCAGTGCATGGAGAAGATATTGAAAAGGTTGAAGGCATTAAGAAGATGATTGATCTATCCATAGCAAAATATCAAATGATGTAATGATGGGGGTGTGTGGAGATGAAAACTAAAGAGGAGATTTTAAAATATATCGAGCATGAACTCATTGTTTCTTGCCAGGCACTTCCTGATGAGCCATTGCATAGTCCTTACATTATGGCGAGAATGGCTTATGCTGCTATGTTGGGTGGTGCTAAGGGGATTAGAGCGAACAGCATTGAAGATATTAGAGAGATTAAAAAGACAGTTAATTTGCCAATCATCGGTATTATTAAAGGAATTTACGGTGAATCAGAAGTTTTCATCACACCGACAAGAAAAGAAATAGATTTACTCTATCAAGAGAAGGTGGATATTATAGCTATGGATGCTACTAACAGGATAAGACCTGATGGTAAAGTAATTAGCGAAGTTTTTCCAACTATTCGTGAACAGTACAGCAACCAATTGTTCATGGCCGATTGTTCTACGTATAATGAAGCAAAACAAGCCTATGATTTGGGTTTTGATTGTTTAGGTACGACACTTAGTGGTTACACAAGTTATACTCAAAGTACAAACCTGCCAGATGTAGACCTGATATCAAAACTAGCACTAGAGTTTCCTATTCCTGTTATTGCTGAGGGTGGTATTTGGACACCAGAGGAGCTGAAGTATGTATTTGAACTGGGTGCATACTCAGCAGTTGTTGGAACAGCTATTACGAGACCAAAGGATATTACTAAAAGATTTGTAAAAGCGATAAAGTCCGATGTTTAAGGATGAAGCCGATGGAAATATTAGCTATCGATATAGGTGGAACATCTATTAAGTTTTGTATCTCTGATGAAAATGGGAATATCTTTAATTTTAAAGAATATGATTCGGAAGCTAAAAAGGGAGCAAAGCATTTAATCGCAAGAATTATTCAACTCATTAAAATGAATTATAAAGACTTTCAAGCTATTGGTATTAGTACTGCAGGACAGGTTAACAACGAGGAGGGATCTATCATCTATGCAAATGATAACATTCCTAATTATACGGGTATGAAGGTAAAGGATATCTTCGAGATGAATTTCAAAGTCCCTGTAGTTGTTGAAAATGATGTGAATGCGGCCGCATTAGGAGAAAGAAATTTTGGTGCGGGTAAAAAGTATAAAAACTTTTTATGTTTAACGTATGGAACAGGTATAGGTGGTGCCGTTGTTTGTAATTCTGGTATCTATAGAGGTTTTAACGGTTCTGCATCTGAGTTTGGTCATATGATTTTGTATCCAGGCGGAAGAAAATGTACTTGTGGGTTTTTAGGTTGTTATGAAATGTACGGATCCACAACGATCTTAGTTAAAAAAGCGTTAGAGGTAGATAAAAAGTATGTGAGTGGTCGGGATATTTTTGAAGGGCTTGAACGAGGTAATACAGAATTGGAGAAAATTCTGGAGGGATGGGTAAGTGACGTTGTGTATGGACTAGTTTCTTTGACTCATATCTTCAATCCACCGGCAATTATTTTAGGTGGTGGCGTAATGGAGCAGGATAAATTAGTAACATTGATAAACAGTAAAGTTAAAGAACTAATAATAGAAAGCTACTCCGACATAGAGATAGTGAAGGCTTCGTTGGGTAACAAAGCAGGGTTATTAGGTGCGGTGTCTTTGATAAGTGGAATCCTGCGCTAGAAACAAACACGTTAGTTTAAACAAACATGAATGTTTGAACTTTCGCGTTTCCGTTGGCTTGAAATGAGCAAAAAAATAGCATTTGATGAGCGCGTCAAATAAATGCTTATTTCTGCCTGTCAAAAATCAAATATAACAACAGTAGCAATGTTTAGGGCTCCCTAAAATCAAAAAGTGACCAATCCTACTAAGCGGCCTACGCCATAACCTGCCATTACTAATACGAAACCGCCCATCACATAAATACTGACTTTAATGAACTCACCTTGTTGATTTATCTTTTTTAAGACTGATTTCACAATACGTTGCATGAACAACACCTCCTCGATTTATCCTATAAAATAATATCATATCAATATTACTTCAAATCAATTATTAAAAACAACAAAGTTTACGAAAACAACCTTTATATTTAATTTGAACAAATAATATTATCCCTTAAACTAGAAAACACCTCTTTTACAGAGGTGTTTTAGCATTATTATAAGTAGTTTTTCATCCATTCTTGGAAGTTAGCAATTACTGTATCGATAAATTCAATTGTTGATTTGTCTGTTAATTCACCACTATCATTAAATTTTGTATGCGCTGCTCCAACGTATACTTCGTTCATTGGTAGTAAAGGTGAATTTAGGCCACTCGCGAATAAAATATCACGTAGGTGCATTTGAGCTTTTACAGTTCCTAGAACACCCATAGAAGCTCCCATAATCATAGATGGTTTTCCATTCATTACTTTATCTACACGGCTCATCCAGTCAATTGCATTTCCTAATACACCTGGAATTGTAGAATTATATTCTGGTGTTACCCAAAGTACTGCGTCTGCTGCTTTTACTTTAGCTTTGATGTCTAATACTTCCTGTGGTGCATCTAACTCGATATCTTGGTTATACATTGGGATTGGCTTTAAGTCTAAGATTTCTAGCTCAAACTTATCTGCATAGCGTGCTTGTACATGTTTTGCTAGTTTTAAATTGAATGAATCTTCACGGATACTTCCTACGATTGCAACTACTTTCATGATGTGTTCCCTCCAAATTTCTATTTAATGGAAATAATTGATTTCCACTGTAAGTGTGTGACTTTTAGTTATTAACGATGACACGATCCATTTCTTAGCGGTGCCTCTAATTTGAGTAGCTGATTTTCATATTGTGCCATGTCTTTGCCTCAGTCCTTTGTTAGTATAGAAGGTTACTAAAAGTAAGTCAAAATATTTGGCTCGAGTTTTTCTATTTAGGTATTAAAGAAAATAAAAAGAATCTGTAGTGGTCTCATCTGGAAAAGACTGGATTTTATTTATAGTTACTTTTAATCCATAAAACTCTCAGTGCAATGAAGAAAAGTATCTTATACACTTCACACTTCGTTTTATGAAAATGCAGAAATGCAAACAGTTTCAGTGGTGACTTCTCCTATTCCTAATATTATCTTTATGAATTTCAATTATTTTGGTTCACTTCTTTTTATGAGTTAAAAAATTATTTTCTATATCTCAAAAAGATATTTCCATATAAACCCTCGTATAAAAAACATTTTTAGATGCACGTTATAACAGTCGACACAATTAGAATTTAGAAAATCTAGTAGACCATTTACTTTTGTTTGAAAGCAATCTATTGCCACTTGTAAACAAAATGGTTTGTATCACTCATTTTTGGGGCAATACATATAAGGGATTATTGAAAATGTAAGTTGGGGGTAAAACTTTGAAGATTAAAATTGCGATTTTTACATTATTTTTATTAAGCATGACTTTTTCTACTGCAAGTGCAGTAGAACCATTATTGGGGCAATATAATTTAGCGAATGAAGATATGGGTGAAAATCTTATCTATGAGGAAAGTTCTGTAGTTCTTCCGGATCCGTCTATTCATACAGTTGTAGATGGGGATAACTTATATGATATTGCGTCTACATATAATATTTCGGTTGATTTACTTATGGAGTGGAATGGATTAGCCGACCACGTGATTTATCCAAAAGACCAGCTAGTATTAAGTAGTGATACTACACTAGAAAAGCACCCAGATACTATACCACCAGAAGGGCCTGGAATAGAGATGACAGTGGAGGCAACTGCTTATACTGCCTATTGTTATGGCTGTATTGGAATAACAGCTTATGGTATCGATTTAAGATCTAATCCAGAAGAGAAAGTAATTGCAGTGGATCCGACGGTTATTCCGCTTGGTACTAAAGTGTGGGTAGAAGGATACGGAGAGGCAATTGCTGGAGATACTGGTGGTGCTATAAAGGGGAATAGAATTGATGTGTTTATTCCTACCTATGATGGTGCGATTGAATGGGGAAGACAGGAAATAACACTTAAAATAATGGAGTAGTTCTAAGATGTAAACTATATGTTTTAACGCCATTTTTCCAAACAGATTCTAGTTGTTTGGGAGGATGGTTTCTTTTTATTTTTTTAGAATGTTTGTTTTTGTAAGTTTTTGGGCAATACTTAGTCAAATTTAAAAGTGATTGAAAGATTGCTTGTAAGGAGGATTTAGTATTGAAAGCAAAAACGATGTTAATGATTTTAGTCATTACTTTTTCGATGAGTTCAGTAACGTATGCTGCTGACCCTTTTTTAGTCGCCACGAGTGATGGAGAAGGATCTGATATATTTAAAGCAGATATTGAGACAGATTTTATTTTTTTCGATGATGCATTAAATCTGGAACTAGCTTATGATATTCTTTTTGAGCCTGCGAAATATACAGTGAAAAAGGGTGATAATCTATTTCGGATTGCACTTGAGCATAGTATTTCATTGGAATCGCTAGTGGAATGGAATAATATTGAAGGGGATTTAATCTTTCCTGGGGAGGAGTTGCATGTAAGTGATAAGGGAATCCCTAAAACTGTTAATAAATTAGCAGCTGCTTCAACTGTAGCTAGAAGTTCTCCACCTCCTGATCCGGTAGAAGAACCGAAAGCAACCGTATCATCTTCTATAGTTGAACCAGCGAGTTCCGGAGAAGAGATGATTGTTACCGCTACTGCCTATACAGCTTATTGTGAGGGGTGCTCGGGAACTACTGCATACGGAATTGATTTGCGAGCCAATCCCAATCAAAAGGTAATAGCCGTCGACCCTCGTATAATACCACTAGGTACAAAAGTTTGGGTAGAAGGCTATGGAGAAGCGATAGCTGGTGACACTGGAGGAGCTATTAAAGGTAATAAAATTGATGTTTTCATTCCTTCATATGATAATGCTATTGCTTGGGGAGTCAAAGAAGTGAAAATTAAAGTTATCAATTAAACTCAAAAACAGATCAGTGATTATAAGCTGATCTGTTTTTTGTTTGATTCCCTATTAAAATACGTATGAACCGTATGGAAAGCAAAGTTGACGGTGTAAGAGTTTCCCTATTTACTTGTAAAATTACTTCATGTAGTTTTTATAAGCAAATAAATAAAATAAGGTGCACCAAGTACTGAGATGACAATCCCAACAGGTAATTCCATCGGTGCTAAAATAACTCTACCAAGTGTATCTGCTAGTAGGAGTAATAGTGCTCCCAGCAAAGCTGATAGTGGCAACATTTTGGAATGTGAGGCTCCAACTAAACGCCTAGCCATATGTGGTGCTATTAAACCGAGAAAAGTAATACCTCCTCCAACTGATACACAGACACCAGCTATAGCTACAGAGATAAATAGCAAAAAACGTCGTTCTTTTTCGATATTTGCACCTACACCTATAGCGATAGAGTCTCCAAGCTTTAACACATCCAATACTCTAGACTTGTAAAGAACAAGAGGAATTAGTACAACTAACCAAAGGAAAATCATCCACACAAACGTCCAATTCGTCCCCCAAATACTACCAGAAAGCCAAACTATAGCTTTCATAAAGTTAATCGGCTCCATTTTCATTTGAAAAATGGTTAGTCCTGCTCCAAATGCTGCATTGATTCCAATTCCGACAAGTATAAGTCTAACTGGTGTTACTCTTCCATTTTTCCAGGAAAGAATGTAAATAAGGAATGCAGCAGTAAAACCACCGATTAGTGCTGCGAATGGCATGATGAAAATAGAAAGCCATCCGGTCATAAATACAGTTCCTTGGAAAAAGAACATATAAAGAACGACTGTAAAGCCTGCACCGGAGTTGATACCTAGAATACCAGGATCAGCAAGTGGGTTTTGTGATATTCCCTGCAAAATAGCACCTGATATTGAAATTCCCAAACCAACAAGTAATGCCATGAATATTCGAGGTAAACGGAACTCGAATATAGTCAGTTCATTTTGGGGATTACCATATCCAAATAATGTGGCAATTACATCAGCTATCGGGATTTTCATATAACCTGCATTAATACTTATAAGGACGGCAACAATGATTAAAGCAAAGGTCATTATCATAAGAAATTTATATTTTGCTTCATTTTTAGATAAAGTATTTGTCATTATAGTCCTCTCCCTTCTTTACGCGCTAGATAGAGGAAGAACGGTACACCAATAAGGGCAGTAATCGCACTGACAGGCGTTTCAAACGGGGGGTTCACCATACGTCCAACGATATCTGCAGTTATCAATAATATCCCGCCTAATATAGCAGAGCAAGGAATTATCCAGCGATAATCGACTCCTACTAAAAATCTAGTGATATGAGGAATTACGAGACCTACAAATCCAATCATACCGGCAATGGAAACTGCAGCTCCTGTTAAAAGAAGTACGGCGATTGTCCCAAAAAATTGTATGTAACCAGTTCGCTGACCAAGTCCTTTTGCGACATCTTCTCCTAAACTTAACACAGAGATAGAACGAGACAGGATTAATGCTAGTATAAGCCCCACAACGATAAATGGGATTGCAAACAAAATATGCTGAGGCTGAATACTAGAAACACCTCCAGCATACCAATAGCTGATGTCCTTCGAGACATTAAACTTAATACCAATAGCTGTTGATAGAGAACTAAGTAGGGATGTAATGGCTGAGCCGACTAGCGCTAATTTCACAGGGGTAACCCCACCCTTAGCCATAGCGGAAATTCCAAATACTAAGCCAGCCCCGAGACCTGCTCCAACGAAAGAGAACACCATTAAGCCCAAATAACTTATACCTGGTAAAGCAGCAAGAGCAATGGCTATTAAAAAAGATGAACCAGACGTAACACCCATTATGGATGGGGAGGCCAAAGGATTTCGTGTCATCCCTTGCATAATTGCTCCAGAAACAGCTAATGCTGCTCCAACACAAATAGCAGCAATTGCACGAGGTAGTCGAAGTTCACGGATAATAACATGTGAAGAATTGTCTGGGTCAAAATGAAAAATGGCTTTCCAGACATCTTGATAACTTAAGTTAGATGCACCAAAATTTATGGACACAATCATACTAAGTCCTAGTAGCACAATGCCGATGATAATGACGGCGGAGCTAGTGAAAGGATTTTTAAATTCTTTTGTGGTTTTTTTGAGATTCTTTGATTTTGTATTCATATGTATCATTATCCCCATCATTCGCAAAAATAAATATTGACAAATGAAAGATTCTGTATTCTAATTGAAATCGAGAATCATTATCAATGAAGTAATTATAACATATGAAAAAGGAGATTAACATGAAAAATTTACTAGGTAAAAATAAGTGGCTGCAATTAGTTGGAGCAGGCGCGTTGGCTTTAACATTGGCAGCTTGTGGTGATGAAGACAAGACAGACAATCAAACTTCGACAGACCAAACAGAACAAAAAGCTGACACACAAGAAAGTGATACTCGTACATTGACGGATGCGATGGGCAATGAGGTAGAAGTACCAACTAACCCAAAACGTGTACTAGCTTCATACTTAGAAGATAATTTAGTTGCATTAGGAATAACGCCTGTTGCACAATGGAGCGTAAAAGACGGAGCTAGTATCCAAGGATACTTAAAAGAGGACTTAAAAGACGTTCCAATGATTCCGCATGACTTGCCATTCGAAGCGGTTCAAGAATATGCACCAGATTTGATCATAATGGACTCAGCAAGTATGGTAGAAGGCGGTAAATACGAGCAGTACAGTAAGATTGCTCCGACATATGTAATAGGTACAGAAGTAAATAATGACTGGCGCGATGAACTAAAACGTGTAGGGGAAGTATTTGGTAAAGAAGCAGAAGCCCAAAAGGCATTAGAAGATTATGATGCAAAAGCTGCGGAAGCTAAAGAAACGATTGAAGCTGAAGTAGGAAATCCTTCAGTAGCAGCAGTATGGCTAGTAGGCGGGAAATTCTTCGTAGTCGGAGAAAATCTATCTAGTGGCGCTGTAATGTACGGTGATTTAGGATTGAAGATACCGGCAGTAGTGAAGGAAATCTCAGCAAGTGCAACTGGTAACTGGAGCGAAATCTCTTTAGAAAAATTGGTTGAGTTGGATGCAGAACATTTATTCTTGATTAACAGTGATACAACAAGTGGTTCAGCTGCACTAAGTGATGCTTTATGGAATAGTGTACCTGCAGTAAAAGCTGGAAATGTATATGAGTTCTCACCAGATGAAAGCTGGTTATATACTGGTACAATCGCAAATGAACAAATTATCGATAATATTTTAAAAAGTATTGTAAAATAATTAAGCAAAAGTTATCTCCCAACTATTGTGAGATAGCTTTTATTTGTTTTTTAGTTCTTCTGCCAATTTAGAACTACGAAATCTTCTATGACGTTTTAATTCTTCTATTACTTCTCGTGTTTGATAAGAAAGTCGAACATGATAATAATTGATATGCTCTACTAGGGCGAAAAGATAAAGAAAAAGAAGCCAATAGAATACGTTTGAAAAATAGAATAATTGATAGAGTAGAATACCGAATCCCACACCGAGCAAGAGTATGTTCAGCTTCTTGAATGCCGTGAAAAATTTAAGTTTATTTTTGGGCAAAAAAGAGAAATTCCTACGCTTAGCTTGTCGCCATTTCAAAAACCAATAATAACTCCCTTGTAATAAAAGAAATTCCAATAAGAAAAAAGCGAACAAAGTGGCTAAAGAAGTTAAATATGGTTTTGTCCATTCATAAGTCTTTAAATACATTATCCACACCGTCGCAAAAACTATTGTTGCAGCCAATTCTCCTGTAAATAATTTAAATAGTTTTGTAGTTAGTTTCTGATACATTTATTCACCCCATTCGAACCAAAATAAAAGTCTAGAATCCCTAATATGATACTTTAGTTATTTAATCTACTAAAGGGTTGAGAAGATGTGCAGAATGTTGCATAATAAGAAAATTAATATTTAAATAATGGGAGCTGTTTAAATGTCAATCAACACACAAGCAAAAAGTAACTCGCAACAGCAAAACACCTATCTAGAAAACCGTGGACGTCTGCTAGTAAAATGTCCTGATAAGCCAGGGATCGTCTCTGTATTATCTACATTTTTACATACACATAATTCAAATATTATTGAATCTAACCAGTATTCAAGTAATCCAGAGAATGGTACATTTTTCATACGAATAGCGTATCATTGTGACACACTGCTTGAAACAGCATCTAAAATGGAAAAGGATTTCGAACAAATTGCTGCAGCGCATAATATGGAATATAGCTTTAACTATTTGCACGAACGTACACGTTCTGCAATTTTTGTTTCCAAGGAACCACATTGTTTAATGGAGCTTTTGTGGGAATGGCAAAACGGAGATTTGGATACCGATATTGTCGTAGTCATCAGTAATCATGAAGACGCACGACCATTTGTCGAAGCTTTAGGTATTCCATATTATTATATACCAGCAAACAAAGAAATTCGAAAACAAGTGGAAGCAGAACAAATTCGGTTAATGGAGCAATATAACGTAGACTTACTAATTTTGGCTCGTTATATGCAAATACTAACATCAGAGTTTGTGGGGCATTTTGAAAATCGTATTATTAATATCCATCATTCATTCCTGCCAGCATTTATCGGAGCTGGACCTTACGAGCGTGCTTACGAACGTGGAGTAAAACTAATCGGTGCTACTTCTCATTATGTAACAAATAATTTGGATGAAGGTCCTATTATAGAACAAGACGTGGAACGGGTAGACCATCGTGATGACGTAGTTGAGTTAAAGAAGATTGGCCGTACTATCGAACGACGAGTATTAGCGAAAGCTGTGAAATGGCATTTAGAAAATCGTATAATCGTGGAAGGTAACAAGACGATTGTGTTCCACTAATTAATATTATAAAGAGTTACTTCCCCACTTTTGACGTCGAAAAGGATATTAATGCTTTTGTACTGAAAGGAAAGTCGAAATAAGGAAATATTGACCAGGTATGAGTTGAATAGGATATCTATTCTGTATATAATGAACATAGACTATAGAGACTGGATACGCGAATATCCAGTCAGCAATTACGACCGCAGAAAGAGCGGTTGGTCCAAGGTCAAAATAACCGTCAAACCTTTAGCTCAGGGGACGGTTATTTCTTTTTTACAAAGAAAATGATTATGGTCACTACTATGGAAAAGGTTGCTATCAGTACAGCGCTTAGCTGGATCAACAAACTCATCATCTGGTATGTTGTCATGGCAACACCTCCTAACGAGAAAAGTGACCAACCGCCCACCCTGCTATGTAATTGCCAACTTATTATAACATAAAATCGAACTAATGTTCTATTTTAATGAATTCAAAACTAAATAATGTTGAAAAGCCCTGACAGATCAACGTATGTAATCTGTCAGGGCTTTTTTTCGCATTAGCGGCAGAGCATGACTTTCCTATGAGGTTCGCTGAAGCGAAGCCCGAATGGTTCAACTAAAAAAACAGCGGAGGATAAAATAATCCCCCACTGTTTGAAGTTGTATGTTTTTAGATTTGAATTAGTTTCTGCGCTCGAATATCTCCTAAGAAGAACTTTCCATATGGAATCATTTTTTGAATGACGATGGATGCTACTATTGGGGTGATTATTCCTAGTGTAGTAAAGCCAATAATGCCATATTGGAAATAATTATTCAGGATGATATCCGTAAAAATATGCAAATACATTATAGAAATCGAGTGTTTTTCAATTTTCGCCAACCAATCTAGCGATAGAATAGCGGTAACTCTTTGAAACAGACCAAGAATAACGACTATAAACGCAATAGGAATGACTAAGTCCAGCAGTAAATGTTCGTATCGCAGGAATTTCATACTTAGGTGATAGTCGATATAGCCAAGTTTGTCTGTTATTATCGCAGTGATTGCAATGATCAAAGCTCCTATCAACCAAGATTTCGTAATGTTCATCCAAATTGATTTTGCATAATAGCCAAGAGCAAAATAGACGATTGCCATTAGAACGACATCTAGGTTCCAAAGCATAGGAATTGTTTGTGAGGCTTCGTCTGGAGCACCGTTTATATATTGCATAGCGAAAATACTCTCTAGATGAGCAACGATATAAAAAACAATGAGTAGAACAATTTGCTTGACTCGACTTAAATACTTTGTCATCATCATGAATAATAAATACGTAAAGAAGAGTGTCGTTACAAACCAGAAAACTCCATAAGCACCACGTGCAAAACGGCCCGCAATAACTAACTTCCATAAATCTTGCAAGTACCAGGATAAGTCAAAGTTACCTCCAGCAAGCTCCATTCCATATCGAACAGTTGTAATAGCTAATAAGAAAAACAAGTAAGGAACTATTAGCTGTAGGAATCTCTTTTTTATAGAGACTTTTGTGTCTTGATCTTCTTTTAATTCTTTAAAAAATAACCCACTTAATAAGAAAAAAGCTGGCATATGAAACCAGTATATATATGTGATGAACGGGAAATCTAATTCACCTGGATAATGTCCGATGACAACTAAAATCATTAAGAATCCTTTTGTTACATCGACCCATGTTAAACGTTTGTTAGCCATAAAACTTCCTCCAAAACATTAATTTCTATGTTTGTTTATCCGTTTTTGGGTAATTATAAACGTATAGTGTGTTTCAATTATATTACATATTGTTAAAAGGAGTTTTGTTATATGTTGGAAATAATTTGTTTTGGGGACAGTATCACTGCTAGAAAAGAGGGCAATCCATCCCCCATTTTAACTCATAAATTGACGTCAAAAATGCCTAATTATGAATTTATTAATGCCGGAGTATCTGGAAATACAACGGAGCAAGCAATGTTCCGTTTCAATAAAGATGTGTTATCTAAGCGCCCTGATGCGGTGACTGTACTTTTTGGAGCGAATGACTCAGCGACTCATAAGTTTGTAGATTTAGAAACGTTTAAGCGTAATATTTCTTTATTTGCAAAGCAGGTGGGTCCTGAAAAGACAATATTGATCAGCCCTGCTCCTGTGGATGAGTCTCTTCAGCAGAATAGGACGAATGAACGTATGGAGCAATATGCACAGGCTGTTCAGGAGGTTGCCGAAGAAACGGGTAGTTATTTTATCGATTTCTTTCATATTTTTTATTCCAAACCAAACTACAGGGATCTACTAGTCGGGGAGAAGAATGATGGTCTGCATTTTGGTGAAGCTGGCTATGAATTGCTTTCTGATTTAATAGTGCAAAAAGTGGAGGAAATGGAGATTGAGGATGGTTTCTTTAAAAAACTAGTAGACAGATTAATGAGAGGCTAGTATTTTTAAGCCGATTCTTGGAGATGATAGGATGAAGATTCGAACGAGGAGTGGATTATTTTGCTGCAATTACAAACAGAGTTGGAAGGAAAAGAAATTGGTTTCGGTGATTTAAGAAGTAGAATAGATAGCCTAGGCTACACGATTGGCGGAAATTGGGATTACCATAAAGGTAGTTTTGACAATGTATTATGGAGAGATGAAGCGGAAACAATCTACTTGCGACTTCCATTCGAAGTGGTGGAGGGAGAGCTAGACAATTACGATGCCCAAATTAAGTTCCAAACCCCTTATGTCATCAAGCATGTAGTTAATATAGGTTTAGACGAGGATGAAAATTCTTTGCTTACATCGACTGGCTTCAATCAATTCCAAGATCCAGTTGATAAGGACGGTCAAATTGCCAACAAAAATAAATGGACAGTAGCTGGAGAGCAAGCAGTTGAGAAAATCGTACGGTTAGTCCAATAAAAAAGAGATCATTTCGTAGTGGATGCGAAGTGATCTTTTTTAATAGATAGCGTATATAAAATTGTCTTGTGAACACTGGGATTTGTGGCATTTTTAAGAATGAATATAACGACTGATTTCCGTTTTAGGAAGTAAAATAGCGAACGAAATTGCATCTTCGAGAGCAATAGGAAAGTAGCTTTTCTCTAGTTATCCAAAAACGTACTTACCGGTTTCTAAAAGTTGTAGGAGGGTGTGGACACTGGGCTCAGAGGACCGGGCGTCTTTTTATGGGGTTTTTCTTAGCCTACTAAGCTACCCTAAAGACCCCACACTTACAATATTAGATATATTTCATTATAATAGAAGCATTAGAGATGTAACTGGAAAGGAAAGCAACCGATGAAATATGAACGAATGATTAATTCGGAGCAAGAAACAAAGGCTCTTGCTGAGCAATTGGCAGTCCGCTTACATGCTGGAGATGTACTGACTCTAGAAGGCGACCTAGGAGCAGGTAAAACGACATTCACAAAAAGTGTGGCGAAGGGTTTAGGAATTACACGAAACGTAAATAGCCCAACGTTTACTATATTAAAGCAATATGAGGGCAGGCTGCCGTTAAACCATTTAGATGTCTACCGACTTGCGGATAGTGATGAGGATTTAGGCTGGGACGAGCTGTTTTACGGCGATGCGGTAAGCATCATTGAGTGGGCACATTTGATAGAAGAGGATTTGCCAGCAGAACGACTGGCGATTCAGATTCTTCGTCTAGATGAGAATGCTAGAAAATTTACGTTTATGCCCTATGGCAAACGATATGAACAATTATGTGAGGAGCTTTTTGAATGATTTGGTTAGGAATAGATACATCAAATACACCTCTTGCGATAGCTATTGTAAAGGATGAACAAGTACTTGCTTCGTTTCAGTCATCAATGAAAATTACGCACTCGATTGGCACGATGCCAGCTATTGAAGAATTAATGGAAAAAGCAAATATTAAGCCAAATGAAATAGAAGCGATTGCTGTAGCGAAAGGACCGGGTTCCTATACAGGAGTTCGTATTGGAGTAACGATTGGAAAAACACTCGCTTGGACACTAAAAGTGCCAATATATTCGGTGTCAAGCTTACATGTACTTGCTGAGAATGCTCCGTATTTCCAAGGTGTTGTTTGTTCCATTATGGACGCGCGTCGTAGTAATGTATTTGCTGGAATTTATGCAAACGGTGAAGTAGTAAAGGAAGCGCATATGTCATTAGTAGATTTACTAACAACTCTAGATAATCTGGAACAGCAAGTGTTATTTGTCGGCATGGACGTTTCGATTCACTGGGAGCAAATAAAAGAAGTACTTGGAGATAAGGTTCAGCGGGTGAATGCCGCTTTTGATTTACCAAATGCAGCTGTTTTAATAGAAATGGCGAAAAAAATGGAGCCTTCTGAAGTGCATACAGTAGTGCCTGAGTATTTGCGTATTACCGAAGCAGAGGCAAACTGGATGAAAGAGCAGAAGAAAAATGGAAACTAATATAACGTATCGAAAAATGACTTTAGATGATATAGATCAAGTACTGTTGATCGAACAGGAGGCATTCGACACACCTTGGACGAGGGAAGCCTTTGAGCACGAAATGACGACAAATTTGTATTCACATTATCTTGTTGCTGAAACAGAAGCAAAAGATATAATCGGGTACTGTGGCATGTGGGTAGTGATGGATGAAAGTCATATTACTAATGTGGCAGTAGCTGAACGTATGCGTGGAAACAAAATTGGTGAAGGATTGATGCGGGAGGCTATCCGTGTAGTAACAGAGCAAAATGTAGTACTCATGACACTTGAAGTTAGAGTATCAAATGATGTGGCGAAAAACTTATATTATAAACTTAACTTCCAAGACGGAGGCATACGGAAAAATTATTATTCAGACACCGGAGAGGATGCACTTGTGATGTGGGTGGAATTTAAATGAGAAAAGACCAATATATATTAGGAATTGAAACGAGCTGTGATGAAACAGCAGCATCGATTGTAAAAAATGGGCATGAGATTATATCCAATGTAGTAGCATCACAAATCGAAAGTCATAAACGATTTGGTGGAGTAGTACCAGAAGTCGCATCGAGACACCATGTGGAGCAGATTACAATTGTTGTCGAAGAAGCATTAAAACAAGCGGATATGACACCGCAGGATTTAGATGCAGTTGCAGTTACAGAAGGCCCAGGGTTAGTCGGAGCACTTCTGATAGGTATAAATGCTGCGAAAGCATTCGCTTTTGCAAATGGGCTTCCACTAGTTGGAGTCCACCACATCGCGGGGCATATTTACGCTAATGCACTAGTACAGAAGATGGAATTCCCACTTTTGGCATTAGTTGTTTCTGGAGGTCATACGGAGCTTGTATTAATGAAGGAAGATGGACAGTTCGAATTAATCGGTGAGACTAGGGATGACGCTGCAGGTGAAGCGTACGACAAAGTAGCTCGAGTATTGAATCTTCCATATCCAGGAGGTCCACATATCGATAAACTTGCTAACGAAAGTGATGAAGCATTGCAATTCCCTAGAGCATGGCTAGAGGAAGGGTCATATGATTTTAGCTTCAGTGGATTAAAATCTGCAGTTATCAATTATCAGCATAATGCCGAGCAACGTGGGGAAGAAATAAACCCGAACCACCTAGCGGCAGGATTCCAGCAAAGTGTAGTGGAAGTGTTAACGACAAAAACTATACGTGCAGCACGTGAATTTAAAGTGAAGCAAGTTATTGCTGCGGGTGGAGTTGCTGCAAATAAAGGACTTCGTAATTCACTAGAGAAAGCTTTTACAAAAGAGAATATACCTTTTTATGTACCGCCCATCAAACTGTGTACAGACAATGCTGCCATGATTGCTGCCGCTGGAAATTCTAAGTATTCAGCAGGGCATTTAAGTGATATGTCGATGAATGGTAGACCAGGTCTAGAATTAAATAGTTGGAATTAAGAAAAACAAATGCGCCTATTTTAGTTCCGAGATTCTGAAACGAGTCAAAGCCTATTCGCTTGTAGTCTAGACTCTAAACAACTAAATGAAATACTCAAATCCTCTTTTCTTCGACAAGAAAAGAGGATTTTTATCATGGAATTTAGAAGTTGTCAATAGAGAACATTCGTACTTATGCACATTTTGTGGATAACATGTGCGTAACTTAGACGCAAACTATATATAGTATGATTGTTATACACATCAATGTGGACAACTTATTTTTAAAATTGTGGACAATGTGGATAAACCTGTTGATAGATTGATATAACTAGTTTTTCTTTGTGAATAAATATGTGGAGAAAAGTTATTATAAAATAGTACTTGACCAACATATATGTATACTATTCGACACTGCAACAATTATAAGATTAAAACATAAGAAGGATTATCGCTGAAATTGTAGAATTCTAGTAATAGGTGGAAAATATCAGAATAGGTTGTAAGGTTTCATTCTGGCCAATAAAAATAAGATAAAATATTATTACTCAATTTTAGGGAGGAAACTTAGTGAAGATGTTTTTTCAGTATAATTGGTTGGTTAGGGAAGACTGGTATCTATGGTGTGAGAGATTAAGTGAAGAAGAACTGTTATGCAAACGCACAGGTGGAGTAGGAAGCATTTTAGAAACATTATTTCATATAGTAGATGTGGAATGGAGTTGGATTCGTGTTTTGCAGGATCAGCCCGATTTTCAGGAGAGTTTTGAAAATTATAGTACTCTGGAGAAAGTAAGGCAATTAGACGCAAAATTTCGATTGGAAGTCGAAGCCTTTGTAAACAACTGGAATGATAGCATGGAAAGTCGCATACTTTACGATACGTTGCCAGATGGAAGAATTGAACGGGATACTTGGGGTGAAGTTATTCGACATGTAATTGCTCATGAGATACACCATATCGGACAATTATCTATTTGGGCAAGAGAATTAGGAAAAAAACCGATATCTGCTAATGTAATTGGACGTGGACTTGCTGATTCAGCAAAAGAATAAATGATTCACAAGACAAACGGAGTTGTAATTTACCGAACATATTCGATGAAGTTTTATCTTTATCGGAGGCATCTGATTACCTTAAAAATAAGTGAAAAATCTATTGAGGCAATTATAAGTCAGGATAAAATACAATTGAATAATTATGGTTCATTTTTAGGTATGATGTTCCCTTATTCAAAAGTATATGAGGAGGTTATCTTTTCAAAAAAGCCCTTAGATGCTTGGGTAAATGAGACAGCAAAAAAAGGAACGAGTTTTCTAAAGATAATTAGGAAGAATCAGTTATGTTCTATACACATATTTTTGGATTCAAAGGATTAGGTCATTTTTAGAAAAGGTAAAAGAGTGCAACAGCTAAAATATTTTTCTAACAGCTTTTTTCAAATGTTGTAAAACGATGGAGGACATAATGTTGAATACGACAAGTATAGAGGCCGTAAAGAGGCATTTCGATAAATACTTTAATAAAATTCATCAAAAAAATGCTCAATCAAGCATCCAAATTCTGATTGATAGTGAAAAGTTAGATTTTCAGTATAACTATTCATCAGAAGATTCAAACCAACCTTTCCATATTGCAAGTATTGGTAAAATGTTTACTGCTACTTTAATAATGATTTTAATAGAAAGAAATAGTTTATCCTTACACGATCCGATATCAAATTATTTTACAAATATAGAACTTGAAAATCTCTTTATATTTAAGGATAAAGATTATATGAAAGAAGTTACCGTAGAACAATTATTAGCGCATACTTCAGGAATCGGTGATTATTTCGAAGATCCAGTAAATTTAGGTAGTCCGATGTCTAAATTGATCGTTTCCGAATCTGAAAAGAAATGGACTCCCTATGAATTAGTTGAATTCACACGGAAAAGGCAAAAAGCTGCAGGGATACCTGGGAAGGTCTTTCATTACTCAGATACTGGTTATATTTTAATTGGTTTAATCATTGAAAAAGTTTCAGGAAAACCATTTCATGAGAATCTACATGATGAAATCTTTACCCCACTTGGAATGCAGGACTCTTATATGCTATTCTATTCGGAACCTAAAAATCCCCTACAAAAATTTCAAAAGATTTGGCTTAACGGCACAGATGTAAAAGACTTTCAAAGTCTAAGTGTGGACTGGTCGGGAGGTGGAATAATATCTACTCCAAATGATCTTCTTTCTTTTAATAGAGCTTTTAGAGAAGGAAGATTATTTCATGAAGAAAAAATACAGTTTATGGAAAAAATTCAAACATAAATTCAGAACTGGTATTCACTATGGAACAGGGCTAATGGAAATCCGATTTGAAGAGTTCTTTTTTCTATTGAAAGGGTTACCAAGAGTAAGAGGGCATATTGGAGTTCTTTCAACTCATTTGTTTTATGACCCATCTACTGAGACCCATATTATTATGAATTTTGGATCGAGTAAACTAATGGTTCAAAGTTTCAAGGCATTAATTGAAATTATTAGACAACTAAAAAGAGTAAAATCATAAGCAATTAGAAAAGGTAGTGAAGCCAAAAAAACGAATTGGTTTCACTACCTTTTTTCTTTATGGGGCTATTTCTTCTAATTGTTCCTGTAATTCTAACCATTCATTTGATAGGTCATCTTGTTTTTCCTTCAACTGATCTAGTTCACGCTGTAATTGTTGGACAGCTTCGTGGTCTTGGAAAATTTCAGGGTCACATAACTTTTCTTCGATAATAACAATTTCCGCATCAACAGTTGGAATCTGACTTTCCAATTCCTCTAGCTGGCGTCGAAGCTGACGTTCTTTTTTCTTTGCTTCTTTATCAATAGTGGATGTGTTCACTTTTGTAATTACTGTATTTTCAACTACTGCATTTTCTAAAGCAAGCTCTTCCATTTCTTCTTTTTTCTCTAGGTAATAGTCATAGTCTCCAAGGAATAGAGTTGCATCTTCGCTTGCTAACTCAATAACCTTTGTTGCAATTCGGTTTATAAAATATCGGTCATGGGATACGAATATGATAGTCCCGGGGAAGTCGAGTAATGCATTTTCGAGAACTTCTTTACTGTCTAAGTCTAGATGGTTGGTAGGCTCATCGAGTACGAGGGTGTTCGCTTTTAAAAGCATTAGCTTTGCAAGAGCGAGTCTTGCCTTTTCACCACCGGATAGTGTAGATACCGTTTTTTGTACATCATCTCCTGAAAACAAGAAACGACCTAATACAGTGCGGACATCTCGTTCATTCATTAACGGCCATTCATCCCATAGTTCTTGTAAAGCTGTTTTGTTGCCAGTTAATGCTGCTTGTTCTTGATCATAGTATCCAAATTGGACATTCGTACCATACTGGATTTTCCCATCAGCGGCATTTAATTGTTTCATAATTGTTTTTAGTAAAGTTGATTTGCCCACCCCATTTGGTCCAACGAGTGCAATGCGGTCTTGCTTGTACACAGAGAAGGAAATATTCGATGAAACAGTTTTGTTTGGATAGCCAACTGCAATTTGCTCCAGACGAAGTACGTCATTGCCACTTGGTCGATCGATAGTAAATCCGAAAGAAGCAGATTTTTCATCACCATCTGGGGATTCCATCCAGTCTGTTTTCTCAATAACCTTACGTCTAGATTGAGCCATTTTAGTTGTAGAGGCACGGGCAAGATTTTTACTGACAAAATCCTCGAGCTTTGCTTTTTCTTCTTGCTGTTTTTCATACTTCTTTCTATCTAACTCATAGTTTTTTGCTTTTTGCGTTAAGTACGAACTGTAGTTGCCAACGTATCTTACTACATTATGCCGAGATACTTCGTAAACAAAGTTGACTACTTGGTCTAAAAAGTAGCGGTCATGTGAGACGATAAGAACTGCACCGCTATAATTTTTCAGATAGTTTTCTAAAAAGCTTAGCGTTTGAATGTCCAAATGGTTGGTAGGCTCATCGAGGATTAGTAAGTCTGGCTTACTTAGAAGCATTTTTGCAAGTGCTAGCCTCGTTTTTTGTCCTCCTGACAATGCTTGGACAGGCTTATCATAATCATCTGGGAAAAACTGCATGCCGTGTAATATAGAGCGTATATCTGATTCGAAGCGATAGCCACCTGCCTCATTAAAGGCTAACTGTAATTCATCGTACGTTGCTGCCACTCTTGCATAAGCTTCAGTATCTTCATATATAGTAGGGTCTGCCATTTGTGATTCTAGGGAACGAAGCTCTTTTTCTGAGTTAATGAGATGACTAAAGATTGTCTTCATTTCCTCCCAGATTGTCAATTTAGATTCGAGACCTGCATGCTGTTCTAAATAGCCAAGACGAATATTTTTTGGCATAATTATTTCGCCTGAATCATACGACATTTCACCTGCTATTATTTTAAGTAGTGTAGATTTTCCGGCACCGTTTCTACCAACAAGGGCAACCCGGTCTCGATCCTGAACCTCTAGCTTTACGTTAGTTAATATATCTTCACCGTTAAAGGATTTTGTTATTTGATTGACTTGTAAAACAATCACAATTATTCGCACCTCAATTCTATCCTTAGTGTAATAGATAGGGCTTGTCGTTGCAACGCTCTAGGTTTACAATGGTAGAAATGTCTAGTAAGATAATAACGATTTGTTTGACTAAACTAGGAGGATTTTTATGAAGCCAGAAATACCGAGAATTCCTCAAGCAACTACGAAAAGACTTCCATTATATTATAGATTTTTACAAAGCTTTCATAATGCTGGACACAAACGAGTTTCTTCGCAGGAATTGAGTGAAGCGATGAAAATCGATTCCGCAACAATTAGGAGAGATTTCTCTCATTTTGGTGCGCTTGGAAAAAAGGGTTACGGTTATGACGTTCCGACTTTACTTGAGTTTTTCCGTAAAACACTCGATCAGGATGAGGCTGCGAATGTTGCGCTCATTGGAGTTGGAAGTTTGGGAACTGCTTTTCTAAAGTATAATTTCCAAAAAAACCATAATACAAAAATTGTCGTGGCTTTCGATACAAAAGCTCCGGTAGAAGGAACGACCATAAGTGATATTCCTGTGTATCATTCGAGTGTTATGCTTGAAAAGCTAGAGGAATATGGAATTGAACTGGTCATTTTTACTTTGCCAAGTCGGTCTGCACAGCAAGTAGCCGATCAATTAGAAGCTTCTTCTATTAAAGGGATATTAAACTTTACACCAATACGTTTACAAACAACCGATGCTATCCGTGTACATACCATCGATCTTTCTGTAGAATTACAGACTCTTATTTATTTAATAAGAAATGAACTGACTGAATAACAAAAAAAGCCTTTGACCATAATGCTAACAGGTCAAAGGCTTTTATTAATGAAAAAATAGGAACTGCATATTTGAATATTGTTTAAGAAACTGTTGAATTTCCTCACCGTAAAATTGAACTAGCACAACAAATCCATTTAATAACATATGGGAGATAATTGATGCGATAATTCGCTTTGTCTTGTAATAGATAAATGCGAATATAAATCCGGAGACCGCATATAGTAGTATGTGCGTAAAGTCAAAGTGAATAATTCCGAACACAATTGCACTTACAGAAGCGGCTACAAAGAAATTCGTTTTTGGCAACAGAGTTCCGAAAATGATTCTTCGGAATATCAGCTCCTCTAATATAGGGGCAAAAATGACAATTGAAAAAATAGCTAATGGTACGGTATGGGCAATTTCTATAAACTGAGTTGTATTTTCTGATCCAGGATCCACACCAAATTTAAGCTCGATGCTTGCTGCAATACCCTGTCCTACAAATACTAGAAAGAAACCAGCAATTCCCCAACCGATCGTTTGGAGGGTTGGGCTTGGCTTACCATTTAGTGGCTTCAAGTAAGTCTTGTCTTTACGGATGATTAGTAGGGTGATCAATGTAGCGATTCCCATGCTAAGAAATACCCACCAACCAGAAATGAAAAGTGCTGGATTTTCCACTCCTTTAGCTTCTAATAGGCTATAAAGCTCTGGTAGGAACGGGACAAGTATACCTGAAGATAGTTGCATTATACAGTAAACGATTAATATGTATATACCAGTTTTTTGTTGTTTCATAAACAGTTTTATTCCTCTCTATATGTACCTTCTTTTCTTATTGTATCGGAAATAGAAAATAAAAGAAAAAGATAGCTTCTTACTTGCAAAATGTTCTGTGATTAATTATTATTATAAGTGTGTTAGCACTCAAAGAGTAAGAGTGCTAATAATATTACATTTTACTATTTTAGGGAGGTAGTTTCACTTGTTAAGACCATTAGGTGATCGTATCGTAATCGAATTAATCGAAGCTGAGGAAAAAACAGCATCTGGCATCGTACTTCCAGACTCTGCTAAAGAAAAACCGCAAGAAGGAAATGTTGTTGCTACAGGGACTGGACGAGTACTTGAAAACGGCACTCGCGTTGAACTTGACGTAAAAGAGGGAGACCGCATCATCTTCTCTAAATATTCAGGCACAGAAGTGAAATATGAAAACAACGATTATTTAATTTTACGCGAAAGCGATGTTCTAGCTATTATTGGCTAATAAAACTTTGGAAAATATATTCAGGAGGTAACTAACACATGGCTAAAGAAATTAAATTCAGTGAAGACGCACGTAGCGCAATGTTACGTGGAGTAGATAAACTTGCAGATGCTGTTAAAGTAACACTTGGACCAAAAGGACGTAACGTAGTTCTTGAGAAAAAATTTGGTTCACCACTTATTACTAATGATGGTGTAACGATTGCAAAAGATATCGAATTGGAAGATGCATTTGAAAATATGGGTGCTAAATTAGTGGCAGAGGTTGCTTCTAAAACAAACGATATCGCTGGTGACGGTACAACAACTGCTACTGTATTAGCGCAATCGATGATCCGTGAAGGATTGAAAAACGTAACAGCTGGTGCTAACCCAGTAGGAATCCGTAAAGGTATTGACCTTGCAGTTGCTGCTGCAGTTACAGAGTTAAAAGCAATTTCTAAACAAATCGAAGGCAAAGAGTCTATTGCTCAGGTTGCAGCTATTTCTTCAGGAGATTCTGAAGTAGGTGAACTAATTGCTGAAGCAATGGAGCGCGTTGGTAACGACGGTGTCATTACAATTGAAGAATCTAAAGGGTTCACTACTGAACTTGACGTGGTAGAAGGTATGCAGTTCGATCGTGGATATGCATCTCCTTATATGGTAACAGATTCGGATAAAATGGAAGCTATTTTAGACAATCCATATATTTTAATAACAGATAAAAAAATTACAAGCATACAAGAAATTCTTCCTGTGCTTGAGCAAGTAGTACAACAAGGCAAACCACTTTTACTAATCTCTGAGGACGTAGAAGGGGAAGCTCTAGCTACTCTAGTATTAAACAAATTACGTGGAACTTTCAATGCTGTAGCTGTTAAAGCGCCAGGATTTGGTGACCGTCGTAAAGCGATGTTAGAAGATATCGCAGTTCTTACTGGAGCTGAAGTAATCACAGAAGATTTAGGTTTAGACTTAAAATCTGCTAACATTACTCAATTAGGTCGTGCATCTAAAGTTGTTGTATCTAAAGATAACACTACAATCGTAGAGGGTAACGGAGAGTCTGATCGCATCGCTGGTCGTGTAACACAAATCCGTTCTCAATTAGAAGACACTACATCTGAATTCGACAAAGAAAAACTACAAGAACGCCTAGCTAAATTAGCTGGTGGTGTAGCTGTAGTTAAAGTCGGAGCAGCAACAGAAACAGAACTAAAAGAACGCAAGCTTCGTATTGAAGATGCTCTTAATGCTACTCGCGCAGCAGTTGAAGAAGGTATCGTAGCTGGTGGTGGTACTGCACTAGTAAACGTATATAACAAAGTTGCCGAATTAGCAGAAACAAAAGAAGGCGACGTAGCTACGGGTCTGAAAATTGTACTTCGTGCATTAGAAGAACCAGTTCGTCAAATCGCTAACAATGCAGGTCTTGAAGGATCTATCGTTGTAGATCGTTTAAAACGTGAAGAAGTCGGTATCGGATTCAATGCTGCAACTGGCGAATGGGTGAATATGATCGAAGCAGGTATCGTTGATCCAACTAAAGTAACTCGTTCAGCACTTCAAAACGCTGCATCTGTAGCAGCATTATTCTTAACTACAGAAGCAGTAGTAGCAGACATTCCAGAACCAGCAGGAGCTGGCGGTATGGGTATGCCTGATATGGGCGGAATGGGCGGCATGATGTAATTTTTTATACATCATTTCTGTGAAGTAGTGTAAATCACAATTAATTAGTAAAGCTATAACCACTTCTCATAAATAGAGAGGTGGTTATTTTTTATGCTTTTGAAATTTGCTTATCAAGACTTTTTAGCTGACAGAAAGTTTAAGAACACAACCGAGACGAACATTAAAAACTATGAAATGACTTTAGGACAGTTTATCAAATATTGTCTTGAACATGGTGTCATTAACATTGAAGAGGTTGGTCATCATCATGTACGTAATTATTTGTTAGATTGTCAGGAGAGAGGAAATAAACCAAATACTGTTAATACGAAGATTCTCAGAATCCGAGCATTCTTCAATTACCTCATCGAAGAAAAAATAGTAAGTGAAAATATGGGGCGAAGAGTAAAGTTACAAAAAGAAGATGTAAAGATTGATGTTTTTACAGATGAACAGATATATCAGATGTTAGCTTACTATCGAAGCTTAAGACGCAAGGAGAAGAGTTATTTTAGTTATAGGGGTTATCTGTTAATTATGATTTTATTAGGAACGGGATTACGACGCAAAGAGGTTATTAATCTAAAATGGTCAGACGTTGATATGCCAAGTTTAACGCTGAATGTATACGGGAAAAACCGTCAATATGAAACAGTATTTATGACCGAAAAGCTTTCTAAAGAGCTTTCAGTGTACCAAGTTTTTTGTAAGAATCATTTTGGACAAGGAAATGAATATGTCTTCTTGAAGCGTGATAATACACAGATGACCGATAATTCAATAACACAACTATTTAACAACTTACAGAACCACATGAATTTTAAAGATGTTCGTGTGTCAGCACATACTTTTAGACATTCGTTCTGCCACCGTCTGGCGATGAGTGGTATGTCAGCCTTTGCCATTCAAAACATGATGCGACACAAAAATATTAGTGTAACTATGAGGTACGTTGCCATGTGGGGCAGTGAATTAAAAGAGCAAAATGATAAACATAACCCATTGAATAACTTAAATATTTAAAAAAGAGAATTCAATTTAAAACAAGCCTATTAAGAATCTAATTTCACTAGATTGGGTTCTTTTTTATATTTCTCAAAAGAGCAGTGGTTCCTACACAGTCAACGTCATACCTACCTGCCAGAAGCCATTAGAATTAATTATAAGCCTTCTGTTTAGTGAAATGACAAATATATCCATAGATATTCTATGATGGTTGTAACGCTCAATATAAAGCTTACAGTAGGTGAGCTGTTGAATATTTGTTTAAATTATTTTTAAAGCTAGTTGGCATATTCCGTATTTTCTTCTTACAATTAAATAGAAGGTAAAATAATCCTTTTTAAGGGTATATATAAAATTTTAACAATTCATGTTATAGAGGAGGATTTGGGAAATAAGTTATAAAAAGTAGAATATTAAATTATCAAGAAAGTTAATTAATTGAAAGACACCAAGGAAGAAAAATATGAGAAAAAGTGAGGTTATTATTAACACATGATGACTAAAGAGGAAATTTACAAAAATTTAAAATTAAAACAAAAATACGAAGTGAAAGTATATATGCCAAATGAGATATTTGATAATCTTATTTCATTAAAAGGACATACCTCTAAACATATTGCATTTGCATACACATATTATTATTTCATCACATGGTTATACCGTTATGCGAAATATGACCAGTTTGTAATTAATAAGCAACAAATACTAAGTTACCTAGGGTATAACGAAAATACTAGCAGATTAGATTATATAATAAAAAAAAATGGTGTTCTTGATAACATGGGTTTAACAATTACAACTACAAATTATCCTGTCTATGCTTCATATGAAACAGATGGGGCAGAGCTGAATTTTACTTTGCTAGAAGATATTGATAAAGAATCTCAAAAGCAATATAAGAATAGACATAGTAATAAATATACAATCAAATATCCTGTATTAGCATTTGAGAGACCACAGGTATTAAAATCAGACGAAGAAGAGAGTAATCTAGGGACAGAATATGAGATAGTAGAAGGGACATTCTATGATATATCAAACACTCATTTAGTAGATTTCAGAGTATTCCTTTTTTGTATGAGTAAAAATGATTTAGGATGCACAGCATTTTATATTTGGTCATACTTACAAATGAAGAAGCAAATATTTAACAAATATGATGCTGTTCTTCAGCGAATTGCTGATGAAACATATTTATCTGAAAAGACAGTTGAACGCTATCACAATGCAATGAGAGGATACAATATGATAGAAGTTATTCATAATCAAAAATATTTTTCATTAGCTTTAGAAAATAGAAAAGCTAATAGCCATATTACGAACACATTTGAATCTTTTAAAAAGGATAAAATAGAGTACAAAAAGATGGAGGTAGTTTCAGTAGAAAAACATCTTAAGTTAGAAGAAAATAAAAAACAAAATAAAAAACGTCAAAAAGAATTAGATGATTTTATAAATTAAAACCAATTAATAAAGAACGTTTTGACGGTACATATAATATAATTATTATATCTATTAATTTATCAATTTATTTATTAATAAAAGTAATATCTAAAATTTTTATATTTACCGTCAATAAGTGTGTTATTAAAAATGTGTATCAAAAGTTATTAATGAGTTAATCTTACCAAATAAAGCGACATGAAATTTTTAACAAAATAATAGTTTGAGAAAATAATTAAACTAGTAAGTTTAGATGAAGTCTCCACATTCACGGAGTATTGTATTACCAGCGGCTATTAAGATGAAATAAAATAACAACTAGAAAAAGCTTGAAGAACATATATATGGGTCTTCAAAGCTTTTTTTCATGAAACCAATTTTTATACTAAAAAAAGTCACATTTATTTCCATATAATTATCAATAACTTCTTGTTTTATATTTATTAAAATTTGTTTTTTGGTAGCAGCTATTTTAATAAGTGCTGTTTTGACGGTATTATAATGTTTTTTTTTATATAAATGAAGTTAAAAATTCAAGCTGCTATAATTAGCAGCTTGACTTTTTTTGAGGGAAGATATATTGTAAGATTATCAAATATAGAAATGAGGAAATAGAAATGAGAATTAGTAATAAAGTTGAAGTAGCAACTAGTTTCAACCCTACAAAAAAAACACATCAGATGGATATAGCTACTATGTGTGAAAGAATTAAAAACAATAAAATTACTTTGCCTTTATATCAACGTGATTTAAGTTGGACTCTTCAGAAAGCAGTGGATTTATTTGATTTTCAACTATTTGGTAAAGCGCCAGTTTCTCCGATATCTATAAATGAGATTAGCGATGCAACTGAAGATGATGTTCCTCAAATTTCTTTTTTAAGTCGTGAGATTGTAAATTATGCAGATATTAAAGGAGACCATCAATCTGTTGTAGATGGTCAGCAGCGTCTAACTACAAATTTTAAAGCTTTTATTAATCATGATAGTTTTCGGAATATCGTTTTGGATTTTTCACGAGGAACCTTTAGAATTGTAGAGGGAAATATTACAAACTCGCAAATTCCAGTTGGTATACTTTTAAATGATAGTGAAAAAGTATTAATGAGTTACCTACAGGAAAAAGGGAGTTTTAATGAATTGTTTGCAATTGCATTACGTGTACGTACTAAAATTAGAAGTTACAACTATACAGTTAACATTGCAGAAAATTTAACTGAAGATGAGCAAATTGAATGGTTTGAAGTATTAAATAATGCTGGTAGTAGAGTAACGGCATTACAAATGAGTTTTTCTAAATTAAAGGTTTATAATTTAGATATCTATGTAGATTATACAGAGCCATTTAAACAGAAGGCTAATGAATATGGATATGAAGAGTTATTTTCACCTTTTACTACAAACGTTTCTTATCCAATCGCAGCGTTAAATCCTGCATATGAAGTTATTGAAAAAGGTGGAGCACATAACACAAATTATGCTCCTATGCCTTCGGATACTAAAGAGACTGTTTTGACAAAATTAAATCCTGCTGTTTTTAAATCAATAATTGAACTAACATTAACTGCTTTAGAGGAAGCGTTAGTTTTTGTAGAAAATAATGGTTTAAGAGATTATATCTCTAGAATGGACTATATATTATATTTAACTGGCTTTTTTGCCTATCAAAATTCAGAAGAATTGACAGGGGAGTTAGAGGGTGAATTAGTTGAATGGGTAAGAAAGGTTAATTTTACAAACAAATCTAATAGTGCAAGACGTGAAATATTCACAGAATTATTAGAGTTGCGATAAATTCAGTAGAATATTTAGTTAAAACATAGCAATATTAACTAGTGTTGCTATGTTTTTTAATTAAAATATGCTTCGGAAGAACAAAAACAAGTTGCTGAATTAATGAAAAATGGTTCTGACTTTTTACCATAAGTTGAAGCTTATTTTAATTTGTCAAAAGACCAAAAGTCTGTAACATGGGATGATTTTATAGCTAAAAATATCGTGACTTGGTCTGGAACAATTGCAGACATAGAATCTATAGGTGATAGCATTGTTGTATATGGTGGAGATAATTATAACGGCGAAGATTGGTCAACGATTAGTACAGAAAAGAAAGATATGATGCCCTTTACTTTCATTGTAGAATTAAAAGATAGTTTAACTGGAAATTGTATGAAGGTGAAGTAATAAAATAAGATTATCATGTTACCGAAGCATATCAGCCACAATAGTTGATATGCTTTTTAGTATAGCTGTATATTTAGTTCCAGTTAAATGACGATAGGGGTACTAAAAATAATATTACTATTTGATAAAAACCCTTATATACCAGCTGTTTTCTGCAATCTGCTCCTCGAATATTTCACTTCTATCGAAGTAAATTAGAGCTCGAGAGGTTTTTAGTTTATTTAGCTGTTTTAAAAACCCTATAAATCAACAGTTTTGAATACACCAATATAGCATTTTCAGCTTCGATAGGATTCGATGGGGGAATATTGATATGTGACATTTAGTATTTGGACATAATCTTTTAATCCCACTCATTAGGAAGACGACTAATATTTGCATCATCAAAACGCTCATCAATAACCACATCTACAATATTTGTATTCTCATTTAGTTCATAATCTACTGCTTTAGACAAACCTAACTCAGATAACACATCTTCTTTAGATACTCCGTCCTTTAATTCCAGTTGAGCTTCAACAAGTTGACCATCTATAAATATACCAGTTGCATAATCAAAGGTTTTCCCTTCTAAATAAAAATACCAATCTGCATATACAATAGAACCATCTTTCAATTCAAATTTGCCATTTATAAACGGTTCACTATATTCCGTATCAAGTTCATAACGATTGTTAAAATCGTCTAAAGTTAATGGTGTTAATTCACGTACCTCTGTTACTGGCTCAATAACATCAATTTCTTCAGATGACTCAGATACTTGTGTTTGTTCGTTATCCACTGTAACTTCTTTACTTATGGATGGTTTTGAATCACTACAAGCAGCTAATACCATGGCGCTAATTAAAATAAAAATCCATTTCAAGATAAACCCTCCATTTTGCAATATATAGATATTTAGCTGATAGTTAGTAGAGCTTGTAGAAGCATCACAAAGCTCATTTTCTCCTGCCTTTTTTTACTAAAGCACACCGTTACTTTAAGTGAAGTCCTTCACAAAAAAACACCTTTTTTTCTCTTCTGAAAACAAAAACATTATACTAGATTATTAATTGATGAACTTCACCTGTAATATACATTAATAATCCAACTAAAGATAATATTATTCCCATAATAAACGTCCAAGGATTATCTTCTTTTTCCTTATCAAAAGTAAAAAAAGTTACTATACAAAAGATAAGAGTAATAATAGAAAAAGGATATTTGGGAAATACGAAAGCAAATCCACTAATAATCATTCCTACCACTCCATACGGATTTTGAGATGGAATGCTATCCATATATTTTATATCATCATCGGATAAACCCTCGTTCCTGTCTCCCCATATGTCTATGTTCTTCCATCTGTTGAGAAAGTCGATAGTTTTTTTAAATATCTTCATAATTCACCACTTTTCAAATAACGAACTTTTTCTTCAAAAACCTACAATGTCATTTGAAACCACTGTAGTGTTCATCATAAATTATTTTATAAAACTAATCTGAGGCTTTACTTGAATACGTTTAAAACGAGTTGAGGTTCCATTTTTAAATAAACTTTTCATTTAAACAAGCAAAAATCCATTTTCCTTATTGAACTAACCTGCGGCTTTACTCCATCTTGAAGTAAAGCACCCGTTAGCCATCCATGCAGCAAAAAAACGCTGCACCACAGAGGATGAAAATTGTTTCAGAACGGGTATAGATCAGTATGGTTGGCGAAGAAGGTCGATGAACTATGGTGCCATAGAGCCCATCCGTTAGTCTGACTCCAAAGACCACGGTGCATCACAGACTGTCGCACTCTATACGAGTAGCACTCATGGGATATTAATCCTACTCTGGTTATTGCACCAGCCTTGCCTTTATTTATAGAAGAATGGAGTTGGTTCCTGATTTACCTTTTAACTCAATATAAACATTCTGAAGGCTCAGCCTTTTTTTAAAAAAGCTTTTTCTGAGTCTCTTTTGTTATGCAATTTTATAGATTTTGAGTATTTTTTAATTTTCATGGGAGTTGAAGAACGGATTTTTAAAATCATCAAATTATACTTTAATCTTACGTTATCGAATTACATACTCATAATTTTCCCCGTTGGCTGTTATTACTGCTTTTAATGGTTTACCATCTTTTTCTATACTTGCTGGAACAGAGGTTAAAAAATGAACCACTCTAGTCTGCAACGGTTTAATACTTGAATTGTTTAAACTAGTAAATTTACTCTCTCCGACTTTTTCAAAACTAGTAAATGAATTAAATTCTTCCCTCTCATCATAGATGATTTTAATACTCATAAAATCATCTGCCTCAGATAACTCAGTAGATGATGTGTTTCTTACAGTTACTAAAATATCTAAATAAATTTCACCCTTATTCCCATTAAACTTATAATTAGGAGTTATAGTAGGTCCTGAATTTGATGGATTGATTATTTTACCAAAATTATTACTTTGTATCGTAAATTCAATATAATCTTGTACTACTACTTTATCCATCATCTTAACTTCTGTTGGTTCAAGTATCTCATCACTATATGACACCTTAAATGCAGTATGTCTTAATGTATCTAATGACTGTGTAGCAAGAAATATTATGACGGCTGCTATTAATATGACAGTAATAGTATTGTATTGCCAAACCCGATTATTTTTAAGTTCACGTTTTTTGATTGTAACTGTATTCTGCAATAATTTATTCCTTAAATTACTTTTTGATTTGTCTGTCATCTTTAATTCTTGTTCCAAATCACTAAATTCTTCATCTAAGAAAGTTGTCATAGGTAAACCCTCCATTTAACAATTCATGTTTAAGTTCTACTAAAGCTCTTTTTAAAGTCATTTTCACTTTACTTTCGGACCAGTTTAGAACGATAGATGATTCCTCCGTAGAGAACTCTTTTAACTTCCGCAAAATGATCACATGTCTGTAGGAAGGTTTTAATTGTTGAATGGACCTATATAATTGTTCAGTTTGATCATTCATTACTACGATTTGTTCAGGAATTGGCTTGTAGTCTTTTTCTGCTATAGTTATACCCAAATAATGTTGTAACGGATGTTTTTTTCGAAAATAGTCATTTATCACATTAAAAGCGATAGAGAATAACCACGTTTTCACCGTAGATTTCTGTTCAAATTTATGTTGATTTTTATAAGCTTTTATAAAGGTTTCCTGCGTTAAGTCTTCTGCATGTTGGTAGTCTTTCACTATTAATAGTATGTAGGTTAAAATGGACTCTCCATATTCATCAATCCATTTCGTTAATTCTTCTTGATCCAAAATGTTCACCTCTTTCTATATACTTAGACGTAAAATAAAATGAAAGCGTCACGTTTTTCAAATTACTTATTTAAGAGTTGAAAATAATCTTTATCATCTCATCAAGTTTTATGATTAAACAAACAAAAAGAGCATTAATCCATTAATGGATTAACGCCTCTAACCCCTCTAAGATATCTAGAATTCCGACACCACTTATTGAACTAAACTGCTTCGTTAGTTAAATAACATCAAGCAAGATATTTTGTATAATCAATGAAGCGAATGAGAAATTCCTTTAGATTACTATGTACTTCTTTTAAATCCCCATATATATTTTCCTCAGCTAAATAAAACCCATCTGTTAAAAAATGTATCTCCATCTCAATCCCTTCATAACTATCTGGTAAATATTCGATTAACTTGTCCAGTTTTTCAATCACGTTAGCTATATCTTCTGGAGTATTTAGATATTGATTTAGTAATCCAAGTATTACCTTAGGAGACAGGTCGTTATCATCAAAATCTCCCCTGATTTCCATTAATCTAAAAGTAATATCCTCTAACTTTTCCTTAGCAGAAAATGACAATTCAATTATTTCATAAGGTGGTGTATCGCATTGTTCAATTACATTGTCAGCCCATTTTATAACATCTTGGATGTTTAGAAGTCCTATTAAAACACCTATTCTATATACCTCTGCACTTAATTTTATATCCAGCGGTTTGGTATCTTCGTCTTTGGTGTAACCCCCAACAACTGGTTTTACATTGTTTTTATATATCACTTCGCTTACTCCAAACAACTTAAAATTACTTTGTGCTTGTCTTAAAGAGACTTCATTTGCCCCACCTTCATAGTCCTCGTCCTCATTTTGTACAAGGTCATCTTCCCAATAACAAACTTTACAAATTTCATAACTATCCCGTGTTCCTTCTGTAAGGGTTTTATATCCACAACATTGGCATGTATATTTCATATAGTCACTCCGACACTTTTTATGAATTTTATCATAGTTCTTGTTCAACTAACCTGCGGCTTTAGTTCAATTAGAAAATTATGATTTTATTTCTTTATCAAGAAGGTACAATAGCTTTCTTCGTGCTTCTTTACTACGAATAATTTTTCTAACACGAATTGTGCTTTGTAAATAACGTCTGACGTGTTTATTTACAAAAAACAAACGGTGATATTCTTCATCCTCGTAAATCTTTTTAAACCAATCGTATTGATTTAACCGTTCAATATTTTGGTCAATTTTTTTCGTATTTAAAGTGTCACTATTTCCAACACTGCCGAATAATCCTGCAATTAATTCAAATAAAAAACTAAACATAGTTTACTCCTATCTACTTTTCCTTTTGAGAATTCTCTCCTGATTGTGGCTAATCCTTGTTCAACTAACCTGCTGCTTTAGTTTAAGTGAACACATTCACAATTTCTATTTATTTTAACATAAATCCCCAGTGGCAAGATTATATGGCGAAACCCATTTCATTAACGATATAGCTATTCAAATAAGAGATAAGTCACCAAATGATGCAAAACAAATAATCATCTAGTACCGTCAAAGGTTAAATGAATTAAATAATGACTATTGATTAGCTCAAGAATAATTTTCTTTTAGCTACTTTAATTTTGTGAAGTTTATTCTCCATTATCAAACGGTGTCATAACTTAAAAGATTCGACACCGAAACGTCGATGTAGTATTATCAGTTTATAGAGCGGTGTCATAACTAAGTGTCATAATCGAATGGTGAAAAGGGGCAAATAATCATGACTATATACGGATATGCGAGAGTATCGACACAACAACAGGAATTAGAAAGTCAACTTCAAGCATTGGAGCAAGAAGGTGCAACTGTATTTTATCAAGAAAAGTTTACAGGTACGAAAACAGACAGACCAGAGTTAAACAAGTTGCTAGAAAAGTTACAAGATGGAGATATGCTAATCGTAACTAAATTGGATAGATTGGCACGTAACACAAAAGAAGGTATCGAATTAGTAGAAAAATTGTTCGCTAAGAATATTAAAGTAAGAGTATTGAACATTGGATTACTTGAAAATACTTCAATGGGAAGGTTCTTCTTACAAACTTTATTAGCAGTAGCAGAAATGGAAAGAAACACTATCATTGAACGTACACAAGAAGGTAAAGCTATTGCACGACAAAACGTAGATTATAGAGAAGGAAGAAAGAAAGTATACACTAAGAAGCAACTAGACCATGCAATTGGTTTACTAGAAACTAATTCATATAATCAAGTAGCAGATTTAACTGGAATATCTAAGAGCACTTTAATCAGAGAAGTTAAAAAACGAAGAGTAGTGGAAATAATTATGAAGGTGTAGCTATATGCTACATCTTTTTTTCTCTAAGATTATAAAAGAGTCTACTAGTATCTAATAGTTAAGTTTAAATATACTGTTTATTACATAGTTAAATTCAATAAACACAAAATACTTTAGTTAATATTACCTATCACTTGTGTTTTTTAAATGGTACTATTGAATTGATAGTTTTTGAAGGATTCATATGAAGAATTAACAAATTTGTTATCCTATTAGAAATTTTCTGAGAGAATAAATTGTATGCGTAAGGAGGAAAAAGAGAGAATGAAATATGATACTAACATAAATAAAAATTATAATAGTAAACCTGCAACTAAAGGCGACACTAATATTAATAAAAATGTTAAAAAGTATGACACAAACATCAGCAGAATGATAGGTTTGCAAAATAACAATAAACATGGTAATAAGAATGCAATCAGAAAAGTAAATAATAAAAAACATAAACCTTTAAATCGTAAACCAGGATGCTTGTTTCTAATTGTAGCAGTCATAGTGGTCGGGGGAATATGGGGGTTAGGTTTATTTTTTGACAATTTAGAAGAAAAAGAAGAAAAATTGAAAGTTGAATCTTATAATGATGAGGAATTACTTCTCATTGAAATTAAGGACACAGACCATGATGTGTCAATTAAAGTCTTAATTGAAGAATATATTAATGAGAATTATATGGATGGTGACTTTAATACTTCAGAATTAGAGGATAATCTTGGAGCCGAAGATTTTAATTGGATAAAAGAGCAGTATAATAACGCATTAGAAAAATTGTACTTTGGTGAAGATAATAATAAATATAGTGAATATGATTTAATTAAAGTAGTAGAAGATGCTGAAAATGGAATGAATGATTTTGAAAGTTCTGCTATAGAAAATTTTATAGAGATTAAAAGGGAGTTACTTACTTCTGAATTAGATAGGAAATTATTTACAAATGAGACGAATCAAGTAATGCATCATGTTGAACAAAATAACCTTGCAAAGGAATTAGAACGGAAAAAAGTAAATGAAAAAGTAAGTGGAGAAGTACGTGACGATGAAGAAATCTATGATTATATGAAGAACGAATATAATCAGATTACTAATTTTGGTGAAAGTTATGTGCCAGAGATACATGATAATCTAGTTGCTGAGTTAGCGAGTGAAAAGTTTGGAATTTCAAGTTTTGAAGCAGGGAATATTTATGTGAAAATGGAGATGCGGGGATACTAAATATTTGTTTGATTCTCTCTTATATAAAAAGGGCATTAACTTTATTGGAGAAACCGATAATTGATGTAAATCGTAAGAATTTTAATGTTGAAGTTTTGCTAATTTTATTATTTTCAATAGAATATAAATATTATAAAGCGACTGTCTTTTAATAATTTCTCTTATAAATAGTAAAATAATGATTTTATTAATATGTGGATAGTGTTTTAAAAAGAATTAAATATTAGGGTTTTTGTGAGTAGATACGGGGTATTTTCCAATTTTTGCACTCTCTTTTATGATACATACTATTAGGCACTTATAGCTACAGAGAACAATATAAATTTTAAGAGCAGGCAAATATAATGGGACTGCTCCATTTTTTATTTTCTCTCATATTATTCAAATAATCAAAAAAATAAAATGTTATAATAGGTTTGTGACCTCATAAAAGATTTTGTTTAATATAAAGTGAGTAACGGAAAACGAAGGTGAAAATATTAATATAATAATTTGGAGGAATTTATGAAGCTACAAATCGAAAAGTGGGTTGAGGAAAATAAGCCTTTTAAGGAAAATGAAGCTGCTAATGACCTTTTTGAGGAATCAGTACGCTGTTACAAAAATGGAGCATATAAGTCTGCTTTTATTATGTCGTATCTTTCCTTTAAAGTTACTTTAAGAGGAAGGATTTTGGAGTGTACTTATGGTAAAGAGCTTGTTAAACCTAACCCTAAATTTTGGGAAGATGAAATTATAAAAAAACTAGAAGATGATGGTAGTTGGGAAAATTACTTAAATACAATTGTAGATGCATCTTGTTCAAGTAGCAACAAAAAGGAGATAGCGATTTTAGATTTCACAAATGGTGAACAGGTTAAAACAGCCTATAATTATTGGAAAAATATCAGGAATGATTGTGCTCATGCGAAAGGACGTATAACAATTGATAGTTCAACTGTAGAAAGTTTTTGGAACTATTTGATGGATAATTTAAGTGATTTTTATGTTCTTGGTGGTGAGGAATACTTATTAAGGGAATTAAAGAATCTATATCAATACTATCCATTTCCAGAGATAGTTGAACAAGACTCCGTAAAGATAATAATGAATGATGTAAATGCAGTTTATAAGAAAAACTCTAAGGATTTCTTCCAAAAACTATTTAAAAAATTAGAGGGTCGTCATAATAGAAAGGGACAATTCGTTAATAATTCAAATAAGAAGTTTTGGAAAGATATATTGGAAGCAAATCATGAAAATGTAAGACAAGGCATAGTAGAAGTCATTTCAAGTGATGCAATGCATTTCTTAAATTTCTACAGCTATTATCCTCAATTACTCGAATTGTCTGTGTCTCTCAATTCAAAGTTTGTTGTGAACGATTTATGCAAGTGGTTAAATAGTTCAGATTATTTTACATATGATTTCAAAAAAAACTTTTGGATTGTTTTGGTTGAAATTTTAGATAGATATACATCACATGTAGACATTAAAAAAGTTGTGAATAGACAAACGCTAGAGCTAATTGATTCATTTGAACAAGATGAGAGAAATTTGCGGATACTTAATTGCAACGGTGTGTTCAAAGAATATATTTTTGAAGTTTCAAGTTGGTTCTTTAAGACTGATGCAGGTTCTCAATATGATAATTATAGTAGGTTTCAATCTAGAGAGGCTGAATTGATAGAACTTTCTTTTGAATATTTGGAATGGGATAGCGAGTGTATACGTATTTTAAATTATGCTCTTGTTGACTTAGAGTCAAGTATGGCTTCAAGGTCTAATATGTACTCCAAAAGTAATGGCTCTAGTTATAAAATAAAATGTGAGCGGATAATTTGTAAAAACAAGGATAAAATAATGAATATCCCAGATATTGATTTAAAGGGTTACAGTGAAGTCTTTAGGATACTTAATAGTTGTAATAATGAATAAAATCAGTTAAGTAAACGGCTAGTCTCCATTAACAAACGTAGAAGTACCTAAATACTTCGGTGGTATTACAAAAGAAGAGCTTATTCAATTAATTTATAAAAAATGGAAGAGTCTGACGTATGTTGGGCTCTTTTTTGATATTCAAACTGAAAGTATGGGAGCTCAATTAGAGCAAAGTAAATAGAAGGTCAACCATAACCACCTCTTAAAAAGTAACATAGCTATTGAACAATATAACAATCGAGTAGGAGTGCTATTTCATCTATTTACAGATACTACTTCACAAAACACAACAGCTACTTCATAATAGAAATATATCAAATATATTGAGAAGTGGTGCTTCTCTAATTAATCGTGAATAAACAGCGCTGTAACTCGTTCAGCACTTCAAAACGCTGCATCTGTAGCAGCATTATTCTTAACTACAGAAGCAGTAGTAGCAGATATTCCAGAACCAGCAGGAGCTGGCGGTATGGGTATGCCTGATATGGGCGGAATGGGCGGCATGATGTAATAAGAGCCAGTAACCCTTTATAAATTAAGGGTTTCCAGTTCGTTTTGCACTGCTTGACCAATTCGATGTGTAAAAAAATGCATATGACTAATTTTAGAGAAGGTCTTTCATCAGTTTGCTAAACTGTTGGGTGGCCTTTTTTCCATGTCTAATGTTATATTCTTATTCATTGTAGTTATTTTTTCATCAGTCTGGATATTTTATTCGTTCACTATTATAGGTACATCAGAAATTCAAGTCACACTTATTCCTTGTATTTAGTTTAATCTATATGTTGGTTATTGTATTATGGATAATAGAACGACTGCCTCAACAAATATTAAAAATATAAAATCTAAGGAGACTTACATGTCCTGGAGCAAATTGAAGCAAAATCTGGAGAGTTTTCTCTGTCCTGCATTATTTGGAAGGGTTGAATACACTGCAACCAGCTATCGTTATTTACCTGATAAAGCAGGACTTTGTTATATTGCGGTAGATAAAAAGAATATACTCAATATGAATGATAAAACTACCTTTATTAGATGGTATCAGTCGGAACAAGAAATTAAGAATGACCCAGATATCCAAATTCCTATCAATGAAGAGGAAATTGAAGCGATAAGAAAACAAACTAAGGGGACAGTTCCGGAGGATCGTCTACTAGTAATTGCAAGGGGGAGGAAATTATCAGAATATGCAAAGGAGATGTTGTTAGCGCAGTCATCATTAAGTAAATCAAATTTTATCGTTGTAGCTAATAACTTCTTATCCACTTCTATAGAGGAAAGCATAGAGAGCGATGATATCCTATTGAATATCCTAGCTTTGGTGGACAGACGTGTTGGAAAAAAACGAATTTTAAACATGACTGAAAAGATGAAGCTAAAGCATCCAATTGTGCAGTATTTTTATGCACTACGACTTAGTACGTTATGATAATAAATAGCTGATCACCTGCATACCTATTGCGAAAAAATTATAGCATATCCATGGGCAGTTAACCTAACTGTAGTAGTTTTTTCATTTTCGAATAATTAAAAAATATTCCGGTTATTTAGAGAAACTATTTTGTACTCTAATAAAAAATATAGCTCCTATTTTGAACAAAGATTGATCAAAAATAGGGCTATTTTTCATAAACTAATTAGTACTATTATTATTGAACCTTCCCATAATTACGGTATTATAATAATTTCCATCTGATAGTAGCTTATCCATCTTTAATAATCCTTCTTCTTCAAAACCATATTTTTTATAAAGCATTATGGCTTTTTCATTGGTTTCAAGTACATTCAAAGTAATTTTCTTAATGTTACTTGTATCGGCCCATCTAATTGTTTCTTTTAAGAAGTTTGTACCAATGCCATATCCCCAGAAATCCTTTAGTACACAAACTCCAAACTCAACTTTATGGGACATTCTTTTCAACTGATTGCCTGCACACCTTGAGAACCCTACAATTCTTCCATTTGATTCGCAAACTAAAAAAAGATTATGGTCACTTTCTGTATCTTCTTTGATAAGTTGTCTAAAGCCTACTTCATCAATGTATGCTTCCCCTTTTTCTCTATCCATATTTTCTGTTTCGCTATCAATCTGCAATCGTACTTCAGATAAGTTTTTCGCATCATCTTCTTTTGCCAACCTTATAACATAACTTAAATTTCGAATATTTAAATCTATAGGATTTTCTCTTATTGTAAACTCCTCCTTTAAATTATACTGGTTTGTTATTTAAGTGGGGCATATGACCATTTTGATATTTTGGTTTTCTCCAATCACATTATAATAAAATTCAGGTTTTTCTAAGAGTTTGAGACACTACAATAATTAATATTTGTATTTATAACTTGATTTTATTAAGGGAAATCATTGCCGTTCTTGTCTTGGATAATTAGCTCATATTTCTGATTCTCTGTCATTCTTTTTACTTCTTCACTATCCAGAAACTCAGTAATTTCTTTTCGGATTTTAGTTACGATCTCTTTAGTCTCTGGATCTGATGATTTCATGTTAGTCATGATGGTAATAGACACTTTTTCAGGCTTGTAGGAATATCTAATGTCAGCTACCCTGTACTCTTTTTTTAGAAAAAGTCCTTCTTCAATGCTTGTCTTGGCTGACATCCATTGACTCTCAATTTCCTCTTCCGTAACGTCCCGAGTTATAACCTGAACCTGTTTCGGTGAACCGTTTGCTTCCAAAAGTTCAATTGCGACTTTGTAGATTTCTACTTTCTTTGCCTCATCGGCAATCGGGATATATACATTGACTACAGGGCCAAATGTGTTGACATTCATTATAGGATAGCCTGCTCCCTGTAAGTCCGACATCAACTCCTCGTCTAGTTCGTCCCTTTCTTTATCTATTTCATTTAGTACGGGGGGTACCTCTCTTGCGTCAGAAACCATTAACTCGTAGTTATCATACCCTCTCTTTTCCAAAGTTTCAGTCAATATTCTTAAAACTTTATCCTCTTCTTGCTTAACGTATTCTTCCGTGCCCTTTAGCCTTATGTCAAAAAGTGCCTTCTGTCCCGATATGCCCATGCCGATACCATCTGGTTTATATCCTTCTTTCTCCAAGGTTTCTAACATTACTACTTGTATTGGTTTATGGAATACTTGTCCTAGATACGGGATTTTTGACATTACTTCTGCCATAGCTGGATTTAGGAATGCAGACCCTGTTAAGACGCCAAGACTGATAGCTGCGGCAATTACAAACTGTGATTTCCTCCAACCTCTTTTTCTTCTTGTCGATTTTTCATAATCCGCTCTTTTTTCCGATTCTTCCTTTATGTTTTTTGCAAATTCATACATGGAAGATGGGGCCTGGATTTTCTCCATCTGTTCGTCAATTTCTTTCTTCAACAATTCATCGATCTTCATTGTGAATTCACCCCTATAAACTGATTTTCAATCAACCTTTTTTTCAGAGCGTTCCTTGCTCTGCGAAGATGGGATTTAACAGTCGAATTTTTCAGTCCTAGCAAATCTGATATTTCTTGGATTGCTTGTTCTTGGTAGTAATAGAGGATGAGAACGGTCTGGTAGTCGCTGTTATCAAGGGATGATATGCCCTTTTTAATCTCGTTTTCTTTTTCCTCTTTTAACACGCTTTCTATAACAGCATGTTTTTCTGTCCCAACATCAATTTCAAGCGGTGATTCCTTCAGACGATTGTTCTTTCTCCAAGCATCGATTGATCGATTGGTAACCAATTTATAGAACCATGTGTTGAAATAGGTAATATCCTTTCCACTCATAATATTCCGGTATGCCTCGATCAGCGCATTTTGGATTACCTCTTCTGCCTGTTCTTTCGACTTGAGAATACTAAAACTGGTCCTGTAACCCTTTTCTATCAAGGGGTTGACTAGTTGAGCAAAAGCATCGTCCTCGCCTTTCCGGATCCGTGTCATCAATGTTCTCTGTTCCATGAGGAAAACCCCCTTTGTTGTTTCTATCTTTTAGGCGACGGCGAGGCTGATTAGGATGCACAATTTGGAAAAATAAATCTATACACAACTATACCGATGTGGAAGATGAGATGAATGGATTAATAATGTAGGATCTTAAAATCAACAAGTTTTCTAATCAAAGGGTAAAGGAGATAAATGAATTATTGTATTTCTTCCATTTCTATTTTTAATTCTTTTAGACGCTATCTACAAGTCCTTTAAACATTTATTATAAAGTATTCTACAATTCTATAAAGTTTGTTCTTTTGGTGCTACGTTTTGGTTCTTCGTATTACTAAAGGCACGTTTGTTTCTAAAAAAACGAGATAAAAGACATAGAAACTTAGACTTGAGAAGGAGCGTAAATTATACAAGTGTGAGAATTGTTAAAAGAAAGAAGACGGTGATGTTAAGTGGAAATGCAAGGGGGAGGTAGAAACTTTACTACTAAGCTCCCTAAGTGGGCAAAGTTTCTTCATGTGGTTATTATTGCATTATTTGGAGGGATATTTTTAGGCTCTTTATTATTAATCGGATATGGTTTCTATGTAAAGGGAGTAGAAAATATTATTTTAGGTATTATATTTGGTGTTTCATTTGGATGGTTATGTAAGCTTTCCATTTCGAATTTTGCTTTGTATCAACGATGGACGTTTGAAGTGAAGTTAACGGATGAGGGGTATTTTGCCCATGGAATTGATGAGAGAACAAAGGAAGAACAGACTGAACTAGTCCTCTTTGAACAAATGGAGTCGGTTTTGATTTCACGTATTCAAAATTTCATACCCGATCTATTGGACCAACCGCTTCCTGTAAGAAGGTTCAGAGTTAATGCTCTCTTATTTATCATTTGGAAAGATGACACAGGGAAAAAACAGATTAAACATTTTACTCACTCTAATATGAAGGACTTGGACGAGTGGTTGGAATTATTTGATCAACACAATATCCCGATAGATGTTACTCATATCGACTTAAGGAATATCCCCATTAAAGAACGAATAAGTGCATTAGAAAGTGTAGAAAAAACAAGCTATAGCAGAAATGGGACATTCTCCGAAATTATTCCGGTTGGTTCAATTACAAGAGAAGAACCTATTAAACTAGAAGAGAAGTATAAGAAAGTTCATTCCTTCAGAATACATCCAAGTATTTTCTTGGTTCTATCAAGTTTATTTAGTGTTTGGTTGTTTTTACAAATAGTGAGGGAAGAGAGCTTCTCATTCTCTGTGATTGATATACCAATACATATTCATGCATTGATTGCTGGTGCTTTTATGTATTTTTCGCGAAAACTATCGCTTATAAAAGTCTTACAATATTTATTGTTTGTCATAGTAATCCTTTTCATGTTGTTTATGATTGGTAGTGTTGTGGGCGTTGTTGAATTTGCTTATGATGCTGATTTGTTTGGGCTATGCTTTATGATCACAATGGAATCATTTATAGTATACGCGTTTGTACGAATCTTAAGGAGTTTACTAAAGGCAGATTATCATGAGGAGATTAACATTTACCATAAGAATTTAAAAACTAGTCCTTTTAAAAGAAATTAATAAAATTAAAGACTTCTCATTAGTTGGTTAAACTTTTGAGAAGTCTTTTCTTATTCGTTACTAAACTTTTTATTGGAAATCCAATAGCTTGTTATATAGGTTGCTATGGCGGCACAAAGAAGGGATACTACTAGATTCACCATAGCGTTAGAGTTTACAGATCCTGTTATAAGCACTTCCATTGCATGGTTACTCATACTGGCGGGATTTATTATATCTATCATGGAACTTAATCCAACGATAAGTCGGCAGCCTATTAAAAAAGCAATGGATATTAATGCGATAAGCCCTGGGCTATTTATAAGAGTGCTAATCATTGTCGTAAAAGTGATAATAAAAAGAATCCAAACAAGATAGAATAATAGGGCAGTAAGCATATCGAAAATAGCTACATTTGTGAATAGAAGATTCACGTAAAGATAGGATGCAAGGTATCCAACAGCAACACTAAATGCCGTAAAAATATAATTCGAAGCAATTTTACCTCCTATGTATGAACGAACAGGTACTGGTCTAGTTAATATAAAGGCCAACATTCCGTTAGCTTTATCGGTTTGGATGATTCCCATTAAAGAGATTGCAATTATTATAATCCCAAGCTGATCAAACTGTGCACCTAGTGTGCCAGCTAATATTTCTCCCCCTTGCTGAGCAGCAATATTTGGGTCAATTGTAATGCCTTGACCGCTTCCTAAAGCTTCTAATATGGTAGGCAAGTAATAGGTCATTACAGGCTGGGTGATTCCTAATAGGATAAAGACTAGAGGGAGCCAAATGATTTTAAAATCTCTGACCATCTGGGTAAATTCTTTGTTCATCAAGACTATAAAACTATTCATTTCTCCACCACCAATTTTAAGAAAATGTCTTCTAATGTATCGTTTCCGACTTCAAACTTTACAATATCTACATCATGCTTCAGTGCATGACCGAGTAATAAATTCTTGTTATTTTCTAGGTTTTCAACTTTCACCTTTAGTTGATTCCCAATTACTTCTATGCCTTTCACATAAGGTAATTCTTCTATAGTGCCAATCCATTTTTGATCCTTCTGTGTTATTTCTATATTTAATTTGTTGTCGCTGTTTCTTTGAAGCAGTTCAATAATCGATGTGTCCTCGATTTTCAACCCATTTTTAATAACTATAAATCGCTCACAAATTTCTTGTGCGTCACCTAAAATGTGAGTTGATAGGAGGATGGTTGTTTCCTTTTTTATTTCTTGAATAAGGTTTAATACTTCTCTGCGACCAATGGGATCTAGGGCTGAGACTGGTTCATCCATTATAATTAGGGAAGGCTTATGTAGTAAGGTTTGAGCAATACCAAGTCGCTGTTTCATGCCGCCTGAAAATGTACCTACTTTTGAATCTTCCTCTCCGCTTAATCCAACTTTTTTTAAAATGTTTGGTATAGAGGTGTTTAATCCATTTTTACTTAGTCCTGAAAGCTTTCCCATGAACATAAGTGTTTCTTTGGCAGTCATCCAATTAAAAAAGTTTGGATATTGTGGTAGGTACCCAATTTCTTTTTTCATTGAGGAAATTCTTTTTCCGTTTAAAAGGATTTCACCAGTGTCGGGATTTATAATATCTGCGATCAACTTTATAAGCGTCGATTTCCCAGCTCCATTTGGTCCGATTAGTCCGACACACTCTCCTGATTGTAGCTCCATCGAGAAGCTATCGACGGCAGTTTTGTTTTTAAACGTTTTCTTTACATTTCTGATTTCCAATTTCAAGCTCGCTCACTATCCTTTCTTCCTATAACAAAATACAGAATAGGTCCAATTGTATTGCCAAAAATTATTATTAATGTCCATATGAGTACATTATTTCTACTTTTTTTATTTTTGTACAAATCTATTAAAGCAACCATTGCAAGTATAAATCCTACTAAAATAACTGGAAGTATAATAGGTAGAAACGACATTAAATCAACATCTTTTAAATCATTTATTCCATAATGTAATTGCATAATCCCAACTCCTTCTCAAAGTTCATTTTCATTATTGATAATGATAACATAGAGTGTTATATTTTGCACTACTTATTCTTATTCTTTATAATGAGAATAAGAATAACCAAGTGAGGGGATAGAATGTTAAATAAAGTGGAAGTTCTAATGCATCCAGTACGAATGAAAATTTCTCAAGCATTATTAAGGAATAAAGAAGATGGACTAACACCATTAGAAATGGTCAAAATCATTAAGGATGTGCCACAAGCAACACTCTACAGACATATACAAGTGTTATTGGACTCCGAGATAATTCATGTGATGAAAGAAAAAAAAGTAAAATCCGTTTCTGAGAAATATTATGCTCTTAATGAGGAGAAGCTAAAACTTGACCAAGATGAATGGAATCAAGCATCTTCACAAGAAAAACTAGATTTTGTATCTTTTTATCAATTATCGCTTATGACTCAATATCAAAACTATTTAGAGAAAATAGAGAATCATTCTCATGATGGAGCGACATTTTCTTTAGTCGAATTAAAAATGAATGATGTAGACTTCTTGAAATTTCAAGATGAGCTAAAAGAAATCTTAACTAAATACTATCTTTCTTCGAGGAACCAAGACGAAAAAGATACCGCTGTACGAACAATAGCGGTTACAATTATTCCAGATACATGAAGTAGTAATTTAATTGCGAGGGAGGTAATAATTATGGAACAACTTCAACAAGCTATAGAAATGCGACGAGACGGAAAGATTGAAGAGTCTATAAAAATATTAGAAAGTATCCCTGATAAAGATGGGCGTATATATTTTGAATGTGGATGGAATTATAGTGTTCTAGACAATGCAAATGAGGCCATCAAGTATTATGAGTTAGCCATTGAACTAGAGTTACCAAAGGAATTAAAGCAAAAAGCTTATATGGATCTTGGTTTTAATTATTTTTCACTCCATCGGTATGAAGAGGCAGAACAAATACTCTATAATGGCATAGGGAAATTTCATGATTCGGAAGCATTTCGTGCAATGCTTGCTGTAGTACGTTATAAGCTAGGGGATTCAAGGGAGGGCATGATTGATTTAATGCAGCTATTACTTGAATTATATCCGAATCCGAGTAAGGAAATTGCCAAGTACAGAACAGAACTAATGCATTATGTCCAACAAAGGTAGAGGTGAATTATGACGATAATAGAAAAGGTAAAAGCGGCTTTAACTGGAGTTGGTGTAGGTGGTTTTCATACTGGTATGGTACCTCCATATGACCGCTATGATTTATATTTAAATGATCTGGACATGGAAGTAAGAAGAAGTGCAACTACAGCTTTTACAATGCAACTTGGTACTTGGCATGCTGGTAGTAGTTTTTCGTTTACCCCTCAGCATAAACGTAAGTTTGTCGGTGGTTTTGGAGATGTAAAATGGCATGAATTTCATCACTATATAAAAGCATTTGTCACATATCATCAGGAAATCCAACGAGATTTTCCGATTATGTATGCATTTATTGTATGGTTTTTTATTCATTTGGAGGACGAGAAACTAATATCGTTTGAAGAAAGGTTTCCAGAATTAGACCCTATTTGGTGTAATCGACTTAGGAAAGAAGTTTTACAGCCGAATGCGGACATTAACATACCTCATATGAAACATTTTTTTAGAGAAACAAAGCTAGAGCCATTTTTTAAAGATGAATTTTGGAATGACGAAAACTAAAATAAGACTCCAATCAATTTACTGAACTGATCGGGGGCTTTTTTACATAATACTTAGAAACTCCATTAAGGCTAATTCTTCATTATTAAATTGTAGAGAGGTCTTTATTTATATGAAGACTTATAGAAGGAACTTTCTATCTTTGTGTTGAACTACTAATTAAATGAAAAGAATGTAGGTGCATATATGAATAACATTATTGACTACTACAATAGTTTTGATGAATGGGGAAGACTAGATAGAGAGCCTATCGAGTTCCAAGTGAATTGGCACTATATTAAAAAGTATCTTCCTCAGAATGGGAGTATTCTAGATAATGGTGCCGGACCAGGGAAATATTCTATGAAGTTGGCTAATGAAGGATATAAGGTAACACTAACCGATTTAACCCCAAAGCTAGTAGAAATTGCTAAAAATAAAGCGCATGAACTCAAGGTAGAACAAAATTTTAATGGATTCCATACGGCGGATGCAAGAGATCTTACTATACTGGAAGATGAACAGTTTGATGCTTCATTAATGCTTGGTCCATTGTATCACTTGCAAGAAGAAACTGATCGTATTCAAGCGGTAGAAGAGTTATATCGTGTTACGAAAAGAGATGGTATTGTTTTTGTGGCGTTTATGCCAAGAATTAGGCATGTTTTAACTTCTCTTTTAGACCCTGAAAATTGGAAGCCAAATAACGAGATGGATAATATCGAGCAATTTGCTCAAACAGGCTGCTTTAATCATGAAGATGAAGGACGATTTACAGGTGCTTATTACTTTAATGTAGAAGAAATAAAACCATTTATGGAGGGACAGGGATTTGAAAGTCTAGCACTAATTGGTTCTAATATAGGTGCTCTCGTAAGCAGTGATAATTGGAGTTACTGGCGTGATAAGGGAGAAAATGAGTTTGAGAAAGTTATAAAATTATTAACGGAAAAAGCTAGTGACCCCAATGTTTTAGGAATCTCCTCACACTTACTTTATATTGGAAAAAAGAAAGGCAATATATAGTATATAACGTTCAAATCTATTTAGTCAGTCTAAATAACTATTCTTTCAGTATAGGTACTTTCTAGTCATTATCAGATAATTTACATAATATTTATGAACTGGGGTAAATATTAGTAGGTTACTTATTAAATAATGTTTAGAAAGGAGATTATACTATGCAAATCAAAGGAGAGGTATTACGTGCAGTTCGAAAAGAACAGAACATGTCGCAGGAAGAGCTGGCTCTCGAGTTAAAAGTTACAATCAGTACTGTTTCTAACTGGGAGCGTCAGGATGTGCCAGACGGACGCTATATTAAGCCGATTGCGGAAGCCCTAGATGTGAGTGTTCATAAGCTAACTAGAGTTCCACCAAATGTTTCATCGATTGATGTGAAACCAGTAGATACCTATGAAAAAGAAAATATTTTGCTTGAACGCTTGATGGAATCGTTTGAGGAGTTTGTAAAAGATAAAGAGAAAAATATAGGAAGTGAAAAACAGGAACTTTGGGATGATGAATGGCGAAATGGCTGATAAAGAAGCACTTATCGAAAGCCCGGAAACTATACTGTGAAAGAGTATTTATAGTGAATTGGTGCTATATTTGAAGTTACAGCTACCAATTAACAACTTTAATGGGCCTCACTACATATCCAATGTAATGAGGCTTAAAATTTGTATTTCTAAAAGATAGTTTATATTTGCGCCATACATAAATATTGTCATTAATCTTATTTCTGTAAATAAAATTGTTGGACCAACATAGGGTAACCAGCTAATAAATCTTTAGAGTTGATGATATATAAATGGAGGAAAGATGATGAGACAAATAATTGCTCTAGGTGGTGGAGGATTCTCTATGGAGCCGGACAATCCATTATTGGATTCATATATTCTGCAAAAGTCAGGTAAAGCTATCCCAAAAATCTGTTTCATTCCTACTGCAAGTGGGGATTCAGAGAATTATATTTCAAGATATTACGACTTTTTTGATAAACAAGATTGTGTACCTTCTCATCTTTCATTGTTTAAGCCGCCAACTAGAGATTTAGAAAACTATCTATTAGATAAAGATATTATTTATGTTGGTGGCGGTAACACGAAGAATTTATTAGCGTTATGGAAGGCATGGGGAATTGATACTATTATAAAAAAGGCATGGGAGCAAGGAGTAGTTTTGGCTGGCGTAAGCGCAGGTTCTATTTGTTGGTTTGAAGAAGGGGTTACTGATTCGTTTGGGGATAATCTTGAAGCGATATCGTGTCTTGGCTTATTAAGTGGAAGCAATTGCCCACATTATAACGGAGAGGCGAATAGGAGACCTGCTTATCAGAACCTTGTTGCTACCAATAAAATTAAACCAGGAATAGCGACAGATGACGGTGTTGCCATCCACTATATTGATGAGAAGATATATAAAATAGTAAGTTCAAGACCAGCAGCAAAAGCATATAAAGTATCATATGATAAACACTTGATAGAGACAGAAATAGAAACGGAATACTTAGGTTCGTATTAGATACGGGGGAAGATGTATATGAGTGGAATTGCAAGCACACCAGAACCACCTTATTACGCAGTGATTTTTGCATCACAGCGGACGAAGGGTGACAATGGATATGGAAATATGGCAAAAAAAATGGAGGAGTTAGCATCAGGGCAGAAGGGTTTCTTAGGTATAGAAAGTGCTCGAGATAATGAATTAGGAATTACTGTTTCCTATTGGGACTCTATGGATGCCATAAAGAGTTGGAAAGATAATGCAGCGCACAGGATTGCACAGAATAAAGGTCAGTCAGATTGGTATATCAACTACTCCGTAAAAATTTGTAAAGTAGAGGGAGCTTATTCTTTCGAAATGGACTAAAATAAATTGGATCAAAATACAGATCTAGAACCTGCTTTGTTACTTCGAGAAACAGAATATTCATGAGGCTGGGACAGAACCCCAAAACAGCATTTTTCTCTGTGAGAACAATGCTGTTTTTTTTGCTGTGCACAAAATTGATTTACATACCAGGGACGCTTTCCACGGGCGTGGCCTGAGCCTGTAGTCTCAGGCGTCACGATATTCCTGTAGGAGTCGCCCCTCCATTCCAATCAATCTAATTAAATATCCATTATTTAGTAAAGCTTTCTCCTTATCCAATAAAATTTCTACTTCTGTCCCAGCCTCTTCATTAGTAACTAAAAATATCTCATGAGTACTGGGTTCTTGGGACTTGGAAGAAACCAAGGAACGATGGCTATGAGTATCACCCAAAATAGAGGACAATCTAAGTTCCCCGCGTACAGCGGCAGCTGCATGACCAACCTCCTATTAGCCTACACAGGGTGAGCGATAAGCCTTCACTCGGAAATCAATGGCATATTTAGGTTTCTTTTGAGAGAGGAAAGCATCTTTTTGCCCGATTTTTCATATTGACCTATATAAGAATCAAACCTAAATTCTAGTCCAAAACCCAATATCTTATTCCAAAAGTTAAAAAAGTATAGGTAATGATAAAAGAATACAGTTGATAGCGCTTTCATATTAATATTCTGAATTTATAATTAAGGAGTAATTACTTTTTAGAAAAAGGGAGAGGGATAAAAGAATGAAGAAGTTCAAGGGGTTAACTTTTTTAGTTATTTTGATGGTTTTCGCATTAGTGGCCGCAGGATGTAATAATGGCGGGGACAGTTCGGTAGATGTTGGTATCGTATTACCGACAAAGGATGAGCCGCGTTGGGTTCAAGATGAGCAACGCTTTAAAGATGCTTTAGCAGATTCGGATTATTCTACGGAAATTCTGTTTAGCCAAGGATCTTCAGCGAAAGAAAAAGAAAATGTTGAAGCACTTTTAAATAAAGGAATTAAAGTATTAATCATCACACCTCATGATGGAGCAGCAGCTGCTGCAGCAGTGGAAGCAGCGAAAAAAGAGGATGTTACAGTTATCGCGTATGACCGTTTAATAACGGATACGGATGCAGTAGATTACTATGTAACTTTTGATAGCTTAGCAGTTGGAGCTGCACAAGCACAGTATTTAGTAGACAATGCAGATGGCTCAGATGTACCACTTTATTTGTATGCAGGAGCAGCGTCTGACAACAATGCATTCTTGTTCTTTGAAGGAGCTTGGAAAGTGCTTCAGCCGAAAATTGCAGATGGAACTTTCAAGATAGCTAACTCAAGTGAAGCAGAAGCGTTAAAAGATTCAGCGGATCTATCGCGTGACCAATTAGGTAAAATCATCGGTCAGATTACAACGAACTGGGATGCCAATGATGCTAAAAATAAAGCACAGACACATTTAACTGCAGCTAGTGACGATTTAAAAGGGAATGTTTCAATTCTTGCACCAAATGATGGAACTGCTCGTTCTATCGCAGATGTATTTGCTTCTGACAGCGCTATTACAGATTACTTTGTAACTGGGCAAGATGCAGAAAAAGCTTCAATTCAATACATTATTGATGAACAACAATCGATGACTGTTTTCAAAGATGTTCGTACATTAGTAAAGGACGCAATGGGAATGGCAATAGAAGTTCTAGATGGTAACACGCCAGAAACAACAGGTTCTTACGATAATGGGTCAGTTGAAGTAAAAGCAAAACAAACAGATGTAATCGTAGTTGATAAAGAAAATGTAAAAGCAGAGCTTATCGACTCTGAGTATTACGAGGCAAGCGAATTCACTGGTTTAGAGTAAACATCTGAAAAGGAAGAATAGTGATAGATTCATCTATCACTATTTCTCCATTTTTATTTGTTTTAGTAAGGGGAGGCAATAGTATGAGTGATTATATTTTAGAGATGAATAGTATTTCTAAAGAATTCCCAGGTGTCAAGGCCCTCTCAAATGTGAATTTCAAAGTGAGAAAAGGTGAGATTCATTGTTTGGTTGGAGAAAACGGTGCAGGAAAATCGACTCTGATGAAAGTGCTGAGTGGAGTGTACCCATATGGAACTTACGATGGGGATATTGTATTTGAAGGAAAAGTTCAACAGTTCAATGAAATAACAGATAGTGTCAAAGTTGGTATTGGAATTATTTATCAAGAGCTAGCACTATTTCCAGATTTGACTGTGTATGAAAATATATTTGCTGGAAACGAACTTAAAAAAGGTCCCTTCGTAGATTGGAATAAAACGATAGTTCAAGCAACCGGTTTGTTGGAAAAAGTAAAGTTAAAAGTGACTCCAGAAACATTGATCAAGGAATTAGGTGTAGGGAAACAACAGCTAGTTGAAATTGCCAAAGCTCTAAGTAAGGATGTTAACTTGCTTATATTAGATGAACCAACTGCCGCACTTAATGAGGATGACAGTGAAAATTTATTGGTACTTCTAAAGGAACTGAAAAACCAAGGAATTAGCTGCATTATGATTTCTCATAAGCTAAAGGAGGTCATTTCCATTGCAGATAAAGTAACAGTATTACGTGATGGACAGACGATTTGTACTCTAGACGCGAGTAACGGTGAAGTATCTGAAAATGTCATTATAAAAAATATGGTAGGCCGCGACATAGAAGATATTTATCCAAAGCGTCTGGACAAGAAAATCGGTGAAACGATTCTAGAATTATCTGATTGGACTGCTTATGATTCCCAACTTGGTCGGAATGTCGTAAAAAACGTTCAGCTTGAGGTGAAAAAAGGCGAGATTATTGGAATTGCAGGACTTATGGGATCAGGTCGTACAGAACTTGCGCTCAGCATTTTTGGTAACCCTAAAAACTATAAGCTACAGGGCAACATGAAAATGTTTGGGGAAACAAAAGAACTAAAGCATACAAGTGAAGCTATTAAAGCTGGTATTGCCTATGTGACTGAGGATCGTAAGGGAGACGGCTTATTCTTATTACAGGATATTAAGAGTAATGTTTCAGCAGCGCATCTAAAAGGAATCTCCACAAAGGGAATACTAAATTTAAACGAAGAAGTGAAGATAGGAACTGAATATAAGGATTCGCTTTATATTAAAGCAAGCTCACTTGAACAGATTGTTGGGAAACTCAGTGGTGGAAACCAACAAAAAGTATCACTTGGTAAATGGTTGTTTACTGGACCTAAGATTTTGATATTGGATGAACCGACAAGAGGAATCGATGTAGGAGCGAAGTTTGAGATTTATACAATAATGAACGAATTGATCAACGAAGGAATGAGTATTATTATGATTTCTTCAGAACTAGGTGAAGTACTAGGGATGAGTGATCGAATATATGTCATGGCGGAAGGCTCCGTTAAAGGCGAGCTAACGATGGAAGAAGCGACACAAGAAACGATAATGGAACTTGCGACGCAATAAAAGGGGGATAACGATGAACTTTTTTAAGGAAGCTAAAGCGCTCGTCAAAGCCAACATTCGAGATTATGGAATGTATATTGCGTTAATAGTGATTATGTTAACGTTTACGATTATGACGAACGGATTATTTATGTCTTCACGAAACATTAGTAATTTATTGGATTCAGCAGGCTATATCGCTGTATTGGCAGTAGGGATGACGCTAGTGATTGTCATACGTCACATAGATTTGTCAGTTGGATTTTTAGCAGGATTTTTAGGTGCCATTGCTGCGATATTTTTAACACAAATGGGAGTATCGGTATGGATTACTATCCCAGTTATTTTAATCCTTGGAGCACTAATTGGATTGGTTAATGGTGTATTAGTAGCGAAAATTGGAATACCATCCTTTGTAGCAACACTTGCAGGAATGCTGATTTTCCGTGGGGCTTTGCTTCAGGTTACGGAAAAGACAGGAACTATTATTATTAAAGACGATCAGTTTAATGCGATTGGGAATGGATTTATCCCATCTATTATGCAAATAAATGGCTTGCATCTTTTAACATTATTAGTAGGTTTAATAGGGATTCTTTTATTTGTTTACAATGAAATTTCAAATAGACGTAACAAAATGACCTATGGTTTCGAGGTTATGTCTAGTGGATTATTCAGTGCAAAGCTTGTATTAATATCCGCAATTATTGGATATATTACATGGATTTTAGCAGGGTATAACGGTTTGTCTTGGACAGTAATCATTATGATTGTAGTAGTAGTTATCTATCATTTCTTATCGTCGAAAACTGTACTTGGTCGCCATATTTATGCAGTCGGGAGTAATCCAGAAGCTGCTCATTTAAGCGGTATCAATGTACAAAAGATTACATATATCGTATTTGGGTCGATGGGAATGCTCGCTGCATTATCTGGGATTCTATTTACTTCTAGGCTTCAATCAGCAACGACAACAGCAGGAACACTATTCGAGCTAGATGCTATCGCTGCAGCATATGTTGGAGGGGTATCTTCTGCTGGAGGTGTCGGTAAAGTAACAGGTGCTATTATTGGTGCCATTGTTATGGCTTCCTTATCAAGCGGGATGAACTTACTTGGTGTTGGTATTTCTTATCAATACATGATTCGCGGAGGGGTATTAGCTGGGGCAGTTATCTTTGATGTGATGACACGTAAGCAACGGGCTTAATATAATAGGATATGTTTTGTGGCACCCTTTCTTTTTGGGGGTGCCTTGTATTATATATAAGGGATTATGGAGTTTACTTGCTTTTATTAGTAATTTACTTGTGCTCTGTAATCGTTTACTCACGGATAGCTAAACAATACTTGCTTACAATCTATATTTATTTGCTCCCATGTGTGAAATACTTGCGGAACGGATAATTTTGTAAAAAAAGGCGTGGAAAGCATCTAGAAATACGATTGGTCAATTTCATTCCTGATGTTAATATGGAAGAAACAAGCCTACGGAAAGGGGAAGGTAAATGCGGAAAAAAATTGTTCTTCTATTAGGAGCTCTAATCATTGTTTTTAGCTACTTAACTATTGTATCTGCAACAAAGGCTTTTCGATCCACAAGTGAATTACCTGCCACCCTTTCCGAGATGGAAGATACTATTCGTCTTGTATTAATCACCCAAGAACTGGATACTCCTTTTTGGAATAAAGTCGGACAAGGAGCAAAGCAGCAAGCGAAGGAAGAAAATGTTGAGCTTGAAGTATGGGGAAGTTACGGAAATGATCAAGAAGAATTTTTAAAAAAGATGGAGATTGCCATTCATTCCAAAGTCGATGGAATCATCGTGCAGGGCTTAGATACAGAGGAATTTAAAGAACTGTCAAAAATTAAAGCAGCCTTTTATGGAATTCCTGTCATAACGGTTGCAAATGATGTTCCAGTAGAAGAAAGCTTGCGTAAAACATACGTCGGCTCCGATCAGTTCTGGGCAGGAAAAATGATTGCCCATCAGCTTATTAAAGAAATGGGCACATCTGGGGAAGTGATAATTCTTGGGGATGAAGTGCAAGCATATTATCAACAAGAACGTTTAGCAGGGATACAAGATGTTCTCGAGGGATACCCAGATATTAACATAATTATAAGAGGGACAAAGGACACTAATGAACAAGTGATTTCGACAACCCAACAGCTTATGAATGAGGTACCTAGAGCCACAGCATTTATCGCGGTCAATGCAAAATATGTGGGTCCTATGATTCAAGAAATAGGAAGGCGAACACAGGTGGAGCCATATCATATTTATACGTTTGATGATGGAGTTGAATCGACGGCCCTTCTAGAACAAGGAAAGCTAGATGGTATTTTAGAGCAAAAACCAGTGGAAATGGGCAAGGAAAGTGTGAAGTGGCTCATGGAATGGATTACAGGAAAGACGGTTCCTCTTAATTCTGATGGGTATTTAACAGAAACAAATATGCTTGTGTCGGATGGTGACATGCCTTGACCACCATTCAACGAAAGATTTGGTTACTCGTTTCCGTTATGCTACTTATCATGGGAATTATTTGGATGATGCTGACTTATTACAACCAGCAAACACAAGAACAAACAAATACCATTCTACAACGTTATTTACGTATGAATGAAGTAACGATTGCTAGTCAGAAAATTATAACCGATTTAAATAATTTCTTGCTGGACCCAACAGAAATGAATAAAGCCAAAATAGAGAAAAGTATTAAAACCATTGAGGAAGTTCAACAGGACGTAGCAAAACTTCGCAATGAAGAAAATGCCTTTTCTGTTACAAACTATATACATTTAATAGATAGTTTAGTGGAGACGACAAATCGTTCTATACTATTTTCAGAGGAGCAGGAATTAGAAGGTTCTACGAATGAATTCAATGAAGCGAATCGTATATCGATGTACATATCTGAAATGACATTAACAATCTTAGATCGAGAATTAAAGACCTATAATCTATTTTACCGAGAAATTATTGATCAGTCCGAGGAGTTAAAAAAACTAGGTTTTTGGATACTCCTGTTAGTAACTTCTGTACTGCTTTTGGCTACCTATTGGTTCTCGCTCAGTATTACAAAACCTGTTCATCAGTTAACGAAGGCTGCAAATGAGTTAGCTCGGGGCCGTTTCAATCAAAGAATAAAAGTGGAATCTAACGATGAAATTGCATTCTTAGCGCAAACATTTGATGAAATGCGTATTAATATTAATGACTTAATATTGGAGATTCAACAAAAGGCGCAGCTTGAACATGAACTTCAGCAAAGTAAGTTGCTACTGAAGGAGAGCCAGTTAAGAAGTTTACAGAGTCAAATTAATCCTCATTTTCTATTTAACACATTGAATACCTTGTCTAAGAAGGCCTATTTGGACGGTGCAGAAGAAACGAGTGACCTATTGGTTAGTGTAGCGGGATTGTTGCGTTATAACCTAAAGCGGATAGATCGTTCGGTTACATTATATGAGGAAGTACTTGTGCTCAATCAATATATGGAAATACAAAAAGCACGGTTTACGGACCGTTTAAATTTTAAAAAAACTATCGATGAATCATGTTTGCATGTCAATATACCTGGTCTTACACTTCAACCTATTATTGAAAACGCAGTCATTCATGCAATCGAGCCAGAAGAAAATGGAGGTACCATATCGTTTAAAATTTTAAGAGATGGTTCCTGGATTATTATTGAAATAGAAGATAGTGGAAAAGGGATATCACAGGAAAATATTGAATTGTTACTAAGTGGACAAATGGGTTCCAACGAAGGGCACTCCACTGGTATTGGTTTTCAAAATGTAGTTAAAAGGCTCCAGCTATTTTACGGTGTAGATAATTTAGTATCTATTGAAAGTGTAGAAGGTATTGGAACGAAGGTAATCATACAAATCCCAGAAACTAGGGAGGAGGTAAGTGATGAGACTTTTAATCGTAGATGATGAACCAATTGAGCGAGAAGGAATGAAGGCCATATTGCAAAAGGCATTTCCTAATCTTTTAATAGAACAGGCGAAAAATGGAAAAAATGCAATTGAAAAAACTGATAGCTTTCAGCCTAATATAGTATTAATGGACATAATGATGCCTGGGATGACTGGGTTAGAAGCCATTGAAACTATTCAGTTTTCACATCCTACTACCAAATTTGTAATGGTAACTGCTTTTGATATGTTTGATTATGCAAGACAGGCCATCAAACTTGGGGTGAAAGATTATTTATTGAAGCCAAGTAAAGCTAGTGAAATAGTTTTAACGGTAGGAAAGGTACTGGATGAGTGTCAGCAGGAGCTAGAGGCGGCAAGTAATAGCGAGATCCAAATCGAGAAGTGGGAGCAGGCACTAGCCTTGGCTGAAACAGACATTGTCACTCAATTACTATTTGACCACGTACATGAGGTTCATATTGATATGCTAGTAGAAATGCTGGATATTCGCACTTCACTTGAAAAATTCGTTGTAGTGGTTGTTTTACCTGAAGGTGCACTACATTATTATTTATCGATTAAAGAGAAGGTTAGGGAATACGGAGATGCTTGGGTTGGTGCTTTAAATGGGAGGCAGCTTCCTCTAATCATTTTTCGAGATTCAAAGAGAAGCTTTCGTTCCCAAGCGATAGCTTTAGCAAAAGGAATCTTATCTTTGGATAAGGAGAAGCAGGGAACAGATTGGTTTTTGGGGATAGGTCAGGTGTGTGAAAATCTAGACGATATCCGCCTATCTTACCAAGATGCACTTATTGCAACTATGGATACATCATTAGCAGTTAAGTATAGATTTTATATGGATGTGCCAGCGCTTACTTTAGAAACAGATAATCAGATTATCAAGCAGCAGCAGAAAGATTTCTTTGATCATATCCGGCTCGGGGATTGGGTGACAATTCGTACTCGTTTGTTGGATGTGATTCAGCAGTATGAAAATGTCGGGAATTCATTAATCTATACGCAGCAGAGAATTCTTGAGTTGCTTTGGGTAGCAAATCGTGTAATGGATGAAATGGGAATGGAAACAAGTGCATTATTTTTCTCCTTTCAAGCAAATGATTATAGACAGCTGCGAACAGAGACATTATTACTGCTTGAACAGATGAATTCTGTATATAATACACATTACGATCAAATAGAAGCCGATAAGATACATCAGATACAGCAGTATATTAGAGAACATTCACATGAGGATATTTCTTTAGATGCGCTAGCATATCGAGTGAATTTGAGCCCGATTTATATTAGTAAAATGTTTAAGGAAAAGCTTGGAGTCAACTATATAGATTATTTAACGGAGTGTCGCATAGAAAAAGCAAAGAAATTATTGAATAATCCAGAGAAAAGTTTAAAGGAAATTACCTTTGAGATTGGCTACCATGAGCCGAATTACTTTAGCAAGGTTTTTAAGAAAATGTGTGGAGTATCTCCGAAGGAATATAGAAAAACATTATGGAGTAAAAAAGCTGAAGTGTAGAGGAGGAGTCAGATGAAAAGTAAATTCATTGCCGTTTATCTGTTAGGCGTAATTATGTTTCTTTTTGCCTGTACGGACTCATCTGCACCTAAAACTCCTAGACCAGAAGATAGTCCGATTGTCAAAAATGCCGACCCTGTTCGGATTGGATTTTCCATGGATACATTGCTAGAGGAACGTTGGTTGAAAGACCGTGAGTTGTTTAAAGAAGCTATAGAAAACCTCGGAGCAGAAGTTGAAATAGTTGCTGCAAACGGAGATGATGCGTTACAGATTTCACAAGCAGAGACACTCATTCAAAGCGGCATTGACCTATTAGTAATTGTTCCTCATAATGCGGCTGCTACAGCGGCAATTGTTCATAAAGCTCATCTTGCAGGTATTCAAGTCATTGCCTATGATCGTCTTGTCAAAAACGCGGAGCTTGATATGTACATATCCTTTGATAATGAACAAGTTGGCAAAATGCAGGCAGAGGCTATGACAGCGCTTGTTCCAAAGGGAAACTATGTCTTTATAGGAGGAGCTATCACAGACAACAATGCTCACCTCTTAAAAGATGGCGTATTCAAGGTGTTACAACCGTATATTGAGCGTGGAGATATCCATGTTGTCTATGATCAGTGGACGAAGGATTGGACTCCTGCAAATGCACAAGCTAATATGGAACAGGCTATTCGTACTACGAATGGTCAGATTGACGCAGTAATTGCTGCAAATGATGCCACAGCAGGTGGTGCGATTCAGGCACTCGAGGACCATGGCTTAGCTAGTAAAATACCAGTAGCTGGCCAAGACGCAGATTTAGCAGGTGTTCAACGGATTGTAATTGGAACACAAACAATGACTGTTTATAAGCCTATTCAAATCCTAACACAGAAAGTAGCAGAAATAGCAGTGGCCATGGCAAAGGGAGAACCCGTAACCGCGAACCAACAAGTAAATAACGGCAAGAAGGAAGTGCCGTCAGTTTTGCTAGCACCAATTGCAGTAAATATAGACAATCTCGAAAGCACTGTTATTGAGGATGGCTTTCATACAGCAGAAGATGTTTATGAAAGAAGTGAGGAATAAATTATGGAGAACCGTGTTTCAACAAAAGTGGCGCGGGTTCAACCCATCGTCACGATACCAAGTTCAATTCCCGATTGACTCTCATTTTGAATGATGCTATAGTGTAAATATTCTAATAAAAGGTGTGGTGGAGTATGTCTGAAGTAGGTATGAGCTAATTTACATTAGTTTAATAAGGTGTGTAAAACCTGGTTATAAACCAGCTTTTTTAGTACGCCTTGTTCTACATTGTATTTCAATGTAGATACCTACCTGAAGACTGCTTCCGCATTCCTTATTCGTTTAACATATTGGTATGTTAAGGCGAAGAGTGTAGTGGGATTTGTCCTGCTGCGCTCTTTTTTTACCTCTTTTTATAAACGATTTGTATGTCATGTATTTATATACGTGGCAGATGCCCGCAGGAGCTTTCTATCCATTTTTAAAATGGAGTGGTAGGAGACTTCTTTGCGGGCATTTTTAAATTATTTTAGGAGGTAAGAAAATGAATAAGATGACATATGAAAAATTACAATATAACGAACTTAAAGAAATGGTGAAATCCTACTGCGTTAGCAGCTTAGGAAAGGAACTATTGAATAATCTTTTTCCAAGTCCAAACATTAAAGTGGTGAAAAATAGACTAAACGAGACAACTGAGGCAAGAAAGTTATTAGATGCAGAAAATCATCTTCCGTTAAAGGGTATCTCCAATATTAATCACCTCATGGAGAAACTTGAGAAAGGGATTATTTTAGGACCGTCTGAATTAGTAGCAATATCAGATTTCTTAAGAGGGTGTAGGGTGATTAAGAAATTCATGTTAGGAAAAGAATTTTTTGCCCCTATTCTTCACTCTTATGCTTATTCCATGATGGAGTTTGCGACTATTGAGGAAACGATTAATGCTTCTATTAGAGGGAATATGGTGGATTCTGAAGCGAGTAGAGAGTTAAAGCGTATAAGAAATCAAATAGCAAAAACCGAAGAAAAAATAGAAGAGCGGCTGCATAAATTTCTCAAAAGCAGCGCAAACAAAGAATATATACAGGAATTTTTTATCAGTAAAAAAGACGACAGATTTACTATCCCGATTAAAGCTTCCTATAAAAACCAAGTACAGGGAACGATTATTGAATCATCTTCTAAAGGATCTACAGTATTTATCGAACCAGCAACAATTACTAAATTTAACGGAGAGCTAGCTACTCTTAAATCAGAAGAATCGAAAGAAGAGTATCAAATTTTAGCTACTATTTCTGGAATGATTCAGGAGGAAATTAGACAAATTCATATTAATATTGAATTGATCGCTCAATATGACATGATCTTTGCAAAAGCGAAATTTAGTAAGAGTATCGATGGTATTGAACCAAAGTTAAACAATCATGGGTTTATCCATTTAAAAAATAGCAAGCATCCACTTTTACCTGGCAATATAGTACCTCTAGATTTTGAAATTGGTAAGGATTATCGTAGTTTGATAATAACTGGACCAAATGCGGGAGGAAAAACGGTGGTGCTGAAGACAATTGGTATTTTAACTCTTGCTGTTATGTCTGGTTTTCATATTGCTGCTGACGTTGGGACGGAAATAGCAGTGGTCGATAATTTATTCGTCGATATTGGAGACAATCAAAGTATTGAAAATTCACTAAGTACCTTTTCATCTCATATGAAAAATATTTCAGAAATTATGCGTGTTTCCACGAATAATACATTGCTTCTTTTCGATGAGATAGGAAGTGGAACAGAACCAAATGAAGGGGCAGCACTAGCAATCGCAATCTTGGAAGAATTTTATCAAATGGGCTGTATTACCGTCGCAACGACCCACTATGGAGAGATAAAGCGCTACTCAGAAATCCATAGTGACTTTATGAATGCGGCGATGCTGTTTAATAGTGAAGCATTGGAGCCAATGTATAAGCTACTCATTGGAAAATCAGGGGAAAGTAATGCGCTATGGATTTCTAAAAAAATGGATATTCAAGAGAAAGTTCTAAAAAAAGCACAAAGTTATATGGAAAACAAAACATATGATTTAGAACGTGTGAGAGAAAATAAGATTAAAAAACCAACTACTCATAGGGAATCGGAAGTAGAAACATACAATTTTGAAAAAGGTGACAGAGTTAAATTACTTGAATTTGACGATTTTGGGATCGTGTATGAGAAAAAGGATCAACAGAATAATGTGTCCGTTTTCTATAAAAATGAAGTAATAAAGCAAAATGTAAAAAGAATGGTGTTGGAGAGCAAAGCATCCGACTTATACCCCGAAGGATATGACCTATCTACATTATTTGTAAGCTATGCGGAAAGGAAATTCGCGCATGACATGGAAAGAGGGTCCAAAAAAGCTTTGAGAAAAATAGCTAAAGAAATAAAAAAGCAAAAGAATGAATAACAAGAGAGTAAGTGAACTTGAATATACACTTACACAGTAGGCATAAAACCATCTAGCTAGAGCAAATTATACTCTAGGAGGTGAATATTCATGAGTAAAAATAACAAAAAGACAATCAATGTAAGAACGCATAATAGTTACGAGCTTTATAAAAATCCCACGAATAATCCTGACGAGGAATTTTCAGAAGAGTTTGTGGAGATTTCAAAAAATAAGATAACGAATGAAATTAATAAAAACCCATCTAACAAAAGAAAAAATAATTAGTACACGTAAGGTGAGTTCAATACGAGCTCACCTTTTTCTTGCATCAATTTATCGTCGTTTAACAGTAAGTGGTCTGAGAGAATACTAGATTTTACGTATTTTAAAGGTTTTCCTCCCTGCTATAGAAATTATTAAGGAGGAGGTTGATAGACATGAATAAAGATAAACCAATTGAGGCAGCCCAAAAGTTTATACATAAATATTTTCCAAATTGTAACGGAGCTTTGTTAGCAGGAAGCGTCGTTCGGGGAGAGGAAACAGATACATCAGACTTAGATATTGTGATTTTTGATGAAACAGTTCCTTCTTCTTATAGAGAATCGCTTATCGAATTCAATTGGCCAATTGAAGTGTTTGTACATAATACAAGCTCCTATAAGTCGTTTTTTGAGAGTGATCGAGAGCGTGCACGCCCTTCTCTGCCGAGGATGGTGTCGGAGGGAATTATCTTAAAAGATGATGGAGTAATTGAAATTATAAGAGAAGAAGCCATAGAATTGCTAAAGGAAGGTCCGGAAGAATGGTCCGAAGTAACTTTACAAATAAAACGTTATTTTCTTACCGATACACTTGATGATTTTATAGGATGCACAAATAGAGGAGAAGAAATATTCATCGCAAACGCATTAGCAGAACTTGTAAGTGAATTTGTTTTAAGGAGCAACCGTCATTGGATAGGAACTTCTAAATGGATTGTTCGCTCTTTAAGGGCATATGACGAAGACTACACTATTCAATTTGTTGAAGCATTTGAGACATACTATACAACAGGTGCTAAAGAAAGGGTAATTCACTTAGTTGAGGCAGCAATGGAGCCTTTTGGGGGACGATTGCTAGAAGGTTTTTCGTTGGGGAAATAAGGAATTTGGAGGCTGTATGAAAACTTTTATTGGTGTAATATCCATACTCTTTGGAGTGTTATTTATAAATGTAACAATTAATTCATTTGAAAAAGCTGGAAATATTATGCTAACTCTCTATGGAATAACATTATGTGCACTTGGTGCTATTATACTTAGCAATCGAAAAATAACAAATGGTAGAATTTATACAAGGGTTATAGGTCTAGGTATTACGATGATTTTATTTGGAATTGCATTCGTATTGAAACCGGGAGATTCGGGAAGTAGTTTTGGAATGCTCCTAATTGTTTTAGGTTCGTTATTTTCCATAGTAGATTACTTTTGGACTAAAGGATAGAGAGTGGGTGTGAAATTGCTAACTAAAATAGATGCTTTGCCGACTGATAAAAAAATTGCAGGAGTTCATTGTGTTCCATTTACGGAAAATGGCAATATTCTTATGTCGTGGGATAGAGATGAACAACTTTTGACGACAATAGGAGGAAGGTTAGAAGGAAATGAAAGCATTGACCAGGCTTTAGAACGTGAGGCTATGGAAGAAGTGGGAATTTTATTAGAAGAAGAGAAAATCCCTTTTGCTTTATGGTATTGGGATTCTACAGATTCTTATACAATATGGTTTTTAGCGAAAGTGAAAAAGATGGAGCCATATTCCGTTGATTTTGAAAAAACGGGCTATGTTTAGTTTAACTTTGAAACAGCCTTGCAATTAATAGAGAAGATTGAACCTAACAATCCCAAAAGAACTAACCTCATAAAGTTAGCGGAAGAATCTGCTAAGGAACATAATTGGCTTTAAAAAAAGGGGTGAGTACTTGCCTAAAATTGTACATAAACTAATCATAAATGCTCCGAAAGAAACTTGTTTTGACTTGGCAAGGAACGTAGAAGTCCATACAAAAACAACCTTCCACACAAATGAAAGAGCAGTAGGAGGAGTGATGTATGGTTTACTAAAGCAAGGTGATACAGTTACCTGGGAAGCTACACATTTCTGTATTCGACAAAGACTTACTGCTAAAATAGTATGGATGGAAAGGCCAAATCAGTTTAAAGATATTATGGTAAAGGGTGCTTTTCAATCATTCATTCATACACATGATTTTCTAGAAGTACCTGAAGGCACATTAATGGTTGATACATTTGAGTATAAATCTCCTTTAGGTATTTTAGGAGTTTTGGCAGATAAATTATTTTTAGAAAGATATATGGAAAAATTTATTATTTCCCGTTCTATGGAACTAAAGAAAATAGCGGAAAAAAATAGTTGAATTACCAAACTTTTTAACCTCGTGCAACGTCTAATAAATAACGACTTTAAAGAACATACATCAGGAGGAGACAATGAAGAATTTACTAGTTTTTTTAATACCAATGGTTTTATTGATTGGGTGCAATAATGAGGAGACAGAACAGACTCCAGAAACGGATCAGCTAAGCAGTGAAACGGAAACAGAAAAGTCAAGTGTGGATGAAGAAAATAAATTAGAAGAAACTACAATTGTTGAAGAAGATAAAAGCAATGATATAGTAGAGGAAAATAAGAATACGAATGAAAAGCCAGTAGTGAAGGAAAAACCTGTAACTAAAGAAAAAACAGAAACTGTAAATCTCCATAGCACAAAAGAGAAATATTTAAAGCAGCTAAATGACATTGAAAATAGTCTAAGTGATTTAAACAATCAATACAACAGTGGTACACAAACCGAGATGCACGAAGCGAAGTCTGAAATTCTCAGAAAATGGGATAATGCTCTTAATGAGATTTATGGAGTATTGAAAAAACAGCTATCTGCAAATGAAATGAGTAGTCTAAAAGAGGAACAGCGGAATTGGATTAAGCAAAGAGATCAAAAGGCAAAAGAGGAGTCTTCTGTTTTTGAAGGTGGAACGATGGAGGCTACTATATATGTTGCTACACAGGCACAGCTGACGAAAGAACGCTGTTATGAATTAGTACAAAAATATATGAAGTAAAAATAGAGTTGAAAATCAGCGGATGTTGGTTTTCAACTTTTTTGGTAGAAATATGTAACATTATTTGGTATGAATAGTCTAACTTTTATAAAGGGGGAAATCCAATGAAAAGAATTTTAGCAGTCACTTTGTTAGGTTTATCATTAATAATGACAGCTTGTTCGGAGGAGTCAATTGAAAAAGAAAGTGAAGATGATTTCCCACCTACCATGGCAGGAATAATAGAAGTTAATGGGAAACAATATGATATTGCAACAGGGAATTACAAGTGGGAAAGAAATGAAGGAATGGAGACACAAGTTATAGCAACTGATGCAGCTTCCCCCTATCAAATTGCAGATGACTTTAAGGCAATTCTAATCGGTCAAAGTGAGACCATTCATATTAATGTAGAAGCTGAACCAACAATAACTGTTTATCTTTGGGATGAAAATGGAAGACAAAAAAAGGTTTCAGTAAGTAATAACCATATTAAAGCACCAGAAAATGCCGGGAAGTATGTATTCGAAGTACTTGCGGAATGGTCAAATGGGGAAGTATCTTATACATTTGTTGTAGAGATTAAATAAAAACTTGCAGGGATAATTATAGATTTGTAGAAGTAAGCAATAGGCTGATATAGAGGTGATTATACTTTGATAATTATTAGAAGTATCAAGAAAAACGAACTCGAATTCATGAAGGATATGTTATATGAATCTATTTATATTCCCGAAAACGTTAAGAACAAAGAAGAACTATTAAATTCCCCCTCTATTAAAAAATATTATGAAGAATGGGGAAGAAAAGGTGATACTGCATTAATAGCAATAGATGAAAATAACCAAGCTGTAGGAGCAGTTTGGTATAGATTATTTGATGAATCAAATAAGGGATATGGCTATGTTGACAATAGAACTCCCGAATTAGGAATAGCAGTAACTAAAGAAGCTAGAAAACTAGGAATAGGGATATTACTTATGAAAAAGATAATGAAACAGGCTTTGGAGGATGGATATAAATCTCTATCCTTAAGTGTAGACCCTGAGAACACGAGTGCAGTTTATATCTATAGGCAATTAGGTTTTATAGACTACAATGTATCGGGGACATCCATTACGATGATTTACCGAGGATAATAAAATAAACAGAGCAAGTTTGGGGAATAACTAAATGGGAGTAGAAAAATTTAAACAAAGGTGTGTTGCACATGAAGACTGCTGTATTCTTGGACCGCGACGGTGTTATAAATGAGGTTTTAACAGAAAGAGTTAAATTTGTGAACAGGCCAGAGCAACTTTACTTTTTACATGGTGTCCCCGAAGCCATTAAGAAATTAAATGCTGTATTCGATCATATATTTGTCGTTACCAATCAAGGTGGAGTAGGATTGGGATTTATGAAGGAATCTCAACTGCAAAAAATCCATGATCATATGATTGCAGTATTAAAAAAGGAAGGTGCCACCATTCATGAAGTGGTGTACTGTCCTCATAAGCCAAAATCTGGTTGTGCATGTCGGAAACCAAATAGCAAACTAATCGTAGACCTTGGTAAAAAATATAATATCGATTTGTCTAAATCCTATATGGTAGGTGACACTGACACAGATATTATTGCAGGAAAAAAAGCAGGCACAAAGGGAGTTTTCTTAGGCAACAGTGACCCTATTGCGGATGCTGTCTTTCCAGATTTAATAACCGCAGTAGATTGGATTTTACAAGATGCAAAAATAAGTTAAAGGAATTTAGTTCCAATGTTTGGACAGGCGGAATAGCTACAGTTATTGATCCAGATGATAAGATTGGGGACAATGTAGTAGTATCTTCACTATCCTACTTAATTGCATGGACAATGTAAAGGTTGGAGTAAACCCTGTTAAAATAACAAAGTGCTTATTGGGTCTTGTTTATTTTATCTTTTATAAAAATTGTTAGGCTGAGAAATAAGGGGAGAATTACCCAAAAAGGTAAAATAAATGGTATTCCAACTACTTGGGGAAACTCGATAGATATATCAACAACATTCCTTGGTAGTAGAGATAGAAAAAATGCTATACCAGCTATATAAAACACCATTTTGTGTCTATTTATTTTAGCTGTATACATTGAAAAACCATAACTAGTTACAAATAAATATAAACAAATTTTCAAGAAGATACTTAATATCCAAACCGTTATCACAATTGCATCTAAATTTTCGATCATCCCGAAGATTGAAATGTACCTTTCTAAAATTAGAAATGGATATAGATGAGTAGAAGCGATTTTAACTCCGAACGTAGCGATAATCGATGTAACAGATAATAAATATAGTAAACCACTTGTAATAATACCCCACACCAAATACTTTATTTTATTTGGATGAAATTCACTAAGATTAAAAATCCATAATATTAATACACAATCTGTTAAAAAAGCAGCAGGTCCTAAGGAACCGGTTATAATAGCTAAAATACCACTGTCATACCAAAAGGGTAGTAGATGTTTTACATCCATATTTACTATGCCGAGAAGTATAGGAGATATAATTCCCAACAAAAGAATGGGTCCAAAAATCTCTGCTAGACGACCTATAACACCTAATCCATGAAAGGTTGGATATATGGCAGTGACTAAGATACAAAATATTATTACACTAATAGGAGTATTTGGTAAAACTGTGCCCGATACAAATTCCCCGTATTGTCTAAGCATTACTGCTAATACAATAGTAAAAGAAATTAATAAAAATATGGATAATATTCTACCGATCCATTTCCCAGCAATAGTTTCAATAATTACATGAAAATCCATACTTGGATATCTAGTGCACACTTTAATAGAAGTCCACAAAGTAAGTAAGGAAATTAATATTGCTATTAAAGCGGACAACCAAGCATCTTGTTGGGCTACCATTATTGAACCTGAGGGTGTAAGCAGCATATTCATAATTACCTGCATACTTAAAAATAACCAAAATAATTGTTTGTATGTCAATACATTATCATTCAAAGCAATAACACCTGCTCTACTTATTCTCGATATTTAGGTTTGTAACTCCTGGATTTTTAATTTTTACTTCCACTTGGATGGATACCTTTATATTTTCAAATTGTTCTTCCCAGTTTTCTTTTACATCATCAGTTTCTTTAGGATAGCTTCGATGAAATGCTTCATAAAATTGAAGGACATCAGCTTTTAAATCTTTTTGTATATGATTTATGAATTCTTCTATATCGGCTTTTATTTTCTTAGAAAACTCTTTCTTCAATTGATTCATCACAGTAGGATTATATATGTCAAGAGAAGTGGAATTTTGTAGAATCAATAAATCTGTCTTTACTTTAATTTTTATACTCCATGTTTTATCTTCTAATAATGGGGTTACTTTAGTAGATTTTTTAATCGTTTCTGCAGACACTTTACCATTTTTCCCATCCGGATTAATGTTAATGGGAGTATTTGTCTTCGGAAATAATAGCCATTGACTGCCAATATCTTTTTCCCCGGAGATACTTGAAATCATTTTTCCTTGGTAGATAATAGCGGACCCTTTGACCGCAAAAGAGTCAATTGTATCTGCTGAAGTTTTAACACTGTTAGTATCGCTAATAGGAACGAGGCCAGCTTGAGAATTATTTACAAGCATTTCCTCTATGTCTTTTAATGTAATCGATTTTAAATAACGAGACTTCGGAAGTTTACTAAACAATTCGGCGGTGTTTATACTTACAAACTTATTTACTTCTATTTTAGCTTTGTCTTGGCTAATATAAATTTGAGATTGTTCTCTTGGTTCCGCTGTTCTAACAAGAAAATCTATCTGCTTACCAAGTTCTTTTTTTGCAAGCTCACTTCCAAAGATAAAAATATTTGAGTGACCCCAAAAGATTTCTCTAGGTACTTCAGATTCAAGCTTCATAACAGCATCTGAAAATGTATCTCCAGTCATTGAAATTGAATATGAGTTTTTACTAGAGCCACTTACTTCTCCACTCGCAGCCCCTGAAGGATTAGGTACATATAATAAAAAAGTTACTTCTATTTGTTCATCCTCTATTTGATCAATACCTGTAGCAATTACTATTGCTAAATCGTTGACTTCCATAACGTCCCAACAACCGGAGAGAATAATTGAAGTTAATATAAGAGTAATATATATTTTTAAAGAATTAAGATGTTTTCTGCGCATTTATTTCCCTTCATTTCGTCGATTAGGATTAATGGATGAATAGATACTCGGTCTTTTTTTCATAAATTTAAGAGGTACTCTTATTAATACATCCTTTAACAAAGAAGAATCATTTGGAGCCAAGGGTGCTAAATAAGAAAGACCGAATGATTTTAGTGAACAAAGATGGCTAGTAAATATTAATACTCCTAGCATTAGCCCCACTAGTCCCAACATTCCAGAAAGAAACATTACCGGAAACGGAATCCATCTAAGTACGATACTTAGTGTATACTGAGGTAACAAGAATGAAGAAATACCAGTGATAGCTACAATCATAACCATCGGCGCTGAAACTAGTCCTGCTTGTATCGCTGCTTGTCCAATGACCAAAGTGCCTACTATACTTACCGTTGAACCCATTTGTTTTGGTAAACGAATTCCAGCCTCTCGAAGTACTTCAAATATCACTTGCATGATTAAAGCTTCTAAAAATGCAGGAAAAGGGATTTCCTCTCTACTCTGCGCTATGCGTAGTAAAAGTGTAGTAGGAATCATTTCTTGATGAAAAGTCAAAATAGCTATATAAGCTGATGGTGCCAGTAATGCAACCATTAGAAAAAAGTATCTAAGCCACCTACTAAGTGTTCCGTTTATGAACCTTTCTGTGTAATCTTCAGGGGTTTGCAAAAGGGTAAAGAGTGTGACTGGGACCATTAAAACAAATGGAACACCATCGATAAAAATAGCTACCCTTCCCTCTAAAAGGGCAGCGGCTACCACTTCCGGCCGTTCGCTGTATTGAACTTGTGGAAACGGAGAAGACCAATTATCTTCTAATGCTTCTTCGATAGAAGCATTAGAAAGAACGGCATCAACATTAAGCTTCTTTAACTTTTCTTTTACATCCTCTACAATTTGTAAACTGGCGATACCTTCGATATAAGATATATAAATAGAAGTATGAGAATATGTTCCGATTACCATAGAACTCATTTTTAAAGAAGGAGTTTTTATTTTTCTTCTAACAAGAGACAAGTTTGTACTGACTGACTCAATAAATCCTTCTCTTGACCCAATAATAACAGATTCCGCTTGGGGCTCTTCTATTGATCTTTTTTCATAACTCGTAATACGATAGGAAACTGCCTTATTTTCTATATCATTAAAGAGAATGGCATTTCCATCTGCAATCTCGTCAATAATTTCAAGTGTATTAGACAGAATCTTTGTATTTGTTATATTTGTTACATGAGATATAATCAACGGTAATTCTGGGGACACTATGCTTGTATGTTGTATTGGTCTAACAATATGTTCATGTATCTTTTCTTCGTCACATAGTCCACTTACAAAAATAAGAAGATAAGCAGATTGTTTAGAGAAAAAAGGATGAAAAACTATATCATCACAATTTTTATAGATTTTTTTCAATATTTTTGTTTTCTCTTCAAGTGATGATGGTAGAAATTCATAGGATTTAATAAATTCTTTTAGATGAAGATCTGCTGTTTTCATCAAAACTCCTCTTCCTAAATGTTTATTTAATTATTTCCAAGTTAGCTTGTTATCATTCAACTATGGAAATCTTAGAAAGAATAAAACAAACATTTTGGGGGGGATTTTCAAATCTGCATGTTCCAACTAAAAGACAACATTATTCTATAAGAATTATATTGTGCGTCATTAAGCATATAATTTAAAAGAAGTAGGTTTTTGCTAAAGACGAGCGAATGTGAGATGATTTGGATATACAATGAATCGCGAATAAAACCATTAGTATGTGAAATACTATATGGGCGTAACAGGTTGATAAATTTTGTGTAAATGAAAGCAGTAGTGGGTAAATGAATGATAGAAAGAATATCGTAACAATATGAGGAGGAATTTTGAATGGAAGAAAAAATGGGTAGCATCGAAGTGGGAGAAATCCTAACAGTATTAGATGAAGATGATCGCGAACAAGAAATCGAAGTAATCGGGCTTCTAACAATTGAAGATAAAGAATATGCAGCGGTTGCTTTTGCGGAGGATACTCAAGAAGAAACAGACGAAGACATGGACGTTTTCTTTTTCCAAGTGGTTGAAGGAGAAGACTTAGCGGAAATCGAAACGGATGAGGAATTTGAAAAAGTATCTGCAGCATTTCTTGAGGCTGAAGAAGCGGTAGAAGACGAAGAATAGGGAATTAGAAAGAGAGGAGTATTTCCTCTTTTTTTCAATTCACAAGTAAGGTAGTTTTGGTAGGAGGTATAAGGGATGTTACAGAATGAAGGTAAACTAGATATTGGCAAAACATTTAAGGTGTTAGACGAAAATGATCAAGAACAGGAAATGAAGGTTTTAGGTTATTTGAATATAGAAGACACTGAGTACGTAGCAGTTAGTTTTATAGAGGACATACAAGAAGATTCAGAAGAAGAAATAGGTATTTTCTTTTTCCGAGTAAACGACGACAATAACTTTGTCATGATGGAAAGCGAAGAAGAGTTCGAGCGTGTCTCAGCAGCATATATTAAGCTTGAGAAAAATAACTTTACTAAACAGAAAAAAAGATAATAGCTAATTAAATGAGAACATGGTACCTGATTCAATAGGTATCATGTTTTTTTTACAACTATATCTCGCTGGTTTTAAGAAATAATACAACGTGTTTAATAGAAAGGCTGAATATAAATTATTACTTAGTTACTACATTCTTTGTGATTGTAATGGAAGACGACGACTTCAGTAGATTAGAGCTTGCAATAAGCTCCATTAACACTTCCAAATACCAATTATGCTTCCGCTTTTTTCCACTACTTCTTCAGACGGAGAGACAACCGACCCTCGGACCAATTTAATAACAACTGTAATAAGCTATAATGAATCATAATAGTAATAGATAAGGGGTATGAAAAGATGGATACATATAGATGGAAAGTTGAGGAGGAACTTTTTCTTTGGAAGAGGAAAATGACAAAACGAACTGGACTAATAGGGCGTACATCTAAAAACATACAATCAAAGATTAATGGGATTATCCCTGAAAAGGTCCACCAAGTCATGACCGAAAGCATTAAAACCATGGTAAAAGCAACGCTAGTTGGCTCGAATATAAAGATGAAAAAAAGGCTACCACTAGAGCATAGCCTTCAGGAGCGGGATGACCTATTAAAGGAAAAACTCACTACGTTTAGGAAAACGGCCGTTGTAGAAGGGGCAGGAACGGGGGCGGGAGGTATTTTCCTTGGACTTGCTGACTTTCCACTACTGTTATCCATTAAAATGAAATTTCTATTTGAAGCAGCTGGGGTTTATGGGTTTGATACGGATGAATACGAGGAACGACTTTTCATTTTGCATATATTCCTTTTAGCTTTTTCTAGTGAGGAAAAACGAAAAGAAACGTTGGAAATAATAGAAAACTGGGAGCAGCAAAAGCATTTAATTGGTGAGATGGATTGGAGAGACTTTCAACAGGAATATCGGGATTATATTGATCTTGTGAAAATGTTCCAATTACTACCCGGAATTGGAGCGATGGTAGGTGCTGTTGCTAACTATAATTTGCTTGACCAACTTGGTGAAACAGCCATGAATTCATATAGATTACGTTTATTATCTAAAGATGCATAACAGTGAAATAGCTAAAAAAGTAATTCAGTAAGTTAGTTAGACTTGCTATGATAGACTAAATATAATAATAAGAAAAGAGGGTTTTATGTTTAAGAAAATAATGAAACAAATCAAAAATGCTTCCAGAGGAAGTAGTGAGCGCAAACATGGCCATTATCGTAAAGGGAGCAGCAGCGATCGTCATAGAAACTATTATAAACGAGGAAGTAGCAGCAGTAGTAACCGATTTAAACGTAATCCGTTAGGTGGGAGTAACTACTACAAACGTAAAGGACGCAGTAGTAGCTAAATTAATTTTTAGTGATTTCTAAAAGTGCAGCTTCTACATCTTTTACAATGCATTCAAAGGTGGTATAGGCTTCATCGATTTGTAGTAATTTTTTCAGTAATTTAACAGTTTTCTTTTCTAATGAAAGTTCTTCTGTCCAAGGAAGGGCTTTTTTATTTTTCGAAGAAAAGGTCGTGTATAGTAAATATAGGAGTACTTCGCCTAAATCATAATAGTCCCCTTGTTTCATCTCTAAAAATTTGGAGTCGTTCTGTTCTACCTTTGACAAGCCAAAATCAATAAGGAAAAGTTTACCTTTGTTAGTTAAAATGTTAGAAATTCGTATATCTCCATGGAGAATATACCTTTCGTGTAAGTGATCTATTAAAGAAAGTAAATCTAATATAAATGCTATTGAATGTTTGATTTATTGAGAAGATCAAGTCCTCCATGTTTATACCCTCTATGTAATTCATCGAGTAAAAATAAGAACCATTCACTGAAAAAGCTTCGTAAAACTGTGGCATGTTAGAGTGTTGCAACCTACTAATAATCGAAATTTCGTTTTCAAATAAAGCTACTCCGCTTTTTGTTCGATTTTTGCTCGGTCGCAGTTGTTTCAGGACTTTTATTTCATTTGTTTGTATATCTTTACAATAATAAATAATTCCATAGCTACCAGAACCAATAACATGTGAAATCTGATAAAGATTATTTATAATAGTCCCGCTGTCAAGAGGTCTATCTACAAAAAATTGGTATATTTTTCGAATTGAACGTATGAAAGAAAAATTACTCACCTCCTATTTACTCATTATAATTCAATTGCACTTTAATTGGATTAAATAGTTCCATATCAAATAATTGGCATTTTCTTTCTTCGTCAATCATAGAATTCAAAGACTGCAAAAGAAGGAGAGATTTTTTTATGGGTTTTAAACATGTTGGTATCATATTAGGGGCTTCTGCATTATCATTTGGACTTTTTTCTGCTAACGTAAATGCAACTTCAACTTTGAATGAACAACTGCCTGTACAAATTAAAGCAGCATCAACAGAGAATGTTTTCACAAAAGAAGATTTGATCAAGAAGTTTCGTGGATTGTTTCCGAAGCAATTCGATTTTATAACGAATGCTGATTTTCAAATGAACGGTGGATATTATTACCCTGGTGAAGAGACAATGCGTTATGATCTATACTTTACGAAAACCATCAACGGAAAGCAGTTATATGGAAATGTTTCATTTGTAGGAAAGGATCTACAAATAGAGAATTTTTCTTATCAACCGGCGACTGTAACAGATGCACTCTTTCCAGCTAAAGTTTCCAAAGAGGAAGCACAGAAAATTGCAGGAGATTTTATGAAAAAATATCTTCAGGGTGGGGAATACCAATTAGAAACAGATGCTTATGGATATTATCCGACTCAATTATTAACTGAACCTATCCGATACTCATTCTCTTACACTCGCTTAAAAAACAAAGTTTCTATTGCTGATCAACGAATAGAAGTTTCAGTTTTAGGTAATGGAGAGATAGTTGGTTTTTATAGAAATCTGAACTCTAACAAAGCATCTACCTTTGATGATGTAAAAAAAGCCCAAGCAAAGGATGCCATATTAAAAAAGATAAAAGAAAATCTATACGTAGAAAAACAATATCAGATAGAAACAGATAACCAAACCGGTGAACGCCATGTTCGACTTGTTTATCAGCCGTCACCTAATTTTCTTGGAGTACATGCTTCATCTGGAAAATATCTAACATTAAATGGATACTCAACAGCCTTTCCTAAGAAATCAAATATAGTTATGCTGGCATCAAAACCACTCCCAACAAAGAAAGAGGGAGGGACAACTATGGAAGAGGCAAAAAAAGTAGCTGAACAACTACTAAAAGTCGATTTGAAAGATGTTAAATTGAACATAGAATCAATTAGAGAGATCGATAATTATAATGGACAGGAAGTTATAAGTATTCAATATATGTACAGTTTACCAAATGGTGGTGGTACAGGAGCAAGCCTAGAAATTAATAAACAAACAGGCGAAGTCATCCAGTACCAAAATATGAAGAGTCAAATTTTAGAGCAACTAGGAGAGAAGCCTAGTGAAGTGAAGCCATTGTCGGAGAAACAGGCTCTTGAAAAAGCAATTGCCTATATTAAGAAATGGGTTCCATCTTACCTGCATAACTATGCAAAACCTATGGAAGCAGCATATTTGGATGAAATGCAAGGGGGATATATGTTTAATTTTCCGAGAGTTGCAAACGGAGTGATTGTTTCTGGTGATTATATTAGTGTAGGTGTAACGAAGGATGGTTCGTTAAATAATCTTTATGTAAATTATCAAGAGGTAGAAAACTGGCCATCGCCAGAAAAGGCTATTTCAGAAAAAGAAGCGAAAAATATATTGAATAAGGCCTTAAGTTTAAAACTAAATTATATGAAGACAGACCATAAACAAGATAATAATCATTATGATCTTGTTTACTCACCACTATTTAATGACAAGTCTTTTAGTTCTCTAGATGCTATCACTGGAGAATGGCAAAGTCTTTACGGAGAAAATACATCAACACAAGTTTCACATCCATGGGCAGAAGATGAGTTAAATTATCTTATTAGCACAAATGTGTTAGATATAAAAGATCCAAAAAAGTTTGATGGAGATGCTTCTATTTCAAAAGGAGAAGCTCTAAAGGTAATTATGAAATCACTAACTTATATGTATGATGGCTATTATTATCCTGAGCAGGAGAATCAGAAACAAACATTCGAAAATATAGATGCTGCACATCCATTATATCAATCCGTTGAGCGCGCTGTTGAAATGGGTGTAATAAAACCTGATACGAAGAACTTTGCAATAGATGAATCGATTAGTAAAGAACAGTTAGCGGTTTGGTATATACGGGCATTAGGACTGGAGCAGGCAGCTGAAAATTCTACAATCTATAAACTTCCATTTACAGATGCTGATAAAGTACAAAAGGAACTCCTAGGTTATGTCGCATTAGCTAACTCGACTGCTTTATTAGAGGCAGATGAAGGTACATTCAATCCTAAAAAAGAAGTAACATACGCAGAGTTAGCAGTTTCAACGATTCGACTTGCACATAAAATTTCGGAAAAAGGAAGAACTTTTCTTTATTAAACTGTAGATGTTTTCGATCACATAAATTTAGGTTGCATTCTTGAACCTTTGATGATATTATCGGATTATAAATACACATATTGGTCACATGTTACTGAACTTTCAGGCATGGTGGTAAAACGAGAGAGAATATTATTATTCTTTTCCTTTGCCCCATGTCTTTTTATGTTCTTATAGGCATCTTGAATCAATATATATTAATAAAACGGTTTTTTTACAACTAGAAAATACATCTACACAAAGGAGTTCTACTAATGTTTTCTAAATTTATGAAAAAAAACAAAGTACAAGTATTCGCACCACTAAATGGTCAAGTAGTTCCTTTAGAACAGGTACCAGATCCAGTTTTTAGCCAAAAAATGATGGGCGAGGGAGTAGCTATTATGCCAATCGGAGGAGATGTTGTCGCGCCAATCGATGGTACGGTTGTGCTAATCTCCAAAACAAAGCATGCTATAGGGATTCGTACAAAAGATGATACTGAGCTGCTAATTCACGTCGGATTGGAAACGGTTACATTAAAAGGTGAAGGTTTTAATGTATTTGTAAAAGAAGGAGACGTAGTTTCTGTCGGACAAAAGATTATGGCAGTGGATTGGGATTTTATTAAAGATAAAGTGCCAAGTATTATTACACCAATCGTAATTACTAATAGTACAGATAGATCTGTAGAATATGCTGATGACACAGCAAGTGTTGCGGGTGAAACGTTAGTAATGTCTGTTTCTTCGAAGTAAGTGCAGATGGTAAGTATGTGAAAGGAGGCTGACTTTCCATTAAGATCACAAAGATACTTAATAATAACGCTGTGATTGTTATACAAGATGGAAGAGAAAAAATAGCAATTGGCTCTGGCATAGCTTTTCAAAAGAAACGAAATGATATTATCATTGGTTCCAAAATTGAGAAGATTTTTGTCATGCAAGAAAATGACAAGTTAGTGCAGCTATTAAGCAGAATTCCAGAAGAACATTTTACTATCTCAGAAGAAATAATCACCTACGCTGAAGAATATTTAAACACAAGATTGAATGAGCATATTCATATAGCGTTGACAGACCATATTTCGTTTGCAATTGAACGAGCTAAGGATGGTATTAATCTTAATAACAGATTACTCCATGAGATTCGTGTTTTATATAGATCGGAGTTTGAAATCGGTCTTTGGGCAATCCAGCATATAAATAATACGTGTCAGGTAGAAATGCCTGTTGATGAAGCGGCTTACATAGCGCTTCACATACATACGATGAAAATTCAAGGGGGGGATTTACATCAGACTATAAGACAAACGAATTTAATAAAAGGTATGGTTTTATCGATTAAACAGTACTTGAACATTGAGATGGAGGAAAACGACATTTCCTATCATCGATTAATTACCCATCTGCGTTTTGCATTAACAAGGTTAAATCAGTCTGAGCTTCATATGATGGATGAAGAAATGTTAGTAATGATTCAAAAGAAATTCCCGGTTGGTTATAGTTGTGCAACTCACATAGCAAAAGAACTGAAGGATGAACATGGTATTGAGTTTCCCGAAGAAGAGTTAGGCTATATTGCACTGCATATTGAACGTTTAAGAAAGCAAGTTTAGTAATTTGGCATTATTTTATATTATTATATTTTATTTATGAACAGTAAAAAGGGGGAAAAAGATTATGATGAAATTTTTACAAAGGCTGGGACGTTCTTTAATGCTTCCAGTTGCTGTACTACCTGCAGCTGCTATATTAATGGGTATTGGATACGGGATCGATCATGAAGGTTGGGGATCTGGAAATGTCTTAGCTGCCTTTTTGATAAAAGCTGGCGGATCCATCCTCGACAATATTCCTATTCTATTTGCAGTAGGAGTTGCAATCGGGATGTCCAAAGCAAAGGATGGTGCGTCTGCTTTAAGTGGATTAGTTGCTTTCCTAGTTGTCACAACAATGCTTTCAAGTGGAACAGTTTCATTATTACAAGGAATCGATGTGGAGAACGTTGATCCTGCATTTGGAAAAATTAATAATGCATTTATAGGTATTCTTTCTGGTCTTGTCGCTGCAGTAATGTACAACCGCTTCAGTCACGTAAAATTACCTGACTTCTTAGCATTCTTCAGTGGAAAACGTTTAGTTCCTATCATGTCAGCTGTTGCAATGTTAGTTGCTTCTGCAGCACTATTTTATATTTGGCCAATCGTTTTTGGTGGTTTAGTTAACTTTGGTGAATCAATTAGTAATCTAGGAGCAGTAGGTGCTGGGCTTTATGGATTCTTTAATAGACTTCTAATACCTACAGGATTGCATCATGCACTAAACGCAGTATTTTGGTTTGATACAGTTGGTATTAATGATATTGGTAAGTTCTGGGCAAGTGAAGGTGTTAAGGGTGTAACTGGTATGTATCAGGCTGGATTCTTCCCGATTATGATGTTCGGGTTACCGGCGGCAGCTCTCGCGATGTATCATACAGCTAAAACGAAAAGAAAAAAACAAGCAGCTTCTCTTATGCTTGCAGCTGGCTTTGCAGCCTTCTTTACAGGTGTAACTGAACCGTTAGAATTTGCATTTATGTTCTTAGCTCCTGCCCTTTATGTAGTTCATGCAGCATTAACAGGTTTATCTTTATTCATCGCTGCATCCTTTAACTGGACAGCAGGCTTCGGATTTAGTGCAGGACTTGTCGATTACCTTTTGAGTCTTAGTGTACCTATAGCAAATCAACCACTTATGCTAGTACTTCAAGGGTTAGTATTTGCAGTTATCTATTATTTCTTATTCCGATTCTTAATCGTGAAGTTTAACTTAAAAACTCCTGGTAGAGAAGATGATACAGATGAGACGGATGATACTGTTGAAGTTTCAACTGATGATAAGTTTTCAAATATGGCAGCTAGAATTTATGATGGTCTAGGTGGAGATGCGAATGTTGCTTCTGTAGATCACTGTACAACCCGTTTACGTGTAGAAGTATTAGACATGGATAAGGTCGATCAAAAGAAAATTAAAGACACTGGTGTTCCAGGTATTAATGTAGTGGGACCGAAAAGTATTCAAGTTATTGTAGGAACAAGCGTACAATTTGTTGCTGACGAAATTGATAAAATTCGTAAATAGTTATTAATTGAGTTGATTTCATTTCATTTCATTTATTGGAGAGCAAGGCGCGACTCCAGAGCAAGCTGACCTATGTTTTGGCGAAGAGTAACTGAGGGAGCATATGTTTTCGCAGTAATTAGGAGATTGAAGCCTTGCGCAGAAAGCGTCCGCCTAGAGCGAAAATCAACGTTAATTATATTTGATTGCTACTTACTTTTATTCAAATTGATTTAATTGAAAAAGCCGTTTAATATGGGATTCCACATTAAACGGCTTTTCTTTATCCTTTTAGGTTTTATTAATCTATACTGTTACTAAGCAAACTGCGGAGGTGTTATAAATGAAACAAACCATTCTCATTTCAAATGTAACTATTGTGAATTATGACCAAGAGTGTATTGGAGATCTATTTATCCGAGAGGGTAAAATTGAACAAATAGGACAAGCTTTACAAGTAGAGGCAGATGTCTATATAGATGGAACTTCAAAAAATTGGATAATTATGCCCGGTTTCATCGATATGCATATTCATGGATCAGCTGGTTTTGACATGATGGATGCTACGGAAGAAGCACTTAGGGGGATTTCACGTTCTTTAGTAAAAGAAGGGACTACAAGCTACTTACCGACGACAATTACTCAGGCAGTGGAAGCAATTGAAGTTGCACTCAAGAATGTAAGTACGTTTGTAAATAATGAAGATGAAGCTGAAGTTTTAGGAATCCATGTAGAAGGACCATATATATCTACAAAATGGGCAGGTGCACAGCCGGTAGAGCATATTACAGAACCATCTGTTGAACAATTTCTAAACTGGCAACAACTAAGTGGTAATCGTATTAAACAAGTGACAGTTGCTCCTGAAATATCTGGTGGTTTTGAATTTGTACAGGTTATGAGTAAGGAAGGTATTGTCGTTTCAATTGGACATTCAGATGCCAATTCAGAAGAAGTAGAAAAGGCAGTTCAATTAGGAGCTAAACAGGCTACTCATTTATATAACCAAATGCGTCCGTTCCATCATCGAGAACCAGGTGTAGTCGGATCAGTATTGATGGAAGACCGCATGCAAGTCGAAATTATCGTCGATTATATACATAGTCATACGAGGGCAGTAAATTTTGCATACCGTTTAAAAGGTGCAGAAGAAATAATATTAATAACTGATGCTATGCGTGCAAAAGGATTAGAGTATGGGGATTATGATCTTGGTGGACAAACTGTTCATGTCACAGAAAAGGGTGCTCATCTTTCTAGTGGTGCTTTAGCGGGAAGTATACTTACAATGGATCAGGCCGTTCGGAATATGAAACTGTCGACGAATTGTTCATTGAAGGAACTTGTTTCAATGTCCTCTACAAATGCTGCGAAACAATTAGGCTTATCCCACAAAGGATATATTGGTGAAGGCTATGATGCGGATTTAGTTATATTAGATATGGAATTGAATGTACAAAAAACAATCTGTCGTGGAAATATTGTATTTGAAAATTATATGAAAATGGAGGTGATCATTTGCAGTCCTATTGGAAAGAAATAAATATTTTACTGGAGAAGGTTGCACAACAAGAAAATGAGAATATAGAGAATGCTTCAAAACTGATTGCTGAGCGAATTAAAAAGGGCGGAATACTTCAATTATTTGGTTGTGGACATTCTCATCTTTTGGCCCAGGAAGCATATTACCGTGCAGGTGGGCTAGTACCTGTTGCTCCCATTAATATAGAGCCTTTAATGCTACATAAAGGTGCACTGACTTCTTCAAGTAACGAGAAAGATCCTACGCTCATCGGACAATATAAGGATCAAGTAAGCTTTGAACCGAATGACATTCTAATTGTTATTTCTACTTCTGGTCGCAATCCAGCACCAATAGATATGGCTTTCTTAGGGAAGGAAGCTGGAATTTTGGTCATCTCACTTCAATCTTTATCTTACAGAGACCAGGAAGGCCGACATGCGAGTGGTCAAAGACTAGAGGAAGTAGTAGATATCGTATTAAATACATATGTTCCTGTCGGTGACGGACTATTAAGTAATAAGGGACTGCAATACGGACCGGCTTCGACGGTTGTTGGTGCTGCACTTCTTAATGCACTCATATGCCAAGTTATCGAGGAGATAAGTAAAGAGTCTGAAGAATTACCTGTTTTTAAAAGCGCAAATTTATCAGATAGCCAGTTTCATAATGAAACCATGTTGAAGAAATACAGAAATAGAATAGATTTTACCTAGAGTAATCATTAGTGCCAGTGACTTCACTACTTGAAGCAAATGGAGAAATTAAATAAAATGATTTTTCATTAACTGTAAGTAAATAGTGCGTAATTGCAATTTAGGAAAAAGGTGGTTTAAATATGACATTAAATTTAGAAGTATGGGAAGATAAGGATGATTTATATAGTCGTGCAGAAGAATTATTTTCAGCGCAATTAAAGAATGGTGCAACTACATTTGGATTAGCAACGGGTGGTACCATGATTCCGCTATATGAAAAACTACGAAATAGTTCGTTGGATTTTTCTCATTGTAAGAGTGTGAACTTGGATGAGTACGTGGGAATTCCACAAGGGCATCCCGAAAGCTATTATACGTTTATGCAGAATCATCTCTTCGAATCAAAACCATTCAAAGCTACATATATTCCAGATGGTGTAGCAGAAGATGTACATGCCGAAGCATTACGATATGAAGACTTATTGAAATCACTAACAGTGGATATGCAATTACTAGGTGTTGGTGTGAATGGTCATATAGGTTTCAATGAACCAGGAACGTCGTTTCATAGTGAGACAGATGTTGTCGAATTAACAGTTTCCACAAGATCTGCAAACGCAAGATTTTTTGATACAATCAATGAGGTTCCTAAGCAAGCCATTACAATGGGCATTGCCTCAATAATGAGAGCAAAATGCATTCTTTTAATAGCAGTTGGAGAAGAAAAAAGAACGGCCATAAAAGCGTTGTTAAGGGGAGATATAACGGAAGATATTCCAGTTACAAGACTTTGCAATCACCCCAATGTTATCGTTTTAACTGATTTGAAGATGAATTGAAGTTTAGTGGAGTAATTACCTTAATGGTGATTACTTTTTTTCGTTCAGATAACTTGTTGATTAGGTATTTAGTTTTAGGGTAAATTATATCAAATAGCTATTAATAATGATGAAATAACTACACTACACTTAAGTAAACAGTGATCTAACTATCGTTTAGTTAAGTGGAGTTTTTCTTCAGAATCTATAGATAATGTGTGCAAGAAAAGTATAAGAGAAAAAGAATCCCACTACTTCCCCTCGAAGGAACCTTCAAGTCGGAAGTCTTCTACCAAATATTTCCCTAAAACCTATCCTTTTTATGGTCCGATTGACTGATTCATTTTTGGAAGAAATAAAATAAAATTTACTTAAAATTAGTACGGAAAGTTCAAATAGTAGTATGGAAGGAAAATCTATATGGAAAGATTATTTAATAGTATTTCAATTGATATGTATCGATTTTTAATAAGCAATAATCCTGATGCTATTTTCTTGTTAGATGAAAGTGGCCACGTGTTGGATATTAATAAAGCAGGCACTAATATATTCGGGTACACTAATGCAGAACGATCAGAGTTACATTATCAGAATATCTTAGTTCCAAGTAGGGATTATAATGTGAAACGATTATTCGTAAAAACCTTACTTGGTGAATCCTGTGCTTATGAAGCAGACGCCTATCGAAGGAACGGGGATATTCTTCATTTACAAGTGAAAAATATTCCGATGTTAGACAATGGAGAAATTTTTGCTGTGATGATAATAGCGAAAGATGTAACTGAACTAGTTCAAACTAAAGCAACCCTGCTAGAAACTGCAGAGAGGCTGCATTCATTACTACATTCCTCTGCGGATGCGATTGATTTAATTGATACAAACGGGAATGTTTTGACAGTTAATCCGGCATTTGAAGAAATGTACGGTTGGAAAGTCGATGAACTGGTTGGCAAGCCATTGCCGACGATTCCAAAGGAGAGAATGGATACGGTAAATAAACAACGTGAGGAACTGAAAAATGGTCACCATATAAAAGGGCTGGAAGCAACCTGTTTAAAGAAAGATGGATCACCTATAGAAGTAAGTTTCACCTTATCCCCTTTGAATGACCAAAATGGTAATGTGGTTGCATTTTCTGGGATATCTAGAGACATTACTGAGAGAAAGAAAATGGAAGTAGCCCTTAGAAATAGCAAAGATAGGTACAAATCTTTACTAAATGCATCACCGGAACCCATTTATGTTTTAAGTTACGGAGTCATACGCTACATTAATCTTGCAGCAGTAGAAATGTTCGGATTTAAAAGGCCAGAGCAAATGCTAGGGAGACATGTGCTAGATTTTGTTCATCCTGATTCATGGGAAGTAGTCCAAAGTAAAATTCGACGTATTACAGTAGAGGGGAATTTCCCAAAAGAAATTGTAGAGCAAAAAATGTTACGTGCAGATCGTTCGACGTTCCTAACAGAAACAACTTCTGTAGGTATTGAGTATGAAGATGAGTCAGCAGTTCAAGTGATTTTACGAGACATTACAGAAAAAAAGGTTCTTTTAGAGAACTTAGTTCATAATGAAGAAAAGTACCGATTAATCGCAGAAAATATGACGGATTTAGTTTCGGTAATTGATGAAAATGGGCAGACGAACTATGTATCTCCTTCTTACTTTACTGTATTAGGAATACCTTTAAATAAATTGGAAGGGGTTTCTGCAAAGGATTTTGTGCATCCAGAAGACTTACCAAATGTTACGAAGGTGTTTAAACAAATTATGAGCACAAAAGGTTCCGCCAATTTGGATTTTAGACTTAAGCATACGACTAAGACTTGGTTATGGGTAGAGTCAAAAGCAACCTTCTTTATCGATGAACAATATGGAAAACCTTTTCTGTTAATCGTTTCTCGTGATGTGGAAGAAAAGAAGCAATTGAGAGAAGAACTAAAATTAATGGCTTTCCACGATAGTTTAACTGGATTGCCAAACCGAAGATTATTCGAAGAAAAAATGCAACAATCATTAAAAGAAGCGAAGCGCCAACAACGAAAATGTGCTTTACTCTATATGGATATCGATAAGTTTAAATGGGTAAATGACAATCTTGGTCATTCAATCGGGGATGAATTATTGAAATTATTTGCACATAGGGTGAGTAAATGCATTCGTGACAGAGACATATTAGCACGTCAAGGTGGAGATGAGTTCACCATTTTATTGTCTGATATCGAACATGAGGAAGATGCCCGTGCTTGTGCAGAGCGTATTCTAGAAAGCTTGCAGCAAGTTTGGGAAATCGGTGAACATAACTTTAAAACAACCTCAAGTATCGGTATTGCCTTCTTTCCACAAGACGGCGACAATATAAATAATTTATTCACTAATGCAGACTATGCATTGTATGAAGCAAAAAAGAGTGGACGTAATACTTATAGATTTTTTTCTCACTAACAATACGAAAAATTATAAATTTTGAAGGGTAAATGGTACTTAGCAAGGTAGAGTTTTAAATAATCAAACTTTTATATTAAATTTAGAGGCTGGTACAGCACCCCAAAACAGCATTTTTCTCTGTGAGAAAAATGCTGTTTTTTTTGCTGTGTACAAAACTGAGTTCCATTCCAGGGACGCTTTCCACGGGCGTGGCCTGAGCCAGTAGTCTCAGGCGTCACGCTATTCCCGTAGGAGTCGCCCCTCCATTCCCATCAATTTGATTAAATATCCATTATTTAGTAAAGCTTTCTCCTTATCCAATAAAATTTTTACTTCTGTCCTAGCCTCTTTTTTTGTGTGTAGCATTTATAGGGTTACTCGGATACTAAGACTTTTTGGTAAGTGTTAAGTTGCATAATCTAATAGTGACAGGAGTTATTAGATTGAAAAATTTCCGTTTAACAAAATAGCCTTCCTTTCATTCATTGACACTCAATCTATTAAAACATATGATTTATATAAATAGAATGAAAATTTAGATTTCTAAAAGGTTGGTGACGTTTTAGATGCAGAGTACTATGGTGGAATATGCGAAAAGTTTAGACGAGCAAGATGCTTTGGGAAAGTATAGAAATGAATTTTATATCCAACCGAATGTCATTTACATGGATGGGAATTCCCTCGGGTTACTATCTAAGCGGGCAGAAAAGTCTGTATTAACGCTGCTAGATTCATGGAAACAATATGGAATAGACGGATGGACGCAGGGGGAGCACCCATGGTTTTATTTCCCTGAAACATTAAGTGAGATGTGTGCCCCTCTAGTAGGAGCTTCAAAAGAAGAGGTTATCATAACAGGCTCTACCTCGGCAAACTTACATCAATTAGTCGCTAGTTTTTATAGACCAGAAGGAATTCGTAATAAAATATTAGCGGATGAACTGAATTTTCCATCCGATTTATATGCAATTAGCAGTCAGCTATCATTGCATGGATTTAATGGTGATGAACATATGAAACTGGTAAAAAGTTATGATGGCTATACATTACAAGATGAAGATATTATAAGCGCGATGACTGATGACGTAGCTTTAATAATACTACCTAGTGTGTTATATCGAAGTGGTCAGGTATTAGACATCAAAATGCTGACCGAAGCAGCTCATGAGCGAAGTATTATGATTGGCTTTGATTTATGTCATTCAATTGGATCTGTACCACATGAACTGGATAAATGGGATGTGGACTTTGCGTTTTGGTGTAACTATAAGCATGTGAACGGTGGGCCTGGAGCAACAGGGGGGTTATATGTAAATCGTAAGCATTTTGGTGGGAAGCCTGGACTTGCGGGATGGTTTGGTTCTGATAAAGAAAAACAATTTGATTTGTCGACTCAAATGACTCCAGCAACAAATGCAGGAGCCTATCAAATCGGAACTCCGCATATAATGAGTAGTGCTCCGCTATATGGATCTTTAGAAATGTTCGCAGAAGTTGGAATAGATGCCATTCGAGAAAAGTCACTAAAGTTAACCAATTATATGATGACGTTAATCGAACACGAATTAAGTGAATATAATTTTGTAATTGCTAATCCACGGGAAACAGAGAAGCGTGGAGGTCATATCTTTTTAGTACATGATGAGGCAGCTCGTATATGCAAAGCGTTAAAAGTGCAACAAGTTATTCCAGATTTTCGTTCACCAAATGGCATTCGTTTAGCACCAGTTGCATTGTATAACTCGTATGAGGATGTATGGAAAACAGTGCGGATTTTAAAATTGATTATGAAGGAAGAGCTTTATAAAAAGTATGAAAATAAACGTGATGTTATTGCTTAAGAAAGGAGGTATAGCATGCTAGATGATAATAGGGAAAGTGGAATACATACAGATTTTCGAGAAGAAATGACGTATGGTGAATACTTACAGCTAGATAATTTATTGGCCAGTCAACAAAGGTTATCAGGACATCATGATGAAATGCTATTCATAATTATTCATCAGGTTAGTGAACTTTGGATGAAACTTATATTGCATGAACTTACGAGTGCAATTCAAGCTATACAAGCGGATAAAATGCAATCTGCATTTAAAATGTTAGCACGAGTGACGAAAATTCAAACACAAATTATCCAGGCTTGGGATGTCCTTTCCACACTAACACCTGCAGAGTATTTAGAGTTTCGAGATAAGCTGGGCAAGGCTTCTGGCTTTCAATCCTTTCAATATAGGCAAATTGAATTTGCCCTTGGCTATAGGACTAAGCATATACTGAAGATTTACGAACAAGAGACAGAATTGTATGAAGAGCTGCAAGATGCTTTTCATGCACCAAGTATTTATGATGTTTCAATTCAAGCTTTGGCTCGAGCTGGGTTTCCGATAAATACTCAGTTATTGAATCGAGATTATTCCATTACGTACGTCGGAGATGAATCAGTAGCAAATGCATGGAAGGAAGTTTACCAAAACGTCGATAAGTACTGGAATTTGTATCAATTAGCAGAAAAGTTAGTAGACGTAGAAGACTGGCTCCAGCAGTGGCGCTTTCGTCATATGAAAACGGTAGAAAGAATAATAGGATTTAAAAAAGGCACTGGAGGATCATCTGGTGTGAATTATTTACGGCATGTATTAGACCATCGTTTCTTCCCAGAGCTTTGGGATTTACGTACAAATTTATAGGGAGGTCAGGAAAATGAACAAAGAATGGATTGATATTACACAAACTATCTCGACTAGAATAGCAACATGGCCAGGGGATACTATTTTTGAGTATGAACTAACCGCTACAAAGGAAGAGGGGGGTGCTGCAAATGTTGGGACGATAACAGCAAGTTTGCATACAGGAACTCATGCAGATGCTCCATTTCATTATGTAAGTGAAGGAAAGACACTGGATATGCTTGACGTTAATATGTATATTGGACGTGCAAAAGTGGTTAGTGTCGTTGGTGCTTCCGAGATTGGTAGGGAGGAATTAGAGGGGTTTGATTTAACGGGTGTAGAGCGTTTGCTTTTAAAAACGACGAATACAGCATCACCTGAAAAATTCCCTGAGAAGATTAATACATTGAAAGAAAATATTGGACCATTTTTAAAGGAAAAGGGTATTTTTCTAATCGGCACGGACCAACCATCAGTTGATGGGATAGAAAGTAAGGAGCTATTAGCGCATCATTCGCTGTTTAGAAATGATGTATATATTATAGAAAATCTCTTGCTGGAAAATGTGGAGCCTGGTGATTATGATTTAATCGCTTTACCCCTGAAAATTGAAGGGGCGGACGGAAGCCCCATACGTGCAGTGCTAAAAAAAATATAATAGACGGGATAGATAGCACTTTAATATGCTAGTCTATCCTTTTCTATTTTAAAAGGAGGAGCTAGAATGAAAAGGTTTTTATTTATTTTCTTTTCAACAGCAGTAATTGGATTTGTTTTTTATTTTGGGATGGATTATCAAATGAGATTAAGAGAAAAGTCAGCAATCATATTTGATATTAAGCCTTATATATCATTTGCAAGCTTTTTCTCTATTTTTATTGGAATGTTGTTACGATTACCCAAACTAATTTTAGAAATTAGAGATAAACAAAGGTGGTCGTTCGATTGGATGAAGATTATAGTAATTGGAATACCATCTCTCTATATTGCAATGATTCCACTTTTTGCTCTTGTCTACGGAATGAATTTATGGTTTTCAAATGTGGTTATGCTAGTAGGGGATATTACATTCACAACAATAGCTGGGGTTATATTTGGCTATGTATTGTTAGATAGCTTGAACAGTAAAGCTTCCACAACTAACAAAAATTAGAAATCAGGGTGAAATAGAATCCAGGTGGATAAGAGAAATGGATTTAGATTTCGTCTTCAATGCATCTGCATTAATTATCGGGATATCAGTTTTAATTTTTATTGTTTGGACTTTTATTGAGAAAAGAACCTAATAATTGGTCCTTTTTATAAGAAAGCCCAAAGTGCTAATAGTGTGCAAAAGGCTGTACTATAAATAAAATAATAGATATTACTTCAAGTTTTATATCCCAAAACTGCTGTTTTCAAAATAGTCTTCACATAAATTTAATCCTCTGTATACGTATTATCTCCTCCTACTCATATTTATTATTAGAACTACCTTCTTTATTTGTTCATAATTTACCTTCTAGCAGTGATGTAAATCATATCGGTAATTTTCAAAAACGCTTATACTAGTTGTATGAATTGATATAAGGAGTGGTTAGGTTGAAAAAAATAGTGGTTATTGGTGGCGGAATCACAGGGCTTTCTACTATGCATTATTTGCAAAAACTTAAAAATGAACAATCGTTAGATATAGAGCTAGTATTAGTTGAAGCGAACGAGTACTTAGGTGGCAAGATCCATACCATGCAGGAAGACAACTTCATTATGGAGGTTGGAGCTGATTCAATTGTTGCAAGAAACGAAGCAATCACAAATTTAATTGAAGAGCTAAATCTTGAAGATGAAAAAGTGTATAACTCTACAGGCATTTCGTATATTTACACAAACAATGAGTTACATGCGATTCCTGCAGACACTGTATTCGGTATTCCCACAAGTATTGAATCATTAAATAGCAGTACGCTAATATCAGATGCTGGGAAAAAAGAAGCTTTAAAAGATTTAGAATTACAAAATGAGAGCTTTACAAAAGAAAGCTCAGTCGGGTCATTTTTAGAGTATTTCTTAGGGAAAGAATTAGTTGAAAAACAAATTGTGCCTGTGTTATCAGGCGTTTACTCTGGTGATCTAAATAAACTTTCTATCGCTACCACACTACCTTATTTGATTGACTATAAAAATAAATACGGCAGTATAATTAAGGGGTTAGAGGAAAACAGAGCACAATTCCAAGCTGCAGCTAATAAAAAGTTCATTTCTTTCCAAAATGGACTTTCCACACTAATTGATCGCTTAGAGGAAGTGCTGAGCGAATCTACGATTATTAAAGGTGTGGCAACAAAGAAAGTAGAGAAGAAGGATGGACGTTATTCGGTTTTATTGACTAATGGGGAAACGGTTGAAGCAGATAGTGTAGTGCTAGCTACTCCTCATAATGTAGCGCAGCTGATTCTTCAAGATGAACAGTTGGATACCGATTTCAATAGACTAAAAAATTCATCCCTTATTAGTGTATATCTTGGATTTGATATTCCAGATAATCAGATTCCAGCAGAGGGCACTGGTTTTATCGTATCCGAAAATAGTGATGTGAAATGTAATGCATGTACGTGGACAAGTCGTAAATGGACACACACGTCAAAAGACAATCAATTACTTGTTCGTATGTTCTATAAGAGCTCAAGTTCAGCCTTTGAGAGTATGAAGAATATGAGTGAAGAAGAGCTAGTAGAAGTTGCGCTCCAAGATATTAAAATGAGCTTGAAATTAACAGGCAAACCTGAGGTAATAGAAGTAACAAAATGGAATGATCAAATGCCAAATTATCATCTAGCACACGGGGATGCAATTCAATCATTAACAGCTAAGATGGCTGATGAGATGCCAAATGTGGTGTTGGCTGGTTGTTCTTATTACGGGGTTGGAATTGTAGCTTGCATTAAGAACGGTAGAGAAACAGCAGAAAATATTATAAATTCAATAGTTGATTAAGTTTGCTGGCCAAAATTCATTTTTGGCCATTTTTTTATGAGGAAAATTGAATAGTAGCTTATTTGGTGAAATTTACATTTTCTTTTGTTGTGCTACGATTCAATTGGAGGTGAAGTATGCTTAAAGTAATGGATTCTTGCGAATATAATTTAATTGGTCTACAAATGTTAGCAAAAAGATTGAATGATACACATCCTCAAAAGGAGATAATCTTAGCTAAAGAAAAGGCAGCAAGAGCTGGACTGCAAGGTGAACGTAGAATAAGTGAAGTTTTTGCGAAATATACATTTCCTTTTGAATACTTTTTCGTTGAAAATATCGGATTAAATTCAAACGGTAAGTTCCAAATAGATGCTATTTTTCTTACTCCCTATTTCTTAGTAATTCTCGAAAGTAAAAATATAAGTGGGAAGTTATTTTTCAAACAAAACCCTGCGCAGTTAGAGCGCGAAACACCCAATGGTAAAGTCGATGTTTTTGAAAGCCCAGAAATTCAGTTATCGCGAAATATTCAATTACTACAAGAATGGCTGGGGAATCATGGGCTGACAATCCCAATATACGGTGTTATTGTTCTTAGCAATCCAAAAGTGAGAGTAATTGAACCACCGAAAAAACTTAGTGCTATTCTCCCGCAAACCATCCCAGTATATTTACGTAATCTTCCCCGCGAAAATGTATATTTTGATTCTGAAAAAATGAAAAAATTTGAAAATCAAATAAAAGTAGGTCAACAAACTTATATTCCTTTTCCAATGTGCACACGCTGGGGTATTAATCCTGAAAATTTAAGAAGCGGTGTCCAGTGTGAAAGCTGTAATTTTCATGGAATGGAAAAAAGAAAAAATGGCTGGACTTGTCCTCGTTGTGGTTATTTTGATAAGCTCGGACATGAAAGGGCCATAAGGGATTGGTTTATGCTGATTAGCGATACTATAACTAATAAACAATGTAGAGACTTTCTACATTTAGAATCAAAATATATCGCGCACAGAATCTTGCAATCAATGAATTTAACCAAGATAGGAACATCCAGAAACACTAAGTATAAATGGATATGGTAAAGAACCTGTGCATATACTGAAAAAGATAGAAAAAGAGAGAATCGCTAGAATGTAGCGGAGAATCACTAGAATGTAGTGGAGAATCGCTAGAATGAAGCGGAGAATCGCTAGAATGTAGTGGAGAATCGCTAGAATGTAGTGGAGAATCGCTAGAATGTAGTGGAGAATCGCTAGAATGTAGTGGAGAATCGCTAGAATGTAGTGGAGAATCGCTAGAATGTAGTGGAGAATCGCTAGAATGTAGTGGAGAATCACTAGAATGAAGCGAAGAATCGCTAGAATGAAGAAGAAAATCACTTAAATAGGATAAATAAACACTTAGCGAAGTGTATAGAAAATTCAAAACACATCTTGACGCTTTAGTGGAATAAAGGTACGATATGTTTAATTAAAAAATTGAATAATGAAATTCTTATCAAGAGAAGCCGAGGGACTGGCCCTACGAAGCTTCAGCAACCAGCCAATTAATTGGTCAGGTGCTAAATCCAGCAGACTTTACAAAGTCTGAAAGATGAGAAGGTGGTATCTAGCATACTCGTAAAGCCTTCTTTTCATGGAAGGCTTTTTTATATGGAGAGGATGGATACAAATGAGGTTATTAGAGAAATTACAGTCGTCTATACTGACAGCGGATGGGGCAATGGGTACGCTACTTTATTCGTACGGAATTGACTATTGCAATGAGGAATTAAACATTCAAAAGCCGGAAATTATTGAGAAGATACATCAGGATTATATTGAGGCCGGAGCAGATATTATTCAAACGAATACGTATGGAGCGAATGCCATTAAATTGGCGCGTTACGGGCTAGAAAACCAACTGAAAGAAATAAATGAAGCGGCTATCCAAATTGCTAAAAGAGCTGCTGCACCGGGCAACCAATTTGTCCTCGGTACGATTGGGGGCATTCGAGGAATTCGGAAAAGTGATGCCACTCTCGATGAGATTATCCATTCACTTGATCAGCAAGCCATCCAACTGTTAGCGGGAGATCCAGATGGTTTATTACTCGAAACCTATTATGACTTGGAAGAATTAAAGACTACTGTGACTTATCTTCGTACCTTAACTGATATACCAATTATAGCCCAAGTATCCATGCATGAGCCCGGTATTCTTCAAAATGGCTTACCACTTAATGATGCTCTACTTCAGCTTGAAGCAATTGGGGCGAACATAGTTGGAGTCAACTGTCGACTAGGTCCCCATCATACAATTCAAGCATTTGAAGGAGTAAACCTTCCGAATAAGGCTTTTCTCTCTGCTTATCCAAATGCGAGTTTACTGGATATAGATGAAGGGCGAATTGTCTATGAGTCCGATGCTGAATATTTTGGAAAAGCGGCGTTATATCTTAGGGATGCTGGAGTACGACTAATAGGAGGTTGCTGCGGGACGACACCAAAGCATATCGAAGCAGTAAAAAAACATATTGGTCATTTAGCACCGATTACGAGTAAGGTTGTTGAAAACAGAAAGCCGATTATTATTCAAGACGCCAAGCCGACTAACACACTGGCTCTCCATGAAAAAGCAAAAACAGAAAGGACGATTATTGTTGAGCTAGACACTCCTCGTCACCTTGACACGACTACATTCATGGAAGGTTCGGAAAAACTATATGCTGCTGGAATTGATGCAGTGACAATGGCGGATAACTCATTAGCCTCCCCGCGTATTAGTAATATGGCAATGGGCTCGATGTTAAAGCACCAAAAAAATATTAGACCGCTTGCTCATATTACATGCCGTGATCGTAATTTAATCGGTCTTCAATCTCATTTAATGGGGCTGGATGCGCTTGGAATCCATGATATTCTTGCTGTAACAGGAGACCCGACGAAAATTGGTGATTTCCCTGGAGCAACAAGTGTTTATGATGTATCAAGCCTAGAATTGATACAACTAATCAAACAATTAAACGAAGGTATTTCTTTCTCAGGAAAGTCACTACGAAAAAAAGCTAATTTCTCCGTAGCTGCTGCTTTTAATCCGAACGTTCGTGTTCTGGACCGTGCAGTGAAGCGACTAGAGAAGAAAATAGAATGTGGAGCAGATTATTTCATCACACAACCTGTCTACTCGAAAGATAAAATTCATGAAATTTATGAAGCGACTAAGCATTTATCAACCCCTATTTTCATTGGAATTATGCCACTGACTAATAGTCGTAATTCAGAATTCCTTCACAATGAAGTGCCAGGTATAAAATTGTCCGAAGAGGTACTGGAGCGTATGCGTTTATGTGGAGATGATAGAGAGCTAGCTACTGCAGAAGGTATCCAAATTTCAAAGGAATTAATAGATACAGCAGCGAAGCTATTCAACGGTATTTATATAATTACGCCATTTTTCCGATACGATATGTCTCTTGAATTAATTCATTATATTCAAGAGATTGATCGAAAGAAAGAGAGAGGGTTCAGCTATGTCCAAACATCTAATTGAGCAACAACTCCAGGAAAGAATACTAATTATTGACGGTGCAATGGGAACGATGATTCAAAATGCAGATCTTAATCCCGAAGATTTCGGAGGGGATGAATACGACGGTTGTAATGAGTATTTAAATATAGTAAAACCGGATGTTATTGAACACGTCCATCGTGAATATTTAGCTGCTGGAGCTGATATTATTTGTACGAATACATTTGGTGGGACTCCTGTCGTGTTAAATGAATATGATCTCGGTAATCAAGCACATGATATTAACTTTCGAGCAGCCCAGCTAGCTAAAATATGTGCAGAGGAATTTTCTACTTCGGATTGGCCGAGATTTGTAGCGGGGGCAATTGGACCGACGACAAAAACATTATCAGTCACAGGTGGTATCACATTCGATGAACTTACGAACGACTTTTATGTGCAAGCAAAGGCTTTAGTAGAAGGTGGAGTAGATGTTATCTTACTGGAAACTAGTCAAGATATGCTGAATGTGAAGGCTGCAACAATAGGTATCAAACAGGCGTTTAAGGAATTGAATAAAGAGCTACCTATTATGATTTCAGGAACCATTGAACCAATGGGAACGACACTTGCAGGGCAAAGTATCGAAGCGTTCTATATTTCAATCGAGCATATTAAACCACTTTCGGTAGGCTTAAATTGTGCGACAGGACCAGAATTTATGACAGATCATATCCGCTCGTTATCTGAGTTGTCGGATGGATATGTGAGCTGTTATCCAAATGCCGGCTTACCAGATGAAGAAGGGCATTACCATGAATCTCCAGAATCACTCTCTAAAAAGCTAAGAGGCTTTGCCGAAAAGGGATGGTTGAATGTTGTGGGTGGATGCTGTGGAACGACCCCTGCTCATATTCGAGCAGTCCGAGAAGCAGTACAAGATCTTGCTCCACGTAAACCGGTAGAGTCGGGTCGACAAGGGCATGTTGTTTCTGGAATTGAGCCTCTTCAATATGATGAGTCAATGCGTCCTTTATTTATAGGGGAGCGTACGAATGTAATAGGTTCTCGGAAGTTTAAACGTTTAATCGTGGATGAAAAGTTTGAAGAAGCATCTGAAATTGCGCGAGCACAGGTTAAAGGTGGAGCTCATGTTATTGATATTTGCCTCGCAAATCCCGACCGCGATGAACTAGAGGATATGACTAACTTCATGAAAGAGGTCGTGAAAAAAGTTAAAGTACCACTTGTTATTGATTCGACAGATGAAAAAGTAATAGAAGTAGCACTTAAATATTCCCAAGGAAAAGCAATCATCAATTCCATTAACTTAGAGGACGGGGAAGAGCGATTTGAAGCAGTAATGCCTCTAGTGAAAAAGTACGGTGCGGCAGTAGTAGTTGGAACAATTGATGAAGTAGGAATGGCAGTGACAAGGGAGAGGAAGTTAGAAATCGCAGAACGTTCCTATGATTTACTAGTAAATAAATGGGGACTTGCACCAGAAGATATAATTTTTGATCCTCTTGTATTCCCAGTCGGAACAGGAGACCAACAATATATAGGATCAGCAGTTGAGACAATTGAAGGTATCCGTCTAATAAAAGAGAAGCTACCACGAGCATTGACTATTTTAGGAGTTAGTAATGTATCATTTGGTCTTCCACCAGTTGGTCGTGAAGTGCTGAATGCTGTCTATTTATACCACTGTACGCAAGCTGGACTGGACTACGCGATTGTAAATACTGAAAAGCTTGAAAGATATGCGTCTATTCCTAAACTGGAAATCGACATGGCAAATGAGCTATTATTTACAACGACTGATCAGACACTTGCTGATTTTACCGATTTTTACCGCGATAAAAAGAAAGAAAAGACCGAGGATGATATACCAAAAACAGTACCAGAACGTCTTGCTTATTATGTTATTGAGGGGACAAAAGAGGGACTTATCCCTGATTTAGAAGCTGCACTTCAAATGTATGATGCTCCGCTAGATGTCATTAATGGCCCTTTGATGAAGGGGATGGCTGAAGTAGGGCGACTGTTTAATGACAATCAGTTAATAGTTGCAGAGGTTCTTCAAAGTGCAGGTGTAATGAAGGCATCTGTTGCTTATTTGGAGCAGTTCATGGAGAAAAAAGAGGATGACTCTGGTAAAGGTAAAATCGTTCTAGCTACTGTTAAGGGCGATGTGCATGATATCGGAAAAAACTTAGTAGACATCATATTAAGTAACAATGGATATAAAGTAATCGATGTCGGAATTAAAGTAACTCCAGCGACTTTAATAGAGGTTATTCGAAAGGAAAAGCCCGATATTATTGGACTTTCTGGACTCCTTGTAAAGTCAGCACAGCAAATGGTTATTACTGCTCAAGATTTTAAAGAAGCAGGTATTGATGTCCCTATACTTGTAGGGGGGGCAGCTCTCTCTCGTCGTTTTACGGAAACGAAAATTTCCGCTCAATATGATGGACCAGTCCTATATGCAAAAGATGCGATGCAGGGACTAGATCTTGCCAATCGATTGCAAAATGAAGAGGATAAAGAGACTTTATTAGTCGAACTTGGTGTTCAACAGGAAAAAAGAAAAATTGCAGAAGCTAATCGCTCAGCAAAGCAGGCAGTGGCTGTTTTAGAAAAACCAGTAAAAACCGTACGTGATGATGTTCGGGTATATGTACCAAAGGATGTTCGTAGACATGTACTAAAGGATTACTCCGTCGCGCACTTACACCCATATGTGAATATGCGAACATTGATAGGTCATCATTTAGGATTAAAAGGGTATAGTGAAAAACTATTAGCAGAGAAAGACGAGCGGGCAACAACTTTACATGAATTAGTCACTGGATATTTACAATCGGATATTTTGAAGCCACAAGGGGTATATCAATTTTTCCCTGCACAAGCGGATGGAGATGATGTAATTATCTATGACCCAACCGACTCGAAAACAGAAATCGAGCGTTTCACATTCCCACGTCAATCTGCCCAACCATTCCTTTGTCTAGCAGATTATTTAAAATCTGTAGATAGAGGAGAAATGGATTATGTGGCACTAATGTTAGTTACTGCGGGACATGGAGTTCGTGGGGAAGCAGCAAAACTGAAAGAACAAGGGAAATTCTTAGAAAGTCATGCATTACAAGCAACTGCGCTAGAACTAGCAGAGGGATTTGCCGAACGAATTCATCAAGAAATCCGAGACCAATGGGGTTTTCCTGATGCAACCGATTTTACCATGCGCGATCGTTTTGCTGCAAAATACCAAGGCCAGCGATTTTCCTTCGGCTATCCAGCCTGTCCAAATCTAGATGATCAAGCAAAACTGTTTGGCTTGATAAAACCTGAAATCATTGGAGTAGAGCTTACTGAAGAATTCATGATGGAACCAGAAGCATCCGTTTCTGCCATTGTATTTGCACATCCAGATGCTAGGTACTTTGTTGTAGATTAAAAATAAAACACTGCCTTCTTGGCAGTGTTTTTATGATGATGAAATCGATTAATGCTGAACAATAATCAATCACCTAAACAAAACAACAATCACAAAGTACGACTCTTCACTCGTTTCAATTGTGCAACGATAATTACGCTAATAATCACTAGTAAAAACCACGAGCTAATTTTCCCGATATGGACGAGAGACCAAGTTTCCGCTTGGTTAGGGTATTGCCATGCTCCTAAAAAGGTCACGATATTTTCAGCGATCCAAATAAAGAAACCAATCAATAAAAATGCGAGAATCATGGGCATTTTAAAAACCTTTTCCTTCAATTGAAAAGTTACTACTGTGCGGAAAAAGATGATTAAAAGTAAGCATTTAAGAACCCAACGAATGTCATAAGTAAAATGATGGGTAAAAAAATTGAAATAGATAAGAGTGCTAATTCCAACTGCCCAAATTGGTTTCGGCCAATTATACATATGTAGATTCATTCTTCGCCAACTTTGACAAATATAACTCGCAACACTAGCATACATAAATCCGCTATATAAAGGCACGCCACCCACCTTACTATATGCCTCCTCTGGATATGACCAAGAACCCATATGTACTTTATATAACTCTAAACCAAGACCAATAATATGAAATAAACAAATTACCTTAAACTCATCCCAAGTCTCTAATTTTGAAACAAGCATAAATACTTGTCCAATTATACAAATGAGGAGGATAAAGTCGTATCTAGGAATAAATGGGATAGCTACAAATTTTGAAAGGGCTAGAGCTGCAAATATGATTACTGGAAATATACAAGATAGTGCCTGTAAATATGTAAATAGTAGAAAAGAACGCATACGAGTACTCCTTTTAAACAGATATAGGAATATGGACGAACTTAAAAGAGTTTGGTTCAAGGTAGGCTAATCATGTATAATTTTCACTATGTATAAAACAATGGAGGAATGCTCATCAATTCAGAAAATCACTCAATAGCGAAGAACAAAATTTCTTTAAAGAGCATTTTGTCCAGCAGGTGAAAGAAAAAAGGATACAATAATGTAACTGTCACAAATATCGTGGAAAAGGCAGATTATGAATTGACTCAAGTCTAATAATAAAAAAGTTGGTCTTGACGGATGTCAGGACCAACCAGTTTTATTTCTTGTCTAGGTTTACTTCAGATGCTTCGACTTTCTTATCATCTTTTTCTTCATCATTTATAATATCTCGAGTCGAGGTTTTGAATTCTTTTAATGTTTGTCCAACTGCTTTGCCTAATTGAGGTAATTTAGATGGACCAAAGATAATCAAAGCAATAATTAATACAAGTATTAAACCGGGTATTCCTATGTTTGGCATAGAATCTCCTCCTTCTATATATAGAATCGTTATTAATATAACACATTCCGTGCAAAAATGTAAAAACGACGTTTTTTTTAGTATTCGACCATACCTTCAACTGCTCGATAAGCTAACATACCTACATTTGTATGGTGTTGGATTTGTTGGATTGAAATGAGGGAATGCCGAAGCTCCACAAACGATTAAATTTTCTACATCCGACATTAGCATGTCATTATTGATAGCAAAGTTATCAGGGCTATCTCCCATCATGCTAGAATGTGGATCTTCCACCAAAGTGAACAGCGATTGGGATTGTGTCAATAATGTGTGCTTTCATTTCCTTTACTACTTCATACCATTTTTCTACTAAAAATTCATTACATTTATGGTCCAACTACACGGATAAGTAAATCTCCATATTCATCTGTATATACTAAATCTAAGTCTAGATATTGATCTTCTTGCGGTTAGATAGCTCTTTAAGTTTATTATAAATTTCCGGTTATTTTAAGCGGATATACAAAATGGATGGAAAGTATAGCATTCAAAGATGACTATTTTTTTTCGCCCCTATTTAACTAGGAATCTAATTGTTAATCATATACGTCTTAGGTCTTAGTAATTTTCCACCTTAAGTACGTATGGAATAATTAGCAGATAGAGCATGATTAAAATAATAGAAAAGAGGCAAAAATGTCTCTTATGAACGAGGTGGCAAAAATGGGGAAAAAGATTTATATCATTCTTAGCAATACGGGTACACTATTTTCGAAGGCGATTGGCATGTACACAAGAAAAGAATTAAACCATGCTTCTATTGCTTTTGATGAGGAATTAAATGAAATGTATAGCTTTGGTCGGAAAAGTAGTCATAATCCATTCAATGGGGGTTTCGTAAAGGAAAATCCTGTTGAAGGACTGTTCCAAAGAGCTACCTGTGCCATTTATGAGTGCGAAGTTACAGATTCTGAATATATGCGGATGAAGAGTAAAATTAGCCAAATGGAACAGCAAAAGCAATTATACAAATATAATCTAATAGGTTTGGTGTTAGTTGCAGTAAATATTGAAATGGAACGTGAGAATGCTTTCTTTTGTTCTCAATTTGTCGCTACTATTATGAAAGAATGTCCATCTTCGCGATTTCATATTGCGCCACCTTTGGCACAACCGCATCACTTTGAACAACTTTCAGCATTAACCTTAAAATTTAAAGGAAATCTTCAAACATATGTAAGTAGTAAAAGGAACGTAGAACAACCTATTCATGTATCAGTTTGGAGAAAGTATGCGTTTTCGATAGCAAGCTTTATGTAATTTTGGAATATTTACTCATCGTTCTGGACAGTATATAGGGGAATGTAAATTCTATCTATAATGTTTAGGAGGATGAAGAATGGCAGAAGAGCAACCAAATAACGAGACAAATGTGGAAAATGAGGATACGCTCACTAATAGACAGGGGCATCCTGTAACGAATAATCAGCATATTAGAACTGTCGGAAACAGAGGGCCAGCAACTTTAGAAAACTATGATTTCATTGAAAAAATTAGTCACTTTGACAGGGAACAAGTACCAGAGCGCGTCGTACATGCAAGGGGTGCAGGTGCGCATGGTTATTTCGAAGCTTACGGTGCTGTTGGGGACGAGGAAGTTTCTAAATATACTCGAGCTAAGCTGTTTCAGGTAAAAGGAAAGAAAACTCCTGTATTTGTTAGATTTTCTTCCGTTATTCATGGAGGACATTCTCCAGAAACATTGCGTGATCCACGCGGATTTGCAGTTAAATTTTATACAGAGGATGGAAACTGGGATTTAGTAGGGAATAATTTAAAAATATTCTTTATTCGTGATGCGATAAAGTTCCCAGATATGATTCATGCGTTTAAGCCAGATCCTGTAACGAATATTCAGGATTCTGAACGCTTCTTTGACTTTTGTGCTAGTTCACCTGAGTCCTTCCATATGGTTACCTTTGTATATTCGCCGTGGGGAATTCCAGCAAATTATCGAATGATGCAAGGCTCTGGTGTGAATACGTATAAATGGGTAAACAATGAAGGTAAAGCAGTACTCGTAAAATATCACTGGGAACCCAAGCAAGGTATACGAAATTTAACTCAAAAGGAAGCAGAGGAAATTCAGGCAAAGAACTTTAATCATGCCACACAAGATTTATATGATGCAATTGAAAAAGGTGACTTTCCTGAATGGGAGCTTCTAGTTCAAACGATGAGCGATGATGATCATCCAGAGCTCGATTTTGATCCATTAGATGATACGAAGCTTTGGCCAGAAGATTTATTTCCATGGAAAGCCGTGGGCAAAATGGTGTTAGATAGAAACCCTGAGGATTACTTTACAGAAGTGGAGCAGGCGGCGTTTGGTACAGGGGTGCTCGTAGATGGGTTAGACTTTTCAGACGATAAAATGCTGCAAGGTCGCACATTTTCGTACTCGGATACTCAGCGACATCGTGTTGGAGCGAACTATTTACAGCTTCCAATCAATGCTCCTAAGAAGCGCGTCGCAACCAATCAAAAGGGAGGACAGATGGCGTACCGGTTAGATAGAGGACCTTTCCAAAATCCACATATCAACTATGAGCCTTCTATATTAGATGGATTAAAGGAAGCAACACAGGTAGGCAAAGAATATACTCCTATGATAAAAGGAAACTTAGTTCGCGAATCCATCGATCGTCAAAGTAATACCAAGCAAGCTGGGGAAACTTATCGCCAATTTGAACAATGGGAAAAAACGGAGCTCATCTCTAATTTAGTAAATGACCTATCTGCATGTGACCCGCGAATTCAAGAGAAAATGATTGCACTAGCGGAGGAAGCGGATGCCGATTATGGGCGACATTTAAGGGAAGGACTTGCTCAAGCTAAAAATAATGGTTCCTCTCAAAAACCGTTAGGAAATAAAGGCGGAGATCAAGCACCAGAACAAGCGGTCAAAAAAGGTCATGAAGCCGATCCATATTAACAGTAAAAACCCTGCTCTTTCTTGAGCAGGTTTTTTTATTGTTGTGGATGCGTGCAATTGGATTGTGTTTGTACGTTCAACATACTCCCCTCATGCTTGTAGTAAGGGTCTTTTAACGATAGACACCTTGTGTATTTTCAATAAAGAAATATAATAAAGGAAAGAAACTGCATAGGGGGTATACATATGAGTTTACTAGCATTCGGAGCTATTTCATTGGTTATTTTGTTTGGATTATTTGCGCTGGCTATTGCAATATTCGTATTACTGAGGATGTCTAAAAAGTAAGAGGATGACCGATCACATTATGGTTCTCATTTAATAGCCTGCAAAGCCTAGGATACCAATTGTTTTTCGTTAAACTAAGATTTTGTTATGATTAACATAAAACTAGTTACATAGGTTTCTATTTTGGAGGAAATAAAATGAAGTTGGTTTCATGGAATGTGAATGGCTTAAGAGCCTGCGTGAAAAAAGGATTTTTGGAATATTTTAATGAAGTAAATGCAGATATTTTCTGTTTACAGGAAACGAAGCTACAAGCAGGTCAAATAGAACTATCATTAGATGGGTATGAGCAGTATTGGAATTACGCTTTGAAAAAGGGGTATTCTGGAACCGCAGTGTTCACCAAGGTAAAACCGTTGTCTGTGAAATATGGAGTTGGGGATAATGATTCAGAGGATGAAGGTAGAATTATTACGCTTGAGTATGACCAATTTTATTTGGTGAATGTATATACGCCTAATGCAAAACGAGATTTAACAAGACTTCCTTATCGACTTGAATGGGAAGATGAAATGCGTAACTATTTGAATATGTTAGATGCGATAAAACCTGTTATCATTTGTGGCGATTTAAATGTGGCTCACGGGGATATAGATTTGAAAAATGCTAAGTCTAATAGAGGAAACTCTGGGTTTACAGAAGAAGAACGTGGCAAAATGACAGCTTTACTTTCAGAAGGATTTGTAGATACATTTCGTTATTTTTATCCAGACAAAGAGGGTGCCTACACTTGGTGGTCCTATATGAGTAAGGTGAGAGAGCGGAATATAGGGTGGAGGATTGATTACTTTATTGCCTCTGAAACAATTGCCCCCTTATTAAAGGACGCTTCTATAGATGCTCATGTCCTTGGAAGTGATCATTGTCCTGTCATTTTAGAGTTGAAGCAGTAACAAGGTTAGAACGATATAATTTATGAAAGGGTATTATACTTTAGGTAAATAGAGTACAATATTTTTAAATCAAACATTTCGGAGGGACCAATAGATGAATGCTTTAGCAGCCCAATTAAACGAGAAAATGCAAAATGAAAATCCAGCTATTTATAATATGTTATCGGACTTAGGTAAAAACTTATACTATCCGAAAGGTATTTTAAGTCAAAGTGCAGAAGCAGGGAAAAAAGCACATCGATTTAATGCTACCATTGGAATCGCAACGGAAAATGGCGAACCGATGCATTTCCGTCATATACAAAACAAACTAGATTATAAGCCAAATGATATATATCCATATGCAGCTCCTCAAGGTAAGGAAGCTTTACGATCAATATGGAAAGAAAAACTTTTAGTAGATAACCCTTCTATGAAAGGTAAATCGATTGGCACACCGATTGTGACAAGTGCACTAACACACGGCTTAAGTATCGCTGCAGACTTGTTCATGGATGCTGGTGATGTATTAGTAACACCACAGCAATACTGGGGTAATTACAATACTGTATTCCAAGTAAGAAGAGGCGGACGTGTCGAGACTTTCCCTCTATTCAACGAAGCCGGCGGTTTCCATGTAGAAGCCTTCCGTGAAACAATTGCTAAGCAAACGGAAAAAGCGATTGTATTGTTAAACTTTCCTAACAATCCTACTGGTTTTACTCCTTCTGTAGAAGAAGCTGAAGCAATCGTCCAAGTGTTGAAGGATGCTGCTGAAGGTGGATTGAAATTAGTTGTTTTACTAGATGATGCTTATTTTGGATTATTTTATGAGGATTCTATTAAGGAATCATTGTTCGGATTACTAGCAGACAGCCATATGAATATTCTGCCAGTAAAAATTGATGGTGCGACGAAAGAAAACTACGTTTGGGGATTACGTGTAGGATTTATCACGTATGCAGCTGATCCAGATACACTAGATGCTTTAGAACAAAAAACAAAAGGTATCATTCGTGGGACTATTTCAAGCGGATCTCATATTTCTCAAACAATTCTTTTAGAGTCGCTTCAATCCGAAGAGTTTTTACAAGAAAAAGAAGAGAAATTCCAAATCATGCAAGGTCGAGCTATAAAAACGAAGCAGGTCTTAGCGGATGAAAAGTACGCACCATACTGGACATACTATCCGTTCAATTCTGGTTACTTCATGTGCTTGAAGTTAAATTCAGTGGATGCTGAAACTTTAAGACTGCATTTACTCGATCAATACGGTGTAGGTGTAATCGCGAGCAATCAAACAGATATCCGAGTAGCATTCTCCTGTGTAGAAGAAAACGATATTCAAGAGTTATTTGATCTAATCTATGAAGGTTGCAAGGACTTAACTAAATAAGAATATTATAAAGAAAACTGTTCCAGGGTCTAAACTCTGGAACAGTTTTTTATTTGGTTCGATTTCAGAAGGAACGGCATTTCTTTCAAATTCGAAACATAAACTATTTAATCAGCACATTTCAACAGGTTGGAGGGAGGGTCAGATGCGAAGTAGGGGATTATCGGTATCCGCACTAATCTTTATAGGTTCATTAAGTATTTTTGTAGCTTTTTTTATGGTATTTCTAGTAGTAAACTTTGAAAAATCGGATGATGGAAACGATGAAGTTCCATATGCCAGCATTACAGTAAAAGAAGAACCTGATAAAGAAGGCCAAGTTGAACCTAGTCCATCAAATGATGATGAAGTTGTAAATTATGCTTCTACAGAGTGGACAACACATGGTGGAGATTACTACAACAGACGCTATTCTATGCTAAACCAAATTACTACTGAAAACATTGTGGATTTAAAACCTACCTGGGTTTCAAGCTTAGGTTCTGGAGCAGAAAATAAATATTCTGGTGAAGCAACGCCAATTGTTGTAGAAGGAATAATGTATATTGCCACAGGGGCTAATGATATTTTTGCAATTGACGCAAAAACAGGAGAACAAATTTGGGCATATACTCCAGAAATTCCTCAAGAAATGGATACTGTATGCTGTGGGTGGACAACGCGCGGGGTTGCAGTCGGCGATGGAAAAGTATACGCGGGTTTGCTTGATGCACGTTTAATCGCACTTGATCAAAAAACAGGTGAATTACTATGGGAAACAACAGTAGCGGAATGGGAAGAAGGATATACAGTAACAAGTGCACCACTTTACTACAACGGTAAAGTTTATACTGGGGTAGCTGGTGGAGAATATGGTATACGTGGTCGTGTAATGGCTTACGATTCTGACTTAGGATCAGAAGTATGGAGATTTTATACGATTCCAGGACCAGCTGACGAACATGGAGATACTTGGCCATCAGATAATGATGCTTGGTTAACAGGTGGAGGGCCGGTTTGGAATACTCCAGCAGTTGACCCAGAACTAGGTTACATTTACTTTGCTACAGGTAATACCGCTCCAGATTTAGACGGGAGTAATCGTGAGGGCGATAATTTATATGCCAACTCTGTAGTAGCGGTAAATGCGGAAAACGGCGAGTATGTATGGCACTTTCAAGAAGTGCATCACGATATATGGGATATGGATCCTGCAAATCCAGTTATTCTTTTTGATGTTGAAAAAGATGGAGAAATGCGTAAAGGACTCGGGCAGGCCGGTAAAACTGGGTGGATTTATTTCTTAGATCGTACAGACGGTACTCCACTTGTAGGTATTGAGGAAAAACCAGTGCCTCAAGATGAACGACAAAAAACAGCTGCGACTCAACCATTCCCGGTAGGAGATGCATTTGTCCCTCAAGGTGTAACTGAGGAAGACATTGAACGAGATTTAGTTAATACCTTTGAAGGTGAAATAGGTGATATTTTTACACCTTTCTGGGATGTGCCGGTTACTCTAAAACCAAGTCCTCAAGGTGGAGCAAACTGGCCGCCATCTGCATATAACCCAGACACGGAACTATTTTATGTACTAGGCAATGATACTTATGTGGCACTTTCCAAAGAAGATGAGGCCGCTTATGAGGAAGGCTCAATGTATATAGGAAGTATTATGGCACCTGTTTCCAATGCTCCTCAACGAGGAACTATTACAGCAATGGATGTTAAAACAAACAAAATTGTATGGCAAGTTGATTGGGATGCAATTGCATATAGTGGAGTTTTAACAACTGCTGGAAATTTAGTATTTGTTGGACATAATGACGGACGTTTAATAGCTTTTGATGCAAAAACAGGAGGGCAAGTTTGGGAATATATGATGGATGCAGGTGCGAATGCGCCATCTGTTACTTATGAAATAGATGGCGAACAGTATATTTCTATTTATGTTGCTGGGAATGCACTTGCTGGAACAAAGCATGGCGACAAAGTTTATACATTTAAATTAGGAGGAGCTTTACAAGAAGGGCAGGTTATAGATGCCTCGGCAAAAGGTAAAGCCGCTAAAGTGGAAACTGAAGTAACGGTAAGTGTAGATACTGGGCTTACTAGTTACAAAAATAGCTGTATAGCTTGTCACGGAGATCAAGGTGCTAATGGACACAATGGTCCAAACTTGCAAAATAGTACAGTAGCAGAAAACAAAGAGGAAGTGATTGATCGTATAATAAACGGCAAAGGCGCAATGCCATCATTTAAGGATACACTTACAGCAGAAGAAATAGATGCGATAGCGGAGTACGTAGCTACTGTCATTTCTCCGTTAGGCGATTAATAAATTTAAAACCAGTCATCCCTGGATGTCTGGTTTTATTCGTGATGGCATATTGCCATAAAATTATACGCTACACTCTATAAGCAACAAAATCTGTGTCATTAACGCTCTACTAAGTATGTGTTTCTCTGAATGGTTTGCTTCCACTCCTTAGAGATGATTACTTGCCAAGAAAAAGGGTAAATAGTGTATACTTAGTTCAATAGTTATGGAGAAGGGGATTTTCATGAAAAAAAATTATCCAGATGACGGTTTAGCATTACATACAGACTTATATCAAATAAATATGGTAGAGGCCTATTGGGCAGATAATATGCATGAACGAAAAGCGGTATTTGAGCTATTTTTCCGCAAACTTCCATTTGGTAATGGTTATGGAGTTTTTGCGGGGCTGGAAAGATGTCTCGATTATTTGCGAAACTTTCATTTTACCGATAGTGATTTAGCTTACTTACAAGATGAGCTTGGATATAGAGAAGACTTTATAGCTTATTTACGTACTGTTCGTTTCACTGGAAATGTGTATTCAATGGTAGAAGGGGAGCTTGTATTCCCAAACGAACCGATTATTAGAATTGAGTCAACGCTTGCGGAAGCACAACTTGTGGAAACAGCTTTACTTAATATTGTCAATTACCAAACGTTGATAGCGACAAAAGGATCTCGAATTAAACAGGTGATAAAAGATGAAGTTGCAATGGAGTTTGGTTCAAGGCGTGCGCAAGAAATGGATGCGGCCATTTGGGGTACTAGAGCTGCATACATAGGCGGGATAGATGGAACTAGTAATGTTCGTGCTGGGAAAATGTTTGGAATTCCTGTTACTGGCACGCATGCTCATTCGCTAGTACAAGCATATAAAAATGAATATGAAGCTTTTCATTCTTATGCGAAGCGACATAAAGATTGCGTATTTTTAGTGGATACATATAATACGTTGAAAACGGGAGTGCCAACAGCTATAAAAGTGGCAAAAGAGCTTGGCGATAAGATTAACTTCATCGGTATTCGACTAGATTCAGGTGATATTTCCTTTTTATCGAAGGAAGCAAGAAAAATGTTAGATCAAGCCGGATTCCATGATGCAAAAATTGTTGTTTCCAATGATCTGGATGAATATACAATTCTAAACCTAAAAGCACAGGGAGCTAAGGTTGATAGCTGGGGTATTGGTACGAAGCTAATAACTGGATATGATCAGCCAGCACTTGGAGCTGTTTATAAAATTGTTTCGATAGAAAACGAAGCTGGGGTAATGGAAGATACGATTAAAATTTCTTCTACTACTGAAAAAGTTACAACTCCAGGTCAGAAAAAACTATATCGAATTATAGATAAAGAAAATGGGAAAGCGGAAGGCGACTATATTACGATGCACGACGAGGATCCTACGCATGAGGAACGTTTAAAGATGTTCCATCCAGTGCATACATTTGTCTCTAAGTTTGTGACGAATTTTGAAGCAAGGGATTTACATGTAAAAGTGATCGAAAATGGTCAAATAATCTATGATATACCTGAGTTATCCAAGGTTCGAGAATACGCTCATGATAACCTTGATTTATTATGGGAAGAGTATAAACGTTCACTAAATCCCGAGGAGTATCCAGTGGATTTAAGTCAAAAATGTTGGGATAATAAAATGCGTAATATTCAAGAGATCAAGGAGATGGAACACAATTTTATTGATCAAAATGGAGGTAGGTATTAATGTCAGCTAAACAACAAGAAATTATAGCAGCGTTAAAAGTGAACCCGACCATTGATGTACAAAAAGAAATACGTATTAGTATCGATTTTATGAAGGACTATTTAAAAAAACATCCATTTTTAACTAGTATGGTTTTAGGTATTTCTGGTGGTCAGGATTCTACATTAGTTGGTAAACTTGCACAGCTCACGATAGACGAATTAAATAAAGAGCTTGGTGAGGATAAATATTCATTTATAGCAGTAAGCTTGCCATATGGTGTTCAATTTGATGAACCAGATCGTCAGGATGCACTCGATTTTATAAGACCAAGTAAACGAGTGACGATCAATATAAAAGAAGCAGTAGATGCTAGCGATAAAGCTTTAGAAGATGCCGGTATCATCCTATCCGATTTCGCTAAAGGGAACGAAAAAGCTCGCGAGCGTATGAAAGCTCAATACTCTATTGCAGCTATGCATAATGGAGTAGTTCTTGGTACCGATCATGCTGCAGAAGCGGTAACTGGTTTCTATACAAAATACGGGGATGGTGGAGTAGATATCACCCCAATCTTTCGCCTAAACAAGCGTCAAGGTAAGCAATTATTAAAAGAATTAGGTTGTCCTGAGCATCTTTATACGAAAGTCCCAACAGCTGATTTGGAAGAAAACAGACCAGCTCTACCAGATGAAGTTGCACTTGGAGTAACGTATGAAGTAATTGATGATTATTTAGAAGGTAAAACGGTACCTGAGGAAGCTCAAGAAAAAATTGAAGGTTTCTATAATCGTTCTATGCATAAGCGTCATTTACCAATCACCGTTTTTGATGACTTTTGGAAATAAGATAGAGCAGAAATAATATATAACAAAAAGTCGAACTGTCATTAAAAAGACAGCTCGACTTTTTGCTTTGTATTGTACTTAAGGCAAATTTTGGGTATGCTTATAGCGTATTGTATAAATTTTCACGCAAGTCAATATATAGGGGACCTGAGGGGGAGAATGAATGAAAGAACGAGCACAGATAGAAGCAATTATTGAAAATATAGAAAAAGTAATGATTGGTAAAAAAAATATTGCCGAACTTGCTGTAGTAGCATTATTGGCGCAGGGCCATGTGTTATTAGAGGATGTACCAGGTGTAGGGAAAACGATGATGGTGCGTGCACTTGCTAAGTCGATCGGAGCAGATTTTAAAAGAATTCAATTCACACCGGATTTATTGCCTTCAGATGTATTAGGTGTATCTATTTACAATCCAAAGGAAATGGAGTTTGAATTTAGACCAGGTCCGATTTTAGGAAATATCGTTCTTGCTGATGAAATCAATCGTACATCTCCGAAAACACAATCTGCGCTTCTAGAAGGAATGGAGGAGGCTTCGGTTACAATTGATGGAGTAACAATGCCAATTCCAAAGCCGTTTTTTGTTATGGCAACGCAAAACCCAATTGAACATGAAGGAACATATCCACTACCAGAAGCACAATTAGACAGGTTCTTATTAAAGTTAAAGATGGGCTACCCACATCCGAGCGAAGAAATTGAAGTATTAAATAGGTTAGAGCATGCATCACCGATTGATACATTAGTACCCGTCATCTCTCTAGAGGAATTAATCGAACTTCAAAAACAAGTGAAGCAAGTAAAAGTAGATGAAACGATGAAGAACTATATTGTTGACCTGTCTAATCGTACAAGACAGGATACATATATTTATCTAGGCGTTAGTCCACGTGCATCTATTGCACTAATGCGTGCTTCACAAGGCCTTGCTCTACTTAATGGCAGAGAGTATGTTACTCCAGATGATATTCAGTATTTGATGCCTTATGTATTTGGACATCGTGTCATCTTACGCCCGGAAGCACGATATGATGGAATTTCTTCTGAAGAAGTGCTTGCTCGAATTGTGAAGCGAACTCCGGTACCTATTAAAAGGAAAGTAAGTCAATGAAGCAATTGCTTAATCGATGGAAGAAGATTCGAGGAGTAATAGGCATACTGTTTCTACTAGTAATCGCATTCATATATGCAATGTTTCAAGGTGGATTTGTGAGTTGGTTTTTGTTTTATTTAATTGTCCCTATTTCTTTCTATTCGTTGCTGTTATATATGAATTCGTTAACTGATATCGTTGTTGAGAGAATTATTGAAACGCGCAAGGTTCAAAGTGGTGGGCTGTTCTCGGCAACAATTCGTGTGACTAGGAAAAGTCGTTTTCCTCTTATGTACGTTCAAATGGAGGAGAAAGTCAGCCCTTCTCTTGCAACAGAAGCTTCTTGGAAGCAACTTACCTTTTGGGGTATGAAAAAAGAATTTACATGGACCTATGAAATAGAACATATTCCTCGTGGTGAGCATGTTTTAGAGGGGACGAGTATTCAAGTAAGCGACCTATTCGGGTGGGTAAAAAAGGAAGTATTTATAACTAATCCTAAAACCATTCTAGTATTTCCTAATTTGACAGAGATGGTCTACATACCAATAGAAACGAGGTACGATCAAGGTGCTGCAGCTTCAAGAATTCAGGCAATGAAAGATACATCTATGGCAACTGGAGTTAGATCTTACCAACCTGGTGATAGGGTATCATGGATTCACTGGAAATCCTTTGCGAGAACACAAACATTAAAAACAAAAGAATTTGAAGATCGTCAATCTCAGGATATGTTTGTAGTAGTTGATCGAACTCCTTCACCTCTGTTTGAGGAAGTGGTCGATTTAACTGCTTCTATTATGCAAGCAATCGTAAGACACCAGGCATCCTCTGCGTTTCTGTCTGTTGGAGAGGATCGAATGTTTTTACCTGAAGTTCAGACGGAACAACATCTACAACGAGTACTATACCATTTAACAAAAGTAAAAGATGATTTAACAAAGCCACTAGAGCAAGTAATTTTACACGATCAGTCGTTATCCAATGCGACAACGCTTTTATATGTTACTAGTAACCTGACTTATGAATGGATGGATAGTGTTCAAAAAAATGCTACGAATCTACGAGCTTGTACTTGTTTTGTCATAAAAACCAAAACTGAAAAAAATACCAGTGAAGAGAATGCAATGTACAAGTATGCAGCTAGCAGAGGTTTTCAGGTACAGCCAATTACGAAGGATCGATTTGCCCAAGCCTTCATGGAGGTGAAACGTTCGTGAGTAAAAAAACACAGCAAACTATAATATCTGTATTTGTTTATTCATTTGTTTTAATCCTCATGATGGAATGGTTAAAGCCAGTAATTGAGCTAACAGATACGGGTCATTTAAACTTATTTGGTTGGTATTTAGTTATTTCATTTGTATTCTATTTATTAAAATTGAAATGGGTATATGTATTTCCGATTAAGCTAGTATATATTTGTTGGGTAATTGTAAATATCTATACAGATTTATCTATCTTATCAGTAGAATCTTTTAAGTTAATTTTGGAGATGTTCAAAGAAAATATTGCATCTCTTATAAGTCAAGACTGGGTACAGGTTACAGATCCCTTCCGAACATTTTTGTTTTTTATTTTATTATGGATGACTACTTATTTACTAAACTACTGGATCAGAGTACGTAAAAATTTAATGTTGTTCTTTCTATTTACAGTTCTATTTATAACGATTCTAGATACGTTTAGTCCATATAGTGGCGAAAAGAGTATCGTTATTGTATTAACTTCAGGATTTATCATTTTAGGTTTGTTATATGCACAAAAAATGATTCATGAGCAAGAAGGGAAACTTCATGGTGCATTTTTAATAGCTGGAATTGGAAGTTTAATAGGTATAGTGGTAATTAGTAGCTCACTTGCCTACGCACTACCAAAAGCTGGTCCAAGCTGGCCGGATCCAGTGCCTTTTCTATTATCAACGAGCCCAAATGCTGCGAACGGTGACGATGGAAAAGGTGTGGGAGGAGCTACACAAAAGGTTGGATATGGGGAAAATGATGAACGCTTAGGCGGAGCTTTCGCAAGCGATGATACTCCAGTATTTTATGCAACTACTCCAACTAAGCAATATTGGAAGATTGAAACGAAGGATACGTATACTTCAAAAGGATGGATAAATTCAGCATTGGAGACTCCAGTTCTTAGGGGGTATGAGTTGGGAGAGCCGATTGAATCTGATATAGCACCTGGAACAGAAGAGGAATCATTAAAGGCTAGTATTTATATGTCCCAGGCTTATTCTTTTATCATGCAGCCTTATGGAATCGAGCAAGTTGATTCAATGGAGCCAATTTATTTATCGATGAATGAAAGAAATCAAAAACTATATACTTTTAATGGAGGCAATGAAACACCTGTTGGAACCTATGATGTAACTTACAATGAGCCGTTGTATAGCTTAAAAGCACTTAGGGAAACAGTGCCTGCAGATTTAGAAGGATTACCTAATGAATTCGATCGTTATTTGCAGCTTCCCGAAACATTACCAACAAGAGTAAAAGATTTAGCAACCTCTATTACTTCTGACAGTGATAGTTTATACGATAAAGCAAAAGCAATTGAACGGTATTTCCGTTTGAATGGTTTCAGCTATAATCAGGATATGGCTGCGGTACCAGAAGGTGATACCGATTATGTGGATCAGTTTTTATTTGATACAAAGATAGGCTATTGTGATAACTTCTCGACATCGATGGTTGTTTTGCTACGTTCTAAAGGAATTCCTGCACGTTGGGTAAAGGGTTTTGCATCAGGAGAAGTAGTCGAACGTGAAAATGGTCTTCCAGTATACGAAGTGACAAATAATAATGCTCACTCATGGGTAGAGGCTTACTTCCCAGGTATAGGGTGGATGACGTTCGAGCCAACTATTGGATTTACGAATTCTGTCAATTTAAATTATGATATAGATACTGAAAAAGATCAGTTGGAAACACCTGAAAATACTCCTGAGAAAGCTACTGAAAAACCAAAAGGAGAGAAAGAAGAGAAGGAAGTTTCTATAGGATTCAGTGAAATTATGAGCAATATTGCTAAATGGGTAAATAATAATAAAGCGTCTATTTTTTGGACAATACTCGGTTTGGCTTTACTATCTATGTTTGCATATCACCATCGAAGAAAGTGGTTAGCAAAAGTATTAATACCAGTTAATCGCATGCGAAAAAATGACTGGGATACGTTTGAAAAGATGTATCATCAATTGTTAAAACAATTAGATGGATATGGAATGGCAAGAGAGCAAGGACAGACGTTATCTGCATATGCAAAATATGTAGATGCAGGCTTTGGAGAAACGCATATGCGCAAATTAACAGCAGCATATGAAAAAGGTCTATATGGTAATAATCGAGAGGGTATAGATTATGTATCGATGAGAGAAAGTTGGGAAAATTTAATCAATCGGCTTAGCGGTTGATTTTGAGAGCAACAACCTGTAAACTGAAGTCAAATAAAATGACCGATGTTGCCCTCGTATATGTCCGATGATATGGTTCGGATGTTTCTACCAAGTTGCCATTAACAACTTGACTATGAAGGTGGATGCAGTCATGTCTTTTTCAGACATATGCATTCACCTTTTTGATGTAGAAAACATAAACGCGTAGAAAGAGGTATGCTTTCTAACGCGTTTTTTTATCATTCAATGAGACAGAGGGTATAATTGGATTACTTATAAGAAGAGGTGGAGCTAATGTCTTTAACACCATTGTTAAAAGAACAAGAAAAGATTGTCGTTCTAGATTTCGGAAGTCAATATAACCAACTTATTACACGTCGTATTCGTGAATTTGGCGTATATAGCGAACTACTTCCACATACAGTTACAGCTGAGGAATTGAAGAAAATAAATGCAACGGGAATTATCTTCTCGGGTGGTCCTAATTCAGTTTATGATGAAAATGCATTCCATATCGACTCTGCAATTTATGACTTAGGTGTGCCAATTTTAGGTATTTGCTACGGTATGCAGTTAATGTCTCAGCATTTTGGTGGGAAAGTAGAAAAAGCTTCTCATCGAGAATATGGTAAAGCAGAGATCAATGTGAAAAACGCAACACCTTTATTTGGACAACTTCCGGAAAACCAAGTCGTTTGGATGAGCCATGGAGATCATGTAACAGTTGCTCCTGAAGGCTTTGAAGTTATTGCAACAAGTCCATCTTGTTCAGTAGCTGCAATGGCAAATGAAGCTAAAAATTTCTATGCTGTACAATTCCATCCTGAAGTTAGACATTCTATCTACGGGATTGAGTTAATCCGTCAATTCGTATTTGATGTTTGTCATGCAAAAGGTGACTGGTCGATGGAAAGCTTTGTTGAAATGCAGCTTCATAACATTCGCCAAGAAGTTGGAGATAAAAAAGTTCTTTGTGCATTAAGTGGCGGTGTAGATTCGTCAGTAGTTGCGGTATTAATCCATAAAGCAATTGGTGACCAACTAACTTGTATGTTTGTCGATCATAACTTAAACCGTAAAGGTGAAGTGGAACAAGTTATGAAGACTTTCACAGAAGGCTTTAACATGAACGTCATAAAAATTGATGCTCGTGAACGCTTCATGAATAAATTAGCTGGTGTTTCAGATCCAGAGAAAAAACGTAAAATTATTGGTAACGAATTTATTTATGTATTCGATGAAGAAGCATCTAAATTAGATGGTATGGACTTCTTAGCACAGGGTACTCTTTACACAGATATTATTGAGTCTGGAACTGCAACAGCTCAAACGATTAAATCTCACCATAATGTTGGTGGACTTCCTGAAGATATGCAGTTTAAACTAATCGAGCCGCTAAAAACTCTGTTTAAAGATGAAGTGCGTGCTTTAGGTTTGGAACTTGGTTTAGATGAAAAAATTGTTTGGCGTCAACCTTTCCCAGGTCCTGGTTTAGGAATTCGTGTGCTAGGTGAAATAACAGAAGAAAAATTAAAAATAGTTCGTGAATCTGATTTCATCCTTCGTGAAGAAATTGCAAAAGCTGGACTTGACCGTGATATTTGGCAGTACTTCACAGTGCTTCCTGATATCCGCAGCGTTGGAGTAATGGGCGATGCACGTACGTACGATTACGCAATCGGTATCCGTGCAGTAACCTCTATCGACGGAATGACATCTGACTGGGCACGTATCCCATGGGATGTTCTAGAAAAAGTAAGTGTTCGTCTTGTCAATGAAGTGCCTCACATTAACCGCGTAGTGTATGACATTACGAGTAAACCACCAGCTACTATTGAGTGGGAATAGGACTGTATTTTATTAGTAATTAAAGTGTCTTGAAAACCTTATATACCAACGCTTGTTTAGGGTTTCGTATAAGGTAATAATTACTTACCTGCAACTATCGGTTTCATAAATTACTCTCTTTTATTTGTGTTATTTCACAAGTAGAAGAGAGTTTTTTTCATGACTAAAATTAGATGTCTTTCGATTAAAACAGAAAATAGGAGGGAGGAATCAAGGTTAACTGAACCACTTTTAAAAACTAAAAAAAATCCAAACTGCTAGATTTGGATAATTGAAACAGTAATAACTTATCGTGGGGGAGTTTGTACAGAACATTAAAATGAAAAAGAAAAACCAGTGTAACACTTTATTTTCGTGTTTATGAATGGTTTTTCTTTTTTTGGGTGACTAATTAGTGAACAGTTATTTTGTAAATGAACTAAATGCTGATTTTAAAAAAAGAATATACCCAAGTACTTGGACGATTCTATCCCTCTGTTTTAGCATATTTTTTAGTTTCAAAGCTTCCCTAATGATGCCCGATGCCGTACATAGCCAATCAGCATGGGAGTGGCTATCAGAAGACTGATCATAACCGGCACAATAGAGCCCTCGAGTCCAAAATCCCCCCCCGTGAGAAGTTCAGCACCGTTTACTTTCACAGTAAACAGACCGACTGAAGAGTGTCCAGAAACCGGAATACCAAGTAAACCCTCACATGCATTCCAGGCAAAATGCAGTCCCATGGCAAACCACAAATTCCGTCGCCACATGAATGCTGCTCCGAGCAGAAGACCTGCTTCTATAGAAATGGCGAACGAGCTCCATAGTGTTGCCCCTGTATTTCCAAGATGGGCAACTCCAAAGAATAGTGAGGTCACAGCGAGTGCGAGCCAGTTTCCTGCTAATTTACTGATGGCTTGGAACATAAGCCCACGAAAGATGAGTTCCTCAATAATGGCTGCGCCTAAAGCTGCTTCAATGGAGGATATAAGAACAGAACCCATATCCGCACTCGCCCATTGAAAGGAGTAACCTCCCATAGCAACTATTATAAAAGTGGATACTATGATAAAGATTGCCCCAGTTAGTAATCCCATGCCAGCTTCAAATCCTATGCGGTGTGTTGATATCTCTGGAATTGACCGACTTGCCAGGTATTTCATCGTAAGCTTGTAGACCATAATGGCAACAAAACCCGCTGTTAATGTTAAAAGAAGGGAAAAAATTCCCTCTACTTGTTCTGCTAGAGCACGGAATAGTGAATCCACGAGAATAATACCGATTGACCCTGCAATCATCCAGATGATTGGAAAGCGCCAAAATCGACTCCATGTACTTAATTTTCCACCAATCTGCTGCTTCACTTTGTGTGCAGACGTTTTCTTCATTCTTGCTTCAGCTCCTCTATTGCTTGATAGTTATGAGTATAGGTTGAAAAAGTCATAAAGAGAAAGTGAGCTTTTGTCATTATTTAAACATGACCAAAAAAGCCAGCAACAATAATAAGTTGCTAGCTTCTTAGATATCGGTTTCTTAATGATCCATGATTCCGGAATCTCGGGCTTTACGGGCGGCCTCACGCCTTCCACTCACATTAAGTTTCGAATAAATGGTTGAGATGTAATTTTTAATAGTTCCTTCACTAAGAAATAGTGCCTCAGCAATGTCTTGATTGCGCAAGCCTAAAGCCAGCTTATGCAGCACTTCAATTTCACGGGTACTGAGTCCGTATTCATTACTTTTTGTGGAGGAGTTATTGTTCATACTTTTAATCATTTTACTCGCCATCTCCTGAGTGATTAAAGTCCCTCCCGCATGAACTACCCGTATGCCTGCAGCCAGATCCCTAGGATGAATAGCTTTGAGCAGATAACCTTCTGCTCCATGGCTTAATGCTGCCAATACATACTCTACTTCTCGATAGGAGGTCAGCATAATAACTTTGATTGCAGGTATACGTTCTTTTATCATGGCAGTTGCGGCAACGCCGTCCATGACCGGCATATTGATATCCATCAGCACAATATCTGGATGATACTGCTCACAGCCTTTAATTGCTTCTTCGCCATTCTTGGCTAACCCGACAATTTCTAAATCTTCTTCCATGGAGAGTACTATGTGCAGACTCTCCAGAATTAATTCCTGATCATCGGCAAGCAGCACTTTGATTTTCGCCATGCAGCATCAATCCTTTCAGCGGAATTTCACAACTGACTTCGGTGATTGCTGCATTTCCCACTTTAGGTGACACAAACAGTCTACCTCCCAATCGCTCAACTCGATGTTTCATAGTAGTCAAGCCAAAGCCATATTCCAAATTGTTTTCAATCGGTTTTCCATTATTTTGAATTAATAATTGCAAATTGGACTCGGAAAATCGAAGCTCCAAATGCAGTTGAGACGCTTTTCCATGTTTTAGTGCGTTTGTAAAAGACTCCTGAATGACTCGAAGGATTGCTTGCCGCACTTCAAAACGCATCGGTTGCTCTGTTCCAAACAGACTCAAAGTGAGGACTGTTCCAGTGTACTCCCGGAAACTGACCACAAGCGCCTCAACCTGTCGTATAAGATTCGACTCCTCTTCTTCTCCCATCTCGTGGACAATGTTTCTCATTTCGTCCAGGTTTTGTTCAGCTAATGCTCTTAAACGAATTAACCGATCTTTTACCTCGGCAGGTTTGCTATCCAAAAGGGCAATGGAAGCATCAAGACTCATAATGAGTGAGATAAAGGAGTGCCCCAGTGTATCATGGAGTTCCTTGGACATGCGGTTGCGCTCTTCAAGTAAAGTCATCTTCTCAATCTCATCTGCATAGTGGGTTAACAGCTTATTTTGTTGCTCCACTTCAGCTACCAGTTCATTTTTCTGGTAATACGCTTTGGCTATTAAGCTTACCCATAAGCCGATGAAGCAGAATAACAGATTGTCTGCTCCGATACTCAAGGTTTGTTCCCATGGTAACTTTAAGAAAGACTGAAAGGTAAAAGGAATCAAAGTAACTGCAGGAATGATCCAGAACGTCTGCTTAGTCAATAAGTATCCCATTGTAAGGCTCGGTAATAAGTAGTCTGCTTTTGATGTCAAAGCCGGATCGAAGACAGAATTCACATAATAAGAGCCACCTAGCAATAGCTCCAGTATACAGAACCAGACTTTGTTCATCCGTCGTTGAGGAAACCAAAATATCATAGGGATGATAAGTGCTATCATCAACCAGATGAAGTTTAATAATGTTCTGTTCGAAAGCTCACTTTCTGTGAAAAACCGGGACAATAGCAAAATATAATGGTATAAACGCAGGGCAAATATGCCCCAATCCATGAAAGATAATATTTTTTTTATATCGCCATCCCCACTTTTCCAATAAAGTAAATCACACCAATGAATCAAGTGTATCATTAAAGCTTTCTTCCAACAATTTACTTTTTCTTATAAGGAGAAATCTTTTTGCAACTATTCCATACTCCATTAGTTGCTTCGTTAATGACTTATGAGGTACTACGCTATGTAACCTGAAACTCAGCAAGTTCAGCAAGTATTGTCTCGATTTATTGTAGTATCACCTCACACTAACCTTGTAGTGTATTACATAAAGTATAAGCCCCAGCTACTTTTAGAGGGAATAGTTAATTAATAATAGCCTTGTGTCCATATTGCAAAAGGACGCAAGGCTATTTTTTAAGACTTAGGTAAAACAGATAAATAAATGGCTATACTTCCGTTAGTTTTATAAATTTCAAAATCCGTTTTATAAGCTCTCGGTAAATCACTTTCCCAAATTTCTTTCCATGCCATACCAACGCCATTTAAATCTTTAGATTCTACTTCCCAAACGTAATATTCTCCACTATCAATAGTGATGCTATCTTCTCCAGCCATTTCTTCCGTTCCAATCATAAAGTCAAAGTCACCGGTAAAATCACTTTCATAGTTACTATAGACTGCATAAATATCGCTATTTACTTTATTCTGTAAAAATTCCTCCCACTTCTTCGGAAATATACTACTATCATTATTGTTTGTTCTAACCTTATTTCCATAGATTACTTTAGTATCTTTCACTTAAAATCTCCACCCTTCTATAAGGAATATATCATGGTATATATGACAACTGATTGTCATCATTTATTTTTTTGTGGATTTTATTCAATTCATTGTAATATTCTTGTTTCAATGTTTGTGGGTTAATCACATCAACCGTACTACCGAACATTAATAAAAAAGGTGTCAGATTTCTATTGCTATCATATTTGAAATTGACCTTTATATAATTGTTTTGTATTTCAATTTCTTCTTCCAAAAAAAAATCATATAATTTCCCTAATTGATTTCTATGGAAAATTAACTCAGCCTGCTCGTAAATAGTTGTTAAGTCAATTTCTTTTCCTTCCATTTGGATAGATTTTTCATCTATTAAGAGGTGCTCTCTAATTCGAGTAAGTTTGAACATTCTTCTATCTTTTCTTTTTTCACAATATGCTTCCAAATACCAGCTACCATTTGTTAGAACTATGTTACTAGGAGAAATAACGCGACTAGTAATATCTCCATTTAAAGAAATGTACTTTATTTTTAACTTTTTTTTCTGTGATATGGCACCTCTTAAAGTAGTTAGCTTTTCTTTGGTCTCTTGTTCTATTTCTGTTCTATGGATGGTAGGAGAGTAGAAGGAAAGGTTACTAAAAGATTCATCACCCTTTAAATTCTCTAGCTTTTCAATGAGAACTTGGTTATCCTCTTGTAATATATTATGTTGCATTCTTAAAGATTCTATAATTTTTAGTTTCTCCTTATCTGAAAACAAATATTTATCCATCTTGTAGGATGGCATCAGTCCAACACCTCCATTTCGACCATGAATGGTTATGACTGGGAGGCCAGATAATCCTAATGATTCAATATCTCTATAAATCGTTCTTTTACTTACTTCTAGTTTTTTGGCTAGTTCATCGGCTGATACTACTTCTTTATTTAACAAAGCAACTAGTATAGACAATAGTCGTTCGATTTTTATCATTATGCACACTCCCTCTATACGAAATTGAGATTATCGGTCAGATTCATTTATTATACTATGGCTGAAATATACGTCAGTGTTTTGTTTTTTGAACTCTTAGAATTAATATATTAACGAACTATTTTGTTGTTTATTCGAATAATGTTCGGATTTTGTATTGATTTTCTAAAATAATGATGTTATATTACTAACATAATTTAATTATGTCGTCGTATAACGTTGGGAATAAGGCCCAAAAGTCTCTACCGAATCACCGTAAATGATTCGACTACGATTAAGTGGAAGAAGAATAATTTTTCCCTTACTAGAGATACTAAAGCAGACGACTGATTCACTAGTCGTCTGCTTTTTTCTGTTATACGGACAATAACTGGAGGAAATTATGAAAAAGTATTTTCAGTTTGAAGAATTAGGAACTAACTATCGCAGTGAAATTATTGGTGGTTTAACAACTTTCCTAGCAATGGCGTATATTCTTGTAGTTAACCCAATGATACTATCACTTGAGTCGGTTGAAGGATTACCTGATTTTATGCATATGGATAAAGGAGCGGTGTTTACAGCTACTGCACTAGCGGCAGGTCTTGGTTCTATATTAATGGGCGTATTAGCAAAATACCCAATCGCACTTGCTCCAGGAATGGGATTAAATGCATTTTTTGCTTTTACAGTTGTTTTGGATTTTGGGATATCGTGGCAAATCGCTTTAACCGGAGTTTTTGTAGCAGGAATTATCTTTATTCTTCTTTCTTTAACCGGTATTCGTGAAACAATTATTAATGCAATTCCAACGGAGCTAAAATTTGCAGTTGGCGCTGGAATTGGTTTATTCATAACCTTCGTAGGTTTGCAAAACTCTAAGATTATCATTAGTGATCCTTCTGTAATCGTAGGTCTAGGAGACTTAACAGATCCTAATATTTTATTAACAATTTTTGGCCTTGTAATTACTGTAATTATGATGGTAAAAGGCGTTAAGGGCGGAATTTTTTACGGAATGCTGATTACTGCAATCGTTGGGATGATTTTCAGCCTAGTACCATTACCAACTGGAATCGTTAGTAGTATTCCAGATGTCAGCCCAACATTTGGGGCTGCACTTGATCCAATTTTTAACGATCCATCTTCTTTATTAACAACGCAATTCTTAGTTGTAGTACTTACTTTCTTGTTTGTAAACTTCTTTGATACAGCCGGAACATTAATATCTGTAGCAAACCAAGCTGGATTGATGAAAGATAACAAATTACCGCGTGCGGGTAAAGCGCTACTAGCAGATGCAATTGCTACAACAGCTGGAGCGGTAGCAGGAACTTCTACTACTACTAGTTATGTAGAATCGACTGCGGGTGTAGCAGCTGGTGCTCGTTCAGGATTTGCAGCAGTAGTGACAGGAGTATTAATGTTATTGGCATTATTCTTCTATCCAATATTAAGTGTAGTTACTTCTTATGTTACTGCACCTGCATTAATAATAGTTGGTGTGTTAATGGTATCTTCTTTAGGTAATATAGATTGGAAGAAATTTGAAGTTGCAGTGCCTGCATTCTTCGTAATTATTGCAATGCCATTAACATATTCTATTGCAACAGGTATCGCAATTGGATTCTTATTTTACCCAATTACAATGATTGTTGCTGGACGTATTAAAGAAATACATCCAATTATGTATGGTCTATGGGTAATATTCCTTTGTTACTTTATTTTCCTATAAAATGTTTCAACAAAGAGGGGGCATCTTGCCTCTCTTTTTTTGTTCCTTCTATAAAGAGAGTTTCTAATTAGGGAATGGTTGTCATGTAAAAGAATTGGGTGGCTTAAACGTATTTAAGTTTATGATGAAATACAAATAAGAAGATATAACATACTGAGTTAAACTAAACTCATAAAGTTTAATACTAAAAAAAATAGACTAATTTAAGTTTGTAGTAGGGCTATGAAGCTAGTGTTCTAAAGGGTTGTAATCAAATCTAACTTATTGTTGCATTTGTCAGAATAAAGTGTTATCATATTTTACACAACTTCTTTACTAAAAGGTGTTGACGAAGTTGTTAAAAGGGTGTTAAGATACAAAGGTCGCTGAAACAAGACGACAACTTACAACAACATGAACATTGAAAACTGAACATGCAAAACGTTAAGACATACAGCTTATCAGCTAACTTTGTTAGTCTGATAGCAAAACAAATTTGACATCATTTAATGATGATGCCAGCAAAACAAAATGAGCTTTTAAACTAGTTCTATTTGTTGGGTTTCGAGATGCAAGTAGTTCGAGGAAACAAGTGAGTGAAAGAGGGAGCGTACTAACGTACGTGACCGACTGAGCGAACGAAGTTGACGAAGAAATGCGCCGCATATCGGAAACCAACTATTATGGAGAGTTTGATCCTGGCTCAGGACGAACGCTGGCGGCATGCCTAATACATGCAAGTCGAGCGAATGACGAAGAAGCTTGCTTCTTCTGATTTAGCGGCGGACGGGTGAGTAACACGTGGGCAACCTGCCCTGTAGATTGGGATAACTCCGGGAAACCGGGGCTAATACCGAATAATCCATTTCCTCACATGGGGAGATGTTAAAAGACGGCATCTCGCTGTCACTACAGGATGGGCCCGCGGCGCATTAGCTAGTTGGTGAGGTAACGGCTCACCAAGGCGACGATGCGTAGCCGACCTGAGAGGGTGATCGGCCACACTGGGACTGAGACACGGCCCAGACTCCTACGGGAGGCAGCAGTAGGGAATCTTCCACAATGGACGAAAGTCTGATGGAGCAATGCCGCGTGAGTGAAGAAGGTTTTCGGATCGTAAAACTCTGTTGTGAGGGAAGAACAAGTACGAGAGTAACTGCTCGTACCTTGACGGTACCTCATTAGAAAGCCACGGCTAACTACGTGCCAGCAGCCGCGGTAATACGTAGGTGGCAAGCGTTGTCCGGAATTATTGGGCGTAAAGCGCGCGCAGGCGGTCCTTTAAGTCTGATGTGAAATCCCACGGCTCAACCGTGGAAGGTCATTGGAAACTGGGGGACTTGAGTACAGAAGAGGAAAGCGGAATTCCAAGTGTAGCGGTGAAATGCGTAGAGATTTGGAGGAACACCAGTGGCGAAGGCGGCTTTCTGGTCTGTAACTGACGCTGAGGCGCGAAAGCGTGGGGAGCAAACAGGATTAGATACCCTGGTAGTCCACGCCGTAAACGATGAGTGCTAAGTGTTAGGGGGTTTCCGCCCCTTAGTGCTGCAGCTAACGCATTAAGCACTCCGCCTGGGGAGTACGGTCGCAAGACTGAAACTCAAAGGAATTGACGGGGGCCCGCACAAGCGGTGGAGCATGTGGTTTAATTCGAAGCAACGCGAAGAACCTTACCAGGTCTTGACATCCCGCTGACCGGCCTAGAGATAGGCTTTTCCCTTCGGGGACAGCGGTGACAGGTGGTGCATGGTTGTCGTCAGCTCGTGTCGTGAGATGTTGGGTTAAGTCCCGCAACGAGCGCAACCCTTGATCTTAGTTGCCAGCATTCAGTTGGGCACTCTAAGGTGACTGCCGGTGATAAACCGGAGGAAGGTGGGGATGACGTCAAATCATCATGCCCCTTATGACCTGGGCTACACACGTGCTACAATGGACGGTACAGAGGGTCGCAACCCCGCGAGGGTGAGCAAATCCCATAAAACCGTTCTCAGTTCGGATTGTAGGCTGCAACTCGCCTACATGAAGCCGGAATCGCTAGTAATCGTGGATCAGCATGCCACGGTGAATACGTTCCCGGGCCTTGTACACACCGCCCGTCACACCACGAGAGTTTGTAACACCCGAAGTCGGTGGGGTAACCCTTACGGGAGCCAGCCGCCGAAGGTGGGACAGATGATTGGGGTGAAGTCGTAACAAGGTAGCCGTATCGGAAGGTGCGGCTGGATCACCTCCTTTCTAAGGATAATATCGGAATACGAATCTTTATTCGTATCTTAACGTTTTGCAGTTCAGTTTTGAATGTTCATTTTTATATGAAGATTCGATACTTGTTCTTTGAAAACTGGATAAAACGACATTGAAACAATAAACAACAAGAAATTCTGTTGTGATTATTTACGTAATCACAACGTGTAAGACTTTTTAACTTTTAGGTTAAGTTAATAAGGGCGCACGGTGAATGCCTTGGCACTAGGAGTCGACGAAGGACGGCACTAACACCGATATGCTTCGGGGAGCTGTAAGTGAGCTTTGATCCGGAGATTTCCGAATGGGGAAACCCACTGTTCGTAATGGAGCAGTACATTTGCGTGAATACATAGCGCATCTGAGACACACCCAGGGAACTGAAACATCTAAGTACCTGGAGGAAGAGAAAGAAAAATCGATTCCCTGAGTAGCGGCGAGCGAAACGGGAATAGCCCAAACCAAGAGGCTTGCCTCTTGGGGTTGTAGGACGCTCTATATAGAGTTACAAAGGAATGAGTTAGACGAAGCGATCTGGAAAGGTCCGCAGGATAGGGTAAAAGCCCCGTAGTCCAAAATTCATTCTCTCTTGAGTGTATCCTGAGTACGGCGGAACACGTGAAATTCCGTCGGAATCCGGGAGGACCATCTCCCAAGGCTAAATACTACCTAGTGACCGATAGTGAACCAGTACCGTGAGGGAAAGGTGAAAAGCACCCCGGAAGGGGAGTGAAATAGATCCTGAAACCGTGTGCCTACAAGTAGTTAGAGCCCGTTAATGGGTGATAGCGTGCCTTTTGTAGAATGAACCGGCGAGTTACGATTACATGCAAGGTTAAGTTGAGAAGACGGAGCCGCAGCGAAAGCGAGTCTGAATAGGGCGAATGAGTATGTGGTCGTAGACCCGAAACCAGGTGATCTACCCATGTCCAGGATGAAGGTAAGGTAACACTTACTGGAGGTCCGAACCCACGCACGTTGAAAAGTGCGGGGATGAGGTGTGGGTAGCGGAGAAATTCCAATCGAACCTGGAGATAGCTGGTTCTCTCCGAAATAGCTTTAGGGCTAGCCTCAAATGTTAGAATCTTGGAGGTAGAGCACTGTTTGGACTAGGGGCCCATCCCGGGTTACCGAATTCAGACAAACTCCGAATGCCAATGATTTATGTTTGGGAGTCAGACTGCGAGTGATAAGATCCGTAGTCAAGAGGGAAACAGCCCAGACCACCAGCTAAGGTCCCAAAGTATTTGTTAAGTGGAAAAGGATGTGGCGTTGCTTAGACAACCAGGATGTTGGCTTAGAAGCAGCCATCATTTAAAGAGTGCGTAATAGCTCACTGGTCGAGTGACGCTGCGCCGAAAATGTATCGGGGCTAAACAAATCACCGAAGCTGTGGATTGATACCTTTGGTATCAGTGGTAGGAGAGCGTTCTAAGGGCGTTGAAGTCAGACCGGAAGGACTGGTGGAGCGCTTAGAAGTGAGAATGCCGGTATGAGTAGCGAAAGACGGGTGAGAATCCCGTCCACCGTATGACTAAGGTTTCCTGAGGAAGGCTCGTCCGCTCAGGGTTAGTCGGGACCTAAGCCGAGGCCGATAGGCGTAGGCGATGGATAACAGGTTGATATTCCTGTACCACCAAACCACCGTTTGAGTAATGGGGGGACGCAGAAGGATAGGGTAAGCATGCTGTTGGTTATGCATGTCCAAGCAGTAAGGTGTGAATGTAGGCAAATCCGCATTCTATAACATTGAGCTGTGATGGCGAGGACGTATGTCCGGAGTTCCTGATTTCACACTGCCAAGAAAAGCCTCTAGCGAGGTGATAGGTGCCCGTACCGCAAACCGACACAGGTAGTCGAGGAGAGAATCCTAAGGTGAGCGAGAGAACTCTCGTTAAGGAACTCGGCAAAATGACCCCGTAACTTCGGGAGAAGGGGTGCTCTTTTGGGTGCATAGCCTAGAAGAGCCGCAGTGAATAGGCCCAGGCGACTGTTTAGCAAAAACACAGGTCTCTGCAAAACCGTAAGGTGAAGTATAGGGGCTGACGCCTGCCCGGTGCTGGAAGGTTAAGAGGAGTGCTTAGCGCAAGCGAAGGTGCGAATTGAAGCCCCAGTAAACGGCGGCCGTAACTATAACGGTCCTAAGGTAGCGAAATTCCTTGTCGGGTAAGTTCCGACCCGCACGAAAGGCGTAACGATCTGGGCACTGTCTCAACGAGAGACTCGGTGAAATTATAGTACCTGTGAAGATGCAGGTTACCCGCGACAGGACGGAAAGACCCCGTGGAGCTTTACTATAGCTTGATATTGAATTTTGGTGCAACTTGTACAGGATAGGCAGGAGCCTTAGAGCCCGGAGCGCCAGCTTCGGAGGAGGCGTCGGTGGGATACTGCCCTGGTTGTATTGAAATTCTAACCCATACCCGTAACCCGGGTAGGAGACAGTGTCAGGCGGGTAGTTTGACTGGGGCGGTCGCCTCCTAAAGTGTAACGGAGGCGCCCAAAGGTTCCCTCAGAATGGTTGGAAATCATTCGAAGAGTGTAAAGGCAGAAGGGAGCTTGACTGCGAGACCTACAAGTCGAGCAGGGTCGAAAGACGGGCTTAGTGATCCGGTGGTTCCGCATGGAAGGGCCATCGCTCAACGGATAAAAGCTACCCCGGGGATAACAGGCTTATCTCCCCCAAGAGTCCACATCGACGGGGAGGTTTGGCACCTCGATGTCGGCTCATCGCATCCTGGGGCTGTAGTCGGTCCCAAGGGTTGGGCTGTTCGCCCATTAAAGCGGTACGCGAGCTGGGTTCAGAACGTCGTGAGACAGTTCGGTCCCTATCCGTCGTGGGCGTAGGAAATTTGAGAGGAGCTGTCCTTAGTACGAGAGGACCGGGATGGACACACCGCTGGTGTACCAGTTGTTCTGCCAAGAGCATCGCTGGGTAGCTATGTGTGGACGGGATAAGTGCTGAAAGCATCTAAGCACGAAGCCCCCCTCAAGATGAGATTTCCCATTACGCAAGTAAGTAAGATCCCTCAAAGACGATGAGGTAGATAGGTTCGGGGTGGAAGCGTGGCGACACGTGCAGCTGACGAATACTAATCGATCGAGGACTTAACCAAATTTGTTTAACGTAACAATGTCGTTTATCCAGTTTTGAGTGAACAAACACTCTATATATGAGGGTTTCAAGATACAAGTAGTGCTAGGAAACAAGTGAGAGAAGGAAGGAACGTACTAACGTACGTGACTGACAGATCGAATGAAGTTGACAACGCAATGCGCCGTATATTGAAAGCCGAATGAGTCTAGTGATGATGGCGAAGAGGTCACACCCGTTCCCATACCGAACACGGAAGTTAAGCTCTTCAGCGCCGATGGTAGTTGGGGGTCTCCCCCTGTGAGAGTAGGACGTCGCTGGGCACCAAGGAAAAGTCGTTATCGAATTATCGGTAGCGGCTTTTTTGTATAATAAATAAGCCGTAGGCAGTCTATATCTATAAGAGAGTATGCGAGGAAGTAGAGGGGCAAAGAGTTCGAGGAAGCAAGCAAGAGAGACTCGGAGCGTATAACATACGCGAGAATTGAAAGAGTGCGGCTGACGAAGAAATCTGCCGACCATCTGCTTTCGCAGCCCCGGAGACGGAAGTTAAGCTCTTGCGCCGATGGTAGTTGGGGGTCTCCCCCTATGAGAAGTAAGAGCCGCTGGCATCAAAGAAAAAGTAGGTACCGAGTTATCAGTACCTACTTTTTTGTAAGTTGATATAAGAGAGTAAAAATTTCCGAGCTTAATTTCATTCTAGAGCACTATAGTCACTTTTAAAGAAAGAGTTTCTTCCATATGTTACTTGCTCACTCCATTCAGAATAGCAAAAGGTTTTTATATAGTAGTTGCTAAGAATAAGAAAATATCTTTCAAAGCTTCTTTACCATTTTAGGATATGGAAGATTTTTCAAGTGTATATAAATGGGAAGCTTTTTAAGCAACTCCAGTGCCTTCTGTTCATTGTATTTTTTTTCTATCTCTTTAAGTCGCATTATTTCTTCTTGTGAGTAGGAGGAGAAACCATTCTCTCCAGCTTCTTTAAATTTTCTTATCCATGTAGTGATTGAATTGACGCTTACATTCAATTCTAATGCTAGCTCTTTACGCCCTCGTCCATTTTTTAGAACTTCTAGTACTGCATACATCTTTTGTTCCTGCGTTGTTTGTGTATATCTTTTCCTAAATTGTCCATGCATTGTCTGATCCCCCTATTTAGAAATTGGTGACACTTTTACTAATCTTCATGAAATAAGAGTACAACTATTCTTCATTTTAACACTTCACTCAATTAGTGTATTGTACTACCTATTATATAATTTGTCATCAGAATATTTAAAATTTATCCGAAGTATAGTCATAATTACTGTTTAAAACACTAGTTATAGCTTGAATTCCTTGAAATTGTGACTCTATATGCGATAATGAAGAACAATATAAAACAAATAGTAGGAGTTGGTTGGGTGGATTCATCAGCAATTTTGATGGTAGTAATAATTTTTGTTATCAATATTGTCTACGTTACATTCTTTACTTTGCGAATGATCCTTACACTGAAGGGTTACCGCTATATTGCTGCTTTAATAAGTATGGTAGAAGTGGTTATATATATAGTAGGGCTGGGTTTAGTTTTAGATAATTTAAATGAAGTTCAAAACCTGATTGCTTATGCGGTAGGATATGGAACAGGAGTTATCATTGGTACTAAAATTGAAGAGAAAATGGCACTTGGTTATATTATGGTTAATGCGATCTCCACAGAAATGGAATTAAAATTACCAGAAATTTTAAGAGCAGAAGGCTATGGTGTGACAGATTGGCAAGCAAATGGGCGTGAAGGGAATAGACAAGCTCTTCAAATTTTAACTCCTCGTAAATACGAGTTAAAGCTATATATGCGACTGAAAGAAATTGATCCGAAAATATTTATCATCGCATATGAAGCTAAAACGATTCACGGTGGATTTTGGGTAAAATCAGTGAAGAAAGGAAAATTATTTAAATGAAGAAAGAGACAAAATGGTTTGAAGTGGAAGAGAATGAAAGCATTACTGAGTGTATAGAAAGAATGACAACAGATGGTTTCCAGATCGCTGGACGGAGAGAGGAACCGCTTTTTGCAGAGGTTGATGGTCAACCTATTCCGGTAAGACAATTAATAATGTTAAAAGGAATTAAAGAAATATAATAGCGATAATTAGACCTAAAACCGAACATTAAAGTTATCTGAAAATTAATCGTTCGTATTTAAGCGTTGACGTCTTCCATTTAACTTGTTAAAATATGAATAGAAATAGACGATTATATCCCCATATATGCTAAAGGATTGGCTTTAGCGTCTCTACCAAGTCACCGTAATGACTGGACTATGAGGGAAAGCGACTTATGGATACTGCAAAAGGATGTGTTTGTTTATGTTTTTTCCGACACAAACTGGGCATTTATGTTCCCTAAGTAAACTGCTTTTCTTTCATAGAGAGAAAGTAGTTTATTTGGGGAATTTTTTATGCTTACAACATTTATGCCTTAGGTTAATCCATTAAGCTCGATGTAATCGCCTGAGTTTTAGTTTCGATGCCGAGGTGAATTTGACAGAAGGGACGATAAATTTTGAATACAAAAATTGGTGTGATAATGGGTAGTTCTAGTGACTGGGAGACAATGAAATATAGCTGCGAGATTCTTGAAGAGCTTCATATACCTTATGAAAAACGAGTAGTATCTGCACATCGAACACCAGATTTAATGTTTGAATATGCAGAGGAAGCAAGATCACGCGGAATACAGGTCATTATTGCAGGAGCTGGAGGCGCAGCGCATTTACCAGGTATGGTTGCGGCTAAGACAACACTTCCGGTTATCGGGGTGCCAGTTCAATCTAAAGCACTAAACGGATTAGATTCATTATTATCGATTGTTCAAATGCCAGGTGGAGTACCGGTGGCAACCGTTGCAATCGGAAAGGCTGGGGCTACAAATGCAGGATTACTTGCCGCTCAAATCCTTTCTATCCTAGATCATGAGTTAGCAGAACGTCTGGAAAAGCGAAGAGAAGATACGAAAAACAAAGTATTTGAAAGCAATGGTGAGCTTCAATGACAAAAGTTATTTATCCGGGACAGACGATAGGAATAATTGGTGGAGGGCAGCTTGGTAGAATGATGGCATTAGCTGCAAAGGAAGCTGGATTTAAGGTAGCAGTTTTAGATCCTATGATAGATTCACCTTGCGGACAGGTTTCCGATATACAGATTGTTGCGTCATACAATGACGAGGCTGCGTTAGAGGAGTTAGCAGAGGTAAGTGATGTCATAACTTATGAGTTTGAGAATATAGATTATGCTGGATTAAAAAGACTATCAGAGATTGCTTATGTTCCTCAAGGAGCGGAATTAGTGAGAATTACACAAGATCGTATTCTTGAAAAAACAGAAATTCAGGCAGCTGGCGTGCCAGTTGCGAAATTTGTCGAAGCTAATACGTATGAAGAGCTAGAACAAAGAATCGATAAAGTCAGCTTTCCATGCGTAGTCAAAACCTCTCGTGGAGGATATGACGGCAAAGGGCAGCAAACAATTCAATCAAAAGAACAACTAACCTTAGCTAAAAATTTGTTTGCTCATTCTGCATGTATCGCAGAGGCATTTGTACCATTTACAAAAGAAATTTCGGTCATTGTACAGCGCAATGGAAATGGTGAAACATACTGCTTACCAATTGGTGAAAATATTCATGTAAATCATATTTTGCACGAAACGATTGTTCCAGCGCGTATTGATGAATCACTTGCTTCAATGGCAATAGAGGCTGCTGAAAAAATTGCTAACCATCTAAATTTAATAGGCACACTTGCGGTTGAAATGTTCGTTTTAGAGAATAATGAATTATTAATAAACGAATTGGCACCAAGACCACATAACTCTGGTCATTACTCGATTGAAACATGCAATATTTCTCAATTCCATCAGCATGTAAGAGCAATCTGCGGATGGCCACTTAGAGAACCAAAACTTTGGACAGGAACAGTTATGGTGAACATATTAGGACAGCATGTAATTCCTGTGACGAATAGTCTTTCCAAATACCCCAACTGGTCAATTCATTTATATGGCAAAAACGAAGCGAAAGAGAATAGAAAGATGGGACATGTCACCATCCTATCATCAGATATCGAACAGACATTAATGGAGATAGAACAATCTAAAATTTGGTTATAGCCTAGGAGGAAGTTAAATGATAGAACGTTATACACGCCCGGAAATGGGAGCAATTTGGACAGAACAAAATAAATACAATGCGTGGTTAGAAGTAGAAATCCTTGCCTGTGAAGCTTGGGCTGAAATTGGAGATATTCCTAAAGAAGACACAGTGCTTCTTCGTAAAAATGCTTCCTTCGATGTAGACCGTATTTTAGAAATTGAAAAAGAAACTAGGCATGACGTAGTAGCGTTCACTCGTGCCGTATCAGAAACTTTAGGAGAAGAGCGCAAGTGGGTACATTACGGTCTGACTTCTACTGACGTAGTAGATACAGCTCTTTCTTATATTATTAAACAAGCAAATGTTGTTTTACGTAAAGATATTGAAAACTTTATCGAAATCTTAGAAAACAAAGCAAAAGAGCATAAATACACAGTAATGATGGGGCGTACGCATGGAGTTCATGCAGAGCCAACTACTTTCGGTCTAAAGCTAGCTCTATGGACAGAGGAAATGAAACGTAACCTAGAACGATTTGAAGCTGCTGCAAAAGTAATTGAAACAGGTAAAATGTCCGGTGCTGTTGGAACATATGCAAATATTGATCCGTTTGTAGAGCAATATGTATGTGAAAAATTAGGTTTAGCCGCATCACCAATTTCTACGCAAACATTACAACGTGATCGTCATGCACAATACTTAAGTGTTATCGCATTAGTTGCTACATCAATCGAGAAATTTGCTACAGAAATTCGTGGTCTTCAAAAATCAGAAACACGTGAAGTAGAGGAATTCTTCTCAAAAGGTCAAAAAGGTTCTTCTGCAATGCCACATAAGCGCAATCCTATTGGGTCTGAAAACATGGTTGGGCTATCAAGACTTATCCGTGGTTACATGATGACGGCATATGAAAATGTTGCTTTATGGCATGAAAGAGATATTTCTCATTCGTCTGCAGAACGAGTAATCTTACCTGATGCAACAATTGCACTTAACTATATGTTAAACCGCTTTGGTAATATCGTGAAAAACTTAACTGTGTTCCCAGAAAACATGAAACGCAATATGGATTCAACTTTAGGTCTAATATACTCTCAACGAGTTTTGTTAGCATTAATTGATAAAGGGCTAGCTCGTGAAACGGCATATGATACTGTACAACCACTTGCGATGCAAGCGTGGGAGTCTCAAACTGCTTTCCGTACTTTTGTAGATGCGAATGAGCAAGTTACTTCATTGTTATCAAAAGAAGAGCTAGATGACTGCTTTGACTATAACTATCACATTCAACATGTAGATATGATTTTTGAACGTTTAGGACTTAACTAAGCTTTAAATTGATTAGGGGGAATTGAAAGTGGAAAAAGGTCGCCTATTATACGAAGGTAAAGCAAAACAATTATTCGAAACAGAGGATGAAAATATCCTCTTTGTATCATATAAGGACAGTGCTACAGCATTTAACGGTGAGAAAAAGGAAAACATCGATGGAAAAGGTATTTTAAACAATAAAATCACTACTATCCTTTTTGAGCAGTTAAAAAGTCAAGGAATTGAATCCCACTTTGTAGAACAAATCTCAGATAATGAGCAACTTGTTCGCAAAGTGGATATCATTCCACTTGAAGTAGTAGTCCGTAATATTGCAGCTGGTAGTCTATCAAAGAGATTAGGAATTAAAGAGGGAACACCTTTAAAGCACACTATCGTAGAATTTTATTACAAGGATGATGAACTCGGAGATCCTTTATTAACAAATGCTCATCTAGAATTACTAGCACTTGCTACACCAGAGGAAATAGATACCCTTCAATCAAAAGCATTAGAAATCAATCAAGTGCTTATGCCCATTTTCAAGGAAATAGGAGTTACCCTAATCGATTTTAAACTAGAGTTTGGAAAAACAGCAAACGGAGAAATCCTACTTGCGGATGAAATTTCTCCCGACACTTGTAGATTGTGGGACGACAAAACAAATAACAAACTAGACAAAGATGTGTTTAGACGTAATTTAGGAAGCTTAACAGAAGTTTATGAAATAATACTTTCCCGCCTAGGAGGATTATCAAAATGAAAAAAGTTAAAGTATATGTGACATTACGTGAAAGTGTTTTAGATCCACAAGGTTCTGCAGTTATGGGAGCTCTTCACTCGATGGACTATAAAGAAGTGAAGGACGTTCGTATAGGGAAATTTTTAGAGCTTCAAATTGAAGAGGGAACACGTGACATAGATTCAGTAATAAAGGAAATGTGTGAAAAGCTTTTAGCTAATACAGTAATCGAAGACTATCGTTATGAAGTTGAGGAGGCTGTAAGCAAATGAAGTTTGCGGTAATCGTATTTCCTGGATCGAACTGTGATTTAGATATGTATCACGCGATCAAAGACGAGCTTGGGGAAGAAGTAGAATATGTTTGGCATGATGCAAAAGATTTAAGCAGTTTTGATGGTATTTTATTGCCAGGCGGATTCTCATACGGCGATTATTTACGCTGTGGAGCTATGGCTAACCAATCAAATGTTATGTCTGAAGTCGTTAAAGCAGCTGAGGCTGGTAAACCTGTTCTAGGTATTTGTAATGGATTCCAAGTGCTAACAGAAGCTGGATTACTACCTGGAGCCCTTCTACGCAATAAAAACCTAAAATTCATGTGTCGTACAGTTGACTTAAAAGTGGTGAACAATGAAACTCAGTTTACAACTGTATATGAAAAAGACGAAATAATTCAAATTCCAATTGCACATGGTGAAGGAAACTATTATTGCGACGAAGAAACACTTGCTAGATTAAAAGCTAACAATCAGATTGTTTTTAAATACGCATCAGAGGGTCCTAATGGAAGCATCGAAGATATCGCAGGTATTGTCAATGAAAAGGGAAATGTCCTTGGTATGATGCCACATCCAGAACGTGCTGTAAATGAACTAATAGGTGGATCAGATGGGCTAGCGTTATTCAAATCAATAGTGAAACAGTGGAGGGAAACTCATGTCAGTCATGCTTGAACCAAATCCAACGCAAATTAAAGAACAAAAAATATATGCTCAAATGGGTATGTCAGATTCAGAATTTGAAATGGTTGAGAAAATTCTAGGTCGTCTACCGAACTATACTGAAACTGGCTTATTTTCAGTTATGTGGTCGGAACATTGTTCGTATAAAAACTCTAAACCTGTTTTAAGTAAGTTCCCTACAAAAGGGGAACATGTTTTACAAGGACCGGGTGAAGGTGCTGGAATCGTTGATATTGGCGATGGTCAAGCAGTCGTATTCAAAATGGAGTCTCATAATCATCCATCTGCGATTGAACCTTATCAAGGTGCCGCAACAGGCGTAGGCGGTATTATCCGTGATGTTTTTTCGATGGGAGCACGTCCAATTGCAATGCTGAATTCACTTCGTTTTGGAGAACTCAAGACTCCACGTGTGAAATACTTATTTGAAGAGGTAGTAGCTGGTATCGCTGGTTATGGTAACTGCATAGGAATTCCAACAGTAGGCGGAGAAATTCAATTTGACGATTGTTACGAAGGAAATCCACTTGTTAATGCAATGTGTGTTGGACTGATCAATCATGAGGATATTCAAAAAGGGATAGCAGCTGGTGAAGGTAACACAGTAATGTATGCTGGAGCAAAAACTGGACGTGACGGTATTCATGGTGCAACATTCGCATCGGAAGAGTTAACTGAAGCTTCTGAAGAAAAACGTCCAGCCGTTCAAGTAGGAGATCCTTTCATGGAGAAACTTCTATTAGAGGCTTGTTTAGAAGTGATTAAGTCGGATGCATTAATTGGTATTCAAGATATGGGAGCAGCTGGATTAACTTCCTCGTCTGCAGAAATGGCTTCTAAAGCTGGCTTCGGTGTAGAAATGAACTTAGATTTCGTACCACAACGTGAAACTGGGATGACAGCCTATGAAATGATGCTTTCTGAATCACAGGAACGTATGTTAATCGTTGTGAAAAAAGGTCGTGAAGATGAGATTGTTAAAATCTTTGAAAAATATGACTTAGATTGTGTAGCTGTTGGTAAAGTTACAAGTGATAAAATGCTTCGTTTAATTCATAACGGAGAAATAGTAGCAAATGTACCTGCAGATGCACTTGCAGAAGAAGCACCAGTTTACTATAAACCCTCATCAGTACCTGCTTACTATACAGAATTCCAAGCGTTGGAAAATGTAGAGCCAGCAGTGTCAGATTATAAAGAGACTTTACTAAATCTACTTCAACAACCTACAATTGCTTCTAAAGAATGGGTTTACGATCAATACGATTATCAAGTACGCACAAGTACAGTTGTAACACCTGGTTCAGATGCTGCGGTAGTTCGAGTTCGTGGGACTAATAAAGGACTAGCTATGACAACAGATTGTAATTCACGTTATATCTATTTAGACCCAGTTGTTGGCGGTAAGATTGCAGTAGCTGAAGCTGCTCGAAATGTTGTTTGTTCAGGTGCAAAACCGCTTGCTATTACGGACTGTTTAAACTTTGGTAACCCAGAGAATCCAGAAATCTTCTGGCAAATTGAGAAATCTGCAGACGGTATTTCTGAGGCATGTATCGCATTAGAATCACCAGTAATCGGTGGGAATGTATCTTTATATAACGAACGTAGTGGGACTGCAGTTTATCCAACACCAACAATTGGCATGGTTGGACTTGTAGAAGACCTTGCACATGTAACGACCCAATCGGTGAAACAAACTGGAGATATTGTATACGTAATTGGTGAAACAAAAACAGAATTTGGTGGATCAGAGCTTCAAAAATTAGTAGAAAAACGTATTTTTGGACAAGCACCATCAATCGATTTAGAAGTAGAAGTAGCACGTCAAAAAGCTCTTTTAAACGCAATCAAATCTGGGGTTGTACAGTCTGCACATGATATCTCGGAGGGGGGATTTGCAGTAGCTTTAGCTGAAAAAGCTTTCGGTGCTACTGGTCTTGGAGTAGAAGTAACTATTACTGGATCGGCTACAAGTGCGTTATTCAGTGAATCTCAATCACGCTTTATCGTAACGGTAAAACCCGAACATGCTAAGAAGTTTAAAGAAATCGTAGCAGATGCAGTACAAATTGGTACAGTAACTGATTCTAATAATATAGTAATCTCACATGAAGACGGAACTACTTGGATTAGCGGTTCTGTTGATGAATTCCGTTCCGCTTGGAAAGGAGCAATATCATGCTTGCTGAACTCAGAGGCTTAAACGAAGAATGTGGTGTATTCGGGATATGGGGACATCCAAATCCTGCAGCCATGTCTTATTACGGATTACACGCACTTCAACACAGGGGTCAAGAAGGTGCTGGAATTATCGTGACGGATGGCAAGTACCTACGTGCAGTAAAAGGGGAAGGTCTAGTAAACGATGTATTTAATAACGGCAAACTAGAGAAATTAGAGGGGCACGCTGCAATAGGCCATGTTCGCTATGCTACCTCTGGTGGCTCTGGCATTGAAAATGTTCAGCCTTTGTTATTTAATTCGACAACTGGAGGCCTTGCGATTGCACACAACGGGAATATCGTAAATGCAACACGTTTAAAACGTAACTTAGAGCAGCAGGGTAGTATTTTCCAAACTACATCTGATACAGAAGTTCTTGCGCATTTGTTGAAGAAGAGTAATCTTGCTTCATTTGAAGATCGTGCAAAACAAGCATTACGCTTATTAGATGGAGCTTTTGCTGTTATTATCATGACCGAGCATGCGATGTATGTGGCGCAGGATCCACAGGGCATGCGACCTCTTTCTTTAGGGATGTTAGACGGTGCATGGGTAGTTGCATCTGAAACAAGTGCATTCGATTTAATTGGTGCAGAGTTGGTCCGTTCGATTGACCCAGGTGAATTATTAGTAATAAATGAAGAAGGGTGTCGTTCAGAGCGTTATGTAGAAAAAAAAGACCGTGCTATTTGTACGATGGAGTATGTCTACTTTTCTCGTCCTGATTCAGATATTGATGGTATTAATATTCATATGGCTAGAAAACGTCTTGGTAAGCAGCTTGCAAAAGAATTATCTATTGATGCAGACGTTGTAACAGGTGTACCAGATTCAAGTATTTCTGCTGCCATTGGTTTTTCAGAGGCAACAGGTATTCCTTATGAGCTTGGTCTTATTAAAAACCGTTATGTTGGCAGAACATTTATTCAGCCATCACAAGATCTGCGTGAGCGTGGTGTCAAGATGAAGCTGTCACCAGTACGACAGGTTGTGAATGGCAAACGGGTAGTTATGGTAGATGATTCAATTGTTCGTGGAACTACTTCTCGTCGCATTGTGAAAATGTTGAAGGAAGCTGGAGCAACAGAAGTTCATGTTGTTATTAGCTCTCCTCCTTTGAAGAATCCTTGTTTTTATGGCATTGATATTAGTTCGGATTCTGAACTGATTGCTGCTAATAATACAATTGATGAGATGTGTGAATTGATCGGAGCGGATTCGTTAACATTCTTATCGGTTGAAGGAATGGTAGAGGCAATTGGTAGATCAGATGCTGAAAAAAACTGTGGGCAATGCTTAGCATGCTTCACTGGAGAATATCCGACAAGTATTTACGCGGATACGAAATTACCACATGAAAAAGAGCTTGTTCGATAGGAGGATTTTACATGTCAAAAGCATATGAAAAAGCAGGCGTTAATATTGAAGCTGGATATGAAGCCGTGCAAAGAATGAAATCACATGTCGAGCGTACAGCTAGAAAAGGAATCATGGGCACTTTCGGTGGTTTCGGTGGAATGTTCGATTTATCTTCATTGAATTATAAGGAACCTGTTTTGATCTCTGGAACAGATGGTGTTGGAACAAAATTGAAGCTTGCATTTATGACAGATTCACACGATACAATCGGTGTAGACTGTGTAGCAATGTGTGTTAATGATATCGTAGCACAAGGGGCCGAGCCCTTATTTTTCTTAGATTACGTAGCAGTTGGTAAAGCTATTCCTGAAAGAATTGAACAAATTGTTAAGGGTGTAGCAGACGGCTGTGTACAATCTGGAGCAGCATTAATCGGTGGAGAAACAGCAGAAATGCCTGGTCTTTACGAGGAAGATGAGTATGATCTTGCTGGATTTGCTGTAGGAGCTTGTGAAAAATCAAAAATCGTAACAGGTGAGAATATTACAGAAGGCGATGTGCTAGTAGGTATTGCATCAAGCGGTGTTCATTCAAATGGATATTCACTTGTACGCAAAATAGTATTTGAAGAGCGAGGCTACTCTCCGAGTGATGTTGTGGAAGGATATGAGGCGTTAGGTGAAATTGGTAAAGCCCTTTTAACCCCTACGAAAATTTATGCAAAGCCTGTAATGGAAATGCATCAAGAGCTTTTTATTCATGGGATGGCACATGTGACTGGCGGAGGGTTTTACGAAAATTTACCACGGATGATGCCTGATGGTCTTGCTGTTGAAGTTGAACTGGGTTCATGGGAAGTGCTGCCTGTCTTTGATTTCTTAAAAGAAAAGGGCGAGCTAGCGGACCGTGATTTATATAATGTGTTTAATATGGGAATAGGCTTTGTACTTGCACTTTCTACAGAAGAAGCGGAAAAAGCAATTTCAATTGCTGAAGCTCATGGAGAAAAGGCATTTACAATTGGTCGTGTTGTGCAAGGTGAAGGGGTAATCTTCAACGGAACACATGACGGGAGTTTAGTGTAATGACCGAAGTAGTAACGAAATTTGCTGTATTTGCCTCAGGAAGTGGTACAAACTTTCAGGCAATTTATGATGCAGTGCAAGAAGGAAAACTCGCTGGTGAAGCAGTGCTAGTAGTTACAGATAAGCCAGATGCTTTTATAGTAGAACGTGCCGAGAAAGCGGGCATAGCTACGTTGGCTATTAAGCCTTCAAGTTTTTCTTCTAAGTCAGCTTATGAACAAGCAATTTTAGAAAAACTAACCGAACTAAACGTGGAATGGATTGTCCTTGCAGGATATATGCGGCTGATTGGAGATGTTTTATTAGAAGCATTTCCAAATCGAATTATCAATATCCATCCTTCCTTACTACCCGCATTTCCGGGAAAAGATGCCATCGGACAAGCTATGGAGCACGGAGTAAAGGTAACTGGAGTCACGGTTCACTATGTGGACGCAGGCATGGATACTGGCACTATCATAGCACAGCAAGCAGTAGAGGTAGTGGAAGGCGATAGAGTACAAACCGAAAAACGAATCCATGATGTAGAGCATGCATTATATACGAAAGCTTTACAGCAGTTATTTGGGAAGTAATTAATACTTAGGATGTGCGCCATACATGCCGCAAGAGCACGAAGAGTGGATAAACTTGAAAAAGGATGTAGGGACAGAGCGACTCATCCTTGAAAGCCTAGTGTGCGGCAGTGCATGTCCAACCGTATGAATAGTCATCTATAGGCAAATATTTTGTTTACTTGCTTTGGCGCGTTAGTTACTTGCGTTTAGCATAGCAATACTTGCTTAACTTTATAAGATACTTGCGCTTATGATACGGTTACTTGCTCTCGGGTATGATTTACTTGCGTAGCGGTAAAAATATCCATTTCATTCGGTGTATAGCAGCAAGTAGCCGTAAAAGTAATAGGCAAATATTTTGTTTACTTGCTTTGGCGCGTTAGTTACTTGCGTTTAGCATAGCAATACTTGCTTAACTTTATAAGATACTTGCGCTTATGATACGGTTACTTGCTCTCGGGTATGTTTTACTTGCGTAGTGGTAAAAATATCCATTTAATAACTTTATTACAACTCTTGTTTGCGGATGCGGCAGCGCATGTCCAGCTGATGCGGCAAAGTTTAAGTTCTAATCTCAGCGGTAATATTCCAACAACAATGAACACAAATAGAACTACCAATTTAAGGAGGAATTATGGTGTCAAAACGTGCGTTAATTAGTCTTTCAGATAAATCAGGAATTCTCGAGTTTGCAAAAGAGTTGGATCTACTTGGCTATGAAATTTTATCAACTGGTGGAACGAAATCATTTTTAGAACAAAATGGTGTGGCAATTACATCAGTAGACCAAGTTACGAAATTTCCAGAAATTTTGGATGGTCGAGTAAAAACATTGAACCCAATGATACATGGTGGTTTATTGGCAAAGCATGACGACCCTTCACACCAAGCACAGCTAGAAGAGCATCAAATAACTCCTATTCAAGTAGTTTGTGTAAATTTATATCCTTTCCGTGAAACGATTTCTAAACAAGATGTGACATTTGAAGATGCTATTGAAAATATTGATATCGGCGGACCATCAATGCTTCGTTCGGCAGCGAAAAATCATCAATACGTAACAGTTGTAACAGATGCATCTGACTATGCTGAAGTACTTGCTCAGTTAAAAGAGAGTGGTGAGACGACAATTGAAACAAGACGCAAACTTGCTGCAAAAGTGTTCCGTCACACTGCTGCATACGATGCATTGATTGCTGGTTATATGACCGATTTAGCTGGTGAAGAATTCCCAGAATTGTTGACACTTACATATGAACGTAAGCAATCTTTACGTTATGGTGAAAATCCTCATCAACAAGCAGCATTTTACAAACGACCACTTGGTTCTGATTTTTCGATTGCTTCTGCAACACAACTACATGGTAAAGAGCTATCCTATAATAATATCCAGGATGCTAATGCTGCTATTCAAATCGTAAAAGAGTTTAAACTTCCAGCTGCAGTAGCGGTGAAACATATGAATCCGTGTGGTGTTGGGACAGGCGAAACAATTTCGGATGCTTTCAATAAAGCCTATGAAGCAGATTCAACGTCTATTTTTGGTGGGATTGTTGCATTAAACCGTGAAGTAGATGCAGCAACTGCAAAAGTATTAGCAGGTATTTTCTTAGAAATTATTATTGCTCCTTCATTCTCAGATGAGGCGATTGCTATGCTAACAGCGAAAAAGAACATTCGTCTTTTAACTATTTCTTATGAGCAAACCAAAAAGGATGCGTGGAATACAGTCTCTGTGGAGGGTGGATTACTTGTTCAATCCCCTGATACATTCGGGTTAAAGGATGCAGATGTAAAAGTAGTAACCGATCGGGAGCCAACTGCCGATGAATGGAAAGCATTAGAGCTTGGTTGGAGCGTAGTTAAACATGTTAAATCAAATGCAATTGTAGTGGCAACTGAAGATATGACCATTGGTGTTGGTGCAGGTCAGATGAACCGTGTAGGCTCAGCTAAAATTGCTTTAGAGCAAGCAGGACAACGTGCAATAGGAGCAGGTCTTGCTTCAGATGCATTTTTCCCAATGAACGATACAGTGGAGATAGCTGCTAAAGCAGGTATTACAGCTATTATTCAAACAGGTGGGTCAGTGAAAGACCAAGATTCTATCGACAAAGCGAATGAATATGGTATTGCGATGGTATTCACTGGCGTTCGTCATTTCAAACACTAAGGAGGAATATCTAGATGAATATTCTCGTAATTGGTAGTGGTGGCCGTGAGCATGCAATAGCCAAACAATTCATGGATTCACCTTCAGTTGAAAATGTATTTGTAGCTCCGGGTAATGACGGCATTGCAAAGGATGTCCAGATTGTTCCCATTGATGTGCTGGCTTTTGAAGAACTGGTAACCTTCGCAAAGGATAATAACATTGACTTAACATTTGTAGGACCAGAGCAACCACTGGCAGCCGGCATCGTAGATTATTTTGAAGCAGAAGGTTTACGAATATTTGGCCCCACAAAAGCAGCAGCTCAAATTGAAGGAAGTAAGGCGTTCGCAAAAGAAATTATGGATAAATACAATATTCCTACAGCTGCATATGAAACTTTCACAGATGTAGCTAGTGCGAAGGCATATATTGAAAAGCTAGGAGCTCCAATCGTTGTAAAAGCAGATGGACTTGCAGCTGGTAAAGGTGTCGTAGTTGCCATGACAGTGGAAGAGGCAAACCAAGCTGTGGAAGACATGATTGGCAATCAGTTATACGGAGAGTCCTCATCACGAGTAGTTATTGAAGAGTTTTTAGCCGGAGAAGAATTCTCTTTTATGTCATTTGTCCATAAAGGACAAATTTATCCAATGGTCATCGCACAGGATCATAAGCGTGCCTATGATGGCGATAAAGGACCTAATACAGGGGGAATGGGTGCTTATTCACCAGTTCCACAAATCTCCTCGGACATAGTTGACATAGCGTACGAAACTGTCGTAGTTCCAACTGTGAAAGCAATGACAGCAGAAGGAATCACTTTTACAGGTATTCTTTACGCAGGATTGATTTTGACGAATGAAGGACCAAAAGTGATCGAGTTCAACGCGCGCTTCGGAGACCCGGAGACGCAAGTAGTATTGCCCCGAATGACTAGTGATTTTGGAAAGTTCATGTTAGCCTTGATGAATGAAACACCATTTGAATTAACATGGTCAGATGAAGCGGTGCTTGGTGTTGTAATCGCATCCGATGGTTACCCAGTTGACGTGAAAAAAGGAGCTAAGCTTCCAGATTTAACTACATTAACTAGCGCAGGATTATATGTTTTCCACGCCGGGACTAAAGTAGAAGACGAAGACTTTATAGCTAATGGTGGACGTGTCATCCTCGTGGCAGCGAGCGAGTCTAATCTAAAGGAAGCACAACAAAAAGTATATGAAGGCTTAGCTGATTTTGAATGGGATGGTCTATTCTATCGTAAAGATATTGGCTGGCGTACATTTCAATAATTGATGAACAGGCAAAGAAAAACAATATGTTTTTCTTTGCTTTTTTAAAGAAAGTATATAAAAGCCTCTCTTGAATATTGATTATTAATTAAATATAATCCTGCAATGATTTCCGTGGTATATACACATTTATGCTATAAAATAGTAAACTAATTTGGTGAAAATATCCTTCCAACAGTATATAAAGACATAAAGCAAGTAGCCTACAGAAGGAAACAAGTAATGATAAAATAAAATTGAATCAGTCATAAACGTTCAAGCCTGTCGATGTCTACTGAAAACGCTAGAAATAGTTTTTAACTTAAAGTATTGTGACTCCATTTTGTTAGATTTTACATGTGGATTTCAAGTCTTTATTTCCTAACTTTACCATTATATTTCAATGAAATTAAAATTCGCTACTTTGCTTTACTAAAGTACTATGCTAATATTATTTTTATGAGTAAACAAAAAGAAAGGAGAATGGATGGAATGCAATATCCCATTTGGAAGATTGAAGAAATAAGGCATCAGCTCGATGTGGTCAATGGAATGCAGTCACCAGACATTGTTATTACTAATGCAACGTTTCTGCATAGTCATTTAAAGAAATGGATTACAGGAAACATTTGGATTGTAAAAGATCGGATTGTTTATACGGGTTCTGAAATGCCGTTAGTTTCCGACCAAACAGAGGTATATGATGCAACTGGTCAAAAAATTGTACCAGGTTATATTGAGCCTCATGTACATCCATTCCAGCTTTATAATCCACAAACCTTTGCAGATTATGCTGCTCAATTAGGAACAACTACATTTATCGCAGATAACTTAACTTTTTTCTTGATGCTTGAAAATAAGAAAGCGTTTTCATTAATAGATGAACTACAAAAAAGGCCATTTTCTTTTTATTGGTGGGCACGTTTTGATTCTCAAACGGAGTTAGAGAATGAAGAAGAATTGTTTACTTCAAAAACGGTAGGAGAATGGATAAAGCGTCATGATGTCATAATGGGCGGTGAGTTGACAGGTTGGCCACGCTTACTTTCAGGTGATGATCAAATGCTTTATTGGCTGCAGCAAGCTAAGACAAATGGTATGAAAATTGAAGGGCATTTTCCTGGAGCCTCTGAGCGCACGCTTGCAAGGATGCGTTTATTAGGAGCAGATGGAGATCATGAGGCGATGACCATTGAAGAAGTGGAGCGGCGTATTCTTCATGGATATGCGGTAACACTCCGTCACTCGTCGATACGTCCAGATTTACCACAACTATTAAAGGATATTTTAGAAAAAGATCTTCATATTTTTGATCATTTAATGATGACGACAGATGGAGCAACTCCTTCGTTTCATGTGGATGGAGTTATGGATAAATGCATTCAAGTCGCACTAGATGCAGGAGTGAAACCGATTGATGCATATTTGATGGCATCCTTTAATGTGGCGAAATACTATAATTTGTCTAATTTACATGGCGTAATTGCAACGGGACGTTTTGCAAATCTCAATTTCTTAAAGGATGAGCAAAGTCCTGTCCCATTAAGTGTGTTATCCAAAGGAGTATGGTTGAAGAAAGAGCAACAAAAGACTAGAACATTAGAGCCAATTGACTGGTCTCCTATGCCAGACTTAAACTTGTCGTTTGATGTATCAGAAGCAGACTTTCAGTTCTCGATACCGTTTGGAATAGAAATGGTAAATGATGTAATTACTAAACCCTATTCCATCTCATTTGATACAACCGACATCGAGCTATCAAAAGATCACGATGAAAGTTTTCTATTGTTATTAGACCGTAAAGGGAAGTGGAAGGTATCCACACTTATTAAAGGTTTCGCAACTTCTCTAATGGGCTTCGCTTCTTCGTACTCTAATACAGGAGATATTATATTAATTGGGAAGAATAAAAAAAGTATGCAACAAGCCTTTCGGGAAGTTAAGAAAATGAATGGTGGAATAGTCATTGTAGAAGATGAGCAAGTTGTTTGTTCTATTGAACTTCCAATAGGCGGAGTACTTTCTAATAAGTCAGTAGAAGAATTAATAGAAGAAGAGCTAGTATTAAAAAAAGAACTAGCTAATAGAGGATTTAAGCATGGGGATGCGATTTATACATTGTTATTTCTACAAGCGACACACTTACCATATGTAAGGATTACGCAAAGAGGAATTTTTGATGTGATGAAAAAACAAGTATTATTTCCAGCATTAATGAGGTAGGGGGACGTTGGTTGTGTTCAAACGATGGGGAATTTTAATAGCTGCTAGTGTACTTCTCGTAGCTTGTTCCAGTAAAGAAGAAGTAGCAGATCCAGTAGAAGAGATCATAGAAGATGTAGTGGAAGAAGTAGAAGTACAAGCGGAGGAAGAAGTGCTGCCGTATAGGGCTCCCTTCACTGGTATTGGCTCAGAAAAAGAATTGACACAAAGACCCGTATTAGTCACTATCAACAATCATCCGCTCGCACGTCCACAGTCGGGAATAGCAAAAGCAGATATCATTTATGAAATGTTAGCAGAAGGCAATGTGACAAGATTTTTAGCAGTGTACCAAAGTGAGATTCCAGAAAAACTTGGACCTGTTAGAAGTGCTAGAGATTACTTTGTTGACGTTGCCAAAGGGCTAGACGCATTTTATATTGCACATGGATATAGTCCAGATGCTCAAAAAATGCTGAGTTCTAGAGTAGTTGATAATATAAATGGAATGCAATACGATGGCATATTATTTGAGCGATCAAGTGAAAGAAAAGCTCCTCATAATTCGTATATTACAAAAGAAAAGATTTTAGCAGGTGCGGAAAAAGTAGGAGCTTCGATGGAAATGAGTAAAATACCTAGGTTCTCTTTCTATGAATCCTTTGAAGGGATAAAAATTGGTAATCCCGTATCTAATTTTTCTATCCATTACGGATCGGGCTCATCTTTTGAGAATGAATATACGTATATATCGGATGAGGGTATTTATGAGAGAGAGACCGCTGGAGTTCTTACAACAGATAAAGAGACAGACAAAGCTATTAAAATTGCAAATGTAATATGCATGGAAATTCCACATAAAGTTATTGATAGTTCTGGTAGACGTCAGTTATCTTTGAATGATGGAGGAAGAGCTTATATATTCCAAGCAGGTATTATGAAGGAAATCGAATGGGAAAATATTGATGGAATTCTTATGCCGATGGAAAATGGGGTTCCTGCAAAACTAGTACCGGGACAGACTTGGATCAATTTTATACCAACTAGTCCTGGATTAGAGGAAATGGTAACTTATTTACCTTAACTAGCCTAGGTATTGTATGTAATAAGTGAAAATCCAGATACGAAATAATATAGCCAATTAAATAAAGAGGAGATGACCGCAATGCAGATTGAAAAAATTAAAGGTAATCAAACCGAACAACTATTTAAAGCGGTACTAGAATTAAAGGATATGGAAGAGTGCTATCGATTTTTTGATGATCTATGTACGATAAGTGAAATTCAATCCTTGGCACAGCGTTTCGAGGTCGCACATTTATTGCGCTTGAAAAAAACATATGAATCTATAAAAAAAGAAACTGGGGCAAGTACTGCAACAATATCACGTGTAAGACGTGCATATGACTATGGTAATGGTACCTACGATGAGATGTTAGGGCGACTATATCCTGATGAAAATCCAGTACCAACAATAAAAGAGTAGGAAGAAAAATATAAGTTTTCAAAATATGTTAGAACATGTACTGAACAGCGATGTCTGTTCAGTTTTTTTGTTATAATGGATGAATGTTAACTAATTAGATGTAGGTGAAAAAAATGGAATATAAAGATTGGCGACATATATTTAAGTTAGACCCGGCAAAACCTATAGGTGCAGATGCTCTAGAAAAAATCTGCGAATCTGGTACAGATGCAATTATCATCGGTGGATCTGACAATGTAACACTCGACAATGTGATTGATTTGCTCATGCGTATTAGAAGGTATGCAGTTCCTGTGGCATTAGAAGTATCTACGATTGAATCTATTACACCTGGGTTCGATTATTATTTTATACCGAGTGTATTAAATAGCTCTGAAACGAAGTGGGTAAAGGATTTACATCATGCAGCTACCAAGGAGTTCGGAGAAGTTATGAATTGGGATGAGATTATCCCAGAGGGGTATTGCATTTTAAATCCCGATTGTAAAGCGGCAAAATTGACGAATGCAGTGAATCCGAGCAGTGAAGAAGATATAATAGCTTATGCGGAAATGGTGGAGTATTTATTTAAATTTCCAGTCTTCTACATGGAATATAGCGGAATGTATGGAAACGTAGAAACTGTGAAAAAAGTAAAGAATCGTATAAAAAACACAAAGCTATTTTATGGTGGGGGTATACTAACAGAGGAGCATGCAAGACAAATGGCTACCTATGCGGATACAATCATTGTGGGCAATCAAGTATATGACAACTTGGCAGAGGCATTAAAGACAGTTCAAGCTGTAAAGACATTGAGTAAACAATAGAATTACGATATGATTAGGGAACAAATGTTCTCGAAAGGAAGTGCACTATGGAAATCATCGCGAAAAACCTATTGAATGGTATGAATAAAGAACAAGAAGAAGCCGTGAAGACAACAGAAGGTCCACTTCTTATTATGGCTGGTGCAGGTTCAGGGAAAACGCGTGTATTAACGCATCGAATCGCATATTTAATCGTGGAAAAAGAAGTATACCCATCGAAAATCTTAGCAATCACCTTTACAAACAAAGCGGCAAGAGAAATGCGTGAACGTATTAACGGCTTATTGGGAGCAGGAACAGGGGAAAGAATGTGGGTGTCAACATTCCACTCCATGTGCGTACGTATTTTAAGAAGAGATATTGATCGAATTGGATACACAAAAAACTTTTCGATATTAGATACAAGTGATCAATTAACGGTTATTAAAAATGTGCTAAAAGAACAAAATATTGATTCGAAACAATATGACCCTCGCTCGATGCTTAATGCCATCAGTGGTGCCAAAAATATTTGTATCGATTCGGATACGTATCGTGCGCAGATGAATGAGATGAATCCATTTGAAAAGACAGTGGCAAATGTGTATCAAAGCTATCAAAAAAAATTGAGAAAGAACCAATCCCTCGATTTTGATGATTTAATCATGTTGACATTGACATTATTTAAACGAGTTCCTGATGTGCTTGAATTTTACCAAAACAAGTTCCAGTATATCCATGTAGATGAATATCAGGATACGAACAAAGCACAGTATGAACTAGTGCAGATGCTTGCTAAAAAGTTCAAAAATATTTGTGTCGTTGGTGACTCGGACCAATCAATTTATCGTTGGCGTGGAGCTGATATTCAGAATATCTTATCGTTTGAAAAAGATTACCCAAATGCAAAAGCAATTATGCTAGAGCAAAATTATCGTTCATCACAACGAATCTTACAGGCAGCAAATGACGTCATTGGTAATAACACGAGTAGATATCCGAAGGTTTTGCGAACGGAGAATCTAGAAGGGGAAAAAATCGAGTTATTCCGAGCGATGAATGAACAGCAGGAAGCACAATATGTAGTTCAAAAAATTCAAGACTTGATGGAACTAGAAAATCGTACTTTAAATGATTTTGCTATTTTATACCGTACGAATGCTCAATCCCGTGTGATGGAGGAAGTGCTCGTTAAATCGAATATGGCTTACACAATTGTGGGCGGCACAAAATTCTATGATCGTAAAGAGATTAAAGATTTACTTGCCTATCTACGTTTGATAGCCAACAACGATGATGATTTGTCTCTTGCTCGGATTATTAATGAGCCTAAACGAAACATTGGAGCGACATCCTTTGAACGTATGGCGCTCTATGCACTGGACCAGGACCGCTCGATTTTAGACGCGTTAAGTGAAGTGGACTTTATGGGGATACCAGCTCGTGCAGTAAACTCAGTTATTCAATTTCAAGGGTTAATCAATAACCTGACCCAAATGCAGGAGTTTTTGTCTGTAACAGAAATTGTCGAGCAAGTGCTAGATAAGACAGGATATCGCACGATGTTGAAAAATGAAAAAACAATTGAAGCCGAAAGTCGCTTAGAAAATATTGAAGAGTTTCTGTCTGTAACGAAAGAATTTGAGAAACAGAGTGATGACAAGTCGTTAGTTGCATTTTTAACTGATTTGGCACTTATCTCAGATATAGATAAATTGGATGAAGATGAAGATGTATCTAAAGGGAATATTATTTTAATGACAATGCATGCGGCAAAAGGGTTAGAATTCCCTGTAGTATTTATCATTGGGATGGAAGAAAACATCTTCCCACATTCACGATCACTTGGTGACGATGATGAAATGGAAGAGGAACGACGCTTGGCCTACGTGGGAATCACTAGAGCAGAAGAAAGACTTGTAATTACCTGTGCGCAGTCTCGAACTATTTTTGGTCGTGGAAGTTTTAATAGCCCATCTCGTTTTATCAAAGAAATTTCAGATGATATTCTGGAAGTCGTTGGTTGGACAAAAGATATTGGCAAAAATCCAGAAAGACATGCAAAAGCTATTGGTAATACTCGTAAAGCAGTAGTTACTCGTCCAGCATACAACGAGTCTGGTGGAGAAAAAATGGGCTGGCAAGTTGGAGACAAAGCGACTCATAAAAAATGGGGTGAAGGTATGGTTGTCAGTGTTCGTGGAGAAGGTGAGAATACTGAGCTAGATATTGCATTCCCAAGTCCTACGGGTATTAAGCGTCTGCTTGCAAAATTTGCCCCAATCGAAAAAGTATAATCACAACAGGAGGAACCCTGGATGGATCAGTTAGAACAACGAGTACAAGAGCTACACAAATTGTTGAATGATTATGGACATGCCTATTATGTATTAGATGATCCTATTGTTCCGGATGCCGTATACGACCAATACTTGCATGAACTAATAGCTTTGGAGGAACAAAATCCAGATTTAATATTACCAGATTCTCCTACTCAGCGAGTTGGTTCCATCGTAAGTGAAGGCTTTAAAAAAGTAACTCATGCCAATCCAATGCTAAGCCTATCCAATGCATTTGGCGAAGAGGATTTACGTGATTTTGATAAACGCATTCAAGGTATTATCGGTGAGTCACCAACGTATGTATGTGAATTGAAAATTGATGGTCTTGCAATTTCCTTATTGTATGAGGATGGACTTTTAAAAAGAGGAGCTACCCGTGGGGATGGTTCCACCGGTGAAGATATTACAAGTAATATTAAAACCATTCGTTCGATTCCAATGCGCTTAAAAGAAAAGGTAACCATAGAGGCAAGAGGGGAAGCATACATGCCAAAGTCTTCCTTCTCTAAGTTGAATGAAGAACGTACAGCACAAGCAGAAGTCTTATTTGCCAATCCACGCAATGCGGCAGCAGGTTCCTTACGTCAGCTCGACCCTAAAATTACTGCTAGTCGTAATTTAGCCATGTTCGTATATGGTATGGGTGGTGATGGTGAGGATCAGAATATAGACAATCATTTGGATGCACTAGGATTTATGAAGAAACAGGGGTTACCAACTAATAAGGAAACAAAAAAATGTACATCCATTGAAGAAGTACTTAGCTTTATAGAAGAATGGACGAAAAAAAGACATGACATTCCATATGAAATTGATGGGATTGTTATTAAAGTAAATGACTATGCACAGCAAGAAGAGCTAGGGTTTACCGCGAAGAGTCCACGCTTTGCGATAGCGTACAAATTTCCGGCAGAGGAAGTAGTTACTAAAATTATCGATATTGACTTAACGGTTGGTCGTACGGGTGTTGTCACTCCAACTGCTATTTTAGAACCGGCACAAGTAGCTGGATCTACTGTGCAACGTGCAACACTTCATAACGAAGATTTAATCCGTGAAAAGGATATTAGAATTGGTGATCATGTTATTATCAGAAAAGCTGGAGATATTATTCCAGAAGTAGTTTCCGTTATAATGGAAGAGAGAAAAGGCACGGAAGTACCATACGAAATGCCAAGCCATTGTCCTGTTTGTGAAAGTGAATTAGTTAGAATCGAACAAGAAGTCGCACTTCGTTGTGTAAATCCACAATGTCCCGCTCAAATCCAAGAAGGTATTTACCACTTTGCGTCTCGCAATGCCATGAATATTGATGGACTTGGTGAAAAAGTGGTTGAACAGCTGTTTAGAGAACAATTAATAAAAGATATTTCAGATCTATATAATCTGACAGTGGACGATTTAGTAAAGCTTGAGCGTATGGGACTCAAATCGGCAACTAATTTAGTGGAAGCAATAGAAGCATCTAAAGCAAACTCAATGGAAAAAGTATTATTTGGACTTGGAATTCGCCATATTGGGGAAAAAGCGGCAAAAATATTATCCGAGAGTTTTCATAGCTTTGATGCGCTAATGAAAGCAACAAGAGAAGAGCTTATAGCGATTTTTGAAATTGGAGACAAAATGGCTGATTCATTAGTGACCTATTTTGAGCAAGAAGAAGTCCGATTATTGGTTAATCGCTTAAAAGAAGCAGGATTGACACTAAAGTATACTGGTAGAATTATTGATGCGAATGTAATGGAAAAAAGTCCATTTGCAGGGAAAATAGTTGTTTTAACAGGTAAACTAATGCAACTATCTCGTACAGAAGCAAAAGAAAAAATAGAGTCATTAGGTGGTAAAGTTGCTGGAAGTGTCAGTAAGAAAACAGATTTGGTCATTGCTGGAGAAGAAGCAGGATCAAAACTTGAAAAAGCCACAAGCCTCGGTATTGAGGTTTGGGATGAACAAAAATTATTAGACTCCATAGCGGAGTAAAGGGAGTGGCGAACATGACCAAAAAACATATAGGCATGTTGACGCTGGCTTTATTACTAATGGTCTCTGGTTGTACTCCTTCTTTAGATGACAAAACAGAGGTTATACAAAATACAGAAGAAGAAGAGACCAAATCAGTAATAATTCCGAGTTTGCAGCTAGACGAAACATATTATCGAACATTATTACCTTACGAGGAAAGTGCGAGTAGAGGATTAGTAGTATCCAACTTATCTAGTAAGTATGATATGAAGGAAGTGGAAAATGGACTTCTTCGTATTTCTCAAAATGAGTTTTCGCCAGAAAAGTATTTGTTCCAGGAAGGGCAGTACTTAGATACGAGTACCTTAAAAGATTGGCTAGCAAGAAGCAATCAAGAAGAAGGTGGATTAAATCCCAGTGATGTAGGTTTAACTGGAGAGGAAAAAGCAAAAAAAGCTCCGGTTTATATTACGCATATCGTGGAACAAAACTATTTAGAAAAAGTAGATAATAAGGTAAGTCTCTCAGGAATTTCCATAGGATTGGCGTTAAATTCAACTTATTACTACGAGAAAGAAAAATATGGTGCTATATATGAAGAGAAACTGACCCAGGCTCAGATTGAAGAGAATGGCAAACGAATTGCTGAAGAAGTAGTTACCCGTTTACGTAAAATGGATGGTCTTGCTGATATTCCAATTGTAGTCGGCTTGTTCAAACAAAATAGTCGGAACGCAGTTGTTCCAGGAACATATTTTACGTATAGTACAGCGGCTGCAGGAAAAAATGTATCTGACTGGAAAGCAATTGACGAGGAGTATGTTCTATTTCCTACTGCGGACTCTCAAGAAAAATACCGTGATTTAGATACAGTTTTCCGCGGCTTCAAACAAGATGTAGAAACATACTTTTCCAATTATACGAGTATTATTGGGACAGGTTATTTCAAAGATAAGCAACTTCAAAAGTTGACAGTCACTATTCCTATACAGTTTTATGGAACTGCAGAGGTTATTGGGTTTACACAGCATCTTGCAGGCTTAGTAAAAAATCTCCCTGCGATGAATATTGAAGTACAAGTGAATTCTATAGATGGTGCAGAGGCATTACTAGTGAAAAAAGCTGGTGATGAAGAACCGTATGTGCATATATACACACAATAAGCAGTAAAGAGGTACTCTCTGTTCAAGCAGAGTGAAAAATGATATGATATTTCGTATGGTTACCTGAATTCGGAGGTGTGATAAATGGCGGAGTTAACGAAAGAAGAAGTAAAGCATGTTGCCCATCTTGCGAGACTTGCAATTACAGAGGAAGAAGCAGAAAAGTTTGCACTTCAACTAGGAGCAATCACGGAATTTGCTGAGCAATTAAAAGAGTTGGATACAACAAATGTAGAACCTACTACACATGTCCTTCCATTAGTAAACGTGCTACGTGAAGACGTAGCTACTAAAGGTTTGGAAAGAGATACGATGATGTTAAATGTGAAAGACCAAGAAGCTGGTCAAGTAAAAGTACCATCAATTATGGATTAATAAATGTAAGGAGGGAAAATCATGACGTTATTTAATCGCTCATCGAAAGAATTACAAGGGCTTATACATAATAAAGAAGTTTCTTTAGTGGATTTGACAAACGAAGCTTTTGCACGTGTAGAAAAACTTGATGGCGAAGTAGAAGCCTTCTTAGCTTTGAATAAAGAAAAAGCATTAGAAACAGCTACAGAATTAGAAAAAATACCTTTTGAAGAACGTGGACCATTATTCGGTTTACCAATCGGAGTAAAGGATAATATCGTAACAGAAGGATTAGAAACTACTTGTGCAAGTAAAATTTTACAAGGATTCAATCCTATTTATGATGCAACGGTTGTGAAAAAGTTACGCGAGGCTGGTATGATCACAATCGGTAAATTGAATATGGATGAATTTGCAATGGGTTCTTCTAATGAAAATTCAGCCTATAAAACAACTAAAAACCCTTGGTCATTAGACCGTGTTCCTGGTGGTTCTTCAGGTGCATCAGCAGCAGCAGTAGCAGCTGGTGAGGTGCCGTTCTCGCTAGGTTCAGATACTGGTGGATCTATTCGTCAACCAGCATCCTATTGTGGTGTTGTCGGTATGAAACCTACGTACGGACGTGTTTCTCGTTTCGGTCTAGTAGCGTTTGCTTCTTCTTTAGACCAAATTGGTCCGATCACTCGTAACGTAGAAGACAATGCACTACTTCTAGAAGCAATTTCTGGAGTTGATGCAAATGATTCTACTTCAGCAGATGTTGATGTTCCAAACTTTGTAGCAGCTTTGACAGGAGATATTAAAGGTCTTCGTATCGCCGTACCTAAAGAATATTTAGGAGAAGGTGTAAGTGAAGCAGTTCGCCAATCTATTATGGATGCGTTGAAAGTATTAGAAGAACAGGGAGCAACTTGGGAAGAGGTTTCATTGCCACATTCTAAATACGCTTTAGCTACATACTATATTCTTTCATCTTCTGAGGCTTCTTCCAACCTTTCTCGTTTTGATGGAATTCGTTATGGCTTCCGTGCTGAAAACGTTGAAAACTTATTGGATCTTTATAAAGAAACTCGTGCACAAGGATTTGGTGACGAAGTTAAACGTCGTATTATGCTAGGTACTTATTCATTAAGCGCAGGTACTTACGATGCTTACTATAAAAAAGCACAGCAAGTTCGTACACTTATCAAACAAGATTTCGATAAAGTTTTAGCGGATTATGATGTAATTGTCGGACCAACGGCACCAACTCCAGCATTCAAAATTGGAGAAAACGTAGAAGATCCATTGACGATGTATGCAAATGATATTTTAACAATTCCAATTAACCTTGCAGGTGTACCAGCAATTTCTATCCCTTGTGGATTTGAAGATGGATTACCACTAGGTCTACAAATTATCGGGAATTATTTTGACGAGTCAACGATTTATCGCGTAGCACATGCTTATGAGCAATCTACTGATTTCCATAAACAAACTCCTCAGATTTGGGAGGGAAAATAACATGAACTTTGAAACAGTTATTGGATTAGAAGTACACGTAGAGTTAAAAACTAACTCGAAAATCTTCTCATCAGCACCTAATCATTTTGGGGCTGAACCAAACACAAACACAACAGTAATAGACCTAGGATACCCGGGTGTATTACCTGTATTGAATAAAAACGTAGTCGATTTTGCAATGCGTGCAGCACTTGCGCTAAATATGGAAATCGAGCAGAATACAAAGTTTGACCGTAAAAACTATTTCTATCCAGATAATCCGAAAGCATATCAAATTTCGCAATTTGATAAACCAATCGGTAAAAATGGTTGGGTTGAAATTGAAGTAAACGGTGAGAAAAAACGTATTGGAATTACTCGTCTTCATATGGAAGAAGATGCTGGGAAACTTTCCCATGCAGATGGATATTCTTTAGTTGACTTTAACCGTCAAGGAACTCCGCTAGTTGAAATCGTTTCAGAACCAGATATCCGTACACCTGAGGAAGCTTATGCTTACTTAGAAAAAGTAAAATCTATTATCCAATATACAGACGTTTCAGATTGTAAAATGGAAGAAGGATCTTTACGCTGTGATGCGAATATTTCTATTCGCCCTTATGGTCAAGAAGAATTTGGTACTAAAACTGAGTTGAAAAACTTAAACTCGTTCAACTTTGTACGTAGAGGACTAGAGCACGAAGAAGTTCGTCAAGCAGAAGTATTATCTGCTGGTGGAATCATTGAACAAGAAACTCGTCGCTATGATGAGAAAACTGGTAAAACGATTCTTATGCGTGTTAAAGAAGGTACGGATGATTATCGTTATTTCCCAGAGCCAGATTTGGTGGATCTTGTAATTGATGACGCATGGTTAGAACGTGTGCGCTCAGAAATCCCGGAGCTACCAGATGCTCGCAAACAACGCTATATAGAAGAGTTAGGATTATCTCCATACGATGCACATGTATTAACATTATCTAAGGATATGGCTAACTTCTTTGAAGCAACTATTGCTGATGGAGCTGACGTAAAACTATCTGCTAACTGGATGATGGGTGAGGTGTCTGCATACTTAAACGCAGACCAAAAAGAATTGAAGGATATAGAACTAACTCCTGCTAATCTTTCTGGAATGATTAAATTGATCTCGGATGGTACTATCTCATCAAAAATCGCGAAAAAAGTTTTCAAAGAGCTTGCTGACAACGGTGGAGACGCTGCAGAAGTCGTAAAAGCTAAAGGCTTAGTACAAATTTCTGACGAAGGCGCACTACGCGAAATCGTAACAGCAACACTTGATGCTAATCCCCAATCTATCGAAGACTTCAAAAACGGGAAAGACCGCGCAATTGGCTTCCTAGTTGGACAAATCATGAAAGCAACAAAAGGCCAAGCAAATCCGCCTCTTGTTAACAAAATCTTGAACGAAGAAATCGTAAAACGCTAATACTCAAGGATGCCCATTTCATTTGGGCATCCTTTTTGTATGGAAGTATCCGCTCCGGAGCACAAGTAAAGCCCAATAAGGAAGCTTTTCGGCAAGGCGAAAAGCTAAGAGCATTTAAATCTTCCAGATAATCCCTCTTAGCAAGTAAAAGCATCAACTCCGCAAGTAAACCGGTCTCGAGCGCAAGTATCTAACCAACTCCGCAAGTAAATCCACCCTGAGCGCAAGTAAAGCCCACCCCGCCGCAAGTAAATCCCAATAAGGAGGCTTTTCGCCTTGGCGAAAAGCTAAGAGCATTTAAATCTTCCAGATAATCCCGTTTAGCAAGTAAAAGCATCTACTCCGCAAATAAACCGGTCTCGAGCGCAAGTATCTAACCAACTCCGGAAGTAAATTCACCTCGAGTGCAAGTAAAGCCCATCCCACCGCAAGTAAATTCAAATAAGGAAGCTTTTCACCAAGGCGAAAAGCAAAGAGCATTTAAATCTTCCAGATAATCCCGTTTAGCAAGTAAAAGCATCAACTCCGCAAGTAAACCGGTCTCGAGCGCAAGTATCTAGCCAACTCCGCAAGTAAATCCACCTCGAGCGCAAGTAAAACCCATCCCACCGCAAGTAAACCCAAATAAGGAAGCTTTTCACCAAGGCAAAAAGCAAAGAGTATTTAAATCTTCCAGATAATCCCTTTTAGCAAGCAAAAGCATCTACTCCGCAAGTAAACCGATTCCGAGCGCAAGTATCTAACCAACTCCGCAAGTAAATCCACCTCGAGCGCAAGTAAAGCCCATCCCACCGCAAGTAAACCCACTTATAGAAGGTTTTTCTTATATATAATCGGTGCTCTCTCGTATAGCATACAAGCCTCTCATTCACCCATATTTTAGGGATACAAAAACTAAATAGTATTTATTTCGATGTGTGTTGATGCTATGATGAAAGAATATTTTACGTAATGGGGAGTATGCAAAGTGGAGTTATGTTTTATTGGTGGTGGGCACGTTTTAAAAGGTGAGTTGGATGAAGTATTTGAAGAATTGTCGAAGAGGATTAAACCAAATTCGAAAGTTTTAGTTGTTCCTTTTGCAACGGAAATTTCAAAGTATGATAGCTGGATGGAAAGTTTAATACAGGTTTTCTCTAACATTTCAAATGTTAGACTAGATTTATTACATGAGGAACTTTCCACAAAAGAAATGGTTTCGATGATAAATGAGAGTGATGTTCTATATTTAATAGGTGGCAGACCAGAAAAGTTACTCAAGATAATCGAAGAAAAAGAACTTTCTTCAAGCATTAGAAATTATCCTAGGTTACAAATTGGTTATAGTGCAGGTGCTTTGGCATTTTGCCGGGAATGTATTTTAACAAAAGACGATGATTATCCAGAGTCGTTAGTGATAAAAGGTTTAGGTTTAGTAAACTTTAGCGTGGAAGTACATTATAACGAAGCATCTGATGATGAATTATTTGCACTTTCCACTGAACGTACTATTTATGCTCTCCCAGATGGAGGCGCCATTTTTTATAGGGATGGAGAAATACATAAAAAAGTGAATGACGTTATTTTATTTCAAGCGAAGAAGAAATCAATAGTATAAAAAGGTTATGGAATAGTCTAGCTTGTTTGAATAACGATTGAAAACGAAGTATACTTAGAAAAAAGGAGGCAACTCACTTGTCTACAGAACAACAATATTTTGAAAATGCAAAGCCACTAACTCAATATATGGATGATATGACTACGAAGAAAGAAGAATCTTTCAGCATCTACAATAAATTCGATGTACCCGCAGATGATGAATTTATTGAAGTATTAAAGGAAAAAACACCACATATACTAGTTATTACAGAAGACTGGTGTGGCGATGCGATGATGAATAATGCTATTTTACGTAAAATTGCAGAGGCTGCTAATATTGAAGTACGTGCTGTTTATCGCGATGAAAACTTGGATTTAATAGATCAGCATTTAACAAATGGTGGCCGTTCAATTCCTGTTTATTTGTTGTTAAATAGAGAAGGTGAAGTGGTTTCTAAATGGGGTCCACGCGCAGAGTTAGTTCAACAGTTCGTAATGGATGGTAGAGCAAAGTTTCCTGCAAAAGAAGATCCTTCTTTTGAGGAAGTACAAAAAGAATTTTATGCGCAAATGACTAATGAGTTTGTCAGCAATCAGGAATTTCATCTAGCTGTATATGAAAGCATACGTAATACTTGGATTCAAGCACTACAAAAATAAAATATTACTAACCATATTCCTAAAGGAGTCGGCTAGAGTCGACTCTTTTAATAGTGTCATGGAACTTTTTGTAATGATATATAGTCTTTATGAGAAGTAAGTATTGTGAAGCAGAAAGGAAATAAGTATGAAACGTGCAAGAATTATCTATAATCCAACTTCCGGAAGAGAGTTATTTAAAAAACATTTACCAGAGGTTTTGGAAAGCTTAGAGATCGCTGGATATGAAACATCATGTCATGCGACCACAGCTGAAGGTGATGCCATCGAGGCAGCGAAGAAGGCGGTAGAAAATGGCTTTGATATTATCATTGCATCTGGAGGAGATGGAACGCTTAATGAGGTAGTTGCAGGTGTAAGTGAATTTGAGAAACGTCCTAAAATTGGGCTAATTCCGATGGGAACGACAAATGACTTTGCTAGAGCTGTTCATATTCCAAGAGACATAAAAAAAGCAGTGGATATTATTATTAAAGGTGATTCGATTCCAGTGGATGTAGGCTTAGTTAATGATCGCTATTTTATTAATATTGCTGGTGGCGGTCGAATTACGGAACTTACTTACGAAGTACCGAGCAAACTTAAAACGATGCTTGGGCAGCTTGCCTATTATTTAAAAGGTATAGAGATGCTTCCATCGATCAACGCAACAAAGGTTAGAATTGAATATGATGGGGAAGTATTTGAAGACGAAGTAATGATGTTCTTAGTTGGTTTAACGAATTCAGTAGGTGGATTTGAAAAACTTGCTCCAAATTCGAGTATTAACGATGGGTTATTTTCTTTATTGATTCTAAAAAAAGTGAACATTGCTGAATTTATTCGTGTAGCGTCTTTAGCCTTACGCGGAGATCATTTAGCAGATCCACATGTGATTCATAAAAAAGCAAAACATATTAAAGTTACTTCTGATGATAAAGTTCTTCTTAATCTAGACGGGGAATACGGTGGGAATATTCCTGCAACATTCCAAAATTTATATAGACATATAGAGGTCTTTGTTCCAATCGATGAAATTCGAGAACAGGATAGACCGTAAGCAAAAGCTCAGCATTATATATGTTGAGCTTTTTTGTATGCAATTTTAAAGCCTTAGAAAATCGAAATTCCCTGCCTAGCTATCATAATTTTGTATTACCTTCATAATAATAAAGTTCAATAACTTTTATTTTGGGTATTATGTAGGTAAAGGAGTGAAGCACATGTATAAGAAACAGGAAAAGTATTTAATGTGGCTTGCTTTTATTGTGGCAGGAATCATGATGCTATCGATTGCGGGGAGAATATTTGGTAATTAGAAAGGGGGAAGAATGATGAATGAAGAATCCGTATTTTTTAGTCGCGTACTAACCGAATTGACCTTATCGTTTCATATTATTTACGCAACTATTGGTGTTGGTGTTCCTTTAATGATTATGATAGCCCAATGGGTAGGTATTAAAAAGAATGATGAACATTACATATTACTAGCAAGAAGATGGGCAAGAGGATTCGTAATTACTGTAGCGGTTGGTGTAGTGACTGGAACAGCGATTGGTATGCAACTTTCTTTACTCTGGCCGAACTTTATGGAACTAGCGGGAAATATTATTGCCCTTCCACTATTTATGGAGACATTTGCTTTCTTTTTTGAAGCTATTTTCCTAGGAATTTACTTATACACATGGGATCGATTTGAGAATCAAAAGAAGCATCTTCTGTTACTTATTCCAGTAGCTGTTGGAGCATCATTTTCCGCTGTTTTTATCACAATTGTAAATGCATTTATGAATGCACCCCAAGGGTTTGATGTATTAAATGGAGAGTTAGTGAATATTAGCCCACTGCTAGCTATGTTCAATCCTGCTATGCCCACAAAGGTAGCACATGTAGTAGTGACTGCGTATATGACGTCTGCATTTGTGTTAGCGGCAATTGCAGCTTTCCGTTTATTGAAAGGCTCGAATCATATATATCATAAAAAAGCATTATTCTTAACGATGAAGGTTGGCTTAGTATTCTCAATTGCTACTGCTATTATTGGTGACTTTTCAGGGAAATATTTAGCTGAATATCAGCCAGAAAAGCTAGCAGCTGCGGAATGGCATTTTGAAACGGAAGAAAGTGCACCACTAATTTTATATGGAATCTTAGATGATGGAGAAGTGAAGTATGCGATAGAAATACCTTTTGCTTTAAGTATTCTAGCGCATTTTAATCCGACTGCTGAAGTAATTGGTTTAGATCAGTTCCCTGCAGATGAAACACCACCGTTATATATCCACTATCTTTTCGATATTATGGTGACGATTGGTATGTCGATGGTAGTACTTTCGGGATTATACTGGCTAGGTACGAAGCTAAAATGGGCATTTGTTAACTCCAAGTGGTATCGTTGGCTCATTGTTCTAGGTGGACCGGCATCAATTATAGCGATTGAAGCAGGATGGTGGCTTGCAGAAGTCGGAAGGCAACCTTGGATTCTAAGAGGTATTATGCGAGTCGAAGATGCTGCAACGACCAGTCCCCATGTGGATATTATGCTCATACTATTTGCAGGACTGTACTTGGTACTTGGTATCGGAAGTATTGTAGTTTTAACACGTATGTTTAGGAAAAACCCAGTGGAACAGGAAATAGAGGATAGACATGTAGAAAAAGGCGGTGATATATTATGACATTAGAAATCATCGGAATCTTTGTGTTATGGACGTTTCTTTTTGGCTATTTGGTCGTTGCATCTATAGACTTTGGCGCAGGTTTTTTTAATGCTTACAGTTTACTCACTGGTAAGCAACGAATTCTAACGAATATTATACAGCGCTACTTGTCACCAGTTTGGGAAGTAACGAATGTGTTTCTTGTATTTTTCTTTGTTGGCATTATCGGATTTTTCCCGAAGACTGCTTTTTATTATGGTACGACCTTACTAGTACCTGCGAGTATAGCGTTAATATTACTTGCAATCCGTGGCTCCTACTATGCTTTTGAAACGTATGGTTCTAGAGGGCATAAGGGATATTCATTTATGTATGGTCTTGCTGGTCTATTTATCCCAGCAGCACTTTCCATTGTATTAACTATTTCAGAGGGCGGCTTTGTTCATATGATTAATGAATCACCAACTCTCGATTATGAAGCGCTATTTACAAGTCCTCTCACATGGTCGATTGTAGTGCTAAGCCTTTCTTCTGTTTTGTATATTTCATCAGTGTTTTTGACCTGGTATGCCAATAAAGCAGGTGATTTAGATGCAACAAGGCTGATGAGAAAGTATGCGCTCATTTGGGCACTTCCCACCATTATAACAGCGGGCGGAATTATGGTGGAGCTCCGTTCACATAATCTGGAGCACTATGAAAATATGCTCGATATATGGTGGGCATTTGCATTGTCGTTATTGCTCTTTATCGGAACAGTATGGTTATTATGGTCGAAACGAAGTTACGGACTGGCATTTGTGCTACTAGGAGGGCAATTCTTAATAGCGTTCTTCTCATACGGATTTGCGCATCTTCCATATTTATTGTATCCACACTTAACGATATATGACAGCTTTACAAATGAAGCGATGGCTATTGCCTTAATCGTCGCTTTTATAGCTGGGCTTGCTCTGTTAATCCCATCGTTGTATTTATTACTAAGATTATTTTTATTCAATAAAGACTATGTACGTGGAAAAAAAGAAAATAACCACGCGTAAGGAGGAGAGATTATATGACAGAGTTTATGATATTTTACGCACCATTCATCGTATTAATCGGCTCCATTATCGTAGCCTTTTGGGCTGCTTCTAGGGACGGAGCAGTGAAGGACGAATAAAAGGTAATGACCTCAATCGTATAGATTGAGGTCATTTTTTATATTGAGGATAGCCCTAAAAAGATTAAAATAGCCCATAGACAATTAAATAGATCCCATAAATCTAAAAATCTCCACTAAAACTTGCACTAAAACCCTAAAATTTATTAAAATAGCCCATAACTTATCAAATATAGCTCATAAAATACATTTTTGCCAATAAAATAGTCTCTTAATACTGGATAACAATAAAGGCTATTCCAGTATTATATTAAACTTAATATGCTAAAATTATAGGAGTATGAAAGGTGGAATTTATATGAGATACGATGTACTATTGTTTGACTTGGATGATACATTGCTCGATTTTGGAATGACTGAACAGAATGCACTCCGTCTTTTATTTGAAGAGTATGGACTTCCAAATGGTTTAGAAGATTATTTTACTAGTTATAAATCGATTAGTAAGGTGTTATGGGATGACCTTGAGTATGGTCGCACATCTTTAGCAGAATTAAAGGTCGAACGTTTTAAACGATTATTTATAGAACATTCCTTAGATATAGATCCGATACTATGCGGTCAAAAGTACATAGAAAATTTAGGAAAAGAAGTTCATATGATTGATGGAGTAGAGGAATTGTTTGCAAGCTTAACAGATTTTCGAATTGCACTCCTTACTAATGGATTTAAAGACGCCCAACATGCTAGAGTAAATGGCTCGGCATTAAAAAATCTCTTTGAAATCATAATTACCTCTGAAGAAACAGGATTTCAAAAACCGCAAAAAGAAATTTTTGCATATGCATTAGAACGACTTCAAATTTCCGATCCATCGCGTGTATTAATGATAGGAGATTCACTTTCATCCGACATCCAAGGTGGAAATAATTTTGGAATTGATACATGTTGGTTTAATCCAAAAAGAAAACTAAATCATACTGATATCCAACCGACATTTGAAATTCATACCTGGGATCAGTTATCAAAAATCGTAAACAAGCAAATTACAGAAGTAAAACAATAATTAAGGGACCTCAAAATTGAGGTTTTTTTGTTTATATCCACCTTTAGAAACTATACAGTTTTTCAAAAAAAGGATAAATGATGTCAAATAGCACACGATAAAACAAAACAAGAGAGGAGGAAATGTAAATGAGTAAACGTTGGTTAAGTGTAATGACAGCGATTTTAATGACTGTTGGGTTGATGGGTTTGACGTCAATGGAGGCAAAGGCCGACATGCCAACAGATGTAAAATTAACGTCGGAGCAGCAAGAAGAGATGAAGGCCTTACAACAAGAAGCTCTTAAGCAAAAGAAAGAAATTATCAACAAATACGTTGAGTACGGCGTCTTTTCGAAAGAAAAAGGTCAAAAAATAATAACTCATTTAGAGCAACGTTATATAAAAATGGAACAGAATGGGTTTGTTCCAATCTTTCATGACGACTATAAAAGACATCGAAGTAAAGAATCCTAACCAATAAAGTATTAGCAACCAAAGTAATAATTTTGGTTGCTTTTTTTGATTTTTAGCGTAAGTTAAAATGTATGGAATTTCACGAGAAACTTTATGCAGAAAGCTAATCGTATTCCAGGAAAAGCAATAAATCGAGCTAGAAGACCCCAAAAATACATATACAGATAAAATAACGGAAAAATATATGATTATGCGTATGAGTCAGCAGACTTGTACGCATTCTTTTTGGTATAATGAATCAATCATAACTAGAACGGAGTTTAACATTGAATACACCAGTACAAAAAAATGATCAGTTAACAGTCCATATTGAAGATTTAACACATGACGGAGCAGGAGTCGCAAAGGTCGATGGATATCCTCTATTTATAACTGGAGGCTTACCGAACGAAACTGTCGAAGTACATGTGCTAAAAACATTAAAAAACTATGGCTTTGCCAAATTGAAAAATATCGTGGAACCTTCACCATTTCGTGTAGAAGCACCATGCCCAGTGTTTTATGAATGTGGGGGCTGTCAGCTTCAGCATATGACGTATGAAGGGCAGCTTGAGTGGAAAGAAAGTATGGTTCGCAATGTCATGAAACGTATAGGGAAGATAGATGCGCCTGTGCTTCCTGTAAAAGGCATGGACAAGCCGTGGGAATACCGCAACAAATCTCAAATTCCATTCGATTTAGAAGATGGTGAAGTAATCGCAGGATTCTATCAATCGAAATCACATCGAATTGCAGACACGAATACTTGTTTAATACAAACAGATGAAGCAGATAGATTACTAAGAGCAGTAAAAGAAAATGCGTTGAAACTAGATTTAATTCCATACAATGAAGAAACGAAAAAAGGCCAGCTTCGCCACCTAGTCGTACGTAAAGGACGAGCAACTGGAGAAGTGATGGTTGTACTAGTAACGAAGCATGCGAAATTATCGAAGCAAGAGGAAATTATTCAGTTCATTCGTGAAGTAGAGCCGAATGTGAAATCGATTGTTCATAATGTAAATAACCGAAACACAAATGTGATCTTTGGAAATGAAACAAACGTTATCTGGGGCAAAGCTGTTATTGAAGACTTAATCGGAGATGTTCGCTTTGAAATTTCGGCTCGCTCATTTTATCAAGTAAATCCAGAACAAACTGAAGTACTTTATAAACAAGCTTTGGATTATGCTCAGCTTACAGGTGATGAAACAGTTGTTGATGCTTATTGTGGTATTGGTACAATCTCTCTATTCTTAGCACAAAAAGCAAAACAAGTACTTGGTGTAGAAATTGTTCCACAGGCTATTGAAGATGCAAAAAGAAATGCGGAGCTGAACGGTTTTACTAATACTTATTTTGAGGCTGGTCCTGCAGAGGAAGTTATACCTAAATGGTACAAAGAAGGAAAACAAGCGGATGTCTTGGTAGTTGATCCGCCAAGAAAGGGCTGTGACGAAGCACTACTTACGACAATTATTGAGCAACGTCCTAAGCGTGTTGTTTATGTTTCTTGTAACCCTGCCACCCTTGCTCGTGATTTGAGAATTTTAGAAGATGGCGGCTATAAAACAAAAGAGGTTCAACCAGTGGATATGTTCCCGCAATCAACGCATTGTGAAGTGGTTACTTGGTTAGAGTTGTTATAAGAAACTTTTAAGAGCGGATTCTGATTAGTAGAATTCGTTCTTTTGTTGTTTTAAAAAGGAGTAAAGATGTTTTATTGTTGAAGTTATTGAACGAAATAGGCTATTGGGCATGCACACTTGAATGGCGGATTTATATGAGCGAGTGATAGCCTGGAACGCTATAAGTCTTTAATGAAAATAGGTGTCACCGAGAAATTAATAAACAAAGCAATATTGCGACAAATTTTAATCTATTTTTTAGTACCACTAGGTTTGGCAATTGTTCATTCAATAGTAGGAATAATTGCAGTTAGTAATATTTTTACATTCCATTACCAAAGTATATTAGTAAGTTCTTTAATCCTTATACTAATCTATAGCGGATATTTTTATGCAACATATGTTGGTGTAAAAAATGGCTATGATAAAGTTGAAATAACATGGTGGCAATAGGTTTAGTGGATTTTAGTTGAATACTGAAGTGTGTTTTATGTTCCCCTGGTCTAATAGTCGGGGGATTTTTTGAACTCCGATGAGGATTAATGAATATCTGATACTCATGCATAGAGATAGATAAGAATACACACCCTGTTATTAGTAAAGAATGGGGGAGTTTTGTTGCATATTACAAAAGTATTTTGGTATGCCATTACTATATGTATTGCAATTGTGCTTTTGGGAACTCTTGCTCCCGATTATTTAAATGAATTTACCGCATCCGTGACCGATTTTATTTCTAATCAGTTTGGATGGTTTTACACACTTGTTATCGTTTCACTAATCAGTTTTTGTATTTATATGATGTTCTCACGTTTTGGTAATATAAAGCTGGGAAAAGATGATGATGAACCGGATTTCAGCTTGCCTGCCTGGTTTGCGATGTTATTTAGTGCAGGTATGGGAATCGGACTCATGTTTTTTACGACAGCAGAGACCATCTCCCATGCTTTTATAAAATCACCAAACGCGGAGCCGGGTTCGGAGCAGGCGATTTTGGAATCGCTTCAATACACTTCGTTACATTGGGGTTTCCACGGCTGGGGATTATACGCTGTAGTTGCACTAATCTTTGCTTATTTTAAATTCCGTGTAGGCGCTCCTGGTTTGATCAGCGCAACTCTTGAACCGCTATTCGGCAAAAAAATGATGCGCGGCACGGTTGGCCGAGTAGTCGATACACTTGCTATTTTTGCTACAGTGGTCGGCGTTGCCTCTACACTTGGATTTGGCTCGGCCCAAATCAACAGTGGGTTAACCTTTTTATTTAACGCACCGAATGCTTTTTGGTTTCAACTAATTATTTTAGTTGTAGCCACTGTCATTTTCATCGCATCCGCATGGTCAGGTATTGGAAACGGCATTAAATATCTAAGTTCGATCAACTTGTGGCTCGCACTTTTACTGTTGCTTGCACTATTTATCGTAGGGCCAACAATGTATATTACAAATATGTTTGTAACGACAATCGGTAATTATATAAGCAACTTTATACAAATGAGTTTCGATTTAAAGCCAGTAAACGAAGCTCAAAGGGGCTGGGTTAACGACTGGACCATCTTTTATTGGTCATGGTGGATATCATGGGCACCATTTGTTGGAATGTTTATTGCGCGTGTATCAAAGGGACGTACAATTAGACAATTTATAATTGGTGTATTAATCGCCCCTACCCTTGTGACGTTCATTTTTTTCGCTGTTTTTGGTGGGTCAGCATTGAACTTAGAACAACATGGCATTGCCAAACTGTCCAAATTGGCTACAGAAACAGTAACATTCGGCATGTATGAACATTATCCAATTGGTATGATACTATCTTTTTTGACGATAGTTGTGATTGCGATATTTTTCATTACATCTGCCGATTCAGCAACATTCGTACTCGGTATGTTTAGTACAGGAGGACAACTTAATCCATCAAACGTCGTGAAAATAGTTTGGGGCCTGCTTCTCTCAGCGATGGCTGCAATTGTTATGTACTCCGGCGGTCTTGACGGTTTTCAAAATATGCTCATAATTGCAGCACTCCCATTTTCTATTATTCTTATTCTAATGGTCATATCGTTTTACAAAACAATCAAACGAACCGAATGATTGGAGATCAACAATATTTTACAGCGAGGTGGAATGATAAATGAAGCTTGTAAACGTACGTAAAGGCCAATTTGTTTATTATCAAAATAAATTGCATAAAGTGTATTCAGTAAAGGCATTTTTTAAACAGTCAATTCATCTCATTCGCCTTGAGAATTTTAAACAACAGCTTGCTATGGCGAAAGAAATTGATTTTTATAAGCCTAAACATTTAGATAGTTTTGCTTACAATCAAAAACGTTTTACACTCAATAAGGACGTCAAGGCTAAAGTCGGTGATTACATTTTAGTGATCAATCCAAAACCTGATTCGCTGGATCATCACCATCTCAATGCTATTGAAATCGTATCCTCGGTTGAAAGAAATGGCGTGATTAGTAATCTGTCGAATGGAATCAGACACGATGAATACTGGGTGATGGTTCCTGGACTTGAGGATGGCGCGACGATTATCGACTTACAGGACCCGAATGCAGAAATGGCTGAGGAGTTGGAATCACAACCGGTAGAAACCGATTTGTCGGAAACGTATACACCTAGAATTGGCGATGTCTATCAAAAAAATGACAGTGATCCAATCGTGCAAGCAATGGTTGTTTCCATTCAAGGGCAGAATGTTTATCTAGGTGGCAATTTAGAAGTAGAAATGTCCATATTAACCGACAATGAAAAGTGGAGTTATGTGCTAAATGTGATGGACTAATGCGAGCGAGGTAGGAGCGGATGGCTACACACTTATTAACCTAATTTCCTCCTCCTACCCCTTCTCCTTACTAAACTTAGGGAAAAAAAGGGAATCACAACTTTATTGTAACTCGAAAAGAATGGGAGCAAAGAGTGTGAAAAGAACGTTTGGTCTCAAGACTTTTAGTTAACCGTGAAATGAGGGTTTGGACGATTTATAGATGGAACATTAATTCAATAAATTAATAAAGCAGATTGTTTAGAAGTGCAATGATGCATTTCTAAACCGACTGCTTTTACATTTATACTAGTTTTAAATCATGAATGGTGGTGGTAAGTAAGTATTGTAGAATTAGTTTGAGAAGAATAGATGATTTTACATTATAGAGAAGCTTAATAGACCTTGTTTTAAATGTCTACATTAGTGTTGGTATTCCATTACTCGCTAAAATTTTCTGATTATTTAATGAATAATATCCCTTTCTAGTGTATATTTAGGATATATAAATAACTAATTACGCAGCAGGACAGTTGCGTTAGTTGAAAGGAATGTTCAATGAAAAGGATTATTTTTTCGACAGAGAGTGGAGCGGATTTACCGAAGGACCTGGTTGAAAAATATCAAATTCAAGTCGTACCCATGCACGTCATTATGGACGGGAAGGATTATTTAGATGGTGAGCTATCGGTAGAGGAAGTTTTTGATTATCATAGTCGCACAAAAAAAATACCATCTACTACAGCAACGAATGTACATGAGTATCATGAATTGTTTACAAAAATTAGAATAGATTTTCCAGATAGCATCATTATTCACATTGGATATACCTCTAAAGCATCTGCGTCCTTTCAGAGTGCGTTAATTGCCGCGGAAGGTTTTGAAGATCTTTTTTTCATTGATGCACTAAACGTTACAGGTGGATTAGCTGCAATCGTGATGTATGCGGCAACTTTACTCGAGGAAGAACCTTCCATTAGTCATGTTCACTTAATAGAAAAAATAGAATCTGTGGTTCCTAAAACAAGATTGGCTTTCCTTCCCGGTAGTTTAGACTTTCTCAGAGCGGGTGGACGGGTAAGTAATGTAGCTTATATTGGAGGGTTATTATTAAAAATAAAGCCCTGTATAGAGTTAATAGAAGGAAAGCTTGTTTCCACTAGAAAATATCGTGGGAGTATGAACATTGTGGCGGAAAAGCTCATGCGAGATTTCTTAAATCAATACGATATTGATAGAAAACAGCTGTATTTGATCTACTCTATCGGACTAGATGAGAGTATTAAGAGTCGAATGAATGAAATTGCAAATGAAACAGGTTTCGAGAAAGTAACATGGATGCAAGCTGGCGCAATGATTTCTACCCATGCAGGACCTGGTGGTTTTGGAATTGCAGGAATGGAATGTTAGAAATAATTACTATTAATTATACTTAACATATAAAATTATCTATAATTTGCGCTCGCATGGTGTACTAAGAATATATTAGCTCTGTGTCTAAACCGAACCGAGCATATATTAAAGATTTATTTATATTTTTCAAGGAAGAGCTTTTTCTTTAGAAAAAAGTTTAGTTAAAAGAAATTTAATTTGGCTGAATTTTATGGGCTATAAATGAAGGAATCACTAAAATAATTAATCTATAAGTATATGAAAATTTCATTTATAATTTTATAACTAATATTACTTTGTGTGTGCAGTTATAAAATTTGGAATATAAAACCTAACCTCAACAAAAGTAACTGTAGGAATGAATTAGATTTAATCCGTTTTATCAATATAAAATAAGGGGAATTGAATTTATTCCCAATGGGGAGTAATATACTTAAAGTAGAAATGAACTAGAGGGTAACAGTTAGTCGCGTTTGTAGAAAAAAGCTTGTTAGAAAATCGTTAATATTTGTTATGAAATATTCCATATTGGGGTGATTGTTTGTTTAATGGTGTGATACCAGCTATTCGTAATATGAAGGATTTCGAGAAAGTACTTAAAACAGATCATGAATACATCATTTTTTTAGAGTCTCGTCTCTCACAGGTAGAGAGTATTGTTAAGTATGCTAAGCAGAATAAGAAAAAAGTGTTAATGCATGCAGATCTTATTCAAGGGTTAAAAGCAGATGAATATGGACTTGAATATTTAATTAATAATGTGAAGGTGGACGGGATAATTTCAACGAGAGTAAACTTTGTTGCTTCTGCAAAAAAAAATAATCTAATAGGTATTCAACGTTTATTTGCATTAGACAGTCATGCACTTGATCATAATTTAAAAGTTTGTAAAAAAATTCAACCAGATTATATAGAGGTTCTACCAGGCATCATTCCTAGTATTTTGAAGGAAATTCACGATAAAACAGGAATTCCAGTTATTGCTGGCGGACTAATTCGTACAAAAGATGATGTTGAAAATTCTTTGAATAGTGGTGCTTTTGCAGTTACAACCTCTAATACAGATCTTTGGTAAGAGAGTTATTTAAAAATACTAAATAAGGTTTGACAGCGTTTTCAAGAAAATATATACTAGCTATTAAGTTAATAATTTGTGAAGAGAACAGGAGACACATTATTTCCTTGAATGCAATTTATTCAAGGGGATTTTAATGTGTCTTTTTTTGTTCTCTAAATACCTTATTAAAAACAAACCAAAATGGGGGTGGAAAGGAGGTCATTGTATTACGTTTTGGGAATTCTGAATACAATATTTTTAAGTAGAGTACTATTTTAAAATTAAGGGGAGGAAATTTTATGAAAAGGTTAAAGAATCCAGTTGTATTGTTAGTGATTTCTTTACTGATAATTTTGGTCGGAAGTTTTACTGCTTCCCAATTTAACAATTCTAGTGGGGATGTTGATGTTTCACGGATTTATTTTGATACGCCAAGAGGGGAACTTTCTGGTCTTTTGTATAAGCCAGATGGAGCCAGTGAACAACCAAAACCAACAATTATAGCAACACATGGCTATTTGAACTCTGCTGAAATGCAGGATGCTCAAGCTATCGAAATGTCAAAAAGAGGTTATGTGGTTTTAGCATTGGATCAATATGATCATGGTCATTCAACAGGTACAATGGAGAAACCAGTTCCATTCTTCTCTTTTTGGCCACATGCAATCTATGATGCTGTTCAATATATGTATGAACAAGATTATGTGTTAAAAGATGAAAATGGAGATGGGATCATTGCAGTTTCAGGTCACTCGATGGGTGGTTTTTCTTCAACTAACGCAGTTATGTTAGATGAAGTTGATTTTCAAACAACGGGAGTTCGTAAAATCCATAGTTCTCTAACAATGGGTTCGGATTATCAATGGTTGAAGACACTTGGATTTACAGATGAACAAATTAACAATTCTTATGGGCCAAGAACTTCTGGAAAAATTGCTGGTCAATATGATGAGTTTTTCTTTGATGCAGCAGCATCAGGAGCTGGAGCACCTGTTGTGAAGAAAGATTATGTTGGCACAGAAGAAGGGTTGGGATTCTTAGGAAATCCAAAAACTCCAAAAGCTGGCGAAGTATATGAAGTTAATGGTGGAAAAAGGGTTATCTATCAACCCAATGAAACACACCCGTGGAATCACTTTTCAAAAACAACTACAGGGTACGCAATTAATTTCTATGAAATGGCATTTGCTGATTACAGCAACCTTGTAACAACTGAAGAAAAAGGACAAACTTGGATGTTTAAAGAGTGGTTCTCGTTCGTGGCACTAATTGGATTCTTTATGATATTTATTCCAATTATTACACTTTTAACTAAGTTACCATTCTTTAATAGCATTTATACGAAAAAAACAGCATCACTTCCTGAAGCAAAAACAAATGGTGCAAAGTTAACAGGCTTACTACTAGTAGTATTCGGTGGGTTATTCCCAGCATTATTCTTCTCTGCTTTATATAGTGGTAATGGTTACGGAATGACATTATTAAGACAAGGTAGTATGATCATAATTGCTTTATCTATCATTGTTCTGATTTACTCATTTGCGAAAAATTTAGAGCGTAATATTAAAACTGGGTCGCTTATTATGCTTGGGTTAGGTATAATTCAATATTTCTACTTAAAGAATCAAGCTGATTTAATTAAGACAACAGAATATTTTGGAGCACCAACTGTAAACCCAATTGTTTTTTGGGCAATCAATGTAGCGATTGTAACCTTAATGATTATGGTCGGATACCACTATTCTTCTAAAAAATCTGAAGGTGCAACAATTGAGAGTTATGGAGTAAAATCAAGTATTAAAACAATCATTGCTTCATTTTTAATAGTGGTTGTAGCTGTTGTTATTGGTTATGCAGTACTTTATCTTGTGGATGCTCTCTTCAAAACTGACTTCCGTATCTGGACATTAGCTGTTAAAACATTTGAAGATCAGCATGTGATCGCATTACTAAAGTATGCACCATTATTCTTCATTTACTACTTTATTATTGGTATATCTGTCAACATGAATACTGCTACTAAAAACTATGACGGATTTAAGGGATATCTTATCTCTATATTCCATTTTATAGGTGGTTTAGTACTTTACTTGGGTTACCAATATGGACTACTGTTTATGACGGGAACGGCAGGATATCCAGGAGAATCATTATCATCGATTATAGTAATTGGACTTGTACCAGTCCTCTTAGTTGCTGCAATCTTTAATCGTTACTTCTATAGAAAGACTGGAAACGTTTATGTAGCAGCTTTTCTTAATACATTATTAATGACAATGATTACACTAGCAAATACAGCACTTTATACAATACTTTAATAGCTTGCGATAATTAAAACATTAAAAAAGAGCAAGGAACAAGTTCCTAAGCTCTTTTTTATACCCACTGGGTTTTGACAGTAATATGTTATAAGCGCTGTCCTTTTATCGAGGTTTTATGTAGCTTGCATACTAGTAGTTACAACTAGATTTTTACTATAAGATTATTATCGAATTAGATTGATAGGCTATTAGTAGAATATAATTTTCACAATTTGGGAGGAAAACATATGGAAAAGTATATTTTAGCTCTTGATCAAGGTACAACAAGTTCTCGTGCTATTATATTCAATAAACAAGGAGAGATAGTCGGAACGGCACAACATGAATTCGAGCAGTTTTTTCCAAAACCAGGCTGGGTGGAACATGACGCAAATGAAATTTGGACTTCAATTCTGGCTTGTATTGCTGAAGTTTTACGTAAGGCAGATATTGATCCTGGGGATATAGCAAGTATTGGAATTTCAAATCAACGCGAAACAACCGTAGTATGGGATAAAAACAGCGGAAAACCAATTTACAAAGCGATTGTTTGGCAGTCTCGTCAAACAGAAGGTATTTGCCGAGAGCTAAGAGGAAAAGGATACAATGATCTTTTTAATGAAAAAACTGGACTGCTTTTAGATCCCTATTTTTCCGGTACAAAGGTAAAATGGATTCTTGATAATGTGAAAGGTGCTAGAGAAAAAGCGGATAATGGCGACTTACTTTTCGGAACAATTGATTCGTGGTTAGTTTACAAGCTATCTGGTGGAAAAGTCCATGTAACAGATTATTCAAATGCATCTCGTACACTAATGTTCAATATTTATGACTTGAAATGGGACGATGAGCTACTAAACATTTTAACAGTACCAAAGAGCATGCTTCCTGAAGTACGTCAATCCTCTGAGGTATATGCAAATACGGTGGACTATCACTTCTTTGGTTACAATGTACCGATTTCAGGTATTGCTGGTGACCAGCAAGCAGCTTTATTTGGGCAGGCTTGCTTTGAAAAAGGAATGGTTAAAAACACTTACGGAACCGGTTGTTTTATGTTGATGAATACTGGTAAGAAAGGCGTTAAATCTAAACATGGTCTTCTAACTACTCTGGCCTGGGGCGTTAATGGAGAAGTAGAATATGCTTTAGAAGGCAGTATTTTTGTAGCAGGTTCTGCAATCCAATGGTTACGTGATGGTTTACGTATGATTGAGAACGCACCTCAAAGTGAAAACTATTCAACTAAAGTTGATTCAGCAGATGGGGTGTACTTTGTTCCAGCATTTGTTGGTTTAGGAACACCTTATTGGGATAGTGACGCTCGAGGTGCTGTTTTTGGACTAACTCGTGGGACAACAAAAGAGCACTTCATCCGTGCAACACTTGAATCACTAGCTTATCAAACAAGAGATGTTTTAGAGGCAATGGTTGCAGATTCTGGAATTGAATTGAAATCTCTTCGTGTTGATGGCGGAGCTGTCAAAAACGACTTCTTAATGCAATTCCAAAGTGATATCTTAGGTGTTCCAGTTGATCGTCCAGTTGTTAATGAAACAACAGCTTTAGGTGCAGCCTTCCTTGCAGGTCTAGCTGTTGGATATTGGTCTGAAAAAGAAGAAATTGCGAAACAGTGGAAGAAACAACAGACATTTACGGAGGAATTAGCCGAAGATAAACGTGAAGAACTATACAAGGGATGGAAGAAAGCAGTCGCTGCAACAAGACAATTTAAATAAGAATATAAAAGATAGGATTTTTACCTTTCTTCACGAAATGAACAACTTTCACCAAGTAAAAAGATTTTGAATCATATTAGTATCGTGATATACTATAAACAAGTTAATATTATGGATGGAGACTTCGAGAGACCAAGTCACTCTACTTTTTTCAGTATTGAAAAGTAGAGTTGATTTGTGGTCTCTTTTTTTGTTTTCTGATATTTCTTGAAACAAAGAGGAACGTCGAGGATATATGAACTATCTGAGTTCTTTTGTAGGGGTTAAGAAACTAAATAGATAAAAACATTTAAATATTTTCATAATGAAGGGAACGATTGGTATGCAATTTACAAACTTATTAAGATCGGAAATTAAGGAGACCATTAACAAGGAATCCTTAGACCTCCTTGTTATAGGTGGGGGTATTACAAGTGCAGGAATTGCTTTAGATGCTATTACAAGGGGACTAAAAGTGGCAGTTGTCGAAATGCAGGATTTTGCTGCTGGTACGTCTAGCAGATCTACAAAGCTTGTACATGGCGGATTACGTTATTTAAAGCAATTTGAAATCGGAGTAGTAGCAGAAGTTGGCAAGGAACGTGCGATAGTGTACGAAAATGGTCCACATGTTACGACCCCAGAGTGGATGATGCTTCCATTCTATAAAGGAGGAACGTTTGGTCCATTCACAACTAATATTGGTCTAAGGGTGTATGACTTACTAGCTGGAGTTAAGAAGAGTGAAAGAAGAAAGATGTTTAAACCTGAAGTGGCGCTTGGGCGTGAGCCTTTATTGAAACAAGAGGGAATAAAGGGTGCGGGATATTATGTAGAATATAAAACAGATGATGCGCGCCTAACCCTTGAAGTCATGAAAAAGGCTGTAGAGGAAGGTGCATACGCTCTAAATTATATGAAAGTTAGTGATTTAGTGTACGAAAACAGCAAGGTGGTTGGAGTGAAAGCCGAAGATTTAGTAGATGGCTCTGTACAAGAAATAAGGGCTAAGAAAATTGTTAATGCTGCTGGTCCCTGGGTAGATACCTTAAGAGAAATTGACAAATCTAAAAAAGGTAAAACATTGAAATTAACAAAAGGGATACACTTAGTTTTTGACGGAAAAAGATTTCCTTTAAAACAGGCAATTTATTTTGATACTCCTGATCGTCGTATGGTATTTGCGATTCCAAGGGAAGGTAAAACTTACGTAGGTACAACCGACACAGTCTACAAAGGGGACATTGCACATCCTAAAATGACTGTCCAGGATCGGGACTATGTCCTAAATGCAATAGACTTTATATTCCCAAAAGTAAAGATTACAGCGGAGGATGTAGAGTCAAGCTGGGCTGGACTTAGACCTTTGATTCATGAAGATGGAAAGTCCCCATCTGAAATTTCTCGTAAGGATGAAATATTTGTCTCAAATTCAGGGCTTATTTCCATTGCTGGTGGTAAATTAACTGGCTATCGAAAAATGGCAGAAAGTATAGTTGATTTAGTAACCAAGCAGCTTCATGAAGAAGATGGAAATAGTTTTCCTAAGAAACAAACAAAGAACTTACCTATCTCCGGTGGTGATGTTGGTGGTTCAGAAGGTTTTAAAACATTCTTGATCAATAAAATGAACACGGGTAAGAAAATAGGCTTATCAGAAGAAGAAGCTAAGAAGCTTATTTATCGCTATGGTTCAAATGTAGATATTGTCTTTAACACTTACAGAGATGATAAAGTAAAGGCTAAAGAGGAAAAGCTTGATCCAGTAGTTTATGCTAGTTTAAGATACGCTATTGATCATGAGCTTGCTTATAAACCAGTAGACTTCTTCATTAGACGTACAGGAGCTATCTTTTTTGATATTGACTGGGTTCGAGAGCATAAAGATTCTGTTACCCAGTTTATGAAAAAAGAATTTAACTGGACCGATGAGCAGGAAGAAGATTATAAACAAGAACTGGAACAGCTTATTTATGAAGCAACTCATCCCGTTGAAAAAGAAGAATTTTAATAAAAGAGCGATTTGCCTTTAATCACAGGCAAATTGCTTTTTTTATAGCGATAGAACTTAAATTTCCGAAGATGTTAAATGTATCAATTAGATAAAAGGATATAGATGTTCAATATAAAACAAGATATATAGGGTTGATGCACAGATTGTATTTAAATTTATATTAGCTAAAAAAGATGGAAAAAATGTTCATAACGTTTGGAGTATTAAACACTTAACAGTGGAATTGGAGATTGGTCGATATTCGGAGATGGAGCATCTAAACTTCCAGGATAAAACAAGGTAATAGTGAAATTTTAAACATTGAACTTTTTAGCAAACATGTTTGGAGATAATTTTAAAAAGCTAGGTTATACTATAATAATGACTTGTAGAAGTCGATTTCATAATTACTTATTTAATTTAAATATACGAGTGTTACATTGGAGGGGAAGGCAGCAACTCCAACGGGACCAACACGAGTGATAGACTACAGGCTCGAGACGCCCATGGAAACCGCCCGCCTAAAGCCGAAATCAATGCTATAGGGATTTCATAAATTAGTATGATTGAATGAAATTAATTTATATATTTACTCGCCGATTACACCATGATGAGAGGAATTGAACTTTGAATATGAAAGAGAATTTTTGGCTTGATTTACCACGACCATTTTTTGTACTTGCACCAATGGAAGATGTGACGGATGTTGTTTTTCGTCATGTCGTAAGTAAAGCAGGTAGACCGGATGTATTTTTTACAGAGTTTACAAATACTGAGAGCTATTGTCATCCGGAAGGACAGAAAAGTGTTCGTGGACGTTTGATATTTACAGAAGATGAACAGCCAATGGTTGCACATATATGGGGAGACAAGCCCGACCATTTCCGTGAAATGAGTATTGGCATGGCAGAACTTGGCTTTAAAGGAATAGATATTAATATGGGTTGTCCTGTACCGAATGTAGCAACGAGAGGGAAAGGAAGCGGCCTAATTTTACGTCCAGATGTTGCAGCTGAAATTATACAAGCAGCAAAAGCGGGAGGATTACCTGTCAGTGTTAAGACGAGGCTTGGTTACTCGGAGTTAGAGGAGTGGCAGGACTGGCTAACACATATTTTGGAACAAGATATTGCTAATCTATCAATTCATCTACGTACAAGAAAAGAATTGAGCCAAGTAGATGCACATTGGGAGCTAATCCCGGAAATTAAAAAATTACGTGATCGTATCGCACCGAATACGCTATTAACGATTAACGGTGATATTCCTGACCGGGAAACTGGGTTGAAGCTCGTCCGCCAATATGGCGTTGACGGGGTTATGATTGGACGTGGTATTTTTAAAAATCCTTTTGCATTTGAAAAGGAACCGAAAGAGCATAGTACTTCAGAATATCTAGATCTTCTAAGATTACAACTAGATCTTCAAGATCAATATTCAGCAGAATTGCCACGTTCCATCACAGCACTACACCGCTTCTTCAAAATATATGTCAAAGGATTCCGTGGAGCTGGCGAACTAAGAAATCAATTGATGAACACAAAATCGACGGATGAAGTGCGTGCATTGCTTGATAACTTTGGAGAAGAGGGTTGATGTAACTCTCAATTCACTATCTTTTGTTTTAAGGATGTATTAAACCACCATCCCCCTTATTCCCACCTACAGTCTGCACACTCCGAAACAGTGTGGGGTTAAAATCATTATAGAAACCCTTGGATGTGTCTGATTTTAGGCATTTCAAGGGTTGTTTTTATGTTAGGAATTTGTATGAGAATTATGGAGATTAAGATAGGGCGAAAGGCAATGCAGTATTCAATGAAGAAGATAATTTTATATATTGCTACTTAATTCCTTCTTTATTAAATAAGTATATCCATAAATTTACACCCTTAAATTCAATTTAATGTATACTATAAATATCCTGTTAAACAAGTAGGAAAGTCTTTTTCTAGGAGATTTACGATGAAATTAGATTGTTTAATTGTAGATGACGAAATTGCATTAGCAGAAACAACTTGTGAATATTTTAATATGTTTGAAGTCAAAACAGCATTTGTGACAAATGCGGAAGAGTGCGAACGTTTTTTGGAAGAACATAAACCATCTTTGATTCTTCTAGACATCAATCTCGGTAATGAATCGGGGTTTGATTTGTGTAAAAAATTGCGTGAAACAACGCAGATTCCTATCTTATTTATAAGTGCTCGTTCTAGTGATGATGATGTTTTAATTGCTCTTAATATAGGTGGCGACGATTATATTCATAAGCCATATACATTAAGTATTTTATTAGCTAAAGTAAAAGCGGTACTCAAAAGATATGGCAATAGTTCTAGCATTCAACAAGATGTATTAGAGTACGGACAGATCCAAATTGATACGAGACTTCATCGTGTACGAGTAGATGGTATTGATATTCAACTAAAAACAATGGAATATAAGCTTTTGTATTATTTAGCGAAAAATAAAAACCGCATCATCACAAAAGATGAACTGTTTCAAAATGTATGGAAAGATACCTTTGTAGGGGATGGGACCCTAAATGTACATATTCGGCATTTACGTGAGAAAATTGAACGTAATCCAAAGGACCCGCAAATTATAAAAACTGTATGGGGAACAGGATATGTATTAGAGGATACTAACAGATGAAAATAAAGCTGCTAATGTGTATGATTTTGGTTGTTTTTGCTATAGGAATTACTTTCTCGATAATTATTATTAACAATAAAGATATTTCAAAAGTGGATCTTGTAGCCATAAATGATGTAGTTAAAACGGTCGAAAAAAATTGGGGACAAGTTAGTGAAGAAACTTTTTATAATAGCGATATAAAACAACCATTTTCTATTATAGATCACTTAGAAAACGTGATTTACCAAACACCAGGAAATCATTTTAACAATATATACGATGCCATAGAAAATAGAGATACATTTATAGATTTGAAGCAAAATAACGAAATTGTAGGGAAGATAATTATCCGTAATAATGAGCAAGAATTAATAGATCAAATGAAAAGGGAACTCGTCATTTCCGTAAGTTTCATTTTCGGTTTATTAGCGATATTTAGTATATTTTATCTTTACTATATTAACAGAACGTTATTGAAACCTTTTCAGCAGCTTCAATATTTCGCAGTGAATGTGGCAAGAGGTAATTTGGAGATGCCTTTAAAAATGGACGCGAACAATTACTTTGGTGCGTTCACGGAAAGCTTTGATTTGTTGCGTGATGAACTCGATGCTTCACGTCAAAGAGAGTATGAATCCAACCGTAGTAAAAAAGAGCTTGTTGCCACATTAAGTCATGATATTAAAACACCGGTTGCTTCAATAAAAGCGGTTAGTGAATTAATGCTTATGCAGGTAAAAGACGATAAGGTGATCAAGCAAGTAAATACTATTTATTCGAAAGCTGATCAAATCGACTTACTTGTTACGGATATGTTTCATGCCACATTAGAAGAGCTGCAACAATTAAAGTTAACGGTATCCGAAGAATCGAGCGAAGTGCTTGTTGATATGATTGAAAATGTCAATTATGATCATCAAATCGTATATGATTCAATTCCACACTGTATTATTTTAACGGATCCACTACGTATGCAGCAGGTATTAGACAATATTATAAGTAATTCATATAAATATGCAGGAACAAAGGTCACTATTAAGTCCGAGATCAAACATGGCTACCTTGAGCTCTACATTATAGACTTTGGATCGGGAATTGAAGAAGAAGAATTACCTCTACTGTTCAATAAATATTATCGTGGGAAAAATGTCGGTGGCAAGAATGGTTCAGGTCTTGGTCTATATATATCGAAGTACTTCATGGAGAATATGTATGGTCAAATTAGCTGTTACAACCGAAAAGATGGTTTTACAGTTGTCCTGAAAATCATGCTAGCATAAGAATTAAGAATTAGTTAAGAATTGCACAAAGATTTAATAAGAATTCATTTTGTATGATAAGACTGTAATCTACATTACGGTCTTTTTTCTTTGAGTTGAAAATACAAACATGAGCTTAATAAAGGGAGAGTGCTAAAAGCATGACAGAGGTAATTATTAAAACGGAGAAGCTATGTAAAACCTTTTCGAACGGTGGAAATCAACAGCATGTATTAAAAAATCTAGATATTAGTCTAATAGAAGGGGATTTTACAATCATAATGGGTAGTTCAGGATCTGGAAAATCCACTCTACTGTATGCAATTAGTGGTATAGATAAACCAACATTAGGTGAAATCGATTTTGGTGGTAAAAATTTAGCTAAATTGAACAACGATCAACTGGCGATATTTCGAAGAAACAATTGCGGCTTTGTCTTTCAGCAGATTTATTTACTAGATAATATGAGTGTCCTCGATAATGTACTGGCTAGTGGTCTTTTAGTAAATAAGAATAAGCGTGAAGTCGTGCAAAAAGCGAAAGAATTATTAATACAAGTAGGGATTAGTGAAAACGCATGGACTAAATTTCCGACACAACTTTCTGGTGGGGAGGCACAGCGAGTTGGAATTGTTCGTGCATTGATTAACAGTCCAAGAATACTTTTTGCTGATGAGCCAACCGGTGCATTAAACTCAGCATCAAGTGAAAGTGTGTTAGATATTTTTACAAAGGCAAATCAAAACGGGCAAAGTATTGTCATGGTCACTCATGATATGAAAACAGCATTACGTGGAAATCGAATTTTATATTTGCGAGACGGTGTTATTTGTGGTGATTTGAAATTGGGTGAATACAGTGAACAAAAAAATCTAGAACGGCATGAAAAGATAAAACATTTTCTAGCAGAAATGGGGTGGTAAGATGAAAATCTTGAACCTTGCAATGGCAAATATTAGGAAAAGTAAGTCTGCTACCGTTTCTTTATGTATATTCATTTTGGTTGCTACGCTACTTCTTAATGTTGGCCTAATGGTTGTTACTCAACTAAATGCATTTTTTGATCAAAAAGCAGAGCTATTAAAAGATCCTCACGTAACGATTGTGATGGATCAAACAAGTTATCATTCAACTCATGAAGATTTTTTAAAGAAATATTCTGGGATAAAAAAGACCGAAACAGAAGAGATTATCCATATGAACCTTGCTAATTATAAATTTGGTAACGGTGAATTAACGAACAGTGCTGTTATTTTTAATGCAGATGCTAATCGAAATATTGGACCGTTAAAGTTAATCGAAAAGGTGAATACTTCAAGTTCCAATGATATATATGTACCTTACACTTTTAAAACGGATGGTGGTTATGAGTTAGGCGATGGCTTTAGAATCACATATCAAGACAAGGACTTTGAATATCGAGTTGCAGGATTTTTTGAAACAACGATAATGGGTACACATAACATCGGTGTTATGAAATTTATGTTACCTAAGACTTCCTATCAAACACTAGCAGAGGAACTTGACTATCAATCAAATGAGTTAATCATATCGGCAGTGATGGAGGATAGAACAAAATCATCACAGTTAAAAAATGATTTTATTCAGAATGTAAAGAAGTCTCAACTAGAGGACACTACTTACATTTTTGGTTTAGATATCGAATTAGTTAAAAATGTAAATTCATTAACTATCAATCTAATAGCCACAATATTAGTAGCTTTTTCTGCGATTATTGTACTGGTCTCACTAATTGTCATTAAGTTCCGTGTTTCTAATAGTATTGAAGATGGAATGGTAAATATAGGAGTACTTAAATCAATTGGCTATACAAGTCGGCAAATTTTAACATCAACTCTTCTTCAATATATCATGATTACTCTTAGTGCGAGCGTGGTAGGAATTGCATTATCATATACTTTAATGCCCTTGTTTGGAGGTATTATTTCGACTATTTCTGGTTTAATATGGATTCAAAGCTTTGATATGGTTGTTAATATGATCAGTATTTTCTTTGTAACCATCTGTGTTGTGATCGTAACTTTGTTATCTACCTTTCGCATAAGAAAAATTCTACCTGTTGCGGCACTTCGTGGAGGAGTTCATACACACAGTTTTAGAAAAAACCACATTCCTTTGGCAAAAGCAAGAGGTGGTCTTCATTTTCTACTTGCTATAAAGTCAATGTTGGTAAATTTAAAACAAAATATAATGATTAGTCTAATTGTTATGGCGTTAACTTTTGCGACAGTTTTTTCAGTTGTGATGTATTACAATATTGCTTCAGACAAATCGGCATTCGTTAACTTATTTGGATCAGAACCTGCAAATGTTTATATAGCTGTTAAGTCAGATGCAGACATAAGAAATCTTATAAGCGACATTGAACAAATCGATCATGTAAGGAAAGTGAATATATTAGACACAATTGAAACAAGTATTGATGGTGAAACAGTTTATACAAACGTTACTGATCAGTATTCCCAGTTAGAGAATAATGTTGTTTATGAAGGGCGTCAGCCAAAGTATGAAAACGAAATAGCTATCTCCTGGGTAGTTTCAAATCAAACCAATAAAGGAATTGGCGATACGGTTGACGTAGAATATGGGGCTGAAACAGTAAGTTATTTAGTAACAGGTCTTAGTCAATCGGTTGGTAATTTAGGACAGATATCTTCATTAACAATGGAAGGTATTCAACAATTACAATCAGATTATAAAGGTACTACTCTCTATGTCTATTTAGACGGAGTATCTAATAAAGACTTTATCAAGAATGTCCAGGAACGGTACGGGAATTTTATAGGTGAAACATTAGATATCGATGAAAATATAGAAAGCCAAACCGGAATGTATACATCTGCAGTGTTTGCAGTTATGCTATTAGTTTTGACAATTACCGTTCTAGTTGTTGTGATGATTCTGTATTTGGTTATAAAAACAATGATTATTAAGCGAAAGAAAGAATTTGGAGTAATGAAAACAATAGGCTATTCAACAATTCAACTGATGAACCAAATATCTATCAGTTTTCTACCCGTGATTTTTACAGGTGTTACAATTGGTGGGGTGCTAGGCTATTTTTTCACTAATCCTATGCTTTCCGTATTACTTTCAAGCGCAGGGGTTAAACGTATGGAGTTTACTATTAATTTACAAATTATTCTAATGCTTTGTGCAAGCATCCTTATACTAGCCTATTGTATTTCAATGTTAGTATCCTTAAAAATAAAGAAAATTTCCGCTTATAGTTTAATTACAGAATAGATCGATTGATTCCATGATTAAAACAAGTGAAAGGAGTTAGAAAATATTTAGATTTGTAAGCTGAATATTTCTAAAAACATTGCTATACTAACTTTTGAGTAACAATATATAAATTTGATAATTCCCCATTTTTGAAAGAATAAAATGGTACTGAATGAGTTAGACAAATTTGGTTGTATAGTCCCGAAATAACCTAAAATATTTATAATAAACCTGTGCCTTCAAGTTGGGTAATATTACGAAACCTAGTAAAAAGATAAGGAGGAATTAATATGACAAAGAGTAATACGGAGTTGACATTAGAACAACGAGAGGGATTACTCACAGTATTAAAAAGCCGTTTTGAGAAAAATATGAACCGTCATGATGAGATTGAATGGATTAGTGTCCAGACAAAACTAGAAACAAATAATGACAAATTGTGGTCGCTTAATGAAATGGAAAAAACAGAAGGGGAACCGGATGTTGTTGGTTATGATAAAGAGAAAGACGAATATATTTTTATAGACTGTTCAGCAGAAAGTCCTAAAGGCCGTAGAAGTGTTTGTTACGACCGTGAAGCGTTGGAGTCAAGAAAAAAACATAAACCAGAAAATAGCGCTATTGATATGGCAAATGAGATGGGCATTGAACTGTTAACGGAAGAACAATATCGAGAGTTGCAAAAACTTGGAAATTTCGATTTGAAAACGTCGAGTTGGGTTCAAACACCTGATGATATAAGAAAACTCGGTGGGGCTCTATTTTGTGATAGTCGCTACGAGACTGTTTTTGTGTACCACAATGGAGCAGACTCGTACTATGCTGCAAGGGGATTCAGAGGCACTCTAAGAGTTTAGATTTATCCCGCATTAACGGGTAGTAATACACCCACTTCAAGGCTTGGTTTAAGCAACAAAGCATAAGTGGGAGACAACTGACCGTAAACGCCCGAATGGTTCAACTAACAATCAGTGGGGGATGATGGAAACCCCCACTGATTTAAGTTTCACTTTATACAAAGCACTATTTGTATTTTAGAGTTAAGGTGTCAGCTCGTCATACAGTTTTGAATTGTATGGGGAGCTGACACCTTTTAATACGTAGATAACATTAATAAAGTCGAAAATAACAGCAAAATGTATTATTAAAAATGAGGGTAGTTATGAAAGTTGAATTTGAAAATAATATAATTGAATATAATGTTCAGTATGGAAATGGGAAGAAGCTGTCTATTCATATAGATTCGTCGGGTTTCATTACTGTTAAAGTTCCAAAAGGTACAAGTAAAGAAATGATTGATAGTGCAATATTAAGCAAAGGGAAATGGATACTAGAAAAAATCCATGAAATTAGAAAAGCTCGAGAATTACCTAAGGCAAGAGAGTATCACGCTAATGGAAAGTTCTTGTACATTGGTAAAGAAAGATTTCTCCACGAATTAATAGATTGTAGTGATTTAAATGAAGAGGTTCTTAAGAAAAATCTCAAGAAGTTCTATAAGGATAGATGCAAGACTATTGTAGAGGAACGTATAAAAATATATCAAAAACTGCTGAAAGTTAAACCTAAAATCATTGAAATAGTTGAGTCTAAAGTCAAGTGGGGTAGCTGTAGTTCGGATAAAAAGATTACCTTTAACTTTCGTCTTGCTATGGCTCCAGTAGAAGTAATCGATTATGTGATAATCCATGAATTATGTCATATAACTCATATGAATCATGATCGATCCTTTTGGAGGCGCGTTGGAAGTATTATGCCAGATTATAAAGACAAGGAAGAGTACTTAGCAAGGCACAGTAATTCGATGTCTCTTTAAGAAACGACCACATTTCCGAAAAATGTGATCGTTTTTTTGCACTTAACAACTTTATCTGGTAGATACATTCGTGTGAATTCAAGCAAACGTGAGTGTTGTGATTTCCATGTTTGTTTCTGACACAGGAGACGTTACAATTTTCATCTTCAATGCATATCTAATTAAATCTTTTAACTGTGCTTATACCCTCCGTGTATCTTAGTTGTTTGCATATTTTATAAAGAGGGGAAAAGTTGTATTGTCCTCTTTGATTAATTTATAGGAGGGAGGAATGGACATGCTATTTTTTGTAAAGGAAATACAGAAAGTAAGTAAAAAAGTGGGGCCGGAGGGACGGAATGCAATGAGATTACAAGATCCTCGCATAAATGGTCAATTGCTGAGGGACCATAAAGCCCGGGAGACAGAAGCTAAGGAATTAGAGAATCGTAGAAATCGCTTATTGAACGGAGATAACTGATATGGATATAAGGCGTTGCTTCACCGAGTAAGGTGTGGCTACGTCTTTTATTTTATCAATATGAATCTATAATATTTGATGATATAAAGTGCAATCTGGAACTATTTAAACTAATTTTAAGAAGTAACAATTTCAACAAAGCAAGTAAAAGTTCTTTATAATGCTCAAGTTGTGTTGAATATTTAGTTATAGATTAAAGTGCCTTCAACTTCCACCAATTTGTTTCTATTCGGTTGATTTCTGAAAAACTTTGCAGGAATGATTGATAGAAAAAGCGAATCTAAAGGAGATAACATAGTAAAAGGAGACGATAAAATGCATACGAATCATTCGATAATAACGATTGAAGCAACTGTACATGCACCGATTGAAAAAGTGTGGGAATATTGGACAGTGCCTGCCCATATAACGAAGTGGAATAATGCTTCTGATGAATGGCATACACCATACGCAGAAAATGATTTAAGAGCCGGTGGGAAATTTGTTTCTAGAATGGAAGCGAAAGATGGAAGCTTTGGTTTTGATTTTGGAGGCATTTATGATGAAGTACGTAACCACGAGTTCATTTCTTATAAATTAGAGGATGGAAGAAAAGTTCAAATCACTTTTATCGCCGAAGAAAACGACACGAAAGTGGTAGAAGTATTTGAAGCTGAAGCAGCTAATCCGATTGAAATGCAGCAAGAAGGATGGCAGGCGATATTAGACAATTTCAAAAGACATGCGGAGCAACAGTAATTTTACATGTATAGAAAAGGTGCTTGGTTCTATTAGTGAACCAAGCAACTTTTCTATACTTTTTTATTGCTGAAAAAAATAGATTTTTGATCACTTCACAGCCTTTAAAATAATCCGATAAACAAGTATAAGGTTATAGAGAGTCAGTTTTCTTATTGTGAGAATGTGTTGATAATCGTAAGTTTATAAAGGGTTTTATAGGAAATAGAGTTTGAGTTGTTAAGAACAGGGGGGGCAAAGTTGAAACTAAAAGGAAAGCTGATTAGTACTTATTTGATAATTACGGTATTCATCTTTGTAGTGGCAGGCGTGTCATTGTTAGCACTTGGTGCTACTAACCAACACTCGAAAGAAATGTATCATAATCGTGTTATACCTTTAACGGTTGTTGTTGAAATGGCAAGCTTAACAGAAAATACGAGGGTACAAATGCTGTCTGCAGTGTTAAATGAAAGTCCTGAAAAGACGCAAACAGCAAAATCGAATATGGAAGAAGTGTCGTTACTCATCGAACAGTACCGGGGGCTAGTACTTGATGAGAATGGAGAAAAAGCCATTACGAAATTTGAAACAGATTGGAATGCATTTACAACTATAGTACAATCGAATATCGGATTAGTTAATGCTGGTAACTATAATGATGCCCTTGTTGGTCTAAGAGCGGGTGAGGAAGCATTTGCGGTTTCTAGAGATAGTTTACTAGTATTAAAAGATAGAAATATCTCCCTTGCGGAGGAACTGAATAATATCAACAAGTCAGCATTTGAAACAAATCGATTCATCGTATTTGTTATTACATTTGTTGCATTGATAGTAGCCATTGTTATTGGTGTTGTTATGGGCAACAAAATTGGAAATCCAACACGTAAAGTAGCAGAAAGACTGGTGGAAATTGCATCTGGTGATTTAACTAAGTCACCATTAATTACGAAGCGAAAAGATGAAATTGGAATATTGGTCAATGCCACAAATGAGATGCAACAAGATTTACAAAATGTTATTTCTGAAATACATTTGGCTTCCAATACATTATCAAGTCAATCTGAGCAATTATCTCAATCAGCAGAACAAGTTAAAGTTGGTAGTGAGCAAATCGCAACCACAATGCATGAGCTTGCAAATGGGGCCGAGACACAGGCGTCCAGTGCATCGGATATTTCTGAAATGATGGATGGTTTTGCACAAGCTATTCAAAGTTCAGACGAGTCGAGCAGAGGTATTGTTGAAGATTCTCACCTTGTGACACTAGGTGCCGAGGATGGACAGAAGTTAATGGAACTATCCGTTAATAAAATGAAAGATATCGATGGAATTGTCAAAGGCTCTGTGGACCGAGTAAAAGGATTAGACGACAAGACGAATGAAATATCAACTCTAGTTGAGGTTATTCAATCTATCGCCGATCAAACAAACTTACTGGCTTTGAATGCAGCAATTGAAGCAGCAAGAGCAGGCGAGCATGGAAAAGGATTTGCAGTTGTAGCGGATGAGGTGAGAAAGCTTGCCGAGCAAGTATCCCATTCAGTTGGAGAAATTACCGATATTGTCGCAACCATACAAAATGAATCTCAATCAGTAGTTACCACTTTAGAAAACGGTTATAAAGAAGTAACAGATGGAACAGAACAGATTCAACGTACTGGTGAAAAATTTAAAGAAATTACAAGTGGTATTCATGCAATGACAGAAAAAGTTGAGCAGATTTCAAAGAATTTAGCACAAGTTAGCGCAAATAGCCAACAGATTAATGCATCTGTTCAAGAAATTGCTTCAGTTTCAGAGGAATCTGCTGCAGGTGTAGAAGAAACAGCTGCGTCTGCTGAGGAATCCGTTGGTTCAATGGAAGAAGTAGTAGCAAGTTCCCAACACTTGGCGACAATTGCTATGAATCTTGCTGATGCAGTTTCTAAATTTAAAACAACTAAAACAGCAGAATAAAAAGTGCCTGGTTCTAATGCAATTCTGAATTGTGTTAAACCAGGCATATTTACTTCTTATGAAAATAATTTAAAAGTTAAATTTGTAAGGCAATAACATAGTGGAATTGAAATCGTGTAAAATGGAGAAGATGTTGGTTATATTGAGAGTTTTATAGGAGGTTAATAAATGGAAAATAATGATATATTAATCAGATTAAGATATGCCCTAGATATTAAAAACAAAGACATGGTAGAGATTTTTAAGCTAGGTGGCATTGAACTTACAAAAGAAGATGTACTTAAAATTCTTACTAAATCAAAAGAAGTTAATGATGATGAAGAAGTAGTGGAAGATGAAAATCATATGAAGTGTAACAACAAGATGTTGGAATCATTTTTGAATGGATTAATCACACATAAAAGAGGTAAACAGGATCCAAAACAAACACAACCTACTAATAATCCAGAGCCTGCAGAGCAGCAGAAGGATCATGTGAATAATATACTCTTGAAGAAACTAAAAGTAGCTTTACAGTTAACAACGGAAGATATGCTGGAAGTATTAGATGATGGTGGGATTATTGTATCTAAAGGTGAACTAGGTGCTATTTTAAGAAAACCAGGGCATCGTAATTATAAGGAATGCGGGGATAATTTTGCGCGCAAATTCCTTAAAGGTTTAGCGGTAAAATATAGAAATTAATAAAGAAGGGCGAATTCATAATTGAGTTCGCTCTTCCTCTTTATCTATAGACAATTGAAAATGCTATAATTTCACGGTTTGTTGCAATGTGGATAATACTTCTTGTAAAGAATTCAGCTCTTCTTTATTCAAAGGAATCATAGGTAAGCGAACACCACCTACAGGAATTCCTTTTAAATTTAATGCCGATTTTACAGGAGTTGGATTTGGTGCTGCAAATAGTGCTTTCATGATAGGTAAAAGACTGCGATGATCCTTAGCAGCTTCTTTTACATTGCCACTATTAAACTTTTCAATCATAGTTTGCATTTCGTTCCCAATAACATGTGATGCTACTGAAATAACTCCTGCTCCACCAATCGATAGTACTGGGATTGTTAACCCGTCATCACCGCTATATAGTGAAAAATCCTCAGGTGTATTTTGAACAATTTCAGTCATTGTATCTAAATTCCCGCCAGCTTCTTTAATAGCTACGATGTTGGGAATATCGGAAAGTCTTACAATGGTTTCTACTGACATATTGACAGCACTCCGACCGGGAATATTATATAACATAATCGGTAAAGATGTAACTGCAGCAATTGCTTGGAAGTGTTGGTACAATCCTTCTTGTGATGGTTTGCTATAATAGGGAACAACAAGCATAATACCATCGACACCTGCATCAGCTGCTTGTCTTGTTAAATCGATGGATGCTTTTGTGTTATAAGAGCCGGTACCAGCAATTACTGGGACTCTACCATTCACAACTTCTACTGTAAATTTAAACAGTTTAACTTTTTCTTCCTCTGTTAATGTCGGAGACTCTCCGGTTGTACCAGATATGACTAAACCATCTGTTCCATTGGCTATTAAATAATTTATTAAGTTCCGTGTAGCTGGAAAATCGATTTCCTCATTATGATCAAAAGGAGTCACCATAGCCGTTAATATTTGTCCAAAATTCATAACTTCTCCACATCCTCTAGTTTTATTATTAAAAATTCAGGGAGAAGGGCGGTATCAATTATGCCTCGACGTAATTACATACAGATATTGAATTACACTAGCGAAATTCAAAATCTATGACATCCGCCGGAGGTATAACTTGACGGTTGTTTAGTCAAGTTATGTAGACGCAAAAAAGCAACAACGAGGGCTCGTTGTTGCAATAGAAATAAAGTAATATTTCCGTGCGTAAGATAGCCCTCCATATAGTCTCCTATATGACAATTCAGTGTTTATTCAACAGCAGAACCAGCTTCAAGAAAAATGAGATTCTTTCAACTTCGGCAAATTCCCCTTTCCACAAATGTCAAAGGATCTCATTATCCTCCAAATGTGTACTGATGGTCTTCGCGCCTCTATCCTTACTTCAAATGTATTTGAAATAAGAGAATATTTAATTATTAAAATAATACATGTTTTTTAATACTAATGCAACAGTTTACCTGTAAAATAAATATAAAGCTATTTAAGGTCAGTATAATTAATAAGTTTCATACGTTAAAACCATACTATTCAAGAGGTGAAAAGGATGTATAAATTATTGTCTCATAATGATTTAGATGGTGTCGGATGTGGCATTTTAGCAAAGCTTGCTTTTGGTGAGCAAGTGAAGGTGCGTTATAATTCGATTTCCTCCCTAAATCGAGAGATTGAATACTTTTTAGAAAATGATGAGCCAGATACATTTTTATTTGTAACTGATTTGACTCCAAATGAAGACAATGAAAAAAGGCTTAATGATTTTTATAATGCAAAAGGAAAGGTCCAACTAATTGATCATCACAAATCTGCCTTACACTTTAATGATTATGAGTGGGGATATATTCTAGTAGAAGATCACGAAGGCAAATTAACTTCAGCTACTTCATTGTTATATGAATATCTTGTAACAAACAAATTGTTGGAACCAACTGCAGCACTCACAGAATTTGTAGAATTAGTTAGACAGTATGATACGTGGGAATGGGAGAAGAATGAGAACCTCCAAGCTCACTCGCTTAACTCACTATTCTATTTAATATCGATGGAAGAATTCGAAGAAAAAATATTAGAGAGACTTCGTACAAGTGATCATTTTGATTTTGATGAATTTGAAAAGAAAATATTGAAAATGGAAGCAGACAAGATTGACCGTTATATTCGTCGAAAGAAAAGAGAGATAGTCCAAGTAACCATAGGGGAACATTTGGCAGGAATTGTGTATGCAGAAACTTACCATTCAGAGCTAGGCAATGAACTAGGAAAAGAATATCCACATCTCGACTATATAGCGATAGTAATTATGGGGGGGAAAAGAATTTCCCTTCGTACTATATATGATCATATTGATGTATCTGAAGTTGCTGGTCAGTTCGGCGGCGGAGGACATCAAAAAGCATCTGGATGTACCTTAACAGAAGAAGCTTATAAGTTATTTGTTTTGGACACATTCCATCTGCTACCGATACTAGAAGATGCAAAAAGAAATCAATATAATTTGAAACAATCATCATTTGGTTCATTTTATATGAATAGAAAAAATGATACGTTCATTTTGTATTCAAAAAATAATCAGGATTGGATACTTGAAAAAAATAAAGCCGAAATAGGACAAACCTTTACTAGTTTTGAAGAAGGAGAGCGATTCCTAAAAAGAAACTATGAGGCAGCTTTGGTAAGGGATGACTTGTTCGTTGATTACTTAATGAGTGAAGTGAAAAAAAGAGACAATTCATGATGACTTTTCAACTCTAAGGATTTTAATCTAATTACTTGCGTTCGTCTGTTAAATACTTGCTTTCAAGAAGTTAGTACTTGCGGAGTGTCCTTACTTACTTGCTTTCAATCTGGATTTACTTGCTCTCGAACTAGCTGTATTCGCGGAGTGGTAATTTAAACCAAAAATAGCTACCTCTAATAAAACCGGAAAATTGAATATAAATAGAATGATAAGGTATCATTAATGCCGACAGACTAATTATAAAAACCATGAAACCGCAGAAATTTAGGGGGCAAATTAAATGGAAATTGGAATAACAACGTTTGTAGAAACAACACCAGATGTAAAAACAGGCAGAGTAATTAGCCATGCTGAGCGTATACGTGAGGTTGTTGAAGAAATTGTATTAGCGGATCAAGTTGGGTTAGATGTATTTGGTGTAGGGGAACATCACCGAAAGGATTATGCGGCTTCTGCCCCAGCTGTTCTTCTAGCTGCAGCTGCTTCACGGACGAAGCAAATCAGACTCACAAGTGCTGTAACAGTACTTTCTTCTGATGACCCAGTGCGAGTGTTTGAGGAATTTTCTACATTAGACGCTATTTCTAATGGTCGTGCTGAAATCATGGCTGGACGTGGTTCCTTTATCGAATCTTTCCCACTTTTTGGCTATGACTTAAAAGACTATGATGAACTGTATGAAGAAAAGTTAGATTTGCTATTAAAAATACGGGAGTCTGAAATGGTTACATGGGATGGTAAGCATCGAGCTGCTATTCAGAATCGCGGGGTATATCCGCGTCCCGTTCAAAACCCTCTACCGGTTTGGATTGCAAGTGGTGGAACTCCACAATCTGTTGCACGAGCTGGTTTCCTTGGATTGCCACTAGTGTTGGCGATTATCGGAGGAAGTCCATTACAGTTTGAACCACTGGTGAGGCTATATAAGAAAGCTGCTGGTGAAGCTGGCCATGATGTGTCGAAGCTGACAGTTGCATCCCACTCGCACGGTTTTGTTGCCGAAAGTACCGAAATGGCAGTAGATAAATTTTTTCCGCCGACACAGCAAGCGATGAACGTTTTAGGCAGAGAACGCGGATGGGGTCCGTATACGCGTTCAACCTTTGATGCTGCACGTAGCTTGGAAGGTGCTTTATACGTAGGAGATGTGAAGACCGTAGCTGATAAGATTATATTTCTCCGTAAAAATGTTGGTATCACACGTTTTATGCTTCATGTACCAGTTGGTTCAATGCCTCATGAAGACGTGATGAAAGCAATAGAATTACTAGGTAAAGAAGTGGCACCGATAGTTCGTGCGGAAATAGCTAGATGGGAAGCAGAAGGTGAAAGTAATAAATAAAGTTCTTTCGTAAAAAAATATATATGAGTAGCTCTAAGGGAACGATTTCCGTTCTCTTTTTTTTAAAAGAAAGTATATAAAATTCACCTGTGAACACTGGGTTCGAGGCATTTTCAAGAATAATTAATCTCGCTGACTTCCGTTTCAGGTATGGTACAAAGGTTAAGAGTGCCACCTCGTATGGCAACGCCTTCGTGCCCCACATCCTGTGGGCCTCCGCGGGGGAAGCGGTGAACCATCATCGCCCATTGGGATACGTTGTGATGGTTCATCTAACTCCCTCATCCCGCAGGAGTCGCTACCTTGCACTACAATCAAAGTAATGAGTAATCCTCGAGAAGATTTTCCTTATTACTAGCGTTAATTTCAGCTGGACATTTTATCATATAATTCACTTTTATTTAGTTGTTCTTGCTTACAATTATCAGTTTTTGTACATGGTTGATTGGTGCGCAGTTCTGAGCGGAAATCAACGGCATATCTAGGAAAGAGGACCGGGCGTCATTTTGCCTGGTTTTTTTTATTTTTTTATTATGAAGCAATGATTTCACTCATAGAAATAGAAAGAGTAGTAAATTCAGATGTTTAAAACAAGTTATAAATAGGTTGAATGTTATAATAAGAATAATATTTAGTATGAAATGTATAAAAGAGAAGTGAAGGTGAGTAATGATATGAAAGAGAAATTAATCATCAATGCCGATGAGTGCTACCAGCAAGCAGAGGAGAAGGCCAATCATTATTTCCAATCACTTTATGCGCAGGCCCAAAAAAAGACATATGTGAAAGTTCTAACGGAAGATATACATTTGTGGAAACATAAACATATCCGTCATCATTCCATATTTTCCTTGTTTTCAAGAGGGAAAGGAAAAACTAATACTAGCGGGTATCACAATTATATAAAGTGGCTCAATTATACAGGGAAATTAGATAATTATTTGAATCGAAGCATTTCCTATATTTTTATGCGAGATTTAGGTAAAGCATTGAACTCTCCAGACACCGAAAAACGAATTGGCAGTATTGTGGATAGTTTAAAAACTCAGCTCACATCTACGACGGCTGACCGTAAGAATGATGGAGAGCTGTTCAGTATGACTGCTTTGTATCGCCTTGCTCAGAAAGAAGGAGTAGAATCGACTTTCATATGGTTGATCAACAAACTAAAAAATGTATCTACAAATATTCCAACAGGAATGAATGCAGAGCATGCACAGCGAAAACTTATTAAAATCATTGCTGGAGTAATTATGCAAGAGAATGAAGAGATGGACGATGGAGTTACTGTTGAAGATAGGAAACAGAGGCTTGATAAAGCAATTAGGCTCGGTTATTCCTACGGACTTACCTATCCTTTTATTGACGATCTCCTAGATGCAGAAATTTTATCGGACGAAGAAGAAAAACAATACGCTTATCTGATACGTAGCACACTTACTACAGGAGTAGTGCCAGAACTAGGTGATTGGGTTGGAAATAATGCAGAGTTAATCAGATATATTCACACAGAACTTCGAGAAGCTTTTGAATATATAAAGGCGCATCAACGACCAGAGACAAGAAATAGTTTTTTTGAGCAATCTTATGTGTTTTTTAATTCCCAAGAAGTGGATCGAGAAAAGGATTTAACTAATGCAAAATATACGAATGAAGAGCTGTATATACCAGTTATTCTAAAATCTGCTTCTTCTCGATTGATTGTTCGTTCTGTAATTGGAGCTCCTGAAGATGAGGGATTTGATAGCCGAACATTTTTTTATGGTATTTACAATCAACTAGCAGATGATTTTGCAGATATGTTTGATGACCTGAAGGATGGTGCGGTAACTCCTTATACGTACTACTTGAAGTATCACGATAAACGGCCAGATCTAATAAATCCATTTGAAATGTACTGGACAGTAATTTCTAATTTGATTCATCAAGTTTATCATTCAGATAAAATGACGCGTGAAGTTATTTTAGATCGGGCTATAAACGGGTTAAAACGATTCAAGGAGCGAGCAGGTACGGAAAAATACAAAGAGGTAATGAACCTTTTTGCCTCGGGGAATCCTAAATTCAATAAACTAATTCAAGAGATGGTACGAAAAGCGGATGATGTAGATTTCTTCGACAAGCTGCTGCGTGATCATATGATTACAAGCTTGAAAAATGACAGACAAGGGCAGGAAGACTTTATAGAAACTGCTAAAGCTATACGTAGTCAGATTAATAGTGTCCTAGATATCCCGAAAACTAATGAGATGTCTGATTCTATAATAGATGCTGCAAACTACAGCTTACAAGGAGAAGGAAAGCGATTAAGACCAATAGTTACGTGGTTTATGGGAGTCAACGCTTATGGCTTAAATAGCTCAATACTTGAACCACTCTTAAAATCTTTAGAATATATGCATACAGCTTCTTTGATTTTTGACGATCTTCCGTCCCAAGATAATGCTGCGCTTCGCAGAGGTCGTCCAACACTTCATGAGGTTTATACAATTTCTATTGCCGAGTTAACAGGCCTTTTCCTGACCCAGAAGGCAATCTTAGAGCAAACCACTTTGGACCAGTTCGATTCAAAAGCTGTGCTGCGACTTATTCAATATTCCGCACAAGTAACTGCGGATATGTGTAGGGGGCAGGCAATGGACTTGGATTCAAAAGGGCAACAATTGTCTTTAGAACAACTAAATAGAATGTGCTTTTACAAAACTGGGTTAGGATTTGAGGCATCTATTCTAATGCCAGCAATTCTTGCAAACACTAGTAAATTAGAAATAGATGCATTGAAAAAATTTGCCCGTCATGCAGGTATTGCGTTTCAGATTAAGGATGATCTTCTTGATGTGGAAGGTGATACAGCTTTACTTGGGAAATCGACTGGTAAGGATACAGAAAATAACAGCTCCACTTTCGTATCTATATTAGGTGTGAATGATGCAAAAAAAGAAATGTGGGAAAATTATTGTATTGCGATGGAATCATTACAAGATGTACCGCGGGATACAGCTTTTTTAAAGCATTTCTTGGATTATATTATAAATCGCGACAAGTAGGACTGGGTTATATTAACCTCTCCTTTAATGCTAAATTAAAGTGATAAGCTAGGCTAAATCCTTTAGTGGAGTACTTCACACTAATTGAATGAAGTAGAAGGTGACGACTAAGCCCTTCGAAAACGATAGAAACAGGTTTTGACCTTAAAGGACCGAGCATGTTTGTCTGTTTTTTTTAATTCTTCCAGAACTTGACTGGTTATTTGTCTGTTTTTAATTATGGCCGTATTGAAACCGGAGTTCCTATTGGGATAATACGTGCTAATTCTTCAACGTCTTTATTGTGCATGCGGATACAGCCGCGTGAAACTGCATTACCTATGGAACTAGGGTCATTGGTACCGTGAATCCCGTAATGTTCTTTAGATAAACTCATCCACATGGTACCGAATGGTCCACCAGGATTGGGTGCTTTGTTTATAATGATAAAATCTCCAACAGGTGTATTATATAATATTCTTCCTACAGCTATAGGATACTCTTTTTGTATAAGACCGTCTTTTCGTAATCGTAGCAGGCGATTGTTTATAGAAACCTCAATTTGGTATGGAAGAGTATTTGGGTCAGGGTAACCTGGTATAACAATGGATTGACCAATATAAAGTACATTTGGATTTATGGATTGGTTAGCGTTAATGATTTCGGTTATAGGGGTTCGGTAGTCTCTAGCTATTTGACTTAGTGTTTCCCCTTGTTGAACAGTATGAATCATTGTAAACACCTCCGTTATTCATTGTTAAAATAGTATATTATATGCAACTTTTAAAAAATGCTTCATCATATCGTGTTTTTTAATATATTATCTGCACTCGGAAAGTCTTTTAATTTTAGTATAAGGACATAGTTTCGCGAATAGAATCTCTTATAACAGAATTCTAAAGGTGGAATGAGATTGAAAGTACTATTTATATTTCTATTATTTGTTGTTTATTTCGCATTATCACTGTCATTAGAAAGTACAAACGCAATTGGGCTATATCTAATCATTTCATTGGGATTATTCTTTTGGGGAGTCATAGAGTGGAGACGTTCTATTAATAGGAGGAACGCTGAAGATAGAGCGAGATGTGAAGAGTTGCTAGCGGAGATTCCGCATACTCAATCACTGATTTCGGACAATTTGTTAAATGTAATGCTAATCGATGATGTAAATAATATTTTATATATACTCCAAAGAGATTCTTTGGTAGAAGATTTTAGTATTGAAAATGTTCCGTTTTCTCAGGTGCTAGAGGTTGCAATAGTAGAGGAAGAGCGTGTTTTAAACTTATATCCTAAGGAGGGGCTATTGGGAAGCACGCTAGTGAATAATGAAGAAATATTGGAAGAAGATTCAGATGAGGATGAAGAAGAGGAAGAAGTAGAAGAAGAATCTATAGAAGCATTGTGTTTAAAAATAGTAGTTGATGATTTAACCAAACCCATTTTAGAATATCCATTTATAGTATTTGGTGAACCCCTTGCAACAGACTCTGAGAAATATATAGAAGTAAATTCACTTTGTGACGAATGGTATCAAAAAATATGTATAATTATTAAACGCTATGAACATGACAAAGTAGTTGTGAGACTCTGGCAATAGCATAGCTTGTAGCTGTAATGCAACTTAATATTCGCTATTATTCTGCATTCGCAAAAGGGTCCAATCAAAAGTAGAGAATGAATATGTTAGGTGGCTGGGACAAAACTAATCTATGAACTTGAAAAACGTGAAATCAGTAACTCAATTTCACGTTTTTCACTTTATTTTGAAATTTGAAGGCAAGGGTATACCCTCTGACCAATAAAGTTGAAATGATGCCTTTGAACGGATTTCTTCCAGACAAACGTGAATTTATTGGCATTCATTTCTATTTTTTTCCATCGATAAATATCGCCTCTCGATCAATTAGCTTCTCTTCTACTAACTGGCAACGGAACTGAACGTAGCACTGACGAATAAGTTCTTTCATATAGGGGTGGATACAGAAACGATTGATGGTACGGTAGCTTGGCTCAAATCCCTGAGCGAGCCACATCATGCGGATACTATCTTTACTTGATATAGAAGAGATATTAGTTGTTTGGAGTGAAGGGCTACAGGCTCGACCCATGGCCCCAGGAAAGCGTCCACCGTAACGGAAAACAACGGCTACGAAGTATATATAAAAATAAAGCAGTTCAATTTTACTCCAAAGTAAAATTTGAACTGCTTTTAATTTTAAAATGTTTTTTTACAATTCAAATTAGTGAAAAAATGATTATATAGACCTGTTATTTTGTTTAGAGATAGTGTTATTATATCTTTAAAACACAAAACGAAAATAGGTATTTATATATAAACTGGAAGGAGGTTAAAAAATGTTGCAAAACTCTATTAATATAAAAGCAGAAACTATTGAGGAAGCAGTTCAAACTGCTTTAAATATACTAAAGTGTTCAATCGAGGATATTAATGTGGAAGTAATACAGTCTCCTTCCAAAAGTCTATTTGGATTAAGAAAGCTTCCAGCTGAAGTGAAGATTACTAGAATTACATCTGACAACATAGTAAAGAAAACAACTAGTTTGGAAGATACACCATATTCTTTTGAGAAAACAGATGAAAATTTAGAGGAGTTCATTGAAGATTTTTTAGACTCCCAACTAGTAGAAGATGACGGAGAAAAACAACTAAACTTCAAGTTAGATCAAAAACCGAAGTTTGGTAATTCAGTGCATACTGATGAACGTCTTTTTGGTGTATGGATTCAAAATAATAAAGTAATAGTTCAAGAAAGTGCTCAACGGCTTCCAATAATAGAAGCAGATAAAAATTTGAAGGTGTTAGTGAATGGTCAAAAACTAACGAAACCTCAGTTGGTTACTAGCAAAGACAAAATAATAGTTGAACTAGAAGGTGAAGTAATTCCATCGAGTTTTTGGATTGAAGTAAAGGATAATAATATGATGGCGACGCTATCGATTAATCCTGGAAAGAATATCATAAGAAATTTAGAAGAGACAGAACCTCAAGAACATCTTTTTATTAGTGCTCAAGAAAATATAACTTATTTTACTGATATTTCAATAGAAGATGTTCTAACCCAGCTAAAATCATTAAAAATAGAAAATGGAATTATTCATTCGGCAATTCATGAAGCATTAAATAACGGAGAAGGCGAAGCTATAATTGCAAAAGGTACATATCCCGTTGAAGGATTAAATGGGGATATTGAAATTCTAGTTGAGGGTTGGCTAGAGGATAAGGGCGAAGATGATAATAGTGATAAATTAGAAAAAGTGGACTATAGAGAAGGTCAAACTATTTTGTCAGTTGAAGTTGGAGAAGTGATTGCGAAGAAAATACCCTCAATATTAGGAAAGCCTGGAAAAGATTTGTTTGATAATCCTGTACCTCCTAAACCTGTATCTGATGTGATTATAAAAGTGGGAAAAGGAGCAGTACAAAAGGATGATCAAATAGTTGCAATCGCTACTGGAAGACCATTTATAGAATCCAGAGGAAAGTTAGTGAAAATGGATGTTATAAAAGAGTATGTCCATAATGGCGATGTAGGTTTGGAAAGTGGTAATATTCGATTCCCTGGTGATGTAAGAATAACGGGTAATGTATTAGACTCTATGGCTGTTGATGCGGAAGGTAGAATTTATATAAACGGTACAGTTAATAGATCAATCGTCCAGTCTAATTACTCAATGAAAATAGAGCAAAACGTATTTTCATGTGAACTATCTGCCGGGAAGATAAATCATGTGATTGCCTCGCTGATCCCAATACTTTCTGAGATATTAACATATTCAAACCATATTTTAGCTGCGATCAATCAAATCCTGATGGTAAGGCGTGAAAGTAATCCGAAAGAAGAAACGATTAAACTGTCGTACCTTATCAGATTGTTATTAGAAAAAAAATATATGGACTTTAGCGAGCTGACTAAAAAGTTAATTACTATAATAAATAATAATGAAAATAGCTTAGATGAGGATTGGAAATCTCTTTCAAATACTTTAAATAAGCATTTTATCAATGTCTCCAAAGATCAAAATATTCAGTTGCAGACATTAGAACAGTTCATAAACTGGATGCAGGAAATGTATGAAACATACTATTTGGCGCCTGAACCAAGAGTAGCTATAGAAGTGCCCTACGCCATTAATTCTACTCTATATTCAAGTGGGAATGTTCATATAATAGGACAAGGTGTATACCATTGTAATATTCAAGCAGATTATAACATCATTGTTAAAGGGGTTTGTCGCGGAGGAAATTTAAGTGCTGGAAATGAGATATTTCTGGATGATGTTGGTTCTGAAAATGGTGGTAAAACGACTATTCAAGTTCCTTCTAATGGTAAGATACACATCAACTATGCTCACGCTGATACCGTTATTCAAGTAGGAAGAAGAATTCATACCTTTAAAGTAGGAACTCCAAATATAGTAGCCTCTTTAGATATAAATGGGAATTTAAGCTTATATAGGTAGAGAGCAGTAACGAGAGGAGCTATGCCGGATGGACATTGAAATAACAAACTCGCATATTGATCAGGTAGCAGTTATTAATATAGATGGAGAAATCATTCAAATAAATCGGTTATGGGAAGAGAATGATAACAACCCTTTTGCTGTTCAAACAGGCAACGATTATTTGAAATTGTTAAATGAGTTGGATGAATTAGCTGCATACAATGGAATTACAGATGTGTTAAATGGAAAAATGACATACTTTCATACCACCTATGCTAGTTCCTTGTCTACAGAAATAAAATCTTTTTCGATGCTAGTCACCCCGTTACTTGAAGATAAAATTATAATAGGGGCAACTATTATCCTTAGAGATGTTAGTGAAAATGAAAATGAGCAAATGGAAGTTTATGATGTTTTAGAGAGTATGACAGATGCTTTTATTTCTTTGGATAAGAACTGGAAGTTTACCTATATAAATAAGGAAGCAGAAAGGTTGTTGTTTGCTTCAAAAGAGGAGTTATTAGGGCAGGATATTTGGGGGAGATTTCCAGAGGCAATTAATACAGTATTTGATGAAAACTATACTAAAACAATGAAAAAAAGAGAACAGACCCGCTTTGAAGCATACTATGAACCATTCGATGCCTGGTTCGAGGTCAATTCCTACCCAAAGGAAAATGGAGGTATATCCGTTTACTTTAATAATATCAACGATAAAAAAGTAAGAGAAAGAATGCTATGGGATACTGCGCATCATGATTACTTAACAGAAATTCCTAATCGTTTGCTGTTGTATAAAAATCTAGAAAATAAAATAGCTGACAGTATTCCTTTTGTAATATTCTTTTTGGATTTAAATAACTTTAAACTTATTAACGATGCGTATGGACATGACATTGGAGATGAGTTTTTAGTAGAAGTTACAAACCGGCTGAAAGATGAACTAACAAGTAAATACTTTCTTTCTCGATTTGGAGGAGATAAATTTATTCTTTACACGGAATATATCGATGAATTTCAAGTGCAAAGTGATGCTTATCAAATTTTAGCGGTCATCGAGAAGCCATTTAAGAACACTGCATTACCACCAATGAATATGTCCGCAAGCCTAGGGGTTAGTATATTCCCAGAGGATGGTAATAATGTAGATTCTTTGATCACTGCTGCTGACACTGCTATGTATGAAGCAAAGAAAATTAAAGGTGATCAATGGATTAGATATAATCGAGAAATGTCAAAGTTATTAAACAGAAGACTTATTATCGAAAAAAGTCTAGAACAAGCAGTTATAAACAAAGAAATATACCCTGTTTTTCTACCTCAGGTAGATATACTAAACAATAAGATTACGGGAATTGAAGTGCTAACTAGATGGAATCATCCTGAATTAGGTGTTATACATCCTAAAGAGTTTATTCCTGTAGCAGAAGAAACCGGTCAAATAAGGATGTTAACGGAATATATAATTGATACATCATTATTCATATATACTAGATGGGGAAAAATATATAATTTTTCAGAGGAAGTCTCTTTTAATATTTCCTCCACTTTATTAAACGAACCTTCATTCGTGTCGTTTTTATTGTACCAAGTAAATAAGCATTCCATTTCAAGAGATAAGATTGCAATTGAGATTACGGAAAATTCACAGATTTATTCTTCCTCTGTTATTTTAAATCATTTACATGATATCCGTGAAGCAGGTATTCGCATAGTTATCGATAATTTTGGTATTGGTTATTCGAACCTAGCTTATATAGTTAATCTTCCATTATCCAAAGTTAAAATTGACAAGTTTTTTATAAATAGTATTGGTAACAACCAAAAGGCAGAAGCAATTCTCCAATCAATAATAGGTTTAGCAAATAATATGAAAATCGATATACTTGTTGATGGCATTAAAACAAAAGAACAGATAGAATTCTTGCATGTTCATAAATGTACATTAGTTCAAGGTCCCTTTTACGATGATCCACTTACCGAAGAACAATTTAACTATCGGTTACAACAGTTTGGTATTCAATATTCTGATAGATTATAGAAATATTGATGATTAGCTGGCTTTGGTATGGTTCCGAAGCCAGCTGTTTTTGAGTTCTTTATAAAAAATATCGTCTGGGTTCAATTTTCCGTAATGGGAGAGAAGAAATCATCCACTAATTGAAGTCTCAATTTATCTGGGTTCATTACAATATAAAATTCATTAATTTTGTCACCCTCAATGTAAAAGCTGATGACACTGTGTAAATTATTATTCATATAATTTATCATTGCAGGCTGACCATTGACATTTTTTATCACAAAATAATAATCTGGAGAGGTCTTCTTCGCAATACCATATAAAAACGCCAACACCCTCGGTAAAGAATGAATAGGACGTATAGCTGCTTTTACTTTTCCACCTCCATCAGAATAGAGGGTAACATTTTCGGATAAAAGCTCTAGTAATATATTCATATGTTGTTGTTCAAAAGCATGGATAAATCGGTTAATAATAGACTTGTTATTTTCAAAGTTTAGACTTTCACTTTCTATACCAGAGATTTTTTGCTTCGCTCGACTTAATATTTTTCGGCAGTTATCCTCTTTCTTCTCTAAGACATTTGCAATTTCTGAATAGGAGAATTCAAAGACTTCTCTTAATAGTAAAGCTGCTCTTTCATCTGGTGCCAAATGCTCCATCATCCTTAAGTAAGCAATACTTAAACCTTCTTTTTGTAGAACATTATCAAATGGATCAAGAGCATGTGTTTCCTCAAACAATAAGGGTTCAGGGTTCCATGGGCCCACATATTTTTCCCTTTTGTACCGTGAAGACTTTAAGCTATCTATACAACGGTTTGTCATCATCTTACAAAGATAGGCTTTTACGTTTTCAATTTTGTCTTCCTCAACTTGATAGACTTTTAAAAAAACTTCATGTACAAGATCTTCGGCTTCTACTACAGATCCTAGCATACGATAACCTATAGAAAACAATAAAGATTTATACTGTTGGTAAAGTTCATTGGTAATTTGCACAATATCACCTCTGCTCTTTTTCTATTATTTCTTCCGCAGCTTGTTTTGCGCTACTTACTGCTCCTTCAGCCAAAATGGAATGAGATGAGACCCAGTCCCCTGCTAAATATAATCCGGAAATCTCCAATTTAGAACGCTGTAACTTTTTTTCATCTCCTATTTGAGGTAAGCGTTGATTCACCGTAATAGTAGGCATAAAACGGCTTGAAATTTTGTTTTCTTGCCAGCCAGGCTGTATCTTTTCTAAAAATTGCTCTAGCTCGTATTTAAGTTCTTTTCCATCTATATTATCATTTGGGTGAAGATATTTGAAAACGTGAAGCACGATAGTATTTTTGTTTTCGGAAAGAATAGCTGCATTTGAATGAACAGAATAGTAAAAAGGCTCCGTTATTTCCATAGCAAAAAATCGATTTGGTTTAGGAAGCTGTCTTAGTGCGACATCTAAAGCAGCCCCCTTTATAGGTAATAGCTTAGTAAAGAAATCCATTTGCATTTGCGTGATATTTTCACCTAACATTTTCATAAGCTCTTGAGGGCTGGTTGTACTGAGTAAATACTTACATGTTAACTCCTCTTTAGTAGAAAGAGACAACCTAAAAATATTGTCTACTCTTTTAATTTCATTAACTATTATGCCTGTTTGTATTTGTACTCCAGAGCAAACCGCCTTGTTGTGTAGCTGGTCAATAATTGTTTGCCATCCTTTGTCTATATAAAGTACACCCTTCATTACCATCTGTAGATGGGCAACTATGACACTTGCACTTACTTTCTCTGGGGCATGACAGTAGGTTGCTAGCCTACCGAGAATAAGGAGTAGAGCTTGAATATTTTTGGAATTGGTTAATTGTTGAATCCATTGTTGAAAAGTTTGCTCTGAAAGCTTTTCGATATCCGTACTTTTAAGTTTCAATAAAACCTTCAACCACTCCGCACGCTCTTTCCAGCTCAAAAAGTCAGTTGTAAATACTCCTAGTGGGTTAAAAGGAGTAGCATATTCCACCTGGTCATTTATTAATAATCCCTGTAATTTTGGTGACTTACCATATAGTTCTATGCCGAGTTCTTGAAGAATAGGTACAGCGTTTCCTTTTGCATAAAGTGCATGTGGGCCCAGATTAAAAAACTCCTGATTAATCTTATCCGTTCTAGCTCTACCACCAACTTTTTTATCTTTTTCAATGATTAGTGTAGACATCCCTGTTCTAGCCAAATAATTAGCTGCAACATAACCCGCCAAACCACCACCAACTATTACAACATCCCATGTTCCTTCCATAAGATGAATCCCTCCTCTGTTAGTTCATAACTTAAGACGGAGCTGGAGAATGATTTGTGACACTTTAAAAAAGTTTTTTACAAAAGGCAAAAAAGGAATACAAGATTAAAATTAGACGAGAGCGAATTAGTGATCACAGCTCGGCATACCTGGAACAATTCCACTAATTCCACTCGTTGGAGTTAATCTTTTTTGAGTGGATTGTTCATGGAGAATATTTACTATTATTTTCTGAATCACTTTTGACTCAGGTGTTTCATTTAAATGAAATGCAAGATTGCATTCTTCCATTGGGTCCCTTGTAACATTATATAATTCATACTGATCTTCGACTGGGGATTGCTTAGTTGTTGTTATACAAATAGCAACTTCCTTCGTATCTGAAACTGGTTGGGAATCTTTCAGATCTATCTCTTTATCATCTATTCCAGGATTACTCCAAAATTGAGAGTTATCAAAATAACGAGTAAGCTTCCATATCTCTTCTGTTTTTTCTTTTCCAGTAGGCAATTTCAAGATCACCGTTTCTAAATGATTCGGTTGAATTACTGATTCATATGGTTTTCCAGTTACAGTAAATTGGTTCAATCCTTTCGTTACTTCATCATCCGTCATAAAATATATAGGTTCGTTTGCTCGAGTGAATTTGTTATTCCCATTTAGCAATTCGGAGAGATCTCGTCCTACCAAGGGATGCACTTCGGTATGGCTTTTTTTGAGCTCATTTTGAACATCGGTAACATCGATATTTGCGAGACCTAGGAGTGTTGGGATAATGTCCAAATGGCTAGTGATCATGTCAGTTTCCATTGTAGTAGAAAACTTCGAGCTATGAATAATTAGTGGGACGTGCAGGGATTCTTCATAAGCATTATGCCATTTTTGAAATAAACCACCGTGAGCTCCAGTTAGGCTTCCATGATCTGCTGTAAAAACGATAATCGTATCCTCATAAAAAACAGAAGAATGAAGAGCCTGAAATACTTTATACATCTCATCGTCTACCTTTTTTTGAAGAGAATAGTAAAGCTGTCGATAAAGTAGTGAATCGAAGGTAGGCTGTAGTGCTTGTTGATATACATCACGATAACTCAACTGAGCAGATGGTTTAGTGAGTAGGTTTTCATTAGCTGTAGGAGCAGGTGGAACAAAAGGGAGAGTCGGATCAATTTCAAAATTAAATGAGGGATTAAATCGAGTGAAAAGTCCAAGGAGAGTAATATCATGTGGATTTACAAAGGAGGACACAATGAGCCAGGGCTGATTGTCATCTGAATGTGCATTTTTCTCAAGCGAATGAATTAAATCGACGACCTCGGCTGCATAAACCTCATCCCGACCACTTATCCCGACACCAGCAGAAGACCCCGAGTTTCGAGGATTTGACCCATGAGGTTCAGGACCAATCCAACCATCGAAACCATAATTGTTCAATCGATTGGCGTGTTCATAAAGCTGTTCTTGTGCACGATTAGATACACCAGTTTTAGTGTTGTAGCTAGGTAGGGCATTATGTGTACCAGGGATTAGAATATCCTCATCGGAAAGATGCCATTTGCCTTTCCAATAGGTTTGATACCCTGCAGTACGAAAGTATTCTCCTAAAGTAGGAACCGTATTATGATCTAACCAAAATACATCAGGGTCGAATGCGCCTTTAGCAACACCAGTTGTTTGTGTCACACCGTGAAGTGATGGATATTGTCCAGTAAAAAGAGTTGCCCTGCTTGGTGAACAAGCCGTACTTCCAATATAATGATTTAAAAATGTCATCCCATTATTTCTTAAAAGCTCTTGTGTTTTTAAATTTTTCATTCGCCATTCTTTTATTGCCTCTGTTTCGTAAACAGTCGGAAATCTCTCTTCATCTACAATCATAAAAAGAATATTTGGTCGCTTTTTATGTTGATGAGAACTTGAAAAGACTTTATTTGATTTGTTCAATTTAAAAACTCCTCCATTTATTTTGTCTATCTATTTAGCTTATGAAAAATGAAGGAGGTGTAATGGATATTTAGTCTAGAGAGATGTCCAATTATTAATAGAGGAAATAGTTACGAAACGTACATACTTTCTAATATTTGTACAACTTCTTCAACGGGAATTTTCATATCATCATTTAACCATTTTCGTATTACTTCGATGGTTCCTCCTGTTGAAAATGAGAAATAATATTCTAAATATGTATCATTAGCATTTGGTAACTTTTTCTTTTCTGCGATTGAATTTTCATAAGTAAAGTTCAAAATTGTATTAAATACTCGAGAGCTACTTTTTTCATTTAAAATGATTTTGCAGAACTCTTTGTTTTCAATTATTAAATTCAAAACTCCATAAAGGGAGTCGTCTCCTGAATTATTTATTTTACTCATCATATTCTCTATCATTTCATCTTCAATACTTCTCATTAAATCAAACGGATCATTGTAATAAGAATAAAAAGTTCCGCGATTAATATCAGCTTCTTTACAAATCTCAGTTACTGTAATTTTATTTAAGTTTTTTTCCTGAAGTAATAGTAAAAAAGCATCTATAATTACTTTTTTACTATATAGGGTTCTTCGGTTTCCTTTTATGCCTACCATGTATTTCTCCTCCTACTTATTATTCAAATTAATTTATTATGTCTTTAATTGGACAGTAGTTTTAAAAAATGTTCTTTTAATAACAGGTAGTTCAACATTGTTTATTGTTATCTTTCAATAGCTTTAATATACTATTTCTGTGCCATTAAAACAACAGGATGTATAAATAATAACTCGTTGTTTTAATAGGGAGGGTAATATTAGGATGAGAGGAAGCTTTAAATGGCAAAGTATCTTTACAAGTTAGGTAAATGGGCAGCAAACAATAACAAAAAAGTAATCGGCAGTACATTAGCGATTCTGATTGTTATAGCAATCTTTGCACTAAATTTGGGACCAAATTTTTCGGAAGAAATGACTATACCAGGAACAGAATCAGAAAAAGCGCTTCAACTCATGAAAAAAGAATTTCCATCTAATACAGGTGGTCAAGTACAGTTAGTATTAAAAGCACCGGAAAATAAAACCTTAGATTCCGAAGAGGTTAACAAAGTAATTACAGACACATTGATAGCGATAAAAGACAAAGATAAACATGTTGTTTCTGTAGTTACTCCGGTTGAATTAGGTAATTTAAGTAAAGATAAAAAAATCGGTTATGCTGTTGTTGCTTACGATGTGGCAGCCGATAAAGTATCGGAAAAATCAAAGGACAATATTATTGAGAATATAAAAGAGACTCGTGATGCTGGAATTCAAACGGAGTTAGCTGGTGATGTTGTATTTTCTGAACTGGAAATTGGAGGAATCACAGAAGCTATTGGAGTAGTTGTAGCCTATGTTATATTGGCAATTACTTTTGTCTCCTTCTTAGCGGCAGGAATGCCAATCTTAATGGCAGTTATAGGACTAGCTATTGGTCTATTATTGATAGTGATTGGAACAAATTATTTAGATATCACTTCTGTTTCGATAACCTTAGCTGCAATGTTAGGATTGGCAGTAGGTATCGATTATGCTCTCTTTATAATGACTCGGTTTAGACAACAAAGGAAAGAAGGATACTCCGTTTCAGAGTCTGTAGCAATTGCAACTGGAACAGCTGGAAGTGCAGTAGTGTTTGCGGGGATAACTGTCATTATTGCACTATTAGGTTTATCTGTTGCACAAATACCATTTTTAACTATGATGGGTCTTTCTGCAGCACTTTGTGTTCTATTGGCAATATTGATAGCAGTTATTGTGGTTCCTGCCTTTTTAGGAATGATGGGCCAAAAAGTAGGACCAGATAGAAAAAATACTTTTTTAAGCAAAATCAAAAGTGATAAAAAACAAACTACTTCCGATAGATGGGGGAATTTTGTAGCAAAACACCCGTGGAAGGTTGCGATTGTTGGAATTGTAGTTCTTGCTATAATTGCGACTCCTATGCTCCATATGGAACTTGGTCTCCCAGATAACGGTTCGAAAAATGAACAGACAACGGAAAGAAAAGCATATGATTTACTAACTGAAGCTTATGGACCTGGCCATCATGCAACGTTACTTGTAGTTGCTAAAACCTCAAGTGAAACTACCAATTTACAATTGGCGTTAAATGATACTATAGAAGAGTTAAGTGGTTTATCAAATGTAAAAAGTGTTAGCCCTGCAATTCCTGGACCTTCAGGTGAGCTATACCTTATTTCTATTACTCCAGAGACAGGGGCAAACGATTCAGCAACAAAAGATCTTGTAAATGATATTAGAAAAAGGTCCGATTTCTTGGAAAAATCCGATGATATAACATTAATGGTTACAGGTTCTACAGCAGTAAATATTGATATATCACAAAAATTGAGTGATGCATTGCCAGTATTTGCTCTATTAATTATTGGATTTTCATTCGTTTTATTAGTACTAGTATTTAGATCTATTCTAGTTCCATTAAAAGCAGTTCTGGGCTTTCTACTTTCATTAGGTGCAACTCTAGGATTTACGGTATTTATTGTACAGGATGGAAACTTGATTGGTTTATTTGGATTTCCTATTGCAGATCCAGTATTAAGTTTCTTACCAGTAATTGTGATAGGAATTTTGTTTGGATTAGCAATGGACTATGAGGTCTTTTTAGTTAGTAGAATGCGTGAAGTTTTTACACATACAGGAAATGCACGAGAGGCTGTTTTAGCAGGGATGAGAGATAGTGGTGGAGTAGTTACAGCTGCTGGTTTAATAATGATTTCAGTATTTACTGGATTTATGTTAGCACCAGATCCAATGATTAAATCAATGGGCTTAGCACTCACATTTGGTGTTCTATTCGATGCATTTGTAGTAAGAATGGCTATTGTACCTGCAGTAATGATTATAATGGGGAACTCAGCTTGGTACTTACCAAAGTGGTTAGATAAAATACTTCCGAATTTAGATATAGAGGGAGAAGCATTTATGAAAGAAGTGGAAAAAAGCAAAAAATAATATTTCGATGATTAATCCAAAAAACTCTTAAACTACACACGTTTTTATGAACAAAAAAAGGACCTATTCTACTGCTCGTTAATGCGGGACAAACGCCATAAGATTACCGAAAAAAGGGGATGCTGGTTGTGACATAGGTCACAACCAGCATCCCTAAAAATTTACATGGTAATAATATAACAACAAGTCTGTCCAAAGCACTTCGGAAAGCTTAAAAATAGGTTTTGAATGTAAAGGACGTGGTGTCTTTTTATCCGATTTTTTTATTGAAATTAATAATATTTTAAACTAGCCATTTTATTTAACTTTTTCTAGCATTTCTAAAAAAGCGGGAGGAATGGTTATTTGTTGGTTTGAATTGCTTAGTAACTTGGTTAACTCATCTACTTCGCTAATTTTATTTTCACCTTTAATTATTTTAACTTCATTATGCAATCTTTCCATTTTCTCATCTAGTGCAAATGCGGAATCTGCTGCTTCTTTCAACTCGATTAATAGTTGTTCTGGTACAAATTGGTCGTATTTATAAAAGATTTTATGTTCAAGGCTTGCCCAAAAGTCCATCGCAATAGTTCGTATTTGCACTTCTACTGTCACAATTTCCTTCCCGTCCGACATAAAAACAGGAGTTTCCAATAAAACATGTAAACTCTTATAGCCATTGCTTTTTGGGTTTTTGATATAGTCTTTTACTTTCAATACTTTTATATCACTTTGTTTTTCTAACATGTCAAACACCCGATAAATATCAGAAATAAAAGAACAAGTTATCCGCATGCCAGCAATGTCTTTCACATTTTCTCTGATGCTTTCTACTGAGATACCCTTACCTTTTCTATTAAGTTTTTTCAATATACTTTCTGGGGATTTCAATCTAGAATTTGTATGTTCTATTGGATTATACTCATGGATCATTAGAAATTCTTCGCGTAAAATTTCAATTTTTGTTTCAAGCTCATTTAATGCAAATTTATACAACAGCATCATTCGTGTCATTTTCTTTTTCATCTGCTGAAACTGTTCTACTTGCTCTTGATTCATCTATAAGGACTCCTTCAATAATATGCCTGTGAAAATAATAACAAATTTGTCCTTGCTAAACAAACTTATTGCTAAGTAAAACCAGCAAAAGGAATTATATTTGGGCTTGCTATCTTTAAAGATTACGAATTAAATTTCTCTAGTATCTAGAGTTTTTACAAGTAAAAGTTGTTTGCAATTTCATATAATTATAGAGCGTTCGAGCATGTCTACCCTTTTGAGTATTATTGTTTATTTTAGGATGTAGACGACGGAGAAATTCGCGATCACATTCACAACGATTATTTCCTCTTCTATAACAATCATCATGTGCTTTACAAGCTGCATCTACGTCATTTATCGGCGCACCAGGACCGCTACAACCGGGTCCACACCAATTATACCCGGGGAACACGCAAAAACGGGGCTTTCCATTTCCTCTACGTGCCAAATTAAAAACCTCCTTAGAATGTTTTATTACTTATAGTCTATTCGGTAGCTTTAATAATGTATAAACTCTTACCCATTCAAGAATGTCCGCTAGTTGGTGATAAGTGCCAACTAACAAAACAAGCAAGTGATGTAGAAGATCTAATTCAACAAGGGGTAGATTTAATCCTTATTAATCCAACAGATTCAGAAGCTGTAGTTCCAACAGTTGAAGCTGCAAATGCTGCTGATATTCCAGTTATTACAGTTGACCGCAGTTCTGAAGGTGGGGATGTAGTAGCTCATATTGCTTCTGATAATATTGCTGGAGGCGAACTAGCTGGAGAATATTTACTTGGGTTAGTTGGAGAAGGTGCACAAGTCGTTGAACTTGAGGGTATTGCAGGTTCTTCTGCTGCTCGTGATCGTGGTGAAGGATTTAACAATATTGCAAATGGTAAATTAGAAGTTGTTGCTAAACAAACAGCGAACTTTAATCGTGCAGAAGGTTTAACAGTTATGGAGAATATTTTGCAAGGTAACCCAGATGTAAAAGCAGTTTTTGCACATAATGATGAAATGGCTCTAGGTGCACTGGAAGCAATTGAAGCAGCTGGAAAAGATATTCTAGTAGTTGGTTTTGATGCTACAGGGGATGCAGTAAAATCAGTAGAAGACGGTAAACTTGCTGGTACAGTAGCTCAAAAACCAGATTTAATCGGTCAAAAAGCTGTAGAAGCAGCAATGAAATCACTAAAAGGTGAAAAAGTAGAAGCTTCTATTCCAGTCGAATTAGAATTAATCAAAAAATAATAAGCATTTTGGTTCCACATACAATAAAAACTAAACAAATAACTAGTATAAGAAATAGCGTCCATGACCGAAATATCGGTTATGGACGCTGTTTTAATAAGTGTAAAATATGCACTTAGTGTCAAAAACATTGTATAAAAAATTACTTTTGCTTCTAATAGTAATTCCCCTTTGCCATGTGAGTAGAATAACTAAAGGGAATTTTCAACAAATTGTTCTTCTGATATTACTTGTACTCCATTTCTTTTAAGTAAGGCAGAAGTAACTCCATTTCCAATAATTTTCTTCCCCTTAAATTCACCATTGTAAATCATTAAACTACCACAGGATGGGCTATTCTCTTTAAGAACAACTATCGTTGCATTTATCTTTTTAGCCTTTTCTAGAGTAGCATAAGCTCCTTTAATGTAAATTTCAGTAACATCTCTACCAGACTTCTCAATAACCTTAGCTTTTCCATCAAGTACGTCTTCGCCGTCTCCTCCTATTATTTCAGCAGGTTCTCTGGGAGTTGAAAATCCTCCCAGTAATTCTGGACATATTGTAATTGCTTTATTTTCTTCTACTAATTTACGTAACTTACTATTTAGACTGTGAGTTCCATTATATCTTACCTCTAACCCTGCTAAACAGGAGCTTACTAATATCATTAACTAACAACCCTTCAATATAATCTCATTCCTTAATAAAGGTATATCATTCATGGCAGTTGAATAAGCATAATACTTACTAACTTTCTAAAATACATTGGAAACGTTCCACACCTGGATACTTTTCTCCTAAACTCTTTATTTTAAATCCACAATTCTTATAAAAATTCACAGCCTCTTTATCGGTCTCAGCAAAAATACTAGTTAATGAATGTTTAACTTTTATAAAACTAATCATTTTACTTCCTATACCTTGTCCTCTATGGTTTGGAGAGACTGCAATATGTTTTATTTCACAACGTTTTAGACCTAAAAGCTCTATTCCTATACAACCGACAACTTCATCTTCAAAGTCATATCCATACAATGCTAGAACTGGAGATTGGATATATAATCCATATTCTCTCTCGATATTCCTTTCCGAGGCTGCGAAGGATAATAGTTTTCTCAAGTTAGGTTGAATAGGTGGTGATTTCATTTCTTTCACAAAGAACGCCCCTCCTGGCATTAACCTGCAGCTTATTTCAATAAGATAAAAGAACTCGTTAGTTTGAATATGATTATGAAAATATTGAAGTTACTATTCAAATCAATAAGAGAAGATGGAACCTCATAATAAACCGCAATTATTCTTCTAAAACTTCTAAATGTAATAAATCATTCTGGTCACTTTGTAATTCAGATGTATACCATCCTGATTGGATAATATCACTTTTATTACGAGCGAAATATTTGTATTCCACTTGTGGTTCACTACCAAATATTACGCCTATATAATACGGATTCGAGGATTCATAGCCGTCCTCACGGTGAGGCACTGTCCTATATTCCCACGTTTCCCCAGGGTACTGTTCTTCCAAATGCATCTGTATATAACCTAATTTTTTTTCGATTTGAATATCAATCCAATATGGACGTACAAAATAAAAGAGAACAAAGGACACCCAAAATAGAAGAGCGAATCCCTGAATAATTTTTCTCCATATTCCTTTGAAAATAAAAGAAACTAATAGAACAACTAGTAAAATTCCGCCGACTATCATCAATTCAATTAATTCTACTGGATGCAATGAATCCCCCCTTTTGAATCAGTTTGTTCTTCAACTAAACTCCTCCGTTTATTTAAGTGTAATCTTTAATAAACTTTTTAATATTTTAACATAAATATCCAGTTGAAGTGGAGTAATTAAATAAGATGTAATGTGGTTGTCAGCATGTCATTTTACAGCCCAGAACCTGGCTCTAAAACAACATTGTATTTTCTGGAAATGGACTTTTTAAATGGATTGAATAGTCAAAACTTTTTTGACAACTATACTGGAAAATAATACTATTGCGTTAAACGATATATCGTTTTGCATGATTAAGGAGGCTTTGCAGTGGAATATAACAGTGGTCCTATGACGGAAGCAATGTACTATGTGTTATTAGCACTAATGAATCCAAATGACAGATATAGTCTGATGAATGTAATAACAGAGATTTCACATGGAAGAGTGAATATGGGATCTGGAACACTTTATGGAGTTCTTGTGCGTATTCAAAAATCTGGTTTAATAACTCTATCGGAGGATGATGGTAGAAGAAAAAATTACATAATTACAAATGAAGGGAAAGAAGCTCTGCAGAGTGAATATAATCGGTTAGTAGCGTTAGTTAATGATGGAATAATTTTGAAAGAAGGTGATTTGAATGAAAGTACTAAAACTGAGACCAAGTAATTATTGGCGTATTGGTGAGCATGAGAGTTGGTTTACCGATATGGCCAAGGAAGGGTTGCATCTAAGAAAGGTCGGCTCAATATTTGTGCATTTTATTAAAGAGAAGCCTAAAGAGACGAGGTACAGGATAGTTGCAATACATAATAAAGAGATTACATTTGAGCAACAGCAAATGTATGCTGAAAGTGACTGGTCTTATGTTACAAGGTATGGAATGTTTAGTGTGTTTTCATCTCCAGTTGAGTTAAATGCCCCTGAATTACATACGGATCTTGAGGAACAAGCCTATACCCTCAAAGCTCTTGAAAAAACGATTGTTAGTAGTGCTTTACTGGCAACAATTATTACTTTAATACTAATTGGATTAATCTATTTTTTTTTATTTGTTAACTCCACACCTACTTTATTCTTCGTTGAAGGTGAAATTATTCAACCTCTGCCTTTATTTATAATTATTTATTTTACTTATAGCTTAATAAGTGCCGCAGTTGGAATACGTTCTTTAAGAAATAAACTAAAAGAAGGTAATGCAATTGATCATGCTGCTCCTTGGAAGAGGATGCGCAAGGTTAATTTATTGATATCAAATGTATTTATTGTTTTAGCTATTGTTACTGCAGCTATTCCATATATTCAGCTTGGCATGAAAGAGACTCTAGAACTACCTACAAATGATATTGATGTACCTATCGTGAGGCTTTCGGATATTGAACAGAGTACCGAAATGGTAAGAGAAAAAGCTTCTACGCGAGGGGATATTGATAGAGGCAATAGTTATACCTATAAATGGAGTATAATGGCTCCAACTCAATACGAAGCACGAGAGCATGGTATCGTCTATGGGGAAGAATGGAATGATGCTAGTGGTGTCTATTCGCCAAGTACTTATTCGAAGGTTTATAAAATCATTTTTCCATCTATGAGTGAAAACCTTGTAGATGATTTGATAGAGTGGCATGGTATGTTCGAAGGAAAAGAAAAGTTATTAAAGGTGGAACATAGTAGCTTTGATCATTTGATAATTAAAGAGGATATCATGGCTATGCAGAGATGGATATTCTTTTAAAAAATGTCGAGCAGCAAATTAGATTAATAGGAGAGTAATTCTTTTATAAATTACGATTCAAACTTGGAGGTATTTAGATTAATAATCGGCATAAATAAAAGCTCAAAACAAAAAACTATTGTATTATCTGTTAAAATTTTTTATCTAATTTTACTATTAAAATAAAGTAGGTTATAAACTGCAAAGAGGTGGTGAAAATAAAAACAATGAATAAGCAATTAGAAAATGAGATTACTATTCAAAAAAAAATGGTTGATGTCCTTTCGAAGTATGAGAGTGGAGAATTATTTAATAATGAATTGCCACAGCTGCCAAACTCCAAACATTTGACAGAGTATATGAAAGAAGTGCTAGGTGATTGTAGGGAAGATTTGCAAGTCGCACTTTGTATAATCGATCTTGACCATTTCAAAAGCTATAATGATTTTCACGGTTATATAGAAGGAAATCGTTGCTTACAACAAGTCACAAATTGTATCAAAACAATTTCAAGCGACAGACAAGGGTTACTTCTTCATGCTGATGGAGATGAATTTATTTGTTTTTTAACCGATATTAGTGCAGCAGATTTTGTTCAATTGGGAGAGACTTTAAGAAACGCCATTGAACAATTAAGCTTACTATTCTGTTGGGAGCAGCATTCTTTTCAAGTGACTATTAGTGTCGGTGGTGTTCATGGTTTAAGGAGCAGCTTTAAGGACGAAGCTGAAATGTTTTCTATAGCATATGAAGAGTTATATAAAGCCAAGTCTAATGGACGTAATAATGTGAAAATTAAATTCAAATGATGAAAGTTACTAGATTATATAGGAATCTAGTAACTTTTTTTTTCTCTAATACTAGGACAGGGATATTAGAAGAAGGTTAAATTAAATGGCTTGCTCAAACAGGTAGATGGGATTATGAAGGCCCGTTGAAAATAGAACTGCTTTTCTTTATTTTTCGGCACAATCCTATAAAAGATACAGAAAGAAGGAAGCCTTGCTCATCTGAGAAGGGCTTTCTTCTTACTAATTCATGAAGGAGTAGCAAAGCAACAATTTCTTTCCCCATCGGTAGGAAAAAAATTTGCCTTTATCTAAATTCAATGAAGGCTTAAGATTATAAGTACGAACAAATAGATCCAATTTTGTTTATTTTCTAATATTTTTAACGCAGGTTATTTTGATCATTTAAAGTGCCAGATTTTTGAATACCTCGGACACTCAGAGAATATGTAGAAAAGCCAAAGAACTAGAGGGTGGGATAAGAGTGCTAACCATAAGAGGATTTAGGTTATTAACAAAGCTTTTAGAAGCCAGTGGTCCTATATATCTGAAGGATTTATCTGAAGAGTTTAATGTAAGCACGAGGATGATTAAATACGAAATGGATGACGTGAAAAAATGGCTCTGTGAGCAAGGAGGAAAAGTATTTTCACAACCAAATAAAGGGATTTGGCTTGATTGTGACGAGGAAAAACGATTAGCAATTATTCATGCCTTACCGGAAGTTGAAAGAAATAATGTTTATCTGAACCAAGAGGCTAGAGTAGGAAAAATGATTTTGTATATGCTGGTGAACACTGGATATGTAACTGCGGCTACTTTTTCCGAACAACTAGATGTAAGTCGAAATACTTCATTAAATGATATTAAACAAATGGATGAATTGCTCCGACCATGGAATATAGAGTTAGAAAAAATGCGCGGGACTGGTTATAAGTTAATAGGGGAAGAACTTTCGCTAAGGCTGCTGTTTGAACATTTGATCCATGCTGATTTGACGAATAATGATGTATATAAAATTATGAGTCGAGTAACAAGACGAGATGATTTAAGTGGTGGGCTGCAAATGATTAAGGATATACTTCCAATTTATAAAACTATTGAAAAGCAAATGTCTGAGTTAATTTCTTCCACACCCAAACATGTACTCTATGAATCAGAGGTATTGAGAATATTATTCCGACTTACCATCTCGATTACTCGTATGAACGCCGGATTTACGATGAAAGATTATCGGATTTTAAATAAAGCAGATCACAATGATTTAACAGTTCAACTAATGGAGAAGGTGTGTCAACAAATGCAGTATCCTTTGTTTGAAGAGGAATACCGCTATGTGTCGGGTGAAAGTGATAATGATCTCAATCAAATTGACATACTAAAGGTGACAAAAGAAATAATTCAGTATGTGAGTGAAATACAAGGTATTCACTATCATAAGGATCCAAAATTATTTAATAATCTGTTTGCTCATCTTTCTCAGCGTTTCCAAAAAGGTGAAATCAATTTTACAGAGATTAATCCTTTTACGAAAGAGTTAAAGAGAGAATATTCAGCTCTATTCACAACCATACAGAGTGCGTGCCAATTGTACCTTACACCTCAAAAAATTTCAGCGCCTGATTCATTTATATCATTAATAGTCCTCCATTTCATCGTCTCTTTTGAAAAGAAATTTGATCAAAAAGGTAAAATTCGTACTTTATATGTTTGCTCTACTGGAAAAGGTGTTGCACGCCTTATTAAAAATCGTGTTGAAAGAGAAATTTACGATATCGAAATTGTTAAAAATTGCTCGATTATGGAAGTAGATGAAATTTGCATACAAGAGGAGGTCGATTTCATTATTAGTGTCTTTCCGATTGAAACAGATCTTCCGTTAGTAATCGTAGATTCCCTGCCAAGTAAGAGGGATATTGAAAACATTAAAAGTAAAGTGAAGGAATTACTTCGTTTTAAAAATTTTCAATTCAATAACTTGCTAGAAAGTACTGAGGAGAAAATTAGTGATAAAGATAATGAATTTATCAGTCAAGAAATTATCTTAAAAGGATTTGAGGTTAACCAAGAAATTCAGTTAGCTTTTATAAACGAGATAAGTGAGTCAAAGAAGCAGGCACTCATGCTGCATATTTCTTTAATGGTCCATCGCTACTATTTCGATAAACAATACGATAACTATTCCTATTCAATAAACAACTCTTATGACGTAGAGAATATTAAAACGATAAAAAAAATTTTAGATACACACGAATTACAGGTTCACGAAGCAGAGATTTATGCAATACTACATTATTTAAAATAGCTGGAGGTGTTCTTGTGCTAGAAGAAATCATCATAAAAAATGGTATTGTCATAGATCCAGAACAAGACACAATTGAAGTGAAAGAAATTGGTGTACGAGACGGGTTATTAGTAGCACCTCAAGATATAAGTCCTTCAAATGTAAAATATATCGATGCTGAAGGCTGCTATGTTTCTCCTGGTTTCATCGATATGCATGTGCATATCTTTACAGAACACACAGAACTAGGGATTGAGGCAGATCTTGTTGGTATTGAGCAAGGAGTTACAACAGTAGTGGACGCTGGGAGTTCCGGGTATTCAGATTACTCGACTTTTAAGGAAAAAGTGATTAAACCGAGTCGAACGGAAGTTCTTTCATTTCTTAATATATCACGAAAAGGCTTAACTAACGGCTTATCTGAACTTGCCAATCTGGAAGATTTAATGAGTTTAGGAGAAGCGAAAGAGATTTTTGAAAAGGAACCAAGCATCGTGGGGTTGAAAGCACGTATGAGTGGGAGTGTTGTTAAAAACAGAGGCATTAAACCTCTTGAACACGCTCGTATGGTAGCAGATCATATAAACGTTCCCATTATGGTCCATATCGGAAACCCACCTCCAAATTTGGAAGAAATCTTTCCTCTTTTACGTAGAGGAGACATTGTGACGCATGCATTTCATGGGAAAAAATATGGAATTTTAAATGCAGAAGGTTTACTGATCCCAGAAGCGATGGAGGCTTTAAAGAAAGGCGTATTATTTGATATTGGACATGGCACCGATAGCTTCAGCTATGAAACTTTGATGAAGTTTAGAGATAAATACGATGATTCGTTTACAACCAGTACTGATATCTATCTTAAAAACTATCAAAACCCTGTTGGTAGCCTGATGAATACAATGTCCAAGTTGTTGGAATTAGGGATTCCCTTAATGGAAGTTGTGAAAACGGTTACATCTAGAGCTGCAAAGTCTCTAAGCTCAAGTGATATAGGGACGTTAGCTTTAGGGACGACAGCCGATATCACGATATTTAAAAAGATAGAACAACGAACGATATTAACTGACTCTATGGGAGTAGAACTAGAGGCGAGTCAAATACTCAAACCACATATGGTACTGAAAGATGGGAAGGTTGTACAACTATGAATACACAAAATTCAAAAGAGCAAGAGATAATCAGTAAAAGCGGGAATCCAGATTTATGCATAGACGTTTTAAGCTATTCAAAAGATTTTTTAGAGTCTAAAAAAGTTCTCATGACAGTACCTCAATGGCTTTCATTTGTTTCACATATTTCTGGAATGGTTTATCGCTCAACGAATGAAGAACCAATTCAGTCGGTGGAAAAAGAAATATTTAATGAAGTCTCGTCAGAGTCTATTGAGATGGCAAGTGAAATTTGTAAGCAACTTAGTAATTTGCATGAAGATGAAAAATATCTTTTATCAATTCACTTTGAAGCTGCAAAACTAAATGAAGAATAAATAGGAGGAATGTGTGATGAGCAAAGTTATTGTTGTGATTGGTGATCGATTAGGAAAAGGGCAAAATGTTGGGAAAGGCGTAGAGGCAGCTGGGGGCACTGCTATCGTTATTAGTGGAATGGCTGCTGATATGAAACTAGGTGACAAGATGAAGGAAGAGAATGCAGATTTGGGCATTTCTTTTTGTGGCAGTGGAGGAGCAGGAGCTATTACAGCACAGTCAAAGTATGGTTACCCAGCACAATACGGTATGCGTTCCATTGAAGAGGGGTTAACAGCTCTTAGGGAAGGTAAAAGAGTACTTGGTTTTGGGTTTAATGACTCTGAAGAGTTAGGAAGAAGACTAACAGAAGAGTTACTAAAAATAAGGGGGTAATTTTATGAAAAATGTTATTGAAACAAAAGTACGTACCGAGGGCAAAGGTGATTCGAAAGAAAAAGCACTGAACATTGCCCTAGGCAATATTCAGAAAAAAGTTATGAAAGATTATAAGGGAAATATGATTATTCGGATTGAGCCTATTGACGTCGATGTTGTAGAGGCCAAAGAGTTTTCGTATATAGAACGCTTTTTGTTCTTCTTTTTTCCACGAAAAAGAAGCAAATACAGTGTTGTACTAGATGTAAAGATAAATTTATTTCTTTTGAATATAGAGGAAATCAATTTCAACAAGGTGGAACAAAAAAATAATATAAAAAGTCACGCAATGGGAAGTCTTTTTCCAAAATAAAAGGAGGAATGAATAGTGGAATTACTAGTGATTATCATTAAGTCAATCATCATTGGAGGATTTGTTGGCTTTGGTGTTGGGGCTGGTGCAGCTCGGATGTTTCATGCTCCAAGTTCACAAGGTATGGGCGCATTTCGGACTCTGGGAGAGCTAAATGCATGTGCGGGGGATGCTGCGTCACATTTTTCTTTTGGTTTAGGATTCTTTTTTAATGCTTGGGCATCTTCTGTTGGTGCTGGTGCATTCACGCAGGATGTGGATCATCGAATCATACCAAACTGGGCAGCTGCAGTATTAATGAGAAAAGGAAAACGTCCAGAAGATACATTGCATAATCCGAAGAAGATGGCAATTACGGGAGCTATTATCGGGATACTCGTTGTTGCATTCTTAAATTCAACGGCATCGGCAATTCCTGAATCACTGCAAGCAATTGCACTAAAAGTATTAGTACCAGCGGCGAACTTGCTCATCAATCCTGTAATGCCAGTTATCTTCTGGTTAGCAGCTTTGGATTCTGGCAAACGCTCTGGAATCTGGGGAACAATTTTCGGTGGAGCAGCACATTTGGTCATGGGAAATGCAGTTCCAGGTGTTGTTTTAGGGATATTAATAGGTAAAGGTGTAGATGACGGCGGTTGGAACAAGATTACGAAAACGCTATTGGTTTCTGTAATTTTACTGTTTGTATTAAGTGGGTTTTTCCGAGGATTTGATATTGCTTTTCTCCAAGGATTTAATTTAGAAGCACCTGAATGGTTGATCGATTTACACAAATTAATCGGATATGAGGTGAAGTAAATGGGTGGGAACAATGAAATTAATATGAAGAGTTTTTGGTATGCAGATTGGTCATTTCCACTTTTGGTAGCCCTATTGTCTTCAGGAGTATTTGCTGGTACACATATGTACTATGTATATAAAATTGGGGCATTTAATGATGTGGCAATTGTTGCGATGCTTGAAGTAGGTCTGCAAGGAGGGGGCTATGGAGTTGCAGCAGCATTTGGAGCTAGTTTTCTATTTGCACGTATTCTAGAGGGTTCTCTTGTCGGGATTTTAGATATTGGAGGAGCTATCCAAACGGGAATAGGAATTGGAATACCAGCTCTACTTCTAGCTTCAGGGATCACTGCACCACTTGAAAACTTCACACTATCTTTACTTACTGGAGCAGTTTTAGGACTTGCAATTGGTTATACAGTCATAGTAATTCGTAAATTTACAGTGGGGCAATCTAATTCCACTTTTGGTGCAGACGTCATGATGGGGGCGGGGAATGCATCGGGTAGGTTCTTAGGGCCTTTGATCATCATTTCCGCAGCATCGGCGTCAATTCCAATCGGAGTTGGAGCTATTGTTGGAGCCGCAATTTTTTATGCTGGAAAAAAACCAATTGTAGGTGGTGCAATAATAGGAGCAATGCTTTTAGGTGCATTTTTCCCAATTTCATTAGACTGAGGTGAAAAAGATGGATATTTTTACACGATTAGGTTTAAAGCAGGTGATTAATGCGAGTGGAAAAATGACGGCTCTCGGAGCATCAGCTGTGAGTGAGGAAGTTGCGCAAACATTGAAAGAGGCCTCGCAGAATTATGTAGATATCGATGAAATTATGGAACTAACAGGGACAGTGATTGCTGAAGTAACAGGGGCTGAGGATGGCTGTCCAACAAGTGGTGCAGCAGCAGGAATAGCGATTAGTGTTGCATCAGTGATTGCCGGTACTAATCTGACACATATTGAAAGATTACCATATTCAGATGGATTGAAAAATCAAGTGATTGTTCAAAAAGGACAGCAAATTCATTTTGGAGCAAGCATTGCACAAATGATCAGTTTAGGTGGAGGCAAAGTAGTAGAAGTAGGTCAAGCAAACAAAGTAGAAGCAGAACATATCGAAGAAGCCATTAATGAACATACGGCCGCACTTATGTATATTAAGTCTCATCACGCTATTCAAAAAGGTATGCAGTCAATTGAAAAAATGATTGAGATTGCAAAAAAGTATCAAATTCCTTTTATTATGGATGCTGCTGCGGAAGAAGATTTTCAGAAGTATATTGCGATGGGTGCAGACATCGTTATATACAGTGGTGGTAAAGCATTAGAAGGCCCAACATCGGGGTTTATTTGCGGTAAAAAAGTATTAATGGAAGCATGTAGGAAGCAATATCAGGGGATTGGACGTCCCATGAAGATTGGAAAAGAAGGAATGGCCGGTTTGATGGTGGCGTTGAAACAGTATTCTCACAAAGGTGAAAATATCGAGCTTCAAATTAGTAGAATGAAATTACTTTGTGAAGATTTAAATGGGGTTCCTGGTTTAACGTGCATGATTAAACAGGATGAGGCAGGACGAGAAATTTACCGGGCAAATATCGAGGTGAACAGTAAGGAAGCAGGCATGGACGCAGCTGAATTACTGCATGCTCTAGAATCAGGAAACCCAGCCATCTATTTACGCCATCACTATGTGAATATAGGAATATTATCAGTTGATCCGAGACCTTTACTTAAAGGACAAGAAGAAACTATTGCAGAGAAGATTAGACTAATATTAGCTCGAGGAGTGATATAATGCCATTTAAACATCGTGTTATTTTTAATGTATTGGCGAAGGATTTAAAAAATGCAAAGGAACTAGTGCAAATTGCTGGAGACCGTGTATTAGTCGGAGTGATGGTCAAGAACTTCCCGACAGAAGAGGCTGCTATCCAATTAGTAAAAGAATTCAAAGGAAATAATATCCCAGTATCGGTTGGGTTGGGTGCAGGAGAACCAGCGATGTGGAAAAAAGTGGCCGAAGTGTCTGTAGCAACCCTACCGGATCACATCAACCAAGTGTTCCCTGCATCGGGTTATACGCTTGGAAGATTGGAAAAAACTACAGAAAATGTTCCTCTGATCAACTCCATGATTGAGCCAACTGGCACTCCTGGGCAAGTATATATTTCCACAGGTCCATTGAGTTCTGCTCACCGCGAGAAGGTTACTTGTGAACTAGCCGCAACGATGATTGCTGAAATGGGGATTCCGTCCATTAAGTTTTATCCGATCGAAGGAGTAAAGTGTCTCGATGAATTAGCAGAAATGACGCAGGCTGCATCAAAAGCAGGTATTAAAATCATTGAGCCAACAGGTGGAATTGACTTAAGTAATGTCCATGAAATTGTACAAATATGTCTAGAAAACGGTGCGGAACTTGTCATCCCACACCTTTACTCATCCCTTATTGACAAAGAATCTGGTGAAACTAAATCATCAGCGATGAAACAATTAGTGGAGCTAGAGTGGTAAAGATTTCTGGATAAGTGTTTGCGTAAGGAAATGTCTGGTGATGAAATTAACATACGGCCGTTGCTTGGCATAGGTACTGATGAAGTATCAAAGAGTGCTTCCCAATATTGATGTCCGTAACTCGTCAATTGAAGAAAAGGGATATTGAACTGCTTGCAACAAGAGTGATTCAACTGGAAACTTTCGAAATTTAATTTTTAACAAAATCTAGTTAATAAATGGTAAAATACAATAAAAATTAAATAAAGGAAGATAAAATATGTGCATTCAAAGAGCTACATTAAATGAGCTTGATTCACTGACGGAACTTTTTGATTTATATAGATTGTTCTATAAACAAGAATCGAATCTTGAAGGTGCGAGAGCTTTTTTAAAAGAAAGATTAGTAAAAGAAGAATCAGTAGTTTTCATAGCCTATGATGAGAATAGTCCAGTTGGTTTTGTACAGTTATATCCATCATTTTCTTCCGTAAGTATGAAACAATCATGGATCTTAAATGATTTATATGTGAAAAAGAGTGCACGCAATAATGGATTTGCAGAAAAATTAATAAAAATGGTCATTAATTTTGCAGAGGAAACAGATGCAAAAGGAATTTTACTTGAGACCGGTAAGGAAAACATTCCAGCACAAAGACTTTACGAAAAAATTGGTTTTATAAGAGATTCAAATTACTATTACTATTTCTCAGTTTAGCAAATTACTTAATGGGCCAAAAATGTGAAAAATATATTCAAATGATGAAAGCTACTTGGGGGTGAAACCAGTAGCTTTTTTATATTTTTTTCAAAGGAAATTCAAAAGCTTGTGCCGAATATAATAGAGTAGATTAAGAGTGGGGGGAGACAGAAAATGGATTCTGCATTTGAAATGTTTTCAGCTGTTCATATAACTTCAATGATTACCTTGTGTTTTCTAATCCTTCTTTTATTTTATAATAGGAATAGATGGACTATTCAACAACAGAAAGTCCAATTCATGGAACGATTTTTCGCTCTTACTTTATTCATAATAGATGGTTGTTATTATATATGGCTTGTTCAAACAGGAAGATGGGATTGGGGTAACTCATTACCATTAGAACTATGCAGTATTAGTCTGATCATAACAATTGTTTTGCTTTGGACTGGAAAAAAGAAGCTTTATTCATTTGTTTTTTTCGCTGGTATTGGAGGAGCAATCCAGGCAGTTGCTACACCTGTTTTGGATTTAAACTTTCCACATTTCAGGTTTTTCCATTTTTTCTATACGCATTTTGGAATCATTTTAACCGCGCTTTATTTTACTTGGGTGAGAGGTTACAAGCCAACCTTTAAAGGCGTTATCCAGACAATGATTACGTTAAATGTATTGCTACCATTCCTATTTTTTATAAACTTTTTAGTGGAAGGCAATTATATGTTTTTACAGGAAAAGCCAAGAGGTGGAAGTTTGATGGATTTTTTAGGGCCCTATCCATGGTATATTTTATCACTAGAATTAGTGGCGTTTATTGTATTTAGCTGTTTATGGCTTTTGTTTAAGGAGCGTAACAAGCAAGGGGAGGGTGTAAATGTTAAATAATCCAACGACCTTTTCTGAATGGTTAACACCACATTCCATAGAATGGTATCAACAGCTCTCAGAGTTACAGCGCATTTATAAATATACTTGGAATTCCACCATTACTAAGCCCAGTGGAGAGTCTATTTTTGATGAAGAAGTGTCAAAAATGATAAAAAACAAAAAAGTTCTAGATGTTGGTTGTGGACATGGTGATTTTACTAAATTCTGTAGCTCGATTGCTAAACAGATTGTAGGGTTTGATGTAACTGAAAATTTCTTAGAAGTTGCTAAGGTGAATGAAAAGTCGAACCTTACATTCATTGTTGGAAATAGCAAACAAGGATTACCTTTTGAGAAAAATGAGTTTGAATGTGCATACACTCGAAAGGGACCTACATCTGCTTATCCAGCCCTTACAGAAGTAGTGATTAAGGGAGGATCAATTCTTGGACTTCATCCAGGTGATGGAGCAGCAAAAGAACTACCTCTAATTTTTCCAAATCTATTTGACTACTCTTTTGGTACACCAATACTAAATAAAATAAATAAACAATTGGAGATTAGTAGCTTCACTTCCATTGAACTGGAGCATGTAACAAGTATAGAATATTTGCATTCTCCTATCGATGTATTAAAGTTACGTTGCTTTGGTCAAAAGACATCTATTTACGAAAGGTTAAAGGAAGAGGATTTATCAAAGGTAACTAAAATATTTGATGAAAATAGTACAGAGCAAGGCCTAGCTGTAACCAATTCTTTCTATATCATTCGTTTAATTGTTTAGACGAATCGAGTGTTTTATATATTTCTGGTAGGGAACAGAAAATAGAAGACACTTAAGTAGGAGGAATAATTATGAGCAAAACTATTTTTATTACTGGTGCTGGAAGCGGACTTGGAAGAGGTGCAGCAATTGGACTTGCTAAGAAGGGTCATCGTTTAATCGCTACAACAGAAAACACTTCTCAAAAAACAGACCTATTACGAGAGGCCAATGAATTAGGGTTAAAGATGGAAATATTCAAGATGGATATTACGAACGAACGTGACCGTGCACAAATGGAAGATTATGATTTTGATATATTTGTTGCAAATGCAGCTATCAATGAAGGTGGACCGTTAGGAGAAGTACCGATGGATCGATTTCGTGCATTGTTTGAGGTGAACGTTTTTGCTACGTTAGAAACTGTACAAATTGCTGCCAAAAAATTCGTAAGGCAGGGCAGTGGGAAGATTGTATTTATGAGTTCCATTGCAGGTGTATCAGCAACACCATATGTAGGTCCATACACTGCTACAAAGCATGCAATCGAAGGAATTGCCAAGACCCTACAAAAAGAGTTGAAAGAGTTTGGAGTGCAAGTGGCAACGATTAACCCAGGACCATATAATACAGGGTTCAATGATAGAAGTGCAGAAGAAAAATATAAATGGTACAATGAAGACAGTAATTTTACTAACAAGGAAGATATGCAAAAACAAGAAGCGCAATTAGAAGACCAATTTGATCCTGAAGATATGATTGAAAAAATGATAGATATCATACCAGCAGAACATCATAAATTTCGCACTATGCATCCAGAAGAAACTGAACAGCAAGCCAAGAAAGCTCAACAAGAATGCTGGGATATGGAAATTTAGTATCTTTCATATAGGAGGTAGAGCTAACCAATACATCGGTGCTCTACTTTTTTTATGTAAATAGGTTAAGACGTTTAGGTAATTGGGTTTAAAAAGAGTTTAATACATAAAGAAGAGAGGTTACGATATGAACTTATTTAAAAAATCGGGTTGGAGCAAAGTTATTCTAGTAACGTTAAGTATTATTATGCTTGGAGCCTGTTCGGATGAGGAAACACCAAAAGAAACAGATACGCCAGGTAAACAATTAGCGATCATAAAGAATTATGAACTTTCTACCAGAAATCTTGTTTTGGATGAGGTTGAATGGATAGAGGAATCGGACAAAGATAGGATTAAGGAGTTAGGGCTGGACGTGGAGAAGGACTTACCAACTGGTTTTGTGATGTATAATGAAACAAAAGAAGAATCTACTATGAAAATAGCCGAGGATGCAGAGTTCTTACTTGTTAATCAAGAGAATCCCTCGGAGCCTAGAGTAGTGGAGGAGAAGGAATTTATCACCTACTTACTTGGTGTCAAAGGACCTTATTATGTGACAGTTGAAGATGATGTAGTAGTGAAAGTTGAAGAGAAATATATGCCATAATGGCGGAAAAGCACTCGAGTTACTGTTTAGAAACAGTAACTTGAGTGCTTTTTTGTTGCGAGTATATAGACGTTAGGGATATGGGCTATTTTTTGATTTTATGGGCAGTGGTAATAGTTTTATGGGTTATATTGGTGACTTTATGGGCGATACCGTGATTTTTTGGTGGATAACAGCAGTTTAAGGGCTAATTCCACAGTTTTATGGGCTATCTCCGGATTAATATAAAAAACATCGTGTTCAAAATCACAGCTACAAGTGATTTAGAACACTTTTTAGTATGTGCTTTATTACTAGAATAGAAGTAAGAAGAAATACAAGGAGGACGAAATAGATGGGATTCAAAAATGTAAAAAAACAGAAGGAATCTTATAGTGGAGCATTATTTGCCTCTCTCGTTTTTGTTGGAGTACCGATTATTTTATGTATCGTTCTACTACTAGTTTTATATATGAATCGAGTTTGAAAGGAGGAGAAACAGTATGAAAATGCATCGCGCAGAAGAGGTTTGGCTAATTATCGGAGTAGCAATTTTAGTTATTTCGATGGCAATCACCGGATATCAAGCTTTCGCTTTGGATATGGGGACACCTAGTGGGCTAGAGACAATAGATCCACAGAAAGTTGATGAAACAGCACCTTTTGATAAGCCTGGTGTTTATAAAACGGGAGACAATGAATATGAGGTCGTTATGACCCTACAAATATTCTCTTTCACTCCAATGGATATCGAAATTCCAGCAGGAGCAAAAGTAACTTTTGTCATGACATCTAAGGATGTTGTACATGGTTTCCAAGTGGCAGGCACTAACTTAAATGCAATGGTAACACCAGGGCATATCCAAAGGGCAACACAAAAATTTGATGAAGCCGGTGAATATTTAGTTTTATGTAATGAGTATTGTGGGGCGGGACATCAGATGATGAGTACTACAATCACAGTTAAATAGAGGAAGGAGGATCATCATGGAGGCAGTAGCAAAGAAAACAATGAAACAAAAAGTAAATAACGTGTTAGGAGCCAATCCTCTGGATGCACGATTTTCTATTGCACTTTTTATAGTAGCGTTTATCGCGTTTTTTATTGGAGGAGTATTAGGTTTGCTTCAAGGCCTTAACCGTGCTGGAATATTAGAATTACCAACATGGCTAAATTATTATCAAGTACTGTCAGCACATGGAGTATTATTAGTTCTGGTGTTTACTACAACATTTACTATTGGATATTTTTATGCAGCATTATCTCACACGTTAGGAGGGTTACTTCCGAAGGTTAGAAAACTTGGATGGATTGGCTATGGATCAATGGTAGTTGGGGTTGTCTTTGTTGCAACAACTATTATCATGGGTGATGCATCTGTTATGTATACGTTCTATCCACCTATGGCAGCATCTGGTTGGTTTTACGTTGGATTAGTATTTCTAGTAGTAGGTATTTGGCTATGCGCATTTGGTGCATTCATCAATGTGGCAGACTGGAGAAAGAAACATAAAGGACAGCATATTCCTTTACTCGCATTCTTTGCAGTTGGTGTGTTCGTGCTTTTGTTCTTCGGTAGTATAGGTGTAACAATTGAAGTATTAATGATTATACCTTGGGCATTTGGTTGGACAGATACGATTAATGTTCTATTAAGTCGCACGCTGTTCTGGAGTTTTGGACATACGTTAGTAAATATTTGGTATCTGACTGCAGTATCTACTTGGTATATTGCTATACCGAAAATTATTGGCGGTAGACAATGGAGTGACACGCTTACTCGACTAGTTGTAATACTATTAGTAGTTTTAAATATTACTGGTGGATTCCATCACCAAATTGTCGATCCAGGAATTACTGAAGGTATTAAATTCATGCATGTATTTATGAGTCTATCTATCGGATTCCCTTCATTAATGACTGCATTTGCAATGTTTGCGATATTTGAACGCTCTGGTAGAAAGAAAGGTGCGAAAGGTCTGTTAGGCTGGATTAAAAAATTACCATGGGTCGATGTTCGATTCCTCGCACCAATGATCGCGATGATAGCCTTTATACCCGCTGGAGCCGGAGGTATTGCTCAAACAAATAACCAACTAAACACTGTAGTACACAATTCAATGTGGGTTGTAGGTCACTTCCACTTAACTCTAGGAGTGACGGTTGTATTATCATTCTTTGGAGTTGCTTACTGGTTGATTCCTCATTTGACTGGACGTGTTCTTACACCTCAAATGAATAAATTAGGGGTAATTCAAACATTAGTTTGGACAGTTGGTATGGCATTAATGTCTGGGGCTATGCACTATGTTGGCCTATTTGGTTCTCCAAGAAGAACTTCTTATACAACTTATGGAGATAATGCGACAGCATTAGGATGGGATCCTTATCTATTGCTGCTAGCAGTTGGTGGTACATTGTTAATGGTTGGTGTCGTGCTAATGGTCTACATCGCATTCAATCTAATGTTCTTTGCACCAAGAGGACAAACGGAATTCCAAATCGCGGAGCCAGAGGAAAATGCTGCGCCAACACCGAAATGGACAGAACGGTGGACATTATGGATTGTCCTAATGATTTTAGTAGTTTCCATGGCATACGTAATTCCGGTTGTAGAGATGATTGTAAATGCACCACCAGGATCACCACCATTTAGAACTTGGTAAAACGTACTAGAGATAGTCTTTAGAGGCTATCTCTTTATTAATAAATATGAGGTTGTGATTGTTATGAAGAACAAACAATACAATTCAATAGCAATCTTTGTTGTCCTATTATTTGGAGCTATATTATTTTTTATTGGAACGGACGGATTCACTGCATATACAGTTGAAACTGCCAGAGTGAATAAATTAATGGAGGAGAATCCAGTTTTCCCTGAAGTTACATTAGAAGATAGCAAAGAAAGAGTATATTCCTTTTCAGAGTTCGAGGGAAAATATGTGATGCTGACATTTATATATACTGCCTGCTCAGATGTTTGCCCACAATTAGAATTCAATTTAGCCGAGGTATATAAACAAATTCCACCCAAGTATATAGGTAAGGATATCGTTTTTTTAAGTATTAGCTTTGATCCAAAGAATGATGATCCGGCAACTCTTGAAAAGTATCGCTATTATTTTGACAGTGACGGTGAAACGTGGAGAATGGCAAGAATATCAGATCAGCAGCAGTTAGAAGGATTACTTATGGATTTTGGAGTGACTGTTATCCCTGATGAAAATGGCAACTTCCAGCATAATTCTGCCTTTTATCTAGTAGATCCAAATGGAATTTTAGTCGAAGTGATGGATTATGAAGAAATTGAAATAGCGGCGGATAAAGTAAATTCTATTCTCGATTCGAAAGAGGGGGAGTAGTTTGAAGTACGGACTAGTCCTATATATTTTCTTGATGCTACCACCTGTTGCGAATTTAGCAGAATCAGTTATGGCTATTCATATGCATATGCAAATGACGTTGTTTGTTGTCGTTGGTGTACTAATGGCTCCACTTTATCAAAAGATATTCCCTAGATTCTTTGAAAAATGGAATAGTAATGGGGTACCTGGTATTCTTCTCTTTATGGTGATACTCGGTTACTGGTTGCTTCCGAGAACGATGGATGAAGCACTGTCGATACCCGCAGTCGAATTATTTAAATTTATAAGCTTACCATTTTTAGCTGGAGTTCCATTACGAGACAGCTGGGGTAAACTAAGTAACGTAGGAAAAAATACATTATATGTTCTACTGAGTGTAATTTTTGGGGTCATGGCATGGCTCTATATCGCATCACCCGTCCAACTATGCAACAATTACTTAATCATCGAACAAAAAACACTAGGCTGGGGCTTCGTATTTTTTGCAGTCAGTATTATGATTTATTTCATCTCAACACTGATAATTGATCCCTCTGATTACGAATAAAAAATCGGACAATTTGTGTATCAAATTGTCCTTTTTATATTGGATGGATTTCGAAAGTGGGTGAGAAACTGAAGATAATGCGAGAGTTCGAATCGTTTATGAGAAAGCTCCTCTTATACGTAGTGCACCATCGTTTATCCGAGAAAATCCCTCTCTTATCAAGTGGATTTGCGATTTGCGAGAGTGACCTTGCTATTTAACAGGTTGAACTTGCTATACTATTAACTAAACTTGCGATTCTCCATAGTGATCTTGCGATTCGACTATTTTCACAAAATCCCTAAAATAAAAATAGACTTACCCATGAAGAGCAAGTCTATTCCCAACCTCTTTATAACAGTTCTTTCGCTCGGTCACTCATTTTACTCGGACTCCATTCTGGCTCCCATACGAGATTTACCTCGACCTCTCCAACTTCTTCTAGTTGACTGACTCGGTGTTTAACTCCATTTGTAATACTGTCATGCATGGGGCAGCCGGGGGTAGTGAGCGTCATAGTTATTATTACATTGTTGTTCTCATCTGAACATACTCCGTAAACCAACCCTAAGTCCACGATATTTATACCTAACTCTGGATCGACAACATCATATAATGATTGTTCTACCAATTTCCCGTAAGACATTTATAAGAACTCCCTTCCTGAATGCTATTTAAATAAAATACGAATGATGGAAAATGCATATAAAAAGGATGTTACAGTTAGCAATGCTTGGAAAGTCAAAACGACTAAACTGATTTGTAATAATGCTCCTGTAGTCAATCCAATAATACTAACGACAAACAAACTAAATAATACAACGCTCATTTTTTCGTCAATCATATCCTTCATCGTTGGAACTTTTTCTTTACCGATTTTATCTGCGTATTTATGTGTCCACCATAGAAACGGTACAATCTTATACAAGTATCCTAAAATACTAAATATAATCCAGCTCATTACGTAAAAAAATATTAACCAACTCCAAATGGATGAATCATTTATTCCAAACAGACTGAGTATTAAAGCAAGAGAATGAATTACCAAACCGTTTCCTATCGCAATTAACGAAAATGCAAAAGGCTTATCTAATTTCTTCTTTAAGCGTTTATGTAAAATTGCTCTCATATCTAATACAAAAAAAGAGAAACCGATAAAAAGAAATAGCCAGCCGATTGTAGTTAGTGCATCCAAATCAACCCAAAAGGACACAATTAGTATAAGCAGTCCGAACACATAGGTTGAGAAGGAAAGACTAGTCCATTTCAATGTAAATCCGTGAGAAAGGCTAAACATGGGCACTAACTTGTAAGAGAAACCGAATATTAAAAGTGTAAACCATCCTGCTACACCTAACGTAATATGAGAATATAGAATTGAATTATGGCTTTCTATTCCACCGTAGGCAATATTCCAAGCGAGTACAAAGCCTGCCAGAATAGTGAGGGCAAAGCTCGAAACAGCTGCAATGACGAAAAATAAACTCATATTTCTCTGTTTTTGTTTACTGATTGTCATAGCCATTTGAATGATAAATAAAGTAATACCAAAGATTGTTAGGATTCCTCCATAAATAGCGAATGTAGGCTTAAATCCAAGAGTTAGAGTAAGGCTAGTTATTCCTACAACTGTAATTCCAAATTGGAGATAGCCCATTTTTTGATTCCAAATTGGAGTTAAAAATGCAACAGGAACTAATTGATACATTGCCCCCAAAGCAATCATTACTGCAAAGCCGAGTAACAGGAAATGTGCACCCATCCATAAACTAGGAAGTCGAAATTGACTCGATACTAACAAATTACTATTCAGCAAAAGAACACCTTGTGCTACAACAAAAGCTATTAATGCATATAAAATAAATGCTAATGGAAGTTTAATATTTGTATCCGATTTTAAACTTGTTGGTTTCATGTTATTCACCAGACTTTGTAATTGTAATTTTAAAGCTTCCATCTTCTAGTGCTTCTGTGTTATGTAAATAGCCAAGCTCATTTAACTCTTCATATAAAAACATTGGTCTACGATCATTTATAATAGTAATTGTTTCACCTACATGTAAGTTTCCTAACTTTGTTAATGTGCGCATCATCGGCTGCGGTGGTTCTAAGCCACGATTATCAAGAATCACTGTTATCCACTTCTTTCTGTATATAAGTAGTTTGCCAATGTTTTTTCTCTAGCTTAATCACTTCGTAAACGAATCCTTTTTTACTTAATAGTTTGTGCAATGGTATCGGATTAAATGGTGCATGAAGCACGAAAATCTGACCAGGCTTTAACTGTTTAACCGCTCCCATAATCTTGTCAAAAGGCTCTTTTTTAAGTAATAAATCCTCTCTCACGTCAAGCTCCACAATCTTTTGTGTATCCATAGTATCCCACCTTTATGTTGTTAACTATATGATAATCATTTTCAATTACCGATGTAGTGAGCTACGTCACTTAATGTAAAAAGGCTTAAGAAAGTCAGCATAAAGTTTATTATTGAAAAGGAATTAGATGTTATTAGTAGAATGTAATAGAGAATGTTCAATGAGTAAGTAGGTAGATCTATTTAACTACAACTGTGAGGGGGGCTATTTATCAAATTAAAATTAACAATTGGCATCATATGTTTAATGGTTTTATGGGGGTGCACAGAAAAACAGCTAATATCGGATGAAACGATTCGTATTGGAGTTATTGGCGATAATCTAGAACAATTTGAGTATTCAAACGTCACTTATGAATCTTTAAAGGTTGAGGAATTGCTAACAAATGACGAATTGAAAACGAAGTATAATTTTCTGATGATTAGTAACGAACATTTTAATACTGTATCGGATAGTGATTATATATTTCGTTTTGACAGTATACAGATGCCTATTTTATTTGTTGATTTAACAAAAGGTTGGATGCCCTTTATTAGCCCACTAAACATGCAAATGCCTAAATTATATAATGAATATAACGATGAACCGTTTAAGAAATCAATCGTTTCAACTTATGAACTTTCAGGAGTGTTTAGTGGAGTATCATTTCAATATGCAACAGATGAAAAATTATCACAAGAAGAATTTGAAGAACTAGCGACTTTTATTTCAGATAATAAGCTTGCGAAAGTGGAGTCCTAAATATTAACTTTTCAATTTTTGGGGGTAAAAATGCCAATCTTTCAGTCAATGAATAAAAAATATAGCAACGCAATTGAGTGGGTTAAAGAAAATTCATATGGAATAGATTCATTATCAGAATGTGGTATGGATCATTTTGAGTTTTTAGAACAAGTTCTTAAAGATAAGCGGATAGTTTGGCTTGGCGAAAATGGTCATGGAATTGCAGAGCATTCCTTACTAAAGACTAGTCTGATAAACTTCCTATACCATAGAATGGGATTCAAAGTCGTGGCATTTGAAAGTGGATTAAGTGAATGTTATAGCTCTAACTACATAAAAGATAAACTTACAGTTAACGAACTAATGAGTAAGTCCGTTTTTTCTTTATGGAAAACAGAAGAAACATTACCATTGTTCCAACAAATAAAAGAGAATGATGACTTAAAACTTATAGGCTTTGATTTTCAGCCATCCAGCAAAGAGAGCTTACTTTTAGATTTCCTTGAAAGTATCGATATTAATTTCACATTAGAATTTAAAGAGCATATCAAAAAGCTAGACTATATGTTAATAGATTGGTATAGGGATATCGGAAAATATAAAGCGACAAGAAAAAAAGTTCCAAAATATATTTACACTAGTTTTCAAAAAGATAAAATAGTGCTCTTTGACCTCATTACTCAGTTAGATATAGAGCTGGAGACTTGGAAAGAAGAATTTCATCGCAAAGGTCTACATAACCCGTATATAGTAATTCAAAAGTTATTAGATAATAAACGGAAATTTATAGATAGATTAGACGCTAAACACGGGGATTACTTAAAATTTAGAGATCAAATAATGGCGGAGAACATAGAATGGATTTGCCATAAACTATATCCAGATGAAAAAATAATCATTTGGGCACACAATACTCATATTTATAAAAACATTCAATCATTATATAGCTACAAGCCAATGGGTTCTTTAATGAGTCCTAATCTAACCAGTCAATCATATTATCTTGGTCTGTTTATGTATGAAGGAAATGCAGCTTTAAATAATGGTAGCGTTTATGAGTTAAGAAAACCTCCAAAGAAGAGTTTGGAAGATTATATGAATCATAGTCCCTCTCCAGTATTATTTCTAGATTTTTCTTGCGTTTTACCAAATGAATCTAATAAATGGATTTTTAATAAAACGATTATTATGGAATCAGGAACGATGCAACAGATAATTACTCCTGTAGAGCAACTAGACGGAGTATTCTTTACAAAAAAAGTATCACCACCTCGTTATATATAAATGTTTGCTGCAACGAAATTTTACTAAGAAATGGAGTAGAATTAATGACTACTGAAATCATAAAACAAAACAAGAAAAGTTGGAATGTGGTAGCTCACCATTTTAATGGAGTAGATGCTTTGCCTAATTATGGTCCCTTTGCTCAAACTGAAAAGGAATTAGGATTATTAGAAGACGTGGCAAACAAGAGAGTACTAGATATTGGTTGCGGAAGCGGACACTCATTATTGTATATGGCGGGAAGGAGGGCTAGAGAACTATGGGGAGTCGACCTTTCTGAGAAGCAGATTAAGACTGCCGAGGAAACGCTAAAAGGTTTAGAAACTCATTTATTTTGTTCTCCTATGGAAGTTGATATTGGATTACCGAAATTGTATTTTGACTGTGTGTACTCTATTTATGCTATTGGATGGACTACTGATTTGACTACTACCTTTAGATTAATTTATTCCTATTTGAAGCAAGGAGGCAGCTTTGTATTTAGTTGGGATCATCCGTTATATCCTCATATTTCCAGTCAAAATGGGCAACTTAGTCTTAATGGTTCATACCAGGAGGAAGGAGTAACAACATATCCGAACTTCAAAGGTGAAAATGCTCCGATGGTAATTCCTAAAAGAAAGCTAAGTACATATATAAATGAATTGATAAAAGTAGGATTCACGATTGACTCTGTAATAGAAAGTGATGTATCAGTAAATTATGAAACGGCTCCAGAAGAAGTATCTGATCGATATTATTCTTTATATAAAGCAAAGAGATTCCCGACTACTATGATTATTAAAGTTACAAAAAAATAGTATGTGCTTTTAGATGGAGGAGAGAAATTGGAAGAAGACAATAAGTTCACTTTATATTTTCATACGTTTGTAGGTGCATTAGGTCTGATTCTTTTAACAGTAACTATCATCAAATATTATGAAACTATTGAAGTTAGTTCAGGTTATTTGCTACCTTTCTTTGGGTTTATTTTTACGTTTTCATATATAAATTATCTGGAAAATAAAGCTGGTGTTAGTAAAAAAGTTATTTGGATCAGATCTATTTCGTCAATCGTTATATTGCTGTTAATTTCAAAGGTATTATTTTTTTAATATGTCAATTTCTAATAATCATAAAAAAGGCATCCAATTAATTTGGTTGCCTTTTTGTCTTAAAACAATTCATCTTTTAATTTGTCCATGTTCAAAATAATATTGCCTGCTGGATCAGAGCTTATTAGTTTTGACTTTTTTAAAGAAGTAAGAGTTCTGCTAACTGTTTCGCGGCTCGAGCCGATCATATTCGCTAAATCTCGGTTTGTGAACTGCGTTGTGAAGATATAGTGATCGTCATCAAATTTCTTCCCATGACTTTTTACTAAGCGTAATAATAATAGAATAATTTGCTCGTATGTATTGTGTAACATTTTTTCTTCTAAACGATTTTGTAAGTCTACGATTTTATCTCCGAGTATTCTGAAAATCTTTACACAAATTTCTGGATTAGTTTTTAGAAATTCCTCAAACAAATGAATAGGTATATATATTAAAATTGCATCCTCTAATACCTCGGCATGAGCGGGATAGGTGCCTTTTCGAAAGAATCCCATATGAGGGAACATTTCACCTTCGCCGAGAACATTGACGATTTGTTCTTTTCCTTGCATATCAGTACGATATATTTTTATCTGCCCTTGATGAATAAAGTAAACATTAGTTAGTGGATCGTCTTGCATAAAAATATGTGTTCCTTGGCGATATAACCGATTCTTTGCCAAGTCAAGTATTGGTTCTATTTCTGCATTGGTCAAATCTTTAAATAAGGAAAACCGTTGTAGAAGTGCTTGTATCGATTCTACGTTCATATAGCTCATCCTTTCCCTGCGATTGTCCTTTTCATTGTACCATCAATAGTTTCTCTTTGGAGAACAATGACAAGTGATTAAAATCATAGGGGATATGTGTTTATCCTCACTTCAGTTTAGAATGGTAAGCATTATGATATGAACAGAATCAAAAATATTGGAGGGAAACTAAAGTGAGTAATATTCAATTTGCAGTAAAACTAAACGCACCAGATATTGAACCAAGAATTCGTCATCCTAGAATATTCGAGGCATTTGATGCTTTACAGTCTGGAGAGTTTTTGGAGCTTTCCAATGACCATGATCCAAAACCATTGCTCTATCAATTTATGATGGAACGTGAAGACACATACACATGGGAATATATTGAAAATGGTCCTGATCATTGGAGAGTCGCTATCGGCAAAAAATAATATTTCACTTAAAGATCCTAGAGAGAGCTATTTCGGGATCTTTTTGTTTATTATTTGTCATATCTTCCTATTTATTATGTGAATAATATCACTTCGGATTAAAAGTGAAAATGTTAAAATCCAAGTATAAGTTAACTTACGGTCATTTTAGGAAATAAATTAGGAGGAAAAAAATATGTTTTCAAGAGATTATAATGAAAATCCATTTATCGTTATCTGGGAGTTAACCCGTGCATGTCAGCTTCATTGTTTACATTGTCGTGCAGAGGCTCAGCATCATAGACATCCATTGGAGTTAACGCTAGATGAAGGGAAAAAGTTAATAGATGATATTTATGAGATGGAAAATCCATTGCTTGTATTTACAGGTGGGGATCCTTTGGAACGACCGGATGTATTTGATATTGCAGAGTACGCTATTAAAAAAGGAGTCCGTGTATCTATGACTCCATCAGCTACTCCAAATGTAACAAAAGAAGCAATGCAAAAGGCAAAAGATATTGGACTAGCTAGATGGGCTTTTAGTATAGATGGTCATTGTGCTGAAGTTCACGATCACTTTAGAGGTACAACTGGATCGTTTGATTTGACGATGAAGGCTATCGAATATTTAAATGAATTAGAGATGCCTTTACAGATTAATACCGTTATTTCAAAATATAACTATGAATACTTGGATGAACTAGCAGAAATGGTGGAGAAGCTTAATTGTGTCCTTTGGAGTGTGTTCTTCCTAGTTCCAACTGGTAGAGGGAAAGAAACAGATATGATCTCACCCGCAGAGCATGAAAAAGTGTTTAGATGGCTTTATAACCTCTCTAAACGTGTGCCATTTGATATTAAAACAACTGCTGCACAGCATTATCGCCGTGTAGTTATTCAACAAAAACTACGTGAACAAAAAGGATTGAGCGATGAAGATCATATTTTCTATGAAGATGCATTGACTATGGGGGATACCGGTAAAATTGATGGATTGGGTCGAGCGCCAAAAGGAGTAAACGATGGAAATGGCTTTGTCTTTATTTCGCATACAGGTGATGTTTTCCCAAGTGGACTACTCCCGATAAAAGTTGGCAATGTCCGTCAAACTCCATTAGCAGATATTTACCGTAATTCTGATGTATTCCAAAACCTTCGGAATCCCGATAAATATAAAGGGAAATGTGGAGTGTGCGAGTACAATAAAGTGTGCGGAGGATCCAGATCCAGAGCATACAATCTAACAGGGGATTATATGGAAAGCGAACCATACTGCGTGTATATTCCACAGTCCATGCGCAAGAAAAAAAAGCAACCATCCGTATAACGTGAAGACAAGTAATAGAGGAAAAGCTATTACTTGTTTTTGTTTTGGATAAGTTTTTACCTGAAAAGTCTAGGCAAGGTATACTTAAAACGAGTAGTAGAGTACTAGTCTGAAAAGTTAATTAATTTTTTATTTGGTTAAATAATTATATAGAATAGAGGATAGACAAATGGATATATCTTTTAAAACTACAGAAGGTAGATTTAATTACCGAGTGGCGGGTTTAATAGTGAAGGATAACAAGTTACTAATTATGCAAGATAAAGGTCAGCCATACTTTTATGTTCCAGGTGGACGTATTAAAATGAACGAAAAAAGTGAAGATGCAGTGAAGCGTGAAATTCAAGAAGAGCTCGGCGTTGAAGTGAAAGTAAACCGAATGCTTTGGATAAATGAAAATTTTTTCAAAGAGGAGACCTCTGAAGAACAATTTCATGAAGTTTGCTTCTTTTATTTGGTAGAGTTAAAAGAGAATGAAGACCTCAAAGGCAATGAATTTGTAGTTGATGAGGAAGGGAAGATACATACGTATTATTGGAAAACACTTGATGAAATTAAATATATTAATCTATATCCACAGTTTTTAAGAGAGAAAATAGTAGACCTACCTTTACATATAAATCATATTGTGGAAACTTGAAATAAGGTATGTCACTACTATATGGGAGAGAATCTATTGATGAAAATTAAAGTGAAGAGCAGTGAATTGCAGAGTAACGACGATATCTGGAATGCTAGTGAAAGACTAAGTATTTATGCAACAGCTATTTACACGGAGATGCTTGAAATAGTGGAATAATAAAAAACGCTGAATATTCTCAGCGTTCTTATTAGGGTTTGGCATTAAGGAGATATTTCTATTTATTAATAAGTCGTCACTTTAGTAAACTTTTGCAATGTATAAATCCAACGTTGCCACCAAGTAAAGTTATCTTGGAACTCTTTCAACTCTACTGTGTACATAGCATCTTCATTATTCCAAAGTCGTTCAAAATAGCTTTCCATTTCTATTACTAACTTGCTATCATTTGGCGCAATTACCTTCAAATTATTTTCTAGATTATAATCGTCTAATGTTCTTTCGGTGTAGTTAGCGGAGCCATTCGAAATAATCGTATGCTCATCCGTTTGAATCCAAATTGCTTTTGTATGATATTGACCGATAACGGTATTATACCAACGAACATTTAACTTTCCTTTCGTGTCTTCGACCATTTCCTGTACGACTGGACGATTTGGAAGTCCGGATTTTTGCTGGCCAAATGAATTTTCGTTTGGGTCGAGTATCATATTTACTTCTACACCACGATTTGCTGCATCAATTAGTGCATTAACGATATCTCGTTTAGCAACAAAAAACATCCCAAGCCAAATTTTGTCTCCTTTTTTTGTTGCTGCTATGTCCTCAAGTAACGAATCAAGGATCTTTTTCTCAGTTAAATACTGAACTTTATACTGTCCGTCAGTTTCTTTCGTATCAACACGAGGCAATTTAGGTCCCCCTGAAAACAAAGAAACAGCTTCCTCTGATTTTAAAATATCATTTATAATAGGACCAGTAACTTTCAAAGCAATATTTCCATGAAATCCACTTGCATCATGAGGGTTAGAAGACGTTACCATAGCTTCTTTCTCCGTTACTACGGCCTTCCGATGATTGGCCTTCACATTAAGTAATGTTAAATAAGAGGCAACCGTCATCTTTGGTGCTTCACTTGCCATCGCATTCGAAATCCAGCCCCTGCCACCGAAGTCAAACCATTGGAAAAAAGTGCGATAAATCCCCGAATAGACGGGAGTAGAATCTCGCAAAGGATCTAATTCGGTATAAACAATTTCTACTCCAGCTTCCCTCATTTTCTGAAACCATTTATTTTCATAGGATCCATAGCCTTTGTTCAATGGGTCAGTGATAAATATTACAGGCATTTCTGGATGATCTATCTTTTTTTGAGCTAATGTTGAAGACAAAGTATCAGCGATCTTAGGAAAATCTTCCTTTTCATCGTAAAAGCCATCAACCAAGAAAAAATCTACTACAACAAAATCCTCAGCCTCCTCGATCATGTTATATACTTCTTCAAATATATAGTTTTCGTGTATGATGCCAGTTCCTTTTCGGTCCTGTGCATACGTTAAATCAGTTATCATTTCAACTGAATCCGTATTATGTACCTCTCCTTTAAAGGAAAGTCCTTCTGGTAAAGGTTTATATGTATGCCACAGTATTACAGCAATATAAATAAGCGCAAATACACCTAAAGAACCCATCATGATTCTCTTTCTTTTACTCCATGGCTTGCTTTTCTTTTTAGCCATTTTTCTTCCCCCTACTAATTCTCTTTTTAAGTGCTTTTCCCCTATATAGATGAATACAAACCACTTATAGTAAACCAATAGTTGATATTGGTTATGAATATGGGAGTTGGTTCCATATATAACAATTGGTTCTGGATATTTATGTTAAAATAAAAATAATATATTGTGAAAGTTCTCACTTAAACGAAGTTGGTGTGTATAAAAAAGGAGGAAATTATCTTGATAATGGAAGATGCAAAAGAAACTCTATTGCTGAATAGCGACAACAATTTTAAAGCACTGCTAGAAATAATTGAATCTGTACCTAGTAGAAAAAGAGGTATTCCTATTGAAACTCAAGAAAGAGATAAGAATTTTCGTGATGTATTAATGCATCTGTATGAATGGCATGCAATGCTTGAAAGATGGTATAGAGAAGGTATGGATGGAGATATTCCTTTTATGCCAGCACCTGGTTATAAATGGGGTAATATCAAACTACTTAATATGCAAATTTGGGAAAACTATCAAGATGTAACATTAAATCAAGCTATAAAAAAATTGAAGCTGAGCCATGAAAGAGTAATGGATTTAATTAGGTCACATACCCATGAAGAAATCATAACTAAAAAATTCTATAAGTGGACGAAAACAAGTAATTTATACAGCTATTTTGCAGCAAATACTTCCAATCATTACATGTGGGCTATAAAAAAATGTGAAGTAATTGCAATCTATTTAAAAGATGAAGAAGTGGACAAGTTTGTTAAATAATGCAATATCTAATGGGTGCTTTACTTCAAGTTCAATAAGGAGAGTAGCGCCTTTCTTCATTATTAATCTAATTGAAGTAGCTTAGTTGAAGAGTGTTGTTTTTTCTTATGTTCAACGATTGGGCAAGATAATGAAATTGAAAACTTATGTAGTCATAGGGAGGAAGTATTATGTATTTAGTTTTATCAATTGTTCTAAGTACTATTTTAGGTGTTGTTCTAGTTTCTTTAGGTACATATATAGCTGGATTCATTGCTTTCGGAATTATTGTAGGCTGTTTGTTTAGAGGACTGTATTTACTAAACGACATACGCAAGATCCTTGACAGTTCACCTAGAAAAGACAAAGTTCAAGCAGCGTATGAAAGTTATTTGAATGAGAAGGATAATGGTATCCATTAAGATTATTGCTCTAGTTGAACAAGTGGCGACCTGTAAAGATTAATTCAAATGCAAAACAGGAAAAGTTCTAACTACTATATAATAGGAAGTTTAGTTGAATAAAAGCTATAGATGGGAGGTATGGATATTGAAAGTGGATACTTATTCTCTTATCTCATTTATAATTTTGTGGGGACTACCTACTTTCATGATTGTTAGAACGTATCTAAAAATGGATTATAATGATAAAAGAATAGCAATCAATGATTTCAGAACACACCGTTTTATATTTACAACAGGTTTTATTATACTTGGTGCTTTTTTTATACATTTAGGACTTTTACTCAACCTAAGCATACTAAAATTAATTGGATTCGTTTTCCTTACTCTAGGAGGATTTTTATCAACACTTAATAAGTGGAATAAAAGTAAGAATAAAAGTGTCTTGGTGAAAAAAATATTTACATACACACTTATCGGTATTACTACTTTTTTTCTGATTTTGCTAGGCTTTTACTACTTAATAATAAGGGTCGGGCAAGGTGAGTTTTTTCAGTACGATAATGGTGTGACAATTGAGGTTTACAATTCAAGTAAACAAGAAATAACGGATTTAAACTTCTTTTTTTCATTTTATAGCAATTATGATATTCTTCTGGATTTGGGGAATATTGACAAATTAGAACCGGGAGAAACAACTAGTATATATAGACCCCACATAATTGGGACTGGAAATGACCGGAGTTTATATTTTCAATATCCAATAAAAAAATCTGAAAAACAGGTTGATAGCCTAGCTTATGTAGCGTCTAATAAACCAAGTAAGGTAGTTGTTATTATAGAAATAACTGGTACTGATAATAATGGTAAACTATTATTCAGGGCAAAAGGGTTTGCAGATGTTCATGGCCAATTTGAATATGATCTGACCTCTACAAGAGAATAAAAGTTACATGATGACCAACAAGTACTTATACTAAACCAGCTAATACTTTGTGAATACTTATTAATGAAAGATAGAATCAGTTCATGCAATACTGTACTGATTTAGACCTCCATTTTCCGTTATGTCAACGAGATAAGATACTATCTAATAATAAGAAAATTCCAGTACACCCTAAGAGGATATACGTGAAAATCCTAAATGCTTTTTGATTGAGATGTTTAAATAGAACTTGTCCTATTATCAGTCCTATAAATACAACTGGAATAGCATATAAGCTTGAGCGCCAAATAATCATTTCTGTTCCAGTTAAAAATATCTGAGAAACTAGACTAATGAAATATATAAATAAATAGAATGCTAGTGTTGTGGCTCTTGTTCTTTCTTTTACTGATTTTGTTCCAGCAAAATATATTAATAATGGTGGTCCAGGCATGCCAATACTTATTGTTAAGAGACCAGATAATCCACCAATAATATAATCTCTTACTGTAGTTGATTTAAAACTAATATTTAAAATTAGCAATAAAGTTAAGATCAATAAAATGATACTAATGACTATTTTAAAAGTACTAATATCAATAGATATATAAATTAACCCACCAAATGGAATACCAATAATGCTTCCTAAAACCAACTTTTTCAATAAATGTTTATCAATATCCTTCTTAATTTTCATTATTAAAGCACAAGAGATAATTAATGAAAGGATAATATTTATTTGGATAGCTTCATGAGGGTTAAATATCATCAATAAAAACGGTGTGGCTAAAATCGAAAATCCAAATCCAGTACTTGTTTGTAAAATGGATGCCACGAGTATAATAAAAATATATACATAGAAATTTTCCAAAGTTATACCTCCTATAAGAATACGACAATATTCGATTCTACTAAACTTTATCAAATAATGATAGGTTTTAGAATTGGTACTCCTATGAATGGTTTGAGATATTCTTTACAGCATCTGTTGATATTGGAACTCATATAGAAGTTTGATGAAAACTCGAAACTGTCTCAGCAATGAGGCAGTTTTTTATTGTTGAAAAAAATAATAAAATGGGAGGTTTTATTTAATTATTAAGTGGAACGATAGCATTGTTGACATGTTTTTTTGTTCATGGTAAAATTACTTTGAATTAAAGATACTTAAATTAGAGATAAAATATTGGAGGAATATATATGAATCACTTAAAAGGTCTGCACCATGTTACTGCAATTACAAGTAGTGCCGAAGAAAATTACAAATTCTTCACTAATGTATTGGGAATGCGACTTGTTAAAAAGACAGTAAACCAAGATGATATTCAAACTTATCATTTGTTTTTTGCAGATGATGTCGGTGGAGCTGGTACGGATATGACATTCTTCGACTTCCCGAATATTCAAAAGGGGACGCATGGGACTAACGAAATATATCGTACTGGTTTCCGTGTACCAACTGACGCAGCATTAGAATACTGGGTAAAACGTTTTGATCGATTAGATGTGAAGCATACCGGTATCCAAGAGCAGTTTGGAACAAAGGTACTGTCATTTGTAGATTTTGATGACCAACAATATCAGCTAGTATCAGACGAAAACAATAAAGGTGTTGCAGCTGGAACACCGTGGCAAAAAGGTCCGATTCCACTAGAGTATGCTATTACTGGTCTAGGTCCAATTACCATTCGAATTGCTGAATTTGACTATATGAAAGAAGTGCTTGAAAAGGTTTTATTGTTCAAGGAAATAGGACAAGAGGAAGCATTCCACTTATTTGAAGTAGGCGAGGGTGGTAATGGTGCACAAGTGATAGTGGAGAAAAATATCATTCTTCCACCAGGACGTCAAGGGTTTGGAACAGTTCACCATGCAGCATTCCGAGTAGAAGATAGAGCTGTGCTAGATGAATGGACAAATCGTATGGAAAGCTTCGGCTTCCAAACTTCCGGATTCGTCGATCGTTTCTTTTTCCAATCATTATATTCAAGAGTAGCGAACGGAATACTATTTGAATTTGCAACTGATGGACCAGGATTTATGGGAGACGAACCATATGAAACACTTGGAGAAAAATTATCATTGCCTCCGTTCCTAGAACCAAAACGTGAACAAATTGAAGGGTTAGTTCGTCCAATTGATACAGTACGCAGCACAATTGAGTTTATAAAAGAATAATAACAGAGTGAGCCGCTTCCTTAAGGAGGCGGTTTTTCTATGAATTAAACTAGCGTTTTTGGAAGAAATATCCTTTTAGCAAGTAAATAACCTATGGGAGCAAGTAAATCCGGTTCGTGAGCAAGTAACATAGCAAAGAGAGCAAATAAAGGCCCCACAAGCGCAGGTAAACAGTTAGTGAGAGCAAGTAACGACTAACTTTTAAGGACAATAAGAGCAGAGCATAACCGACGATTTTCACAAACCCAAAATTTTTTCACAAAATAGAGTATTCTATGGCTTTATCTTCATGTTTTTAGGGTAAACATGGTTGGAAGTAAATATAGTAGAAGAAAGGAGGGAAGTGAGTTGATTCGTTTTGAAAATATTACGAAAGTGTTTCCAGATGGAACAAAAGCTTTGCAGGGTGTCACTTTAACAATTCCGAAAAAGCAATTAGTGGTCATCATTGGACCAAGTGGATGCGGTAAAACTACGCTTCTAAAACTTATCAATCGAATAGAAACTCCTACCTCTGGTGAAATTTATGTGGAGGAAAAAGCTATCTCTAATGTAGATCCTGTTGAACTGAGGAAAACAATTGGATATGTTATTCAACGAATTGGTTTGTTTCCACATATGACCATAGAAAAAAATGCTGCGCTTGTCCCAAATTTAAAAGGGTGGCCAAAGGAAAAAACGACAACACGTATTCATGAATTAATGAATATGGTAGGACTTGAACCAGACCAGTTTTTGCGTAAATACCCACTTGAATTAAGTGGGGGTCAGCAACAACGAATAGGTGTAGTGAGAGCCCTAGCTGCGAACCCGGATATAATATTAATGGATGAACCATTTAGTGCATTAGATCCGATAAGTCGCGAACAATTACAAAATGAGATAAAGCACTTGCAAGAAAAAATTAACAAAACAATCATCTTTGTTACGCATGACATTGATGAGGCATTAAAAATAGCAGATATGATTGTCGTCATGAAAGATGGCATGGTCGAGCAAGTTGCTACACCTACACAGATAATAGAAAATCCTATTAATGACTTCGTGAAAAACTTTATTGGAATAGAAAGAATTAATCGGAAAAAGTCTATTGGAAAAAGGGAACTACAGGACTTTGCGTCTTTTTTTGATAACGAATGGGAATCATTCTATTTAGAGGTCGATGCTTCTATGTTAGTGGAAGAGGCTATCGCTTTATTAGAAAATGAAGGTGCAAAGGGACTGCTAGTAAAGCATAGCAACGAGGTGCTAGGCTTTGTAAATCAATCTATACTTCTTCGAGCAATGCTTGCTAAGGAAGAGGTGGTATGAGTGAGTAACTTTATAGATACAATTCAAAGTCGTTCAGATTTAATACAAGAAGCGTTTATGCAGCATATTTACTTATCCTTTGTTGCTTTAGCTGTTGGGATTGCAATTGCATTACCTTTAGGTATATTAGTTGCAAGGTATCGTAGAATAGCTGAGCCAGTTATAGGAATCACCGCAATCTTTCAGACAATACCAAGCTTAGCGCTATTCGGTTTCCTAGTTCCGTTAATAGGGATTGGCGCTAAAACAGCTTTGATTGCCTTAATCATTTACGCCCTCTTACCTATTTTACGTAATACATATACTGGTATTTCAAATATTGATGAATCTATGATTGAGGCTGGAAGAGGAATGGGCATGACGAAGAGTCAGCTTCTGTGGCAGATTGAATTTCCACTTGCTTTGCCATTTATAATGGCAGGTATTCGAACTGCCACAGTTCTTACTGTAGGAATTGCTACACTAGCAACATTTGTTGGAGCAGGAGGGTTAGGGGATGTAATTTACCGTGGATTGCAATCTTACAATAATTCGCTTGTTTTAGCTGGAGCATTACCCGTTGCATTATTAGCAATTTTGTTTGATCTGATATTGAAATGGATTGAGAAAAAGGCTACACCAAAAGGAATGAATACTGGAGGATGATGGGATGAAAAAGTTAATGGGGATAATGGGACTTGCAGGAGTTTTACTTTTAAGCGCTTGCTCGGATTCTGAGGAAACATTAGTAATTAGTGGGAAACCGTGGACGGAGCAATTTATACTACCACAGATTTTAGGGCAATATATTGAACAGAATACAGATATTAATGTGGAATATAAAGAGGGTCTGGGAGAAGTAGCAATTATGACTCCTGCTTTGGAAAAAGGCGATATTGATCTATACGTGGAGTATACTGGCACAGGTTTAAAGGATGTGTTGAAGGAGGAATCTGAGGTAGGAGAAAGCTCAGATAGTGTGTTGGAAAAAGTTAGAAAAGGTTATGAGGAACAGTTTGATGCTACGTGGTTAAGTCCACTTGGATTTGAAAATACCTATACATTAGCTTATACGAAAGATAATGAGTACAGTGCAGAAACTTACTCTGATTTAGTGGAAGCTTCTAAAACCGGGGGGATGGTATTTGGGGCACCACATGCATTTTATGAAAGAAAGGGAGATGGCTTTGACGATCTAATAAACACGTATCCATTTGTTTTTTCAGAAACACAAAGCCTAGATCCAAATGTAATGTATGAAGCGTTGAAAAATGGCGATGTCGATGTTATACCAGCGTTTACGACTGATGGACGTATTGAACGATTTGATTTGCAAACGACAAAGGATGATTTAGGGTTTTTCCCTAAGTATGATGCAGCTCCAGTCGTGCGTATGGATGCTCTAGAAAAGTTTCCCGAGCTAGAAGATGTGCTAAACGAGTTAGCAGGTAAAATATCGGAAGAAGATATGCTGAAAATGAACGCAAGAGTGGATATTGATGGTGATAAGCCGGAGGATGTAGCTCATGACTTTTTAGTTGAGAAAGGATTAATAGAAAAATAAAAAAACACCCGGTTCTAGTTTTTTAGAATCGGGTGAAATTATTTAGATTAGCGTCTTAAAATTTAGTCGTTTATCTAAAGCAATAATAATCGGAATACCGACAGCTAATACGGTGAATTCACCAGCTGCAACGGTCAACCATGTATAGAAGAATGGAAAATCTAGCGCGAGCATTAGTTCAAATGCGATAATACACATGGTAAATGTAAAGAGAACTGTATTAATAACCATGCGTGCTATGTTTCCTTTTACATACTTAGTCGCTAAAATCGTTAATGATAGCGTAATGATAGAATGCGCTACTCCAAATGTTAAGTCGTAAGCAGCCATTGGAGAGAACATGTTTGTGATGAATACTCCTAATACAATTCCAAAAAAGTATTTTTTATTAAATACGATTAAGTGATTAAACATCTCCGCAATACGAAACTGTACTGCACCAAATGCAAAAGGAGCCACTAGTAGAGATACCGCCACATAAAGAGCGGCAATAACACCAGTTACTGCTATAGTCTTTGTTTTCATTTTATTCATTTCTCCTTAGTTTTTTTCCGTGGGAGGTTCTCGAACCACGTTAGTTTTCACAAAGAGTTATTCTATGCGAATTGTTATCAACTGTCAAGGGAAATTGTAATATATGAATATTGTAATCCTATGATAGAATGGAACACAGCAACGAAAAGGAAGGTTTTTTATGAGAAAGATAGTAATGATAATTTGTATTTGTATAGTATTTTTACTTTGTGGTTGTACTATAAATCAGCAAGCGAACACGACAATAGAAACTTCTCAGACACCTGTAGGGGCTAGTAATAAAATGAAAGTCCATTTTCTAGATGTAGGACAAGGTGACTCTATATTCGTACAATCTCCGAATGGTAAAAATTTACTAGTAGATGGAAGTACAAAAGACGCTGGAAAAGAAGTAGTAGCTTATTTAAAATCGCATGATGTCGAGAAACTCGATTATGTAGTAGCGACACATCCAGATGCTGATCACATCGGCGGACTTATTTCCGTTTTGAACTCTATCTCTATAAAAAACTTTGTGGATTCAGGTAAAGTACATACCTCTCAAACGTATGAGGAAATGCTTCAGCTTATTTTAGATAAAAACATACCGTTCATTGTGCCAAATATTGGAGATGCGATTCCCCTAGATGATGATTTAGATATTACTGTGTTAAATGTTGGAGAAGAATCAGATGATAATAATGAAGCATCTATTGTCTTAAAAGTAACTTATGGGGAAGTTTCCTATTTATTGATGGGGGACGCAGATATTCGTATAGAGAAAGAAATATTAGAACAGTCGAACGTAAAGTCAACTGTATTGAAAGCAGGACATCATGGTTCAGACACGAGTAGCTCGGAAGATTTTATACAGGCAGTAAAACCAGAAGTTACGATTCTTAGCTATGGGAAAGATAATTCCTATGGGCATCCAGATGCAGAGGTCAAGTCAAGGTTGGAGCGGATTAGTTCACAAATATATGGCACTGCAGTAGTTGGCAATATAGTTGTGGAAACAGATGGAGTAGATTATAACGTATTGACAGATGGAAACGTAGAACCAACTGAAATTGCTGATACCGTAACTGAAGGGATTAATATTTCAAGTAAAGACCTCCGAGGTGAAATAGTAGGCATTACCAATTCTGGTGGTACTACTGTTAGTTTAAAGGATTGGCAATTAGTTTCCGTAGCGGGCAATCAAACATTCAAGTTTCCAAACATAAGCTTACTGGCTGGGGAGACGATTTACGTCACAAGTGGTCCGGAAGCAAAAGAAAGTTCGGGCTATTTGAAATGGACGAAGGGACAAATGTGGAGAAATGATGGCGATGCAGCTACATTATTAAATAGCAAAGGAGAGGTTGTGAGTGAATTTGAATAAATACACGTTAGACCGTTTCGAAGGGGACTTTGCAGTCTTTTTGAAATACCCAAATGAAACCGAGAGCCTTCAAATTCATTGTTCTGATTTAAAAGCTAGCCTAAATCAAGGGGACATAGTGAATATTTCAGTAATACAAGATAAATATGAAATTGAGCTACTTAGTGAACAAACAATGGACCAAAAGGAAAGGATCAGCCAATTACTTAAACAATTAAAAAAAAGAAACTGAGCGAAATTACACTATGTAGGTTTTTAAAAATTTCTACTTGTATTAAAATAGGAAGTAGCGCAACTTGGAGGTGAGCAGAATGGCAAAAAGTATAAAATTGCTAGACAGTGCAACGCCTCATGCAAAGCCTAATGATGGAAAGGCGAACTTTGTATGAGAAGCTATAAATTAAATTATATCGCCATTTCATAATGTTGGCTTTGCACCTTATTTAAATAGTAAAAATAAGGAGCGAGCGTAAAATGACATATATCAAGGCAACTTCCGTTTTACCTGAGGAGCTAGTGAAGGAAATTCAAAAGTATATTCAAGGGGAAACGATTTATATTCCAAAGCCGGGAAAAACTTATAAACAATGGGGAACAGTTTCAGGTGAAAGGAAACGTATCGATGAGCGAAATAATTCTTTAAAGAAAGCGTATAGAAATGGTGTTTCTATGGGACAGCTTGCAAATGAGTATTATCTCTCGGTCGAAACTGTTAAGAAAATTGTTTATACAAAGTAAAAGAATATACTGGTAGCTCATTTAGGGGCTATCAGTTTTTTTTGTATTCATATGGTGAAAATAATTCCTAATCATCTTATCCATTTATTAATCAATTATTATTCGATACAATTGAACTAACGAAAATAATTGTGAATGGAGAGGTAAATATGAATCCTTTCATTAGAAGTGACCAATACAACTATATAAAAAAACAGACACAGGCATTGGTAAATGGACATGCAACGGTAAATGATCGTGGAGTATTAAATGCCCTAAGAGCACTGTCATTAGAGAAAGTACTTGGGCTATTTGAGGAATCTACAGAAGATCAAAAAAGCCTATTGAATCCAATTGTAGAAATAAAAGAAAAATTAGAAGCAGAAAGTTTTTTAGAAACCCTAAAGCCTTATGTTATCCCCTTTAAAGAGATAAGCGAGACTGCTATCAAAAAGATTTTTCCGAAAGCGAAGAAACTCAAAATTCCTTCATTAGAGAATATAGACTTTAAAGAATTATCTTATTTAGGCTGGTTGGATAAAGGGTCCAATAAAAAATTTCTTGTTATTGAATACAAAAATAAATTAGTAGGAATTTCTGGGGGTTATAAAAACTCCAATAAAAAAGGGATTTGTGCATTATGTAATCGAACTGAAGAAATTGGAATGTTTACTTCATCGGTCAAGGGCATGACTCAGGATGCATTTATAACGCGAGGAAATTATATTTGCCAAGATAGTCAAAAATGTAATGAGAACATCATTTCCTTGGACAAATTAAATCAATTTGTAGAGCTAATTGAAAATAAATAAATAAATTAAGAGGGATTATATGGAGCAGGAGCTACTAAAAGTATTTAACGAGCAGCATCAGCAAATAGGTGTAGATACCCGAGAGGAAATTCATCGTCTTGGTTTATGGCATGAAACATTTCAATGCTGGTTCATTGGTAACCATGAAGGAAAACAATATGTTTACTTACAATTACGCAGCAATTTGAAGAAGGATTATCCGGGATTGTTGGATATTACTGCCGCGGGTCATTTATTGGAAAGTGAATCAGTTTTTGATGGGATACGCGAGGTAAAAGAAGAGCTTGGAATTGATATCATTTTTGAGGAATTGTATTCACTTGGTGTTATAAAATACTCTGTTACGACGGATGATTTAATAGATAATGAATTAGCACATGTATTTTTATACGACTGCGTATTGGATTTGGAACAATTTACTCTACAGGTTGAGGAAGTGTCTGGCGTAGTAAGAGTGGAGCTAACTCAATTTGTGAGTTTATGGCAGAGTGAAATAGAGGAAATAGAGATTATCGGTTTCGAGGTAGAGGAAGATGGAACAAGAAGACCAATTCATCACATGGTTGATAAAGAGAGCTTTGTACCACATGAACAATCCTACTATGAAGTAATATGCGAAGAAATGATTTCTTTTACATCAAAAAACCAACTTTCTAGTTAAGAAGGTTGGTTTTATCTATGTCTAACTCCACACAAGTCGACGCTTGCACTTTTCTATTATTCTAAGATTTTAACTTTGACACTTTTACGACCCCATTTATAGGCTTCGCTTTTCGATGAAAAAAATACATCTATTTTATTCCCTTTGATTGCACTACCTGTATCTCCAGCTACTGCGTATCCATAACCTTCGACATAAACTTTGGTGCCAAGTGGAATTACTTTTGGATCTACTGCGATGACTTTTACATCTGGATTGCGTTTAAGGTTAATACCTGTGCTAGTGACACCAGAGCATCCGTTACAAGTTGCTGTGAATGCACTTGCAGAGACAACAATCTCTTTAACTACTTTATCATCTGTCGTTCTAGAGGGAGTTTTCTTTTTCTTCGCAGCAGTAGCCGCTTTTGATGATATTTTTAAACTTTGATTGAGTTTGATCGTATCTGATTTTAGATTATTCCAAGACTTTAAAGTTGATACAGATACTTTGTGTGTTTTAGCAATTTTATACAAAGTATCTCCTTTTTGTACAGTGTAAGTTGAAGATGCGGCTAGGCTTGTGCTTGTCCCGCTAACCAATAGTGCAAATGTGATGATGAGTGTCCAAAGAATTCTTCTCAAATACTCTACCCCTTGCTTTTTCAGTCTAAGCACATCTTACCAATACTTTGTTACGAGAATATTACGACAACTTGGCAATGTCATTACAATTCTTAATAATTTTACAAACCTAAATTAACATTAGTAGATTATAGTCTATTAAAGAGATTGACGATTTATACCAATGTAATTAAAAATTATAGCCCATAAAATTTTCAACATAGCCCATAACTCCACTCTATTAATCGATAAATTGAAAGACAGTCCATGAGTTTCTAAATTTAGCCCATAACCGCTCACTAATAGCTCATAAACTAAACAACATAGCCCTTAACTCATCCACACTTATATAACATAAAAAGAACCTCACTAGTTTTCGCTAGAAAGGCTCTCCCTCTATCATCTTAATACTACACTTCAATCTCACCATTGAAGACACTTACTGCAGGACCTGTCATATATACACCTTCATCGGTATAACGTATGATAAGTTCCCCGCCTAGTAATTTTACGGTAATATCGGAATCTTTGTCGCAGTTACCATTTAAAACTGCCGCAACGACTGCAGCGCATGCCCCAGTTCCGCAGGCAAGCGTTTCTCCACTACCGCGCTCCCATACACGCATATGAATAGTCTTACGATTCTCTACAGAAATAAACTCTGTATTTACGCTTTCCGGGAAAAATGAGTGTTGTTCAAATTTTGGACCAATTAATGGTAAGTCTACCAACATTGGATCTTCCACAAAAATAACACAGTGAGGATTGCCCATAGACACTGTTGTGATGTGATATGTTTTGTCTTCTACTTGAAGTGGTAAGTTTATTAACGGATTTGTTTCTTTTGATTGGACGGGTATAAGTGCAGGTTCTAAAATGGCTTTGCCCATGTCTACTTTGGCAAAATTCATTTTGCCATTTTCAATATAGAGTTCCATTGTTTTAACGCCACTAAGGGTATCAATTGTTAACACTTCTTTTGTAGCGATATTATTATCGTACACGTATTTAGCAACGCAGCGGATAGCATTTCCACACATTTTCCCTTCACTACCATCTATGTTGAACATTCGCATCTTTGCATCTGCAATATCGGATGGACATATTAATACTATCCCATCCCCACCAATTCCAAAATGGCGGTCAGATATATGCTGGCTTAGTGTATTAGGGTCATCGATAGTATGCTCAAAACAGTTAATATAAATATAATCATTTCCGCAGCCATGCATCTTAGTAAAAGGTATTTTCATCTTCAGCGTAACTCCTTTTTGGCGCAATCTTCTTATTTGCCCGCATTTGTAAAAGCCCGAACGGTTCGGTCAATAGAAAACCCAAACTGATGGAATTTTCACTTTTATCATATTATAGCATAGGGGGCAATGAGAAAATACGTTATGGAGTTTTACTATTAAACGTGTCCCCACCTTGAATTGTTCCTTTTTCATAACCTTTATAAAACCAACCTTTACGTTGTTCAGAGGTCCCATGTGTGAAACTTTCTGGAACAACATAGCCCATAGCTTGTTTTTGAAGTGTGTCATCACCAACAGCACTTGCAGCGGTCAATGCTTCATCTAAATCTCCTTCTTCCAGATAGCCCATTCCTTGGGCATGCTTCGCCCATACTCCGGAGAAATAATCTGCTTGAAGCTCAAAGCGGACAAGGTACTTATTGAATTCTTCTTCACTTAGCTTCTGTCGAAGAGGCATAACTTGTTCAGTTGTCCCAAGTAAAGTTTGAACATGGTGACCAACTTCATGCGCAATAACATAAGCCATTGCAAAATCGCCAGGAGCATTGAACTTCGTTTGTAATTCCTGATAGAAGCTTAAGTCGATATCTAATTTTTGATCACCTGGACAATAAAAAGGTCCAACTGATGCACCAGCTGCTCCACAAGCAGAATCGACACTATCTGTATATAACACTAAAGTCGGCTCTATGTATTCCATTCCATTTTCTTGGAATATTTTAGTCCAAACCTTTTCCGTATCAGCTAGTACAACAGAAACGAATTCGGATAGTTCTTTTTCTTGTTCAGTTTCCTCATACGGAACATTGCTTGATTGATCTGTTGTACCAAGATTTCCAATCAACTCATCAGGGTTTCCACCAAGTAAGGAAATGATGATAACAATGATTAAACCCAAGCCTCCGCCCACTCCAGCAATAGCTTTTCCGCCACTCATACCCCTGCGGTCTTCTACATTAGAACTACCAGCTCTACCTCTCCATTTCATCTAACACACTTCCTCTTCCATTACAGTTTTATGTATATTGTTTTTATACCCAAAATTTTTCAAATTAGACATTCATTGTGGACAGATTGCTTTATAATGAATAAAAAGGGGGATTTGTCATGCTTAAAAAACCAAAAATGCTAAAAGCTGGAGACAAGGTGGCGACGATTAGTTTGTCATGGGGAGGAGCTGGGGAACCAGATCTTCGTTGGAGATATGAACAGGGAATAGGAAGATTACGCGACGTTTTTGGATTGGAAGTTATAGCGATGCCAAATAGCTTAAAGGGTGGAGACTATTTATACGAAAACCCACAGGCTCGTGCAGAGGATCTAATGAATGCATTTAAGGATCCTACCATTAAAGGTATATTTTCTAATATTGGTGGTAGCGAAAGTATTCGATTATTACCATATATTGATTTTGATGTAATTCGAGATAATCCAAAAGTATTTATAGGCTATTCGGACTCTACTGTAACGCATCTATTCTGTCATAAAGCAGGCATATCCTCCTTTTATGGACCAGCTATATTAATGGATTTCGCAGAAAATGTAGAAATGCATGAATATACGGTAGAGGCTTTGAAGAAGACTTTGTTCTTGAGTGGCCCAATAGGTGAAGTGAAACCTGCAACAGAATGGACAAGTCAAAGATTAGAATGGATTGTTGAAAATAAAGATAAAAAACGTCAAATGAATCCAAATAATGGCTATGAATTATTACAAGGTTCAGGAGTAGTAAAAGGCAGATTAATCGGGGGTTGTATCGAAGTTTTAGAATTTGCTAAAGGTACATCGCTTTGGCCGGCAGAAGAATATTGGAAAGATAGTATTTTATTTTTTGAAACGTCTGAAGAGCTTCCAACACCTGGAAATTTAGAATATTGGCTACGCAATTATGGCTCGCAGGGAATTCTTCAGCAAGCGAAAGGAATAATTTTTGGTAAGCCTCAAAATGAGAAGTACTACGAGGAATACAAGGATTCCATTCGTTTAATTATGAAAGAACTTTCCTTAGAAAATCTACCAATTTTATATAACTTGAACTTTGGACATACGGAACCTAAATTTGTGCTGCCATATGGGGCAAAGGCGGAGATTAATTGTGAAAATATAACGTTCTCTATTCTAGAAAGTGGAGTGGAGTAAACAATGTCCTCTTATATCGTAATAGGTGGCGGGATTCTAGGGGCGTCGGCTGCGTACCATCTTGCAAAACGAAATGTGAGAGTTACGCTAGTAGATCGCCAGGATATGGGCCAGGCATCTGCTGCAGCTGCGGGGATAATTTGCCCATGGATCTCTCAACGAAGAAATAAAAAATGGTACACATTAGTAAAAAATGGAGCGTACTACTATAAACAACTTGTAGAGGAATTAGAAACTCTAGGAGAGACTTCTACAGGTTATAAAAAGGTGGGGGCCATTGCTCTTCAAAATGATCCGAAAAAATTACAGAAAATGCTAGAGAGAGCGTTGGAAAAAAGAGTAGATGCGGCTGAAATAGGTGAACTGAAAATATTATCACCAGAAGAAACTAAGGAGCATTTCCCTCTAATTTCAGAAGAATTCACTTCTTTGTATGTAGAAGGTGCTGCACGAGTGGATGGCGGTGCAATGCGTGATGCATTGATAAGTGCTTCCAAAAAACTAGGGGCGGAAGTAATTTATGGCAATGCTTCAATTTCGAATGGTATTTTAATAGTGGATGGTCAACAAATGGAAGCTGATGCCATCGTTTTAACTGCAGGTGCATGGGGCAATGAGATACCTCAAGAGCTTGGTGTTAATATGAAAGTTAGTTTTCAAAAAGCACAAATCATGCATTTTCAAGTGAATAATTTGTATACTGGAGAATGGCCGGTTGTCTTGCCACCAACAAATCAGTATTTATTGACCTTTGATAATGGCAAGGTTGTGGCTGGATCTACATACGAAGAAAACACTGGTTATGATGCCAATGTGACAGAAGCAGGTAAGAAAGAGCTTCTCAAGAGTGCTGTAAGTATCGCTAGTTCACTTAATAGTGCTTCTATTGCAGAGGTACGAGTGGGGTTTAGACCATATACACCAGACTTTCTTCCGGTAATTGGAAAGTTACCTGGCTATGAGTCCATTTATTTCTCCAACGGATTAGGGGCATCAGGTTTAACAGCAGGACCTTTTGTTGGTGCTGAGTTAGCTAGATTAATCTTAGGGGAAGAAACAGTTTTAGATCTAACTGATTATGCACCAATATAAAGATAGATACGGGGGATGGGATTGTGAATTATTCACAAGTAGAAGAAGTAAACGATATGACTGTGGTTGAGGCTTTAGAAAAGAATTTAGCTATTATTCGATTTGATTTAGATCGCCGTGTAGCTTACGTTAATGAAAATTTTGCAAAAGAAATCGGCTATACTGCAAGTGAGTTAATGGGGAAACAGCATAGAGATTTATGTTTTCCAGCTTTCGCAAATAGTCCAGAATATGAAAAGTTTTGGAAGGATTTATTTGGTGGGAAAAACTTTCAAGATAAGGTGGAGCGTAAAACAAAACAAGGTACTAGTGTTATGTTAGAAGCGACTTATATGCCGATATTCGGCTCTGCTGGAAAGGTGCTCGGAGTTACTAAAGTTGCAACGAATGTAACGGAACGTCATGAAATATTAATGGGCGTGACTGAAGAACTGAAAGAGATGTCCATGGAATTAAGTACTCGCGCAGAGGTTGGAACAACTAGAAGTGAGGAATTATTGCAGCGAATTGATGAAATTGCAATTGGCTCAAAAGAAAATACAGATACTTTGCAAAGCTTACAAGTACAAGCAGATTCGATTCGAGGAATCGTCCAAACAATTCGAGAAATCGCGGCTCAAACGAATTTACTTGCACTGAACGCGGCAATAGAAGCAGCACGGGCAGGAGAGCATGGACGTGGGTTTAATGTTGTTGCCCAGGAAGTACGTAAATTAGCGGGAAGAGTAGAGAACTCAATCGTAGAAGTACGTGAAAACATCGAAGGAATAGCGAAGCAAGTAGAGAAAGTAACGACTAGTAATAGTAATTCACAGACAAGTATAGAAAAAAGCCAGGAAGAAATACGCTCTGCTTTGGAGGAATTCAAAGACATCTCATCAGCAGCAATAAAATTAGAAAGCCAAACGGCAGAATTTGTGAAGCTGATTTAAAGTTGTCATAATGTATTTTCTCACTCCAATCATGCTAAAATAGTTGAGGTATAGGAGGTGCAACAAATGAGTAAATATCTCATAGGATATATTGAAATTGAACGTCAAATAGATTTCTACTATCAAATGAAACAGGTTGAAAAACAATTCGAACTTCATTTATCAATGGAGGGGTTCGTATCTGATCGACATAAGTTTAAATTACAGCATGTACATGATGTATCTCATAAGCCATTCTCATTTGGAGGCGGCCTATTATACCTTCACACAAATCAAGGTGTTTTTCCATTCCAAATTCAAGAAAATCCAACTAGCTTTATACAAGGCTTTAAGTCACTGAAAACTGAACACTCGTGAACATCTACGTTTTAGTAAAGCGTGGATGTTTTTTTGTGTCACTGTTATTGCGAGTATAAGACTTCCGCCCGTGCTTATAGAGTTGTGTCACGGGCGGATACGCACTGTGCCTGGGGGCATGAAGTGAAATTGCGGGCGTATGGCTTCGGCACGGGCTTATAGAGCTGTTTCTAGGGCGGATATGCACTATGCCCGAGCGCATAGTGCAAAATTTTGGGCGTAGGACTTTTGCGCGGGCTTATAAAGGCGTGTCTTGGGCGGATAAGAACTTTGCCCGGGAGCATAGAGTGAAATTGCGTGCGTAAGACTTCCTTGGGTGCATAGTAATTTTAAGGAGAGTTGATACATTATGCTACTTCAAATGAAAGAGGCCAAAGTTATAGTTTGCGACTGAATTTTATGAATCATTGAACATATTTGAGGGTGATTGTAAATAGGGATAAGCGTGCTATAATGAGAAATATTCAAATAGCAACAACTCGTATAATAGCAGGGATATGGCCTGCAAGTTTCTACCAGCTTACCGTAAACAAGCTGACTATGGGTGGCGATGAAATACTTGGTTTATGGCATTATTGTCATAATCTATTTTATTTCGATTCGACTTTTTTAGCTCGAATGACATTGCTCCACTCCATAACTGAGTGGCTGCAATATCATTTGGGCTTTTTATTTGTCCAAATTAAAACTGGAGAGGGAATGATTAATTATGAAATTACTACAAGATCAAATTATTAAAAACGGTAAAGTTTTATCAGAAAATGTATTAAAAGTAGATACTTTTTTAAATCATCAAATCGATCCTGTATTAATGCAAGCAATAGGTAATGAGTTTGCTGCACGTTATAAAGATTGTGGAATCACTAAAATACTAACGATTGAATCTTCAGGTATTGCACCTTCTATGTTTGCAGGACTTACATTAGGTGTTCCAGTTGTATTTGCAAGAAAACGTAAATCATTAACGCTTTCTGACAATCTATTTACTTCGAAGGTGCACTCTTTTACTAAAGGAGAAACGAATGATATTTCAGTTTCTAAGGATTTTATTAATAATGAAGATACGGTACTAATCATTGATGACTTCTTGGCTAATGGACAAGCTGCATTAGGACTTTTAGATATTGTAAATCAAGCAGAAGCAGAAACTGCAGGTGTTGGGATAGTTATTGAAAAAGGTTTTCAGCCTGGTGGAAAACTTATTCGTGATAAAGGTATTCGTGTAGATTCACTTGCCAATATTAAATCATTGTCAAACGGTAAAGTTGAGTTTTTTGAGGAGGAAACGATAAAATGAATAGCGCTTTAAAAAACACTGCGCTCGGTATTCAGCATGTCCTTGCAATGTACGCAGGAGCGGTAATTGTACCATTAATCGTTGGGGGAGCAATTGGTCTAACGACAGAACAGCTTACGTATTTAGTAGCTATTGATATATTAATGTGTGGTGTGGCAACAATTTTACAGGTTATGAGTAACCGATTTTTTGGAATAGGGCTCCCTGTAGTATTAGGATGTACATTCACTGCAGTTGGACCAATGATCGCTATAGGTGGGGATTACGGGGTTTCTGCTATTTATGGAGCAATTATTGTTTCTGGTGTAGTTGTTATATTAATAAGTGGATTTTTTGGGAAGCTTGTAAAGTTTTTCCCTCCCGTTGTAACTGGTTCTGTTGTAACTATTATTGGAATTACGTTAATACCCGTTGCTATCAATAATATGGGGGGCGGACAAGGAGCAGAAGACTTTGGTTCCGTTTCTAACATTCTGCTAGCCTTTGGTACCCTTTTATTTATTGTATTGTTATACCGCTTCTCTACAGGTTTTATAAAAGCTATTTCTATTTTAATAGGGATTGTTGGTGGAACAATTGTCGCAACATTTATGGGGAAAGTTGACTTTTCTCCTGTGCGAGATTCAGACTTTTTCCATATGATTCAACCATTCTACTTTGGTACCCCAACTTTTGAAGCTTCACCTATTATTACAATGACTTTAGTAGCGATAGTATCGTTAGTCGAATCGACTGGAGTATACTTTGCACTCGGTGATATGCTTGGGAAGAAAATAGAAAAAGAGGATCTAACAAAAGGCTATCGTGCGGAAGGAATTGCCGTGGTATTAGGTGGTGTTTTCAACTCATTCCCTTATACAACGTTTTCTCAAAACGTAGGGCTTATGCAAATCTCAGGTGTTAAGACGAAAACAGTCATTTATATAACTGGAGCAATGCTTATCGTACTTGGCTTCATCCCTAAGATTGCTTCTCTTACGACAATCATTCCTGAGTCCGTGTTAGGTGGGGCAATGATTGCTATGTTCGGGATGATTGTAGCACAAGGGATAAAAATGTTAAGTAAAGTAGTGTCCGATACTGAGGATAATTCGATGATAATAGCATGTTCAATTGGTATTGGACTTGGTGTGACAGTGGTTCCTGAGTTATTTGCTGAGTTACCAAAGAACATGGAAATATTGACGAGTAATGGGATTGTAGCAGGAAGCGTGACCGCAATTGTTTTAAATATCGTCTTTAACATGATTCCTAGAAGAAAAATTTCATAACTTTCTAGAGACTGCGAGGGAGATAATCCTTCGTAGTTTTTTTATTTAGCTGTGTATAGTGTACTTCCTAGCTATTTTCTCCATACTAATGGAAGAGGTGATAAAAATGACAATTGTACGTCTAGGGTATGTTGCGATGAGTATGGAACTAAAAAATGCTTCCCCATCCAAAACAATGAAATTCTCTCAATTTCAAAAATACAGAGATCGTGAAGCTGCAATTTCTAAATTAGAACAGATTACGCTAGCTAATTTAGAAAATACGCATAGACTTCTTAAACATAATATGTTTAGTGAAATTCATTTTTATCGCTTAACTTCTCGGTTAATTCCGTTAGCCAACCATGTAGATCTTCCCGATTGGGATTTTATGATACCGTCGATAAAAGAAAAGCTAAATGAAATAGGTGAGTTTACGAGAAAACATAATATGAGAATTGATTTTCATGCAGACCATTTTGTTATACTGAATTCCTCCAAACCAGAAGTATTAATTAATTCATTAAAAACATTAAATATGCATTATTTGCTGTTAAAGGAAATGCAGATTGATCCTACACATCGCTGTGTTCTTCATATTGGTGGTAACTATAAAGATACAGAAAAATCATTGGAACGTTTTATAAATAATTGGAATGATGTTCCTAGCTCCATTCAAAAGATGATCATACTAGAAAACGATGATACTTCTTTTACATTTGAAGATACCCTTTATTTGTGCGAAAAATTAAAAGTTCCACTTGTTTTTGATTATCATCATCATCTTGCCCATCACCGTAATAAAAAATGGGAAGATAATTGGAGTCGAGCAGTGGCAACTTGGGGTGAATCTCCCCTTCCTATCAAAATGCATATTTCTAGCCCCAAAAATGAGGCTGAATTTCGTCATCATTCGGACTATGTGGATGTGAATATGTTTTTCCACTTTTTAAGAGAAATCAAGGGTACGGTTTCGCAGATTGATTGTATGATTGAGGCAAAAAAGAAGGATGAAGCCTTGTTTTTCTTAATCGACGAGATTAAAAAAAGGAAAGATGTTGAAATGATTGATGGTTCCTCATTTTATTTAAAGTAATCAAATCCCGTCGTATTAAGGATTTATGAATCTGATATTTTTTCTTCGAGGTGGATATGACACCAATGAAGGCATTTTTTCATACTATACTTTGGGGTGAAAAAAATGCCAAGAATAGCTTACCGAAGTAAAGACGTGGATTTAATGGCTAGGATGATGAGAGCGGAAGCAGAAGCTGAAGGACAGCAAGGAATGTTATATGTAGGAAATGTAATTGTTAATCGTGCTAACGCAGATTGTTTAGACTTTAAAGATGTAAGAACAATCGAAGATGTCATTTTTCAAGTACAAGGAAATAACTATTCTTTTGAAGCTGTTCAAAAGGGAAATTTGTTTTATGAAAGAGCGAGAACTGTTGAAAAAAGATTAGCAAAAAAGGCCCTAGATTATTGGAGAGACCATCCAGCGAAATTTTCTCTTTGGTATTTTAATCCATATGGTCCATGCCCACCGACATGGTACGATCAGCCTTTTACAGGTCAATTTAAACAACATTGTTTTTATGAACCAGTAGCTGGAACATGTGAAAGTGTTTATAGGGGATAGGGAGCAAGAGCCTTACTACATTGTTTAATGTGGTGAGGTCTTTTTATGGGCGATTGTAATTGGTTTATGGGCTATAATTGAAACATTATGGGGTATATTGATATGTCTATGGGCTTTAGTCGAAACATAAGGCTATATAAAGAGATTTATGGCCTATATTAGCTATTCAGTGGGCTATCCGAAAGTAATCAATCATTCTTCAATTAGGTTAAGCTCAAGGAAAAACAGCTATTTCGTAAATCGAAATAATGTGGTAATATAGTTTAATCTATGATACGAGTTGTGAGGAAAAAATGATGAGAATGAGAATAAGAGATTGGGATCGTAGTTTGAAGGTCCGTTTATTTGGAGAGTTTTTTAGTAATTTAAGCTTTTGGATGGTATTTCCTTTTTTAGCGATTTATTTTGCTGATGAATTTGGAACTAGTATGGCAGGGATACTATTGGTAGCATCGCAAGTATTTTCGATTGGAGCAAATTTAATCGGAGGATATTGTGCGGATAGGTTTGGTAGAAGGACGATGTTATTTTTCTCTGCAACAGCAGAAGGATTAGCATTTATTTTATTTGCCTTTGCAAATTCGCCTTGGTTCGATTCACCGATGCTCAGCTTTGTGGCCTTTACGATTGCAGGTATGGCTGGTTCCTTGTATCATCCTGCAAGTCAAGCAATTGTCGCAGATGTTGTGCCGGAGAAAGACAGAAGTACAGTATTTTCGGTGTTCTATACGTCTATTAATATTTCAGTAGTTATAGGACCAATAGTAGGAGCAGTATTATTCTTTAATTATCGTTTTGCTCTTCTATTGGTTGCAGGTATTATTTTCTGTTTGGTAGGTTTGGCCATTAGATTTTTAACAGAAGAGACATTACCGACGGATGTACGAGCACAAATGGCAAGCGGCTCTAATAATTGGATGCAGATTATAGTCAAGCAGGTTAAAGCCTATGGATTAATAGTAAAGGATAAAGTTTTTTTCTTATTTGTCATTGCTGGTATTTTGTTAGCACAAACATATATGCAATTGGATATGCTTATACCAGTTTATATGAAAGAGGCTATCGATAAGCAGGTGCTTGGTAATTTGTTTAATAGAGAGTGGGCTGTAACTGGAGAAGGATCGTTCGGTATTCTACTTTCGGAAAACGGATTGTTGGTAGTGTTATTTACAGTGTTTGTCACTAGATGGATGACGAAGTATCGGGAGAAGTGGGTGTTCTTTCTATCCTCGTTCTTATATGCAGTGGCAATGCTGATTTTCCCAATGACAGCGAACTTCTGGGTCTTCCTCATTGCAATGGCAATCTTTACATTAGGCGAATTAGCAACGGTTGGGTTGCAGGAAAGCTTTGTTTCAAAATTAGCACCTGACGATATGCGAGGACAGTATTTTGCAGCGGCAAGTTTGCGCTATACCATTGGTCGGACGATTGCACCTTTAGTATTTCCGCTAGTTACATGGATTGGGTTTACGTGGACATTTGTTATACTAGCAGCTTTAGCATTACTGAGTGGATTCATCTATCTGCTAACGTTTAAAGAATATAATAAACGAAATAAAGGGATGGTATTATAATACAAACTTCAATAAGTAGGGGTGTCATTCCTTTGGGTTTAATAAGGAACTTAGGCAGCGCCGGGTCGTAAGGTATTGCCTGAGTGACCATATCTTGTATTCGGGCTTTAATGAACAGTTGAACGACTACACTATGATTCAGAAGGCACCTGGTGCAGGGTTAAATGCCTGTTGATGCGTTATAAATTGGACAAGGGGTGTTCTCTTAATGAGAACACCCCTTGATTTTGTATAGGTATAACATAACTTTTGAATTTTAAATTTCATCCCGAAAAGCTCGGGGAATAATTTCCATGAAAGAAACACTTTCAATGCCGCGGTAAATTGTTCCACTGGTTGCCTTCTAACCTAAGCAACGTAAACCCTACCTTCTTTTACGTCCTTGCGACCCTGTAGCCGCTCCAGTGTGAATAAGTATTATCAAAAACACATATAGCAGAATGCCAATATCTAAAAACTATGCCGTACCAAATGTTAACTATTGAATTATCTCATACAAAAATATAAATGTCAAATATCGTCAAAAATTAGGAAATAAAATGATATACTATTTTAATCAAAACTGGGTAAAGCGGGTGAAGAAATGGAACAGTGGGATATTGTAAATGGGTTCAGAGAAAAAGTAGGAAAGACATGGATAAGAGGAGATGAAATGAGTGAAGGAGATTTTCATCAGGTAGTACATATTTGGATCATGAATAAAAATGGCCAGTTTCTAATTCAACAGCGCCAGCCATGGAAAATAGGATGGCCAAATATGTGGGACTGTTCTGCTGCAGGTTCTGTTTTAATGGGGGAGACTAGTGAAATGGGTGCTATTCGTGAAACTAAAGAAGAATTAGGCATTGAGTTACAAATGGAACATGCAGAGGTGATATTTACTGTAAAATTCTCTCGTGGTTTTGATGACCATTGGCTAGTAAAACAAGATATTGATGTGGAAAAATTAAATCTGCAATACGAAGAGGTAGCAGATGCAAAATGGGCAACAGTTGATGAAATATTTGAGCTTGTCGAAAGAGGAGATTTCATCCCATATCATATTTTAAAACCACTGTTTGAGATTAGCAGGTCATCTATTTCACTAAGGAAGGCTAATTTATCAGATGCTGCGGAGTTATTCGCGATGCAAAAAATAGTTTTTCAACCTGTTTATGAAAAGTATCAGGATCATGACACAAGTCCAGTCTTTCAATCGTTCGAAAGATTTATAGAACGACTAAAAACAGGGGATTACTATAAGATTTATGAAGATGATTTATTGGTAGGAAGTGTTCATGTTTATCCGAAGTCCTCTGGTATTATGCGTTTACATATGATCAATATTTTACAACAGTTTCAGGGGAAAGGAATTGCTCAAGAAGTAATGAATCGATTAGAAAGTATATATCCTGAAGCGGAGAACTGGGAGTTAGATACTATAAAACAGGAACAGAGAAATTGTTATTTATACGAGAAGATTGGCTATATCCAAACTGGGGATGAATGGAAAGTAAATGAGAAAATGACCCTTGTTCATTATAAGAAGTCAATTGGATTTAACCATCTGAAACCAATTTCAACATGAATGGACGGAAAATATAGCTGTGTAATATTAAATGGGTATTAACAATTTTTGTTATATGACGATACTTATTAGTGGGAAGTTTTTTTGTCTTACGTGTCTAAAGTAGGGAAAATGTTATAAGTTAAAATACCTATTTAAGTGAAGATGAAATTCAACTTTTTCATATTTTAATAAGGAAGTGTTAATAAATTATGGCAGAAGGAACTTACACAATGAAAGTTAATGTCGCGGAAAAGACTGTTGATATGACGGTGAGTGGGACTTTTACTCCTGAAAAAGCTAAACAATTTGTTGATGATTATCAGCTTAAGTTATCATCAGTTAATACAAGTGAATTCGTTCTGGAATTTGATTGCAGAGATTTGGACGTAGTAACAAAAGAAATGATACCAGACCTTGAAAATTGTTTAGCACTATATAAATCTTCTGGATTTAAGAAAGTAGAAGTAGGTATTAAGAAAAGTGCTATAATCTCCATGCAATTAAAACGTTTGGCGAGTAATGTAGGGTTAACTCAGTTTGAAGTAGTTCAAAAATATTAATACTTGCAAAAAGGTAGGAAGCTAGTTATAGGATCCTGCCTTTTTTATTTGATATTTACATGAATCAATTTAAGAATATTATATAGTTAAATCCGAACAAAGCTGATTTCCGCTCTAGGCGGACGCTTTCCGCGGGCACGGCTTCAATCTCCTCGTCACTACGAAAACATGTGCTCCTGCGGTTACTCGTCGCAAAGACAGTGGTCAAACAAAGTTCGACCACTGTCTTTCCTGCGGGGCTTTCAGCTCGCGCTGTTCCCGCTGGAGTCGCCGCCTGCCACTCCAATCAACGGGATCGCTTTTAAAAAACGAATAATATATTGCGATATTAAGTATACATTCGTATTTTTTTATGAAACAAGTAATATTGAAATTGATTTACATAGCAAAGATTATAACTTTAAAGCACAAAATAATGTTTGAGTTAAGAAAATAATTATTTGTATTTCAGTATAATACTAAAATTAATTAGTGAGGTTTATTACAATTATGACTAACGTTAGAATAAAAGCGGTTGATGTTTACCATGCGAAAAAACAAGTAGATAATGACGTTTACCTTGAACATTTTAAAAAACAAGGGAAAGATATTACAAACTTCTTGAATATTATGGGCAGAAAAAAGCGTTATATCATTGATAATCTTAAAGAAAATACTATTACGATGGCGATTGAAGCGACAAATCAGGTGTTGAAAAAAGCGGGATTAAAAGGTAAGGATATAGATATGATTGTTTTTTCTACACAAGTACCAGAAGTGACTGTTCCAACCAACGCTATGTTCATTCATAATGCTATTCAAGCAAAAAAAGGAACTGTTATTTTTGATATGAACGCAAATTGTGCCGGTATGACGATAGCAGTTGAACAGGCATCACGATATATGAAATCTAATCCACATGTTAATACAGCACTTGTAGTAGGTTCTGATTATCTTTCATTAGTGGCTGATCCAACGGATGCAATGACTTATGCTAACTTTGGGGATGCTTCTTCTGCAATTATTTTAGAAAAGACTGAGAGCGATATAGGATTTGTAGACGCGATGTTTGAAGTGGACTCAAGTAACCGAAATAATATCTTATATCCACACAAGGGACTATCTCAAACAATTAAAGCAGGTGAAAGTGCAGAATCCATGCTTTGGCTACCATTTGACGGAACAATGTCACTCCCTTATACGTATGAAATGTTTGAAGTCATTTTAGAAAGAAATCAACTTAAAATTGATGATGTTGATGTTTTTTGCTTATCTCAATTTGCTAAAGTTAATATGGATGAAATTCAAAAACATTTTGATATACCCGAAGAAAAGGTTATTTATGTAGGAGATAAGTATGGTTATACTGGTACAAGTAGTCCATTTATTGCCCTTCATGAGGGAATCGAATCTGGAAAGATAAAGCGTGGAGACTTAATATTGTTTTGGACAATTGGTGGAGGGCACGAGTTCATTACTATGTTATTTAGATACTAAAGTAAAATGCAGCGGCAAAGACGCCCACTATGAAAAGCCAAAGGACTGAATTTTCACTAGAACTACAATTTGCCAAGAACATAGAAGCAGGCTATCTCTATATAAGAGGTAGCCTGCTTTGTTATCCAACTGTTACTGCAGAGAAAAATTCATTGTAAAGGGCACGCAGTATTTTGTTCTCATTGCTTTCATGAACTCCAAAAGAAAGGCTAACCTCTGAGGAACCTTGGTTAATCATTTCAATATTTGCGCCAGTGTTTGCTATGGCAGATGCAGCACGAGCTGCAAGTCCAGTGCTATTATTCATACCCTCTCCTACAATAACAATCATCGAAAAATGATGTCGGAAATGTGCATCATCTGCATTAAGTTCATTCAATACACGATTCATAATACGTTCTTCTTTTTCTGCGTCTAATTGATGACTGCGCATGATAACGGAAATGTCGTCTAACCCCGATGGAGTGTGTTCATATGAAATATGCTCCTCTTCTAGAATTTGGAGCAACTTACGACCAAAGCCGATTTCTCGGTTCATCAAATATTTACTTACATATAAAATAGAAAATCCGTTATCAGCAGAAATACCAGTTACAGGGCGCTTGTTAGCTTTCCGTTTAGCTACTATCTTCGTACCTGGAGCTGATGGGTTATTTGTATTTTTAATACATACTGGAATTCCACTTTTGTATACCGGCATTAGGGCTTCATCATGGAAAACGGAGAAGCCCGCGTAAGAAAGTTCGCGCATTTCTCGGTAAGTTATCTCTTCGATTTCGGCAGGATGGTTTACTACTTTAGGATTAGCACAAAATACAGAATCGACATCAGTGAAGTTTTCATATAAATCCGCTTTGACCGCAGCAGCAAGGATAGAACCAGTGATGTCAGACCCTCCACGATCGAAAGTGCGTAGAATTCCGTTTGGTGTATATCCAAAAAAACCTGGGAATACAACAACACCAGAAATGTTGTTTAATGCATGTAGATTATCATATGCCAAAGGTAGAGCTTGGGCTCGTTCAGGAAAATCGTTTACAACTAATCCAGCAGTCTTCGGATTAACATATTGAGAGTCAAGTCCAATGCTAGTGAAATAAGTAGAAATTAGCTTTGCATTGTTGTCTTCTCCACTTGCTTTAATATTGTCTATAAATAATTCAAGAACGCTTTGGTCCTCTCTGATACGTGCTCGTAAGTCTTCCTCAATGACGTCACAAATTGTCTCATCTAGCGCTAGCCCCTGTGCAATTTCTTTATACCGATTCACTACTTGGCAGAGTTTTTCTTCTACTTCTTCATTATGTATTGCGGCAACGGCTAATTCTATTAGTAAGTCTGTTACTTTTTTATCAGCATCGAAGCGTTTACCAGGCGCAGACACAACAACGAATTTTCGAGATGGATCTGCTTTAACAATTGCTGCCACTTTTTTTATTTGGGCTGCGCTTGCTACAGATGTTCCGCCAAATTTGCTTACTTTCATCTAATCAAATCCTTACTGTTTTATTATATTTGTACTTACCGAATAAACAAATGGTTTTTTACAGTGTACAAATTATATCGTTAGAGGTCAATAACATTGTAGTTATTTCTTTAATTTTATTTTTTTAATACGAACTTTAATTTGGAATTTAATATTAGTGTTCGTACTTCGAGGTATAATTAGTACATTAAATTTAATTTCATTGTTTTTATTATTAGAACACGAATTATAAAAAATATAAAAAATTTTTATGAATGAGTGAAAATGCATAAAATCAATGTTTTTGGAATGTAAAAGAAAATGGTAGCGTTTACAAATTTTTTAACTATATTGACAATTCAATTCATGGTAAGTATGATGGTTTTAATTCAATAAAGCGTAAACAATATTGACGGAGATAGACTGTACTTGTTGAGATCTTAAGAGAGCTGATGGTTGGTGTAAATCAGTGGTTTCGTTTGTAGGGTAGCACTCTAGAATTGGTGGACTGAAACAGAGGATTTAGGTTCATCCGTAAATGCGCGTTAAGCATACTAATTGAGAATCTGCGAGATGATTGCAGTAAAATTTGGGTGGTACCGCGTGAGTTATTATAAGCTCTTCGCCCCTTACATAATTGTAGGGAGTGGAGGGCTTTTTTATGTTTTCAAAATAAGGGGGAGAATCATAATTTGTCTGAGGTAAGTAATCGTACAAAAATATTGTAGTAAAAGGAGAAGATTAATATGACATTCAATATTCTAATCAGTGATCCACTAAGCGAAGATGGTATTTTTCCTCTAAGAGAAGCAGAAGGATTTAATATTGTTATAGATACCGGACTAACTCCAGAACAACTAGGTGAAAAAATTGGTGAGTTTGATGCATTACTAGTTCGTAGCCAAACCCAGGTTACTCGTGAAATTATTGAAAAAGGATCTAACCTAAAAATTATTGGCCGTGCTGGAGTTGGAGTGGATAACATCGATTTAACAGCTGCAACAGAGCGCGGTATCATCGTAGTTAATGCACCTGATGGAAATACAAATTCAGCAGCAGAGCATTCTATCGCTATGCTTATGTCACTTGCGCGTAATATCCCACAAGCCTTCCATTCTTTGAAAAACAAAAAATGGGATCGTAAAACATTTATCGGTGTAGAAGTGAAGAACAAAACTCTAGGTGTCCTGGGTTTCGGAAGAATCGGACAAGAGGTAGCTTTCCGTGCAAAAGGCCAACGTATGAATGTAATTGCATATGATCCATTCCTAACTGCAGAAAAAGCAGAAAAATTAGGTGTTCAATTTGGATCTGTAGAGGATGTCATTAGAGCTGCAGATTTTATAACAGTGCATACACCACTATTAAAGGAAACTCGTCATTTAATTAATAAAGAAGCTTTTGAAAAAATGAAAGATGGTGTGCAAATTATTAACTGTGCACGTGGTGGGATTATCGATGAAGATGCTTTATACGATGCAATCGTGGCGGGTAAGGTTGCAGGAGCAGCACTAGATGTATTTGAGGAAGAGCCATTTGTAGAACATAAACTTTTAACGCTTCCACAGGTCATTGCAACTCCTCATTTAGGTGCTAGTACGGTAGAAGCACAGGAGATTGTGGCAATCGATGTATCCTATGACGTAGTAAGCTTCCTACAAAATGGGACTGTGAAAAATCCAGTTAACCTTTCTTCTGTACCAAAAGATGTCCTAGCTAAAATTGAGCCATTCTTCAATCTAGGTGAACAATTAGGTTCATTCCTAAGCGATCTTGCAGAAGGAGTGCCTGAGGAGGTTAATATTACTTATTCAGGAGAATTGGCAAATTTAGATACTCGCCCATTATCACGTAATGCTATAAAAGGACTATTAAAAAGCAAATTAGGCGAATCAGTTAATGATGTAAACGCGAAATTTCTTGCAGACCGTTTGGGTATAACTGTAAACGAATTAAAAACTTCAAAGTCAAAAGGATTTACAAGCTTAATCACGGTTGAAGTGAGAACGGCAACTGGTACGAGAAAAGTTGCAGGTACATTGTTAAACGGTCTAGGTGGTCGTATCGTACGTGTAGATGACTTTATCGTAGATGTAATTCCATCTGGTTACTTATTGTTCATCCGCCATAAAGACCAACCGGGTGCTATTGGTCGCGTAGGAACATTGCTTGCTTCGGAAGGTATCAATATCGCAGCGATGCAAGTGGGTCGTTCTGAAGTAGGTGGGGATGCGATTATGATGATTTCTATTGATAAACATGTAGAAAAGTCTGGCATTGAACAGCTTAAAGGATTAGAAGACATCTTTGATGCAACACCAATTGATCTATAGGAGAACAGAGGCTCTTAGGTTGTTTGACGATAAACATTAAAAAAATCTGACTCTTGGACAAGTGATTGTCTTGGAGTCAGTTTTTTTATGCTTAGGAAATTTGTGGAACATGAAGTTAAGAGAATTAATAATCCTATGATTTTCGTTCCATGTGGACGCTTCCGCGGGCGAGGTCGAGCCTCCTCGTACGCTACGCTACATGTGGGGTCTCGACTTTCTCGCTTATCCCACCGGAGTCGCCACATTCCACTTCCATCAATAAGTGTGAAGTCTTCCCTACAATCAAAGACAAATCTATGGTTTAGTTCTTAAAGGACTGGGCGTCTTTGTGCCTGGTTTTTCTTGTTATGCGAGCAGCGTCAATAGTTCGCGTAAATTCTCAATTGTATACGTAGGTTTTACTTCTTCACTGATAGGTTTTCCTTCGCGGTTGATCCAAACGGATTGCATGCCCACCTTAGAGGAACCTAATATGTCGGTCATTAGATTATCACCGACCATCAATACTTCATCTGCCGTTAATCCGACAATTTCTAATGCATGTTTAAAAATGGCTGGATCAGGCTTCCCTTTACCGAATGCTCCAGAGATGAGTATATGGTCAAAATAGGGAGATATTTCCGGTGTGATTTCCAATTTGATATTTTGTAAGCTAGGTGAGCCGTTTGTCATTAATAATAATATATATTTGCCTTTCAACTGGTCTAAAACTTCATAGGTATCTTCATATACAAATGGGCTTTCTTTGCGCATTTTTGGGAAATATTCTGCTAGCTCTTTGCCTAAATCTTCATTTTCAATCCCCAGCTTTTCTAATCCCGAGGTCCACGCTAATTGTTGATAAGCAGGTATGGTGGATTTCATTTTTTGGAAATCCTCAGAAGGGTCGTCAAATGTTCCCCATAGTCCTTCAAAAGGATTAATACCGATCATTTGAGTGAATGGTCTTGTTTCATATGTATCGTACAATGCGCTTGCTTCTGCACGAACGGATTGTTCTAATGCAAGTGGATCGACATTAACCTGTGTAGCAGCATAAGAACATGTTTTTTGAAATGCGACGGATACACTTTTGTTATCCCATAGTAAAGTATCATCTAAGTCAAAGAAAATTGCTTTTTTCATTATCTGAATCCTCCAGCACGTATTTGATTAATACTTTACCGTACTAAAGAGTGGTTGTCACTAGAACGGAATCATTTTTTCTAGAATTCCACCTTCCCGTATAATTCCTTCTATATCTTTGATGGTAATTGGGAAGTAGGGGAAGCCGTATACGTATGGAGTCCATTCGTACACTTGAAAATAAATGACAAGGGAGTGATCAGCGATGTAAAAGTCTTGGTCACTACGTATTTGTGTAAAATCCTCTAAAAGAGGTACATCCCACTCTACCATTTTCTTTTCAATCATTTCAGAGAGAACTTTCACATAGTTGCTATCCGGCTTAAACAGGTCGTTAAGTACATACTGTTTGCCAGTCTTGACATCGAAGGTAAGAGATTTAGTAATTGTAAGACCGTGCGCACCTCCTGTAAATGAATAGACAGTCAAACTTAAGCTCAGAACTCCTCGTTCATTTGTTTTAATCTCATAGGTACCGACCATTTCTACTAAATGCTCACTGTAAAATCCTTGTTCTATTAAAAGCTTGTTTAGTGCATGAATAATATCTGCATTTATCTTTTTTTCTACTGCTGGATGAGGTAAGTTAGTTACAATAGGATAATAAACGTTAATACTTGGTGAACTTTTCTTAATATATTTCGTTTCTATACGAACAGGTAGATCCAAGGCAAACAACCTTTCTTCAGAAGTAATAATTAATGATATGAGTGGGAGAGTAATCATATGTTTTTAAATAGAGTATCCCTTTTCAAAGAGCCACAAGTGGAAAGTCAATATCCTTTCACAATTCCAGCTATTAGTAACTTTGAAGAACTAGAGCTAACCTCTCCTGTAACTTTTTTTGTGGGAGAGAATGGGACTGGAAAATCCACTTTATTAGAGGGAATTGCAGATAAATGTGAATTTAATACCGCTGGAGGTAGCCGCAATAATTTATATGATGTGGACGCTTCAGAAAGTGCACTTGGGAAGTACCTTAGACTTTCCTGGATGCCAAAAGTTACGAATGGTTTCTTTTTAAGAGCAGAATCCTTTTATCAATTTGCTTCACATATTGACCAACTGGAAAGAGACAATCCTGGACGGGGTGTCCTTGATAGCTATGGTGGTAACTCTCTTCATGAGCAATCACATGGAGAATCTTTTCTTTCTTTGTTTCTAAATCGCTTTAACGGACAAGCTATCTATCTTTTAGATGAGCCTGAAGCAGCATTATCACCACAGAGGCAATTGGCATTTTTACGTATAATGCATGATTTGATCAAAGAAAATAATTGTCAATTTATCATTGCTACTCATTCACCAATAATATTAGGCTACCCAGAAGCGACAATCCTAAGCTTTGATGACGATGAGATTGAGGAAATCAGCTATGAAATGACAGGGCATTACCAAATTACAAAATATTTCTTAGACAATAGGGAAAAATTTTTAGAAGAGTTATTTGAAGGTGAGTAGATGTATGTAATCATAAATTATATAGATGATATGTTGTTTTTTATAGGGATCGCATTTCCATTGATCGTCATTTGGCGACTGTTTCGTTGGAAAAAGAGAGGGTTCCAGCTAAAAGAGTTTTTACATGAGCTTGGCATTTTAGTTTTTTTCTCTGTGCTTGTTGGTTTATTTTCTCAAACAATAATACCAAAAATAGGTGAGGTGCCTGCCTATACAACTGGGGTCAATTTGGAGTTGTTTCGTGTTGTGAAAGAAACGTATAATGCGATTGTATACCTAGGATTTTGGCAGCCTTTTTATATTAACTTTCTTGGTAATATAATTCTTTTTATACCTATTGGATTTCTCTTACCTCTACTCTTTAATAAAATGGAGTTTTTCATTTTTCCTATATTGGCAGGTCTATGCATATCTTTATTTATTGAAATAATGCAGGTTCCTCAAAGCAGGAGCAGTGACGTTGACGACTTATGGTTAAATACGCTCGGTGCTTTTCTTGGCTATCTATGCTATTTCTTTATTCGCAAAGCTTTCCCATCATTTACAAAGGCTTTTAAAAAAAGTTTATGAAAGCTAAGAATGGGTAAATAGATAATTGTAATAACATTGTAAGGAGACATTCAGTATGATGAAAATTAGAGAATCAAAAACAGAGCAAAAACGGGATGAAATTATTGAAGAGTTTGTAAACAAAGGTATATTTAAAATTGATGGAAGACAACTATATGAGTTAAATTTTTATGAATTAATGAAAGAACATACAACTGAAGATGAAAGAAGATAAGTGCCTTTTTTAAAGGGCACTTTTTTTGAGAAAAAAAGTAAGTCCAATGTATTATCTATAAACAATAGTCGATATAAAAAATATGGTACACTTGACTTAAATACGGATAAGGTGGAAACAAAATTGACTTTTATAACTAATTTAAACGAGACATTACAGAAAAAATGGCAGGATGCAAATTTTACATCTCCAATGCCTATACAATCTAAACTAATTCCACATTTCTTGGACGGCTCTGACGTAGTTGCAGAATCACCAACAGGAACTGGGAAAACACTAGCTTATGTGCTTCCAATCTTGCAGAAAGTTGATCCTGCCAAGAAACAAATACAAGCAATGGTAATCATTCCTTCTCAAGAACTTGGTATGCAAATTGTGGAGGTATTCCGTGAATGGGTTAAAGATACTAATATCTCAGTTGCTCAATTAATTGGAGGAGCAAATATTAATAGACAGATTGATGTTCTTAAAAAGAAGCCGACAATTGTTGTCGGAACTCCTGGCAGATTACAAGAGCTAGTAAAAACTAAAAAACTAAAAATGCATGAAATAAACATCGTTGTTTTAGACGAAGGGGACCAACTTTTAAGTAGAGAGCATCGTACAACTGTTAAAAGCTTAGTCGATGCAACAGTTGAAAGTCAGCTGATTGTGACTTCTGCAACTATTACGGAAGAAATAGAATTAGTTGCAGAACGTATGATGAAGAATCCAGTTCGCATTCAAGTATCCGCAGAGGACATTCCTTCGCAAGGTGAAGTTGTCCACAGCTTCGTGAAGACTGAACCTCGCGATAAAACCGAGTTACTGCGCAAGATTTCTTATTTAAAAGGGATGCGTGGCCTTGCATTTGTAAATAGTCTAGATCAGCTTTTAATGAAAGACGCTAAACTTGCATACAGAGATGCACCGATTGTGTCTCTTCATTCAGAAATGAAAAAGGATGAACGAAAGAAAGCATTGGATGATTTTAAAAGCGGTAAGGTGAGTTTACTAATCGCTACTGATGTGGCAGCAAGAGGCTTAGATATTTCTGGTCTAACACATGTTATTCATGTAGATGTACCACATTCAGTTGAACAGTATTTACATCGTTCAGGGCGCACTGGTCGTGCGGGGGCTGATGGCGAGGTTATGACATTGTTAACTTATGCCGATGAAAAGACTTTTAAAAAGTGGACAAAAGAGCTTCCTAAAAAACCAGTTCAAAAAGTATGGTACCGTGGTGAATTAATCGAAGGATCGTCTAAAACTATTAGTCAAAAGGGGAAATAATGATGGATTTTCAACAAAAGCTTGAAGAGTATGCAGAATTAGTAGTAAAGGTTGGTCTGAATATACAGCCAAACCAACCACTACTTATAAATACGACTACGGACACAATCGATTTTACACGATTAATAGTGAAAAAAGCATATGAGGCTGGCGCGAAAAGAGTTGACGTAAACTATACAGATGAAGTAAATGCACGTGCATTTTATGATTATGCACCTGATGAAGCGTTCAATGAATTTCCTAAATGGGCTGCTATGCAACGTGATGAACTAATCGAAAATAAAGGTGCATTATTATGGATTGATGCAGATAACCCAGACTTATTAGAAGGTGTTTCGATTGACCGTATATCTAACTTTCAAAAGGCAAGTGGCAAAGCGTTAGAGAATTATCGAAAAGCAGTGATGAATGATGTTATTACATGGTCTATCGTTGCAATGCCTTCAGAAAAATGGGCTGCAAAGGTATATCCAAACCTAAAGCCGGAGGAACAAATGCAAGCACTTTGGGAGTTAATATTCCAGGTAGTACGCATCGGAGAAGGAACAGCAGTTCAAAAGTGGAAAGAACATATTGATAACCTTGAAAGTAGAGCAACTCTACTAAATGATAAGCGCTTTAAAAAGCTGCACTATAAAGCAGAAGGAACAGATATTCAAGTTGAACTTCCGAAAGAACATATTTGGATGTCAGGAGCAAGTAAAAATGGTCAAAACGTTCCGTTCATTGCTAATATGCCAACAGAAGAAGTATATACTGCACCACTTAAAACAGGAGTAAATGGCTATGTGAAAAATACAAAGCCTTTCGTCTATCAGGGAAATGTAATAGATGATTTTACTCTAACTTTTGAAAATGGAAAGATTACTTCTATAAAAGCTGCAACTGGTGAGAAGCTATTACAAGAGCTTATTGGAACAGATGATGGAGCGAAGTATTTAGGAGAAATAGCTTTAGTGCCACATAAATCACCTATTTCCGCTTCAAATGTATTATTCTTTAATACATTATTTGATGAAAATGCCTCTAACCATTTTGCTATAGGGGAAGCATATCCTACATGTGTTGAGGGTGCTCGTGGTTTAACTCAAAGTGAATTAGAACAAATAGGTATTAACACATCCATTGTACATGAAGACTTTATGATAGGTAGCGGGGACATGGACATTATGGGAGAACTAGCAGATGGAACAATGGAGCCTATATTCATAAAAGGTGCATGGGCTTTTTAAGGAGTTGGTCAGCTTGAAAAAATGGGTCTGTACTTTAATTATTCTAGTTGTTTCATTTGGAACTATCACAGTAGATGCCAAGGGCTCCGAAGTTTATATTGCGATTGGAGATTCCCTAGCAGCAGGACAAACACCGAATCGAGCTATAGATACCGGCTATACAGATTTAATAGCACAGAAGCTAACTAGGACTGGTCAACTTGCATTTTATTCAAAAGCGTTGGCATTCCCAGGTTATACAACTGCAGATGTGCTTACTAAGGTTCAAACGGACGAAGCAAAGGAAACGTTGAAAAACGCTACATTAGTCACAATATCAGCGGGAGCCAATGACTTACTGCAAATGGTGCAAGTGAATTCATCAAGTGGTTCTATTGCTTATCAGCAACTCCATGCTGATTTTGCATTAAATAATGTTCGAAAAAATATAGGGCAGATTATTAAAGAGGTACAGGCAATCGCGCCAAAAGCCAAAATTTATGTAATGGGTTATTATTTTGCCTATCCTCATGTGAGAGCATCTCAAAAGGAAGGTATAAAAAAAGAGCTAGACCGATTGCATACAATTTTAAAAAAAGAGTCTGAGGTCAATGGTGCGACATATGTGTCTGTGGAAGAACCATTCGGTGTAAATGCTACTAAGTTATTACCAAATCCCGCAGACGTCCATCCAACGATGGAAGGATACCGTATAATGGCAAATGCATTCTTTTCGCAATACAACAATGGATTAGTAGTTACACATAACGAGTTGCCAACACCTAATCCGCTTACTTTTGAACAAATTTTGAATGCATCTAGAGAACAAGAGAAATCTCCTGTTTCAAGATCAGTAGAAATGGACCAATACTATTCTTTATCAGAAATGAAGCCATTAATTTAGCATTTTGAATGACTTATGGTATTTGGACCTTACCCAATGTTTTGAATAAGTTGATGAATGTTGTGCAAACCTAAAAAAGCTGTCCTCCAAATCAAAAGAGGACAGCTTTTTAACGTACATTTTTTTTAGATTTTATGACTTTACGTATAATAGGATAAACAATTGGTGCCAATTTAATTGCTGTTTTGACTAGGTTTTTTACTTTCATCGGTATCGCTCCTTGGCTTTCGATATTAATAGTTATGTACCCTCAAACTCCAATACATAAACTCTCTCTTTATCGTAAAACTTTAATGCCCTGGACTATATTCCAAATCATTACTATTACATATACGAGCATGTAAATCGCGATAAGTATTAAAGGTCCGGCAGCCATCCATAGGGAAGGCTGTTCATTAAATCCCGATGCAATGGGGGTGAAGCTTGTAAAAACACTAATGAATAAAATTATTAACAATATTACAGGTATAATGTGGGAAATTAATGATTTTTTCGCATGATATTTTACATTAGAATCTTGTGATATAAAATAAACGATAATAGGCAATAAAAAAGGAGCAAACAATACACTAAAATAAGAAAGTGCTGATAAAATTTTAGGGTTATCCAGTCTATTCAACCTCCTTTCCTCAATTTTTAACAAAATACTCAGCTATATGTTTCATTTCTTAAATAAGGAAACTAAAATATTCTTGTAATTTTCCAGAGAGGAAATAGATACATATTCTTTTACACCATGCCAATCCCCTCCACTTGGTCCAAACTCAATTGCACCTGCTCCAGCTTCCGCGTAGAAGCGAGCATCGGCAGCTCCATGCTGCCCAAATAATACAGCAGGTTTTCCGATGAACTGTGAAGTAACATGTGCAATACGTTCGATAAAAGGATTAATGGCTTCCGTTGTTACTGCAGGTGCAGTCGCTTGAATCTTAAATTCACTTTTAGGGAATTTCTCTGCCAACTTTTTAATCTCTGAAGTAATACTCTGCATATTCTGGCCAGGAACAAAGCGAAGATCATAGCTTATTATACATTCATCGGGAACAACGTTATAGCGATCACCTGCTTGTATTTTCGCCAAGTTTAAGGAAGGATAATCATAGAACTCATTGCTTGCAGTTAAAAAAGAGAGAGTGCGTAGCTGTTGGTCAAACAGAAAAGCTTGCTCAATTGCATTTTTTCCTTCCCATGGACGGCTACCATGACTAGGTTTACCTTTCAGTATTACATCAAACTGAATAATTCCTTTTGCCTGTAAACCAATTTGGAGGTGGGTAGGCTCGCCGCATATAACAAAGTCACCAGTATATCCTTGATCAACTAAAAACTTGGTAGTTTTACCGTCGGTTTCCTCATCCGTTACAATATGAAGCTGAATTTTTTTAGTAAGACTTTTAGATTCTTTAGAAAGCTCGTAAAAAGCTTGCATCATCGCAGCAACTCCTGCTTTCATATCAGCAGTTCCTCGACCATATAAAAGATCACCTTCTATAAATGGCTCGAATTGCTCTGGGTTACCTGGAACAACATCTACATGCCCATTCCAAATCATACATTCATCACCAATTCCTATTTCTGCTACTAGCATCAACTTTCCCTCATGCTGTAAGACAGTTGTATGAATCCCACGTTCTTCTAGCCAACTTTCACAGAATAATAAAGCATTATTTGCACTTTCGATTGTGTCACTTTTGATACGTACCAGATCTTTTAGTAATGTAAGCATGTGAACATCCCCTTTTGCATATATTTATTTCATTAGTATAACAAATGAAACAAATAAGGTTGCATTAGGCATTTTATTCAGATACAATGAATTCGAACTAAATAATTCAAACCACAAGGGGCGCCACAATAGTGGCTGAGATAGTACCCTTTGAACCTGTAAGTTAGTGCTTGCGTAGGGATGTGGATGGAAACTGACAATCGCGCGATGTCTGGGTCTATCCCGGGGGTCGTTTTTTTGTGGTCAAAAAAAGGGGATTGTCATGAAAAATCAACGTGTATTAATATTAATGGAAATCGCTATTTTTGCGGCGTTAGGATATGTTTTAGATATGATTGGCTTTGGAATGCCACAGGGCGGCTCCGTAACATTCGTTCTTGTACCTGTTATTTTAATGGCCTTTCGTCGTGGTATAGTTGCAGGTCTTGCTACTGGATTTTTAATAGGTGTGCTACAAGTGGTAACAGGGCGATTTTATGCAGCGCCATTATCATTTGAAATAGTTATTGCACAGGTTGCAATTGATTATTTCATCGCCTTTATGGTTGCAGGGTTCGCTGGGTTTTTAAGACCTGCATTTTTACAGGCATTTGAACAAAAAGATAAAGTGAAAATGATTACAGCGGTTGTCTTAGGAGCATTAATAGCTGCTTTTCTTCGTTATTTAGCACATGTGACTTCAGGTATTCTATTCTTTGGTGAATTTGCTGGCGATCAAAACGTCATTTTGTATTCATTAATCTATAATTCTACTTATATGATTCCTGTATTTTTAATTGCTGCTTTCATTTGTTCCATTTTATTTGTTAAAGCTCCGCGCCTTGCACTGCCGAATTCTCACTAAATATGATATGATTAGAGTACATTTAGTGAAGAAGGGATCTTGTTAAGATGATTGTACAAACTGACGAAGAGTTAGTGGCATTAAAAAAAATAGGGCGTATTGTTGCAGAAGTAAGAGATGTGATGAGGGCTGCAACTAAACCTGGTATTACAACGAAAGAACTGGATGAGATTGGCGGAAAGTTATTTACAGAGCATGGTGCGATTTCTGGACCAATGGGTGAATATGATTTTCCAGGATATACTTGTATCTCCGTCAACGAAGAAGTTGCTCATGGTATCCCGGGTTCTCGCGTAATTCAAGAAGGCGATATTGTGAATATTGATGTGTCTGGATCTTGTGATGGATATTTTGCAGATACAGGTATTTCTTTTGTTGTTGGTGAGGGATATGAAGAAAAAGAAAAATTATGTGCAGTGGCAGAGAGTGCATTTGAACGGGCTATGTTGAAGGTGAAAGCAGGCTCTCGTTTAAACCAAATCGGAAAAGCGGTTGCTAGAGAAGCTAAAGATAATGGCTTGCATGTTATTATGAACCTAACTGGGCATGGTATTGGAAAATCGTTACATGAAGCTCCACAACATGTCTTGAATTATTATGATGCATGGGATCCTACGATATTAAAAGAAGGAATGGTTTTAGCAGTAGAGCCGTTTATTTCTGCAAAGGCAGAGCATATTGTAGAATCTGGTGATGGTTGGACATTTGTAACTCCCGATAAATCGTTAGTAGCACAGATTGAGCATACAATTGTTGTAACAAAAGGTGCTCCTATATTTTTAACTAAATTAGACTAAAACAAAAAGCCTTCGAAATTTACTTTTTCGAAGGCTTTTTTTAAATTAAGAATATGGATTAACATACTGCGGATTTCCGTGGGTGTTGAAGTTTTAGGAGAGTGGCGGACAGGCAATACGTCATAATATTAACAAAAAAAGGGATGCTTAGTTGTGAGGTCTGTCACAACCAAGCATCCCTAAAAAGTTTTAACTTTAAAGGGGTCTTGTGCTTTTCTTAAAGAATATAATCCCCACGATTAGGACGCAGCTTAGAAAAATGGATGCTGCGGTTAGGAGTAGTTCGCTAAAGTTGTGGTGAATTGCTACTCCAATGAAAGTCCAGATAAAAACAATTGGCATAAGACGGTCTAAATAATGATAACGAAAATGAAGAGCTATAGCTGTCGCAATGGTTAAGAAAATAACTCCCCAAAGTGATTTTGTCATACCAAATCCATCAAATTCATAAAACGTTAGGAGATAAGATAGGTTTGTGAAGAAACTGATAAATGTCCAACCTAAAAGGAAGGAAATTGGCAATCGATTTTTTCGGCTTAAATCATCTAAAGGATAGGTTAGATACAATTTAAACAAGCAGCTTAGTAAGACTGTGAGAAAACCAAAAGCGTATCCAAACAGTTCGTAATGCCAGCTTAATATACACAAAATATATAACACAGAGGCTATTCCGTATAATAGAATACGCTTCGTAGGAATAGGACGAGAAGATTTATAATCCTTCATATTGTTCCAAATCCACCAAGCTAATAATATAAAAATAACAATCCATATGTAAAACACATAATTTGCTGGAGTAAAAAATACGGGAAGTCTGTTGAATATCTCGCCACTAGTTTGACCATTTATGGGTAGTAAAATAGATAATAGTTTAACAATTACAGTAGATATAAAAAATAACATTAAAAGGATTATTTTAAACATTCAGCTGCCTCCTTCTATTTAATAAGTATACCTTTGATATATAGCAACAACAAATTAGAATTATGAATGTTATGTGACGAAAATCAAACAATCTGTATTAGAAAAACATGATATACTAGAATTCTAAAATAATTGTCAATATAGGAGGAATATTTAGATGATTGAACAAACTTATCCGGTTGTCTGGGATCTCGATCGCTTTTTTGAAGGGGGAAGTAACTCACCATCTCTAAGAAGCCATTTGGATAAAGTAAAAGAAAAGCTAAGCAGCTTTGAAACTAAACTAAAAGACTTTGATTCACCAACATCTATTGCCGATGTCTCAAATATCGAGAAAATGGTTAATGAGCTAAAAGATATAGCAACTAATTTATCAGAAGGTGGAGCAGTAATTGGGTGTTTTTTAGCACAGGATACAACGGATAAGCAGGCGGCATTGTTACAGGGCGAGGTAGGGTCGCTATACGCTAAGTTCTCTTCTCAAATGCTAACCATTCAACAAGTGCTAAGTAAAACGAAGGAAACTGTGTGGGAGGAACTGCTTCAAACGACAGAACTTTCTCCTTTTGCATTTGTGTTAAATGAATGGAGAGATGAAGCAAAGCGAATGCTCTCTGAAAAAGAGGAAGACATGATTACGACACTAGGAGTGGATGGCTATCATTCATGGGGTCAACTTTATGATTTACTAGTCGGTGATATTCGCATTAAACTTACTATAGATGGTGTACAAAAAGAAATGTCGGTTGGTCAAGCAAATAATCTTAGTTCCCACGAGGATGCAATGATTCGTAAAGAGTCATTTGAAGCGTTAGAAGCTGCTTGGACAGATAAAGAGGAGTTCTTTGCGAAAACACTAAATCATATTGCAGGCTTCCGTCTTGCAATTTACGAAAAAAGAGGATGGGATTCAGTTTTAGAGGAGCCTCTTCATATTAATCGCATGAAAGAAGAAACACTAAATGCAATGTGGGGTGCTATCTCGAAAAATAAAGCTCCATTCGTAGAATACTTAAATAAAAAATCGGCAATGCTAGGCGAAAAACAAATGCATTGGTATGACTTAGATGCACCAGTTAGTACTTCTACAGAGAAAATGGATTATCAACAAGGTGCGGAGTTTATATTAAAGCATTTTAAAGAATTTGGACCGAAATTAGAATCATTTTCAAGAAATGCATTTGAAAAGGGTTGGATAGAGGCAGAGGACCGTCCAAACAAACGTCCGGGAGGATTTTGTACAGGAATGCCTGTATCAGAGGAATCACGTATTTTCATGACGTATAGTGGATCAATGTCCAATGTCTCTACATTAGCTCATGAATTAGGTCACGCCTTCCATTCATACGCTTTAAGACCAGTACACTGGATGAATCGTCAATATGCAATGGGTGTTGCTGAAACTGCCTCTACATTTGCCGAAATGATTGTAGCGGATGCTGCAGTAAAAGAAGCAAAAACAGATGATGAAAAAATTGCTTTACTGGAAGATAAAATTCAACGTAGTGTAGCATTTTTTATGAATATCCATGCTAGGTTCTTATTTGAAACTAGATTTTATGAGGAACGTAAAAATGGAATTGTTTCTGCTGCACGCCTAAATGAATTAATGGAGTTAGCCCAACAAGAAGCATATGGTGATGCATTAGATACAACACATCCGCACTTTTGGGCATCAAAGTTGCATTTTTATATTACGGAAGTACCGTTCTACAACTTCCCTTACACATTTGGTTACCTATTCTCTTTAAGTATTTATGCAAAAGCTATAAGCGAAGGCGCAAACTTTGAGGAAAAATATATTGCTTTATTGCAGGACACAGCTGTAATGTCAGTAGAAGATTTAGCGATGAAACATTTAAATGAAGACATTACACAGGAAGCATTTTGGCTAAAAGGTATTGATCTGTGTATTCAAGATGTGAGTGAGTTTATCCAATTAACTAACGCAAAAGGGTGAAGGTGTTTGATTTATCTAGAAGGAGATACATGCTATTTACGAACATTAAATACGAAAGATGCACCAGCCTTAGCGGATCTTACTTATCGTAATAAGATGTATTGGTCCGTTTATGAACCTCTGCATCGGGATGATTATTACACAACTTCTGTTCAACGGGAGAAGATTCGTGAATCTCTCACGTTATCGAAGGAAAAAAGAGAATATAGCTTCGGTATTTTCGAACATCAAACAGAAAGAATGATTGGTAGTGTATCACTATACAGTATTAAGAGAATGCCATTTTCAAGTGGGCTTATTGGATATTCCATGGATGAGCTTTATATTGGAAAAGGGATTGCTTCTGAAGCAGTTCACCTAGTAAAAATATTTGGATTTGAGCACGTCCAATTAAATCGTATCGAAGCATATGTATCTCCGCATAATAACGGCTCTATTAAAGTTTTAGAAAAAAATGGTTTCATGCAAGAGGGACTTCTACGAAAACTGCTTTATATCAATGGTAAATGGCAAGATCATTATATATATGCATCCTTAACTGAAGAGCATTGAAAGGGCAAGAGTATACTTGAGAAATTTAAAAACGGCTTATTCATGAAAACTGAATAAGCCGTTTTTTATACTATTTCTGTCGATTTCCTGGGAAATAATTTATTTTTTGTCGACATTACCGTCTGTCAATAAATCTAATCGACCAGTTTCAGGGTCAATAATCAGTCCGTGAACAGGAATTTCAGGAAGCATAAGTGGATGATTTCGAATCATTTCTACACTATGTAATACACTGCTTTCTACGTTAGAAAAACCTTCTAACCATTTTTCTAAGTTCACACCGGAATTATTTAGGATATCTAATACACGTGGATCTACTCCTCGAGTAATCATTTTATCCATAATTTTATCGGTTTGTATAGCACTCATACCACAGTCATGATGACCAATTACATATATTTCATCGGCTTGTAACTCATAAACAGCTACGATAAGGCTCCGCATAATTCCACCAAATGGATGGTTAATGATTGCTCCGGCACTTTTAACTATTTTTACATCACCATTTTTAAAATTCATGGATTTTGGGAGCATTTCTGTTAACCTAGTATCCATGCAAGTTAAGATAACAATACGTTTATTTGGAAACTTGGTAGTTAAAAAAGGTTCGTATAGTTTATTTTCCACGAAGTGATCATTGTATTTTAAAATCTCATGTAAGCTTGGCATAGTATTCCTCCTTTAGGTTGTAATTATATTTTATAGGAAATGAAAGATAATTGCTTTACTTAATACTTGAACCTGACTAAAATGAGACTTTTGCTGAGAAGGGCTTTCGACAAGAGCTCATAGTGACTACCTTGGAGAGGCATGGGGAGCATGAAACAGCTTGCTTCCTAAATATAAAGAGCTATTACACCTTCCTAAACATTTACTTGCCCGGCACAAGAAGTTACTTGCTGAGATCCATCTTTTATTTTTGATTAAATACTACTTACTTGCGGAACGGTTATAAAGTTTATAATAATTAGAATGCAACATAATCTATAAGTATGTAAAAAGCAAGGGAGTTGTTCGCCATAGTGGACAACTCTCTTGCTTTTATAGTAGAGATAACTTTATTCGAAAGAGGAATAAACCAAATTTCAATGAATAAAGTTCCACTTTATTTTGCTAGTTTTTGTTTTCGGTCTGATACAAAGAAGGATTTTCCTGTCCCTATAACCACGGACTGTAATGGCTCAGGTGCTAGATGAACTGGTACTTCAATGACCTGGGTTAACCACTCGGAAATATCCTTTAGTAATGCTCCACCACCAGTTAAGATTACGCCATGGTCAACTATATCTCCTGCAAGCTCAGGAGGGCAGGTTTCTAGTGTTGCGCGTATTGCTTCTAAAATAGTTTCCAATGATTCAGATAGAACACCCTGTATCTGAGTAGAAGATAAATGAATAGTCTTAGGTAATCCACTAACAACATCTCTACCAGTAGCTTGCATTTGTTCTACTGCATGAGGAACCAATGCATGTCCTATAGTCATTTTGATATTCTCAGCAGTGGCTTCTCCAATAATAACATTGTACTCTTTTCGAACAAAGTGAATAATTGCTTCATCCATACGATCTCCAGCTGCCTTTACTGTATGGGACGCTACTACTCCACCAAAAGAAATAATGCCAACTTCTGTCGTACCACCACCAATGTCTACAATCATACTTGCGACAGGCTCATCTACTGGAAGACCTGCACCGATTGCTGCAGCTACGGGTTCTTCCATTAATTGAACATCTTTTGCTCCACTTTGTCTTACAGCATCTTGTATAGCTCTTCTTTCTACAGAAGTTGCACCAGATGGTGTACATACAATTACAGTCGGTTTTCTTAAAGAAGTACCAAGTTTTTTCCCTGCTTTTTGCATTATAAGTTTTAGTAGTTGTGTTGTAATGTCAAAATCAGCAATTACTCCATCCTGTAATGGACGTATTACCTCGATTGAAGTAGGTGTTTTGCCAATCATTTTTTTTGCTTCTTCACCGAAAGCTACGATTTCACGCGTTTTAGTATTAACTGCTACTACTGTAGGTTCATCTATTAATAAGCCTTTGCCTTTTGTATAAACTAATGTATTTGCTGTACCTAAATCTATTCCAATATGTGAGTTTGAAAACATTTGTCTTCCTCCTATTCCAATCATACTTAGTAATTATAATAGATAAATAGTAGGTTGCCATTTGTAACATAATGGAAGTTTACATATATTTCAGAGTATCTTAGGTCATTTGAAATAGTATAGCGAGATAAATTGAACGAATAGTAATAGTTTGTCATCTAAATGTAATAGAAATGAAGTTAATTTGAAAAGAAAAAGAGAAGAGATAACAAATAAAAAAAACAACCGTCAGCTTACTCGACGGTTGTTTTATGAGTTATTGAAAAGGTTTTGGATCTATTGTAGATGCATCTTTAGAATTCATACCTTTTCCAAAGTAATGCAAAATTACATAGCCTACGATTCCCATAATTGCAGTAAAACCAAGCACTGTAACTGTGTATAAAGCCATTTTATAACACCTCACTTGTTTTCTTGTACTTATTATAACGTAAAAATGAAAGAATTGTAACTAGAAATATATAGAATTTAAGTTAACAATATTAAAATGCCCAGTTTCCATTTCGGAATATTGGCTCTGAAGTTCCATCTTCTTTAATACCGTCAATATCCATTTTTTCTGAACCAATCATGAAATCTACATGTGTAATACTTTCGTTTAAGCCATTTTCTGCTAATTCTTCGCGACTCATTTTCTTGCCGCCTTCTATACAGAAAGCATATGCACTACCGATTGCTAAGTGATTAGAAGCGTTTTCGTCAAATAATGTGTTATAAAATAATAGATTCGAGTTAGAGATTGGTGAGTCATGTGGTACTAGTGCTACTTCACCTAAATAGTGTGACCCTTCGTCCGTTGCAACTAAGTTCTCAAGCACCTCTTGACCTTGTTCAGCTTCCACTTTTACAATGCAACCTTGTTCAAATGTAATAGTGAAGTTATCAATAATATTCCCGCCGTAGCTCAATGGTTTAGTACTTGCTACATAACCGTTAACACCTGTTTTTAATGGAACAGAGAATACTTCCTCAGTTGGCATGTTAGCCATAAAAGAAAATCCTTTTTCGTTTGTGCTACCAGCCCCACACCATAGATGTCCCTTTGGTAATTCAATCGTTAAGTCTGTACCAGGAGCTGTATAATGAAGTTTTTTATAATTTTTCTCGTTTAGATAATCTACCTTTGTATGTAGAAGATTATCATGTTCAATCCATGCTTCTGTAGGATTTGTGACATCTGCACGCACTGCTTGGAAAATTGCTTCCCAAAGGGCAGGTACTTGTTCTTCCTCAGGTAATTTAGGGAATACCTTCTTAGCCCATTCTGTAGATGGAGATGCTATTACTGACCAACTGATTTTGTCCGATTGTACATATTGACGATATTTGCTTAATGCTTGACCCGCAGCCTTTTGGAACGCTGAAATTCTAGAGGAATCCACTCCTTTTAAAAGGTCAGGGCTTTGACTAACAACGCTTATAAATGCAGCTCCGCCTTCTGCTAACAATTCTTTTTCTTGTGCTTTCCAAGAAGGGAAGAAATCAAATGAGTCCCCAGGTGCAAGTTCATAGCGTAATCGTGTGATTTCATCATCTGTTAAATCTACGAATACTTGTTTAGCTCCAGCTACATAAGCTTTTTTAGTAATCAATCGAACTAATTCAACGCTATCAGTGGAAGCTGCAATAAATAAATTCTGTCCTGGTTGAATATTCACTCCTACTTCTACAACAAGAGAAGCATAGTTTTCTAATTTTGTATTAAAAGATGTCATATGGATACTTCCTTTCTATTATTATCTCCATAGTATCAGTTTTGCGCTTGTATTATCAATATTCAAATTAGTCGATAAGTTAAATTTTGTTCATAATTCGAAAATTTAATATAGTCAATCGGTAGATTATTATTAAAAAAATATGAATATAGCCGAAATAAAGGAAAGAAATAGAATGTGGGGGAAGTTGAATGGATAAGTCTACAGTATTCGGTTTAATAATAGGGTTTGTTTCATTATTAGTTGGGATGGTTTTAAAAGGTGTTACATTGGGTGCATTATTAAATCCGGCAGCAATCTTAATCATCATTTTCGGTACGATTGCTACAATAGTTATTGGATTTCCAATGGCAGAATTAAAAAGAGTACCTAAGATTTTTGGAGTTATTTTTAAAGAAACAAAACTAGTACCAGATGTGGAAGTAATTAAAATGTTCTCAAGCTGGGCAGATTTAGCAAGAAGAGAAGGATTATTGGCACTTGAAAGTAAGTCAACAGATGTAGAAGACCCATTTTTAAAAAACGGTCTTACGTTAGCAATTGATGGACAAAATGCAGATTATATTAGAGATGTACTTACAGAAGAAATTGACGCACTAGAGGAAAGACATTCAGGTGGTGCTCAAATTTTTACTCAAGCGGGGACATATGCTCCCACACTTGGTGTACTTGGGGCCGTAGTAGGTTTAATAGCTGCCTTAAGTGATATGAGTGATATTGATAAATTAGCACATGCAATTTCTGCTGCCTTTGTAGCGACTCTATTAGGGATATTCACTGGGTACGTTTTATGGCATCCATTTGCGAATAAATTAAAACGTAAATCTAAACAAGAAATCAGACAAAAGACAATGATGCTAGAAGGTATCCTTTCAGTATTAGAAGGAGATTCTCCACGAGTTATTGAACAAAAATTAGCTTCCTATCTATCTATGTCAGAGCGTAAAAAAGTATTGAATGAAAGCGGGGAGGCTGGCCTTGGCAAAGAAGCATAAAAAACATAAGCATGAGGAAGAAGTAAGTGAAGCCTGGCTACTTCCGTACTCTGATGTTTTAACATTATTATTAGCCTTATTTATCGTATTATTTGCTACTAGTTCTGTAGATCAACAAAAATTGGAACAAATGTCTCAAGCGTTCAACGAAGTCCTTACTGGTGGAACCGGTATTTTTGAACAGCCATCTCCTTTGGAAGTGCCAGATGCTCCTGATGATTCAGGTCAGGGAGAAGATGGAGAGAGCACTGCATATATGGAAGACCAGCAAGCACTCTCCGAAATTCAAGATAGTGTGGATGAATATATAGCAGTAAATGCGCTAGAAAAACAGTTTGTTACTAAACTAACCGATGAAGGTTTACTTGTTACGATAAGAGATAGTATATTATTTGATACTGGAGAAGCAGAAGTAAAAGGTGAGTATCGTTCAATTGCTGAAGATATATCCGATTTACTTGTATTTGATCCTCCTAGAAATGTCGTTATCACTGGTCATACAGATAATATTCCTATCTCTAGTAGTGAATATTCTTCCAACTGGGAGCTAAGTGTAATGCGATCAGTGAATTTCCTGAAAATATTAGCAGGAAATAATACGATAGATCCGCTATATTTTAGTGCGAAAGGTTACGGTGAATTTAGACCTGTAGCTTCCAATGATACTCCAGCAGATCGGGCAAAAAATAGAAGAGTTGAAGTATTGATTCAACCACGCGTTCTAGAGGATGGTACTTTAAACGACCAACCTGAATAATAATAAAGACTGGCAACCAAAAGATGGTTGTCAGTTTTTATTTGACTTTATAAAACAAAAGTTTATAATTAAAACAAATGTTCAGTGAGGAAGAGAGGTGTAAGCAAATGAATACAAAAGAAGTGAGTATTTTAAAGTACCTGCGAGAAAATCCATATGCATCTCAAATGGAAATAGCAAACGAACTCAAAATGTCTAGACCGGCAGTTGCCAATATTATTTCCCAATTGATAAAAAATGGGAACATCACAGGAAGAGCTTATATTTTACCTGAGAACAAAGAAATTATTTGCATAGGTGGAGCCAATGTAGATAGAAAATATACAGTGATCAATAAGCTCCAAATGGGTACTTCTAACCCTACATCTAGCATACAAAGTGTAGGAGGAGTTGCAAGGAACATTGCGGAAAATTTAGGTAGATTAGGACAAACTGTACGTTTGTTATCAGTTGTTGGAACAGATATGGAATATGAAGCTATTGAAAAAGCCTCTAATAATTGGATGAACTTATTTTCCATTGAAAAGCTACCAAATTACACAACTGGAACATATTCGGCAGTGCTAGATTCAAGTGGAGAAATGCTTCTTGCTCTAGCAAATATGGATATCTATGAACAGTTGACTGTAGATTATTTGAAAAAACATGAAACACATTTAACGAATTCTCAGCTCATAATTATAGACATGAACTGCTCGAAAGAAGTGATTGAATACATCCGAACTGTTTCTATTGGGCATAATATACCACTTGCTTTAATACCCGTATCCTCACCTAAAATGGATAGAATGCCTGATTCATTAGAGGGCATTGGATGGTTAATCGCAAACAAAGATGAAGCAGAAATGTATTTAGGTATAAATATTGAGGATAAAGAATCATGGGAAGTAGCAACAAGATTATTTGTGCAGAAGGGTATTTCCCATGTAGTTATAACCTGGGGTAGTGAGGGCATAATGTACGCAGGTAGTGACATGGAAACTTCCTATTTTCCAGCAATTAAGGTAGAGGATGTGATTGATGTCACTGGTGCAGGGGACGCATTTGTTTCCGCTACTTTATATGCTTGGTTGAATGGTGAGGATATTACAACGACCATACAAACAGGCATGGTAAACGCTAGTAAAACTATTCGCTCCAGCGATACGGTAAGAACTGAGCTTTCTCGAAATAATTTAACTAATGAGATGGAGGAAAATAAAAAATGAAACAATATATCACTTATTCAGAAGAAGTAGCAAAAGGAATGCAAGAAGGAAAGGCAATCGTTGCGCTAGAATCTACAATTATCTCTCATGGTATGCCATACCCGCAAAATGTTGAAACTGCTAGAAAAGTAGAACAAATTGTGCGTGATAATGGTGCAGTTCCAGCGACTATCGCTATCATGGACGGAAAGATTAAAATTGGTTTATCCGATGCAGAATTAGAAACGCTAGGAACAAGTAAAGATGCAAGAAAAACTTCTAGAAGAGATCTTGCTTACGTTGTATCTTCAAAAGAAATTGGTGCAACTACAGTAGCAACAACTATGATTTGTGCTGAAATGGCTGGAATTAAGTTATTTGTTACCGGTGGAATTGGCGGTGTACATAGAGGCGCAGAAACGACTATGGACATCTCAGCAGATTTAGAAGAACTATCAAATACTAATGTTGCAGTAGTTTGTGCTGGTGCAAAATCTATTTTAGATATTGGTTTAACTTTAGAATACTTAGAAACTAAAGGTGTTCCTGTTGTAGGTTTCCAAACAGATTCTTTCCCAGCATTTTATACAACGACAAGTGAATTTGATGCAAACTTCCGTTTAAACAATGAAAAAGAAGTAGCAGAAATGTTGAAAGCTAAGTGGGATCTTGGGTTAAATGGTGGAGCAGTAATTGCAAATCCTATTCCTACTGAACATTCATTGGAAGAGTCTTACATTAATACGATTATCCAAACTGCTCTACAAGAAGCTGAAGAAAATGGTATCAAAGGGAAAGACGTAACTCCATTCTTGTTAGGAAAAGTAAAAGAACTAACAGAAGGTAAATCTTTAGAATCCAATATCGAACTTGTTTATAATAATGCTCGTGTTGGATCTAAAATTGCAGTTGAATTAAATAATCTATAAGAAAGAAGGCTATCTATTATCAGTAATGATGACAATAGATAGCCTTTTATTAGTATTCAATTCTATAAATTAAAGCTGTGAATTCGTGTGTGTTCTGGTAAAATTACCCGTTCCGCAAGTAAAAGGTAATGATCCGCAAGTAAATATAGGATTAGAGCAAGTAAATCATTCACGACAGCAAGTAAGTCATAGATGGAAGCAAGTAAACAATGGGTTAGAGCAAGTAACGAAAAAATAATAAATAAGCTGGCACAAAATTTTCCAGTGAATAAAGACAGTGTTCCTGGTAATACGATAGTGATATAACTGTTATATTATAATAGGTTGTCTCAAAAAACGTATATTTTATATACAAAAAATGGTTAATCGTGATGTTATTCACGACTAACCATTTTTAATGAACATGATTCTGTACTTATTTTCTTAAGTTTCCTAGTTCAGATGCAATTGCTTGCATTTCACTGGGACTAAAAGTATCTCTTTTTTTAACCATTTCGTATAAGTAAACAAGATCATCATATTGTGTTGCATTGAAATCCTCTGATCTCATTGCATCTACATTGACCATACGAAGTTTCTCTTTAATTGTTTCAATCATATACGTGACATTTTCTGCTGAGGGTTGTGATAAATTCATTCGTAGTAACCTGCCTTTCATACATTAGAATTAATCATTTCACGCTAAGCCTGCAATGTCAAACACTAAATAGATTTTGCTGCCTCTTTTTCTTCTTTTAATTTCTCTTGAATTTTTTTCGTTTCATAAATAATTACACCAGAAAGTCCTAGTAGTCCAATTAAGTTAGGAATAGCCATTAATGCATTAGTTATATCTGAGAAAGTCCAGATTAAATCTAATGAAACAACAGATCCTACAAATACCATCAAGACAAAAGCAATACGATACACAATTAGAAGTGAAGGATTTTTGAATAAATATTGGAAACATTTCTCTCCGTAATAAGCCCAGCCAATTATCGTGGATGAAGCAAAGAATATCAATCCAATTGCTACTACAATTGGTCCGAAGTCACCTAAGAAGTGTCCAAACGCTCCAGTTGTAATTTCATTTGCAGCTAAACTTTTGTCGGTATATATTCCAGACATGACAATTGTGATACCAGTAATTGAACAAATGATAAATGTATCAAAAAATACCTGAGTCATCGAGATAAGCCCTTGGCGACCAGGAAGGTCTGTTTTTGCCGCAGCTGCAGCAATAGGGGCTGAACCTAAACCAGCCTCATTTGAGAATACCCCACGAGCAATACCATATCTAATAGCAGCACCGATTGCTCCACCTGCCGCAGCTTCAGTTGAAAATGCCATCTTGAAAATGGTTACAAATGCTTCAGGAATAGCTGTAACATTCAAAATCATAATAATTAAACCAGAAACAATATAGAAAACCGCCATTACAGGAACAAAAATCGCAGTAACTTTACCAATGGATTTAATACCACCTAGAATAACTAAAGCAGCAAAAGCAGTTAATACAATTCCAGTTATCCATGTTTCAATTCCAAAAGTATCATTTACAACTCCTGCAACAGAATTGGATTGTGTTCCATTTCCGATACCAAATGCTGCCACTGCCCCAAAAATTGCGAATAAAACAGCCAACCACTTTTGTTTTAAACCATGTTCTAAATAGTACATAGGTCCGCCGGCCATTTCACCATTGGCATCTTTAACACGATATTTAACAGCTAGTACCGCTTCTCCATACTTTGTCGCCATTCCAAAGAATGCAGAAATCCACATCCAAAATATTGCCCCAGGACCACCTAGAACTACCGCAGTGGCAACCCCAACTATATTACCAGTACCAACCGTTGCGGCCAATGCTGTAGTGAGAGCCTGAAACTGTGAGATATCTCCTTCTGCAGACTTATCATGATTTTTGGAGAAAACTTGCTTCAATGCAGCAGGTAACAAGCGTAATTGTAAAATTCCTAAACGCAATGTTAAATAAATACCAGTACCTACTATTAATACTAAGAGTGGAATTCCCCATAAAAAGGATGATACCGTTCCTAAAAACTCATTCAATTGTTCCATCAACATTACCCCCTATGTTATTGTCTAAAAAGAAATCTATCATCCTTTCATATTATTTACCCTTGTTACAATATTCGTAAAATTCAGTGTGCTAGTCAAGACTATTTTTTAAATAAATGAAAATATTGTTTGATTCTATTTTGGTGAGGGTATAATTAAAGCATCTATATAGTTAAACTTGGAGGTAATTTGGATGAGTGAAAATAAATTTTTAAAAGGTATTATATGTGGTGCAGTTGTTGGTGGAGCTCTAACAATGCTTGACAGAAAAACAAGAGATTCAGTTATGAACAAAACAAGATACATTCGAAATGAAATTCAATATTACAGTAAAAATAGGGAAGAATTAAAAACAAATATCGAACAGCAAATAACAAAATGGAAATCGGTCTATGATCAGTTTTCATCAGATGCAATGTATTTAACTGAAAAAGTTAACGAGGCAAAGGAAATCACCCCTCAGGTTAAAACATTATTAACAGATACGAAAGATGCATTTTCTCAATCAAAAGAGGAGTACAAATCAATTGTAGTTCCAGAAAAGGAAGAAAAAAGTATTTTTGAACCAAAAAAGTAATCGTTGCACAGAAAGGAGAGGATGGAGTGAAAGATATTCATGAGAAAAAAGATAATAAAAAAACTTCATCCTCAAGCCCCAGCTGGTTCGAGAAGTTAAAATTTCTAAATATAAAAAAGAATGAAAAGAAGGAAGAAGTGCATCATGATCTTACTACATGGTCTGGTTACATAAAGCATTTAATACTACATATTCAGAAAACGGATATTGCAGGCTTTGCAGCACAATTAGCCTATTTCTTCCTATTATCCCTATTTCCATTATTAATTTTCATAATAACCTTATTGCCATACTTAAACTTAGACGAGGCACAAGTCTTTCGTCTCTTAGAAAACTATGCACCACAGGAAGTATATATTCTTATTGAGGAAACATTGACTGAAGTTTTGGTGAGTAGGAACGGTGGGTTACTATCTATCGGGATTATTGGTACGATTTGGTCTGCTTCAAATGGGATGAATGCAATTGTAAAATCTTTAAACCGTTCATATGCACTTGAAGAAACAAGACCCTTTTTCATCGTTAGACTATTATCTATTGTATTTACGTTATTAATGATTATGTTATTTATAGTAGCGCTAGTATTACCGGTATTCGGTCAACAAATTGGTACAATTCTATTTTCATACTTTGGTTTTGAAGAAAGCTTTGTAAAGCTTTGGAATAATTTGAGATGGACGATTAGTCCCTTAATTATGTTTGTGGTATTAATTGCATTGTACTGGATAGTTCCAAATACAAAATTATTCCTAAGAAGTGTATTACCAGGAGCTGCTTTTGCAGCATTTGGTTGGATTATCGTATCATTAGGATTCTCGTTTTATGTTAGTAATTTCTCTAACTATTCTTCTACGTATGGAAGTATCGGAGGGATTATTGTATTAATGTTATGGTTATATATTTCTGGAATCATCTTGTTGGTTGGTGGTCAGATAAATGCAGTTATGCAGGAACGTAAAATAGCTTTAGAAAAAAAGGAAACAGAAGGACGCGTCTAATCGATGTCCTTCTGTTTTTGTTTAAAGATTAAGAAGGTATATAAAAAGGTCCAGTGAATACTGGGCTCATGGAGCATGAGAGAATGAATAATACTGTGATTTCCGTACCAGGGGGTCAGTTCATCTCGAGAATTTCTCGGTGTTCCCGCTGGAGTAGCCACCTTACAATCTAATCAAACGGGGGTAGTACCCCACTAGAAGATTTGGAGAAGCATATCGCTTAGATGATAAGATTAGTCAACGCAAATATAGGGACAAAATGATTGGTAATCGCTGATGAAATAGAAATACTATTTTTCGCTGATAGAGGAAAGCAGACAATTTTATTCTACTAGTGGAAATAAAGAAAAATAGGGAGTGTTTATAAACTAAAGAAGCGAAATAGCACCAGAAATTGTATCTTCTGGCGCTTACCTATGAATTGGAAAGTCTCTTTTCTCTTGTTATCCAAAAACGCACTAACCTGTTTCTAATTGTTGTAGAAGGGCTAGGGACAGGAGAACGCCATAAGATTACCGAAAAAGTGAGTATTGGTTGTGACGGCAGTCACAACCAATACTCACTACAAATTCACTAGGTAATACTATAGCAAAACGTCGGTCTAAAGCACTTCGGAAACGATCGAAACAGGTTTTAACCTAGAAAGATCGGCTGTTTTTAATTCTCTTATATATTCCTATTGAGCATTCGCAATCCATTTAATATGACTAATATGGTACTACCTTCATGACCTATTACCCCTAACGGCAGGTCTACTACTTGAAGGAAATTCGAGACGATTAAAAGTGCGATTATAGTTATTGAAAAAATGATATTCTGCTTAACGATTCGACGCATTTTACGTGACATTTTCACTGCATATGCAATTTTAGATAGGTCATTTTTCATAAGAACGATATCTGCAGTTTCTAGTGCAACATCTGTTCCTTCTCCCATGGCAAATCCAGTTGTTGCTGTTGCAAGCGCGGGAGCATCATTGATGCCATCACCAACCATTCCAACAAAGCTATGTTCCTTAAGTAACGCTTTCATATGTTTCACTTTAGTTTCTGGTAGACACTCGGCAATATATTGATCAATTCCAGCTTCTTTTGCGATCACACTTGCCGTTTTGTCATTGTCACCTGTAAGCATTACTGTTTTAATACCTAGTGCTTGGAGCTGTTTAATCGCGACTTTTGCTTCTTCTCTAACTGTGTCTTTTAAAGCAGCAACAGCAGCGATTCCTTTTCCATCTCGCATGAAGATGACAGTTTTCCCTTCTTCTGTAAGGGTAGAAGCAATTCCGTTATGAAAGGTAAAGGCATCGTTTTTATTAACAAAATCAGGTTTTCCTACTAATACTGATTCTCCGTCAATTGTAGCTTGTATTCCAAATCCAGGTTTATCTTCAATATGGATTAGTGGAAGAGATCCTACGCCTTCTATTTTAGCAAAAGCTGTAATTGCTATAGCTAGGGGGTGATTGGATTGTCCCTCGATAGTTGCTAGTGTTGTTAAGGCTGACATTCTATCTAAATCTGGTCGTACTAAGAAATCTGTAACGACTGGCTTACCGGTAGTTAGCGTACCAGTTTTGTCCAATGCAATTGCATTCATTTCACTAATGTTTTCCAGATGTACTCCGCCTTTGAATAATATACCAACTTTAGCACCGTTCGAAATTGCTGCTAAAGTGGCTGGCATAATAGATGCTACGAGAGCACAAGGTGAAGCCACTACCAATAAAACCATCGCTCGGTAAAATGTTGTGTTCCAGTCCCAATCAAGTACAAAGTGAGGAAGGAAAAGCATAAATGCTACTGAGATTAAAACAATTTTCACGTAGGTACTTTCAAAGCGTTCAATAAACTGTTGAGCAGGAGATTTTTCATCCTGAGCTGTTTGCACAAGATTAATGATCTTTTGGAAAAGTGAGTTCTCATTTTCCTTTGTCATTTCCATCGTAATAGCACCGCTCATATTAACTGTTCCAGCGAATAGTTCATCATGTAACTGTTTAGTTACAGGAATAGACTCACCACTAATTGCGGATTCATCAATTGCAGTATTGCCACTTACAACTTTCCCATCTGCGGGGATTCGTTCACCGGGTTTTACAATAAGTTGATTACCTACAACTAACTCGCTCACCGAGATTCGTGAAGTAGTGCCATCACTATTTAATCGCAATGCCTCTTCGGGCTGAAGTTCCATGAGAGATGAAATTTCCTTTTTGCTTTTATTCATTGTGTACGTTTCAAGAGCACCACTTACTGCAAATATAAAAATTAGGATTGCTCCTTCTGTCCAATAGCCGATGATAGAAGATCCGATTGCTGCTAATATCATCAGCAACTCTACATTTAACTCTTTTTCTTTAAATGTTTCTACTAAACCTTCTTTGGCTTTTGCATACCCACCTATTACAAATGCTAGTAAATAGAAAATGATCGATGCTGTTTCTTGCTGTGCGTTACTTAATAGCCATGCAATAAGAATCAGTACCCCAGAAAAAAGAGCTGCTACCAATTCCACATGAGACATTAAATTCGAAAGAAATAGTGGGTTAGATTTTTTATTAGTTATCGTTGTCATATAAAAACCTCCTTGATAATGAATTTCAATATTAATAGTCCTTATAAATGAAGAAAATGGACTTCCGAATAGGAAACCCACTTTATATTCATTACTAATTTATAATTATTATAATCTAGTGGTTTTTATAAGTCAACAGATTGAATTAACTTTAAAAAAGCTTAATATTAGTTCGAAGCGAGCGTATTGATGCAGAAACAAGAGAACACTTTTCGCAAGCAATAACAAAGCCTCCTTGACTTGTATTTTTAAGTCAAGGAGGGCTTAGTGCTAATGCTATTTTGTTTTAATCGAACATTCTACTTTAGACACTACAATTGATTAAAATAAAAAAAGGTGATTTCATATATAATAGTTTGTTTTTTAGTTTCATAAGTACTTATGAAATTAACTGAATCACATTAGCTAAAAACTTTTTCTTTATAAGCAGAAAGCTTTTCTAATGAAGACTTGTCCACGTCAGCATGTAAGCTATTTCCATGAGAGTCCATTGTTACAACTGCTGTGAATTTCTCAACACGAAGATGCCACATTGCTTCAGGGATTCCAAATTCCATCAGATCCACACCATCTACACCTTTAATACAATCTGCATAATACTGAGCAGCGCCGCCAATTGCATTTAAATAAACTCCGCCATGTTCGGAAAGAGCAGCAAGTGTTTTTGGACCCATTCCACCTTTTCCGATAACTGCACGGATGCCGAATTTTTTCATAATATCACCTTGGTAAGGCTCTTCACGTATTGACGTAGTTGGACCTGCAGCACGTACATGCCAATCACCAGCATCATCTTTTTGCATAACTGGACCACAGTGATAAATAATTTGTCCATTTAGGTCAACTGGTGCATCATGGCTCATCAAGTGGTGGTGTATTGCGTCACGGCCAGTATACATACGACCAGTTATCGATACGACATCCCCAACCTGTAGTTCACGAATTTGTTCTTCTGTGATAGGAGCTTGTAATTCCACTATTTTTTTTGGAGCTTCTTCTGAGGATTGGTCCTTGAACTCAATTTTCTCTCCATCTTGGTAATGCCATTCGATAATTTCACCAGTTGTTGGGTTAATATTAATCGCCATACGACGGTACGCCCAACAATTGTAAGCAACAGAAACATAGAAACTAGCAGGGATACGGTGCATGACGCCAACTTTACAGCCTAGTAAAGTCGCTTCACCACCGAAGCCCATTGTACCAATACCTAATGTGTTAGCTTTTTCAACTATATATTGCTCTAATTTTGCTAGATCAGGATTTGGATTAGTATCTTCCACATGACGGAATAATTGTTCTTTTGCTAAATCATAACCAGAAGAACGGTCACCACCGATTCCAACCCCGATGAATCCAGCAGAACAGCCTTGTCCTTGGGCCTGATAAACAGAATGTAGAATACATTTGCGAATCCCGTCTAAGTCACGACCAGCACGACCTAAACCTTCTAATTCAGTTGGTAGGCTATATTGAATATTCTTGTTTTCACAGCCGCCACCTTTTAAAATTAGTTTCATTTCGATATAGTCTTTTTCCCACTGCTCAAACTTTACAACAGGGAGCCCGTCTCCTAAGTTATCTCCACTGTTCGCACCAGTTAAAGAGTCAACTGCATTAGGACGAAGCTTTGCATCTTTAGTAGCTGTAGCTATAGCGCGCTTAATAGCAGCTTTAATTTCTATTTGGTTTACGCCAATAGGTGTTTTAATCTTGAAAGTTGGTAAACCAGTATCTTGGCAAATAGGAGAAACATTATCATCGGCCATTTGAATATTATTTGTAATCGTATCCAGACTCATCGCAGCACGTGTACCAGCATTTTCTGCTGCTTTTGCTTTTTTGATCGCACGACGAACATCTTTCGGTAAATTTGTAGAAGTTTCGGTAATCAAATCATAAATACTTTTCTCTAATTGCTCCAATTGCATGATGCAAACGCTCCTTTGATATGTATATAGGTAACAAACATTACAAGTATACTATTTTATTAGGATGAAAAAAAGAGTTGTCGGGGGAATAAATACTTGAGAATACGCTTTTGTGGTAGATGCGACACCGGAAAATTCATTCATCCATCCACATGAGAAGCGTAGTCATCCACGCACGGACCCATCGAACGCCGGAGGAACTGTAGTAGCGCCCGAGCGTTGTGGTTATCCGCTCGAGAATGGCAGTCATCCGCCCGCGAATCCGTCGAGCGCCCGAGGAACAGGAGTATGCGCCCGAGCGTTGTGGTTATTCGCTCGAGAATGGCAGTCATCCGCCCGCGAATCCGTCGAGCGCCCGAGGGAACTGTAGTAGCGCCCGAGCGTTGTGGTTATCCGCTCGAGAATGGCAGTCATCCGCCCGCGAATCCATCGAGTGCCCGAGGAACAGGAGTATGCGCCAAAGCGCAGTGGTTATCCGCCCGAGAACAGTAGTCGTACGCCAAAAACAAAAAAGTTCGGAATGAAGTCATTCCGAACTTTTCGATTATTCTTTTGTGTTTTTAAACTGCTCCATTTTTAATTCAAGGTCATCCATCATTTGGATTAGACGGTCTATATCTTCAAGTTCAGTTGTCTCGGGCTCGATTGTGTCTAATACTTCTAAAAACATTTGTAGTCGATCTTTTAAATAGGATACTTGTTGTTCTGGATTTGAAATATGATTACCCACAGAAAAACACCTCACTTTATATGTATAGGATAAAGGAATTTTCAAAGAAAAGATAGGTCTAAAGAGTTAATTTAATGATTTGTGTATTTACAATCTTTACAATATTCTGTTTATATGATAAATTATCTTTAAGATACATAGAAGGGAGGCCGTAGTGAATAGTCGACCATTCTAATCAGTAGAAGGAGGGTGTTTAGACATTTCACCGGCAAACATGCCGAAAATGCAGTTATGAATATACAAGTGAATAATAGTTATATGTAACGGCTCAGTCCACTATCTTAAAAGATACCGGCTGAGCCTTTTGTTGTGTAAATATTTATATTAACAAGACGTATTCTCTGCTAAACTAATGCTATTAGATAATTAGTTTGGATAAAAAGAGGTATTACTATGCATGAATTTACAGTAGAAGAAAAAAAACGTTTCAGTATTTTAGTCATTATTGTTTCCATATCTGGTTTTTCACAAGGAATGTTGCTACCTTTAATATCTGTTATTTTTGAACAAGACGGGATTAGTGCAACCTTAAATGGGTTGAGCGCTACTGGATTATACATAGGTACATTATTAATTTCTCCGTTTATGGAACCTCCATTGCGAAAATTTGGCTATAAGCCGATTATTATTATCGGTGGGCTTTTTGTTATTGTGTCCTTAATGCTATTCCCTTTGTGGAAAAGTGTAGCGTTTTGGTTTGTTTTGCGGTTATTGATCGGAATTGGTGATCATGCACTTCATTTTTCTACGCAGACTTGGATTACTAGCTTTTCCCCACAGCATCGATTAGGTAGAAATATAGCTATTTATGGATTATCGTTTGGAATTGGTTTTGCGGTAGGACCTCTATTCGTCCAGTTGGTCGAAATTTTTGAAGGTTTACCATTCATTATTTCTAGTATTCTTTGTTTATGCGCTTGGGTCCTTGTGTTCTTCATTAAAAATGAGAAACCAGAAGTTTTTACTGATAGTGCGTCGTTATCAGGGACATGGAAACGATTTGGAGCAGCACTTGCAGTTGCTTGGATAGCATTTATTCCCCCTTTTAGCTATGGCTTTTTAGAATCCTCTTTAAACGCAATTTATCCTGTGTATGGACTTCGAAATGCCTTGGAAATTAAAGATCTATCTTTTATACTTGCAGCCTTCTCTATAGGCGGTGTCGTTTCACAGCTACCGTTAGGAGTATTAAGTGACCGTATTGGTAGAAGAAAAGTGCTTATATTAGTACTAGCATGTGGCGCAGTGACCTTTGGGGTAGCTAGTATGTTCGAAACCTCCGCTCTAGTAGTAGGAAGTTTGTTTTTTATAGCAGGTATATTTGTAGGTTCCACATTTTCACTTGGTATTTCGTATATGACCGATTTAACACCAAAAGAATTATTACCAACAGGTAATCTATTGTGCGGAATATTTTTTAGTTTAGGAAGTTTGTCGGGACCTTTCTTAGGTGGTCTATTTATTCAACTATTTGATGGATTAAGCTTCTTAGTTCTTATAGCACTATTGTTAGGCTCATTGTCATTTCTCATATTCATCTCAAATCCACAGAAGGCAGGTAAATTGCTATGAAGCAACATTCCTCTAAGTTAGGAAATAAAATCACACTATATTTTGTCATTGGAATACTTGTACTTGTGGCATTATTCATCTCTGTCCTTATATATAATACGAATAACACGGTCAAGGATACATTAGGGCAAAATGGTATAAATATAGCGCAAAATATAGCTACGTTAGTTGATACCACAGCCTATGAAGAATTTAAAAAGAACCCTGAACAAAATGAAAAGTATTGGGAGTTAAGAGAAGAGTTAAATGATTTACTAATACAAAATGGCATATTGTATGCGTATATCACGGATATTCCTAAAGAAGGAGAAACAGCAACAATACTTGTCGATGCTGCAGAAAAAGATGATGATAGCGCTTATTTACCAGGAGATATAAGTGAAGGAACGGATTATAAAGCTGTAGAAGGTGCATTAAATGGAACTGGAAGCTACACAGATATAGTCGAGGATGAAGTATATGGGGAATACTTGTCATCATATGCTCCTTTAAAAAACGAAGCTGGTGAAACAATTGGAATTGTAGCAGTTGATATTTCTGCAGCAGATGTCCAAGTAATTCAACAAAAAAGCTTAAAAGAATCTGTTCCCTTTTCTTTGATAATGGTAATTCTTTTAGGAGCAATCATTTCTTTTATACTCTTTCGTTATATTAGAAATTCATTGAAGCCATTAACAAAAATGCAAGATGCTTCTTCTAGGTTTGCAAATGGAGACCTCCAGGGGGCTGAGGAGATATTGAAAACTGTTTCTTTAAAACAGAGTAATGAAATATCGGATTTTGCGATATCATTTCGAAAATCAATTGGACAATTATCCTCTATTCTAACAAATATGAATGGAACAGCAGGTTCACTATTAAAAGTATCTGATGAATTAGAGGAAGTAATGAAGTCAGTTAGAACGTCAAATGATGAAATATCTGAAAGTATTTATAAAATAGCTTCTGGTTCTGAAGTACAGAAAACAAATAATGATGAAGCATTAACAGCTATGGAAGAAATGACTATTGGTATTCAGAGAATTGCCGATTCTTCTACATTAGTAGCCACATCATCCAGTGACATGACAGAACTTGTTACTACAAGTGCAACAAATTCCAAGTCAGTCGTTCAACAAATTAAAAATGTGGAAGCTTCTGTACTCGCAACTGAAAAACATGTAAAAGATTTAGGAGCTAAATATCATTCCATTGAAGAGATGGTTTCAGTTATTACTGGTATTGCCGATCAGACGAATCTTCTTGCATTAAATGCAGCAATTGAAGCTGCTCGTGCAGGTGAAGCAGGTAAAGGCTTTGCAATTGTTGCTGACGAAGTTAGAAAACTTGCAGAAATGTCGAGGAACTCTGCGGAAGAAATTCGTAATCATATACAAGGATTCCAAACAGTAACAGTTCAAGCGCTCGAAGAAATGGCTAAAAGTGCAGAAGATGTTCAGAATGGGTCACTAGCTGTGGAAGAAATCGGAAACGACTTAAATAAGGTGCTTAAATCTGTACTACATGTAAATGAAGAAGTACAGGATGTTTCAGCAGTAACAGAACAAATGTCTGCAAGCTCTGAAGAGGTTCTTGCATCAATGGAGCAGGTTGCAGCCATTGTAAATGTGGCAGTAGAACAGACGAAAACTGTGGCAATATCAGCGGATTACCAAGTATCTACTGTTGAAAATTTAGATAAAACCATTCAAACTTTACAACAATCAGCCGAGGAGCTTCAGAAAACAATTTCCCAATTTAAACTGTAATAACAAAAATACTAAGAGTTGTTCTATTTAAGAACAACTCTTAGTATTTTTAAAATTATGTAACTTTTCTGTCAATAAAACGTATAACTATTAGAATATACGACTTCAAAAAATGAGGTGAAGTGATGTTGAAGATTAATACCGGAAAGAAATATAGATATAGATATATGCTAATATACTTCTTTATAGTTGTTTTTGGGATTTTCACATATTCGTTAGATTTATATCCAGGAGGACATCAAATAGATTATTTTAGTGATACGCAATCAATTACATTAACTAAAAAAGACATTTTTCACTCTGAGCAATATAAGATTAATAAAACAGGGATATCTACATTAAAAGTCGCACTTATAGAATACGAACTAACTTTTCTTAAAGAGATTTGGCTTTTTGGTATTTTTGCAATTGGCATGTTGTTCGTTAACCTTTTAAGCTTACTTGATCAAGATAAAATTAAACCAACACTATTAATTTATGCTATTTATATCATTATCTTTATAGTTGGTTTTTTTGTATATATAGATAGGTTAAATTTTATGAATGAAGTGATTAGGGAATTAATAGTCTGAAGAAAATTACAAAGATTAATATACAGAGTTGTCAGCTGTCTACAAGAAATTAAATTTTGTGATTGAAAAATGAAGCACTAGACTCTCATAAAAGGGAATTTTAGTGCTTTGGTTCCTGATTAAAGTGGAACTTTCAGTGGATATATGCTATAAATAGAAAAATATACCATTAAATGAAAAAGGTTTTATATAATCTTTAAAGGGTAGGAACTCACGTATACATATTTATTTATTCTATATCTTATTGACATATATTAGATAAAGGAAGGAAATGAGATTTTCAAATGGAAGCAAATGAACTTAAAAAGGTTTTAAATGAACTAAAAAGTGGAGAAAGAACTTGGGAAGCAGAACAGGAAGACGTAATTGTGTACTCAATGCTAGAGCATATAGGTTCTACTGATGGTGATCTAAGGGATCAACTAATCTACAGCATGTTTTATCAATTAATTATAGAAAAGAAATTACTAGGGCATGAACTTCTAACGGAATTATTGGAAGTGGCGTTAAATGATTTGTTATACAAAGGAATTGGAGAGAAGGAAACAGATACTGTTTTTACGAGATCTTTTACTACTCTTTTGATAGCACTTATTCTATATAGAGATAACGAAAATGACTTTCTTGACCAAAATATGATACTAAGAGTAAAAGATAACTTGATTGATTATATTAATCTTGAAAAAGACTTAAGAGGCTATGTACCAGGTAAAGGTTGGGCTCATAGTATTGCGCATGTAGCAGATACTTTTGATGAACTGGTAAAAAGCAACAAAGTAGATTCAGAACACTTTGGAGAAATGTTAAATGCACTATGGAACAAATTATTTGTTTTCGATAGTGTTTACATACACGAAGAAGAGGAAAGAATTTTAATTCCAATTTTGGAAATGCTCGAACGAGGTTTGAAAATAAAAGAAATAGAATTACTGATACAACAAATACCAAACGAGTTAAAAAAGAAAAAGAGTATAATTAAGGAAGAAGAATATTGGTTTCTGTACGCGAACTGTAAGTTATTTTTAAAAAGCTTCCTTATTAAAGTTCAAAAAACAACCAAATTAGATCCTTTGAAAAAAAGTATAGAAGATTGTCTTAAATCAGATTGGAATCTTCTATCGTGAGGGTGAGGACAGACAAGTCAGGAAGTCTGTCCTCATCTTCACTTTAATTTTTTATGGTTTTAACACAAATTTAATACTTTCGTCCTCATGATCGTGGAAAGTTTTATAAGCATCACTTGCCTTATCTAGTGGAACACTATGCGTAATAATTTCTTTCGGGTCAAATTCGCCATTCGTAATTTTATCAAACAATAGAGGCATATAATGAATGACGGGTGCCTGTCCCATTTTTAGCGATACATTCCTTTCGAAAATATTTCCTAATGGGAACATATTATATAATGATCCATAAACACCAGTTAATTGAATCGTCCCAAATTTTCTTACTGCATTTATTCCTATATCAATAGCACTTAGAGTTCCACCTTGGAGCTTTAACTTTTGCTCTACTTTTTCGACCATCGACATTTTACCGTCCATCCCTACACAGTCAATGACAACATCTACTCCTCCATTGGTGATCTCTTTAATATGGGAGCCCATATCTTTATATTGTTCAAAATTGTAGACTTCGACGTTATTCATCTTCACAGAGTGCTTTAAACGATAATCTAAGTGATCAACTGCAATTACTCGTTTTGCACCTTTCATCCACGCAAATTTCTGTACCATTAAACCAACAGGACCTGCACCTAAAACTGCAATTGTGTCTCCTTCTTTCATGCCTGAGTTTTCAACACTCCAATAGGCAGTTGGAAGAACATCTGATAGGAATAACAAAGACTCATCCTCTAGTTCACATGATTCCGGTATTAAGAAAGGCATGTAGTTTCCATAGGGGACTCTTAAATATTCAGCCTGCCCACCTGGGAAATTACCATAACGTTCGGTGTAGCCCAGATAAGCACCGGAGTCTAAGGCTGGATTATCATTTGAATTATCACACTGACTTTCCATCTCATTTTGGCAATAAAAACATTCTCCACATGAAACATTAAAAGGAATAACGACTCGATCACCTTTTTTAACTTTTGTTACCGCTGGACCAACCTCTTCCACGATACCCATTGGCTCATGACCAATAACAAAGTCCTTTCGAGTAGGTATTCCACCTCTATAAATATGGAGATCAGATCCACAAATAGCCGTAGTAGTAATACGTACTAGAATATCATCCTGTTTCTCCAGTTTTGCATCTGGAACTTCTTTTACTTGAATATCTTTGGCTCCTTGAAATGTGACTGCCTTCACTTAAACTCCTCCTTTAATTAAATGTTCACACTATTAATTCCCTTAACTTCTTCAAATAAAACGTGTCATACTATATTTAGGTTAAGTGTATTGACTCTGTGGTGCACCCCACAGTTTATAATAAAAAAAAGGGAGGCACAGAATGTATAAGATTAGTGAATTTGTCAACATAACTGGGTTAAGCAAGGAGACCTTACGATACTATGCAGAAGTCAAATTACTCGAACCAGCTTATATTGATCCACTCAATAATTACCGGTACTACGATGATGGCAGCTATTTTCTAGCCATCCTTTTAGTGAAACTGAGAAGTTTTGGATTTACTATACAAGAAATGATTTCTGTAATGGACGATAAATCATTTGCTAACCTTGAAAAAATATTACAGCAAAAAAGAAGTACAATATTGATTCAAATAGATAATCTAACAGCCAAGTTAGGTGAGCTAGATGAATTTTTAGAATCAGGAAGGGAGAATGATTAATGATTAAATGGAGTGAAGAAACAGAAATCAAAGTAAACATCGAAAAAGTATGGAGCTTATTTATGGATAAAAACATACATAAGATTATGGATAAGGTGGAGGAGCACGTTCTAATAGAAAAACAGGAGAATGAGGTTGGCGCGAAGCATAGACAAAGTTACCGTGAAGGGAAGCGAGTAGAGACATATATCGTTGAAACAATGGCATATGAAGATCAACCAGATAAAAAGCACAAAAAAATAAGCTTTGTATTAGGGAAAGCGTTTGAAATTACGTTTAGTTTTACTTTGTATAAATTGGATGATAATCATACAAAATTCATTTATGAGGGTCAAAACAAAGGCATGAATTTTGTAGGACGAGCAATGATGAAACTTGGAAGTGAGAAAAGTAATAATAAAGTGGTTGAAGAATTTATCGAAAGAGTGAATCGAGAAGCGTTGAAGCTATAAAACCAGAAAAGCTGTCGGAAGAGTTTAATTCTCTCCGACAGCTTATATTTATTTTAATTCTAATAGCGTTACCGCTTCGACATGAGCAGTTTGAGCGAACATATCAACGGGTTGAATATACTTGATGTTGTATACATCTTTAAGCGCTGCTAAATCCTTTGCAAGTGTGGACGGGTTACATGAAGTGTAAACAAAGCGTTTTGGTTTAATATCTAATAACGTTTTTAACAGATCATCATCTAAGCCTGCACGAGGTGGATCTACTGTTAATACGTCAGGAACGAATCCTTCGCTTTTCCACTTTTGTAACCAATGCTGTGCTGTACCATGAACGTATTTTGTGTTTTTAAAACCATTTCGTTTCGCATTTTTTTTCGCGTCTTGAATGGATTCCTGAACAATATCCATTCCGCGAACTTCTTTTGCATTTTTGGCAAGCCAAAGTCCTATTGTACCAACACCACAATAAGCATCTACAATTGTTTCTTCACCTGTGAGTGCTGCTGCTTTTTCAATTTCATTGTATAAATGAACTGTTTGTTCCGGATTCAATTGGAAAAAAGCTCTAGCAGATAAGTCAAAAGCTAGTTCTCCAAGTTTTTCATGAATCGTTTCTTTACCATGTAAGTTAAATGTCGTATCTCCAAATACCAGAGAAGTATCCTCTGGATTAATATTCTGACTAATGGACACAATATTAGGGTCGATTGCTCGTATTTTTTGAACTAGTTCTTCTTTATGTGGCATTTTCTTTTGAGTTGTTACAAGTGTAACTTGAATTTGTCCAGTTTTCATACCAGTACGAACGACAATCGTACGGACGATTCCTTTAGAATTTCTACCATCGTAGATAGAAATCTTCAGTTCTTCCAGGAATCTTTTTATTTCATTTGTAATATGGGTAGTGGCTGGCTCTTGAACCGAACATTCGTTAATATCGATTAACATATTGGATTCTTCTGCATATAACCCTGCAATAACTTTATCGCCTAATTCTCTCACTTGGAACTGACTTTTATTGCGGTAATTCCATGGGTTTTCCATACCGATAGTTGGCCTTACATCAATTGTCGGAGCCAGGTCCTTCACATAACGTTCTAAAGCTTGTAATACTAAATCTCTTTTAACATGTAGCTGACTTTCATATGTCATATGCTGCAGCTGACATCCTCCACAAGCTTCATATACCGGGCAGGGGGGATTAACACGATGTGGAGAAGATTCTCTTAATGTTTTAATTTCAGCTTCGGCATACTTGGGGTTTACTACTGTAACCTTTGCAGTGATTACCTCTCCTGGAAGAGCTCCTTTTACAAAAACAACATTGCGCTTAAAAAATCCAACGCCTTCTCCGTTAATACCAAGTCGTTTAATCGTAAGGGGAAATTCTTGTCCTATTTCTATAACTGATTTTTCACTCATAACTTCACGTCCTTTATAATCTTCTTTCTATTATAAAGTAGTTTATTCAGGAAGCAAAGTAAGCGGAATATCCAGATTATTCATGATTAAATCATCCAGAGTACCAAATGTATAACCCATTTTTCTAGCCTCTTTGATGAACATCGGTAAGCCTTCTGCATTATCAGGTGATACGGTATGCATTAAGATAATTGCACCAGGATGTATTTGGGACATTAATTGATCATAGGCATATTTGCCACCTTTTTTCTGATCCTTATGCCAATCAATAAATGCGACAGACCAAAATATATGTTGATGTCCTATTTCATTAGCAGCCTCAAGTACTTGTTCATTAAAAATTCCTTCTGGTGGACGAGTTACAGTAGTTCTTGTTAATGAAGTTAATTCACTCAGACGTTTATCAAATTTTTGTAATTCTTTTTGAATCCCTTCCTTGGAGAGCTTTGCTAAATTAGGGTGACCATAAGAATGGTTGCCGATTTGGTGTCCATCAGTAATCATACGTTTTACTAAAGGAGTAGCACTCTCTAAATAATGACCGGTCAAAAAGAATGTTGCTTGAATCCCTTCTGCTTTAAGGGTGTCCAAAATACTTTCGGTATAGCCGTTTTCATATCCATTATCGAATGTAAAATACAGTACCTTTTTATCCGCAGGACCTTTATAGATTGCACCATGCTTGTTAAGCATAGCATCCATTTCTTCACCAGCTTCGGCTTGCTGTTCATCAGTCGCCTTTTTTAATCCCCAATGGATTTCCTCTGCTTGTGCAGAAAAAGGTTGATACACCAATCCAATACTTAAAATAATCGTAGCAATAATAATTCCTACAAAATGAGATTTCCACATAAAAACGCAACCTTTCTTTTTTAGTAGGTTGCGCCAATGGGAGTTAGTTATTCACTTATAAATATCATGCAATGCACTTTCCAAATTTGGGAAATAGAACGAATAACCTTCTTCTAATAATACTTGTGGGATAACATGCTGACCTTCTAACACGAGTTGGCTTTTTTCTCCTAATGCAAATTTTAAAGCGAAGGATGGAATAGGGAAATAATTTGGCCTTTTTAATATGGCAGCTAAAGTTTCTCCAAAATCCTTCATCTTTTTTGCGTGTGGTGCTGTGAGATTGAATGGACCATTAATAGGATTCTCTATTGCAAAAAGTAATGCACCTGCTACATCTTTTACATGTACCCAAGACATCCAATTATCTCCGGTCCCAACTGGTCCACCAACAAATAACTTATAAGGTAGCGCCATCAATGGAAGTGCACCTTCTGATTTTCCTAAAATAATTCCAAATCTGCCGTAAGCAACCCGAATCTGAAGCTTGTTAGCACCTTGAGCTTTAAGTTCCCAATCTCGAACTGTGCGAGCCAGGAAGTCTGTTCCAATTTCATTGTTCTTTTCGGTGTATCTCGCACTAAGAGAGGCTGGATAGATACCAATTGCACTCGCATTTACTAGAACTTTTGGTTTTACAGTTAAAGCATTTAGAATTCGGAGCACTTCATCTGTCGTTTTCATCCGACTATCGTAAATTTTCTGTTTTTGTAATTCTGTCCAACGTCCATTATTAATGGACTCACCAGCTAAATTTACAAAAGCATCGACGCCTTCTAACTGCTTTTCGGGATTTGCATTTTCCGAAAGCCACTGTACATAAGTTATGCCACGTTCTGTATTATCTTGTTTTGACCGAGTTAGAATAAATACTTCATGTCCTTTTTGTAAAAGTAAATCTGTTAGTTCTCTTCCTACAAAGCCAGTTCCGCCAGTAATTGCGATTTTCATTTGTCTTCAGCCTCCTTCTTAGCATTATCATAACAGTTCAATCATTTATCACCAACCAACTTATCGGTTATAATTGAGGAGTAGAGAAATGGAGAGATTTATATATGCCGGTTATTACTAAAATTGCACGACAAAAAAACAATAACGAACGGTATAATTTATATTTGGATGAAAAGTATGCATTTAGTTTAGATGAAGCAGTACTGATCAAATATCAACTATCTAAAGGAAAAGTTATCGAAGAATTTACATTAGATGAAATTGTTTTTGATGATGAAGTTAGAAAGGCATTTAATAAAGCAATTAACTTTTTAAGCTATCGTATGAGAAGTGAGCATGAAGTAAAACAGAAACTTCTGCAAAATGAGTTTGGCGAAGCTGTCATACTAGAAGCAATTCGTAAGTTATATGAGTTTGGCTTTCTAAATGATGAAAGCTTTACAAAAGCATTAGTGGAAACTCAAAAGAGAAACAGTAAAAAAGGGCCTACTGCAATTCGTCAGGAATTAAAGAAAAAGGGAATTGAAAAAGATTTACAAGAGAAAGTACTAGGTGACTATTCAGAAGAAGAACAAGTAGGTATCGCGGTGACTTTGGCAGAGAAGATTATCAAACAAAGTCAAGATAAGACACCAAGACAAATTAAACAAAAGGTTCAAGATACACTGCAAAGAAAAGGATATAATTTTACTATAATCTCCCAAGCCCTTTCTGCCTTCGAATTAGAAAAAAACGAAGAGGAATGGATCGAAATTATTGCTACCCAGGGAGATAAAATTTGGCGGAAATATGCCTCGAAATATAATGGGAATGATTTACGAAGACGTGTAAAGCAAGCGTTGTATCAGAAAGGATTCCCAGCAGAACAAATAGATCTTTATATTGAAAAAAAGGAGTTGGAAGACCAGGATGAGTGAGAAAAAATATAGTGATATGACTGTTCCAGAACTACGAACAGAGATTGGCAATTTGAAAGAAAAATCACGTAAAGCTGAACAACTAGGTATGGTAAATGAGTACGCAGTGTATGAAAGAAAAGCATTGATGGCCCAAGCCTTTTTAATAGACCCTGCTACTATTAAACAAGGAGAGATGTATCGTATAGTTGGAGATCCAGGAGTGTTTTTTCAAGTGGAATACTTGAAGGGTAGATTTGCATGGGGGTATAGATTAGGCGGAGATAAATATGAGGAAGCCTTACCAATCTCGATGTTAGAATCCTTAGAGGAAGGAAAATAGTATGCAAACAAAAATAGATGAATTAACTTTCGCACTAATTGAGAAGAATGATAAATTATCTGCAGCAAAAGCAAGAGCGTGGATAGAGCTTCTATGGTCAGATTTTGAATCCTCGTATGCAAAGGCCGGATATGATTATAAAGGTGCTGCTGTCACGGAAATGGTCATTAGAAAATGGATAGACGGCTATGGGGAGCAGTTGCATGAATTTGCAAACACGAATGAGAAGTATAAGCATTTATTAGAAACCGATGACTTTACCAATTAAAAACGCTAGGAAATACACCCTAGCGTTTTTCTTACGGATTAAGTATATTAATATTCAGTATGAATATTGGTTTTACAGAACTTTTAAGAATGAATAATGCTACTTATTTCCGTTTCAGGTGGACGCTTTCCGTGGAGTGAGCAATGAGCTATCACCGTCGCTACGCGCCGCGGTGATAGCTCATCTGTCTCACTCGTCCCACTGGAGTCGCCACCAACTCCAGTGGGAATAGCGCGAGCTGAAGACCCTGGACAGAGCGTAGCGAAAATCTTTTTTGCGACGAGCTTGCGCAGGAGCAAGGGAAGCGGCTGAAGCCGTGCCCACGGAAAGCGTCCGCTCGGAGCGGAAATCAACGGTATATCTACGTTTCGAAATAAGTGAAAAGTAAAAATTTACTTACTGTTAGTTATGTGGCATGAAATCTAACTTTTTGTGTAGCTTGTCTTCACTAAAAATCCAACCAGTGTAGGAATTAACTATTTCTAGGTCCTCATTCAAGTGGGCTACAGCTACAAATGGATAATAGTCATTACTACGATATCGAAGATCAATTAACCTTACTTCATAAATATGATCAAATTCAGTGATCTCCCATCGATATATAGGAGAAAACGAAGTAAAGGCACTTAAGTTTTTATCCTTTAATGCTGCTTTTACTAAATCAGATTCGGGAAGCGGTTTACGTTCGAACTTATCATAAATAGTGATGGATCTACCATATGCTCGTCCGACATAATGATGTGTTTTTGAAATTGCGGCTACTCTCCATTGTAGAAATTTCATCGTTGGTGCGACGATAATTTCATCTGCATCGGGAATAGTATGCTTTACAGAATTTTTTACGGCATGCTGTACAGCAAAACGTGAAATATAGTAGACGACTATAATGGCGTACATAGTAAGAAAGGTTGGAACAGGATTTAAGCCAAACATCCAAAGCAGTAGACCAACCACATGAATGCCAAATATAATCGGATCAAATGTATTAATAACCCCTAATGCAACCCATTTCCTTGAAAATGGTCTTAATGCTTGAGTTCCATAGGAATTAAATATATCAACAAAAACATGCACAAACACTGCTAAAAAGGTCCATAACCATAGATGCAGCAAATTGGCTTCTGGCAAAATAAGCCATAACACACCTGCTATTAGGATTGGCCATAAAATAACGGCAGGAATGGAGTGGGTAATCCCGCGATGATGTCGAATATAAACAGCATTATTACGTAATTTCAGAACAGTATCTATATCAGGGGCTTGTGAGCCTATGATTGTACCTGCTATTACTGCAGTCGTTGTAAGAGTACTACCAGCAACTACGGGGTCAATAAGAGATAGACCACCTAGTGCAATACCCATAACGACATGTGTACCTGTGTCCATACAACCAACTCCTTTAGGATTACAACTAACTACATCTTAAAATAGATTTCTTAAAAAACAAAGACACTACTATTCATATACCCATATTTATTGTCAATAATCGCAAGGAAGGATTTTACAGTGAACGAATTATATAAAGAGCAGGTTAGAGATTCTTTAGTTTCATGGTTTTTAGAAGAAAAACGTGATTTACCTTGGAGAAACACAACGGACCCATATAAGATTTGGGTTTCCGAAGTTATGCTTCAACAGACTAAGGTAGATACGGTTATTCCTTATTATGAAAGATTTATCGCAAAATATCCTTCGCTTGAATCACTAGCTTACGCAGACGAAGGTGAGTTATTAAAAGAATGGGAAGGACTGGGATATTATTCACGTGCTCGTAACCTTCAGACTGGAGTTAAAGAAGTCGTAGAACAATATGGAAGTGTTGTTCCGTCTACCAGAAAAGAAATTTCCAAGTTAAAAGGTGTAGGTCCATACACAGCTGGTGCTGTTCTTAGTATTGCTTATGGAGTCCCAGAACATGCTGTAGATGGAAATGTCATGCGTGTACTTTCTCGACTTTTATTAATAAAAGAAGATATTGCGAAACCGAAAACAAAGAAAATATTTGAAGAGGCAGTGATGGATTTAATCGATTCTGAAAATCCTTCTGCATTCAACCAAGGACTTATGGAGCTCGGTGCAATAATTTGTACACCGACTAAACCAAAGTGCTTATTATGTCCTGTACGAGAAAACTGCACTGCATTTTTTGAGGGCATACAGGATGAACTACCAGTAAAAACAATCCAAAAGAAGACGAAAATACATAAAGTAAAAACGGTCGTTGTACGAAAAGGGAATGGCCAAATTTTACTGGAAAAACGACCTTCTAAAGGTTTACTCGCGAATATGTGGCAGTTTCCCATGGTAGAGCTACCAACGCCTAACCATACTGTAGAAGAGGTTGTCGAACATGATTACGGAGTAGCAATAACAAAAGGTCCGTCAATTATTGAATTTAAGCATGTTTTCTCTCATTTGGTATGGGAAATGGAAAGCTTTGAAGGAGTTTTAATAGAGGAAAAAGATCTACCATCACGATGTATTTGGTTAACTATTGAAGAAGTAAATCAACAACCAATGCCAGTTCCAATGTTAAAAATATGGAATGCTTGGAAAGAAAGGGAGATTTAAGATGACAACAAGTAAAGTTGCTTTAGTTACAGGTAGTAGCAGAGGTTTAGGGAAAGCTATTGCTATTGAACTTGCCAAAAATGGCTATGATATCGTCGTAAACTATGCGAGAAGTAAAACTGCTGCCGTTGAAACAGTAAAGGAAATAGAAGCTTTAGGAAGAAAAGCACTTCTTGTGAAGACGAATGTAGGGGATATTGAGAAGATAAGAGTCATGTTCCAAACCATCAAAGAAGAGTTTGGTCGATTAGATATTTTTGTTAGCAATGCAGCATCCGGTGTATTACGTCCTATTATGGAGCTTGAGGAGACACACTGGGACTGGACAATGAATATTAACGCAAAAGGGTTTCTCTTCGGTGCCCAAGAGGCGACAAAGTTAATGCCAGAGGGTGGTAAAATATTAGGAATCAGTTCTCTAGGATCTATTCGCTATTTAGAAAACTATACAACGGTTGGTGTATCAAAAGCTGCTATAGAGTCACTAACAAGATATTTGGCAGTAGAACTTGCTCCTAAAGGTATCGTAGTAAACACTGTTTCAGGTGGTGCACTCGACACGGATGCGCTCAAGCATTTTCCAAATCGTGAAGAATTACTAGAGGATGCACGAGTGAATACACCTGCAGGACGAATGGTAGAAATTGAAGACATGGTAAAAACTGCAATGTTCTTATTATCAGACGACGCATCCATGATTCGTGGCCAAACAATTATTGTAGATGGTGGAAGATCGATAAAAATGTAAGAGCAAGTCAAATTGATTTTCTAACTTGAATTGGTGTAATGAAGTCTCGCTATCTAAGTTGGAAGCGCAATGCAAATGTGCGTCGCAAGAGCACGAAGGGACAGAGCGACTCATTCTTGCAGGCTCATAAGCAGCGAGCTGCAGCGCGAAGCCGGGCAGAAATTTTTTTATTGCTATTATTTGATTATCAAATAGGCTCAAGTTGTATGAATAAAATTTCACTACCTGCACATGATAGTTATGTACGGAGGTGAAAAATCCATGAAGAATAACAGAAACCAGCAGAACCGAAACCAAGAGTTTGCTTCTGAAACTGATATTCAAAAAGTTAAAGAACAAAATCGTCAAGCAGAGTTGAAAAAACAACAAGCTAGCGGTGCACAAGCAAATCGTTCTTCTAACCGAACTAAATAACATGGATTCACCAAAAATCAGCGAGGGTAAAAATACCCTCGCTGATTTTTTTACTATAGTTTTTTACAGTGAATTGCTATAATAAGAAAATAAGTATAAAAATTCTAAATTTGCGCTTGACCCCGTATTAACGAGCACTAGGGCTTCCACTTAGAAAGGGAGGTATTTACCTGCTTGTAAAAACCCGAATGGTCAACTAACAATCCGTGGGAAAATAGAAAATTTCCACGGATTAAGTTTCACTTGATGAAAAGGTGGCTAAATCATGGCGATTCCAAACGAAGGAGAAACTATTCAAATTCACAGCTACAAGCATAATGGCCGAATCCACCGTGTCTGGCAAGAAACGATGGTTTTAAAAGGAACCAAAAATATTGTAATAGGGGCAAATGAACGGACACTTGTAATTGAATCGGATGGTAGAACTTGGATTACAAGAGAACCTTCTATTTGCTACTTTCATGCGGAATATTGGTTTAACATTATTTGTATGCTAAGAGAAGATGGTGTATACTATTACATCAACATGAGTTCTCCGTTTGTCTATAACAATGGAATGCTAAAGTACATTGATTATGATTTAGATGTGAAGGTATTTCCTGATATGACCTACACAATTCTAGATGAAGACGAATACGAGCAACATAAATTAGAAATGAAGTATCCAGAAGAAATTGATGGCATTCTAAATCGTAATGTTGAGAAACTCATTTCTTGGATCAAACAAAGAAGAGGTCCATTTGCACCAGATTTTATCGAGGCATGGACAAGTCGTTATCATTTTCAAAAACAGTTGAATGAGTAGTTAGAGAGAAACCTGTTGAAAACATACAACAGGTTTTTCTCATGGTAGAAAGGAGTTTTAAAATGAGTACGATGAAGAGATATATGCAATTTGTAAAACCGTATAATTTTCAAATTTTCTTAACGATAGTGATTGGGATTATTAAATTTGCAATTCCATTATTTATTCCAATTCTTATTAAGATTGTAATCGATGATATTATCGGAGCAGATTCATTAACAAATGATGAAAAACTAACTCAATTATTTTATTGGCTTGGAGGGACTGCATTAGTATTTCTAATTGTTCGTCCACCAATTGAGTATTATAGACAATATTTAGCACAGCTAGTAAGTAATAAAATATTGTTTGATATACGTAAAAAAATGTATATGCATTTACAAAAGCTAAGCTTGAAATATTATTCAAATACACGTGCTGGGGAGGTTATTTCTCGAGTTATAAACGATGTGGAGCAGACGAAAAACTTTGTCATGATTGGTTTGATGAATGTCTGGTTGGATTTAGCGACTATATTAATCGCTATTGGAATCATGTTAACAATGAATGTAAAGCTTACTTTAGTCACGTTACTTGCATTTCCATTTTATGCGTTCAGTGTAAAATACTTCTTCGGAAGGTTAAGGGACTTAACGAAGGAGCGTTCGCAAGCTTTAGCGGGGGTTCAAAGTTATTTACATGAGCGTGTACAAGGCATGAGTATTATTAAAACGTTCACGTTAGAAAAACATGAACAAAAATTATTTAATGAAACAAATGGAGAGTTTCTAGATGCAGCAGTAAAACAAACAGTTTGGAATGCAAAAGCATTTGCTGTAGTTAACACGATTACAGATATTGCGCCTTTACTCGTTATCGCTTATGCAGGGTACGAAGCTATCCACGGAAGACTTTCTGTTGGTACGATGGCTGCCTTTATTGCGTATATTGAGCGTTTATATAGCCCATTAAGACGTTTAGTCAATTCATCTACAACATTAACTCAGTCATTTGCTTCTATGGATCGTGTATTCGAACTAATGGATGAAGAGTACGATATTATCGATAAAAAAGGAGCTTCTACTTTAGGAATCTCTAGTGGTGAAGTGACATTTTCAAATGTTTCATTTCAATATGAAAAAGATGGACAGATGATTTTAGAGGGTGTCGACTTCCGTGTGAATGCTGGAGAAACAGTGGCTTTTGTAGGTATGAGCGGTGGAGGAAAGTCAACTATTATTAGCTTAATACCTCGGTTTTATGATGTCACTTCTGGACAAGTACTAATTGATGGTAAAGATGTTCGAGATATCACTATTGAATCGTTAAGAAAGCAGATTGGTATAGTGCTTCAAGATAATATACTTTTTAGTGACTCAGTCAAATCTAATATTTTAATGGGAAAACCAGATGCTACAGATGAAGAGGTAATGGAAGCAGCAAAAGCTGCAAATGCACATGACTTTATCATGGAACTACCGGGTGGATATGATACTAAAGTTGGGGAACGTGGAGTGAAGCTATCAGGAGGTCAAAAGCAACGAGTTGCTATAGCACGAGTATTTTTAAAAAATCCACCTATTTTAGTTCTAGATGAAGCAACTTCTGCATTAGATTTAGAGAGTGAATCTTTAATACAGGATTCATTAGAGAGACTAGCTTCAAATCGTACGACCATTATTGTAGCTCACCGTTTATCTACTATTACTCATGCAGATAATATATTTGTTATTGAAAATGGTAAAGTAATGGAGCACGGTTCACATTCCCAATTAATGAAACAAAGAAATATTTATCATAATTTATTCCAAATCCAACAACTTGATAAAGAATAGTTATTCAAACATCTTATAAGTGTTTCTACAGCTTATAAGGTGTTTTTTTCGAACTTAAGAATATAGCACAGTCTTGTGATTTTTCAGAAAAGTATTGCATGTATGAATTTTTTGTGTAAAATATCATTTATAGTATATAAGTTAGAAGATTTGTAATTTTTGTGAAAAGAGGGAACATCATGGGAGAACGACAAACAATTTTAGAAGTGAAAGATCTTCAAACGTCCTTTTTCACAGATGATGGTGTTATTCCATCCGTAGATCATATTGATTTTCATGTTAGAGAAGGCGAAATTTTAGGCATTGTTGGGGAATCAGGTTGTGGAAAAAGTGTGACATCTCTTTCTATTATGGGACTAGTTCCTAGTCCACCTGGAAAAATTACTAGCGGTCAAATATTGTTTGAAGGTAAAGACTTAACAAAGTTTTCGGAAAAAGAAATGCGTAAAGTTCGTGGAAACGATGTTGCGATGATTTTCCAAGAGCCGATGACATCTTTAAATCCTTTGTTTACAATAGGAAATCAATTGCTAGAGGCGATTACCTTACATAAGAAAGACTGGAATAAAAAGAAAGCACATGCAAGAGCTGTGGAAATGTTAAAACTAGTTGGCTTACCGAGAGCAGAAGAGCTTATGAACGACTATCCACATCAGCTCTCCGGTGGAATGAGACAAAGAGTAATGATTGCTATGGCCTTAGTCTGTGATCCAAAGCTTTTAATAGCTGATGAACCTACTACAGCTTTAGATGTAACAATTCAAGCTCAAATACTAAAGTTAATGCGTGAGTTAAATGAACGTCTCAACACAGCAGTAATTTTAATAACGCATGATTTAGGGGTAGTGGCTGAAACTTGTGAAAGAGTTGTAGTAATGTATGCAGGAAAAGTAGTAGAAGAGGGAACTGTTGATACAATTTTCAACAACCCTCAGCATCCGTATACAAAAGGGTTAATCGCTTCTGTTCCAGATATGCGTTATAAAAAACAAAGACTTTACTCTATTCCTGGTAGTGTTCCAAAACCTGGATCTATCAATCAAGGCTGCAGGTTTGCTGCCCGCTGTGAATTTGTATTTGGAAGATGCACGGAGGAAAATCCTCCACTATACGAAACAACGGAAGGTCATAAAACAAGATGCTTCTTATACGATGAGAAGGAGGTTTTGGCAGATGACAGAGCCGCTGTTAAAAGTTGAAGGTTTAAAAAAGTACTTTCCAGTCCGTTCAGGATTGTTAGGAAAGCATACGGGGAATGTGAAAGCTGTTGATGATATTTCTTTTTTTGTAAATGAAGGGGAAACCTTGGGCATTGTTGGTGAATCTGGATGTGGTAAATCTACCACTGGCAGAATGCTTATGAGATTACTAGAACCTACTGAAGGAAAAGTGACATTTAACGGCAAAGAGTTAACGAATATTTCCAAGGATGAAATGAGAAAGGCTAGACGTGAAATTCAAATGGTATTCCAAGATCCATACGCATCTTTGAATCCTCGTCATACGATTGAAAAGATTTTAATGGAGCCTTTAATTGTTCATAATATTGGAGACCCAAAAAGTCGGAAAAAGAAAGTACATGACTTTCTAGAAATCGTTGGTTTAAGTAGCTACCATGCAAAACGTTATCCACATCAGTTTAGTGGAGGACAACGTCAGCGGATAGGAATTGCGAGGGCTTTGATGACTAATCCGAAGTTAATAATAGCGGATGAGCCAGTATCTGCTCTCGATGTTTCGATACAGGCGCAGGTTTTAAATCTCATGCAAGATTTACAGAAAGAGCTAAAGCTAACCTATATATTTATAGCACATGATTTAGGAGTAGTTCGTCATATCAGTGATCGTGTAGGGGTAATGTACTTGGGTAGAATGGTAGAACTCGCTACAAGTGAATCAATGTATGCTGAACCCTTACATCCTTATACAAAAGCTTTGCTTTCTGCGGTACCGGTTCCAGATCCAGAATTTAAACGTGAACAAATTATTTTAGAAGGAGACATTCCAAGTCCCTCAAATCCACCTACTGGGTGTACCTTCCATACAAGATGTCCTTTTAAAATGGATATTTGTGCGAAGGATGTTCCACAATTACAAGAAGCTAAAACTGGTCATTTTGTTGCGTGCCATTTATACAATGAGCAACTGCAACATTGATAATAAATATTATGGAGGGGTCCAAATGAGTAAATCGAAATTATGGTCATTTTTGCTACTGATGTTCGTTGCACTTACTGTAGTACTTGCTGCGTGTTCATCTGACGATTCATCAGACGGCGATACAAAAAAAGATAATGACGAGGGCACGACAGAAACTGCTGAAGAAAAAGTATTAGTCTTCGGTCGTGGGGGTGACTCGGTTACACTAGATCCAGCAGGTGCTACGGATGGTGAATCGTTTAAAGTTACACAAAACGTATTAGAAACACTATTGAACTTTGGTGAACAAGATACAACTATCAATGAAGGGTTAGCTACAAAATGGGAGCCATCTGAGGATGGACTTACTTATACATTCACACTTCGTGAAGGAGTAAAGTTCCATGATGGAACAGACTTCAACGCAGAAGCAGTAGTGAAAAACTTTGAACGTTGGGCAAATGGTTCCGAAGATCTTTTCCCGTATTATAAGTCTATGTTTGGAGGATTTGCTGGTGACGAAAGCCGCGTAATTGATTCAGTTACTGCTGAAGGAGATTACACAGTAATCTTTAAGCTTACTCGTGCTCAAGCACCTTTCTTAAAAAATATTGCAATGAGTCCTTTTGCAATTGCAAGTCCGACTGCATTTGAAGCAGCTGGTGACAAATTTGGTGATAGCCCAGTTGGTACTGGACCATTCAAATTTGTAGAATGGAAACGCAATGATTCTATTACTATTGAAAAGAATGAAGAGTATTGGAATTCAGAAGAGCCTAAATTGGATAAAGTTGTTTTTAAAGCAATTCCAGATAACTCTGCTCGTTTGAATTCTCTATTAAATGGAGAAATAGACTTAGCTGATGGAGTAAATCCTTCAGATGGAACTACAGTTGAATCAGAAACCGCGTTACAATTGTTCGAGCGTCCATCTATGAATGTTGGATACCTTGGTTTAACAAGCACTCGTCCACCATTTGATAATCAAAAAGTTCGTCAAGCTGTAAACTATGCAATTGATAAACAAGCGATTGTTGATGCTTTCTTTGAAGGCCGTGCAGAAGTAGCCAAAAATCCTATGCCATCAACAATCAGCGGATACAATGATGATATTCCTGGATACGAATATGATCCAGAAAAAGCGAAGCAATTATTATCAGAAGCTGGTTTTGCAGACGGATTTGAAATGGAACTATGGGCAATGCCTGTTCCACGTCCATATATGCCAGATGGAGCAAAAGTTGCAGAAGCTATCCAAAAGAACTTAGCTGATGTTGGCATAACTGCTAATATCGTATCTTATGAATGGGCTACTTATTTAGAAAAAGCTAAAAATGGAGAAGCAGATGCATTCTTATTAGGTTGGACAGGTGATAATGGAGATGCAGATAACTTCATCTATGTGTTACTTGACGAAGATAATATCGGAAGCAATAACTATAGCTACTACAGTAACGAAGAGACACATAAGCTTTTAATCGAAGCACAAACAGAAGTAGACGAAGAGAAACGTAATGAACTATATAAACAAGCGCAAGAGATTATTTTTGAGGATGCTCCATGGGTTCCACTTGCCCACTCGACACCTTTACTAGCGGGAGATGCAGAAATAACTAATTTCTTCCCACATCCAACTGGTTCTGATAGATTAAACAAGGTCGACTTTAAGTAATATGCTTAAGGGGGGAGGTCTTCGTGATTTCTCCCCTTTCTTTATTTTAAATTAGAGAGGTGAAGAAAATGCTTCACTATATCGGTAAACGTTTACTACAATTGATACCCGTATTACTTGGTATGACATTTGTTGTATTCATGATCATACGAGCAATTCCTGGTAATCCAGCTCAAGTAATTTTAGGACAATTAGCATCTAAAGAAGCGATAGAAGCATTGGAGATTAAACTAGGCTTAAATGAGCCTTGGTATACACAATACTTTGACTACTTAATCGGTCTCTTTAAAGGTGATTTGGGTGAATCTATGCGAACGGTTCAACCTGTTGCTGAAGAGATTTGGCCATATTTAGCTGCAACAATGGAGCTAGCTTTCTTTGCAATTATTATAGCCGTAATTATTGGAGTGAATGCAGGTATTATATCTGCTTGGTTCCAAAATTCTTGGTTTGATTATATGGCAATGATTTTAGCGCTAATTGGTGTATCTATGCCAATCTTCTGGTTAGGTTTGATGGAACAATGGATTTTTGGTGTTGAATTGCAATGGCTTCCAACGACTGGTCGAGAAGAGGTACGGGATCCCATTAATTCCATCACTAGCTTGTATATTGTCGATACAATTATACAGGGAAGATTCGATCAACTTGGTACTGTATTAAAGCATCTAGTGCTACCAGGTATTGCATTAGCTACAATTCCAATGGCAATTATTGCACGTATGACTAGATCGAGTATGCTGGAAGTAATGAGAGCAGATTATGTTCGTACTGCTAGAGCAAAAGGTCAGAAAATGTTTTTTGTTGTATATAAACATGCATTAAAAAATGCAATCATACCGGTATTAACTGTAATTGGTCTGCAAACTGGACTCTTACTTGGAGGCGCTATTTTAACAGAGACTATATTTGGCTGGCCGGGAATCGGACGGTATATATACGAAGCTATTTCGTTCCGTGATTATCCTGTTATTCAGTCTGGTATACTGGTTGTCGCTTTTATATTTGTAATGATTAATTTATTCGTAGATATTTTGTATGGGTTAGTAGATCCGAGGATCAAATATGATTAAAAGGAGGAATAGATATGTCCGAAATGGTTCCGAATTCGACAAATGATCAAGTAATAGCACCTAAAGAAACGTCGACCGGTCCTTGGCGAGATGCATGGCGAAGTTTCCGTAAAAATAAAGGAGCACTTGCAGGAGCAGGGATTGTCTTATTCTTCGTATTTTTAGCATTTGTTGGTCCTTGGCTTGCACCACAAGGTATTAATGAGCAGCTTTTAACTGATCGCTTAAAACCACCATCTGGTCAGTACTGGTTCGGTACGGATGATTTTGGTCGGGATATATTTTCTCGGATTATTCATGGAGCTAGAATTTCTTTAGTAGTAGGATTTTTCTCGGTTATTGGTTCTGTAGTAGTCGGTAGTATTTTAGGTATTGTTGCAGGTTACTATGGGAAATGGATAGACATGATTATTTCAAGAATTTTTGATATTATGCTAGCTTTTCCAAGTATACTATTAGCAATTGCAGTAGTATCTGTTTTAGGGCCATCTTTACAAAATGCATTGATCGCTATTGCGATTATTAATATCCCTAACTTTGGTCGACTAATACGTTCGAAGGTTCTAAGTATAAAAGAAGAGGAGTACATAACATCTGCTAAAGCTATTGGGATGAGAGATATTCGAATTTTATTTTCTCATATTTTACCTAATTCAATGGCACCGGTTATTGTTGCAGGTACACTTGCAATTGCATCCGCCATTATTGAAGCAGCAGCATTAGGGTTCTTAGGGCTGGGTGCTCAGGCACCAGCTCCTGAATGGGGAAAAATGCTTGCGGATGCTCGTATGTATTTAAGAAATGCTCCGTGGACAATGATTTTCCCAGGACTGGCAATAATGTTAACAGTAGTAGGATTTAACTTGATGGGTGATGGACTCCGAGATGCACTAGATCCTAAGATGAAAAATTAAAATGATGCCACTTAGTATATTTGCTAAGTGGCATGTTTTATTAAAAAAACTATAAAATTTTGTTAACTGGACAGGCAAGACTCATAAGATTTCGTGAAAAGAGAGGCAAGTTGTGACGTTAGTCACGACCAGCCTCTCTTAAAAATCAATTAGTAAAAATATAGCCAAAAATCTGTCCGAAGCCTTTCGTAGACGATAAAAACAGGCTTTAAACTAAATGGATGCTTGCCATTTCTTAATAAGGTGTTTCTTCAATCTGAACAGTTAGTTCTTCACTATGAAAGTTTTGATATGATGTGATCAGTTTATCCACATGTTCTAATTGTTCTTCATATTTTAAAATAGCTGATAGTAAATGTAAGAGGTGGTAGGAGGAAAACTCTTCTTCCATTTGCGTAATGGTAATTTGCTTGACGAAAATATCCATTACCTCTTGTCTTTGTAAAAATGCCTCCGAGTCGTTCTCCTCAATATGCTCCGGTCTTAATTTACCAATGAATTTTAAATGAAGCTGTTCATGATAGGTTAAAAGAGTATCCAATCTTTCCTTTATCATCATCCGAAAATGTTCTGGTAGATCAGTTAATTCATGCTCATGGTGATGTAATTTTTTGAGTACGTCTAAGCTTTTATAAGAAGTGGATATTAACTCGCGGTAAACAACTAATTTTCTACCCTTAGTGTGATTTGCTTTTTTTGTATACCCACGTTCTTCTTTAAAGAAAGAGTATAATTGATCGACTCTAACAAGTCTTTCCTTTAATTGATGAATTGTTTGTTTGGTTGATTGATGATCTGACGCCTGTCTAACAGCTATTCGTAGCCAACGGATTATTTCATCCTGCGTAAAGTGAATGGCATTGAAAAGTTTCTTTTCAAACTTAGGTGGCAAAAATACCAAATTCACAATAAATGCGGAGATAACTCCAACAAGCATTGCTGCAAATCGTAACAATGCAAATACTAAAAAGTCGTCTCCCTGTATTTCCATAATCGCTATAACAGTTACTAAAGCGAGTGAGATAGTTTTCTCTAGCTTTAACTTAAGCATTAGTGTTATCGCAACTATTGCTGCGAATCCAACAGCAATATAATCATTTCCAAAAACCAAGGTGAAAACGACCGCAATGACAGCCCCTATTAAATTCCCTTGAATTTGCTCGGTTACTGTTAAATAGGACCTATAAATAGAAGGTTGAATGGCGAAAATGGCTGCTATTCCTGCAAAAACAGGAGTAGGAAGCTGAAGTAATTCGGCTAAGAATAAAGAGAACACAATTGCTACCCCAGTTTTAAATATTCGTGCTCCTAATTTCATTGAATCCTATCCTTTCGTAAAAACAGTGTACCTGATTATTAGAGTTCGGCAAAGGCATTATTAACTGCCTTGAGTGTTTCGTGAATATCTCTTTCAGTATGGGCAGTTGTTATAAACCAAGCCTCATATTTAGAAGGTGCTAAGTTAATGCCTTGATTTAGCATTAGCTTAAAGAATTTCGCAAACATTTCACCGTCACTTGCTTCTGCTTGCACATAATTTTCTACCCTTACATCTGTGAAGTAAACGGATAGGGCTCCTTTAATCCGATTAATAGTAATGGTTACATTATTTTTCTTGGCAGCTTCTAGAATACCAGCCTCTAGAATTGCACCTAGTCTATCTAATTCATCATATAATCCCGGAGTTTGTAGAACCTCTAAACAAGCAATCCCTGCTTGCATTGACGCTGGGTTCCCTGCCATAGTTCCCGCTTGGTATGCAGGGCCTAGTGGTGCAACCTGTTCCATAATTTCTTTTTTGCCGCCGTAAGCACCAATCGGAAGTCCTCCACCAATTATTTTACCTAAAGCTGTTAAGTCAGGTGTTTGTTCTAACATCGTAGATGCCGCACCGTAATGGAAGCGGAATGCTGTAATTACTTCATCGTAAATGACTAATGCACCTTTGTTTTTTGCGATTTTATGAACTAGAGGAAGGAAACCTTCATTTGGCTCTACCATACCGAAGTTGCCAACGATTGGTTCTACTAAAATACACGCCAATTCCTCTCCCCATTTCTCCATTGCTTCCTCATAAGCTTTTGGATCGTTGAATGGAATAGTGATCACTTCTTTTGCGATAGACTGAGGTACCCCTGCAGAATCAGGTGTACCAAGTGTCGCTGGGCCAGAGCCAGCCGCAACTAGTACTAAATCGGAATGTCCATGATAGCAACCAGCAAATTTCATAACTTTTGTTCTACCAGTGTAGGCACGAGCAACTCGAATTGTTGTCATAACTGCCTCTGTCCCCGAGTTAACAAAACGAACTTTATCCATAGAAGGAATAGCATCCTTTAACATTTTGGCAAAGGTTACTTCATGTTTAGTTGGGGTACCATATAATAGACCTGTTTGTGCAGCTTTTGTGATGGCTTCCGTAATATGAGGATGTGCATGACCAGTAATTATAGGACCGTATGCAGCTAAATAATCGATGTATTTGTTGCCATCAACGTCATAAAAATAAGCACCTTCTGCTCTTTCCATTACGATTGGTGCTCCACCGCCTACAGCTTTATATGATCTTGATGGACTATTTACACCACCAACTATATGTTCTAATGCCTCTACTTGTATCATTTCTGATTGTGTTTGTTTCAATTTAATTGCCTCCGCTCAGTTTGTTTGCCGATAGAAAGTATACCTTTACTATCCAATTATTGTCTAGTGTATTTCTTCTTTAAGTTCTCTTTAATTGTAGACAATTATAAGGAAAAATGCTAAGAAAATTGAACATAGAGACTAACTTCGATACGATATATATAGGAGGGATTATGATGGAAAAACTAGAAGGCTTGATTGCACCTAACTTTTCGTTGAAAAATGAAAAAGGAGAAATTGTTTCATTAAAAGATTTTGCAGGAAAGAAGTATGTAGTTTTATATTTTTACCCAAAGGATGCTACACCAGGCTGCACAACAGAGGCATGTGATTTTAAAAATGCATATACGAGTTTCACTGATTTAAATGCAGTTATTCTTGGAGTTAGTGCGGATGATGAAAAGGCTCATACAAAATTTATAAATAAGCATGGCTTGCCATTTTCTCTTTTAGTAGATGATACGCATGAAGTTTCCGAAGCTTATGGAGTATGGAAGTTGAAAAAGAATTTCGGAAAAGAATATATGGGTATTGAACGTTCTACTTTTTTAATCGATCCTACAGGGACGATCGTAAAAGAATGGAATAAAGTCAAAGTCGATGGACATGTCGAGGAAGCACTACTTACATTAAGATCATTAGTGACTGAAGGGCAATAAGTATGAAAATATTGTTTTCTTTTTTACCAAAACAGGAGCAACAGGATGAATTAATAAAAAAGTTTCCAAATGCAGAATTTGTATTTCAAAAAGGTCTAAATGAAGAATTATTAAAATCATCACAAATTCTAGTTACTTATGGAGAGGACTTATATGCAAGTCATCTTGAAAAAGCTGAACAGCTAAAATGGATAATGGTTGCTTCAGCTGGACTAGAAAAAATGCCGCTACAGGAAATTGCAAATCAAGGTATTGTCGTTACTAACGTGCGTGGAATTCACAAAACACCTATGGCTGAAACAATTTTAGCTCATATACTTTCTATTAAAAAGTCACTGCCGTTAATCAATGAAAATCAGCGTAACGGGGAGTGGTCTAAGCGAGTATTCCCTAATGAATTATTAGGTTCTACTGCGATAATATTAGGCCCAGGTGCTATAGGAGGGGAAGTTGGTCGAATACTGATGGCTTTTGGGGTACATACTATTGGATGTAATAGCAGTGGACGCCCTGCTCCATTTATGGAAGAAGTAGTTACCTTTGATAAATTAAATGAAGTCTTGCCAAAAGCAGATATTGTTATTTCAATTCTACCGAGCACGACACAAACAGTTAGGCTAATCACATACGAGCATTTACAGTCTATGAAACCTACAGCGATCTTTATGAACTTTGGACGTGGAGATGTGGTGAATGAAGAATATCTAATACGTGCATTAAAAGAAGAACAAATTGCATATGCTGTTCTTGATGTATTTGAGAAAGAACCACTTACAGAGGGACACCCATTTTGGAGTATGAACAATGTTATCGTTTCTCCGCATGTCTCTAGTCATTCTTCTCAATATGTGGTGCGGGCATTGCAAATTTTTTCAAGGAATTTAAACGCTTGGTTGGATCAAAAGCCACTTGAGAATGAGATCGACTTGGAAAAAGGCTACTAATCTATGTATTTCTTTCCTAAGGATGTAATAAGTTTGACAGTTCATACATTTTTTAATTATACTTATTGTAACAATTATAATCAAAGAATGAATATGAAAAGAGGTGCATTGCGATGACGGAAGTACATTTAAGAGATGCTTTAGATACATTAAAATCGACTGGTGTACGAATTACGCCTCAACGCCATGCGATACTGGAATTTATTATCCAATCTATGTCACATCCCACAGCGGACGATATATATAAAGCACTAGAAAGTAAATTTCCTAGCATGAGTGTTGCAACGGTGTATAATAACTTACGTGTTTTTAGAGAAGCAGGACTTGTAAAAGAGTTAACCTATGGGGATTCCTCTAGTCGTTTCGATTTTGTTACAAACGATCATTATCATATGATTTGTGATACTTGTGGCAAAATAGTTGATTTTCATTACCCAGGATTAGATGAAGTAGAACATTTAGCTTCTCATTTAACTGGCTTTGAAGTAAGTTATCATCGAATGGAAATATACGGTGTTTGTCCAACATGTAAAGAACATGCAACTAAAGTCCAATAAGCAATACCGAGCGTAGATTAGATTGAGACGCTCGGTTTTTTTATTTGGCTCTGTTAAGAAAAAAGGTTAAACTTTTTTGCTACATGATGGTAAAACTAGATGCCATATTACAAAAGTTAGATGAGCAAAATTAAGTTATAACTAGATATAGTATTACTCATAACCCAGACCAATATATAGTGATGGTCTATTTTTATGTCCAATTGTCAAAGAGATTTTGGAGGTGCAATTTGAAATGTTACACTTAAACTAAAGTAGAAAGTTAGTTTAATAAGAGTAGAAGGAATTGGCAACCTCTTTATAGAAGTATTGATTCTTAGCTAGTATTTAGGGGAGGGGATTCAATGAATTTAGAAAAAATATATGGTGATTTACCAATATTAGAAACAGAACGTCTTATTCTTAGAAAAGTCACTTTAGAAGATATTGAAGATATGCATCTATATGGTTCGGATGAAGAAGTATCTAAGTATGTAACTTGGAATACCCACGAAACAATATCTGATACAACAAAATTTGTTGAATTTGTATTGAATAAATATGAAAACAAGCAGGTTTCACCGTGGGGAATTGAATACAAGGAAAATGGAAAGTTTATCGGGACTATCGATTTTGTGTGGTGGCAACCAAATCATAAAATTGCTGAAATCGGTTATGTCATTTCTAAAAACTATTGGGGAATAGGCTTAACTACTGAAGTAACAAAGGAAATCATAAAATTCGGTTTTGAGGAAATGGATTTAGTTCGTATTCAAGCAAGGTGTGATGTAGAAAATATCGGTTCAGCACGAGTAATGGAAAAAGCAGGAATGACTTTTGAAGGAATAATTAGAAATGGTATATTTGTAAAAGGAAAACATCGGGATTTAAAAATGTACTCTATATTAAAAGAAGAGTTTTAATCATTCTGTAAAAAATGGTGATAAAATTTCTTTTTCAACCACCGGGTGCTTTATTTCAAGTAGGAGTAAAGCCTTTTTTCTTATTGAAATATTGATACTAGGGAGATAATTATGGGATATAAGTTTGAAATTATGACACAGGAACAAGCGGAAGAAATTGCATTTAATTGGCACTATGATGCTGAATACTCTTTTTACGATATGGTGGAAGATAAAGAAGATTTAGTTGAGTTCTTAGACCCACAAAAACGAGGTGAATCAAATTTCATTGTTACTAAAGACAATGATATTATAGGTTTCTTTAGCTTTACTAAAGTAGCTATAAATACTATTGATATAGGGTTAGGGTTGAGACCAAATCTAGTTGGTAAGGGAAACGGAATGAGATTTTTAAAAGCAGGGATAGATTTTGCTGAATTAATATATAAGCCCCAAAAAATAACGCTATCAGTAGCAACTTTCAATCAGAGGGCAATAAAAGTTTATAGAAGAATTGGATTTGAAGAAGTTGATACTTATATGCAGGATACAAACGGAGATATTTTTGAATTTTTGAAAATGGTTTATCAATGCAAAATTAGATAGTAGGTTTTATTCAACTAACTGGAGCTTTGCTTCTTGGTTGGGTAAAGCCTTTTTTCTTATTGAACTATAGAAGCAAGTAAGTTGAACAAAGCAGTTTAGTTCAATAAGAGGTATTATTATACAACTGTCGAATTAGTTGTTACGTAGGGACAATTTAGTCCGCATTTGAGGGGGAGTTATGTTGAGAAAAATACTTCTTTTGCTATTTTCAATGATTTTACTTGCAGCTTGTTCAAATCAAGAAACTATTAAAGCTACTGGTGAGGGAAATTTATGGAATGCACATCTAATATACGAAATAACCGATACTCATCTTTTAGATAGAGGAGGAATTGAATATACAGGTGATGAGGAACTTCTATATGTCACTTATTCGGTAGTTACTGATGAAGGTGGACGTACTGGTGAAGTTGAGCCTCAAGAAGAACAAACAGCAATATCCTTTGGAATGAGCGGAGGGAATAATCCCCCGGCTACTAAAGATGAAGCAATTATATCGTTAAACCATGCTAATATTGAAATTACTTGGCGAACTATTACAGGTGAATATGAAGAACAAATTAACCTTAAAGTAAATTAGTACTGACGAAACTTTTATTGACATACTCGGTCTTCCACTATGTGTTTGCAATAGATTGAGGGAGAGTGAAATCCTATCCCTTTTTTATTTTCCAAGAAGTTATCAAGGTATTAGTATAGAAATCACTGATTATTAAGGGGTTCGTTATGGAGATTTCTTTAATTAGACATGGTAAATCACAATTGATTGAAAATGACAAAATAATTTTTGCAGAGTTTAAAAAGTGGGTTGAAAAATATGACTTTAACGGAGTATTTGAAGAAACAATATATCCCAAAGTGACAATTGAAAAAGTAGCAACTGCAAAGGTTGTAGTTACAAGTGACTTAAAAAGGTCTATTATCTCAGCAAGCTTATTAAAACCAAAAACAAAAACAATTTCCGATCCTTTATTTCGCGAAACAGAATTACCTACTCTCGCTAATCCAACAATATTATTTAATGTAAAATTAAACCCAAATAACTGGGCAGTCATTTTAAGACTACTATGGTTTAGTGGCTATTCTAATGAATGCGAGTCTTTTAGCAAGGCGAAATTGAGAGCAAAGAAGGCTTCACAACAATTAATTGAATATGCCAATGAACATGAATCAGTAGTTTTAGTTGGTCATGGTTTTTTTAATATGTTAATCGCCAAGGAATTGCAAAAAATGGGTTGGAAAGGCAAAAGAAAAGCCGGTGCAAAGCACTGGAATTGTACAACATATTTTGCGTTGAACTAAAGTGGGGTTTCACTGCATTAAGAAGAGACTCTTATGTGATAACGGTACATTTTAGTTAATGAGCTACAAATGAAATTTTATAAATTTATATAGGAAATTAATTAATAATTGGAACTTATATATGTGTTGAACGTATAAAAGTAAATTGATAGGTAAATGAAAAATAAGGAGTTGATAATCCTTGATATTTTACGCAGAAGTCCTACGTTCAATTTCAATAGCAATACTTATGATTAGTTCTTCTTTCTATCTTCGGCATTTGGTAAAGACCAAAAAACAACGAAAACTTTCAGTCTTTGAATTTACAATGTACACAACCATTCAGATTGCATATATCTTCTTTGCAATTAGTTTATTGATTACTGTATTCGTTAAGTGATCGGGAACTATAGAAAAAGTTGTATAGGTATAAAAAAAGTTGGTCGCATGATTTCTACGACCAACCTTATAGTTCTTATTTTGCAGGTTGCGTTCCAAGTCCGTCATCTAAAACAATAGGCTTGAATCCACTTTCTGCTGCGTCAAGTTTACGTTTAAGTCCCCAGAAGAATCCAATAATGATTATTACGGTTACTACTATAGCTGCAATATAAGAAGTTTGCATCGATAAGTTAAACCCAATTTTCGCATTGAAGATATACGTAAATGTCGCCATTGTGATGAAAGTTGCAGGTATTGCTGCAATCCAGAAATTTTTCTTTTGGAGTGCTAGGTACATTGCGCCAACCCAAAGTGCAATTGCTGCTGTGGATTGGTTAGCCCAAGAAAAGTATCTCCATAGGATTGTAAAATCTACTTGTGTAAGTGCAATCGAAATGACAAACATAGGTATCGCTATAACGAAACGTTTTGATACTTTCTTCTGTGCCATCCCGATATAATCTGCAATGATCATACGGGCACTGCGGAAGGCAGTATCTCCGGAAGTGATCGGCAGAACAACAACTCCTAATACAGCAATTGTTCCAACTACAGCTCCAAGAGTTGTTACAGATACTTCTTTAACAATACCAGCAGTACCTACTGTATTTAGTAATGTATTTAAATCTTGACCATTGAAAATTGACATTGCAGCTGCTGCCCAAATCATAGCAATTATTGCTTCTGCAATCATCATTCCGTAGAAAATATAACGTCCTTGAGACTCTCCTTGTGTTGTACGAGAAATTATTGGTGATTGTGTTGCATGGAATCCCGATAATGCTCCACAAGAAATAGTTAGGAACAACAATGGGAAAATAGGTAAGTTATCTGGATGCATATTTTGGAATGATAGTTCTGGAATAGTATATCCTTGAATCAATAAAGCTGCTCCGATACCTACAGCACTGATTAGTAGAAGTGCTCCGAAGATTGGATATAAACGTCCGATAATCTTATCAACTGGTAATATAGTTGCTAAGATGTAATAAGCGAAAATAATAATAATCCAAACACCGACGGACATCCAACCTTTCGTCAAGTCGCCTAGAAGTGCTGCTGGAGAAGAGACGAAAACTGTACCAACTAAAACTAATAGTAAAAGTGCGAAAACGTTTACAACATGTTTGAAAGCTTTTCCTAAAAACTTCCCAGCAAGATCGGGTAAATGTGCCCCTTTGTTACGTAAGGAAATCATTCCTGTTAAATAATCATGAACTGCCCCTGCAAATATAGCACCGAGAACAATCCAGAGAAAAGCGATTGGTCCGTATAGTGCACCCATAATTGGACCGAAGATAGGACCAACTCCAGCTATATTTAATAACTGGATAAGTGAGTTTTTGTTTTTAGACATTGGAACGTAATCGACACCATCGGCAAGTGTATAAGCAGGTGTTTTACGTTCTTCCTTCACACCAAAAACCTTTTCTACGTATTTACCGTACGTGAAGTAAGCTACTATTAACAACACGATGGAAACTAAAAAAGTAATCATTGTCTTCCTCCTAAACTAATTAGTGTTTACAATTATCAGTCTATTTTAAAAACTCATGTAATAGTTAATTTAGGTGTGAGATGTTAAATTATCCGTTTAAGATGTATAAATATCACCTTTACATGTTGTGTTCCTACATTTCTAGCAGCTCCCTTAATTCCTTGACATAATTTCTGCTTAAAGGAATTTGTTCTGAAATCCCGTTTACACGAACATGATAGATACTTGAACTCCATGTGGAAACCTCCACAATTTGATGAACATTTACTAAAAAGCTTTTATGTGTTCGGAAAAAGTGGTGATTTGATAGTTTTTCCTCTAACTCCTTTAATGTATATTTGGAGGTAAATTCTCTTTTTGCGGTTCGAATAACCGTTTCTCGGTCATTACGCGAAATATACAAGATAGAACTAGGTTCTATATAAATAATACGGTCATCTTCGTGTACTGCGAGTTTAAGTATTACAGAGGGTGATACGGATGTTTTTGTAGTTGAATGAATTCGAGTCATCGTCTCCTTTAACCGTTTTTCCTCAAATGGTTTTAATAAATAGTCAAATGCATTTGTCTCAAAAGCATCAAGTGCATAATTTGGAAACGCTGTTGCGAATATAATTATAGGAGGTTTTTTCATTTGCTTCGTAATCCTAGCAAATTCTATACCGTTCATCCCAGTCATTTCTATATCGACAAACACAATATCTGGTTCATATTTAGCCACAAGGAGTAGTCCGCCTTCAGCAGAGTCTGCTTCAGCAATTATTTCTATTTCTTTATAAGTAGAAAGTAAGAAAGCTAGTTCTTCACGGCTAAATCGTTCATCATCAATAATAATTGTTTTATAAGTCATGAAGTTCTTTTCACCCCTTGTTCGTCATCTTTTGGGATAAAGAAGTAAATCTCTGTCCCGTTATCACTGCTTTTAATTGTAAGTCCTTCTGAGCGGTGAATCATTTTTTTGAGTCTTTGATGCAAGTTATAGAGACCAATTCCTGTACCATTTTCAGATTCTACCTTATCACTTAGGAGGGTGGATCTTCTAGATTCATTCATCCCCTTGCCATTGTCTACTACGGAAATATGGATGTAATACTGTTCATCTCTAATAGTGATTTGAATTAAACCATCTTTTTTAATCTTTTGTAGTCCATGCTTAAACGAGTTCTGTACCAAAGTAAGAATAGCCATCGGAGGAATTGAGTATCTGAGAGTGTTTGAATCAATGGAATATTTCACTTGAATCCGATCACCAAATCTTGCTTCTTCTATTAATAGATATGACTTGATGAGTTCGACTTCTTCTTTTAGTGTAACCAAACCAGCTGTTGAGCTTTCTACGTTCTGCCGTATGTAATTTGCAAGTGAAATTAATAAGCTACGTGCACGATCAGGATTGGTGCGTATTAGAGAAACGATTGTGTTCATTGCATTGAACAGGAAATGGGGATTAACCTGTGCCTGTAATGCTCGTATTTCAGCTTCTTTTGCAAGTTCCTGTAATTGATCTAGTTCAGATAATTCTAATTGGTGGCCGAACATGCTTGTTAATCCTTGGACAAGCTCTATTAAGGAAGGAGTCAGCAAATTCTCGTTATGTACATAAATTTTTAATGTAGCCACTGTTCTATTTTTAATCTTAATAGGGGCAATTATTGCAGCACCCAAAGAACAATTGGGATGATTACATAAAATTTCATTTTTCCCTATAGATAGCATGTGACCTGATTGTATAACTTGTCTCGTTGATTCGGTTTGAATAGGACTTCCAGAGCTATGATGATTACTTTCCATACCGACATGAGCCAAGATGGTATCCTTATTTGTCATAGAAACTGCAAGAGATGCAGTTTTGGAATAGATTAACTCACATACTTTTTCAGCCGACTGGAAAGTTAAACCTCCTCTAAGATGATCTAATGTCGTTTCAGCAATTTGTAAAGCTTTTTGAGCGCCATTAGCCTCCGTTCTTTCGTCATCCTTTAAGACACTTCTTATTATAAGAATGAAAAGAGCAGAGCCAATGCCATTTGTTACAATCATAGGGACCATTATTTCTTTTACTAAAATAACGGCTTGAGAGTATGGATCGGCGACTAACAAAATGACAATCATTTGAATAGTTTCTGTTGCTGTACCAACTATTAGGGCAGTCCAAGGCGAGAGGAGAGTTTGTTTACGCAGCTTAGTTCCGATTAGACCTGCTATTAAACCAGCGAGAATGGTTGCAACTCCACATGCAACCGCTGTAAAACCACCGAGAAAGAAGCGATGCACCCCAGCAATTACTCCCGCTCCAAAACCAATTCGGAACCCCCCCAGTAAACCACCAACAACCACTCCGAGAACGCGAGAATTAGCAATAGCCTCTTCATTATTTAAAGCTCTAGACCAGCGATCTTCCGTATTTTCAAATGGATTTACAATAATTCCAGTATAAGTGCCTATGATTCCGAATAATCCGAATATTAATGTGAGAACTATTCTCTGTTTTGTAGACATTTGCGTATGATAATCAAATAACTTTCGGAAAAACTTAAATCTCGTTAAGAGAAAAGCGATTGTCGCAATAATAGCTAAGCGCTCAATCAAAGAAACGATTAACAAATAATCGACCTCCTTTTATATTAAGTTTATTCTATACTAATAAGAGCATATAAAAAACACTTTGCAAAAAGCAAAGTGCTAAGTTATCTTTTTTTATTCAATGCTTCATCAAATTCTTTTCCTTCAAGATTCGGGTCTAGCGTTAATGGTTCTTTACAGTACATGCACATGTCTACTCTACCTAAAACTTTAGTATGTTTGCCGCAGTTAGGACATACAACTGGTACTGCTTTCGTAGATAATAATCCTATCCATCCATAGACTGCAGTACTTGCTAATATAGATAGTAAACCTAGTGTCACGAAGATGGTAACTAGTATGCCATTATCTTTAAAGAATATTGCACCATACATTATGATAAAACCAAAGAATATAAGTCCGAGTGCAAAGGAACGTATACGATTTATTTTGTTTTTATAGGGTTTCATTTTTCAACCTCCTAATTTCTACATACACTATATCATATTTTAGTATAAAGTTATGTTTAGAAACAATTATAGAAGGAAATCTAGAAAAGTTGTCGAAAATTTATAAGAAGAAGGAAATAAAGGAGGCTTCATTTTGGAAGCATTACTGAGACCGATTTATCAAGAAAGAGCTAGTGAACCTAATACGCTAGGTATTATTTTAGTAGAGAAAAGGGCAGAATTTAGCCCTATTACTGATATGTTTGATTCTATTTTATTTATCATAACGAAAGACTCATCTGTACCTGTATTCACAAAGCATTACACGTATGGAGATAAAAAAACTGCACTACATATAATAACAGAGAAGCAGCTAAGAAAGTGGCTACTATTGGGGGCTAATCCGAAGATGGTGGATTGGTTGATCAATGGTCGTGTGGTATTTGATCGAAATGAATATGTGGAAAGTTTGAAGCAAGAGTTATATGTGTTCCCGATAAATGGTAGAAAAGCTCGTATGGGTATTGAGTTTGCTAAATTAACAAGAAGATACTTAGAAGGTAAATTATTTTTTGAACAACATAACTATTTGGATGCTTATAATCATATGGTAGATTCTTTACATCATTTGGCTCGCCTTGCTGTTTTTGAAAATGGTATGCATCCAGAGGTGATGGTATGGAAGCAAGTAAAGCAATTAGATCCTTCTATTTATAAATTGTACGATGAGTTAATCTCAAGTGAGGAAGCTTTAGAAAAAAGGTTAGAACTTCTATTCCTAGCAAGTGATTTCTTAATCCATTCCCGAACAAAGGATGGAGCACAGCACATTGTAGAAGTATTAGGATTAAAAGAGTTTTGGACTATCCAAGAAATTCATGAGCAAGAAGAACTTAAAAACTACTCTGTAGATTTAGAGGTTTTCATCGAGTTTCTAATAGATAAAGGATATATTTTAATTGAAAAACAACAAACAAAAAGTAATGAAATCATGCACAGATACTACAAAGTAAGGATGTAGAAACAACACATAAAAACGGACAATTAAATTTGTTCGTTTTTATTGTTGACATATGATTTTATTCCGTGCTATTATAATAAGCGTCGTCAAAAGCAATACAAACTATTTCAAGTAAATAGAACGAAAAAGTTTTTGAAAAAACTTCTTGACACTTGGTTGATACGGTGGTAAATTAGAGAAGTCGCAAAAAACGACAAAGCAAATTGAACATTGAAAACTGAACATGCAAAACGTTAAGAAATATAGCTTATCAACTAACTTTGTTAGTCTGATAGCAAAACAATTTTGACATCATTAAATGATGATGCCAGCAAAACAAAATGAGCTTTTAAACTAGTTCTATTCGCTGGATGACGAGACGTAGTGCAGTGCGAGGAAGCAATCGAGAGAGGGAAGGAGCGTACTAACGTACGTGACTGACCGAACGAGTGAAGCTGACAAAGCGATGCGCTGCGTAACGTCATCCAGATCTTATGGAGAGTTTGATCCTGGCTCAGGACGAACGCTGGCGGCATGCCTAATACATGCAAGTCGAGCGAATGACGAAGAAGCTTGCTTCTTCTGATTTAGCGGCGGACGGGTGAGTAACACGTGGGCAACCTGCCCTGTAGATTGGGATAACTCCGGGAAACCGGGGCTAATACCGAATAATCCATTTCCTCACATGGGGAGATGTTAAAAGACGGCATCTCGCTGTCACTACAGGATGGGCCCGCGGCGCATTAGCTAGTTGGTGAGGTAACGGCTCACCAAGGCGACGATGCGTAGCCGACCTGAGAGGGTGATCGGCCACACTGGGACTGAGACACGGCCCAGACTCCTACGGGAGGCAGCAGTAGGGAATCTTCCACAATGGACGAAAGTCTGATGGAGCAATGCCGCGTGAGTGAAGAAGGTTTTCGGATCGTAAAACTCTGTTGTGAGGGAAGAACAAGTACGAGAGTAACTGCTCGTACCTTGACGGTACCTCATTAGAAAGCCACGGCTAACTACGTGCCAGCAGCCGCGGTAATACGTAGGTGGCAAGCGTTGTCCGGAATTATTGGGCGTAAAGCGCGCGCAGGCGGTCCTTTAAGTCTGATGTGAAATCCCACGGCTCAACCGTGGAAGGTCATTGGAAACTGGGGGACTTGAGTACAGAAGAGGAAAGCGGAATTCCAAGTGTAGCGGTGAAATGCGTAGAGATTTGGAGGAACACCAGTGGCGAAGGCGGCTTTCTGGTCTGTAACTGACGCTGAGGCGCGAAAGCGTGGGGAGCAAACAGGATTAGATACCCTGGTAGTCCACGCCGTAAACGATGAGTGCTAAGTGTTAGGGGGTTTCCGCCCCTTAGTGCTGCAGCTAACGCATTAAGCACTCCGCCTGGGGAGTACGGTCGCAAGACTGAAACTCAAAGGAATTGACGGGGGCCCGCACAAGCGGTGGAGCATGTGGTTTAATTCGAAGCAACGCGAAGAACCTTACCAGGTCTTGACATCCCGCTGACCGGCCTAGAGATAGACTTTTCCCTTCGGGGACAGCGGTGACAGGTGGTGCATGGTTGTCGTCAGCTCGTGTCGTGAGATGTTGGGTTAAGTCCCGCAACGAGCGCAACCCTTGATCTTAGTTGCCAGCATTCAGTTGGGCACTCTAAGGTGACTGCCGGTGATAAACCGGAGGAAGGTGGGGATGACGTCAAATCATCATGCCCCTTATGACCTGGGCTACACACGTGCTACAATGGACGGTACAGAGGGTCGCAACCCCGCGAGGGTGAGCAAATCCCATAAAACCGTTCTCAGTTCGGATTGTAGGCTGCAACTCGCCTACATGAAGCCGGAATCGCTAGTAATCGTGGATCAGCATGCCACGGTGAATACGTTCCCGGGCCTTGTACACACCGCCCGTCACACCACGAGAGTTTGTAACACCCGAAGTCGGTGGGGTAACCCTTACGGGAGCCAGCCGCCGAAGGTGGGACAGATGATTGGGGTGAAGTCGTAACAAGGTAGCCGTATCGGAAGGTGCGGCTGGATCACCTCCTTTCTAAGGATAATATCGGAATACGAATTTTTATTCGTATCTTAACGTTTTGCAGTTCAGTTTTGAATGTTCATATTATATTATATATGGAAATTCAAAGAGGGCCTATAGCTCAGCTGGTTAGAGCGCACGCCTGATAAGCGTGAGGTCGATGGTTCGAGTCCATTTAGGCCCACCATACCTTTTTAAATTTCGGGGCCTTAGCTCAGCTGGGAGAGCGCCTGCCTTGCACGCAGGAGGTCAGCGGTTCGATCCCGCTAGGCTCCACCAAATTTTCTTATTTGCTCCTGCGATTATTCGTCGCGAAGGAACAAAACCTTTGTTCTTTGAAAACTGGATAAAACGACATTGAAACAATAAACAACAAGAAATTCAAGTTGTGATTATTTACGTAATCATAACGTGTAAGACTTTTTAACTTTTAGGTTAAGTTAATAAGGGCGCACGGTGAATGCCTTGGCACTAGGAGTCGACGAAGGACGGCACTAACACCGATATGCTTCGGGGAGCTGTAAGTGAGCTTTGATCCGGAGATTTCCGAATGGGGAAACCCACTGTTCGTAATGGAGCAGTACATTTGCGTGAATACATAGCGCATCTGAGACACACCCAGGGAACTGAAACATCTAAGTACCTGGAGGAAGAGAAAGAAAAATCGATTCCCTGAGTAGCGGCGAGCGAAACGGGAATAGCCCAAACCAAGAGGCTTGCCTCTTGGGGTTGTAGGACACTCTACATAGAGTTACAAAGGAATGAGTTAGACGAAGCGATCTGGAAAGGTCCGCAGGATAGGGTAAAAGCCCCGTAGTCCAAAATTCATTCTCTCTTGAGTGTATCCTGAGTACGGCGGAACACGTGAAATTCCGTCGGAATCCGGGAGGACCATCTCCCAAGGCTAAATACTACCTAGTGACCGATAGTGAACCAGTACCGTGAGGGAAAGGTGAAAAGCACCCCGGAAGGGGAGTGAAATAGATCCTGAAACCGTGTGCCTACAAGTAGTTAGAGCCCGTTAATGGGTGATAGCGTGCCTTTTGTAGAATGAACCGGCGAGTTACGATTACATGCAAGGTTAAGTTGAGAAGACGGAGCCGCAGCGAAAGCGAGTCTGAATAGGGCGAATGAGTATGTGGTCGTAGACCCGAAACCAGGTGATCTACCCATGTCCAGGATGAAGGTAAGGTAACACTTACTGGAGGTCCGAACCCACGCACGTTGAAAAGTGCGGGGATGAGGTGTGGGTAGCGGAGAAATTCCAATCGAACCTGGAGATAGCTGGTTCTCTCCGAAATAGCTTTAGGGCTAGCCTCAAACGTTAGAATCTTGGAGGTAGAGCACTGTTTGGACTAGGGGCCCATCCCGGGTTACCGAATTCAGACAAACTCCGAATGCCAATGATTTATGTTTGGGAGTCAGACTGCGAGTGATAAGATCCGTAGTCAAGAGGGAAACAGCCCAGACCACCAGCTAAGGTCCCAAAGTATTTGTTAAGTGGAAAAGGATGTGGCGTTGCTTAGACAACCAGGATGTTGGCTTAGAAGCAGCCATCATTTAAAGAGTGCGTAATAGCTCACTGGTCGAGTGACGCTGCGCCGAAAATGTATCGGGGCTAAACAAATCACCGAAGCTGTGGATTGATACCTTTGGTATCAGTGGTAGGAGAGCGTTCTAAGGGCGTTGAAGTCAGACCGGAAGGACTGGTGGAGCGCTTAGAAGTGAGAATGCCGGTATGAGTAGCGAAAGACGGGTGAGAATCCCGTCCACCGTATGACTAAGGTTTCCTGAGGAAGGCTCGTCCGCTCAGGGTTAGTCGGGACCTAAGCCGAGGCCGATAGGCGTAGGCGATGGATAACAGGTTGATATTCCTGTACCACCAAACCACCGTTTGAGTAATGGGGGGACGCAGAAGGATAGGGTAAGCATGCTGTTGGTTATGCATGTCCAAGCAGTAAGGTGTGAATGTAGGCAAATCCGCATTCTGTAACATTGAGCTGTGATGGCGAGGACGTATGTCCGGAGTTCCTGATTTCACACTGCCAAGAAAAGCCTCTAGCGAGGTGATAGGTGCCCGTACCGCAAACCGACACAGGTAGTCGAGGAGAGAATCCTAAGGTGAGCGAGAGAACTCTCGTTAAGGAACTCGGCAAAATGACCCCGTAACTTCGGGAGAAGGGGTGCTCTTTTGGGTGCATAGCCTAGAAGAGCCGCAGTGAATAGGCCCAGGCGACTGTTTAGCAAAAACACAGGTCTCTGCAAAACCGTAAGGTGAAGTATAGGGGCTGACGCCTGCCCGGTGCTGGAAGGTTAAGAGGAGTGCTTAGCGCAAGCGAAGGTGCGAATTGAAGCCCCAGTAAACGGCGGCCGTAACTATAACGGTCCTAAGGTAGCGAAATTCCTTGTCGGGTAAGTTCCGACCCGCACGAAAGGCGTAACGATCTGGGCACTGTCTCAACGAGAGACTCGGTGAAATTATAGTACCTGTGAAGATGCAGGTTACCCGCGACAGGACGGAAAGACCCCGTGGAGCTTTACTATAGCTTGATATTGAATTTTGGTGCAACTTGTACAGGATAGGCAGGAGCCTTAGAGCCCGGAGCGCCAGCTTCGGAGGAGGCGTCGGTGGGATACTGCCCTGGTTGTATTGAAATTCTAACCCATACCCGTAACCCGGGTAGGAGACAGTGTCAGGCGGGTAGTTTGACTGGGGCGGTCGCCTCCTAAAGTGTAACGGAGGCGCCCAAAGGTTCCCTCAGAATGGTTGGAAATCATTCGAAGAGTGTAAAGGCAGAAGGGAGCTTGACTGCGAGACCTACAAGTCGAGCAGGGTCGAAAGACGGGCTTAGTGATCCGGTGGTTCCGCATGGAAGGGCCATCGCTCAACGGATAAAAGCTACCCCGGGGATAACAGGCTTATCTCCCCCAAGAGTCCACATCGACGGGGAGGTTTGGCACCTCGATGTCGGCTCATCGCATCCTGGGGCTGTAGTCGGTCCCAAGGGTTGGGCTGTTCGCCCATTAAAGCGGTACGCGAGCTGGGTTCAGAACGTCGTGAGACAGTTCGGTCCCTATCCGTCGTGGGCGTAGGAAATTTGAGAGGAGCTGTCCTTAGTACGAGAGGACCGGGATGGACACACCGCTGGTGTACCAGTTGTTCTGCCAAGAGCATCGCTGGGTAGCTATGTGTGGACGGGATAAGTGCTGAAAGCATCTAAGCACGAAGCCCCCCTCAAGATGAGATTTCCCATTACGCAAGTAAGTAAGATCCCTCAAAGACGATGAGGTAGATAGGTTCGGGGTGGAAGCGTGGCGACACGTGCAGCTGACGAATACTAATCGATCGAGGACTTAACCAAATTTGTTTAACGTAACAATGTCGTTTATCCAGTTTTGAGAGTACAAAAAAGTATAAAAAAAGCTTGAATTAATTTCTAGTTTTGTTATAATAAATATTGTCTTTCAAATTAATAATGTCTAGTGATGATGGCGAAGAGGTCACACCCGTTCCCTTACCGAACACGGAAGTTAAGCTCTTCAGCGCCGATGGTAGTTGGGGGTCTCCCCCTGTGAGAGTAGGACGTCGCTAGGCTGTATTATTCCGAAGTAGCTCAGTGGTAGAGCAATCGACTGTTAATCGATCGGTCGTAGGTTCGAGTCCTACCTTCGGAGCCATTTTAGGAGAGCTGTCCGAGTGGCCGAAGGAGCACGATTGGAAATCGTGTAGGCGGGTTAAACTGTCTCAAGGGTTCAAATCCCTTGCTCTCCGCCAGATAAGTTTTCTACATAAAAGTATGGCCCCTTGGTCAAGCGGTTAAGACACCGCCCTTTCACGGCGGTAACACGGGTTCGAATCCCGTAGGGGTCACCATTTATTTCAATTTAGTTGACAAAGAGATGCGAAGCTTATCTTATGTAAAATTAGGAGAAGCGAGTAGATCAAGGAAGCAATTGAGAGAATGAAGGAGCGTACTAATGTACGTGACTGATTGAACGAATGAAGCTGAAGCAGAGATGCGAAGCTTATCGTAATTTTACCCAGGAGGATTAGCTCAGCTGGGAGAGCATCTGCCTTACAAGCAGAGGGTCGGCGGTTCGAGCCCGTCATCCTCCACCATTTCTTCAAGAAATAAATTAGTATGCATTCTATTGTCGCGGGGTGGAGCAGTGGTAGCTCGTCGGGCTCATAACCCGAAGGTCGCAGGTTCAAATCCTGTCCCCGCAACCAAATGGTCCCGTGGTGTAGCGGTTAACATGCCTGCCTGTCACGCAGGAGATCGCCGGTTCGATCCCGGTCGGGACCGCCATTTATTTTATTTGAGATTTGAGATAAGCAAGAAGATCGAGGAAGCGATTGAGTGATGGAAGGAGCGTACTAAAGTACGTGACTGACTGAACAAATGAAGCTGACAAAGAGATTCGCAGCTTAGCACAAAACGAAGTAGGCTCAGTAGCTCAGTCGGTAGAGCAAAGGACTGAAAATCCTTGTGTCGGCGGTTCGATTCCGTCCTGAGCCACCATATTTATACGCCGGAATAGCTCAATTGGTAGAGCAACTGACTTGTAATCAGTAGGTTGAGGGTTCAAGTCCTTTTTCCGGCACCACTATACTGGTGGGGTAGCGAAGTGGCTAAACGCGGCGGACTGTAAATCCGCTCCTTCGGGTTCGGCGGTTCGAATCCGTCCCCCACCACCAGTTTTTATTTAGGGGCATAGTTTAACGGTAGAATAGAGGTCTCCAAAACCTTTGATGTGGGTTCGATTCCTACTGCCCCTGCCAAATTATAAGTTAACTTTGAATAATGGCGGTTGTGGCGAAGTGGTTAACGCACCGGATTGTGATTCCGGCATTCGTGGGTTCAATTCCCATCAGTCGCCCCATATTCCTTAGTAGTTAGCTCTTTTTTTATTTGTGGCGGTCGTGGCGAAGTGGTTAACGCATCGGATTGTGATTCCGACACTCGGGGGTTCAATTCCCCTCGTCCGCCCCATTGGGGTATAGCCAAGCGGTAAGGCAATGGATTTTGATTCCATCATGCCCTGGTTCGAATCCAGGTACCCCAGTTTTTTGCGGAAGTAGTTCAGTGGTAGAACACCACCTTGCCAAGGTGGGGGTCGCGAGTTCGAACCTCGTCTTCCGCTCCATTACTTAATTATGGCGGCATAGCCAAGTGGTAAGGCACAGGTCTGCAACACCTTTATCACCGGTTCAAATCCGGTTGCCGCCTCCAATTTTTATAATAACTGCCTAGTAGTATTTTATTTTGCCGGTGTGGCGGAATTGGCAGACGCGCGGGACTCAAAATCCCGTATCCTCTGGATGTGTCGGTTCGACCCCGACCACCGGTATTATTATGTGTTTTACGTCAATATACGTAAAATTAAAGACACCCATTAACACTGTTAGATCAGCGTTAATGGGTGTCTTTTGTTGTAGAGAGAAAAAGAGAGATTTTGAACTAATTTTGCACAATAATCTAAAATCACCTAGTCCTAAAAGGAATTTATGGGAAGGTTAAGTTGAATATAAATTTCTATTACTGTCCCATATTTCTGGAGGCTCTATTAAGACGATAGCAATATGGTAATCATAGTATGATATACTTTAGTAAACATTTTGGAGGGCTATCCGCTTGAGTACTAACTTTGAAGTGAAAAGAACTACCCACCTTTCTAAGCAACAAGTATATGATGGTTTGATTGATCTGGATGCTGCTAATTACTGGATGCAGGGCCTTGTAGGTATTGAACGATTGGATGTTGGACTAATGCAAGTGGGCAGTGAGTGGAAGGAATCAAGAAAGATGTTTGGACAAGTGGCTACGGAACATTTTGAAGTTGTTGAACTCAATGAGCCAGATAAAATTGTTCTTCGCTGTGATGGTAAGAAAGGAACAACTGGTAAAGGAGAATATATTTTTACCTATAAAGTAACTTCATCTGATAACCTTACGGAGATAAAGTTAATCGGAGAAATAAAAGGTCTCACAGGCATAACCAAACTTTTTGGTAAAATGATGGCTGGCACCTTTAAAAAAGCTTCTGCAAAGGATTTAGACGCATTGATAGCATTTTTAGAGAGATAATTAGTAGCAGCAGTCTTAATATGTTTTAGTGATCCTAGTTATAAAATCTGTTAACAGTCATGTAGATATTCTTCAAGTCAATTTAGATTGAAAATTTAACTAGTAAGCACTATATGGAATTGATTTAATTTTCAATCTTTATTACAATGATGAAGAAGGTTTGCGAGTTTTTAATGGTACAAGCTATTTAAATCTAAAATGAATCAAATTGGGGGAGAAATATGGGGAGATTAGTTCATTTTGAAATTCATGTGGATGACATGGACCGTGCAAAGAAGTTTTATGGAGAAATATTTGGGTGGACATTTGAAGACTGGACTGATTATGCGGGGCTTCCTTATTTTGGGGCTATTACTGGCGATGCAAGCCAGCCTGGTATTGATGGAGCTTTAATGAAACGTCAAACACCTCCACCAGGACAACATCAGCCTATGAATGGCTTCTCTTGTACATTGGGCGTGGAAGATTACGATTCTACAGAAACTAAAATACTTGAGTATGGTGGACAGGTGGCAATGCCAAAGTATGCTCTGCCTGGAATGGCTTGGCAGGGATATTATTCTGATACTGAGGGTAACGTTTTTGGGATTCATCAGCCTGATAAGAATGCAAAGTAAATTCTATAAAGTAAGGTAGCTTATTCCTGCGTTTGAGATTTCTCTGATCTCGAACGCATTTTTAAATTTTAAAAAGATTATTGTATGGATAAACATATCATGGCAAAAGTTATATAGTAGAATAGTGAAGGTGATACATAGTGGATAAACTAAACAGAACAATTCTAGATGTAGATACATTTATTCTGTATTTACCAGATGATATTCAGAACATTACAAAGATTTTAAGAGAATTAATTTTAGCTGCTTCACCTGCTCTTGTAGAAGAATATAAATGGTCGATGCCTAACTATTCATATAAAGGGTTAGTTTGTTACCTACAAACAGCTAAAAAGCATGTTAATTTAGGTTTTCATAAAGGAAATGAACTTGTAGAAAAAGACATAAATAATTTATTACAGGGTTCGGGTAAAACAATGAGACATATTAGAATTACAAAAATGGATGATATCCAATCAGAAACTTTTATCTCTCTTATTCAAACTGCTATTACCTTAAATGAAGGAGAATTTAATGACTAATTTTGATGAATTATCAACTGTGAGTGTAGGAATGCTAATAAGAAAGCCAGTGCAGGAGGTATTCGAAGCTTTTATTGATCCAACTATTACGACAAAATTTTGGTTTACAAAGAGTAGCGGGAGATTAGAAAAAGGAAGATGTATTCGTTGGGAATGGGAGATGTACGGAGTTTCAGCTGAGCTCGATGTGAAGGAAATTGAACAAAACAAGCGGATTCTTATCCAATTTGATGATGAAACAACTGCTGAATGGCTATTTACCCAAAGAGAATCAGAAGGAACATTTGTCGAAATTAAAAATTATGGCTTCAAGGGTAATCTAACTGAAATAGCAAATCAAGTAATAGATTCAACCGGTGGCTATACAATTGTTCTTTGTGGCCTTAAAGCATTGCTGGAGCATAATATAAAGTTAAATTTAGTCGCTGATAAGTTTCCAGATGCAAACGTGTAAAATGATGAAAGTAAAAGCAGGCTCTTCTATAGGAGCCTGCTTTTCATAATTTGAACAAATGAACCACATTGCATTTCTTAGTACCTGTCTCAAAAGAGTAAAGCACTTTTTGGTTAGGTTTGGAGGCCATTAATATAAAATTTATCTATGTTGATCTAGAAGAATCTGATTGCCATCTGGATCTTCGATTGTAAAATGTGCAGGACCAACTGTAGTTTCATCAGCTTCGGTCTGAATTTTTATTCCTTTTTGTTTAAGCTGATTTTGAAGTTCACGAACGTCAGTGAAAGATTCTAGGTTTTCCGCGTTGCTATTCCACCCTGGATTAAAGGTTAAAATATTTTTTTCAAACATTCCTTGAAATAAACCGATAATGGTATCTTCATTTTTCATAATTAACCAATTTTGAGTAATCTCCCCTCCAAGAGTTTGAAAACCAAGTTTTTCATAAAAATCTTTTGAAGCATTAATATCTTTAACATTTAAACTTAAAGAAAATACACCTAGTTTCATGTTTCTCCACCTTTCACATTTAATAACTGAAAATTATATCAATTATAAGTATAGAGTAGTCTAATAATATTTACTATAACAAAAAGGTTCACAAGATAGCTTAGTAAGCTTTCCTGTGAACTTATTTCTTATAAAGCTTATCTATCCGACAAACTGTTTTATAAGTTCGTTAAACTTTAATCGTTCTTCCCAGAAAAGCCCATGGCCACTGTAATGAAAGGGGACGAGATGTGAATTTTTTATTGTTTGATTTAGTATTTGAGCTTGTTCATATGGGATCACCTTATCATGTACTCCATGAACGATTAATGTAGGGACTGATATTTTGGGGAGATCTGCATTGAGGTTTTCATCCCTCAAGGTGTTGTTGATTGCTGCGGTAGACCACCCTGCTGCTTGTAATCCTAACCCAGTAAACCAATTAGAGAATGGAGCTGTAATATATTGAAAGAAAAAAGTATCTGTTACTCCTTGCATCATTTTGGGGCGGTCATTTAATGCTTCTGTAAGTAGAGTATTCGCAGTTTCCTTTGTAAATCCAGTGGGAGCCGCGGCATCTATTAAAATTAGTTTTGACACACCAAAAGCATGGCGAGCAGTATAGCGTATAGCGATTGCTCCTCCAGTCGAATGGCCGATTAGTGTAAAATTATCTAGTTGGAGCGTTCGGACTACGGCGTGAATGTCATCTGCTAGTCTGTCGTAATTGTAGCCATTCATAGGTTTATCTGATTTTCCAAATCCTCTCCAGTCTATACCAATGCAGCGGTATCCCATTTGAGGTAAGGCATCAAATTGATATTCAAATTGTTCATGACTTAATGGCCAACCATGTAAAAATACAATTGTCTTGCTTGCACTTGGATTAATATCCTCGACAAATAAGTTTACTCCTTGCTCAACGTTTACAAAGTATCCCACATTAATTCCTCCATAAAAATAGAATTACTAGTATAAGATACTCAAAAGGAAACATATGAGTGAATAGCAAGATGTGTTCTACAAACACAAGTTGCACAAGAAGAATCGCAAGCTGTAGTCCTTTAATCACAAGTCTACTGTCTCACCTTTTTATATAAAATAGAAAATTATTGGCATTCCTTAATCCACATTGTATTAAAGTAGGTTATTTGGTATATTATTAGTAATACAATCTGCGAAGTGACCAAGTAGATGAGAATTGTGAAACAGAAAGTATAGCAAACGCTGAGAGCTATATCACCACTTCTTGTTGAAACCTATCACGGAGATGTTATGCAAACATAACCGATTCGTTTTCGTTACCAAACGTTTAGAGGGCTTAAAAATTTTTTTGAGCTAAACTAAGGTGGTACCACGTCTATTCAGCACAGAGACGTCCTTTTACGAGGATGTCCCTGTGCTTTTTTAATTCAATTTAGCAGTTGGAATTACTCCGCTAATCGAATTAAAATATCTAGCGGGTGATACAGACATTGAAATGGGTAGTACACATTTCAATGTCTGTACGGATTAAGCCGTGGTGTAATGGATTGACTTAAATAGGAGGAATTTAGATGACAAATCAGCAACAAAATGATTTTACAAAATGGTATATCGACACAATTCAGAAAGCAGATTTAATGGATTACACTCCAGTTCGTGGATGTATTGCCTTTAAACCAGATGGCTTTGAAATTTGGGAGCATATTCAAGATGAAATGAACAGACGTTTTAAAGAAACAGGACATCGTAATGCCTATTTCCCTATGCTAATTCCTGAATCCTTTTTTCAAAAGGAGAAGGACCATATTGAAGGATTTGCTCCAGAGCTTCCATGGGTAACGGAAGCAGCAGGTGAGAAATTGGAAGAACGTTTAGCGTTACGTCCAACATCAGAAACGATGATTGGTCATTTGTATTCAGATTGGATTAAGAGTTATCGTGATCTGCCAGTGCTTATCAACCAATGGGCAAACGTGTTCCGTTGGGAAAAGAAAACTCTTCCATTCATTCGTACTTCTGAATTTTTATGGCAAGAGGGGCATACAGCTCATGTAGATGAAGAAGAAGCACGTAACGAAACAATGCAAATGCTTAATATATACAAAGAGGTTGTAGAGGAGCTTTTAGCTATTCCGGTATATGATGGTCAGAAAACACCTTCCGAACGTTTTGCAGGAGCTGTAGATACATATTCTATCGAAGCTATGATGAAAGATGGTAAAGCTGTTCAAGCTGGAACATCTCATTACCTTGGGACAAAGTTTGCGGAAGCATTTGATATCAAATATTTAAACAAAGAAAACAAACATCAGCATGTGCATACAACATCTTGGGGTACATCAACTCGATTAATCGGTTCGGTTATTATGGTACATGGTGACGAGCAAGGGCTTGTATTACCTCCACGTGTTGCACCAACTCAAGTAGTACTAATTCCTGTTGGTCCTTGGAAGAAAAATCCAACGATAATGGAAAAATTAGATGAGCTTTACGCAGCGTTAAAAGCAAAAGGTATTCGTGTACGTCTTGACGATTCAGACCAATCTCCTGGATATAAATTCAACGAGTGGGAGCTTAAAGGTGTACCAGTTCGTATTGAGTTAGGGCCTCGTGATTTGGAAAACAATCAAGCGTTAATAAAAGTACGTGATGAAGCTGAAAAAGTTTCTGTGGAGCTAGCAACGGCTGTTGAATGTATTGAAGGTGCGCTAACAACAATGCAAACACGCTTACTTGATAAAGCTCGTGCATTCCGTGATGAGAACTCCCATACAAATGTAGATTCCCTAGAGCAGTTAAAGCAACATCTTACGGATTCAACAGAAAAAGGAGAAATTCCTGGATGGATTCTTGCAGGATGGTGCGGAGATGACGCTTGTGAAGAGAATGTGAAGAATGAAACGAAATTTACGACACGTAATATACCATTCAATCCACCAGCAGAAAAAGCAACATGTATCAACTGTGGAAAGGATTCTAAACATACGGTATGGTTCGGTCGTGCCTATTAATAATTAGAGATTAACAAAGAAAAATCAACCATTGTTTGCTAAATGGTTGATTTTTTATTCTAAAAAAGAGGATTATGAACACTATCAAAATCCCCTAGTTTTTTATTTTGATCCGGCTACCCAGTTCATACCCCAGCCGTATGCATTATCCATCTCTTTATGCCCTTTATAGTACTCTACTAGACGCTCAATTTTGAAAGTCTCATTATTTACATTTTCAATCATTGCAACTGCACACATAATTTGCCCATTTCTATGTTCATCTAGCTTAACCTCGATATTGGGGCCAGCAGGATATGATAATGTAATAACTCCATCTGCTTCTGCCCAATTAGCTACACCTTTATAGATGAATGAATATACGAGAATACGTTTAATATCGGATATCTTATTTCCATCAATTCTAAGGTTTTCTCCTCCAGATATGGAGCCAGTACGATCATCGCCATCGAGTTCGATATACGGGGATTGTTTTAGTGTGCCAAAAGCATTTCCTAAAGCCTGTATACACCCTTTTTCACCATTATTTAATTCATATAAACAGCCTAAATCTAGATCCACACCTTTAGATTTACCACCTAGTAAGTTGGAAAAGAACCCAGTAGATTTTGAGTTGACCTGTTGATTCCATTGGAGATTTACTAAGATTTCACCAATATTATTATTGTTGCTCTTAGTGAGATTAATAGATTGTCCTTTTTTCTTAAGTTCTATTTTGTTCAAGTTCACCATTAATATATCACTCCTCTTTTATTCAACTATATGCCTTTTAAGGTTAAGCTAATATAGCAGATTCTTTAGATGGTAAGATTACAGGTTGTTCAATATGAGTTGCTCTCACTCCAAACTTAGGAAGAAGAGCCTCCACATGCCCATTTAGTAATAACTTTATAGCATAATAGGGAATATTAATATCTGCAAGGCAACTAATATGCATTCCTCCACTCATACGGGGATTGATCTCAAGTAGTTTGGGTATTCCATCTTTATATTTGACTTGAATGTTATATACATAAGGAAATTTATATTGTGCAGCCATTTTCTCAGCAATTTCGATTAATTCTCTATTATATTCAATCTCACGGATTCGTCCATTTCCTTTTTTTCGAGGTATAGCAACAAGCAAAGTGCCATCTGCATCAGCTAAACAATCAATACTATACTCATGGCCATCTAAATATTCTATTACCATTAGATCCGAGAAATGCTCCTGCGTTTTTAAAATTTTATAAGCAGTATCATAAGAAATCTTTTGGGTAGAAGTTGTATTGTATATGAATGGAATGGTATCAGCGATATCATCTATAATACGGAAACCACTTGCTCCTTCTCCTATTACTGGCTTAATACATAGTTTCGTATCATCCTTACCCAAATCGGCATAAGCCTGTTGGAAACTTGCAGCATTATTTACTATTCTATAGGAAGGTATAGTCACGATAAAATTCCCTACTTTTTCCTGGTCCTGTAAAGACCGATACATCGCTGCTTTATCGTCTATCATGGCCATTAAATCACCATCTGGGCAAACTAACACTTTCACACCAATTTTATTGAACTTGTCTAAGTGTTTAGAAATGAGTACATTCTCTTTTCGCGGTACAAAAATATGTATCTGATTTTGTAGACAATAGTCAATACAAAACTGAAGATAGTCTTCGCCCGCAATATCTGGTTCAGTACTAAATACATCACAGTAATTAAAATACACAGTATCCGGATTAGGATGTGTCCCGTAAATAACAAATTCCTGTTGATCCGGATTATGGCGAATCAGCTCCATATAATGTGACACAGTGGAAAACCATCTATTGAACCAAATATTGAGTACCATTATTATTCTCCTTTACTTTTTAGGAACATAACCAATTAAACTAGTATCAAATTCTCCACCATGTATTTGCGTGAACATGGTAGCCATGGAGTGAAGTAATTTCTTACTTTCCTCAATCTCTAATGAAGGACGTAGAAATACGACTTGTAGAGCCTCTGTAGTATTTTCAGTCACAGCAGTTCGAACAGAATCCACAAATGGGCTACCAAAAGGTCCTATGTCATCTTGAAGAGTAAGTATATTGTGTAATTTATTTTCTCTACCATTTAAACCGTTATATACTGTTTCTTTATTGCCAATTGTAAGTGTTACATCACCTTCAATTTTTGCCACATCATAGATTCCCATTGGAATTTCATATTGCAAAGAGAAAAAGTTATTTACATCCACAGCGGAATGCATCGGTGTGATATAATTTTGTTTTGCAATCCTTCTGTACATAGCTTCCATTGAAGGTCTATAACGATTTGGATCAGCACCAAACTTTTTCCAAAGTGCTCTCCATTCTTTTATCCCATCGAAATCAGTTACGACTTTGTCATCTAGTTCAAAGAAAAGTTGCTCCTGAAATAATTGAAGACGTCCTTTAAGCATTTGAGGCGAAGAAGTAACTATAATTTTGGTATAATGAATAATGCCTATTTTAAAGGTAGGTTCTATTTCAACTATTGAATCATCCAGTTTTACTATCATATCAACCATCCTTACACTTATTTTCTTTAGTGTAGCATAAGAAAGGAGAACATTTGTGAATATCATTCAGTTTCAACAAAACCTCATAGATTACGCTGCATCCATTGGAATTGATAAAATTGGATTTACTTCTGTTTCTCCATTTCATGAATTAAAAAATAGATTGATCAGGCAGCAGGAATTAGGGTATGCTTCCGGATTTGAAGAATCTAATATTGAGAAAAGAGTGCATCCTAAGATGTTGCTTGAAGAATCAAGTAGTATCATATCTATAGCAATTGCGTACCCCTCCAAAATGAAGGATGCTCCACAAAGTGTGAAGGGGGCAAGACGAGGAATCTTTGCTCGTGCGTCATGGGGTATAGATTATCATACCGTTTTACGAGAAAAATTAGCACTTTTAGAATTATATATTTTAACTCATATTCCAGATGCAAAACTCCGTTCAATGGTTGATACGGGAGAACTTTCTGATCGGGCTGTAGCGGAAAGAGCAGGTATTGGATGGAGTGCGAAAAACTGCTCTATTATAACTCCTGAGTTTGGTTCCTATGTTTATCTCGGGGAAATGATTACGTCAATTCCTTTTGCTCCGAGTGAACAGATGGAGGAACAATGTGGTGATTGCCGGTTATGCTTAGATGTTTGTCCGACTGGAGCATTAATACAAGGCGGACAACTTAATGCACAGCGCTGTATTGCTTTTATCACTCAAACGAAAACAATGGTTCCAGACGAATTTCGTACGAAAATAGGAAATCGGATATATGGCTGTGATACTTGCCAAACAGTTTGTCCAAAAAACAAAGGGAAAGCTAATCTCCACCAAGAATCGTTTAAACCAGATCCTAAATTAGTGAAGCCTTTACTTTTACCTTTACTTAAAATGACGAATCGAACGTTCAAAGAAACGTACGGTCATATGTCTGGTGCGTGGAGAGGGAAGAATCCGATCCAGCGAAATGCTATAATCGCATTAGCTCATTTTAAAGAGCAAGAAGCTGTTCCAACGCTTATAGATTTAATGCAAAATGATGCTAGACCAGTGATTAGAGGTACAGCTGCATGGGCTATAGGTAAAATAAATTCAAAAGAAGGCTTACTTGCCCTTAAAAAAGCTGAACAGCATGAACAAGTTGAAGAAGTTTTAAAAGAGATTCGAAAAGGATTAGAGTACTATACAATTGAGAACTAGGAAGTGGAGTAATTGAGTATTAATGTTGTTTTATATCAACCAGAAATACCAGCTAATACTGGGAATATAGCTAGAACTTGTGCGGGAACAGGTGTTAAATTACATTTAATCCGACCTTTAGGCTTTTCAACAGATGATAAAATGCTAAAGAGAGCCGGACTAGATTATTGGGAACATGTAGATATTACCTATTATGATGGACTAGATGAATTTTTTGCTGCACATCCATCTGGAGAGTATTATTTAATCACTAAGTTTGGAGCTAAGCCACACACTACTTTCGACTTTAGTGATTCGGAAAAAGATCACTTCTTTATTTTTGGACGTGAGACAAAAGGTTTGCCACGTGAGTTTATCGACGCACACCCGGACCGTGCTTTACGTATTCCTATGAATGATAATATTCGTTCGCTAAATTTATCAAACACAGCTGCGATACTAATCTACGAGGCATTACGTCAACAGAATTATCCAAATTTACACTAGAAAAGCGCAAGTGCCTATGTTTTGGAAGTCAGTCTAAGATCTCGACATCGTGTCGCGACGACTGACTGTGCCTTTATCCGACATTCTGAAACGACTCGAGGGGCGAGGCACTGTAGCTAGACAGATAAAAAAACGGACGATGTCATAAAAGACTCGTCCGTTTTAAATAGATTATTTTTCAGATGCACCTGGTTTGTCGTCGTATCCAGCTTTGAAAATTGCAGCAAGGAACGAAATACAAACACCAAGAATAAGGATTAATTTCATATGGAGTGCCTCCTCTTTAGTATTCTGCACCTAGTATACCCTAAATTGTTTGAAAAAGAAATAATGCGAAAAAATGAAATTTGACAAAAATCGTTCAATTGAATGTTGCAACCTTTCGAATATTCTACTAACATTAAGAAAAGGAGTGATTTTTGGAATGAATGAATTCAAAAATGGTCCAGAGAACGGTTCAATGGCAACTAACATGGAAGAAGTAAAGCAATTAGGAAAACAGATGGATAGAATGAGGGACAATAAAGAGCTAGAAGAAGATAATCGTGTATCTGATCCTGCTCAATCTGAAGTCACTTCTTCCATGAAGAAAAGAGAAAACGACTGATTTATATCAGTCGTTTTCCTCATAAGAAAGGATGAGAAAATTGACTTTAAATATACATTCAACGAAACAATTAGCAAACGGAATTGAGATGCCAAGACTTGGTTTAGGTGTTTATAAAATGACAGAACCAGATATTGCTATTCAAGCAATTACAGCTGCATTGGATTATGGTTATCGTCATATTGATACGGCAAGTTTGTACGCCAACGAAAAAGAAGTAGGAGATGCCATCCGAGCATCAAATGTTCCGCGAAAAGACATATTCATTACAACAAAAGTATGGAACACAGATCAAGGTTACGATCAAACACTCAGAGCATTCGAAAAATCTTTAGAGTTATTAGGAATGGACTACGTAGATTTATATTTAACTCATTGGCCAGTAAAAGAAACTTTTGTAGATACATATCGCGCGATAGAACGTCTATATGATGAAAAGCTAATACGTGCTACTGGAGTAGCGAATCATCATGCACATCATTTAGAGGCAATTGCTGCAAAAGCAAACATTAAACCAATGGTCAACCAAATTGAATGTCATCCACGACTAACTCAGTTTGATCTACGTGAGTATTGTGAAGAGCAGGGAATCGCGATAACTTCGTGGTCACCACTAGCAAGAGGTCGAATACTAGAAGAGCCAACATTGAAACGGATTAGTACAAAACACAGTAAATCGACTGCTCAAACAATTATAAGATGGCATCTGCAACATGATTTAATCGTTATACCTAAATCAGAAAATCCATCTAGAATCGCTGAGAATATGGATGTATATGGCTTTGAGTTATCCTTCGAGGATATGAAAAATATTGATGCGCTGAATTTAAATGAGCGGACTGGTAAAGATCCAGATAATTTTAGTTTCTAATCCCGTTTCAGTGTGCGCTCTCCAGACACGTGACAGAACCTCCTTGAATTAGTAAACTACAGCTCACATATATAGCCTTTGTCCCAATGTATACTCCAAGCAGATTCGACTTTCTTGCTATTCCCACTACTCACAGCAACTAATAAATCAATAATCAACTAGCACGGTAGTTTTTCTTCCCTTAAGAAGGTAAACTATCGTGTTTTTTTATTATTGGAAAATATTACTCTTTAATGAAACCTATTACATATTTTGACGTATTAGTAATATAGTTTAATAAATATTAGATGAGGTCCCTTGATGAATATATTTTTTGAAAAGACTAATAAGAAAAAAAGTAGTACACCATTCATAATACTAAAACTGTTATTGCTAGGCTTGATGATTGCAATGTTAGTAATGGCCATTATAAACGGTATTGATATTTTCTATGTGAAGTTAGTGTTCGTGTTTGTAGGAATTAATTCCATCTTAGAAGGAATAGAAAGTTATCTACAGAAAGAAAGTAAGAAAATTATAGGAAGAGAAATAGTATTAGGGGTTTTGTATATCCTATTCGCAATTATTCTGCATTGATGAACGGCAATTGGTTAGGAATCATTTCTAACGAATGATGAAATAAAGCATTAGAAGGTGATAAATATGAAACAATGGAAAATGTTAAAGTCTGAATATGTTCATAAAAGCCCTTATGGAAATATTAGAAAAGATACATGTGAGCTCCCAAATGGGAATGTGATCAATGATTATTTTGTAAATGAATATTCCGATTGGGTGAATGCAGTTGTGCTTACAAAAGAAAACCAAATGGTGCTTGTCGAACAATATAGACATGCTGGAAATGATAATTACTTTGAAATTCCAGCAGGAAAAAAAGAAAACAATGAGACAGACGAAGAAGGCATTATTAGAGAAATTAAAGAAGAAACTGGCTATGTTTCACATCTGAAACCTATTTTGTTAGGTGAATTTATGATAAATCCCGCCACACAAAATAACAAAATTAAAACCTTTCTTTTACAAGATGCAGTTAAACAATATGAACAAGATTTAGATGAAACCGAACAGATAAATATAAAGCTGATTGATTTTGAGTTATTAGGATTGCTAATAAAAACGAATGAGATTAAAACGCAGTTGTTCACTGCTAGTGCTTATTTTATGGCCAAAAACTTTTTGTCCGAAAGCTGATAAGAGTTTGATTTTCAAGTGAAATAACTTTGAGGAGTGATTATTATTTCTAGTTCAACGATATTGATTTTTTGTGTAATTGCTGGTGTATGTATCTTTGTCAATATTGTTCTTTGGGTTGTTTATAAGAATGAACCTAAGACTGATAAGGGATTTGCATTTCCTTATTTTCAGTTGAGCTATAGAAGAAGAATGCTTCGCACGCTATGGTCACTTCCAATTTACATCGTATGTTTCTTTATTATATCCCGATATCCATTATGGCCCACTAATATAGTCATTGTATTCTTCAGCATTTGTATTATCGGAGAAGTTATCCAATTTTACTATAACTTCAATAAATGGAACAAATATGAGAGGCATGCCTCAAGAGAAGAATTATGATGGATGAACAGGATCGTTTTGAAGTCAGTTTTCGCAATCCCATTGTTCGTATGTGGTTTTATATTGTACTTCCAACAGGGATTATTTCAGCTGTTTTATTTTTAGTTTTACCAAGGGAAACGCATGACGTTATTAGAATTGGGGGTTACATTATACTATGTGGCTTTTATATTTGGACTTTCATTTATAAAAGAAAGGGCAGAAATAAAAAGGGGGGTAAGTAGAATGATAATGCCTACGCATATTGTAGCAGTTGGGGGAATTGTTGAAAATGAGCAAGGAGAAATTCTTTTAGTAAAAACGCAGCATGGAGGATGGGTCTATCCTGGTGGACAAGTGGAAGTTGGAGAAAATCTAATAGATGCGTTAGTTCGAGAAGTAAAAGAAGAAAGTGGAATTGATATTGAAGTAGGTCACTTAATAGGAACCTATTCAAATACAGGAATCTATAAATGGTATGACGAAGTTACAGATGTGCCTACTAAAGTAATGTTCGATTTTGTAGGTAAGCCTATTGGTGGAGTGTTAAGTACCTCCGAGGAAACTTCTGAGAGTTGTTGGGTTAAGAAGGAGAGAGTACTAGAATTCATTACTGCCCCTGCTGTTAGAGCACGATACGAGGCATATGAAAGCTTTAGTGGCAAGATAAAATATATGGAGTATGTAACAAATCCTAAGTTTGAAGTGAAAATGGATAAAAATATTTAGATTGATTGGTTAAAAAAAGCAGATGAGAAATTCTCATTTCTCATCTGTTTTTTTCGATTACGCAACATTCCACAAATTATCTGCAACGTTGAGAGGCTGTAACGCAACATTCAATAGCCTTTTTGCATTGTCCCACAAATAATCTTCCGTTATTCTATTCCTACTATCTTTTATCTTTTATCTTCGACAACTAGCACTTCGCCTGTTATTGGGTGGTTAAATTGAACTTTAAATGCATGTAGCTCATACATTTTAGTAGGTGTTTTTTTAGCTCCATATAGTTCGTCCCCTACAATTGGATGTCCTAAGTGAGCTAAGTGGACACGGATTTGGTGAGTCCGTCCAGTTTCTAAAATTGCATGTATTTTCGTGAACTGTTCATGCTTTCCTGCAACTTCATAATGAGTGATCGCATTTTGCCCAGATGGTGATACTCTTTTTCGAGTTGGATGGTGACGGTCGTTTCCAATAGCTGCTCGAATAGTACCATGCTGATTTTTTACTTGGCCTTCTACTATTGCTTCATAGGTGCGGACGATTGTTTTATTTTCCAACATTCGATCAAGCATACCTTTGACAAATGGATTTTTTGCAATGACGATTAATCCCTTAGTGCCTTCATCGATGCGATGTACATGTTCTCCGTAATGATGACCTTTACTGTGTAAATAATTTGTTACGGTGTTCATAAAGGTATGATTTTGACCTTCTTCGTTTGGATGCGTGGATACACCACGTGGTTTAGAGGCAATTAGTAAATACTCATCCTCATACGCCACATACAAAGGGATTTGATCGGAAAGAAGATAGTTAGAGGATTCTCCTTCCCATTTAATGACAAGTACATCCCCTTTTTTGTTCGGAAGTTTCCATTGAAGAAGTTCTTCGTTCTTATTGCTCACGGCCTTTTGCATACGTAGTTCATGTATTAACTTTTTACCTAGCTTCCACTTTTCTTGGAAAAGACTGTCGATCGTTAAACCATCCTCTTGGATAGTATAAGTGAATGTATGAATCATTAATTTTCCCGCTCCTTTAAAAAAAGGGCCTGTCTACTCGACATGACCCTTTTGGTTATTTTAAAACGACTTCATCAAAGAACTCTTGAATCTGTTCATTAGAAATGGCACCTTCTACTCTTACAACCTCTTTGCCATCTTCAAAATAAATCATTGTTGGTGTTGCTTGGATAAGGTAGTCATTCCATCCTTTTTCATATTCAAGTACATTATATTTGACGATTTCAATGTCATTTTTTTCAGCAAGTGGAGATAGACGTGGTGTCATTTCTTGGCAATGTACACATTCTGGGCTGAAGAAATAAGCTGTAACAGGTTCCCCCGTAGCAATCTTTTTCTCCAAGTCTTCTGGTAAAATAATGTTCTGATAGTTTGGGTCATCGATAAGATCGATGGTAGATTGCTTTAAGTTGTCGGTATCGTATGGGTTATTAGCTAACGCATCCTTGTTTTTCTGAGAGTTTAAAACAAAGATTAATACAAAGATTGCAATAATAACACCACCAAAAATAAGTAGTTTCTTCAAGTTATTTTTCCTCCTTGATGTTTCTCCATACAATAACACTTGTAATTGCGATTAAAATAAATGCAACTAGAGCTAAAAATGGAATTGTTATAAAGCCTGCATAGTTTATATATTCCCCTGTACAAGCAACTCTCCCACAAGCTGGTGCCGATTCTTGCATGAAAGTCAGTTTTTGAATGCTATAATGATAGGCAGAAATACATCCACCGATCACAGAGAATACAAGTGAGGTTACTGCGATTTTCGGATTCTTTTGAACGTATGCAACTCCTAATATTAGCACAAGTGGATACATGAGTATACGTTGGTACCAACATAGATCACAGGGTTCGTACCCTCTTATCTCTGAAAAATAGAGGGAACCTAACGTTGCAGTTAAAGCAACGGTCCACATAAATAATAGTAGATTTTCTATTTTTTTTGTCATATGAACTCCTTTAAATTACTTTGAACTCAAATTAAAGTATAAGGCTTCTTTAATTACATGTAAAATATTTTATCTGAAGTGAAAAGAGCTATATAATGAAAGTTACTTAATAAAAGAGGAGCCGATAAAATGACAGAGGAATTTGATTTATCTCAGTTTGAACAAAGCATGATTATAAGACAAATGTCTTTTTCTGATATAGAGTCAATTTTAGAAATTCAGCGTTTATGTTTTCCGGGTATGGATCCATGGAAAGTTGCCCATTTACGTAGTCACTTAACTATTTTCCCAGAAGGGCAGTTAGTTGCTGAGCTAGACGGAAAAGTAATTGGTTCTTGTTCAAGTCTTATTATTAATTTTGATGAGTATGATGACCGCCATTCCTGGTCGGATGTGACAGATGCAGGATATATTACAAACCATAATCCCGAAGGATATAACTTATACGGGATCGAGGTAATGGTACACCCAGAATATAGAAGAATGAAGGTTGGTCAACGTTTATATGAGGGTAGAAAAGATATTGCAAGACAATTCAATTTAAAATCAATAATTATTGGAGGGCGTATTCCAAACTATCATAAATTTGCGGATGAAATGTCACCAAGGGAATACGTGACGTCTGTTTCTCGCCATAAAATATATGATCCAGTTTTAACATTCCAATTAATGAATGGCTTTACATTGATGCGTATTAATCCTAATTATCTACCAGATGACAGAGCATCTGCCAAATATGCGACACTGATGGAGTGGAATAATGTTGATTATATCCCACTTTCGAAACGTCATTTCAAAACGAGCTATCCTGTAAGAATTTGTGCTGTGCAGTATATGATGCGTAAAATTAATTCATTTGAAGAGTTTGCTAACCAATGTGAATATTTTGTTGATGTGGCGTCCGATGCTCAATCTGATTTTGTTGTGTTTCCGGAAATCTTTACTACACAGCTAATGTCTTTCTTGAATGAACCATCACCAAGTCAGGCGGTTCGTAAATTGACGGAGTACACTCCGCAATATATGGAGTTGTTTTCAGATTTATCGATCCGTTACAACATTAATATTATTGCTGGCTCTCACTTTGTGGAAGAAGAAAATGAGGAAATATATAATATCGCTTATTTATTCCACCGAGATGGTGCAATTGATAAGCAATATAAAATCCATATTACACCGAACGAACGCAAATGGTGGGGAATTAGTGCAGGTGACTCCGTTCAAGTATTTGATACGGATTGTGGTAAAATTGCGATTCAAATTTGTTATGATATAGAGTTTCCAGAGCTTGCACGTATTGCAACAGATATGGGTGCGAATATTATTTTCTCACCATTTTGTACAGAGGATCGTCAAGGTTACCTGCGTGTTCGTTATTGTGCACAAGCACGGGCAATTGAAAATCAAATCTATACAGTTATTTCAGGGACAGTTGGAAACTTACCGCAAACAGAAAATATGGATATTCAATATGCACAATCTGCTATTTTCGCACCATCTGACTTTGAATTTGCCCGAGATGGCATCGTAGGGGAAACTGAGCCGAATGTAGAAATGGTTTTAATAGGAGATGTAGATTTAGAAATCTTACGACGTCAACGTCAAGACGGGACGGTCAAACAATTAAAAGATAGACGTCATGATATATATAGTGTCAATTATAAAAAATGATAGAGAGGGGTTAACAAGCGAATGCGATATAGACAACTATTTGACCAATGGAATAACTTCTCAGAGCTAGAGTCAAATTGGAAGGAGGATCTTCAACTCCTAACAAAAGATGAAAGAAAAATGGAAGATGCATTCTACCGCGACTTAGAGTTCGGAACTGGCGGGATGCGAGGGGAGATCGGTGCTGGTACTAATCGTATAAATACGTATACTGTTCGTAAAGCGACCACTGGACTTGCTTCTTATATTAAAGGGGCTGGAGCAGAAGCGATGGAGCGTGGAGTAGTTATTGCATATGATAGTCGTAGGTACTCTCCCGAATTTGCGCTGGAAGCAGCTAATACACTAGCATCTAATGGTATAAAAGCTTATCTATTCAATGAACCTAGAACTACACCCCAGCTTTCATTTTCAGTAAGACATTTACATGCATTCATGGGAATAGTCATTACTGCAAGTCATAATCCTCCTGAATATAATGGGTACAAGGTTTATGGCGAGGATGGAGCACAGTTAAATCTAGAAGACGCCGAAGTAGTTATCCAACACGTAAATGATGCGGGAGATGCAATCCATATCGATCAACGAAATCCAGATAAAAAATTAGTAATTCAGTTAGATGAGATAATGGATCAAGCATATATGGATGCGTTAAAAACAGTTCAGGAAAATGGAGAATTCGCATCATCTTCTGACTTGAAAGTAGTATTCACTCCTTTACATGGAGCATCTGGAAAAACGGTTAAGAGAATATTAAGTGAGGTTGGCTACGAGCATATCTCCTATGTAGAGGAACAAATGGAGCCAAATGGAGATTTCCCAACAGTGGAATCTCCAAATCCAGAAGAGCAAAGTGCTTTTGAATACGCTATTCAATATGGAGAGAAAAATGGTGCTGATATTCTAATAGCAGTCGATCCAGATGGTGATCGCGTAGGTATTGCTGTCAAAACTGCTTCTAATTATGAGCTTTTAACGGGCAATCAAACAGGGGCAATATTAATCGAATATCTCTTGTCACAGCGTAAAGCAAAAGGGAATATACCTGCTAATGGGCGGGTATTTAAAACCATTGTTACTTCTGATTTAGGACGGGTAATAGCCGAATATTACGGCGTTAGTACAGAAGATGTATTAACTGGTTTCAAATTTATCGGTGAAAAGATTAAGAAATATGAAGAGACCAAAGAGTTTGAGTTTTTATTTGGATATGAAGAAAGTTATGGTTATTTGATAAAAAACTTTGCACGTGACAAAGATGCAGTACAAAGTGTGCTTGCGATAATAGAAGCTGCTTCCTATTATAAAAAACAAGGTAAGACTCTACTCGACGTATTATCTCAGTTATATGAAAGACATGGTTTCTATTTGGAAGGACTCAGATCTGTTACGAAAAAAGGAGTAAGTGGAGCGAATTCAATTCAAAACTTACTTGAGCAGGTTCGTGTAAACAGAATTACGGAGGTTGCCGGAATTACTGTTCTTTCCCAAGAGGATTACTTGCACTCAGTTAGAACATTCACAGATGGCCGAGAAACAGAGGAAATATTCCTGCCAAAATCAAACGTTATTAAGTACTTCCTAGCAGACGGCTCATGGGTTTGTGTGAGACCAAGCGGAACAGAGCCAAAAGTTAAATATTATTTCGGAGTGCTTAGTGGGTCAGAAGCAGAAAGTTCCAAAAAACTAAAAGCTTTACAAGATGATTTTTCATTGAAGATGAATCGTTATTTAGAAGAATAATAGAGAAACAGGAAAAGTGAACTTGCTTTTCCTGTTTTTTTTCAAAAGAAAATATATATAAATGTAGAGTGAGCACTGGGTTCATGGGGCTTAAAGAACGAATAATCCTGTGATTTCCGTTTCATGTTTGTAAACTCTGTTGAATTGGTCATTCTAAATCCAACGCTAGATGAAGACAGTAAAAATTCTATGTACTAGAGTCCATTTCAACACTACTTATTTTCAAATAAATTATGAATTAGTAAATAATATTGTATTCAATTATCCGTTTACTTCAAGTGGACATTGTTAATTGGAGCGCAGGGCGGCGACTCCAGTGGGAAAGCGTTAGGTGAAGACCCCGCAGCGGAGCGAGGAGGCTGAGGCAACGCCCACGGAAAGCGTCCGCCCGGAGCGGAAATAGATGGCATTTCTAGATTTCTGTTCTTAAACGTACCGATGCTTTACTTTCCTGTTTTTTCGGTCAAAAGTATGATATCGAGACCCTACAGTGAATTGTGGATTAGTGATAATATGGAATTAGATGAATTACATACTTGGAGGAGTTTACATGCTATCAAATGAACTCTCGAACATTGAATTACTAAAAGAAATAGCAGAATTATTAAATGAAGAAACTGAAATGGAAAAAATGCTACAAGGTGCCTTGCATAAACTATTAGAAGGTACATTATTTGAAACGGGTTGGATATTTTTTATTGATGAAAAAGGTAAGCAACAGCTAATTGCACATGAAAATTTGCCGAATGCATTAAAGCAAAATGACTGTAGACATTTGCAGAAAGGTGGATGCTGGTGTGTTTCAAGATTTCAAAATGGGGAGCTAAAAAAGGCATCAAATATTATAGAGTGTAAAAGAATTGTCAACGCAAGAAAAATGAGTAATGAAGATAGTGGCGGTATTACTCATCATGCAACAGTTCCGTTACAATCAGGGCAAGAAAGCTTCGGGCTATTAAATGTAGCGACACCGAATACTATACGGTTCTCAGAGGGAGAGCTTGCGTTACTAGAATCTGTAGCCTTTCAAATCGGGTCAGCTATAAAGCGAATCTTCCTTACTAAACAGGAGCAGCAGGTAGCTCTTGTACAGGAGCGTAACAGACTTGCACGAGATTTACATGACTCGGTTAACCAATTGTTATTCTCTGTAACCCTGACTGCTCGCGGAGGAGTAGAAATGACGGAACAGCAGGAAATAAAAGATACCTTTAAAGAAATACAGTATTTAACGCAGGAAGCACTTACAGAAATGCGTGCACTCATATGGCAACTACGTCCAAAAGGATTGGAATCAGGTATTATCGAAGGTCTTAAAGGATATGGAGATATTTTAGGACTTTCATTGACAGTGAAGGTAAAGGGAGTTATTAATCTCCCTGCAATTATTGAAGAAACACTATTTCGAATTGCTCAGGAAGCACTTAATAATGTTCGAAAGCATTCTGGTGTACTTCAAGCAGAACTATATTTAACGGTTACTCCTACGGATGTTTTATTAGTTGTGAAAGATGAAGGGTGTGGTTTCCATATGAAAGAGCCTAAAAAACTACATTCAATCGGTTTACAAAGCATGAAAGATAGAGCAAATTTTGTTGATGGAACGGTTGATTGGGTAACGGAGTGGGAAAAAGGAACAGAAATATTAGTGCGGTTACCTTATTAGGAGGGAATAGTTATGATACGAGTACTAATTGCAGATGACCATCACGTTGTAAGAAGAGGATTAATGTTTTTTCTAAAAACGCAGAAGGATATGGATATTGTAGGCGAGGCTACAAACGGGAAAGAAGCTGTGCAGCTAACAGCAAATTTGAAGCCCGATGTCATATTGATGGATCTAGTCATGCCAGTAATGGACGGAATAGAAGCAACGAAACGCATTAAGGCTACAGACCCAGAGATTCAAATACTAATGCTTACTAGTTTCTCAGATAGAGATCATGTGATACCTGCCTTAAAAGCTGGAGCAGCGGGATATCAGCTAAAGGATATAGAACCAGATGACCTTGCCGATGCAATTCGAAAGCTAATGCGAGGTGAAAATACGTTACACCCGGAGGCAACAACGCAGTTAGAAAAAGAGTGGGAGCCAGTTGTACCTAATCCTCACGAGGAGCATCCGTTAACTCCTAGGGAGCAGGATGTATTATCTGAATTGACAAAAGGAAAAAGTAATAGAGAAATAGCATCCTCATTGTTTGTAACCGAAAAAACAGTTAAAACGCATATTTCCAATATATTCGCCAAACTGCATGTTCAGGATCGTACACAAGCCGCCCTTTATGCAGTAAAACATGGTTTAACAGAACCAAGCGGACAGTAAAAAACACGGAGAATCGCAATGACCATGCGATCCACCGTGTTTTTTTGTTAGTTCGATTCGTTGCGCATATATTACAGAAATTCGCGTGGAAATAAAACTCACAAATCTTCTTAACCATCACTAAGCCTGTCCATATTTGGTTCAATATGCACTAGGATAACGGAAAATGGCTTTACCTTCATTATACGTTGTTCTATTTCCTCTGTAATACGATGGCTATTCACAACATTTAAATTTGGATCTACTGTTACAGTGAGATCGACAAACATCAAATTTCCATGCATTCTCGCTTTAAAATCCGTTAGTTCATCAACACCCTCGACGAGTCTTACTATTGTAGACAAAGATTCGGCTTCCTCTACATTAAAGCCATCAGATAATGTGTAGGCAGCGTCATGAAAAATGGTATAGGCCGTATAGATAATGATTACTCCGACTAATAGGGCAGTTATTCCATCTAAAATTGGAAACCCTAAAATAGATCCGACTATACCAATGGTTGCACCGATACTAACTAATGCATCTGACCGATTGTCATAGGCTGCAGCTTTTAAAGCAGCACTGTTTATACGATTTCCTAGCTGTAAATTATATCTATAGACAACATACATAATAATGGCACTAACTAATCCAACAACAGCAGTTAGAAGTGAAGGAGTTTCTTCGATAGGGTTAGCAAGATGTTGAATTGCTTGAATAAGTACTTGGATTCCGATAAAAGCCATGATGAACGCAGCTACAAGCGAAGCAATAGTTTCAGCACGTAAATGTCCATATTGATGATGACTATCGGGTGGTTTTTGAGAAATACGCAGTCCGATTAATATAGCGACAGAGGCAATAATATCTGTAAAATTATTTAGGCCATCTGCTTTTAAGGCCTCTGAAGATCCGATGATACCAATGGTTAGCTTAAGTGTACTCAACAGTAGATAAATACTAATACTTATCCAGGCACCTTTTTCCCCTTCACGTAAGTTTGTATATAGCTCCACAAAGTTTCCTCTTTTCAACAATTATAGACATAGGAAAACGACCCTCAAATGAGAGTCGTTTTATTATGAGCTATAATGATTTTGTTATTCAACTATAGGTTCTAGTTCTTCAACTGGAGGAGCAGATTTAATAATCTCTAAGTATTGAATGTGGTGCCCGTCAACCTCTTTGATCATGAAATCATAGCCTTGTTCTTGAATTTTTTCACCTTTAATTGTTTCGTAGCTTTTCGTCATAAACCAACCACCGATAGTATCAATATCCTCTTCATCGATATCGATACCTAGTAGGTCATTAACATTTTCGATTAACATCTTGGCATCAACAATATAATGATTTTCTTCTAACTTTTGAACTTCTGGAAGTTCATCAGTATCAAATTCATCACGAATATCTCCAACGATTTCCTCGATAATATCTTCTATAGTCACAAGTCCAGAAGTACCGCCATATTCATCCATTAAGATTGCCATATGAATTCGTTCACGTTGTATCTTAAGTAATAAATCAGCAATTGGCATATTCTCAATAACCCGGATAATTGGTTGCATATAATCGCTTACGGGTGTTGTTGCATTTGTAGGATCTTTTATATATGCCGTTAATAGATTTTTCATATTAACAAGTCCAATAATATGATCTTTGTCCCCATCAGTTATTGGATATCTTGTATATTGTTCTACACCGATTAGCTGAAATACCTCATCTAACGTAAAATCTTTATCAATAGAAGTTATTTCCGTGCGTGGAACCATAATTTCTTTTGCAATGCGATCATCAAATTCGAAAATTTTATTTACGTATTTGTATTCGGCTTGATTGATCTCTCCGCCTTTAAAGCTATCAGAAAGTATCATACGAAGCTCTTCTTCGGAATGAGCAACCTCAGATTCTGAAACAGCATCTAAACCAAATACTTTAGTTGCTAGGAAACGTGCGGAGCCATTCATACCGTGAATAACTGGATACATAAGTTTATCAAAAATGATAAGCGGTTTTGCTACTGCTAATGTAATTTGTTCAGACCTTTGAATGGCAAAAGTCTTTGGTGTTAACTCTCCTACAACTACATGTATATACGTTACAAGAGAGAATGCAATAATAAATGAAAGTAAAGAGGCAACACTCTCTGGGAGCTCAAAATAATTAAATGCCGGATGTAGAATCCGTTCAATTGTCGGTTCTCCAAGCCACCCTAACCCTAAGGCTGTTATGGTGATTCCAAGCTGACAGGCAGATAGATATTCATCCAGATTGGAAACTACTTTTTTGGCATTTATCGCCTTAGTGTTCCCTTCAGCAATAAGCTGATCAATTCTTGTAGTTCTTACTTTTACAATTGCAAACTCACTCGCAACGAAAAATGCAGTGAATGCGATTAAGACAGCAAACGCTGTCAATCGTATGGCTATGTCCAAATAATTACTTTGTCCCTAACCCAAATGAGGGGTAAGACAAAGTGTACACCTCCTGTTTTCTAAAAAATAGTTTATACGTTTAATAATAAAATATAAAAAAAGAAATTACAAATCTTTCTACTCTATATAGAGATATTCTGTTAACAAAATTTACAAAAACTTAATATATATCATCTCATATATATTAGATAATAGAGATTAATATATTGAGGAGGTTCAGATGAAAAACAGATATATAGAAATACTAAAGGCATCAACAAAACTTGGTTTAACATCATTTGGAGGACCAGCTGCTCATATAGGATATTTTCGGGACGAGTACGTCGATAAAAGAAAATGGTTAGATGACAAATTGTATGCAGATATCGTTGCTTTGTGTCAGTTTTTACCGGGACCTGCTTCCTCTCAAGTAGGAATCTCTATTGGATTGATAAGAGGCGGATTACTGGGAGGCATTATTTCATGGATTGGATTTACTATGCCATCAGTAATACTATTAATGTTATTTGCTGCATTCATTTCAAGTTCAGGATCATTTGATAGTGGATGGATCCAAGGGTTAAAAATAGTGGCAGTTGCTGTTGTTGCACATGCCTTAATGGGCATGCAAAAATCATTAGCTCCAGATAATATAAGGATTACGATTGCAATAGGATGTGCAATACTCACGTTACTTTTTCCTACTGCAGTTGGACAAATAGCAATTATTCTTATTGCGGGCATTTTTGGTTATTTCTATTTCAAAAATGCTTCAATCGATTCCGCTCCTGAGATTAAGCTAAGCTTTGGGAAAAAGACTGGACTAATTAGTTGGATATTGTTTTTTATACTGCTTACTTTACTGCCTGTATTAAAGCCATTTGTACAATCTATATACTATACAATTTTTGATACTTATTACCGAGTTGGATCGATTGTATTTGGTGGTGGTCATGTTGTATTACCGATGCTACAAAGGGAAGTAGATGTGTCTGCGGATATGTTCCTTACTGGATATGGAGCAGCGCAAGCTGTACCTGGACCATTATTCACAATCGCTGGTTTTTTAGGACAAATAACTGCTGGTACAGGTGGAGCATTGATCGCAGTTTTTGCGATGTTCCTGCCATCATTTTTATTAGTCATTGGCACATTGCCATTTTGGTCAATTATTCGTTCTAAAAAAGGGATTCAAGCCGCTTTAAAGGGAGTTAATGCAGCTGTTGTTGGTATTCTTCTTGCAGCACTTTATGATCCGGTATTCACGAGCGCTGTGAATAGTCCTATTGATTTTGTTATTGTTTTAATTACTTTTACACTTTTAGTTGTGTTTAAATTAGCACCATACAAAGTGGTTCTCATAAGTGTTGTGTTAGGTGCAATTGTTCATTCATTATAAAAATTCGAAAAGTATTGACAATTAAAATTTCGGTATGCTACTGTTAATATACACAAAAAAATGGAAATGGAGGTATGACAAAATGATTCGTTTTAAAAATAGCGTTGTTGACTTAATAATTTTTTCATACCTACCATTAGACCGGAAATGATTTAATAGCAGACTTTTACGTATTGTATTGTCTATTATTAAGCGCATTACCTCTATATGGGTAATGCGCTTTTTTATGTCTTTTTACTTCCAATTTTTGGTGGAAAAATATGAAAAGGAGTGTTGAATATGAATATTCAACGGACAAAGCAAATTTTATTAAAGGAATCTCTTGAAGGTGGATAGCTATTAAGTAATGTGTAGAAAGAAGAAAAGAGGGGTTATACAATGTTTTCTGTTTTATTTAAATTGAAATGGTTTTTTAAAGATTATTGGAAGCGTTATACAGTAGCAGTTAGTTTGTTAATAATTGCTAGTGCATTTGAGGTTTTGCCACCTTGGTTAGTTGGTGAGGCGATCGATGCAATTACTATGGGAGAAATGACAAAAGAATCCTTAATGCAATATGTACTCTATTTTGTTGGAATAATTATTATAGGTTATGGACTTAACTTTGTTTGGCAATATCAATTATTTGGTGGTTCGATCACAATTGAGCGTATATTGCGTTCCAAGTTAAATTTAAAATTTTTGAATATGACTCCTACATTTTATGAAAAAAATCGTACGGGTGATTTAATGGCCCGTGCAACAAATGATTTGAATGCAGTAGCAACCACTGCAGGATTTGGGATTATGACATTAATTGATTCGACCATGTATATGGCTGCACTTATTCTTGCAATGGGCTTTCTAATTTCATGGAAACTTACTATTTTTGCAATATTACCAATACCTATTTTAGCTTTTATAATGCAATACCTTGGTAAGATTATTCACGAAAAATATATGGTTGCACAGGATGCGTTTGGGGATTTAAATGACCGTGTATTAGAATCGGTTGCTGGGGTTCGAGTAATTCGTGCTTATGTCCAAGAAAGAGCCGATGAACAGAACTTTGCTAATATGAGTGAAGAAGTTTATGAGAAAAATATGATTGTAGAACGAATTGATGCACTCTTTGGACCAATTACTAAAGTGGGAACTGGTATTAGTTATGTAGTTGCCCTAGGATATGGTGCTTATCTAGTATCAAAAGGTGAAATGACTGTTGGGAATTTAATCACTTTTAACGTGTACTTGGGAATGGCAATTTGGCCGATGTTTGCAATTGGTGAGTTAATCAATGTAATGCAACGTGGAAATGCATCGCTGGATCGTGTGCAAGAAACATTAAACTACGATCAAGACGTAAAAGACCCTATTTCACCAGTTCAGTTAAATAGTGTGGAATCAATTGGGTTTACGGATGTTGGATTCCAATACCCGTTGTCCCAGGTAAAAAACCTTCAAAACATTCGAGTGAAGCTACAGAAAGGTCAAACACTAGGGATTGTAGGCAAAACAGGTTCCGGTAAAACTACCTTTATGAAGCAGTTATTAAAAGAATATCCAATTGGAGCGGGGCAGCTAACAATAGGAGAAACTGCTATTTCAGCGCAAACGAAAGATCAGGTTCTCGAATGGATAGGATATGTTCCACAGGATCATGTTTTGTTTTCTAGAACGATTCGTCAAAACATTCTTTTTGGTAAAGAGGATGCGACGGAAGAAGAGTTAGAAGAAGCGATTCGTCTAGCACATTTCCAAAAGGATCTAATGAATTTACCGATGGGCTTAGAAACGTTAGTGGGAGAAAAAGGTGTATCCTTATCTGGTGGACAAAAACAACGTGTATCCATTGCTCGTGCCCTTATTAAAAATCCAGAAATTTTACTGTTAGATGATTCTCTATCTGCAGTAGATGCAAAGACGGAAGCTAAAATTATCGAAAATATTCAAAATGAACGTAGTGGAAAGACAACTATTATTACAACGCATCGATTATCGGGAATCCAACATGCTGACCATATAATCGTTTTGGATGAAGGTCTTATTGTGGAAGAAGGATCTCATGAAGAACTTTTGACACAAAATGGTTGGTACAAAGAGCAATACGATCGTCAACAGCTAGAGGGGGTGTCGTCATGAGTACAGGAAAACGACTCTACCATTATGCGTTATTTTACAAAAAGCCAATTATTCTCGGTATCCTTTTTTTAACTATTGCGGTGTTTGCTGATTTAACAGGTCCATTTATAGCTAAGAAAATTATCGATGACCATATTACTGAAGGAGCTATTAATCTTCAGCCTATATTAATGTTACTGGCAGTCTATTTTGGTTTAGCAATTGTAACAGCGGTTTTTAGATATTTTATGTTTATCAATTTACAGATTGGTGCAAATCGAGTTGTTCAGAAGCTCCGAAATGATGTTTTCGGGCATATTCAAACGTTGCCAATACAGTATTTTGACAACTTGCCTGCTGGAAAAGTTGTAGCACGTGTAACAAACGATACAGAAGCAATTCGTAATTTATATGTGCAAGTATTATCTCAATTTGCGACTAGTATTATTTCTATTGCAGGGGTTTATGTTGCTCTGTTCATCTTAAATGTACAAATGGCTTTAATGGCACTATTCGTAGTTCCAATTGTGTATATTTGGATGATCGCTTATCGAAAGTATGCCTCTAAATACAATCATGTAGTTCGTACAAAGATTGCCGATTTAAATGCTATGTTGAATGAATCTATTCAAGGGATGTCTATTATCCAAGCATTTAAACGCGAGAAGCAAATGGAACGTGAATTTGAGGAGATGAATGAGGAACATTATAGCTATCAGAAAAAGTTACTTACTTTAGACTCAGCAACTTCATTTAACTTAGTAAGTGTACTCCGTACGATTATGTTTGTTATGTTCATCTGGTATTTCGGAAGCATATCTATGGAGCCGAATGCAATCATTTCAGCTGGTATGCTTTATGCATTCGTAGATTATACGACTCGATTATTTAATCCTATTACAGGGATTGTTAACCAGTTCGCTCAGTTAGAAAGATCATTGGTTGCTGGAACCCGTGTGTTCCAATTACTTGATGAAACAGGGGAAGAAGTAAAAGATGAACGTATGAAACGATATGAAGGAAATGTGGAGTTTCAAAATGTTTCTTTTGCATATAAAGCAGATGAATATGTCTTGAAAAATTTGAACTTTGTTGCGAATAAAGGGGAAACAGTAGCGCTTGTTGGTCATACAGGATCAGGTAAAAGTTCTATTATGAACTTGTTGTTCCGCTTTTATGATCCTTCAAAAGGGAGAATCTTAATAGATGGTACAGATATAACGACATTACCAAGACAAACAATTCGAGATCATATGGGTATAGTTTTACAGGATCCTTATTTGTTTTCAGGAACGATAGAGTCAAATGTCAGCTTAAGTGATCCGCGTATTACTCGAGAGACGGTTGAGGCCGCTTTAGAGGCTGTCGGAGGAGAACGGGTGTTGAAAAATCTAGAAAAAGGCTTGGATGAACCCGTTATAGAAAAGGGGAGCACGTTATCTTCTGGTCAACGTCAGCTCGTTTCTTTCGCTAGAGCCCTTGCATTTGATCCGGCTATTTTAATTTTGGATGAAGCGACATCTAATATTGATACGGAAACGGAAGAAATTATTCAACATGCAATGGATGTATTGAAAAAAGGAAGAACTACTTTTATCATCGCTCATCGACTTTCTACTATTAAGAATGCTGATCGCATTTTAGTACTAGACCGTGGAGAAATTGTTGAAAGTGGATCTCACGACGAGTTAATACAGCTACAAGGTCGCTATGAACAAATGTATAAATTACAAGCAGGAATATCTCAGCATGTATAACACATGCGGGGATATTCCCTTTTTTGTTTAATTGGTTATCCACCAGAAAAACCAAGCCATGCGCCCAAGCGAACTGTTTATAAGTCCGGGTCAACAATTATATATTGAAATTTTCTAACGATAATCGTATATTTAGTGTATCGAAATAAAACAGAAGAGGTACAATATGATGGATTGGTTTGCAGGTTGGAAAAAAAGCATCACATCATTCAATAGAAACATCAAAATGTTCATGCTTGCAAATATACTCATTCAAGTAGGAATGGGTGTATTTTTAGTTATGTACAATTTATATATAAAGGAACTTGGGTTTCCCGAAACACTGAACGGTAAAATTATCTCTATGACATCTCTTGCTTCGGCAATAATGTTAATCCCTGCTGGATATCTAAGTGACCGGCTAGGTAGAAAAGGAATTATTATTACAGGTGCTATAGTTGCGGCTGGTACCTTATTTTACAGAAGTTTAGTTACGGGGGAACAATCACTAATTTATGCTGCATTTTTTACTGGTTTGTTTATGGCATTAGTGCAAGTGTCTGGTGTTCCTTTTCTCGCTGAAAACTCGAAAGCCAGTGAACGAATGCATCTTTTTAGTATTCATTTTTCATTTATGACCATAGCAAGTGTTGTTGGTAGTCTAGGTGGAGGAGTGTTAGCAGATGCACTTCATATAATTGGTAATATTTCTACTGTAGATTCTATTATGTACGTACTAATTATTGGAGCAATTATTTTTACGATTGGAATAGTTCCATTATTTCAGTTGAAACCAATACAAATAGAGATGGATTCGGATGAACATACAGAAGAATCAGGTGGAAATACTCCAAGTGGTTTTAGAAAAAATCTAAAGATTATTGTGTTATTTGGAGTTGCGAATCTATTAATTGGAACAGGTTCCGGTCTTGTTATCCCTTACTTGAACTTGTACTTTTCGAATAGATTCGATGCATCGAACACATATATTGGATTAATCTTGTCGTTAGGGTCTGCGATGGCTGCAGTTGCGATGCTACTTGGGCCGGCCCTTGTAAAGAAGGTAGGGAAAGTAAAGGCATTAGTGATTTTCCAGCTGCTCTCGATACCATTTTTGTTTATCACGGGTTATACCAATTCTTTAATCATTGCTTCTGTTGCCTTTTTAATGCGCCAGGCTCTCATGAATGCAGGTAATCCTATTCAAAGTGCAATTGCAATGGACTTAGTACAGGACAAATATAAGGGGCTTGCCAATTCAGTAAATCAAATGGTTTTTAATGTGGGATGGGCAAGTACTGGGGCTATATCAACGGGACTTGTCATGACATTTGGCTTTTACTGGGGATATGCTTATACATTTACGATTACAGGGATTCTTTATATTATTGCATCAACCTATTTTTATATTTTATTTGGACGAAAAAGTACCCTGGGTAAGAAACAAACATGAAAAAAGAAACATTCACGTTTGTTCTGATAAACGTGAATGTTTCTTACACAGGGACACATCAGTCATACACATGAAAAAGCATTAGTTCATGTATCATTTTTTTCACTGTTTCTTCATCTGCTGGTGTTTCACCGAGCCACTTAATCGTTCCATCCGGTTCATATTCTGCGGCGTATCTTTGTTGTTTATAAAAAAAAGATACAGACCAACCTGGAAGTTGTTTGTTTTCATAGAGTGGTTTAAAGCTAAAGTGTTGTAGCAAGGATATCAACCTTTCATGTGAGTGAATTTGTTCGCATACACTAATATAAATGATTAGTGAAGGAGCATCGAATTGTTTAATGAACAGTTAAGGCAAGCCATACTTAATGAATATCAAGATTATCATTTTTATCGTTCTATGTATAAATTGACTGATGATCCGTATTTTCAAGGTTTTATCGAACATATTTATGAGGATGAAAAAAGTCATTACGAAATGTTCCAACAACTCTATTATATGCTGACCGGTACATTTGTACAAAACTTTCCGGAACCTGTTTTATGTACAGATTTGAATGATTGCTTAAAAAATGCGATTAAAGATGAATTAGAAGCAGCGGAGCTTTATAAGGAGATGGTCTTGCAAATACCAATTCAACAAGCCTATGCACCCTTATTTGTTGCGATGCATGACGAGACCGAACATGCAATACGTCTGACTACCTTGCTGCATTTATTGTAAATTCTTTTAGTGTTTGCCTATCCTCTGCTATAATAATCTATAAGCTAGAGGAAAAAGGTGAAATTGATGGATTTTTTATGGACAATCACATTCATGGCAGTAGTCGGAGCAGCTATTGGATCAGTAACTAATCACTTTGCTATTAAGATGTTATTTAGACCACATGAGGCAAAATATATAGGCTCGTGGCGCATCCCATTCACACCTGGTCTGATCCCTAAAAGACGTGATGAGCTTGCAAAACAACTGGGTAATACTGTTATCCAGCATTTATTAACGCCTGATATCTTTAAGAAAAAATATTTTAATGAAGAAATGAAAAATAAAGCAGCTCATTTCTTAACGGAGCAACTGAACGATAAAATCTTCCAATCGGACAAAACGATAAATGATTGGTTGAAACTTGCTGGACTAGAAAGCGTGCCTACTATTGTAAAGGGTAAAATAGAAGAACAGGTGGACGTGCAATTTAGTCAATTAAAAACTAGATTTGAAAAAGAAACAATACGTCAACTTGCACCAATTGATTGGCAACAAAAAGCGGATACTAAAGTTGGGGAAATCGTTTCGTACATTCTACTTAAAGGTGAAGGTTTCTTCGAATCGGATGAAGGTAAGCAAACAGTAAAAAATCTTATTGATGATTTTCTGTCTACAAAAGGGACATTAGGTAATATGATTCAAATGTTCATGGGTGAATCTTCATCACTTGCTGGAAAAGTTCAACCGGAAATATTAAAATTCCTAAGAGCGCCAGGAACGAAAAATATGCTAGAAAAAATAGTAAGAAGTGAATGGGAGAAATTAAAGGATCGCCCACTTAATGAAATGATGGAAGGCTTTGACTTTGAGCCTATTGTTAAAAATGTTAAAGTGTATTTGACAGAGCAGTTGGCAATCGAAGAAAGATTGAATTATGGTTTCATTCATTACTTCCCAGGAGTAACTGGATGGACCGAGTCATATCTTATTCCGAAAGTGACGACATTTGCTTTCCAGGAAGCAGAAACAAAGCTAGAAGAAGTCTTGCGTAAAATGAAATTAGAAGATATGGTAAAAGAGCAGGTAGATACTTTCCCAGTATCTCGCCTAGAAGAAATTGTTCTTGGTATTTCAAAGAGAGAGTTCAAAATGATTACCATTTTAGGTGGTGTTCTTGGTGGACTTATCGGTATTATTCAAGGACTAATTGTATTCTTTACTACTTAAACTAAAGGAGCTTACTAACATGATTAACATTTATGATGACATTAACAAATTAGAAAAAACTCTACGCCAAACAGATGAATTTTCCAATGTACAGACTGCAGTAGAATCTGTAAAAGCGGATGAAGAGGCTCTAGCTTTATTCCAAAGTTTCCGTAAGGTTCAATTGTCATTACAAGAGAAGCAAATGAATGGAGAAGAAATTTCCGGAGAAGAGATTGAGTATGCACAAAAAACAGCTCAGCTCGCGCAAGGAAACGAAAAAATATTCCACATGCTTCAAGCAGAGATGGCTCTAAGTCAACTAATTGAAGAGGTAAATCGTGTTTTGATCAAGCCTGTTCAAGAACTTTATGAAGGCATCTAAGAAATAAACAAACGTAAAGAACTTTTCCTATAACAGGAGAGGTTCTTTTTTTGTTTTTTAATAAAGTATACTCAAAAGTACGTGTACACTAAGTTGTTGATAATTAATGATACCGCTATGATTTTCACTTCAGTCGGACGCTTTCCGCGGGCGTTGCCCCAGCCTCCTCGCTAAGCGGGGTTCTTCGCCTAACGCTAATCCCGCTGGAGTCGCCGACTTCCGCTACAATCAATCAAATAATATGCTGCCTTTGTGATGAACACGATGAATAAGAAAGCAGGATTAGTCATATATACTTTTCATTGCAGTCGACCTACTAATTAGAAAAAGAACTTTAAGTAGCTCTATTCTACACATTTAGGCTTTGAATTAGTAAATTACTATGGTAATTTTATCCGTTCCTCAAGTAAATCGCTATCTAGCAGAAGTAACTGGGGAAGAAGCACAAGTTAACTACAGAGTAAAGCAAGTAAAAACAGTAGAGGAGCAAGTAACCGCCATGTCAACGCAAGTAAATAGTTTTTACTTTTCAGCAGGACTTTAAAAGTTTAATGGCGAATCTAATAGAAGAATGAATGACTATTCACTTACAAAGGGGAATGTATATGTATAATACTTTATTGTTAGAAAAAGAAGGCCGTATTGCGACTTTAACAATGAATCGTCCAGAAGCAATGAATTCGATGAATGGAGTGATGATGAGAGAGTTGGCAGAAAGCCTAGAATCTCTTCAATCAGACACATCTGTTCAAGTACTAGTTATTAAAGGAGAGGGGCGCGCATTTTCTGCAGGTGGAGACATTAAAGCGATGCTAGATAAAGAGAATCCTTTTGATATTGATGAAGCGATGACTTACCTCACTCGAATTGCGAAAACTTTATATATGTTACCACAGATTACTATTGCATCAGTACACGGGGCAGCAGCGGGATTAGGATTTAGTATGGTGTTAGGCTGCGATATTATCATTGCGGAAGAAAACAGCAAGCTTGCTATGAACTTTATCGGAATTGGGCTAGTTCCGGATGGGGGTGGTCATTTCTTTCTAAAAGAAAGAGTGGGTATCCCAAAAGCAAAACAGCTTATGTGGAGCGGACAGCTTTTCACTGGAATAGAAGCACAAAAAATCGGACTTGTGGATGAAGTTGCTTCAGATGGTTTAGGATCTGCAACTGCAGCTTCCTATGCACAAAAGTTAATCCAGTCACCAATTGCTGCCATGATTGCATCAAAAGAAATTTTACACGCAACAAAATTAAAAGAACTGCAATCCGTTCTAGAAAGAGAAGCTGTTGCACAATCAGCAATGCGAAAAACGGAAGATCATCAAGAAGGTATTCGGGCTTTTGTTGAAAAGCGAAAACCAGAGTTTAAAGGTAAATAAGTAAACAAAAGTGAGAAGGTCATTAAATTGATCTTCTTTTTTTGTCAAATTTGAAATTTATCTGAGCTTGTGTCGTCTGAAGGTGTAGTTGTAGGTTATGAAGAAAAAAGGATTGAATTGGAAGTCTGTTATACCCTCTACTCTAATTATTAAAAACTGAGTTTGAAAATGTTTTTAAAATATTCTTAATATATAATTTACTATGTTATACTTTTCTTAGTAATACAAGGAGGTTTACGTCCAATGGTAAAAAAATAAGATGAGGAAATCTTAAATTATTTTATTAATTTTAGAATAAGCATGTAGATTTTCTCTTTCATAGAATTATATCTAGAATAGAGGAGAAAGAACATGTTAAATAAATTCAGTGATACTATTTATTATTTACCTAATAAAGATGATAATGAAAGACCAACATTAGGGCTTTTATGTGGTGACCAATATAGCTTAATAATAGATTCGGGTAATTCTACCCAGCATGCTAAAGACTTTTTACGAGAAATCGAAAAACTAAATGTACCACCAATTAAATATATGGTCATTACCCATGCACATTGGGATCATATCTTAGGCATGAATGAATTTGATGCAATTGTTATAACTAATAGCCTAACAAGCGAGAAGATAAAAGAATGGAATAGTTATACTTATGACGATATTTCACTTCAAAACAATGTAAATAATAACCAAATTAGTGCTATGTGTATGAAAATCATTCAAACTGACATGCCGAACAGAGACAACTGTATGTTAAAATCTCCTGAGATAGTCTTTGAAAATACACTAACTATTGATTTGGGTAATAAAGTTTGTATACTTGAAAAAATCAACAGTACTCATACAGATGACTCCACCATTATTTATATTCCTGATGAAAAGTTTATCTTTTTAGGTGATTGTGCATATGGTACAACTACAAAATCTTTATTTCATTACAAGCAATCTATATTATTAAGTATGATTAAAGACATTCAAAAATATGATGCTGAAATGTTCCTCCTTGGTCACGAATCTATTTGCGATTTAAAGGAAATGAACATCTATTGGGAAGAGTTATCAGCATCTAGTGAAGCTGTTAAATCGCCTTCTCTAGAAAATGCTTTAGAATTCTTTAGGGTAGAAAACAATAGGGAGCCAAATGAGAATGAATTGTTTTTCATAAAAGCATTTGTGAATGATCATGTGATTCAAAAATAATAATTCTATAGAACTTATAGAACCATAAAATGTAAACAAAAGCCACCTCATTTAAATCCAATGAGGTGGCTTTTTTTAGATGTTTGAAAATATGAATATGATGATCATTTTTATACATGAAATAATACTAGTTTTCCAGAGCTATTTACAAGGCGATGTGTTTTATTGGAAAATCCTTTTTCTTCAATAATTGCTTCCCCTTTTTGTTTTGCTTCATCATCATTTTCGTATTCCCAAGTTTCTTCTATAATTAGTTCACCTGTTGGTTCAAACGCAGTAAATTTGTATGGTTTCATGACCAAAACACCCCTTTATTATTCTACTATATATTATACACAAAAGATTATGAAAATAAAATGTAAAGTAAGCTTGACAATACAAAATGGAGTAAAGTATACTTTACGTAAAGTTAACTTTACAGAGAAGGAGGATGAAATTGAAAAACTACGTTCGAGATAAACGGATGTCATTTGGAATGACACAGGATGAACTCTCAGAGAAACTTGAAGTGTCTAGACAAACAATCATATCTTTAGAAAAAGGAAAATATAATCCTTCTATTAATTTGGCATTTAAGCTATCAAAACTTTTCAAATGTACGATCGAGGATATATTTATTTATGAGGAGGATGAAAAGGATGTATGAAGAATTTGATTTGTTTACATTTTTGATTGGTTTGCCACTAGGAATTATTATTACGGGTATTGTTTTTATGATCAATCGGAAAATTGGAAAGAAAAAGAGATGGTTTGATGAACGATACAATAGAATTCATGGAAGAGCGCGGTCCTATTCATGGGTAGCGACGACTATTGCAATCCTAGTTGTGTGGATGATTGTTATAGTAAAGGAAGGTCCTGGATTGACCTTTTTCCTCCTAACAGGCCTATGGGTAGTTCATATGGTTTCCTATTCAATTGGAGCAATTATTGCTAATCAAGAAAACTAAATAAGGGGGAATATAAAATGCAAAATACGAAAGTTGCACTAATTGTTTCATTATGCGCTTTAATTGTAATTCCAGGATTATTTTTGATTGTTTCGTTGATTACAGGCCAATGGAAGTTTTTCCTATTTAGTGTTCCTCCTGCTCTGTTTGCCGGATTAACTGGACTAAACTTAACTATACGGCAAATAAAAATAGAACGTAAAAGTGTATAATGATAAAGTAGGGGACTGTATACATTTAGTTGTATACAGTCTTTTCTTTATGATAAAATAAGAACAAATATTCTATTTTTGAATGGAGGGTACTTGATGGCAAGAATACGATTTCTACATGTGGCAGATTTACATTTGGATAGCCCTTTTAAAGGTATTTCCTCTATCGCTAAAAACAGATGGAAAGATATACGAGAAAGTACTTTCCAAGCATTTCAAAACATCATTAAATATGCGATTGAAAGTAAGCCAGATTTTGTTTTAATAGTCGGTGATATTTATGATGGAGAAAACCGTAGTCTTCGTGCGCAGCATTTATTTCAAAAAGGAATGGAAGCATTGGAAGCAGATAATATTCCAGTGTTTATCTGCTATGGAAACCATGATCACTTAAGTGGTAATTGGGCTCGTTTTCAATTGCCGTCAAATGTATATGTGTTCGATGAGAAAGTTGAAACCAGAACTCTACAGTTAACTGATGGATTAGTACATATCACAGGGTTTAGCTATAAAGAGCGTCATATTCAGGAACCTATGCATAGCTTCTATCCTGTTGCAAAACCAGGTGAGATTCATATAGGGATGCTCCATGGTAGTGTAGAAGGTAATAATGAGCATGATGTATATGCGCCGTTTAGAAAAAATGATTTGCTAGAGAAAGGCTATCATTATTGGGCGCTAGGTCATATCCATAAGCGCCAACTTATCCATTCAGAACCACCAATTGTTTATCCTGGAAATACCCAAAGCAGGCATCGAAATGAAAAAGGAGTGAAAGGATTTTACGATGTGTCATTGCTAAACAATCAGGCAGATCTTCAATTTATTCCTTCATCTGCTTTCATTTATGAAGAGCTTTCTATTGATTGTAGCGACATGATCCACGCTAATGAATTGATCGAATTTATTCAAAATGAGTTGATAAGGTATAGTCAAATACATGGCTCTGCGATTATAGAGCTTACTTTAAATGGGATAACAGAGGATACGATTGAACTACTACAGTCAACTAATATTGCCGACTGGCTATCATTGATACAAGAGAGCCTAGAACTTGCTAACATCTTTTTAATAGTAAAGGATTTACACATAACTTCTCCAATTGAGCAGAGCACGGAATCTGCAATGCTACTATCTGCTCTAAGTAATTGGGATACATCTGAATGGAAGCTCGCTTTAAAAGAACTTTATCAGCATACAAAAGGAAGCCGTTATCTACAGCCAATCGATCATAACTTTATCGAGGAAGTTCTAAAAGAAGCCGATTTATTAGTTTCCAGGGCTATTACAAGGGGGAATAACAATTGAAACTTGTAAAACTTCATATATATGGCTTTGGAAAACATGAGAATGTAGAAGTTGATCTGAACAATGGCATAAACGTGTTTTTTGGTGAAAATGAAGCTGGAAAGACTACCATCCAACAATTCATCTTGCATATATTTTTTGGATTTCCACAAAGGAATGCACAGTTACTTCGATATGAGCCGAAAAGTAACGCGTCCTATGGAGGTAAAATTCAAATCATAGATGATCACGGACAACCTGTAACTATTGAGAGAGTAAAGGGCAAAGCGAGTGGAGACGTTACTGTATATTATTCAGATGGTAGTCGGGGAGGAGAAAAGGAACTAGGTAATATTCTGCACTCGTATTCCCGCGCAGATTTTGAAGCTATATTCTCTTTTTCCTTACTCCAGCTACAAGGCTTCGAGAAGATGACAGAAGAAGAGTTAACGAGAACGTTGTTATCATCTGGAACGACAGGAATCGATACATTAACAATCGTCGAGAATCAGTTTTTAAAAGATATGGGCGAGCTATTTAAACCATCAGGTAGAAAGCCTCATATCAATCAAAAAATTGAAGAGCTTCGTGAATTAGAAACAACCTACAAGCATCAGTTAGAGGAAGTAGAAAAATATGAACCTTCTATTAAACGTCTTAACGAACTTGAAACAATTATTGAGGAACTAAATCAACAAGAGTTAGAGATTTCTAAGCAGTTACAAAGATATTTGGAATGGAAACAACTGAAACCATTGAAAGAAAAAGAAACCAAATTAAATCACGAGCTAGAATTAGTAAAGCATCAGCTTTTTCCCTCTGGCGGCATCCGTAGATTTGAGTTAATAAAAGATAAATTGACTCAAAATCATGTAGATATGGAGCAGTTGAAAAAAGAGGTGGATTCTTTAACAATCCAGGAAGCTAACTTAACCACTCAGCAATTAGAGGATTTACTGTCCTTTCTAAATCGAGAAGCAGAATGGCATCAGCTTCGTTCCAAAAGAATACAAATAGAAGAAGAACAAAGTAAAATATTACAAAACCAAATGCAACAGCTAGCTTTGGTAGGAGTTGACTGGGAAAAAAGCTTATCACATATAGTACAAGCAGATGTTTCAATCCAACAAGAGGACAAGCTAGTTACGATTCTTCAAACAGAAAAAAACTTGGAACTCGAGCTACAGCAGGAAATACGATTATTACAAATGAAGGAACAGGATCTTCTACAACAACAGCAAAGAGCAACAGAGTCAAAAAGAGTAAATAAAACCTCTTCGAACAAAACAGCTTATAGAATAATGTTATGCATTATTGCTGCCATTTTCTTAATCGGAATAGTTATAGGGGTTACACAATCGAACTGGATGGTTGCTCTCACTGCAATTATTATTAGTGGAATTGTATATGTAGGCTTCAGCTTGATGATGAATTCGTTAAAACAACCAAATGATGTACAAACGTATGCCGAGTTATTGAAAAAGGAGCAGGAGTCTTTACAGCAAGCCATTTCTACGTTAAAGCAAAAGGTTAAAGAAATAGAACGCAAGAAGCTGGATGTAACACAAAAAGTATCCGTTTTTTTAACTAGTTATCATATTAATGAACAATTATCACCAAGTCTATTGCCTGAACTTTTTAAGCGGCTACGGATGATTCAGGAGCAACAAATGCAACTAGACCAAATGGAAACAAAGCTCTATGAAGTACGTTTACAATTACAGGACCTGTACGAACAAGCACAGATAAAAGTCCATACTAAACTAGTTGAAGATATGCTATTTCACCAATTAAGAGAGTCCTATTTAGAAGAAAAGAAAAAATCAGAAGACCAGGAGTATAAAGAGAAAAAGATAACAGAACTCCAAAAGAGGCAGCAGGAGTTATCATTCCAACAGCAATCATTTACCGAACAAATCCACACTTTGTATAATGAGGCTAATGTAGAAACCGAAAGCGATTATTATATGGCCTATTCTATTTATGAACAAAAAGTAGAGCTAGAAAAGGAATTACATCATATTCACTTGCAGTTAGCTGGAAAACAAGTAAATCTAGATGAATTTGAAGATGTATTTGAGGACGAGTGTAAGGGGAGATTACTTCATCTTCAGCAAAAAAGAAATGTCTACAATGATGAAAAAGCTAATTTATCCTATCAAACGAAGAAATTATTAGAAGATGAAGAGCAGAGTGAACAATTACAATTAATAGAACAGAAAAAAGCAGAACTACATGAACTTGTGAAAAAATGGGCTGCTCAAAAAGTAGTCGTTGAATCGATTAAACAAATGATGAGCCAGTTAAAAGAAGAGCGACTCCCAGAAGTATTAGAAAATGCACAGTATTATTTTCAACTGCTTACAAACAAATCGTATGAACAATTGATCCTATCACCAGAAGAAAGCTTTGAAGCCGTTAAAACTTCTGGACAGCGATTTAAAATTGCAGAGCTAAGCCAAGCGACAAAAGAGCAAGCGTATATATCCTTACGTGTTGCACTAGCAGTCTCTTTACAAAGTAAAGCACCCTTTCCAATAATAATGGATGATCCATTTGTACATTTCGATCGTGTCAGACTTCAACAAGTGGTACAATTAATGGCAGAGTTACAAAAAGAACATCAACTATTGTATTTTACATGTCATGACAATATGCAGTTTGTATGGGAAGATGCATTAGTCATACAAGTAGCGACATTATTACCCAGAAAGGTAGGGATTGTGAAATGAAAGGCATTACACAATTACGAGTAGGCGATCCAGTAGATCATTACTTACTTATCAAGCAATCAACAAAAGGTGTAACAACCGTTGGGAAACCGTTTATGTCACTAATATTACAAGATAAGAGCGGAGATATTGAAGCAAAACTTTGGGATACGAACGACGAGCATGAAAAACTTTATGGTGCTAGTCAAATTGTTCGGGTTGGCGGGGAAATACAGGATTACCGTGGAAAGTTCCAATTGCGTGTAAAAAGTATTCGACCGGTAAAATCAGAAGAGCCCATTGCGATAAATGATTTAGTACCATCCTCTGAAAAACCAAAAGAAGAATTGATGGAGGAGCTTTTACAATACTTCTTTGAGATGAAAAATCCATTGATTCAACGTATTACAAGACATCTTATGAAAAAACATCAGACAGAGTTTATGACATTTCCAGCAGCGACAAAAAACCATCATGATTATGCTTCTGGACTAATCGATCATGTAGTTTCTATGTTAAAGCTAGGTAAAGCATTGTGTGATCTATATCCAACGTTAAACAAAGACCTTCTATACGCTGGAATCATCTTACACGATATTGGTAAGGTCATAGAGCTTTCCGGCCCTGTAGCAACGACGTACACAATTGAAGGGAATTTACTTGGACATATTACGATTATGGTCAACGAAATTTCTAAAGCAGCAGAAGAGTTAGAAATAGAAGGAGAAGAAGTAATGTTGTTACAACATATGGTTCTCTCTCACCACGGTAAAGAAGAGTGGGGTAGTCCAAAACGTCCTGCACTTCGGGAAGCTGAAATGCTGCATTATATAGATAATATTGATGCAAAGATGAATATGCTCAATCGTGCATTAGATAAAACAAACCCAGGTGAATTCTCTGAGCGTTTATTTCCACTTGAAAACCGTTCCTTTTATAAGCCTACATTTGAATAAGAGTAAAAAGCGTAAAGGTATAACTGCCTTTGCGCTTTTCCTTTTTGTAAGAAACTCAGTAAATAAAAAAAGTCGGTCATGACCGAAGTCACGACCAACTATTATGCTTGTCTTAATTATTTTTCATCTTCAGTTGCATCTGTTTTAGCTTCCGCATCTTCTGCAGGTGCTTCTGTGTCAGCTGCTGCTAAAAATTCATCTAATGCTGTTTTTAAATCTTTGTCTTTAATATCGATTTTAGCATCTTTCATCATTTTAGCTACTTTTGGCAACAGTGTAGTTTGGTCTGCTTTTTCTAGCTTTAATTCTTTTTCAATTTGTGCTTTTTTATCTTCATATGATTCTTCGATTGTACGTTTATCAGTTACTTCAATGATATGGTAACCAAAGCTGGATTTAATAGGTTCACTGATGACGTTTTTCTCTAAAGCAAATGCTCCCTTTAAGAAATCCTCATCCATTTGAGATGCTTTTGTAATCCAACCAAGTTCTCCACCCGTCGTTTGAGCTGGCTCTTCAATGGAGTATTCTTTTGCAACTTCTGCAAAGTCTTTACCAGAGTCAATTTCAGCTTTAACTTTTTTAGCTGTTTCTTCGTCTTTCACTACAACGTGACGAACGTTAATTTCATCTTTGGTATTTTCATATTTAGCTTTAATTTCGTCTTCTGTTACTTTAACGTCTTCTATTAAAGCTTTTTCTTGCAATAGGTTTAGTTCTAAGTATTTTTTGTATGAGTCTTCTGTATAGCCCTGTTGAGCGATCATCGCTTCAAAGTTTTCACCTAACTGTTTTTTATCAGCTTCTAATTGAGTGTTTACTTCATCTTTAGTAACTTCGTACTTATCTGCAAGTACTTTTTCAATCATTAGCAATTGGAACGCTTGATCACCGATAGATGATTTCATTTCCTCATACAAGTCATTCTGTGTAATATCTCCAACTTTTGATGTTGCAATTACTTCACTTTTGTCCGCTGAATCCTCGCTACAAGCTCCTAAAGCAAGAACAGATGCTGCAAGTGTTAATGTTAATACAGTTTTTTTCATGAAATTTTCTCTCCTAACTTCTTTGTGTTGCCAGTTGTTACTATAACATAAACGATATAAAAACAAAAATAGTTCCCGTTCATTTGCCTACCGATTATTAAAATTACCGCATAGGATACATGGAAAAGGAGGTGTTTTAAATGAGCGGACAATATAACGGTGGCGGATATAGCGGTGGATCTGGTTTTGCTTTGATCGTTGTTTTATTCATTTTATTGATCATTGTAGGCGCAGCGTTTATCTACTAATTTGACAAGTGAAACTAAGATCGCCTAAAAATCGATCTTGGTTTCACTTAATTGGTAGTGTGAAAAAAAGAAATGACCCTAAATCATGCATATGATTTGGGTCCACTTTTTTTCTCTTAAACTGTATAAACTAGCTCAACATAAAAGGAAACAAGAAGAATCGTGATCAAAATATTGATCGTGCGAAAAATCTTCGGATGTTTCTCTTCCGGAATTTCTTTTGACATTACTAAAGCATATGTCATTCGGTTAATTTGTAGCAAATAAAATGCTGAGAATAGAACTAACGTGAATATAATCATGTCTAGACTCCCTTCATATACTAACTAAGCATAACAAACAATGAGGGGGATATACAAGTGTTACATATTGTTAATAGTTTGGTTCCGCTATTAAAATTTCGTACCCTGCATCTGTTTCTTCGATTAAAGCGCGCTTTGGTGATTTACTTAAATTTTTCGCATAAATTAGATCAATTAAGCAAATTCCACAATGATAAGCAAATAAAATAGTAAAATAGTGTGCAAAAATGGGAATTGTTAAAGCTCCGATAATAAGTAATACATTAACAAATATAAATGGAGCCATTAAAATAAAAAGAAATCTACTCTTACAAATTGGTTCTATAATCCGTAAATGTAAAGTAGGGATATATCTAAATTGTTTAATAACGATGAATTTTATTTTATCACGATGACGAAACATTGGGATAAAGTGAAATAACTTATGAATTGGATAGAGTCCTAAAAATGCTATTACAAATATCCAAAAGTAATCATCTGATTTATGAGAGTTATTAATAATTCCTAATAAGGCATATGCAAATGAAAAAACTATTATAACTACTAAAGAGGATAGTATAAACAATCTCTCCAAACCATATTGTTTTCTCACATTAATTGTTTTCCAGCAGTGCAAGGTATGCAACTCCTATATATATAAATTTGATTTAGATACATAAGATAATCCTTTTTATACTAAAAAGCAACCTCTTTATTTGTAAATATTTATTAAACGCTTTCAAACCATAGATTATTCGCTTTTGGAACTGAATGTATCCTCGATATTTTTTAAAGATCTTTCGAAGATATCCATGAAATCATCCCCGTAAATATTGCGAATAACTGCAGTTACATCCATGAAATCAGGAAATTTCCCATATAGTTCTTTTATAGGAAGGGATCCTTCCAACACAGCATGCTGTGTAACATGATAATTTTCGTACATCTCTTCTAAAAGTATTTTTCCTTTTTTTGTAACGTCTACATACGTATTACGTTTATCTGTATCTCTTTTAGAGAAAGAAAGTAGACCGCGTTCTTCCAATTTTTTTGAAAAGTTAAAAGCAGTCGAGACATGCATTACTCCAAACTTTGCAATATCTGAAATAGTTGCACCTTGTAGGTGATATGATATCCATAAAATATGATGCTCATTAATATTTAAGTCATAAGGTTTTATCCATGTTTGCCAATCTTTTTCTACTGCTTTCCAAAGTGCTTTAGATAGTTGAGCTATTCGCTGACTATACAGCATTGCTTCTTTCATCGTATAAAATTGATCTGCCATGTAAACCCTGCTTTCTGTATTTAATTCTTTCAAACATTATAGCAAGAAAGTATGTTAGTGAATACCAGTTTAAATAATATTATTATATTTATAATAAAAAGTACTACTAGTCACATTGTATTGGAGAATAGAATCTTTACAATGATACTGCTGAATTTCGTTTCAGGCGGACGCTTTCCGCGGGGGGAGTGATAAGCCATCACCGTCGCTTTGCGTCGTTTGTGATGTCTTATCTGTCTCACTCATTCCGCTGGAGTCGCAGCCTTCCACTCCAATCAATTAAGTGAGTAGTACTCAATAATAAGATTTAGCATAGCTTATCGCTTAGATGATAAGAGTAGTCGAAGTTCATAAAGTGATAAAATCGACTGTTGAATTAGGGGTCTTATTCTAAAATGAAGGATGAATAAGGTGATTTCCTTTTATACTAGTGGAAATACAGCGAAATAGTAAGTGTTCACAAAATAAAGAAGAGAAATAGCGAACGAAATTGCATCTTCGAGAGCTTTCTCTAGGAATAAGAAGGTATCTTTTCTCTAGTTATCCAAAAACGTACGAACCTATTTCTAAAAGTTGAAGGTGGGTGACGGACAGAAAAAGTGAAAGTTCAATCAGTGGGGGGGGGTTAACCCCACTGATTGAAAATTGAACTCAGGCAAATAACGCTGCATCGTGCGGTAATGCCTGAGTGACCAACATCCTGTTGGCCCGAACCATTCGGGCTTTTACGGGCAGTTTTCTACTGCCAGTTTAATGCGGGGCAAACGCCATAAGATTACCGAAAAAAAGGGATGCTGGTTGGTTGTGACGTCCGTCACAACCAACCAGCATCCCTAAAAATTCACTCGTTAATCATATTAACAATAAGTCTGTCCAAAGCCCACCGAAAACGATAGAAACAGGTTTAGACCTTTAGACCGCTTGCGAATTTCGTATTAAACAGTTGCTTCTTGTTTCTTTGGTAACTTTTTTTCTAGTTCTGCCATTGCTTCTTGAATAGATGAAATTTCTGCTTGAAGCTGCGTTTGTAAAGGTGCAGTTTCATTTTTCCATTGAGCAATACTAGATTTAAGGTCTTCAATTGTACTTGGAATTACTTCTTTTGAAGAATTCGTAAGGTTGTTTATCGAATTTTTCACACTTGCTAGTTGAAGCTTTATGTCTGAGAGCTTGTCCCGAAAATCGTTGGAGGAAGCCTTAAAGGAAGATCGAACTTCCATACCTGATTTTGGAGTGGTCATAAGTACAGTAGAAGCCCCAACTAGTAGACCAGTTGCAAGACCGTAAAATAATGGTGCTAGTTTCATAAAATTCACTCCTTTGCTTATATGTATTATTCCTTGCCTTGTAATAATTAAAACATATTATTTTAGACAAAAAAAGCTTTCCTTCGAAAAGGAAAGCAGATAGTTTTTTATTTAAGCAGTAAGCGCTGTGTCAAAATTAGTCCGTTTAATCAAACTTCCAATAACCGGATAGATGATAAAGAATGCTATCGCATTGATAGCAATAGCCGGAAGTACTACAATAACGAATAATTCTTGGAAAATAGCACCTGCACCAAAAACAAAAATGGCAGTTGATAGGAAAACCGTACCAGATATGAGTGTTCCAATTCCTGTAAGGATTACTCCGACTGCTACCTTATTGGCTAATTTGTTTAATATCAATACAAGTCCTAGAAAAACAAATGCAGTTACAGCTTTATCTATGATATTTGGAACGAAACCTCCTGGAAAAGTAGAAAACAGTCCTGAAATAACTCCTGTTGTAATACCAAGCAAGAAAGTACTTTTTACATTAGGGAATAATAGTATCCCTATAAACATCATCGTAAGCATAAAATCTGGTTTCATCCCACCATTAATTCCTGGGATAATAATGTAAAGAACTGCTCCAACACCTACTAAAAGGGCCATTAAAACTAAATTCTTCGTATTCATTTTCTCATCTCTCCTCAGCTATTCTAAGCTCTGTTTTTTGTTTTCTTCTAACGTATCCTCATGATCGTTAGCAAGAAACTTATTTATGATTGTACGTTCTCTGGATCATAAAAGCAAGAACTACTTCTTCAATTTTTCATATAATTCTGCTGCTAAATTTTGAATGATCTCAGGGGTAAATGTTTTCTCTTTCGTAATCCAAGTTGGACGGAAGCCATCGGTTTGATCGTAGCGTGGGATAAAGTGTAAATGGAAATGGAATACGCTTTGCCCTGCAGGGGCACCGTTGTTGTTTAATAGGTTCATGCCTACTGGACCGAAGCTTTCTTTAAGTACGCTCGCAACTTTTGGGACAACCTTGAATAAGTTGCTGGCTTCTTCTTCGGATAAATCATAGATATTTTCTTTGTGATTTTTAGGAATAATTAGCGTGTGCCCCTTTGTTAGCGGCATTATATCCATAAAAGCATAAACATGGTCGTCTTCATAGATTTTTGCACTTGGGATAGAACCATCGACTATTTTACAAAAAATACATTCACTCATCATATACCCTCCAAATTCATCGTTATGAAAAGTTTAACATATAATAGGACAGGCTGTTGGATCATAGAAGATTTTTTGAAATTATTTTGGTAAACTTATAAATAAGAAGTGAGGTGCTAGAAATGACTGTATTAGAGGTCAAAGATGTAACAGGGGGCTATACTAGAAAGCCTGTTTTACATGATTTAAACTTTTCGATTGAAAAGGGAGAACTAGTAGGATTAATCGGATTGAATGGTGCAGGTAAAAGTACGACCATCAAACATATTATCGGGACAATGAACGCGTTGAAGGGTGAGATACTTCTAAATGGTAAAACGTTAAAAGAGGATCCAGCACAATACCGTACATCCTTTTCGTACATTCCCGAAACACCAGTCCTATATGATGAGTTGACCTTAAAGGAACATCTGGAACTAACAGCTATGGCATACAATTTAGATGAATCTGTTTTTGAAGCGAGAAAAGAGGCTCTTTTAAAAGAATTTCGTATGGAAAAAAGGTTGAATTGGTTTCCAGCTCACTTTTCTAAAGGAATGAGACAAAAGGTGATGATAATGTGTGCATTCCTTGTGAATCCAGCGTTATTCATTATCGATGAACCATTTGTAGGGCTCGATCCATTAGGTATCCAATCATTACTGGATCAAATGAAGTCAAGAAAAGATGAGGGAGCATCCGTATTAATGTCCACTCATATATTGACTACTGCGGAAAAATACTGCGATCGTATTCTTCTATTGCATAACGGGAAAATTCGTGCACAAGGGACAATGGATGATCTACGGGCGGCATTTCAAATGCCTGATGCGACACTGGATGATCTTTATATCGAAATGACGAAGGAACAGCAAAATGAACAATTTGCGTGAAGTATGGAGTAAACGTTTTTTATTTTATATAAATGAACTGCAAAAATACTTAAAGTATATTATTTCAGGGCATATTGCAATTGTTATTGTATTCGTAATAGGTGCTGCAGGGTATACGTATAGTGAATGGTTAAATACAGCTCCAAAGGATTTTCCCGCCTTTTTAGTTGTTTCCTTCATAGTCAGTATTTTAATAGCGTTAAGTACGCCAGTTACGTTGATGAAAAAAGCGGATAGTGTTTACTTTCTTCCATTAGAAACTAAACTAGGCGAATATTTGAAACATGCTCTAACTTGGACTTTCTTTTCTTCTATTGTTGTTCCGTTAGCAGCGTTAGTTGTTTCGATACCATTATTAACAAGAGTAGCGGGTTCCACATCAGGGGAAATTTTGTACTTCTTCGGTGCAATACTTATATGGAAGTATTGGAGTATACAAACTGAGTTCCAATATCGATGGGCATCCAATGGAAAAAATGTTTGGGTAGATTATTTCATGCGAATGATTTTACTCTTTGCAGGTTTGTATTTCTTGCTAAACGGTAGTTATCTATTTTTACTTGCAGTTGTTATTATTCAAGTGCTGTATTTAATAGCTTGGAAAAGGAAAAAAGCAGAAGTGCCATTTCCTTTTGATCATTTCATTGAAGTGGAGCAGGCACGTATGATGCGTTTTTATCGTTTCGCAAATTATTTTACGGATGTTCCGCATATCCAAGGTATGACGAAACGAAGAAAATGGCTTGATATTCTATACAAACTTGCACCTTATGAACAAAAAAATACACAATTTTATTTGGTTTTGCGTACGTTTATCCGTACGAATGATTATTTTTATCTGTGGATTCGTCTTACAGCGCTAGCTATTGTTGGAGCAATTTTCATACCTTTTCCAATAGTTGCGATTATTTTTACTAGTGCACTTTCATTTGCTACAGTAATACAGCTACGTCAGTCTTTATCATCAGGGTACGAGTTCCGTATGGATCTGTTGTTCCCTATCAATGAAGGAGCTCGGAAAAAAGCAATTAACCGCTTAATCCGAATTATCCAATTGATTCAGGCTATCCTTGTACTGGTCGTAATCTTAGTACAAGCTGGGGTTATAATGGATTTAATTCTTATTCCGATCATGATGATAATTGTTTCTGAATTGACTTTACGAGTTAGTAAGTTATAGCAAGAAAAAAGAGGGAGCTTTAAATAGCTTCCTCTTCTTGTGTGGATTGATAAGTGGAGATATACGGTGCGCTTGTGAATAGATTTTGCTTATCCGCAACCATACTAAAGTCTAGGTTGACTGATTTTTCCCATACTTCGTAGCTGCTTGGTCCAGACCATTCCGACAAAATAATATATGTATCGGATTTGATAGGTTTAAGAACTCTAAGAGCGATAAACCCAGGGTCATCTTGAGCGGTTGTACTTAAATTTGTATATTTATATTCAAATATGGATTTCCCTTCGTCTGAAAGGGGTATATTGTGAAGGACGAAGTAACCTTTATGAGAGAACTGACCAGCAGACTCTAGAATTTCGTATTTTCTTGGCACTTGAAAAATGGTCTTGCTAGATGTTTCATGGATAAGGATGGAGTTACCAGTCCCATGTAATAAGAAGAGCTCTTCTTTCTGGTATTTCTTTTTTATGGATTGCATAAACTCCGGTGTACCGGATGTCATATATAAATTCATTTGGATACCTCCCCTTTTCTTTTTACTATATCATTCCCATAATAGCTCTTTAAGAAACATATTACCTACCTAACTACACTGAAACAGGACAATTTTATGACAAATACACTATATGGCTATACTTTAGAAATAAGAACGTCTATAGTTGAAACGTATAGAAAATAGTACGTTTATATAATGAGAGGCAGGTTCCTTTAATGACTAAATTTAACGATACACTCCTTCGTGCAGCACGAGGAGAGCAAGTAGATCACACGCCAGTTTGGTTTATGAGGCAAGCTGGAAGATCACAACCTGAATATAGAAAAATAAAAGAAAAATACTCTTTAGAACAAATTACGCATGAACCTGAATTATGTGCTTATGTTACACGTTTACCAGTAGAAAATTATAACGTTGATGCAGCAATTCTGTATAAAGATATAGTAACACCGCTTGTTGGAATAGGCGTTGATGTAAAGATTAAAAATGGAGTTGGGCCTGTAATTTCAAATCCGATTCGTACAGTTCAAGATGTAGCAAATCTAGGTGATTTATCACCCGAAGATGATGTGCCATTTGTTTTGGATACGATAAAATTATTGACGACAGAGCAGCTGAATGTTCCATTAATCGGATTTGCAGGGGCACCATTCACTCTTGCTAGCTATATGATTGAGGGGGGACCTTCTAAAAGCTATAACAAAACGAAAGCATTCATGGTTTCTGAACCACAGGCTTGGTTTGCACTAATGGACAAGCTTGCTGATATGATTATCGTATACATCAAAGCGCAGGTTAAAGCTGGTGCGAAGGCTATTCAAATTTTTGATTCGTGGGTTGGAGCGTTAAATGTAGCGGATTACCGTATTTTCATTAAACCAGTAATGACACGTATTTTCACGGAGCTTCGTGAAACAGGCGTTCCGCTTATTACATTCGGTGTTGGAGCTAGCCACTTAGCAATGGAATGGCATGATCTTCCTGTTGATGTGGTTGGGATTGACTGGCGTTTATCAATAGAAGAAGCTCGTGCAAAAGGATTGACGAAGCCGTTGATGGGGAACTTAGATCCATCCTATCTTATTGGTGATTGGGCAGAGATTGAGAAGCGTGCGAAAATTATCGTTGAGCAGGGTGTGGCACAGCCGGGGCATATCTTTAACCTTGGTCATGGTGTGTTCCCAGAGGTTGATCCCGATACACTAAAACGTTTAACTTCATTTGTACATGACTATAGTAAAGAACTAATAGCAGCAAAATCAAACTAAATTTTTATGAGGTGAATATGATGAAAAAAACAATGGGATTATTAGTTATGGCTTACGGAACCCCATATTCAGAAGCGGATATTGAACGATACTATACACATATCAGACATGGTCGTAAACCAAGTGATGAGCAGCTAGCCGATTTAACTGGTCGTTACGAAGCAATAGGTGGGATTTCACCGCTTGCTAAAATTACTGAAAGCCAAGCAAGAGGATTATGCGACCGTTTAAATGAATTACAAGATGAAATTGAATTCAAGTTATATATAGGTTTAAAGCATATAGAACCTTTCTTAGAAGATGCAGTCGCAGAAATGCATAAAGATGGTATTACAGAAGCGGTATCTATGGTATTAGCACCACACTTCTCTACTTTCTCTATTAAATCATATAATGGTCGTATTAAAGAAGAAGCAGAAAAGCTTGGTAACCTAAAAATAACTTCTATTGAAAGCTGGTATGATGAACCGAAATTCATCCAATACTGGGGTGATAAAGTAAGTGCAGCATTCGCAGAAATGACAGAGGAGCAACGCGAAAAAGCATGCTTAATCGTATCTGCTCACTCACTTCCAGAAAAGATTAAAGAACTTGGTGATCCATATCCAGACCAATTGCAAGAAACAGCAGACTTAATTGCCAGGGCAGCAGGTGTGAAAAACTATGCAGTGGGCTGGCAAAGTGCTGGACAAACTCCTGAACCTTGGATTGGTCCAGACGTACAAGATTTAACTCGTGAATTACACGAAGAAAAAGGATATACTACATTTGTTTATACTCCAGTAGGATTCGTAGCAGAGCATTTAGAAGTTCTTTATGACAACGATTATGAATGTAAAGTAGTATGTGATGATATCGGAGCGACATATGTACGTCCTGAAATGCCAAATGCACAGGCCCAATTCATCGACGCTATGGCTGATGTTGTTTTGAAACACTTAAAATAATATATAATAAAATCAATTTTATATTGAAGTAATTAGTAGTAAAATCCGAGCACAGTTGATTTCCGCTTCAGGCGGACGCGTTCCGTGGGTACGGCTTCAATCTCCTCGTTACTGCGTTCCTGCGGGGCTTTCAGCTCGTACTGCTCCCACTGGAGTCGCCGCCTTGCGCTTCAATCAACGAGATCCACCTTAAATAAACGGGTAATATTAAAAAAATTTGTACTTTATGATGAAATAAGTAATCATTAAATAAATTGACTCAATACTAGTTAGGTTAAATGTCTTAAACATCTTTCGGTGTTTAGGACATTTTTTTAATAATCTTGTGGTGAATGCTGTCAGTCATACCCCTGGAACTGTAAGAAAAAGATTAAGAAGCTTTTCTGATAACTAGCGAAAAAACTCTTTCATATTCGTAAAGAAAGTTTAGGAAGGACAATTTTGGGATCTCTAGCGCTACTCTATAGAATAGATGTTATCTAATTTTATGTCTGCTACTCTGTTACTAATTCTAACTATAGAGTACTACTCTTTCATTGATTGAAGAGAAAGTTGGCGACTCCAGCGGGAAATGCGTTAGGTGAAGACCCGCAGCGAAGCGAGGAGGCTGAGGCAACGTCCGCGGAAAGCGTCCACCTGAAAACGGAAATCAGCACGCACTTACGTTTGTCTAGTGGAGCTATACTCGCTTGGTGAAACTCAAAAAATTGAAATCTATTTCAAACTTTTTTCACATGTTCTAGTTATAATGGAAGAAATGGGGGTGGATAGGTGAAGAAGTTATATATACTTTTGTTACTTTGCATTATTGGAGGTTGTTCAGAGGGAAGCTTTCCAGCCATCCCCTCAGATACTGATTTTGTTGCTAGCTTGAATACTCTAGGTGGAAGCATTAATTTTATATCCAAAGACGCTGAAATACTGGAGACTTGGGAGCTAGAGGAGGCTTATACTGGTTTTACATTAGTGACAGATGATTTACTTCTAGTTTATGGATATGGCGTTGAGAAAGCAGCGCTAATTGAATTGTCTACAGGTAAACAGATTGCTTCGATTGCTGTAGGTGAAGGTACTACCTACGCGTATGTATATGAAGAAAAAATTTATATAGCAAATGGCCAGAGTAATACAGTTTCTCTCTACAATACCAAAGGAAAAAAACTGCAGACTAGTTCCACTGGTAATTATCCAATGGCGATGATTTCTGATGGAAGTAATATTTTTGTTGTTAACTTTAAAGATGAGTTCCTATCTGTACTGACTATGGATTTGGAGCAAGTGGATGAATGGATGATTCCGACATCTTCTCATGGCCTTTTTTTACAGGACAATGAGCTTTGGCTAGGTGGTCATGGTGCAGGAAGTAGTCCCAATCGCACCATTAAGAGGATTAACATAAAAACCGGTGAGCTTATTGGTGAAATTGAAACTCCATTAATGCCTATCAATATGGCAAGAGCACCAAATAGGCACATTTTCAGTGTAAGTCATGGAAGTAGCATGGTATATGAAATATCAGAAACCGGTGAAGTTCTAAACTCCATGAAAGTTGGAGCAAACCCGTTTTGGATAAGTTCATTTGGAGATAATATGGTGCTTGCTGGCTATGATGATCATCAATTATATTTTATCCAATCTAATGAAATTATAAAGGAAATACAGGTCGGGAAAGGCCCATTCCAATTAATAGTAAGGGAGGTTAAATGATGCCGACAATATTAGTCGTAGATGATGAACGGGAAATGCGTAAGCTAGTTGAACTTCATCTACATCAAGCTGGTCATCATGTACTCCATGCAGATAATGGCGAAGTCGCAATAGAAATAGTGCAAACCTCTCAAGTGGATCTAATACTCCTAGATGTGATGATGCCGGGCATGAGTGGCTTTGAAGTTTGTAAGGAGATACGTATATTTTCCTCCGTACCGATTATCTTTCTAACAGCATTAGATGCTAAAACAGACTTAGTCAAAGGGTTGAAGCTTGGAGGGGATGATTATGTCATTAAACCTTTCACTGCTATCGAATTAATGGCTCGTATAAATGCTATATTTCGTAGGGCAGGTATTTATACTAAAACTGATCAATATAAAGCAGGTATTATTGAACATGATCTAATAGGTAGACAAATTTTAGTTAATCATGCAAAAATTCAATTAACATTAAAGGAATACGAACTCCTCTATATTTTTATGAAGCATGAAGGAAAAGTTTTTTCTAGGGAGCAGCTATTAGAACGAATTTGGGGACTAGATTATGAAGGTGGAACTCGTACTGTTGATACACATATTAAGACACTGCGGCTAAAGCTAGGAGAACAAGCAGCTAAATATATTGAGACTGTGTGGGGTATTGGATATCGCTTTGAGGTTTTGGAATGAAAAAGTTATCCGTAAAAATTTGGATGCTACTTCTTTTATTCATAGCAATCACGATAGTGTTCTTAGTAATATTCACTAATTTTCTATATGAGGAGCTTTATGTAGAGGATAAGGAAACTTCGATGGTAGAGATTGCAGAAAACTTGCAAAACACGTATAAGGGTGGAGCGGTTACAAATGAGTTCATCAAACAGACAGAAGACTTCAATCGTTTTTCTGACGTAGAGGTTTTTACAGTTCGGAATCCTCGGGAACTTAGCGCTTGCTTGCCATTTGATGTAGACTACGAGACCTTAATTGGACATGAGGAACGTGCCCAGCTGATTGAAGGCGAGGCGGTTATTAAGCGAGGCTATGAGAAGAGGTTTAATAGAGAAGTTGTATCCGTTATTTATCCATTAGTTGATGAAAATAGGCTAGAAGGAATTATTTATGTATATGTACCATTAACGAAAATGACGGAAATGGCTTCGAAGGATGTAATTTTTTTATTGTTAACAGTATCTTTTCTTCTACTTATTATGGCATGGGCCAGTTTGAAGACATTGCAAAAAGTGCTTGTTCCGTTAGATAAGCTTAAATTAGCAGCCAATGAAATGACAGCAGGAAAATACGAGACGCGAGTTGACATAAAATCCTCTGATGAAATTGGAGAACTCGCCAAAACCTTTAACCAAATGGCAACGTCTATTCAAGAAGAGGACGAGAAAAAAAGAGATTTCTTATCTATTGTCTCTCATGAGCTACGGACTCCAATTAGTTATATAAAAGGGTATGGGGAAGCATTTGAACAGGAGCTCGTTCCAGAGGAAAAGAATAAAGAGATTTACACACTTATTGTGCAAGAGGCAAATCGAATGCAGAAACTGACAAATGATTTACTTACTTTAGCACGTTCTGAACAGCATCAAGAAATGGACATAACACCATTAGTATTATCGGAGGTTGTACGCGAGGTATTGCAACTCGTAAAAACATTGGCTGACAAGAAGCAAATCTCTTTTACTGTTACAATAGATGAGGAAACAATTCTAAGAGCAGATGAGCAAATGACTAAACAAATATTGATCAATATTTTAGAAAATGCTATTCATTATTCTCCTGTTTCATCCACCATCGAGATAGGAAATGAAATGACAATGAGCGATACAACAATTTTTATAAAAGATCAAGGCTGTGGAATTGCACCAGAGCATTTGGCGCATATTACCGAAAGATTTTATCGTGTGAATAAGGCCAGAAGTCGTATAGATGGGGGAACTGGACTTGGCTTATCCATTGCCTCTCAACTTATCGAAATGCAAAAAGGAAAGCTAGTATTCACAAGTCAAGTAGAAAAAGGAACAACTGTTTATATAACATTACCAACTTGGGGGGATTCATTTTTATGAAGAAAACAGCATTAGCAGTTCTTGTATTTGCAACTATGACACTAGTAGGTTGTGGAGATAAAGAAGCAACTGAAGGGGCATCATCAAATCATAATGAAGGTACATTAGAAGAAGTAGTAGTAGACATTCAAACGGCTAAAACATTATCTGTAGAAGAAGTTGTATTATCTGCAAAAGTAAGCCAATCGGATGAAGCAGTAGATGATGCTACTGTTGAATTTGAGGTATGGGAATCAGGCTTACGTGAGGAAGGTCATATGGTAGAGGGAAATTTAACCGAGGATGGCGTGTATGAAGCGAATTTTTCATTTGATCATGATGGAGTCTATTATATGTTTGCACATACAAATGCAAGGGGACTTCATGTTATGCCGAAGCAGGAACTGATTGTTGGAGAACCGGATATGAGTAAAGTGATTCCGGATGAAAGTGATGATTCAATGAGTCATATGAATCATGAATAAAAGCTTGCCAAAGAAATAAGATGAGTGTATTATAATGACTAGATGACCGAAACGGTTTTCTAGTCATTTTTTTTATAGGAGTTGAATATGAATGGATCGTAGGCAGGAAATATTAGAGGCTGCGACAAAATCTTTTTCTCTTTTTGGCTATAAAGCTACTACAATGGAGCAAATAGCTAAAATAGCGAATGTTGGTAAAGGGACAATCTACACTTTTTTTGAAAATAAAGAAGTCCTTTTTCAAGAAATTGTCCTTCGTATTATTGCTGAGATGAAACAAGAAGCGACAAAAGTGATTAAAGAAGATGCTTCTTTCCAAGAAAATGCGTATGCAGCCTTGATGAAAATGCTAGAATTCCGGGATACTCATCAATTGTTTGCTAAAATTATTGCGGAAGAACAGGAATGGAGAACGCCAGCGGTAAAGCAGGTGAAGGCGCAAATAGAACAAGCCATTGTTTCTTTTATCAAACAGAAGATTGATAAGTATATGAATCTAGGAGAAGTTCGCCAGGTAAATAGTGAACTAGTTGCATATTTACTATTAAAAGGGTATTTGGCGTTTGTTAACGACTGGAATTTAACTCACGAAAAACCTTTAACAGAACAGGAAATTACAGACTTTTTTCAAGACACTATTTTCCATAGTCTCATTATTTGAGACTAATTTTTTGGAGTGAAGTGACTAATTGAACGAATTGGTCATACAGTATTAGGAGGAATATTAATGATTAAATCAGAATGGAAAAGTATTTTCACAAATAGAAAGCTACTCATTCCCATAATTGCAGTATTGTTTATACCTGTAATGTATGCAGGAATGTTCCTATGGGCATTTTGGGATCCCTATGCAAATTTAAGTGATTTACCGGTAGCAGTAGTAAATGCCGATGAGGGTGCTGAGTATAACGATACTAGTTTAACTTTAGGGGATGACCTATCAGAGAAGTTAAAAGAAAGTGGACAGTTTAAGTTTGTTTCAGTTTCAAAGGAAGAAGCAGATAAAGGATTAGTAAATGAGGATTATTATTTATTAATTGAAATTCCAGAAAACTTTTCTCAACATGCAACAACATTATTAGACGAAGAACCTCAAAAAATGGTCATTACGTATAAAGCTAATGAAGGATATAATTTCTTATCCTCTCAAATAGGGGAAACCGCAATGGACCGAATTCGTGCGGAAGTAAATAAGCAAGTTTCAGCAACTTATGCGGAACAATTATTTGATTCTATTACGAAATTGGGTGACGGATTTGCTGAGGCATCGGATGGAGCAGGCGCATTAAAAGATGGAGCAGTAGAAATAAATACTGGCGCATCTGATTTAAAAGGCTACTTAGAACAGTTGGCAAGTAGTACAATCGAACTTCGAGATGGCACTAGTACAGTTGTGGATGGTATTCAGAAAGCCGCAACTGGTTCAACCGATCTAAATAGTGGTTTATCCACACTTACAGATGGAACAAAACAATTAGCAGACGGTGTCAATCAAACTGCTACAGGTGCAGAACAATTGAACAGTGGGATTCAAACGTATACAAGTGGAGTAGCTAAACTAAATGAAAGCTATCAATTGCTAAGTGAAAAAGAAAAAGAATTAATAAATTCCTTAGCTACATTACAATCAAGTAGTGTAACTATAAATAATAGTGCAAATCAGTTATCCGAGGGTTCTACTCAGGTAACTGCTGGAATTCAAGCATTATCACAACAATTAAACCAGCTATCAGCGTCATTACCAGCTGAACAGGCAGCACAACTAACAGAAACGATGAAACAGCTAGAAACTGGTAGTTCTTCAGTATCATCAGGTTTAGAAAAGCTGGCTAATGGTACAGCAGCCCTATCAAAAGGAACTACTCAAGTAAGTAGTGGAGCAGGGCAGATTAGTGAGGGTTATAAACAAGCACAGCAGGGAATATCGCAATTGAATAATTCTTCAGGTGCATTAAAGGAAGGTTCAGCAAGCTTAGCAACAGGAACTAGTACTCTAGCTTCTAAGATGAACGAATTAGCAACAGGTGTGCAACAAGCATATGTAGGCTCCAACAATTTAGTAGCAGGTCTAAACGAATTAGCCGCTGGCTCAAGTCAGTTAAAAACAGGTACAGGAACATTAGCAGATAAATCTGGAGAGTTAGCAGATGGTTCATCTAAACTAACAGAAGGAACAGAACAATTAGCAGAAGGAACGGAAACTTTACAATCCAGCTTAATGGATGCTAGTGAGCAATCAAAAGAGGTTTCAGCAAATGATTCAACCTATGACATGGTAGCGTCACCAGTTGACGTGGAAGTTGAAGGAGTGAACGAAGTACCGAACTATGGTACAGGATTTACACCCTACTTCTTATCACTTGGATTATTTGTAGGTGCATTACTTATATCTATTGTATTTCCATTTGTCCAGTCGGCGATTAAGCCTACAGGTGGTGCATCTTGGTTTATAAGTAAGGTATCGGTATTAGGGATAGTTGGGATTATTCAATCTTTAGTAGTTGTAGCTATTGCTTTGTTTGCCTTGAAATTGGAGACACAAAGTGTAGGATTATTTATATTATCAACAATTATTACAAGTTTTACTTATCTAGCTATAGTCCAATTACTTGTAACGGTACTTGGTGATCCAGGTCGCTTTGTTGCAATTGTTATATTAATACTTCAATTGACAACTAGTGCTGGTACGTTCCCATTGGAACTAATACCACAGCCATTGCAAATCTTTAATAAGTTCTTACCGATGACTTATTCGGTGCAAAGCTTTAAAGCTTCCATTTCGACTGGAGACATAAGCCATTTCTGGTCAACTAACGGCGTGTTATTAGGATTTATGTTTGTGTGTCTTGCTCTAACTTTGGGGTATTTCATGCTAGTGTTCAAAAAACGTCACTCTAAAGAAACAGTTGAAGCATAATAATTTGAAGAGGCTGGGACAGAATCCCAAAACAGCATTTTTCTCTGTGAGAAAAATGCTGTTTTTTTGCTGTGCACAAAATTGATTTCCATTCCAGGGACGCTTTCCACGGGGGTGGCCTGAGCCTGTAGTCTCAGGCGTCACGCTATTCCCGTAGGAGTCGCCCACCATTCCAATCAATTTTATTAAATATCCATTATTTAGTAAAGATTTCTTCTTATCCAATAAAATTTCTATTTCTGTCCCAGCATCTTTTCAAAGAACAACTGGCAGTTTGGAAATCAACAATGTTTTTTTAGTTATCACTATCAAATAAATCCCAGGTTTAATAACATTGAGGCATGCGTAGAATGTGCTCCTCCTATAACACTGGATATTTATGTTAAAATAAATATAAGATTGGAAAAATGTTCACTTAAACTAACTAAAGCTTTATTAAAAAAAGTATGATTTTTATTGAACTATAGAAGGAATTATTGAGTTTATGTCGATCATTTGGAGGGAATACGTTGGAGAAATTTGTTTTTATATTTGGACCACAAGCTGTTGGGAAGATGACTGTTGGACAAGAATTATCCGCCATAACAGGTTTAAAACTCTTTCATAACCATATGACCATTGATTTATTAGAACCTCTTTATGGATTTAGTCCTGAAATGTGGCGTCTTACACGCTTATTTCGAAGAGAAATATTTCAATCCTTTTCAAAAATCGATCAATACGGAATGATATTTACTAAAATATGGTATTTTGATCAAAAAGAAGATTGGGACGAAATTGAATACATGTGTAATATTTTTAGTTCTCAAGGGGTTGAGATATATTTCGTAGAATTGGAAGCGGATGTAGAAGAAAGGCTTATTCGAAATAAAACAACTCAACGGCTTGAACATAAGCCAACCAAGCGAAATGTTGAACAATCTGAACAACATTTACTTAGCACATTAGAAAATAGAAGGCTGAATTCAATAGATGGTGAAATTAAAACAAAAAACTACTTGCGAATCAACAATACAAAATTGGATGCAATGGAAGTAGCACATATGATAAAAAAAGAATTTAGCTTCTAGATAAAAAATTATGTAATACTTTATTTAGTAGTAAACACTCAGCTGACAAGTGATAAGGGTTATATTTACTTTTGTCGAATTACCTGAAGCAGGGTAATACCGATGGAGGAGAAAAGGCTGTTATCAAGTGATTACTCTTACTAGGGACACATTTCTTTTGTTCAATAATCAAGTGCGGTAAAACAAACAAAGGAGTTGCGGTAATTTGAAGCGAATATTATTACTTATCTTAATAGTTTGTGGCATTCTAACTGGATGTGAGGGAAATAAAGTTACCATTTCAGAAATTAATATGGAAAAGGTAAATGATAATGTGACAAACTATATTAATATTATAGATAATGATGAAAAAAGTACAGGAACTGGTGTTTATATGTACAACGATTCTAAAAATCAACGCTATTTGTATCTTAATCAAGACTTCTTGAACGATGGAAGAGATTTTGGAGATATAGATATTAAACTAGATGAAAATTCGATTAACATTTATCTGAACGACATTTCAATTTCTGGGGGGGAAGTAGACACATATAAGTTATATAAAATCAATTTAAAAGGGGACTATGAGTACCTGAAAGTTTTTAAAAATGGTGAGGAAACCCATTTTGATGGGATTGGGGCTTAGTAGGTGTTCTGGGCATGATTGTTTTAATATGCGGCATGTCCTAGCAAAATGCGACCATTATTAGATGGTCTATTTTTATATCCAAAACATTAAGGTGATCTCAGATAAGAATTGTGAAATTTTACACTTACACGCTGCATTTTAGTTTAAGAAGGAAAAACTAATTATTTTCTAGAACAGCGGTAGTTTTGTTAAAGAAGCTTAATTTTATAGTATCAACTATTAATACCTAGTGATAAAATTAATTAATAGTCTTAATAATATTGATATGGGGGATTAAATGATGTTAGATACTCAAAAAATTAAGGAAATAATTAGGCATCGATATCCATTTCTATTAGTTGATAAGATTTTGGAATTAGAAGAAGGAAAAAGAGCGGTTGGTATAAAAAATGTGACAGCAAATGAGGAATTTTTTAACGGGCATTTTCCCAACTACCCTGTTATGCCAGGTGTATTAATTGTTGAGGCATTAGCTCAAGTAAGTGCAGTTGTGATGTTAACTAAAGAAGAAAACCAAGGTCGATTAGGGTTATTAGTAGGAATAGATAAATGTCGTTTTAAACAGCAAGTAAAACCAGGAGACCAACTTCGTCTTGAGATTGAAATCACTCGATTAAAAGGACCTATTGGAAAAGGCACAGGTATAGCTACGGTTGACGGGACATTAGTTTGCGAAACAGAAATAACATTTGCGTTTGGTGATTAAAATCACGAGCAATATATGGGTAAATTCGTTTTTCTTATTGAATTAACGGTGCAAGTTAGTTGAATAAGGATATTTCCTATTTTAAGCGAATAATAATTTCAAACATCTTAACACGAATACATGTATTGAAAATAACAGGAGCATAGGAGGTATCAGATATGAAAATCAATAGAATAGATCATGTGAGTATAAACGTAAATGATCTTGCAGAGGCTAAAGCATTTTTTCTTGAGTTAGGACTTGAAGTGCATGCGGAATGGGAATTAGATGGTAAGCAGTTGGATAGAATAATTGGACTAAATGATGTTAAAACGGCATGTGTAGGAATGGGGATGCCAGGTGGTCAAACATGGATAGAGCTAGTCAAATTTTGTACGCAATCAGACGAAAAAGACCTTGAGCTACCCTTTGCAAATACACTGGGTATCCGACATATTTGCTTTGCTGTTGAAGATATTGAAGCTGTTGTTGCAAAATTGAAAAAGAGGGGTACGGAAATCTTTAGTGAGATACAGCAATATGAAGAAACTTATAAGTTATGTTACGTTCGTGGTCCAGAGGGTATTATTTTAGAGTTGGCGGAGAAACTTGGGTAAATATTCAATGGACTTAAAACAATTTATATTTCAAACTTTAAAGATCTCTTATTAAATTATCGGATGCTTTACTTCAAGAAGGAGTAAAGCATTTTTTTCCTATTGAACTAATGCGGCAGTTTAGTAGAAGATGAGTAATCCTACAAAACGGTGCACAGAATGTCGGATGAATACATACAATTCCTGTTATTCTATTGATGAAAGGAGGTCGTATAATGGATTCTCTTAAAAACATGAACGATGCAATGAAGTATATTGAGGAAAACTTAACTAATGAAATAGACTTCAAGATGGTGGCTATGCTGGCTCATTGTTCCGAATATCATTTCAAAAGAATGTTTTCTTTCCTTGCAGGAATTACATTGTCAGAATATATTCGCCGTAGACGACTAAGTTTAGCAGCATTTGAGCTAAATATCAGTAACATAAAAATTATAGATATTGCGATTAAATACGGATACAATTCACCGGACTCTTTTACTAGAGCTTTTCAACATTTACACGGTGTAACACCATCTGAAGCAAGAAACAATGGACAGCAGTTAAAGGCCTATCCACTAATGACCTTTCAATTATCAATTAGAGGAGGAAGAGAAATGAATTATAGGATTGAGCAAAAAGAAGCATTTAACATAGTCGGTATCATGAAAAGAGTTCCTATTATCTTTGAAGGAGAAAACCAGGGAATTACAGAAATGTGGAAGTCTTTGACCATGGAAAAAATAGATCAACTAAAAAAACTCTCTAATGTTGAACCTTTAGGGATGATTCAAGCATCTACAAATTTTTCTGAAGGCCGCATGGAAGAAAAAGGGGAGGTTGATCAGTATATAGGAGTTGCAACTACACAAGAATTCCCCGAACAACTTTCAAAACTAGAAGTTCCTGCTTTAACATGGGTGATATTTGAATCAACAGGACCTTTTCCTAGTACGCTACAGGAAACTTGGGGAATGATTTATTCCGAGTGGTTTCCGTCTTCCAGTTATCAAGTAACAGTAGGACCCGAGATATTGTCGATTAAAACCAAAGATCTAACTTCACCGTCTGTGAAGAGCGAAATTTGGATTCCAGTTTTGAAAAAATAAATTTAATTTTAGATCAATGAGCTGTTTTGGCAGCTCTTTTTTTAATAGATGGGATGATTGAAAGTATGCACTTAAACTAATGCGGAAGGTTAGTGTAACTCTAAAACAAGGGGTGCAGGTTAGTGAAGAAAATTAAAATAACTTAAAAAGGAGTTATTGAATGAAGAAAAAGATTAACATAGGTTCATTTATCTTATCAATAATTTGTATTTTATTATTTCTCCTTGTTTCATTTTCAGGTCTGATTGATTATTCCTTTATGGGTACACACCCTTTAACTCTGGTTTTATATATTACATTGCTAACTTTAATTTTAGGAGTATTAGGTTTTTCAGGTATTCATGATTGGAAGGGAATGGCGAGGAGTGTAACTACAATAATTATTACATTAGGGTTATCAGCGTTTTTGACTTTCGTTATATTTTTTGGAAGTTTATTAAGATAACGAGATGCTTTATTTCATGAAGGAGTAAATGCTTATTTATTGAACTAAAGAGGTAGGTGTGCGGCCGAGCCTAGGTCGTATCATATAGCGGGTGGGATTCCCGTCGAGAAAGAACTAGCCATTCACTCGTAGCGAGTCTTGGAGGGCTAATGGTAACAGTAGCCTTTAAGCGTAGACAGTTAGGTGGCGGGCCGAAAGCCAAATGGTTGAAGGGATTGAGCCCCATAATGTTAGTAAATCGAGAGGGTTGATGCCTTACCTGCGGCAGAAAACTACATTTTATTCTTCGGTAAAGGCAAGAAGGATAAAACCTCTCTGGGGTCAGAGACCTTGGCACGTCACACATGGATATGATACGGCAACTCGGGAGACCCTACCGGTCTCTTCTTAATTGAAGAGTATGGTGTACAAGTGATAATAAGCAAGGAAACCAAATGCCGTTTAGGGAGTCGGATAGCAGCGTAGTACCAATGAAGTTGGGTAATGCTGATGGAGGAAAGGCTGCTACCAAGTTATCACCCTTACTAGGGACACATTTACTACACGCGGAGGTAGGAATACTAAATGGAAACAAAACTATTAAGGATAGCAGAATTAGCAAAATCTGATCCGAAAATGAAATTTACATCTATTGTACATTTACTAAATAAGGAATCTCTAGTTCAATGTCATCTTGAATTACCTAATAAGAAGGCAACGGGGATTAATGGCACAACTAAAGAGCAATACAGTGAAACACTAGAGGAAAATATAGAGGATTTAGTAAGTAGGCTTAAAAGTAAAAGTTATCATCCTGTTCCCGTAAGGAGAATGTATATCCCTAAGCTAAACTCCAATAAGAAAAGACCATTGGGGATACCGGAACACGAAGATAAGATTGTACAGAAAGGCATTACCAAAATACTAAATGCCATCTATGAAAATGATTTTCTAGACTGCTCTTTTGGGTTCCGCCCAAATCGTAACTGCCACGATGCTTTGAAAATATTAAATCATTATATTGAAAAGAAATCAGTAAATTATATAGTAGATGTAGATATTAAAGGGTTCTTTGACAACGTTGACCACATATGGATGATGAAGTTCTTAAAACTGCGAATTGCTGACCCTAACTTACTAAGAATAATTGGTAGGTTTCTTAAAGGTGGATACATGGAGGAAGGAAAGAAATACAAGACAGATAAAGGCACACCGCAAGGTGGAGTCATATCTCCGGTCCTTGCCAATCTGTACCTCCATTATGTCCTGGACCTGTGGTTTGATAAGGAAGTTAGAAAACAGTGTAAAGGAGAAGCATACATAGTTCGTTATGCAGATGATTTTGTTTGTTGCTTCCAATATAAGAGCGAAGCTCAGGAGTTCTATCAATCATTGAAGCTGAGATTACAGAAGTTTAATTTAGAAATAGCGGAGGATAAAACCAAAATAATTCCCTTCGGGAGATTTGCGGAGAAAGATGCAAAACTAAAGGGAAATGGAAAACCTGACACCTTTGATTTCCTAGGTTTTACACACTATTGTGGAAAGAGTAAATCTGGATACTTTCGTGTGAAACGGAAATCAAGCAGGAAAAAGCTACAAGGTAAACTAAAGGAATCGAAGGAATGGATAAAGAATAACCGAAATACTGATATTCATATGATTATGGATAGATTTAAACGCTCTCTTATAGGTTATTACAACTACTATTGCATCACGGATAACACTCCAAGTGTTCACCGCTTTAAAGACAAAATCCAATATTTACTGTTTAGATGGCTCAACAGAAGAAGTCAAAGAAAATCCTTTACCTGGGATAAATTCAATCTCTTTCTTCATAAATATCCGTTACCTTCACCAAGAATTAAGGTGAATATATACAACTTAAGAAAAGAGATTAGCTACATTTTGTGAATGGTGACTAGGAAGAGCCGTGTGCGTAAATAGCGCAAGCACGGTTCTGTGAGGGGGGAGGAACACAATCTACCGTGAGGTAGAGAGGTTCTCTTCTACTCGACTAGTTGAGCAACAAATTATATGCTTATTGTTTGTTTTGAGAATAAAGTACCTTTAACTTGACAATAAAAATACCTAAATTATAATGGATATTACAGACTCCTTAAGTCTTTAATTTTGAGAGAGGATGAAACATATTGCAATCAAATTAAGGAGGGATTTTTTTATGGAAAAGAATTTATTTAAACATCAAGTCTGGAAGTCTGCTTGGGATAATGATCCAAACACTTCTTTAAGAATTATGCAAAGACTAGGTCAGGGTAATTTTCAAACAGAAGAGTTCAAAAAATGGGCGATATCATATGATAAAAATTCCTTTAGCCATGAAGGTAGACAACGTAGTAATAGAATCTTGACATGGATTGAAGATCAAGTTGTTTCCTTTAAGGATCTTTCTGTTTTAGACATTGGTGCCGCATCTGGTGTATTCAGTATTCCTTTTGCAGAAAAAGGAGCAAATGTTACTGCGATAGAACCTTCTCCTGAACTATCTATTATGCTAGAAAAAAACTCTATGAACTACTCAGTTCAAGTGAATATTATACAAAAACCATTTGAAGAAATATCAACAGATAAACATAATCAATCATACGATCTTGTTTTTGCATCAATGTGTCCAGCTATGAAGGATTGGGAGATGGTGGAGAAAGCATTAAGTTTTGCCAAGAAATTTTGCTATATAAGCATGATGGGTGGACCAAAAGAAAACCACTTAATGGATGAACTTTTACCGATTATAGATTTAGAACCAAGGGAAATAGGTTCCTCTGATATGGCATATCTTTTACAATTACTCTATGTTAACGGTTATTCATATCAAACGTTAATTGAAAAACAAATGAAAACTATAAAAATAGATATAGATAGCGCTGTAGATAATTTAACAGAGTGGTTCATTGAATATGGGATTCCAGTAGAAGAAAAGTTACTTAAAAAATCTGAAAAATATTTACGTGAAACTTATGAAGATGAAATCTCGTTAAAGATGGGCGGAAGGTTCGGAAAAGTTCTTGTTCATTTGGACGATTAAGAAATCAATACTATTTGATAAAATATAATGCTTATCATTATGAAAATTAGCATTGTATAGATATAGATTAATAAATGATGTATATAACATTTTTTTACTTTAATTATAGATATAAAAGATCTCTTATGGTTGTTATAAAAATAGGGAGGTAATAAAATGAACGTATTTGATTGTATCGTTATTGGTGGGGGCCCATCTGGTTTAAGTGCTAGTTTAACTTTAGGTAGGGCTAGGAGAAAAATTGCATTATTTGACGATGGAACGAATAGGAATAGAGTCACACATGAGTCACATGGATTTATTACTCGAGATAGGATAAAACCGCAAGAGTTCAAAGAAATAGGCCTAAAAGAATTGGAGAGGTATCCATCCATATCATATTTTAAAGCAACAATTACTGAAATAATTAAGGATATAGATAATGATAGATTTATTGTCAAAACACATGATGGTCAGGAATGTGTTACAGAAAAGATTATGTTGGCTACAGGTATTCAAGAGGTATTTTCTATTCAAAGTGTAAGAGATTATTATGGGAAAAGCCTTTTTAGTTGTCCTTATTGTGATGGTTGGGAGCTAAGGGATAAGCCATTAATTATAATGGCAGAAAAAGAAGAGCATGCACTGCATATGGCTAAATTAATTTATAACTGGTCCCAGGATTTAGTTGTCTTAACGAACGGAGTTCAGCTATCTAAAGATGGAGTTACAGAGTTACAAAAACGCAATATCAAAATTAAATCAGAGCCGATTAAAAACTTAATAGGTAATAATGGTTATCTACAAAAAATTGAATTTGTAACAGGAGAAACGATATTTAGATCAGGTGGGTTTGTTGTTCCATCTTTTTATCGTCCAAATAAATTTGCTGAGATACTAGAGTGTGAAATTCAAGAAAATGGTACAGTTGTAACAGATGGTGTTGGTAGAACTACACAAAAGAACATTTATATTGCGGGAGAAACTGAAAAATCGGGACCCTCCTCATTAATTATTTCTGCGGCCGACGGCAATAAAGCTGCTGTTTCCGTTAATACCGATTTAACTATGGAACGTTTTTGATAAAGTAAAAATGTCCTCCCTTTAGTCAAACCGAGTGATTTTTAAAAAATGACATCAAAATACAATGAGTTGGAGATGCACTTTCCAGCTCATTTTAATGTGCATTTTGAATCAACCTTATCTTTAGCATAGACCTTTTATTATTAAAATTAGAGTAATAGAATCTTAAGTATTGCATATTTCATCAATTTATATTATATTAATTGATGCATCAATAATTGACGCGTCAATTAATATGATAAAAAGGAGTAAATACAATATGCTAAAATATCAAAAAACAAATGATTTTAATGAAATTGTATACGGTCGTCGTTCCATTAAGGTATATGACCCCTCGGTTAAAATCAGCCGTGAAGAAATGACCGAAATTATAGCTCAAGCTTCAAAAGCTCCATCTTCTATTAATTTTCAGCCTTGGAGATTTGTAGTCGTTGACAGTGAAGAAGGAAAAGCAAAGCTTGCAACACTTGCCAAATTCAACAAGGATAAAGTATTAAGTTCGTCTGCGGTGATCGCTGTCTTCGGTGACCGAAATAATTTTGATTATGCCGAAGAGATATTTAGCAAAGCGGTTCAACTTGGATATATGCCTCAAGAAGTTAAAGAAGCACAATTAAATTATTTTAAACCGTTTTATGAAAATATGTCCGATGAGCAAATGAAAGATATAGTTATGCTGGATGCAGGTCTTGTTTCCATGCAACTTATGCTAGTAGCTCGTTCATTCGGGTATGATACGAATCCTATCGGTGGATATGAGAAAGACAAGATTGCTGAAGCTTATGGTCTGGACAAAGAACGTTATATACCGATTATGTTAATTTCCATTGGTAAAGCCATTAATGAAGGTTATCAATCATATCGTCTGCCTGTCGATACAACTACGATCTGGAAATAAGATAGAACCTTTTGAATATAAATTGGTGGATAAGTTACCATTTCGAGTTGTACTTTAAAAAAAATTATATTATATTTTATTGACAGGTCAATAATTGAGGATTCAATAAAGTAGTAGACACTCGTATATGTTGGCCACATAAAACTATTTAGGAGGTCAAATGATGCGTTGTTCACTATCTAATCATGAACAAATCTTACATCTGCTTAAAGGGCTTAATAATCAAATTAGCCCTAAATTTGAACGGTGCACAGGCATTAGCTCTTCACGCTATGAATTGCTACACCAGCTGTATGAAACAGATGAAATCAATCAGTCCACCTTGCAAAAAGCTGTTAATATAGATAGTGCTGCTATTACTCGTCATCTAAAACAACTTGAGGCAAACGGAATGGTCGCTAGACGAAGAAATCCTAACGATAATAGAGTGATATTTGTTCGTCTTACAGAGGAAGGGCGCAAACAAATTGTTGGTTACAAAAAAGAAAAGGTTAATTTCGTAAACCAAATGCTTCATGATTTTAACGAAGAAGAATTGGAATCCCTATCTGACATGCTTAATCGTATGCAAAATAACATAAGTGAATACTAGAATTTTCAACTTCAATTGAATAGGATCTTATCAATTGTAAGTCTTAAGTATAAATAATCTAACATAAAGGATGATAACTATGATTATAATTCATGCACATCTCCAGGTAAAAATGGATCAAGAACAAGCATTCTTGGAAGAAGCAAAAACACTTCTTGCAGCAACAAGAGCTGAAAAAGGTAATATTAGCTACGATTTGATGAAATCTACTGACCAAGATTATCATTATACAATGATTGAACTTTGGGAAGATGTAGAGGCTACTAAAGTCCATAATACGAGTGAACATTTCACAGCTTTCATTCAAAAAGCTCCGTCTTTTATGGCCGCATCGATGGACCTAAAAGTATTTGACGGAGAACTTGTACAAGCATAAATTTTATATTAAATACCAAACACCTCAAGGATTAAATCCTTGGGGTGTTTGTTTTTGATCATATTTTATTTGATAAAAAATCCCACTAGTCAGGGGAGAATTTAGTGGGCAGTTCTTTCAATTATTAAAGTGTCGTGCATTTATCACAGTGGTTCCCGTAGCATTCATGTTGTTCTTCTATTGTTTCACCACATGTTGCACATTTCTTAGCGGGCAGGTTACGGAAAAATTCAATTACGTTTTCTAACATAGTTGTTCCACCTCCATCTGTTATATAACTGCTTTAATTGTTTTCATTGTAGTATAACACAGTTCGATTTGTCAACATATTAACTGAACTTTTGATAAAATAATTATAAAGGAGAGATGAACATGTATTTTATTGATAATAAAGGAATTACAGATCCACGTATTAACTTAGCAATTGAGGAGTACGCATTAAACACAATGGACGTTGAAAAGGATTCTTTTCTTCTGTTTTACATAAATCAGCCTTCTATTATTATTGGGAGAAACCAAAATACAATTGAAGAAATAAATACTGATTTTGTAGAGAAAAATGGCATTATCCCAGTTCGTAGACTTTCTGGTGGGGGTGCTGTGTACCATGATTTAGGAAACCTGAATTATAGCTTTTTAACAAAGGATGACGGAGAGAGCTTCCGTAACTTTAAAAAGTTCACACAGCCTGTTATAGATGCACTTGCAAAAATGGGTGTAAATGCAGAGTTGTCTGGAAGAAACGATATTTTGGCTGAAGGGAAAAAAATCTCTGGGAATGCTCAATACTCTACTCGTGGACGTATGTTCAGCCATGGAACATTGATGTTCGATACAGAAATAGATGCTGTTGTATCTGCCTTAAAGGTAAGCAAAGAAAAAATTGAATCTAAAGGTATTAAATCAATTCGTAGTCGTGTTACGAATATAATCGAGCTATTAGAAAATCCAATGACAGTCGAAGAATTCCGTTTAGAACTTCTCGCTTCCATTTTTGAAGGGGAAGAAAATATACAATATTGGGAGCTAACAGAGCAGGACTGGGAGAATATCCATAAGCTTTCAGAAGAGCGTTATCAACAATGGGATTGGAACTACGGTAAATCACCTAAATTCAATATGAAGCATTCGCACCGCTTCCCAGTTGGAGGCGTAGATGTTCGTTTAGATGTAAATAAAGGAATGATTGAAGAAGTGAAAATCTTCGGAGATTTCTTCGGTGTAGGTGATATGGCTGAAGTAGAACAGCTTCTAACTGGAAAACCGTACAGCAAAGAAGGAATCGAAACTGCATTAACAAACATAGACGTCCCTAAATACTTCGGTGGTATTACAAAAGAAGAGCTTGTACAATTAATTTATTAATAAATGGAAGAGAGTCTGACGTATGTTGGGCTCTTTTTTGATATGATAAAGTAAGAACTGTTTTTGTGGAGGAGGATTATTGTGACAACGCATCGTGTGTTAGTTGTAGAGGATGATCGAAAGATAGCATCTCTACTTGCAGATACTTTAAGGAAATATCATTACGAGGTGCATACTATAGAGGATTTTGAACAAATAGTGGAGGAGTTTACTGCGTTTGATCCTCATATTGTGTTGCTGGATGTAAATTTACCATCGTATGATGGATATTATTGGTGTCGCCAATTGCGCCAATTAACTACTTGCCCGATTATATTCGTTTCTGCGAGATCTGGTGAAATGGATCAAATATTTGCGCTAGAAAATGGTGGAGATGATTTTATCACGAAGCCTTTTCATTATGAAATCGTCCTAGCTAAAATAAGAAGTCATTTGAGAAGAACGTATGGTGAATATGCCGCGAAGCAGGAAGAAAGAGTTATCAAGGTTGGCAGGTTACAGCTTTATATGGAACGAATGGAGTTACATACCGTACATGGTGAAATTCCGCTTCAGAAGAAAGAGTGTACGATATTGGAATTATTGTTAAAAAGCCATCCGAAGCTAGTGACTAGGGAGCAGCTATTAGAGGAGCTTTGGGATGACCAGTCATTCGTTGATGAGAATACATTAAATGTAAATATGACAAGAGTTCGAAAAAAGTTAAGTGACTATAATATTTTGTCTACTATTGAGACTGTTAGAGGAGCAGGATACAGATTAATCCTGAGCCCGGAGGAGTCATAATATGATTCGATTGTTTATAAAGGAGCATTTAGTTTTTTTAGTTTTTCAGGTTTTATTAGTATTATTTGTAATGCTGCTATATTGGCTGGATGGTTTCCGAAATGTAGATACTGCGGTGTATTCCATTGTTATTACTAGTATATTGACCTTGACCTTTTTAGGGACATTATTTGTAAAAAAGTATGCATTCTATAAAAAGATCCTATCTGTGCCTACTAAGATTGAGGTTGTTTTGCAACGAGAGGCGCAGTCCCCGGAGATAAAACAAATCGAGAAGTATTTGCAGCATATTTATCGTTTGTATCAAAAGGAAGTACAACTTCTATATGCTAGGCAAAATAGACATTTACAATTTATGAATAGCTGGGTACATCAGATGAAAACACCTATTTCGGTTATAGAGCTGATGACTCAAGGGAATGATCAAGTAGATGCAGCTGGTGTTTCTGAAGAAATGGATCGACTGAAGCGTGGTCTGGATGCAGTTCTGATGAATGCTCGGTTAGATACATTTGAAGAAGATATGCAAATTGAACAAATTGATATAAAACAGCTTGTTATGGAAGTGGTATCTAGTAACAAGCGATTATTTATAGGAAGTCATGTATTTCCGGTTATTTCTATAGAAGAAAATTGTATGGTTACTTCAGATTCGAAGTGGTTACGGTTTGTAATAGCTCAATTTTTAACAAATGCGATTAAATATACTTTTGAGGAAAACAAAAAGGTTTACTTTGAAACTACGTTTGAACATAATCAGGTCATTTTATCCGTAAGAGATGAAGGAATTGGCATACCTGTCTCAGATATGAAAAGAGTGACAAGAGCTTTTTTCACTGGAGAAAATGGCAGGAAAACTGGTGAATCTACTGGAATGGGATTATATTTGGCACAGGAAATTTGTCATAGATTAGGACATGAGATGAAAATAATATCAACAGTGGGAGAAGGAACGACAGTATCGATTGTATTTGAACAACAAGAAACTTCAGAACGAGGTGAGCTCGATGTCGATATTAACACTGGAAGAAATAACGAAGGTATATGAGGGGAAAGTCGCGCATCTAGCGATAAATCAACTAAGCTTCGAGGTAGAAAAGGGAGAATTCCTTGCAGTTATGGGCCCATCAGGTAGTGGGAAAACAACTCTACTCAATTTGATATCAACAGTCGATAACCCAACTTCAGGAGATATGACGATTAATGGCTTAGATCCTATGAAATTGAAAAGCAATGATTTGTCATTATTCCGGAGAAGACAGCTTGGCTTTGTTTTTCAGGACTTTAATCTACTTTCAGCATTAACTGTGGAAGAGAATATGGTATTGCCATTAACATTAGATGAACAGCCGATAAATGTGATGAAACAAAAAGTTAATAGCATAGCGGAACAGCTTGATATTACCTCTATTTTAGAAAAAAGACCATTTGAAATTTCAGGGGGACAAGCGCAAAGAACAGCAATTGGACGCGCTTTAATACATGAACCTTCTATTATACTGGCAGATGAGCCAACCGGAAATCTGGATTCAAAAGCTGCAAAAGATGTGTTAGAACTGTTATCTAATGTCAATAAAAGAAGTAATACGACCATTATTATGGTGACACATGATCCGATTGCTGCAAGCTATTGTGATCGTGTTTTGTTTATAAAGGATGGCGAGTATTTTAATGAAATATATAAAGATGACCGAAGACAAACGTTCTTTCAACGTATTTTAAATGTCTTATCTTTACTGGGTGGAAATGTAAATGACCTTTCGACAATTCGCTTATAATAATGTCATTCGAAATGCACGCGTATATGCTGCATTCTTATTGGCGAGTATTTTTTCAGTTCTAGTATTTTTCGTCTATTCAATGTTAATGTTTCATCCCAATATTGAAGATCAATTTTTACAGAATATCGCTTTTGGCGGAATGTTCATTGCACAGGTTATTTTAATAATATTCACTTTGTCTTTTTTATTTTATTCGATGAGTGCTTTTCTAGAGGCTCGTTCACAGGAATTTGGAGTCCTATTAAATTTAGGGATGGACAAGCGTCAGCTTAATCGGATGATTTTCTTAGAAACGATGATATTAGGGTTTATATCAACAACTGTAGGTATCTTTTTTGGATTTGCTTTTTCTAAGTTTTTCTTTATGGTTATTCGAGAGATGTTTTTACTTGATAATCTACCGTTATATTTGTCATGGAAGCCTTTTACATTGACTATTCTTGTATTTTTATCATTGTATATCATTATTTCCTTTGGTAGCTCAGTATTTATTCGTAAAAAGAATATAATTCAGCTTCTAAAAGGATATGGTAAACAAAATGAACAAGAGGCTTACAGTAAGGGAAGGGCAGTGTTAGGATTATTACTGCTTTTCACTGCTTATAGTTTAGTTTTATTATCTCTTTTTCAAATTAAAGTATATATGAGCTTTATCATTATTTTCCTGGCATTGGTTGGCACTTATCTGTTCTATACAGATAGTGTTTTGTATTTGTTAGGGATTATTCGAAAGCGTAAGAATTTGTACTGGCATTCATTTCGATTGATAGCATTTGCAGAAGGTTCTATTAAAATAAGAGAAAATGCTCGAATGTTTTTCATAGTAACGGTTGTGTCGACAATAGCTTTTCTTTCAGTAGGTGTTGTAACTTCGTTTACTTCTTTTACAGCGCAATATAGGGAAATGAATCCGGTCAGTATTTTCTATTCAAGTAATTGGGATAATCCTTTTGAGGAAGAGCATGTGATGAAACTATCTCAGGAGCTTCAAAGGGAGGGGTTGTCTTATGACTTAGTTAAGCTCTCTGTAAAAAAACAAACTTCTTCTAATTTACGTAGCCAAGTAAATCTTATAAAAGAATCGGAAGTAAATAGTTTAGCGGTTGCATTGAAAATTCCTTTGATCGACCTGCAAAATGGGGAAGCAATGATCATACCGAATAGACGTGAAGACTACGAAGGCTTAAGGATTGAAGACGAGCAAACGGTGCTAGAGGAAAGCAGTGTACCTATTCAGATTAAAGGGGTCTATGATCGCTTGATCTTCCCATCCATTGCCCTTAAAAATAGATCGTTAATCATTAGTGATGAGGATTACGAACTTATTACTGAGCCTTTATATGGATATGGCTTAAGGGAGTCAAACATAACATTTTATGCTTTTCATGTTTCCGAGTGGCTTCGCACGAAGGATGTTGGCACTGACTTAGACAGAATTATGACACAAACCATGGGAACTTCAGATATAAATCCCAATGCTTACTATTTCTTTAATCCTGGCTTAAATTATTCTATCATCCGTGCTACATTCTCTTTATTGTTATTTACAGGTTTACTTGTAGCAGCAGTATTACTGCTTGCAGCCGGGAGTTTTGTATACTTTAAGCTTTATACAGATTTAGAGCGCGATAAAAAACAATATGATGTACTTCGTAGAATGGGCGTTACGGATCGAGAGTTAGTGAAAATAGTAAATCGCCAGTTAATTCCTCAGTTTTTCCTGCCTTGGGGATTGGCTATGGTGCATAGTACGTTTTCGTTTATGTTTTTACAAGCATTTTGGGTCGACTTAGCAGCAGTTTCCATAGCAATGGAAATGTTACTTGTATTAATAGCATTCACTATTATTCAAGTTTCTTATTTCTTTTTGATTCGTTGGAGATACATTTCCCATATACAATAGTGAAAAGAAGGTTACAGGAGTAGCCTTCTTTTTTGGGTATAAGAACTTTTTAATACGGCAACAGAACTAGTAACAATTTTATTCAGCAACTCTTAAAGTATGAAATTAAAGTATTTAGAAATAAAATATCAAATCAAATTAGCGCAAGTAATGTGCATATTCTAGTTTTTCTTGAATTGTCAAAACTTTTCTTATATAATGAATACGGGGATAATGAATGGTCATTCATTCAAAAAAAGATGGGAGACGAGAGTATGAGTTTAGTTTCACGTGTTCAACAGATTGCTAGTGAGCATCCGGAGAAGGTTGCCTATCATTTTATGGGGAAAGATACTACATACGAAGAATTCGATCAGTCAGTTGAGCTATTTGCAGGGGCATTAAAGTCAATTGGTGTGGAAAAAGGCGATAATATTGGTTTTTTACTAGGGAACTCACCACATTTTTTAATTTCTTTATATGCTACTATGCGAATTGGTGCGACGGCAGTTCCGATTAATCCAATTTATTCGCCAGATGAAATCAGTTACATTGTAAAAAACAGTGATGCTAAGGTAATTATTGCTCTAGATGCATTATTGCCTTTAGTAGAGAAAGCCGCTGGAGTTTTCACTTCGGTTAAAAATTACATTATTTGTGAAACGCAGCCAGATACTGTTCAAAAACTAGCTGATTTACCAGAAGAATTGAAGACAAAAGTGAAACCGTTTTCAATGATGATTTCTTCATCTATACTGGGTACTTCTGCAGTGGATACAGACCCAGATGATATTGCTGTAATCTTATATACTTCTGGAACTACTGGTCATCCAAAGGGTGCAATGTTAACATACAATAATATTTACTCTAATGCTCGTGATGTTGCAGAATACTTGAAGATTAATACAGAAGATCGTGTAATAACAACTTTACCTGTATTTCATGTGTTTGCACTAACAGTAGTTGTGAATGCGCCATTACTAATGGGGGCAACCCTTCTATTAATTCCAAGATTTACCCCACAAGAAGTGTTTAGTGTGGCAAAAGAGCATCAAGCAACAGTATTTGCAGGTGTTCCAACCATGTATAATTTCTTGTATCAATTTCCGGAAGCCAATGTAGAAGATTTTTCAAGTATTCGCTTAGCAATTTCGGGTGGATCTTCATTGCCAGTTGCACTGTTACATAACTTTGAAAACAAGTTCAATGTTCGTGTATCAGAAGGATATGGTTTGTCGGAGGCATCACCGGTAACATGCTTTAACCCAATAGACCGTGATCGTAAGCCAGGTTCAATCGGAACAAATATCGTAAATGTGGAAAATAAAATCGTCAATGAACTTGGAGAAGAAGTTCCAATAGGTGAGGTAGGAGAACTGATCGTTCGCGGACCTAACGTCATGAAGGGTTACTACAAGATGCCGGAAGAAACAGAAAGTGCAATCCGCGATGGCTGGTTATATACTGGAGATCTTGCAAGACAAGACGAGGAAGGCTATTTCTTTATCGTTGACCGAAAAAAGGATATGATTATCGTTGGTGGCTATAATGTATATCCACGTGAAGTAGAGGAAGTGCTATTTACACATTCTAGTATAGTTGAGGCAGCAGTTGTCGGAATTCCTGATCCAAACTTTGGAGAGGAAGTGCTTGCATTTGTTGTTAAAAAAGATCCTACGTTGACAGAACAACAGTTACAAGACTATTGTGCAGAAAAACTAGCAAAATATAAAGTGCCTAAGAAGTTTGAATTCTTAGAGGAACTTCCTAAGAATACAACGGGTAAAATCCTACGACGCTCTTTAAAAGCACAAACAGTTTAAAAGATAAATTTATCGCTCCTCATGTAATCCTGAGGAGCTTTTTTTATAGACTTTCATAGAAACTAGAAGGAAAAAGATTTCGAATGTCGAAATAAATAGTGAGAGTAGATTTAAATAGAGGGGGATTTTTAAATGATTAAAAGAAAACTAGAAGCAACCGATTTATTTGCAATACAATCGATAACAAATCCTGTGATTTCACCAAACGGAAATGAGGCAGTTTTCATTCGTACGGAAATGCACAAAGAGGATAATAAATACTATGCTTATTTATATCACGTAGATATCGAAACGGATGAAATAACTCAATGGACCCATTCGAAAGAAAAAGTGTCATCCCCTAAATGGTCAGCAGATGGGAAACAACTAGCATTTCTTTCAAATCGTGATAAGAAAAATCAGATTTATATTATGTCAGCTAGAGGTGGAGAAGCAAAACGGCTTACAAAATTTAAAGAAGGTGTTTCTAGTTTTATTTGGTCTCCTTGTAGTAAAAAGATTTGGTTCTCTGCTTCCTTTAAAGATGGGGAAAGTTGGACGGACGATGCTGAAAAGGAAGATAAGAAACTACCGGAAGCTTATATTGTTGAAAAAATGAAATATCATAGTGATGGTGTAGGTTTGTTACCTAAAGATACAAACCGACAAATTGGATCTATCGTTATAGCATCTGGAGAAGTTAAAGCTTTTACAGATGGTACATTTAATCATAGTCTTCAGGCAATTTCTCATGATGGAAAAAAACTAGTAATCGGTGTGAATCGTGATGAAAATCAAGATTTTTCATTCCGTGAGCCTATATTATTAATCGATGTTGAAACGAAAAAAGAAACGGTAATTATTGAAGAAAGCGGATATTTTGGAGGAGCAACATTCTCAGCAGATGATCAATATATTGCCTTTGGAGGAATGCTCCACACATTTAAAAATGCAACACATGCAGAGGTGTATGTATATGAAGTGAGAACTGGCAAACTTCAAATACTTACTGAAGGTATTGATGCTCCAGTTGGCGATTATGCAGGAGCAGATATTCAACAAGGAGCAAGTGCACCCGATGTTGTTTGGACAGAGCAGAATCACCTCTATTTCCAACTATCCACAATGGGGGATGTACGTTTGTATTTCGCGTCTCTTGAAGGGGAGATTTACCCAGCAACACCGGAAAACGAGCATGTATATGGATACGATATTGCAGGTAATGGAACCTTTGCTCTTGCGACAATAAGTAATGCAATATTTCCCGGGGAATTATTTAAACTAAATTTGGCGACTGGTGAAAGAATTGCTCTCACTAAATTTAACGAAGAGTTGTTAAATGAAGTAGAGCTTGTCGAACCAGAAGCCATTGTGTATAAAGGCCTTAATGATTGGGATGTCCACGGTTGGTTAATGAAACCAACAGGCTACCAGGACGGAAATAAGTATCCACTTATTGTAGAAGTTCATGGTGGACCTCATACGATGTATGCGAATACATTTTTCCATGAGCTACAACTATTAGCGGCGCAAGGATATGGAGTTTTATATGTAAATCCACGTGGAAGTCATTCATATAGTCAACAATTTGTTGACGCTGTGCGCGGAGATTATGGTGGTGGTGACTATGAAGATATCATGGCTGGAGTAGATTATGTGTTGAAGGAAAATGATTGGATTGACAAAGACCGCTTAGGTGTAACCGGTGGGAGCTACGGTGGGTTTATGACAAACTGGATTGTAGGGCATACAAATCGCTTTAAAGCAGCGGTTACGCAACGTTCGATTTCAAATTGGATCAGTTTTTATGGAGTTTCTGATATTGGATACTACTTCACACCATGGCAGATTGGTACCGATATGACGGATATTGATAAACTATGGGATGCGTCTCCGCTCAAATACGCAGCTAACGTAGAAACACCTTTATTGATATTGCATAGCGAAAATGACTATCGTTGTCCTATCGAACAAGGGCAACAGCTATATATTACGTTAAAAGCTATGGGGAAAGAGACAAGTTTCGTGCGTTTCCCGCAATCTGATCATAATTTATCTCGAGTAGGACTGCCTAATTTAAGACAAATACGACTAGATCAAATCACGAGCTGGTTTGCCAAATATATTGGTTAACAGAAAAGACCCCGTCATTTCGATAATGAAATGACGGGGTTTTGTTGTATTGGATGATCCCGCCAAATAATTGGCCGAATCCAACCTAAATTACTTTTTATGAAATCCTTTTTTATAATAGACAATCACTAATCCGATTATCCATATGGGACCTACTATTAGGGCGATACGTGTATCGGGGAAGTAAGCCATGAGACCAAGTACCAATACTAAAAAAGCTAGTGCTAAATAGGATCCTACTGGATAGAACAAAGCCTTATAGGAAAGCCTTGATACTTCTCCTTTTGTAAGTGTTTTACGGAATTTTAATTGAGATAATAATATAATTCCCCATGTCCAAACGGCTCCGAATGTCGAAATACTCGTTACCCAGATGAATACTTTTTCAGGAACTAAGTAATTTAATACAACCCCGACTAACAATAAAAACGCTGAAAATATAATAGCTTTTGAAGGTACTCCCGATCTGCTGATTTTAGAAAATGAATTAGGAGCTTGTTTCTGCTGAGCCAAATTAAATAACATACGCCCAGTGCTAAAAATACCACTATTACAACTAGATAGTGCAGCTGTAAGGACTACAAAGTTAATAATACCTGCTGCTGGACCGATACCAATTTTCTCGAACATTAAAACGAAAGGACTTCCGTTAGCTCCTATCTCGTTCCATGGATAAATAGACATTATTACAAACAGTGCCCCAACATAGAACAGTAAAATACGCCAAAACACCGTATCGATTGCTCGTGGTATCACTGTTTTAGGATTTTTTGCTTCTCCAGCAGTTACACCGATCATTTCCACACCTAAATACGCAAACATGACCATCTGTAGGGACATGAATATTCCAGTAATGCCATTTGGAGCAAATCCACCGTTCGACCATAAATTACTTATGCCAACTGCTATTCCATCATTACCGAGACCAAAAAGAATAACCCCCAACCCTACAAAAATCATTGCTAAGATGGCAATAATTTTAATAAGCGCAAACCAAAACTCAAACTCCCCATAAGCTTTAACGGCTATTAAGTTAACAAGTGTCATAATAACTAATGCGCCTAATGCCCATATCCATGGAGCTGTGTCTGGATACCACATTTGCATATATACTCCTACAGCTGTAATCTCTGCCATACAGGTAACTACCCATAAAAACCAATAATTCCATCCTGTTATGTATCCAGCAAGAGGACCTAAATAATCCTTTGCATACCGACTAAATGAACCCGAAACAGGATTATGAACAGCCATTTCTCCAAGCGCTCGCATGATGATAAAAATAGCCATTCCCCCGACGATATAGGAAATCAGAATAGCTGGTCCTGCAAGTTGTATTGCCGTTGCTGAACCTAAAAATAGCCCAACTCCGATTGCTGCTCCTAATGACATCAAGGTGATATGTCGTTGTTCTAAACCTCGTTGTAATTGATTTCCACCCAAGCTATGTCACTCCTCGTTATTTAATACTGTAAGATAAAACTTTATCACAATAATGTGCATATTGGGAACAGTCTATCATACTGATATTGTGGTAAAATTATGTATACAAAGCATGATAGAATGGAGTTAAATGATGAAAGATGTAACGATTCGTCCTATTATCGAAGGAGAGCTTTTTAGACTATGGGAATTAAGTGCAAAGGAAGAAGCACCTGAGTGGAAAAAATGGGATGCACCTTATTATCCGCATATTCCTACAACATTAGAGAATTTCTTAGAAAAGAAAGATCAATTGATCCAGCAAGATGATATGTGGGGTATTTATGTAAATGGAGAATTGGTCGGTTCACTCTGTTACTACTGGGAGCACGAGGAATCCCTCTGGTTAGAAATGGGGATTGTCATTTATGAAGACAATTTTTGGAGTGGTGGAATAGGCACAGAGGCACTTCGAATGTGGATTAATCATTTATTTAAAGAATTACCACTTGTTCGTGTTGGTTATACAACTTGGTCTGGTAATGAACGCATGATTAAAGTTGGTGAAAAGTTGGGTATGACAATGGAAGCAAGACTACGAAAATGTCGTTTCTATAACGGAGTATATTATGACTCTATTCGAATGGGTTTATTAAGAGAAGAATGGGAAGAACGTGTATGACACCATTAGTTGAATTAAAGCAACTGATGAAAAAGCATTGGGATGCTCAGAAAAAAAGTGAATTATTTTCTGATGTAACTACTACTATCGAACAACCAGAACGTATTGCCTTACTCGGTAAATCTGGGCAAGGTAAGAGTACGCTCCTACGCATTCTAGCAAAATTAGAATCTGTTGATAGTGGAACGATTTACTTCAACGGTCAATTAATGAGTGAAGTAGATAGTAGAATATGGCGTATGAACATATGCTATGTTGCCCAACAAGCTATAATGCTTCCAGGGACCATATTGGATAATTTAATGATCAGCAGTAAAATACATAATCGTACTTTTGAAGAAAGTTACGCAAGACAGTTGATAAAAGCAGTAGGGTTAGATCATTTAGACTGGGGGAAGCATGCAGGAGATTTATCTGGTGGGGAAAAACAGCGTATTGCTTTAGTTCGCTCGTTGCTATTACGACCGAAAATATTACTTCTTGATGAAATTACGGCTTCTCTTGACCAACAGAGTAAGGAATTAGTAGAACAGCTACTATTCAAACTCCATCAAAAAGAGAAGATAGGATTTATTTGGGTGACACATGATATGGAGCAAGCCAAAAATGTTAGTGAACGTATTTGGTATATGGAAGATGGGACACTTGCAAGTGATGTAAAGACGTCTGTGTTTTTAGACGACCAAGCGGGCTCTCCAACACAGGTGAAACTATGAGCCTGCTAGCGTTAAGTTTTACTTTACTGTTTGTCATTATTACGATGCTAGTATCGGTTTGGCAAAAGCTTGACTTAGAGAAGGACATTGCAATCGGAACTGTTAGAGCGGCAATACAGTTACTTGCTGTTGGGTATGTTTTGCAGTTTGTATTCCAGTCAGAAAATATTCTATTCATTATCCTAATCATTTGCGTCATGATTGTTGTCGCAGCATTTAATGCAGCAAAACGGGCAAAAGGAATGGAAGGAGTGGTATGGAGAATTATTCTCTCTATTGCTACGATGGAAATCCTAATGATGGGACTATTACTAAGCTTGCAAATCATAGAAGCAACACCACAGTACATCATCCCGCTAAGTGGAATGACTATTGGTAATGCAATGGTTGCGTGTGGATTGTTTCTAACACAACTAAAGCGAGAGACGGAAAGCTCTAAAGGAGAAATTGAAACCTTACTTTCACTCGGTGCAACTAGTCGCCAGGCTGTGCAAGTTGTGTTAAAACGCTCCGTCAAATACAGTATGATTCCGACAATTGATGCGATGAAAACAGTGGGACTTGTCCAATTGCCGGGGATGATGACAGGAATGATTATTGCTGGAGCAGACCCAGTCGAAGCAGTTCGTTATCAAATATTGATCATTTTTGTATTTACTAGTTCCTCAGCAATTACAAGTATGATGCTAAGTGTACTTTGTTATAAAAAATTATTTACAAAGGATCTACAATTGAAGGATTGGAGATAAAAAATAATGAAGCCAATACTAATTGAAGAAGCACCAATTAAAGTAATTGTTAAATATGATTCTATCCCTTTTGAATTACCATTAAATATAAGAGAACAACATCAACAGTTTTGGAATGAGCAAGTAAAGATAAATCCTCATTTTCGTAATGGAGAAGTTTTTACTACTACCGAAATTTATAAATCTCCTAATGTATTACAGATCACGGTAGTAAAAACAGACTATAAACACTACTTATATACGATTCGTCAGGAAGATACTGATTTTCCGTGTAAAGTAATTTTTACTTGTGCGGCTGTTATAACAAATGACCATTACATTGCATTCGGAAAAATGAACAAACAAACTTCAACACCAGGTCGCTTACAATTTACTGGCGGTGGTTTAGACGAGTCGGATTTAGATGGTTCGTTATTTAATTTGGAGAAAAGTATCGAAAAAGAATTGATTGAAGAAATGGGCATATCAATTAATGAGTCTTATACAAAATCTTTTAGACCAAAATTTATAAAGCGCGGAGGGAAAAATGATTTTTGGGCTATCATATTTGAATTAAAGGTTGATTTAACTGCGGATGAATTACAAGTATTATTAGATAAACATAATAAGAGTATATTAGAAAAAGGTGACTTGCCAGAATTTAACGAGTTTCTGTTAGTTTCATTAGATAAAGAGAGTATTCATTCCTTTTTACAAAATGATCTTTCTTTAAAAGAGGAATACCTAGAGCCAATTTTGAAGAAATATATTAGTAATTAACTTCTATAATTGATGGTAAAGTGAGAGTAAGTAGATTGTATGTAAGAATGAGCAGGAATAGAAAGCGTATCAATAAAAGCGAAACGAATTCTCGTTTTGCTTTTTGGTTGTTACACTGTTTTAATTTTTGTGAGCATTGAAATAGCTGTGCCATTAAGCGCACCTATTGTAATACAAATAAATACAAAGAAGAAACTCATTGATGCCAAATCGTCTAACTTAAAAAAGCTTATGACAGCGATTATAAATGATATTCCTATAAGAAGAACACTAGGTATCCAATAATTGTGGTAACTCTTTTTTCGAAGTATTGAAGATAATATGGTAACTATGATGATTGTAGCTATAGTTATATGTAAAAAAAATTCAATCCCTTCGTTGGATTTATTACTTTATTATATCTGAAAATTCATTCAATAATGCGGAGTGTTTAGCAATATATATACTAATTAAACTCTTTTTTGTGACTTGATACTTAAGAGGAAATATACCATAATCAAAAAAATCTAATGTAAAATAATCTACTACGACTTGGTGTGCTTTGAAGGATGGAGGGAAATAAATGAGTACTAACCAAAAGGCTCTTGAACTATTTGAACAAAATGAATATGAAAAGGCATTAGAACTTTTTCGACAAGCGGTAGAGGAATCAAGAAATATCCAATCATTAAATAATTTAGCTTGGATGTACAGTTACGAAGAAGAAGATGATCAAAAAGCACTTGAATTATTGAAAGAAGTAATAGAAATGAAGCCTGCTTCTTATTTTCCATACAATTTATTAGGGGAAATTAACCTTAGACAAAAACATTGGAAACTCGCATCGGATGCACTTTCAGAGTCAATTTCGATTCAACCATCCAAGGAAGCTTATCAGAATTTAGCAGTTGCAAAATATTATTTAAAAGAATTAGAGGAAGCATCTGATTATTTCTTGCGTGTGGCAGGAAATTCGGATGTTGTTATGTTCAATCATATTAAATGTCTAATCGAGCTTGATAAGAAAACGGAAGCAAAAGAAAAACTAGATACTTTTAGTGAAGATGCAGATGACTTTATAGGAGAGGTGGAAGTTGCCGATTTGTATGTTGAGTTAGGCTGTTTTAAAGAAGCAATTCAGTGGTTTGAAAAGGGGTGGGAAGAATACTGGAAGACCCCTAATTGGGTAAGCCGATTTGTCTACGCTCTATTTAAAACTAAAAATAATCTCCGCATCAATGAGGTAATTCAAGAGTCTATTTTACATAAAGCTGAAGAAATCAAATCTGCTCATGAAGAAGAGTGTGATGATAATTGGACAGAAAGCGATAAGGAAGCACATATGAAAGAATTACTAGAAGAAAAGAATGAATATGAGAATATGGTTAACCGAATGTCATCTGGATATATTCCCTTAATAGAATTTGATCCTGCAACTACTGGGGCATGTTATTTGTTTGGATGCAAGAGACATAACCACCCTGATTATCAAGAATAGGTTAAATATATCGTTATAGACACAAGTGATGCTTATCACTGCTGATAAAAAGTACTTGTATTAAACTAAACACTATAAAAGTATGTCGGGTAAGGCCAGATTTTGCTCGACTAAGTAAGGGGTAGTGTTAAGATGAAAAAATCGGATTTACCAATTGTTTATTCATGTTCTGGGTGTTCCTCTGCAGCACAAACAGCTAACTTAATCGCTATAAGAATGGAGCGCGAGAATATTGCAGAAATGTCTTGTATTGCAGGTGTTGGGGGAGATGTTAAGCCGTTAGTTCGGACTGCAAAATCAGGAAGAGAAATAATTGCTATAGATGGTTGTCCACTAGCCTGTTGCAAGCATTCTCTTGCAAGACATGATGTTCAACCGACTCATCATTTTTTACTAAACAACTTTGATGTTCCTAAAAAAATAGGTGCAGACCCAGACCCTAATCTATTTGAAAGTGCATACGCGAAAATATTAGAGTTTAGTCATTAATTTTCACTGCATCATAAGAAGACTAAGAAAAGAAGTAACTATTCAGGAAACAGTGGGTAGATACTTCTTTTAGTGTTGTGTAAGATCAGGAAAAAATGTATTAATATGAATATTCTATATATATTTAAGCCTATTTATAATATCATAATAAATGAGTCAATTTCATAATTAGTAGGTTTAATTAAGAACAAAAATTATTACTTTATTATTCGATTTAAAAGTTGAACCTACTGACTGATGCGGGAAGCGTACGCCTGTTTCTCTACGGTTTAGCTAGCATCGAGACACGAAAGTGCGTTGGAGATTCCAATGTTTTTCGGATTTCACTTTTTAATATTTTTTTGAAATTGACTCAAATAGAGATATATATGGAAATGGGGAATATATAAATGGTTTGGAAAGCAGATATTGAGTTTGTTAGTAAAGATGGTTTTTATATAAGTACAGACAAAAAATACCTGGATATTGATATTATTTATAATTTTTTAAGTCAAGAATCCTATTGGTTAAAAGGAACTTCAAAAGAACTAGTAGAAGCATCAATTGAGAACTCTATTCTATGCTATGGTGTTTATGATGGCGATCCAACTAAGGGTTCTCCAAAACAAATTGGTTTTGCTCGTGTTGTATCAGATCTTGTGCGATATTCTTGGTTAGGAGATGTCTTTATACTTCCCGAGTATAGGGGGAATGGTCTTAGCAAATGGTTAATGACTATTATTACGGAAAACCCGAAATTGAAAGGCACTAGTTTTCATTTGGCGACAAGAGATGCTCATACACTTTACGAACAATTTGGTTTCAAGTCTGTGGAGAAAAGTGAAGTAAGTATGTCAAGACCACTTGATTGGGATTCTATTAATGCAATTTATAATAAGGAAATGGTTTAAATCACTTATGTACAACATGCAAAATCTATTTCTTCCCTAAGAATGCCATTATACCTGTGCCTTTGCTTAGGAACTTTCCACATACTTCTTATATAATGAGGGGAGAATTATGTAAGAAAGGATTCGCTCTATTATGCAATTAACTATAACTTTTGTCGTTTTGGCGATAAGTATTGTTTTATTTATTAGTAACCGGGTGCGCGCGGATCTTGTAGCGATACTTGCGTTACTGGCTTTTGTTATTTCAGGTGTGTTAGAGCCGACAGAGGCACTCGTTGGTTTTTCTAATCCGGTAGTCATTATGATTGCAGGACTATTTGTTGTGGGTGCTGGGATTGTTCGAACAGGTCTTGCACAGTCTGCAGGGAATTTATTGTTAAGATGGTCAGGGAAAAGCGAGAAAAAATTATTTGTTTTGTTACTTATCATTACAGGTAGTGTTGGCTCATTTATGAGTAATACAGGGGTAGTTGCTTTAATGCTACCAATTGTTATTAGCATTGCAATCAGTATTAATAGCAGTCCATCTAAATATTTGATACCGCTATCTTATATTAGTAGTTTATCGGGTCTGATGACGCTAATTGCAACTCCGGCCAATCTGATTGTCAGCCAGGTCCTTGTAGATAATGGTTTTGAGAAACTTAGTTTTTTCGAAATTACTCCACTTGGGATCATTGGAATAACTACAGGGATTTTGTATTTTCTTTTTGTTAGAAAATATGTGCTGCCAAATGATAAAAGAAAAAACAATGCTGGTGAAGGACATAAGTTATCCCCGAAGCAACTGGCGTTAGATTATGAGTTAGGTGGTAACTTGCATCGCATTCGTGTAGTAGAAGATTCCTCAATTATTGGAAAACAGCTTGCAGAATTAAAACTTCCTGCAAAATATCATTTAGCAATTTTAAAAATTGATCGTAAATCGATGGAAGGGATGAATATTCTGCCCATTCGATATCAGGAAATGGCTGGTCCGACGAGTGTGATTGAGGCGAAGGATCTTCTATACGTGCAAGGTCCACTGGAGAATACTTTGCAGTTTGTGAAAGATTTTCACTTAGAGGTAGATGATGAGGAATCGAATGCAGAGGAGCTCGTTTCTAAACAATTAGGTATTGCAGAAGTACTATTAACTCCGCATTCGAATTTGATAAATGAAACGGTTGGTAGCATTAGTTTCCGCGAAAAATATAATTTAAATATACTAGGTATTAATCGCAAAGGGGAATACGTACTAACTGAAATGGCTGATGTACGATTGAGATTTGGAGATGCGCTGTTGGTCCAAGGTGCATGGGAAGAGATTGAGCTTTTATCCAGGGCAGTAAAAGATGTTGTGATTATAGGTCAGCCAAAAGAGCATGCCAGTATGGCTGCTGCCAGTGGAAAAGCACCAGTTGCTGGAGCTATTATGTTATTTATGATTGGGTTAATGGTTTTCGAAGTGTTTCCAGCAGTCATTTCTGTTCTTTTAGCCGCTACTTTAATGGTGATGACTGGTTGTCTTCGTAATATGGATGATGCCTATGGAAAGATGAACTGGGAGAGTATTATTTTAATCGCTGCCATGCTTCCAATGGCAACTGCTCTTGAAAAAACGGGTGGAATGGTTATCTTATCCGAGGGAATTGTTAATCTCCTTGGTGGATTCGGAGCAGTGGGTGTGTTGGCTGGTATTTACTTCGTAACAATGGTATTTGGTCAATTTATTAGCAATACGGCGACAGCAGTTTTATTTGCACCTATAGCGATGACCGCTGCCATTAGTTTAGATGCAAATCCGTATACGTTTTTAATCGCAATTGCTGTTTCATCGAGCATGGCATTTGCAACTCCTGTAGCATCTCCAACCAATGCGTTAGTAATGACCGCAGGAGGGTATAAATTCTTTGATTTTATCAAGGCGGGGATTCCCTTACAAATAGTTATGTTCATCATCATGATGATTGCAATTCCAATTTTTTTCCCATTGTAATTCGAAAGGAGTTTCTCTTTAAGAGAGGCTCTTTTTAATCAATAAAGACATCTTGAGTATTTGTGTATAACATTAGGTACAATATTCATCAAACTGACTACAAATGCTGGAAGTTTGTTATTCAAATAATGTAAGGAGTTGCTGCGGCAATTCCTTTTTTTTTATTCTTAAGAAAAACACATTTTGTAAATAATATTCTTTCTTAATTAACATTTAATACTTTCTTAAGACTTTGTTTTCAGGGAGTTAAGTATTAAAGGATACAATATAATTACGTCGACGAATAATAAGTGTAAATTGATAACAGTAGAAATGCTGGATAATTTGGAGGAATTAAGATGAAAAAGCTATTAATATTACTTATTGCAAGTATAGGCCTACTTGGAGCCTGTCAATCAAAAACAAACGAGAATGAAAATGCTATAAAAGAGGGAGAAACGCAAAGTAATGAAATTAAAACTGCAGAAGAGGAGAACAAGTCAGAAAATAAGGTAACAAATGGGCAAGAAATGGCTAGTATTCTTAGTGACACAAATTGGCAAGGAACAAAGGTTTATGATAAAAATAATAAGGACTTAACAAAAGAAAACACAAACTTCATCGGTCTTGCTAAATATGATTTGAAAACAGGAAGATATGAATTTTTTGATGCTATGACAAGTGAAAGTCGTGGTGATAAAGGAACTTTCTTTATCACTAATGATGGAACGAAGAGAATATTAATATCAGAGTCGATGAATTACCAGGCTGTTGTTGATATAACAGAGTTAAATGAAGATGTTTTTACTTATAAAAGAATGGGAAAAGATGCTAACGGCAGTGACGTAGAGGTATTCGTTGAACATGTTCCTTATAAAGAGAAAGAACTTTCTTTTACTGATCCTGACAAGCAGTTGAACACTACTACTGGAGATATTGTTAAAGACGTTGATGGGGATAAAGTTTTAGGTAGTACACTTTGGAACGGAACAAAGGTATTAGATGAAGAGGGCAATGATGTAACAGAATATAATTTGATGTTTATAAGTCTGGCAAAATTCGATGACAAAACAAATAAATATGAGTTTTTCAACATTGAAACAGGAAAAAGTCGTGGTGATTATGGCTACTTCGATATTGTAAACGAAAATAAAGTTAGAGCTCATGTTTCAGTTGGAGATAATAAGTATGGTGCCACTCTTGAAATTACCGAACTAAATAATAATAAGTTTACGTATAAAAGAATTGGTAAAGACAAAGATGGCAAGGATATAACCGTATTCGTTGAGCATGAATCTTATAAAGGTGACCTTAAACCAACATTTACTATATAGTTAAAGTGGAACGGTGATTTCCGTTCCCTTTTTAGGTTGGCACAGGAAGTTGCCACAAAACTTGAATAATTTTTCCTATCAATACGACTATTTTTACTCTTAGGAGGGATTGCATGTCAATCCGTATGAGAATGTTATTATCCTATACAGCCATGTTAGTTGTAACAATGGGGCTTTTTATAATTAGTGGATTGTTGATGATTTTAGCGATTACAGGGGATATAGGTAGTGTAAAACACTTATTTGCAAATCATTACACGCATAAGCCGATAACAGCACAAGAAGAAAATGTGTTTTTGGACTTAAAATATCTAGCGAAAAAACAACCAAATCAATTATTAAATGAAGGTCCTTTAAAGTTATATGATGAGATGTTAAAAGATGTACCAGCTGGTCTTATTATCCGTAAAGGTGATGAAATGATTTATAAGACAGATACGCTAATCTCAATAACAAGTGCAAATGACCTTCCCTCCTTTGAGCCTTCCAATATAAATGTTAGAGATACAATCAGTTTTGGAAAATATTATTTTTCTTATGTTAAATTTGACTTTTATTATCAAGATAAAGAAGAAGGTAGCATATTTGTCATAAAAAAAGTTAGCCCATATGCAGCATTATCAAAGAATCTATTTCCTATATTAGCTGGTGTTTTACTCCTTTTATTAATTGTAACTAATGGAATACTTAATTACTTGGTTACTAGAAGTATCGTAAAACCTTTAGATTCATTGAAATTTGCGACAGAAGAAATAAGTGAAGGAAATTTAAACTTTAAAATGACTGCAATTACAAAGGATGAAATTGGACAGCTTAGTATGGCTTTTGAAGAAATGCGTCAAAAATTAAAAGAATCAGTAGACATGCAGTTAAAATACGAAGAAAACCGTAAGGAACTTATTTCAAATATTTCTCATGATTTGAGAACTCCAATTACGGCCATAAAAGGATATGTAGAGGGAATTAAAGATGGGGTTGCTGATACTCCCGAAAAAATGGACAAATATCTTTCAACGATTTACAGAAGAGCGTCTGATATGGATTCCCTAATTGATGATTTATTTCTTTTTTCAAAGCTTGATCTAAGAAAGATCCAATTTAACTTTGAAGAAATTAATATTGTTCGTTATATCGAGCACTTCATTGAAGAACTAAGCTGGGATCTTGAAGAACATGGTATCCAAGTACAATTTAATGTTTATTTGGATAATTTTCAAGAATTGGTGATAGCTGATAGGGAAAAATTAAGGCGTGTATTAGCCAATATTATTCAAAATTCCATAAAACATATGAAAAGCGAAGAAAGGATTTTACGAATTTCTGTAACCCATAAAGGAAATATGGAGATTAAAATTAGTGACAACGGCAATGGGATTGAACCTACAGCTCTTCCGTATATTTTTGATCGATTTTATCGCGAGGATAATGCGCGAAATGTTACAACAGGTGGAAGTGGGCTTGGTTTAGCCATAGCAAAACAAATTATTTGTGAGCACGGTGGAGAAATTTGGGCAACGAGTGAATTAGGTAAAGGAACGGACATTTACTTCACACTTAAATATGTCAAAAAAAGAGGTGAACGGATTGAAAAAAATTTTAATTATTGAGGATGACCCTAGCATTGGAGAATTACAAAGAGATTATCTTGTCATTAATGATTATGAGGTTAACCTAGTTGACTCAGGAAAGGTGGGTCTCGAACAAGCGCTTACGGTTGAATATGATTTGATAATTATTGATCTTATGTTACCCCATGTAGATGGTTTTGAAATTTGTAGACAAGTACGGGAAGTAAAGGATATACCGATTCTAATCGTTTCAGCTAAAAAAGAAGATATCGATAAAATTAGAGGTCTCGGTCTTGGGGCAGATGATTATGTGATTAAACCATTCAGTCCAAGTGAGCTTGTTGCTAGAGTAAAGGCTCACTTGGCGCGCTATGACCGTTTAAGTGGTAATAAGCAACAAGATAAACAAGAAATATGTATCAGAGGATTAAGAATTGATGAGACATCACGTAGAGTTTATGTAAATAATAGTGAAGTCAATTTAACCGGTAAAGAATTTGATCTACTTGCATTTCTTGCGAAGCGTCCAAACCGTGTTTTTAGTAAGGAAGAACTTTTTGAGTTAATATGGGGACTTGAATTAACGGGAGATACTACGACTGTAACTGTCCATATCCGAAAAATACGAGGAAAAATTGAAATTGATCCTGCAAATCCTCAGTTTATTGAAACTGTATGGGGTGCAGGTTATCGATTTTCTGTGTAAATATGAAAAATACCTTGTAGGAAGAGGAGAAAAAGGTGATTTTGAAAAAAGTATTACTTCTATTCATAATTCCATTCTTTTTAATAGGGTGTCAAAACACGAAAGAATCGAATGAAATTGACAATACTCCAGAGGTAAATGGGGACAAAATGAATGAACAATTTTTTCAAGCAGCAGAACATGGAGATGTCCCTAAGATTATGAGTCTATTGGAGTCAGGGATAGATATAAATATTATTGACAATAAGGGTAGAACTGCAGTCATGATTGCTACTTATGCAAACGATCCTGAAACAGTTAAAGTCTTAATCGATTATGGTGCAGATATAGACATTCAAGATGATATGAAAAACAATCCTTTTTTATATGCGGGAGCAGAGGGCTACTTAGAAATTTTAAGGATGACAATTGACGCGGGTGCTAATCCAAATCTTTTAAATAGATACGGTGGCACAGCACTTATTCCTGCTTCAGAACATGGCTATGTGGAGGTAGTAAAGGGACTTCTAGAGAACACCGATATCGATGTGAATCTTGTTAATAATTTAGGTTGGACTGCCATGATGGAAGCGATTGTTCTAAGCGATGGGGGTAAAATACACCAGGAAACAATAAAGTTATTAATTGAACATGGTGCAGATGTGAACATATCCGACTCAAAAGGAGTCACTCCACTTCAAAATGCGAAAGATAGAGGTTTTGAAGAAATCGAAGAAATACTTCTGCATGCTGGAGCGGAGTGATGGAGTTTTTGTAGCTTTTATATTAAATAGGTCTTTAACTGTTGCAAATACGGTTTTGTAGACGCAGTCTGCTCTAGTGGAGTTATTGTAATTTTTGGGTAATTTTATTACAAATGCTTAATGGATAGGAGAAGAATATGGAAAACTATTGGATAAAAAACGTTCGACTAGAAAAATGTTATAAATATGAAAATGGTGTAATTTCAAGCACTTTAACAGAAATCTGTCATATTCTAATGGAAGATGGCAAGATTAAGAATATTGTTCCTTTCGACACGAATATGAATGACGATCTAATAAAATATGATGCAAACCAAATGCTAATGCTACCAACGTTTAAGGAAATGCACATACATATCGATAAAACTTATTACGGTGGTCCATGGAAGGCAATACAACCAGCAACAAGTATTTTTGATAAATTCGATGAGGAAAAAGAACTACTGCCAAAACTTTTACCAACTGCCCAGTACAGAGCAGAAAAAATATTGGAGACTTTACTTGGTTTTGGTTCGACACATGTACGTACTCACTGTAACATAGACCCGGTTATTGGATTGTCAAATCTAGAAGCAACAATGCAAGCACTAGAGAATTTTTCAGGAAAGCTTTCCCATGAAATTGTGGCTTTTCCCCAACATGGACTTTTACGCTCTAATTCTGTTGCCCAAGTTAGACAAGCATTAAAGCAAGGAGCAACAATAGTTGGTGGTGTTGATCCAGGGAGTGTTGATGATAATATCGAAAAATCATTACAAACAATCATGGATATTGCAGTAGAAGCAAATGCAGGTATAGATATCCACCTCCATGACAGGGACACGTTAGGAATGTTAGCTATGAACCGTCTTGCAGATCTCACAGAAGAGGCGAAATGGCATGGAAAAGTAACCGTAAGTCATGCCTTTGGTTTTGCTGGAGAGTCGAGTGAAGGTTCTGCAGAACTTGCTGAACGCTTTGCTAAGCTAGGTATATCAATTACCTCATCAGTACCTATAGGAAATCTTATTATGCCAATTCCAATGCTTCGAGAAAAAGGTGTGAAAGTTGAACTAGGAACAGATAGCCTCACAGATCACTGGTCTCCATTTGGCAATGGGGATAATTTAGAGAAGGCTGGACGTTTAGCTGAACTTTACCACCATGTTGACGAATTATCTCTATCTCAATCGTTAGGCTATATCACGGGAGGTATAACTCCTTTAGATAAGGAAGGAAATCAAGTTTGGCCACAAGTCGGCGATAAGGCAAGCGTTGTATTTGTTGATGCCAGCTGTTCAGCAGAAGCTGTCGCTAGAAGGTCGAAAAAACGAGTTGTTCTTTTCAATGGGAATATTGTTTCAGGATCATTTTAAAAAACCTTGTTAACCAAATTAGTATAAGTGGTTCATGTTAAAGAAATCTTCTCTATTGGTCTTATGTGCAATCCATAGATTTTTAATCACTAAACAAACTTTACTCCCACTGCGGCTCATTGGCAATAACTCACCAAAATGACTCGCAGTTGGACAGGAACTTCTTTGCTATAAATTGTGTTCTTCATCTAAATACGTGCAATTCCTATTTTTATCCCAGTGTAATAAGAAAAGAGTTTCTCTATATATTAGAGAGGCTTTTTTTATTTGACAATTTGCTGGAATATGATATAACTAATACTATTAAGCCTAATACAAAGTATGCAGGTAGGAATAATATGTTTCAAAAAGGGGTTCTAAAAATGGGAAGAGAATTTGTCAATATTTTTGATGGTTGGGCAGACTCTTACGATGCATCCGTTTCTGGTAAAGATCCGGAATATCGTGATGTATTTAATGGCTATGAAACAATTTTAAATGAGGTAGCTCAACGTGTGTCTGGTACTATTATTGAATTTGGAACAGGTACTGGAAATTTAACTGCGAAGCTAGTGGAAGCAGGCTTTTCGGTTATTGGTATCGAACCTAATATTAAGATGCTTGAGGTAACCGCTAAACGTTTTCCCTCTATTCAAGTAATTGATGGGGATTTACTTGAATTTAAAGTAGTAAATGAACATATAGATGCAATTGTAAGTACGTATGTGTTCCATCATTTAACAGATGAAGAAAAGGGTTTAGCGCTAAAAAAATATGCGAATCTGCTACCGAAAAATGGAAAGTTAGTTTTTGCAGATACTGTTTTTCTTACAGAGGCAGCTAAACAAGCACAGATTTCTAAAGAAAGAAACCGTGGCTTTTTAAATGTAGTAGAAGACCTAGAAAGAGAATACTATACGACTATACCTATATTAGAAGAATTATTTACTGAAGCAGGGTTTCAAGTAGAATTTGTGAAAATGAATGATTATGTTTGGTTAATGGACGCAACGAAAAAATAAGGAGTGATACTCATGAAAAAAATGAATGTAGAAAGCTTTAACTTAGATCACACAAAAGTAGCAGCACCATTTGTACGCCTTGCAGGAACTAAAGTAGGAAACAATGGGGATGAAATCCTTAAATACGATATTCGTTTTAAACAACCAAATAAAGAGCATATGGAAATGCCAGGCCTCCACTCTTTAGAGCATTTAATGGCTGAGAATATCCGCAACCACACAGATCAAGTAGTAGATATTAGTCCTATGGGTTGCCAAACTGGTTTTTATTTGTCTGTCATCAATCATGACGATTTTGATGAAATCCTTGAAATTTTAGAAAAAACATTACAGGATGTTTTAAATGCAATAGAGGTTCCAGCTTGCAATGAAGTCCAATGTGGTTGGGCTGCAAGTCACAGCTTAGATGGTGCGAAAGAAATAGCTTCTGAAATGCTAGCTAAAAAAGATGAATGGCGTCAAATTTATATAGAGGAAGCATAATGAACATATTTAGTAGTGTGCAAGATTTAATAGGCAACACCCCCGTAGTGGAAATAAAACATATACCAATTCCTAATAATTGCCGAATTTTCGCCAAGTTAGAATATCTTAATCCAGGAGGCAGTGTAAAGGATCGATTAGGCTTGTCTTTGATTGAAGATGGAGAAAAGTCAGGCAAACTTTTGCCAGGTGGGACAATAATTGAACCAACTGCAGGTAATACAGGGATTGGAGTTGCTTTGGCTGCTATTGGCAAAGGATATAAGGTTATTTTTGTTGTTCCACAGAAATTTAGTGTGGAAAAGCAAACACTGATGCGTGCATTGGGGGCTGAGATTGTAAATACAGATACAGCGTTAGGCATGCAGGGTGCTATAAAAAAAGCGGCAGAACTAGTAGCAGAAACACCAAATGCTTTCTCTCCTTCTCAATTCTCTAATCCTGCAAATCCAGCTACGTATACGAAGACATTAGGACCGGAATTATGGCGTGATTTAAATGGTGAAATTGACGTCTTTGTTGCTGGTGCTGGATCTGGTGGAACTTTTATGGGTACTTCAACATATCTAAAAAAGCAAAAAGAATCGATTAAAACTGTTATTGTTGAGCCGGTTGGATCTATATTAAATGGTGGAGAATCAGGTTCTCATGAGACAGAAGGAATTGGAATGGAGTTTCTACCGGAATTCATGGATACTTCGTATTTTAATGCAATCCATACCGTAAGCGACGAGGAAGCATTTCAACAATTAAGGGCACTATCAAAAAGTGAAGGTTTACTAGTCGGAAGCTCTTCTGGAGCTGCTTTTCATGCTGCAATGAAGGAAGCAGAGATAGCGAAAGAAGGAAGTCATATTGTGACGATTTTTCCAGATTCAAGCGAACGGTATTTAAGTCAGAAGGTTTATGAACTATTCAAGGAGGAATAAAGATGCGCGCTAAAACGAAATTAATACATGCAGGAATTGTAGGAGACGAAACAACTGGAGCAGTATCGACACCGATTTATCAAGTGAGTACGTATAAACAAGAGGCAGTAGGTAAATTCAAGGGCTATGAATATTCACGTACTGGAAATCCTACTCGTCATGCATTAGAAGTATTGATCAGCGAGCTAGAAGGAGGAGTTGCAGGGTTTGCTTTCGCATCGGGAATGGCGGCAACTAGCTCTGTTATGATGCTTTTTGGCAAAGGTGACCATGTGATATTAACAGATGATGTATATGGCGGGACTTTCCGTGTTATTTCCAAAGTATTGAATCGCTTTGGCATTGAAGCGACATTTGTGGATACTGGAGATATTTCGAATGTAGAAGCAGAGATTAAAGAAAATACAAAAGCGATATTCTTGGAAACACCTACAAACCCACTATTAAAAGTCACTGATATTGAGGGAATTGCGAAGCTTGGGAAAGAAAAAGGACTATTAACAATAGTAGACAATACTTTCATGACGCCATACTTCCAACAACCGATTGCACTCGGCGCTGACATTGTCGTACATAGTGCGACCAAATATTTGGGGGGTCATAGTGATGTTGTAGCTGGTCTTGTTGTTGTAAACTCTGACCAGTTAGCTACAGATTTGCATTTTGTGCAAAACTCTGTAGGAGCAGTACTTGGGCCACAGGATTCTTGGCTACTAATGCGTGGTATTAAAACACTGGGGATACGTATGGAAGAGCATAATGTAAATGCACAACGAATTGCAGAGTTTTTGAATAATCATGAAGCTGTTTCTAATGTATTTTATCCGGGAATAGCGACTCATCCTGGACATGAGTTGATGAAAAAACAGACAACAGGCTTCGGGGGAATGATTTCCTTTGACGTTGGAAGTGCTGAGAAAGCAGATGAGCTTTTAGCGAAGCTTCGATTCTTTACACTTGCAGAAAGCTTAGGTGCAGTGGAGAGTTTAATCTCAGTTCCTGCTCGAATGACCCATGCATCTATCCCAAGTGTGCGTCGTGCAGAGCTGGGCATAACAGATGGGCTTGTCCGAATTTCAGTGGGAATTGAAGATGTAGAAGATTTATTGGACGATTTAACGCAAGCACTAGCATAATTTAAAGCATACTAACAGAAGTAGAAATTTTATTGGATAAGGAGAAAGCTTTACTAAATAATGGATATTTAATGAAATTGATTGGAATGGAGGGGCGACTCCTACGGGAATAGCGTGTCGCCTGAGACTACAGGCTCAGGCCACGCCCGTGGAAAGCGTCCCTTGAATGGAAATCAATTTTGTGCACAGCAAAAAAACAGCATTTTTCTCACAGAGAAAAATGCTGTTTTGGGGTTCTTGTCCCAGCCTCTTTTTAAAAATATGTATACAATGTCTTTCCAGTAGGGCTTTCAGCTCGTACTGTCCCCGCTGGAGTCGCCACATTACACTTCAATCTACTAAATGAGTAGTACTCCACAAGAAGATGGACCAGCATCTCCAAAACACCATATTTCTACTAACTCTTGTAACTTCATTGAGATGTAAGCGACCTTCTCAATCCACAATTCTTACCCTTTTTCTATGATATTTGCAACAGAGATTATATAGTTCATTTTGATTCATTTATAAGACCTTCTTTCTACAAAACTACAGTTTGTGTTGGCAATGAGGGCTTACTAAAGACAGTTGTCTATATTTCTGTGACTAAAAAAAAATAGAAACATATGCTATAAGACGAAAAAGGAGAGGGTTCATGTCGGTCAAAGAAACGAGAAACATGCTGATTACATTTGCGGAAAGATGCGAAGATCAAGATGGGAGAGGCGTAGAGACATTACAACGAGAGATTATATGCGATCCAGTTATGAAGTTTTTTCCGGAGGTAAATTCTGAGGTCATCCAATATGAACTTTTAAAAAATGGTTTATTTGACCCAACTGAATGGAAATCTTTAAAGAAAATCTTGAGAGAATTAGATTCCAAAAGTATTTGGGATATCGTAAAACAAGAATATAAATATTTGCGAGAATTATGGGATGGTCCAAAGGTTTCTATTTATATTTTCCCTATTAGAAAAGAGGGTACTAAACGGCGTAAGGACTCCCCACGTAAAAACGGCATTGCCTATAAAAGAGTACTTTTTCTTTTCGTATCTTCTGATCTTACCAAAGAAGAGATTAAGGCATTAGTAGCACATGAGTATAATCATGTATGTAGATTACAATTTTTAGATTCTCTTCCTGCAGCCATTCCCTTAGATGATTCATTAATTATTGAAGGACTTGGAGAGTTTGCGGTAAAGCAATTGTATGGTAAAAAGTGGATAGCACCTTGGACGAATATGTATCGTTTAGAAGAGGTAAGTGAAATATGGCAAAGACATTTTGTTCCTGCCTTACAGATAAAAGGGGTTAAAAATCATCAACTCTACTTATTTGGAAACCCTAACACACCGTTTTCTAAATGGATTGGATATCATATTGGCTATCAAATTGTGTATTCATATAACAAAAATTGCGGCCCTTTTGTTATGGCAGAATTGCTCCGTAAATCCTCCGATGAAATCATAGCAGGCTCTGACTTTGCAATATGAGTTAAGTTATATATTTTATAAAAAAGCGTCATCTCTATATTTTGGTAGATGACGCTTCGTTTTTACTTTAGGCTTTACATATGTCATCCTGCTCATTATTAAAATGATAATAGTTCAGAGGTTTCTCCTATGCTCAATTCAATAGTTTCGATAAATTTTTCGACTGTCGTTGTTAAGTAAGTATTCGACCGCCTAATAAATACGGTTTTAATTTCACTATATTTGGTCGGTAAAAAATGACATTGGATAAGTCCACGGGCTTCTAAGTGAGAAACTGCTGATTTAGGGATTAGGGTAATTCCCAAACCTGCGACGACACTGCTTAAAATTGTTTCTAACGTTCCGAACTCCATTACCTTACTAGGAACTATATTTTCATCTTTATACCAAGCTTCTAATCTTGCTCTATATCCACAACCTTTGTTAAAGCATAAAAATGGTTCGTTTTTCAGCAGTTCCAAGGAAGTTGTGTCTTTATTGGATATTAAAACTAGCTCCTCTTGAAAAACATCATGAGAGACAAGTTCTGGGTGAGGAATAGTTTCAGTGACAAATGCTCCGTCTAATCGATGATTTAATACTTCCTCTTGTAGCTTCTCTGTTACACCTGAGAAAAGAGACAGGTCTACTTCCTTATACTTTTTAGTAAAGGAAGATAAAATGATCGGTAGTTTAATAACAGTTTCGACTGTCCCAATTTCTAATTTACCAGACGGCTGTTCTTTATTTTGTACTACTTTTTTCATTTCCTTAGTTAGTGATAAGATTTGCTCGCAATATACTAATAACTTCTTTCCTTCAGGAGTTAAGCTCATGCCTCTATTATGACGATTAAATAATGGTGTGTTTAGTTCTGCTTCAAGTTTTTTTATACGTGCCGTAATATTTGACTGAACATAACTAAGTTCTTTCGCAACCTCTGTGACAGTTCCTTTTTGAGCAACAAGTTGAAATATTTCTAAGTCCCTAAGCTCCATCTTGTAACCCCTCCTTTGTATATTATATGGTATCACTAAAAGTGATATATAACATCAAAAAAAATCATTTTACATGATAGGTACTTTTGACGTTTAATAAGTAAGGGAATACGAGAAGGAGATTACTTATTTATGAAAAACAATATTTTTTTAGGAGCTTTTCTATGTTTTATCGCAAGTGTATCGTGGGGGGCAATGTTTCCAGTTGCACATCATGCTTTTACATATATTGATCCGTTTTACTTTACCATTTTCCGATATGGAGCAGTGGCGATTATTTTGGTCTTGTTTTTATTATGGAAGGAAGGACCAAAGGCATTTCGCATGGAGGGGAAAGGAATGCTATTATGGTTTTTCGGCACAATGGCATTTACCGTCTATAATTTACTAATTTTCTGGGGTGAGGATATACTTGGAGAACCAGGTGTAATGGTTGCATCTATTATGGAATCATTGATGCCTATGATCTCAATTATAATCGTTTGGTTATTTTATAGACGTCGTCCTTATTCATTTACATTATTATGTGTTGTTATTTCTTTCGTTGGAGCGATACTTGTTATCACGAAAGGGAATATAGGAGCGTTTCTTTCTGCAACTAATAATATTATTCCATCCTTATTTATATTAGTCGCAGTAGTAGGGTGGGTTGTGTATACGATGGGAGGAGACAAATTTAGAGGTTGGTCTGTCCTTCGTTACTCGACATTAAGCTGTTTGCTAGGTACGCTTTCAGCAATAATCATTGTAGGAATAGCGACAATGATAGGTTACGTCTCTATACCGACAGTTGATACGGTTCAAGCAGTTACTCCTCATCTACTATTCATGATTATCTTTCCAGGAGTTATTGCCTTAGTAGGTTGGAATGTTGGAGTTAGTATTCTATCACCTTTAAATGCTTTGTTATTTATTAATTTTGTTCCTGTAACGACGCTTGTTATTTCGAGTATTCAAGGAAACCACATATCTGCCTTTGAAATTATAGGAGTAGGATTTATCATACTGTCCCTTCTTGCTAATAATATTTTTGTACGGTTAATTCAAAAGAAAGAAACATTGCAAAGTGTAAAACAAAGTTTACAAGAAAGTATTTCCTAAATAAAAAGCGTCTTTTCCTACAACAAAAATATTGTAGAAGAAGGCGCTTTTTTTTGAATTCTTGCGATATACTAGTTTTAGTGAAAAAAGGTTGGTGGAAATAATGTTTAAATACATCGGAGAAATATTGCTAGTTCTTACAGCGATAATTTGGGGGAGTGGGTTTGTAGCCAGTGCAGTGGCTTTGGAACACTATACGCCTTACCAGATTTTAGCTGGTAGGTTTTTAGTGGGAGCAGTTATATTAAGCCTTATATTCTTCAAGAAGCTGAATAAATTAAAGAAAAGTACGCTAATTAAAGGAGCATTATTAGGTATATTTTTATACATAGCTTTTGCTCTTCAAACAGTGGGTTTACAATTCACAACACCATCAAAAAATGCTTTTTTAACAGCTGTGAACGTGGTAATCGTACCTTTTATAGGATTTCTTTTATATAAAAGAAAAATAGATATGTACGAACTTTCAGGGGCTCTTCTGGCTATTGTTGGTATTGCTATACTTTCTTTAAAATTATCTTCTGACGTGAATGTAGGAGATTTATTGACTTTAGGCTGTGCGGTAGGTTTTGCTTTTCATATTTTTTACACAGCTAAGTTTGTTAAGACAGAGGATCCTGTTGTGCTAACTATTGTACAAATGGTTACTGCCGCAGTAATTGGTTGTATCGTCGTGATATTTAGAGGAGAGACGAGCTTTTCTATGGAATCTGAGGGTATGATGAATCTGTTATACTTAGGAATTTTCTCCACAACCATTGCTTTTCTAATGCAAACAGTTGCTCAAAAATACATAACAGAAACAAAGGCAGCAATTATTTTAGCTACTGAATCTTTTTGGGGCATGCTCTTTTCCGTTATCATCCTGAGCGAGATTATGACGAGCAGAATGATTATCGGCGCCTTGATTATTCTATTAGCTATTCTTATTTCAGAAACAAAAATGGAATTTATGAAAAAGGATAAAATAAAAACTGTCCCTTAACATTGTATTTTACAATATCTATAAGTACAGATGAGTCAATATTATATTATAATTACGCGTTTCAATAAATGATAAATATCTGCTTGATATCACAATTTTTTATTCATTAAAATCGTACTCGTTGCTTTCAGCAGTAATCATGGATTTTTCGGATTTTGATTTCTCTTCATGTATGAATCGTTACTTCTGGTAAAAGATAAGAGCGAATCTTAGTTGTTTACGATATGTTATCCCATATCGTCGCTATCATTCATACAACTAATGAAGGAGGAGTTAATCAGTGGGATTTATACATCGGCTTGCTTTAGCCCTCGTTATAATTGGTGCTATTAACTGGGGATTGATCGGCTTTTTTGAATTCGATTTAGTTGCATCTATTTTCGGTGGGCAGACTGCACTATTTTCTAAAGTGATCTATGCATTGGTTGGCATTAGCGGCTTAATCTGCATTCCACTTTTATTTAGAACGTCCGAAGAAGAAGAGTTTGGGACGAGCAGACAAAGTTCTCGAAATCTTCAATATGGAACTGAATTTGGGGAGGAACCTGAATTTAAGGACATAAATGAAGACACATCGAAAGAGAACGAGCTGAATAAGTAGCTAAAAAAGGATAGATAACTGCTGTAAATTTTTGCAGATTATCTGTCCTTTTTTATTTATAAGAAAATATGTAAAAATGTTCCGTGAACACTGGTGGTTCCTGTGAATTCTGAGTTCATGATTTTCGTTGCAGATGGACGCTTTCCGCGGGGGGAGCGATGAGCTATCACCGTCGATGTAGTGTGTAGTACTCCAATAGAAGATTTAGCATAGCTTATTGCTTAGATGATAAGATTGGTCAAATTTTAGAGAGGTATCAAATTATTTGTAATCGATTTTGCATTAGAAATGCGATAATCCAATGAGTGAATTGAATAGCAAACGAAATTGCATCCTCGTGAGCTTACTCTAGGAACATTAGTCATGACCAGCATCTCTAAAAACATTGGCCAATCATATTAGCGATAAGTGGTAAGTCTGTCTAAAGCACTTCTAAACGTTAGACTATTAGGACTGGCGACTTTTTGTCTGGTTTTTCTTTAGGAATTTTTATTGATATATCTGTTAATTCTGATATTAAGGAATATGTGTGTGGTATACTAGAGGAAATAGATTGATAAACTCATGGGTGGTTGGCACCTGCTTTGTTCTTTCTGTCAAAGAGTTATAGACAGAGAGGGGGTGCTGCTTTTGACTGTTTTCGAATCGCTTGTAATAATGATTAGTTTTTCTTCGCTACTTGTAGCTCTTATTACACTTAGCTTTTCAATGACACGAAAAAAGTAATCCACCTATGAGTTAGCGCTCGGTTGGATTACTTTTGTCTGTCGTGCCATCCCCCTTGCAGGGAATCATTCTATTTGGCCGCTTAGATGGTTGCACATCTTAGCGGTTTTTATATTGTATCTGTTTTATGCATTTAGTATACCAACTTTTACACAGAGTAGCAAAGAAATCAAAAAATCTAAACCCTATCATTAGTACTTATAATGGATAAATTTATTTCCCTTTAAAAACAGGTTTTCTTTTTTCTACGAAGGCTTGAAGTGCTTCTATACGATCTTCTGTAGGAATAGTTATTTCATATGCTTTTCTTTCGATATTTAAACCAGTTTGTAGGTCCACATTCATCCCATGCTTTACAGCAAACTTAGCTTGTTGTAAGGCAATAGGTCCATTTGCAAGCATCAGTGCAGCAAATGCTTCGGTTTCTTCCTGCAGTGTTCCTCTCGTTGTTACCTTTGTTACCAACCCATAGGAGAGTGCTTCTTCTGATTTTAGCCTTTTAGCAGTTAAAATTAGTTCTAATGCTTTTGATTCTCCGATAAGTCTTGGTAGACGTTGTGTCCCACCAGCTCCTGGTATTATTGCCAAACTTGTTTCAGTTAAACCAAGCTGAATATCATCAGAGGCAATTCTAAAATCACAGGCAAGTGCTAATTCTGTTCCACCCCCAAATGCATAGCCGTTTAGCATAGCTATTGTTGGTTGTGGAAGGTTTTCAATTGCAGTAAATACTTCTCCGATTTTGTATATATTACGTTTTACTTGTTGATCAGTTAATGTTTTTCGTTCCTTTAAGTCTGCACCTACACTAAATGACTTTTCTCCTGCCCCTGTGAAAATAACTACACGGATGTCTGGATTAATGCGAATAGATTCTGCAATATCTCCAAGTTCACGAAGCATCTCATAGTTAAATGCATTTAATGAGTCTGGTCTGTTTAAAGTGACATATGCTAAATTACCCTGTTGATTATAACGGATGTATTCCATGAATATTTCTCCCCTTTCGACTTTCTCTCCCCATTATCAAACATATCATGTTCCAAGTTTTCTGTCATCCATAGGAAATAAATAGAAAATATATCGATTTTCATGGAAAGATTTGTTATAATAGAAATACTGAATATTTATGGATTTGAGGAGTTTGTATGGATATTTTTGTGGCGAGACAACCTATCTTTACAAAAAAAGAGCATATTTTTGCTTTTGAATTATTGTATCGTGATAGTAGTACGAATGCTTTTCCTGTTATAGATGGCGATTTAGCAACTTTAGAGGTATTAACCCATTCATTTTTAACGATAGGTATAAATAATCTTGCGGGAGAAAAGTTGTGTTTTATTAATTTTACTGAAAATTTATTAGATAATACATTATTTGATAAACTTCCACCTAAACGTATAGTTGTGGAAGTTTTAGAGGATATTCCAATTACCCCTTCTTTAATTCAAAAGCTTAAATACATAAAAAAGTTAGGTTTTTTACTTGCTTTAGATGACTTTATTTTACATAAAAATATAAACTTATATGATGAGTTATTTAGTTTAGTTAATTTTATCAAAGTTGATTTTATTTTGAGTAAGCCTTCTGAGAGAAAAGTTATTGAAGAAATTGTGAAGAAAAATTATCCTCATATTGTACTTTTAGCTGAAAAAGTAGAGACGCGTGAAGAATTTTATGATGCCAAAGAGGCAGGATACGGATTGTTCCAAGGCTACTTCTTTGCCAAACCTGAAATTATTAAAGGGACTGATATTCCTGCTAATATGGCACAGTATTTCCGCATTATTAGTTTGCTTCGTAACCAAGTTTCCTCTATTGAGCAAATAGCAGAAGAAATCGAGCGTGATGTGTCCATTTCCTTTAAAGTTTTAAAAATCATTAACTCACCAGCCGCTAGAAAAAAATCTAAAATTCGTTCCATTAAACAAGCGGTAGTGATGTTGGGATTAGAAGAATTGAATCACTGGATATATGTATTAATGTTAAGAGAGTCGAAAGCAAATTCTAATGGAGATGGAATGGCTCTTATTGAAGCATCCTTATTCCGGGCCAAGTTTTGTGAGTTACTGGCTAAAAGACAGTTTTTACAAAACTCCTCTGAATATTTCCTAGTAGGTATGTTTTCTTTAATCGACACATTACTACATCGGAAGATGAGTCATTTACTTCAAGAACTTCCGCTTACGGATGAGGTAGTAGAAACGCTTTCTGGGAAAGCTACCGATATGACTCCTTATCTAGAGCTTTCCGTAGCTTGTGATGAAGTAAGATGGGATGACATAATTGCAGGTGCAGAGGCTATCGATATTAATCACGCTACATTAAACAAATATTATTTAGAAGCCCGTAGTTGGGCTATGGATATAATAGGTTAAGAACAACTGCCATTTTATAGATGGCAGTTGTTCTTTTTTAGTGATTGTTTTTGTAGTTAAGGTGGAAGATTTCCTGAAAATTTCTTTATTCCTATCCACTATTATAATTTTTTTGTAATTGTTTCATTTATATACCAATGACTCGATTGTTGCATTTTTTGATAAAAGTAGTAAAATAAAAATCAGAACACACGTTCCCAATGAGGAGGAGTAGTTATGCCATTAATACCGGAAGAGGCAATTCCATATTTTGAAAACATGATTTATCTTCCAATGGTCCTGACTATCTTAGAAAAAGATCGAACTATTTTTGAAAAGGCTCCATTTAAATTGAAGCGTCCATACATCATTTTAGTGGAAGAAGCAGGAAAGCAAGTTCAGAAAGAACTAAAACAGACGCATATGTATATGAAGCGTCACAGTATGAAAGTTCTTCGAGGAGAAGGAGATGATATGTTCACAGAGTATGTATTTTTTCATGGAGGTTATGAAGAACATCGTCGTTACCTAAACGTTCGTCTCCGCAACAGAGTCGAAGAACTACTATCTATATATTTGGCTGTAGTAGAAAAACTTCGTTAGTACTGTGAGTCTTTTTGAAATTGTGGAATTTTAGTAATATAACCAGTATTTATCAGATGGCTCATCCGTTTTAGCAAATGCATATTTAGTATATTAGCAAATCCAACCTGTCTACTTATTGTCTGAGGAGATGAAGGCACAGTTATTTTTTGGCCATTTGTTAAAACGACTATACAACCATCTTTAGAAGGATAAAATGATTCTATTGCTCTAAAAGAGAACCAAACATTTAAATCCGATTTAGGAGAGAGTATTGGTATGAATATACACGGATTTCCAAAGTCATGAGCTATGAGAATCGGTAGCTTTAAATAGTTTCCAATCGCATCTCTCGATAATTGAGCAGTGTGTTGGAACGAAGAACCGTAAAAAGAGCAAGAGTGGCGAACGATATCAAAAGGCTTTTTACCTATTATATTTGATTCACCTGAAAAATTAGTTACTTTTGTAAATATCGTATTATTCACTACAATAGGTTGAAGTACAGCGGTTTCAAATGAAATAAAAAAAGATTTTTCTTCTACTTTTTTCGACATAAAAATCCACCCCTTTGTATTATATACCTCAATTATAGTTAATTTTGGAAGTAAATCAAGCATATATAACGAATTTTTAAAATATTCCTTATTTACTATCTAGTTGTAATTTTCTCAAAATGATTGCAAGTAGTTCGTTGCTTTTATATAATAGAAAAAAGACATCGGGGTGATGGAGATGGACAAACAATATTCATATGCAGATTTCTTAAAAGCAATGGGTCAAACGGGGAATGAAAGCTCTGCCGAAAAATTGTTAAACGAAATATATCTTGATATGTTTTTGAACATTATCCACCGGGAACAAAGTAGTAATCGTCTCTTTGCTTTAATAGACGAAGCACTAGATCGAAAAGATATGGACGCATTTTTAGAGTATACAACAGCACTTCATCAACTAAACAGTCCTAGATAACAAAGTACTGCGTAAAAAACCACTTTCATTAGGAAGTGGTTTTTTTATATCACAAAATTCTATTTCTTTTGACAAAAAACTACGATAAGCTAGAGAAGTAAAGGTTTTCCACTATATGAGATAACAAGGGAGGAACAATAAATGAAACGTTATACGCTACTAGCATTATTCTTACTATTGCTTCTACCAACTATTGTCCAAGCAGAAGATAAGTGGAATATTAAAACGCTCGATAGCTATCAAGTATTATCAGATACCTCCAATGAATCTTCTATATTATTAGAAGGAACAACAGCGGAAGTATACGAAACGACAGGCTTAGTGGCTGGGTATTATCAAATTGATTTTAATGGAGTTCCAGGATTTATCTATAGTGATCAAGCGAGTGTTTTATTTGAACAGGAACAAATGAGTTTTAAGGTAGTCGATGAGCAAATCCCATACTATGTTATGAAAAAAGGGAAGCTTGTGCAAAAGGGCATAATATTAAAAGACGCAGTTTTAACTCGTACAAAAACTTCCTCAGTCTATCATTTAGTAGAAGTAGGTAAAGATGTCTTTTATATTCCTCTGGAGGGTACAATTCCTACTTTGAGTCCTTCTAATGATGCTATAAAAAAAGCGACATATCCGATGAAACTATATAATCGTGTGGAGGTACCTGTTTACAATACACAGTCTATCGAAATTGGGACACTAGCAGCCAATCAATCTGTGGATTTAATAGGAGTAGAGAAGAGTAGAGGAATTATCTATTTTCTAGGACAAGAGGCAAGAATAAATATGAATGATTTTGTCCACATGGATTTATTGCAACCGAAAAAAGTACTGAAGTATGAAGAAATGACATATCTACTTAATGTAATTGCAGCGTTATATCCTGAATTTACGAGGCTAGAGCAAATAGGTAAATCAGTAGAAGGTACTCCTCTGTATGCGATGAAAATTGGAAACGGAAAAAAGGAAGTACTGCTTGATGGTTCCTTACATGCTCGTGAGCATATGACGACAAATGTGGTAGCAGAAATGATTGATACATATAGTATTCATTACGAAAATAAATCTGTTTATGGTGGATATAATGTTCGTCAGGCTTTAGACCAAACTGCTATTTGGTTTATCCCTATGATGAACCCAGATGGTGTAAAACTTGTTCAATCAGGACCAACATCTATGAAGAATGGCGCACTTGCTACAAAAATTAATGGAAACTCTAATTTTAATAGATGGAAATCGAATATACGCGGGGTAGATTTAAACGATAACTTTGCCTCTGGTTGGGATAAGATCAAAGGTGGACATAAGCAACCAGCATATATGGCGTATAAAGGACCGAGTGCTTTTAGTGAACCGGAGTCAAAGGCGTTTCGAGATTTCGTCAAGAAACATAAGTTTAAAACGTATATTTCTTATCACTCTTCGGGACAAATAATGTACTGGTTTAACTATCAAAAGACAGCAGAATCTAAGCGCGATCAAGCGCTGGCAAAAACATTATCGAAACTTACCGGTTATAAAGTAATGCCGCCTCAATATTTGCCAGGCTCTGGAGCATCTGCTGATTGGTTTATCCAGGAAACGAAAATGCCTGGTATTACACTAGAAATTTCTCCATATATTGGAGAGCAACCTGTACCTCTATCGAAGTGGGATGCGATTTGGAGACAAAACCATAAGGTAGGATTATATTTAGCACAAGAAGCATCGAAAAGATAATAATGAAGTCGAAAGTCACTGGTATCAGTGGCTTTTTATTATATTAAAAAAACATATGTTCGTTTTAGTAGGAATCAAAAAAAGAGTATGTTAAACTGAAATTATTCAAAAAAATGGGAGGCTTATGTATGGAACAAACTTTTGACTTGCAAGCTCCGTATGAGCCAGCGGGAGATCAAATAGAAGCAATTAAAGAACTAGTAGAAGGGGTTAATGAAGGGAAAAGATATCAAACCTTACTAGGTGCGACAGGCACAGGTAAAACATATACTATTTCAAATGTAATTCAACAGATAAACAAACCGACATTAGTGATGGCACATAACAAAACACTAGCGGGTCAATTATATAATGAGTTTAAAGAGTTTTTTCCGAACAATGCGGTCGAGTACTTCGTTAGTTACTATGATTATTTTCAACCAGAAGCATATGTTCCATCAACCGATACATTTATAGAAAAAGATTCTAGTATTAACGAGGAGATAGATAAGCTCCGACATTCTGCTACTTCTTCTTTATTTGAAAGAAAAGATGTCATTATTATCGCATCAGTATCCTGTATTTACGGTTTAGGTAATCCTGAGGAATATAAAGAGATGGTCTTATCATTAAGAACCGGAATGGAAATAGATCGTAATCAGCTATTACGTAAACTCGTCGATATTCAATATGAACGAAACGATTTGAACTTCGTACGCGGAAAATTCCGTGTTCGTGGAGATGTAGTAGAAATTTTTCCGGCTTCACGTGATGAAAAGTGTCTTCGTGTGGAGTTCTTTGGAGATGAGATTGATCGTATTCGTGAAGTTAATGCGCTTACTGGAGAAATTTTAGGAGAACGTGACCACGTAGCTATATTCCCTGCGTCCCACTTCGTTACCCGTGAAGAAAAGATGAAGCTGGCCATAGCAAATATTGAAAAAGAACTAGAAGAACAGCTTGCGTATTTGAGGAGCGAGGATAAGCTTTTAGAGGCTCAGCGATTGGAGCAACGAACTAGGTATGATTTAGAAATGATGGAGGAAATGGGATTTTGTTCAGGCATTGAAAACTACTCTAGACATTTAACATTAAGAGAAGCTGGAGCGGTTCCTTACACATTACTTGATTATTTTCCAGAAGACTTTTTACTCGTAGTAGATGAAAGTCACGTTTCATTACCTCAAGTAAGAGGAATGTATAATGGTGACCAAGCGAGGAAATCTGTGCTAGTAAATTACGGATTCCGATTGCCATCTGCTCTAGATAATCGCCCCCTTACATTTACTGAATATGAAAAACATATTAACCAAGCTATATTTGTTTCAGCAACACCTGGCCCTTATGAGCTAGAGCATACACCGGAAATGGTGGAACAAATTATCCGTCCTACAGGACTATTGGACCCAGTCATAACAGTGAAGCCTATTGAAGGTCAAATAGATGATTTAATCAATGAAATACATGAAAGATCGGCTAAAAATGAGCGTGTTTTAATTACGACGTTAACGAAAAAAATGTCGGAGGATTTAACGGACTACTTAAAGGAAATCGGTATAAAGGTACAGTATTTACATTCAGAAGTAAAGACACTAGAGCGTACTGAAATTATTCGGGAACTTCGTTTAGGTACCTACGATGTACTAATAGGAATTAACTTGTTGCGAGAAGGAATAGATATACCAGAGGTGTCTCTAGTAGCAATATTAGATGCCGATAAAGAAGGGTTTTTACGTTCTGAACGTTCATTAATCCAGACTATTGGTCGTGCTGCACGTAATTCTAATGGAGAAGTTATTATGTATGCGGATAAAATGACAGACTCTATGCGAAAAGCAATTGATGAAACGAAACGTCGCCGAACAATTCAATTGGAATATAACGAAAAACATGGCATCACACCAAAAACAATTCAAAAGAAAATAGGCGATGTTATCCGTGCATCACAGGTTGCAGAAGAGGAAGAAACATATGCACAACGCTTAATAAGCGGAAAACCATTAACGAAAGAAGAAAAGGCAACACTTCTAGAAAATCTAGAAAAAGAAATGAAAGATGCAGCTAAAGCACTTAATTTTGAACGAGCTGCAGAATTACGCGATGCAATTTTGGAACTGAAGCTGGAAGGGTGATAGAAGTTGAAAAATCAAGAAATCGTGATTCAAGGTGCACGTGCAAATAATTTAAAAAATGTAAGCTTGAAAATACCAAGAGATAAGCTAGTAGTCATGACTGGCCTTTCTGGCTCTGGTAAATCCTCCTTAGCTTTCGATACAATTTACGCGGAGGGACAACGTCGATATGTAGAGTCATTATCAGCCTATGCACGACAATTTTTGGGGCAAATGGAAAAGCCAGATGTCGACGTCATTGAGGGACTATCACCAGCTATTTCTATCGATCAAAAAACAACTAGTAAAAACCCACGCTCTACAGTAGCTACTGTGACGGAGATTTATGACTATATGCGACTATTGTATGCTCGAGTTGGAAAACCAATATGTCCAAATCATGGTATTGAAATTTCATCTCAAACGATTGAACAGATGGTTGATCGCTTAAGTGAATATCCAGAAAAAACCAAGATGCAAGTGCTGGCACCAATTGTTTCAGGACGTAAAGGGACTCATGTAAAGCTTTTGGAAGAGATGAAAAAAGAAGGTTTCGTTCGTGTACGTATTAATGGAGAGTTAATCGATTTAGACGATGATATCAACCTAGATAAAAATAAAAAACATAATATTGAAGTTGTCATCGACAGAATTATTATGAAAGAAGGAGTTGCTGCAAGGCTTAGTGATTCTCTAGAGTCAGCTCTAAGAATTGCAGATGGCAAAGTTTTAATAGATGTTATGGAACACGAAGAAATTCTATTTAGTGAGCATCACGCCTGTCCGATATGTGGATTTTCTATAGGAGAATTAGAACCACGAATGTTTTCTTTTAATAGTCCATTTGGTGCTTGTACTGATTGTGATGGACTTGGTACAAGGTTAGAGGTGGATCCCGATTTAGTTGTTCCAGACAAAAGCGTCACTCTAGCAGACGGAGCCATTGTTGCATGGCAGCCAACGAGCTCTCAGTATTATCCGAAACTCTTAGAGGCAGTATGTAAGCATTACAAAATAAAAATGAATGTTCCAGTTGAAAAATTGCCGATTGATCAATGGAACAAAATTATGTATGGGTCAGACAATGATAAATTCCGTTTTCGATATGAAAATGAGTTTGGACAAGTTCGAGATAGCATGATTTCATTTGAAGGAGTTCTTGCGAATATAGAGCGGAGATATAAAGATACGTCGTCCGATTATATTCGTGAGCAAATGGAAAAATATATGGAGCAGCATGACTGTCCTACATGTAATGGCTATCGCCTAAAAGAAGAAACACTTGCAGTTAAGATAAATTCCCTACATATTGGGGAAATTACAAAGTACTCCATTGAAGAAGCAAATAAGTTTTTCAATGAACTGAGCTTATCTGAAAAAGATATGCAAATTGCTCGACTTGTGCTGAGAGAGATTAATGAACGTTTAGGTTTTCTGGATAATGTTGGACTAGATTATTTAACATTAAACCGTGCTTCTGGAACGTTATCAGGTGGGGAAGCGCAACGTATTCGTCTGGCAACTCAAATTGGCTCAAGACTGACAGGGGTATTATATATTTTGGATGAACCCTCTATAGGGTTACATCAACGAGATAATGATCGATTGATCGAAACATTAAAAAATATGCGAGATATTGGGAACACCTTAATAGTTGTAGAGCATGATGAAGATACAATGATGGCGGCAGACTATTTAATAGACGTGGGACCAGGTGCAGGAGTGCATGGCGGAGAAATAATCGCTGCAGGAACTCCTGAACAAGTGATGAAAAATAAAAAGTCTTTAACCGGACAATATTTAAGTGGTCAAAAGTTTATTCCACTTCCTGTGGATAGAAGAAAACCAGATGGTCGCTTTATCAAAATAAAAGGCGCTTCAGAAAACAACTTGAAAAACGTGAGTGTAGATATTCCATTAGGTGTATTTACAGCTGTTACAGGAGTTTCAGGATCAGGGAAAAGTACATTAGTAAATGAAATATTATATAAATCATTAGCCCAGAAGTTAAACCGCTCAAGAGTGAAACCCGGCGTCAATAAAGGTGTCGAAGGTATGGAAATGCTAGAAAAAGTTATTGAGATTGATCAGTCTCCAATCGGTCGTACCCCGAGATCTAACCCAGCTACCTATACAGGAGTTTTTGATGATATTCGTGACCTTTTTGCAACGACAAATGAAGCAAAAGTAAGAGGATACAAAAAAGGTAGATTCAGTTTCAATGTAAAAGGCGGACGTTGTGAGGCCTGTCGCGGAGATGGGATTCTCAAAATTGAAATGCACTTCCTACCTGATGTCTATGTACCATGTGAAGTCTGCCATGGAAAAAGATATAATCGTGAGACTTTGGAAGTGCAATACAAGGGCAAGAATATTGCGGATGTCCTAAAAATGACTGCAGAAGACGGCTATGCCTTTTTCGAAAACCACCCGAAAATCAGTCGGAAGATAAAAACAATTGTAGATGTGGGACTTGGATATATGGAATTAGGGCAACCAGCAACGACTCTATCTGGTGGTGAGGCGCAGCGAGTGAAGCTAGCATCTGAATTACACAAGCGTTCTAACGGGAAGTCTTTTTATATTTTGGATGAACCTACTACAGGTCTTCATGTAGACGATATCGCAAGATTGCTAATAGTACTTCAACGTTTAGTAGATAACGGAGATAGCGTATTAGTGATTGAGCATAATCTGGATGTCATTAAAACAGCAGATTATATGATTGATCTAGGACCAGAAGGTGGAGATAAAGGAGGAACAATCGTTGCAGTAGGTACACCAGAGAAAATTATTGCATCGAAAGATTCATATACAGGGAAGTACTTGAAAACCATTTTAGAAAGAGATAGACAACGGATGGATCAAGTAGTAACAAAAGCGACTAAAAAGAAAAAAAGTCCCGTATCGACTACATGATGAAACTTTTTGATTTTTCAATCGTATATAGTAATGTAAGTAAAATGATTTATAGTATAAATTCATGAGGAGGCCTTTCACTATGCAAGAAGAACGAAAACGTATTTTAGATATGGTTGAAAATGGCACGATTACTGCACAAGAAGCTTTGGCATTACTAGAAGAGCTAGGAAAACAAACTACACCTGCAACACCGTTTGTACCTGAGGAAAAAGAATATAAAAAGTCACAAAACAATAATACCGATTTCGTGGAAGATTTGAAGCGCGACTTTAGCGTAATGGGTGAGCGATTCATGCAGTTCATGCAAGGCACAGTCGACAAAATGAAAGATTTTGAAATGCCATTCGGAGACCCAGTTACTTTTGAAGAACAATTCATCAAAGAGGATGTAAATTTTACAGATATCTCTATTAATATTGCGAATGGTAAAGTTGAAGTTCACTCTACGGAAGAAGAGCATGTACGTGCTTCTGTTAAAGTGAAAACTTTTAGAAATTCAACAGAAGAAGAAGCAAAGGCACGTTTCCATGAAGAATTTATCTTCTCAACAGAAGGAAACAAATTACGCGTATATAGTGATATGAAAACAACTTCTGTCCAAGTAACGTTATATGTTCCAAAGAAAGAGTATAATTATATTTCTGCACGATTATTTAATGGTGAGTTCATCGCTAAAAATTTAGAGGCAAACTCATTCAAAGTGAAAACAACAAATGGTAAAGTGGAATTAGATGAATTGAAGTTTGAAAGAGCTGATATCGAAACGGTTAATGGATCGGTTCAAGTTCAGCAGGTTGAAGGAGAAACGATTGAAGTAGAAACGATGAATGGTCGTATTTACGTAGATGGTAAGCTCAAGGAAATAGAAGGTTCATCGGTAAGTGGACATGTTATTTTAACAACAAAAGATAAAGCAGCCCGCAAAATAGAAGGAACAGCAGTAGCCGGAACGGTCGAACTGTATATTCCAAAAGATGTTTCGATAAAAGGAGAAGCTACTTCTCAAATTGGTAAAATAGATGTTCAATTGGCTGATGTCACTCATCTGAACCAATCAGAGCAACTATTAAACAAAAAAGTAGGATTCACAAAAATAGTGGATTCAGAAGCTGTGCCTTTACGAGTATACGGTGATGCAAAAACAGGATCTGTTGTTGTTCGATATACAGTAGAAGGCGAATAAATAAATTATTACTTCCATCATTTAGGATTTCTTCATCCCAATGGTGGATAGTTAAACCAATAAAAAGTGGAGTGGGATATTATTCCCCTCCACTTTTTTATTTTGAAAAATAAGCATATATAAATAAACCGGCCTCCACGCTTCGCCTAACTCTGTTCCCGCAGGAGGCGCTGACTTTCACTACATGTGCACATATCGAGTGTAAATCAACAATAAACTTTGGAAAAATTATCCGTTTCGCAAGTAAAAGGAAGAGTACCGCAAGTAAATATAGACGTAGAGCAAGTAAAGCGTCGTCGACTGCAGGTAAGTAACAAGTGATAGCAAGTAAACAATAGATGAGAGCAAGTAAAGATAAAATAGGGCATCTTATAGGATCGTGTACATACAAAATCATTACACCAGGCTCTCTGAATAATATAGATTGCATGTTAAATGTAAGAAGGCTATCCAAAACCAACAGAAAACGATAGGAACAGGTTTTGCATCAAAAACCGGATTTTGGTTTTATAATATGCTTTCAAGTTTTTCCCTCGATTAACGCTTTTGCTGAATCCAACATAGGATCGCAAAAACAAGGGCTTTCGCACAGCGCTTTCTATATTCTATAGAGTGTAATAATTTTGCTTCATTTTTATTCGTCATGTATCCACATTCCACTAATACTGCAGGCATTCGAGTATCTCGAACAACTGCAAAATCTGCCTTTTTTACTCCTCGGTTTGATCTTCCTGTAATAGAGCATAGAGAGGTTTGGATTAACGACGCAAGAATAATTGATTGCTCGGAAGGCTTCGTATAGGTAAATGTTTCAATTCCACTTACGCTATTCCATGTGGTGCCATACGCGTTGGCATGGATAGAGATAAACGCGTCAACTCCCATTTTGTTAGCTAAATTGCTTCTCTCTTCAAGTGGAACATCTCTCTCCCTGTTATGACTATTCATAACTACCAGGCCAAAAGTAGTGAGTTCATTTTTTACATACTGAGCAACCACCTCATTAAATTCAAACTCTTTCATTTTCCCATCTGGTGTTTGTTTTCCGATAGTGTCAGGTCCATGGCCTGCATCTAGCATAATTTTCATCGAAAAAACCTCCTTTCTTCTTTTAAATAGAGAAGGAAAAGTTAAATGGATACAATTTAAGTTGTTAATCATGATAAAATAGATATTAGGTTTAATTTGTAGGACGAAGGGAGTTTAGGGGTATGTCTCATGTGACGACAAAGGATATTAAAGAACATTTGAATCTCACACTGATAAGTGGGAAAGAAGGCATCGGGCGTCATATTTCCGTAAGCGATATTTCTAGACCGGGAATTGAAATTGCAGGATATTTTACACATTATCCTTCAAATCGTATACAGCTTTTAGGGAAGACAGAGATTTCTTTTTTTGCTTTACTACAGCCAAAAGAAAAAAGTGAACGTATGAGAAAACTTTGTGCTCAGGATACACCGGTAATTATTGTTTCTCATGGAATGGAAGTGCCTCAGGAGTTAATCGATGCATCCAATGAAAGTTCAGTTCCTGTATTAACGACTAGTTTGCCTACAACAAGATTTTCAAGTATGCTTACAAACTTTTTAGAAAGTAGGTTAGCACCTTCTACTGCTGTACATGGTGTACTTGTAGATATTTATGGGGTTGGTGTGCTAATCACTGGAAAAAGTGGAGTCGGAAAAAGCGAAACGGCATTAGAGTTAGTGAAAAGGGGGCACCGTTTAGTAGCGGATGATTGTGTGGAAATTAGACAAGAGGGAGAGGATACGTTAGTTGGGAGTGCCCCACAGCTAATTGAGCATCTCTTAGAAATTCGCGGATTAGGCATTATTGATATAATGACATTATTCGGGGCCAGTGCCATTCGAAGCTATAAACGTATTACGCTTGTCATCGAATTAGAAATTTGGGATGAGAAAAAGACATATGACCGTCTAGGTCTCGAAGAAGAGAAAATGGAAATTATTAATACTGCAATTACAAAGCTAACTGTTCCAGTTCGTCCGGGTAGAAATATAGCAGTAATTATTGAAGTAGCAGCAATGAATCATCGATTAAAAAAGATGGGGGTAAATGCTGCAGAAGATTTCGCCAAGCGTTTAAATGATGTTATAGAACAAAATGCAGAAGTAGATTATTAATAAATGTCTGAAGGGAGTTACATATGAGTTTATTACAAATAATTGATCCGGTAGCTTTTTCTCTAGGGCCGTTAGAGGTACGTTGGTATGGAGTAATAATTGCACTGGGTATAGTATTAGCATTTTTCGTGGCACAAAAAGAAATGGTAAAGAGAGGTTTCCATCCAGATTATTTAACAGATTTACTCATTTGGGCAGTTCCAATCGCTATTATTAGTGCACGTATTTACTATGTTATTTTTAAATGGGATTTTTATAGTCAAAATCCAGGGAAGATTATTGAAATTTGGAATGGCGGAATTGCGATTCACGGGGCATTGATTGGATCATTTATCACGGCCTATATTTTCACTAAAAAACGTGGCTCATCTTTTTGGAAGGTTGCCGATATAGTAGCACCAAGTATTTTAATCGGACAGACTATAGGACGTTGGGGAAATTTCATCAACCAAGAAGCTCATGGCGGAGAAGTAACGAGAACTTTTTTAGAAAATTTAATGCTTCCAAACTGGATTATCGAGCAAATGTATATAGATGGGAAGTATTATCACCCGACATTTTTATATGAATCCATCTGGAACTTTGTAGGCGTTGTTATTCTAATATTACTTCGTAAAATGAATTTGCGTCGAGGTGAAATGGTGTTATTCTACGCAGCATGGTACTCTATCGGAAGATTTTTCATCGAAGGGATGCGTACTGACAGTCTCTATTTAATAGGAGAATTACGAACTGCACAAGTCGTTTCTATTGTGACTATTGTAGTTGCTATTATTGTCTTTATATATAGAAGAGTGAAGGTAAAACCCGTTATTCATTATCAAGATAAGTAAGAAAGCTGGGATAAGATGGGGACGTTGAAAAATGGACTGTTTGCTGGTCTTAAAACGACATGGACATTAAGCAAAGTAATTTTCCCAATTACATTAATCGTTGTGATTTTGCAATATACTCCTGTTCTACCTTGGATTATTGATATCATCTCCCCATTTATGGGGCTATTAGGACTTCGGGGAGAGGCTGCAATTCCTTTAGTGCTAGGTAATGCATTAAATTTATATGCAGGGATAGCAGGGATACTATCTCTGGAATTGACAGTTAAGGAAGTTTTCATACTAGCGACGATGTTATCCTTTTCTCATAATATTTTCATTGAAACTGGAGTCGCCCTTCGAGTTGGAGTGAAATTATGGGTTGTATTGGTTGTTCGCTTTGGTTTGGCAATTATGTCTGCTATCATTATTAACCTCGTGTGGCAAGGTGGAGGAGAGGTAGCGAAATATGGTGCGCTACAAGTAAGTCAGCAAGTTCCTGATGGATGGGGAGAAATTATTTTGTTTGGCTTACAAAAGGCGACGTTCGGCGTTATACAATTAGCGGTAATTGTCATACCGTTGATGGTAATTATTCAGTTTTTAAAAGACCGGAATTATTTACAAAAGTTTTCAGAAAAACTAGCTCCTTTTACGAAAATTATTGGTGTAAAACCAAACGCTTCCCTAACGCTTGTAGCTGGTCTAGTGATTGGACTTGCATATGGAGCAGGTGTAATGATTCAAGCAGTGCAAGAGGATGGAGTAAGTAAAAAGGATGCGACATTAGCATTTATTTTCTTAGTGGCATGTCACGCCGTGGTCGAGGATACTTTAATCTTCGTTCCGTTAGGAATCCCAATCTGGCCATTATTATTAATACGATTGCTAACTGCTTTCATATTAACGATAGTAGTTGCTTATGTTTGGAGGAAAGCGGAGCAAAGTAAACATAAGGAAGTGGTAATCCCGTGAAAAACTATAAAGCACTACTTTTTGATTTAGATGGAACATTATTAGATACGAACGAACTAATTATTGAATCTTTTTTACATGTTTTAGGCGAAACATTTCCGGGGAAATATAGTCGGGAGACTGTCCTCCCGTTTTTAGGACCACCATTATTTGAAACATTTGATGCGATAGACCCAACTTTAACGGAGACTTTAACTGCTTCCTATCGTAAATGGAATCTGGAACGCCATGACCAAATGGTAGCTCCATTTGATGGAGTCGTAGAAACATTACGACAACTAAAAAAGGAGGGCTATAAACTGGCAATTGTTTCTACTAAAAGACGGGAAATGATCGATAGAGGTCTAAAAATAATGGAATGTGAAACATTATTTGATACAATTGTTGGCTTTGACGATGTTACATATACAAAGCCTAATCCTGAGCCTATTCAAATAGCATTACAAAGAATTGGAGCTAATAAGGAAGAGGCGCTTATGATTGGCGACAATTTTCATGATATCGTAGGTGGGCAAAGAGCTGGAGTTGATACAGCTGCTGTAGCTTGGTCCATCAAAGGAGAAGCATTCTTGTCTACTTATAATCCTACTTATATGCTACATCAAATGAGTGACTTACTTGATATAGCAAAAGGGCAGCGTGTATGAGGAGAACAGAACGGTATCCTGTAAAAGGGGCAAACTCGCTTTGGCATGTGTATGATACTGTTCCATTTTGGAAAGTTATGAAGAACTTTATCTTTATTCAAGCCGCTAGATATTCCCCTTTTTTAAGCTGGAAAAATTTTTTCTATCGTGTTTTTCTGAAAATGGAAGTTGGCAAAGAAACGTCTTTTGCCTTAATGGTAATGGTAGATGTAATGTTCCCAGAGCGTATTAAAGTAGGTGACAATTCCATTATCGGATACAACACGACGATTCTTGCGCATGAATATTTGATCGATGAGTATCGTATTGGAGATGTCATTATCGGTAATCGAGTACTGATAGGGGCAAATACGACAATTTTGCCAGGTATTACGATTGGGAATGATGCCATTGTTTCTGCAGCAACACTCGTCAATGCAGACGTTCCAGAAGGATGCTTTGTTGGAGGAAATCCAATGCGTATTATTTATACGAAGGAACAAATGCTAGAACGAAATAATAAATAATGAAAAGCTATTCTACTTAGTGTTGAACTAAGAAGGATAGCTTTTTTGAAAGAGCACAATTTTTCGTTTCATAAATCCAGTGGTCTAGGTATTTTGAAGAATAAGATTTGTCCTTAAATCCTGCTAATTTCCGTTTCAGGCGGACGCTTTCCGCGGGGTGAGCGATGGGCCATCACCGTTGTGATGTCCCATCTGTCTCACTTATCCCGCAGGAGTCGCCACCTTCCACTACAATAATGAAGTAAGTAGTACCCCCAAAAGGTTTAACATAGCTAGTCGCTAAGACGATTGGATTATTCTAAGTCAATAAAGATAATAGTAACCTGTAATCTTTGTTATTACCTATACTAGTTGATTGGAGAGCAGGCGGCGACTTCTGCGGGAATAGCATGAGCTGAAGACCCCGCAGGAACATAGTGACGAGGAGACTGTAGCCATGCCCGCGAAAAGCGTCCGCCGTAGCGGAAATCAACGGTAATACTTAACGGTCATTGACTAAGACTGTCTTTCTCGTATAGAGGAAAAACCGACATGTTGACGAAAAGGTAAAAATAGTATAAAATTCTATTAATTCATCTTATTAGTTCTCTAGTGTGTTAAAGTAATGTAAGGGGTGTTCAAATGAGCAAAATTCAAATGTTCGAGAAGCCACTTGGAATGAGAGATTCATTTCCTGAAGTAAACGAACAAAAAGAATCTATACGATCGATTGCAAGGGATTTTATACGTACAAAAGGGTATGACTTTATAAAAACGCCTTCCGTGGAGTATTTTGAAACAATCGGAAAGGCTTCTGCTATTGATGAGTCTTCTTTGTTTAAATTAGTAGACAATCAAGGCGAGATGCTTGTATTGCGTCCTGATATGACGACTCCGATTGCTAGAATAGCAGCTTCTAAGTTATTAAAGGAAAAAAATCCGTTACGATTAGCGTACTATGCAGATGTATTTCGTGCACAACAACGAGAAGGTGGGAGACCGGCAGAGTTTGAGCAGCTAGGACTTGAACTTGTTGGGGATTTTAGCCCATACGCAGATAGTGAAATAATATATACTGCGATAGAACTATTGAAGGCTTTAGGGGTAGAAAGCTTCCAAATTACAATTGGACATGCTGAGATCCTAACTGCTTTCTTAACAAACAACACAGATAATACGAAACAGGTAGAAATGCTAAGACAATTATTAGTAGAGAAAAATTTAGTAGGTTTCTCACAAAAGTTAGAAAGCATGAACTTATTAGAAGAACAAAAAGAACGTCTTATGAAAATAATAGATTACACAATAGAGTCTAATACATTTACGGATTTCCGACAGTTCCTTAATGACGACCAACAATACCTAATTAATCAGGTGGAAGAACTTCAAAATTTATTAGAATTCCAATTGAATGACTTTTCAATTGTATCGTTCGATTTTTCATTAGCGAGTCATATGAGCTATTACACTGGTATGCTGTTTGAAATTCACGCTGCAGGAAGTGGATTCTCCATTGGGAATGGTGGACGATACGATGAGCTATTTAAAAAATTCGATGAAAAAGTTGGTGCTACTGGATTTGGAATTAGAGTAGATAGATTATTGGAGGTATTACCGAAACAAATAATAAAGGAAAAACATACACTTCTTTTATTTGATAAAGGATCCTTTTCTAAAGCGAATGTATTAGCGGAAGCTAGAAGAAATGCATCGGAATACGTGACATTGCAATACATAGAAAGTGTAAATGATCTAGAAGCGTTTAAACAAATATTCGATGAAGTGGTTATCGTGTCCGAAGGTGGTTCTTTACGTGAATGAGTTAACAATTGCAATGCCAAAAGGTCGTATTTTTGAAGAAGCATATAAATTATTTGTGCAAGCTGGATTTAACTTGCCTGCAGAGATTAGTGATTCGAGAAAGTTAATCGTTGAGGCTCCATATGAACGCATTCAATTCATATTGGCAAAACCGATGGATGTTCCTGTATATGTTGAACATGGTGTAGCGGACATCGGTATTGCGGGTAAGGATGTTTTATTGGAGCAGCACCGCGATGTCCATGAGTTATTGGATCTACATATTAGTAATTGTTATATAGCAACTGCTGGCATTCCGAACACGAAAATGAATGAGATTGCTCCACGTGTTGCAACAAAGTATCCAAGAATTGCTACAAACTTCTACAAGGAAAAAGGAGAGCAAGTGGAAATCATTGAGTTGAATGGCTCAATTGAACTCGCACCAATGATTGGTCTTGCAGATCGTATTGTAGATATTGTTTCCACTGGACAGACACTTAAGGAAAATGGCTTAGTTGAATATGAAAAGATTGTTTCTATCTCATCTCGATTGATCGTCAATCCTGTAAGCTATCGAGTGAAAAGTGAGCGAATCAATGTTTTCGTTGCACAATTAAAAAATGAATTGAACAAAAGGTAGGGAATCCTATGAAAATAGAAAAGCTTACAGATACAATTTCATTACTGCGTTCCGTTGAACAACCAGATCCAGATTATTTAATGACTGTTCGTGAGGTAATTGCGGATGTACGCCAGAACGGAGATGAAGCCCTTCTTCGTTACACGGAAAAATGGGATGGTGCCAAACTGGAGTCACTTAAAGTATCCAAAGAAGAAGTGGATGAAGCATACGCTAAGTTTGATAAACAATTGATAGGAGATTTAGAAGAGGCTGCAGCTAATATTAGAGCATTTCATACAGAGCAGGCTCGCAGTCAAATAGACTTCCCATTAGCTAAAAACTCATATATTCAATATAAAATTTCACCACTAGATGCGGTAGGTTTATATGTACCGGGTGGAACAGCGGCTTATCCCTCTTCAGTATTAATGAACGCTATTCCTGCAATTGTAGCTGGAGTAGAAAGAGTGGTCATCGTATCACCGCCAAATTTGGAAGGGAATCTACCTGATTCTGTATTAGTAGCAGCACGTATTGCGGGCATTACAGAAATATATAAGGTTGGTGGAGCACAAGCAATTGCGGCTCTTGCCTACGGTACTGAAACTATTAAAGCGGTAGATAAAATAACAGGACCAGGTAATAGTTTTGTAGCACTTGCCAAAAGAGAAGTATTTGGCAGGGTAGCAATCGATATGATAGCAGGTCCTAGTGAAATAGCGATTATTGCAGATGATACAGCCTATGCGGATGAACTAGCGGCAGATCTTCTTGCTCAAGCAGAGCATGATCGATTTGCAAGTTCGGTATTAATCACAACGAGTACATCCCTTGCAGAACAAGTGTCAAAAGAAGTAGAAAAGCAATTAAAGCTTCTTCCTAGAGAAGATATTGCTCGCAGTTCGATCGAAAACTTTGGGTGTATTTATATCGCTGAATCAATGGAGCAAGCGGTAGCTGCAGTGAATGAGCTAGCACCAGAACATTTGGAAATTATTACAGAGCAACCCGAAGAACTAAGTCAAAAGATTAAGCATGCAGGAGCTATTTTCATTGGGAGATTCAGTAGTGAACCAGTAGGAGATTACTTTGCTGGTACGAATCATGTACTACCGACAAATAGCACGGCAAGATTTTCAAGTGGGTTAAGTGTGGACGATTTCGTGAAGAAAACAAGTATCGTCTATTATTCAGAAGAAATGTGGAAAGAACAATATCCTAAAATTGCCCGCTTAGCTAGACTAGAGCAATTAGAAGGACATGCTAGGTCTGTAGAGTCGAGGAGCTGGAAAAAGGAGGATTCAAAATGACAAATAAGAGAGCAGCGAAAATAGAAAGAATGACGAATGAAACAAAAGTATGGGTTGAAATAGACTTAGATGGTGAAGGAAAAGCGGAAATAGATACAGGTGTCCCTTTTATGGATCATATGCTGGACTTATTTACTAAGCATGGTTTATTTGATGCTTCTATTAAAGCTAAGGGAGATACATATATCGATGATCACCATACGACTGAAGACATCGGAATTGTTCTAGGGCAAGCAGTGAAACAAGCATTAGGAGATAAAATAGGTATTAAACGCTACGGAAATGCTTTTGTACCAATGGATGATGCACTAGCGCAAGTGGTAATAGATATTTCAAATCGTCCGCATTTAGAGTTCCGTGCACAATTCCCAACTCAAAAAGTTGGTAATTTTGATACTGAGCTTGTACATGAGTTCCTTTGGAAATTTGCATTGGAAGCACGTATGAATGTCCATGTCATCGTTCATTATGGAGCAAACACACATCATATGATCGAAGCGATCTTCAAAGCGTTAGCTCGAGCGATTGATGAAGCTATTACAAAAGACGATCGAGTGAAGGGCGTTCCTTCTACAAAAGGTCTACTTACATAAGAAGGAGAGAATAATATGACGTCCATTCAAGTTTACCCAGCAATCGATATGAAAGATGGGAAATGCGTCCGCCTGTATCAAGGGGATTATGAGCAAGAAACCGTTTATGGCGATTCTCCATTCGAGATGGCTAAAAAATTTGCGGATGAAGGGGCAACTTGGATACATCTAGTAGATTTAGACGGTGCAAAAGACGGTGAGAAAATCCATGCTGATGAAGTTATTCGTATCGCCAAGGAACTGCCAGTTAGTGTGCAAATTGGTGGAGGAATTCGTACGAAGGATGATGTTCAATTTTATTTGAATAACGATGTAAATCGTGTAATTATAGGAAGTCTTGCTATTTCACAACCAGAATTAGTAGTGGGGTTAATAGAAGAATTCGGCGGTGATAGAATTGTCATCGGACTTGATGCAAAGGATGGAATGGTGGCTACACATGGATGGCTAGAAACCTCCACACAATCTGCCGTCGAAGTAGGACAGTATTTTGCTTCTAAAGGTGCTAAGCACGTAATTTTCACGGACATTGCAACAGATGGAACGCTTCAAGGTCCAAACTTAGTGGCAAATAAAGAACTAGCAGAAGAAACTGGACTATCTGTTATTGTATCGGGTGGAATAAGTTCCTTAGAAGATATTACAGCAGTAGCTAAATTAGCACAAACGACGACTGTTGCTGGTGTTATTACGGGTAAAGCATTGTACAATGAACGATTTTCTTTAACTGAAGCTCTACAAGAAGCGGCCAAATAAGTACACAAGCATTCGTATACTTCGAATGAAAGAGGAGTAGAACAATTATGACTAATTTAACTTATGATGAAAAAGGCTTAATACCTGTAATTGTACAGCATGCCATTACAAGAGAAGTGTTAACACTTGCTTACATGAACGAGGTAGCATATGCAAAAACAGTCGAAACTGGAGAAACTTGGTTTTTTAGCCGTAGTAGACAACAACTTTGGCATAAAGGGGAAACCTCAGGGAATACTCAAAAAGTAGTTTCTATTAAGTCAGATTGCGATTCGGATGCATTAGTAGTAGAGGTACTACCAACAGGACCAGCATGCCATACTGGAGAAGATACATGTTTTCATAATATATTAGAAAAACTAGATGACACCGTAGGATATAATACAATAACAACTCTCATCAATACTATAGAAGAAAGACAGCAGTCTATGCCAGAAGGTGCATATACGACGTACCTGTTTGAGAAAGGTGTAGATAAAATTTGTAAGAAAGTTGGAGAAGAAGCATCCGAAGTTATCATCGCTTCCAAAAATAATGATGGGGAAGAGTTGAAATGGGAGGCAGCAGATCTTCTTTATCATCTGTTAGTTCTTCTACAAAACCAACAAGTAAGCTTCTATGATCTACTGCAAGTACTGCAAAAAAGACATGATGCCAAAGCAGATAAAAAGTAAATATATGTGGTATACTGAAGGATATACTAATAAGGGACGTTTTTTTAAACGTTCCTTATTATTTTTCGGAGGATTATATTGAATAAAAAAAGTAAAAAAGTTCTTAGAGAAAATATAATTTCGTTTTTACCTACGGGTGAATACTACTATAAAAAAGCTTTAGATGAACTACAAAAAGAACAATATGAAAAAGCACATAAATATTTAAAACGAGCAGCAGAACTAAGTCCAAATGATCCCATGATATTACTACAGTATGCGATATTACAAATGGAAATAGATAATTTTGAACTAGCCCATGAGCTTTTGAGAAGTGCCCATGCAATTGACCATAACGAATCAGAAATTGTATTCTTTTTGGCGGAGGTAAATGCCCATCTAGGAAATTTTGTTGAAGCGAACAAATTCGCCCAAATGTATTTGGAGATGGATATCCAAGGGGAATACACGGAAGAAGCAATGGAGATTGTAGACTTCACGGAGCAAGAGGATGTGGTATCACTTCAGGTAGATACGCCATCTGGTGAAGCGTTGTTTTTACAAGAAAAATCGAGAAGATTGATGGAGCAAGGTAAGTTTGCTGAGGCGGTAGAATTATTAGAATCCATCGTAGTGGACCATCCAGATTTTTGGGCAGCATTCAATAATTTGGCACTTGCTTATTTTTATATTGGCGAAGAAGAGCAGGCAAAGGCTTTGCTACATGATGTACTCAATGAAAATAGAGGAAATATCCACGCACTATGCAATTTAGCTGTGATTCATTACTATGAAAAAAATGAAGAAGAGCTGGAAGAAATCGTAGGATTACTAACCAAGATAAACCCTTATTTTGTTGAACATCGCTATAAGTTAGGTGCGACATTTGCGTTAATAGGCAAATATGAACAAGCATTTAAGTGGCTTAGAAGTTTACAACGAAAAGGTTTTGAAGGCGATCCAGGATTTTATTTTTGGCTTTCCCATTCGGCTTATTTTTCTGGGCATGAAGAGATAGCTAAAAATGCTTGGAAAGCATTATTGAAGCTAGATCCGGAAAAAGCTGGATTTGAACCGTGGCTACCAGTAAAAAGTGAATCTGATGAAGCTGCATCTAAAATTCAAAAGGAATATATTTTAGAAAAGATAGAGCATAAGCATGTGAGTGAACGTATTTATGGGTTTTACTTATTAGGAAAGTCTAAGCATCGTCAAGAAATTATTTCCCATCCTAAATGGATTGTTGTAGATGACTTAACAACGATGGAGAAACTATTCCTTGCTAATTCTTTAGGACATGATTTTGATGAAAAGTCTCCTGCAGAGAAAGCTTTTTTACGTGTAATTGCAGCAACAGACCTATTGTATGATAAATATAAGCCTTTAGAGCATGAAGACACATTTCTATTTCAAATGTGGTTTGTTCTAGTAGAACGTGGCTTAGAGAAAGCCTATGGTTTCAAAAATCCACGTGCATTAGCAGCAGCAACGGAGTATATGTTTGAATCATCGCGCTCTAAAAATGTAACGAAAAAATATTATGCAGAGCAATATGGCATCACAACAAATACATTGACTAAATATATTAACGAACTTATGCAATTTTTGCCCCTTTTCGACTCCTAAGCAAAATAGTTGAAGCGTATGAAAAAATCCTATAGATTGAAGATAGTAGCAATGTAGGAGGAATCTAAATGACTGAAGATAAAATTTATGATGTAATTATAATTGGGGCTGGACCTGCAGGAATGACAGCTGCAGTATATACATCTCGTGCAAACCTTTCCACATTAATGATCGAACGTGGGATCCCAGGTGGACAAATGGCGAACACAGAGGAAGTGGAAAACTATCCTGGATTTGAAATGATCTTAGGGCCAGAGCTATCTACTAAAATGTTTGAACATGCGAAAAAGTTCGGTGCTGAATACGCATACGGAGATGTTTCGGAAATTGTTAACGGTGAGGATTACAAAACAGTTAAAGTTAGTGGAAAAGAATATAAAGCGTTAGCAGTTATTATTTCCTCTGGTGCGGAATATAAAAAAATGGGTATTCCAGGAGAAACAGAGTTAGGTGGACGTGGAGTTAGTTACTGTGCAGTCTGCGATGGGGCATTCTTCAAACAGAAAAACCTTGTAGTTGTAGGTGGAGGAGACTCTGCTGTTGAAGAAGGTGCATTCCTAACTAAATTTGCGAACAAAGTAACCATCGTGCATCGTCGTGACGAGCTACGTGCGCAAAAAATTCTTCAAGACCGTGCTTTTGCAAATGAGAAAATTGATTTTATCTGGAATACTACATTAAAAGAGATTCATGGAAAAGATGGAAAAGTAGCAAGTGTTACTTTAGTGTCTACTGTAGACGGTACCGAAAGAGAATTTGAAACAGACGGCGTATTCGTATATGTAGGGATGCTTCCATTAACGAAACCTTTCGCGAATTTAGGTATTTTAAATGACGGTGGATATATTGTAACAAACGAGAAAATGGAAACAACTGTACCTGGGATATTCGGCGCAGGGGATGTTCGTGAGAAAATGCTTCGTCAAATTGTCACTGCTACAGGAGATGGAAGTATTGCTGCACAAGCTGCGCAACACTATATTGAAAAATTGAAAGACAAAACAATTACAAACGTTTAATTTAATTTTATCTTAACCGGATTGTAATAGTCTTGAAATAAATAAAGTGTATAGTAAAGAATATAAATTGACCCCCTTTTTATATAAGAAACATTTGGACAGGCTGTTTCGCGATTTTAATCGTGAAGCAGCCTCTTTTTATGAAATTTAATGTATAATATAATTTATGAACATGAAAGATGCGGAGTGATGATTTGTGCAAAGAATAGCAAACCTACTCGTATGTAAAGATGATAAAGTTTTATTATTAAAAAAACCAAGAAGAAATTGGTATGTAGCACCAGGTGGTAAAATGGAGATGGGTGAATCTATTTTAGTTTCCGCAGTACGTGAATTTACAGAAGAAACGAATACAGTGCCTGTACAACCTCATTTAAAAGGAATTTATACAATGGTCATAGAGGAAGATGGAAAGCGTATAGATGAATGGATGTTATTTACTTTTGTCGCTAAAGACATAAAAGGAATACCTTTCGAAGTAACAACAGAAGGTGTATTAGAATGGCATTCCGTCGAAGACTTACACCATCTTCCAATGGCTGAAGGCGATAGAACAAATCTATTATTTGCAGCTCAAGAAAAAGGTACACAATATGGAACATTTGTATATACACCTGATTTTTCTTTGATAAAGGAAACGATTCAGCAATCAACGGAGGGAGAATGAGCAATGGATAGTCTTCAAAAGCACGAAACGGAAGTTGTAATAATTACTGGAATGTCGGGTGCTGGAAAGACAGTGGCTATCCAGAGTTTTGAAGACCTTGGCTATTACTGCATTGATAATTTACCACCGGAATTATTGAGTACGTTCATCAAACTAATGATAGATTCGAATAAACAACCTCGAAATATTGCAGTTGTGATGGACTTGCGTGGTGGGGAAATGTTCCATTCTTTAGCAGACTCTGTTAATGAGCTACAAGAGACAACAACTGTTACGCCTAAATTATTGTTTTTGGATTCCGGTGATGAAGTATTGGTAAGAAGGTATAAGGAAACACGTCGTTCTCATCCACTTGCTAACTCTGGATTACCTTTAGAAGGTATTAAAAAAGAAAGACAAATGCTCTCTGATTTAAAGGGGAGAGCACAATACATTTACAACACTTCCAAGATGAAACCTCGAGAACTGAGAGAAAAAATACAAGAAGAATTTTCTTCTAAAAGCAGTCAAGTATTTACTGTAAACGTTATGTCCTTTGGATTTAAGCATGGTATTCCAATAGATGCGGATTTAGTATTTGATGTACGTTTTCTTCCTAATCCATATTATATAGAAGAGCTACGCTTGAAATCAGGACTTAACGAAGAGGTATCCAGCTACGTATTAAAATGGGTTGACACTAAAACATTAATCGAGAAGCTAACGGATTTGTTCAATTTCATGATTCCTCAATACAAAAGAGAAGGAAAAACCCAACTAGTAATTGCATTTGGATGTACCGGAGGGCAGCATCGCTCTGTTACACTAGCAGAATACTTCGGGAAGTCATTGAGAGCAGAAGACAAAACCATAATTACGCATCGTGATGTCGTCATTAGAAAGGAATGAAGGAATGGAACCTACAAAACGCCGTAAAAAACTAGTTATACTCGGTGGAGGTACGGGTCTATCTACGTTACTTCGTGGCTTGAAAAAATTTCCACTGGATATTACGGCAATCGTAACAGTCGCAGATGACGGAGGAAGCTCTGGGCGACTTCGAGATGAATATGATATACCACCTCCTGGGGATGTTCGAAATGTATTAGCAGCTCTTTCAGATGTCGAGCCATTAGTGGAGGAAATGTTCCAGTATAGATTTTCTCATTCAGCCGAATTGGAAGGGCATTCACTGGGGAATTTGATGCTAGCTGCATTAACATCCATAACAGGTGATTTTGCCCATGCCGTAACTGAAATGAGTCGAGTACTAAATATTCGTGGGAAAGTGCTACCGGCGGCCAATCAAATAGTAACTTTAAATGCTATATTTGAAGATCAAACGACCGTAAAGGGAGAATCTAAAATTCCGTGCTATGGCAAGAAAATTGAAAGAGTATTTATTACTCCTCCAGATGTGAAACCGTTACCAGAAACTATTAATGTCATTCGACAAGCTGATGTTATTGTTATTGGTCCAGGAAGTTTATATACAAGTATTTTGCCGAATTTATTAGTGCAAGATATACAAAAAGCGATTAGAAAATCTAAAGCGAAGAAAGTTTATATTTGTAATTTAATGACACAGGCTGGTGAGACTGGTAATTATTCGGCGTATGATCATGTAAATGCATTGATCGAACATGTCGGTGAGAACTTCTTGGATGCTGTGTTAATAAGTAAGGAAGAAATTCCTGAAAATGTGAGATATTTGTATAAACAAGAACAGGCATCTCCTGTTAGAATAGATATTGACCAATTAGAAAAGTTGAATATTGATATAGTAAAAAAAGACATTTCAGTCGTTCATGACGGTGCTGTTCGGCACGATGCAACGGAAGTAGCGAAATGGCTTGTAGAATACGCAGACGGGTTAAACGTTTAACCGTCGAGGAGAAAGGGGGAAACGGAATATGTCGTTTGCTTCTGAAACTAAAAAAGAGATGACTCAGGAAGAGTCTGAACCTTGTTGTGCACGAGCAGAGCTTTCTGCACTCATACGCATGAATGGTTCACTTTCATTTAGCAACAAAATGTTAAGCTTAGACGTTCAAACAGAAAATGCAGCTATTGCTAGAAGACTATATACATTAATAAAATCGTTATACCCATATCAAGTTGAATTACTTGTTCGAAAGAAAATGAGATTGAAAAAGAATAATATATATATTTGTCGTATTCGCGAAGGGGCAAAAAACCTGTTAGAGGATCTTCAAATTTTAATGGATGGTTTTCAATTTGAATACTCCATTTCCAAAGAGCTTGTGCAAAAGAGTTGCTGTAAACGAGCTTATTTAAGAGGAGCCTTTTTAGCAGGAGGGTCGGTTAATAATCCGGAAACCTCATCTTATCACTTAGAAATTTATTCTTCATATAAAACACATAGTGATGCACTGGTAGATTTGATGAATGAATATGAACTGAATGCGAAAACAATAGAACGAAAAAAAGGGTTTGTCGCATATTTAAAGGAAGCAGAAAAGATTTCTGACTTCTTAAGTATTGTGGGAGCCCATAGAGCTTTACTGAAATTTGAGGATGTCCGTATCATTCGAGATATGCGAAATAGTGTAAACCGTCTTGTTAATTGCGAAACGGCGAATCTGAATAAAACAATCAGTGCAGCCATTCGCCAGGTAGACAATATTCGGTTTATCGAGAATTCTATCGGCTTAGATCAATTACCAGAAAAACTTCGTGAAATAGCTAGGTTACGAGTAGAGTATCAAGATGTTACACTAAAAGAACTAGGTGAAATGGTTTCTACTGGCAATGTGAGTAAATCAGGTGTAAATCACCGATTGCGAAAAATAGATGAAATAGCAGATGCGCTTCGTAATGGAGAGACAATTTAAAGAAATGGGGAGTAGACAATGGCAGAACAGCAGGTAGAAGTAAAATTATCTTCAGGACTTCAAGCAAGACAGGCTGCACTTTTTGTACAGGAAGCAAATCGTTATATCGCAGACGTCTATTTAGAAAAAGATACTAAAAAAGTAAATGCGAAGAGTATTATGGGAATTATGAGCTTGGCAATCAGCAAAGGAACAAAGGTAAGTTTAAGTGCTGATGGTTCCGATGCAAAGGAAGCAGTAGAAGCTCTAGCTAATTTCATCTCGAGTGAATCTTAAAAATGAACGGCCTCACTAGTCAATTTAGACGAAAGGGCGGTTTTTTTTATATTGTGCTTATTTTCGTTTCAGGTGGACGCTTTCCGCGGGCGAGGTCGAGCCTCCTCGGGCGGCGCTACGCTTCTTCCCTGCGGGGTCTCAACTTTCTCGCTTTTCCCGCTGGAGTCGCCACCTTTCACTACAATCAATTAAGTGAGTAGTATCCAAATTGAAGATTTAGTATAGCTTTGCCTTGAACTCTTAACTAAGCTGAATTATCCAATATAAAGGAATTAGAAAGTATTTGCAGAATAACTATTTACATTGGGTGAAATAAACTGCTTACCATTCATTGAAGAGCAAAATAAGGTGGTGGTTGTATGAAAAATACTATAAAAATATTCATTCTTGTGGTAATAACTCTCTTAATCTCAATTGTGTTAGTAAGAATTCAATTATCGAATAATATACAAATAGAAAACGTATTGACTGAGGAGTTTTTCAGAAGCGAAACTAGTTTAAGCATAGAGAAAATAAATAATTTAACTTTTACAGAAATTAATATATCTGAAAAAAATCAAACGGAAATTAAGGAACTATTTAAAGAATTGAAGCTAAAAAGAACGGATGATTCTTATTCTCCACTTGATGCAAAATACAGGATAGTATCAACATCGAATCCGGATGACCAAATGTATATATTTGTTGGTGAAAATAGAATTGTATTTCCCCATAAAATTAGTGCAGGGTATAGCATAAAAAATAATGATGAGCTTATAGAGGAAATAGAAAAGTTATTGAATTAAGTATTTTCATAAAAAGGGTGTATCAAAATTTAGGTGAACTTTTTATGTAGAAATGGAAGTATAACTTGTTTGTTAAAGGAGATATGGATTGGAAAATATTAATAAACCAAATATCGCACTAATTTTAAGTGCGCAAAGAGCACTTTTTCGTGCTATAACTAAAAATACAAAAGCCATTTACGCAAAAATTGAAAATAATAATCTTATTTGGAAAGTATACTTTGATGAAATTCCTACAGAGGAAGAAAAAGAAATGCTTAGTATAGCTGCGACAGAAATTATATGTGATTTTCCAGAAATATATTCTGCTGATGAACAATATATTCACCATCCAGAACCAATAAACTTTAAAGATATTAAATATTATAATTGGCCATATACACGGTATTGATTGAGGATTAGATCCTTATAGTTAGTACCTAAATGAAAAATCAAGAATTATAAAAAACTCCCAAAGGAATATACCTTTGGGAGTTTAAATCAATTTATTATGATTTTTTCATTTCGCTACGATCGATAATGTGATCGATTAAGCCGTATTCTTTTGCGCGTTCAGCTGTCATGAAGTTATCACGATCTGTATCACGTGAAACGACTTCAATTGGTTGACCAGTGCGCTCAGCCATGATGTTATTTAATTTATCGCGTAAGAATAAGATACGTTTTGCAGCAATTTCGATTTCGGTTGCTTGCCCTTGTGCTCCACCAAGTGGTTGGTGAATCATTACTTCAGCATTTGGAAGCGCATAGCGTTTACCTTTTGTACCTGCTGTAAGTAGGAATGCACCCATAGAAGCTGCCATACCGATACAAATTGTTTGTACATCAGGTTTGATGAACTGCATTGTATCGTAAATTGCCATACCAGCTGTGATACTTCCGCCTGGGCTATTAATATAAATAGAGATGTCTTTTTCTGGATCTTCTGCTTCAAGGAATAATAATTGAGCAACGATCGAGTTAGATACGTTATCATCAATACCACTTCCAAGCATAATAATGCGATCTTTTAATAATCGAGAGTAGATGTCATATGCACGCTCTCCACGATTAGTTTGTTCAATAACAGTAGGAATTAAATTCATCCTGATTGCCTCCTTCAAAGGTGGTTTAAATTAGTTAGTTACTGAGAAAGGTTCCCTCAGTTGTAACTTTATCATACACATTATGGTCAAGGAAGGTCAAATATTAAGCTTGAAAAAGTTCGCTTGAATTATATTCCTTCTATTTGTATAATAGATAAGTCGCTTGCCCTTGTAGTGTAATGGATAACACACAAGCCTCCGAAGCTTGGAATGTGAGTTCGATCCTCGCCGAGGGCATAAAGTAAAACTACCAACAGTGGGGATTTTTCATCCCCCACCTACTTTTTTCTTAAAAGTGAAGGTAGGTATAACAAGTTATGTAAAGCACCCTATATGCTTAGGGTGTTTTTTTGTTTTCTTTATTTCTTCTATCGTACGATACTGCATAAGACTCATGTCTAAAATGGAGAATTGGATCATCGGGCAATTCAATGCCTTTTCCAACGATAGTAGGGTCGAACAATAGGCTTTCTGTAGGAAATATTTTATTATTAATTGTTAATTGACCGATTAAAATCTTTTGTCTGTCTGTTGGCCAAGTATCGGTAGGATCATCTGTTGCGTCTGTATCCTCTGCTAAACGTATAAATAACTCGAATGATACAGTTCCTTTATCGAGTCGTTTCTCTAAATCCTCACTCAAATAATTAGTGGACAAATTTATGCTGCTAAGGAAGGAAGATGATTTTTTCTCCTTTAAGGGACGCCACTCGTATTTTATGGCTTGCCGCTTACCTTCAGCATTCACAAGATAGAAAGCATGTATAGGATAATAATGCAGGGCAGCGTAACTAATAGGGGGTTGCTTTAGCTGTTCCTTGAGTGCGAGTAATGTTTTTTTGTGCTCTGGGAAGGTAGTGAGAAGTTGTACAATTCCTAGACCTAGATCAATTGAATGAACCCCCGTTTTATGAGAGCCTAAAATTTTCAGCATTTCAATAAAAGTTTTTGGATCTTTTGTTATGAACATCGGAATGGTGGTACATACTTGATGACTAGTAGAACCATCTGGTTGATGAAAATGAATAGACATTCCTTTTGCCGGAGATAGGAAATCTGCTGCAGTAGGATCTGGTGGGCTATTAGAAAAACGGACTGTAGCGGGCACTGGTTCTGATTGAAGATGGGGTGCTGTTGTATAAGGAATCGCTTTCCCGTTTGGAGTAAAAACTGCTTCATAAAATTCGCCTTTTGCATGTGCACGACGATGGCCAGGGAATTTTCCTTGAAGCTGTTCCAACGTATTAATAGCATCATGTGGTAGTGTATTGCTCATCAAAATCACCTCATTTTTAGAATGAAAAGAAAGATATCATTTAATAATCATTACCACTGAATAAATTAACTAAACAATGAAGTACTGAAAAGTAGTCATTTGCAGCAAAAAGACTGCTCATCTTTGGAAAATCCAAACCTTTTTTATCTTTAATAATGTATTTACTTGCGGAAGATGTTGGCTTACTTGCGCTTAAGAAAGAGTTACTTGCACTCTTTATCGGATACTTGCGTTCTGCCTAAGTTTACTTGCTTTCAAGAGGAGTTTACTTGCTAAACGGAAATTTCATCCAATTGGTATTCACTCTTAACGATGACCACCCGTTTATTGAAGGAATAAAACAATGGATCCAATATTTAAAAGTAGTAATACATCAATTGAACATCATTACGGTAATTGAAACTTATATTTCCTTATTCCGTAAATAATATTAGGTTTTGTATTTTCGAATTAAAGGTACAATAATACTATATTTACTGAAGAGGTGAGAGAAATGAAAAAGTTACTAGTGCCAATTATTATTGTCATTGTAATTATTGCTATTATTGCAGGCGTATTTATGGCAAGCTATAACGGATTTGTTGACAAAGAAGAAAACGTTAATAATGCATATGCACAAGTGGAGAATCAGCTACAAAGAAGAATGGATCTAATCCCAAACTTAGTTAATACTGTTAAAGGTTTTGCAGCACATGAAGAGGAAGTGCTTGGGAATATCGCAGACGCACGAACTAAGTTGGCAGGGGCTGGAACACCAGAAGAACAAGCGGAGGCGAATGATGAATTGTCAGGAGCTTTGAGCAGATTATTAGTAGTTGTGGAGAATTATCCAGATCTTAAGGCGGACGCCAACTTTAAGCAATTGATGGATGAGCTTGCTGGTACAGAAAATAGACTATCTGTAGCTAGACAAGATTATAATACAGTTGTTTCGGATTACAATAAAAAAGTAAAGCGTATGCCAGGGAGTATAGTAGCTTCTATGTTTGGCTTTGATGAGAAAGAATACTTCCAATCAGCCGAGGGAGCGGAGGAAGCACCAGTAGTCGATTTTGAAGGAGATGGAGAGTGATGAAGAAAAGTGCTCGTGTCCTATCATTTGCACTTCTCCTCACTTCATTATTCCCATTATTAGCACTTGCTGAATCTAATTATCCAGCTGCTATACCTGGGGAACTATATGTCCAGGATTTCTATGATGTTCTCTCAGAAGAGCAGGAGCAGGAGATTGAAGCACTTGGACAAAACTTAGAAAATGCTACTGGTTCTCAAATTGTTGTAATGACAGTCGAGTCTTTAGATGGACAGGATGTTGCGACCTATGCAGTAGATGTAATGCGTGGATATGGTATTGGTGATGAGGAAAAAGATAATGGGGTCCTATTAATCCTGGAAATGGATCCAAATAAAAGCGGTAATCGTGATGTTTATATTGGCGTTGGCTACGGTTTAGAGGGTGCCTTACCTGATGGAAAAGTTGGAAGGATATTAGATGAGTACACTTACCCTTTTCTAGAGCAAGGAAATGCACCGGGAGCTATTTTATCTACATACCAACTTTTATATAACCAGGTAGCTACTGAGTATGGTTGGGACGGCGAGTTGGCAAGTCCGGAGGAACCTTCCCCACTTGCAGGTTCTTCAGGTGGTGGATTCTCATTTCCAATGATTATCGTCGGCATAGTTGTTATTTATTTGATTATGCAGATGATGTCTGGAGGCGGTGGTGGTACCGGTTCAGGTAGAAGACGGGTATTCGGTCCAGGAGGCTTCGGTGGAGGTTTTGGCGGAGGAGGAAGAAGTTCTGGTGGTGGCTTTGGAGTTTTCGGCGGCGGTAGCTCCGGAGGTGGAGGAGCAGGTCGTAAATGGTGAATGAAAAAAGCAATATCATTTTAGTAATTTCAGATTTAAAAACTAGCGTTAAAATTAGTTGATTCATGTTAAAAGTCTTTAAACAATAGGGCACTTCTTTCGTTTAGAATTTGGTAGTAGGATACTTAAATTTAAACAGAAGGTGTCCTTTTTTGATACTTGAAATTATGCAGGGATTTTCTTGATATAGAAGGGATAATAGTTGTCTGGAGTGAAGGCGGCGACACCCGTGCCCCCAGGAAAGCGTCCGCTGTACCGGAAAATAATGGCTAAGAAGTATAAATAAAAATAAAGCAGTTCAAATTTTGTGGGTTTTGTACCAACCTCTTTTCTTATTTTGGATCTCCGATTTATGTGATTACTTTAACTATTGTGATAAAGTAAAATAATATTAAAAAGTAATGTATGGGGGATGTAGGATGAAACTAGTAGAGATCAACAAGGATAATTGGCTAAAAACGGTTCTTTTGACGACTAATGAAGATGGGAAGGCTACTGTAGTAGAAAAATTTGTAGCTTCCAATGCGCTGTCTATTGTGCAATCGATTTATGAAACTGGTTGGAATGTTAGAGGTATTGAGTTAGATGATAAGATTATTGGCTTCACCATGTATGGATTAGATGAAGATACTAAGAATTACTGGATATGTCGATTAATGATTGATTACACCCAGCAGAGGAAAGGCTATGGTAGAAAAGTTACTCAATTGATCTTAGACGAAATGAAACAACTACATGATTGTAAATCAATTTATCTATCAACAGAGCCAGACAATGAAGTAGCCATAAAACTATACGAAAGCTTTGGATTCCAAAAAACCGGCAAGATGAATGAAGGAGAGGCCGAGTTTGTATTGAACTTATGAGTAGGATACATATCGATAAGAAAAACAAAAAAACAACAAATAAATGTTGGTTTTTTATTTGAAACCGGAATCCAATGCCGATTAACAGCACCACACAGCCATTGGAGTATGCGTCGATAAATCGCGTATTACTTCCTATTATCTCCAACAAATGTATTAAAGTTCTCTATTTTCTCTCGAAGTTCTAAGCCCCCACCATCTTTAATTCCATTATAGCTCCCTATTTTTCCAGGCTCTGATGTAGAAAATATAAATTCTTCTCTTAAAGTATGAAAAATTTTCTCTCCTTGGCTATTTGTTAGGGAGACCTCTATCGTGGGGCGATAGATATTGGGATGTTCTTTCTCCTGTGCCATTTTGATGTTTTCTAGGTGCATTTCTATATCATTATCTATCAGATAATGATTATATTTGAACACCATAACTGAATTAACTGCTTTTGTGAGCATATCTTCAGTGAAGTACTCACCAAAAGTGGTTGGATAATAATTCATTAAATCTTTATATTCCTTTGATTCTAGAAGTTGATCGTACTCTTCTTGGCTATCTGTTTTAGTTGTACTTTGAAGATTCCACCAATCGTCCATTAAGCGAGAAATCTCCATATTTGGACCATTGTATTCTCTTTCTAGCACTGCTGTAATAACTTCTTCATTGGATAGAGGCGGAGCTGTTTGTTCTGTCTCGGAGGGATTAGTAAAAGTAATGAATAGAAAGGAGGCAATGGCTACAATTGCCAATGAAATAAAAGCTGGAATGATATTGCTTTTTTTCTTTGTTTCAATTCTACCCTTTAAGGCTATCCATGTATTATGCTTTGCTTCCTTTGAGCGCTCTACATCTTTCATTTCCTTAAAAAGCTTATCGAATTCGTTTGATGGTTCCATCTTCACGTCCTCCTTCCTGATGAAATTCCTTTTTAAGTGCCTCAAGTGCTCGTGTCAGTTTCATCTTTACTTTTGCCTCTGTCCAGTCCAAAATATAGGATGTTTCTTGAATCGAACATTCTTGTATCTTGCGTAGCAACAGTACTTCCTGATAATCTTTTTTTAGTTTACTTAGTGAGTCGTACATTTTAATAAGCTGTTCCTTTTGTTCATATCGATTCTCTGGTGATAGTACCTTAGTTTCTATATCATGTTCTTTTTCGAAGGTGAAAAAATGTACCACCCTTTTCCTTCGAAAATAGTCGTAAGTGACATTACGAGCAATTTTTAATAGCCAGGTAGCAGTTGAAGCTTGCTTGTTAAAAGTGTCTAGTCCTTTATATGCTTTATAAAATGTTTCTTGCGTAAGATCTTCAGCACTTTCTCTATGCCGGACAAGAAAGTAAATATAGCTATAAACTCTATCGCTATGCTCTTTGTATAGCTGTTCCATTTCCATCTTCTGACCTCCCCTTATTGCTATAGACGAACGGATGACTGAAAAGTATCGCTATTCCTGTATGTTAAAAACTAATTTGTATTAGAGTAATCATAATAAACGAATTTCTTTGTCAAAAAGACTATAATAAGATGTATAAAATGTTTTTTTGGGAGGGATAGTAAAATGATTGTCCATTTTTACACAAGACCAGGCTGTCATTTATGTGATGATGCAAGACTAATGTTGAAGCTTGTAAGGGAAGATGTTGTATTTGATATAAATGAAGTAAATATTGAAGAAGATGATGCACTGCATGAAAAATATATGCTGATGATTCCTGTCATCGTATTGGAAGACAAAGTTATACAATATGGACAAGTAGATTACGCGACTATTCTGGAAGCATTACTTTGACGGTAGTTAACATGCTCAATCGCAAGATCTATTTTTCAAATCGCAATAAAGGAACTTATAATCGCAATATCCAAGGTGGAAACCGCAATATACGATAGTAGTATCGCAACAAAAACCATTCATAGAGATATACTAAAAGAATTTTTGGGAAAATTGAGCATTTTTAAGTTTCAAAATCTTGCTATTGGGAATATAATACTGTATTCTTAATTTAGAAATTAATTTTTTTTAAGTACATGGGACAAAAAGTGTAGTGGTGGGACAAAAACGTCACAGGTAGTTGGGATGTGAAAAATGGATTCGTTATTACAGGCTCAGTTAAAGTTAATGCCTGAGATGAGTATCTTGTTACAGAAAAGATATCGAATACTTCAAATGATTCAATTATCTGCTGGGTCCGGCCGTCGAGTAATCGGTGAACTTTTAGGGTTGTCGGAAAGAGAAACTAGAAAAGAATTAGACTTTTTGCGCAATCAAGGATTCATTGAAATATCGAGAGATGGAGCTAGTATAACTTCTTCTGGAAATGATTTATTGATAGAGCTTAAAGAAGTTGTACGAGAATGGTCTGGTAGATTGCAGCTCGAACAATCACTTGCAAGTTATTTAAATATAAAAGAAGTGATAATTGTTCCGGGAAATGTAGATACTAATACGAATACTGCGTTGCTCCAGTCAAAAGAAGCAGCAAAATATTTGGAAAGTATATTATCAGATGAGTCCATCATTGCTGTTACTGGCGGAACAACGATCGCTTCCATTTCGAATTATGTTCATCAAACTGACAAGTGGAAGCAACTATTATTTATAGCTGCAAGAGGTGGGGTTGGTAAGGATGTTCGGCTTCAAGCTAACACAATAGCCTCTCTATTTGCGAACAAAATGAATGGTTCATATCGAACATTATACATGCCAGATAGCTTAAGTGAAGAAGCTTATTCTACGATGAAAAATGAACCATTTATAAAAGAAATGATGGATTTATACGAACGTACTAATATCATCATTCATGGTATTGGGGACGCACTTGAGATGGCTCACCGAAGAAATTCTAGTGTAGAAGAAATGCAACGCTTGAAAGAAATTGGTGCAGTTAGTGAAGCTTTTGGGTATTACTTTAATCACCAAGGGGAAGCTGTACACAGAATTCGTACGATTGGTGTACAACTCAAGCAATTAGAAAATATGGAGCATCTTCTGGCAGTAGCTGGGGGCACAAAAAAAGCAAATGCTCTACTTTCATATTTTAAGCAAGCACCAGCCCAAACGGTTTTAGTAACCGATGAAGGTGCCGCACAAGAAATGATGCAAATAATTGAACAAAACAACTAGGAGGAATTTAAAATGACAGTAAAATTAGCGATTAATGGTTTTGGACGTATTGGACGTAAAGTATTCAGAGAAGCTTTAGAACAAACAGAGATTGAAGTAGTAGCGATCAATGACTTAACGGATGCTGCAATGCTTGCTCATTTACTGAAATATGATTCAGTTCACGGAATCTTCAATGCAGAAGTTTCTTCTGAAGGAGATTACCTTGTAGTAAATGGCAAAAACATTCGCGTATTCGCTGAAAAAGATCCTGCGGCATTACCGTGGAAAGAACAACAAGTAGATATCGTTATTGAGTGTACAGGAATTTTTAGTACAACTGATAAAGCTAGCAAGCATATTGAAGCTGGAGCTAAAAAAGTAATTTTATCACAACCTGCTAAAGACGATATGCCGACATTCGTTATGGGTGTAAATGCTGATCAATACAACCCAGCAACTGATCATGTAATTTCAAACGCATCTTGTACGACTAACTGTTTATCACCAATTGCAAAAGTTTTACAAGATCAATTTGGTATCAAACGTGGAATGATGACAACAATCCATTCATACACAAATGACCAACGTATCTTAGACTTACCGCATAGCGATTACCGTCGTGCTCGTGCAGCAGCAGAATCTATGATTCCGACAACAACAGGAGCAGCTGCAGCAGTAGCAAAAGTACTTCCTGAGTTGAAAGGGAAATTAGATGGTATGGCAGTTCGTGTACCAACTCCAAACGTATCAATCGTAGACTTTGTTGCTGAATTAGATAAAAACGTTACAGTAGAAGAATTGAATGCAGCTTTAAAACAAGCTTCTGACAATGAGTTAAAAGGAATCTTGGATTATAATGAACTTCCATTAGTTTCTAGAGACTATAACGGAAATACAGCTTCATCTACAGTTGATGGACTTTCTACTATGGTACTTGAAGATAATTTAGTAAAAGTATTAGCATGGTATGACAATGAATCAGGATATTCTGCACGTTGTATCGACCTAGCACTACTTATGGCTAATAAAGGACTATAAGATTTTCGTATTTGACTAGGAAAGACACATAAGATGAATGTGATTTTACGTGGCGAATCGATAGAATTACCTCTATAATAAAAGAGGGTAAAGGAGCCAGGGATTACCCCTAGCTCCTTTTTTTAACAGAATATCTGTCTAGCTACAGCGCCTAGCCCACAAGATGTGGGGAGTCAGTCATTGCGACATGATGTCACGAACATAAATTGACGTCTAAAGAGTAGGCGCTTGCGCTTTTCAGAAATATAAGGAGGCTTATCTCATGAAGGTAAAACAAACAATGAGCGATGTAGCTTTACAAGGAAAACGTGTATTTTGTCGTGTAGACTTCAACGTACCAATGGAAGATGGAGCAATCACAGATGATACTAGAATTCGTGCAGCATTACCAACGATTAATAATTTAATCGCACAGGGTGCAAAAGTAATTCTTGCAAGTCATATGGGACGTCCTAAAGGTGAAGTAAAGGAAGATTTACGTTTGACTAAAGTTGGAGAGCATTTAGCAAAACTTTTGGATAAGCCAGTAAAAAAACTAGATGAATCTATTGGAGAAACTGTAGAGAATGCAGTTTCAGCTATGAATGATGGAGACATCATATTATTAGAAAATGTTCGCTTTCATGCAGGTGAAGAGAAGAATGATGCGGAGCTAGCAAAGTCTTTTGCAAAGCTTGCTGATGTTTACGTAAATGATGCATTTGGTGCAGCACATCGTGCACATGCTACGACAGAAGGTATCGCAAAATTACTTCCTGCGGTTTCAGGGCTATTGATGCAAAAAGAGTTAGATGTATTAGGCAAAGCTTTAGCAGATCCTGAGCGTCCTTTTACTGCCATTATTGGTGGTGCAAAAGTAAAAGATAAAATCGGTGTAATTGATCATCTATTGGACAAGGTTGATAATATTTTAATAGGTGGCGGCCTTTCTTATACATTTACAAAGGCACAAGGGCATGAGATTGGTACATCTCTTCTAGAAGAAGATAAACTGGACCTTGCAAGAGGCTTCCTTGAAAAAGCAAAAGAAAAAGGTGTTTCTTTCTATTTGCCGGTAGATGTAGTAGTTGCAGATGAATTTTCAAAGGATGCTAAAACAAAAGTAGTAAATATCGATCAAATCCCTTCTGATTGGATGGGATTAGATATTGGTCCAAAAACAAGAGAGCTTTATGCGGACGTTATTAAAAATAGTAACCTAATTATTTGGAATGGACCTATGGGAGTATTCGAAATGGAAGCATTTGCAGAAGGTACAAAAGCGGTAGCAAATGCAATGGCTGAAACAGCAGGTTATACCATTATCGGAGGCGGCGATTCTGCGGCAGCTGTAGAAAAGTTCGAAGTCGGCGAGAAAATGGATCATATTTCGACTGGTGGAGGAGCTTCCTTAGAGTTTATGGAAGGTAAGGATTTACCAGGAGTTACTGCTTTAAACGATAAGTAATGGAGGAGATGTCATATGCGTAAACCAGTAATAGCAGGGAATTGGAAGATGTATAAAACACTTGGTGAGGCAAAGGAATTCGCGCTTCAGTTAAAAGAACTACAAGTGGATAGCACAAAAGTAGATGCAGTAATCTGTGCTCCAGCGCTATTTTTAGATCAGCTTGTTCAAGCGACAAAAGGTTCATTCATTTCTATCGGTGCTCAAACGATGCACGAGGAAAAAGAGGGAGCCTTCACTGGCGAAGTTAGTGGTCATCAGCTGAAAGATTTAGGAGTAGACTATGTAGTGATTGGTCACTCTGAACGTCGTCAGTATTTCAATGAAACAGATGAATCGGTCAATAAAAAAGTAAAATCTGCATTTGAAAATAGCTTAACACCAATCATTTGTGTAGGTGAAACATTAGAGCAACGTGAACAAAATGAAACAGAAACTATTGTTTCCAACCAAGTAATGGCAGCAATTGAAGGATTAACAGAAGAGCAACTAATTCAGTCCATTATTGCGTATGAGCCTATTTGGGCGATTGGAACTGGGAAAACGGCTACTGCAGACGATGCAAATGACGTATGCCAAGCAATTCGTGAAACTATTTTAGATGGTTTTGGAGAAGAAGTGGCAAGTAAAGTTCGCATCCAATATGGTGGTAGTGTGAAACCTGAAAATATTGAAGAACTTCTTTCAAAGGAGCATATTGACGGTGCGTTAGTAGGAGGAGCAAGCCTACAAGCAGATTCTTTTGTAAAACTATTGGAGGCTGGTGCAAATGCCTAAAAGTCCAGTAGCATTAATCATTCTTGATGGCTTCGGATTGCGTCATGAAACCTTTGGAAATGCAGTTGCTCAAGCAAACAAACCCAATTTCGATCGATATTGGAAAAGCTTTCCGAATGCAACACTTACAGCTTCTGGAGAAGCAGTTGGCTTACCAGAAGGTCAAATGGGTAACTCAGAGGTTGGTCATTTAAATATTGGTGCAGGTAGAGTAGTATACCAAAACCTGACACGAATTCATAAATCAATTCGTGAAGGAGAATTTTTCTTAGAACCTAAGCTTTTAGCAGCAATTGAGCATGTGAAGCAAACAGGTGGGAAATTACACTTGATGGGCTTACTTTCAGATGGCGGCGTTCATAGTCACTATACGCATTTATTTGCTTTATTGAAGCTTGCAAAAGAACAAGGACTAGAGGACGTATTTGTCCATGGCTTTTTGGATGGACGCGATGTTGGGCCTCGAACTGCGGTTGGTTATGTAGCAGAAACAGAGAAACAAATGAAGGATATCGGTATAGGAAGGTTTGCTTCCATTAGTGGTAGATACTATGCAATGGATCGGGATCGACGCTGGGAAAGAGTTTTAATAGCATATAAAGCAATAGTAGACGGGTTAGGTAGAACAGCAGAATCAGCAACAGCTGGTATATTAGCTTCTTATGAAGAGGATATTGTGGATGAATTTGTTGTTCCTTTCGTTATTGAAGAAGATGCGAGGCCTGCTGTAACGATTGATACAAATGATGCCGTTATTTTCTTTAATTTCCGCCCTGACCGAGCTATTCAATTATCGATGGCATTGAACACGCCATCATTTGATAGTCTGCCTTTAAGTGACAAGCATCCAACGAATTTAAAATTTGTTACATTTACACATTATAGTGATGATGTTGTGGCAGATGTGGTATTCGAGAAAGCAGATCTCTACAACACAGTAGGAGAAGTTCTTTCAAAGCATGACAAAACACAATTACGTATTGCTGAAACAGAGAAGTATCCACATGTAACATTCTTTATGAGTGGTGGTAGAGAAGCAACCTTCCCAGGAGAAGAGCGTATACTGATCAACTCTCCAAAGGTCGCAACATATGATTTACAGCCTGAAATGAGCGCATATGAAGTAACAGATGCGCTGTTAGATGCAATTGCCAATGATCGCTTTGATGCAATTATCTTAAATTTTGCTAACCCCGATATGGTGGGACATAGTGGAATGCTAGAACCGACGATTAAAGCTATTGAAGCAGTAGACGATTGTTTAGGTAAAGTTGTCGATGCCATTTTAGCTAAGGGCGGACATGCAATTATTACAGCAGATCATGGTAATTCTGATGAAGTAACAACGATGGAAGGGCAACCAATGACAGCCCATACGACAAATCCTGTTCCTGTAGTTGTTACTGTTAAAAATGAAACACTAAGAAGTGATGGAATTTTAGCCGATTTGGCTCCAACCATGTTACACTTATTAGGGATAGAAACACCGCCTGAAATGACAGGTAAAACACTAATCGAAACGGAGAGTTAAAAATGCCAATTATTACACAAATTCAAGCACGTGAAGTATTAGATTCACGCGGTAACCCAACAGTAGAAGTGGAAGTATTTACAGAAAGCGGTGGATTTGGACGCGCAATCGTTCCGTCTGGTGCATCTACTGGTGAATATGAAGCAGTAGAACTTCGTGATGGTGACAAGTCAAGATATCTAGGCAAAGGTGTTTTAAAAGCAGTTGAAAATGTGAATAACATTATTGCAGCTGAATTAGAAGAGAATTACTCCGTATTGGATCAGGTAGAAATTGACCATGCAATGATCGAACTAGACGGAACTGAAAATAAAGGGAATTTAGGTGCAAACGCTATTCTTGGTGTATCTATCGCTGTTGCACATGCAGCTGCAGATTACTTAGATATTCCACTTTATCAATACTTAGGTGGATTCAACTCGAAACAATTACCAGTTCCAATGATGAATATCGTAAACGGTGGAGAACATGCGGATAACAACGTAGATATCCAAGAATTTATGGTAATGCCAGTAGGCGCAGAATCTTTCCGTCATGCACTACGCATGGGTGCTGAAATTTTCCATAGCCTAAAATCAGTATTAAAAGAAGCAGGACTAAACACAGCAGTTGGGGATGAGGGCGGATTTGCTCCGAACTTAAAATCTAACGAAGAAGCTCTTTCTACTATTGTAACTGCGATTGAAAAAGCAGGATATAAACCAGGAGAAGAAGTACTTCTTGCAATGGACGTTGCTGCTTCTGAGCTATTCAACAAAGAAGATGGCAAATACCATTTATCTGGTGAAGGTGTTGTAAAAACTTCTGAGGAAATGGTTGCTTGGTATGAAGAGCTTTGCGAAAAATACCCAATCATTTCAATCGAAGACGGCTTAGACGAAAACGACTGGGATGGTCATAAACTATTAACAGAGCGTTTAGGTAAAAAAGTACAATTGGTTGGCGATGATCTATTCGTAACAAATACGAAAAAATTAGCGCAAGGAATTGAACAAGGTGTAGCTAACTCAATTCTTGTAAAAGTTAACCAAATTGGTACACTTACAGAAACATTTGATGCAATTGAAATGGCAAAACGTGCTGGTTATACAGCAGTTATCTCTCACCGTTCTGGTGAATCAGAGGATGTAACAATTGCAGATATCGCAGTTGCTACAAACGCTGGCCAAATCAAAACAGGTGCACCATCTCGTTCAGACCGTGTAGCAAAATACAACCAACTACTTCGTATTGAAGATCAGTTATATGAAACTGCTCAGTACCTAGGAAAAGAAACATTCTATAACTTAAAAAAATAATAAAACGAAGCAGTTAGCGAAAGTTGCTAACTGCTTTTTTTAATGCTAAAGAAAGTATAAAATTTCCTGAATTCAATGCTACTGCTGATTTCCGTTTCAGGTGGAAGCTTTCCACGGGCGTTGCCTCAGCCTCCTCGCTGCGCTGCGGGGTCTTCGCCTAACGCTTTTCCCGTTGGAGTCCCCACCTTTCACTTCAATCTATGTAGTGAGTATTTCTTAACGATAAGATTTATCACAGGCTATCGTTTAGGTGAATGGATTATATTAAGTCTATGTAGGAAAATACAAACTTGTAATCGTTATTGTCTTCTATACTTGTTGAAGGAGTGAAAGAATAAAAATAGTGGAAAGATTTCCCGTTTCGCAAGTAAAGTATACTTGAGAGCAAGTATTCAAACTGTGAGCGCAAGTAAGTTATGGATGAAGACAAGTAAACTTCTCGTGAACGCAAGTAACGGTCATATAAGAGCAAGTAAATAAACTACTAGCAACAATATAGAGGAGTCAGATTTTTTTAACTAAATATTTTGGCGATAGGTTGTCAATGTTCCTGTTTTTTGGTAAAATTATTTATGTTGTGAACGTTCTTATCAGGAGGTGGAATAAATGCACGCATTATTAATGACTTTACTTGTCATCGTTGCGATCGCATTAATCGTTGTTGTATTGTTACAATCAGGGAAAAGTGCTGGTCTCTCAGGAGCCATCTCTGGTGGGGCTGAACAACTTTTTGGAAAACAAAAAGCTCGAGGTATGGACTTAGTCTTACATAGAGTAACGATTGTACTTGCAGTTCTATTTTTTATATTGACTATTGCCGTAACTAAATTTTAATCCTAATCTTTTGATAGGATAATTTATTCTGGCGAGTGTATTATAGACCAAAGCCTTTTTGAATATAAAACAGATGCGAACCGCCTGACCGACTTCTGATTGGTTAGGCGTTTTCTTTTAAGTAAAATTATTTAAACATATATCAATTTAATTTTAAAACAAGTATTCCGTTGATTTACGCTTCAGGCGGACGCTTTCCGCGTGCACGGCTTCAATCTCCTCGTCACTACGAAAACATATGCTCCTGCGGGGCTTTCAGCTCGCGCTATTCCCGCTGGAGTCGCCGCCTTACGCTTCAAACAACGAGAGCCGCTTAATAACGGAAGATTACATAAATATTTGTGTTTTATTCTTAAAATAAGTATTAATTACATTACATATGAAATATAAGGCAATATTCGGGCATATTAAACTAATTAATGAAATAATTAGTATGGTGAATAATGCGAAAAGCTTATTATTGATGGAGGTTTTACATATGCGAATTTCAACTCCTAAGCCATTTTTCTTTGAAGCTGGAAAACGTGCCGTATTGCTGTTACACGGTTTTACTGGAAATTCCTCAGATGTTCGTATGCTTGGACGTTTTTTAGAAAAAAATGGATACACATCATTGGCTCCACACTACAAAGGACATGGGGTGCCACCGGAAGAGTTGTTGGAAACAGGACCACAAGACTGGTGGAAAGATGTCATGCGAGGATATGACCGACTAAAAGCAGCAGGCTATGAGGAAATTGCTGTTGCTGGATTATCACTTGGAGGAGTATTTTCACTGAAGTTAGGGTATACAGTACCTGTAAAAGGTATTGTCACGATGTGCTCCCCGATGACGATGAAAACGACGGATATTATGTTTGAAGGTGTACTAAAATACGCAAAAGAATATAAGAAATATGAAGGAAAATCCGAACAGCAAATAGAAGAAGAAGTAGAGGCTATTAGAAAAACACCGATGGAAACATTGGCTGAGCTAAGAGAATTTGTTTACAACGTCCGTGATCATGTAGATCATGTGTATGCACCGCTTTTAGTAACTCAAGGGAATGAAGATAAGGTCATCGATATTACTTCTGCCAATTATATCTTTGAACAGGCAGAGTCCTTTGAGAAAAAACTAAATTGGTATGAGAACTCCGGGCATGTAATCACACTTGGCCCAGAAAAAGAACAATTACACGAAGATATATTAAACTTTTTAGAGTCGCTCGATTGGAATGTGTAAAACAGTTCAAATGTGCACACGCTGAAAAAGGAGGGATGTTAGATGGAAAACATGAAAGAACAATTACTCGAATTACTAAACACAGAAGAATATAAACCATTAACAACAAAAGAGTTAGAACAGCATTTTAATCTGGTAGATGCAGATGATTTTAAAGAACTTGTGAAAACGCTTGTTCAAATGGAGGAGCACGGTTTAGTCGTCCGCTCTAGATCCAACAGATATGGGATTCCTTCCCGTATGAATCTAATAGTCGGGAAATTCATAGGACATGCAAAAGGATTCGGTTTCGTTACCCCTGAAGAGAGTGGAATGGATGATATATTCATACCTCCAACGGAAGTAAACGGAGCAGTAAACGGAGACAAAGTACTTGTACGAGTTTCCAAGGATTCATCGGGAGACCGCAGAGAAGGTTCTATTATTAAAATTACCCAACGTGGTATGACGCAAGTTGTTGGAACATTCCAAGACAATAAAGGCTTTGGATTTGTTATACCAGACGATAAGAAGGTCCCTATGGATGTATTTATCGCTAAAGGAGATACATTAGGCGCGATTGAAGGGCATAAGGTAGTCGTAGAAATTACGGAATGGCCGAATGAAAGAAAATCCGCTACTGGGATGGTAACGCAAATTCTAGGGCATAAAAATGATCCAGGTGTTGATATACTTTCTATTATTTATAAGCATGGAATTACGATCGACTTCCCAGAAGAAGTGATCAACCAAGCAGAAGCTGTTCCAGATCAAATTGATGAGAAAGACTTAAACGATCGTAGAGATCTTCGAAATGAAGTAATCGTTACAATTGACGGAGCAGATGCTAAAGACTTAGATGACGCAGTAACCGTTACGAAAAATTCTGATGGTACATATAAACTTGGCGTCCACATCGCTGACGTAAGTCATTATGTAACGGAAGGATCTCCATTAGACCGTGAAGCATATGACCGTGGAACGAGTGTATACTTAGCGGATCGTGTTATTCCAATGATTCCACATCGTCTATCAAACGGAATTTGTTCGTTAAACCCGCAAGTGGATCGTTTAACGCTATCCTGTGAAATGATTATTGATGGTTCCGGTATGGTGACCTCGCATGAAATTTTCCAAAGTGTTATCCGAACAACAGAAAGAATGACGTATTCGGATGTATATAAGATTTTAGAGGAAAAGGACGCAGCGTTAATAGAACGTTATAAAGACTTAGTGCCAATGTTCGAATTAATGGCTGAGCTTGCAGTGGTTCTTCGTACGAAACGTGAGAGACGTGGAGCAATAGACTTCGATTTCCCAGAAGCAAAAATTATTGTCGATGAAGATGGCTGGCCAACAGATATTGCAACAAGAGAACGTACAGTTGCAGAGCGTCTGATTGAGGAGTTTATGCTTGCTGCCAATGAAACAGTCGCTGAGCATTTTAAATGGATGGATGTACCTTTCATCTACCGTATTCATGAAGATCCAAAGCCTGAAAAACTAGAACGATTCTTTAATTTCTTAACGAACTTTGGAATAGTTGTTAAAGGTACCGGAAATGAAGTTCATCCAAAAGCATTACAGGAAATTATCGAAAACATTGAAGGAATGCCAGAAGAACCGGTTATTTCTACAATGCTTTTACGTTCATTACAACAAGCCAAATACTATGCTGAATGTCTAGGACATTTTGGTTTATCAACCGAATTTTATACCCATTTCACTTCACCAATTCGTCGTTATCCGGATTTAATCGTCCATCGTTTAATACGTACTTACTTGGTAAATGAAGACGTGTCACAGCCTACCATTAATCATTGGGGAGCTATTATGGACGATATTGCAGAGCATACGTCTAAACGTGAACGTCGCGCAGTAGATGCAGAACGTGATACTGATGCACTCAAAAAAGCACAATATATGGCTGACAAAATCGGTGAGGAATTTGAAGGTATTGTTAGTTCAGTAACGAACTTTGGTCTGTTTATCGAGCTTCCTAATACAATTGAAGGTCTCGTACATGTTACGAATATGACAGATGATTATTATCGTTTTGACGATCGTCAAATGATGATGATTGGGGAACGTGCTGGTAAGCAGTTCCGTATTGGTGATGAGGTAACGGTTCGAGTATCTGCCGTAAAACCAGAAGAAGCATCAATTGATTTTGAAATCGTAGGCATGAAAAAAGCATTCCAACGTACTAGAAAAGAAACTCCAAAAGTTATACACGCTTCTAAAAAGGGCAGCGGTGGTTCTGGAAAAAGAGAACAATCTCAACCAGGCCCGAAAAAAGGAGCAAAACAGAAGCAAAAGTTTTACGAGTCCGTTGCGAAAAAATCACAACGTCGTAAACGTCCAAAGAAAAAATAAAAGAGCGATGACTGTCGCTCTTTCTCAGTTTTTGAGGGGTGAATGAAATGGCTAAAAAGCATGACGACAAGGTACTTGCACAGAACAAAAAAGCAAACCATGATTATTATATTGAAGAAACGATTGAAGCAGGGATAGTTCTCCAAGGTACAGAGATTAAATCTATTCGTAATGGGAAGGTACAGTTGAAGGATGCTTTCATACGTATTCGCAATAACGAAGCGTGGATCTCCAACATGCATATCAGCCCGTATGAGCAAGGAAATCGTTTTAACCACGATCCGTTACGAGCAAGAAAGCTATTGTTACACAAAAAACAAATCAGTACGTTAATCGGTGAAACAAAAAAAGATGGCTATACCATCGTGCCGTTGAAAATGTACTTGAAAAGTGGCTATGCCAAAGTATTAATCGGTGTCGGTAAAGGGAAGAAAGATTACGATAAACGGGATGTCTTGAAGAAAAAAGAGGCTAAACGTGATATCGAAAGAGCATTTAAAGAACGTAATCAGTAAGACTGTAACCATAACTGGTAGAATGTCTCACTTGAATTTTGACCATATTTGATGTATAGTAAGCTATGTAACTAAGCTTACATTCCATAAACGGGGACGTTATGGATTCGACAGGGATAGTCTGAGCTTGAGTTGCGCGTCGGAGGCTCGGCTCCGTAAAAACGGAACTTATAACAACAGGCAAAACAAACAACAACTTAGCATTCGCAGCGTAAGCTCGGATCTGCTTTATCTATCCATCGCCCATGTGGCTAGGTAGAGCTCAACTTTAGTGGGATACGGTAGCCAGTGCAACTTGAGCTGTCTGCAAGAGATTTCCAAGTTAGCGTACAGGACGCCCGCTTATCGGCATAATGCTACGCGAAACTTTAAATAGGTAAGATACACGCGTAGAAGCTTAAGTGTTAGAGTTTCTGGACGCGGGTTCAAATCCCGCCGTCTCCATATTAAAAACTGCTACAAATGTAGTGGTATCAACGGTTTTAAAAATAAGGGAGTTTGAACGGGTGTTGAACTAGGGAGGAAACTCCCTAATAAATTCCCTATCGAATTTGCGACACTGACCTTCTAATTTATAAAAATTAGGAGGTTTTTTGTATGGGCAGAAAACATGGTATTTTTTCCATTCAATCAGAAGAAGCCAACATCTCAACAAAGAAAAAAGCAGTTAAAAGAAACGGTATAACTATACCACAAGCATTAGAAACCATTTATCAGCAAATGCGAATCGCAGGAAATCGAATTAGAACAATTGAAAGCTACGACTATATTATTAATCAGTTCGTACAGTTTAATAAACTGGAGTATGTAGAGGATATTACAGCTGATAGCATTTACGAGTACCTAGGTTCATTAGAAGTCGCTCAACAGACGAAATTAATACGTCTAAAATCAATTAAAGCTGTTTTAAGCAAATTTCATAATAACGGTTGGATGAAACAAAAATTCTGGAGTACGATTAACATCAAAATTGATAAGCAAATTAAAAAAGGTGCTAAATCAAATGATATTGAAAAACTAATTGAACTTATTGACCAAAACACGTTCATAGGCTTTCGAGATACGGTAGCTATACTGACAATGTATAAGATGGCATTCGTATACAAACATTAGGAGAGCTGAAAGAGAGACATATTGACTATGAAAACCTCTCCTTAAACTTAGACGGCTCTATTTTGAAGAATCATAAGTTTTTAAAACTGCCAATCGACCAAGAATTAGCTGACCTTTTTAAAATATTGATTAAACAAAATGATAAGATACGAAGCTACTACAATTCGGAGAATACAAATATTATCATTACTCAGAACGGCTTACCCATTAATAATAGTAAAACGTCTAATAACGCCATTTCCAAACAACTTAATAAATATTCCAAACGATTCGGTTTGGAAGACATCAATGCACATGCAATACGTAGAGGATATGCTAAGAAGCTACTAGAAGCAGGAGCAAGCATTGCTATAATCTCAAAAGCTTTAGGTCATTCTAACTTGGCTATAACAACACAGTATTTGGATTTAGATGTGGAAGAGGTAGCATCAAGCCTTAGGGAATTCCTATGATGATTATCAAAGAACATCTTATTTGGATAATGAAACTTTGCAATGGAACTAATAGAGAGTATTAAGCACAACACTAACAAGGTAAATTTTGAGAATCCAGTCTTTTAAAAGACTGGATTTTTTATATGTTGTTTAAGATGGCTTGTTGGAACAGTATACGGCAAAGCAAGACTAACATGTCTGGCATTGAATAACACGTGTGAAAAGGACAGGGGCAGGGTTTACAGGATAGACAATAACCACCCTAAGTACAATCCCTTGAACAGTTACCGCCAGAAAAGAGGAATGAAATATAATTACGATACGAAAGGGATTTTAAGTTTTTGCCAAAAAGAGATAACAATTCAATTGCAAAATACTCTTGGAATTACAAAGACGAGATGAAGATGATGAAGTTAAATGAATAACAGTTTACTTTTAAATTGTTATTTTTAAAAAAGCCAAAACAATAGAATTTCATTGCGTAAAGGCTCTTTTAAATTTGAGTGAACATTTTCAGTTGAGTTTACTGAAACATTTAAATTACAACTAAAGGAGCAGTATAATGAGAGATTTATTTTTGGATAAAGGTACTTTTACAGAAGAAGAAGCAATTGAAATTACTATTCGACATGGTTATGATGGTGCAGAATTTAAAACAGCGGTTTGGAAAACAAGAATCATACTAGTAGTAGCTGTATAAAATTCAATTTTTACCTAATCTAAATACCTTTGATAATTTAATATAGAATATATCGAGTTGATTATTAGAATGATACAAGTCTTGGAAATTCATATGATATAATTAATAAGAATTAATACAGTTTTGGGTTAAGCTATTTGTATTTTCAAAACAAGGAGTTGAAGTTATGATTAAAATAGGAAGAAAAATTGAAGAGGAACAAAGTTATTTAGAAAAATTTCTTTTATTAATTAATGATATAGAGATTACAAATGAGTGTGGATATATATGGTACTCTTCATTTAGCAAAGAATATGATGCGAGAATATGGGATTTACAATATGCTACATTAGCTTTTGATTTATCCTTTAGAGATGCAATGCTCGAGATTTCTAAATTAAATTTAATTTACCAAGTTGAATTTACAGAGTTAATTGATGGAGTATCAATAAAAAAAGTACAAAATAATGATAATGACAAATATGTTCTTAGTCTCGAAATAGGTTTTGATAATTTTGAAAATTGGAAAAATCCATATAGTATTCAGGAAATTGCAGATGCTTTAAGTGAGAGAATTAATAAAGATAAGAACTTAGGGTTTAAATGGAAACAAAGTGATGATGAAATAGTTGTAAATGGATGCCAGATTGTTTTTGAAACAAATGATGAGAACGAATCTATTAAATCGTTTATTAATGCTGAATTACCTACTATTAAAAAAATATATGATGAGGTAATTGAAGATTTGCTATCAGAAGAAACTGATGCTGTATTTAGCGTATTTAGTTTCCCTGAACATGTTAGCATACCATGTGAACAGTATCTATTGTATTTTGCTCAATTCCTTAAGGAATTAGGAATTGATGCAACTGCTGATATTAAACATGAAGCAGGGAATGTATTATTTTCTGTAACCCCAACATCTGGACATTCAGCACTTATGCAAATCCGACAAGCCCTTGATATTTACTTGCAGATGCCTGTAATTTTGTCCAATAGTAATTATATGCAAATACCTAATGACCCTAAAGTCCAACAACTATTGGCTAATATCCAACATTTAAACGGTCAACTCATGTTGAGTAATGCAATTCTTCAAGTAAAAGAGCAAACAATTCAGCAACAACAGGTAATTATAAGACAGCACCAACAGATTATAGATGCTACAATACTCCAAAACTCTCTACTTTCAATTAGTCAAAATGAAATGGATGATAAAGAGGATATACTAGGTGGAACAGTTTCCATAAAAAAATTTGAAGGAAAAGGCTTTGAATTAAATCTCCCAACAATTTATCGATGGGTAAGAAATTTAATAACCAAAGATTAGTTTGATTAATAATAATTGGGAACATTTACTATCTAATGGTAAATGTTTTTTTGTTTTTAGAATGATTCTTCTAAAATATTTTGATTTTTTTCATATGTAGTAAGAGAGATAAAATAGGGCCAATACATGTTTTTAACCCATGAACTTTATCTATAATAAGGAGGTTTCAGAAAAGGTTATAGATGAAAATGTATTTGAGTGAAGTATTAAGTTTGGGAAGGTTTCTATTCATTATATGATGCAGGAAAGATAGTATCTAACAATGCTAGGAATAGGTTAGACACGCTAACAAATGAAAACTTCCCTAGATACTTCGGAGGTATTACAAAAGAAGAGCTTGTTCAATTAATTTATTGATAAATGGGAAAGAGTATGACGTATGTTGGGTTTGAGTAAAATGCTCTGTAAACACTGTTATATCAATGCTTTTGTGGTAAGGGGTTCTGACAAGAGACTAGCCAAGGGGGCATCTCCCTTGTACAATTCGGTATGGAAATTGCCTTCTAAAATTATATTTTGGGAGGTATTTTAATGACACAGGTTAATTTAAGAAATTTAGTACAGTTAGATGAGACAGCTAAATTTATGAAGCAAGGAATGACTATTGAGAAAGCACTTACGATACTAAATAGGCAGATGAAGGTAAGTGGACTAAGGGAAAGAACTATAAAGGACTATAACCTATATATTAAGCAGTTCTGTTTGATTACAGGTGTTATCTATCTTTCTGACATTACCTTGGAAAAGATATATGACTGGTTAGATTCTATGAACGTATCTAATACAAGTAAACTCATCAAGTTGAAAAGCTTGAAATCAATACTAGGAAAATGTTTTGATAACGGGTGGATTGAAACGAAGTTTTGGACGGTCATTAAGATTAAAGTGGATAAAAATGTGAAAAAGGGTGCTAAGAGGGATGAAATAGATATTTTATTATCGCTGTTAGATTTAGATACTTTCGTGGGTTTACGTGATGCTGTAGCAGTTTTGACAATGTACACAACAGGAATACGTATCAATACATTGGAGCAGATTGAAGAAACACATATAGACATAGATAACCGTATGTTTACATTAGATGGCTCAATTCTTAAGAATCATAAGCTACTCCAGTTGCCTATTAATGAAAATCTGACCCAATTACTACAAGTGTTAATGCAACAAAATGATAATATTAGAAAAAAGCATAGACAAAGTAATAACTTTTTATTCATAACGCAACAAGGAACAATGTTAAAATCCAAATCAAACAACAATACTATTTCAAAACAGTTAAATAAATACTCTCATGAATTTGGTTTAGAGAATATCAATGCACATGCAATACGTAGAGGATATGCTAAGAAGCTACTAGAAGCAGGAGCAAGCATTGCTATAATCTCAAAAGCTTTAGGTCATTCTAACTTGGCTATAACAACACAGTATTTGGATTTAAATGTGGAAGAGGTAGCATCAAGCCTTAGGGAATTCCTATGATGATTATCAAAGAACATCTTATTTGGATAATGAAACTTTGCAATGGAACTAATAGAGAGTATTAAGCACAACACTAACAAGGTAAATTTTGAGAATCCAGTCTTTTAAAAGACTGGATTTTTTATATGTTGTTTAAGATGGCTTGTTGGAGCAGTAGACGGCAAGCCAAGAATAATCTGTCTGATATTGAATAACACATGTGAAGAGGACATGGGGGAGTGATTACAGGATAGACAGTAACCAACCTAAGTACAAGCGCTATAACAGTTCTAGCCACAAAAGAGGAATGAAATATATTTACGATACGATAGCGTAAAATTGATTCTCATTTTGAATACAAAGTAAAAGTTCAAGGTTTATATCTTAATCTATTTATGTTTTAATTGGAAATATAAGGTGTCGAATTGTTGGTTAGGAGGTATTGAGAAGGTGGTTAATTTAGATAAATACCTTAAGCGACTAGAGCAACAACAGAAGATGGTGGATAGGATAGCAGGTGGGAATACCATTCTGGAACGACTAGAGCAACAACAGAAGATGGTGGATAGGATAGCAGGTGGGAGTACCATTCTGGAACGACTAGAGCAACAACAGAAGATGGTGGATAGGATAGCAGGTGGGAATACCATTCTGGAACGACTAGAGCAACAACAGAAGATGGTGGATAGGATAGCAGGTGGGAATACCATTCTGGAGCGACTAGAGCAACAACAGAAGATGGTGGATAGGATAGCAGGTGGGAATACCATTCTGGAACGACTAGAGCAACAACAGAAGATGGTGGATAGGATAGCAGGTGGGAATACCATTCTGGAGCGACTAGAGCAACAACAGAAGATGGTGGATAGGATAGCAGGTGGGAATACCATTCTGGAACGACTAGAGCAACAACAGAAGATGGTGGATAGGATAGCAGGTGGGAATACCATTCTGGAGCGACTAGAGCAACAACAGAAGATGGTGGAGAAATTAATAATATCACCGATAATACAGACATTTAAAGCAGACACGTTTCAATTTAGTGATGGAATAGCAATCGTGGATAACTTTTTTGAACAGGTTCATTCAGATTTAGAATCTCAGGAAGTTGATAGTTCAAGCCAAAATAATCAAGAATTAAAAGAGTGGCTCATTGAATTTCTCGAAAACTCTATTGAACTAATTAATATTCTTAAAAAGGTATGCAATACAATAGATACAAAAAAGGCAAAAACACATTTAATTACATTGATAAGTTTGGTAGGTTCTATTTTAACAATTATTAGTTTTTTGCAAGGGAATGCCACAGAGATTTATATTCATAATGAATATGAAGATGTAAAGATTGAAATAGAATCAAGTGGTGATAAGACTGATATTTATATTAAGAAGAAAGACTCAACTACTGAAGAGGAACAAGTAAACGAAGATAAGTGGTTATCGGGTGGTGAAAGAACATAATTTAAATAAGTCTAACAACTTTACTCAGTGATGGGTAAAGTTTTGCGTGGATTCATATCTTAAATTTCATATGGTTCTTATGGTGATTTTTGTAACAGAAAATTTTTCATGTTAGCGGTAAGGTTAGACAAGTTAGCTTTATCTTGAAGCTGAACCGTATAAAACATACTTTTATCACAGGCGTATGCTAGTGGTCAAACTGACGAGTTACGAAGCTCGCATGATGTTCAAGATAGTTGAGTTGCTACTTTACCTTTTTAACTAGAATGGATTTTTAATATCGTGAAATGAGAGGTTACATTAGCACTTATACTGAATAGATATACAGATTTCTAATTAGTTATATTTGATTCTGATTGAAGGGCTTTCCAAAATGATGGAACTTACCTCGTTTTCAACACTATCAGTAATAAGAGGATTTTATTCTAACTCTCACGTTTTTTGTGAGAGTTTTTTTATTTGTCTTTTTAAATCACGTTTTATGTGAAGGAGGTTAATTTATTTGAATGATATTGAGCTAAAACAGATGTTGAAGAAGTATAAAGTACGTTATGGTGCTTCAAATGCATATATGGGAAGAAGGTGCGGTGTATCAAGAGAGCATATCAGTAGATGGGTGAATAATGATAATTATCACCTATCTAAGTCATTACAAAAGAAATTATACAAATATTAGTAAATGAATAGATAAGCAAACCTCAGTGATAGAACTGAGGTTTTTTTATTTGAGTAAAAGGAGAAATGAAAAATGAAAGTTACAGACGCACACATCGAACAATTCAATAAACTATTTGTATTAACAAGATGGAAATACATTTATCAATCACCTAAAACTAAAAGTTGGGTGACGTTTGACCATAATAAAAGCAAAAGTAATTTAAAGTTGAATGATTCATTAATAAAGAGCCATCTATCTAAATGGTAAAGGAGCATATGGAGTATTCTCTGCAAAAGATTTTACCAAATTTTTAACATTTGATGTAGATGTTAAAGACGACTTACAAAGAGCCAAATGGATTGCTTTTAGACTAGTTGGATCCTTAAAGGAAGTTGGAATTAAAGATAAAGATATCCATATTTCATTCTCTGGAAATAAGGGTTACCATGTTGATTTATATTTTAATAAACCAATTGGCAATGATATTGCTTATGAATTTTATGAAATGATGTTAAAACATTCAGATTGTACTTCAAAAGAGATTGAATTTAGACCATATATGTTAAAGTATGGTGTCAAACTTCCTTTAGGCATCCATCAAGCTACGGGAAAAAGATGTTGGTACGTGGATTACTATAATTACTTCAAGCCAATTGAATCATTTGACCACATCTTAACAATAGAACAGATGGACGTTGATATACTTTATGCAATTATGGAGAGGGAAAAAGATATTTATGAGGAGCAGGAAATTATAGATATTGAAGAAACTAGAAATATTATTGAAACTAAAATTACAGCTTTAGGCAGTTACAAACAAAATGTAGAAGAGAAAGAAACAATTGAATCTATTGAGAAGTTAGTTCATGAAGGACTACAGATTGTTAGTACAAGACATAATTCGTCTTTTAAAATTGCAAAGTATTTTAGATACCAAGGTTATGACCAAGAGGAAGCATTGGATATGTTAAACGAGTGGATTAGACAGCAAGACGAAACGAAATATTCAACCTCTCTAGAGGGCTGTTACAAGGACAATGAATTAATTGTTCAGTATATATATGAAAAAGAAGTCACTTTGACGATTGAATCGAAAACCATTGAGTTAACCTATGAAGAAATGAAGCAAATAATTAAATTAAAATCATTGAATCAGAAACTAATTGCATATTGTTTATTAATACACTCAAAACGCTATGCTAATCAGCAAGGCGTTTTTTATATGTCCTTTAATCAGATGTCGATAGCTAGCGGACTGTCTGATAAAACAGTTAGAACAAATGTAAATAAACTAGAGGAAATAGGAATTATCAATGTTATCGCTAGGAATCAAATTCTGAAGGATTCAAGAGGTGCATTCGCAGGTAAGAAACCTAACAAATACCAAATTAATATTGAAAAAGTGGTATCTGATGCATTATGTGAGATTAAAATCGAAGGATTAAATTATAATGCTTCATTGAAATTAGTCATTAATAGTCTTTTTGATATGAGTGAATTAAAGAATGTATTACCTAGACGCCAGTACGAACAGTTAAGAGCTACAGAGATATATAAATAATCTATTATAGGTAGATATGTGCAAATGATATTTACCTAAAATGTAGGTGGTCAGTTATGGGGTGCATAAACAAGTAGCCAGAAGCTGAACTACCAGGATACCAGTACCTATACGCTAGTTCCTAAATGCCAATACCAAGAGCTAAGGGCTACAGAGATATATAAATAATCTATTATAGGTAAATTCGTACAAGGGCTAGCTTTTAAATATTCATATTACTCATTGCTCGGTCACTGATTTTCTTGACGTCTTCTTCTATTTCTAAATGATGTATCTTTCTATGGCAGTTAGGACATAGAGCTATGACGTTATCAATGGAATCACTTCCACCTTTAGACAAGTAATGAATATGATGTACTTCTAAAAATGGTTGCCCATGTGTATCATGAAAGGGTGCATCCATGTCGCATAATTGACAAACCCCATTTGAAACCCTTCTTGCAAATTCTCTAATATAGACACTTCTAGAATAAGCTGTAGTTTGGTTTACATTTAACTTCCTATTTTCTTTTGATTCTAGAATAATAAGTTTTTCTGTTAAATGCTTTAACGAGAGACTATCGAAGTATTTTAGTTTTAAGTTACAATAATCTTTATAAATATCATGAAAAAACTTTCCATATTCATAATGATTTATATCTTCTCTCCATGCTTGTTGGTCACTTTTAATTTGCCACATTGAATTATATCTAGTAGACCATGTTTCAGAAAGTTCTATTCCATTTTTTTAGCTTCATTAATAATATCGATTGCTTGTGCTTCTGTTTGGGATAGTAATATTTGATGTCTAAACAAAACACTATATTTTCGTCTAGTTGTTTGTAAAATCATACTTTTTAGGGAATTACAATCATCATAATCCTCAATAAAATGTATTAGAGAGCCATTATAGAATTTAAAAGGAGGATTAATCTTAAGTTCTTCTAACTTAAGACGAAATTCTTTAACTTCCTCGTAATTCTTTAGATAATATAGCATCATCATAAGTTCTACTATTGAAGGTCTTCTTTTCTCTTTTTTTATTAAATCTAAAAATAGTAGAATTTCTGATAAATCCATTTCAATTTTCATGTGTAAACTCCTTTTTCTTTTAAGAATAAATCATTTATATTAGGAATAATAGGAAATGTTTTAGGTAATAATAAAAAAACAAAAAATAATAACTTGATAAGGAGTAATAGTTTATGAAAAGAAGTAGAGTTTTGACCAATCAAATAAAATATCTAAAAACAGGGTAGCCCGTATAGGCTACCCTGTTTTTTATAGTACTTTATTTAGCATTTGTAAAAAACGAGTACTCATTTGAATATTGCTTATTAAAATTAAAGGAGAATGTGAAACCAGATGGATAATTATCATAAGAATAACTATAAAAATAACAATAAAAAGAATACTGATGAAGATTACATTAATGAATTTGTAAGAGTTACAAGTAAATCTGGAAAAAATCTTACAAAAAGAGGATTTGATGAGGATTCACATTTATCTAGTATGAGCATTATTAAAGGATTAAAAAAGAGTTGGAAACAATTAATAGTGGAATTTAATAAGCTTGAGGAACTTTATGATTACGTAATAATTGAGTATCAAAAATATGCTTATCAGAATGGAAAGGCAAATTCGACTAACTTTGTTAGAGAGCATCATTATATGGGGCAATATTTATTTTCTGATGTTCTTGATATTAAACTTGTTAGAAAAGCAGGGGGCTTTATCAATAGTAATTACAATGGAATGTACAATGATTACCTATTGAAAGAACATTTTAATAAAGTAATGGAAAAACTAAAACATATTCCATCAGTATCAGAGTTTCTTAAACATGGAGATATTTTACCATCAATATATTGTGACTATTATGGAGTAAAAGGACAACAGTGGGATAAAGTCTTAGAAATAATGATAGAGGATGAAGCCATACTTGAAAGCTATATAAGAGAAAGGGATAGTGAATATACTATATTAGCTATTAATTCATTAAAAGAATATAGCCTTAAAAATAGGATACCAGAGGCTGTTTTAGAAAAGGAATTTAGGAGAGTTTTTGACTATTTTTATGAGAATTATGGCACTCATCCAACAAGAAGATTATTCAACAAACACTCTATTTTTAATGACATGACATATAGAAAGAGACATGAAATTAGATGGAGTGAAGTTATAAAATTTTATGGTTATACTCCAAGAGAGAGAAATGTATCGGAAAAAGTGTTTTTAGAAATATTAAAAAAAGTCCTTAATTGTGATTATCAAAGAAACAAAACTTTTCCCTGGCTATTAGGTGTAAGAGGTAAACATTTATTTTGTGATGGTTATTTTGTAGACTTAAATTTAATTGTGGAATTTGATGGAAAACATCATAGGGTTTCAATAGAGACTTTTGGAGGTTATGAAAGATTTATCAGAGTCCAACAAAATGATGCAATCAAAGAACAATATGTAAAAGTAAAAGGCTTCAAATTTTTAAGAGTTTCATCTAAAGAAAACTGGGAGAACGTTGAATATTTAAAGAAAAGATTAAGAGTATTAGATATTGATGTTTAGGCTTTATAATATTTATTACTGTTTTTTTATTTATTTATCGATTTGTTTATAAAGTTTTTGTTGATACTTTTTGCTCATTACTACTTACGAAATACATCTGTTTATAAGTAAATTGTATGGTACAATACGAAGGGTTATATTTACTAAAAGGAGTGTTTATATGGAAGAAGTATTGGAAAATAGTAATCAAATTAACTTTAATAATAAAAAAAGAAAAAAGAAAAAAAATACTATTATCTTGGTGACTATTGGGATTTTTCTTGTTATTGGTGTTGTACTTGGAGTAATGAAATATCAACAAAATCAAACAGAAAAGAAAAATGCAGAGTATGCAATTATCTTAGCAGAAACAACTGTTGATATGTATTTTGAATTTATTATCTCAAATTATCTGGTTATAAGTTATTCAGATATTTGGGAGAACGCAATAGATTTAGATATTGATTTTAACGATGCTGTCAACTCTTATAAAGATGCTGTATCAGAAAAAGGAGTTTTTGAAGAAAGAGAAAAAGAAAAAGATGGTTTAAGAAATAATATGAAATTATTACAGAATCCCCCTACAGAATATATGGAATCTTACATAGTATTAAAGCAAATGTATGGTATATATTCAAAAATGTATGAGCAATCACTTTCACCTACTGGTTCACTTGTAGACTTCAATAGAAAGACCAATGACTTAACAAGTCAATATGAACAATTACAAGAGGAATTATTAATTACACTACCCGCTGATGTTAAAGAATTAAAGGATAGATACGAAAAAGAGAAAAATGAAGAAGTAAAAGATGACCTCTAATAAAAATACACTCTCATTAATAGGAGAGTGTATTTTTATTAGGTTAATGATTGTGTGAGGAAATTTATCTTAAATAGAAAAGAATTACAAATAGATTAAAAAACAATATATAAATGAAATCACAATTTTATTTAGAATTTAATTATAAGATGATTGGTTTTATGATTAGCACTTTCAAATAATGACCGTCCTTATCAAATAAAGGGAGGGCATTAAGCGTTCTATTAAGAAAATTACCCTTTATACACGTATTATTCCTGCAGCATTTTCTTTAGCGACTTCAGTTGGATAAAGTTTGTCTGTCTCGCATATTCCGACAGGATTATCTCCAACAATGTATCCAAGCATATCACCTGTAATTTGCTTTCCTATTCCAATATGTTCCGGTACCCCATAAAGCCATGCACCAATCAATCGAACAGTACCATCCATATAGTAAGTTCCTATCGTCCTTATATGAAAGATATGTTTGTTAATAAGAGCATTCATGGTTTTACTAGCTTCATCGTAGGTCGCACATCTACGTTCAAAAGAGCCGATATGTAGATTGCTATTTAAGCGAATTGCTCCTATTAGTTCGTGAAAAACTTGACCATATACTTCCTTCTTACAGTCATACTATAAACCTCCAATCAATTATAATAATGCTTTATTTCTAGAAATTTAACTATAATACCTTTAAAAAGGTATAACCGTTTAATACAAGGGGATTTAATAGATTTTGCTCCCCCAAAAAAAATTTAGATAATTGTCTGTCAAAGGTACTGGTAAATAGATACAATGTTATTAGTGTAACTACTCGAATTGAGAAATGGATGAGGATGTGAAATGGGTATGGGGATGTCTATTCACACAGTGGCGATAAAATATCAAGTCGAAAAGAAGTTTGTGGTTTTATATATAAAAAATGTTTATAATTGTAAAAAATATTGAGGTGAAAATACATGAAAGTATATATTGATATAAAAAAAATTTCTGATGCCCCAATAGACAGTGCAGATATATTCGAAATACCAAAATTTAAAAGACTAAAAAGTGAAATTCTACTTGGAAACCCAACTACTTACCTCGTATCAGGATATAGAGGTGTTGGAAAAACTTCATTTATGAAAACTTTAGTAAATAAAGTGAAGTTAGAACTAGATGAAAAAGATGTTAATGAAAAAAATAAAAAACGTAGCTTATTTTGTGAATTTTTCCATGAAAAGACTAACGTATTTGTAGTAAATGGCACTAACAAATATAAAGTTTTTATACATATTAATGTAGGGAAATATAGTTCTTTTTCAAATGTAGTAAGGAGTTTGGTAAGAGAAATATACTGGAAGGTTACTGAGAAAGAAAAAACTTCAAAAATCTTAAAGAGTAATCTTACATTATTATCTGAGTTAAAGTTGACATATCAAAGGACATTTGAAGACGTAGAAATTAAAGAAAATGATATAGAAACTATAGAATCTATTAAAACATATTTATTTAGTGCAACCTTTCAGAAATTATTAATAAGGCTGTCTACTCTAGTGGTAGGTAGTACCGCTCTTATTGAATATATAAAAGAAGGAAGTGTAGGTTTAAAAATCTTAATTCCTTTATTAATCGTGGCATTTTTCTTATTTTCGTTCGAGTATAAGAAAAATAAATTAAATGCTAAGACTAAAGAAATGAATAGAAAAACATTCTATGATGATGAAATTGCAGAATTTCAGCTAGCTAGAATAATTGATAATTTATATGATAACGGAATAGAAATTGTATTTATAATTGATGAATTGGATAAAATTGAAAAAGATGAGGATATAAATAATTTAATTTCAGAATTAAAGCCTTTAATGTTAAAGGGCAAATCTAATTTTCTATTAATATTTGGTCAGAAGATGTTATATAAATATTTAATGGCAGATATTTTTGATAACAATATTTTGTCTAGCATCTTTTCAAGAAATGTTCATATACCTTTACTTGATAGAAAAGGATTTGAAAATTATTTAAACATGATAACTATTGAACCAAAGGTTATCAGTGAGGAATTGTTAATAAGTGAGTATCTAGATGAAAAAATATTATTATCAAATAGGATATTTAGAAAGTTTATATCTTTGGTAAGGAATGACATTCAATTTGATAGTGATGGCAAAACTTTTATAGAGATAAGTGAAAATAACTTAGTAAGAAATACAAATGCAAATTTAGCAAGGATACTATATTTAGTAGAAGATGAAATTGAAAAGAGTAAAGAGTATGTATTAGATGAAGGAGTTAAAGATTTTCTTATTTCAAATTTATATAACACAATATCTATTATGAAAAGAAAGCAGCATGTGTCTTTTGGTATTGATGAGATTTTAGAAGATAAAAACTTTATTGAAGATGAATTTGCATCAGCTTACTTTAGCTATATAAAAAGGAATGTCCAATCTATAATAAACAAGATGGTTAATAATGGACTATTAAAAGAAGTAGTATCAATTGATATAGAAAATCCTCATTTATACAATAAAGATAATCAAAAACCTGAATATATGTGGGCAAATATTGCTAAGATTGAGAAATTAGACAATGACTATTATTCATATTTAGATGAGTTTATTAAGTTCGAGAATTGGTTGAAGAGCATTTTTAATCAATTGCAAGAATACCTTATTAAAGGAACATATAATAAGACCAATTCTATAAGTAGGATATTAAATATTCTAATGAAGGAAAAAGTTTTATCAGAAGGCATTAATAAAGAATTTTCAAGAATAGCCAAAGTGCGGAATAGTATAGCACATGGTGAAGAATTAAATGAAGACGATAGAAAAACATTATTAACATTTGAAGAAGATTTACACTATTTTAAAGCAAGGATTTTTGAAGAAGTAATGATTTATACAGCTTCTAGAGTTAATAATATTGATAAAAAGTATTTAAACTTAAATAATTCTTTGCAATTATTTGATATGAATATTGACAATATTAATTTTGAGTTTAAACTAATTAATTCAAAATCTACGTTAAAAAATACATTGAAAATGTTAGAAAAAGAAGTTGCAGTTGAAAGATTATATGAAGTTCGAATGGTAATTTTAGTTGATGGTGAAGCAGAATTACAAAAAATCAAAAATAGTATTGAAATAATTATTGGTAATAATCCAAGGATAAAAGTGAAAATTATTGAGAAGGTAAATCTAATTGATTTACAAGATTTTTTGTTAGTTCAGAATATTATGAATTAATATAGTCCATTTCATAAAGAATTAATATAAAATCATTTATCACAATGTAATTAGTTTAGCTTGAAAATTTTGTGAAATACCTAATCCCAAATTACTGCAACTACTTTACAATGAAAAATATAGTATTTTATTGGGAATTGGTAATTGCCCGATAATTGTGAACGGAAAACCCTTCTGAACGTAGTTGACCCAGCAAAAGTAACTCGTTCAGCTCTTCAAAACACTGCATCTGTAGCTGCATTGTTCTTAACAACAGAAGCAGTGTATATAAAGTATAATCCGAAGACTACTTCTTATAAATAGGGGGGTAGTTTTTCTATTTTATTAAAAATGGTATGTACAGAAGTTTGAACTTCTAAACAACATTAAAGTAGTTGAAAAGTGAGTGAAATTGATGCTTTTATTAGTCTTGAAGTTATTCTGTAATAAAAAGTATAGAATGATATAAACTTATAGACTGGAGAGGATGATATGGAAATTATCGGATATGCAAGGGCTTCAATAGCAGGGCAAGATAATGGATTAGAAACGCAGAAGGTACTACTTGAAGAAGCAGGAGCAAAAGAAAATATTTATGAGAAGATAACAGGTACTAGTTATTAAGTTATTCTAGAAATTCTATTAATGCAGTTCATTACGTAGTGAGCGATAGAAAATGGGCAAGATAAGCATATAGAAAGAAAAGCAGTATTTTCTGCTAAAGTTATGCAGAAAGCACAAGAACAGTAGAGAATTGAGTAGACAATAAAATGAGTGCTTCAGATATATCTTTTGTGAGGACAAGCAGAATCAGAGGAGCAGAAGAAGCGTATAGCTCTCTTGCGTCAAATGGACAACGATGTTCAATATGCAGTACAGAAACAAGTGAGTGTTAAAACAGCGCAACCAGAGCACGAGGTTATGCTATGGTTGATAAACCTTATATAAGAGTGAAAGCGATTGCTTTGTTCAATCTGATAACAGCGTGTAGAACTTCTGAAATGGTTGTTATCCAAGTGAAACGAATTGACTTAAAGAATCGTACGGTAAATGTTTATTTGAAGAAGAAGAAAGAACGGAGCACAAATCGACTAACACTAGAGGTTGTTAATGCAATCAAAGAACATATCAACACTTATGACTTAGAATTGGAGAGTTACCTAGTAGGTAAAGTGGATAAGTATAACGACTGTACAACTATACAGGTATCTGATGTTGCTTATAGGAGGTCAATTCACAAGTGGTTACACACTATACTCAAGACTCGGGTTTCCGCCATGCACGAAGCAGGAGCAAGCCCAGCGACAAACGCAAAACAAAGTGGTCACAAGAACTTTGAAACAATCAGTAAGCACTATTTATCAGTCAATGATAAGACGATTGAGAAACATTTTTAGATATAAATTATTCATAAAAAGAAAGGATTGTAAAAGTGTTTAAAAAAATATCAAGGCAACTAGAAAATAAATATGTACTTATAATAGGAATTTTTATCGCTCCCTTTTTTTTAATACCAATTGTATCAGGAGTTTTGAAATTATCTTTATTGTTGGGAGAGTTATTACCTAGCTATTTAATATTGTTAGAGATAGATACAAGTGAGAAAGTGAGTATTTCAACGTTTATTTATTACTATACATGTTTTTTAGCGATTGAAGTGACAGGGATATTAAGCAACGCAGTTTATAAATTAAGTAGTTACAAAGAGAAAAAAGAAAAGAAAGATGAGCTTCTAGAAAAAATAATCATTGTAAATCGAGAACTGAGAGAAAATTTATTTGTATATAGAATGGAATTATATACGGTAGGAGTGGAGTCATATAATTTAAAAAAGATTATTCAAAAAGAACAAATGGATGATTTTTGGCAGCATTTGAGAAGGAGAGGTTTAAGTTTTAATACAATAGCATGGGAAAAATATAAATACGAATTAGATGCTATATTAGAAAAGAATAACGAGGTGGTATTAAGTAAGGAAATTAATGAAATTTATCATTCCATAGATATACTTAATAAAACAAAATGGTCTTATAGTTTACACGCTAGGGATTTTGAAGAGTTCGATGTAATAATTGAAAATATAAATATTAAATTAGAAAAGATTGTGCAAGATATTATGGATGATAAGATTAAAGTACATAATTAAATTCTACATTAAAATCATTCTTTATCCAATGTCATAGGGCATCCCTAGAACTAAAGTTGATACATCAGTAGACGGAGGTTTGAAACTTGTCGCAGTGCCGTGTAATTGGAATCACTGATAAGCAGACTAGATGTAACAGTCAGATTGAATTATATAAACGGAGGAATTTAAATAATAGAAGAAAGGTAATTAATGAACCGAGTTGGTAAAAGGTTAGGCTCTCTTACTTGGCTCAGGAGATATTGAAGAGATAGAAAAATTGTTAACTGGTAAACCTTACAGCAAACAAGCATTTGAACTAATCGATATACTTTGCAAGAAAAAGAGTTTTTTTAATTGTATAATGATTCGCTTATTTAATTGAAAATAGGGGGATAACCTGCTACTATTGAGTTACAGAAATAGCGTAAATAACAAAGTGTATATTTATATAGAAGAAAACTATTTTAGTTGCAGAAACGTAACTTCTATCGACGGCATGACTTCTGACTGGGCAAGTATCCCTTGGGACGTACTTGAGAAAGTAAGTGTACGTCTAGTGAATGAAGTGCAACACATCAACCGTGTGCTGTATGATATTACGAGTAAACCACCAGCTACTATTGAGTGGGAATAATGTTTGACGAATTTTTTTAGGAGAATCTTAATAAAGGATTCTCATTTTATTTTGCAACTATATGTTATATACTAGTAGCAGAAGGTTTTTGGACCAAGTTCGTAAATATGTAATACTCCCTAGCGAGAAAAATCGTAAATTAAATAAAAATGGAAGTGGCTCAATACTTATGGTTCTAAGGTCGGCATAATGCTACGCGAAACTTTAAATAGGTAAGATACACGCGTAGAAGCTTAAGTGTTAGAGTTTCTGGACACGGGTTCAAATCCCGCCGTCTCCATATTACGATTTCAATGGAAATCAGATAAAGTCAAAATCCTTATATATCAAGGGTTTTGGCTTTTTTCTTTTGTCATTGAATTTCATCTAATAGCATTCAGTCGTAGTTAAAAACGTAGTTAAAATTTATATAGTGTGAAATATAGATTTCTTGTATTCTTAGTGTAGAGAGGTGTTAAGTATGAATGGAAATCGACCAACGGTAGTTTCTTTATTGTGTGGGGCAGGTGGAATGGATTATGGATTTAAGCTTGCTGGATTTAAAGTTATTTTAGGAGTAGATAGAGATAAAGCTAGTTGTGATACATATAAAAAAAACATAGATGCTAATGTTTACAATACAGATATATTTCAACTCGATCCGAATGAATTGCCGGATTCAGATGTAATAATTTCTTCTATTATAACTCCTAGCTTTAGCGTAACAAGAAATGTACAGAATGATGTTAGTGTACAGTACCTAGATACCATTCTAAAAATAATTAGTTTTAAGCAGCCGAAGAGTATAGTGCTGGAATGTGTTAAACCATCTAGGAGTTATAAAAAAAATAGTCAGTTTGATGAACTATTAATGTCGTTGGAGAATTTAGGTTATAACGTATTTTATCAAAATCTTAATACTATTAATTATAATATTCCTCAAAATAAGTCGAGGTTAGTCGTTATAGGTGTAAAGCGTGACTTTACTAATGTCAGATATGAATTCCCAATACCGCAGACAAACACAACAACTTTGAGTGAAATTCTAAGCGATATAGATTTATCAAATAATTCTACTGTAGCACCAATTCTAAATAATAGACGATCGAAGATTTTAAATTTAAATGGAGTTTCAAATGCTATAGTGTCAAACATGCATTATTATTTAGATTTTAATACTTATTTGAAGAAACTAACATCAAGAGAGATAGGGTTAATTCAATCCTTTCCAAAAGAATATGTTTTTGAGGGAAATGAAAGGTCACGTCTAAGACAAATCTGCATAGCATTTCCTCCAACTTTAGCTTACCATGTTGCAAAAGAATTACTGATTTTATTCGATTTTGATGAAAGGAATATCATGGATAATAGTGAGTCGAATAGTTTAGATCTTTATAAAGCTAACGTAAACTTAAATGAAAATTCTGAAATGGATGAGACGTTTCTGAAGCAAAGCGTACCAACTTTGGATTTAAGTGAGATTCAAAGTGGGAAAGATGGTGCATATATATTTGAAGACCGTGCTTTCGAAGCATTAGAGTATATTTTTGGACATCAACTTATATTAGGGGAAAAACAGTATAATCTTAATGATGGAAGAAAACGTGTTGATATTATATTTAATAATCAATTAGGAGAAGGTTTTTTTATTTCTTTAAAAGCCCTTTTTGATATTAAAAGTGGAGTAATATTTGTTGAGTGTAAAAATTATACTGGAGAATTAAAAAATCCTGATTTTGATCAATTATGTGGAAGGTTTAATAGACATTCAGAGTTTGGAATTCTAATTTGTAGAAAAATAGAAAATAAAGATAAGGCGCTTCGGACATGCAAAGATATAGCACACAACGGTAGAGGATATGTATTGGTACTTGATGCAGATGATATTTCTTATTTAATATCTTTAAGAAAAAAAGAAGATTATCCAGCTATTGATAAATATATGCTTAAACTGTTAAACAATTTATTATTTTAAATAGAAAGTGCGACGATTGAATAAATCTCGCACTTTACTAAATATATTAACTTAGATAAGTTTCAAACTTTTTAATGGCATCTTCTTTCGCACTAGCCGTAACATGCGCATAAACATCCATCTTCGTCTTTACATAAGAATGTCCTAAACGATCTTGAACAGATTTTATTGTAGCACCAGCTTCAAATAATCAAGAACAGTGCGTATGTCTAAATCCATGTGTTGAAATAGCAGGTAAACTATTTTTATTAATAATTGATTTCAGCTAATCATTCGTTTTAGCTGGCTGAATAAAGCTATTTTTAGTATTGCTGAATACTAATTGATTTCTCTGCATGACATTGAAGCCTAGCATTAAATGCGCTTGACGTTGCTGCTTCTTCCACTCTTTTAAAATGACCATTGTAGCTTCATCCATTTTAATTGTACGGCTTGTATCGGTCTTTGTAGGCTTTATTTATAACCTTTGTGAAATACCTTGTCCAAGTGCTTTATTAATACTAATAAAGGGACAAAGATACAGATTGTCACAGCGAAAATGCCTGCCCCAATGTATCGCGGAAGTTTAGCTTCGCTATCGGCAATGGCTTATTTAATGAGCAGAAAATACGTAGAGGGGCTGCGTCTTTATCGGCAAGAGAAGCAATTAGAACATATAGGAGTTAGCCTATCGCGCTAAAGGATGGCAAATTGGTTGAAGCATGGCTGTCTTATCCCTAAAAAATCTACACAAGTAGCATAATAATCGTGCCCCCTGGAAAACAGGTAAGTGCAATTTGGCGCATAAGGATATCTACAAAATAGTAAAGTGTATCAAAGCGAAGCTAAATCCGGTGAGTTTCCTTATATATCCATTTACAATTATTTCCTGCAACTATCTATTAAATATGGTAAAATTGTATTGATTAGAAAACTAAATTATGGAGCTAATTTATCATGTTGATATGAATATAAATGACACATTCATAGATAGAGACCTAAAAGACTAAGGCTGGTGCACAAATGATAATTTATGAATCTACAAAAGAACAATTCGTAGGAGATATTGTAAATGAATTGCTCATAGACCGCTTATACAATTCATTTCAGGAGAAAATTGGTCGGACATCTAAGAATGAGATTCGTTCCTGGGAGAACTCGTTGCAAAAGATGTCAAATGTAATGCAAGACAGGGAAATCCCGAATGATGCATCAGTTGCAATCGAGTTTAATATTCCTAATACATCGAAGCGTGTGGATTTTTTAATTGCAGGAAACGATGGAATTCAAGATCATGTGGTCATTGTGGAATTAAAACAATGGGAAAGTGTTGAAAAGATTGCGTCTAGAGATGGTATCGTCAAAACGTTTGTTGGTAAAGCGAATCGAGAAACGACGCATCCATCCTATCAAGCGTGGTCTTATGCAGCGATGATTGAGGATTTTAATGTAAATGTCCAACAACAAGAAATCCAATTAAAGCCCTGTGCATACCTGCATAACTATCGAAAGGTTGAAAATGATCCTTTGACGGATGTCCATTATGGGGATCATCTAGAAAAAGCACCTGTATTCACAAAGGGTGAAATTGAAAAACTACGTTCATTTATTAAGAAATTCATTAAAAAAGGGGACCGGAACCAACTTCTATACCAAATTGAAAATGGGAAAATTCGTCCCTCAAAATCTTTGCAAGACTCATTAAATAGCATGTTAAAAGGTAATTTAGAATTCATTATGATCGACGAACAAAAAGTATTCTTTGAAGAAGCACTTCATCAGGCGATGGATAGTGTAAAAAATGGCATAAAACAAGTCATGATAGTGCAAGGGGGTCCTGGCACAGGAAAATCGGTTCTTGCCATTAACTTATTGGTAAAACTAATTGACCAAGGACTCGTAACAATGTATGTAACAAAAAACTCTGCTCCTCGCAATATTTACTCTACAAAACTGAAAGGTGATTTTACAAAGACGCATATTGATAATTTATTTAAAGGATCCGGTAGTTTTACAGAAGTAGAAGAAAATGAATTTGACGTACTGATTGTAGATGAAGCACATCGGTTGAACGAGAAGTCCGGCATGTTTCGGAATAAAGGTGAAAACCAAGTAAAGGAGCTAATCAAGGGCTCAAAATTCACAATATTTTTTATTGATGAAAACCAAAAGGTCACACTAAGTGATATTGGAAGTGTCGATTTGATAAAACACTATGCTGAGCAATACAAAGCTAACATTATTGCGTGTGGTTTAACATCCCAGTTCCGTTGTGATGGTTCAGACGGCTATATCGCTTGGTTGGATGATGTATTGCAGATAAGAAATACAGCCAATATGCATGAACTAGGGATGGATTATGACATCAGGCTTTTTGAAGACCCAAATGAGATGCTTGCTGAAATTGAAGAACTTAATAGAAGAAACAACAAATCTCGTGTTATGGCTGGCTATTGTTGGGAATGGCCAAAGCAAAATCGGCAGGACGTCAATCATCACGACATCGCCATTCCTGTACATAACTTTGGTATTAGCTGGAACATCGAAAACACCTGGGCTATTGAAAACTCTTCAGTTAGAGAAGCAGGCTGTATCCATACCGCCCAAGGATTGGAGTTTGACTATGTAGGCGTCATTATCGGCGATGACATGCGCTTTGAGAATGGACAAATCATCACAGATTACACAAAGCGTGCCAAGACAGACCAATCTTTAAAAGGAATTAAAAAGATTGCTAAAGAAGATCCAGAGGCAGCGCATGCATTGGCAGATCCTATTATTCGTAATACGTATCGGACATTAATGACGCGTGGTCAGAAGGGGTGTTTTGTATTTTGTACGGATTCTGCGCTGCAGGAGTATTTGAATGAGCGGTTGGAGAAGATGACGTTTTATCGGAAGAAAAGGCAAGAGGCGTTGTATTTAGTGGATGAGAGGGAGGGGTATGGGCATTAGAGAATCTTAAAACAAAAGTATCATGATTAGAGTTGTATTATTTCAAAGAGCTGATTGTTGCTGCACAACTAGACTTCTTAATTTAACTTGGTGTGTTTTTGGTTAATAAATTCTTTCACAAGAAGGTAATAATAAGTTTAAAAACATAATTATTTCCAGTAATTAGAATTTTGACCTCGATGCAATGTAATATCCAGCCTTCTACAATTATTAATCAAAACCACTAATAATAGATTCTTTTAAGGGGAACTGTTTTTGTTTTTTAGTTTCGGTTATGAATATATATAAAGGTTTAATTACGAAATTTACAAATCATTATCGAAAATTTAATCTTAATAAAAAAACTTGCCCCTGCAACGTTTTTTTGGGCATTCGTAGTCAAAGATTTTTAATAGATATCGCAATCCTTATAAATACTGCTATTACAACCTATTAGGAGATGACGGTTCGACTCCCCAACCGTCTCCATCCTTGATTTATACATTAAGATTGGTTCCAAGTGATACAAAACGACAATTTTAGTAAACAGAAAATCATTTCTACAGTAATTGTTCGAGTTTCCTTACTTAGTAAAAATACTTTTAAATCGTTGTTTAATATTGTTAGGGGGTTTGATAGGAGTTGAACTCTTGTTGAATATCCCGGTTTTGTTACTTGGATGAATTACATATTATTTCTTGTTGGAGCATCAACTCATTAGTTCTTGCTTAGTCTCTCTAATGTATTGCCATGAGTTTTTACTGCTTTTTTAAAGATCTCCTGAATCTCTTTTTTACTTGCAGTTTGTTTTGTTGTTTTCTTTGATGTTAGGTTCGTATCTTTACCTTCCTTTTTCTCCTTCTCCATTTTCATAACCTCCTATAATTGAGATTTAGCAATAATAAAAATAAGTTATCTCTTTAAAATAAATTAACTAATTTTATCATACTAGAATTATAATATTGACTTTTACCAAGTGTTACTCCTAATCAAGACTTAAACAGACACTGTCTATAAATCTAAACAACGAAATAAATACAATTACAGTAAATGTAAAAGATAAATAAATAGTACTATTGTGCTATCTTACCGCTCATAACATCGATTATGGGCGGTTTTAATCTGATTGAAACAATAGTATATCTCTTCAAGTAGATAAAGCATTCAACAAAATAATCAATGTTAAGGAATCAAATATTTACTCAGTAAAAAAAATATAGAAAATATAAACGTGGGAGTTATAATATAATTGTATGTATATAATTTCCAATACAGGAAATATAATTGGTTAGCTTAGGGAGGTAGTGTTCAAATTGAGTCATATAAAGGTGGAAGCATTTCCCTCATTAGAGGGCGATTGTATATTAATAAGTTTAGGAGATAATTCCCCTCAAACACATATTTTAATAGACGGTGGTTTTAAAGAAACATATGAGAAGTATCTTAAAAAGAGATTATTAGAAATGTCTAAAAAAGGTGAAAAACTTTCATTAGTAGTAGTTTCACATATAGATTCAGACCATATAGAAGGAATTTTAGAATTATTTAAAGAAAACGAATCCGCAGATAACCCTATAATAATCCATATTGAGGAAGTATGGCATAACAGCTATAGACATTTACAAGCAGATATATTAGATAACTCAACAGATTTGGGATGGCAAGAACAATACATACTTGAAGATATAATAACAAAGGCAACTACAAAAATAAGTCATGATTCCAATGAAGATAAGGATATAAGTGCGGAACAAGGATCCTCGCTAGCTGCTTTATTATATAAAGGAAAATATAAATGGAATAATAAATTTAATGGAAAAGCGATAAGTAATGATAATCAGAAATACATTAAGCTAAATGCAGATACATCAATTTATATGTTGTCACCTAATAATAAAAAACTTGAAAAGCTAAAAGATTATTGGTTGAATGAACTGCAAAAATTAAAGCATGATTTTAAATTAACTAATGATAAATTGTTTGATGATGCTTATGAGTTTTATTTAATGGAAAAAAACGAAGAAGAGGCAAATGAAGAAATTAAAGAAATATCTTTTAAACAAGAAGAAAAGGATTTAGGAAATTATTTAATGATGAAGGATACATATGATTCCTCAGTAGCAAATGGTTCTTCTATTTCATTCATTTTAGAATATAAAGGTAGGAAAATGCTATTTCTTGGAGATTCACATCACACAATAATTAAAGAAGAATTGGTGAATTTGAAAGAAGAAGATTCAAACATATTTTTTGATTTAATAAAAGTTTCACATCACGGTAGTAAGAACAATACAAGCAAAAAGTTACTTGAAATTATAGACTCAAATATATACCTAATTTCAACTAATGGTGGGAGAAATAAGCATCCAGATAAAGAAACGATTGCAAAGATAGTATGTAGACAGAGTAAAGAAAAAAGGAACATAGTGTTTAATTATTTTCAAGATCAAATTTGGAATGATGAGCATAACAAGGAAATATATAATTTTAATGTTTTTTATCCTAGCCAGGAAAATTCCATAACTATCTCTTATGGCAATTCAGGAATAAAGGTGGAATAACATGAATATAGTTGGAAGTCAAATTTATGAAAAAGTTATTTGTAGATTAAATTGTGGTCCAGAAAAGGCTACAGCATTTTTGATTAGTAATAACCAAGCAATAACTGCTACTCATGCTATTAAAAAACATTATCCAAATAATGAAATTGTTTTAGAATTTATGAATTTAGATAGCTTTCCTATTAAAGTAAGAGCTGTACCTGTAGAAGGGTTGCCACATTCTCCTATAACTATTTTACAGCTAGTAAGAAACATAGACAGTGAATTTTACTGTGTATTTTATAATCATCCTGTAAATAAAGATGATAATTATGAAATCTTTGGCTATCCATCTACAAAATGGGCAACGGGGAATTGGATACTAAGCACTGTTAGCAGAAGGATTACTGATCAAATGGCACAACCATATGATTGGGATATAGATTTAAATCACAATTCCAATATTGAGGATTTTTCTGGTTTGTCAGGTTCACCGCTTTTTATTAATAAAAGGTTAGTGGGGGTTATTTTAACTGAAAATAATGCAAAAGGAAAAGCAATTTCACTAGGAGCTATTAGTATTGCAAAAATAGAAGATATAATAACAGCAGCAAATATAAAAATTGAAGAATCTATTATGTATGACAAATATGAAATATATAAAATGGAAGATAGTATAGACTACTCGGAATGTAGGTTCATTGCTATGTTAGAATCTGCGAATATTTTTGATCATGAAGATTGTCAACAAGAATTTTTTAATGCTGAAATTGCTAAAAGTTCTATTGGAAGTAAAGAAATTGGGAATGAGATTAAAAAATTCAAATCATTGCAGACTAATGTACGAAGTGTTTGGAAAACACTCCATAGATCATATCTTAATGAAATAGATGGGAACATTTTATTATCTGATGTATATCAAAGAATTGAAGATTTGAGTGAAACTACATTAAAAGGAGATGATAACTTCTCTCTAGTTGTTAAAAAAGGACTTCTGCATCAACTTTCTGATGAAGGGAAACTAGGGTGGGTAAGAGACTATGAGAGACGGGTGCGAGACTACTTAAAAGAAAGAGGCAGTGTAGATGAATAAAGATTTAGATAAAGTAAATAGCGATTTAATCTTAAATTCAACAAGGTTATTAATATTACTTTCTAAGTACGAAACAAAAAAATCTTTTAAAATGAACATCAATAAAATAATGTTGCTGGATTTTTATATGAAATTCCCTAAAACTATGATTTCAAATGAGGTAATAATTAAAAAAAAATATGACTTTAACGAATATTATTCTTTTTACCATTGGCAGCCTGATAGAGATTTATATAATTTTTTCCTTAGATATTTATTGAGTAAGAGATTAATAGAGAAGAAAATAATAAAAAATGATTTTATATATTTCATAACGAGAAAAGGTATTGAAACTATTTTAAGTTTAAAGAGTGACTACTCTAATCAACTTCACATAATCGCAAATTACGTAAAGAAAAATGTATCTATATTAAGCGATGAAAAAATAGAAGAAACAATAATAAAGAAATCATTCAGTGAGGAATTAATCTATGATAAATAAGATTTTTCTAGAAAGCTTAACATTGAAGGGGTTTAGAAAAAATTATGAGATAAAATTTAAAGAAGGGTTAAATTTTATTTCTGGTCCTCTTTCTACTGGTAAATCTTCCATTGCAGAAATGATTAACTATGCTTTGGGAAGCGAGAACCATAAGTCTTATATTGAAATTAGACAAAGTTGTAAAGATGTTGAATTGGTAATCTTTATTGGGAAAAAAAAGTTCAGAATTATACGACCTTTATTTGATTTTAATAGGCCCGTTAAGCTTTTTGAGTGGAATAATGAATTGGATGCTTTTAATGAAGAATTTATTCTTCTAGAGATTGATATATCCTCTAATAAAAAGTCATTATCTTACTTTCTATTAAATGAATTAGGATTGCCTAATATTAAAGTAGTTAATCAAGATTTTAGTTTTAGAGATCTATTCAAGTATTGTTATGTAAGTCAGTCTAATATTGATTCTGAAAACTTACTAATGGAGAAGACTTATGGACCTAATTTAAAGAGAAAGCCAACATTTGAAATTATTTTTAGTATATATGATGAATTATTAGGAGAGCTTAGACAACAATTAAAAGAAAAAAATCTAGAAATAAGTTCACTAATGAAAAAACAAGAAGGTATCTATGAATTTCTTAAAGATTTTAAATTGTTAGAGAGAGATAGATATTATATTGAAAAACAGCATCTAGGAAAAATGGTGGAAGATAAGTCTGCAGAACTAGCAGGGCTAAAGGAAAAAGGAACATATAATAATGACTATACCTTACAATTAGAGGATCTCATTCATCACTTAAAAGATAAAATAATTGAAATAAACACTAAAATAACTGAAAAGAAAAAGTATATAGATAAATTGAGCTTACTAAGAAATCAGTATGTAAGTGATTTACAAAAAATAGAATTTATTATTGAAGGTGCGGTAATACTAAATAGTGTTGATTTTGAAATTTGTCCTTCATGTTTAAATGAAATTGCACAAAAAAACGGATGCGGTTTATGTGGAAGTGAATTTCAAGATTTATCAGATGAAGAAACTAAAGCTTTTAAAAGTGAACTTAAAAGAATTAAAATCAAGAGTAACAGTTTGTTAGGATTTATTGAAAAGCAGCAAAATCAATTAGTGGCATTAGAAAAAGAAAAAGAAGATATTATTTTACAGTTGAAAGATATGCAGCGAGAAATTGAACATTTACGCAAACAGTATATTAGTCCATATGTTGAACAAATTGGAAAGCTTAATTATGAAATTGGTATTCTAATTAATAATATTGATCAATTAGAAAAAGATTTAAATTTAATAAATCAATTTGATAAAATCAAAGATAATATTTCTATAGAAAATTCAAATTTAAAAGACATTATTAAAAGAATAGAGGAAATTGAAGGAGATAATATTACAAAAGAAGGTATAATTCAAAATCTTAGTAAGTTATTTGAAGATATCTTGAAAAAGTTTTCATTTCCGAAACTTTCTGATGCCTACATTAAAGAAAAAGATTATCTGCCTTATGTAAGAAATATAAAATATGACCAACTAGGAAGTGGCGGAGCAGTTACAATGACCACCATGGCATATTTTTTATCAATTGCTCTTTTAAAATCTAAAAATAAAAATCATCCGGGGATACTAATTATCGATTCACCAAGAAAGAATTTAGGTGCTGATGCTAAAGTTGTAGATGAATTTAAAGATGAAGCTATTTTTAATTCAATAATAAAATACTTTATCTCAATTTTTAAAGAATCGAAAAATGAAGAAGTTGAGGAAGTAGATAGAATACAATTAATTGTAATCAACAATGGTGATCCAGAGTATCTGAATAAAGATGATGTAATAGTCAAATTTGACGGAGATGGAACAAAGGGACTTCCGTATGGATTAATTGATGACACAGAAAGTGTAGATGGAGATTTTTGAAAGTTTAATATTACTCACTAACTTTAAACAAAACATTGTCTAAGAAAAGCTAAATAGTTTATGGCTCTGGTAATAACAAGTTAACTGGTTTTATTTGCCCCCGCAAACCTTATTTCTTATTTAACGTAGTCAAAAACGTAGTCAAAAATTTTAAAAGATGATATAAACCTCTGCAAACACTTATACTAAAGCGTTTTGTGAAACGGTTGGTTCGACTCCCGCCGTCCCATATTACGAAATCATATATTTCATACATTGTCTGTGACGTAAAGCATAAAATTTCCTTTTGGAAAATTTATGCTTTTTTTTATTTTAGGCTCCCGTCCGATTTAGATATCTTTGGTATACCAAGGCTTAAAAATAGAAAAAACCCCCAAATATGGTCACTTTATTAAAGTGTCTCCAATTTGGGGTTCAGTTGGTTCAGAGAAAAGCATCTTTTTATTGAAATTTCTTAAAATTTAGATTGTTTTTAATGTATTGTTAAATTATAATACAAGACATAACAAATAAAACGTTTTCATGAAGGAGGTGAACTATTTGCATGTCGCAGGAATGAATATTACCTTTAAGCATTTTCCTTTTCTTTATTTTTTAGAGTCTATGAAACGATTGGATATTGAAAATATTGAATTATGGGCTGGAGAGCCTCATCTATTTGTTTATCGAAACGCACTTGGAGATATTAGAACTATGAAAAAAGAGATACGATCCAGAGGCTTGAAAATTGTCTGCTATACTCCAGAACAATGCGTTTATCCGTATAATATTGCGGCTTCCGACTCCCACTGGCGAAAAATAAGCATTGATTATTTCATAGATAACTTATATGCAGCTTTGGAATTGGGTACCGATAAAATGTTGGTCACTTCAGGAATTGGGGATTTTTCTGTATCACAAGAAGAGTCGTGGAAATACGCAAGTGACTCTATCTATCAATTAACTAGAGTGGCTGAGAAGGAAGGGCTAACGCTTGCTTTAGAGCCTTTAACCCGTTTTGAATCTAATCTAATTACCAACTTCAAAGGTTTAAAAAAGATGATAGAAAAAATCCAATCGCCTTCGTTAATAGGAATGATTGATGCAGTGGCGATGCAGTTAGCTGATGAAACGCCGGATGATTATTTTTCGATGTTGCCCGAGTTGAGTCACTTTCATTTAATAGATGGGGATGGCCAAAGTGATGCCCATTTATCTTTGGACGATGGTGTCCAAGACTGGCGAGAGCATTTAAAAAGCCTTCATAGCCATGGATATGAAGGAATTTGTACCTTGGAAATAATGGGTTCGGCTTATTATCAAGATCCTCAAACCGCACTTATGAACTCCCTTATAAAATTAAAAGAATTTAGAATCTAACCATTTGGAGGAACTCGTATGAACAATGGCGTACTAACAAGAAAGCTTGGTTTTTGGGCAGCTTTAGCAATTGCGGTCGGAACGACAATAGGATCGGGTATTTTTGTATCATCAGGAGATGTTGCCCGTGCTGCTGGAAGCCCTTCACTTTCAATTCTTGCTTGGGTAATAGGCGGGCTGATCGCCATTCCACAAGTTATGGTATTGGCCGAATTATCAACTGCCTATCCGCAAAATGGAAGCGGTTACGTTTACTTGAACAAAGCCGGGTGGCGGCCTTTAGGCTTCCTGTATGGCTGGGCAACATTTTGGGCTTTAGATCCTCCTTCTATTGCAATTATGGCGTTAGCGCTTGTTTCGTATATATCGACGTTTCTGCCATTTTTCGATGGTCTGCCTGGAAAGTTGCTTGGCATCGCCATTATTTTAGCTATTACTGCTATTCATTACCGCAGTGTCAAAGAAGGAGGGTTGTTCCAGGTTATTATTACAGTGGTTAAAATCGTTCCCTTTTTGATTGTTATCGGTTTAGGGTTAATGTATATGAATCCTGGGAATTTTTCATATACACCTCCTTCTGGATCGGGGCCAACAAGTTTAATCGGCGGTGTATCTGCAACTACTTGGGCTTACACAGGAATGGCCGCAATTTGCTTTATGGCAGGGGAATTCAAAAACCCGGGCAAGGTCCTCCCGCGTGCCCTAATCTCCTCCATCTTAATAGTTATGTCTTTATATACCTTGCTTGCGATTTGTGTTATCGGATTAATGCCTTTCGAGAGTCTTCTTGCTTCCAATGCGGCGTTGTCAGACGCTGTAAAGTTTATACCGGGACTGTCTGATATTGCTTCGTCATTTGTGGCGGTTACCGCCATTATTGTGATCTTGGGATCTTTGAGCTCATGCATCATGTTCCAGCCGCGCTTGGAATATGCGATGGCAAAAGACGGTTTATTCTTTCAACGTTTTGCGAAAGTCCATCCAAAATACGAAACGCCTAGCTTCTCGATTATTGTTCAAGTGACTTATGCATGTATTCTAGTTATGTTCAGCAACCTGACTGCTTTGTTAGGATATTTCACACTTATACAACTACTTATTAATATTATGGATTTTGCTGCGGTTTACAAATGCCGTAAAAGAGGAGATTATAAACCGGTTTATCGCATGCCAATGTGGAGAGCGACTACGATGCTGGCAATTCTGGGTGCCGCTTGGCTTGCATGGGGTACATTCACTTGGGCTCCGATTGAAGGCATGATTGCTGCCTTAATCGTTGTTGCAACAGGTCTACCCGTCTATTACTACTGGGAAAAGAAATATGGCGGCAGAACAAGCGAGAATACAGTAGCTTGGCAAGTTGAAGCAGAAAAAGTCAGTCCAGCTGAATAAGAAAGAAGAAATAAAAATAATTGTATAATTTGTTATACTAGACTATAATACAAGACATAACAAATGTTGTATGAGGAGGAAAATAGTAATGCTAAAATATGATGAAGAATTATTTTTGAGGCTTGTCGAAGAAGAAGGCCTTGCTTACCGAGAACAAATTGAAAATTTTGTAGATGAGATTTGCAAGAAAGGATATAGCAATATTTTTTTGATCGGTGCTGGTGGAACGATTGCTATGATGTATCCTTACGAATATATTTTGAAATCTAATTCAACAATTGAAGTGCAGGCGGAAATAGCAGCAGAATTTATGGTGATGAACAATAAACGCTTTAGCAAAGACTCTGTTTGTATTTTCACATCCGTGTCTGGAACAACTGAAGAAACAGTCGCAGCGGCTAAACTTTGCAAGGAAAGAGGCGCTACTACGATTGCATTGGTAGCAGAGCCAAACACACCGCTAACTCAAGTTGTCGACTATTGCATCACGACTGGATCTGAAACACATTCGTTTGATACCTTCTTCATGCTTCTCTATATGGTAGTTTTCCGGTTCATGTATAATAACAATGAATTTCCGCAATATGAGCAATTTACAAACGAAGTTGCGTTGCTGCCAAAAGCGATTTTAAATTCCGTGAAGGCGTTTGATGCGAAAGCTGAAGAGTTTGCCAGTAAGCATAAAGATACCGATTATCATATGATGGTTGGTTCCGGTAACTTGTGGGGCAATACGTATTCCTATGCAATGTGCATCCTGGAAGAAATGCAATGGATTCATGCAAAATCGATTCATGCAGCCGAGTTCTTCCACGGAACACTCGAATTGGTTGTTGAAGACACGAGTGTCATTTTGCTGAAAGGCGAGGATGAGACTAGACCACTGATGGATCGTGTAGAGAGATTTGCTGAAAAGATTACAAAACAGCTTACTGTTATCGACACAAAAGATTTTGAAATGGAAGGAATCAGTGAAGAATTCAGAAACCACTTTTCTGTCAGCATCAACTGGGCTTTATTAAGCCGGATCAGTGTTCATCTGGAGCGTGAAAGAAATCATCCATTAACCCTTAGAAGATATTACCGACAAATGGCATATTAAGAAACTGATGGGCGCTACTTTGTAGTGCTCATTCCTTAATAAGAGAGAAAGTAGGGGGACTGATGAAAATTGTGACGGTCGGGGACAATTGCATGGATGTATATCAGCCAAATGATAGAGCATACCCCGGAGGAAATTCAGTAAATGTGGCAGTATATTTAAAGGGATTAGGCGCTGACTCCGCTTATATCGGCTGGGTAGGCTCTGATAAATACGGAGACTTGATGAGGGAGAAAATCCAAGAAAAGGGTGTAAATATTACTCATCTTTCAAAGAAAGAAGGGAAAACGGCAGTCACACAGGTTGAGTTAAATGGAAATGACCGTTGTTTTGGAGACTATGATGAAGGTGTCATGGCTAGCTTCTTCTTAACGAGTGAAGAAGTAGATTTCGTTGGAACACACCAACTTGTACACGCAGGAATTTGGGGACATGTCGATAAAAAATATCCCCTTTTCAAAGAGATGGGTTTGCTTACTTCCTTTGACTTTTCCGATCAACTCGACCATGACTTGGTAAAAAGCTTATCGCCATTTGTAAACTATTCTTTTTTCTCATATATAAAGGACGATGACTATATCCGCCAATTCTTAAAGAGTGTAAAAAATCAAGGATCTAAGATCGCAATAGCAACTTTAGGTGAGAACGGTGCCCTTGCCTATGATGGGAAACGATTCTATCGAAGCGAGATAGTGGAAACGGAGGTAGTAGATACAATGGGAGCGGGAGACTCTTTTATAGCAGGTTTCCTTTGTGGGATATTAAAAGGGTTTTCTATTGATGAATGCATGGAATTGGGATCTAAAACGGCAGTCAAAACAATTCGCTATTTCGGTGCTTGGTGACGGGCTTTGGAAATCTATGTATAATAGAGAATATATAATCTATTATGGATAAGGATGAGTAAGTATGAATTTAAATCCTTCAACTCCCCAGCCGTTATATATGCAAATAAGGCAAATGTTGAAGAATGATGTCCAGCAGGGAAAATACAAACCAGATGAACAAATTCCAACTGAAGCTGAACTTTGTGAGATCTATAATGTAAGCCGTATCACAATCCGAAAAGCTATTGAGGAATTGGTGAAGGAAGGGACTTTGACGCGTGTTCCACGCAGGGGCACCTTTGTTACAACTAATAAATTCCACAATGAATTATTGTCTGTAAGCGGATTCTCAGAGTTTAGCCATCAGTTAGGCATGATTCCGAACTCCCGTATTTTAAGAAGCGAAGTTATACCGGCATCGGAAGAAGTTGCAGGCCACCTTTTAATTGATGAAGGAAGTCCTGTTTTGGAGCTGGAGCGTCTCATGTATGTAAATGATCATCCGCTTTTTTATGATATCGCTCATTTTCCTTTAATTCGTTTTCCCGATTTAGAAAAGAAAATTGCAATGGATGAATCAACTTACAAAACTCTTTCCAAAGAGTATCAAACTGAAATTATTAGTAACGATAAAATCATTGATGTAATTGGCGCCACAACAGAATATGCAAAATTATTGGAATGTGACGTTGGTGCAAACTTGTTTAGAATTTTAAAGATTGCTTTTGATGCAGATGACGAACCTGTTCATCTTTCTACTTTTATGTGCGAAACAAACAAGGTGAATCTAACTATCCATCGGGCAAAATAAAAAAATGAAGCAAGTTTTGAGGTTTTTGATGGAAAGGGCATTATTCAGGCAGTTTAATAAAAGCAACCTGTCTTACACAATTAATATTGAAGCACAATTATTAAATGCTGGTATTTTAGATATATATACCATTTCAGATACTTTAGATTTTAATGATTATACTTGTTTAAAAATGATTCATCATTATTAAGAGTGGTTATTAATGTAGTCGTACCAAAGGTTTTCACGACAGGGAGTTTAAACGGGTGTTGCAAGAAAGATTAAAAAGCGAATTGCTCCTGATATATTTACGGTTTAAAAGTTTTCCTCTGTAATGAACAGTTCAGACTATTTTCTGCAAGAGAAATTTTAAAAATATGAGATATAAAAGTTAGTAGAATTCTAACCTGTAAAAGTCGTTCTGAGTTACTCAGAACGGCTTTTCTATTCAGTCAACTTGTAATTTGGTCCATCACAAAATAACTTTAATAGTATAATCTTCATGTTTTCGAGCGGAGTCGTACTCATTCCTCCTACTCTTGAAAGAATTCAAATAACTTTTGTTTGCATAATTCTTCAAAAACACCAACAAAGTAACCAGCGAGATTATAGACTTTCTTCTTTTTCGTATCATGTAAAGCAATTGTCAGTGCTTGATAACCAACACCTTCGTAAAACATTTGTTCCTGCGGGAGCAGCTGAATGATACGGTAAGTGAGACTTCGATAAACTCCGTATAAACTGCTGACTAATTGCTGATCAGCTCCCAGCATGGCGAAAACAGTAGACTTGAGGTGCTGGTAGAATGTAGGTTTTTTACTTGAGTTATCCACAGGACCTAGTGAACAGACGTTTTCTGTAGAATACGTATTATGTAATAATTCTTTTTTAGAGATTAAAGAGATATCGGTTTCTTTTCCCGAAATGATAGCCGAAACCCTTTGTGTGACTAGGTTCTCCTGCTCCCCCCGAACTGTCAAACTCGACTGGTCATTGAAACGTAAAATGACTATAATATTAGCGCCATAGCCCTTAGAAACTCTTCGAATGGTCGGAATCTTCTTGATGATCAATAGCTTTTCTAATTTACGTAGGGTTCTTCTAACCGGCGCCTCTGATTTATCCGACGCAACTCAAATCGTTGACACCTTCAAATGAGCAGCACCAGGAAACTTACAAGCATATTGCGCTACCAGAGACCAGTATATGTTTTTCTACATGCATATCCATTTCTGCAACTGTTTTAAAAGTTTGATAATCCATAAGATAACTAGTCATCTATTCCTTCCTCCCATTTCACGAATGATAAGTCGCTGTCATTAGTTAAATAGAAGTGTTTTGGAAGAAAGGATACATGAATGAGAGAGAAATTTCATTCATTATTATAATTATTTACTAATGTATGGCTAGTAATCACATTCTTTTAAAAGCCGAGAGGTTCATGTCCGGTTCTGAGAGGGGCTATTTTGGAGGCTCCGGTCTACTTGCCTTGTTTGTTGTTTCCAATATAAGAGCAAAGCTCAGTGGTCGGGAATTTCAGGAGAAGTCTTAACGATTTCGTTTAATTATTAAATAGTCAAATTCCATAATCGGGCGCAATTCTTGAAAAGAAATTGTGACTTTTTCAATCACTGGCTATATTTTAGATTCGAATAATATAATGCAATGGACTCTACTAATCTTTATTGAAATTTAACACTACATAATTCCATCTTAGTATTTAAAGTAATAAAACTAATATTGTAATATACTATTATAGATAGGTTAACATGTTAATTTATGTTTTATTCCAAGATCCATAGAATGATCAGTAAAAAATACGAGGAGTCCTAAAATGAAAAAGAAAATAAATTATTTAATCTTACTTTTAACGGCCATCTTTATAGTTGGTTGTACTAACGTAGAAGATGCATCAGTTACAGATAAAGAAACAGTTTCACAAGAAGTAACAACAAATAATAGTGATACAGAAAAAACGGTAACTGAAGAATCAGTATCAGAAAAAACATCAACTCAGCCAAAAGAGGAACTGTTCAAAGGATATAGACTGATTGAAGTTAATGGTGGTGATTTGTCTGGATATCGTGAACCTAATGTCGTCGTGGACATTGGTTTTGGGGACCGAAAGAATTATTCTTTCACCAACGAATATGGCCAAGTAATCCGTGTCATTGCTGACGAAATTGTTTTACAAGATGATCGTACCGAACCTGTAACATCTTCGGGAAGATACTACTCCGATGAAGCAAAAGTTCCTGGTGTCGAGAGAGCGAATTTAGATGAAGGACATATTATTGCAGATTCTCTTGGTGGGGTATCAAACGCTTATAATATTACGCCACAAGATAGTATGCTTAATCGACATGGTGATCAAGCATATATGGAAGACGCTATTCGTAAAGCCGGTGGAGCTAATAATTTCGAAGCAATTATTACATATTCAAATACGGAAACGCAGATTCCTTCAAGTTATCAATATACCTATACTTTAAAGGGCAACGTAATCGTGGATACATTTGACAATGTGAACCCTGATGAAGTAAATGCATCACTCGGTTTAACAGGAAGTGAACCTTCTGATTCGACTAGCTCAAACACAAGCGGTGATGTTTCTAGTGTTGATACAAACGGTAATGGACAGGTGACGATTAAAGAGGCAAAAGCAGCCGGTTTTAGTATGCCAATAATGAGTGATCATTGGTTGTATCCACACATGCAAGACAATGATAAGGACGGTATGGTAGGAGAGTAAGACCTTAGAGAGCAATTCTAAAAATAATAAGTTAAATGGAATTAAAAATGTAATAAGCAAAAAAGGAGCAGGGATCAATTCCCTTCTCCTTTATTTTTATTATATTTACTATTTTCTATACCCAATATACTCAGAAGACTTAAAATTGTAAATTGGTTTTAGAATATGCTTCACTTCAATAGTTTCCTTAGTGTTTTCAATAATTTCATTCATTGTTTTGTAAGCAAATGGAGATTCATCGATCGTGTCAATATCAACAGAAGTGGTGAATACATCTTTCATGGTTTCCTTAAAGTCTTCCATATTGAGAGTAGCTCTAGCTTTTGTTCTACTAAATATCCGCCCCGCTCCGTGAGGGCCCGAGTAATTCCAGTCTTCGTTTCCTTTCCCTTCGGCCAATAAAGAACCATCTCGCATATTGATGGGAATCAATACAAGTTCACCTTTTTGAGCAGATATTGCCCCTTTTCTTAATATCATATTGTCTAGGTCTACATAGTTATGAACTGTATCTATTCTGCCGACTTCTACGAAATTCATATTTTCTAAGATAACCTGTGCCATTGCTGCGCGATTCCACTTAGCATAATCCTGTGCTATTTTTAAATCGTGAAAGTACTCTTCCATTTGTAATCCTTCCAGATAAGATAGTTCTGTCGGAACAGTTACTTCTTTTGTTTTAAAAGATTGAATGGCTTTTTGTATTTCTTTTTGTTTTCCTTCTTTTTTCAAGTTCGCTATTATTTCTTTTAATTCTTCTTTATTGAATCTTAAAGTATCTATTGCACGTTTTTGGTGAAATCTTGCTACTTTAGCTCCTAAATGTCTAGAACCAGAGTGGATAACTATAAATATTCTTCCATCTTCCGTTTGATTTACTTCGATAAAGTGGTTGCCACCACCAAGTGTACCTAACGAAAGGTTAGCAGTATCAAGTGAGAAGGGAGCAATTACATTAGAAAGTTCAATATTGGATGTAAATGAGTGAGGGTTCTGTCTAATACCTTGACCTGCTGGTACAAAGTGACGAATTACTCGATCAAGTTTTTCAAAATCTATATCACTTTTCTGAATCTCCATACATAACATGCCGCAACCAATATCGACTCCTACTAGATTAGGAACGATTTTGTCTTTTATTTTCATTGTAGTACCAATAACTGCCCCTTTTCCTGCATGGCAGTCTGGCATAATACGAACATTACCACCAGCCACAAACTGCTGATCTAAGAAGGTGCTAATCTGTTCAATTGTCACATCATCAATATTTTCTGTAAATACTTTTGCATTATCAAATTTACCTTTAATTATTTTCATCGCTTCAAAACTCCTCCTTTTAAACTCCTATGTAACCATTCGGGTTCGGAGCAGGAATCCCTTTTTCTTTTTTGCTACTTTAAAAAATAATAAAAAAGCGTAGGGGGAAAAGTACTTGCCTCCGCAATGTAAATTTTATCAAACGTAGACAATTTTATGTTAGCTAAAAACCTTCTAATCCAAAGCGAGAATTAGAAGGTTTTAGAAGTATAATAGTAAATGGTATGCTCTACAAGAATAACTATTCCGATGTAACATTTCACTATAGTATACTACAACAGATTAATTGAAATAAAAAAAGAACATACGTGTGGTGTAATGAGAAGATAATAGCAGGTGACTCAAAAGGTGGTTGGCTCACTCCCATTTCGTGTTAGAAAAGGGCGGATTAAGTGCACCACATCCTGTGGCAACATCCGCATGACCCGCATCGTGCAGGCCTGTGGTGCCGGTGACAGTATTTGAAGCATTAATGTTCGTAGTAACATTCGCAGCATTGATTGTATCAATTCTTTCATTTAACCATAAAAAATAACCCATCCTTGAGTTGAGTGCACTGATGGGTTATTACCTAATCAATAGTCAATCCCCCTTGAAGGGAACCTGCTCCTGCGATTACTCGTCGCAAAAAGAATTTTTCTATTATACTTGGCCGATTGATGCGCAAACATCAATTGGTCTTTTTTATTGTACTCTGATGTTAATGTTAGTATACGTTTTTATTTCACCTTTTCAAGTGTGATGGGTGCCAGGTACTCAAACAAGACTTTTACAACTTTACTTTATAAAGGTACTTTACAAGTTTCTGTTCTAGACTCAGTTTTGTCTTTTCTGGGATGGGCGAAGAAAGTACTTAATGAATTCATTTAAATTGTTTCAATTTAACCACTATTTTCCTTGGAAAGTAGTGTAAGAGTCACAGGTGATTTTATTATATTAATCCGTAAGGTTTATCTTTTCAAATATTGTAACTTTTCCCTTTACCTTCCTGATTAAAAATGGAATATTATAACTATTGTTAGTTTACTAGAGGAGGAGAAGAATGTTCACCTGTGGGGTAATAATGTATAATAAAGAATATTGTGAATTGATTATTTGTACATGCTCGATGAGGCAAATCCTATGAAAATATTGGATGTAGATTTATTTCAAGATGGGATACAGCGCAATATTACTATGTTAGATAGGCTAAGTAGTGAAATGGAAGCAATTCATCATGCGGTGAATGGTCTAGTTCAGATGGAGGATCAACTAAAGGGAGCGGGAGGTAATGCCATCCGCTCTTTTTACCAGGAATGCCATTTACCGTTTCTTCACTTTTTCCAGTTGTTTTCTGAACAGTTTAAACAAGTGCTTAACCAGATGGAGGCAGCGCTTCATTCACTGGAACCTGATTCCTCCGGTTACATACTCGAAACATTCCTTGATGGAGAGCTAGAACAGGGACTTACGCTTATTGGTGAACTCACTGCTAGCTTAACAGATGAGGCAAATAGTATCATGAATCAAGTGAGTGATATTGTTGCCCTGCCGCATCTAGATGATAGCGGAGTGCAGGAGGGAGTCATTAGTTCTAAGAGAAAACGTGATGATACCTTAATGCAACTTTATGAATTTGATGCTCTCCAGACATTTGCACTAAATCCAATTGAACATGGTTTGCAGACGATGGACACGTGGCTGACAGATATAGAAGGACTGTTTACGGACGGAGTCACGGACATAGATTTTCGATCGAACCAATGGGCTGCGATATCAATGAATAGTGGATTGAAGACGGCTATTGAACAACAGACCTCTCGGGTTAATGGAGGCCTAGAGTCCAGCAATCAGGAAAATCTGATAGGTACGGAAATCACGCCAGGAACGTTTCGGGCACTCGAGGGTAAAAAGACCAAGACAATCCATAGAGGTGCTTATGGAAGCTTTAACCTGTTAAAATTCCACCTGTACGAAAATGGTCTGATCATCAAAGAATACCAGCTTGGGACAAGCAAGCCAATTCAATATGTAGTGGTCAAAGAAGTAGAAGAGGAATTCGAAGACGGTGGTGTCCGAGAGCTCGATGGGTACTTTGAAGGTACAAAACTTGCATTTGTTGATTATCTAAGACCGCATGCGATTGTCAAAAAAGGCTTCAAGCTCGCTTTCATTTCCGGAGCCAAGATATCTAAATATAAAGGGGATCTTTCTGTAAGGAAGACTCCTACGGTTGAAAACAAGTCTAAGGGTAGTGTGAATGGTAGTAAAGAGGCGGGAAACCCTAATAAAGGTACGGGTAAAGCAGCTACCAAGCAAACTATTAAGCAAAACGAAGTTACTACTTATAAGGATTTTGTTGATAGGTCTGTTGTTGGGGATAATTTAGAAGGGCATGAAGTTTGGCAACATGCAAATCTGAAGGCGAACGGTCTTGCTACTAATAGACTTTCTACTGAAGCATCGAAGAACAATCCAGTAATAGCGTTAGAGCGTGAACATCACAAGCTTATAAATAAAGTACAAAGAGGTATTGACGCAACCAATCAATTACCATTAGATAATATTACGAGTAATTCTAAAATTTTGCGAGATGCTGGTATTTCAGAAGATATTGTAAACGATATTACAAATAAAGCGTTAAATCATATGAAAAATACTCTAGAATAAGGAATGATAAGATGCAAAATGAATTAAAACAATTAATGATGAAGTTAGAAAAATCAATTATGAATGAGGATTTTATTGATGTTACATATGATGTTGTTGAAGAAATAGAAGAAAGGGAGGATGCTTTTGAAGCTATTCTGCCCATTTTTAAGTTGATGGAAAAATATCCAAATATAAATTTCGGTAGACCTGGGCCTCTTGTGCATTTTGTTGAAAAATTTTATAAAAATGGATATGAAGAAAAGCTTGTTGAATCACTCAAAAGGGAACCTACACAACATACTGTTTGGATGTTAAATAGAGTTATCAATGGTTCTCAAGGGGACAGAAAAGCATATTTTATAAATGTATTGGATAATATTATTGCGTTTCCTAATCTTGATGAAGAAATTGTATCACTTGCTAGCCATTTTAAGTCTTTACATGAATAAGTATTAAGTTAAAACTTTAATTTTCTTGGCACTGACTATCCATTTGCAGAGCGGAATAAAATACCCTATTATGCAGCCAATTGACGGTATTAAACGCGCGATTGGCTTATTAATTTCATTTGTATCATGAATCAAGTGAGTGATATTGTTGCCCTGCCGCATCTAGATGATAGCGGAGTGCAGGAGGGAGTCATTAGTTCTAAGAGAAAACGTGATGATACGTTAAACCAACTCTATGAATTTGATTCTACCCAGACATACGCACTGAATCCTATAGAACAAGGTTTGCAGACGATGGACACGTGGCTGACAGATATAGAAGGACTGTTTACGGACGGAGTCACGGACATAGATTTTCGATCGAACCAATGGGCTGCGATATCAATGAATAGTGGATTGAAGACGGCTATTGAACAACAGACCTCTCGGGTTAATGGAGGCCTAGAGTCCAGCAATCAGGAAAATCTGATAGGTACGGAAATCACGCCAGGAACGTTTCGGGCACTCGAGGGTAAAAAGACCAAGACAATCCATAGAGGTGCTTATGGAAGCTTTAACCTGTTAAAATTCCACCTGTACGAAAATGGTCTGATCATCAAAGAATACCAGCTTGGGACAAGCAAGCCAATTCAATATGTAGTGGTCAAAGAAGTAGAAGAGGAATTCGAAGACGGTGGTGTCCGAGAGCTCGATGGGTACTTTGAAGGTACAAAACTTGCATTTGTTGATTATCTAAGACCGCATGCGATTGTCAAAAAAGGCTTCAAGCTCGCTTTTATCTCCGGAGCCAAGATATCTAAATATAAAGGGGATCTTTCTGTAAAGAAGACTCCTACGGTTGAAAACAAGTCTAAGGGTAGTGTGAATGGTAGTAAAGAGGCGGGAAACTCTAATAAGGGTAAGGTAAAAATTGATTACGATCTAGCTAAAGGTTATATTAGAGATGTTGAGTCAAAAACTGGATTGAAACTTCATAAAACACAAATAGAAAAATTAAAGGTCACTTTAAGAGAAAATATATATGAAAAAATGACACCATTGGAAACTTTAAAACACAGAAATAAATTTAATAGTGTAAAAAATAAATTGATTAAAGAATGGGAAGAAAACACGGGACAAAATTGGCCAAGATACACTGAGGAAATTTATGATAAAAAAGGTAGATTAGCAAGGGATATTGGGATATAGGTCAACCATATGATGCTCATCATATTATAGAAAATAATTTTGGCGGTCCTCACGAATGGTGGAATATACACCCTGCTAAATTTCCTGATGAACACCAGGCGGGAATTCATGGTAAAGGTTCGCCATCAAACAAGTTATTTCCAAGGAGGTAGTTTTAATGGCTACATTTGATTTTTTGAAAAATGAGAAACATAAATTTATTAGACTACAAGAAAACGAACTGTTAAATGCGGAAGAAAGACTTGGGTTTGAGTTACCTAAAGAACTTAGAGATTTTTACTTAGAAGTTGGCTATGGCTTTATTAAAGGAAGCAATGGGAACGCAATAAATAGATTTATGGATCCAGATACTATAGCTGATATTACTTTGAGAGAAGGTATTTACGAGTTTGATCCAGATTTAGAAGGAATATATGAGGAGGATGATAAATTAGTGTTTTTTGAAGTAAACGAGGGGGTATATTTAACTCTTGATTTAAATAATCCAAAACAAACTCCTGTATATTTTTTTGATGCCCAAATTGCTGGTTCATTGGAAGAATTTATAAGAAAAATTGATGAGGATGCAGAGTACTTTATGGATATGGCTGATTAATACTTCAGGTTCTCAGTAAAATATAAAAGTAAGGGTAAAATAGTCCATACCTAGTACTCATGAATGGACTGTTACATTGAAGAGTTGTTGATGACGGTAATGTAGATGTTTTTAATAATTCCTTATGGATTATTTACAAAAATCTTAAGGTTTCACAACTAAGCTATACAGGAAGGAAAGCATTGAATAAAGCGCTTGATTGTCTACAATTGGCAACAGGTGCTTTTTGTTTTTTAATTTTAAGTGCCAGGTTATTAAAAAGATGATTTATTTTTTAGTAAAAGTAAGAGATTACGAAAAATTAACACGTGCATCTGGAACAGTTGAATGGCTCAGCGCTCAATTACCTTGATTGGCTAAATGCCTTTCAAGGTTTCTTTTTTGTGGGGCTACCCAGTGCTGAACAAACCACTTTTTATTCAGATATTAGAAGAGGTATCCCTTGTAACCCCTATATGGTGTTAGATCAAATCGTGATGGGTTTCAGGTACTCAAACAATAGAGACGTACAGTCCAGCAATCAGGAAAATCTGATAGGTACGGAAATCACGCCAGGAACGTTTCGGGCACTCGAGGGTAAAAAGACCAAGACAATCCATAGAGGTGCTTATGGAAGCTTTAACCTGTTAAAATTCCACCTGTACGAAAATGGTCTGATCATCAAAGAATACCAGCTTGGGACAAGCAAGCCAATTCAATATGAAGTGGTCCACGAAGTAGAAGAGGAATTCGAAGACGGTGGTGTCCGAGAGCTCGATGGGTACTTTGAAGGTACAAAACTTGCATTTGTTGATTATCTAAGACCGCATGCGATTGTCAAAAAAGGCTTCAAGCTCGCTTTCATCTCTGGAGCCAATATATCTAAATATAAAGGGGATCTTTCTGTAAAGAAGACTCCTACGGTTGAAAACAAGTCTAAGGGTAGTGTGAATGGTAGTAAAGAGGCAGGACACCCTAATAAGGGTATAGATAAAGCTAGACCATCATGGAGACAATCTGAAATTGATGTGGAGAAGGATTTCCCAGAGTATAATGCTCAAAAGTCTTTTAAAGATGGTAAAGAAGTACCTTAAAGAGAAAAAGGTAGTTCTAGACCAGATTTGTATCAGACTGGGCATAGCATTGAGGTGAAAAATTATAAGATTACTACTTCAAGCTGACGGAGTAGATTGGTTAATAACGTGTCAAAACAGGTAGAAAAAAGATTAAGCGAATTACCTAACAGTACAAAACAGTCTGTTATAATTGATATTAGAGGACAGAATGTATCAGATGAAATACTAGATGAATTGTATGAAAAGATTATGAATAAAACAAATGGTAAAGTAGATATAAGATTTAAAACGAATTGATTGAGGTGAGAGAAATGGCTGTGGGATTTAAGGTGAAATATTATTGGTATCAAGTTGGGCATGGTGATTTCGTACATTCTTTTTTCTCTACAATAAGCTATCATTTAGAGCAAAATGGATGGGGAAATGAATTTCCCTATTTATTAAATGACCTCTATAACGGAAAACTTGAAAATAAGAATATTGATAGTGCAATAAATGAATTAGAAGAAATAAAAAAGAAATTACAGAATTATAGTCCATCACAAGTAATATGGGATATTGAAGACCTATCTAAAAGACCACCTTGGGGTGATAATATTAGTAAGGATATCACAAACTTATCTAATTACTTTGTCACAAGTGAGGGAGAAGACTTAATAGGTATGTTAATGAAAGCATTAGAGAAAGGACTAAAAACTAATTCAGATGTTTATATAGAAAGTTTATAAGTAATATCCTTCGATTAATGACCTTGATAAACGTATGAACTATATCAAGGTCATTTTTTATTTGAAAGTGATACGGAGTGTCGTATAAACGGTTTTATTTATAAAATAATGTTATACCTTTTGTAAGCCCTATAATGTTTTGCTGAATAATAAAGTGCGTACAAATACTTTAAAATGTATGCCTTATTTACTCCTTATTATGTTAAGCAAATACCATAATATTATCAGTTACCACCATTTCTATTCTTCAAAGCCATACCTTCGCTTTCTCCCTGCCTTTTAAATTTTTCGCAACTTTTACGTACATAAAACGATGATAAGGTACCTGAAGATGATATATTAAAAGCTGAACAAAGAATGGACATCAGTTTTTCAAATGATTTAAAACAGCTATATTTAGAAGTTGGATATGGTTTTATTAAAGGTCAAAGTGCTAATTCAATAAATAGAATATTGGGACCAGGGGCTGTAGCAGACATTAGATTAAGAGAAGGTATTTTTTAATTTGACCCAGATTTAGATGAACTTTTTGATGATGAAGATAAACTAATTTTTTTGGAAGTAAACGAGGGTGTTTATATTTCAATAGATTTACAATTAGTTAATAATCCAATATTTTATTTCGATATTCAAATAGCTGAATCGTTAGAGGAGTTTTTTAAAAAATTTCTCAATAATAATGAATATTATATAGATTTAATTGAGGATTAGGCTTAATTGGTAGAAGAAGTAAAAAATAATTGACCTTGATTGGCTATGAAATGCCTTTCAAGGTTTTTTACTTTATTTGAATCATCTACTGTTAAGTAGACAAAGACAAAGACAAAGACAAAGACAAAGACAAAGACAAAGACAAAGACAAAGACAAAGACAAAGACAAAGACAAAGACAAAGACAAAGACAAAGACAAAGACAAAGACAAAGAGAAAATGATTAAATTGAAAATCGAAAGATCATGATGGTTGTACCAACCTTTTAGAACGTGCTATATGTCGCAGCTTCTAGAGGGGAATTAGCAATTGTTAAAAAACTAATAGAACTTGGTATATATGTGAATGTCCTTGGAAAAGTTTATGGTAAAATTCCCAAATGAGCATCAAGCTGGTATTCATGGAGCAGGTTCACCAGCAAGTACACTATTTAAAGGAGGTAAAAAATAATGAGCTATGAATTTATTAAGGCAAACCAAGCAAATAGTTTTTATCCAGTGACTGAAAACGAAATAAAAGAGGTTGAGAAGGAACTTGATTTAAAATTTCCTAAGGAGTTAGTTAAATTTTATATAGAGGTTGGCTACGGATTTATTAAAGGTTCAGAGTTTAATATTAATCGTATTATGGACCCATATTCAGTAAGGGATTTTCGATTAAAAGTTAATGATTTTGAGTTTTATCCCGACATAGAAATCTATCATGAATTTGAGAATAACAAACTAATATTTTTTGAGGGCAGTGAATCAGCTTTAATGTCAATAGAATTGAATGAAAATAATAGAAATGCAGTTTACTATTATGATATTCAAATTGCGACTTCTCTTGAAGAATTTTTAAGAAAGATAGAAGAAAATGATAAATATTACTTGGAGTTACTAGCTGATTAAAGAACGATAATAAAACATACCTTGAATGGTTTTCGACTTTCAAGGTTTTTTTCTTTCATTTATATTAAAATAATTGGTATTTGAGTGAGACAAAAAGAAAATAATTTGTTTGAGAATCGAGAGCTCATGATGGTAGTACCATCAAGGCATTATGTTTTAATACTTGGTTTGTGAAAATAATACGATAATTAGGCGAGATGACATTTTATATGCAGGAATTATTGCCTCATCAAGGTAGACATCCGAACGCATATCATGAATATATGTTAGACAGGATAAATGAATATGATGCTATTGCACGTGGGAATCAAGAAATTTTTTTAGAGCTATTTGAAGGTTTAAAGAAAGAAGTCAGGGAAAATCCCGATATGCTTTACAAAGAGTATTGGTTAAGTAAAAAATAGGTAGGGGATACAGATGAAATTTTATAAGTTAAGCATAGAAGTTTCGGGTGAAAATGATATAGTTTGTCATTATAAGGATGATTTAGGTATTCAACAATATGAATTTAAAACTGGGCAGCCGTTTAATAGATGGGATGGTAGTTTTAAATTTTACTATGATAAAAGTGAAGGAGAAATGCCTACAGACTATCTTGCAAATGATATGGGATGGTTTGTGGTATCTAGTAGATTGAAAACTATTATGGAAACTTTGAATACAAAAATTGAGTACTTTCCAGTTGACATTGTTGAGTTGAAAAGTGGAGATAGTTTAGAAGGATATTATATTGCTAATATTCTTAAAGTCGTTAATGCACTATGTCTAGAAGAATCAGACTACCGTGAAATACAGACTAAAAGTGTTGGGACGGTATATAATGTACGAAAATATGCAATTTATGAGAGTAAAGTAGAAAATAGTGATATTTTTAAATTGGGAAATAGACAGGAAATACCTATTTTTGTTTCAGAAATATTTAAAAAAGAAATTGAAAATAATGAATTAACAGGTATGGAATTTTACGAAATTAAAGCTATCTAAATTTTAGAATAGGAATTTTTCACTAGAATATATCTGAATTAATTAAGATGTTCGAAAATAATGACTCCATGAAGGTAATACCATCATGGAGTTTATTTCTATAGGATTGGTAAGAGAAAGTACGAGAAATGTTCGATTTGGCATTTTACATGTTATCGGTACTTACTGCAAAAACAATAAAATAACGAGATTGTAAAAGCTCTTAGTGCTAAAGGTGATAAAGATACGGATAAATAAAGATGGTGAATAGAAAGAAAGTGAGAATTTTTTGGGTGAGACAATAAGAGAATGATTTTTGAAAATCAAGAGCTCATGAAGGTAGTACTATCATGGAGTATCGTATTAATACTTGGACAGTAAGAAAAGTACGATAGTTAGACGAGATGGATATTTTCATAGAAGAAGTAGTTATGACATGGCATAATTAACAAACTAACGAGATTGACAACGCTCGTGGCGATAAACAAGAGATCCTAGCCAATATAATAAGGTTTCGCCTAAGGAGAGAATTTTAAAAAATGTATCCAGAAATGAGGAAATTAAATGAATGATATATTTGTTAAATCACTTTATGAGTCTATCGTGAAAGAGAACTTTCAACTTTACAAAGACTTGTATGAAACAACGTATGTTACTTCTAAAACAGATGATTATTGGAAAAAGACTATTGGTTTTTACGATAGTTTAACTGACGGAAATAAAGATACATTAATGAAGATAATTGAACAAACTATGATTGATACTATTTCAAACATGCTAGGAGTAATTGATGGAAGTTCAACTTTAAAAGATTGTTCCTTAGAACCTAAATTACTGCTTGATTCTATTGATACGGAAGGAAAACTGCAAGATTCGTTTTTAGAATTCATAGAGGAAAGGGATAGTAACAGCTAATTCGATTTTTTATTACAAAGGTCTTTATAAAGAGCACAGTTAAAATTAAATAGTTTAAATGAATTCAATTACCTTGATTGGCTAAATGCCTTTCAAGGTTTCTTTTTTGTGGGGCTACCCAGTGCTGAACAAACCACTTTTTATTCAGATATTAGAAGAGGTATCCCTTGTAACCCCTATATGGTGTTAGATCAAATCGTGATGGGTTTCAGTTACTCAAACAATAGAGGCGTAGAGTCCAGCAATCAGGAAAATCTGATAGGTACGGAAATCACGCCAGGAACGTTTCAGACACTCGAGGGGAAAAAGACCAAGACAATCAATAGAGAAGCTTATGAAAGCTTTAACCTGTTAAAATTCCACCTGTACGAAAATGGTCTGATCATCAAAGAATACCAGCTTGGGATAAACAATCCAATTCAATATGAAGTGGTCAACGAAGTAGAAGAGGAATTCGAAGACGGTGGTGTCCGCGAGCTTGATGGGTACTTTGAAGGTACAAAACTTGCATTTGTTGATTATCTAAGACCGCATGCGATTGTCAAAAAAGGCTTCAAGCTCGCTTTTATCTCCGGAGCCAAGATATCTAAATATAAAGGGGATCTTTCTGTAAAGAAGACTCCTACGGTTGAAAACAAGTCTAAAGGTAGTGTGAATGGTAGTAAAGAGGCGGGAAATCCTAATAAGGTTACGGGTAAAGACATTACAAAAGTCAAATATGGTGACCAATATACTAAAAATGGACGTAAAAAAGTATTAAAACCGAATGTTGAGTATACAAGTAAAGAAGGATACAATTATAAAACAGATGATCTCGGTCGGATAAATAGTGCTGAAGGAACGCTAAAATTAGGAGATGGAAAAAGAAATAACTATGCCCAAAAGGTAGTAGGAAGAGAAGATCGAAAACCTGATGATGATGGTGGTCATTTAATTGCAAGTATTTTCAAAGGTTCCGGAGATCTTGATAACCTTGTTCCAATGAATGGAAATTTAAATAAAGGTGAGTGGAAAAAACTTGAGAATACATGGGCAGATGCACTTAAACATGGGGACGAGGTAAAGGTGAAGATAACACCAAACTATAAGACTAATTCACAACGTCCAGAAAGTTTTAATGTTAAATATAGAATTGGTGATGATGAATGGGAAATTAGACGATTTGATAATGCACTAGGAGGGAGGGAGGAAGTTAGATGAATGAGCAACAATTAGATAGATTATATCAGCGGATAGCTGAGGGTGTGGCAGAAACTATTCCAGAAGAATGGTCTAAGGTTTATTTATACGGTGAGGTTGTTGAAGGGGCTCAGACTGCTTACTTTTATTATTATCCGGAACATATTGGTAAACCTATATACAGTCATGAAATAACTGAACTATTTATAGTTAGTGAACTTGAATACACAGAAAAATGGCATCGGTTAGTAAATTTAATTCAAGAACTTTGGAGAGCATTTAAAGATAATGGTCAAGAGACTTGGACAAATCTTACTATGGTTTTTGATAAGGTAGGAAAGTTTAACATTGATTTTAATTATGATGATCTTTCAAAAATAGACTCTCATGAAAGGAAAACTATTTGGAAGTATAAGCATCTTGGCATTATACCAAAAAGTAATTCTGGGAAAAAGCATTTAGAAAAATATCTCTCCACACTGGAATAATGTCTAAATGTGGTTAAGGGTGAAAAAACGAGAGATAAGCGAGTTGACATTTTAAGCTTCGAAGTAGAGTTTTAGGGAGCAAGACAAAAAAAGCTTGATTAAATAAGTTTTAGTATCAAATAGAATTATTTTTAGATTATATTATATAGCTTACTATAAAACACTTGATTGCAATTTATGCAACAAGTGTTTTTTTGGGACGCCCGGCATGCTCATGAACTCTAGAGTGCAAGTCCCGAGCCTTGAAGGCAGAAGTAGAGGTTATCCAAGAGCAAGGTTGTCCGTGGTGACGTGGAATCTGAAGGAAGCTGTAGGCAAAACACCGATCCGAGGGACAAGAATCTCATATAAGACTAGTATGATTAGATGAGATTGCCAAATATAAATGATAGTTTAAGCATGTACAGAAACGCTTGTTTAACTGTGTACATTTTTGATTTCTCCTGCATATTACAACTTTATATGGAGTGGCGGGTATGATAGCCTTTTTGAATTAGTCTTGATAGGGTTACTAGTTTAGATGATAATATAGTCCAAGGAATAGATGGAGTGTACGAAAGTTCTAGTCTTCCACCTAAATATATAATTGGTGAAGCGAAATATGGTAGATCTCAATTAAGTAAGACTAAAACAGGTAAGCAGATGAGTGATGAATGGGTGGATAGTAAAAATAGATTAGACAATGCATTGGGTCGAGAAAAAGCTGATGAAATTAGAATGGAATTATTACTTAATCCCGAGAACATTGAAAGCGTACTCGTAAAAGTAGGTAAGGATGGCGAAGTATCGCAATTAATTCTTGATGAGTTCGGTAAAAAAAAGAAATAAGAATAGAGGTTGTACTATGAGAGATACTATAAAAAATAACAATTATTTTAAGGGATATTTAGAATATGAGTTCGCTAGAATTGAAAAATTTGAAATAGCGGTTAATAAAGTAATTAGTGCTAAAGGTGATAAAGATACGGATAAATAAAGATGGTGAATAGAAAGAAAGTGAGAATTTTATGTGTGAGACAATAAGAGAATGATTTTTGAAAATCAAGAGCTCATGAAGGTAGTACTATCATGGAGTATCGTATTAATACTTGGACAGTAAGAAAAGTACGATAGTTAGACGAGATGGATATTTTCATAGAAGAAGTAGTTATGACATGGCATAATTAACAAACTAACGAGATTGACAACGCTCGTGGCGATAAACAAGAGATCCTAGCCAATATAATAAGGTTTCGCCTAAGGAGAGAATTTTAAAAAATGTATCCAGAAATGAGGAAATTAAATGAATGATATATTTGTTAAATCACTTTATGAGTCTATCGTGAAAGAGAACTTTAAACTTTACAAAGACTTGTATGAAACAACGTATGTTACTTCTAAAACAGATGATTATTGGAAAAAGACTATTGGTTTTTACGATAGTTTAGCTGACGGAAATAAAGATACATTAATGAAGATAATTGAACAAACTATGATTGATACTATTTCAAACATGCTAGGAGTAATTGATGGAAGTTCAACTTTAAAAGATTGTTCCTTAGAACCTAAATTACTGCTTGATTCTATTGATACGGAAGGAGAACTGCAAGATTCGTTTTTAGAATTCATAGAGGAAAGGGATAGTAACAGCTAATTCGATTTTTTATTACAAAGGTCTTTATAAAGAGCACAGTTAAAATATATAAATAGTTTAAATGAATTCAATTACCTTGATTGGCTAAATGCCTTTCAAGGTTTCTTTTTTGTGGGGCTACCCAGTGCTGAACAAACCACTTTTTATTCAGATATTAGAAGAGGTATCCCTTGTAACCCCTATATGGTGTTAGATCAAATCGTGATGGGTTTCAGGTACTCAAACAATAGAGACGTAGAGTCCAGCAATCAGGAAAATCTGATAGGTACGGAAATCACGCCAGGAACGTTTCGGGCACTCGAGGGTAAAAAGACCAAGACAATCCATAGAGGTGCTTATGGAAGCTTTAACCTGTTAAAATTCCACCTGTACGAAAATGGTCTGATCATCAAAGAATACCAGCTTGGGACAAGCAAGCCAATTCAATATGAAGTGGTCCACGAAGTAGAAGAGGAATTCGAAGACGGTGGTGTCCGAGAGCTCGATGGGTACTTTGAAGGTACAAAACTTGCATTTGTTGATTATCTAAGACCGCATGCTATTGTCAAAAAAGGCTTCAAGCTTGCTTTTATCTCCGGAGCCAAGATATCTAAATATAAAGGGGATCTTTCTGTAAAGAAGACTCCTACGGTTGAAAACAAGTCTAAAGGTAGTGTGAATGGTAGTAAAGAGGTGGGAAATCCTAATAAGGGTATAGGAAATGGTTATCACTACTGGAATAAAACCACCCAATTTAAAAACGTGAAAGTTTACCAAAGAGATGATATTATAAATCCAAATATGAAAGACGCACGAGGTAGAACTAACCTTGAAAGGATGCAGAAGGGATTAGCCCCACTTGGTCCAGATGGAAAGTCTATAAACCTTCATCACATGACACAAAGAAATGAAAGTTCGATAGCAGAGGTTACACAGACGTTTCATAAAGATAACAGTTCTGTAATTCACATCAATCCTAATACTATACCTTCAGGTATAAATAGGTCTGAGTTTAATAAATGGCGAACTGATTACTGGAAAAATAGAGCCAATGACTTTTAATGTTAAAGGGGAATGGAAATGAGTGTAGAAAATTATCAAAAAGCAAAGGAAATTATTGTGAGTGAAGAAGAGATTGCAGACTTTGTGGGTGGTCATACAGATGAATTAATTAGTTTGGCTGAAGAAAAATTAGGGTTAAAGTTTACTGGTTTATATCTTGATTATTTAAAGACATTTGGAGCAGGTAATTTCGGAGCACAAGAAATATACGGAATTATTAATGCTGATTTTGAAAATTCATCAGTTCCAGACGCTATATGGTACACTTTAACAGAACGAAGAGAAATTAATCTACCTAATAATCTACTGGTTATATATGATACAGGGAGTGACGAAATTTTTTGTTTAGACTATAATCAACTTGATGATAATGGTGAACCAAAAGTAGTATCTTTTGTACCTGGAGTTGACTTAGAGAGTCAAACATATGAAATAATAGCTAATGACTTTGGTGATTTTTTATTAGACTTAGTTAAGCTAGAAGTATAGATTTGAAAAACCTTGATTGGCTATATGCCTTTCAAGGTTTCTTTTTTATTGGGGGGCTATCCAGTGACGAATAGTTCACTTTTTATTCAGAGAATATGAGTAACTCTTGTAAGCCCTATAGTATGTTCTTACAAATTATAAAGTACGTACAACACCTATAAAACGTATAACCTATTTAATGTATCCTAGCTATTAGAAGTAATCACAAAACCATCAGTTACCACCATCTATATTCTCCAATACTATACCTTTGCTTTCCCCCTGCCTTTTAAATTTTTCGCAACTTTTACGTACAAAAGAACGATTACTATGGCGAGAGGCTACTCCACCTCGATTAACTCCTGAATGTCGATGTCTAACACTTTGCATACTCTTTCTAATGTTGAGAGGTAAACTCTGTCCACATTGTCTGAACAAAGATGGCTTATTGTATTAGGGCGTAGCCCTGTCATTCGTGCCAATTCACGCTGTGAAAGGTCTCGTTCTTTAAGGATTTCCTTTAGCTTGATTGTAATAGGCATGGTACTTCCCTTCCTCTTATTCATGTTACCTTTTACGATACATCACAAACTTGTATCGGTAAAGGGGTTGATTGTATCGCTAAAGCCGCATACAATGAATTTATATTAATTATAGCGGCTAAGCGTTACGTTAATTGAGATTAGCGTAACGGACTAGCCTTTTGGGAAAGCTATCCTTCACCATCCCATTTGGAAGGGGAAACAATGGAGGGGTTACGAACATTCCTTCTAGAAGCAAGTAACAATGCTTGTTCCACTAGAAAAGCAGAACAAATTCTATCACTCATTCAAGCTGATGGAGAGGTAAAGCGTGAATACCAAACATCTAGAGACTTTATCATTCAAAGCATGGTTAGAAATATCAGCTTTAACAAACAGGAGATTAAGAAGATGGATAAAGAGTTAAAGATAACCATTCAAAAGCTAGGTATGCAGCTTGATACCATGCCAGGAATTGATACCGTTACTTCATCCGCTTTAATTGCAGAGATTGGTGACATTCATCGGTTCGCAAACTCTGATAAACTTGCAAGATATGCAGGAATAGCCCCTATCAGAATGGGGTCGGGCGGTAAAGAAACGATGAAGAAAACAAAACAAGGTAATCGAAAGCTATATGATGTCTTTTACAACCTAGCTGTCCAACAAGTCCAAGTCTGTAAAGGAAGTAAAATACCTCGTAATCCTGTCTTTTACGATTACTATAATCGTAAGCTAAGTGAAGGGAAATCCAAGTCACAAGCCCTTCTTTGCATTATGAGAAGATTAGTCAGAATAATCTATGGTATGATGAAAAGTAAAACGGCTTATATGATTCCTGAAATGCCTGAAACAATAGCAAGTTAAACAATTTGGGTGGTGGTTGAATAACTGCCATCCTTTCATAAAGTACATTATTAGATATTCCTAAGGGTACGGGTAATGTAAAGCATTTAGATGATGTACCAAGAATAAAAGAAGTTGAAGTTAATTTTAAAAGAAATGATAAACATGACTCCGAAGAGTTTGCAAGACAATTGAAATACCAAGAAAAAGGTATGAATGAATTAACGGTTGACGAGTATCTGAAAAATAGAGACAGATATATTGCTGAAGGTAGAGCAATAGAAGGAAATGCAGCTCAAAAAATGGCTAGACAAGAAGCACTTAAAGATAAAATTACTGAACTGCGAAAACAAGGACTTTCCAGAGCAGATGCGACAAAGCAAGCTTCAGAATGGCTGGAAACAAAAGCAGCACTTAATAATCCAGATCAAATAGCTGGAGGAAGAGCAGACATTATTGGAGGTTTGGGGGATAAAAGAGTAAATTCCTCGATAGGTTCACAGTGGAAATATAGAATTGATGTTGTTGATGAGCAAATTAAAGAAATTGCGAAGAATATGTCACCTGAACAGCTAAAGAATACTTATTTAAATGTGAAATTAACTGAATAATCAAAGGAGGAAATTTTAATTGGAAACTATATTTAGCAATTTTATAAAACATGAAACAGTTGATGAAGATGTTATTTTAAAATATAAGGATAAACTTCCTGAAGAATTAATAGAAACATGGAAAAAATATGGTTTTGGTACTTTCGCAAATGACTTTTTAAAAGTTATTAATCCAGACGATTATTTAGATATTTTAGAGAGAAGTTATCTAAGGCATGAGCAGGCGATTCCTATTTTTACAACCGCAATGGGTGATATTATAGTATGGGAAAAAGATAAGTATGTAAATTTATTAAACTTTAGGAAAGGATATGTTAATGTTGTTTCATCCGGATTTGAATTCTTTTTTGATGACTTAAAAGATAATGACTTTATGAACAATGAATTAATGTGGAAACCTTATCCTGAAGCGATTAGTAAATACAGTGCTCCGAACTATGACGAGTGTTTTGGATACACCCCTTTATTAGGTTTAGGTGGCTCAGAAAAAGTAGAGAATCTAAAAAAAGTCAAATTGAAGGAACATATTCTTATTATTACTGAATTTATGGGACCAGTTCAGTAATGTTCAGGATTATGATACAGAATTAACTATAAGCACTTGATTGCCTTTTTAGGCAACAGGTGTTTTTGTTTTTTGTTAGAAATATAAACTTTGGACGACATTGGATGATCCTTTACTGAAATTCATAACTCATGATGGTTGTACCATCATGGAGTATCGTTTTAACACATTGGGGAACTGAACAAGAACGAGAAAGGGGCGAGATGACATTTTATATGGCAGGGGTGTTATGACATGGAATAGCTAATAAACTATCGAGAATGACAAAGCTCGTGGCGATAAACAAAGGATATTAAAAGGTGTTCGTACCCTGTGTTAACTAAATAAATTATGGGTTGTATTTTTACAAGAGACGGTCGTATAATACTCGCTATTCGCTAAAAAGCGTTACGAAAATTAAAATTTATGTAACGGTAGGGGGAGAAGTTGAACGTTGTTGGGTATATACGTGTCTCGACACAAGGGCAAGCAAAAGATGGATACAGCTTGAAATATCAAGAAGATGAAATTAAAGGGTATTGTAAAGAACAAGGCTGGAACTTGATCCATATTTTTAGAGATGAAGGAATTAGTGGTGCAAAACTGAATGAAGAAGCATTAGAAATTGACAGGGTGGGCTTACAGGAAATGTTGGCTCACCTTTCGTCTGTCCAAGTTGATTATGTGGTAGTACTGAACACAAGCCGATTATGGAGGTCGGATATAGTGAAGGTACTCATACAACGAGAGCTGAAGAAATATGACTGTGACATTAAAAGCATTGAACAACCTATGTACAGTATCCATAAGAAAGACCCCAATGACTTTTTGGTAAATGGCTTAATGGAGTTATTAGACCAATATCAACGGCTTGAAATAGCGCTAAAGCTAACAAAAGGAAGAAACAAGAAAGCGAAGGAAGGTGGATATGCAGGAGGAAGGGCGACATTTGGCTATATCAAACAAAAGGGTGAAAAAGAACTAAAAATACATAACGGGCATGCAGAAGTAGTAAAACGGTTGTTGGAACTGAAACAGATACATAAAAAATGGTCACTGTCTAAGTTGGCAGAAGCATTGAATAAAGAAGGTTATCAAACAACGCAAGGGAAAGCATTTACGAAAGTACTAGTGAAACGCATTTTAGACCGACAGAGCTTTTATCAAGGGATTTATACATACGGACAAATAAAAGCAAGTGGCAAACATGATGCAATAATTTAATAGGTGACTTAAAAAAGGGACTCATTTTCTTATAAGTTACTATGTAACGATGAAAATGGATAGGCTTTCGTACCAATGCGCACCAATAGGTGAACGCTCGAACTAAGGTTGCCGGCATTTTCATTTAATTGAATAGGGGATGAGAAAATGCATGAAAAATAGAAATACTTGTATGTTGGAGTAGACTTGCATAAACAGCATCATGTGGCAGTGATCAAAATAAAACGGCTTATCTCATGCCTGAAATGCCTGAAACAATAGCTAGTTAATCAATTTGGCTGGTGGTTGAATAAACTGCCACCTTTTATAGTACAATTTTAGATATTCCTAAGGGTATGGGTAAAGCAGCTACCAAGCAAACTATTAAGAAAAATGAAGTTACTACTTATAAGGATTTTGTTGATAGGTCTGTTGTTGGGGATAATTTAGAAGGTCATGAAACACTACATCCTTATAAAGGAAAGTTAAACCCATTTTATCCAATGGATGAGACAACTAGAGGGGCATTTCAAAAAGTAGATTCTATTAATTATTGGAAAATACGAGGAGAAGAAGCTTTAGGAGGAAAATAATATGAGTATTTTGCCTGAGAGACTAGATGAAGTTCTGGAAGAAGAAATATATAAACGTGAAGATAGCAAACTAGTACAGGATGCTTTAATAAGGCTAGGTGTAAACGCATCAGATACTTTCCAAGAATTTTATTATCCAATATGCAGGACCCTTTTGGGAAGAACATGTACCCTTTGAATTACTAGATATAGCAGATGAAGAAAATAATATTGAATCATACACACTCATTTCTAGAAAAGAACATGGTTTTCCGAAGCAATATCTTGTATTAAGTGAAATGTCAGCAAATGCTGTATTAGTGCTGGATACTGTAACAGATAAAGTTTATATAGTTAATTTTGAGGGTGGAGATGAACTGCTTTTAAAAGGAGAGTTAAAAGAAACTTGGTCATCGTTTTTTGATTTCTTGAAGGCATATTTTAATTGTTAATTATTGTTCAATAAAAGATAATTCATAGACACTTAAAACCTTGATTGGTAATATGCCTTTCAAGGTTTTTTAACTTATGAACTCTATGATTAAAAATCAATATCATTTTTGAATCAAAAACTCATGATGGTTAGCAAACTTACGAGATTGGTTGCAGTGACATTTAAATAAAACAACCACACTTACTACTCGATTTAAATTTACACGATTATCTAAGACCGCATGCGATTGTCAAAAAAGGCTTCAAGCTCGCTTTTATTTCCGGAGCCAAGATATCTAAATATAAAGGGGATCTTTCTGTAAGGAAGACTCCTACGGTTGAAAACAAGTCTAAAGGTAGTGTGAATGGTAGTAAAGAGGCGGGAAACCCTAATAAGGGTAAAGACATTACGCAAGGTGCAAGATATGGCGAAAGGAAAATTTCCGATGAGACATATGCTAAATTAAGAAGAGCATCGCCATCTTCTAAAATACAAAAAGAAGTCAATAAAAATATTGATGATATTTTTGGAACTGAGGATTTTGCTTTACCTGGAAAAATAATTAATAAAAAACTGCATGCAGACCATATTGTTTCTCTAGAGAAAATAGCTCGTTTGGAAGGTTTTGAGTCATTGACTTACCAGCAACAGAAAGAAATTGCCAATTTTGTAGAGAATTTTATAAGTCTTAGTGAAGCAGCTAATACATCAAAAGGTTCAAAATCATTTGCAGATTGGAACATCTACAAAAAAGAAAATATTCCGGTAAATCCTGTAAAAATGATATTAAAAGAAAAAGAACTAGAAATTGAGATACAAAAGATGACAGATGAATTTAATAGGATTAATAAAAAGGAGTGATTTAGGGTGAATAAGTTATCTTTTTTAAAACAATACAGAAAAAGTATTGAGTTTGTATCTAACAAAGACTTACTCAATATAGAAAAGGAAAATATGCCTGAAAAATGGATAGAGATATTTAAAGAAACAGATAAAACTAGAAAGCAAGATAAATTAATAGCTTTATGGAATAATGTGTGTAAAAAAGAATTGAGTAATACTATATCATACTTGAAGGAGAATTTATTAGAATTTGAATTAATTGTAGATAATGGACAATATGCGGTATTATACAGCGTAAAGAGTGAAAATGACGAAATTCTTTATTACGAAGGAGGTATACCGACTAATTCTGCTTATATTTCAGAAATGAAAAAAGATTGGTCGAATGTTCCAGAATCAATTATGGAGTTCTACGAAAAGTTACATAATGGGTTTTATTATCTGCCAAGTAGTGCTATGGGACTTTTACCAGTGGAACGCATTACTCATTTTGAGGATCATGAATGGGGAATACTTGAAGAATTAGATGAACCATTAGGAATTAATATGTCTACAACATATGGATTTTTTGAAAATGGCATGGGGGGATATGTTGCTATAGATTTAAACAACTGTATTGGTGATGTAGCGACATTATGGTTTACCAATGATAAGCCTGAATATAATTTGAATTTCTGGGATATTGTCGATGAATGGATTGTAATAGGGCTTCAAGATAATTAAAAAATAATTTGGATATGGCAATATTTTTTAGTCTACTACTCACAAAGTAATCTAACTCAGGTTATTCAAAATCAATAACTCATGAAGGTTGTACCAAAGAATACTTTGTTTATGAAATGAAAAATAAGTATGATAACTGGGCGATACGACATTTTAAACTTACGAAATATTGTTACAGGGAACAAGCCAAAAACTTACGAAATTAAAAAGGCTCATGGGTTTACAGATAGAAATAGTAATGAGTTGCTTTATATAGCTAACCATAAAACACTTGGTTGATAGAGGTGAAGATGTAAGATATCTATCAATTCCAATTTATGAAGGCAATACTTTAATGCCAAAAGTGTTACATTAAAAGCAAGGGAACAAATGGCTTTTCTTTAGATGTAACAATATTAAATAAAAAGTAGGAGTGTATATATTTGGAAAAATTAGTTAAAATTCTTCCTCCCCCAGAATTCCCACAAAAAACTGGAGATATAGAACAATGGCGAAATTTTTTTGATACACTTGGTACGGAATTGCCTTCAGATTATGTGGAATTTATCGAAAATTATGGTACTGGTGGTATTGACCGATTTTTGTGGATATTAACTCCATTTGTAAATGATGAAAATCTAAATTATCTTGTTAGGCAGAAGGAAATGAAGGATGCTTATATTCAATCTAAAAATAGTTTTCCTCAATACTATAAACATGATGTTTACCCTTCAAACGGTGGCTTACTTCCTTGGGGATACACAGATAACGGTGATGAATTATACTGGTTAACCAATGGAGAGCCTGACAAGTGGGAAATTGTGGTGTATGAATCAAGATCACCTGAGAATTATACTTATCCAATTACAATGGTAGAGTTTTTATATCAAATACTAACGAAAGAATTAGTATGCAATGCTTTTCCAGATGACTTTCCAAGTGATGAAACTGCTTTTATTTCAGTAAAAGTTGAATAGTTTACTTTAACCTTGATTGGCTTATGCCTTTCGAGGTTTTTTTACTTTAAAAAAGACTAATATAGAAGTAGAAGTATGAGAAAGGTTGCATTGTTATTTATATTTATATTACAGTGCATGTATTGTTATCAAAAATTTCGGAAATACTAAACGTCGCCTATTGGATTGAAAACAGCCATTGAACAACAGACCTCTCTGGTTAATGGAGGCCTAGAGTCCAGCCATCAGGAAAATCTGATAGGTACGGAAATCACGCCAGGAACGTTTCGGGCACTCGAGGGGAAAAGGACCAAGACCATCAATAGAGAAGCATATGGAAGCTTTAACCTGTTAAAATTCCACCTGTACGAAAATGGTCTGATCATCAAAGAATACCAGATTGGGATAAGCAATCTAATTCAATATGAAGTGGTCAACGAAGTAGAAGAGGAATTCGTTGACGGTGGTGTCCGAGTGCTCGATGGGTACTTTGAAGAGACACCCCTTGCCTCTCTTGATTATCTAAGACCGCATGCACTTCTCAAAAAAGGCTTAAAGAGCGCTTTTGTCACCTTGACCAAGCCATCTAAGTAAAAAGGGGATCTTTCTGTACAGAAGACTCCTACGGTTGAAAACAAGTCTAAGGGTAGTGTGAATGGTAGTAAAGAGGCGGGAAATCCTAATAAGGGTACGGGTAAAAAGATAGATTCTGATACAATAAAAAAATATATTAGAGATATTGAAGGGCGTACTGGCAGAGAGTTACCTAAAAACCAAATAGAAAAGTTGAAGGAAGCTTTAAGAGATAAAGAATATAAAAAAATGTCACCAATAGAAACAGCTAAGCATAGGGCAGAATTTGATAAAGTGAAAAATAAAGTAATCAAAGAGTGGGAAGAAAATACTGGGCAAAAGTGGCCCGTGTATAATGAAAATGTTATTTCAGAAAAAACAGGTAAAATAATTAGGAAACACGGAGATAAGTATGATGCTCATCATATAATTGAAAATACTTTTGGAGGAGAACATGAATGGTGGAATATGCATCCTGCAAAATTCCCAAATGAGCATCAAGCTGGTATTCATGGAACAGGATCACCAGCAAATACACTATTTAAAGGGGGTAAAAAATAATGGGTTATGAACTTATTAAGGCAAACGAAGAAAACAGTTTTTATCCAGTGACTGAAAACGAAATAAAAGTAGTTGAGAAGGAACTCGATTTAAAATTTCCTAAGGAGTTAGTTAATTTTTATATAGAGGTTGTGAATGTAGAATAGATGTATGGACACATCTTGGTTAAGTCAATAAAATTGAACTAACGAAAGGTCGTGTCTGTATTATGAGTAAAAAACGGTATAACCAAGAATTTAAACAAACAGTAGTGGAGCTTCACAGCTCAGGTACCCCGGTCAGCCAACTATCTAGCGAATATGGTGTTTCAGAAGTAACCATCTATAAATGGATTAAACAGTTCTCTACAATCGAAGGGACAAAGGAATTAACTGTATCCGATGTAGAAATGATTCAAAAAGAAAACCTCCGGTTAAAACAGGAGCTTGAAATCCTAAAAAAGGCTATGACCATATTCGCGAGAAAATAGAGGACGAAGAACTGATCAACTACATTACAAATGAAAGCGGGCATCATCCAGTACAAGTGATGTGTCGCATTTTAAAGATGCCTAAAAGTACTTATTATCATTCATTTCATAAGAAACCGAACAGCTACCACGTGGCCAATGAGGCAATATTGGATCGTATAATAGCCATTCATAAAGGAAGCAAAGGTATCTATGGCGCTCCCAAAATACATCGAGTACTTTTAAAAGAAGGCTATTCTTGCAGTATAAAAAGAGTCCAACGTCTGATGAAACAAGCAGGCATCCAGTCAAACATTGTGAAGAAATACCGTCCAGCAAGCACACAGACACCAGTGGAAGAACGAGAAAATGTGTTGAAGCAAGATTTTACAACAACCACAATCAATGAAAAATGGGTGGCAGATATCACGTATATCCATACACTTCGAGATGGCTGGTGTTATCTAGCGTCTGTCCTCGATTTGCATTCAAAGAAAATAGTAGGCTACAAGTTTTCCCATACGATGACCACAGAAATCGTGTTGTATGCTTTAAAAAGTGCCGTCGATTCCCAAAATCCTTCACCGGGATTGATCATCCATACGGATCTAGGTACCCAATATACAAGTGAGGCATTTCAAGAACAGTTAAAAAAATATGAAATGATTGCATCATTCAGTCGTAAAGGATGCCCTTATGACAATGCATGCATCGAGTCCTTTCATGCCACACTCAAAAAAGAAGAGGTCTATCGGAAACGATATGAAGATTTTGAGAATGCGAGAATCTCCCTATTTCAATATATAGAAGGCTGGTATAATCGTAGACGAATTCATGGAAGCATCGGCTTTGTAACGCCAGAGGCGTATGAAATAATGTGTCGCGCAGCAGCCTGAGTCTTAAGGGTAAAAGCCAATCCCCCTCCACATTTTTCATGCACAACATCCATTGGTTAATCTCTCCACGTCCCAAGTAGATTGTCAAAGGCTCTTTTCACTTTGACGATCTACTTGGGATGTGGAACACTCCATGAATGGTGGTTGTGCAGAAAAAACTTAATCTTTTTGTGTCCAGAATCTTGACGTAGATCCAGTTGGCTACGGGTTTATTAAAGGTTCAGAGTTTAATATTAATCGTATTATGGACCCTTATTCCGTAAGAGATTTTCGGTTAAGAGTTAATGATTTTGAGTTTTACCCCGACATAGAAATTTATGATGAATTTGAAAATAACAAACTAATATTTTTTGAAGGTAGTGAATCAGCTTTAATGTCAATCGACTTGAAAGGAAAGAATAGCAGTCCGGTTTACTATTATGATATTCAAATTGCGACTTCTCTTGAAGAATTTTTAAGAAAAATAGAAGAAAATGATAAATATTACTTGGAGTTACTAGTTGATTAAAAAACATAATAATATTCATACCTTGATTGGCTATATGCCTATTAAGGTTTTTTTACTTTAATTTATAGAAAGTCAGATGACGACCAGGCTTCAAACATTTTTAGCTGGAGCATGTCCATGAGGGTGCAAAATATGAATTTATACTTGCCGATGGACAAAAGGCTATTATTCGATGGCATTCTCCAGACCCTGTAGCGGCAAGCAAATATCCAGGATCAGCATCAGGTTCAAAATGGATTGCACAGATAAAAATCGGAAATAAACAGCTAAAATCTGACGGAACATGGACAAAAAATCAATCTTTAAATGAGGTTCATATTCCAATAGAAGGGAAATAAAATATGGATATAAATGAAATTAAGAATCTACCTGATAGAATACCAACTGGAACCCTAATATCAATGTTTCAAAATGCATTAGATCAATTTAGAAATAATAAAATTGAAAAAGCTGGTTTTTTAGTAATACTTAGTCAACTAACAGACCGGCAAGTTATGACATACGAGTTATTAAGAAGTGATATAAGATATGATATTGATAGAACTCTCTCTAGATTATGGAATACAGAGTCCTATGATGAAGTAGATATTATTCTTTCTATTGTAGTAAATCTTGGTCTAGAAATTTGCTTTAATAAAATAAAAGAATCACTGGAACAGTATAAGGGTATAGATAAATCAATCCTAGATGAAATACAGGAAACAATAGATGAAGTAGGCGAGAATATCTCTAATCCGTATTATAGTTTGGAAAAATTTAAATAGTCTGTTACTAGTGTGGAATGCCAAACAACAAATTTACAATGGTTAAAATGGATCTTTAATTACTATCTTCCCTAAATTTAAAGAGAAGTATACAATTGCTGAGGAATACATTGATTAAATTTAGGGTATCAGAGTTTTGAATCCTAAAGTTTCTTTAGAAGATACAAATAATGAATTTTTATAGCAAGTGTAATTAACCCTGACTCGAAGCAAACCTTGATTTGCTAGATGCCTTTCAAGGTTTTTTTATTATACTGAAAACTGATAGAATGTATAATTTATTGAATTAATAATTATTAATTAATGGTGGACAGCAATGACACTTGAAAATGCTTTCTGTTAGAAAAGACTAAGATGACATTTAAGGACGTAAAAGATAGTGGGACAAAGCTATGATGCCGAACCGCTACAACTACTTAAGCTTAGACCCAATCTATAAAGATGAATATGGGATGCCTTTACTTCGTATGACGGTTAATTACGCTCAAACAGATCATAATGCTCATAAATTCATGACTCAAAAATGTTTAGAAATTATGGAGAATTTGGGTGCTGATCAAACGATGGCATTTGATCAAATGGGTGATTATAATATCGGTGCGTTTGTTCCAGAGCATAGCGTTGGAGGAACAATTATGGGGCCAGATCCAGAAACCTCTGTAGTGAATAATTACTCGCAGGTTTGGGATGTGAATAACATATTTGTATTAGGAGCATCTACTTTCGCAAACCAATCCGGTGTTAATCCAACAGATACTCTAGGTGCTCTTGCTTATCGTGCTGCTGAAGGCATTGAAAAATATTTTAAAGAAGGTAACTTATTAGTTTAGTTTTTACAATGTATAAAAATGGGATCAGGTACAGCCTGATCCTTTTTTTTGTCTTTTGTTAATTGTTTCTGACACAGGGACCGAATTTTATTGACTTTGTACATACATATTTTATACAATTGTAACTCGACTGAAATTTTAGAAAGTTTAGGGGGAGTATCATAATGAGCAATATATATGAAGAGGAATTAAAGAGATTGCAGGAAGTTTTATCTACACTGGATGACCGAATACACAAGCTAGAAAGTATTCCAGTTTATCACGGGGATAACTATACTGAGCAAGTACTTGAAAGTATGAGGGAGTTAAATCGGCAAAACTTACGAATTGGTGTACAAGAGCCATACTTTGGTCGGTTAGATTTTAGGGAGGATGGCCATTTAGAGCCAAATCCATTATATATTGGGAAAGTCGGTGTTTCGGATGAGGAAGCGAAGAAGCCAATAGTGATTGATTGGCGTGCACCAGTTGCCAGTATGTTTTACTCCTTCAATGGCGGAGAGGAGCTGGCTTATTATCAATCGCCTGATGGATTGGTAGAGGGAGAAGTGTATTTAAAAAGAAACATAGCCATTCGTAAACGAGAGCTAGAGCGTGTTGTTGATACGTATGTAAAGGGGAGTGAAGATGTATCCCTGACAGACGAATTTCTCTTATACCGATTAGGTGAAAATAAAGATAATAAATTAAAAGATATCGTTTCAACGATACAATCTGAGCAAAATGAAATTATCCGAGCTGAGAAAAATATACCGTTATTGATCCAAGGGGTTGCAGGGAGTGGGAAAACAACTGTCGCTTTACATCGCCTTGCTTTTTTGATATATGAATATCGTGAACAGCTACAAGCAGATAGAATGATCATTTTCGCTCCAAACAGTTTGTTTATAGACTATATTTCTGGTGTACTTCCTGAACTGGGAGTAGGAAATATTAAACAAACAACTTTTCCAGAGTGGGCGTTAAGTCTTTTAGATAATACGGTGAAATTAAAACATCCAGAAGAAAAGTTAAATGAAGCTTTTTCCATGAATCGAGACAATCATAAAGTTATGCAGGGTAAATTAAAGGGGTCAATCAAGTTTAAGTCATTTATTGAAAGAAGTCTCATTCAATTTGAAGAAAATCTAGTACCAACAACTAATCTCGAACTATGGGATCAAGCTGTGATAACAGTAGATGAAATTAAGAAGTGGTTATTGGTTGAATATAAGCATTATCCATTAACAAAGCGCAGGGAACGATTAGTTGCACGAATCAAGCGTTGGATAGAGATAGAACTTAAAAAGGTCGAAGGAACCGATGAGAAGAAGCTATTGAAAAAAGAAGCGAACAATAGATTGAATGTATATATGAAGTTTTGGCCAAAAATGAGTGCATTATCATTTTATACATCTTTGATGAATCAAAAAGAAATAATAGAATTATTACCTGAAGCACTTGTCCAAGAAACAGCGAAGAATTGCCAAAAGAAAGAAGTAAATTTAGAAGATTTAGCACTACTCGTCTATATTTATCATCAGCTAACAGGAATAGAAGGCAAACAAAAATTTCATCATGTTGTGATTGATGAAGCACAAGACTTTTCGCCTTTTCAAATTTCTATACTGAAAGAGATTACACAAGGTAATTCTTTTACTATTTTAGGTGATTTATCTCAGGCAATCTATAATTATCAGGGAATAGAGGACTGGAATGACTTTAAAGAAGTGTTTCAAGAAACGGGTTATTATGAACTGACGAGAAGCTACCGTTCTACAAAGGAAATTATCGAATTTGCCAATGAGGTCATTAAGCATGCCGAAGTTCCCGTGGGACTTGCAACACCAGTTTTCCGTAGCGGTGAAAAAGTGAAAGTGATTGCTACAGATGATCAAATTACCGAAATCATTAAGGTACTACAAGATTTACAAAAAGAAAATCTCAAGACGATTGCGATTATTGGTAGAACAGAAGCTGAATGCCGTTCCATACATAAGCAGTTACAAATAGCAGGGATTGACGTGAACGTCATTGAAGCAAATCAAAAGAAATACGAAGGTGGTATTTCTGTAGTTCCTGTGTATTTAGCTAAGGGATTGGAATTTGATGCAGTGTTACTTATAGATGTGGACGCAAGTCACTATAAAGATTCAAAGTATGATGCCAAATTATTATACGTAGGCTGCACGAGGTCACTCCACGATTTACGTATTTTCTATACTGGTGAACCATCACCATTAATTCAAGGAATACCAAAAGAATTTTACGAAAGTAATTAATAGATCTTTGAAGAAGATTACTCAGTGATATGTTAGAGGACCATCTTTTTTGCGTTAATTTAGCGAGAGTAGTTGGTCTTCTTGGAGAAACTGTAACTTTTCATGTCCTTGTGTCAGAAAAATTCATGTTAATTCAAACAAACGTCAATCTTGTGATTTATGTATATCTTTGCTAAATAGTTCAAGAACATTAGAGTTTCGCCTAATCGTTCTTCAACATCCGCATGAGCCATATTGTGTGGGCCTAAGGTGCCGGTGACAGTATATCGAAGATTATTGTTTGCAGTAAATTTCGCAGCGTTGCTTGTATCAATTCTTTCATTTAACCATAAAAAATAACCCATCCTTGAGTTCACTCAGATGGGATAAGACCTATTCAATAGCCAATCCAATTGAAGGGAACCTGCTCCTGCGATTACTCGTCGTAAAAAGGATTTGACTATTTTATTGGACCGTTCTATGCGCAAACATCGAATGGTCTTTTTTATTTACTCTGACATTAGTTTTAATTCAGAATTCAATAACAACCTGGTACCTTTTGCCAAGTTTCTGTCAATAACCTATGTTTCAATCCAGTTTCCTCATGTGTATCCATCATATGGTTGTACTGGGTTACTTTTGTGATTTCAATTATTTTTTATATAGATTACTATAAACACCTAGGTTGTTAAGACCTAGCAAACAATTAACCTTAGGGGGAACTTAGTAAGATGAATAAAAAGACGGTAATTAATGTACTTAGCGCAACAGTTATTGCAGCATCAGCATTGACAGCAGCGGCACCAGCTCAAGGTGCTTCTAATTTAGATGCCTTAGTGCAAAAGGCAGTTAACGCGGGTACAGTTTTAAAATGGGCGATTTCTTTAGAAGGTTCTGCAGATGGTACTACTCGTCCATATCCTGAATATAATGCAGCTAAAAAAGCTCGTGATGCTGCTGTTGTAGCTGTAAGTAAGTCACCAGCTGCACAAAAGAAAGTATATATGGATAAAATCGGAAAGGATGTAAATATTCATATCACCCGTACAATGCAGTACATAGATGCTATTACAGCCGGTGAAAAAATGCAAGATAAACAAACTGTTCTAGAAGCACAAATTGAAAAAGGTCTAATTGTTGATGAAACGGAGAAAGCGTATCATGAATTATCAAATGAAATTCGTAAACAAGCGATTCTTTTAGATCGTGTATACGGTAAATCAACACGTGATGCGATCCGTGACCAATACAAAGAGGCTGCTCAAGATGTACGCGACAGTGTTATGCATGCCGTAACTGTTAAAATGAAACTCGATTTAGCAAATGAAGCTCTTGAAGCTAACAATATGGATGAAGTTGAAAAATATTTAGCTCAAGCGAATGAAAACATTGGTCAAGTTCAAAATGCTAAAATGAAAGCTACATTAATTGCCTCAATTGAAGCAGTAGAAGCTGGGTTAACTCCAGTAGTTAAATCAGTTCGTGGTGCGAATGCTAAAGAACTAGTTGTTGTTTTCAATAAAGCTGTTAACAAAACAGAAGCTGAAAAAATAGCTAATTATTCTTTAGAAGGCGAAAAATTTACTAAAGCTGTTCTTTCAGAAGATGAAAATACAGTTACATTAACAACAAAAGATGAATTAAATGTAAACAATGCAAAATTATCAATTGCTGCTATCCCTACTAAGGCTGACGATAAGGTTAAAACAGAAGCACATAATACATTATTCACTTTTGCTGACAAAACTGCACCAGTTGTAGCTTCTGTTGAAGCAAAAGGAACTACAGCGAAAATCACTTTTGCTGAACCAGTTCAATCCGAAGGTACAGTTAGCTTAAACGGTGCTGTAACAAGCAACTATACTGTGTCTGAAGACAACAAAACAGTAACAATAACAGGTGTAGAAGCTGAAAAATCTTACAAAGTTGCAATTGTCGGTGCAAAAGACTATGCGAACAATGTGGCAAATCCAATATCTGTAGACTTTACAGTTGAAAAGCCAGTAGTGGATGAAGTAAAACCAAGTGCAACTGTATCAGTTTTAAATAATGAAATAATAATTGATTTTACAGAAGAAGTAACAGTTGGTACGGTAAAAATCAATGGTACAGACTATGCAAATAAATTAGTTCAAGATGCGGAAGTTAAAACAAAATATGTTTTAGATGCACAAACAGCTGGAGCTCTAACTGGAGTTAACTTCTTAAATAATGCGCAAATTATTGTTGAAGGATTTAAGGATAAAGCTAATAATGTTGGTGAGAAAGTTTCTGTTACTGGAACTCTAAAAGCAGATAAAAATGCACCTTCATTTGTTTCTGCAAATGTTAACGGTGATAGTAATAAAATCTTATTAACATTTGATGATGCTGTATCTAAAGGGAATCTTGAAGAAACGAACGAGCTAGTTCTTAAAGTAAAAGATGGAGTACACCAAACAAACAGTGTAGTTGATCTAAAAGCAACTGACTCTGCAAATATTGCCTATGGATACGATTTAGATGGAAAAGATGGAATTAAAGGCAATGAAAAGAATATCGTTGCGATTGACTACACTCTTGTAAAAGATTCAACGTATTCTTTCGAACTAGCAGGTAAGGTTGTTGAAGATCGTTATGGAAATCAGGTGGCTGACACTCTAACGTTTGCAGTTACTGGAATTGAACATGTACAAGCACCTGCTCAACCTGAAGCTACAGTAGTACTTTCAGATGTAAATGTATCAGGTAAAGTGCTGACTGTTAAGTATAATGAAGATATGAGTGATTCTGCATTAGTAGCATCAAATTACAAATTAGGTGGAAAAGCTCTAACTGGCGATGCACAGCTTAAATTTGTAAATGATAGAAAAACAGTTGAAATTACTTTACCAGAGGGTTCAATTACAGCTAACGGAACTTATGTATTTGAAGTTACTAGTGTAACAGCTAAAAATGGCAATACTTTATTGAATAACAAAGCTACTTCAACTGAAACACTGACTGAAAATATTGCTCCAGTAGCTTCTAACATAACTGTTCTTAATAGCAAAACCTTTACAGTTAGTTTCTCAGAAGCTATTAATAATGCTGCTGCTAATACAGTGACAGGTGTGAATGTTGAAATCGATGGCAAGAAAGTAACACCTGCATCAGTTTCTGCTGCAAATGGACAATTAACTGTAACAACAACAGCAGACTTTGCTTTAAATGCAGCTATTTCTGTTGAATTCAACTCAACAACGAACCTTGTTGACGCTAACGGAAACGCAGTAAAACAAGGCATTGTTTCTAAATAAGGATTAATGGAACAGGTACCTTGTGCGGTTGATAATAGATAACAAGGTATTTACACATTTTAAAAACCTCTAATTCAAATGATGAATTAGAGGTTTTTTCTATTTGAGCTAATACTAACCTGGTTTAGGATAAAGTTTTAAAACTATCTCTTGCATACTAATCTTTTATTTAATTAGTCGAACTAGGGCATCTTTTATCTTACTTTTTGCTTTCTTATCCACTGTGTTGCAACCCATTTTTCACCAGTTATAACTGGTGCTCCACCATGTAAAGTTAAATCGTTTAGGTTTTGCTCGTTATAGAAATACTCGAAATAAACGGCCATACCTTTTTTGGGTGTTACTGAAAAGTTCAGTTTAGGGAAAAAAGTTTCCCCGCCTTGTTCTACGTCGTTTAAGTACATTACGAGTGTACTAATTCTATTATTGCTTGCTACTTTACTTGTTGATGAAAAGAAATCATGATGAGCTTTATATTCCTGACCAGGGGTATACCGAAGAATTTGAAGACCTTCTCCATGTTCAATTGGGATATTCATAATAGATGAGACCCTTTTTTCGACTCTAGCTATAATTTCATTTTCACTTTCTTCCAAAAACATACTACTACTTGTTCTCAGTTCATTTTCTTCTCGTGTCGTTCCAATTTTTGAACGTTTCATTTTGTCCTTAGACAATCTGACTAGTTCATCGCATTCCTCGTTACTTAAAACATTGCCTAAAATCACTATCAGTGGCTCCTCTAATCTAGTGACTATGTCAATCTCTCTATCTGTCATTATTTTGTTCCCAGCGTGATCAAATATAGTTTGCTCTTTTTTCTTCGTTATCAACTTGAAACCACCCTAAACTATTAAATTTTCAAAACTAGTACGTTTACTTGTCGTAATATTTTATGTGAAAATGATTTTTCTTTTACTTCAATTACTTGAATAAAAAGGTAAATTGTTATTATTTAATTTGGAATTAATTTCAATTTATTTTATCATACTGTTTTTATAAATCTAAAATATGAGAATATTATAACAATATATTTTACAGCAATAGTTGTTGGTTGAGGATGAAAATAGCTATAAATAAATTCGCTTCATTGGTTCTAATAAAATACTTCATGTATGCTTAAGATAGAGAATTAACAAACCTTGTCTGGTATCGTACGGTATAGAAGAATGGTCATAAATAAGAGAAAGGTGTGCCAAATATAACCTCAATTTTATTTGATGTCATACTACAGAAATCTGTTTAATGAGGAGGATGCTCATGAAATGCGGAGCGAAATGCTTTATAGTTGAGGCTGAAATTAACGGTAAAGTGCAAACAATACCCGTGACAGCGAGAACTACAATACAAGCTAGAAAAGTTGTATCCCTCGAGTATAGTGATCAATTAAAGATTATTGGCGTGAAGGTTAACAAAGATACACTGTGACCTATATCCAGTATATAAATCAGGAGGTGTTAGGGATGAGCGAAAACGTAGAAGATAATATGGTGAAGGAAATAATTTTAGATAATACATTAATCAAAGTGAATCACTATGAAGAAGAAAAAGTAAATGGTTTACACCAAATTTCAGTCGTATTTGATGTAACAAGTGAAGATTATCATGATATTGCTACTTTACTGTATAGAGGTACTTTTGAAGTTACTGTTCCGGACGCTGTTTTATTTTTCCGAGGAACGATTATTAATTACTCTACATCCATTACTAACTTATATGAGGAAGGGCAAGTTGGAGAATATAAGCTGAGTTTGCTGGAGACGGAGATATAAGAAGGGGGAATGGACAGTTGAAGTTAAGTATTCTAGATCAATCACCGATCTCTTCAAATCAAACAGCCAAAGAGGCTCTGGATGAATCGTTGAAGTTAGCACAGGCCGGAGAGGCCCTAGGTTATACTCGCTATTGGGTTACGGAACATCATGACTTACCTGGATTAGCAAGTTCAGTTCCTGAGGTGATTTTAAGTTATATCGGGGCAAATACAAAAACAATTCGCATTGGTTCGGGAGCTGTTTTATTGCCTCATTATAAACCGTTTAAAGTTGCAGAAATTTATAATACACTTGCTACTTTATTTCCTAATCGTATTGATGTGGGTATAGGACGTGCTTCAGGAGGATCAGCTGAAGTAACGAATGCTTTATCGGATAACTTTTTACAGAACGTCTATAAAATGCCTAGCTTAGTGAAAGATTTACTCCATTTTCTAGATGATGATTTTCCAGCTGAACAGGAGTACTCTAAAATTTCTGCTACACCAATTCCAGAGGTGTCACCGCTACCCTGGCTGCTTGGGACTAGTAAAAAAAGTGCTTTACTTGCTGCGGAAAATGGGATTGCTTATGCATTCGGTCAATTTATGAGTAACAATGATGGGATTTCTATTATTCAGGATTACCTAGATGCTTTTACTCCTAGAAAACAAGGACAAACAGCTCAAGTTATCATAACCGTTTCAGTCATTTGTGCAGAAACAACTGAAAAAGCTAATGAAATATCATTAAGTGCACTCATCTGGGAACTGCAAAAAGCTAAAGGTGAAGGTGGTAGGGGAATTCCTTCTATAAAAGAAGCAATGCAATATAAGTTGGACGATCGAGAGAAAGATACATTCGATAAAATGAAAAAGAACATAATCATCGGTAATCCGCAGGTAGTAAAACAGAAATTAATCGAGTTGCAAGCTACATACAAAGCAGATGAAATCATGCTAAGTACCATTACATATTCTGCTGAGGATCGAAGAAATTCATATAAGCTAATAGCAAATGAATTACTTATGGAAGATTAATCAGGTTAGTGCAGTTACCCAGTATGTATTAAGTGAACTACAATCAAGGTAAGCGCCAAAAATGCTCGTGAAGTTAATACTTCACAAGCCTTTTATTTATGTTCAATGAAGGTACAGGGGTTTCTTATTACTTTCCGCTTTGTGTAAGAATCATCTCATTTTTGGCAATGTCCTTTAAGCGGACAGCTTCGGCAACGTGAATTGGTAGGTTTTCGTCAATATTGATAGTGAAAGCTTGGTCGAGAATTTGTTTTTTTAGCTGTGCTACTGTTTCACATGTTGTGTGGAAGGTATTATATACGACCCCATATTGCATATAGTGATGGGTGTCGCTACCTGCGACTACCGGTTTATTTATTTGTTTACTGAGCGCTTTTAAATCGGCGCAATTTTGTTTGATGCCACGGCTATATAAATCCTTGCCATTTAAATCGATAGCGTCGAGCTGACCAAGAAGTGCAGGGTCTAGATCTATTAAAGGTGTGCTTTCTCTAAACGGATGTGCTCCAATTACAAGCATGTCAGGATAACTCGCAGTTAACTGCAAAAGTGCAGCAAAGGGAATGAATTGTCGCTTAGTCTCATGACTATTCAGTGCCTCACGTAGTGCACGAATTTGTCCAAGCTCTCCTATGCACAATATATGACCGACCTCTCCGATATCAACCTCCATACCTGGAAATACCTTTAAGCCCTCCATTTCATAATAATTACCATTATAATGATAGTGCTCATCTAATGTACGATAAACGTCTGCAAAGTTTTTCGTATTAAAATGCTCTGTAATAGCAATCGCGTCCAATCCGCGCTGTACGGCAACCTTCACCATTTCCTGAAAATACGCTAAAGAAAAATCAACCTTTTTAGATAACTTTGCATGCGTATGAAGATCTATATTCATCGTTTTCGCTCCTTAAAGTATAAGTTGTAGGCTGTGTACTATCACTACATAGCACACTGTTAATAGTAGGAACAGCCAGTCCATTTGTGATGTTTGTAAGTAATTTGTTTTCATCTTTAATACCCGTTTATCCTTTGCAGCATAGCTAAAGCCTTTAATTTCTAACGCTTCCACTGTTGTACGCGAGCGTTTAGCGCTGTTTAAAATGAGCGGATAAAACGATTTAATAAGCATCGTGATATAATAATAAATTTTCCGAAAGTAGAGCACACCATTCTTACTTGGTGCTAATCCACGTAGGCGATATGAAAGTATAATCTGCTGAAATTCCTCTAGTAATGTAGGTAAAATTCGATAGGCATACGCTACACTAAATGAAAACTGAGCTGGTGCACCAAGACGGAGGAGTGCATCGCTAAATTTCTCCGGATTAATGCTTGAAAATACAGTCACGCTTGCTAAAGATATAACAGCAAGTTTAATGGAGAGCCAAAACATTGGTGCAACAATACTTAAATCTCCACCAAATAGGAGCGCAATAAAGCCGAGGAGTAGTATTTCACCAGCTAGACCAACTGCAAGAACAGTCAAGATTAAAGGACTTATCCGAGCGATAACCGTTAAAATGACCATGAATAGCAAGTAACCAACTAGTGTAACATGCTCATAAATAAACCAAGGCACAATCGAAAAGTAGCCATACCATGCCAATAAAATGCGTGGGTCGAGCTGTGTGAAGAAACTTTTTTCGGTACTAAAAGCCGTACGCAGCAATTCCTGTTTGATATATTCTAGTGAAATCTTATCCTCTAGTTTTTTAACCCATTCCAACGTGCACACCTCGCTCTAATTGCTGTAAATAGCCGGCTATAAATTGGCTAACCGATGAACAATAAGGTAGATTAAGCGCCGTTGTAAGCTCTACAACTTGAGGGGCTCTAATATGACCAGCAGCCATAATGCCGTGGTTTTGGAAAATGCGCTCGCTCGTATCATCAGCAAGTATACAGCCATTCGATAGCACAACGACACGGCTTGACCATTCTGCTACTAGCTCCATATCATGTGTTGCAATGACAATTGTCTGCACATATTTCTTCAACTCCAGTAGCATGGTAAGAACGTGCTGCTTCGTAGCGATATCGAGATTTGCAGTAGGCTCATCCAACAATAAAATTTTAGGGCGCATTGCAGCACCTATAGCTAACGAAACACGACGCTGCTGTCCACCGCTCAAAAGCCGAGCATCTTGATCCTGTAAATCAACTAGCTCAAATGTTTCCAATAATTCATCCACATAGGTTTCATAATCATTAACTTTGCGTGATTTTAAATAGAAGCTAATTTCCTTTCGCACACTATCCTCAATAAACATTTCTTCTGGGTTTTGAAAAATAAAACCCACATCTTGAGCTAGTCTTTCAGGCATTGCGCGTGCAATTAATTGCTCCTGAATGTACATTTCTCCACTTGTCGGTCGAACAATACCTGCAATGACCTTCAACAAAGTGGATTTCCCTGCGCCGTTATTGCCGACGAGTGCGATATGCTCATGCGTAGAAAGCTCTAAAGAGATATTTTGTAACACGAGTTTATTGTTCTCAAGCCTTTGGTTATAGGCTAACTCAATATTGTTGAGCTGTACCATTGGCTTTGTATGCTGGGCTATATGATGCACAGTAGCCTTCTGCTTCCACGGACTAGCTTCAAATTTTTGGATTGACTGCTTTAAGGTAACAGGGTATGGCTGCTTTAGCTGTAGGGAATGAGCGATTTGCGTAACCTGTGGTGGGAAAATATTCCGTTCCAATAATTCCTCTACGCAATTGAGAGCAGCAACTGTTTCTTTCTTCCATAGAACCTGACCCTTATCAAGTAGCATCACATGACTACAATACTCTGCAATAAAGTCAGTATGATGCTCGATTACAACAATTGTCATACCGTAGTCTGTATGAAGTTTTTTTAACACTTCATAAATTTGCTCTGCATGATGTGGGTCGAGCTGTGCAATCGGTTCGTCAATAACTAATAGTTTTGGTCGCATTGCAATTGCACCGGCAAGTGCTAATAAGTGCTGCTGACCGCCACTTAGGCGCCAAATGAATTCGTTCTTTACATCGAGAAGGCCAGTAACTTCGAGAGCCCATAAACCACGCTCTTTATAATCGTCCAGTCCATAGTTCAAGGGCATAAAGCAAGCATCTTCTAAAGCGGTAGGACGTAGCAATTGGTTTTGAAAATCCTGATACACATAGCCAATTGACTGGGAAAGGGTGGCGACATCAGTTGTAGTAGTACAAACTCCGTCTAAAGTCACTTGTCCCGTATAATCGCCAACGTAAAAGTGTGGGATTAGCCCATTGAATGCCTTACATAATGTCGATTTTCCAGATCCATTGCAACCGATAATCGCTAGAAATTCCCCTTCATTAATTGTGCATGTGAGATCCTTTAATATAAATTTTTCTTCCCCAGGATAGCGAAAGGTCAAGTCTTGGCATTCAATTAGTGGTTTAAGAGAGTTCATGTGAATCTTCCCGTCCTTTTTTCATCATTAACCAAAGCGTTATACACACACATATAACAGCGACGCAAATAACTCCCCAAATAACCCCAATGCCATAAGTATCTACAAACTCTGGCTCCCAACTCCCTATGTTGAAGTCCATTTCAGATAACAAAGCAATACCAAATGCTAACAGGGAAAGAAGGGCACTCATGACTAAAAATTTTGGTGTAATTACATCACTCACTCGGAAATTGGTAGCAGTTCGTGGCTTTAATCCGAGCAATGGCTCCACTTTACCGTAAAGACGTGGCACTAAGTAAAGGGCAGGTAAAACTGTAAATAAAGTACCTGTTAATAAAAGATCCGTTAAAAACTCGACACCCTCCACAATGAAAATACTTTCTGCAAGACCAGATACAGCCTCGAATTCTTCTACCCCAATGACAACCTTTAAAATATCTACAATTGTGCTTAGAACAAGGAATAGTCCATAGCCTAAAATCGCCCCAACAGCGACCTGTGCTTTGCTTTTCGGATTTCGAACAAGCAAGCCGCCTACAATCATCCCAACTGAGAATAAGATGAATTTCTCGATTTCTCCGATTCCACCAAACTGTCCAAGCATAAGTTCACCAAAAATAATTTCTCCAGTTGCAGCACCGATTGCTGCGTAGAATGGGTGGAACAACATACAAAGTGCTAATGGAATAAATGCAAAACAATCAATTTGGAGTTCAATCGGACCGAGCTGAACAGATGGTATCAATTCTGTAAACATGTTACTTAATCCATAAAGCGACATAGACAAAATAAAGATCATCATTTTTTGAGACTGTGTAAAAGTTGCTTGTTCTTTTAACATATAAATCCTCCTCTAATATTTTTGAATTTATAGTCAGTATGAAGGTGCAATGTAAATGATTGATTACTAGAATATTTTTGATTTGTAAATTTTCAAAAAAATCATAAATGAAAAATATTTTTCATTTATACTATATAAAGAGGTGATCGATATGAATAATCAACAAAACTTTTCTGATTTTACGAAAAGTGAGCGGAAAATAGCCGACTTCATTGAAAAAAATAAGAATGCTGTCATGTATTTAAACGAAACGGAGCTAGCGTCCACTCTAGGGAGCAGCAATGCCACACTCTCCCGATTTTGGCGTAAAATTGGATACCGAAATTTTAAGGAATTCAAGAAAAGATATTTAGAGCAACAGGTGATCACTCCGAAAACAAAATTTGAACGTATTTTGGCAAAGGTAGAAGACAATGGCAAGTCACTTCAGCAATCGATATTCGATTTTGTACAATACCAGCTAACAGATACACTTGAACATATCGACGAAACGCAAAGTCAAATTTGTGTTAAGCGTATTGCTACATGTCGCAAGCTCTTTATCTATGCACCAACCTCATCAACAGGATTAGGCTTTTTACTGAAGCATCGGCTAATGCGTTTTGGAATTGATGTAGTAATATTAGCGAGCTATGATCAGGAGCTTTTTGAGCAAATTCTCCATTTACAAGAAAATGATTGTGTATTCGTATTTGGCTTTGTGAAGCTGACGAGGGAAGCGGCGATTTTACTGGATCATGCGAAAGAAATAAAGAGCCATAGCATAGTTCTTACCGATAACATCGTGCATGAATTTCAAACACGTTGTACGCAAACTTTCTATGTGAACCGCGGCGATTTAGAGGAATTCCACTCTATGGTAGCAGCGACTTTTTTTATCGAACATTTAATCGTCTCTTTAGGACAAATGAAAAGTGAGAAAGCATTGGGCAATCTAGAGTATTTGAATAATTTACGTGAAAAATATAAAAATGGGAGGTAAGGGGAAGAATACGCTTGTCTTAATGTTCTAAGTGAACAACACCCATGATTAAATTAAATGTAAGCCACATATGAAAATGCTCAGGAAGTTATTAACTTCACGGGCATTTTTTCGTTCGTGAATTAGTTTCATAATTACTTAATCCAATTAATACTTTTTAGTCTTTTTTAGAGAGGTCGATCCAGTTGATTGGAGGGGGAGGAGGCGGCTCCAGCCTCCAGCGGAAACACTGTAATTAAAATATTGTTTTAAATTATATAATAGTGTATTATACACAGTATAAGATAGTGTACGACGCATAGTATAAAGTAGTGAGGTGAAATATGGAAAAATTGCTAGGTTCATTAATAACTGAGTTACGCAGAGGAACATTGACGCTTGCTGTATTGAGTCAGCTCCGAACACCGCAATATGGATATTCTTTAGTGCAATTACTAGAAGAATCGAGTGTTACTATCGAGCAAAGTACCTTATATCCTTTGCTTCGCCGATTAGAAAAACAAGAATTAGTCGAGAGCAGCTGGGATACAACGGAGAGCAGACCAAGAAAATATTACGTATTAAGCGACTATGGTGTTGAGATTTTGGAGCAGCTAAAAGCCGAGTGGGAAAAATCAACGAAGGAACTTCAAAATTTATTAAAAGGAGATGTGGGGAATGCAACTGATTGATATTTATATACAGGAAGTGACGAGAAGACTTCCGGAAAAAAGTCGTGGTGACATAGCTCTTGAATTAAGGTCAACCATTGAAGATATACTCCCAGAAAATTACTCGGAGAAAGAAGTGAAAGAGGTTCTCAAAAATCTAGGAAATCCAGCATCACTTGCTAGTGAATACTCGGAACGACCGATGCATTTAATAGGTCCAAGATATTTTGATATGTATACGACTCTTTTGAAAATAGTTACACCAATCGTGGCGATACTAACATTTTTTGTTTTTATTGTGGAAAATATCATAACTTATGGTGGAGAAGAAGACATTGTTAGCGGTAGTATTAACGTGATCATACTGATTCTAGGGCATGGTACTTGGAGTATAATCAGTGCAGTGATTCAGACTTTCTTTTGGATTACGCTCGTTTTTGCTATTTTGGAGCGCACGGATACTTCGAAAGAAAAATCACCGCTTACACCGGGTTGGACAGAATGGACACCTGATGATTTAAAAAGTCTTCCACTTATTTCAAAAGAGAAAAAAATTTCCACTTTAGATATTTTTGGCAGCCTGTTGTGGATTGCGATTTTTATCGGAGCTTATTTTAATGCTAGTCATTTAATAGGTATTTATGAAAAAGTACAAGGCAAAATACAGCTAATTATCCCTACATTCAATCAGGAAGTATTACAATCCTTTTGGCTAATCATAATAGTTGCTTTAATAATAGAAATTGCTTTTGTATTTTATAAACTCATCGCTCGTCAATGGACATCTAAATTGGCAATTATGAATACGGTTAGAAATATAGTCTCTACCATTGTATTTATCGTTATTATTAGTACTGATCAGCTTATAAATGATGAGTTTTATATGTATTTAGAGGATTTGTTGAATCTATCATTTGAACTAAAAAACTCTGTCATCATCATTAGTATTGTGCTGTGGTTATTCTTTAGCATTCTCGATATTGTGCAAGGATTTAGAAAAGGTAAGACGAAATTGTAATCTCCCCTGTGTAAGAAACATTCATGTTAATTCAAACAAACGTGAATGTTGTAATTTTCACGTTTGTTTCTTACACAGGGAACCGGAGGTCTATTCATGTATTTCTTTAGAAGCATATTTAAAAAGGTGAGCTTCAAGCAGAAAATCTTTTTTACTTTACTCCTATGTTGTTTTATAGGTTCAGTTATTTTTGTTTTTAATAACCACTCTTTCTATGAACGCCCACTAGCTAAGGTAGTAAAAACCACTATAGAAGATGTGGCGAAAGTAAATAGTATAAATGGTATTGAAGATAAATTATATACACAGCATATTATTGCTGAATTAAGAAATGGTGAGAATAAAGGCAAGGAGATTCACTTGATAAATGAATACTCCCAATCTAAAGCCTATGACCATGAGTTTCAAATTGGAAATGAATTATTTATTAAAATAGATGAGCAGATGGAAAAAGATTCGGAATTAACTGGGACCATTCTGGAAGTTAAGCGTGATAAATATTTGTTGCTAGTTGGATGGTTATTTATTTTTATATTGTTGATAGTAGGTAAAAAGCAGGGGCTATTTTCTTTCATTAGTTTAGCTTTTAATGCTGTAATATTATCATTTGCATTGGATATCTACATCCAAACCTCCAATCAAAGTCTATTGTGGATTTGCGGGATTAGTGTAATTATATTTACGGTTGTTTCTCTTTTACTAGCTAACGGCTTAAACGATAAAACCTATGCAGCGATTATAGCAACTTTGCTAGGAACTTTTATTTCACTGTTGATTACATACCTGGTTCTATTAATAACAGGAGAAAAGGGGCTTCGATATGAGGAAATGCAGTTTATCACCCGCCCATATCGGCTAGTTTTTATGGCAGGGCTGTTCCTCGGCTCTTTAGGGGCTGTGATGGATGTAGCTATTACCATGTCTTCTTCAATTTTCGGATTGTATGAGAAAAATAATGACATCACAGTAAAAGCACTTATAACTTCAGGAATGGAAATTGGAAAAGATATTATGGGTACGATGACTAATATTTTGTTTTTTGCCTATGTAAGTGGTTCGATTCCCACTCTTGTTTTGTATTTTAAGAACGCCGCTCCGTTTGGTTATACGCTTTCCCTAACTCTTTCGTTGGAATTGGCTCGTGCGTTAGCTGGAGGAATTGGAATTGTGTTAACCATTCCTATTGGTCTCTATACGACATTATTTTTCGTGAATAGAAAGAGGGCAAGACAATGAATGTATTAGTGCTACTGGCAGGGATACTACTCTTCTTGATGACCCTTATTGGAGGGAGAAAAGGAGTACGATCTTTTTTCGCTATATTTTTCAACTTTGGTGTCATCATGATCACGGTCGTTTTGATGAACGATCCGACTATTGATCCAGTGATATTAACAATAATTGCTTGTGTAGTAATTAGCTGTATCAATCTTTTCTATATTAATGGAGTGAACAGCAAAACAAAAACAGCTTTTCTCTCAACGATTATCTGTACCGTTATCTTACTTTTGTTTATTATCTATATAACTAACAAGGCAATGATCCAAGGATTCGGGGAAGAAGAAATAGGGGAACTTGGAATGTTCTCTTTATTAGTAGAAGTGGATTTTGTGAAAATTACTGTATCTGTAATTATTATGAGTACGATTGGTGCTATAACCGATACAGCCATAGCCGTTTCATCTCCTATGCGGGAAATCCATTTTCATCATCCGAACATTACCCGAAAAGATTTGTTTCTTTCGGGATTAAGTATTGGTAGAGATATATTAGGAACAAGTGCAAATACATTGTTTTTTGCCTTCTTTGGAGGTTATTTAGCATTACTTATATGGTTTAAAGATTTATCTTACTCTATAGGGGAAGTTGTGAATTCCAAGATCTTTAGTTCCGAAATGATTACAATCCTTTGTGCTGGAATTGGAGTAACACTGGTTATCCCAATTACCACGTGGATTACTGCATACTTTTTTGTGAGGAACAAAGAAAATAGCTAAGAATATTAGGTGAAAGTACCCTTATGAAGGGGATGTATTAAAATACAACATATTTAACCTCCAAACTATTCAGTTTGGAGGTTTTCTTTGTAGTCTTCCCTGTGTAAGAAACATTCGTGTTAATTCAAACAAACGTGAATGTTGTAATTTTCACGTTTGTTTCTTACACAGGGAACATTAAGTTTAAATTTTTCTAAAAGAATATATTGACATGTTAACCAAAAAACATTAAATTTAAATGAGAATGATAATCAATATTATTTCATTGTATATGAGTATATTTAAGCATTAATAGAAATTATACATTTTAATATAGTTGATAATTTTATAGAAGAGGAAGGGTTACATATGCAAAACAAAAAATCTTTTATACTAATGCTTGCAATGGCTATTTTCGCTATTTTAGTACTAGTAGGATGTTCAGATGAGTCATCAACTAAAGAGGTAGATAGCAAAGAGAAAGATACTTCAACTGAAACTGAAAAAGCAACTGAAACAGAATCACAATATCCGATCACTATTAAACACGCTTTAGGGGAAGCAGTGCTTGAAAGTAAACCAGAGCGTGTTGTAACGATACAATGGGCAAACCACGATATCGCTTTAGCACTTGGTGTTGTTCCTGTTGGTTTTTCAGCAGCAAACTTCGGTGTTCAAGATGATAGTGGTTTATTACCATGGACGAAAGAAAAGTTAGATGAACTTAAAGTTACAGAACCAAACGTTTTTCAAGATACGGATGGTCTAGATTTTGAAGCCATTTCAGATGCAAAGCCAGACGTAATTCTTGCTGCATACTCAGGTATTACTCCAGAAGATTATGAAACATTAACACAAATTGCACCAGTTGTAGCTTATCCAACTTCACCATGGACAACTACTTGGCGTGAACAGGTTGAATTTAATGCAGCAGGAATGGGAATGAAAGAAGAAGGCGAACAATTAATTAAAGACACAGAAAACTTAGTTGCTGAAAAATTAAAAGCTTATCCACAAATCGAAGGCAAAAAAGTAGTATGGGTTAACTTCTCAGCGCAAGATTTATCACAATTACACATTTATACACCAGTTGATTCACGTGTAGCGTTTTTAGAGGAATTAGGGCTAACAATTCCTGAAAGCATTTCATCATTAATTACGGATCCAAAAAGCTACTCATTAAATTTAAGTACAGAAAATGTGGAAGCTTTGTTTGATGCAGATATCATCGTTGGATATGGTGATGAGGAATTATACAATACAATTAAAGCGGATCCTTTACTTGGGAAAATTCCTGCAGTTGAAAGAGGTTCTGTAGCGTTTATTACAAGTGATACTCCATTGGTAGCAGCTGGAACTCCAAATCCACTTTCTATCGCATATACAATTGACGAGTACCTAGAACTAATCGGAGGAGCTATAGACAAAATCAATGAATAGCACCACTGATTCCAAGAAGAAGCGATTAGATTTACATTTTCCAAAGCATTTTACGATAATTTTGGTAATTGCGATTATATTGCTAGTTGTTAGTATCATTACCTCGCTAATGTTAGGGGCACGGGTTGTAAGTTACCAAGAGTTAATGGATGGCTTATTTTATACAAACCAAGATTCATATGGCGCAAACGTAGTGCGCAAACGAATTTCCCGTACTATTTTTAGTTTATGTTGCGGTGTTGCCTTAGGAATTGCAGGAGTGCTGATGCAAGCAGTTACGCGCAACCCATTAGCTGACCCTAGTATTCTAGGGGTAAATACAGGGGCAACCTTATTCGTAGTATGTGGTATAACATTTTTCAATATCACAACAGCGGGGGAATATATTTGGTTAGCTTTAATCGGAGCGAGCATTACAGCAGTTTTCGTTTTTGGAATAGGTTCAATGGGGCGTGGTGGTGCTACGCCTATAAAGTTACTATTAGCAGGGGCTGCAACAAGTGCAGCTCTTTCTTCACTTGTAACCGCAATTATCATTCCAAGCGCCTATGCCCAAGATCAGTTTAGATTTTGGCAAGTGGGAAGTGTTGGGTCGGGAAACTGGGATTCCATCAAGATTTTTATCCCGTTTTTAATCGTTGGACTCTTCATCGCGTTTCTTTCAGCACCTGCTTTGAATGCTTTAGCCTTAGGGGACGATGTGGCAACTAGTTTAGGTATACGACCTGGTGTACTTCGTTTTTTTGCGATTGTTGCTGGTGTTGTTTTATGTGGGACTGCTACTGCATTAGCAGGTCCAATCGGATTTATAGGTCTCTTGGCAACTCATGCTATGCGTTTTGTCATCGGGCCGGATTTACGCTTCTTAATACCTATGTCAGCACTAGCAGGAGCAATTATTTTAACGTTCTCTGATGTTGTTGGTCGACTTATAGCTAGTCCCGGAGAGCTCGAAGTTGGTATTCTTACAGCGTTTATTGGTGCACCAATACTCATCATTTTAGCTAAGAAATCGAAAGTGCGGTCATTATGAAAAATCAATCTGTTGAAGTTAATTTTATTATGGAAGGTATGCGTCGGAGAAAACGACGATGGCTTTTTGTTACGACGCTCCTCGTCATTTTAGCAGGAGTGCTTTGCTGTGCAATGCTGTTGCTTGGCAATACAATTTATCCAATACATATTGTTGTCCGCTCCCTATTAGGAGAAGAGATTTCGGGAGCCAATTTTGCGGTGAATACTATTCGGCTTCCTAGAATGTTAGCAGGGGTATTTGCTGGGTTTGCTTTCGGTGTTGCAGGATATGTTTTTCAAACGATGCTTCGAAATCCTTTGGCAAATCCAAATATTTTAGGGATTACTTCTGGTTCTAGTGTAGCAGCGGTATTTTGTATTACTGTTCTTCATTCGAGTAATTCAGTGACATCTATTGCAGCAGTTATAGGCGGTTTACTTACTGTTATTGCTATGTATTTATTAGCCCGTGGTGGAGCATTTTCTATTGGTCGTATAATCATTATTGGGATTGGTATTCAAGCGATGTTAGATGCCGTCATTTCTTTTTTATTGCTTAAGAGTGCTCAACAAGATATTGCAGGAGCTATTAGATGGCTCGGTGGTAGTTTGAATGGCTCTAAAATGAGCGAGTTACCTCCATTAATATTAGTTGTCTTGCTCTTCACACCTGTAATTATTATATTTGGGAAGCAATTAAGTATTCTAGAGCTCGGTGAGCAAATGGCTTCTTCTCTTGGAGTTTCGACCGATAGAATGCGTATTATTTTAATAGTAAGTTCAGTTTTTATGATTGCTATTGCAACAGCAACAACGGGACCAATTGCCTTTGTATCATTTTTAGCGGGACCAATCGCAAATCGACTAGTTGGTGTTAGCTCATCTAATATTCTTCCAGCAGGGTTAGTAGGGGTCAATCTTGTCTTATTTGCGGATCTTATTGGGCAATTTGCATTTGAATATAGATTTCCTGTAGGTGTTATAACTGGATTGCTAGGGGCTCCGTATTTAATATATTTACTAATCCGTATGAACCGAAAAGGGGAATTGTAATGGGGAACACACACAGTTTTCGAGCCGATAAATTGTTTTCTGGCTATGACAATAAAACAATTATTCAAGGAATTGACCTTGAAATACCTAAAAATAAAATTAGTGTAATTATTGGTGCAAATGGTTGTGGAAAATCTACTCTTCTTAAAACGGTGGCTAAGCTAATTAAGCCTTCAGAAGGTGATGTTACGCTCGATGGTAAAGCTATAAACAAATATCCACCTAAGCAATTAGCACGTATTTTAGGTATACTTCCACAATCACCTGTTGTTCCAGAAGGGATTACTGTAGCCGATTTAGTTGGAAGAGGACGGTTTCCACACCAATCCTTGTTTAGTGGGTGGTCGAAGAAGGATTATGAGGCAGTAGAGGAAGCAATGGAGTTTATGAATATTACTGAGTTTGCTAATCATGACATCGATGAGCTATCCGGTGGTCAAAGGCAGCGCGTTTGGATTGCCATGGCGCTTGCACAGCAAACGGATATTTTACTCCTTGATGAACCAACCACGTTTCTAGATATCACATATCAAGTAGAAATTTTAGATTTACTTACTAGTCTTAATCGGAAGTATGGTACTACCATAGTTATGGTACTTCATGATATCAATCTATCTGCTCGTTATGCAGATTATATATTCGCACTTCATAAAGGTGAGCTTGTTGCAGAGGGAAAACCATCAGATGTCATAACAACTGACTTGGTAAAATCGATTTTTGACTTGAATTGTGTTGTGATACAAGATCCAATCTCAGATACACCTCTAGTTATACCAAAAGGTCGCTATCATGTGAAAAGTTAATAAAAGTAAGAAGACCAGTTGAACTAACTACTGGTCTTTTTTTATATGCGGGAACGAACTAGTGTAAAAAACAATTATTTAGTAAGTAAGTCAATTTCATAATTACTTGTTTCATTTAAAAATACGAATGTTTACTTAATATCGCAAATATATTATTCGTTTTTTTTAGCGATCCCGTTGATTGGAGTGGCACGCGACGAGTAACCGCAGGAGCATATGTTTTCCTAGTGACGAGGAGATTGAAGCCGTGGCAGCTGAAAGAGTCCGCCTAGAGCGGAAATCAGCGTTGTTCCGATTTAACTATATAATATTCTTTATGAAAGTGATTCAAGTAAAACTAAATTGAATTGACGCTTTTAATGGTTGTCATATACAATAATAAATGAAAGTGATAATCATTATCATTTGTTTGTTTGCAAACTGAGAAAACCAAAAACGAGGGAGGAACCTCTAGTGAATGAAAATTTTATAATACTAGAAATGTTTAAACAAGAAGTATTCTGTTGCTGTCCGGGACAGAAACACCAACATATGATTGAGTTCCATCAAGGTGATGTTTGGACAATAACAAATGAGCAGAAGTTCGATGATGTTCTAGGATGGCATTTTCTAGTGGCCGTTAATAGGGAGTTTCAATTTCTAATTCAAGTGGATGATATTGAGAAACTGTTTAGCGAAGGTAGAATTTGCTCCATCTTGGACTTGGAACTAAAAATTATTCATTTGAATTATCAAGTGAATAAAGCGCTCGATGAACATGATAAGGAGTCATTTAGTTTATATGCAAATGAACTCAGCAACGCTAAGAAAGTCATCGATAATGGATATTTCACTGTAGGTATACAAGCTTTTTAAATAAAAGAATTAATGAATACTCGTCTAAATATTATGAGTAAAATATAAAAAAATATGTACTTTTAAACAACTAGATCCGAACGTCTCCAACAATTGCTAATAATAATTATCTCCATTTTGGCAATCATAATTCTTGGAGGTGAAGGAAAATGGCAAATAACAATAACAACAAGCTTCCAAATGAAGCTCAAACAAATGCACAAGAAGTTAGAAAACAAAACGCACAATCTGCTCAAAAAGCTCAACAAAACGGACAAGGTGCATCGCAAAACATGTTTAATGAATTTGGTTCGGAATTTGGCGTATCAATTGAACGTCAAACAAATGTCCAAGAAGTTAAACAACAAAATGCTCAAGCAAATCAAAAAGCACAACAAAATGGACAAGGTGCATCTCAAAACTTGTCTAGTGAATTTGGTTCAGAATTTGGCGTATCAATTGAACGTCAAACAAATGCTCAAGAAGTGAAACAACAAAATGCTCAAGCTAATCGTAAAGCACAACAAAACGCTAACAACTTTAAGAAATAACAATTAGAGTTTAAAAACGCTGGGAGTTAAAATCCCCAGTGTTTTTTATTTGGACTGGTAATAAGAATGCTAAATTATTTCTAACAAAAAATAACAATGCAAAATTCTAAAAATTTGTGCTAAAATAAAATATCAGTTTAATTAAAGTTAAAATAAGTATATATTATTTGACTGGGAGAAATTGATATTTTCATTTTTTATCAAAAATTTGGGGGAAAGTATCATGAAAAACTTATTAGTTAAATGGAATCAAGTAAGCCTTGTAAAAAGGATTGTTATCGGTATTATTATCGGTGCGATCTTAGCTTTAACTGTTCCAAGTGGTGCAAGTTGGATTTCCATTTTGGGGTCTTTGTTTGTAGGTGCATTAAAGGCAGTTGCGCCAGTATTAGTATTATTTATAGTAATGCATGCGATTGCTGTACATAAGAGTGGTAAGAAGACGAATATGAAATCTATTCTTGGGCTGTATGCTCTTGGGACATTCCTAGCTGGGGCTGTCGCTGTAGTTGCAAGTTTTCTGTTTCCAATTACTCTAACACTGACAGCTGGCGTAGAAGATCTAACTCCACCTGAAGGTATTGCTGAAGTTATTGAAACGCTGCTATTTAATCTAGTTGCGAATCCAATTGATGCAATAGTTAATGCTAATTATCTAGGGATATTAATATGGGCAGTCGTTCTTGGACTTGCGTTAAAAAATGCAAATCAACAGACAAAAGACATGTTGGGTAATTTTTCAGATGCAATCACAAAAGTGGTACAATGGGTGATTAATTTAGCGCCGCTTGGTATTATGGGGCTTGTATTCGATGCTATTGTAACTAGCGGTCTATCTGCTTTGCTTGATTATGGTAGGTTAATATTAATATTAGTAGGGTGTATGCTGTTTATCGCACTTGTAGTGAATCCATTAATCGTATTCTTCTATACACGAAAAAATCCTTATCCAATTGTTTTTATGGTTTTAAGAGAAAGTGGTATTACGGCATTCTTTACACGCAGTTCCGCTGCAAACATCCCAGTAAATATGAAAATATGTGAAAAACTTGGCTTAGATGAGGATACTTATGGAGTTTCAATTCCTCTTGGTGCTACTATTAATATGGCTGGTGCAGCAGTTACTATTGCAGTGCTGACTCTTGCAACAGTAAACACGCTAGGTATTGAAGTTGACTTCTTTACTTCACTGATTCTTGTAGTTGTTGCAGCTGTCTCAGCAGCAGGTGCATCGGGTGTTGCAGGTGGATCACTTTTACTTATCCCATTAGCATGTAATTTATTTGGTGTTCCAAATGATATTGCGATGCAGGTAGTTGGTGTTGGTTTTATCATTGGTGTAATTCAAGATTCTTGTGAAACTGCATTGAATTCATCTTCTGACGTATTGTTCACGGCTACCGCGGAGTATGCTAAAGAGCGTAAAGAAGGTAAAGTAGTTACGATGAATTCTTAGGATCTACGAAACTAGTAGGAAAACGATAAAATCTAATTATTTGTCCTAATGTCCATAAAACTATTAATTTGATTGATTGTGATCATTAAATTTTAAAGCCACGATTACCGAAGATGATTCGGTAATCGTGGCTTTTTTGGTGTAATAATATATCCGTCTGGTTGATGACGTTATTTAATGAAATATATTCTTATATTGACATTTCCTCCTAAAATATCTAGTATTATAAAGTGAAATTGATAATCATTATCAATTATTGCTAATTTTTTTTTTTCTATTTCCTGATACATATTATTTTTATTTAACAGGATATATACGAATAGAAATTATTGAGTAGAGGATAGTAAGTTCCAGATATAACTAAAAATTAGTTGAGAAAGTCAGAGAAAGGAAGATCTATATATGACAGTGTTGAATATAGACCATGTAGCTATTGGTTATTCAAACTCACTTATTGTTGAGGATTTAAGTGTAACTATTCCTAAAGGAAAAATAACAACTATTATTGGACCAAATGGATGTGGCAAATCCACATTATTAAAAGCTATTTCCAGGTTGTTAAAAACTCAAGGCGGTAATGTATACCTTGATGGGCGAGCAATTCATCAGCTTCCAACGAAGGAGGTGGCAAAACGAATGGCGATTTTGCCACAATCCGCTAATGCACCAGGTGGTTTAACAGTATTTGAATTGGTTTCATACGGTAGGTTCCCACATCAAAACGGCTTTGGCAATTTAAAAAAAGAAGACTATGAGCATATTCATTGGGCAATAGGTGTAACGGGGTTGGATGAGTTTAAGGATCGTCCTGTTGAAGCATTATCAGGTGGACAAAGGCAGCGAGTTTGGATTGCGATGGCCCTTGCACAGGGGACTGAAATACTCATTCTTGATGAGCCGACAACCTATTTGGACTTAGCACATCAGCTAGATGTTTTGTTGCTTTTACAAAAACTAAATGAAGAGGAGGGCCGAACAATTGTAATGGTCCTTCATGACTTAAATCACGCTTCACGTTTCTCAGACTATATGATTGCAATGAAGAAAGGCTCATTAATAGAGGAGGGAAGTCCTGAAGAAGTCATGACTCGCCTAAATTTACAGCGTGTGTTTAATATCGATGCAAGCATGGCGACATGTCCTTTTAGTAATAATCCTATATGTCTATCCTACCAACTCTATCAGAAGAGTGAATGATTGCTTATTCCGCTAAGAGGAATAGAAGAAGGTATGATGGCATAAAACAAAAAGTTATATTTTAGGATAAAGGAGGGAAAGTATGACTACTTTAACTGAAGGATCTGCAGATATAGAAAAATTAGAAGAAATTAAAAAACATTCACATCCCCTAATAGCAATTTTTATTTTATTTGGAGGTATGGCTGCTTTAATAATTGCAATTGCCCTATCTATATCTTTTGGTGCAGCTGATATTAAATTAGTTACTGTCTGGACGGCCGTGTTTAATTTCAATCCAGAAATTACGGCACATCAAATTATAAGAGATATACGTATGCCACGTGTTCTAGGTGCTGCGATAGTTGGATCGTCCTTTGCGGTAGCAGGTGCCTTAATGCAAGGAATGACGAGAAATCCACTAGCTGACTCGGGTCTTTTAGGTTTAAATGCAGGAGCTTCATTTATGCTTGCTTTGTGTTTTGCATTTCTTCCGGGTCTTCCTTATATGTATTTAATCATGTACTCCTTTTTAGGTGCTGGTCTCGGTGTTATCATTGTTTACGGTGTAGGTTCCTTGTCACGTGGAGGTTTAACACCTATGCGCCTGGTACTTGCTGGTGCAGCTGTTAGCGCATTGTTAGGTGCTCTTAGTGAAGGTATTGCTCTGCATTTTAAAATAGGTCAAGATCTAGCATTTTGGTATGCAGGAGGGGTATCAGGAACTAAGTGGATTAATCTTCAAATTATGTCCCCATGGATTATTGTTGCGATGCTCGGTGCTGTGATGTTATCTCGATCTATTACTTTGTTAAGTCTTGGCGAAGAGGTGGCTATAGGTCTCGGTCAGCGAATAAAAACTATTAAGGTGCTTGGTATGATTATAGTTTTAGTTTTGGCGGGAGCTGCTGTATCAGTAGTAGGTGCAGTAGGTTTTGTAGGGTTAATAGTACCTCACCTTACCCGATTTTTAATAGGACATGATTACCGCTGGATTATTCCTTGCTCGATTGTCCTTGGAGGTCTTTTAGTTGTATTAGCAGATTTAGCAGCAAGAATGATTAATCCTCCTTATGAGACACCGATTGGTGCATTGATAGCATTAATCGGAGTTCCATTCTTCCTTTATCTTGCTAGAAAAGGAGGTAAAGAACTTTGAAAGAACGGACATATATGACAGATAGCCAGCGGAAAACAATGAAGAAAAACCTTTTTATAATCAGTCTTCTTTTTATGCTTATAGTTATAGCTTTTATAATTAGTATGAATACAGGGTTTATAAGATTATCCCCAATTGAAGTCATCCAAACTTTGTTTGGATATGGAAATGAGAAACAGCATCTTATTCTTTTTGAATTTCGATTGCCGAGAATAATAATTTCTGTACTGGTTGGTATGGGACTAGCTGTATCTGGATGTGTTTTACAAGGGATCTCTCGTAATTCCTTGGCTGATCCTGGAATACTAGGGATTAATGCAGGGGCGGGGCTAACTGTTATACTTTTTATCTCTTTTTTTCCATCTACTGCTGCTGCACCAGTATTTTTACTTCCAGTCTTGGCATTCTTGGGTGCAGGAATAACAGCAACCATAATTTATACACTAGCATATAAACGTAATGAAGGAATTTCTCCTATGAGGCTAATACTCACTGGAGTAGCGGTTGCCGCAGGTATAAGTTCTGCAATGATAGTTTTAACACTTCGTCTAAGCCCAGAGAATTATCATTTTGTAGCTACTTGGTTAGCTGGCAGTATCTGGGGGTCAAATTGGATGTATGTCCTTTCTGTGCTGCCATGGATTATAGTTTTAATCCCATTTGTATTTTCAAAGGCAAGAGTACTAAATATATTGAATTTAGGAGATTTAGCTGCTACTGGGCTAGGAGCATCCATTGAAAAAGAGCGACGTATATTGCTAGCTTCAGCAGTTGGATTAGCAGGAGCAAGTGTATCCATCAGTGGGGGAATAGGTTTCGTCGGATTAATAGGACCGCATCTGGCCCGTCAATTAGTTGGATCTAGACATCAATATTTAATACCAGCTTCAGCGTTGACTGGAGGTCTTTTGGTTCTTATTGCTGATACTATAGGACGTTGGATATTGCAACCTTCCGAGATTCCAGCAGGAATTATAGTTGCAGTTATAGGGGCACCTTATTTCCTTTATTTACTCTCCAAATTAAAAGACTAAAGAACAGAATAGAATAACTTAGTTTTATTTTTTGTTATAAACAGATTGGAATTATTTGTATTGACTTCCGCTATCACAGTTGATAATATTGAAAATGAAAATCATTATCAATTAGAGGGAGATATATAATAAAATATAGTAATTGTTGAATGCTCGTGATACTATCTGCCATTTTATTATTGAGCGAAAAACCTGTCGGTGCTACGAAGGTCGACCTCTAGAATATACATAATTATTAATTTAAAACTTAAATTAGAGGCTGACTCTGCGTCTACATAGATGTCAGAAATAGTCTCTTTTTTTGTAGACTGACTTATCAAAATATCAATTTCAAAATAAATATCATAGAGGAATGTGATAGGCATTGTTAAAACGTTTTTTTTCTTACTATCAACCATATAAAAGTCTATTCATTCTAGACTTTTCCTGTGCAATCATCGCTGCTGTTTTGGAGCTTGCTTTTCCGCTTGCTGTTAACCGCGTAGTGGATGATCTATTGCCAAGTTCAAATTGGAATTGGATTCTGTGGGGGTGTATTTCGTTATTTGGGATATATATTATTAGTGCGGTACTTCATTATGTTGTCACTTTTTGGGGACACAAACTGGGGATTAATATTGAGACTGATATGCGTAAAGAGCTATTCACACATGTCCAGAGATTGTCGTTCGGTTTTTTTGATAACAATAAAACAGGTCATTTAGTTTCTAGAATGACGAATGATTTAATGGATATCGGTGAAATTGCGCACCATGGACCTGAAGATTTATTTATCGCAATTATGACACTTACGGGTGCATTTGCTTTAATGTTCTCCATAAACTCGCAATTAGCCGTCCTTACCTTCGTTATTGTTCCACTAATTATTTGTTTATCCTTGTATTTCAGTAAAAAGATGACTGTAGCATTCAAACGCTTTTTTGCGGATATAGCTAATTTTAATGCACGTGTAGAAAATAATGTTAGTGGAATGCGAGTTGTTCAAGCCTTTGCTAATGAAGAGCATGAAATTGCTCAGTTTAATGAAAGCAATAGTCGTTTTCGTAAGTCTAAATTAGTAGCCTATAGAATTATGGCATGGAATTCATCCGTTAGCTATATTCTTATGAAAGTTGTCACTTTGTTCGTTTTACTATGTGGGACTTGGTTCGTTATTAATAAGCAAATGACATACGGAGAGTTTATTGCATTTGTTCTCTTATCAAATGTATTTTTAGGACCTATTCAACAAATTAATGCTGTAATTGAAATGTATCCAAAAGGAATTGCTGGATTTAAGCGTTATGTTGAAATGCTTGAAACAGAACCAGATGTAGCGGATGCCCCTGATGCAAGTGATGTTAAGCATTTAAAAGGAAATATAAAGTACAGAGATGTGTCGTTTAGCTATGAAGGGAAAGAGAATGTCTTAGATAACATCAACTTAACGATTCGTGCAGGTGAAACAATAGCTCTTGTTGGACCGTCTGGTGCAGGAAAAACTACTATTTGTAGCTTGTTACCCCGCTTTTATGATATTAACAGCGGTTCGTTAACAATTGATGGTATTGAAATTAAACAAATGACACTTAAATCTCTTCGGTCTCAAATTGGAATTGTGCAACAGGATGTTTATCTATTTGATGGAACCATTCGAGAAAATATTGCTTATGGTAATTTGGATGCTTCTGAAGATGAGATATGGGAAGCAGCAAAAAGAGCCCAGTTAGAAGACATTATTCTTTCTCAAACAGAGGGGATGAATACATTGATCGGAGAGCGCGGAGTTAAACTGTCTGGAGGACAAAAACAACGCCTTTCAATTGCTCGTATGTTTCTTAAAAATCCATCTATTCTTATTTTAGATGAAGCGACATCTGCACTTGATACTGAAACAGAGGTAGCGATTCAACATGCTTTATCTGAATTATCTCAAGGGCGTACAACACTTGTTATAGCACATCGTTTAGCAACGATTAAAAATGCAGATCGCATAGTGGTTGTAACTGAGAATGGGATTGTGGAACAAGGGAATCATGATGAGTTATTAGCAGTGAAAGGAGCTTATAAAAGACTTCACCTAGCTCAGTTTGGGGTTTAATAGGAAAAAGAAATAGAGAGTAAGGGAAAAATACAATGGAAGAGCATGACGTAATGTTTGTTGGACTCTTTAGTGTGGCTAGTGGGAGATATAAGGCACAGGAACGATACATTATTAACTCGCTATAGTAATAATCCAAATTAAAAAATAGGTCACTATCCATATGTTAGTGGTAGTGACCTATTTTATACTTTTAAATTCCTAATAATCTATTGCAAAGCTGAGAGGAGTATAACCTTGATCAATAACACATTAGAAAAAATACAATTACTACCCCATACATTTTATATACCTATAAGTTTAAACAGTATAAATGAATTCATGGACAGCAATTTGGAAGAAATCGATCCTCTCCCTAAAATTCTAATCGTATTTGGTGGGAGCGGAATAGTTAGTCTAAATGAAAAACAACATGCAGTATCACGTGGTAGTATATTACTTTGTGATTCCTTCTCGGTACTAGAGTATCAACAAAAGTCCTGTACTACATCTCCTCTTCAGGCTATTTTAATAGGTTATCGTTGCATAACTACAGATGGTTCCCAGCCTCAGACAATAGAGAGTTATCAGCCAATTAAACAGACAGCCAAAATCATTAGGCTGGCAAAAGAATTTGAAAACGCCTGGAAGTACCGAAGTAGTAGAGGACCATTCTATATACAACAGATGTTCATTGAACTCTTAACCGAAATACATGGAGAGTTAATAGAAAATAAACAGTCCATTAGTACATGGATGGATCAAGTAATAAGTTACATCGATACTCACTATGAAGAGGATTTGAGTCGAGAAGAGATGGCTACCCTTGTACAGGTAAGCCCAGAGCATTTATCCCGTGCTTTTCGTAAGAGCACAGGTCGAACGTTTAGTGAATATCTCTCCTTAATAAGAATTCGGGAATCTCAAAAAAGACTATTATATGAGATGCCTAAATTAGATGATTTAGCACAGCAGGTCGGCTACAAAGAAGGCACCTATTTAAGTAGAAAATTCAAGCAAGTGGTCGGTCTTTCTCCGACTTCTTATCACAAAAAGCGCAAGAGAGTAGTAACGCTTAATACCAATCATACTGCAAGTTTATTAGCGTTAGGTATTACACCTGAACTTGGTGTGTACTCCACCTGGATGGAGAGTGTTAATCCAGTGAAAACGGAGCAAAAGTTAAATATATGGAAAAATAGTGAAGCATTAATATATGAGAAAATCGCTGCTGTTAATCCTGATTTAATTCTCGATTATAAAACAACAAAAGAAAACAAATCTTTGTTATCATTGGCTCCAATGGTTACCCTTCCTTTTATGGAAATGAGCTGGCGAGAACAATTTCGGCTTATAGCTGATATTGTGGAAAGACAGCAGCAAGCGGAGGAATGGCTTAGGGATTACGATAGAATGGTATGGAATTTTAATCAGAAACTAGATTGTCAGCTTGGAGAACGAGGGACAGCTGTTGTATGGGAAATTGGGACAAACTCGGCTTTCTGTATTAATAGTAGCCATGGTAGAGGTAGTCAAATCATATATGAAGATTTAGGATTTAGTTTACCGATCACACTACTAAATCACGGTATAGGAAATCGGGGCTACATTGAGGTGGAAATCGAAGCTATTAAAGATTATCCCGCTGATTACGTTTTTATCACAGGAATGCCTCTAAATATAGAGGGAATAGAGCGTATGAACCGCCTATTTCAGTCATACTCATGGATGAGCATGGAAGCATTCAAACAAAATCATGTTTATTTGATAGATAAATCAGATATATTCTTCGGCTATGACCCGTTATCCTCCCGTGCACAGATACACGAATTGATGAGATTATTGACATCATAAAAATGTATGGCAAGAGATTACTTTAGTGCATAGACACTATTGTAAAGACAACTTACAATTATGTATGAGAATGATTATCAATAATAGATGTGGAGGTTTTGAAGTTGAGTTTAAATAAAGACGTTTATAAAAAGAAAAAGATAGGGTTAATTTCTATTTTTCTACTTTTAGTATTACTTCTTTCCGCTTGCGGAAAGACGACAACAGCTGTAGATATTAATAAAGAAGAAACTACCGAAAATACAGGTATTACCAAGGATGACAAAATGAAAAAGATTTCCACAGTAAATGGAGAGATTGAAATTCCTGTTAATCCCCAACGTATAGTAGCAGAAGAATACTTAGGTAGTCTAATTGCATTAGATGTTATTCCGGTGGGTGCACCTGAACTTACGATCAACAATTATTATTTCAAAGATGATCTTACAGGTGTTTCGGATACTGGGGTGTATGGAAAACCATCCGTTGAAAATATCCTTGCCCTTAGTCCAGACCTTATTATTACAGCAAATGGTGACAACTACGAAATGCTAAGTAAAATAGCACCTACTATAGTTATTCCATATGGTGATTTAAAAGGAGTTCATGAAGAGCTAACTTATTTCGGAAACTTATTCGACAAACAAGAGGAAGCGGAAGCATGGCTACTAGATTACGATGACCAAATAGCGGATGCCAAGGCAAAAGTTGATGCTGCAATACCAGTAGATGCAAGCTTTTCTATTATGGAGGATGGCGGTAAGACAACATGGGTATATGGTGATAACTTCGGACGGGGTGGACAGCCAGTATATCAGGCTCTAGGACGTAAGCCACCTGCTAAGGTTGCGGATGAAATAATGGAGAAACAGTGGGCGGAAATTTCGGAGGAAATTATACCAGATTACTCTGGTGATTATATTATTATGACTTCTAACAATCGTACAGTTGAAGACTTTAAGGCAGATCCTGTCTGGGGAAGTCTTCCAGCAATTAAAAATAATCATTTCTATGTTTGGCCAGAAGAACGTTCATGGTATTATGATCCAATTGCAGTCCTTGCTCAGTTGGAAGAACTAACTACTTGGCTTACAAATCTTGAGAAATAGAGATGTAACTCTTGCATAGTAGCAAAAGCTTTTTACTATTCCTGCTACTGATAGTAAATCTCTGTGTGTGCGAGTAAGATATAATGAAATCAAATTCATATAAAAAAGCATTATCTCCAAAGAGATAATGCTTTTTTTCTAAAGAATTCTTTGTTCCTAAAGAACTCTTGCGGGTTTGGCACCCATTGATGTCGACTAATATAGTAATCAATAGTATGGATGTCAAATCGTATTTGTTGTTAGTAATCTAGTATAGCACAGATATTTACTATAAACAATATTTCTTTGGAAAGATTGTACAAGGATACTCCAAGTGGTGGTATAATAACACATTAAGGTGGATTTAAAATTCATAAATCTAATTGAACGGGAAGACTCTTAATGTTTCTTCCAGTACTTAAATAATTACACCATCGGAGGTGTCGAGTTGAATAAAAAATGGACGATAGATCAAATACGAGACTATGTTAGTAAAAATTCAGAATGTACTTTGCTTTCAAAAGAATATGTAGGGTATTCACAAAAGCTGCTATTCAAATGTTCATGTGGAACTAATTTTGAAAAAACATTAACGAAGTTTAAAGGCAGCAATCAGAAAAAATGTTCTAATTGTTTAGAACCAAGACCATCCCGTTAAATTTTGTGAGGGATAAAAAAGTCGCTCCACATTTGAGAAATCAGAGGTGGGGCGACTTTATATTTTCTGCGCTTTTAGGTAATTTCTATAACTGGTTATCGGGATGTAAGTTATTTTGCATAAGTTCCTGTACTTTGCCAACCTGTTCTTTAGAGGCAAGTTCGGTCTTGTACCATCCTTTATTTTCCATTATCTCAAAAAGTAGATAATGGTTTGAGCTCGCATTATCAAAAACTTGCTTATAAATTTCCCTTAGCTGCGGATGTTTAGTCTCTAATAAGGTGTTGCTGATGCTTCGGCAGCGTCCCTTCTCTAACTCCAAACAGAGCTGGAGCATTTCTCGGTCTGTTAAACCGCGTTCTGCGATATTATTTGGCATACTATATCCACCTTTTGCAATTATTGAATGTTGTTTGTTCGGTTAAAGTATTGGGATAGGTCCGCTATTTTTAACTGGTGTTTTTCTGCTATTTCTTCGAGTGTTGTTCTTAACTCCTGGTCTGTACATTGTGCTGCACACCAGTTCAACGTTTTTGCGGTTATCACCTCTGAACGGATTTCATCCTCCATAAATGCCAATTCTTTCATCGTTAGAACGGTCATCTTAATTCACCTCCAACCAGCATAATGTAAAGTTAGTATTGTTTGTATTGAGTTATTTTAACCTTTTACTATTCTGTTATTAGGAAAAAATAGAGAGATTAAGTTAGTCCATCCCTACATTGAAACTCATCATACTTCTTCATTTCAGCAATCGTTCCTTCCATTTCATCTAAATAATCAGCAAATTGCTGATCCTTATCCACTTCAATGAAACTTTGTTTATCAATAGAGTTAAGTAAAGCAATAATTGCTTTAAATTTTAGGTCATCTAAAGATGGTATTTCTGGTTTTCCTTGAATTTGACCGCTGACGACTAGCTCTTTATTGTCATTTTCCAAAATAAATCTAAATGTTTCTATAGGGTTCATCTCCAACTCAAATCCCTCCTTATATTATTAATATTTCCAAAATAGCTTTTTTTTACTCAAATAATGTTCTATTACTACTAGAGGTGGCACAGCTATTCAATCAAAAGGAGGTAGTTAAAATAGGTGCACAACTAGCATAGGAAAATAGTTTTTCACAAGAGTATAAAAAACAATGGACTTGGTTGTACATCTTCAAATTAGAAAATGCTTCAAGCACAGTGTCGAGTAGTTGGGGAAATAGGTTAACAATAATTGGTCTTATGGAATACAACATTACATATAGTAAAATAATATAGAAACCGGTTTATAAGAATTTTCTAAAAATTAATTGATTTTATTTTTAAAACGATTATAATGATAATTGAAAGCGCTTCATATTTTGGAAAACCTGGTTTATTAATTATTTTTTTTACTTTTATGGAAACCGGTTTCTATAGAAATATGAAGCAATACGACACCGAAGATGCAGATACTTGATGGACTAAATTAAAGATTGGAGGGCGTTTGGAGATAGGGTGGTTTTACTGGTATAAAAACTATTAAACTATTAAATTTCAGGGGGAAATCATAATGAAATTAAAAAAACTGCTAATCGCTTCACTATCCATTTTGTTCATATTTATCGTTGCAGCGTGTTCTTCTGATAATTCATCTGATGATTCAGATGAAGCGGGAGGAGATGGAGAAAAAATCACTTTAGATTTTTGGCTGTTTGGTGCTACCGGGTATGAGGAACTTGTCAAAGAGTATGAGAAACAAAATGAAAATATAAAAATTAAAATAAAAACTTCAGAAACAGCAGATCACCATAACAATTTATTTACAGCACTTTCTGCTGGTAGTGGTGCGCCGGATATAGCTGCACTTGAGCTTGACCAACTCGATCGCTTCCGCGATGCACAAGACCGCTTTGTCAATCTATATGATATGGGCGCGGATGATGTAAAAGGTGAATATTTGGACTGGAAATGGGAAATTGCAGAGAATGATGATGGCAAGTTCCTAATGGGTCTTCCAACTGATATCGGTCCTAAGGGTCTTTACTACAGACTAGATGTATTTGAAGAAGCAGGTTTACCAACAACTCCCGAAGAGGTTTCTGCTTTAATCGCAACTCCTGAAGATTTTAAGGAAGCTGCTATTCAAATTAAAGAAAAAACTGGTAAACCTATGGTTGCTAGTATGGAAATGATGTACCGAGCGCAGTTAGATGCGTTAGAGGAAAGTTATTTTGATAAGGAAGGTAACCTATTGATAGAAGAAAGTGGTAATGGAGTTAAAGAAGCGTATGACTTAGCTATCGAAATGAACGAACTTGGTTTGGTCGGAAATTATGCAATGTGGTCCGCTGAATGGGCAAGTGGAGTTGACAATGGAGACTTTGCAGTGGAATTAGGAGCTGCTTGGTTCAAAGGGTGGATGGAATCGAATGCTCCTGAAGCTACTGGAGAATTTAATATAGCTACATTACCGACTGAGTACAGCGGAAACTGGGGTGGCTCTTACATTTCTATCCCTAAAGAAACAAAACATGCAGAAGAAGCATATGAGTTTGTAAAATGGTTGGTTTCACCTGAAAACCAATTGGAATCCTTTAAGAGTAATGGTCTTTTCCCTTCTGCACCTGCTGTATATGATATGGCTGAATTTAAAGAAGCAAGCGATGATTATTTTGGTGGGCAGTCGACACAAACAGTATTTGCTGAATCTGCACAAAAGATTGGAAAGGTATACAAAGGGAAGGATTATACAAGCGTACACGATGAAATTCTTGCTGCTTTAGTTAACTCACAGGACGGAGCAGATGCAGAGAAAGAATGGACTGAAGCTATCAAACGTATTAAAACCAAACTAGATCGCTAAAGTTGAGAAAGTGAATGACATATTCGGCGGTTTTACCCGCCGAATATACTCTGTATGTAGGTAGGAGGACGAGTGTATGGTTTCTTTAGATGAAAAACATCAAAAAAGACGAAGGAAAGGTTTTTCATCGCAAGAGATGAAGGAGATGCTTTCGGGGTATTTATATATATCACCTTTTTTTATCATATTTGCGATTATTGGTCTCTATCCGGCAATATTTAGTTTAATCCTAGCATTTCAAAAATGGAATGGTATGGGAGAAATGGAGTTTGTCGGGTTAAGTAATTTTCAGGTAATACTAAGTGATCCGTTATTTTGGAAATCTGTTTACAATACAATTATTCTTGGATTAATGGGGACTGCTCCTCAACTTGTCATTGGGCTAATCTTGGCTTTTTTATTGAATCTGTCTTACTTACGTTTCAAAGCTTTTTTTAGAGTAACTATCTTTATGCCATATATTACTTCAATGGTAGCGGTTGCTTTAGTATTTAGTGTATTTTTTAGTAACAATGAAACGGCTTTAGTGAACTATATTATTGGTCTATTTGGATTTGACCCGGTCAGCTGGAAGACCTCTGAATGGGGAGCTAAAATAGCGATTTCGACAATGGTTTTTTGGCGCTGGCTTGGTTACAACACGATCATTTATTTAGCCGGTATGCAAAGCATTCCGAACGAACTATATGAAGCATCTAGAATTGATGGAGCGAGTATTTTCCAACAGCTTCGATATATTACGATTCCGTTACTGAAACCATTTATTATACTGACGGTATTCTTTTCGACAGTTGGAGCGATGCAATTATTTACGGAGCCAACTGTGTTTCTAGGTAATACTGCTTTTGCAAGAGATGAAGCAATGACAGTTGTTATGTATTTATATCGCGATGCGTTTAGGTTATCTTCCTTCGGGACGGCATCTGCAGCTGCTATTGTTCTGCTGTTATTCATCGTAGTTGCCTCTGCTTTTAATATGATGCTCACTAAAAGACTCGGTAAGGATGGGGGGAAACATGTGTGAAAAGTGATGTAGGAAGTAAAAAGTGGGGCATTGGACGTATTGGAATGTACTTGTTTTTAACGGTAATATCGCTCTTTTCGTTATTCCCTTTTTACTGGATGTTCGTTATGTCCACGAGTCATAGCTCTGCATACAATTCAATTCCCCCGGCGATGGTTCCAGGTGATCAGTTGAAAGAGAACTTCCAAAAAGTATTGGATATGATTCCGTTTTTTCAGTCCATGTTTAATACATTGATCGTCTGTCTTACTGTAACTATTGTTGTATTATTTATAAGTTCGTTAGCTGGATTTGCATTTTCAAAATTAAAGTTTCCAGGGAAGAATATTCTTTTCTTCGCTATATTATTCACTATTATAATTCCGCCTCAATTAGGATTAATACCGCAGTATTTATTAGTTGCGAAAGCGGGATTATTGGATCATTTATTTGCAGCGATGGTCTTGTTTTTCTTAAATCCTTTAGGAATATTTTTAATGAGACAATATGTAAGTGAATCTGTACCGGAAGAATTGATAGAAGCAGCAAGACTTGATGGTTGTTCTATATTCAGGATATATCGCAGTATTGTACTGCCTATCATTTTACCTGCTTTTGCAACGCTTGGAATTATTGTGTTTACCTCTGTTTGGGGAGAGTTCTTATGGCAATTTACGGTGCTTCGAGATCCTGAATCCTACACAATACAAGTTGCATTAGCATCATTGAATAATACATTTAAAGTAGATTTTGGTATGCTGCTGTCCGGTGTGTTCTGGGCTACGATACCATTGCTTATAGTGTTCTTACTGTTCAACAAACTGTTTATATCGAGTATTGCCGAGGGATCGGTTAAATAATAGTAATCAGCACATGGAATATGAGGGATGTAAAATGACTTTAACTATACGTGATATTGCTCAAATGGCGGGTGTCTCAAGAGGCACTGTCTCTAAGGTAATCAACAACTATGATGGTGTAAGTGAACAAACAAAGCGTAAAGTACTAGAAGTTATCGACAAAACTAATTATCAACCAACTTTTTCCGCAAAGTCCCTAGCGACGAAGAAATCTAGTCTAATTGGGCTGATATATGCGGGGAAGATAAACGTAGAGTTTAACCATCCCTTTTTCAATGAGGTTATATCATCTTTTCAAAAAACACTTGGTGCAATGGGTTATGATATTATCATTTTCTCCAATGAGATGTTTGATAAAGAAAATGTCGATTACTTAGCGAGAACAAGACATTTTCGTTTAGATGGCTGTCTAATAATCGCGGGTGAAGAAGTAGAGGATGCAGTGTCGAAGTTGGATGAAAGTGATGTCCCTTGTATGGGGATTGACCTTGAACTGACCGGGCAAAATTCTAGCTACGTTATGACAGATAACTATAAGGTGTCTCAGCTTGCAGTAGAATACTTGTACTTAAACTCCGTTAGAGATGTTGGTTATATTGCGGGGAAAGAAAGTTCTGAAATATCAAATCAACGATTAGAGGGATTCCTACAGACGATGAATCAATTCGGTATGCCGGCTAACCCTATATGGATTAAGCATGGGAACTTTTTTGAATCGAGTGGATACGAAGCAATGGAAGAAATTTTGCAGGGTGAATCTTTACCAAAAGCAATAATAGCTGCTTCTGATATGATGGCGCTAGGTGCAATGAGAGCTATAAAGGACTATGGACTTCGAATTCCACAAGATATTCAAGTGATAGGATGTGATGATGTTGAGGCTTGTCGATATATGGAGCCTGCTCTCACAACTATTAAACAAGATAAACAGAAAATTGGTAGATTGGCAGCCATTAAGTTAAACGATTTGATAAATGGAGTAACTGGCTTAAGGCCGTCACTCGTTGATCCGGAGTTGGTATTGAGAAATTCTTCCGGTGTTATAGGCGAAGCGTCGAAAGAACGATAAATGAAGGGTGGATTACAAATGGCGATTATAAAGTTTCCAAAGGATTTTAAATGGGGGGCGGCAACAGCATCTTATCAAATTGAAGGTGCAGCAAACGAAGATGGCAGAGGTGTCTCGATATGGGATACTTTTTCTAAAACACCGGGGAAGGTACATAATGGAGATACTGGTGATATTGCCTGTGATAGCTACCACCGATATGAAGAGGATGTAGATTTAATACATGACCTAGGTGCTGATGTGTACCGCTTTTCAGTTGCTTGGCCAAGGATCTTTCCAACTGGTACAGGAGAAGTGAATCAAAAAGGAGTCGACTATTATCACAAATTAGTAGACTCGATGTTAGCTAAAGGCATTGAACCGATGTGTACGTTGTATCATTGGGATTTACCACAGGTGTTACAGGATAAAGGTGGTTGGGATAATCGGGAAACAATCGAGGCATTTGTCCAATATGCGGACTTTATGTTTAAGGAATTTAATGGGAAGATAAAAAAGTGGATAACTATTAACGAGCCTTGGTGCTCATCTTTCCTATCCAATTATATTGGAGAACATGCTCCTGGCAATCAGGATCTACAGCTAGCTACCGATGTTGGCCATCACTTATTAGTTGCACACGGTCTTGCAGTGAAACGTTTTAGAGAAAGTAACGTAGAGGGTGAAATTGGATACGCTCCAAATGTTACATGGTTTGAACCATACAGTACAAAAGAGCAAGACATAGATGCGTGTAATCGAGGAAACGCTTGGAATTTAGAGTGGTTCTTTGATCCAGTGTTTAAAGGGAGCTACCCTCAATTCATGTTAGATTGGTTTAAAGAAAAAGGTGCTGTTCCAACTATTTTAAATGGGGATCTAGAAATAATATCGCAACCAATTGATTTTTTAGGGGTAAATTATTACACCGGCAATGTAGGGCGCTACAAGGAAAATGAAGGATTATTCGATTTAGAAAGTATAGATATGGGATATGATAAAACAGATATTGACTGGTTTATCTATCCAGAAGGTTTCTATAAAGTTCTAGTTAAAATTAAAGATCTTTATGGTAGTGTGCCAATCTATATTACAGAGAATGGTGCTTGCTATAATGATGAACCAGAGAATGGTAAAGTCGCCGATCATAAACGAATTGACTATATAAAGACACACCTGACAGCTTTAAAACGGAGTATGGATTCTGGTGTTAATATAAAAGGGTTCTTATACTGGTCCCTATTAGATAACTTTGAATGGGCATTAGGGTATAGTATGCGTTTCGGTATTGTACATGTGAATTACGAAACATTAGAAAGAACAAAAAAGGATAGCTATCATTGGTTTAATGAAACGATTAAAAAAGGTGAATTTGAATTATAATCTTATAATGAAGAGGCAAACACTAGGCAGACTAGATGTTTGCCTTTTTTGGTGAGAGCAAGTAAAAGAAGAAGAGACCGCAAGTAAATGTGGACTTAGAGCAAGTAAATCCTTTGCGTCCGCAAGTAAATCCCGGATGGAAGCGAGTAAACGATAGTTGAGAGCAAGTGAAAGAAGCGACCGCAAGAAAATATGGACCTAGAGCAAGTAAATCCTTTGCGCCCGCAAGTAAATCCCGGATGGAAGCAAGTAAACGATGGGTGAGAGCAAGTAATTGAAGCGACCGCAAGTAAGTATGGACCAAGAGCAAGTAAATCCATTTCGTCCGCAAGTAAATCTCGGTTGGAAGCAAGTAAACGATGGGTAAGAGAAAGTGGAAGAAGCGACCGCAAGTAAGTATGGAGCTTGAGCAAGTAAATCCATTTCGTCCGCAAGTAAATTCCGGTTAAAAGCAAGTAAACGATGGTTGAGAGCAAGTAAAAGAAGCAACCGCAAGTAAATATGGACCAAGAGCAAGTAAATCCTTTGCGTCCGCAAGTAAATCTCAGTTGGGAGCAAGTAAACGATGGGTGAGAGCAAGTAAAAGAAGTGTCCGCAAGTAAGTATGGAGCTAGAGCAAGTAAATCCATTTCGTCCGCAAGTAAATCTCGGTTGGAAGCAAGTAAACGATGGGTAAGAGCAAGTAAAAGAAGCGACCGCAAGAAAATATGGACCTAGAGCAAGTAAATCCCTTTCGTCCGCAAGTAAATCCCGGTTAGAAGCAAGTAAACGATAGGTGAGAGTAATTAAAAGAAGCGACCGCAAGTAAGTATGGAGCTAGAGCAAGTAAATCCATTTCGTCCGCAAGTAAATTCCTGATGGAAGCAAGTAAACGATAGGCGAGAGCAAGTAAAAGAAGAAACCGCAAGTAAATATGGACCAAGAGCAAGTAAATCCTTTGCGTCCGCAAGTAAATCTCAGTTGGGAGCAAGTAAACGATAGGTGAGAGCAAGTAAAAGAAGAGACCGCAAGTAAAAATGGACCTAGAGCAAGTAAATCCTTTGCACCCGCAAGTAAATCTCGGTTAGAAGCAAGTAAACGATAAACGACAACAAGTAAAAAAAGATGCAAGTCTGTGTCCGAAGGCACTTCACACATGATAGTCATAGGTTTTACTTCTAAAAGTCTTCCTGCACGTTCCATATGAGAATTGTATTTAATTAAGTTTCCAGTGTATGATAGCAATTACCGTTGAAGGATTTTAGGAAGTTTTATAGAATGTTATCGGAATAGGAATTTAAGGAGGTTTTACAAAATGGATTTCATCGCTACATTATTTAATTCGCATTATGACTTATACATTCGTTTAGGTGTAGCAACTTTTATAGGATTTTTTATTGGTCTAGAGCGAGCGATAAAAAATAAACCAGCTGGTATTAGAACGCATATTTTAGTATGTTTAGGGTCCACCTTAGCTATGGCATTGTCGTCACTAAATCAAGGGGCGTATATGGATCCGATGCGTTTAGCTGCACAAGTAATCAGCGGTATTGGTTTTCTTGGAGCAGGTGTAATATGGTTAGATAAGGATAATGTAAAACGAGGACTTACAACGGCAGCGAACCTTTGGATTACTGCTTGTGTAGGATTAACCATTGGGTATGGTGCGTACGATTTAGCACTCATAACGGTTGTATTAATGTTCATTGCGATGAACTTACCAAAAGTAGCGGTTAAAATGGGCATTCTTCCTGTTCGAGGAACAGAAGAAGAGGATAGCGATGGGGAATGAAATTAGATAAATACATGATAGAAAAACTGTCATCACGCTGAAGAGCTGTGTAGGCAGTTTTTTTATGTGTAAATATAATTTTTTTAAGAAAAGTGCTTTAAATAAGGTGAAGTGAAGACTATTAAACTAAAAATAAAATATATTCAGAAAATTGTGTTGACAAATCTGCGAATTTGAATAGAATAAATAATATAAACGATGTTACTTTTTCTGACATAGAAAGATAGAAAATGTAACATATAATAAAAAGGAGAGATGACAATGGAGGATGTAATGTATTTAATGAACAGCTTGTGGACAATGATAGCTGCAATTTTAGTTATATTTATGATTGGTGGATTTATATTACTGGAAGCTGGTTCGACTAGAATGAAAAATGCTGGTCATGTTGCCGGTAAAACGATATTCACATTTGGTTTAGCATCAATGGTGTTCTGGGCAGTAGGTTATGGGTTTATCTTCGGGGGAGATGCGAACTTCTTCGTAGGTATGACAGATTTTTTCTATAGTGGAGAAATTATCGAGGGAGCAGGTCTTGCGACAACCGTTTTCTTTGTTTTCCAACTAGCATTTGCTGGTATTGCTGTAACGATCGCATTAGGTGGATTTGCTGAACGTGCAAAATTATCGGCATACGTAATTTTTACAATACTTTTTGGAATAATTGTTTACCCTGTAATTGCCCACTGGATTTGGGGTGGAGGTTGGTTAGCTGAACATGGCAAACAGGATTTTGCAGGATCAACGGTAGTTCATTTAACTGGTGCGATGGCTGCACTTGCTGCAACAATAATTCTTAAACCAAGAATTGGGAAGTTCAATAAAGACGGTTCGTCAAATAATCTTGCTGGACATAACCAAGTTTATACAGCTTTAGGAGTACTCATCCTTTGGGTAGGTTGGTTTGGGTTTAATGCTGGAAGTACGGTATCTGTAGATGCTGCTTTTTTTGGATTTGTAGCATTAAATACAACACTTGCCGCTGGAGCAGGAGCTGTTGCAGCCACCCTTATTTCATGGGTTGTATTAGGTAAATCAGATATCCCAACGATTTTAAATGGAGCTTTAGCTGGATTGGTTGCCATTACTGCTTCCTGTGCATTCGTAGACGTTTGGGCATCTGTTGTCATTGGTTTAATCGCTGGAGTATTAGTTTTCTATAGCGCTAGATTTTTTGAAAAGAGAAAAGTCGATGATCCAATTTATGCGTTATCTGTTCATGGAGCTGCTGGAGTATGGGGAACATTATCTACTGGTTTCTTTGCTACACCAGAGCTTGCATCCGTTGGTAAAGCAGGATTATTTTATGGAGGCGGACTAGATCAATTAGGTGTTCAGCTAATGGGTGTTGTGTCTTGTGGTTTATTTGCTTTCGTAGTTTCCTATGTTATCCTTTTTACAATGAAAAAAGCGATGGGTGGTATTCGTGTAACGGAAGAAGAGGAACTAATGGGTCTAGATATGAGTGAACACGGCAACTATGGTTATCCCGAACAAATGGTTTTAGAGGAATCAAAATCACTTAATTAAATCAAAAAAGCCTCTGAAATTGAGAGGCTTTTTACATAAAAGGGCGTGTACTTGTGGAAACGTATGAATCTATTCGGAACTGGAAGGAACTAAATATTACAAACTTCCTAGATGACATCGTTTCTCTCAATGATTTTCATGATCAGGTGATGATTAAAGTTTTGGAAGTAGCGATTAAGAAAATAGGTTCACCTCCATGTGACTTTTCTTGGTTTATAACAGGCAGTGGGGGGCGATTAGAACAAGGATTAATAAGTGATCAAGATCATGGAATTGCCTATGAAATAGCTAATGATGAAAATGATGTGTATTTTCAGGTGTTTGGAACAGAAATTTCTAATGGTCTTTATGAAGTGGGCTATCCTTATTGCGAAGGTAAAGTTATGAGTTCTAATCCAGAGTGGTGTAAATCCTATGAAGGTTGGAACAAACAACTTCATGATTGGATGGTTGAAGAAAGCTGGGAGTCCATGCGTTTTCTTCAAATCTTTTATGATGCCAGGGTGCTTCATGGAAAGGTAGGAATTATCCATCAGTTGAAAACATCCATATATGATTACCAATTACAACATCAAATTTTGCTAAGTCGATTTACTGCTAATGTAGAACATATAAAAAATGTAATTGGTCCAGTTGGTCAGTTATTGTTGGAAAGACATGGTTTATACCAAGGTTGCGTAAACTTAAAATACTCTGGATTCCTACCATATGTAAATGCTGTTCGACTCCTTTCAATAAGAGAGGGAATAGTAGAAAATTCAACTCTAGTTCGGATGAGTTATCTGATTCAAATGGAAGAGTATACATGCTTACTAAAAAATAGTGAAAGAAATTTTTCGGATCTATTAAAATATCGTTTGTCATTATCTCAAGTGAAAAGCTACTCAGATACTCATTATTTACAGTTTGATAAACTGAGCAAAATCGAACAGAAAGATATTAAACGTATTATTAAAGGCGGAATTAACTTACATCGTGAAGTGATTGCTTTGATGAAAAAAGGTGTTCGCCATGGGATTTGAACCTTTCATGCAAATACTCAGAGGCATTCAAGGAAAACGTACGAATGTTGGCATAGGTGATATTCAAAGTGCCCAACAAATGGCTTTTTTAAGAAACCTGCAAAAAGAATTGAAAAAAGAGGATTCACTAGAAATTCCATTAGATGAGCTTAAAATTGTCGTGTTCGATATTGAGACAACTGGCTTTAATCCAGAGCAAGGAGATGAAATTATCTCCATTGGTGCCATTAAAATGCATGGCTCTTCTATACGAGAGGACGATACTTTCTACTCGCTTATATACTCAGAGAAAGAAATTCCTTTGGATATTGTCGAACTGACAGGCATTACAAATGAACAATTGGAGGATGCTAGTCTAGTTGGGGATGTACTAATTGAATTTCTTCAATATACAAAAGACTGTACACTTGTAGCACATCACGCTAATCACGAAAGAAATTTTATGCAATTCACTAGCAACAAAGTATTCCGCACACCTTTTAAAAATCGGATAGTTGATACTTCTTTTCTTTATAAAATTGCTGAGCCCAAAATACAACTAAGTTCGTTAGAAGACTTGTGTGAACATAACAGCATTCCAATAGTTGGCCGACATAATGCATTAGAGGACGCAAGAATGGCAGCTAAGCTTTGGAGTATTTATACAGAAAAAGTTAAAATGCTTGGCTGTGAAACATTGCAGGATGTATACGAAAAGTTTGCAAGAATTTAAAAAGCACTACAGGTTAAATTATCCTGTAGTGTTTTTTTGTTTGTGGAGAATTTTTTCTGTAGTTAATATACTAGCGCACAATCTTCATGAATAATATGCTCTACCCCATAAACTATAAAAAACAGTTAGAATAACTTGTCCTAAGTACATAAAATTTAGTTCTTTTTTAAGGGGGATACTGAATATACTTTTTAGTAGCTTGCTTTCTACAATATTATTAAAAGGAGAACAGCCCCTGGAGAGTATAGATCATACATTAACTCAATTACATGACACGCCTTTTTTCTATCGACGTTTTGCCAAACGAGCTTTAGACGTATTAGCTAGTTCCTTATTACTTTTTTTATTGTTTCCAGCTCTTATTTGTTTGTCCATAATTTTATTCATCTTTACGGGTGGTCCCGTTTTCTACAAGCAAAACAGGGCAGGGTTATATGATCGACCTTTTATCATCTGGAAGTTTCGAACAATGCAGACAGAGGATATGGAGTCAAGCTCACACCAATACGAATGGAAAGACGAAGTCCCGCAAGATTTTTCCTTTATAACACCGCCAACTTTAACGATTACTAAGCTTGGGAAAATATATCGAAAATATAGTATAGATGAGATCCCACAGCTTTGGAATGTCTTAAAAGGTGAGATGAGTTTTGTAGGTCCAAGGCCAGAAATGATTGAAATTACTAATCATTATTCTCCTATCCAAAAGAAGCGTTTATTAGTAAAGCCTGGCATCACGGGGTATGCCCAGGTGCATGGTCGATCAGCAATCACCCATGGGGAAAAAGTTAACTATGATTTATATTATGTTAAGCATTGCTCCTTGCTACTTGACCTAAAGATTGTAATACGAACAATATTTATAGTGATTATGGGAAAAGGGGCTTGGTGAACGAGTTATAACAGAAAGGATGAGGGGGTTGCTGGTTGATATTCATAATCATATTTTACCAGGATTAGATGATGGTCCTGAGTCTCTAGAAGAAGCACTACTACTTGCAGCAACCGCTGTTGCTAATGGTATAACGCATGTTATCGCAACCCCTCATCATCGAAATAGAAAGTACGATAATCCTGCTTTGGCCGTAAAACTAGCTGCAAAAAGCCTGAATGAGGAGCTCTTGAAACAATCTATCCCGCTTCATATTTTATGTGGACAAGAAACCTATTTTTATAACGAAATGCTACAAGATTTAGAGGGTAATCTTATGACTTTAGGAGAGAGTGGTAAGTATTTATTGTTGGAATTACCTACTAACTATTTTCCAACATTTATTTTCGATATTTTGCTTGAACTTCAATTTTCAGGTTACATCCCAATTATAGTTCATCCCGAAAGGTGTGAATTTTTTAAAAGGGATAAGCAGCTATGTTATGAGATTGTGAGAAGAGGGGCGCTTTTACAAGTAAATGCATCAACAATTGTAGGAGAGAATGGATTAACGATGCAAAGATTCGTTAAGCAACTAATAAAACATAACTTAGTGCACTTCATCGCTTCCGATGCCCATCATTATAAGAATAGACCTTTTTTAATAAAAGGCGCATATAAATATATTCAAAAGAAATTCTCTTCACAATACGTCACTTATTTTATGGAAAACGCAAAACATGTGCTAGAGGGTTCTGTTCTACAACCAATACCACCTATCAGTTTTAAAAAAAATAGTACAAAACACTAAATTAGATCTAGTTATATAGAGGGGATGATTTGGTTGGAGGGTAAAATTAGCCTATACGAAATAGTAAAAATTGTAAAGAAAAGAATGTTTCTAATTTTAAGTTGTTTACTTTTAGTCGTGGCAGTTACTTGGGCTATAAGTTATTTTTTTATAACCCCACAATATGATGCCAATGCACAAATTTTAATTAACCAGAAAGTGGTACAAGATCAACAATTGAGTACACAAGATATACAGACAAATCTGCAATTGATAAATACGTATACGGTCATAATAAAAAGTCCAGTCATTCTATCAATAGTAATTGAACGTCTAAAGTTAAATATCACTCCAGATTTGCTCATGGAGAAGATAGCAATGTCGAGTGAGCAAAATTCGCAAGTACTCAATATTTCCGTAAAGGACATTAGTCAAAAAAAAGCAGTTAGTATTGCGAATATGACTGCAGAGGTCTTTCAAGAGAAGATAAGTGAATTAATGAATGTGGATAATGTCACAATACTTTCTCCAGCAACAGTAAAGAATAAGGAAAAACCAATCATACCAAACATTCCTTTGAACCTAGCAATTGCTACATTTCTTGGATTTATAATAGGGGTCAGTATATCACTCTTAATAGAGTTTTTAGATACAACGGTTAAAACTGAAAAGGATGTACAAGATATTATGAACTTTCCATTGTTAGGTCTTATAAGTCCGATTTCTACTAAAAGAGTTAAGAAAAACAAAGGACAAACAGTGAAAGGGGAGAGGGAGGTTGTTTAAAAAGAAAAGAATGCATCATGCTAGAAAACTTGTAATATCTACAGATAGAAAATCTATTGTAGCAGAACAAATAAGAACTGTACGAGCAAATATTAAATTTGCAATGAAAGATAAAGAATGTAGGACTCTCCTAGTTACATCAACCTCTATTGGAGAGGGTAAATCTACTATAGCTTCGAATATTGCAATCTCTTTTGCTCAGGAGGGGCAGAAAGTTCTTTTAGTAGATGCAGACCTTAGAAAACCTACTATGCATTATACATTCAATAAGCCTGTTTCTCCGGGGTTAACAAATTTCTTAATGAGTAATTGGTGTTTATCTAACGTTCTAAAGGATTCAGGGGTAATTGGACTTGACCTGATAACATGTGGACCCATGCCATCTAATCCAGCAGAGTTACTTGGTTCATCTACCATGAACATATTTTTAGAAGAGACAATTTCGTTATATGACCTAATCATTTTCGATGCACCACCTTTACTATCCGTTGCTGATGCACAAATATTATCAGCCAAATGCGATGGCACAATCTTAGTAACCAGTTCTGGTACAACAGAAAAAAGAAATTTATATAAAGTTAAAGAGGTGTTGGAGGTATCAAATGCTCATGTTCTAGGGATAATATTAAACCATTTCAAACTTGAAAAAAATCATTATTATTATGAATATTACGGTGAGAAAGATTAATAGATTTAAAAGGGAGGGGGGATAGTTTGAAAAAAAGAATATTGCATATTCTAAGTTCAAATGAATTAGCAGGTGCTGAAAATGTTGCGATAAATATTATCAATAATCTTTCAAATACTTATGAATGTGCATATGCCTCTCCAGAAGGTGGAATAAAGGAAATACTTAAAGTAAGTGGGATCCATTATCTTCCTCTTGAAAAATTTAATGTTTTACAAATAAAAAGAGCTATTGATTTATGGAAACCAGATATAATACATGCGCACGATTTTAAAGCAACTGTGAAATGTCTGGCCGCTTCTTTTTTTATACCGGTAGTTTCTCACATTCATCAAAACCCAAAGTGGCTCAAACGGGTAAATCCCTATTCAATATTGTTTTTTCTCGCTTGTTTCAAAATAAAACAAATAGTTGTTGTTAGCCCTGGTATAAAAAAATCAACTCTTTTATCAACTTTTTTTAAAAGAAAGACAACTGTAATTAAGAATATAGTGGATATCAAGCAAATTAAAGAAAAGTCAGATGGAACACTAGAGGAAGCGTATGATATTGCTTTTATAGGAAGGTTAAATAGGGTAAAAAACCCTTTAAGATTTATATCTATTGTAGAAAAAGTTAAAGAAGTTATACCTAATTTGAGGGTTGTTATGCTAGGGGAGGGACCCCTAGAGACAGAATGTAAAGAGTATATTAAAAAAAATGATTTAGAAGATATCATTGATTTGAAAGGGTTTTTACCTAATCCTTATCCACTGTTATCTAGAAGCAAGCTTCTGGTAATGACTAGTCTTTCGGAGGGGTTACCAATTGTAGCGATAGAAGCACTCGCATTAGAGAAACCGATTATTGTTCCTCGTTTGGAGGGAATGGAATATATAGTGGACAAGAGTTGTGGGTATATTTGCAATAGTGAGGACGAGTTTGTATCTAGAATAATTTATCTATTAAATTCGGAGCAAACTTACATGGACATGTCTATTGCTGCTGCAAAACAAGCTGCAGAACTATGTGATATGAATTTATATAGAAGAAACTTGGATCAGGTATATCAAAGTGTTATTTACTAACGATACTTTAATAATGTCTCACCCTATAAAGACAAATGCATCTATGTTTTTCTTCTTAGATATAGTAATAATTGGGGGATGTATTTTAGGCAAATTGTTTAGTCCTAGTAACCTAATTATATATGCTTTACTCTGCTACTTAATAATGCGGTTGCTCTTTACTTCTTTGACTAGTAACTTTGCGCTCCTCCTGTTATTAGTTCCCAATCTTGGCAGTACTTTTATCTATGTAGGTAGCAGTTCAATCCCCATTTTAAATTTATTAATATGTGTGGCTTTATTAAAGCTTTGTTTAACTTCTCTACACCATTTCGTGAATAAAAAACTACTTCTTGTTGCTATTATTTTTGTGCTGTATGAGTGGATTCATATTTTTTATTATGATGTTAAAGGTATCGCTTTACTAGTAAGTTGGAGTGCTGCAGTTTTATATGTATTTCTCATAGCGATATATAGTCGTTCCACCTATAATCATGAAACAGTCCTAAAGTATTTCCTCGCAGGTGTAGGTATTTCTATAATATATGGATTATTGAATTTCTATAATATGTATGGCACTCTACTGGCTAATAATCCTACGATTCGATTTAAAGGAGCTGCTGGTGACTCCAATTATTTTTCCATGTATATTATGATCTCAATGTTCGGATTGCTTTACCTTATAAATAAAAATAATAGTAGATGGAGACAAAGTATTTATCCAATACTTTTCATTGTTTATGGAGCTTTTGGTGTATTAAGCCTATCGAGAATGTTTTTACTGGTAGTTAGTTTTTTAATGTTATTAATGGTAATAAAAGTGTTTACTAGTCTTAAGGGTAATAGAAAAATTCTTTGGTTTATGATTATTACATTTCTTTTTATAGCAAGCTTCTTTTTATACTTTAGTGAGGAAGTTCATTCGGTATTTAGTTTATTCTTTTCTCGTTTTACAGACTTTTTAGAAGATCCAAGTGGACTAACAAGTAATAGAAATATAATAGCTGAGAAATATTTTGATTTTATCGTAGCTGATTTTTGGTCAATGTTGGTGGGTATTGGTATACAAGAATATTATATTAGATCAGGTGTTTTTTTAGAGACTCACAATATATTACTAGAGTTATTGGTAGTCTGGGGATTGGTAGGCTTTATAATTTTCGTGCTATTTATATGCGTAATATTTAAAATTAGCGCTTCCAAGAGAAAAATTAGTGAGACGAGTATTTTGGGATGGTTACCTATTATTTGTATGGCAGTTAGCTATATGTCTATAAATGCTATGTCTAACGAAAGTTTTTTTATATTAGTATTCTTTGCAATAAATCATATATATGAATTTGACTAATAGTTGTACGGGAGATCATGTAACAAGGACTATTAAATAACTTAGCGAAGAAGGACAAGCTATAGAAACGATAAAAAAGACAGCGATTGTCATTATGATTATTACGATTCTATCAAAGGTAACGGGATTTTTAAGAGACATTACACTTTCCTATTTTTATGGTGCTTCTTCCATTAGTGATGCCTATATTGTCTCTATAACAATTTCATCAGTGCTCTTTAGTTTGATAATTGCAGGCATATCTACTGCTTATATACCTTTATATAAAAATATTGAATATAATGTAAGTCGGTTTGCTGCGGTTAAATTTACAAATAATCTAATCAATATCGTTCTTATTATTACTACTATAATTATCATTATTGGACTTGCCTTCTCGAATCTTCTAGTCAAAGTATTTGCATTTGGTTTTGATGGAGATACTTTAGAAGTTGCTGTTTTGTTTACTCGAATTGGGATAGTGGGCATCTATTTTACTAGTTTAACCCAACTATTAGTGAACTATCTCCAGCTAAATGGGAAATTTGTGATACCCGCGATGATTGGTTTTCCATTTAATCTAATAATCATTCTGTCTATTTATATTAGTACCCACACAGATATTATCGTACTAGCTATTGGCAGTGTACTTGCGGCACTTTTTCAATTAATTTTTTTATTTCCTTCTTTATTGAAAGCAAAGTTTAGATATTCAACAACTGTGCAATTTAATGATCCTCATATTAAGAAAATGTCCTTTATTGTTTTTCCAATAATGATTGGTATTTCAATTGATCAAATAAATTTAATGATTGATAAAACGCTTGCTTCCACAATTGTGGAGGGAGGTATATCGGCCTTGACCTATGCCAGTAGACTAAATGATTTTGTACAAGGTATTTTCGTCCTTTCATTTGTAACTGTAATGTTTCCCGTTATTTCCAATTTAGTTGCTCAAAAAAATATAGCAGATTTTAAAAATTCAATTAGTGGGGTAATCTCCAGTGTTGTTCTAGTTGTTGTGCCAGCTAGTGTAGGTATTATGGTATTATCGCAACCCATTATAAGATTGCTGTTCGGGCATGGAAATTTTGATGAACAGGCAATTCATATGACTTCACAAGCTCTTTTTTACTATTGTGTAGGTATGATCGGTTATGCGATACGAGAAGTATTAAATCGTACATTCTATTCTTTACAAGATTCGAAAACACCAATGTTTAATGCAGCACTCGCAGTCGTATTAAACATCGTGTTAAATTTTGTTTTATCCCACTATATGGGTCTTAAAGGCCTAGCATTGGCAACAAGTATTTCCGCATTGTTTTGTTCGTTTTTGCTAGCACTTAATTTACGTAAAAAAATTGGCCCATTTGGAATTAAAGATAACGTAATTACTTTTCTAAAAGTAATTTTTGCATCATGTGTGATGGGAATTGTTATCTATGCAATAGAAAAATATACGCTTATTAGCTGGAATCCCTTACTGAAAATGTCTGCAATCATAATCACTGGAGGTTTAATATATTTCCTACTGATAACCACTCTAAAAGTAAAGGAATCAAAACTGCTTATTCAATTTATAAGAAGGAAGATTCATCTTTAACTTCTAATAAAAAAGAGGGATGTTGATGAGAATTGTTCAACTAATCACACATATGTATGAGGTAGGGGGAGCTCAAGTTCATGTACTTGATATTTCGAAAAGACTAGAGGCAGATGGTCATCGAGTTTCAATCCTCTACGGAACTGAAAATCAACTAGCAGAAGAGCTGTTTGTAAAAGAAATTGAATATATACCAATGAAGCATTTAATAAGAAAGGTACATGTTATAAAGGATATTTTAGCTTTTTGGGAGATTAGAAAAACATTGAAACAAAAACAACCTGACATAGTTGCCATACATTCTTCCAAGGCAGGAATACTAGGTAGAGTCGCCTGTTGGTCATTACGCATTCCATTCGTATTTACAGCACACGGATGGGCATTTACAGAAGGTGTAGAAAAAAATAAACAGTTTTTTTATCGCATGATGGAAAAATGGATAGGTAAAATAACGGAAAAAGTGATTACCGTTTGTGACTATGACAGAATTTTAGCATTACATCATCAAGTGCTAACTTCCACCAAACTAGAGACTATTCATAACGGTGTGATTGATCAAAGGAATTTAATCAAACAAATAGCACCTGATGAGATAGTAAAAATATTAATGGTAGCTCGTTTTGATATACCAAAAAAGCACTTAGAACTTTTAGAGGCGTTGGCCCTTATAAAGGAATTAAATTGGCATATGATTTTTGCGGGTGATGGAAGACTGCGGGAGCAAGCTGCTCTATTTGTTCAGGAGCATAATTTAGGTCATAAAGTAACATTTTTAGGTAATCATTCTAACGTTTCGGACCTACTACATGATGCAGACATTTTTGTCCTGACATCTTCGTGGGAGGGGTTGCCACTATCAATATTAGAAGCGATGTCACACGGACTACCAATTATTGCTTCTAATGTAGGTGGAGTTAAGGAAGCAGTTAGGAATTCCGAAAATGGTTTTTTAATACATCATAATTTACCTGAATTACTTTCTACTTTAATCGAAGATCCTTTACTTCGAAAAAAGATGGGGAATAAGAGTCGTGAAATATATGAAACTAGCTTTACCTTTGAACGGATGTATAGTCAAACCATATTGTCGTATAAAAACTTAATAAAATTGGGGGAAAAAGGTTGAAGGTGTTAGTAACAGGAGCGGCAGGTTTTATAGGGTCAAATGTTGTACAGGAGCTCTTAGATCACCAATATTCCGTTGTTGCATTAGATAATTTATCGAAGGGCTATAAAAGTAGATTACCTAGAGATGTAACATTCTACGAAGCTGATATTACAAATTCTGAGACTCAACGTATTTTTCAACTAGAACAACCGGATTATGTTATTCATTTGGCTGCACAAACTTCCGTCTTAAATTCTATGGAGAACCCAGTAGAAGATTGCAGAGCAAATGTTTTAGGTACGCTCAATACGCTTAAATATTCCAATCAATTTAACGTGAAGAAATGTATTATTGCTTCTTCAGCGGCTGTTTATGGAAATCCTAGCGTTTTTCCTGTAGAAGAAGACTCTAAATTATGTCCACTTTCCTTTTATGGATTATCAAAAGTATCGGCTGAGAACTATGTCCACTTGTATGAAAAAATGTTCGGCCTTAAAAGCTGCATTTTAAGGTTTTCAAATGTTTATGGGTCTAATCAAGAAAGTGGAGTTATCTCCAGCTTTCTTAATAATCTTTATAAAGGAAAAGCTCCAATTATTCATAATGGTAGTCAAACGAGAGATTTCATTTATGTTAAGGATGTAGCTTCTGCTTGTCTTTCTGCAATGGTGAGTCATGAAACAGGCGTATTTCATATTAGTTCAGGCACTGAAATTACGATAAATGAAGTATATAAATTAATCTCTAAATCTACCAATATAGAAATAGAGCCGCTTTTAACAGAATTAGATGCTGCTGAGATAAAACGAAGTGTCCTCTCAAATGAAAAAGCTAGAAGACTTCTATATTGGGAGCCAGGTTATTCCATGGAAGAGGGCATAGGAGAAGTTATCCAATCTTATAACCTAGTCAAACATTTGTAAACGAAGGGAGGATTATTTGAAGCTTATAAGTATTAAATCTTATACACATTTAGAAATTTACAAACAGGACTGGAATAAGTTAACGGAGGACAATGAAAATACTAATCCATTTATAGAATACGAATTTGTATATAACTGGTGGAAAATCTTGGGCTCTCATGAGAACGTAGAGATTTTAGCTGTACAGGAGCATAACCGTATAATTGCCTTTTTACCTTTTCAATTTAAAAAAACTTGGTTTGGATATATGGCCCACTTTTTAGCTCTTGGAGTAGCAAATTATATGGATATTATAGTTAGGAAACCTGATGCAAATCGGGCTATTATGTTTGCGCTGGATGAGTTGATAAAATCAAAAAAAAGCATCGTATTTTATCTCCATGGTTTATTGGAAAGTACTAGTACCCCGTTTGTATTATCAAAGTATGTAAAAGCAAGAAATATGAAAGAACGGCATTTTTCTATTGTTACCCCGTTTATAAATCTCGAGAATCTTGATTTTGATGAATACATGAGAACTCGGAAAAAATTACACGGAATGGATCGGCGTGAGAAAAGGTTGAGGGCTCTAGGAGATGTATCTTTACAAGTTGTTGAAGCGAATGAAATGAGTGACATTGTAAGACTGCATAAACGTAGATGGGAAAGGAAAAATGATACGAGTGGTTTTTCAACAGCAAGAAAGCAGGAATTCTTTAAGTATTTAGCGGAATTACCATCTGGGAAATTTTCAGTTCGTTTGACAACATTACAGTTACAAGATGAAAAGATTGCTTTTACGTATGGATTTACATGTAGGACAAGGTACTTAGGGTATGTGTTAGGTCATGATTCAGATTTTGATTGTTATGGACCAGGTAGATTATTGATAAAAGAAAAAGTTAGCCAGTTAATTTCCGACGGCATTCAAAAATTGGATATGAGCATTGGCTACGAACCTTATAAGATGGAATGGAATACAGATGTAGACTATACAAGAAAATCTATATTTTCAACTAATACTATAAGGGCAAAAATTTTTAGAAATTTATTATGGCTAAAGGATATACTTATTTCTAAAGTAAAAAAATACAGAGCTGCAGTATTGTTTAGAAGAAATACTATTGGTAAACTTAAATATTTTCTGCGTCAAAAAGGTAGTTTTAGTTATTGGGTAAGAGGCATTAGTAACAAGTTATTCCCTTTTATCTATGATAAGAGGTCCTATCTAGTAGGAAGAAAACATAGGAGTTCAGTGGTAGATGGTAAAGAATATGAGTTTAGGAAACTACCAAATAATTTAGCTCTTTCATCTGGGGCTCAGCGAAAGGATATTTTACAGAAAATTTATAATGGATATGCAGGATACTATTCCGAGGACATTTTAAAAGCATTTTGGATAAATGAAAATGTCATTCGATTAGATGATGTTGAAGTAGTTATTAATCTTAAAAAAAGTAGTATTTATATTAGAGATTGGCACAATGGAAATATTCAACAGATTCTGAGGTTTGTAAATCACCATTATAAAGGAAAAGATGTATTTGTAAGTTTGCAAACAAAGGATAAGATAGGTGTTAAATTACTCACTCAACTTGGATTTGAATGGACCGAGAAGGTTACTTTTACTAGAGTCTTAGGAAATACAAAAACTAGTAGAGAAGAATATTAATAGAAAAGAGGGTGCCCAGATAATCCTTGTAAAGCGAAAAATTTTAAATTTGACCCTAGTAAATTGCTACTTTTTAAAAACGGGAGAAATTCCATTACCACCTGCGCACCTTATTGGTTATTCTCATTCCTATCGACCATTTAACCAATTAATAAAACAAACTACACTACTTATTGATTTAACAAAAAGCGAAGAGCAGTTATTAAAGGATCTTCATCGTACAAATAGAAAACAAATACGACAGGCTGTAAATTATGATTTTCAAATAGAGGTATTAGATCGCCCAACTATAGCAAATATCCGTGAGTTTCAACAATTTTATAATGAATTTGCCAAGCATACGAATACCTACAAATGTGGTGCATTCCATGTTAAAACAATGGAATTATTAATGGAATCTAATAATTTGATAATCACCAGGATATTTCGTTTGAGTAGTAGTGAAACCTTAGCTTATAGAATTTATATTGCTGATGAAGAGACTGCCTTTTCTTTGTATTCTGCATCTCATTTTAGATTAAAAGACAATCCATTTGACAAGAGAATGTTAAGTATAGCTAGCCGATATTTATTTTGGAGTAATATTCTTTATTATAAAAGGAGAAAAAATTTGGTGTACGACATGGGTGGTTTAACAAAAAATGATAATATTGACAGTTTCAAAATGGAGTTCGGCGGTGAAATAACGGAAGTATATTCTGGATATGAAACAGCATCTATTCTTGGGAAATTGGTACTCCTGGGAAGAACAATTAAACTGAGGAAAGGATGAGGAACTGGGAGCTCTTATTATTTCATTAGATTTTGAGCTTAATTGGGGAGTACATGATGTTTACACAATAGAAGAATACGGCGCGAATATACTGGGTGCTAGAGTAGCTATTCCTCAAATACTACAATTGTTCTTAAAATATGATATCCATGCAACGTGGGCAATTGTAGGAATGCTATATTGCAAGGATAAACAGGAACTTTTGTCATATTTAAATAAAATGGATATACCTTATGATAATACTGCATTTAACCCAGTAAAAAATCTTTCTAATGTAGGTGAGAATGAAATGGTGGATCCTTATCATTTCGGATTATCTCTAATCGAAATGATTCGAGAAACACCCAATCAAGAGGTAGGTACACATACATTTTCTCATTATTATTGCTTAGAAAATGGGCAAAGTAAGGAGCATTTTATAAAGGATTTGGAAGCTGATTCTTCCTTAGGAAAAACAGCATCTTTAGTTTTTCCAAGGAACCAAGTGAACCAACATTATCTGCATGAGTGTAAAAAATTTGGAGTGAAGGCTTACCGAGGAAATGAAAAAAATTGGATGTATAAAGCTTATACAAGTAAAACTAACTCGTGGCTGAAAAGATTGTGTCGCTTAATAGATGCATATGTGAATATATCAGGGGAACATACTTATCGCTTGAAGAATATCGAGACAGATCCAATTGTCAATCTTCCTTCTAGTCGTTTTTTAAGACCATACAGTAGCAAATTTTCTTTTTTAGAGAAACTTCGTCTTCGCCGAATTAAAAAGGGATTGACTAAGGCTGCAAAGAAAAATGAACTCTATCACTTATGGTGGCATCCACATAATTTTGGGAGAAATACAAAGGAAAATCTACAGTTTTTAGAGGAAATCTTAAAGCATGTAGACTTCCTAAAGCATAAGTATAACTTTCAAAGTATGCATATGAGGGATGTTACAGAAGTTTTAAAAATTATTGCGTCAAAAGTAGTTGAAAAAAGCTACTACTTCCCGTTTATTGTCGTTTTTTAAAATCTATATCTTTAGCTTTAAAACTAATAAAATTTAGGGGAATTATTCATTAGAGTCGATAATTTTATATCAAGATGAATAGAGGATCATGTGTGCAACGTGATCCTCTATAAGATTTCATATGATATATCTAAACAAAACAAATTACCTCACGCCATATTTCCGTTCAAGTTGAAAAAGATCGGCATCTTCGTTTCGTTTACCTGTTATTAAATCTTTTAAAATATGTGAACCTAGCATGCTATATACAGTACCATTTCCGCCATATCCAAGTAAGTAAAACTGATTTTTTTTAGTCGGGTGCTCACCAATGAATGGAATATTATCAATAGATTCGCCAAAGCTTGCGGCATATGCATAATCTATCTGAATATCATAGTCAGGGAAAAGCTCTTTGGCTTGCTGTAATAAATTTTCGGCTCGTTGCTGAATTAGTTCATCTGATTGAGGTGCTTCAGGCTTATCCTCATCTAACCCCCCAACAATTAACCTTCCGTCAACTGCTGTGCGAATATATAAATAAGGACGCTTTGTCTCCCATATTAACGCTTGTTCGTACCAATCACTAAATTCTGCGATTCGATTGCTGACAAATGCATAAGAGCGGTTAATATCAGCTCCAACCCGCTCACCCACGGGAGTAGTTTCATAACCAGTTGTGTATATGATATTGCTAGCATACAAAGGCTGTCTGTTAGTACGGATATCTAAAGAATCGTTATATTCAAATACATCTATTACCTCCGTGTATGGAAATAAATGTACACCTAACTCCTCTAATTTAGAAAGTATCCCGTGGACAAACTTGAGTGGATTAATCTCCGCATCACCATAGGTTACTAAGGCACCATGTTTGGTAAAAGGCATTTTTTCTGCCATTTCATTTCTTCCCCAATAATCACATGGAAACCCATAATTTATTAATGTATCATATTCAGCTTTTATTTTTTCTACATCGTTTTCGTCGCTCGCATAACATATACTTGGTCTTCGTATGAAGTCTACTTCAATTGGTAATTTCTTTGCAATTCGTTCAAGATCATCCATTGCTTCATAACAGAGCTGATAAAAGCGAACAGCATCTTTTTCTCCGATTTGGCCGATGAGTTCGTGCAGCATAATATCATTGGAGTATTGTAGAAGGCCAGTATTCGCACTTGAACTTCCTGTTGCCAACTCACGCTTATCGACTATAGCAACCTTAAGTCCACTTTCTGCTAATGCAAGTGCAGTAAGCGTTCCAGACATTCCTGAACCAACTATTACAACATCGTATATATCTAGTTTTTCATAAGTATTTTTAGGGGTGAAGGGTATTGTAGTAGTTGGCCAATAAAGAGAACCATTATGTATATTCATCTATTCATACTCCATTCTATTAGTTTGCAATTTATATACCCGCTATTTAATAGATTGAATCTACTCATGTTATAATAAGTTAACTTTAAAAAAAGGGTGTTTAAAATGACGCAGGAAAAACCACATGTATTAGTTATAGATGGAATGGCATTATTATTTAGATCGTTTTTTGCAACAGCAATGTCTGGCAATTTTTTTAAAAATGACAAAGGAATTCCAACAAATGCCGTGCAAGGGTTTGCTCGCCATGTATTGGCAGCACAAACTTTAATGCAACCGACCCATATGGCAGTTTGCTGGGATAAAGGGATGCTTACATTTAGAAATGAGCTATATGATGGCTATAAAGCAAACCGTCCCAAGCCAGCCGAAGAGCTTATTCCTCAATTTGATATGGCGCAGGAATTATCAGAGCACTTGGGATGGATGAACTTTGGGATAGCTGGAATGGAAGCGGATGATACGATTGCTTCCATTACGCATAAATGGAAGGAAGACGCGAGGTTTACAATAGTTAGTGGAGATAAGGATCTTCTGCAATTACTAGAGCCTTCTACGGAAATTGCATTCACTAAAAAAGGGTTCACCATATATGATGTATACAATGAAGCTCGTTTTCTTGAAGAATACGGCATTTCTCCATTACTTTTCCCAGATGTGAAGGCATTTATGGGAGATTCTAGTGATGGCTATGCAGGTGTGAAAGGAATAGGTCCGAAAACCGCACTACAGCTTGTCCAAACTTATGGAACAGTCGATAAAGTATTGGAGGCACTGCCACTTTTGAAAGCAGGTCAGCGAACGAAAATCGAGACCGATTTGGAGATGCTAAAACTCTCCAAAGAGCTAGCTACGATTCGAAGAGATGTACCGATTGGAGCAGAGCTAGAACATTTAGTAATTAAAGATATACCATCGGCGAAACATGATTATTTATATGAACATGGTTACACTATCTTAGCAAGACAGCTTCAAAAATAGTTATTCTCCGATCGGAGTAATTTGAACAAAAGTAAGAATCGAAGCATTTTCTGAATAGTGAACTCTTCTAATTTGACTGGGACGGTTTCTACCTCCATTGTCATGGAGGATTAGCACCAGTTCACTATTTACGATTTCATAGCCAATAAGCGGGACCCAGTGGTAGGAGAAAGTGAAACTTTTATTCCACTGTAGCGAAAAGTATTTGTCAAACTTTAATGCAACGGGTCTTCCATTTTTCAACTCGTTTAATGTTACTTGGAGTGTGCATTTATTTACTTTCCAATTTGGTCCGAGCAATTTACGCATGTTACAAATAAAACGGTAGGTAAATAACCCAATGCGTGTTCCTCCCAATTTTTTATATAATTCATTAGGCTGATAAGGACTTGCATTAGTGAACAAATAATTTAACAAAACATAAGCAGTAACTGGGCCACAAGCAGAAGCTCGATAGTTTGCTTGAATCGACGTGTCATATTGAGAGTAACCTTGAACTGGCAGTTGTGTTTTCATATCAGACCTCCGGGTACAAAGAGTTTTTCCTATTAAATATGGGGAAAACTTTTTTGATTTTTTGGAAAGAATTTGTATTTGTATTTTCAAAATTGTTTACCTAATCTATAATACAATTTATCACAATCGTTAAAAAAAGGGGAAATCGTATGATTCGTTTACTTCAAATAGAAGACTTGAAACAGGCGGCAGATATAGCAGCACTTGCATATCCAGGGATGCTAATACAGTCAGATGAAAAGAAAAGAGAATTCATAGAGCGATTAGCAACTGAACAAAAAGAAGATAATGGTATAGAGTTTTTTGGCTGTTTTGATGAACAGGGTGAGCTTCTAGGGATATTTCGAGTAAATGATTTTGAATGTAATATAAATGGAAAGTTTCAACGCATATTTGGTATTGGAATGGTTGCTGTCCACTTATTACATAAAAAAGAAAAAGTGGCGTTTCAACTCTTATCTTATTTTCATAACTACGCTAGACAAGAAAATGTGGCGCTTGTCTCACTCTATCCCTTTAATCCTAGTTTCTATCGGAAAATGGGCTATGGCTACGGACCATTAAGATATGAATTTAAGTTTAAACCAGGCGAAATGATTGCTGACGGCAATAAAAGTAAGGTGAAATTTTTAACACCATCGGATGAAGATGCCATCGTTTCTTTATACAATGAATACGCTCAAAATAATCATGGAATGTTAAAAAGAACTTGGAAGGAAAAGGAGTATATTAAAACAAGAAAAACATATTATGTTGGTGTAGAAGAGGAAAACTGTTTAGTTGGGGCACTAGCTTTCACTTTGGATCCAGTAAAGGACAGTCACTTTCTACATCAACATATGATTATCCACGAATGGATTTGGAGTAATCCAAGTGCCTATAAGCAACTTGCTTCTTGGGTAAGTTCACAACAGGATCAAGTAGATCGAGTTATTTTCCGTACGAATGATCAATCATTTGTATACAGTCTTTTTAATCCATTAAATGATTCAAATCATGTAATTCCGAGCGTTTATCATGAAGTGGCTACTACCGGTTCAGGGATTATGTATCGAATAACAAATATAGAGTCATTTGTTAATGGAACTAATTTTAATGGACTAGGAAGACCTCAAGAAAATACACAGGTTTTGTTGGAAATAGAGGATTCATTTATTACTGAGCAGCACGGGTTATATAAATTATCATACAGTAGAGAACAATGGGAAATTCAAAAAGTTGAAAAAACCCATGAACAAGTGGATATTACAATTGGAATACATGATTTAAGTTCATGGTGGATGGGTTCTGTAACCTTAGAGTCACTATATAACTATGGGGAAGCAAAAGTGCATCAATTGGACCCTAAAATGTTAGATGAGTGGTTTAAACCGAGGAATGGACCTATTTGTTTTACAGCTTTTTGAGCTATTCATAATGGTTAAGGGATAACGGAGAGTCGCTATTGTATATGCGGCTCTCCGTTGTATTTATTTAATACCGATGAACTGATTTGATTCAACTAAAATTTTGTTTAATGCCTCACGGAAGCTTTTATATGTCTCAATATCCACTTGAATACTAGCATGAACAATTTCACGGATAAAACGCGGATTAAAACCAACATAAATTGGTCGAATTCCCATTAATCGAAGTGAGCTATTCAAATTGGTAATAGATATGGCAAGTTCATTGTAATCGAAAGCTTCTACATCTTCTACATTAACCCCAGTAAAATCAAATACTGCTTGTTCAATTTCTTTATGATCTCCTATGTACTGGAGTGTTTTCGTCTGAATATTTTCAAAGCGCTCCCTAAACATATAGCCTGCAATAGGAATTAAGATCGTTTTAGGAACGATAGACGGAATAATAGGAGTAGAAATTGTCTTAATAATTCGCTCATAATAAGCGATTTTTTCTTTTAATGCAATCATTTCTTGTTCGTGTGACATATAAATAAGCACCTCTGTTTTTTTCTTATTATAACGATTACACATACTTTGCCCCAATTAAAAAAGAAAAGGCTGCTTCCGAAAGAAACAGCCATTCTATACTATTAGTTTTGTGCATCTAAAAAATTCAGTTACAGTGCTCCTGCGCACAGCTCGTCGCAGTATAACACTTAGATGCTTTGACTAATATATACTATCTTACTTAGTTTTGTGCATCTAAAAATTCTGTTACAGTGCTCCTGCGCACAGCTCGTCGCAGTATAACATTTAGATACTTTGACTAATAGACACTTTCTTACTTAGTTTTGTGCATCTAAAAATTCTGTAAAAGTGCTCCTGCGCACAGCTCGTCGCAGTATAACACTTAGATGCTTTGACTTCTATATACTATCTTACTTAGTTTTGTGCATCTAAAAATTCAGTTACCTGCTCAGGAGATTTTGCATTTGCACTATGAAGGTGAGCTTTTTTCTCACCGTTTTGGTAAATAAGAAGACTTGGAATTCCCATTACCTCATATTTTTCTGCAACTTCCGGAAGTTCATCACGGTTTACTTCGTACCAAGTATATTGGTTATATTTTTCGACTATTGGATCAATGAACATTTCCATACGACGGCAATCAGGGCACCAACCAGCTTCAAATTTTACTAATACTTCTTTGTCCCCAGAAATAATCTCGTTGAATTGTTCAGTAGTTGTAATTTTTTGCATGTTTTTTTACCTCCTATGACTTTGTTTACAGTTTACACTGTTTCTTATGTTGGAGAAAGAAAAAAGAATTATTTATTCATTTTATTATTGCGAAAATTTAAATATTGTTCTAAACTAATAGACATAGAGATTGCTTCTATTTTTTTTGTTATCAAAATGAATGAGTATTCATTCAAGACGAAGGGGAGGCTGTGCACGTGACATATCAAATTAAAAAGGCAGCTGTTTTAGGTTCTGGGGTAATGGGCTCAGGAATTGCTGCTCACTTAGCGAATATTGGTATACCTACATTATTATTAGATATCGTACCTAAAGAAGTTAGTAAAGATGAAGAAGCAAAGGGAATAACTTTAGAGCATCCATCAGTAAGAAATAAATTTGCAGAGACAGCTATTCAAAAATTGTTGAAGCAAAAACCGGCACCACTTACTGCTAAGAAAAACCTACAGTTAATAACTGCTGGAAACTTAGAGGACGATCTTAAAAAATTAAAAGACGTGGACTGGATTATCGAAGTTGTTGTTGAAAACTTAGAAGTTAAAAAAAGCTTATATGAAAAAATAGATGCAGTTCGTAAGCCAGGAACAATCATTAGCTCTAATACATCTGGAATTAGTATTAATGCAATGGTGGAAGGGCGCTCAGAGGACTTTGGAAAGCATTTCTTAGGAACACATTTCTTCAATCCTCCACGTTATTTGAAGCTATTAGAAGTAATTCCTGCAACAACTACTGCTCCTGAAGTTGTAGAGTTCATGAAACAATTTGGTGAAGATGTGTTAGGAAAAGGTGTTGTAATTGCAAAGGATACTCCGAACTTCATAGCAAACCGTATAGGGACATATGGTTTACTTGTAACATTGCGTGAAATGCAAGCTAGAGGTTATTCCGTTGGAGAAGTAGATTCTGTTACAGGGCCACTAATCGGTCGACCGAAGTCAGCTACGTTCCGTACATTAGATGTCGTTGGTTTAGACACATTTGCACATGTTGCGAAAAACGTATATGACCAAACATCCGGTGAGGAACAAAAAGTATTTGAAGTGCCTGCATTTATGCAAAAAATGCTTGAAAACAAATGGCTAGGAGCTAAATCCGGACAAGGTTTCTTCTTAAAAGAAGGAAAAGAAATCAAAGAACTAAATCCTGAAACACTTGAATATGAAGCAATGAAGAAGTTGAAAACGCCTTCAATGGAAATGGCGAAGCAACAAAAAGGTCTTGCAGCAAAAGTGAAAACATTAACTTATGCAAAAGATAGAACTGGTGAATTACTTTGGAGTATTTTAAGTCCTACATTAATCTATTCAGCTCAGCTTCATGGAGAAATTGCAGATGATATAGTTGCGATCGACCAAGCGATGAAATGGGGATTCGGTTGGCAACAAGGTCCATTTGAAATATGGGATGCAATCGGGGTAAATGAATCAGTTGAAAAAATGACAGCAGAAGGCTTGGAAGTTCCTGCATTCGTCCAATCATTATTGGATAAAGGATTTATATCTTTCTATAAAGAAGAAAATGGTGATCAATACTATTTCGATGGATCTGATTATTCATTAGTTTCCGTAAACGAAAAGGTAATTGACTTAAAAAGGTATAAGAAGAAACATGGTGTTATTAAATCTAATTCTGGTGCAAGCTTAATAGATTTAGGTGATGGAGTTGCATTGCTTGAATTCCATTCGAAATCGAACTCTATTGGTTTAGATATCCTTCAAATGATTAGCTTTGCCGTAGATGAAGTAGAAAAGAACTTCAAGGGCCTCGTCATAGGTAACCAAGGTAAAAACTTCAGTGTTGGGGCAAACCTAGGAATGATTTTAATGGAAGCACAGGACGATAATATTTTCGAATTAGATTTTGTTGTTCGTCAATTCCAAAATGCAATGTTGAAGATTAAATACTCTGCTAAACCAGTAGTAGTTGCTCCATTTGGAATGACATTAGGTGGTGGAGCAGAAACTTGCTTACCTGCTGCTCATATCCAAGCATCTTCTGAGACATATATGGGCTTAGTAGAAGCTGGGGTTGGTCTTATCCCTGGTGGTGGAGGTAACAAAGAGCTTTATATTAAGCACTTGAAGGGACTTCCAAACGGTGTTGAGATAGATTATCTTACTGTTGCAAGCAAAGTATTTGAAACAATTGCAATGGCAAAAGTTTCAACCTCGGGTGAAGAAGCGCGTGAAAATAACTTCTTGAATTTTGCAGATGGAATTAGTGTAAATCCTGATCATTTAATATACGATGCGAAACAAGTGGTATTAGCTCTTGCAGAAGGCGGATATAAAGCACCTATTCGTGAAAAAGTACCGGTTTCTGGATCTCCAGGATATGCAGCACTTATTTTAGGAGCAGAAGGTATGCTTTTATCTGGATTTATTAGTGAGCATGATTTGAAAATTGCGAAAAAGCTCGCTTATGTTATTGCAGGTGGAGAAGTTCCATACGGTACTTTAGTCGACGAGCAATATTTACTGAACTTGGAACGAGAAGCTTTCTTAAGCTTAGTTGCTGATCCAAAATCTCAAGCAAGAATGCAACACATGCTAGTGAAAGGCAAACCATTACGCAACTAATCTTGCATAAAGGTAAAGGAGGAAAACTCATGCGTGAAGCAGTCATAGTAGCAGGGGCAAGAACGCCAGTAGGTAAAGCGAAAAAAGGATCTCTAGCAACAGTGCGTCCAGATGATTTTGGGGCACTAGTTGTAAAAGAAACATTACTAAGAGCGGGCGGTTATGATGGTCCGATAGATGATTTTATATTAGGATGTGCAATGCCAGAAGCAGAGCAAGGGATGAACGTTGCTCGTAATATTGGTGCATTAGCAGGTCTACCAGATACAACACCAGCGATTACAGTAAACCGTTTCTGTTCATCTGGTCTACAATCAATTGCATACGGAGCAGAGCGTATTATGTTAGGTCATGCCGAAGCGATAATCGCTGGTGGGGTGGAGTCTATGAGTATGGTTCCAATGATGGGTAATACGATTCGTCCGAACGCACATCTAGCACAAACAGCCCCTCAATACTACATGGGAATGGGCCACACAGCTGAACAAGTGGCAACTAAGTATAGTATTAGTCGTGAAGATCAGGATGCATTTGCAGTAAGATCACATGAACGAGCAGCAGCCGCAATTGCAGCAGGAAAGTTCAATGATGATATTGTCCCAGTAGAAGTTATAAAGCATTTTGTAGACGAAAACAATAAAGCACAGCAGAAAAAATTCATGTTTGAAATGGATGAAGGTGTACGTGTAGGAACTACAGTAGAAACACTTGCTAAGTTACGTCCTGCATTCAATGTTCGCGGATCAGTAACAGCAGGTAATGCTTCACAAACTTCAGATGGAGCAGGTGCTGTATTAATCATGGATCGTGAAGTTGCAGAAGCACAAGGATTAAAGCCGCTAGCCAAATTCCGTTCATTTGCAGTTGGGGGAGTACCACCAGAGGTAATGGGAATCGGACCAATTGTAGCGGTACCAAAAGCATTAAAACTTGCAGGATTATCAATCGAAGACATTGATCTTTGGGAAATCAATGAAGCATTTGCTTCTCAATCTATTCAAGTTGTTCGTCACTTAGGTATAGATATGGAAAAGGTGAATGTAAACGGTGGAGCAATTGCATTAGGCCACCCACTTGGAGCTACGGGAACTATCTTATCATTGAAAATGATGAGTGAATTGAGACGTCAAGGAAAGCAATTTGGAGTTGTTACAATGTGTATCGGTGGTGGAATGGGAGCTGCTGGAGTGTTCGAATTACTTTAAAAAAAATATAAACTAGGGGGAATATACATGAACGAATTAAAAGATGCAATTAAAGGCGGAGCATTTTTAGTTGAAGACTTAGACGCAAGTCGCATATTTACACCAGAGGATTTTAATGATGAGCAAAAGATGATTGCGAAAACGACGGAAGAGTATGTAAAAAATTCGGTACTTCCAGTAGTAGAAAACTTGGAACATCATGAATTTGACCACTCTGTACGTTTATTAAAAGAAGCGGGAGACCTTGGCTTACTTGCAGCTGATATTCCTGAAGAGTACGGCGGAATTGGCTTAGACAAAGTTTCCTCTGCACTTATTGCAGAAAAAATGTCTGTAGCTGGTGGTTTTTCTATAACACACGGTGCTCATGTAGGAATTGGTACATTACCAATCGTTCTTTTTGGTAATGAAGAGCAGAAACAAAAATATCTTCCAAACTCAGCATCAGGTGAAAAAATTTCTGCCTATGCATTAACTGAGCCAGGTTCAGGGTCAGATGCATTAGGAGCAAAAACTACTGCGAAATTAAATGCAGAAGGTACACACTATGTATTAAACGGTGAAAAACAATGGATTACAAATGCTGGATTTGCAGATGTATTTGTTGTTTACGCTAAAGTAGATGGAGACAAATTCACTGCATTTATCGTAGAAAAAACATTCCCTGGAGTTTCTGTTGGGGCAGAAGAGAAGAAAATGGGGATTAAGTCTTCTTCTACTCGTACACTAATCCTAGAGGACGCTCAAGTTCCTGTAGAAAACCTATTAGGGGAAGTCGGTCGCGGTCATATTATCGCATTCAATATCTTAAATATTGGTCGTTATAAATTAGGGGTAGGTACAATTGGTGGATCTAAACGCGCATTAGAATTAGCAATTTCTTATACAAATCAGCGTCAACAATTTAAGACACCAATCTCTTCCTTTAATTTAACGAAAAACAAACTGGCTACTATGGCATCTAAATTGTATGCAACTGAAAGTTTAATATACCGTACTGTTGGTTATTTTGAAGAGCGTATGAGTCAATTGAGTGCAGAAGAGCAAAAAGACGGCAAAGCAATTGCTGCTTCAATCGCTGAATATGCAATTGAATGTTCTATCAACAAAGTAGTAGGATCTGAGGTTCTAGATTATATCGTTGATGAAGCTGTTCAATTACATGGTGGTTATGGATTTATGCAAGAGTATGAAGTAGAGCGTATTTACCGTGATTCGCGTATTAACCGTATTTTCGAAGGAACAAATGAAATTAACCGCCTAATCGTTCCAGGAACATTCCTGAAAAAAGCGATGAAAGGTGAATTACCACTTCTTCAAAAGGCTCAAGGCTTACAAGAAGAGCTATTAATGATGATGCCAGAAGAGGTTGGTACGGAAGCTCTTGCACAAGAAAAAGTATTAGTAGCTAATGCGAAGAAAATTGGTATTCTAGTTGCTGGTCTTGCTGCACAACGTTTTGGTACAAAACTAGAGGCAGAACAAGAAGTACTAGTGAACATCGCTAACATAGCAAATAACTTATTTGCAATGGAATCAGCAGTTCTACGTACAGAAAAAGCAATTGGACGTGATGGAGAAGAAAAAGCAGCACAAAAACTTCTTTATACACAAATCTTCACACAAGAAGCTTTTATTGAAATCGAACAGGCAGCAAAAGAGACACTAATTGCATCTGTAGATGGGGATAATCAACGTATGATGATTTCCGCATTACGTAAATTAACACGCTACACACCATACAATGTTATTGAGAAAAAACGTGAAGCATCCGTTAAACTAATCGAAGCAGAAAAATACGTTCTTTAATGAAATACATGTAAAAGCCGGTTCTTAATGAATCGGCTTTTACATTTGCATGTATGATATGGATCTAGTATTCCTAACCTTTAAATAAGCATAACCAAATTTTTGAGTTTCACTATTTTAATATCCTTTTGAATCAATTTCATAAAAGCATTTTAAATAGTGAGAACTACTCTGATTTCCGTTCTAGGTGGACGCTTTCCGCGGGCACGGCTTCAATCTCCTCGTCACTACGTTTCTGAGGGGCTTTCAGCTCGCGCTATTCCCGCTGGAGTCGCCACCTTGCACTACAATCAAGCAGTGTGAAGTACTTCATTAGAAGATTGAGCACAGCTTATCTCTTAGATGATAAGATTGGTCAAATTTTAGAGATGGATCAAACTATTGTAATCGCATTTGCATTAGAAATGTGTGGATCCAATAATAGAGGAGGAAAGTAAAGTAGGTTTTCTTTTACACTAGTGGAAATAAAGAGAAATAGTGAGTATTTGCACTAGAAAGAAGTGAATAGCTCACAAAATTGCACCTCCGTGAGCTTACTTTAGGAATAGTTTGTAGCTTTTCTCTAGTGTTGACTTCCGCTTCGGGCGGCGACTGCGACTCCAGTGGGACAGCGCGAGCAGAAGACCCTGGACGGAGCGAAGCGAAGGTCAACTGCATATCTAGGTTTTTGTTGAAAGAGGACTTGGCGTCATTTTGCCAGGCTTTTCTTAATTTAGATGTGTGATATGGATCTAGTGGTCATAACCTAATGTTCAGATTTAATTATTTAATATCTTTTTATGAATTATAATTCATTGTATAAAAACATTTCACTGTTCAAAATGATTGCTCATCTCTTACACTATTATGTATGATAAAAAGAAAAAGGTGGTACAACATGACTATTCAATATTATGGCTATCCTAAATGTACAACGTGTAGAAAAGCGAGCAAATGGTTAAAGGACAATGATATAGAATACATAGACAACCATATAGCTGAAAATCCCCCAACTAAAGATTTGCTTCAAAAAATGTTCGAAGTAAGTGGCTTAGAACTCAAAAAATTCTTTAATACTTCTGGTATGAAATATCGTGAACTTGGTCTAAAAGACAAGCTTCCAACAATGTCAGAAGATGAGCAATTAGCCTTGCTTGCTTCTGATGGAATGCTTATTAAACGTCCAGTTGTTTTTGATGGTGAAAAATTAACGCTAGGCTTCAAGGAACAACAGTTTGAGGATGTTTGGAAGACTTCTTAAAGTCACTTGTTTTTACTATAAAAATATGTGAATATAGTAGATGAATGTATTATTAATGGAGAGGGGTATATATATGAACGCACCTAAAGATTTAAAATACTCAGCAGAGCACGAATGGGTAAAGACTGAAGGCGGAAATATCCGTATCGGTATTACTGAATTTGCACAATCAGAGCTTGGAGATATCGTGTTTGTCGAGCTTCCACAAGTCGGAGATGATATTAAAGCAGGAGATCCATTTGGTAGTGTAGAGTCTGTAAAAACTGTATCTGAACTGTATGCACCAATAAGCGGTAAAGTAGTAGATGTAAATACAGAATTAGAAGATAACCCTGAATATGTAAACGAATCCCCTTATGAAAATGCATGGATGATTGTTGTAGAGCCAGCTGATGTAACGGAAGTCGATGGTTTACTTTCTCCAGAAAAATACGAAGAATTAATTTCAGAATAATTATGAAAACGCCGCTTAATGTCGGCGTTTTTTTCATATAATATTGGAAAGGGCATAGTTGGGAGAGATGCTGAATGGCTATTGTCTTTAGTGAAAAAATAATTATAGTTGAGGGAAGATCAGATAAATTAAAGCTTTTAAAATTACTTGATGAATCAACAGAAATTATTTGTACAAACGGAACGATATCCAATGTAAAGCTAGAAGAGATTTTAAGTCCTTACGACGGTATTCCTATTTATGCGTTTTTAGATGCGGATAGATCAGGTGAGCAAATTCGCTCCATCGTCAGGAAAGAATACCCTGAAGCTATTCATCTATATACCAATCCAATGTATTGTGAAGTGGCGACTACACCGTTCAAAGTTTTGGCATCCATATTAAAAAGTGTTAATATAAAAGTGAAGAGACAATATTTACTTTAGGATGATGTAATGTGAATGAATGGACACTTGAACAGTGGAACGACCATAAGAACAGTGGTCAGCTTACAATGTTCTATATTTATACACCCTTATGTGGAACATGCCAAGTTGCAAGTAAAATGATGCAAGTTGTACAAGAGATGATGCCTTTTTCAATTGGCCAAGCAAATATTAACTATCTAGAGAATTTTGCAATGGATTATTATATTGAAAGCGTACCATGTCTGATAATCGCTAAAGGTGGAACTGTACATAAAAAGATATATGCATTTCAAGCAGTTCCATTTATATTAGAGACAATAAAAAGTATTGACGAGCAAGTAGTCGTGTGATAATATTCGATATACCAACAAATTAAATAGTGTTACTCTTATTAAGAGTGGTGGAGGGAAGTGCCCTATGAAGCCCGGCAACCGTCATGTAAATGAAATGGTGCCAAATCACGCAAAGCTATTGCTTTGGGAAATGAGAGAATGGATGAACGTTATTAAAATAAATAACTTAAAACCCTTCTGCTCTTTTGCAGGAGGGTTTTTTTAGATAGAAATGGGAAGTATATGTATTTACATAGTAACTGTTGACTCATTGAGTAGTTTTAAAATGCAGGATTAAAAATTCATACAATATTTCTTGAAGATAGATAGGCAATTGAGCATTTCGTAGAAAGGTGGCAAGGTTCCCATGATTAGTTTAAATAATGTTTCGAAAAAATTTAGCACGAAACAAGGTACAATCGTTGCAGTTGAAGAGGTGAATCTTGACATAAAGAAAGGTGAAATTTTCGGCATCATTGGATACAGTGGTGCAGGAAAGAGTACACTTATTCGATTATTGAATGGATTAGAAAAGCCAACTTCGGGTCAAATTATCGTCAACAATCAAGATATTACAAAGATAAATGAAGTGAAGCTTCGTCAAGTAAGACAAAAGGTAAGTATGATTTTCCAACACTTTAATCTGTTATGGTCAAGAACGGTTGCGGAAAATATTGCTTTTCCATTAGAAATTGCTGGTGTTCCACAAGCACAACGTTCTTCAAGAGTAGAGGAACTAATTGATTTAGTTGGTTTAGAAGGTCGCGGACATTATTATCCTTCACAGCTATCAGGAGGACAAAAACAACGTGTCGGAATTGCACGGGCATTAGCCAATCGTCCAGAAGTGCTTCTCTGCGATGAAGCGACCTCTGCGTTAGATCCAGAAACTACGGACTCAATTTTAGACTTATTAGTTAGTATCAATGAAAAATTAGGGCTGACAATTGTATTGATTACCCACGAGATGCAGGTTATTCAAAAGATTTGCGGTCGTGTTGCAGTAATGGAAAAAGGTCATGTGGTAGAAGAAGGAAAAGTACTAGATGTATTCCAAAACCCGCAACAACCTATTACGAAACGTTTTGTCTCGCAAGTCAGTGATTCCAATAAAGCAATACAAACAATACAGCATTTAAAAGAGCTATATCCAAATGGCAAGCTGATAAAGCTAGTATTTGTTGGAGAGCAAACAGAACAACCAATATTGTCTAGACTTATTAAGCAATTTGATTTAGAAGTCAATATTGTTCAAGGTAATATTTCGCATACACAAAATGGCGCATTTGGTACCTTAATCCTTCAACTAGAAGGAGATGCATTATTGGTGGATGAGGCCATCCGCTATATACATGAACAAAAAGTAAATACAGAGGTGATCAACAATGATTAATGATTTATTTCCTAATGTTGATTGGCCAAAAATGTGGGAAGCAACCGTTGAAACATTATATATGACTGCAGTATCTACTATACTGACAGCAATTATTGGGCTAGTGCTCGGTCTTTTACTTTTCTTAACTAGTCCTCATCAAGCATGGGCGAACAAGTTAGCAAACTGGTTAACAGGTGCTTTCGTTAATATATTCCGTTCCATTCCATTTATTATTTTGATTATTTTATTAATCCCATTAACGAAGTTTTTAGTTGGAACAATGCGTGGGCCAAATGCTGCATTCCCAGCTTTAGTTATTGGAGCTGCTCCATTTTACGCTCGTATGGTGTTGATAGCTCTACGAGAAATTGATAAAGGAGTACTAGAAGCAGCTAAATCGATGGGCGCTAAAACTTCTACTGTTATTTGGAAGGTTCTACTGCCAGAATCTATGCCCGCATTAGTATCAGGGATTACGGTTACGGGAATTTCACTAGTTGGTTATACAGCTATGGCCGGTATTATAGGTGCTGGGGGACTAGGAACGCTAGCATTCTTAGATGGATTCCAAAGAGGTAGAACAGATGTAACACTTGTTGCCACAATACTAATATTAATCATGGTATTTATAATTCAGTGGATAGGCGATTTAATTACTACAAAAATAGATAAACGATAATAGGTGTAAACGAGAGTACTCGATCACATAGAAATCATAGGTAAAAAGGGAGAGATTTGAAAATGAAGAAGTTATTAGCTGGAGCTTTATTATCAGTGAGTGCATTAACACTTGCAGCGTGCGGAGAAGAAGAGGGTAGTAAACTTGTAATAGGTGCATCGAACGTACCTCATGCAGTTATATTAGAAGAAGTTAAACCAATTCTTGAAGAACAAGGAATTGAACTTGTTGTAGAAACGTATCAAGATTATGTATTACCAAACAAAGATTTAGATTCAGGTGACTTGGATGCGAATTATTTCCAACATATCCCTTACTTTGAATCACAAAAAGCTGATTTTGGATATGACTTCGCTAATGCAGGCGGTATACATATCGAACCAATCGGTTTATATTCTAAAAAATACGGTTCTATTGAAGAGCTACCAGAAGGTGCAACAATTCTAATGAGTAACTCTGTTGCAGATCACGGACGTATTCTTGCTATGTTAGAAGCAAAAGGTCTTATTAAATTAGCAGATGGTGTTGACAAAACAAAAGCTGAAGTGAAAGACATCGTTGAAAATCCTAAAAATCTTGAATTTGACGCTAACTATGAATCTGCTCTGATGGTTCAGTTATATGAGAATGAAGAAGGCGATGCAGTATTAATCAACTCTAACTACGCAATAGACGCTGGTATCAATCCATTAGAAGACTCTATTGCAATTGAAGACTCTGAATCTCCATATGTGAATATCATTGCTGTAAACTCAGGTGATGAAGACAATAAAGAGATTAAAGCATTAGTAGAAGCATTGAAATCTGAAGAAATTCAAGACTTCATCCTAAGCGAGTGGGGCGGATCGGTAGTACCCGTAAAATAATAATATTATTTGAGGAAACAGACATCTTCGGGTGTCTGTTTTTTTGTGCGGGCGAATGGCTAAAGCCCAAGAGGAAGTCGCAACCGCCCGCTCGAGTATTTTAAGAGCCCGAGCCATCCTGCTATCCGCCCGGGTGAGGACGAACGCCCGAGAAGAAGTCGCAACCGCCCGCTTGAGTATATTAAGCGCCCGAACCATCCTACTATCCGCCCGGGGGTAGGACGAACGCCCAAGAGGAAGTCGCAACCGCCCGCTCGAGTATTTTAAGCGCTCGAGCCATCCTGCTATCCGCCCGGGGGTAGGACGAAAGCCCAAGAAGAAGTCGCAACCGCCCGCTCGAGTAGTCAAAGTGCTCGAGCCATTCTGGTATCCGTCCAGCAGAAAGTGAGCACTAAAAAGAGTCAATACCGCTTTTCAAGCATTCTTTATTCACCAATCTGCACAATAAAAAATTTAGTCTAGAAAAGACTAACTATTCGTGATATTGTGTTGAAGAGGTGATGATAATTTGATAATTAAACCGTATTCCCCTTCAAAATATGTAGCAAGAATGGCTGATTTAATAGAAAGACTTTCTCCACAACATCCACAATATACAAGAATTTCAAAAGAGATAGGTGCTATTAAAGCAGGAGATTATGGTGAAGAGGTTATTTACAAAGTGCTAGAGCAAATGAAAATTCCATATAAATGTTATATTTTTCACAAAGTGTTTCTCTTTGCGGAATTTGCATTTGAATTAGACTTCCTAATAATAACCCCATATGGAGTAGTAATTCTTGAAGTAAAAAACATCATTGGGGAATTAGAGTTTTCAACTAATCCATCACAACTTATCCAACGAAAAGAGGATGGAAGAATAACTAAATATCCTTGCCCCGCAAATCAGTTGAATGAATATAAATATCAACTTTCTCAGTTCTTCCTCCAGTATAATATTTCAGTCCCAATTCATGGTGTAGTAATCTTTGCGTCTCGTAATAGTTTTGTTAAACATTCAGTCAGCGGCGTTAAAATAATGTATAGGAATGAAATGCGTTCCTACCTACGACATTTCCCCGAAAATAGTTCAACCTTAAGTCAAGAAGAAATGGAGAAAATAAAAGAAGTTATTCTAAGAAGTACCTATTCGCCTCCATCCATTCCTCTTATCGAACATTTCTCAATTTCACTTAAAGATTTAAAGCTCGGAGTAAAATGTGAAAGCTGCGGATTTATTGGAATGCAGAAAATAGCCCGAACTTGGTATTGTCCTACTTGTAAAGAAAACAATTCATATGCACACAAAAAAGCAGTTTCCACTTATTTTTCGCTCTGTAAAGAAACTATTACTAATAAAGAATGTAGAGAGTTTCTCCTTTTAAACAACAGGTATGAAGCAAAAAGAATTCTATCAAGCTCTGACTTAGTAAAATACGGAAAAGGCTCTAATACTTACTACACGAACTACAGTTCAAAAAAATGTTAATAGAATATTATGTATACTACTAATCTTATTCACTTTAATAAGTGACTGTGCTAAAGTGTATAAATGTTATTAATAACACATTTGTGCATATGAGGAGGACATAGTATGAAGAGGTTTGGTTTATTGCCGCGAATAGTGATAGCGATAGTATCTGGTGTTTTATTGGGACTAGTTGTCCCTAAAATAGTGGTAGAGATAATGGCTACTTTTAATAGTATTTTTAGTGCCTTTTTAGGGTTTATTGTTCCTTTCATTATAATTGGGTTTATCGTTCCAGGGATAGCTAAGCTTGGAAAGGGTTCTGGTAGATTACTTGGTATTTCTACGGGAATTGCCTATTTATCTACCATTGTAGCAGGTCTGATAGCATTTTTTGTCGCTTCAAATTTACTGCCTAAGCTTATAGGTGGTAAAGAGAGTGTTAAGTTAGAGAATCCGGAAGAATTTTTAATTGGGGGCTTATTTGAAATGCCGATACCTCCGATGATGGATATAATGACAGCATTAGTTTTCTCATTCATTATGGGGATTGGGATTTCCAAACTAAAAGGAAACACGTTACAAAATGCATTTGAAGAGTTTAGCGAGATTATTGAGAAGGTAATCTCTTATGTTATTATCCCATTATTACCAATACATATTTTTGGAATCTTTATGAATATGGCGTACGGTGGACAAGTGGCTAAGGTTTTATCGGTTTTTGGAGTCGTGTTTGTCATGATTATTGCGCTGCATCTTGTCATGCTTTTATTACAATATACAGCAGCTGGTACGGTAACTGGGAAAAACCCTTTGAAACTCTTAAAAACAATGTCCCCAGCTTATTTTACAGCTTTAGGTACACAGTCATCAGCTGCAACTATTCCGGTGACCCTAAAGCAGGCTCAGCAAACTGGTGCTTCAGCTAAAGTGACAAACTTTACGATTCCTCTATTTGCAACAATCCACTTGTCAGGGAGTACGATTACACTTGTCTCTTGTTCAATCGGTGTATTGCTTATAAATGGACAAGATATTATGCTATCTTCATTTGCACCTTTTATATTTATGCTTGGTGTAACGATGATTGCAGCTCCTGGAGTTCCAGGTGGAGCAGTTATGGCGGCACTGGGATTATTGGAAACAATGCTTGGATTCAACGGGGCAATGATCGGATTAATGATTGCACTATACATTGCACAGGACAGCTTTGGAACGGCGACAAATGTAACTGGTGATGGAGCTCTTGCGATTATCGTAGACAAATTTTCAAAAACTGCATAAGTTATTAAAGAAATATGTTTAAGACCCAAATAGTTGGGTATATAAATGATGAACTTAAAAACAGAGAGGGATGATTCATTATCAGTTCGGAAGACTTACCTTATACAGAACAGATGGACCACGCATTTAGAGGAGTACATGGTTTTGGATATGATGAATTGAGACAAAGTCAAGAACTAAGATTGCAAGTTGAAAACAAACGGCAAGAGGATCATGAAAAATGTATGCAATTAGCGGCTAAACTTGATGCCCAAGCATTTAGGGGATAATATACAAGAATCCACGAAGAATTTCTTCGTGGATTCTTTTTGTTTTCACTAGCTTCATAGTGAAATCGATTCTCATTTAGACTATTCTTAATGAAAATAAAGAAAGATTACTATTTACCTAATAATATCGTAGTAAAGTCAAGAGAAAACAGGAAATCTGTATATTCTACAATATTAAATAGAATATGCTCCAAAAGATTTGCAAGGTACTTCAGTTTGGGTTAAGATTAGAATGATAATAAATTAGAATGGTTATACATTCATATTTACTTAATGGAGGTTATTAAATGTCGACTTTAGTTATTAAAGATTTACACGTTGAAATAGACGGTAAAGAGATTTTAAAAGGTGTTAATTTAACAATTAATACAAATGAAATTCACGCAGTAATGGGTCCTAATGGTACAGGTAAATCTACTTTAGCTTCTGCTATTATGGGTCATCCAAAATATGAAGTTACATCTGGTTCAATTGAATTGGACGGAGAAGATGTTTTAGCAATGGAAGTAGACGAACGTGCACAAGCGGGTCTATTCTTAGCAATGCAATATCCAAGTGAGATAACTGGAGTTACAAATGCGGATTTCCTACGTTCAGCGATTAATTCACGTCGCGAAGAAGGCGATGAAATCTCTTTAATGAAATTCATTCGCGAGCTTGATAGTAAAATGGAATTTTTAGAAATGGATTTAGATATGGCACAACGTTATTTAAATGAAGGATTCTCAGGCGGGGAGAAAAAACGTAATGAGATTCTTCAATTAATGATGTTGCAACCTAAATTTGCTATTTTAGATGAAATTGACTCTGGTCTTGATATCGATGCATTAAAAGTTGTTTCTAAAGGGATCAACGAAATGCGTGGAGAAGGTTTCGGAAGCTTAGTAATCACTCACTATCAACGTCTTCTTAACTACATCACGCCAGACCATGTACATGTAATGATGCAAGGACGTGTAGTTAAATCCGGTGGTCCTGAACTTGCTCAAAGATTAGAAGCAGAAGGATACGAATGGGTAAAAGAAGAGTTAGGAATTGAAGACGAAACAGTTGGACAAGAAGCATAAGAAAGGGGACGAATCAGCATGACGGTTGAAACAAAATTGGCATTAACCGAGCAAGATATTCGCTCCTTTTCAGAAGGTAAGCAAGAACCAAGCTGGATGACAGAACTTCGTCTGAAAGCATTTGGTGAACTTGAAACACTTCCGATGCCAACACCAGACAAAACAAAAATTACTAATTGGAATTTCACAGAGTTTCCAGTTCATACTGTAGATAGCAGTAAATTTACTTCTTTAAACGAACTACCTGACGAAGTGAAAGCAGTTGTAAATGCGGATGAACAAAAAAATATTTACATCCAACATAACAATACACCTGCATTTCTTTCATTATCAGAAGATCTAAAAGCTAAAGGTGTTATCTTAACTGATATATACACTGCAATTCGTGAGCATTCTGATCTTGTTCAACAATACTTTATGACCGACGGTGTCAAAGTAACAGAGCATAAATTAACTGCACTTCATGCTGCATTATTAAACGGTGGTGTATTCTTATACGTGCCTAAAAATGTTGTAGTAGAAGAACCAATTCAAGTTATTTATTTACATGACGATAAAGCAGCTTCACTTTTCAATCATACTTTACTAGTAGCGGATGAAAATAGCTCTGTAACTTATGTAGAGAACTATTTGTCCACTGTTGAACATGCAGAAGGTTTAGCTAATATCGTGACGGAAGTTATTGCTAAAGACAATTCAAAAGTTACATTTGGAACTGTTGATGTTCTAGCAGAAGGATTTACAACATACGTTAATCGTCGCGGTGTAACAAGTCGTGATGCGGTTCTTGAATGGGCACTTGGTATGATGAATGACAGTGATACTATTTCTGAAAATACAACACATTTAGTTGGAGATAACTCAGAAGGTCATGTGAAAATGGTTGTTGTAGGTCGCGGTAAACAAAAACAAAACTTTACAACAAAAGTAATTCATTGGGGCAAACATACAGAAGGTCAAATCCTTAAGCACGGAGTTATGAAAGATGAAGCATCATCTATATTCAATGGTATTGGTAAAATTGAATACGGTGCTACTAAGTCTAACGCTGAGCAAACATCTCGTGTATTAATGCTTAGCGAAAAAGCACGTGGAGATGCAAATCCAATTCTTTTAATCGATGAAGATGATGTAACAGCAGGTCACGCAGCATCAGTTGGCCGAGTAGATCCACTTCAGTTGTACTATTTAATGAGCCGTGGTATTTCTCAACATGAAGCAGAGCGTCTAGTAATTCATGGATTCCTTGCTCCTGTAGTAAACGAATTACCTATTGAAGGCGTGAAGAAACAGCTGACGGAGGTTATTGAAAGGAAAGTTCGCTAATGCTCAATACTAAAGAGATTCGAAGCTATTTTCCGATTTTAAATCAAGAGATCAATGGTCATCCATTAGTCTATTTAGATAATGGTGCTACTTCTCAAAAACCTATTCAAGTGATAGAGGCTATTAAAAAGTATTATGAATTTGAAAACTCTAACGTGCATCGTGGAGTTCATACGCTTGGTAACAGAGCAACGGACAGTTACGAAGGAGCACGTGAAAAGGTTCGTAAATTCATAAATGCGAAGTCTACTAAAGAAGTTATTTTTACTCGTGGTACAACAACCGCTATCAATACGGTGGCGCAGAGCTACGGCCTTGCTAACCTAAAAGAGGGCGACGAAATTGTTATTACGCATATGGAGCACCATTCCAACATTATCCCTTGGCAACAATTAGCTAAGAAAACTGGTGCTGTATTAAAATATATTGATTTAGAAGCAGATGGTACACTTTCTTTAGAAAAGGTTAGAGAAACAATTACTAATCAAACAAAAATAGTGTCTATCGTTTATGTATCGAACGTATTAGGGACAATGAATCCAATAAAAGAAATTACGCAGATTGCACATGAGCATGGAGCAGTAATGGTAGTTGATGGAGCACAAGCTGCACCCCATCTAAAATTAGATGTTCAAGCTCTTGATTGTGATTTCCTTGCATTCTCTGGGCACAAAATGTGTGGACCTACCGGTATAGGGGTACTATACGGGAAAGAAGCATTACTGGATAAAATGGAGCCAATCGAATTTGGTGGGGAAATGATTGACTTTGTAGGATTGTATGATTCTACATGGAAAGAGCTTCCTTGGAAATTCGAAGGCGGTACTCCAATAATTGCTGGTGCGATTGGTCTTGGAGCTGCAATTGATTTCTTAGAAGAAATTGGCCTAGATGAAATTGAAAAGCATGAACATGAGTTAGCTGCTTACGCTATGGAAAAAATGTCTACTATTGATGGTTTATCCATCTATGGACCTGTTGATGCTGCTAAGCGCGCTGGAATTGTTACATTCAATTTAGATGATGTGCATCCACATGATGTTGCAACAGTATTAGATATGAGTGGAATTGCAGTTCGTGCAGGACATCATTGTGCGCAACCGTTGATGAAATGGTTGCAATGTGTGGCAACTGCTCGTGCTAGTTTCTATATATACAATTCAGAAGAGGATATAGATCGTCTAGTTACTGGATTGCTTTCAGCAAAGGAGTATTTTAACGATGTCTTCTAATTTAGATCAACTTTATCGCCGTGTCATTATGGATCACTATAAAAATCCTCGTAACAAAGGAAGTATTGAGGATGGAGCTTTGACAATTGATATGAATAACCCTACTTGTGGAGACCGCATTCATTTAACACTTCAAGTGGAAGATGGTAAAATTCAGAATGCGAAATTTGATGGAGAAGGATGTTCCATCTCGATGGCATCTGCATCTATGATGACACAAGCAGTTAAAGGAAAGACTGTAGAAGAAGCTTTACAGCTTTCTACAACTTTTTCAGAAATGATGCTTGGGAAAGATTACGTTGATTCTATTGAACTTGAAGATATAGAAGCATTAAGTGGTGTTTCTCAGTTTCCAGCGCGTATCAAGTGTGCAACACTAGCGTGGAAAGCAATGGAAAAAGGCGTCTCAGAAGAAACAGAATAACAGACGAACGGAGGAAATACGATGGCTAAAAAAATGCCTGAAATTGGTGATTATAAATATGGTTTCCACGATAAAGACGTATCCATTTTCCGTTCTAAACGTGGATTAACGAAAGAAATCGTGGAAGAAATATCACGTATGAAATCAGAACCACAATGGATGCTAGATTATCGCTTAAAAGCTTTAGAAATTTTTTACTCAAAACCAATGCCTCAATGGGGTGGAGATTTAGGGTCATTAAACTTCGATGAAATTACTTATTATGTTAAGCCTTCAGAACAAACAGAAACTTCATGGGATGAAGTACCAGATGAAATCAAAGCTACATTTGATAAATTGGGTATTCCTGAAGCGGAACAAAAGTATCTTGCAGGTGTTTCTGCACAGTATGAATCAGAGGTTGTATACCATAATATGAAGCAAGAGCTTCAAGATTTAGGAATTGTATTTAAAGATACTGATTCTGCACTTCGTGAAAATGAAGATATTTTCAAAAAGCATTGGGGTACAGTAATTCCTTCATCAGACAACAAGTTTTCTGCACTTAACTCAGCAGTATGGTCGGGTGGATCATTTATCTATGTACCACCAGGCGTTAAAGTGGAAACTCCACTACAAGCATACTTCCGCATTAACTCTGAAAACATGGGTCAATTCGAACGTACGTTAATTATTGTAGACGAAGGCGCTTCTGTACATTATGTTGAAGGATGTACTGCTCCTGTTTACACAACAAACTCACTTCATAGTGCGGTTGTTGAAATTATCATTAAAAAAGATGCTTATTGCCGTTATACAACAATCCAAAACTGGGCAAACAACGTTTATAACCTAGTTACTAAACGTGCAGTTTGTGATGCAAATGCAACTATGGAATGGATTGATGGAAACATTGGATCAAAATTAACGATGAAATATCCAGCAGTTATCCTAAAAGGTGAAGGCGCTCGTGGTATGACTCTTTCTATCGCAATTGCTGGTAAAGGTCAACATCAAGATGCTGGTGCGAAAATGATGCACTTAGCTCCGAATACTTCATCCACTATTGTTTCTAAATCTATTTCTAAACAAGGCGGTAAGGTAACATACCGTGGTATCGTTCATTTTGGACGTAAAGCTACTGGTGCTAGAGCAAACATCGAATGTGATACATTGATCATGGATAATCAGTCTACTTCTGATACAATTCCTTACAACGAAATCTTGAACGATAATATTTCTTTAGAGCATGAAGCGAAAGTTTCTAAAGTATCTGAAGAACAATTATTCTACTTGATGAGTCGTGGTCTTAGCGAAGAAGAAGCAACTGAAATGATCGTAATGGGCTTCATCGAACCATTTACAAAAGAACTTCCAATGGAATATGCTGTAGAAATGAACCGTCTTATCAAGTTCGAGATGGAAGGCTCTATCGGTTAATGCTTCTTAAGCGTTGGTGCAACAACGTTTAGATGTTAATTTTATATGTTTGAAAATCAGTCGTGCCGATTTCGTGCCGTTGAGGTTTTTCGAGAAGTGTAGGAGGCGAACTTTTTAAGTTCGTCTTCTTCTATTTTCTTGGTAATATCCAGATAGGTATCTGCAGTTGTTTTTATTGTTTTATGTCCTAACCGATTTGACACAAACTTTAAACTTGCTCCAGACTCTAATAATAGAACTGCATGAGTATGTCTGAATCCATGAGTACCCTTATAATCAATACCTGCTTTTTTACAATAGTCACGAATAGAATCACGAACTGTAGAAGGAGTAAGGTAGTTACCTAGAAAGTTTTGAAATATAATTCCGTCATCATTTTGTTTAAAACTTTCACCGCTAAAAATCATCTCATTCTGTTTTAACTTAAACTTCTTCATTTCACGTATTAGCTCATTATTTAAACCTATTGTTCTGTAAGAGGAAGAATTTTTTAAAGTTGTTATAACCAATTGATTATTATCATTTCTTCTTGTTTGTCTTTCTATGGCTATTTTATTACCCTCTATATCTGTCCACTTCAAAGCGAGTGCCTCGCTAATTCTTAAACCCGTCTGGCTTAAAAAATACATAAGCATATAGTACAGTTGGTAATTTTCAAAACGTTGATGTTTGTATGTTCTCATGTAATCTAACAATGAGTTTAATTCGTCTAATGAGTAGTACTTAACTTCCTTTTTTTGAGTGACGTCATCTTGCAGCGGTGCCCTTAAACGATCAGCAGGGTTTTTCTCTAATACCTCCAAATCATGCACTGCGTAATGTAGAATACTTTTCATTACTGATAAGTATTTAATTCTTGATCCATAAGAGTATATTTCCTTTCCCTCATCATCCTTCATAATTGCGTAATCGTTTAACCACTTTTTAATATCTGTTCGTCTAATTTTCATTACTTTTTTATTACCGAAGAAGGGTAGTACATGTAACCGAATGATAACTTCTATTTGTTCAAATGTTGATTCTTTAACATTTGATTTTTTATATTCAACCCACTCTTTTGTGATATCTTCGAATAACATATTACGATCGTTTAATGTTTGCCCATAATAAATACGTTCTTCCACTTTACCAGCTTCGATTTCAGCTTCTTTCTTAGTGCGAAATGTACCGATACTAAACTCTTTACCTTCCTTAGAAACTCTCGCTTGCCATTTCCCACTTTTAAGCTTTCTAAATGTTGCCATGATATAACTCCTTTCATTGTATCTTCCTATAATCGCTTTAAAATCACCCCTCTCAATAAGACCATATGTTCTATTTTATGTCAAAAAAACTCTTGTTAATATTTAGCGGGTCAAAGAAAATTTTATACCCATTATATATAGCAAAGAGTCCATATTTTTGGTTATAAACATTTATTGCATCTTGTAAGTAACTTGAAGTAATCTCTAAATGATCACAGATATCTTCAACTGTTTTATGTCCAGTGTTATAACATTCGATAAGATTATCAAGGGAGACTATTTTTTGATATCCCCATCTTCTAGCGACGAGTTCTAGTTTTTTACTGGTGAGATCATCTAAAGCTGTAATATCTCCGTATGTAGTCTCATGATGACCTAATTCTTCAGCCAAGATACAATGTTTTTCGTAACTGTTTGAGAATTTATTAATTTCAATGACGTTGTCATAATAAAATCCTGATAAACCTTTTGGTAATACTTTTTCTATTATTTTGATGTGTTGATATTGATTTAACAAACGTTCATAGGACATACAAACTTCCTCCTTGCTGGTTGCGATAACAGAGACTATTTTCGTTTCATTTTAATAAACTCAATGTATTTTCTGATTTCTTCCATTTCATCTTCCGTCACGTCATCATCAATATGTGCTGCAAGTGTTTCAATTTTTTTATCTGATTCATTCTCAGTCTTAGGAAAAAATTCGTTTATAGAAACATTAAGAATTTTAGCTAGTTCAAATAGTACATCTTGATTTGCTTTACGTTCCCCTTTTTCATATCTTGAAACTGTTTGCTTTGTAGTATTTAATCTTTCCGCTAATTCTTCCTGGTTCATATTTCTAACTAAACGCCATTTCTTTATTTGCTCACCGACAAAGTTATTTAATTCCATTTCAGTGTTGCCTCCTATTTAAATGTTGTTTTCAGTATATAACATAAATCACCGAAATGGAACAAAAATGTTTAAAAAATAATATATATAACTTTACAAGTAACCATTTCGGTGATATTGTAATATGCAAGGAGGTGATACTATGCAAGAGAAACTTCTAATATTACGTAAAAACAAAAATATAACTATAAAAAAGATGAGTGAAATCTTGAAGATTGCACCTAAAACTTATAGTGAAAAAGAGAGGGGGTTGGCTGAATTTACTCAGGATGAAATGTTTGAAATTAGCAGAAAATTTAATTTAAATATTGACCAAATTTTTTTACCTAGGAGTCACCAAAAAGGTGACTAGGTAACCATTGAGGAAGGAGGAACTTTTCATGATTCAAATACAAGTAGATCAGGAAGCAATAGAAAAAATGTATATGGATGCTATCAAATTGAAGATTCAAGAGTTGGATAAAGAGTTAGTTTTCTGGGATACAAAAGAGTTAAAACGAAGAACTTGTCTTTCATGGAACACTATTCAAGATAATTTTTTCCACCATAAAGATTTCCCAAAAGTAAAAATAGGTGGGAAATGGATGTACCCTGCTAAGGAAACGGAAGAGTTCCTAGAAACTTGGTTGGATGAAAAAAGGAGATTGCAATGACTATAACAGCAACCATAATCATTTTTAGTTTTCTTGGCTCTTTAGTTTTGTGGAGTATGACAAGAATGTGGAAGGAGATGGAGTAAATGATTCCACTTAGTGGTTATGTATGGGAAATCACATCCAACAAAGACGAAAAGTGGCGTGTTGTTTCAGAGGGACCAAACTTGGAAGAAGCGATTGCGGTATTTCGTAAAATTCATGGGTATTCAGCAATTCTGTTTAAAGTAAAATATCTCAAATTCAGAGGGGAGAATGAAGCATGAGCGAATTAAAAGTAATTAATTTAGAAGGTCAACTTGTAACAGATAGTCGTGAGGTTGCTGAAATGATTAATCGACCGCATAGCGAATTGATGAAGAGTATTAGAACTTACATTGAATATTTAGGACAAGGGAAAATTCCCTACTCCGATTTCTTTATTGAAAGTTCCTATCAGAATTTGCAGAACAAAACTCAACCTTGCTTTTTACTCACAAAAAAGGGTTGTGACATGGTAGCAAACAAAATGACTGGTGAAAAAGGAATATTATTCACTGCCGCATACGTCACTCGTTTTGAAGAAATGGAAAATCAAATTAAACAACCAATTTCTAGCACCAAAGCACTTTTACAAGCCGCACTTGAACAAGAAGAACGTATTGGATTTGTAGAAGGACGAGTTGAATCACTTGAAAACAACATGAGGATTGACGGTGGACAAGAATACCGCATTAGTAAAAACGGTAAAAGGAAAGTTGTTGAATGTCTAGGAGGTATTGATACGGAAGCATACAAAGAAATCAGCAAAAGAGCATTTTCTCAATTTTGGAATGAATTTAAAAGATACTTCGAGATTCCTAGATATGGAGAACTACCAAAAGTACGTTTTGATGAAGCATTACAGTTTATAAGCGAATGGTCTCCTAACACTGCAATGCGCATGGAAGTTAAAGCTTTAAATGCTCAACAACACTTGCCATTAGGGAGTGAGCAACAATGAATTTGAATATTTACAAGGTAGAAGATCACCCAACTGCACAAAAAGAAATTGATTGCATAATGGATTGTTCAATGATACTGGAAGTGCATATTGAAAAAGGTAATTTTACTAAAGCATTTGATTTAACAAAGGATATGTACAAATCTATCTCTGTTTTGCAAAAACTGATTAAAGAAAAAGAATCTCATCAACAGTTGAGTTTAATAGTTTCTAGACTTGCTAGTATCGGAGTTGATTCATCTATTGTTACCAAGTATTTAGACAATAAAAAAAGCTGAATGACTCGGCAAAGTCTTCAGCACATCTATAAATATTCAATCTCATTATCATACAGAAAACGAATTTAGTCAATCAACTATAGAGAAAGGTGAGAATTATGAGTGACGTTAAATGGATTAAATTGAGTACTAAAATGTTCGAAGACGAGAAAATAAAGCTCATCGAACAAATGCCCGAAGCTGATACATTACTTGTTATTTGGATTAAATTATTGTCTCAAGCAGGTAGAGCAAATGACCACGGATATATTTACTTAGCTGAAAATATTCCTTACACCGATGAAATGCTTTCAACCATTTTCAATAGGTCGTTAAATGTCGTTAGAATGGCCCTTAGTGTTTTTAGACAGTACGGCATGATTGAAATAGATGAAGATAACTTTATCAGTATATGCAATTGGGAAAAGCATCAAAACGTTGCTGGACTAGATAAAATTCGTGAGCAAACACGTCAACGAGTAGCAAAATATAGGGAAAATAAAAAGCTCGGTCAAAATTTACTTCCCGTAACGTTACCTGTAACGAAGCGTAACGACACAGAAGAAGAACTAGAAGAAGAACTAGATATAGATAAAGAAAGAGATAAAGGGATAGTCACTAGCGTTCCTTCTTCTATCTTTCAAGAAATTATCGATTATCTTAATCAAAAAGCAAATACGAATTATCGCGCTACTTCAAAAGGTACACAAACATTAATAAAAGCACGATTAAAGGAAAAGTTTACAACAGAGGACTTTAAGACTGTAATCGATAAAAAATCAATACAGTGGATCAATGACTTAAAAATGAGTGTTTACCTTCGTCCAAAGACATTGTTTGGTCCAAACTTTGAATCTTACTTAAACGAAAAAGGAGGCACAAACAATGCAACCAATAGGGAAAGTGATCAACAACCTATCGAAACGTATTCCGATGGACTCAACTTCTAAAATTTGTGAAAATCACCCACTTAGAATAGAAAAACCTATTTTTAAAGTAATGTTTGAAGGAAATGAAATTTGTCCTGTCTGTGAAAGTAATCGAAAAACAGAGGAACTTAGTCAGTTAGAGGACTTGAAAATTAAAGGTGTTATGAACAAAGTGGATTACGGTACTTTTCGAAACAGAAGTATCTTAGTTGACAAAGGCCTATTAGAAGCATCATTTGGAAACTATGAAACTACTGAATCAGAAACAGCAACAAACAAAGGCAGAGCGTTGGAGGCATATTCCAATTATAAGCAAGGCAACATATTCAATACATGGCTCACAGGTTCTCCAGGAGTGGGGAAAAGTCATTTAGCTATGTCAATCTTACGAAATCTCAACGAATCCGGCGAGAAGGACAAGCAGTGTTTGTTTATATCAGTTGATGAAATGTTGTTAAAAATTCGTAACAGTTTTGGAGATAAAGAAAGTAAGTACACAGAGTTTTACTTTGTGGAGCTACTTTCCAAAGTGGACTATCTAGTGCTTGATGACCTAGGTGCTGAAACAGGCGGAACAGGTACGAACAAGAAAGCAACAGACTTTACATTGAGAGTGCTATATTCCATCGGTAATGCTCGACAAAATAAATCGACTATCATAACTACTAATCTATCAAGAACTTCACTAGAAACAATGTATGACAGGAAGTTAGTATCTAGGTTAATGAAAGATACTTACTTGATTAACTTTAATGATACCAAGGATAAACGCATTAAAAATATTGAATTTTAGGAGGAAGAAGGTTTTGAGTATATGGATTCCAGGACAAGGATTTTACCTTGTCCAATCATCAAAGGACCAGAAGAAAACGGATTTAAAATTATTAGAAATCCGATTACAAGAAGCCGAAATGAAATTAGGCACTCGAAATGGCTAAACAAAAATGGATGTTACTCTATCGTTTAGAAAACTCGCAGCGTGTTTGGATTTATGAACCATTACAAAAGCATGAATTGAATGCTCGTATACGTAAAGGATGGAGCGAATGGAAAGGGAGATGAAAATCATGTGCCCCAATTGTGCAGGCAAAGAAACAGCAGAATTTATGAAAAAAGGTGATTTGGATAATCATTTAATGCTCAATAAGTGTTGGGAATGTGATTGTGTGTTTATATCTTTTGATTTTAAATCAGCTGAAGAATTGGAAATGGCGGTGAGCGTGTAATGGGAACATACAATAATCTGTTTTTCATGTGTGAAAACTGTAACTCTCCAGTTGTAATTTCTGAGTCACTTGAAAAGTCGGTGTTGCAAAAATCGACTGCTATTCATTGCCAGTATTGTGATTATGCAAACTTAGATATAGAAGCACTAAAAGAATATGCAAAACTGACTAGAGATTATGCAAGTAATTGATTAGGACACATTAGACACAAACGGAGAAGGAGTGAATAAGATGGGCGATTTTAAAGAATTTGTACTAAAGAAACTTGAAGTTTTACATTTGAAATTAAACTGTGGGAATAAGTACGACCTGCACACAACAAAAGGTTTAACAGAACGTATAGAGGATTTAGCGAAATATGAACAACTTAGTGAGGTGGTAAGAGAAAATCCAGACTGGAACAGTGAAGAGTTCAGTAAGGAACTATCAGAAAGAATTAGAAAGAAAACTACTCTATGGTAATTCACAGTACGACCAAAAAGTGTCTTACGAAAGGAGATAAAAACAATGAGAGTACTAGATATGTCAAAAGTATGTGCTAGTATCACTAAACATTGTAGTGTGTGTAATAAATTATTCATACTTGCTCCTCAACATATGTACAAGACATATGACAACAGAAGCAACGTTCAATATCAATGTAGCTATTCTCATTACAGAGAATCTGGAGGAGATAAGGGTGTTTATGGTCAACAGCAGCCGCGAAAGTCGAGGAAGAACAAATGAACTACCATCTCTTCGAACATGAAAAAATCAAAGTAAATATGGTATTTGAACAACATGAAATAAAGAATTTCATCTTTCTTTGGAAAGAAGGCTACGACATTTTTACAATTTCAGAAAAAATGAAAAGAGGAACTATGGATATAGCGCTTTTAATTGTTGATCGTGCTGAAATAGGTGAAATTAAAAAAAGATCCAGAGGAATGTTTTAAACAAGAATTATGAGTGAGGTGAAAATATGAATTTAGTACAGCCAATCAGAGACAAAGAAGTTCTAAAGGAAATGAGAAATTATTTCAAAGAGCAAAATGAACGGAATTATGTAATGTTTCTGATAGGCATCCATACAGGTTTACGTATATCAGATATTCTCGCCCTAAAAGTAAAAGATGTACAAGGGTGGGAAATCTTTATAAAAGAAAAGAAAACCAAAAAGACTAGAGAAATTAAAATGACATCTGAATTAAAAAGGGCAGTAAGATCTCACATTCAAGGAAAGCCCAGACATGAATATTTAATAAAGTCCAGAGAAGGAATGAACAAACTTATTTCTCGTAGTATGGCTTACAAAATATTAAACCAAGCTGCAGAAGAATTTGGACTAGAAAGAATTGGTACTCATTCCCTTAGAAAAACATATGGGTATCATCATTACAAAAAATTTAATGACATAGTTACACTCCAAGAGGCGCTAAATCATGATGAAATGAACGTTACCAAACGTTATATAGGCATAAAACAGGATGAATTAAACAAACAACAAACCAAAATAGATTGGTAGAAACCTATTTTTATTTACAAAATAAGTTATCTACAAAAAGTCGTTGTGTAATTAGGAAAATTATATTATTGAAAAGCCTTATAGAACACGCTACAAAGTCGTGGAGTTGTATTCCACACAATATAGGAAGAAGATAACTGAAGGGGTAAAAAACAACCAAATTTACAGTTTTAGAAGGGCAGGAGACTAATGGGAGTATATAAATTACGTGTAGGAACTATTAAGCATATCGAAGCCGAGCTCTTTGATTATCACGATACTATAAAACGGATTAAGGAACGTAGGGAAGAACTAATGACAGATCCACCAAAAGAAGAAGGTATGCCATTCAATCAAACTATTCGTTCTTCATCAGTCGAAAGATATGCAACTCGATTGACAATGGATCTGCAGCTTAAAGAATTAGAGCGAATAGCCTCTGCAGTGGAACATGTTTACAATCTTTGTGATGATAGTCGAAAAAAACTAATCCGTTTGAAGTACTGGACAAGACCGCAGTTAAAATCTTGGGAAGGTATTGCTCAGGAGTTACACATAAGCAGAAGACAAGCTTTTTACTGGCGAGATGAGGTAGTACAAGCTGTGGGAGAGAAACTAGGTTGGTGGTAGTTTAATATTAAGCTTACTTGCGATAATTAATTTGCGAGTAAGCTTTTTTATTTTATGGTACTATTGGAATATAATTCAGATGCAACTAAGGAGAAAAGTTATGGAAAAATGGGAATCATACTTTCATCAACCAAAAAGTATTAAAGAATTAATAAAAACCGCAACATTTGTTGTAGATACAAACGTTTTGTTATCCGCCTATCAGTGGAGAGATTTAACTGTAAAAGAGATGACTAAAACCTTAAAAAGACTAAGTGATGAAGGTAGATTAAGAATACCTTTACAAGTTTTAAAAGAATTTTCCAAAAATCGACCAAAAGAAATTGTTCAAAGAATAAACGATTTGGAAACATTATTATCAACTTTTCAAACTCCAAAGCCCTTAAACCAAATAGTCCCTATATTGGAGGGAAGTGAAAACTACCTTAAAACTTTGGAATATCAAAAGAGTTATAAAGAGAGTCTGAACGAATATAAAGAGGGCCTCATAAAGCTTCGGGACGATTTAAAGGATTTATTTATACATGACCCATATCTAATTGAATTAGAGGGAATATTAAAGAAATCATTATACATCCCTGAAGACGTTAAAAGTGATGAGGAACTCACGAAAGAAGCTGAACTTAGATTTAAATTAAAAACTCCGCCTGGGTACAAGGATAGTCCTAAGGATGAAAATAGCACTGGTGATTACATTATTTGGAGTAAATTATTAAGTTTAAAAACTGACGCTATTTTTGTAAGTGGTGATAAAAAGCAAGACTGGGTCTATTCTGATAAACAAAACAATTCTGTGGGAGCGCGTAGGGAATTGGTTGAAGAATTTTATATAGAAACTAAGGGTAAGGACTTTGCTCACTTATCACCTAAAGAATTTATAACCCTTCTAAATCCTGGTGTGAGTATAGATATAATACAAGATTTATCAAGTAGTAGTTTAACGGTAACTGCAGAAATAATGAAAACGGATATTGAATTGTTAAATCTACTTCTTAGAACAATTAATAGATTCGATCCCATGGAAATATTAGAAAACAATGATCCCCAAGGGAAATATGTGATATATATTGATTTAGCAGAACAAATAATGATTAATGTATTATCGGGTGTAGATTTAAAAACCTTACGAAGGAACTTGGAACATTTAGTATATTTTGTAATTCCAACTTTTAAAAGTAATGTTAACATCCAAGAGATGATTAACGAATTGTATACTGATTTATTAACCTATAGAACACTTGAAGATTTTAATAACGGGTTGTAAAAATATTTGCACTATCATTGCACTTTCGACTTAATAAAACATGATAAAGTAATATTGTAAGATAGAAAGAACAAGAAATACAATTCTGCTACTGTAATTCTTGTGAAAGAAAAAGAAGTAGGAAATTCAAAAAATAGTTAGTCTTCCACAGAAAAGTGCTTAGGTCTTGTACCTAGGTGCTTTTTATTATGATTTGAAGACTACATATCACACAGTCATAAAACAATCGTGGGCTAATACGTTAGCTATCAATAGGACTTGGTAGGGTATGTAGTTTTGAAAGCATAAAGTTGTTAATAACAAACATTTCCAACCACATTATGATTAGTATGTGGTTGGAAATGTGTAGTTATGAAAAAAGAATGTGGATTGACTCCAAAGAATTATCAAGTGCGATTGGTGCACTAAGTGGTTTGGATGTTAATGATCAGATTACGTTGGCTAAAATTATTAGCGATAATAATAAAGCTATAAAAGATTATATTGATGAAAAGACTTCACCAGAGAATGTTACTAAAAACTTTGCGAGTAGATTACAAAAGAGTGGTCAGACCAAAGGAATGAGATTCTAATAGAAGTGATAAGTCACATCCATTTGGGTGTGGCTTTTATTTTATCAAACTTATTTAACTGGCAAAGACTTCTTTTTGACTCTATGATTATTTATAGGATGAGAAAGGAGGAATCGCTATGACAACAGGATTAAACGTCCTTGAATGTGAAACTTGCGATTGGAAAGGCACAGAGGATAAGACAATTAAGGTGCATGATTATGATAAAACGATTATTGTAGAACACTGTCCATATTGTGATGCAACTGATTTTATTATAACAGGAAGACAATCAGTTATTTAGAAATAAGTTAGTCGATATGAAGTCATAGTCCAATTGGATTGTGGCTTTTTATTATACATAAAAGGTGGTGGTCATTCTTGAATACTGATAAGTCAAATCGAGAAAGTGAATGGTGATTTATTATCTGTGAGCTATCACTTAAATAGTATCGAGGTGATGAAGTGTTACAACATACAGAGATAGCCAAGAAGTTCTATAAGAGCAAAGCGTGGAGATTATGTAGAGAGTCTTACATTCCTAAGGTATTCGGATTGTGTGAGCACTGTGAAGAACCTGGTTACATTCTTGATCACATCGAAGAGATAAACATCAACAACATTAATGATCCTAACATCACATTGAATCATGACAACTTACAATTCCTTTGCACATCTTGTCACAACAAAAAAACTTTTGGAAGTACAGAAGTTACTCGTGATGATGTGATGTTCGATTCAAACGGGAATTTAATTGCAAAAAAATAAAAAATATTATTTTCTAATCCCCCCCTAAAATAAAAAAATAAAAAAAATAAAAGGACCGGAGGAGGAGGTTCAGAGAACACACAGGTGGTTTTCAAAAGTACCCCCACCCAAAAACTCGACGGTTTTCAGAAAAAAGGTGGTGTTTTTATTGGCAACTAAAAAGACTCTTCCAGAAGTTACAGCCATTAACAAAGAAATCAAAAGACTTACTGGAATTATCGAAGAGTTAGACGAAAATAAAAAGGCTTTGGCAACTGGCCCGATTAGAGACCTTGCTTTTATGCGAGTGACTTTGGAAAAACTTAAAGACATCGTAAATAAAGAAGGTGTTATTGACGAAATGGAACAGGGTGGTTATACCATTCAAAGAGCACACCCAGCATTGAAGTCATATAACGATATGATTCCTAAATATAATTCTTCAAAACAATTACTAATTAATATGTTTCCAAAAGAAGTTGCTACAAATTTAGATGATGGGTTCGAATCCTTTGTGATGAAACGTGATTAACTATCCATTAGCTTATAACCCAATTTTAGAGTATTGGAATGAAATAGAAAGTGGTAAGGTCACAGTTTCACTAAAAGTAAAAGCTACTTACAAAGAACTTGTTAGAATCATCTATGATAAAGATTCTATTTGGGAGTATTCATCTAAACACGCTAATCATTCTATAGAATTTATTGAAAACTTTTGTAAACACTCAAAAGGAAAAATGGGTGGCAAACCTTTCATTTTAGAATTATGGCAAAAGGCAATGACTGCTGCATTATTTGGATTTGTTCATAAGAAGACAGGAATCAGAAAACATAAAGAGTTCATATTGATTGTTGCTCGTAAAAATGGGAAGTCTGCATGGGGTTCTGCTGTTGCTTTATATATGTTAATGGCAGATGGAGAAAAAGGTCCAGAAGTAGTTTCAGCTGCAACAAAAAAAGACCAAGCAAAAATCATTTGGCTTGAAGCTAAAAAGATGGTTAAGAAATCCCCAGCATTAAATAAACGAGTTCGTTCATTAGTAGCTGAATTAATTACAGATTTTAATGACGGATCATTTAGACCATTATCAAGCGATAGTAATACCCTAGATGGATTAAACCCTCATTGTTCGTTAATCGATGAATTACATGCCATCTTAGATGTAAATTTATATAACGTTATCATTGATGGTATGAGTGCAAGGGAACAACCTATATCGATTATTACAACTACTGCTGGTACTATTCGTGAAGGTATCTTCGATATTAAATATGAAGAAGCTGAAAAAATTATTAACGGCTACAGTGATCCTGAAGGATATCATGATGATAGAGTTCTAGCATTAATTTATGAATTGGACAAGCGAGAAGAATGGACAGAAGAGGATTGTTGGCAAAAGGCTAATCCAGGACTAGGGACCATTAAAAACCATGATGAGCTAAAACGTAAAGTTCAAAAAGCTAAAGAAAATCCTTTATTGGTAAAGAACTTACTGACAAAGGATTTTAATATACGGGAAACTTCTTCTGAAGCGTGGCTGACATTTGAACAAATTAATAATCAAGAAACATTTGATATTAAAGAGTTAAAACCACGTTATGCAATTGGTGGTGCCGATTTATCAAGTAGTGTCGATTTAACTGCTGCATGTGCAATGTTCCAATTGCAAGGAGATGAAACCATTTATGTTAAACATATGTATTGGCTTCCTGAAGATTTATTAGATTTGAGATCCACAGAAGATAAAATACCATATAACATTTGGAGAGATATGGGGCTACTTAAAACCACTCCTGGAAATACTGTACATCATAAATTTGTAACAGAATGGTTTCAAGAATTGCAAACTGAATATGACGTTTATATACCTTGGGTTGGTTATGACGGTTGGTCTGCTAAGTATTGGGTAGAAGATATGCAAAAAAATTTCGGGAAAGAATCTATGATTCCTATCATCCAAGGTAAAAAGACTTTATCGGCTCCAATGAAAAATCTAGGTGCAGCACTTGATGCAAAAAAGATTAATTATGAAAATAATCCAATTACTAAATGGTGTTTAACTAATACCTCGGTAGAAGTGGATAAGAATGATAACATTCAACCGCATAAAGGAAAAAATCAAAGAAGACGCATAGATGGAACAGCTGCAATGTTAAATGCTTATGTTGTTTTAAATGACAAATATAGTGATTATGAAAACATGATTTAAAGGAGGTGAAATAGTGGGGTTTTTAGACAGATTTAAAAGAGTGAATCAAGTACAAACTGTTTCTCAATATAAAATGATTACAGATGAGGGAAATGGATATTTTGCTTGGAATGGTAATTTATATCAATCAGATATTGTACGGGCAGCAATCCGACCAAAAGTTAGAGCGTTTGGTAAAACTATTGCAAAACATATCCGAAATGGCCCTGAAGGTTTGAAAGTAAATCCCGATGTGTACATGAAATTTCTACTTGAAGAACCTAATCCGTATATGACAGGACAAATGCTACAAGAAAAGCTAATTACACATCTTGAATTAAATAACAATGCATTCGCTTATATAAATCGTGATGAAAATGGTTACCCATACGAAATTTATCCTATTACTGCAACTGCAGCAGAAGCTGTTTTAAATAAGGTCGGAGAATTGTTTCTTAGATTTACATTAAGAAATGGCAAAACTTTTGTATTCAGATATACAGATATTATTCATTTGCGGAAAGACTTTAATGACAATGAAATTTTTGGGGATAGTCCTGCCACAGCTTTAACTCAATTGATGGAAGTAATAACTACTACTGATCAAGGTATTATAAAATCAATTAAAAACTCAACAGTAATTAAATGGTTATTGAAATTCAATCAAACGTTAAGGCCAGAAGATTTAAAGAAAGCTACTAAACAATTTACTGATGATTATTTAAACATTGATTCAGAAAATGGCGGTGCAGCTGCAACAGATTCAAAAATGGATGCACAACAGGTTACAGCAAATGAAGTTGCTACAAATGAAAAACAAATGATTGAAACTGTAAAACGTGTATATCATTTCTTTAATACTAATGAAAAAATTGTATCTTCCAACTACTCGGAGAATGATTGGATCGCTTACTATGAATCTTCGATTGAACCAGATGTTTTGCAAGCAAGCGGAGAATATTCAAGGAAATTGTTTTCAAGACGTGAAAGAGGTCATGGTAACAAAATTATTTTTGAATCATCTAATTTATCTTTTGCCTCCATGCAAACTAAGTTAAATTTAGTTCAATTTGTAGATAGAGGGATTTTTAATCCAAATGAGGTACGTGAAATATTAAATTATGCACCAGTTGCAGGTGGAGATGAAATGGTTAGACGTTTGGACACAAGACCTACTTCAGAATAAGAAGGGGTCTTTTATTATGCCTTAAAGGAGGTGAGAAAGAATGACGAAAATTCACGTTAAAGGAACTATTATCAGTGATCGCCAACAACGTATTTACGACTGGATAGGAATTGAAGCAACAAGCCCTAGTAAAATAATAAATTCTCTACCCACAAATAATTCAAGGATCGAAGTTGTAATTAATAGCGGAGGTGGTGATGTTTTTGCAGGCAGTGAAATTTATACCGCTTTAAAAGAATATACAGGTGAAGTTATTGTCAAAGTCGTTGGATTAGCCGCAAGCGCTGCATCTGTAATAGCGATGGCAGGTGATAAAGTCTTAATCTCGCCCACAGCACAAATGATGGTGCATAATGTTTCAACTTATGCAGCTGGAGATTACCGTGATTTTGAACATACGGCAGAAGTATTAAAGTCAGCAAACCAGTCAATTGCAAATGCTTATAAAGCAAAAACGGGTAAAACAGATGATGAGTTAAAAACTCTTATGGATGATGAGACATGGTTCAACGCTAAAACTGCAGTAGAAGAAGGTTTTGCAGATGAAGAAATGTTTAATAAAGATACAGAGCTTTCATTATCAGCTAATTTTGGAACTGTTGCATTAAGTGAAGAAGCAATAGAAAAAATTATTGGTTTAATTGACACAAAACCACCAGAAAACGTTCAAGAAAACGAAGCAAACATGTTATTACAAGCCGAATTACAACTACTAAAACTAAAAGGAGGATTCCACTTATGAATCCATTAGAAAAATTATTAAACGCACGAAAAGAACTATTAATTCAAGCAGAAAAACTAGTTGCTGAAGGTAAGGTTGAAGAGTTTAATGCTAAGAAAGTTGAAATTGAAGAGCTGGATGCACAGATTGATGAAACTAAGTTAGCACAAGCTAATTTGAAAGCAATGCAAGATAATCCAATTGCTACAGACTTAACAACTCAATCGGCAACATTGGATGGTGGTACATTATTGGCTCAAACTCAACAGACGAGTGTTTTATCTAATGAAAAGATTTATGAAAATGCATGGGCAAAACAAATGGTGGGCCAAAAAGTAGAAGGTGAAGAATTAGAGGTCTTTAATAAAATTAATAAAGAATTCAACAATGCTTTCACTCACGACACTTCTAATACAGGTGTGTTAATACCTGAAACTGTAGTGGCTGGTATTTGGTCTCGCGCAGAAGAAATGTATCCATTATTTGCAGATGCTAAGAAATTTAATGTACGTGGTACTTTAAAAATCGCTAAGCATTTATCAATTGATGCAGGAGATGCTGCTTGGTATGCAGAAGGCACACCAACAGAAGATGAAGAAAATACATTCGGTGAATTAATACTTGATGGACATGAACTATCTAAAGCGGTAACAGTTTCATGGAAATTAAAAGCAATGGCGGTACAAGACTTTATTCCTTATATCATTGGAGAACTTGGAGAACGTGTGGGAGTTGCATTAGGCACAGCCGCTGCACGAGGCAATGGAACAACTGCACCGCAAGGAGTTGAAACTGCTTTGAAAGCAGAAGCAACTACACCACAAGTAGTAAATGGTGTAGCGTCATATGCAACAATCACAGAAGCAATATCTAAAGTTCATTCAAGTTACCTAAATGGAGCAAAATTTTATGTGAACAACGCTTCTATTTATGGTTCAGGTGGATTAATTAACGTGTTGGATGGCAATAACCGACCTTACTTTACTGAAGATGCGTTAGGGACATATGCAGGTCGTATGTTTGGATTCCCTGTTGAAGCTGATGCAGGAGTATCACCTGGAGCTATTATTTTTGGTAACGCAAACAAAGGACTTGTATTTAATACAAACGAACCATTCAGCGTAGTTACCGAAGATCATGCGAAAGCACGTACTACTGACTATGTAGCTTACGCCGTTGTTGATGGTGGAGTTTTAGATACTAAAGCATTTTCTTTAATTGATGGTATTGTAACGCCTTAATAAAAAAATAGGAGGGATTATTTATGCCGGATTTTACAGTAATTAAAACTTTTAGAGATAGAGAGTCTGACTTGAAAATTTTCGAGTCAGGTTCTAACTATGTTTCGAATAAAAAAGAGTGGACTGACTATCTCGTAAAAGAAGGTTTTCTCAAAAGTACGGGAACGAAAACAACCACCGTAAAGAAAGAGGAAAAACCTAAGCGTAATACTAGCAAGAAAAGTGGTGAATAATAATGCTGGAAGTTATTAAGAAAGCTTTACGTATATCGTCTTCTGCATTTGATGGTGAAGTTACAGATTTAATTGAATCAGCGAAATTGGACTTGAAGATTGCTGGAATTACAGTGTCTGATAGTCCAGACGCTTTGATTAAAAGAGCTATCACGATTTATTGTAAAGCCCATTTCGGTTACGACAATCCAGAGGCAGATAGGTTTAGAGATTCCTATGTAATGCTAAAACAACATTTGAGTTTGGCAGGTGATTATCGTGAGCCGGTGGTCTGAAGTTATTAATTTAGTATCAATTGTAAAAGGTGAAGATAAAGATGGATTCCCAGAAAATATAGAAATAACTGGTGGGGATGTTTTCGCAAACGAGCTCCCAGTTAACTCTAGTGAATTCTATCAAGCATCACAAGCAGGGTACCTAATCGCAGTAACTTTTAAAATTCGTTCTGTTGATTATCAAGGGGAAGAATCGTTAATTTTTGAGAAAGAGCCTTATCGAATTGTTAGAACATATAAAAAAGGTGAATTTATTGAGTTGTCGTGTGAGAAGAGAGCTGTTGAACATGGCTAATATAACTTTTGAAGGCTTAGCTGATTTACAACGTCAACTAGCTAACTTATCCAACAGAACAAACGTAGAAAAGAAAGCACTAGAAGCGGCAGGAGAACATTTACAGAATGCTATTATTTATTCTGTTCCAGTTAAAACAGGAGCATTAAAAGAGTCAATAACCAAGAGTGATGCGATGGGTGGGAAAGTTTTTGTAGGACCTTCACAACAAGGTCCTGCTTTCCGTGCTCACTTTGTAGAATTTGGCACATCTAAGATGCCAGCGCAACCTTTCATGCGTCCTGCATTCGAACGTGAGAAATCAACTCTTGAACGTATTATGGCAGATGAAATCAGAAGGGGGCTAAACATATGAGTTTAATTAGTTTAATACTTTCCACACTAGCCCCTATTACTGATCCTGTTAAATTCAGGGTATACACTGGTACTTCTACGACATATGTTACTTTCTTCGAAGTAATAGACTTACCAAAACTACATGCAGATGATGAATTAAAGAAAACAGAGACAACGATACAGGTTGATGTGTGGTCTGAAGGGAACTTTATTCCATTAGTCAAACAAGTTAAACAGTTAATGAAGGATGCAGGGTTTTCATATTCAAGTGGTCGTGATTTTTACGAGTCAGATACAAAGCTCTATCATTATGCTTTAACTTATAAATATCCAGTGAGCATCTCATAAGAGGTGTTTTTATTTTGCAAATTAAAAGGAGGCCAACTAAATGGCATTTGTAGGACTAAGTGATTTTCACGCAGCAGTTTATGATCCGACTTTAAAAACATACGAGACACCAATTAAATTATCGCCAGCAGTTTCATCAAACATAACACCCAACTTTGAATCAGTAACGATGTATGGTGATGATCGCGCAGTTTATATTGAAGAAGCTTTAGGGGCAATTGACTTTGAATTTGCTACAACAGATTTAACATCAGAGCATTATGCTTTGCTGTTAGGTAAAACGAAAAATGCGGATGGAGTATTTATCGATTCTGTGGATGACCAAGCACCTTATGTAGCAATTTTGTTCCGTATGAAGTTAGCTGGTGGCGGATATAAGTATTACGCTTATTATCAAGGGAAATTCCAAACACCAGGAACAGAAGCGACAACTAAAGGAGAATCTATTGAGTTTGTTCCAGAAACATTAACAGGATCGTTTATCGCTCGTGAAGATGGTAAATGGCGAGCACACTTAAATTCAAATGATATTGGAGCTGAAGCGGCAGCAGCTGCATGGTTTACAAAAGTATATGAGCCTACGCCAATTCCAACACCTTAGGTAAGAAAAAACTTTAGAGTCGATTATTTCGACTCTTTTTTTGTATATGTAAATTTGGAAGGAGCATTTTCTAATGATAAAAAGTGGACAGATAATGAAAGATGAAGGTGTGAAAATTACACTTGATAGAGTAAGAATAATTAAATTTGATTTAAACGCTCTTTGTATTCTGCAAGATAAATTTGACGATTTAGAACAGGCTTTTTCTGGTATTAGTAAGCGAGACTTTAAAGTTATAAGAACATTGGTTTATTCAGTGTTAGCGCATGAAGAAGATGATTCATTCACTGAAAAAGATGCAGGGTCACTTGTAACAATGCAAAACATTTCGGAAGTTGCGGATGCTCTTGGAAAAGCATTGACAGCTTCTATGCCCGAATCTAGCGAAGAGGGAAAGTAAATGATTCGAACGATGATTCAGATAATGAATTTCCGTTCGATTTTTTAATTTATATAGGGACTGTGCACTTAAACAGGATGGAATCAGAAGTTTGGAAAATGACACCTAGAAAGATTTTAAGCATATGGAATCGTCACGCTGTATTTAACGGTTGGAAAAAAGAAGGTAAAAAACAAGCAAATATCATCCAATATGCGGAGGATGTTCCTTGGCTTTAGAATGTGAGGTGAAATGAATGGCTGAAGAAGTAGGTAGTTTAAGAGTTGGACTTTCCCTTGATTCAGCAACCTTTGAACAATCCATGAAAAGTGTAGACAGGAATCTTAAAGCACTAGGTCAAGAAATGGCCATTGTTCGAGCAAGAGGTACTGAGTGGGGAAATTCAGTAGAAGGATTGAGGACTAAACAAAACACTCTTTCTACTATTTTAGAAGCACAAGATGTCAAAGTTAGAAAGTTAAATGAGTCATATCAACGCGCAGTAGAAGAGCAAGGAGCGAATTCACAAGCAGCAGAAAATCTTGCAATTAGGTTGAATCGTGCTACTGCAGAAATGACTCGAACGGAAACAGAATTAGAACAATTAACCGATGAATTAAATCGACAAGAAGCTGAACTTGAACAAGCTTCTAATAATTGGAACAGGCTAGGTGAATCTTTACGTGAAACAGGAGCTAGATTGCAAGCGGTAGGGGATAAAATGACAAGTGTGGGAAAAGACTTGTCTATGAAATTAACTGCCCCGATAGCAGCACTCGGACTTGCATCTGTAAAAATGGGTATGGATTTTGAAGCGCAAATGGATCGTGTTGGTGCAATCGCAGGTGCAACTGCAAAAGAAATGAACAATCTGAAAGATGTAGCTTTGGAACTTGGAGCTAGTACATCTAAATCAGCAAGTGAAGTCGCAAAGGGTATGGAAGAGTTAGCGGCTATGGGTTTCACCGCAAACGAAGTAATTGGCGCAATGCCTGGTGTTATTTCAGCAGCAGAAGCTTCTGGTTCAGATATGGCACAAACTGCTGAAGTAATGGCTTCCACACTTAATATTTTTGGGAAAGAGGCAAATGAAGCGGGGAAAGTTGCGGATATTTTAGCACAAACTGCAAACGTATCTGCTGCAAGTTTAACAGATATGCAATATGCCCTTAAATACGCCGGACCTCCTGCTGCCGCATTGGGGGTAAGTCTCGAAGAGTTATCCGCAGGGATAGGTATAATGACGAATGCAGGTATGAAGGGCGAACAAGCCGGAACAACATTACGTGGTGCTTTACTAGGTTTATTGGATCCATCCGAAGAAAACTATAAAAGAATGAATAAAATGGGAATCGCTATAACAGATACTGAAGGAAACTTCGTTGGTCTAGCAAATTTAGTTGATAATTTAGCAGAATCTATGGAAGGTCAAACAGAGACACAAAAGGCAGCTACAATTTCAGCTTTAGTAGGTAAAGAAGCAGTTTCAGGTATGTTATCACTAATGAAAGCTGGCCCAGATGAAATCAGAAGTTTTACGAAGTCGCTTGAAGATAGTGCTGGTGCATCTGAAACAGCAGCGGCAATTATGAGGGATAACTTGAAGGGTGCTTTGGATGAATTAGGAGGAGCGTTTGAAACAGCAGCAATAGAAATTGGTGCAACGCTAACCCCAGTAATAAGAGATATGGCGGCTAGTCTTCAAGGATTGGTGCAAAAATTTATTGATCTATCGCCTACTGTACAAAAAATAGTATTAGTCATAGCAGGATTAGTTGCAGCAATAGGTCCATTGTTATTTGCTTTTGGCTTTATTGCATCAGCAGTCGGAAGTATATTAACGATTTTCGGCACTATCAGTGGTGCGATAGCAGTTATGACAACTGGAGTTGCAGCAGCGACCCCAGCAATTGGTGTTTTAGCAACTGTATTCACCGCACTAACTGGCCCAGTAGGTATTGCTATAGCGGCTATTACGGGAGTTATCGCAATTTTGGTATTAGCTTATAACAAAATTGAATGGTTTAGAGATGGAGTAAAGGTAGTTTGGGAAACTATCAAACAATCAACTACTGTCGCCTTTGATGCAATTAAGAAAACCATTTCTACCGTTGTGGATGCAGTTGTAAAATTCGTTAAATCCGAACTAGATGTATTCAAAAAGTTCTGGGATGAAAACGGTAAACAAATTTCGTCAATCGTGAAAACTTATTTTGATCAAATAAGCGCCACCATAAAAATGGTTATGGGTATTATCAAAGGTGTTTTTGAAGTTGTTTGGCCATTAATATCAGCTACTGTTCGTTATGCATGGGAGACAATTAAACTTGTAGTTTCTACAGGGATTAATTTAGTTCTTGGTATTATTCAAACAGTGTTAAAAGTGTTACAAGGTGACTGGAAAGGTGCTTGGGATACTATCCTAAAAACTATTAAAAATATATGGTCAGATGTAGGGAAGTTTTTAAAGGGAATAGATCTAAAACAAACTGGTAAAGACATCATACAAGGTTTAATAAATGGCATAGGATCAATGGCAGATGCTGTGTGGAAGAAAGTAAAATCTATTACGGATGGCATAAAAAAAGCAATTACAGACGCTTTAGATATACATTCACCGTCTAGAGTAATGGAAGGGTATGGGGTTAACATTGGACAAGGTTTAGCTAATGGTATCCAGCAGATGAATTCGTTAGTTAAACAATCTGCAACAGATATGGCTAATGTAGTTATTCCTAATAAAAATAGTTTCGATTCACCAAGCTCGCAAAATGTACAAGGTCAAAACTTCACTATAGCCCCAGCCCCAATTTATTTAGATGGACAAGTAATCGCTGAAGTCATATTCGACACTATAAATAACATGCAATACAGCAATACATCGATTAACGCAATGGTGAGGGGAGTGAATCTAGGATGAACCGATTAAATTTGTATGATGTGGAGGGCAATAAACTTAATCTACATGCTATCGGATTAATTGGAAATAAACTTACTGTCCCTTCACCATCTTATTCAATTGTAAGTGAAAGTCTAGATGACGGAGGTATAATTGTTCTTGAAAAACATTTAGACTCACGTTCATTAACTGCTGAATTTATGACAAAGGCAACTAATTATAATGAAACCTTAAAACAGAAATACGAATTATTCTCATTAATCGGTAATGGAAAAGAGTTTTATATAGAACAAACCAATCGGCCAGGTATTGTGTGGAAATGCCATTTAGATGGATGGACTCCAGAACATATTGGGACTAGAGTTACTACCTTCAGTATTCCATTAACGTGCATGAGTGGTTTGTCTGAATCGATTAATTTAAACAAAAAGAAATATTCATCCACATCATTCAACTTTAAAAATGATGGAAATCAATTAATTGTTATGACGAAGCAAAATGAAACTGAAATTACATTCAAGGGTGCATCCACAAATTTAACTATTACAAATAATACTACTGGTGAAGTGTGGATGTATACAGGTTCAACAATTGATTCCGATATCATCAAATTAAAGGGCGTACAATCCTTCAAAAATGATTCTAGTATATTTGGTCAAACTAACAAAAAACTACTCTCTTTTGCAGTAGGAAATAATGAATTTACCGTAAGCGGTGCTAGTGGGGTATTTGAACTCACAATAAGCACACGCTTTTATTTTTTATAGAAAGGAGTTGTCTAAATGCCATTACAAAATACATTCACTCTTGATGTCGATTTTAAAGTAAGAAATTTAATTAATGAACCTATCGTAACTCAAAATGATGAAGTAACTTTCATACTAAATGTTTATGATGACGGGCAAGAATTTGCTCTATCCAGTGTCTCAACATTCACATTGGCTAGTGTTCGACCTGACAAAGTCTCTGTAATGACTTTAGGAGAGTTAACAGGAACTAACCAAGTTACTTTTGCGTTAGGTTCAACTGAATTATTAGTACCTGGCACAGTAGATGTAGCTATCCAGTTGTATGATGCAGACGGAAGAGTTTCAACTTTGCCATTTACTTATAAAGTTTTAAAGGATCCTGTGAAGGATTATGTTCCATCCACAGATGAGCAGACATTGATTGAGTTGGTTCTTGGTCAAGGACCAGTTATTTTGGAAGAAGCTAAAAGAGTAGCGACAGAAACGGCCGTGGCTGAAGCGTTACGTGTTACAGCAGAAAGCAACCGTGTCACTGCTGAAACGGAACGTGTAGGGGCAGAAACAAGCAGGGTAACTTCTGAAGGTGATCGTGTTTCAAATGAATCGACCAGGGTTGAATCAGAGAGTGCTAGACAGACTGCTGAAACGGCTCGTAATCAAGCGGAAGAAGAACGAGAGATATATACATCTACTGCTATTCAAAACGCTGAAACTGCAACTAGAGTGGCAACAAACGCTACTGAAGCTATTAATCTAGTTTTACCAAATGTATTAAATTTAGAATATATCGCTCCGTATAATGCGGAAACACAATATCTAAAGAACAATATAGTACGGAAAGATAAAAACTCATATATCGCTTTGCAACCAACATTAGGTAATGAACCTACTGGAACGACTGATTCTCCATTTTGGGGAGTAGTTGCAATTGGTGGTGTGGATGGAACTGGAACAGGCACCGTTACTTCCGTAAATGGTATTGAACCTGAAAATGGAAATGTCACACTTGTGATTCCAAATCCAGACCTATCTGGGTTAGCTACTAAATTAGAATTGGAAGATGTTGATGATACTCTTACTAATCATTTGGCTGAAACTATGTCACACTCTCAGCAAGGAGTGACCTATTATGTTAGACCTGACGGTGATGATAATAATCTAGGTACTATTGATAACAGAACTGGTGCTTTTCGAAATATACAAACAGCTATAAATAAGTTAAAAAAATATATTAGAGGAACTGCAAAAATAAGAATTTTACCTGGTGATTATTCGTCAGAGGGTCAAATAAAAATGGAAGGTTTTTATGGACCTGGTAGAATCGTTATCACCGCATATGACGGATTATCTGATGTTCAAAATACTGACAGTTCAGATTCATATGGAATTGATTCTCTTTTCATCAATAATTGTAGAAATGGTATCGATGTTTTTTCATTGAAATCAACTTACAGTGGGAGTGAAAGATCAGGTTTCTATGCCATAAATAGTTCTTTCGTTTTTTTTGGTTGGTGTAGAGACACGGTTGAGAGTTCAGTTAAAATAGGGTTTCTATTTGAAGTTGGTTCCACAGGGACATGTGTAGGATGTTTATGTAGTAATAAGGGAGTTGCTTTAGAAGTTAGAAATTCTAGAGTTAACTCAACATCATGGTTGCCAGGTAATGCAAATTCAATTGGTTTAAAGGTAATTCAAGTTGGAGTAGTTGGCAAGGGTTATACACAACCACAATCAACAATAATGGAGATTACGGATTCGGGGGGTGTTATTAGATGAAGAAAATTGAAGTACATGGTAAATGGTATGAAGCAGAGAAAATATTTAAAGGAAGTGACTATATTTTTGGATTCGACGATGATTTAGAAATTTTCAAGTTTCGTGGCGTCAAAGATTTTTCGCTTTTTAAACTCTCTGAAGGGGATGAATATGATTTAGATGAAAATACTTTAGTAAATGCGAGACTTCAAGCAACAGAAAAAGCATTAATTAATTTGATGGATACTATTATGAATGGAGGTCTTTAATTTGTACGAATTTATCTTAAATATGTGGATTTTGAATCGAATAAATGAATCTAAGGTTAGAAGCTATGTACCTTTTTATATTACTGAAAATGAATCAAATATGATTCTTTCAAAACACAGATTAGTTAATTATTAAAAAGAAGAAGCGATTATAGAATCACTTCTTCATATGGCTATAGATTTGAACTTCTACTTTATTTAACTCTATTGTCAAGTGAAGATATAAGTTTTCTTCCTATTTTTATCCCATAAAGTTCAATATACTTGTGAAACATTTTAGAAGTAATATACGTAAGTACCACAACAATACAATAAATAATTAGAAGTCTTATATCTGAAGGTATAAATCCTAAAAGGTCAGAAAGATTACTTGTTAAATAGAACGTAAATACGAAATGAACTATATAACTAGAATATGAGACAATTCCTATTCGAGTAAAGAAGTTTGTTTTTATTACACTGTAACTTTGTAAAAGAATAAAAATAAAAACAAAAGAAATACTAGAAATGAATGGGAAGATAACAATGTATGAAGACTCCATAAATTGACCATTTGACATTAAGTACCAAGAAATTAATGAAAATAGAAGAATAAAAATTATACATGTCGTTTTTTTGAACTTTGGAATTAACTCATTACTATAGGCAATATATAACGCAATACCGATACAGAATACTGGAAGCTGGTTAGTTATATTGTAATAAAAGAAACTATTGTTATAAAATTCTTCAGGTGAATTTAGTATGTAAAAAATCCGTTGAATAAGTAACGAGAAAATTAGAGAACAGAGTGGTAAGACTAAATATGCGTATTTGAATATTCTTTGTAATCTGATAAAAATTGAGAACAATAATGGGAATAAGAGATAAAATAAGATTTCAGTTCCAATAGACCAGCCTCCTGGTACAACGCTATTATTTGCGGTTTCAAATAAGCCATTTAATAAAAAAATGTTTAGGAGAATATCAATTGGATTTTTATTACTTACCCATATTGTTGTATTTATACTCGTAACAATGAAGTATAGAATAATACCAAAATAATATAACGGAGCAATACGAAAAAAACGTCGAATGTAAAAATTCCTTAAAGCAAATTTGGAAGAATTTCTCGAGTTTCTAGAATCCATACTGTAGCATAGTGTAAAAGCCGAAGCTATAAAAAAAAGTTGAACACCCATTTGACCATAATCGGCGAAAGGACGTAAAAGCACATCACCTTCTACACGCTGAGCGGTATGTACCAATATTACTAGTAATATTGCTAGTCCTCTCATCATGTCAATTGAATCGAGTTTTTGTTTTTTTTGTACTTGATTTTGCAAGATAAAGCTCCTTTCTTAATTATCAGAGTATATTTTCACAGATTTGTGCAGCACTTAGTATTATTTCACTAGTATATTGGATTGTAAATGTTTCTTTTTAATGTAGAATTAAAAAGAAATAATATATCGAATATCTTGTTAAATATTTAGGAGGCTGTAAAGTGAATAATTTGAAATGGCTAGACGGTATTCGCGGACTAGCTGCATTAGTTGTGGTGGTCGGACATTATCTTTGTGCATACTACCCATCAGTATTTACCGGGAGTGTAAAAGATTCCCATTTTGATGGATTAATAGATGTGAGGTTAGCTGATACGCCTTTCAATTTATTCTGGAATGGTTACTTTGCTGTTTCAATTTTTTTTGTATTAAGTGGCTTTGTATTATCTACTAAATTTTTTTCTTCTAAGGATTATAGTTTCATAGTATCCTCAGGTATTAGAAGATATGTAAGGTTAGTCATTCCAGTCACATTTTCTTGCGTTATAGCTTACTGTTTACTTAAAGCTAATTTATTTTTTAATGAAGGACTAGCAAACTATACAAAGGCTTACTGGTATTTGCCAAATTACTATAATTTTGAAGCTTCCTTCATTGATATGTTGAAAAAATCTTTAATCGACACATTTATTTATGGTGTTGATACAATATCCTATAATCCTGTTTTATGGACAATGAAAATAGAATTTTTTGGATCACTCTTAGTGTTTGCTATGGCATTATTATTCGGGCAACTTCGTAATAGATATATTTTGTATATTATCTTAATTTGGTTTTTTATAGATACTTACTATGTTGCGTTTATTTTTGGAATGGTATTAAGTGATTTGTATAATAATAAAACCGTAGTGTTTGTTTTTATAAAAAATAAAACAATAAAACTTATGCTACTTTTATGTGGTTTATTTTTTGGATCTTTTCCAACTGTAATCGCAACCGATAAAAATATTTATAGTTATTTAACTTTTGACTTTCTTGGTGGTAGACATGGATCTATGACTATTTTTCATCTAATCGGTGCAACAATTATTATATTTGTGGTATTAAGTTCGAAGAATTTTAAAAAAATATTCTCTCATAGAACTTTATTGTTTTTGGGTGAAATTTCTTTTTCTATGTATTTATTACATTTCATAATTCTTTTTTCTTTTTCTGGTTATCTATCTATAAAACTTTCTAGGTTCCTTCCTTATCATATTAACTTTATATTAACTTTTGCTTGTTCGATAACTATTATTTTAATAATATCGAAAATTTTCGCGAAATTTGTAGATCAAAAGGGAATTAGTTTTTCGAAAGTTATTTACGAAAAAATTTTTAAAGCTCATTAAGTCGAAATGAACAGCCTATTTGGAACATAAAGCGTCGTAATAAATATTTAATAGTTTAGAAGGATTCCTTTCCTCTTATGTCGAATTGTGGAAATATGAGATAAAAGAGGAGGAATGTTTGATGGAAAAAGATATTATTTTAAATTTGTTAAATGAGATGGCAAGTTCTGAATTTGGTATTGAAGTTAGTATTACTTTAAATGTAAAAGGATCGATTGTTACAGGTACATTGATAAATTATGAAAAATATTTAAGTGGTACAAAACAATTTATCGAAGATAATGCTACAGGCAAATATCGTGATGTTTTTTCAGAAGTATTTAATAAACTTCAAGAAAATCACGAGAAATTTTTATTAGAAGAAAAACTAAATGAAGATGAACCTAAAAAGTTTAATTTTATCCATCTCAAAAATGCAAAATATCATTTTGGTGATGTTGCAGTTCCTGACCAAGGTAATTGGTGGAGAGGTAAAATCGAGAGTATCGATGGTTTCACAATTGGTTCTATTGCTTAATAAACAAAGGCATGACTCACATGGGTTGTGCTTTTTTCTTATGGAATGAAAGTAGGTGATGTTATGTGTTAACCGTCACGAAAGATAATCAGACAGAAATGCTCAATCAAATACAAGGCTTTGAAATGGACGAAGAAGTAAACGGATCCCTAGTGGTGAAGTTTACTTCTTTTTCTGTAGAGAATAATCCAGGGTATGAATTAGCAAAAGAAGAGTCAATAACAAGTGTGGAAGGCTATGACTTTCGGGTTAAACAATTAAAAGAAGTTCGTAATCGTAAAGATATTACTGCAATGTCAACATTCTATGATTTAGTTGGTGTACGACAAGAAGATATATACGGAGGTACTCGAACATTTAATCAGTTCGCAGCATTCGTGTTTACTAATACAGGGTGGACGTTTTCTTCCACAGATGTAAGTGGCAGTAAGTTCATTGCTAACTTCGGAAATGACAATGTAATTAAACTGGTTCAAGCATTATGTGCAGCATACGAATGTGAATATAAAATAATGCCTAATAAACACATTGTATTTTCAAAGCAAATAGGCGGTGATTATGACGCTCAATACCGATTTGGTCACAACGTACAAGCCCTATCTAAATCAGTAGATACCACAAATTTACGCACTAGAATAACCGGATATGGTGGAAATGGATTAAAGGTTACTTACACTTCTCCAAATCATACGACTTTCGGTATTATCGATGCCGAACCAATATATGATGATAGGTACACTACATCAGAATCTATGTTAGAGCATTTGAAAAGAAACCTAATTGATTATCCAGAAGCCACATTTGAATTGGATAGTGTGGAATTGACCGATAAAGAATTAGGTGAGCGAGTATGGCTTATTTACGAGCCTATGGGTATCGAGTTTCAAACAAGAGTACTCTCGAAAAAGTCTGTCATTCGTGGAAAGAGATTAGCTACTAAATTAGTGGTATTAGGTAATACAATGCCACGTACTTTAGGGGATATATTAACTTCACAAAAGATTGAGATTGACGAGAATGCTAAGGAATACAGATCCCGAATTGAGCAGACCAACGAACGAATTACGCTAGAAGTTGAGGCTGTTAATTCATCTATTGCAACATTGGAAATTAAGGCAGATAGTATTAATTTATCTGTAACGCAATTAGATGGAAGGCTTGGTAATGCAGAATCGTCCATTAATATACAAGCTGGTCAAATTCAATCGAAAGTTAGTTATTCGGAATATAACGGACAAACTGTATCATCAATGATAACCCAAGATGCCTACGCTATTAGTCTGATGGCACAAAATTTAAAATTACAAGGTCTAGTCAGTATTACAAGTTTAAATAATCCGGGCGAGGTAATTATTGATAGTGGAAATGTATATGGTAATTCTTTTGTAGTTGGTCGGGGAACTGGTTCAACTTTAACAGTGACAGCCATTGCCGGTTCACATGTAATTCAATCAATCGATGCAGCAGGATTAGGTATTATATCAAATGGCTCAATGGGGCTTAGAGCAAGTGGAGCAAACGGAGTTTACATTCCTACTTCTAATTTAGTAGCACAAGCAGGATTTCGTGTCACAGGAGGTATAGCAGATATACAAGTGCCAATGACTGTGCAATCCACACTAAATGCTAGTACTTTGCAAGTACAAGGTATGCCAGTAGCAACACAAAGTTGGGTAGCTAATATGAATTATATTGGACAATCTACTTTAACTGCACAATTAGCTCAACTTGAAAGAGATATAGTAGCATGGGCGAACGGTAAATTTGCGCTTAAATAGGAGAGGAGATTATTATGAATTTCAACATACTCACATACGATGGTTCTAAAATAAATATTCAGGGTGGTCCAGATTTAGCAGAGTTTTGTAAGCAGTTAAACAATCCTGGATTATTAACACTTTCCTTGGGAGGGGAAGTACTTTCAAAAGATTTATTTAAGATTGTTGTTCCAGAAGGTGAATTAACAGGACAGTATGAAGTCTTTACAAAGGATGGAGCTGTCTACCTAACGGATATAGAAAGCTATAATGCTGATGAAATATCGGCTCAAACTAATACGATTCATGGACCGTTTATCCTAATAGGAAGCGTTTTGATACAAAGGTCAAATATTAAAAGGATTAAATTAGCAGCAGTACCAGCAACTTAAGAGCGTTCCAATAGGAGCGTTCTTTTATTTTGCAATAAAGTAGGGGGTATGGGGATGACGGAAGGGAGTAGACCGTCTATGTTCGAGACAGTAAAGGATCATGATGAAAAAATTAACAATCATGAAGAACGAATCGGGGCATTAGAAAAGGTTGACCAGAAGCATGAAGAAAGATTAAAAGAACTTGAAGAACAGTCAATTAAATTAGAAAATACCATTCTTAAAACAAGCACTGAAACTAGAGAAGTGATGCGCGAACAAACAGAAAAACAAACGGAAAAATTGTTTGAACTTTTAAAGACAGCTATGGGCATTCAAAGCACCCGGTCTACACAAAACCATGAATTCAAAATGCTCAAATGGAACACTATAGCTACTATTGTAATGAAGGTGAGTGGCGCATTACTTGGGCTACTTTCATCTGGTGGATTACTTTATTATTATGTAACAGAATTTTGGTTAAAATAGGAGGAATGATTTATGAAAATCAATTGGAAAGTACGTTTTAAAAACCCTGTATTTTTATTTCAACTACTACTTACTGCTTTAACTCCAGCACTAGCATACACAGGTCTTAGTTGGGAAGGGCTAACTACTTGGACTTCGTTATGGGATTTGGTAGTACAAGCCTATAGCAATCCATTTTTGTCTGGTCTTATTGTGATAGCTCTTTACAATCAAATTACTGACCCAGTGACCAAAGGGTTTTCGGATTCTAAACAAACGTTAAGGTACGACAAACCAAAGGAAGATGCGAAATGGTGAAAATCCAAGACATAAGAAACAAAGTCGCTCCTTCTAAAACAACTCGTAAAATATCACAAATAACCAAAATAGCACGGCACCATTCAGCTGGTACAAGTGGTGATTATTTCTCATTTTGGAACTACTGGAAAAGCAAAGGATGGACTAAAGGTGGATATCACGAAATCATCTTACCAGATGGAACTGTTCAGCTCTGCTATGATCCAATCTATCCTACAAACGGAGTAGGTGGTCATAACACGTATATATACAATATATGTTTAGTTGGTAATGGAGCATTTACTGCAGCACAAGAGAGAGCATTTGAAGAAAGATGCTTACTTGCAATGCAAAACTTTGGTTTAGAAGTAGATGACGTACTTGGTCATAATGAATTTAAAGGCACCGCAACCTCTTGTCCAGGAATAAATATGGATAGTGTACGTAAGCGTTTAACAGCTTTATTAGTACCTAAACAAGTAGATGGTGTGTCCTCCACAGACAAAATAATGTGGGGTAAGACGGAACTTAAAAAAGGTCAAATAGGCAAAGTTACTATACTAAAACGCATTAACCTATGGCAAGATGGTCCGAACGGCAAACTTCAAATGGTACGTGTTCTTAATCCTGGTGAAGAGTATCGTGTGTATCGATATCGTGAAGATTACGACGGTCAATATAATGTCGGTGGTGGTATGTGGGTTACTAAGATGGATGGACATATTAAATATGAAACACCATCTAAAGCAATGCTTGCCAAATTAAATATTAAATAATATCATGCCCTGCTCATTAATTTGAGTGGGGTTTTTATTATTTGTCTTTTCATGTACAATTTTAATAAATGTAAGATTTTCTTACTCAAATAACACGATAGGTTAGTTTAAGAATTAGAACTCACTGAATGTAAAAATCACTCAAAAATAAATGTGTTGTATTATAACTATCAATGAATATTCTATTCTTAGAAAGAGGGGGAAAATATGAAATATAAATTTATTACTATACTTCATAATATGAAGTTAGAAACTATCAAAAATAAAGGAACTGAGATATTCCCAGGTGCTAGAATTTCAAACGGTTCTAGAGTATTAACAGAAACATTGGAAACATCATTATCGCGCACTACTATTGGTATTCACTCCATAGATGAATTTAAGAATACAGTATATTTTTACATAGAGGGTGAATTTAAAGATATACATACAAAAGAGGAAATGGACAAAATAGGTAACGAACATACCTTTCTTTTTCTGAGACAAGCACAACATTTCATTCATCACTTATGGGAAGTAAAAGATAATAACATTTATGTGAGAGATGGGTTTCTGTTTGCATATAACCAAAATTTTGAAGAAGGATTTACTTACAAAGCCTCATTATCAGAAATATTTACGTATTCTTCCTGTGAGCAAAAAGAATCAATGTTCTCAAACTCAGAAATATTATCAGCTATCTGCAATTTTATTCCACCTACTTTCGAAGACTACGGCGTAGGAAGTTTTGGGGGAAAGCTGACTAATTCTAACCACTTTTACAAATCTAAGGGTAGTAACAGAATGAAGAGAGCCTCCTATTTTGCAATAGGGGCGCGAAATAGTTCCGTTTTGCCAATGAAAATAGTTTCTTACTGTACGGCTTTAGAATGTTTATTTACAATTGGAAAATCAGAGGTTAATCATAAAATAGCTGAACGAGTTGCTATTATGATAGGAACTTCTGAAGAATCTAAGAAAGGTATATTCAAACTTATTAAAGAGGCTTATAATTACCGCTCTTCGTTGGTACATGGTCAATATCTTAAAGGGACGGAAGTTGAATTAGTTACTATATCGCAAAAGTTAGATGATATATTAAGAAATTTACTTGTAGCTAACCACAATATATTTTCTGAAAATGATAATGTAATGGAAGATTTTTTTCTGGATTTACTTTTTACACAAAATACAAAAATCTAATTAACATAACAAGCCCATATTGAACTCCCATGAAAATTAAAAAATGTTCAAAATCAACAAAATTGCATAACAAAAGAGACTCAGAAATAGCTTTTTTAAAAAAAGGCTGAGCCTTTAGAGTGGAGTTATATTAAGTTGCAAGGTAAATCAAGAATCAACTCCATTCTTGTAAGAATAAAGGCAGGCTGGTGCAATAACCAGAGTAGGATTAATCTCCCATGAGTGCTACTCGTATAGAGTGCGACAGTCTGTGATGCACCGTGGTCGTCGGAGTCAGACTAACGGATGGGCTCAATGGCACCATAGTTGATCGACCTTCTTCGCCAGCCGTAGTATCCTATACCCGATTTTCACATTTTCATTCTCTGTGGTGAAGCGCTGATTTTGCGCTTCATGGATGGCTAACGGGAATAAGGAACGGAACAATTAAATATTAAAATTAGCGACTTACTCTTAATTGGGTAGGTCGCTTTTTTTATTTGCCCAAAAATTTCTAGTTGTAAAATGGAACGATTGTTCGTATACTAATCAAAAGAAGGAGGGAACAGATGTGCGTATAAATATTTTAAAATCCATGCAACTCAATCAAATTATTGAAATGATTTACATGAAAAATAATGGTGAAATCAGTAAGCGAAGAGTAAAGGTAATATCTGTGGAGGGCAATACGTTTAAAGCGTATTGTTTTTTACGAAATACCAAAAGGACTTTTAAAGTTGAAAATGTACTAGCATTTGTTCCCATCATCTACAAGGAGCGTGAGGTAGTGTGAATAGTCGTCAAAAAGAAATTTATGAATACATCAAACACTTTTTAGCAGAAAATAAATATTCTCCATCAATGAGAGAGGTCGGCAATGCTGTTGGAATAAAGTCATCTTCGACAATTCATAAACATCTAGATAATATGAGGGAAAATGGTTACATCGATTTCATTAAATCATCCCCAAGAACTTTGCAAATAATCCAATGATTGATTATAGCGCATTACCTAACCGCTTAATTGCTTGTATAGATATGATGAGCTTTTATGCGTCTTGCATTGCAGTATTACATGATTTAGATGTTAGAACAGTGCCAATTGCAATTGTTGGGAATTTTGATCAAAAAGGTGCTGTTGTATTGGCAGCATCTCCACCTATGAAAAAACGATTTGGAGTTAAAACGGCATCCACAAGGTTACATGAAATACCTAGTCATCCAGATATACGATTGTTTGAACCGAAAATGCAGTACTTCCTTGAAATGAGTATGGCAGTTACAAATATCCTCCACAAATATGTTCCACCAGAAGCCGTTCATGTATACAGTGTGGATGAAAGTTTCATCGATTTAACTGGAACTGAAAAGCTTTGGGGATCTCCAGAAAATACAGTAAAAGAAATTCAAAAAGAAATATTAGAGACCTTACAACTACATTCATCTGCTGGAATGGGACCAAATATGTTAATGGCAAAATTGGCGCTAGATCTAGATGCTAAGAAAACCGGCTTTGCTAAATGGACGTATGAAGATGTTCAAACTAAATTATGGCCAGTAACTCCGTTAACAGAAATGTGGGGTATTGGTCGAGGAACAGAAAAGACTTTAAACAATATGGGTATATTCAGTATCGGACAATTAGCTAGGACTCCATTAGAGTTACTGGAAGATAAATTTGGTGTTATGGGGAATCAATTATTTCATCATGCACACGGAATCGATCTATCCGATATGAGCTCACCTTCGGTTGAAAGACAAGTCAGTTTTGGCAAAAGCCAAATCCTCATGCGTGACTACAATAAAATTGAAGAAGTAAAAGCGGTCATACTTGAAATGTGTGAAGACGTGGCAAAGCGGGCAAGAGATACACTCCAAGCAGCTAGAACTATTTCATTAGGAATTGGTTATAGTAAAAATGCATTTGGCGGAGGATTTCAGAGAGCTAGAACAATACAAGATGCTACAAATGATACCATGAAAATTTATAATGTTTGCTTAGATTTGTTGAAAGAAAATTACAATAAAAATCCTGTAAGACATATATCCATCTCCATAACAAAATTAGAAGATGAACACTCCATGCAGCTAAGTTTATTTGAAAAGAAAAACTGGAAGAACAGAAAACTTGCGACTGCTATGGACGACATTCGAAATCGATATGGATCCGCTGCATTATTAAGAGCTGTGTCTTATACTCCAGCAGGAACTGCAGTTAAACGGTCGAAAATGGTTGGTGGGCATAAAGAATAGGAGTGGAACGTTTGATTAGAGATCGCGGTATGATGAAATGGCAAGGCATGATGTTAACCGAACATGTAGCGATGTTGAAAGAATATAACCAGGAAATAAAAAAAGAACCCAGACCAGAATTAGACGAATGGGATTATGATGCCATTCAATATACTTTGGATGCAGCCATTATAAGTAAAGCTGATACGAAAATTAAAAGATGGAAAAATGGAGAATTTATATACAACAGAGGAACGGTAGAAAGTGTGAATTTGCAGAAGCGAGAAATCGAATTGCAAGATCCATTTTATTTGTTATCATTAAAGCTAGATGAAATAGTAGACGTAACTATAATGGATTAAAAGAAGGACTTTCTTTACTCCTCTCGAATAGATACTCAAAGGGGGGGAGTTAAATGAAAAAATATGAAGTCAAAATTACTTTTTATAGCGGACAAAAATTTGATTTTGAAACTAATTCAGATGTGCGGAGTTTAAATCCCATTGAAATAAATGGAGCACGAATGATTATGACAGAAGAAGAAATTGGGATTAATATTATTCATATTAAAGACATGAAAGTAATTGAACGAACTTAATATAGTAGAAAACCACCAACCAGATTAATGGAAGGTGGTTATTTTATTACCATAATTCTAATGATTCACCATGTTGTTTTACTTCATCACTCATTTGTTCAATTTCTGAAGCTTGAAGAACTAGTTCAATCATTGGATCAGTTTCGTTTGGTACAAAATTATCTTTTTGAACAGTATATTGAGTAACTTTTATATCATTTTGTAAAACTAAAACAGTTATTTTTTTCGCATCTTTAATGTCATCTTGCTGGAGGAAATCAAATGTTTGTGTAATGATATTTTGAACTTGCATGCCAGGCTTAGAATCCTCACTAATAACTAGTTTAACAGTTACGTGTTGATTAGTTCTTAGAGCATCAGTAACATCAACTTTAGTAGCAAATTCAAATACAGATGTATCAATTGTAGTTTCAGTAACATCTTCAACTACTTCTTCTTGTACTTTATCACCCACAACATCTTCAACTACCTGCATATCGTTAGAGGTATTCTCTTTATCTGAATTATCTCTTACTGCACCAATAATAGCTAACACTATAATTATAATAATTACTATAAACCACCATGTCTTATAAAATGGTTTTACATTCTTCAATTAAAAACCCCATTGCATATATTTACCATAATAGTAATACATGCAAGAAAGGATGTATAGTTTATTCTGAAGTCATTATCCATAACACTTACACATTTATAAATTTTACACATATTTTACACAAGAATTCACTAAAGTATTGTTATCACTAGGGTTATAAAGTATATTCGACCCCGACCACCGGTATCGAACTAAACGTGCCGATTTCGTGCCGATTTCAATTGAAACACTTTAAAAAGATATGAAAAGTGTATAAGTAAAAAACAAGTTTTTATATAGTTTCTTCTATTATATAACCCATTATAAAAACGCTAATTAATCAAGTTCGAGATGGAAGGCTCTATCGGTTAATCCATTTATACAAATACAGCAAGGTGTACAATTCACCTTGCTGTATTTTTTTATTTGTTCGTTTTATCTGAGATAGGATAGGACTAGGTAAAAAATGTGCATACTTAGTAAAATTAGTTTGAAATAGTTTTATAAGTGGTACTTTAAAAATAAGACAACTTGTATAGTTCTATACAGAAAGGAAAATTAAAAATGATTATATTCGAACGAGAAAAGAGCTATATTATGGTTGCTCAAAATGATCATGCAAAAGTTTCAAAGGATATTGCTCAAAATTGTAAAGAGGATTACTTTTTTTCTCCGAATCGAAAAAAAGAAGTGTTACTTGCAGTTGGAGAACATGACAGAGGTTGGATTGAGCCAGATACTTCTCCGATTTGGAATGATAAAAAGGAAATACCTTACTCTTTTATTGATTATCCTACCGATCTCAAAATTTCTTTTTATAAAAAAGGACTGGATGAGGTGGAGGAAATGAGTAATTACGCTGGTCTATTATGCAGTTTACATTATTCCTCCTTCATTCAGGATGCTGATGAATCAGTAGTGAAAGAATTTTGGGAAGTAGAAAAGCAAAGACAGAATCGACTTTCAGATGAATTAGGTATAATAGAAGACGAAGATATGAAGGAAACGATGATGTATCATTTAGATTTATTGAAGTTTTCGGATTTCATTTCCCTTTATATTTGTTTGCATGAACCTGGAGACAACAAGAACAAACATCCCTTTTTCCAAAACGGCTTTCCACAGCTATTCCTTTTTGCCACAGATAAACCAATCATTGCTCATTGGGAAAGTAAAGAAGCTGTGTCGCTTTCGTTTTCCCCTCTAAATGGTGAAACAGAAGTGGAGCTGCCTTATAAGGAAGTAATGAAAGAGCAAATAGAAAAAGACGGTATACTACAGGCATATAAAGATACCCTTTTTTCTACAAGAAAAGTGAAGTTTAAATAAGATGAATAACACAAAAAAACCAGTCATTTGACTGGTTTAACAAAATAAATTAAATCATGACAACAAATTGAGAAGCAAAAGATTGTTCTTTTTCAATTTGGATTGCTTGAATTTTGGCCACTTCTTTTTTTCTTGTCGTTGCACAATCAGCTAAATTGAGCTGATCAATTGTATTATTATCAATTAAATTTGCTAGAAAATCGGCGTCCTTTAATGCACTATTTAATCCAAAAGCTCCTGTTGGTGTCATTGTATGAACTGCATCACCGATTAATGCGAGGCCTTTTTTACCCCAATTTTCACTAGTGCTACTATACACATCTAATACAACGAAATCCTTCCAGGATTGAATATTTTCACGGACGGTTTGTTCAAGTTCTGGAAACGCAAGAATCAGTTGTTCGATAAATGGCGTAAAGGGCTGTTTTCTTAGAGAAACAAAGGAACCTTCTTCAATATTCCAACCGATCTGAATGTATCCATTTACTTGTGTAAATAAGGATATTTGCTTATCTTCAATCAGTGCCATTTTAATAGTCGGTTCCCAATTTTTTGGTGCAGGAATTCTTGCCCAAAGTAAATCGTAGCCGTGTTTACGGATAGTTACAGCTAGATCTGCTTGTTTTCGAACGGTCGAATTACGACCATCTGCACCAATAACAAGTTCACTTTCAATGATGATTATTTCTTCATTGCGTGAAGCTTTGACGCCGGTGTAAGTTCCTTCTTCATCTTGTAGTAGTTTATCTACTTTCGTGCTCAGCATTAAATGGAAGGTTGGGTATTGCTCAGCTGCCGTTATTAGTACTTGTAACAAATGTGCTTGTGGTACATGAATGCCCAGATGTCCTATAGCAGAATCCGCTAAAATTGTTTTATATAGCTCACCATTCTGCCAATACTCAAGTTTCTCCATTCGCAAAAGCCCGAGCTTCTCGACTTCGTCAAATAAATTATATTTTTTTAAAATCGCTTCGCCTTCTTCATTTAAATGCTCTCCACGAAACGTCTTACCAATTTGATTTGTTCGCTCTATTAATACAACGGAAACATTCTTTCTAGCCAACAAATAAGCAAGAAGTGCTCCACCTGGACCTGCACCTACGATACATACATCAACTTTCACGATATTAATTCCTCTCTTTGTTTCTAATTCATATAAGCAAAATGGGTCATTCATATTATCATATGTATATTTTAGCGAAACAAAAGCTTATTATCCATCTTTTCAACGCTAAATACAATGTTCGTCAGCGAATATCCGTCTATAATAAGAAAATAGGGGGATTTATATATCTGAAGTAAACTGAATGATATGATATTATTGAATAAATAGCGAGGTGATGAAATGATTCAAATCGGCCTAACTGGTTGGGGAGATCATCCGGACTTGTACGTGTCATCTGGTAAGGAAAGATTACAAGATTATAGTTCACACTTTCCCATTGTGGAATTAGATGCGGCATTTTACGCAATTCAACCAATAAAAAATAGCTTAAAGTGGATTAAAGAAACACCTGATAATTTTCAATTTGTGGTGAAGTGTTATCAGGGAATAACTGGTCATTTGCGTGGAGATTTTCCTTTTAGTTCGCTCGAGGAAATGTTTGAATTGTATCGACAGTCGATTTTGCCATTTAAAGAAGCAGGGAAATTATCGATGATACTTGCTCAATTTCCACCTTGGTTCCAATGCAATAAGGAAAGCGTACAATATATACGAAAAGTTAGAGAAGAGTTAAAGGATTTCGATGTGGTTGTTGAGTTTCGACATCAATCCTGGTATGCTCCTGAATACAAAGCTTCCACACTCCAGTTTTTGAGGGAGAATCATCTTCATCATAGTGTTTGCGATGAACCACAGGCTGGTGAAGGAAGTATACCTTTAGTTCCTATTGCAACAACAAACCAGGTACTCGTAAGACTGCATGGCAGAAATACATACGGATGGGTGAATCCAGGCAATAACGTGAAGTGGAGAGAAGTAAGGTACTTATATGATTATAATAATGAAGAACTTTCTTCTATTAAAAATGTTTGTGAGGATTTAGAGAAACAAGCAACTGAGGTTATTGTCTTATTTAATAATAACTCTGGTGGCCATGCGGCAAGCAATGCAAAAACATTCCAGCACATGCTAGGAATAGATTTTGAAGGGCTTGCTCCAAAACAATTAGATTTATTTGAAGGAGATTTTTAAATGGAATGGCTTATACTAGCGGTTAGTGGTCTTTTCTCAGGAATTGTCGGAGCATTGGTTGGTCTTGGTGGGGGGGTTATTCTAGTACCTGCTACACTGTTTTTTGGAGCGACTCTTGGCTTGATACCAAATATTACACCTCAGAGTGTTGTGGGTTTATCTGTTATTATGATGATATTCACAGGATTGTCCTCTACACTATCTTATATGAAGAACAAAACGGTCGACTTTAGAAGTGGGTTTATTTTCTTTATCGGTAGTATTCCTGGAACTATATTAGGAGCATTTGTGAACAAGGGGTTGGATTTACCTTCTTTTAACTTATATTTTGGTATTTTACTTGTTATATTATCCACTTTGTTATTAGTTCGAGATCGTTTAAAGCCAGTTCGATGGTTTGTGGAAAATGGGAAAAAGAAAACCTTTAATGATGGAAATAAATCATATGTTTACGGATATCCAATTTGGTTTGCATTATTATTAACTTTTGGTGTTGGATTTGCATCAGGTCTATTTGGTATAGGCGGAGGTTCTATTATCGTACCAGCAATGATTTTATTGTTCCTATTCCCCCCACATGTAGCAGTTGGTACGTCTATGTTTATGGTGTTCTTATCAGCTATGGTAAACTCTGTTACGCATATTTCATTAGGCAATGTACCTTGGCTGTATACTATTCCAGTAATTCCTGCTGCATATATTGGAGCAAAAATAGGAGCAAAGCTAAACAAAAAGTTGAATTCTGATACACTTGTTTTGGCTTTACGTATTGTTCTTCTATTATTAGGTATACGTTCCATTTTAGATGGACTACTTTAACTTTATTCATCTCACTTCTATAAGTAATGAGATGTATGCTAAGTATATACAAGTCACAGTGATGGTTCACAAACTAATGGGAGCTCAATAAAAATCTGGACGCAAATATGCCAATTCTTATTTGATTAAGGTGGGTGAAGAATGAGAGAGACGATTTATATATACCATACAAATGACTTGCATAGTCATCTAGAAAATTGGCCAGTTATTCATCAATTTCTCACTGATAGACGGAAAAACCATAGTTCAGAAACTTCCTGCTTAACGTTAGATATTGGGGATCATTTGGATCGGTCTAATATATTTACAGAAGGTACTCTTGGTAAGGGAAATGTACAACTGTTAAATGACGCTCAATATGATTATGTAACAATTGGAAACAACGAGGGAATCACCTTAAGTCATAATGACTTGGAAGCGTTATACATAGATGCTAATTTTGAAGTTATCGTATCCAATTTTACTGATTTGGAAGGGAATATTCCTACATGGGTATTACCATATAAAATACATGTGACACCAACAGGCATTAAAATAGGAATTGTAGCGGCAACCGCAGATTATGGCATTTATTATGAAAAATTAGGTTGGCATGTTCAAGATCCGATTCCACGTCTGAAAGAGGTATGTACTATACTTCGTCCACAAGTGGATGTACTTATTTGTATGTCTCACTTAGGAATGTCACAGGATGAAATAATTTCTTTGGAAATTCCACAAGTAGACTTGGTTTTGGGGTCACATACACATCACGCATTTGAAGAAGGTAAGGTAATAGGGAATTCGTTGCAAGCAGCGACAGGTAAATTTGGTATGAATGTTGGACTTGTAACGTTGGAGTTTGATCATGTGAAAAGGGCAATCCAATCTAAGAAAGCGGTATTGATTCGGACAGAAACACTGCCAGTTCCCTCCAACGCAAGTGATAAGCAGTTAGCTTGGGAAAATGAAGGAATAGCTGAAATGTCTAGTATTGCTTTCTACAATCCTTTCAGATTAAAAAAGGAATGGTTTATGGAATCCGATTTATCTCATTTTTTTGGAAAAGCATTACTTTCCTTTACTAGTGCAAACTGTGCTATGTTTCCAGCAGGTATCTTCTTAAAGGATCTTCATCAGGGGCCAATTACTGCAAGGGACTTACACCAATGTTTGCCTCACCCGATTAATCCATGTGTTATTACATTAACTGGAGCAGAGCTACTCGAGGTTATTCGTACGGGAAAAAATGAAAAATGGCCAAAACTTGAAGTAAAGGGGTTAGGGTTCAGAGGGAACTATCTTGGAGCAATCCTATATGAACAGCTTCAAGAGCTGGAAGATGGAACAGTGTTAATCAATGAAAAACCACTTGAATTCGAGAAAACCTATACATTGGCAACTTTAGATATGTTTACTTTCGGTTACTTTTTTCCTTCATTAAAGTTCGCTCCAAAACAATACTTTATGCCTGAAATGATTCGTGATATCGTGAAATGGTATGGACAGCAAGAAAAAAATCAATATAAGTCATGAAAGTCCTCCTCCTTACATATGTAGTAATTAGGAGGATTGTTTTTGTTCTATAGAAAGAAAAAAAAACGACTTGCTTTCTTTACTAATCAGCGTAAAATAGCTATTTTTTTAACTGCTTTCTTGTTATCAGTTGGAGGTCTCATCTATTATATTAATGAGCAGTTGACTACTACCTATCTACAATATGCAGAAGTTCAAACGAATAAAATAGCATCTATGGTAATCAATAAAGCGATTAACTCAAGAATTTCCAATACGCTCGATGTAAATGACATAATCGAAGAAGTTCCTTCAGATAGTACCACAATGGTAACTACACGATTTAATACAGAAATAATTAATCGTGTATTGGCTGATACAAATCAATTAGTTCAGGCCCATTTGGAGCAGGCTGAGCAGGGGGACTTTTCAAGCCTACCTTACTTAGATGACATCGAGTACGATAAACAAACGATGGAGGATCAAGGTGGAGTCGTATTTTTCGTGCCAATGGGGCAAGCGACGAATATTCCCCTTATCGGTAATTTAGGCCCGAAAATTCCAATACGTTTTCACGTCATCGGTAATGTACAATCAAATGTAGTACCTTCAATCACCAAATTTGGTATTAACAATGCGTATGTAGAAGTCAATATTCACATTAAAGTAAATGTACAAATAATCGTTCCTCTAGCAAGTAAAATGAGTACAGTTGAACAGAGTATACCTGTTGCAATGGGGATTGTACAAGGCCAGGTTCCTTATATATACACAGGTGGCGATGGTGATGCAGCTCCATCAATAGAAGTTCCACTACCATTACCAGAAAAATAAAAAACCTTAAAATTATAGTATTTACTGATATACTAGTGGAAATGAATAAGAATAGGTAGAGGCCGCATGACTTAAGAGTAGTTTACAGGAGAATGACAACTGTGATTGTAAACGGAAGGAAGTTATGCCGAAATTAGATGCTGATCGTCGAGACAAATCTAGTTGGGGTTATTTTGAACAAAAATAACACTGTCATTTATACACCAGTATAAATGGAGAGCTACAGAGTATAAAATTTATGCTTAAAATTTTAACTAAAAGCCAACCTATATATACATTAGGTTGGCTTTTTATATTTAGGAGGATTTGTTTTGGAAAATACGATATTTTCGATTTTACCGCCATTACTAGCGATTGTAATGGTGCTTGTTACGAAGAGAGTTTTGCTATCATTAGGGGCCGGAATCGTTTCGGCAGCTTTATTAGTAGAAAGCTTTTCGCCAATTGACTCATTAAACATTCTTTGGGATTCCTTTATCACATCGTTTTGGGAAAATGGATTAAATGTGTACAATATCTTTATATTATCTTTCATATTGATGCTAGGCGTAATTACCGCCATTGTCAGCTTATCTGGTGGAAGTACCGCCTTTGCAGCATGGGCTGTTAAACGTATTAAAACAAATCGTGGATCTAAGCTATTAACAGTCTTCTTAGGAATTATTATTTTTGTAGATGATTATTTTAATGCACTTGCTGTTGGACAGATTGCACGTCCAATTACAGATTCTCATCGAGTATCACGTGCAAAGTTAGCTTATTTTATAGACTCTACATCAGCACCAGTTTGTGTAGTTTCTCCAGTTTCTAGCTGGGGAGCATTTCTAATAAGTCAGTTAGGTGTTATTTTCGCTACTTATGCAGTAACAGACTATACACCACTTCAGGCATTTCTGATAATGGCCCCGATGAATTTCTATGTTATTGCTGCTCTTGCAATGGTATTTTTTATAGCATGGACAGACAATGACTTAGGTGAGATGAAAAAACATGAAAAACGTGCAAAAGAAACAGGAGTGCTTTTTGATCCAAATAAATCTAATCCAGGTGATTTACAAGGTAATTTCCCGGAAAATAATTATGGAAAAGTGAATGATTTAATTTTACCGATTGTATCATTAATAGCTGTTACACTAGCTTCAATGTTTTGGACAGGGTACCAGGCTTCAGGAAAAGTGATGAACTTATTTGTTATTTTTGAGAACACAGATGTACCACTTTCTTTATTTGTAGGTGGAATTGTATCGAGTATATTAGCAATACTATTATACACTCGTCAATTCAAACAAAATCCAGAAGCGAATGTTGGATTGCTAGGGAAAGCAGTTATTTCTGGTATTAATTCAATGTTACCGGCTATTGGTATTTTAATATTTGCTTGGGCCCTTTCATTTTTAATTAATGCACTGGGAACTGGTGAGTTTTTAGCTAAAATCGTTACAGAAAATAATATTCCAGTAGGGATAGTCCCATTCTTATTATTTGTTTTAACAGCTTTTATGGCTTTCGCAACTGGTTCATCATGGGGATCATTTGGGATTTTACTGCCAATAGGTGCAAGCATCATTATGGTAGTAGAGCCAGAATTACTACTTCCTGTTTTAGCAGCAGTTTTAGCAGGTGCAGTTTTTGGAGACCATTGTTCGCCTATTTCTGATACAACTATTATGTCTGCAACTGGTGCAGGCGTTAACGTAATTGACCATGTAATGACCCAATTACCTTATGCGATTGTTAGTGCAGTCATTGCTGCAATTGGATATTTAGTACTAGGTCTTACTGGTTCCGTTATCTTCGGATTTATAACGGTAGTCATCATCCTTATCTTATTTTTCTCTATATGGAGTCTCAAAAGTAAAAGAGTAGTTTAGCTAATTTTAAAATTGGAAGTCTCTGTTATTTGTATGGTTGTTTGCAATTAAATAATATGTTACATTGACAACAGTGTAGTTAGTTTATTTAGAATGGGGTCGAGATGAAATGACATCGTGTAAACCAACGAAAACAGAGTACCAAAGAAAACCAGAGTGGCTAAAAATCAAGTTAAATACGAATGATGAATACAAAGGTCTTAAAAAGTTAATGCGTGAAAATAATCTAAATACAGTATGTGAGGAAGCAAAATGTCCAAATATACATGAGTGTTGGGGTTCACGTAGAACTGCTACATTTATGATTTTAGGAGCTATTTGTACACGTGCATGCCGTTTTTGTGCAGTGAAAACCGGACTACCTAATGAGTTGGATTTGGCAGAACCAGAAAGAGTTGCTGATTCGGTTGTTATTATGAATCTAAAACATGTTGTTGTTACAGCAGTTGCTCGAGATGATTTAAAAGATGGTGGATCTGAGGTTTTTGCTGAAACTATCCGTGCGATTCGACGAAAAAATCCTTTCACTTCAATAGAAGTTTTACCTTCTGATATGGGTGGGATTGAGCAGAATATCCGTAATATTATGGATGCAAAACCAGATATTCTTAACCATAATATTGAAACGGTTCGTAGACTTACTCCAAGAGTTCGTGCAAGAGCAAAATACGATCGTTCCCTTGAATTACTGCGTCGAGCAAAAGAAATGCAACCAAGTATTCCGACAAAATCATCGTTAATGCTAGGTTTAGGGGAAACACATGAAGAGATAATAGAAGTGATGGATGACCTTCGTGCTAACAACGTAGATATAATGACGATAGGTCAATACTTACAACCTAGCAAAAAGCATTTACCAGTTCTTAAATACTATACCCCAGCCGAATTTGGAGAATTGCGCAAAATTGCCATGAGCAAAGGATTCTCACATTGTGAAGCTGGTCCACTTGTTAGAAGTAGTTATCACGCAGATGAACAGGTTAACGCTGCGGCTAAGCAAAGACAATTGCAAGGTGAGGAACTTCTAGCTACTCCAAATAGCTAATGGATGGTGATTAAATGATAGTTGCAGAAGGCTTTACTTATGAGATTATAGAAGATTTTCGTGAGGCATTTAAAGAAGAAGCCTTTTTAGATCGTTATAGTGAAATATTAACTAAATACGATTATATTATGGGCGATTGGGGTTATGGTCAGCTTCGTCTTAAAGGTTTTTTTGAGGATCGTAGTCACAAAGCTACATTTGATACGAAAATAGGGACGATGAAAGATTATTTATATGAATACTGTAATTTTGGCTGTGCCTATTTTGTCGTGAAGAAAATAGGAGTAGCACCAAAAGTAGTTTCTGTAGAAGCAATAAAAGAAGTAAACGAAAACCTTGAGCAAGATCAATTATGATCTGCTTAAGGTTTTTTTGTTGTTGGAAGATGTATGGGCGCTTATCTCACATTTATGGGCTATAGCACGAGGCTAAAGGGCCGATATTGCAATTTATGGGCTATCAGCTATTAGCTGATAATTACAAGCTAAGACATAGTTTAAGGGCTTTTTGGGTGTTTTTTAGGGCTATCTGCGAGGCCAAAGTGTAAGGAAACACAAATAGTCTCTTTATTTTAACTTAATAACTCGCGCAAATAATCTCTTAATTCTAGGGCTTCTTCTTCTGATCTATTAAATACATGCTCTAGATAGCCTGGTTCGTCCACATCATCGGGACCGATTATAGCTGCCCGTCCATATTGTATGTCCATCACAAGTACTTTTCCAAAAAAACGAGAGCTTTGGGAAATAGCTAAATCATATCTTTGGGATTCCCCTGTAAAACCTACAAATCGTGTTTTTGTATCCTCTACATCATCGTACAAATAAAATCGTTCCACTAGTGACACTCCTTCCTACCATAGAATTATGGTACTATAGAATAGGAGTATATATCAACTGAGCAACTATTAGGAGGCTTTTCAATGTATTTTGTAGATAGAAAAAAAATTGCTTTAACATTGGCACATATGAACCAGTTGTTAAACATTATAGAGACAAAAAAAGATTGGCAAGCGGATGAAGTATCCAAATTAGCGTTCGAGCGGATTGGTCAAAATATTATTGAATCTGTTATCGATGTAGGTAATTCGATGATCGACGGGTTTATTATGCGTGATCCAGGTGGGTACGATGATATTATCGATATTCTAACAGATGAAAAAGTTATAACAGTTGAAATGGACGGTCCTTTAAAAGAAGTTATAAAATTCAGGAAAATACTTGTTCGTCAATTTTATGCGGTAGATCATAAGAAATTGGAAGAAATTCTGGAAAAAAATTTACAATACTTAAAAGAATTTCCTAAAGCTGTAGAAACATATCTAATAGATGAATTAGGACCAGTTTCAGCTTTTTTACCTGAGGATTCTAATGTTAAATTATAAAGCATATTTTATGGATCTAGATGGGACTGTCTATAGAGGTAAAACTCCAATTCCTGAAGCTGTGGAATTTATACATTATTTACAAAGCAATGAGATCCAGCCTTTTTTTGTTACTAATAACTCTTCTATGACGCAAAAGCAGCTGCAAGAAAAATTAGCTATTATGGATATTCATGTAGATATTGAACATATTATTTCATCTTCCATTGCTGCCGCAAATTATATTAGCGAGTATATACCGCACAAAGAAGTTTTTATGATTGGTGAACTTGGATTAGAAGATGCGCTTAAATCGAGAGGTATTTCCATTACTACAGGTATGGCAGATGTTGTCGTTCTTGGAATTGATCGTGACATTAATTATGAAAAGTTAGCTACTGCCTGTCTTTCAGTAAGAGCTGGAGCAGCGTTTCTATCAACAAATAGTGATCATGCTTTCCCTACAGAAATAGGGTTTTTGCCAGGTAATGGGGCTTTTACAAAGTTAGTGGAGTATACTACTGGAGTCGAGCCTTTATATATGGGGAAACCTCAGTCATTTATGTTAGAGTTCATACAAAAACAGTATGGCTTTAACAAAGAAGAGATGGTTATGATCGGAGATAATTATCAAACAGATATTTTAACTGGAATTCATATGGGGATTGATACAGTGCACGTGAATAGTGGAGTAAATAGTACAGCAGAAGTAAAGCTTCAAAAGGAGCAACCTACCTACTATTTGGAATCATTGAGTGAATGGACAAAATAAAAAGACTGTAGCACAAAGCCTCAGTCTTTTAAAATAGAGGATTGTCCTCTATATATTGATAAATGTTTGCAACAAGTTCGCTTGGGGTATTTGCTTCTACAACCTCTCCATTAACAATGGCAAATAAAGTTTCAGAACAGAGGGAGCAATAACTCAAGCAACCATACTCTAACACATCTAAATTAGAGTCCTGTTCTAATATGTCAAAAGCTTCTTGGGACCCGTTTGCAAGGTTGCTTATACAAAATTCAACCATAGGATTCACAGCTGTTCACCTCACTACATGGTCATGCTACTCTTTTTTAAAGAAAACGTCAATTAAGATGTTCTATTGTGAAATGTATCACAATCTATTATAATTTGAGATGACATTAAATTTAAGGGAGAATATTATGCGAAAATTAGTATTGTTAGGTGGGGGATATGGAAATATGCGAATATTACTTCGCTTATTACCAAATAATATTCCTGATGATGTAGAAATTACTTTAATAGACAGAACACCATTTCATAGTTTAAAAACTGAATTTTATGCTCTAGCTGCTGGAACATCTCCGGATAGTGGTATTCGAGTAGCCTTCCCAGAAAACGAAAAATTAAAAGTTACCTACGGAGAAATTATAGAAATTGATGTAGAAAGCAAACAAGTCTTACTAGCTGATGGACAAGCGATTTCTTATGATGACTTAGTAATTGGACTTGGATGTGAGGACAAATATCATAACGTACCTGGAGCAGATGAATTTACTTATAGTATTCAAACGATAGGGCGTTCAAGAGATACTTACAATAAAATTGGGGGTCTACCTTCGGGTTCTGTTGTAGGAATTGTGGGAGCAGGACTTAGCGGAATAGAACTTGCAAGTGAACTTCGTGAAAGCCGTCCAGACTTGTCGATCAAGTTATTTGACCGCAGTCCGCGTGTTTTAAGAGACTTCCCAGAAAGATTAAGTAATTATGTACAAAAATGGTTTGATAATAACAATGTAGACGTAGTTAGTAATTCTAACATTACAAAAGTAGAGCCGAACAAATTATACAATCACGAAGAAGTAATTCCTGTAGATGTAGTTGTTTGGACAGCAGGTATTCAACCCGCTGCGCCTGTAAGAGCCCTACCAGGTGAAAAAGATAAAACAGGTCGCGTTATTTTAACACAATATCATGATTTACCAAGCTATCCGAATGTATATGTCGTTGGGGATGCTGCATCTCTACCATTAGCGCCAAGTGCACAGTTAGCGGAAGAACAAGCTGAGCAAATCGTCAAAGTGCTTCAAGCACGCTGGAAAGATGCGCCGCTTCCAGAAAAGATGCCCGAAATCAAACTAAAAGGATTCATGGGCTCTCTAGGGAAAAAACAAGGATTTGCGTACTTGGCAGACATCTCAGTGACTGGACGAATCGCACGTTTGATGAAATCTGGCTTACTTTGGATGTATAAACGTCATAACGGGTAAAAATATAATGTTATTATGTAGGTATCATTATACCTATAGTTTAGGGACCTTCTCTTAATTGAGATGGTCTTTTTTGTTATATGTACTTGTTATAAATCAGAATGAAATATAATCTATATTATTGTATGAAGTAGAGAAACACTTTTAAAAAGTTCGAAACGCTCTATATTGAGCGTTTCGAACTTTTTAGTGCATTAGGAAATAATAAAATCAGTAGCATATGGATAACTGTTCAAAAGTGATTGAATTCTAGGTCCAATCATGTCTAATGTAAAAAGCTGCTAGATAGTTTGTTGTTGAATTATTCCGTATATCCGTATTTCTCAAGTGCAGCATAGACTGGTTTTAATTGAATATAGCCTTCTCCAATCATTTCATCATTAATCATCACAAGTGGATAAAAGAACTCATCGTCGGCAATTCTTTTGGCAATAAGTTGTTGTCGCTCATTCTCAATTGGCTTTTCGATATCGATATAGCTGAAAGTAACTTGGTGATTTGGAAATTTACGGTCGATGGCTGCTTGTAGCCATTCATATGTATCCTTAGAAGATGGTGCATTTACGCAACTTGCGCATACGACATCTGCACCAAAAACTTCTATATTTAAAGATTGAAACGACATAATGGTGACCTCCTTGGAATTCTTTATTGGATTTTTTCCTTCCTTCACATTATAATGATTATAGCGAAAGGAGTCGATAGAAATGACTGATACAATGAATGAACAAGTTCAAGAAGTTTTAGATAAATTGCGTCCATTTTTACTTAGAGATGGTGGAGACTGCGAGCTTGTCGATATTGAAGATGGTATTGTAAAACTACGCCTTCTAGGGGCTTGTGGCAGTTGCCCAAGTTCAACAATTACACTTAAAGCAGGTATTGAGCGTGCACTTCTGGAAGAGGTTCCAGGAGTAGTGGAAGTAGAACAAGTATTTTAAATTATAAAAAAGAAGCCTTTTATAGGGCTTCTTTTTCTTTTTGAGCACGAATCTCTTGCCAACGGTCTTTTGCCATTTCAATAATGGATGGTTCTATGGACGTATTTTGTTTCTCAATTACTTTAGAGAAGTAACGAGTAGCATATTCAATATCACCGATTTTTCTTGATAACTCCGCTATTAAATAGAGCATTCGAGTTTCGGACATTTGTGTGCCATTGTAGTCATCATTTGAATAGGAATCAGCATAACGATCCCGAGCGATTTCCATGAATCGAATTTCGTCTTCTTGCTTACCCTGTATGCGGTATAACCAGGCAATACGGATTGCAAAACCTGCCATAGTTACAAATTTTTCTTTTTTCAGTGTTCCAGAAAGAATTCCTAGTTTATATGCCATAATTCCCTCTTCAATCGTTCGTTCATTGCCAAGCGATCGAGTTGTCCATTTATTGGAAATTTGTTCTTGGATTATTTCCTTTGCCCCAGGCGCAAAATATTTTGTGAAGTCATCTGTAAATGAAAATCCACAATGCTCACAAACAAAAATGTTGTATAACAAAGGGTTTACTTCTTTGTTTTCATATATAGGCTGAAAATCCGAATTGTGAGATACAACTTTTATGAATTTTGAACGAACCTTTGTTGTTTTGAACTTTTGTTTGCAATGTAAGCATTCAATGTCTTTTTGATAATAGGGAGTCAGTTCCATCTTTAGTCCTCTTTTCACTCAACCACGTTATAGTTCTATTATACTTGATAAATGTCTTGAAAGCTAAGTAAATATTCAAGCGGTTTTCCTTGTCTAGATAGTAAAAACATTGATATGATATAAATAAGAAAGGAAAGGTGATTCAGATGACCGAAGTAGTTATTTTATCTGAAGCGGCAGCTTACCGTGTAAAAGAAATGATGGCGCATAACGGAGAAGAAGGCTCTGCCCTTCGTGTTTCAGTAAATGGTGGTGGATGCAGCGGTCTTTCTTATGGAATGGGATTTGAAAAAGAAAAACAGCAAGAAGATATAGAGCTTCATCAGCACGGAATAGATATCGTAGTTTCAACCGAAGATGCCTCGATACTCAATGGAACCACAATCGATTATAAGGAGTCATTAATGGGGGGCGGGTTTACAATTGAAAACCCAAATGCTATTGCTTCTTGTGGTTGTGGAACATCATTTAGAACAGCTAAAAAAGAAGGTACACCTGAAAGCTGTTAATATATGAAAGAACATTTTCTGTTATAGAAAATGTTCTTTTTTTAACGAAAATATATGAAATTCCTGCTGTTATTCAGTGATTATGACTTTAAGAATTAAAAAATATCGCTTATTTTATCTTTATTTTTTGTAAGAATTTGATCAGTTGATTTATAAGTCTATTGAGGCTCAATCACAGTATTTTCAGACCTTTACAATAAAATAACATTGTATTGAAATCATATGAGAAAAGGTCTAATATAGGAAGTAAGAGTTTTTGTCGAACAATAGACAAAGATGAAGAGTTTAATGATGTATATTATGTGTCATAACTTTTCTCAAAAAATATAAAAAGGTGGTTGCGATCTTCGTGAAAAGACCAACAATTCTAGTATTAGGTGCAGGATATGGTGGATTATCTACAGTAGTAAACCTTCAAAAATTAGTAGGTGCAAATGAAGCCGATATTACATTAATCAATAAAAATGATTATCATTACGAATCTACTTGGTTACATGAAGCTTCAGCTGGTACATTACGTCCAGATCAAGTTCGTTATGATGTGAAAAGTGTAATCAATTCTAGTAAAGTAAACTTTGTGAAAGCTACAGTCGATGCTATTGACGTGAATACTAAAAAAGTTACAACTAGTGCTGGTGAGTATACATATGACTACTTAGTTATTGGTCTAGGCTTTGAAGGTGAAACATTCGGTATCCCTGGCTTAGATAAATATGCACTTTCAATTGCTAATGTAAATGCTGCTCGTCAAATTCGTGATCATATTGAATATCAATTTGCAACATGGTCAACAGAAGAAGTACAAGATGATACTCGCCTAACAATCGTAGTAGGTGGAGCTGGATTCTCAGGTATTGAATTCTTAGGTGAATTAGGTAATCGTGTTCCCGAACTTTGTAAAGAATACGATGTACCGAAAGATAAAGTTCGTGTAGTTTGTGTAGAGGCAGCTCCAATGGTATTACCAGGATTTGATCCGGAGTTAGTTGAATATGCAGTAAGACAATTAGAAGCTAAAGGAATTGAATTCTCTATTGGAACTCCAGTAGTTGAGGCAACTCCAGAAGGCGTTAAAATTAAAAAAGGCGAAGAAGAATTCGAATTCATTAAAGCTGGTACTGTAGTATGGGCTGCTGGGGTTCGTGGTAATCGCTTAATCGAATCATCAGGTATTGAGAATATGCGTGCACGTGTTAAAGTAGAAAAAGATATGAGAGCTCCTGGATTCCCAGATGTCTTCATCGTTGGGGATTGTGCTCTAATGATCAATGAAGCTGTTAACCGTCCATACCCACCAACAGCTCAAATTGCAATGCAACAAGCAGTGACTGTCGCAAAAAATATTGTAGCGCTTATGAATGATACTCCGACAGAAGAATTTATACCAAGTTTAAAAGGAACTGTTTGTTCTCTTGGAGAACATGATGCAATTGGAGATGTAATGGGAAGAAAACTTACAGGTACAAAAGCATCAATCATGAAAAAAGTAATCGATAATCGTGCACTTTACATGATCGGCGGAATTCCTCTAGTAGTGAAAAAAGGTAAATTCAGTTTATAATTAGAAGAAACTATTGTAGCCCTCACTTTTTTAAAAGTGGGGGCTTTTCTATGATATGAAAATATAAAATTTTCCATTCTATAAATTCAGTTTTCAAGGTTACTCGGTAATCTTATAGCAAAAACGTCTGTCCATAGCACTTCGAAACGATAGAAACAGGTTTTGATTTTAAAGGATCTGGGATCTTTGTGGCTAGTTTTTCTCACAGTTAATATAAATTATCGTATATTTGTGTTAAGCATATTAACTCTTTACAAATTATTTTGTATGTGATATATTATCTGAATATTACAAAAAGGTGTAAAAGGAGACGATTAATATGACAAGAATGAAAACTGAGACAAAAAGTGCGCATTGCCCATATTGCAAAGGGGAGGGCTACTTTCAACTTCGATTAGGTGGATCTGAAACATGTAATTGCTGTAATGGATCTGGAAGAAAGTGAACAAGATATGACAAAAAAGTGAAAACAAATATGTTGATTGAATACTAACCTCCGTTAAGGTAAACTATTTACAGATGTTACGGAGGTTATATAATATGGAGTTTATGTTAGTTCAAATGATACTTTCAGTTGTTATATTTTTTGTCATGTTTTTTGGAATCGCCTTCCTACTGAATATGTTACTACGTATGACATGGTTTATGGCAATTCTTTATCCGATTGTTGTGGTGCTAATCATAGATGAAGTTGGATTTTTTGATTATTTTACAAAGCCAGGGTCTGCTTTTTCTGCTTTAGGGGAAAAAATTGTTTCTCTTCATGCTGCTGATATTATTATTTTAGCTGGTGGGCTTGTTGGTTCAATTGCTGCAGGATTTGTCATAAAATATTTAAGAAAAAATGGATATCAAATGTTTTAATAGAAAAGGATGGCTCAATTGAGCCATCCTTTTCTTATTGTATAAAGTTATAAATTACAACGGAAATTAGTATACCAGTTATGGCGCCCATGAAAACTTCAATAGGTTTATGACCAAGTAAGGTTTTAAGTTCTTCAATTTTTTCTTCATTTTTCTTATGTGACCATTCTTTTGTTTGCTCTACAAATAATTGGAAGTCGAGTCGCATTTGATTGATCATAATTGCTTGCTGACCTGCCTGAAAACGGACACCTGTTGCATCGAACATAACAATTACTGCAAAAACTGTAGCTACTGCAAACAAGGGGGAACCAAGCCCGGTTTCAAAAGCAATAGCGGTACATAGAGATGTAACAGCAGCAGAGTGAGAACTAGGCATTCCACCAGTAGAAGTGAATAAAGACCAATCCAATTTTCTCGTCACTAAAAAGTGAATAGGAATTTTGACGAATTGTGCAAATATAATAGAAAAAAGAGCAGCCATAAGTGGAGTATTTTGGAGGATTGCCAAAGTAGACACCGCCTTTCATTTGTACTTATATTATTGATAGTATAACATACTCCTACTAGTCGAAAAATAAGTAAGGTTCCTATATAATAAAATTATATCGAAAATAGTAGGGGGAAAAATGATGATTATCAATACAAATGAAGTATTATTTGAAGAAGTACAATCTGAAACACTTGTAGTTGGGGTTTCTAAGCATGTAGAAAATACACCAAAATGGGATACTTTTTTAAATAGCTTTGGAGAGCATATTGGGGACTGGGTAAAAAGTGGGGATATATCTACAGAGTTAAAGAAAATCGTCAAAATTCCAGTTTCAAACCATGAGTCAGTAAAAAGAGTTTTATTTGTTGGGATCGGTGATCGAAAACAATTAACACAAGAGAAAGTACGAGAGGCATTTGGTCTAGTGGGTAAAGAATTACTAACTAGTAAACCAGAGTCACTAGCAATATGGCTACCTTCATTTACTTCTGAAGCTATAGTTGTAGCAGATGTAGCTTATTTAGCAGCTGAAGGAATTGGGATGGGTTCATTTACATATGAAGGATATAAAACTACTTCGAATGTTCCGGACTATTATTTACCTTCTATCGAGCTCTTAATGGATGAAGAAGATGATGAAGTCGTTTCATATTTTGAAGTAGGTACTATATATGCAGATGCTGTAAATGAGGCAAGAATTCTTGTTAATACACCTGGTAATGTATTAACTTCTACACAATTAGGTGAATATGCAAGAGAGCTTGGAGAAACATACGGATTTGAAACCGAAATCCTTGGGAAGAAAGAGATTGAAGAGCTTGGAATGGGCGCACTTCTTGCTGTAAATCAAGGCTCTGTTGAGGAACCAAGACTTATTGCTTTAAAATATCAAGCAACAGATGATTGGACTGATGTTGTAGGATTAGTAGGGAAAGGTATCACATTTGATACAGGTGGTTACTCTATTAAAACTAAAACTGGAATAGTTGGAATGAAAGGCGATATGGGGGGAGCAGCAGCTGTTTTAGGTGCAATGCAAATTATTGGAGAACTTCGTCCAAATAAAAATGTCATTGCTATTATTGCTTCTACAGACAATATGATCTCAGGCAATGCTTTTAAACCAGATGATGTTATTACATCAATGAGTGGGAAAACTATTGAAATTTTAAATACAGATGCAGAAGGACGCTTAGTTTTAGCAGATGCTGTAACATATGCTAAGCAACAAGGAGCGAACTATATTGTGGATGTTGCAACGTTAACAGGCGGCGTTATTACGGCATTAGGATACGATAAAACAGGTGCTTTAACGAATAATGAAGAATTCTTCGAAACCTTCATGGAATCATCACTAGAAACAGGAGAATTCGTTTGGAGACTGCCACTAACTGAAAACGATAAAAAACGTATTCGCAAAAGTGATGTAGCAGATCTAAACAATTCACCTGGTGGAGATGGTCATATGATTTTCGGAGGGGGATTTGTTGGGGAATTTGTAGAGGAAATTCCTTGGATTCACCTGGACATTGCAGGTACATCCGATACAAAAGCAGCTCATGACTTTGGACCAAAAGGCGGTACGGGAGTTATGGTACGTACGCTTGCTACTTTAGTAGAAAGAATGGCTGACGAAGAGTAGGCGAAACACTTATAGGTTGCTTCCCTAAACGCATACACTGTGTTGAAAGGAGGAGCAGCATGCCAAGAAGATATAACAGAGGTAATTATTGGGGAGGTCCTTTTATAGGTTCGTTTGGGGGACCATTGTTAGGTAGTTTTGTTGGAGGTCTTTTAGGTTCTTCTCTTGGAAATTATGGAGGGTATAGACAGCCGTTTCCATTTTACCCGAATCCATATCCAAACTATTATCCATATACGCCATTTCCTTACCAACCATTTTACGGTGGTTTTTACTAGGAAAAGTGGTATCTAAAAAAGCTGCTGTGTCCACGGTTATTTCGTGGATACAGCAGCTTTATTTTTAAATAATAAAAAAGTATATAGAAATGCTCCGTGAACACTTACTACTTCTCTTTATTTCTACTCGTTTCCAAAAGTTGATGGAGTGGGATGGATATACAAACACCATAAGATTACCGAAAAAGGGATGCTGATTGGTTATGACGGACGTCACAACCAATTAGCATCCCTAAAAGTTTAATTGATACTAATATTGCAACAACTCGGTATAAAGCCTACTAAAAACCTAGAAACAGCTTTTGACCTTAAAGGACAGGATGCCCTTTTCCGGTCATTTCTTTTTTATTATAGTTGGTCAATAGTAGAAAATAGAAAAAATTTGCTTTCTATTAGTCAATCAAGTTCAGAAACAGTTACAAATGTATAACCTTCACTAGTTAAATATGCAAGCACACTTTCTAAACCTTGGGCAGTTGATAAATGAATATCGTGCATTAAAACGGTGCTTCCATCATGAACACTACTCTTCACAGATGTTAATAGATGATTGGCATCACGGTACTTCCAATCTAGTGTATCTACATCCCATAGCACAACGGGTAGGCTCAAAATGTTCATTAAGTCATCATTAAAAGCACCGTAGGGAGGACGGAAAACAGTAGGTTCTTGTCCAGTGGCCTGTTCGATAATGTTATTAGTTCTAGAGACTTCTTCCGTGATTAGGTTCGTCGTCATATTGGTCAAATTTGCGTGAGTCCAAGTGTGGTTGCCTAGCTCATGACCAGCTTCCAATACATCTCCAGCTATTTCTGGATAGAATTCAACTCTACTGCCAAGCATGAAGAAGGTTGCTTTAGCATCATACTTTGCTAGAGTTGCAAGAATCTTAGGTGTAACTTTAGGATCTGGGCCATCATCAAAAGTCAAAGCTACTTGTTTCTTCTTTGCATTTCCAATTTGTACGTCAACTTGAGTCGAAGTCTCATCATTACTGTTTTGTTCTACTTCAACTTCTTCAGAATCTTCTTCAACAGAAGGTTTCGGCAATACATCATTTGTGTCAATTGGTTTAAAAGGTGCTACTAGTTGTTCAGATAGCTCGGCAAGAGGAACGCCAATAATAGGTGCGCCTGCAGCACCATTTGCTATCTCATACTCATCAAAATACAAAACAAGAGTATCCTCTATTAACGCAAATTGCTTAAAGTTACTCCATTTGGGTTCGGTAGCCAGTATCATTTCTTCTTCCAGTATTTTATCTTTAAGGCTTGGATCTTTCTTAATATTGTCTCGTACAAGTGATGATAGTTTGATAAGTTTAGATTCATCATGACCAAATAAATCATCAATCTCTATAACTTCCCCAGAAGTTGTACGGAGATGTGTGGTGTGAAAACTTGTGTATCCATTCGCCCCCCCTATATATGTACCTGTAACCATTACAAACGAATAAGAACCTGATGCGTGTGGGAATATTTCAAATGCGATGTTCAACTCTCCTGGAGCCTTACTACCAATTCGTTTATTTTCTTGCATGGCGATTAAATAAGTATCTAGTTGTTCATCTATGTATTTTTTAATCTGTGTATTAAATGATTCTACCTTACTTTGTGGATATTGTATTGAATAAGGGGAATATTCATCATTGGACACCTCCGTTTTAATAAGTATTCCTGGAAAAGCCGATTCTATAGTCGATTCCTCTTTTGTTATTTCTGGAGATTTTTTGTTGTCGGTTGTAGATTGTTTTGCATTACTCTTTGTTGAGTAACTGAGGAAGATGAGGTTTATGCTTAGAAGTGCAATCATACTAATAAAAGCAGCATCAATCCATGGTTTTCGTTGTTTGTAACGTGATTTTTTCATAATTTAGGTCTCCTTTCATTAATTAGACGTGTAGCTTGATATAAAAGTTTGCTAAAACAATCAAATAAAAGCATGTTTTGAAAAAAAATTCAAAACATGCTCTTTAGATTTGATATTATCGTTACCTATTTAAGTTTTTCTCTTTTCTTTTTAATCACTTCGGCTAAATCGTCTCGTACTGTTTTATCGGATAATTTTACACCAGACAGGTAAGCTGCACGACCCATCATATGACCTCCAACAGGCCCCGTTATGAATATAAAAACAATCCCGAGTAAAATACGCGAATTGAAATGACCTTCAATTAACCAAAAATGAAGAAATACCCCTAGTAATATACTCATAACCCCTAAAGTTGCGCTTTTTGAAGCAGCATGGGCTCGAGAGAATGCATCTGGTAGGCGTATTAAACCAATAGCAGTAACTAAGATGAAAATGGTCCCAAAAGCAATGGTAGCAATAATAAGTGTATTAGCTATTACGGTCACGTTGAATGATTTCTCCCTTCTCCGTGAATTTAGAAAAGGCTACAGTTCCGATAAAAGATAGAACCGCTAGTAACAAGATAACCTCTAAGAAAAAGACTGTATCAAACAGAATAGATATAAGCCCAATCAGCGTTATAAGTCCTACTCCTATAGCATCCAATGCAATAACACGGTCTGGAGTAGTGGGACCCTTTACTAGGCGATAAACAAAGCCTAGAATTGACAAACTTATTAACACTACAATTATCCATAGAAAAGTTGTCATGATCTACTCACCTCCAATATGGCTTTTTCAAATGTATTACGTATGGAATCGACTGCTTCATCAATATCTTCAAAATCTATCGAGTGGATAAATAGTGTTTTATTGTCATCCGAAATATCAATAACTACGGTACCTGGTGTTAAAGTGATCAAACTAGATAGAAGGGTTATCTCCCAATCTTGTTCGAGTACTGTTGGCATCGCAAAAATTGCTGGACGAATAGGCATTGTTGGTTGCACGATTAACTTCAAAACAGAGAAGTTGGACAGCAAAAGTTCCTTTAGGAATAGACTAGCTAACTTGATGACAGCCCATACACGATCCATATAAAATCTAGAGCTAAAGGATTTTCGAAGCATGAAAAGCATTAGCAAACCGAGTAAATAACCGACTATAAATGTCGTAGGCTTAAAAGAAACTGATAAGAACATCCAAGTAAGTGCGATTAGTACATTCAATAAAATTTGGAAAGCCATATTATTTCACTCCTTCGAAAACAGCATCAACATATATAGAGGGATCGAGGAGCACATTTGTCGCATCAGTCATAAAAGGCACTAAATACTCTGCACCAACACCATACAGGACAGTAAGACTAGCTAATGTGATGGCTGGAGCTAATAAATGACGGTACTTTTTGTCACTAATAACATATTGTCCTTTTTCTTCACCCCAGAATGCATAAATGAAAATACGAATTGCTGAGAGGAGAACTAGAAGACTGGAAGCTAGTATGAAGATGCTTTGCCACAAAAGATCTCCTTCAAATCCGCCCTGTACGATTAATAGTTTCCCTATAAAACCACTTAGCGGGGGAATACCTGCAAGTCCAAACGCAACAATTAAGTAAACCCAAGCGAGCAACGGATAACGCTTCATAAGACCGCCCATTTTACGTAAATCCGAGGTTCCTGTTATCTTAATAATAATCCCTATTAGTAGGAACAGTGCGCCTTTTATGAGAATATCATGGATCAAATAAAAGACAGACCCCATCATTCCACTTTCATTCATCACAGAAGCTCCAAACAATATAACCCCTACAGCTATGACGATATTGTATATAATAATTTGCTTAACATTAAAATAAGCTAAAGCTCCAATACAACCTACTACGATAGTTAGAATGGACAGTATCATTAACAAGTTATGCGTATACCCAACATCAGTTGTGAAAAACAGTGTATAAGTTCGCATAATTGCATAAACACCTACTTTAGTAAGCAAAGCACCAAATAATGCAAGCACTGGGATAGGTGGGGCTCCATACGATCCTGGTAACCAGAAGAATAAAGGAAATATACCACCTTTAATCCCAAATACGATGAGAAATAGTACAGCTATAACTGTTACAATTCCAGATGGTCCTATCTCTGCTAACTTCACAGAAATGTCTGCCATATTTAGCGTTCCAACTACTGAATATAAATAACCTACTGTAATAACAAATAACGAGGAAGATACAATATTAACGATTATGTATTTGATTGATTCTTTTAACTGAATCTTTTCTCCTCCTAAAACGATTAAAACGTAAGAGGACATTAATAACACTTCAAAGAATACAAACATATTGAAAATATCGCCGGTAGTAAATGCACCATTTACACCTGTAAGCATGAATAGTATCGCAGGGTAATAGAATGCTTTTTCACGTTCCTCTTCTATAGAAGTGAAGCTATACCACACAACAAATAGTGCGATTAGTAGGGAAGACGTAACCAATAGTGCAGAAAACATATCAGAAACCATTGTTATTCCAAATGGAGGTGACCAGCTACCTAATGTGAGCGCTTGTACACCATTTACTTTTACTTTATAAAGTAAGGCAAAAGAAGAAGCTAAAGCAAAAGCCAAACCTATCATCGTTACAACTCGCTGGGCTCTCACTTTTTTAGGGAAAAGTAGTAGAACAGCAGCAAACAGAAAAGGAATTAGGACAGGGAGTAATAATAAGTTAATCATTGTCTTCATTTCCTTTCATCAAATCCATATTGTCAGTACCAACAACTTTGTATGCACGATAAGCTAACACGAGCGAAAATGCAGTAACTCCAAAGCTAATTACAATTGCTGTTAAAATAAGCGCCTGTGGTAATGGATCTGCATAATCGGTAATTCCCTCAGCTAAGACTGGAGCAGATTCCCCGCCTAATCCACCCATCGTCAGTAACAGTAAATGTGTTCCATGACTTAGCAAACCAGTGCCAATAATTATACGTAACAAACTTCTAGAAAGTATTAAATAGACGGCAGCCATAAATAGAAAGCCGATTAAAATGGACATGAGGATCTCCATTATTCATCTCCTCCTATCATTTGGATGATGTTCATCGTAACTCCGACCACTACTAGATAAACGCCTGTATCAAAAAACATAGCAGTGTGAATGGAGGTTTCCCCAAGTAATGGTAAGTTAAAGTAATCATATACATGAGTGAAGAATGGAACATTAAAGAAAATAGAAGCTGCTGCAGTAAGTAATGAAATTATTAAACCAATAGCAGTAATTACTGTGTAATTGACCGGTAACATGTCTTGTACAGTTTTCAAATCAAAAGCTAGCATCAGCAAAACAATCGCGCTAGACATGACTAATCCGCCTACAAATCCTCCGCCAGGTGTATAGTGACCTGCAAAAAAGATATGGATGGAGAATAGAAAGATGATGAAAAACACTACTTTTGTAGTCGTTTGAATAATTAGATCATTTGTCTTCAACTTTTCTATCTCCTTTCTTTTTTGCCAAGCGAACTGTAATCATACCTATAATTCCAAGTGATGCAATAGTAAGTACACTAATTTCAAATAATGTATCGAAGCCACGGTAATCCACTAGAATTACATTTACGATATTTCCTCCACCGGCTTCTGAATATACAGTTTCCTTGTAGTACTCAGATATGGACTCGACTAACTTTTGCGAATGAGAAGCAATAGCTATTAACGTAACCATGATACCTACACCTAAAGCAATTAGGAAATTATTCAATCGGAAACGACGATCTTCTTTCCCTTTTTCATACTTGTTCATCTTAGGTAGATGATAAAAAGCACCTAAAAATAGTGCAACTGATACAGTTTCAATGACTAACTGAGTTAATGCTAAATCTGGTGCCTTAAAAATGATATAAAATAAAGCGACTGTATATCCAACCGCTCCAAGAGCAATTATTGCTGTTAATCTTGACTTGGTTACCAAAATAGTAACAGTGCTAATTATCAATATAATAGAAATTAACACTTCAAAAAATTTAATTGGCGCCAAATTAGTTAAATCCATAACAAATGCATCTTTTATCCACATTGTAAGTGCTAATAAAATGATTAACGCTGCGAACATATAGATTAAATACGAACGAATCGACCCAGTCATATAACTGGAAGATAGTCGGTTTGCACCTTTGTCCGAAAGATTCATCAGCCCATCGTAAAATCTATTAAGTGACATTTTAACTGGTATTCTTTCGTATACAGGAGCCCATTTATCAATCGTTTTATATAAGATGAAACCTATTAAAAAGACGCCTAATGTCATATACAATGCCGGTGAGGAAAAACCATGCCATGCCTTAATCTTAAATCCAATATCTGCTGGTACTTGATACGCAAGTGGTTGAATGGCAGCTACAGCTGGCTTGATAAACAAACTACTGAAGTAGTTAGGAACAAAGAATATTACTATAACAAGTATCGCTAATATACTTGGTGAAATAAGCATACCCCAAGGGGCTTCATGTGCTTTTTTAGGTAAAAGCTCAGGCTTATGCTTCCCTCGGAATGTATGGAATACGAAGTACAAGCTATAGACAAAAGTGAAAACGCTAGCAATCCAAGCAACAATCGGAAACAAAATCCACCAAGATTCCAAAGAATGCACGTTAAAATGCTGCAAGAAAAGAGTAGCATCTAAAAACATTTCTTTACTTAAGAAACCATTAAATAGTGGAATTCCAGCCATAGAGAAGCTGCCAATCATAGCTATAGTAAAGCTAATAGGCATCAAGCTCATCAATCCGCCGAGTTTACGAATATCTCGTGTACCCGTTTCATGATCAACAATACCTGCAATCATAAACAAGCTTCCTTTAAACGTTGCATGGTTCATTAAGTGGAATATTGCTGCAAAAGTAGCGATCGTAAAGGTAGGGACTAGATTTCCGGTAACGTGATAGGAGATAGAACCAATACCAAGCAAGGACATGATTAAGCCAAGCTGACTTACTGTTGAGAAAGCTAGTATGGCCTTTAAATCTGTTTGTTTTACAGCAAAGACAGAACCCCAAAATAATGTAAGTAATCCTACACCAGTTACGAGCCAAACCCAAACTTCTGATAAAGCAAATATTGGTGTGAATCTTGCAACTAAGTATAAGCCTGCTTTAACCATTGTTGCGGAATGCAAATATGCACTAACCGGAGTGGGTGCTTCCATTGCATCCGGTAACCAAATGTAAAAAGGAAACTGAGCTGACTTTGTAAATGCTCCAATTAATACGAGAACAAGTGCCCAAACAAAGAACTCATGGCCAACAAGAATTGGAGCCTGATCGATTAATTCACGAATAGAGAACGTTTCTCCCATAATTCCAAGTAATACGAATCCACCCAACATCATTAAACCACCGAATACAGTGATCATCATCGATTTTAAAGCTCCAAATCGAGAACGATCCTTTGTATACCAATATCCGATAAGTAAGAAGGATGAAATAGAAGTTAATTCCCAGAAGAAATATAAACTTATAAGATGATCTGATTGAACAACTCCTAGCATTGCACTCATAAACAATAATAGGTAAACGTAGAAGTTACCTAGTTTCTCCTTCTCTTTATCCAAATAAAAGATAGAGTAAAGAACAACTAGTGCACCTATTCCAGTAATGAGCAATGAAAAAAGCAAACTTAGCCCATCTATGTATGAAACTAATGAAATATCCAATGATGGAACCCAAGAGAACTCTTCTATGTATGTGCGACCATCCATAACAGTTGGTATATAGGTGCCGTAAAAGAATACTAAAGCAAGTGGAACAAGTAGTACAAACCAACCTGTATGAATATTAGAAACTTTCTTGAACAAAAAAGGAATCACTAGCGCTATTATTATGGGCAAAAAAATTGCGAAAATTAGGGACAAGGGAATCCTCCTCTCAAATAAGTGTGTATATAACGCATCTATAAAATTATAACGTAAATAAGCTTTATTTGCATGGACTATTGCATATAGTCACTTTCTTTCGATATGATATTTAGGATTAGTTAAATAAGTAGAACAACGTATTTTTAAATGTCATAAAGAATTCACTTGCTTCAACAATAGTTGAACAAAAAAGAAAATATAACAGTAAGTAAAATAAAGGAGTATTTATGAAAAACCCTTATGTCTTTGGCTTTTTACCACTAATAACAATAGTATTATTTAGTTTATCTTTCGCTACATTTACGATGAATAAAGTTATAGATCTTTTTAAGGTAATTGGTGTTTACGGGGGAATGAGAGAATTTCTGTCTGACCTGGAACTAAAACTGTTTTTGCTGATCATACTGGTATTAATTAATTTTATGGTTTTTTCGGCATTTAAACTAATTGCAGAGACAATTCATGAAATTGGTATGTTATTTTTCTCCAAGGATTATGAAGGGAAAACTATGTCGCAGGCTCGGGGAGGCTTTGTAATCTTTTTTGTTGGAGCTGTTATCTCTCTTGTTGGATTTCAATCAATACAATTACTACTAATTGTATTTTTGTTAACTACTTTTATCTATTTTGTTTATGTAGTTTATAAATTAAGCAGTTCGATGAGTCTTGTCGGTACACTTGGTTTAGTCATGTTTGAAATCATTATTTGGAGTCTTTTCATCGCGCTTGTTATTTATATAATTATCAAGTTATATAATGGGATAGTTGCTAGTCTACCATTTCTTTAAGTTTTATTGAAATTTGCCATAGGGAGAGAAGAGTCATCACCGCTTAGCGGTTGTGAGGTCTCATCTATATCACTCACTCTGCGAGCGTCACCATCCTTAATGTGAATTGTATTAAAAACACCACCTCAAGACTTAAGTGTGGTGCTTACCTTGATATATGTAATGGCGATAGTAACTACCTTTTATCGTAGCTTTATATCTATTTTAGTATTATGAATAAAGCGGTGGGTAATCTTGAAGTCTAGAATGGAGAGGTCTGATGAACAGATTAGCAATTATAACTGTAGGAAAAACACATAGTGGCAAAACGACATTTGCGAAAGCTCTAGAAAAAGAGCTTCTCAACTCAGTTGTGATTGATCAAGATAACCATGCGGAATTCCTGAATACATATTACCAATCATTATTGCCCCAGCAAGGGAGTAATACGATTAAGTATGCACTTACACAGACGATTGTTCATCATATAGTTCATGAGACTAATTGCCATTTAATTCTTTGCAATTCCAATAGAAATCGTAAAGGCCGTATAAGACTAATTGATTATTATCAAAGCAAAGGTTTTACTTGTATTCTTGTGAATTTTGAAATACCAGATCATATTTTGGAAGAGAGAATCTCTGAAAGTATGCGAAGTACAAGTATATTAAGGACCGCCATTACTTTTGACGAAGTACTTTCTAGGCAGCAGGCAGAGACCAATACAGGTGATATAATAGCACCAAGTGAAGATGAAGCAGACCATTTGTTTGTTATTAAAATGCCTAATGAAGTTCCGTTTGTTATTCGAGAAATTGTAGGATTTGTTTAATGACTAAGCTTCAGTAGCTATTATGTAATGAAATTATTTGTACAAAGCCATAAGAGTTCAATTAGATATCCTTTGAGAGGGAATATCTAAATAAGAAGCATTCACCAAAAAATAGCGAAAAAGAGGCTGGGACAGAACCCAAAAACAGCATTTTTCTCTGTGAGAAAAATGCTGTTTTTTTTGCTGTGCACAAAATTGATTTCCATTCCAGGGACGCTTTCCACGGGCGTGGCCTCAGCCTGTAGTCTCAGGCGTCACGCTATTCCCGTAGGAGTCGCCCCTCCATTCCAATCAATTTTATTAAATATCCATTATTTAGTATAGGTTTCTCCTTATCCAATAAAATTTCGACTTCTGACCCAGCACAGTAAGAGGGGATTTTTTCTTTTCACTAATTTCCTCAAAAGACACTAATCCTTTTCCTAAAGTTGTAGGATGGCGAAGGACGACAAACACCATAAAATTATCGAGAAAAGTAAGTCGGCTGTGAATTCAGTCACGACCAACTTTCTAAAAACCATACGGTAAAAATATAGCAACAAGTCTATCCAAAGCCCTCCGAATACGATAGAAACAGGTTTTTCTTAATTCATTATTTGGTTAAATATTTTATGGTGAATCTTTTTAGATTCTATTGGCTTCATATTTTTCGGCATATCATAGCCAATCCATACTGCTACTGTATAAGTATCGGTAAGACCTGTAATCCAGTAGTCATAAAAGTCATTTGTTGTACCTGTTTTAGCCCCAACATAAGATGACCTAACGTTAATCCCTTTGCCAGTTCCGTTAACTACAACATCTGAAAGTAAATCTCTCATTATATTTACAGTTTTAGGGGACCATACTTCCATCTTTTCTTCTTTCCATTCATATAGAGTATCGCCATTCTTATTGGTGACTTTGCGAATAGCATGAGCGGGTTTATACATTCCGTCAATAAAACTTGTGTAAGCATCCGCCATCTCAAGTGTGGTTACTCCATTTGTTAAACCACCTAGAGCTGCAGGGTAAGTATGGTCACCCTCTATTAAATGGTTGAACTGGAATTGGTCTAGCTTCGCAAATGCTTCCTCAATTCCAACAGTTTGTAATAGACGGACTGCTGGGGTGTTATGACTAAAACGAAAAGCTTGTTTTAAGGAGACATTTCCATATACGGCCCCCCCATAATTTTGCGGACAATAACTCGCAATACATAATTTACCACCACTTATTTCATTGTTTGGAGTTAAAGATGTCATTTCAAAAACAGGACCATAAACTAGTAATGGTTTTAAAGCAGAACCAGGTTGTCGTACAGCTTGATTAGCCCGGTTAAAATCAAACTTTCGATAATCTCTACCACCGAACATGCTAACAATTTCTCTTGTTTCATTATTAATAACAACAGAAGCAGCCTGTAAGTCTTTAGTGTTTTTTAAAAGGTTATCAATATATGAGACATCCTCTTTTTGTTTGTTAGGGTCTAATGCGGTATGAACGACTAGCCCTTGAGAAATTACTTCATTCACGCGAGTTTGTAATTCATTTTTATGAAACACTGCTTGCTGCTCATTGGAAGCCGATTCGATTTTCTCTTGAAATCCCTCGCTAATACTGATCAAGGACTTTAGTTCGTCTAATACGTACGTACTATAGACAGGGTACAATTGTGTCTTTGTTTTTGTTTGAAGAACAATAGGCTCATTTTTTAGCATATTCCCATGCTCTGTAGAAATTTTATCGTTTTTCACTAAAATATCAATCAACAATTCTTGCCGCTTTTTAGTAGCTTCAAAATTTTTCAATGGGTTATATACACTGGGGTTATTTGGAATAGCACTTATAAATACTTGCTGCGCTTCAGTTAATGCATTTAACGGTTTTCCAAAATAATAGGTTGCGGCTGCGCCAATTCCATACACCTTGTTGCTAAAGTATATTTCGTTTAAATAATTTTCTAGTATTTCATCTTTGTTAGATTGTTTTTCCATCTCGTAGGCGTAGACTAGTTCAGTGACTTTACGTTCATATGTTTTTTCTGTTGACAAGTAACGTAACCTTACTAATTGCTGAGTGATTGTACTCGCACCCTGGTTGCTTGAATTTGCTGCTGCATTTGCAAAAACAGCACGAAAAATCGCACTAAAATCAAAGCCAATATGATTATAAAACTCTACATCTTCACTTTGAATCAGTACCTCTTGAACGAAGAGGGGGATGGATTCCAATGGCAAGGGATCTCGCCACTCGATATAATCCTCTGAAAAAATTACCTTATCTTTATCTAAAAGCACGATAGGCGAAGTAATTGCTGGTGGATTGAGGGGAATAGCCCCTTTCAAATCTTCTTTAAACTCTGAGGCAGTTAAAATCTCACTATGGATAAACGAATATAAAATCCAAATGAGAGGAAAGCAAAGAAGAACGATAATATATCCGATTGCTTGACGCATAAACTTGCACTCCAATTCCAATAATCTTATAAGAAAAGCGCAAGCGCCTAGGTTTGTCCTGGATTATGAGCCACACAAATTTTAAACTATCCAATGGTCTAGGGGCTTGGGCTGGACAGTAGTAAAAAGAATATTATTCTTTTCTAATAAAAAGAATAGCACACTTTCGGTATTGAAAGTGTGCTATCTTCACGATAATTTTGCATGCATTTCTTCTTCTATCAATACATCCTCAAAATCTTTTCGAGGTTTCTTTCTAGCGAAGTAGATGATTGTAAATGCGATTAAGAACAATGCACCGGTAACAAAAAAGACTGATGAAATACCGATATACCCACTTATAAAGCCTCCAAACATTGGCCCGATTATATTACCTAAAAAGCGGAAACTTGTATTATAGCCCATTAGTTCACCTTGAACCTCAATCGGGGCTTCTCTTCGTATTAAAGCAGTAGTAATCGGTATTAATCCACCTGAGGCAATGCCGAATAAGAACCGTAGAATTATTAGTTGCCATAGTTCTGACACGAATGCCTGAGGAATGATAAACACAAAGGCAAGGATTAGAAGGAAGGATAATATCTTCTCATATCCAATCGAATCACCGAGCTTCCCCCAAGTTCTAGCAAACAATAGACTACCGACTCCGGTCGCACTAAAGGTTACACCCGCGAGAAGTGCAACTTCCTTAGAATCAGTTAATTGAGAAACATATAAGGATAAGAGAGGTTGAATACTAAACAGTCCAATTTGTATCAACGAAGAAATCATTAGAACATTTAGAACGAGTCGGTGATGAAATATACTTGAAATAACAGTCTTTCTAGAATATTCGTGGTCACCAGCTTTTTTCTCTTTTCGAATCTCATGTATACCAAAAAGTACGATTAACGCCGCAATAGAAACAGCTGTTGCTGTAATAATGAATGTGTATTGGAAACCGAATGTATCTGCTAGAAATCCACCAATAATAGGACCGAAAAGAGTACCAGAAACACTACCCATCTGTAATGTACCCATCGTTTTTCCAGCGATATTCTTTGGAGTTTGGGAGCTTATAAAGGCCAAGGAGGTTGGGATAAATCCAGTAACGATTCCCATAAATAAACGGAGGACAAAGAAGGCTTCAACAGAATTAACAAACCCCATTAGCAAGACACTTAGAGCAATCCCAAATCCATTAATGATAAGAATTGGTTTATACCCGTATTTATCTGCGATTCTTCCCCAGATAGGTGACATTAAAAATGCAGACACGAATGTAGCACCGAACACTAGTCCAGACCACTTTTGTACATAAGCCTCGGAGAAATCTCCCATTGTATTTATATATAATGATAAAAATGGCATTATCATCGTCATAGTGGCCGAAACTAGAAAGATAGAAAACCACATGATCGTAAAATTTCGTTTTTGTACGCTCATTGAAATCCCTTCTTTCTATGGTAGCGTAACTGTTCTATTTCTATTATAGAACATTTAGTGTGTCGAAGAAAGTTAGATACTTTGTCACTGAATTATGGTGTATTGTTATGGTAAACTAATTTGGGGTGAATAATTCATGAAAAAAATATTATTACTAATAGGTATAGCAACAACTATTTGCTTTTTAAGTGCGTGTGGAACAGATGATTCTAGTGCACAGAAGGAAGAGGTAGAAAAAGAAGATTCTACTGTAAATTCTGATACCCAACAAGAAGGAGAGAAAATAATGTATCCACAACTTTCAAAAGAGATTGCTTCAAACGAAGCTTTAGTAACAATGAATACATCAATGGGACCAATTAAGATAAAATTATTCCCTGAACTAGCACCAAAAACAGTGGAGAATTTCTTAACACATGCAGAAAACGGTTATTATGATGGAATGATTTTTCACCGAATTATCCAAGATTTCATGATTCAGGGTGGAGATCCAACTGGTACTGGTATGGGTGGAGAAAGTATTTACGGAGCAGAATTTGAGGATGAGTTTTCCATGAATCTTTTTAATTTAAGAGGAGCTCTTTCAATGGCAAACGCCGGACCAAATACAAATGGTAGTCAATTCTTCATCGTTCAAGCTTCTGAACCACCTGCAACAGCACAGCAAATGATCGATGGTGGATGGCCAAAGGAAATTGCTGAAGCATACGAAAAAATGGGTGGCACGCCTCATCTTGATCAAAAACATACAGTATTTGGACAAGTAATTGAAGGTTTAGATATAGTTGACCAGATGGCAGCAGTTGAGACTGATGCAAATGATAAGCCAGTAGTTGATATTACTATAGATTCAATCGAAGTTGTTCAGAAATAATTAGAGGAGTGTAAATATGTTCTCGTTTTTACATCTAGCTTTTTTATATTTTCCAGAAGATAAATCGGAATATATACCTGTAGTAATAGAATTAGTTGTTTTAATGGTTATTTGCGTACTCGTTTTTAGATGGTTGCTAAAAAAATCTAAAAAAGATGCAGAAAAAGCAAAAGTTTTAGAAGAAAGAATTATGCAAACAAAACAAGATAAACTTAAATGACAGTTTCCATAATGATAAAAGAAATACTAAAAGACCTTTCGTGATGAAGGGTCTTTTAGTGTTTTAATAGATAAGCTCCACAAGATTACCGAAAAAAGAGAGGTTGATCGTGGTATTCATCACGACCAACCTCTTGAAATCCCCCGAAAAGATGTAACAATGCCAGTCTGAAGCACTCCGGAGACAGTAAAAAATAAGTTTAATTCTTTTAAAGAGCACTTACGCTTTTCTTAAAGTAGATATTGTTATTCAAATTATGTCTATTGCAGTGATTTTACGAAGCGGGAAACTCCATCTTCCACAGTAGAGAGTGGACAGGCCACATTCATTCGTAAGAATCCATTTCCAGCTTCTCCATACTTAGAGCCAGGCTCTAGAGCGAGCTTTCCAACCGTTAATAGTCGATCCATCATTTCTTTTTCTGAAAGGCCAGTCCCACGATAATCGATCCAAAGTAAATATGTACCCTCTGGTTTGGAAACCTTTATGCCATCTAATTTCGAGAGGTTTTCTACCACGTAATCCATGTTTATTGTCAATACTTCTAACAGTTCCTCCAGCCAAGGATTACCTTGTTCGTATGCTGTTTGGAGTGCTGTAAGAGAAAATATATTTAATCCCATATATCCACGGTTCATCTCAAGATTTTCTAAAACCTTCCGTTTTTTCTCATCGGGAACAACCATAGTAGCAGCTTGAATTCCTGCTAGGTTAAATGTTTTTGTAGGTGCTAAAAAAGTTATGATGTTATTTGGATCTTCCGCCACTTTAAGCATTGGTATATGCTTATTTGGTTCGAAGATGAGATCCGAGTGAATTTCATCTGACAAGATTAAAACATTATATTGTTGACAAAGTGTAGCTATCTTCGTTAAGTCTTTTTCGCTCCATACCTTTCCACCTGGATTATGTGGATTACATAAGATAAAAACCTTCACATCATTTTTTAAACAGTCCTCAAATGATTCCCAGTCCATCTCGTAGGAATTATTCTTTTCTAATAACTGACTAGTGACTACAGTTCTACCTAAATTTGTAGGTACACTCATAAATGGAGGATATACGGGCGTATGGATAAGAACTTTATCCCCAACTTCAGTGAATGCTTCAATAGCTTCTGCTATTCCAGGAATGACCCCATGGAGAAACAGAATCCATTCATTTTTTATAGTAAGTTGATGCTTTTCAGCTACCCAATTAGTAAGGGATGATTTTGTTTCCTCAGGCGCCATGGAATAACCAAATACCGGATGTTCCATTCGTTTATGTAGCGCATCGATAATAACGGATGGGATGGCAAAATCCATATCCGCTACCCACATAGGTAGTACCTCCGAAGCATCGTTGATAGAATATACTTGCTCTAACATATCCCATTTGGCTGAATATGTATTTCGGCGATTAAAAACAGTAGAAAAAATAGACAAAGTAATTTCCCCTTTCAATTTGTATTTATTATGTTATTATAACCCTATCTAATAAAACTAGTAAGGTGAAAATAAATGGACACAATTGAGATGAATAGAAGAGCAGTTTGGACATTGCAACAATGGGACCCATTTCACATTGGAGAAAATGCATATGAAACAGAAACTGCAGACGTAGTCGCATATTTGCAAAATATTGATCACCCATCTGAATTGGCAAAACGAATTCAGGAAATTTATGAACATTCTTTTGAAGAATGGATTCCTTTAGAAAAATGTGTGGATATATCTTATAAACTAATAGCGTTAAAGTATGAAATGAAATGTATTATATAAAACGAAAAAGCTTTCGGTTTTTAAACCGAAAGCTTTTTTTATAAATTAAACTTCTTGAAGACCGTCTAATAAGTTAGAAGCTGGAACTTCAAGTGCATTCGACAATTTCAATATTGTTTGTACTGATGGAGTTTCTGCGCCTGATTCATAGGCTTCTAACTTTCCAGTACCAATTCTTGTTTTTAATGCAAGAGTTTCTAGCGTAATGTTACGCTCTTCTCTTAATTGACGTAATTGCTCATGTAAATCTTTCTTCATGATTCCATCCACTCCTGTCTTAATTATTATTTATTATAACACAATTCTTCGTAGAACTTTTGATATTATTGTCAGAAAAAGTACAATTTTTACATTAATAACTTCAAAGCACCTTGAATAAAAACGATGATTATTGCAAGCGGAGCGACAAAACGTACAATAATATACCAAGAATTTAATAAAAAATTATTCATTCTAAGCTCATGGATTAGCATGGACTTAGAAAAATGGAAACCAGCAAATAATGAAATAAATAATGCTCCTAACGGTAATCCAATACTACTTGTAAGGAAGTCAGCGAAGTCAAAGATGGACATACCTAGGATATCGACGTCTGATAGTACACCAAAAGATAAGGCACTTGGAATTCCAACTAAGAAGATGAGGAATCCGTATACCCAGGCTGCTCGTTTCCTTCTATCATATTTTGATTTGATCCCAATTGATACAATTATTTCTAACATGCTGATAGAAGAAGTTAGTGTAGCAAATAAAAGTAATATGAAAAATAAAATTAAGAAAAACTGACCAAAAATAATCTGCTCGAATACTGCTGGAATTATTATAAATGCTAAGCCAGGTCCTGCGTCGGGGGAAAAGCCTAATGCAAACACTGCCGGAAAAATAACAAGCCCTGCCATAATAGATATTCCGATATTCAAGACAGATACACTCATTGCCGACGATGCCAGTTTAGTTTCTTTCGGTAAATAAGATGCATAAGTAATCATTCCAGAAACACCAACACTTAAAGAGAAGAAAGCCTGACCTAAAGCAAGTAAAGCAGTTTCCCATGTGAAGTATGACCAATCTGGTACGAATAAAAACTTAATTCCTTCGATAGCGCCATCTAAAGTAAGAGACCGAATTGCTAAAATAACAAAGAAAATGAGCAGGATTGGCATCATCCATTTACTGGCTTTCTCAATTCCACCCTTGATCCCACCCGCTACAATCCAAATCGTGAGTAGAATGAAAGTGGCCTGAGCAATTACAACCTCCCATGGATTTGAGATAACTGTATTAAACAAGTCATTAAAGAATGTTTCATTATTCCCATTTAAACTAAATGTAACAGCGCGGAACAAATAAGATAAGATCCAACCACCAACAACACTATAGAATGATAATATGATAAAAGAAAATGCAAAACCTGCCCAACCGATCAAAAACCAAGGTTTTCCAGGTGCCAGTTTTTTAAAGCCACTAACAGCATCTGCTTGGCCTTTTCTTCCAATTACAAATTCAGCAAGCAATATAGGTAGACCAATAAGAAAGGTACATAGAATAAACAAAATTACGAATACACTACCTCCATTTGTACCCGCCATATATGGAAATTTCCAAATCGCACCTAGTCCAATTGCACTTCCGGCTGCCGCTAATATAAATCCAATTTTAGATCCAAAATGATCTCGGTTTGTCACGATAATTCCTCCTTTAATAGGACTGTCTTATTGTACACGAGGATTTATAGAAAATGTAAACTGATTTGTGAAACAATCTAGAACAATCTTTCGTATCATCAGTAGAGTAAAGAGAAAGAGGGAGGATTATGTTAGAGCTTGAGTTAATAGAACGAGCACCACAGGGGGACAAAGCAGCATATACAGAACTTATACATATACATCACAGGACCGTTGAAAAGTTTGCATTTCAGTGTGGCGTTCTGGTTCATGACATTCCGGATGTAACTCAAGAAGTTTTCGTGAAGCTATACCGATTTCTACATCAATTTCAGCGTGATCGGTTTACCACGTGGTTATACAAAATCACATTAAACACAGCTAGAGATTATTACAGAAAAGAAACAAAGGAAAAAGAAAAGAGTCATAAGCTAAATACAGGAATCAGAGAAACTTACATGTCAAAATCCGCAGAAGATCGAGTTTTAGTATTTGAAGAAGACCGCGAACTCCATAAAGCCATTCAATCACTCGATGAAAAATATCGTCATCCTATCATTATGTTTTACTTTCATGAATTATCCTATGAACAAATTGCAGAAGTATTAAATGTACCCCTATCGACGATAAAAATACGTCAATTGAGAGCTAAGGCATTATTAAAATCAGCATTACAATTGAATGGAGGAGTTAGACATGGACGATAAACAATTAGAAGAACGCCTAAATCTTTTAAAGTCATCCTATGATCGATTACCTTCATCTGTAGATACTGATGAGATTCTACAGAAAATAGAAAATGAAAATAATATAGCTCCAGTTGAAAAGAAAAGTAAAGGATCCAAATGGCAACGAATTACTGTGTGGGCAGTAAGCATAGCTAGTGTGTTTGTCATTGGGATTCTGGGAAACAGTTATATTTTACAAGACGAGAAAAAGATCCAACAAGGGGAGCAGATGTCAGATGCTACGAAAGAATTTATTGAACAGTTGAAGAAAGATTATCCAATTGAAAGAGAAAAAAAGAGAGAATTATTAAACCTTTCAGAGGAAGAGTTTTCACAAATTCCTTTTATTGAATTTGCAGATAGTAGTTTTGAACACTATACGGCAGAACGTGAAGACTCCTTTCTTAACAATCATTCTGATTCCAATTTAGAAACATATTATGAAAATACAATGAGTGGTTTGTTACTTCCTTCTGAAATGGTTAAAGAGCTTAATGAAGGAGATAAACTTGATAAAGCTGAAACAGTTTCATTTTTAAGAAAATATAATGCGAAGTTTAATCATTTCAAACTATATACGAACGATAAACTTGATAAATATAAAAAAGAACTAGAACCCTACAAAGTGAATGGTTTATATAACATCGATAAAATTCTTGAAAATGAACAATATCTACCTGATGGGTTCCGAACAATGAGGGAGAACGCTGAAATGCAGGGTCTTCAGTTAGTGTTGATAGGAGATGGAATCGATATTAGGTTTAGTTTTAGTTTAGAACCAAATTATTCTTCCGTATTTTCTATAGTATTAGATCCTATTTCAACTGGTTATCTGCAAATGATGGCGCAGGAGCCATTTACGTATGCTTGGGAACTATTATATCCCATGAATGAAACAGCACAAACTCTATTAGCCATGGAGGATTACATGTTGGATGCATACGTGAATGAAGAGGAATACGGAGGGGATATAATGGATACCTATTATATAAGCGTATTTTATTTTCTAGTAAAAGGGACGGAAGAAAATCCAGTGTTTGATGAAAATGGAATGGTCAAAGAAGAGTATAGAGAGATTTGGAATATGATGAAAAACGAAGATAAAATTTCTCCTTCTCCATATTTATTAACTCCAATAGTGGCTGATTTTGAAAAGTCAGGTTGGAAGAAATCTGAGGAATGGGATGACTTAACTTACGGGGATATAGAAAATGCACTTCATCTTGCAAAGACTGGAGATTTGGAGAAGTTCATGCACCAGGGACTTGAGGTGCAAGTGGACGATGAATTTGTTCAGCGAGTGCATGCATTATATAAGTCGTTTGCAGGAACACATGATCAAACAGCATTAAAGGAGGCCACTCCTGAGGAAATTGTGGGATTGTATTACTACTCAATTCAGCTAAAGGATTACGAAACGCAATACGAGTTGTATATAAAAGATGATACACAAATACAAATTCCAAAAGATGAATATCTAAATGGAAAGCAACAGGTTATTGATAATATTAAACTTGAATTTAAAGAGCTGGAGTTTATACAAAATGCTGCGGACTATGGAGTAGTAATCTTAACGAAACAATCCGATAGACGGAGTTCTGATGAGAATGAGGTAATTGGATTTCAACTCATCAAAACGGAAAATGGCTGGCGACCGCCCTTTATGCCCATACAGTGATTTTTGCCGTCATACTTCCTACTATGTTATAATTTAACATGACTATAACGTATATAAGAAAGTAGGAACGAAATTATGACTCAAAATTATAAGGTAGGAGATGTTGTCACGGGTAAAGTTACAGGGATTCAGCCATACGGAGCCTTTGTTAGTTTAGATGAGCAAACACAAGGCTTAGTGCATATTTCAGAAATAACATACGGGTATGTAAAAGAAGTGGAAGAATTTTTAACTGTAGGGCAAGAGGTAGAGGTGAAAATTCTAGAAATTGACGATGAAGCAGGGAAAATTAGCTTATCAATGCGAGTACTTCAAGAAAAGCCAACACTACCAAAACGTGATGATAGACCTCGGAAATCACTTCAAGATCGAGTAGATGAACATGATGAGGAAGGATTTAATACATTGAAAGAAAAATTAGCCGACTGGATTAAAAAATCGGCACTATAAAAGGATTTATACAGTGATGAAAACCACTGTATAAATCCTTTTTTGCTTTTAGATAATTGGGGAATTTATCCCTTTAGCAAGTATATGCTACTCATGAGCAAGTATTAGAAGTTAGAGAGCAAGTATTTTAACCATTAGTGCAAGTAAACTAGAGTGGAGAGCAAGTAAATAACAAGTGGAAGCAAGTAAACGTAAATTTGGGTTAGCGGTAAGAGCAAATCACGACCAACCCTTAAAAAGTCCAAGCCTTACTTCTTCATCTTACGTATCCTGTATTGCAAATTTTGTCTGCTCATTCCGAGGGCTTCGGCAGCTTTGGTAATATTCCCATCAAATTTATCTAAAGCTTTTTGCAGATAATACATTTCTGCAGAACGTAAATACTCATCAAGTGGAACTAATTCCTTATCAGAAGTAATAACAAAATCCTCTGCTTTTCCTAGAGTCTCGTTAAAATCCTGAACCTTCATCTTAAAGTGGAGAGGCAACATATCAAACTTCAAAATTTGCTCAGTAGTTACCATTGAGCTTATTTCATCCAAAAGTAATTCCAATTCTTTTAGATTTCCTGGCCATTCATACATTAAAAAAGCTTGGATAACATCGTCATCAATTTCATTAATAGTGGAGCCATAGCGATTTAAATATCGATTAAAGTAATCATACGTAAAGGGTAAAATATCCTCAGTTCGTTTACGTAAAGGAGGAATGCTTATTGTTACCTGGGCAAAATAATAATATAATTCCTTGCTTAACTTATTAGTGGATATAAGATCTACCGGATCATCGCCAATACTTGCAATGTATAAATTTTGTCGTGATTCGTTTGAAGTAAGAATTTGCAACAGTTCATTTTGTAAATCGAGGGATAATAAATCAATTCTTTCACAAAATATTGTACAGTGCGAGATATCAGAAAGCTCTTTTTGAAATTTGTTTATTAAAAAACTATCTGAGCTATGGCAAAAAAGAGAGATAAACTGTTTATTTACAGGCGAAAGCTGATTGTGAATACCTTCAGCTATTAAATCCTTGCCAGTACCAGCTTCTCCAACTAAGAGAACTGGCATTCTTACATGTGCTGCTTTAACCGAGCGTTCTAATACTTCCTGCATATCCGTCGAAACAGCAGTAATGCTAGAAAGGGTGATTGCCTCATTGTATCGTTTTAAAGGCTGATAAATTAGCCTTTCTAAAGCAGTTATATCACGAGAAAATTCAACTGCCCCTATAAGTTTTTCATCTTGCCATATAGGGTATGTATCATTAATAGTGGTTATTTCCTGACCATTTCGATTCCAGTAGGTCTGTTTAGCACGTAATACTGGTTCCCCACTATGTAAAACTTTTAATAATGTACTCTCTTGTTGTTCAAATTGGAATAGTTCAAATATGGAACGGTCGACAACATCTGTTAAATTTAGCCCTTCAATTTCTTTCATTTTTTCGTTGTAAATAATCGTTTTGCCGGATAAGTCGACAGCGTGAATGCCTACTGCTACTTGCTCAGTTGCAAATTTATAAAACGGCAGAAAATCTTTTATTTGTTCGTCCAAATGGCTCACCTCAAAAAAATATTTCACATTTTAGAATTTTTTACTTGAAATACGCAACAATCTTTTGCATTATTATATATGTAAACTAAAAGAAACTGCAAATTTTTTTTGCGCCCAAATTAAAGGAGGATATACATTTGATACCTTACAAACATGAAGCATTCACAGATTTTTCGAAAGAAGAAAATAAAAAAGCAATTCAAGAAGGCTACAAAGTAGTTGATGCATACCTAGGAAATGATTTTCCGTTAATCGTTGGTGGGGAACGTATTACTACAGAAGCTAAAATAAAATCTTATAATCCAGCAAAAAAAGAAGAACTTGTTGGTGCTGTTTCAAAAGCATCAAAAGAAATTGCTTCTAAAGCTATGGATATTGCAGATGAAACATTCAAAACTTGGAAAAAAGTAAAACCTGAAATACGTGCAGACGTACTTTTCAAAGCTGCAGCAATCATTCGTCGCCGCAAATTTGAATTCAGCGCTTTATTGTCAAGAGAAGCAGGGAAAACTTGGGTTGAAGCTGACGTAGAAGTTGCTGAAGGAATTGACTTCTTAGAATACTATGGTCGCGAAATGTTGCGTATAAAAAATGGTGCACCAGTTGAAAGCCGCCCAGGTGAGTATAACCAATATAACTATATTCCACTAGGTGTTGCTGTTGTTATCTCACCTTGGAACTTCCCATTTGCAATCATGGCTGGTACTACTGTTGCTGCTATGGTAGCAGGTAACACTGTACTATTAAAGCCAGCTTCTACAACTCCAGTTGTTTCTTATAAATTTGTAGAGGTATTAGAAGAAGCAGGTATGCTTCCAGGAGTAGTTAACTTCATCCCAGGTTCTGGTGCTGAAATTGGTGACTTCATGGTAGAACACCCACGTACGCGTTTAATCAGTTTCACTGGTTCACGTGATGTAGGTCTTGGAATCGTTGAAAAATCTTCTAAATTAGCTCCAGGGCAAATTTGGATTAAGCGTTCTATTCTTGAAATGGGTGGTAAAGATACAATCATAGTGGATAAAGAAGCTGATTTAGAATTAGCAGCCCAATCTATCGTGAAATCCGCGTTTGGATTCAGTGGTCAAAAATGTTCTGCATGTTCACGTGCAGTAATCGTAGAAGATGTTTACGATACTGTATTAAACCGTGTAGAAGAATTAACAAACGCTTTAACAGTTGGTATCCCAGATAAGGATGAGCATTTCGTTGGTCCAGTTATTGATGGTGCGTCATTCAAAAAAATTATGAGTTATATCGAAATTGGTAAAGAAGAAGGTCGTCTAATTACTGGTGGTACTGGTGATGATTCTAAAGGATTCTTTATCCAACCAACTGTAATTGCTGATCTATCTCCAACAGCACGTATTATGCAAGAGGAAATATTCGGACCAGTTGTTGGTATTTCTAAAGCGAAAGATTTCGATGAGGCGCTTGAAATTGCTAATAATACTGAATATGGTTTGACAGGTGCTGTTATTACAAACAACCGTTTAAACCAAGAAAAAGCGCGTGAAGATTTCCATGTTGGTAACTTATACTTTAACCGTGGATGTACTGGTGCTATTGTTGGGTACCAACCATTCGGTGGATTCAATATGTCTGGTACAGATTCAAAAGCTGGCGGTCCAGATTATGTACAACTTCATATGCAAGCAAAAACAACATCTGAAATGCTTTAAGATTTTCGAGGCAGACTTGATTTAAAGTCTGCCTTCATTATAAATAAAAGGGGTAATGAGTGAATGACTATTTCATCACAAGTGATTGAGCAAACGAACAAATTTGGTGCAAACAACTATAACCCACTTCCAATCGTAGTATCAGAAGCTGAAGGGGTTTGGGTAAAAGATCCTGAAGGTAACAAATACATGGATATGCTATCGGCATATTCGGCAGTAAACCAAGGGCATCGCCATCCAAAAATTATTCAAGCTTTAAAAGACCAAGCTGATCGTGTAACTTTAACTTCTCGTGCCTTCCACAATGATCAATTAGGTCCGTGGTATGAAAAAGTTAGTGAGTTAACAGGAAAAGATATGGTATTACCAATGAATACTGGTGCAGAAGCAGTTGAAACTGCATTTAAAGCAGCTCGTAGATGGGCATATGATGTTAAAGGCGTTGAAGCTGACCAAGCAGAAGTAATTGCTTGTAATGGAAACTTCCACGGCCGTACTATGGGAGCAGTTTCACTTTCGTCTGACCCTGAGTACAAACGAGGATTCGGACCATTGCTTCCTGGTATTAAATTAATTCCCTACGGTGATTTAGAAGCATTAAAAGCTGCAATTACACCAAATACAGCTGCTTTCTTAATCGAACCGATTCAAGGGGAAGCTGGAATTATTATTCCTCCTGCTGGTTTCATGAAAGCTGCACGTGAATTATGTCGTGAAAATAATGTGTTATTTATCGCAGACGAAATCCAAGCTGGTTTATGCCGTACTGGTAAAATGTTTGCCTGTGAGTGGGAAGAAGTAGACCCAGACATGTATATTTTAGGAAAAGCATTAGGTGGTGGAGTATTCCCAATCTCATGTATCGTTGCAAATAAAGAAATTTTAAGTGTATTTAACCCTGGCTCCCATGGATCTACATTTGGTGGTAACCCTATGGCATGCGCTGTTTCTTTAGCAGCATTAGATGTCCTAGTGGATGAAAAATTAGCTGATCGCTCTCTTGAATTAGGTAATTATTTTATGGATGCATTGAGAGATATTAAACATCCTTCTATTAAAGACGTTCGTGGTCGCGGTTTATTTATCGGAATGGAATTAACGGTTGAAGCACGTCCATTCTGTGAGGAGTTAAAAGAACTAGGATTATTATGTAAAGAAACTCATGATACAGTAATTCGTTTTGCTCCACCTCTAATCATTTCAAAAGAAGAGTTAGATTGGGCTATCGAAAGAATTCAAAAAGTATTCAATAAATAATAATTCTTAGACAAATTTCAACAATTCTATGTTACAATTATTCCGAAGAAATAATATTAAATTAAAGAGGCGAAAAATTAAAATGGCTGAAAATTTAAACCTGTTCACATCAACCCAGGCTGTCATTAAAGAGGCTCTGAACAAACTTGGTTATGACGAAGCAATGTATGACTTATTAAAAGAACCACTACGTATGTTAGAAGTTCGAATTCCTGTACGTATGGATGACAACACAGTGAAAGTATTTACTGGATACCGTTCACAACATAATGATGCTGTTGGACCTACAAAAGGAGGAGTTCGTTTTCATCCGGGTGTAACACCAGATGAAATGAAAGCCCTATCTATGTGGATGACTTTAAAAGCTGGTATTGTTGATCTTCCTTATGGTGGAGGTAAAGGTGGAGTTGTTTGTGATCCACGTGAGATGTCAATGGGAGAAATCGAACGTCTAAGCCGTGGATATGTACGTGCAGTTGGACAAATCGTTGGACCGACAAAAGATATCCCTGCTCCAGACGTATTTACAAATGCTCAAATCATGGCATGGATGATGGATGAATATAGTCGTATGGACCAATTCAATTCCCCTGGCTTCATCACTGGGAAACCACTTGTACTTGGTGGTTCGCAAGGTCGTGACCGTGCAACTGCTCAGGGTGTTACTATTGTTATCAATGAAGCAGCGAAAAGACGCAACATTGACATGCAAGGTGCACGTGTAGTTATCCAAGGTTTTGGTAATGCAGGAAGCTTCCTAGCTAAGTTTTTGAGTGATCAAGGTGCAAAGGTAATTGCTATTTCTGATGCATACGGAGCTTTACATGATCCAAATGGTTTAGACATTGACTATCTATTAGATCGTCGTGATAGCTTTGGAACCGTAACAACTCTGTTTGAAAATACGATTTCTAACCAAGAGTTATTAGAATTAGATTGTGATATTTTAGTTCCTGCTGCTATTGAAAACCAAATTACTGCAGAGAACGCTCATAATATTAAAGCTAATATCGTAGTAGAGGCAGCAAATGGGCCAACTACAACAGAAGGTACTAAAATTCTTTATGATAGAGGAATTCTATTAGTCCCTGACGTTTTAGCTAGTGCTGGTGGAGTAACTGTTTCTTACTTTGAGTGGGTTCAGAATAACCAAGGTTACTACTGGACTGAAGAAGAAGTAGACGAAAAACTAGTAAAGAAAATGGTTGAAGCATTCCAAAACATTTACGAAGTTGCAACGACTCGTAATATTGATATGCGTTTAGCTGCTTATATGGTTGGAGTACGTAAAACTGCAGAAGCATCCCGTTTCCGTGGTTGGGTTTAAACATAATAGTAAGGTGATCCGCTTGTATTTTACAAGCGGGTTTTTTATTATTAAGAAAGTATGGAAAGAGGAGGATGTTAGATGAACGCTTTTTCATTTTATAACCCAGTGAAATTGATTTTTGGTAAAGATCAAATAAGTAAGCTTAAAGTGGAGTTATCTCCCTACGGAAAGAAAGTTCTTGTCGTTTACGGTGGAGGTAGTATAAAGAAAAATGGATTATACGACCAGGTAATGGTCGAATTAAAAGAAGCTGGTATGGAAATATTTGAATTAGCGGGTGTGGAACCAAATCCTAGATTGGCAACTGCAAAACGGGGTGCTGATATTTGTAAAAAGGAAGGTATTGATGTAATACTCGCAGTTGGTGGAGGCTCAGTGATAGATTGTACTAAGCTTATTGCTGCTGCGGCTAAATACGAAGGAGATCCTTGGGATTTTGTTACACGCAAAGCGATTCCACAAGAAGCACTGCCTTTTGGTACAATATTAACTCTTGCAGCAACTGGTTCAGAGATGAATTCTGGGTCTGTTATTACTAATGAAGATACATTAGAAAAGTATGGCTGGGGAAGCCCTTTAGTTTATCCTAAATTTTCTATTTTAGATCCGGTAAACACGTTCACAGTTCCTCTTGATCAAACAGTTTACGGAATAGTAGATATGATGTCCCATATGTTTGAGCAATACTACAACAACGCAACAAATACTCCTGTTCAAGACGAAATGATAGAAGGAACTCTGCGTTCAGTTATAGAAGTAGGGCCAAAACTCATCAATGACCTAACAAACTATGAGTATCGGGAAACTATATTATTTGCAGGCACAATAGGTTTAAATGGCTTCTTGCAAATGGGTTATAACGGTGACTGGGCAAGTCATAATTTAGAACATGCAATCTCAGCTGTTTATGATATTCCACATGGCGGTGGATTGGCTATCGTTTTTCCTAGATGGATGCGTCATAACGTAAAAGTAAATCCACAACGTTTTGCTAAACTTGCAAAAAATGTTTTTAAAGTGAATCCTGAAGGTAAATCTGTAGAAGAAGTAGCTTATGAAGGAATCGATCGCTTAGAGGAATTTTGGAATTCTTTAAACGCGCCATCTACATTAGCTGACTATAATATAGATGATAGCAAAATTGACCTTATGGTAGAAAAAGCAATGGTTTATGGTGAATATGGTAATTTCCATAAGCTTAATGCAGAAGACACTAAAACAATTTTAACAGCTTGTCTTTAATAGTATGACTCCAAAAAACCACATGACAACTCGTCATGTGGTTTTTTGTTACTATTTGTAAATGCTCTCCAAACTTTAATCACGTGTTTTTAAAACGGTACGTTCATCCTTATGTTGAGTCCATGTTCTGATTCCATCGTCCTCATCAAATGAGATTGTAATATCCGTTACTCCTTGTTGAGTTAATATCAATTCTTTTATAGTGTCGCTAATATCGTCTACCTCTGCGAATGTATATTTAGGGTCTATCTCTATAATTATTTCAACATGGAGATATTCACCTTCTTTAATAACCTCAAGCTTTTGTATATCTTTTACATGTTCATTTTCAGATACTATATGAGCAATATGAACAAGCATTTGCTCATCGGTTTCCCCTAGTGCACCTCTAGCGTTATCTAGGAATACTTTTCCTACAACATAGAACATCATTATACCGATCATAATAGAAGCAATACCTTCTGCTTGTAAGAATCCAGTGAAGTGGGAAATTAGCACAGCCACAAATGCTAAGATACCTCCTGATGTTGCAACTAAATCCTCCATAAAAACAAGCTTTGTTGCAGGTTTAGCTCTGCTTAAGTTAGCAAAACTTGTTGTTAGTGGCGAAAGGAGTGTACCTTTTACACCTACTTCGTGCAATATTTCTTTCCCAGCTTTGTAAAGAACTACAAATTCTAACACAATGGCAATTGCAAGTACGCTGAGGGTTATTGCTACACCTGTAGATTCGGTTGGATGTTGAATATGATGCCAACCCTCAATAATAGTCTCATAAGATAATATTCCAACAATAATTACAGCGCCTAAACAAACAAGGTTTACTAAACGTCCAAAACCATTTGGAAATCTTGGAGTGGGTGCTTTTTTAGACAAAGATGAACCGATGTAAACAAAGAATTGGTTTGCTGCATCTCCAATGGAGTGCATCATTTCCGCAAACATTGCTACATTTCCAGTAAAGAAAAATGCCCCACCTTTTAATAAAGCAATAATAGTATTTACAATTGCTGCTAATAAAGAAGGTTTGTTCCCATCTTTTAATAACTTGAATAATTCTCCCATATGATAGCTCCTTTTAAATCGATTCTACGTCTACCGTTTCAATAAATTTTTGTTTTTTTATTGTTGCGTAGAATTCAGCCGTATTTTTTTTAGTAATTATGGACAATCGCATATCCATTTCATGTTTAACAGTATTATTGTCTAAAGTAACGTCTTTAATGCGGATGCTTTCTATATAAACACCGCTTCCTTGCAAAAAGTCATATACTTTAGGGATACTTTCTGGATTTCCTACTAAAACTGTTAATGATAACTCCTTCGATCTTAAACGTTTTGGTCCAATTTTAGTAAGAAGGGGTGGTATCAATTCAATACCCACTATTACAATAATTACACTAAGTGCCGATTCAACATAAAAACCTGCACCAACAGCTATTCCAATTCCCCCGGCTCCCCATATCATTGCGGCAGTAGTTAAGCCGGTTATACTATCATTGCCTTTACGCAATATAACCCCTGCTCCGAGAAAACCTATACCACTTACTATTTGTGCTGCTAAACGCAAAGGATCCATCGTAATATTTATTGAGTCATTGGGAATGGCTTTATAAGCTGCTTCAATGGATATGTAGGTTAGAAGACAGCTAAATGTAGCGATTACTATACTCGTCTTTAATCCAATCGGTTTCTTTTTTAGTTCCCTCTCTATACCAATGATTAAACTTAATAATGCAGCAAAAATTAATTTAAATATAATTTCATTATAATTACTAAGGTGGTTTAGCCATTCCATCAATAATTCCCCCCTTGATTTCATTATAGAGTTTGAGGATTTTATGTACTTTCTACTATTAATTGCTATTATTTTGGAAAGGATATATTGGTAGATTTCTTGTTTCTTTATTATAAGTATAGAATGAGTTAAAATAAAGCGCTGTTGTTCTTCGGTATATGATTCAGCTCTCAATTCATTTTATTGATTCAGGAGTTTTCTATTACTTAAACTAATATTTATTAAAGTCTAGAATATATTCATATTTTAGTTAGACAAGTTATAGAAGAGCTATAAGTAGGGGAAAATCCGCAATTAATTACAATGAGTAATCTAGTTTTGATATATGATGAGGGGCAAAAGTGCAATAGTTTATAAGATATTTAAGATTTTTTATAAAAAGGGTTGCTTTTTATTTCTATACGATGTATATTAATACTTGTCCTTCGGAACGAGATACAAACAACTTGAAAAACTTCAAAAAAATGTTTGACATCAAATCTGAAATAAGTTATACTAATAAAGTCGCCAAAACGACTTGAACAATATGAACATTGAACATTGAACATTGAAAACTGAACATGCAAAACGTTAAGAAATATAGCTTATCAACTAACTCGTTAGTTCGATAGCAAATCAATTTTGACATCATTTAATGATGATGCCAGCAAAACAAAATGAGCTTTTAAACTAGTTCTATTCGCTGGATGACGAGACGTAGTGCAGTGCGAGGAAGCAATCGAGAGGGGGAAGGAACGTACTAGCGTACGTGACTGACCGAACGAGTGAAAGCTGACAAAGCGATGTGCTGCGTATCGTCATCCAGATCTTATGGAGAGTTTGATCCTGGCTCAGGACGAACGCTGGCGGCATGCCTAATACATGCAAGTCGAGCGAATGATGAAGAAGCTTGCTTCTTCTGATTTAGCGGCGGACGGGTGAGTAACACGTGGGCAACCTGCCCTGTAGATTGGGATAACTCCGGGAAACCGGGGCTAATACCGAATAATCCATTTCCTCACATGAGGAGATGTTAAAAGACGGCATCTCGCTGTCACTACAGGATGGGCCCGCGGCGCATTAGCTAGTTGGTGAGGTAACGGCTCACCAAGGCGACGATGCGTAGCCGACCTGAGAGGGTGATCGGCCACACTGGGACTGAGACACGGCCCAGACTCCTACGGGAGGCAGCAGTAGGGAATCTTCCACAATGGACGAAAGTCTGATGGAGCAATGCCGCGTGAGTGAAGAAGGTTTTCGGATCGTAAAACTCTGTTGTGAGGGAAGAACAAGTACGAGAGTAACTGCTCGTACCTTGACGGTACCTCATTAGAAAGCCACGGCTAACTACGTGCCAGCAGCCGCGGTAATACGTAGGTGGCAAGCGTTGTCCGGAATTATTGGGCGTAAAGCGCGCGCAGGCGGTCCTTTAAGTCTGATGTGAAATCCCACGGCTCAACCGTGGAAGGTCATTGGAAACTGGGGGACTTGAGTACAGAAGAGGAAAGCGGAATTCCAAGTGTAGCGGTGAAATGCGTAGAGATTTGGAGGAACACCAGTGGCGAAGGCGGCTTTCTGGTCTGTAACTGACGCTGAGGCGCGAAAGCGTGGGGAGCAAACAGGATTAGATACCCTGGTAGTCCACGCCGTAAACGATGAGTGCTAAGTGTTAGGGGGTTTCCGCCCCTTAGTGCTGCAGCTAACGCATTAAGCACTCCGCCTGGGGAGTACGGTCGCAAGACTGAAACTCAAAGGAATTGACGGGGGCCCGCACAAGCGGTGGAGCATGTGGTTTAATTCGAAGCAACGCGAAGAACCTTACCAGGTCTTGACATCCCGCTGACCGGCCTAGAGATAGGCTTTTCCCTTCGGGGACAGCGGTGACAGGTGGTGCATGGTTGTCGTCAGCTCGTGTCGTGAGATGTTGGGTTAAGTCCCGCAACGAGCGCAACCCTTGATCTTAGTTGCCAGCATTCAGTTGGGCACTCTAAGGTGACTGCCGGTGATAAACCGGAGGAAGGTGGGGATGACGTCAAATCATCATGCCCCTTATGACCTGGGCTACACACGTGCTACAATGGACGGTACAGAGGGTCGCAACCCCGCGAGGGTGAGCAAATCCCATAAAACCGTTCTCAGTTCGGATTGTAGGCTGCAACTCGCCTACATGAAGCCGGAATCGCTAGTAATCGTGGATCAGCATGCCACGGTGAATACGTTCCCGGGCCTTGTACACACCGCCCGTCACACCACGAGAGTTTGTAACACCCGAAGTCGGTGGGGTAACCCTTACGGGAGCCAGCCGCCGAAGGTGGGACAGATGATTGGGGTGAAGTCGTAACAAGGTAGCCGTATCGGAAGGTGCGGCTGGATCACCTCCTTTCTAAGGATAATATCGGAATACGAATCTTTATTCGTATCTTAACGTTTTGCAGTTCAGTTTTGAATGTTCATTTTTATATGAAGATTCGATACTTGTTCTTTGAAAACTGGATAAAACGACATTGAAACAATAAACAACAAGAAATTCTGTTGTGATTATTTACGTAATCACAACGTGTAAGACTTTTTAACTTTTAGGTTAAGTTAATAAGGGCGCACGGTGAATGCCTTGGCACTAGGAGTCGACGAAGGACGGCACTAACACCGATATGCTTCGGGGAGCTGTAAGTGAGCTTTGATCCGGAGATTTCCGAATGGGGAAACCCACTGTTCGTAATGGAGCAGTACATTTGCGTGAATACATAGCGCATCTGAGACACACCCAGGGAACTGAAACATCTAAGTACCTGGAGGAAGAGAAAGAAAAATCGATTCCCTGAGTAGCGGCGAGCGAAACGGGAATAGCCCAAACCAAGAGGCTTGCCTCTTGGGGTTGTAGGACACTCTACATAGAGTTACAAAGGAATGAGTTAGACGAAGCGATCTGGAAAGGTCCGCAGGATAGGGTAAAAGCCCCGTAGTCCAAAATTCATTCTCTCTTGAGTGTATCCTGAGTACGGCGGAACACGTGAAATTCCGTCGGAATCCGGGAGGACCATCTCCCAAGGCTAAATACTACCTAGTGACCGATAGTGAACCAGTACCGTGAGGGAAAGGTGAAAAGCACCCCGGAAGGGGAGTGAAATAGATCCTGAAACCGTGTGCCTACAAGTAGTTAGAGCCCGTTAATGGGTGATAGCGTGCCTTTTGTAGAATGAACCGGCGAGTTACGATTACATGCAAGGTTAAGTTGAGAAGACGGAGCCGCAGCGAAAGCGAGTCTGAATAGGGCGAATGAGTATGTGGTCGTAGACCCGAAACCAGGTGATCTACCCATGTCCAGGATGAAGGTAAGGTAACACTTACTGGAGGTCCGAACCCACGCACGTTGAAAAGTGCGGGGATGAGGTGTGGGTAGCGGAGAAATTCCAATCGAACCTGGAGATAGCTGGTTCTCTCCGAAATAGCTTTAGGGCTAGCCTCAAACGTTAGAATCTTGGAGGTAGAGCACTGTTTGGACTAGGGGCCCATCCCGGGTTACCGAATTCAGACAAACTCCGAATGCCAATGATTTATGTTTGGGAGTCAGACTGCGAGTGATAAGATCCGTAGTCAAGAGGGAAACAGCCCAGACCACCAGCTAAGGTCCCAAAGTATTTGTTAAGTGGAAAAGGATGTGGCGTTGCTTAGACAACCAGGATGTTGGCTTAGAAGCAGCCATCATTTAAAGAGTGCGTAATAGCTCACTGGTCGAGTGACGCTGCGCCGAAAATGTATCGGGGCTAAACAAATCACCGAAGCTGTGGATTGATACCTTTGGTATCAGTGGTAGGAGAGCGTTCTAAGGGCGTTGAAGTCAGACCGGAAGGACTGGTGGAGCGCTTAGAAGTGAGAATGCCGGTATGAGTAGCGAAAGACGGGTGAGAATCCCGTCCACCGTATGACTAAGGTTTCCTGAGGAAGGCTCGTCCGCTCAGGGTTAGTCGGGACCTAAGCCGAGGCCGATAGGCGTAGGCGATGGATAACAGGTTGATATTCCTGTACCACCAAACCACCGTTTGAGTAATGGGGGGACGCAGAAGGATAGGGTAAGCATGCTGTTGGTTATGCATGTCCAAGCAGTAAGGTGTGAATGTAGGCAAATCCGCATTCTGTAACATTGAGCTGTGATGGCGAGGACGTATGTCCGGAGTTCCTGATTTCACACTGCCAAGAAAAGCCTCTAGCGAGGTGATAGGTGCCCGTACCGCAAACCGACACAGGTAGTCGAGGAGAGAATCCTAAGGTGAGCGAGAGAACTCTCGTTAAGGAACTCGGCAAAATGACCCCGTAACTTCGGGAGAAGGGGTGCTCTTTTGGGTGCATAGCCTAGAAGAGCCGCAGTGAATAGGCCCAGGCGACTGTTTAGCAAAAACACAGGTCTCTGCAAAACCGTAAGGTGAAGTATAGGGGCTGACGCCTGCCCGGTGCTGGAAGGTTAAGAGGAGTGCTTAGCGCAAGCGAAGGTGCGAATTGAAGCCCCAGTAAACGGCGGCCGTAACTATAACGGTCCTAAGGTAGCGAAATTCCTTGTCGGGTAAGTTCCGACCCGCACGAAAGGCGTAACGATCTGGGCACTGTCTCAACGAGAGACTCGGTGAAATTATAGTACCTGTGAAGATGCAGGTTACCCGCGACAGGACGGAAAGACCCCGTGGAGCTTTACTATAGCTTGATATTGAATTTTGGTGCAACTTGTACAGGATAGGCAGGAGCCTTAGAGCCCGGAGCGCCAGCTTCGGAGGAGGCGTCGGTGGGATACTGCCCTGGTTGTATTGAAATTCTAACCCATACCCGTAACCCGGGTAGGAGACAGTGTCAGGCGGGTAGTTTGACTGGGGCGGTCGCCTCCTAAAGTGTAACGGAGGCGCCCAAAGGTTCCCTCAGAATGGTTGGAAATCATTCGAAGAGTGTAAAGGCAGAAGGGAGCTTGACTGCGAGACCTACAAGTCGAGCAGGGTCGAAAGACGGGCTTAGTGATCCGGTGGTTCCGCATGGAAGGGCCATCGCTCAACGGATAAAAGCTACCCCGGGGATAACAGGCTTATCTCCCCCAAGAGTCCACATCGACGGGGAGGTTTGGCACCTCGATGTCGGCTCATCGCATCCTGGGGCTGTAGTCGGTCCCAAGGGTTGGGCTGTTCGCCCATTAAAGCGGTACGCGAGCTGGGTTCAGAACGTCGTGAGACAGTTCGGTCCCTATCCGTCGTGGGCGTAGGAAATTTGAGAGGAGCTGTCCTTAGTACGAGAGGACCGGGATGGACACACCGCTGGTGTACCAGTTGTTCTGCCAAGAGCATCGCTGGGTAGCTATGTGTGGACGGGATAAGTGCTGAAAGCATCTAAGCACGAAGCCCCCCTCAAGATGAGATTTCCCATTACGCAAGTAAGTAAGATCCCTCAAAGACGATGAGGTAGATAGGTTCGGGGTGGAAGCGTGGCGACACGTGCAGCTGACGAATACTAATCGATCGAGGACTTAACCAAATTTGTTTAACGTAACAATGTCGTTTATCCAGTTTTGAAAGAATAAATTTTTTTAAAATAACTCTTGTAATATTCTACAGAGTTGGTATAATAAAACTTGTCTTTCATTAATTATTCAAGTCTAGTGATGATGGCGAAGAGGTCACACCCGTTCCCATACCGAACACGGAAGTTAAGCTCTTCAGCGCCGATGGTAGTTGGGGGTCTCCCCCTGTGAGAGTAGGACGTCGCTGGGCTTGCAATAAATACATAATTTACCCAGGAGGATTAGCTCAGCTGGGAGAGCATCTGCCTTACAAGCAGAGGGTCGGCGGTTCGAGCCCGTCATCCTCCACCATATATTTACTCCTGCCGGAGTAGCTCAACTGGTAGAGCAACTGACTTGTAATCAGTAGGTTGAGGGTTCAAGTCCTTTCTCCGGCACCATTTTTAGAGCCATTAGCTCAGTTGGTAGAGCATCTGACTTTTAATCAGAGGGTCGTAGGTTCGAATCCTACATGGCTCATCACTTTATAGTGAATAATGTATGCGGGTGTGGCGGAACTGGCAGACGCACTAGACTTAGGATCTAGCGCCGCAAGGCGTGGGGGTTCGACTCCCTTCACCCGCACCATTTAATTTAATAACCGAGCGGAAGTAGTTCAGTGGTAGAACACCACCTTGCCAAGGTGGGGGTCGCGAGTTCGAACCTCGTCTTCCGCTCCAAAGATTCACTAAAGTGCCGGGGTGGCGGAACTGGCAGACGCACAGGACTTAAAATCCTGCGGTAGGTGACTACCGTACCGGTTCGATTCCGGTCCTCGGCACCACTTTTATGAAAAACATATGCGCTCGTAGCTCAATTGGATAGAGCACTTGACTACGAATCAAGAGGTTGCAGGTTCGAGTCCTGCCGAGCGCACCATATTTGACGGGAAGTAGCTCAGCTTGGTAGAGCACTTGGTTTGGGACCAAGGGGTCGCAGGTTCGAATCCTGTCTTCCCGACCAGTTATTATTTTCGGGGCCTTAGCTCAGCTGGGAGAGCGCCTGCCTTGCACGCAGGAGGTCAGCGGTTCGATCCCGCTAGGCTCCACCATTTATAAAAAGTTTGAAATCTTGGCGGTGTAGCTCAGTTGGCTAGAGCACTCGGTTCATACCCGAAAGGTCGTGGGTTCGACTCCCTCTGCCGCCATCTTAAGGACCTTTAGCTCAGTTGGTTAGAGCAGACGGCTCATAACCGTCCGGTCGCAGGTTCGAGTCCTGCAAGGTCCACCATCAATATCTTGGAGGAATACCCAAGTCTGGCTGAAGGGATCGGTCTTGAAAACCGACAGGCGGGTCATACCGCGCGGGGGTTCGAATCCCTCTTCCTCCTCCATTTTAATCTAATTGATGCAGCTGTAAGCCGAAGAAGATGTCTCATTATTCTTAAGCAAAGTACCACAGATTTTGTAAATATATTAACGTCGCGGGGTGGAGCAGTGGTAGCTCGTCGGGCTCATAACCCGAAGGTCGCAGGTTCAAATCCTGTCCCCGCAACCAAATGGTCCCGTGGTGTAGCGGTTAACATGCCTGCCTGTCACGCAGGAGATCGCCGGTTCGATCCCGGTCGGGACCGCCATTTATATATGAATGTTAATACATATCAATTGAAAATTTGGCTTGAAAAATTAGCTTCATTTAAAATTGAAGAGGCTCAGTAGCTCAGTCGGTAGAGCAAAGGACTGAAAATCCTTGTGTCGGCGGTTCGATTCCGTCCTGAGCCACCATAGTAATGCGGGTGTAGTTTAGTGGTAAAACCTCAGCCTTCCAAGCTGATGATGAGAGTTCGATTCTCTTCACCCGCTCCAAGTAATGGGCCTATAGCTCAGCTGGTTAGAGCGCACGCCTGATAAGCGTGAGGTCGATGGTTCGAGTCCATTTAGGCCCACCATTATTCCGAAGTAGCTCAGTGGTAGAGCAATCGACTGTTAATCGATCGGTCGTAGGTTCGAGTCCTACCTTCGGAGCCATATATGGGGAAGTACTCAAGTGGCTGAAGAGGCGCCCCTGCTAAGGGTGTAGGTCGGGCAACCGGCGCGAGGGTTCAAATCCCTCCTTCTCCGCCATATATTGGCCCCTTGGTCAAGCGGTTAAGACACCGCCCTTTCACGGCGGTAACACGGGTTCGAATCCCGTAGGGGTCATACTCAAAAAAGGTAACCAATCATTGGTTACCTTTTTTTATATTCTTATTTCTTTCCTTATGTTATGGTATGTAAAGCTAATATCATTTATATAGCAAAATGTCCTTTGATATCAGATAATACCTAGATATGATATAACGCTTGGCGAAGGGAGAGGTTAAAAGTGTTAAAAAAAATTAGTAAATTGGTTCTTGTAGCTTTTTTAGCTTTGGGTATTTCCAACCTAGGTAATATGAAAGTCGATGCATCCACAAGCAAAGTTATGTGGGGAAAAACTGAGTTAAAACAAGGACAAATAGGTAAGGTTACAATTCTAGCAAACACAAATTTAGTTAAAGTAGGCTCAAATGGATCACTTAATAAAGTACGCACACTAAAAAAAGGTGATGAATACAGAGTTTATACGTATAAGGGAACAAATGGTGGTTTATATGGTGTAGGAGCAAGTAGTTACGTACAAAAAGGTTCTCAAGTAAAATATGAAACGCCTTCTAAAAGCAAGCTTGCCTTGCTTAATAAAGAAGTAATTGGTGGGCTTAAGCCAAAGACAGGGATGAAGCTTGTTTATTCCCCTAGTTTTACTGAAAATACACAAAATGAATTTACTGTTAGTGATTCATATAATTCTGAATATGATATTACTGAAGCTTTTTTAATGAAGAAAGGTGATTCCCTAAATAGTTTTACTTATATTGAACGTAAAAATCGTTTAGCGTTTGGTGTAAGTCATACAGATTGGGTCATACTCGACCTCGCTTTACCTTTAATTGAAGGAAAACAAACGAAAGAATACTATCTAACAGAGGACAACGATGAAGCTTTCTATAATGTAAATGTGGAAAGTACTACTAGCACAGTTAAAGTAAAAGCCGGAACATTCCAAAACGTGGTAGTTGTTCGTATAAACAATGGCGATACGTATTATATCGCACCAGGAATCGGTATTATCAAGCTTGTTGATAAAAAAGGAGTAGTTAAAGCAGAATTATTATCATTCAAATAAGCAAAAAACCAGAATACTAGCAAAACGCTAGTATTCTGGTTTTTTAATTATTATAGATAATAGCCAATCAATAAACCTATACCTAACAGGAACACAAAAATTGTATTTGTTAGTGCAGTGTCTTTCATAGCTGGTGCTACTTGAACTGGATTTTCTGTTTGTTTAAATAATTTAATAGCATGTATTGGTTTCTTCACACTTAACAAGACCAATAAACTCCATGGAGTGATTATTTGTAAAACTACCATACCAATTATCCAAAGATAAGATAATACAAAATAAGCAGCTAGAATTGCAATGGCATTTTTCCGCCCAACTAATATAGCCATCGTTTTTCGTCCACCTGCTGTGTCTTCTACTAGATCGCGAATATTATTAGAGAGCATTATCGCGGCAACAAGAAGGGCACTTGGTACAGACAATAAAATAGCAAATAGCGGTACTGAACCTACTTGGATAAATACTGCAATTAAAACGATTAGCATCCCCATAAACAATCCACTAAATAGTTCTCCAAAGGGTGTACTAGAAATAGGATAAGGTCCACCTGTGTAGAAATATCCAACGGCCATGGAAATTGCACCGACAATTAACAATAGCCAAGAGCTTTCGTAACAAATATAGATTCCTAAGGCGGCAGCAATAATATATAGTAATAATGCTAGTTGCATAACGGTTTTGGGTTTTACACCATTACGTACAATGGCACCACCGATACCAACCGATTCCTCACTATCAAGTCCTCGTACAAAATCATAATACTCGTTAAACATATTTGTAGCAGCTTGTATAAGAAGACAAGCTAATAACATAGCAATAAATAATAGCCAGTCAATATTTGCCTCGTATAGGGCAATCATTGTACCTAAAAAAACAGGTGCAAATGAAGCAGTAAGGGTATGTGGCCTTGTTAATTTCCACCAAACGCGCCAACCTTTGTCTGCTTGAAATTCATGTGACATAATTTTTCTCTCCTTTAAAAGAATCCAATCTCAATTTTAGCATAAATTTATGGCTAAATGTGTGCTGAAATGTGTAGAAAGATGTATGATTAAGGGTAGAGTAATTTAATTAACCTAGATAAAAGAGTAGTTATTAAACGGAGGTCATATTTATGCCGAAAACCACCGGCACCATTGATACAAAATACCGTTTTTATACGGAAACAATAGAAGTCTCAAGATTGTCTGCCCAGGCATTCTTTGAAGCAGGGGATGAATTATATAGAGGGAAACGTTATTTTTGGCAAAACAAAGAGAAGACGTTAACTTTAGTAGGATTGGGACATGCTCATATTATTGCAAATAATTTAGAAGATAATAGATACAAGGATATTGATACGAAGTGGAAGGAACTGTGCCAGTCTTCATTAAAGGAAAAGGCAGATGTATCTCCAATTCTATTTGGTGGATTTTCATTTGATCCTAAAAACAAGGTTTCATCGGAATGGGATACGTTCCCTTCTGCCTTCTTTGTCGTATCTAAATTTCAATTAGTTATTCAGCATGACCAAGCATTCGTTAATATTCATTATATAACGGATGAAGTGAAAAGCATGGAACCTTTTGAACAACTACGTATAGAAAGAGATGCGTTAATACACACTGCTCAGGTAAAAGAGTTAAAGGTACATGCTAAACCAACACTAATCAAACGAGAAGATCGCTTGAAAGATGAATATTTGCACGCTGTAGAGGATGTAACGAAGAGAATCCGAGAAGATGAGATACAAAAAGTAGTAATTGCCCGATCTCTAAAACTAACATTTAATGATACTTTTTCTCCTGCAACGGCAATATATAATGCATCGATGGAGCAACCAGAAAGTTATTTATTTGGTCTAGAGAATGATGAAAAAATCTTCTTTGGCGCAACTCCTGAGCGACTTGTAAAAGTGGAGAATAATAAAGCTCAATCTGCAGGGCTTGCGGGTTCCATTAGAAGAGGGAAGAATTCTCTCGAGGACAAAGAGTTAGGAGATTCGTTATTAACAGATCCCAAAAACTTAGGTGAGCATAAATATGTTGTAGAAATGATTAAGAAGGTATTTATGCAATATTGTGAGGATATTAAAGTACCAACTAGACCAAAGCTTATGAAGATTAGAGATATCCAACATCTATATTCTCCAATTGAAGGAGACCTTAAAAAGGAGTCTTCATTATTTGAATTAGTACAAGCTTTACACCCAACACCTGCATTAGGAGGAGAGCCTCGTCAGGATGCGATTAAAATTATTCGTGAATCCGAACAGATGAATCGTGGATATTATGCTGCTCCAATTGGTTGGATAAATGCTGAAGGAGACGGAGAGTTCGCAGTTGGGATACGTTCTGCTTTAGTGGAAAATGAACATGCCTACTTATATGCAGGTGGCGGAATTGTTGCTGAATCATCCTCTTTAGAGGAATTTGAAGAAACACGAGTGAAGTTCCGTCCGATGCTTCGAACTCTTGGAGGAAACATGAATGACTAACATCGAGTATTTAACATCATATGTAAATCACTTTGTAGAAACGGTTAAACAGACAGGAGTTCAGGATATAGTAATGTGTCCTGGTTCAAGGTCTACTCCACTTGCGTATGCATTTGCTAAAAGTGAAGGATTTCAATTTTATCGACAAATAGATGAGCGCTCGGCTGGTTACTTTGCGCTTGGTATTGCGAAAGCTAAAAAAAATCCTGTTGTTCTTTTATGTACTTCAGGAACAGCAGCAGCAAATTTTTTCCCAGCGATAGTGGAAGCATATTACGCACGTGTACCTTTATTGGTCATTACAGCTGATCGGCCTCATGAACTCAGAGAGGTAGGAGCTCCTCAAGCAATCGATCAACTTCATTTGTACGGAAAGCATGTGAAGTGGAGTGTAGATTTCCCACTACCCGAACAAAATGAAGAGAGCCTTGATTTTGTAGAGCGTCATATTCAGCGCGCAGTGTCTACATCTAGAGTTTTTCCGATGGGACCAGTCCATATAAATGTACCATTCCGCGAACCGTTATTACTTGATATGGAACAAACAACATCAAATGTGAACATGCAAGTATCGGAAATAGGAAAGTTAGTGCCAAGTGCAGAGTTTGTAGAATGGTATAAAGATATACTACAAAATGAGGAAAGAGGATTATTTATAGTAGGAGATTCACTTCAAACTACTGATGGTTTTTGGGAATTTGCAAAACAGGTACGGTGGCCAGTTCTAGTGGACCCTTTATCTAATTTACGGGCATCCATACCTGCCGATTGTATGGATTTATGTATAGATCAATATGATGCAATTCTAAAAAATGATGCTTTTAAAAAAGTGGCTGTTCCTAATGTAGTCGTTCGTTTTGGGGCACAGCCTGTTTCCAAGCCACTAATGCTGTTTTTAAAGTCTTGTAAGCCTTCAGTATTTATCGTTGTTGATGAAAGTCCTATTTTTCGTGATTCACTTCATATCGCTACACATCATGTTCAGGTTGAGGCAGGGTCGTTATGGATAAAAACACTTGAAAAAGCTTCCTCTAAATATGCCGATTCCTGGTCTCAAGCAAATGAAATTGCTACTAATCATGTGGATAGCTATATTCAAAATGAAACAGATGAAGGTGCATTGGCAGGCATGTTGTTTGAAACACTACAAGATAATTCCTATTTATTTGCTAGTAGCAGTATGCCAATACGAGACCTTGATACTTTTTTCAATAAAACGGCCAAAGATATTCAGCTCTATGCAAACAGAGGAACTAATGGAATCGACGGAGTAGTTTCTACAGCAATAGGAGCTCAAGCAGCTTTAAATCGTCCAGGGTATTTGCTAATAGGGGACTTAGCGTTCTTACATGATTTGAATGGTTTGATTGTGACTCGATTCCACCGTACCGATATGACAATTATCGTTATGAATAATGATGGCGGTGGTATTTTCTCTTATTTACCTCAGTCTACAGAAACCAATTATTTTGAGCATTTATTTGGTACTCCGACAGGATTAGAGTTTTCACATATAGCAGCTATGTATAATGCACAATACTTTGCCGTTCATTCGAAGGAAGATTTTAAAGCAGCCCTTACTGGGGAGAAGTTAAAGGATATTCGTATTATTGAGGTATTTACGAATAGACAAGTTAATACAGAAACACATCGCAAATTATGGGATGAAATTTCGAAGGAGCTGGACTCGGTTTGGAAAGTACAACTGTAAATGTCCGTGGGATTGATATCCATTTCAACAGATATAATAATGGGGCTAAGGAAAGAATAGTGTTATTGCATGGTTTTACAGGTTCTACAAATACATGGAATGAAGTAATTTCTTTTCTACCCAATACATTTGATATTTTAACCATTGATCTTATCGGTCACGGGGTAACTTCGAAGCCTATGGATTCTACCCGTTACGCTGTAGAGGAGCAGATAGCAGACTTAAATGCAATGTTTCATCACCTTAAGTGGAGTAATTTTACGCTAGTTGGTTATTCAATGGGTGGTCGATTAGCTCTATCCTATGCAAGCCAATATCCTGTTGATAGGTTAATCCTTGAAAGTAGTTCCCCTGGTATTACTGAGATAGAACAACGTTTAAATAGAAAACAATCAGATGAGCTCCTTGCTGATCGGATATTGAATGAAGGACTCACATCCTTTGTGCATTTTTGGGAAGGGATTCCTTTATTTCATACTCAACGCCAATTGTCTTTGGAGACACAGCAGCAGATACGAGAGGAACGACTTGCGGGGTCTGAAATTGGCTTAGCTAATAGCTTACGTGGATTTGGTACAGGGGTGCAACCTTCCTATTGGCACAAACTCGAAGAAATTAACACACCGACATTTTTGTTAACAGGAGAGCAAGATGAAAAATTTAGCAAGCTTGCGAAAAAGATGAAAAAATACCTTCCAAATGTTGCACATATAGAAATAAGAGATGTAGGACATGCAATTCATGTGGAAAATCCTGAATTGTTTGCTACAATAGTAAAGGATATTATTTTAAAGGAGGATGTAAAATGACTCGCGAATGGACAACATTACATACATATGAAGACATTAAGTATGAGTTCTACAACGGGATTGCTAAGGTAACAATTAACCGTCCGGAGGTGCGTAACGCATTTCGCCCTAAAACAGTAATGGAAATGATAGATGCATTTTCTCGTGCTCGTGACGATCAAAATGTAGGTGTCATTATTTTAACTGGTGAAGGTGAGCATGCATTCTGTTCAGGTGGGGACCAAAAAGTACGTGGCCATGGTGGATATGTAGGAGAAGACGAAATTCCACGTTTAAACGTACTAGATTTACAACGTCTTATCCGTGTAATCCCTAAACCAGTAGTAGCAATGGTTGCTGGATATGCAATTGGAGGCGGACATGTTTTACATGTAGTATGTGATTTAACAATTGCTGCTGATAATGCGAGATTTGGACAAACTGGACCTAAGGTTGGATCGTTTGATGCCGGCTATGGTTCTGGATATTTAGCACGTATTATCGGACATAAAAAAGCGCGTGAAATTTGGTACTTATGCCGTCAATATGATGCACAGCAAGCACTTGATATGGGATTAGTCAATACGGTAGTTCCATACGCGCAATTAGAGGATGAAACTGTTCAATGGTGTGAGGAAATGCTAGAAATGAGTCCAACAGCACTTCGTTTCTTAAAAGCTGCGATGAATGCAGATACGGATGGTTTAGCAGGTCTTCAACAATTAGCAGGTGACGCAACTCTGCTTTACTATACAACGGATGAGGCAAAAGAAGGTCGCGATTCTTTTAAAGAAAAACGCAAACCAGATTTTGGTCAATTCCCACGTTTTCCGTGATGCATAGCATCCAGCGAGTAAAAAGCTGTCCTTTATAGGATGGCTTTTTTACATAGGAGATCGACATATGTAAATTAAAATAAAAGGAGTACAAAATGTTTCCTAATTTACTATTAAAACGTGCCCATTTAACACCGGATCGCATTGCGTTACGCTTTATGGGAGAGGTGTGGACATTCGGGCAACTTTATAACGAAGCCAATGAATTTGCAGAGAGACTTCATGCTAAAGGAATTCAACCTGGCATGAGAATAGCTATTTTATCAAGCTCTAATGCAGAACTAGTAATTGCAATACATGGTTGCCTTCAACTTAGCTGTGAATTAGTTATGCTAAATGAACGTTTAAGTGAAGTAGAATTAAATTATCAGCTCCATGATAGTAAACCAGATATTTTACTTGTAGATAATCATGAAAGAATAATTAGCTATAGTCAAAGGTTTTCATTTAATGATATTTATAGTCATGAAAGAAAAGCTTATTCTATAGACAGGGATTGGCCTAAAGAACGTACTATTTCCATTATGTATACATCAGGTACTACAGGAAAACCAAAAGGAGTACGCCAAACGCTAGAAAATCATGTGATGAATGCAACTGGTTCAGCACTCCATTTAGGCGTTCATCCAGACGATTGCTGGCTATGTATAGTACCCTTGTTTCATATAAGTGGATTTTCTATTCTTATGCGATCTGTGTTATATGGAATGAAGGTAAGTCTACATACTAAATTTGATCCAGAAAAAGTAGTAGATGAAATATTAGATGGAGCAGCTACTAGAATGTCTTTAGTTTCGGTTATGCTTCAACGCATTGTATCTATTCTAGAGAATAGAAATCAGCATTTTCCTGATTCATTTCAATCAATGTTAGTTGGTGGGGGTCCCGTTCCTTTATCTTATTTAGAACGAGCGATTGAGCGAAATATTCCAGTACTACAAACGTATGGAATGACCGAAACCTCCTCCCAAACGACGACCTTATCGAGTGAGGATGCTATTCGTAAACTAGGATCAGCCGGAAAACCACTTTTCTTTGCAGATGTTCGCATAGATGGGGAAGAAAAAATGGGAGAAATATGTATTAAGGGACCCCATGTGACAACAGGATATATTGGAGCAGCTGAGTCCAAAAAACCACTAATAGACAGCTGGCTTCATACCGGAGATATTGGTTATTTGGATGAGGAAGGATATTTGTTCGTAGTTGATCGACGCTCAGATTTAATCATATCTGGTGGTGAAAATATTTATCCGGCAGAATTGGAGCAAGCTCTAGTAAAACATCCAGCAGTTGTTGAAGCAGGGGTTACAGGTCGACAGGATGACAAATGGGGACATGTTCCAATAGCATTTGTTGTAGTAACCGAGCAAGTTACAATAGATGAGTTAAAGAATTTTATGGAGACTCAGATTGCATCATACAAGCTTCCAAAGGAATATCACTTTATAGATGCGCTGCCTCGCAATGGAGCAAATAAATTAGTGAGAAGAGAATTATTAAAGCTAATATGATAGTAAAAATATACCATGAATACTGGGTTCATAGGACTTGAAAGATTGACTAATACTACTGATTTCCTTTTCAGGTAAATGCTTTCCGTGAGCTTTTTCTATGTATAGGGAAGTAGCTTTTCACTAGTTATCCAAAAACGTACTTGCCTGTTTCTAGAAGTTGTAGAATGGCGATGGACAGGCAAACGCGAAAAAATTACCGAAAAAAAGGGATGCTTGCTGGTTGTGAATGAAGTCACATCCAACAAGCATCCTTAAAAAATTCACTCGGTAATCAATAAAACAATACGTCTGTCCAAAGCACTTCGGAAACAATAGTAACAAGTATTGCTCTAAAGGAACGGTAAATGAGTTGTATGCTTTTACACTATTAGTTCAAAACGGTTTTCAATGTCTCTAAGTTTTTGTTCATCAATGTAAAATAAGTTTCTTTGTTATTGATATCTTCTTTTGATAATACTCCTAAGTTGTGTAGAACCAAGCTTTCTGCACCAATTTCCTTTTGAATCACTTCTGTTAGTTTGGATGAAACATTTTGCTCAAATAAAATATAGTTTATATTTTTTTCTTCTGCCAAATCAATTAATTTAGTCAGTTCTTTTTGGGATGGTTCATCTTGTGAATTCAGTCCAGCCACTGCTAATTGTTCTAAACCGTATGTGTTTGCTATATAACCAAATGCAGCGTGAGATACAAAGAAGGTTTTATTTGCTGCTGTATGAGCCATTTCTTCAAAATCTGCATCTAGTTTCTGAAGTTCATTAACAAGTTCCTCATAGTTTTTTTCAAAAGTCTCTTGATGTTCAGGTGAAATTTCCACTAAAGAGTCCTTAATAGAAAGTGCAAGGCTTTGACTAATTTTAGGTGAGATCCAAACATGTGGATCTATATCCCCATGATCATGTCCTTCATGGCTGCCATGTTCTTCAGCCGATGCTTCCTCATCCTCGTGATCATGTGACTCCTCAGTAGTAGCATCCTCGTGCTCGTGATCATGTGATTCCTCAGTAGTAGCATCCTCGTGCTCGTGATCGTGTGCTTCCTCAGTAGCAGCTTCTTCATGAACATGAAGTGATTCTTCTAATTGTTCATCTGATACTGCATCCACAGTGGCTACCATTTTCACATTTTCCTCTGCTAATGTCTTTTTAGCATTATCGACAAAACCTTCTAAGCCAAGTCCTATGTAAAAAAACAAGTCAGCATCTGCAAGTGCCATCATATCCTTTTGGGTTGGCTCAAATGTATGTTCATTTGCTCCTGCAGGGTAAATAGATGAGACGTTTACAGATTCTCCTCCAATACGTTCAGCAAAGTATTGTAGTGGATACACCGTTGTATATATTTGTACTTTCTGATCTTTAGTTGCAACATTCTCTTCATTGTTTCCACAAGCTGCAAGTAACAATAAAAGAAAAAGAATACTTCCTAAACAAATTCGTTTCAATTTATTCACTCTCCTAAATAGTAATGATTACGTTTTGAAAGAAGATAACTTTATTAGATTACAGGACTTTCGAAAAAAATGCAAGAAAAAATAGCCTTTGTATTATTTTTTTTTCAAAGGCCATTCATCAGGAACGGGATCAATGCCACCTTCATGAAAGGGATGGCATTTAGATATTCTTTTTACAGTTAAAATACTTCCTTTAATTGCCCCGTGTTTTTGAACTGCTTCTACTCCGTAATGGGAGCATGTTGGATAGAAACGGCAACTAGGTGGGGAAAGTGGTGAGATAAACTTTTGATAAAAGCGAAAAATAGATATAATTATATGCTTCATGGATTATTCAGCATCCTTAGGCTTTGGATCAATTTTCGAAGGCTTGTCATTCATAGCTAGCTTGTACAAAAAAGAAAAGCCAAAAATACTTAGTATTATTGCTGCACCTAATATCCAAAATACCATTATTGCTCACTCCAATTAACTTATCGTTATGTTTATTGTATGAAAATTAGAGGTATATTGAAAGAGAAAGCAACTAAAATTAAAGGGAGAGTGACAAATTTATGTCAGCAGCACTTAATAAAGAATTAAATAAACAAGTAGCAACATGGTCGGTTTTGTACACTAAATTACATAATTTCCATTGGTATGTAAAGGGACCGTCATTTTTTACTTTACACGCCAAATTCGAAGAGTTATATAACGAAGCTACACTTAATATGGATGAAATTGCAGAGCGTTTATTAACACTAGGAGGCAAACCAGCTGCCACATTAACAGAACACTTGGAGTTATCAGAAGTAAAAGAAGCATCCAGTAAAGAAACAGCTGACCAGATGGTACAATCTGTTGTAGATGACTTTGATAAAATTATGAAATCTCTTAAAAAAGGGATGGAAGAAGCTGCAAAAGATGAAGATGATATGACGGAAGATGTACTAAATGCAATTTACCAAAAAACAGAAAAACATCAATGGATGTTAAATGCATTTTTAGGAGATACCAATTCGACCAAAAAATAATAATCGCTTCATAATAATCTAGGTTAACCGATATAAAGAATGTTATGAAGGAGGAATTTCTATGGACATAAACTCCATTATTTCATCTAATTTACTTCAGTTGCAACAAACTGTTCAAATGAGTGTTTTGCAAAATGCTATGAACATGGAAACTGTTGCTGCGGTAAAATTGTTAGAAGACATGCCTCAAACAGCTGCTCCACATCCTTATAAAGGTTCGGCTGTAGATATTCAAGGGTAATAAGAACAGCGGTAGCGCCTAACGTTAGCCCTAAAAGTATTAAAAGAGTGACAGTAGGGGTTTTCATTGTCTTTGTCTGTCCATTCTAAAACGACTCGAGGGGCTAGGCGTTAGAGCTTAGACAGAAACTGATTAAAAGGTATATTATTTATAACCCAAAAACATGCGCTATTTGTGCATGTTTTTTTATTTTTTGCTCAAACTCTTATAAAAGGATGTGTGAAAATGACCTTGTACAAAGTGTATATCTCCGTAAAAAGTCAGCAAGTATATGCTTATCCCGATGAATCTCAGTGGGAATTTGAAGTAACTGCAACTAGGAATGAAATAAAAGTATTTGAAAGACTTTTTTATCAATTGAAAAATGTGCAAAGCAGAAATTTTCTACGAGCACATGAACCAATGTCTGTAAAGCCGTATCATGTGGACGGAGAAAATGATCAATATGATAGAAGGCTAAAAAAAGTGTATGCATGGATTCATGAATTCACTTCGGAAGAGAGTAAACGATTTATAGAACAGCTACCTTATTTTCAAAGAAGAATGGAGGTTCAACTATGAGTAAGAATTTAAATAGAAAAGGAAATGAAAACCCTGTAACTTATCGAAATGTTAGTTCACTTCTCAATCAGTCACCACAAGATAAATCAAAGCAGAATATTGCACAAAATAGAGAAGAAGGTAATGAAGATTACAAAATGGGACCTCCCAAAGAATAGCTATGATTGGTTCTTCGTGAGCTTTCTTTATAAATATCCAAAAACGCACTAACCTTTTTCAATAAGTTGTGGGAGAAAGATGGACAGATAAATGCCATAAGACTACCGAAAAAAGATGCTGGTTGGTTGTGAAGTCCGTCACAACCACCAGCATCTCTAAAAATTCACAAGGTAATAAATATTCCAACAAGCCCTGCTCAAAACAATAGGAACAGGTTTTGAATGTAAGGAACCAGGCGTCTACTTGCCTGGTTTTTCTTATGTATATGGTAATATTTAAAGAAAAACAAGGGGGAATCAGAAAATGATTTCTTTCGAAGATTTAAATGGATTTCAAGTACGGCTATCCTTTCAACAAGGAAGCTTTTCTATTGAATCTAAGCATGTATTAGTTTTAGCAAAGCATAATGGAAAATGGTTGTTAACGAAGCATCCAAAAAGAGGATTGGAGTTTCCTGGTGGTAAATTAGAGAAAGGGGAAACTTTAGTTGAAGCAGCGATTAGAGAAACAAAAGAAGAAACAAATGTAGATATAGTAAATCTAGAATGGCTTGCTGAATATATGGTATTAGATAATATCCCTTTTTGTAAAACTGTTTATATAGCAAAAGTTGGGTATATTAATGAGGAGCGGACAAGCTTTGAGACAGAAGGAGCTATCTGGTTATCCTCGGAAGAACTTACTCATAGTGAATATTTAAGCTTCCATATGAAAGATGATGGAATGAAAGCCATTTTAAAGAAGGTGAAAGAAATTGAAAATAAATGGAACGATTGAAAAGGTTCGCACTTATCCATCTCCAAACCCTCATATCATATTGAGCGAAATTACATATTGGTCCTGTGGTCTTCGAGTAAAAGGAATGTTAGCAGTACCAAAAGAGCCAGGAAACTATGATGGAATTTTATATTGTCGAGGAGGCATGCAAAGTATCGGTATGGTTCGACCTGCACGAATTGCACAAATCGCCTCTGAGGGATTTGTAATATTTGCGCCATATTATCGAGGTAATCGTGGTGGTGAAGGAAGGGATGAATTTGCTGGAGAAGATCGCTGGGATGCTGTTTACGGAGTAGAAGTATTAAAGCGATATTGCATACCAGAGCGGATTCACTTATTTGCATTTTCTCGGGGTGGTATCATGGGCTTATGGATTGCTATTCTACGCAATGATATTACATCCTTAGTTACATGGGCTGGTGTTTCTGATATTTATTTAACATACGAAGAAAGATTAGATATGAGAAAAATGATGAAACGTGTAATCGGAGGTACTCCTACTAAATTCCCATTAGGGTATGAGCAGCGAGATGTATTACCTCGTATAGAGGAGACGAACGTGCCCACTCTTATAATACATGGTGAACGAGATAATAATGTATCTTTTGAGCATGCAAAGGTTTTAGAGCAAGCATTAATAGGGAATAGTATACCAGTTGAAACCTGGTATTATCCAGAATTCACACATTTTTTTCCAAGCAAAATAAATAGACGTGTAGTAAAAGATGCATGTCAATGGATGAAAAATCAGAGAGGGGTTTAAAAATGGGCAATGTTGTAGTAACAACTGAGGCAATGAGTGTAGAAGGGAAATCTTCGTTTCCTGTAGATACTAGTTTTTGGGAGGATTTGTGGGATCAATACACAAATGAATTCGAAGAAGTGGTGATCCATTGTTGGATGGAGGAACTAGACATTTTAGAAGAATTAAACTCTCGAGCAGTTTCCGTTCAAACGGAAGGACTAATGAAAGTGTTTACTATTAATCTCACGGATGAAAATAGGCTCTATTTTAGAAATTATTCGGTTGATCCAAAAGGTGGTTTAAAGTGGTTTACGATGTTCTTCCAACAGGATGGAGTTGAACAAATGGAAGTAGGTCACTATGGTTCAGAAATTATTCTATATAAGGTCAATGAAGAGGAAGCAGAGAAGTTTGTAGAAATATTTCCGAAAATAGCTGATAGTGAATATCATGCGACTAATGGTGACTAATGCTAATTATAGGTTACAATTATCTATCTAGAACAATTCCGGTTGAGAGTCAATTCCCCGGTAGTTAACGTAAGTTTATATGTAAGTGGAAATCAGAAACTTTATTGTTTCTGATTTTTTTGTTATAAGTGAGTCAATTTCATAATTAGTTGTTTTATTTAAAAATACAAATGTTTACTTAATATCGTAATATTTATTCGTTTTTTTAAAAGCGATCCCGTTGATTGGAGTGGCAGGCGGCGACTCCAGTGGGATGAGTGAGTCAGATGAGATATTATATCGACCCGCTACTGACGGTGATAGCTCATCACTCACCCCGCGGAAAGCGTCCGCCTAAAGAGGAAATCAGCTTTGTTCTGATTTAACTATATAATATTCTTTATGAAATTGATTCAAGTAACAATAAATTTTATAAGGTGAAAATAATGAAGGCGTTGAATATCTATGATAAGAAGTGATGCTTTTAAAAAGTGGACTAGATCAGTTCAAAAAATGAATCTTTTTAGTTAGGAAATCCGTATTAGAATTAATTAATCAGAAAAATCTTAAAGTTCTAATAGGGGGTAAATTTAATGAATAAAGTTTATATTATTGCAGTTACAGTAGCTATTGAAACACTTTCACTTTGGTTAGTTTCACTTTTCTTTGGATGGAGTTTCATAGATACGATATTTTTAGGGGGACTTGCTATATTTGGGTGTGTTTGGTTATTTCAATTAAACAACAATCAAACAAATAACGAATATAATGCTTTTGCAAAAGGACAGAATGGTCTAGACAACGGGGGTATAATGCCATTTCAGTTTAAGATGACACCTATTACTTTGGGGCTTTTGGCATTTATAGCGGTTAGTTTTTTGGTGACGGTTGTTAAATATTATCCTTATTTTTTAAATTAACAAATTTTAGTAAATGTAAAATACTCAAAATAAAGAGCCCAAATTATTCATTTTGGGCTCTTTTATATTTTAAATTTATTAAGCTAATGGTCCGCCTTTAACGGAAATATCTTCAGATACAGTACCAAACTTTTTAAAGTTTTCACGGAACGACTGAGCTAGCTCAGCTGCTTTTTGATCATATGCAGCTTTATCTGCCCAAGCATTACGAGGTATAAGTACCTCGGAAGGAACACCTTCCACTTGCTTAGGAATAGCTAAGCCGAATACTGTATCTGTTTCTGTATCAGCATTGTTTAGCTTGCCATCAATTGCAGCACGAACCATAGTACGAGTGTATGAAAGCTTCATACGGTTACCTACACCGTATTCTCCACCAGTCCAACCAGTGTTTACTAAGAATACTTGTGCACCGTGCTCGTCAATTTTCTTACCAAGCATTTCTGCATATACCGTTGCATGTAATGGTAAGAATGGTGAACCGAAGCAAGTAGAGAATACTGGTTGTGGCGATGTAACTCCACGTTCAGTTCCAGCAAGTTTAGAAGTAAATCCACTTAAGAAGTGGTACATTGCTTGTTCTTTTGTAAGTTTACTGATTGGAGGCAATACGCCAAATGCATCAGCAGTTAAGAAAATAATTGTATTTGGGTGACCAGCAACAGAAGGCTCTACAATATTTTCGATATATTGAATTGGATAAGCAGCACGAGTATTTTCTGTTAATGAATTATCAGCATAGTTAGCAACGCGTGTTTCGGCATCTACCACTACGTTTTCTAATACTGTTCCAAATGAAATAGCATCCCAAATTTGAGGTTCATTTTCACGAGTTAGGTCGATACATTTTGCATAACAACCACCCTCAATATTAAATACGCCATTATCAGACCAGCCGTGCTCGTCATCACCGATTAATTTACGGCCAGCATCTGCAGAAAGGGTAGTTTTACCTGTACCTGATAAACCAAAGAATAATGCAACGTCCCCGTCATCTCCAACATTTGCAGAGCAGTGCATTGGTAAAATGTCTTGTTCTGGAAGCAAATAGTTCATAATAGAGAATATTGATTTTTTCATCTCACCAGCATATTCAGTACCACCGATTAACACAGTGCGTTTTTCCATGGATACAATGATAAACGTTTCTGTACGGGTACCATCTACAGCAGGATCCGCTTTGAAATTAGGAGCAGAAAGAATAGTGAAGTCTGTTGTATGTGTAGCAAGATCTTCCTGTGTTGGACGGATAAATAACTGATGAGCGAAAAGATTATGCCAAGCGTATTCGTTAATTACTTGAATACCTAGACGTGATTCTTTATCTGCCCCTGCATATCCTTTAAACTCGAAGATTTCGTCTTGTTTGTTTAAGAAGTTAATCATTTTTTTATATAGAGCATCAAAAACGTCAGAAGAAATTGGTTGGTTTACTGAGCCCCAATCGATTTTGTCTTTTGAAATAGCTTCATCTACTATATACTTATCTTGTGGGGAGCGGCCAGTATATTTCCCTGTTTCGGCTTTTACTGCACCAGTAGAAGTTAAAACAGCTTCTCCTCTTGTTGTAGCTTTTTCCACAAGTTGTGGCACTGACAATTGGCTGCTAACGTTATTTCCTGCTAACAATTCTTTCAGTTCACTCACAGTATCGATTGAATTCATCTTGAATATACCATCCTTTTTTTATATTTCCTCTAAAAAAGAGGAAGTTTTTCTAGATATGTGAAATAGTATAACACATTAAAGTAATTAGTCTATACTAATGAAGTTAATATTTTTCTTTTGTGAATAAAATGCAAACAAAAAAATAGTTGACTTCTGCTACGTATTTACGTATGATGATGAATTGAACGGATACTCTTATCCCGAGCTGGTGGAGGGGTCAGGCCCTATGAAACCCGGCAACCTGTAATTGTTTTATTATTACAAAGGTGCCAAACCTGAGACAAGGTGAAATTCCTTGATTTGATAAGAGTGAAAGGTGCTTATGATATTAATACCTTTCCTCATGTGTATTTACGTGAGTGAGAGGTTTTTTTATTTAACATCGCCCTTTATCCTTGTGTGCCAAGTCCGAAACGGCTTCAAGTTAACTTCAATTCACAGCAATTACATTTACTCTTATGTGATGAAAATGCATGAAACATTTTGAATGGCTTGACATGGGAATGAGTACCGTATCAATTCTTGAGAGAAATCTCGCGGGATATAGGAGGAATAATCTATGACGCAACGTCGATTATTTACATCAGAATCAGTAACAGAAGGGCATCCAGATAAAATCTGTGATCAAATCTCTGATGCAATTCTAGATGCAATTTTAGCAGAAGACCCAAATGCTCGTGTAGCTTGCGAAACGAGTGTGACGACAGGACTAGTATTAGTTGCTGGAGAAATTACTACATCTACATACGTAGATATCCCTAAAGTAGTTCGTTCTACTATTAAAGAAATTGGCTATACACGTGCTAAGTATGGCTTTGATGCAGAAACTTCTGCTGTGCTTACTTCAATTGACGAACAATCAGCTGATATCGCGCAAGGTGTGGACCAAGCTTTAGAAGCAAGAGAAGGCTCTATGAGTGATTCTGACATTGATGCAATTGGAGCAGGAGACCAAGGTTTAATGTTCGGCTATGCTTGTAATGAAACACCAGAGCTTATGCCGCTACCTATTAGTTTAGCGCATAAACTATCTCACCGATTAGCACAAGTTCGTAAAGACGAAACTTTAGACTATCTTCGTCCAGACGGAAAAACTCAAGTAACAGTAGAATATGACGAAAACAATAATCCTGTTCATATCGATACAATTGTTATTTCAACACAACATCATCCAGAAATAACTTTAGAACAAATTCAAAAAGATATTAAAGAAGTAGTAATTAATCCAATTGTTCCTACAAATTTAATAGATGAAAATACAAAATACTTTATCAACCCGACTGGACGCTTTGTAATTGGTGGACCACAGGGTGATGCTGGCTTAACAGGACGTAAAATTATTGTAGATACTTACGGTGGTTATGCTCGTCATGGTGGGGGAGCATTCTCTGGTAAAGATCCAACAAAAGTTGACCGTTCTGCTGCTTACGCTGCACGTTATGTTGCTAAAAACATTGTTGCTGCTGGCCTTGCAGATCGTTGTGAAGTACAACTTGCTTATGCAATTGGTGTAGCTAAACCAGTTTCAATTGCTGTAGAAACTTTTGGCACTGGAAAGGTAGAAGAAGTTGAATTAGTTTCATACATTCGTGAACTATTCGATCTTCGTCCAGCAGGAATTATTAAAATGCTAGATCTTCGCCGTCCAATATACAAACAAACAGCTGCATATGGTCACTTTGGTCGTACAGACATTGATGTTCCTTGGGAGAAAACAGATAAAGCTGCAGCGTTAAAAGAAAAAGCTGGATTATAAGTAGTATGAACAAAAAAGGCTTTCCTATAATGGAAAGCCTTTTTTCATACAAATAATAACTATCTAATAATACAGCTAATTTTCGTTTCAGGAGGAATTGAACAGCATATATAGTTTTCTTTTACCAGAAAGATCATTAACAAATTATTTTTGAAGGGATTTATAGTATTGACCTTTTTCTACATATTCCCGGATAATTCTTTGTACATCAGCTTTATCGTCTTCATTTAGCTCACGCACCACTTTTGCTGGGCTGCCTAATGCTAATGAATTTGGAGGTATTTTTTTGCCAGGCGGTACGAGACTTCCAGCTCCGATAAATGCACCATCTCCAATTTCAGCACCATCTAAAATAATCGATCCCATTCCTATTAAAGCTCCTTTACGTATAGTACAACTATGTAAAGTCACCTGGTGTCCGATAGTTACTTCATCTTCAATAATAAGTGGCTTATTTGGACTCTGATGTAAACAGCTTAAATCTTGTATACTTACTTTACTTCCAATAATAGTAGGAGCAACATCCCCTCTAATTACCGTATTAAACCAAATTGTAGTCTCTGGACCGATTGTCACATCACCTGTTATTGTGACATAATCAGCTATAAAAGCAGAGTCGTCTATAGTCGGTGTTTTACCTTTATATGGATAAATCATTTCACATACACTCCTTTTGAAATTAGATTATAATTAATCGTATCAGACATAAAGATTGAAAGAAACCTAATACCATGAAATTGCAAGGAAAGAAAAGAGGTTTGTTTATATGTGGAAATGGGAAACAGAAGGAAAGCCTAAAGCAGTAATAGTTATTGTTCATAGTGCTTATGAGCATCACAGAAGATATGCTTGGTTAATTGAAAAGTTAAGAAGTTCTAACTATCATATTGTAATGGGTGACCTGCCAGGCCATGGAGAATTAAAGAAAACAAAAACTATTCATGATGAATCCTTTGAACAGTATAAGAACTACATTAAGCAAGCGTTGCAAGTTGCAGTTACGTATGATCTTCCAATATTTTTAATGGGACATGGCTTTGGAGCCACTTTACTTATAAAAGTTTTGCGTAAACTAGATATTGAATACGCTGGTGTAATACTAACATCTCCATGGTTACAGCTTCAAAAGCTCCCTTCGAAATGGACCAACACACTAGCAAAGTTATCAGTACCACAGAAAATCAATCATGATATTCACTTAAATGAATTAACGAGAAATTATGAAGTGTTCCAACAATTCGCATCAGATCCCACCTATAGAACCTTCATTTCGACAGAATGGTACAAGGAACTCCAAGCACTAATAAAATCTGTGAATCAATTGACCATCTCCATACCAAATAAACCGATTCTTGTTATGACTGGAGAGCGGGATAAGATTACAGATACAAATGCTGCAGCTAGTTGGTTAAGAAAACAAGAACTTTCTGAATATCAATACAAAGAATGGAAAAATTGCTTCCATGATCTCTATCAAGAACCGGAGCGGGAAGAAATCTTTACATATTCTCAGTCATTTATCAATAATGTACTCACGGACATTGGCTATATTGTTTGAAATTAAAATCCTATCTACTAACTGTAGATGGGGTTTTTCTTATTTTGAGCTAAACAAAAGAATGAGTATATACTAAAAGTTGACATAACACCTTTTGGTTATATATAATATAACACCTAAGGGTTACATAACAAAGTTGAAAAAGGAGCTTTTTTCATGAAAGAAAATTTACCTGATATTACGCAAACAGTTTTAGTAGAGGCACCAATACAAAAAGTATGGAATTATGTTTCAACTGCGGAAGGAATCTCTGCTTGGTTTATGCCAAATGATTTTCAAGCTAGGGAAGGATACGAGTTTACTATACAGTCGCCATTTGGACCATCACCATGTAAGGTGCTTGAGATTGACGAACCACATAAACTATCATTTCAATGGGACACAGATGGTTGGTTTGTTACATTTCTTTTGAAAGAGATTGGTACTCAAACTGAATTCACATTGATTCATGGTGGTTGGAAAGATGGAGAAGCACTAGTTCCAAAAGCTAAAATGTCCGGTGCAGCTGTCCGTGGCACGATGGAACAAGGTTGGGTTGGAATTGTACAAAACAAATTTAAGCAAGTTGTCGAAGTTTAATGGAAGAAGTTGTTAAAAAGGTGGATGTTTTTCAAGCGATTGCTGATCCGACAAGAAGAGATGTCCTTAGACTCTTAGCAAACAAAGAGAGGTCTATTGCCGAAATATCTTCCCATTACGATATGAGCAGAACAGCGATTGTTAAACATCTTAATGTATTAACTGATGCAGGTTTAGTGAATGGTCAAAAGTCAGGCAGAGAAAAAGTGTATCATTTACAACCGGAGCCATTGACGGAAGTAAAGCAGTGGCTCGACTACTATGAACAATTCTGGAATAACAAGCTTTCTAGATTAAAGTTCCTAGTAGAAAATGAAGAGTAAGAATTTAATAGTTAAAATAACCCTGTCAGCGCTACTGATGGGGTTATTTTAACTTGGTCAGAGAAGTTCCTTAACTTCTAAAAGGGCAGGATAATTTTCAGTATGTTTAGCTCAGGGGAGCCAGAGTCCTATTTAATTCTATTTCGGGCTCTAATAGGTGCCGTAAATTTTGATATCCCCCCAAAAAAAGTACATTGGTATTTAAATTAGTTGTAAATAAATGAGCTTTATTATATAGTATTAGTGTAATATATAACTAGTACACGAATACACTATGCTGATGGAGATAACAAAAAAAGGGGATGAAAAATTGAAAGGGTTGTTGTTGAGGGAATGGACTCTTTATAAGTCATGGCTTTTCGGTTCAGCAGTATTTAGTATTGGAGTTATTTTAATTCTTCCAATACTATTGCAAAGGTATTTAATAACAGAGGCAGCCATTCAAGAGATAAGGATGGTTTTAATGTTTTTAATGCTTAGTTTTAGTGTTGTTAATCACTTTGCTCAGTTTAATAAATCATTAAATACCGACAATGGAAAAAAAGATATGTGGCTACATAATCCTCATTCTATGCATACATTGATTGGTGCCAAATTATTATTTAGCTTAGGTATTTATTTTGTTAGTAATATTTTCATCACTACAGCAGGGATATATTTCATGTCAAATGTAATTTTAGGTAGCTTCGCGCAATTTCTTATCCTACAGCTTCTAATATTAGTTGTTATGCTATTTGTCGGTATCTCCGTAAGTATTATATGGTTATTCTTCTGGACAATTTATTTGGAAGGTAAATATTGGATCGGAAAATTATCACTTATTGCTACAGTAGTAATATTCTTTTTAATAGCTAGTTTATTACCGAAACTATTTAGTTTTCTTTCATTTAATAAGGTACTGAACCAAGGTGAAATATCTTTAAAATTCATAGAAGGTTATTTACCTACTATTGCATTAAGCAATTTTATCTTTGATATCGGTTCTATTTATATTGTAGAGGAATTATTTAGCTGGATAATGTTTGTTTTGTTATTTTGGAGTGTTTGTAAGTGGTTGGAGAGGGTGGTTACGAGATGACGCAGGATTTCACTCGTGATAAGCCTATTTATAGTCAACTAGTTGACCTAATTTGTGGAGATATCTTAAAAGGAAACTTACAACCAGGAGGCAAAATGCAATCAGTTCGAGAATATTCATTGGAGGTTGGTGTTAATGTCAACACTGTACAACGTGTATATAAGGAGCTTGAATCGATGGGGCTAACAGATACAAAACGTGGTCAAGGAACATTCATCACAACAGACAAGGCGCGTATTTCGCAGTTACGTGAGGATATGAAAATCGAATTGATCAATCAGTTTCTTCAATCTATTTCTGCATTTGGATTTTCAAAGGAAGAGATTGTACAAAGTTTGCTGAGAAAGGATGGGACTAAATGATTCACTTACAAAATGTCTCATTTAATTATCAGAGGCAGGAGGTTATCCAGGATTTAACACTGACGTTTCCTATTGGACAGATAATAGGTATAGCTGGAGAAAATGGGAGTGGTAAGTCAACGCTGTTGAAAATGATAGCGGGTATACAAAGACCTCGAAAAGGAACTATTACAATTCATAAAGCGTCATTGTCTAGATTAAATGCAGTGGACGTTGCGTATTTACCTGATATGGATTTGTTTTATAGCTTTTATACAGCGAAGGAACTTTTCGCATTCTACGCATCTCAATTCCCTGATTTCTCTGTAGAAAAGGCAATGGAAGTAGCGGAATATTTAGAGGTTAATGTAAATGTGAAGTTGAAAAAGCTTTCAAAAGGCAATCGTGGTCGAGCGAAGATGGCAGCCACCCTTGGTAGAAATACTCCTTACTATGTGATGGATGAACCTTTTTCTGGATTAGATCCAATTGTACGTGAGTCGTTAATAAAGGGGCTCATTCGGTATACGAATGTTGAGACGCAATCAATTATATTATCGACCCACGAATTACATGAAGTCGAACCAATACTTGATCAGCTAATAGTTTTAAAAGATGGTAAAGTAATTGCCCAGGATGAATTAGAAGCAATCCGCTTTAACACAAATCAGGATGCAGTAAGCTGGATGAAAAATGTAACGAAAGAGAAGGTGACAGTAAATGAGTAAGCCAATTGTTCAATTAAAGAATATTACCAAAATTATTAGAGGAAAAACACTTATCGATAATATGTCCCTAGAGTTATTTCCTGGTCAAATAACTGGATTTTTAGGTCCAAATGGTGCTGGTAAAACTACTACTATCCGTTTAATGACAGGTCTAATGCATCTTACAAGCGGGACTATTACTATTGAAGGTGCATCTATTGCAGATGATTATGAAAAGGCAATTGCTAATGTAGGGGTTATCGTTGAAAATCCGGAAATGTATAAGTATATGTCTGGCTATAAGAACTTGCTTCATTTTTCCAGAATGCATAATGGTGTAACAAAGGCAAGGATAGATGAGGTGATTAACCAGGTAGGGCTAACTAAGCGAATCCATGAAAAGGTGTCGACATATTCCTTGGGTATGCGTCAACGATTGGGATTAGCTCAAGCCTTGCTACATGATCCTAAGTTCTTAATATTAGATGAACCAACGAATGGTTTGGATCCAGCTGGAATTCGTGAGTTCCGGACGTATCTTCGCAAAATAGCACAGGAGAATAATGTTTCTATTTTTGTCTCTAGTCATCTTCTATCAGAAATAGAGTTAATGTGTGACCGTGTTGTTGTTATTCAAAATGGTAAGCTGATTGATGAACGGATGATTCAAAGTGATGAAAAGACACGTATGCAACTTAAGGCAGAGCCATCTGGAGTAGTAGAAAACTATCTGAGTTCAAATGGCTATGTATTTACATTTCACGAAGGAGTATTTTTACTCGATTTGAAAGAAGAGAAGGTACCAGTACTGATTAACGAACTTGTTGCCCAACAGGTTCAAATTTTCGCTATTTCAGCAGTGCATGAAACGCTTGAAGAGCAGTTCCTTCAAATGACAGGAGGCGGTCAAATTGTTTAGTTTGATACAAAATGAATGGATGAAATTATGGCATAAAAAAGGTACATGGGCCATTTTAGGTATTCTGCTATTAGTAATTATTGGTGTTGGTGTGTTGGATAAGGTGACTATGGAGGAAGTAGATACTTCCAATTGGAAACAGGAACAACAAGTTCTAATTGATGATGCTAATGCGCAGCTTAAAACTCCTGACTTAGATGAATGGTCTATTCAGATGTATGAGGAGCAAAAGGCGATGGCACAGTATCGCTTAGATAATAATGCAGCACCTCAAGTGAATCAAAGTATGGAAGGAAATATGGCATTTGGTGCATCAATCATGGTGTTAATTACATTGTTAACTGTTATTCCGGGAGCATCCATTGTCTCGCAGGAATTTACAGATGGTACTATTAAGATGCTTTTAACACGACCGGTTTCCCGTTTCAAAATATTAACCTCTAAACTAATAACGATTTTCCTATTCGGTCTTTCATTAATAGTATTAACGATTATTCTCACTACAGCAATTGGATTTATCTTATTTGGAACTGCTACTGGAATTGATTTGACTATTGTTGATGGTGTTGTACAGCAAACAAACACGATATCGGATGTATTCTTAACGTATGTGTACTCCCTAGGGGATTTCACTATGTCTATACTTTTTGCATTCTTTATTGGAACGGTATTTAGTTCACCTTCCATTGCTATAGCTTTATCCATGCTATTTTTAATGATGGGACCAATGATTATACTACTCTTACAAAAGTATATACCTGTGGAATATATCTGGTTAACACATTCAGACTTAACACAGCATCTTACAAAAGAATTTTTTGTTGAAGAAACTACTCTCTCCATGTCTCTAACAGTTCTTGTGATTTATGCCATAGTATTTTTGGCATTAAGCTTTATGACTTTTATAAAAAGAGATGTGAAAGCATAAGTAGGCATTTTATGTTATAATTTGTTGGTTGAAATAGAGAATAGAGTTAGGAGATTTGACATGCAAAACCAACATATAATTCGTAACATCATCGTAGAAACACCTTCAAAACCTGGTAATTTTGCTAAAGTTGCAACTGCAATTGGTATGGCAGAAGGCGACATTGGCGACATTACCACACTTAAAAGTGGAGCGTTAACAACTATTCGAGACATTACAATCACTTGTAAATCGAAAAATCAATTGGATCAAGTGATTTCCAATATTGAGGCGATTGATAATGGTGTGAAAATTCATGCCGTTACTGATGATGTATTAAAAGCGCATGAAGGCGGTAAAATTGCTATGAAGAGCAGACTAGATGTTCGCTCATTACGCGATCTTCAACGTATTTATACACCAGGTGTTGCATCTGTTTGTATGGATATTTTACATAATCCTGAAAAAGCTAACTATTTTACTTCCATTGGTACATCTGTAGCTATCGTAACTGATGGAACGGCTATTTTAGGTCTTGGTAACATTGGACCTGTTGCAGGGATGCCTGTTATGGAAGGAAAAGCAGTGTTGTTAGATCAATTTGTAGGATTAAGTGGAATTCCAATTTTATTAAATACAAGTGATCCTGATGAAATTGTTGAGACAGTCAAGCATATTCATAAAGGATTCGGAGCGATATTACTAGAGGATATCGGATCTCCTCATTGCTTCGAAATTGAAGAAAGACTGAAAGCAGAATTACCAATTCCGGTTATGCATGATGACCAGCACGGTACAGCAGTTGTAGCATTAGCTGCTATATTATCCGCTTGTAAAGCTACAAATGTGGATATTAAAAAAGCAAAAATTGGTCAAATCGGATTGGGTGCAGCAGGTCTAGCTATTTGTCGTATGTTAATGGCATATGGGGTGGAAGAAGTTTATGGTTTAGATCGTCAAGAGGCTGCTCAAGAGCGTTTGCTTAATTATGGCGGTCAAACTTTAGAATCATTGGAAGCAGTAATGGAAAAATGTGATATTATTGTTGCTACAACGGGAGTTTCTGGTCTTATTAAAGCTGAAATGGTTCGTAAAGGACAAATAATATTAGCATTGTCTAACCCAAACCCAGAGATTCTACCATCTGAGGCAATCGCAGCAGGTGCAGCTTTTGCAGCTGATGGACGTTCCGTAAACAATGTTATCGGGTTCCCAGGTATCTTCAAGGGTGCTTTAGATGCAGGAGCAAAAGAGATTACATATCCTATGTTAATCGCTGCGTCTTTAGCAATTGTTAATCACACTAAACCGGGCGAACTCATTCCTAATCCATTGGATCCAACATTGCATCACATAGTAGCTAGAGCAGTAGAAGAATCTGCCAATCAAGGAATTGAGTAGTTAAGAAAAGCGCAAGCTCCCTTTAAGGTTAAAACCTGTTTTTATCTTTTTCGAAGGGCTTAAACAGACTTGTTGCTTACTTTTACCGGGTTATTTTTTGAGAGATGTTGGTCGTGACTGACGTCACGACTAGCATCTCTTTTTTCGGTAATTTACTTGATTTACAGCAGTATTATATACTTTCGTAAATAAAAAGAAGATTTCGGTCAAGATGCCGAAATCTTCTTTTTGAATTTGTCTTCATAATTAGTAGCTTCTATTAATGCTTTTTCTTCCGTAGGAATTCGAACGGAAAGCATAGCAAGATTTAAAAGGGTAAAGGCAATACCTGTAAAATATGCTTGAAACATAAATGGTAATAATAATATCTCTAAACAAACAACTACATAGTTTGGATGCCTCATCAAGGTATAAGGGCCGCTTTTAACGACATTTGCATCAGGTAAAATGATGATTTTAGTATTCCAAAATGAACCTAAAGACGCTAAGCACCAAACACGCAATAATTGAACAAATATAAAGAGTAAGAGAAAGAGAGGGAATAAAGGTGAAATCGCGCGATCAAAAATAAATACTTCTACAATAAGACTTATAAAAAAACAAACATGCATCGTTACCATATAGGGATAGTGAGATGCACCAACTTCATAAGCGCCTTGCGCAAGCATCCTTTTTTCATTGTGTTTAGCGATAGCTACCTCGATAAGTCTCTGAATAATCACTAGTGAGATAAGAACGAAGAACAACAAACTAATCCCTCCAATTTAGTAATACAGCTTCTCCACAAAATCCAGGACCTAATGCTACTAGTAATCCTAATTCTTCGTTTTTACGTTGTACCTTCATAAACTCCTCCAATACAAAAAGTACAGTAGGGGAGGACATATTCCCATGATTTTTTAGTACATCTCGTGAGATATGTGTATGTTCTTCCGTTAATTCCAAAGTTTCTTCATAGGCTTTTAATACTTTTTTTCCTCCTGGATGAGCAACAAAGTTTGCTAATTGATTTTTGTCCACATGCTGTTCACCTAAGAATTCATCTACAAACGGTCCTAACCAAGTAGAAATAATAGAAGGAATACTCTTGGAAAATACAACATGCAATCCATTGTTTTTGATATCCCACCCCATCACATCTTCTGAATCTGGCATCCACTTAGAAGCTGTTGAGATTATGTGGGGAACAGATTTTGTAGTAGCTAGGTTTACATCATCTCCACAAACTAATACACATGCAGCCCCATCAGCAAATAACGATGCGCCGATTAAATTACTCTTCGAAAAGTCATTTGGTTGAAAGGTCAAACTACAGAGTTCTACACAAACTACTAATACTTTTGAGGCTGGATGTGCCTTGCAATAATCGTAGGCTCTACTAATCCCAGATGCACCTCCGGCACAGCCTAACCCCCATAATGGAATACGTTTTGTCCGATCAGAAAAAGGCAAATGATTCATCACTCTCGCATCTATACTTGGAGTGGAAATTCCGGTACTACTAACAAATATTATTGCATCAATCTCACTAGGAAGCAGGGGAGATTCTAAAAAAAACTGGCTATTCAAACATTGTTGAATTACTTCGACACTATATTGTGTAGCCAACTCAATATATAAATTATTACGTTCTTCAAAGCTATGTTCACTTTGGTGCCATTCTAAAGGGACACAAAAATTGCGAGTTTGTATATCCCCATTTTCAAACACTTTTAATAATCTATTTAATTGAGGGATTTTATCTTGAAATAGCTCTTTTGTTAGTTTTTCAATGTTTGATTGTTCTAAAGAATATGGAGGGGTATATGTACTTATGGAAGCGATTTTCGGCATAGTGTCACTCCTTTTAAAAAAGAAAGTATATAAAAATGTCCTGTGTAGAATGGATTTACGGGCTAAAGAACGGATAATCCTATGATTTCCGTTACATATGGACGCTTTCAACGGGCGAGGTCGAGCCTTCTCATACGCTACCTGAAGGGGCTCGACTTTTCTCGCTTATCCCGTTGAAGTCGCACATTCCACTGCAAATAACTAGTGTGTTGTCTTCTATTTTAAGATTTGGTAAAGCTTATCTCATAGATGATAAGATGGGTCCAATTTTATTTTGCTAACACACTATTTGTGATTGCTGTTGAATTAGAAATGCTGTTATTCAAGTGATGGATGCAGACAGTAAAATCTCTTCATACTAGAGTTCAGTTCAACATTACCTTAGTGATGAAATAGTAAGTACTATTGACTTTATTTATCCGTTTACTTCAAGTTGACATGAGTGTTTTTTTCCAGTTTTTCTTATACTTATATTTCCCTTATTCATACTAAATATACAGTTATTTTTGCTCTTTCATCTTTTCGATAGCGATGATAAAGGGCGGGTCATTTTGTTGGTTAAGAAACTGATAGCTTAATACGTGGACAAAGGATTGTGATAAATTCTGCACATAATGGAGAATTGAATCCTTTTCTTCTTTACCACCCTGATGTCCATGGTAAACTACTAAAACTATTATTCCACCAACTTTAAGTAATTGAAGTAATGATTCAATTGCCCGCTGAGTAGAATCTCCTCTAGTAATAATTTCATGATCACTTCCAGGCAAGTAACCCAAGTTAAATATCGCAGCTGAAACTTCCTGCTGGATATAAAAATGTAAATTTTCATGCCCATCTAGAATTATAGTTGCTTTGTCTAACTTATTTGCCTCTTCTAATCTTTTGGTAGTTGCTACGATAGCTTCCTCTTGAACGTCAAATGCATACACATGGCCGTGCTCTCCAACAAGCTCTGTTAAAAACAACGTGTCATGTCCATTTCCTGCTGTTGCATCTACAACTATATCTCCTGATTCAACTGTGGACATTATCAATTGTTTTGCGAAAGGTAAGATTCGTTTTAGTTTCATCTTGAAACACCACTGTTTTCATAATATTTTCCTTGGTAACTCTCTCTTGAAGCAAGCTCTGCATCTATTCCATTTAATACATCCCATTTGTTGACACTCCACATTGGTCCTATCATTAACTCTATTGGACCATCTCCCGTTATTCGCTGCACGACCATCTCAGGGGGTAAAACTTCTAGTTGATCTGCTACAAGCTGGATATAAGAATCACGGTCCATGAACTCAAGCATTCCTTTTTCATACTGTTTAACCATAGGTGTTCCTTTTAATAAATGAAGTAAATGTATTTTAATCCCCTGGACATCAAGCTTGGCTACTTCTCTTGCGGTTTCCATCATCATTTCCCGGTTTTCTAAAGGTAGGCCATTTATTATATGCGTACATATAGGAATTCCATGCTTTCTTAATTTGGTTACCCCTTCTATATAGGAAGGAAAATCGTGAGCACGGTTCACCAAATTGGCAGTTCGCTCGTGAATAGTTTGAAGTCCAAGCTCTATCCATAAAAATGTTCGTTTATTAAGCTCTGCCAAATATTCAACCACATCATCGGGTAAACAATCGGGTCTTGTCGCAATAGACAGTCCTATAACTCCTTCTAAAGCAAGTGCCGCTTCAAATTTCTCTTTTAAAACAGGAAGGGGGGCGTGCGTATTCGTATAAGCTTGGAAATATGCTATGTATTTTCCGTTTTTCCATTTTTCATGCATATTTGTTTTGATTTTTTCGAATTGGACTGGAATGGGGTCTACTTTATCGCCAGCAAAGTCTCCGCTTCCGGCTACACTACAAAAAGTACAACCGCCAAATGCTACTGTCCCATCTCTGTTAGGACAATCAAAACCAGCATCTAAAGCTACTTTAAAAATTTTCATACCGAATATATCTCGTAAATAACGATTCCATGTAAAATATCGTTTCCCATCAGAAGGGAATGGAAATTTATTATCGTTCATATAATTCACTCCTTAACAGGATTATTTTAACACGACTTTGTAAAGTTTTGTCTAATCTTCTTGAAGTGCCTTTTGAAAAGGAATACAATATTCTGAGTGCAATAGAAATGAGGTGTTTAAATTGCCAAAAGCAGTGTGGTTTTTAATAATCGGAATGTTTATCAATACAATGGGAAATTCTTTTTTATGGCCGTTACATACAATATATATGCATAAGCATCTAGGTCAAACGCTCACAATGGCGGGATTCGTGCTTATGATTAATGCGGGAACAGGAGTTATTGGTAATTTACTTGGAGGTTATTTGTTTGACAGAATTGGTGGATATAAATCCATTATGTTTGGAATTATATTATCAATGGCATCACTATTGATGTTAACGTTTTGGCATGGATGGCCAGAATACATATGGTTCGTAGCTATCCTAGGTTTTAGTGGTGGAATAATATTCCCAAGCATGTACGCTTTAGTAGGAAGCGTCTGGCCAGAAGGCGGAAGAAAAGCTTTTAATGCAATTTATCTGGCTCAAAACCTAGGGGTGGCTATTGGTCCTGCCGTTGCAGGCTTAGTTGCTGATCATAATATCAATAATATCTTTCTAGCAAATCTATTAACCTATGTACTATTTCTAATTGTTGCAGGAGTTTATTACCGTAAAATGTCAGTGGCTCCAAATGTAAATGCTTCTGTATTGAAAAACAATAAAAAAATTAAACAAAAAGCACCATTCTATGCAATGATGATTGTATCAATTGGTTACATGCTTACTTGGGTAGCTTATGTACAATGGACTTCCACCATTTCTACACATGTGTTGGATTTAGGTATTACTTTAAAAGAATATAGCTTGCTGTGGACGATTAATGGTGCTCTAATACTAGTAACTCAGCCACTTATTAAGCCAATTATTAGCAGGCTAGAGCATCGAATAAAAACACAGATGATCATTGGAATAGTAATATTCATGGCTTCCTTTGTTGTTGTCTCTTATGCAGAAGATTACACAATGTTTATCGTTGCAATGGTTGTCCTAACACTCGGAGAGGTATTCATCTGGCCAGCTGTACCGACAATAGCTGGACAGTTAGCACCGAAAGGAAGAGAAGGATTTTATCAAGGTATTGTGAACAGTATGGCTACGATAGGAAGAATGATTGGTCCATTTGCTGGAGGAATTTTAGTTGATGTATATGGAATACAGGCAATGTTCTTTGTTTTTACTTTACTTATAGCATTAGCGATAGTTCCTACCCTTCTATATGATCGACCGCTTAAGAAAGTAGAGCTTGAGAAGGATGTGATTTGATTTTGGACAATTTTCAAAAAAACTTACCAACTTCTGTTCTTGCTGAAATTTTAGAAAATGCTTTTCAATGGTTTGTTGTGGTAGATGCAGATTCGAAAATTCTATATATTAATGAAGATTATTGTCGTTTTCTTGAAGTAAAGAGAGAGGAAGCTATAGGTAAACCTGTAGCTGACATTATTGAAAACACGAAAATGCATGAGGTGATTAAATCAGGGATTCCTGATAATGCCTCCCCGCATTATATAAAAGGAACATATAGGTAGTGACCCCTTAAAGTTAGAGTTTTTATTATGCAGCTAATTGGCTGGCATGAGTTCGATATTTTACAGGACTCATGCCGGCTAATTTTTGTTTAATCCGTTCATTGTTATAGTAATTGATGTACGTTTCAATCCTTTGTTTTAACGCATCATAAGACATCAATTCTTCACCGTAATACATTTCTTGTTTGAGTAAGCCAAAGAAGTTTTCCATCGCCGCATTGTCTGCACACGTTGCTTTACGAGACATACTCTGGAATATCTTGTTTCGCTTTAAAGTCTTCACCCAAGTATTGTGTTGATAATGCCATCCTTGATCCGAATGTATCGTTGTACGGTAATTTGCGTGCGCTTTAATAATCGGTATTACCTGCTCTAAAGATGCCATCACAAAGTCAAGTGTAGGACGTTTAGACATACTAAAGCTAATGATTTCACAGTTGTACAAATCCATAATCGGACTTAAATATAGTTTTTCTTCTCCTGTACACTTGAGTTCTGTTACATCTGTCACAAGTTTTTGTAAGGCGTGTGGCGTTTTGAATCGGCGGTTTAAACGGTTTTTTGAGACTTTACCTACTTTGCCTTTATACGATCTATAACGAGATTTACGAACGAATTTCACACACTTTAAATCCATTTCCTTCATGATTCGTTGTACTTTCTTATGATTAATCACATGTCCCTGCGCTTGTAATTCCGCATGGATTCGACGATAACCATATCGTCCTTCATGCTTTTCAAATAGTGCTGAAATCAGTGTTTTCCATTCCTGATCTGAATCTTCATTGTTCATTTGATTGATGTGATAATGATAGGTCGCTTCAGGAATCTCAACGATTTTTAGTACATCTTTTAATCGGAATCCTTCTTGCTTGAGTTCGAATGCCAACGTAGCTTGTACTTTTCGAGATAGGCATCCGGGTTCTCCTGAAAAGCTTTTAACTTTTTTAGATATGCGACCTCAAGGCGAAGAAGCTCGTTTTCACGTTCTAATTCTTCTTCACGAGACATTGTACTTTCTTGTTTGGTAGGTTTGGTTTTGGGTTTTTTAGACATAGGAGGCCGTCCCTTCGCTTTTTCTTGCAGGCCTTCTATCCCTTCTTTTAAAAAAATGCGGCTCCAACTCACTATTAACGCTGGATTATTCATATTAAATTCAATTGCCGTATCTTGATAAGAAGCACCTGTTTGTCTCATAAAGTTTAATACATCGAGCTTGAATTGAACAGAATAAACCTGCTTTGTCTTTTTTCTGGATAAGCCCTCTACCCCAAATTCCTTATAAGCACGTACCCACTTATTGATTTGTGATTTATTTGGAATTTCATATTTCTTCGCTAGTAAACTAAACCCAAGAAGACCATTTTGATATTCTTGTACCACCTGCAATTTAAATTCTTCACTATATTTTGCCATAGAAAAAACACCCCAAAAGTTAGATTTTTTTACTCTAACTTTTGGGGTGCAGCACCATATGCTTGCCAATCGTGTACCTCTTTTTGTTGATGGTAAGATTGTAGGAGCTTTCGGTAGTGTCATCTTTCGAGATATGTCCGATTGGAAAAAGCTAAGTTCTCATGTTCAGACTACAATGGAAAGAATTCAGTTGAATCTAGAGGATAATAGTTATAGTGAGTATAGGTTAGGAGACATAAAAGGAAGTTCTCCAGCCATACGGAAGACAAAGGAAACAATTGAAATAATAGCTCCTAGTGATCTTCCGGTATTAATCGAGGGGGAAAGTGGAACAGGGAAGGATATGTTTGCACACAGTATTCATCAGCTATCCGAACGTTCAGACTTTCCATTTGTAAAAGTAAATTGTGCGGCAATTCCTGCAGATTTATTGGAGAAAGAGTTGTTTGGTGTATATAATCCGCTTACTGGTTTAGTGCAAAATGGACGAGTTAAACAAGCCGATAATGGAACTCTATATATAGATGAAATTAGTACACTCCCTCTTACACTCCAAGCAAAACTGTTAAGGGCTATGCAGGATGAAGAAATTTTGCCACTGAATTCGGAGAACAGTGAAAAAGTAAATGTTCGTATAGTTGCTTCATCCAATATATCCCTCTCTCAATTAATAGAGGAAAAGAAATTCCGTGAAGATTTGTTTTATCGTTTACAAGCAATCACCTTAAGAATTCCCCCTCTAAGAGAAAGAATGGAAGACTTCGTAGATTTACTCAACTATTTTCTGCAAAAGTTTATGCTCAAGGCTGGGCGAAGACATGTCACGTTAGCAACAAAAACGCGAGAGATACTCCAATCCTATCACTGGCCAGGGAATGTAAGAGAATTACAAAACATACTGCAGGCTGCAGTTTATTTGGCTGAAAACGATATTATTTTGCCATCAGCACTTCCTGCTCAGGTGAAGCTTAGGAATGTACCATCTTTCCAAACTACTGGAACACTCGAAGACATTTTAGCAGCAGTAGAAAAGAAAGTTCTTCAATCATACCTAGAAGAAGAATCCGATAAAATACAAATTGCAAAACAACTTGGTCTAAGCAGATCCACATTATATGAAAAAATCAAAAAACACAACTTATGAACTAAATCCGATTTTTTGGACATCAATCCAAAAAATCGGATTTTCTATTTTTTGAATTAAACCGTTGTTTATTAGTTTTAATATTATAATAATCCGAAATGTCGGATTATTATCTTTTGAAATGCAAAGGGTACCGTCACAAACTCTATTGATTGAAAATTTCGATTATGATTTAATTACCTATGAAAGCGCTTTTATTTAAGAATTGAAGTTTGATAGATGATTCAATAAAGCCGATTCAACTGCAGAGAAACGGCGGAAGATTTAACTATAAAAATTAAGGGGGATTTGTTTATGGGTGGTAGTATTCTAATGAGTATGATTGGTTTAATAGGGGGACTTGCGTTATTAATCGGTCTAACTTTGAAAGGTGTAAATATTATTATAGTTGGTCCAGTATCTGCACTATTCGTGGCATTAATGAGCGGTATGCCACTATTTCCACAATTAGTGGAAGATGGTGTACCAAACTTTGTGACAAATTATATGCAAGGATTTACAGGATTTATCATGTCATGGTATTTAATGTTTTTATTAGGTGCTGTATTTGGAAAGGTTATGGAGGATAGCGGTGCTGCAGATGCAGTTGCAAAAATGATAGTGGACAAATTAGGGATGAAATTTGCTGTTTTAGCTATTGTTATTGCATGTGCTATCTTGACATACGGGGGAGTAAGTTTGTTTGTTGTAGCTTTTGCTGTGTATCCAATGGCTATATCTTTGTTTAAACAAGCTGATTTGCCACGTCGCTTTATACCTGCAACACTTGCTTTAGGATCCGTAACATTTACCATGACTTCCGCTGGATCTCCGGAAATTCAAAACTGGATTCCGATGGATTATCTAGAGACAACACCTTATGCAGGTGCAGAAGTAAGTATTATCGTAGCAGCCTTTATGGCGGTATTTGGTTACTGGTGGCTGAAGAAAATTATTTCGAAAGCCGTAAAGAATGGTGAACGCTTTGAAGATAGAAAAACAGATCCTACTTTTGATACATCTCGTGCATTACCAAATCCGTTTCTAGCATTTATCCCACTAATAGTAGTATTAGTTATTTCTTATATTTTCCACGATGAACTAAAGCAATCGGCACTAATCTTGGCGTTACTTGGTGGAATTATTGCAACATTTATTGTGAGTTGGAAATACTTTAAAAGTCCATGGGAAGCAGTTTCTGCTGGAACAATAGGGGCTATAATAGCAATTGGAAATACAGCTGCTGTAGTCGGTTTCGGAGGTGTAGCAAAAGCTGTTCCTGCTTTTGGTGTAGCAGTGGATGCTATGGCTAGTATACCGGGATCTCCATTGATAGGTGCTGGTGTCGCGGTATCGGTGATCGCAGGTATGACCGGATCTGCTTCTGGTGGTCAAACTATTGCATTGCCATTATTAGCTCCGGGTTACATTGAAGCAGGGGTCAATCAAGAAGCTTTGCATCGAGTTGTAGCAATATCATCAGGGGCACTTGATTCCCTACCACATAATGGTTATGTGGTAACGACAATTCAATCGATCTGTGGTGAAAAACATAGTGCAGCCTATTGGGCTGTAGCTGCAACAACAGTTGTAACACCATTAATAGGATTAGCAATTGCGATAATTCTTTTTTCTATTGGATTAGGTATTTGATTATATTAAGCGAATCTTATGGTAAGTTGGGGGTAATATAAGTGGTTAAAGATAGAGTTCTTCTTATTACTGGAGCAGCACAGGGCATAGGCTTTGAGATTGCTCAGGAATTTTATAAAGCTGGTGCGAAAGTTGTTTTAACTGATATAAATGAAGAGAAGGTAAAGGATGCTGCCATAGATTTAGGAAATGAAGTACTTGGTATTAAATGTGACGTGACAAAAGAGGAAGACATAGTCAATTCTATAAATGCTACTATTAAAGAATTTGGAAGGATTGATATCCTTATAAATAACGCAGGTATGCAGCATGTTTCAATGCTAGAAGATTTTCCGACAGAACGTTTTGAGCTATTGATCAAAATAATGCTAACCGCTCCGTTTATTGCAACTAAACACGTTCTTCCGCATATGCGGGAGAACGGATTCGGGAGAATTATTAATATGGCCTCTATAAATGGTTTAGTTGGTTTTGCTGGTAAAGCAGCTTATAATTCAGCCAAACACGGCGTAATTGGTCTTACAAAAGTTGCAGCTCTTGAGACAGCGGCAGATGGAATCACAGTGAATGCCGTATGCCCAGGATATGTGGACACACCGCTTGTACGGAACCAATTTAAGGATTTAGCGAAAGTACGAAATGTTCCAGTTGAAGCCGTTTTAGAGGAAGTATTATATCCTTTAGTTCCACAAAAACGATTGTTAGACGTAAAAGAGATAGCTGATTTAACTATGTTTTTAGCAAGTGAAGCTGCAAAAGGTATGACTGGGCAAGCAGTTGTTTTAGACGGTGGTTACACGAGTCAATAATTATAATTATTGACTTTAAGCGATTGTTTTTTAAACGTCCGATTTAATAATCGCTGTGTTTTATTAAATATCACTAGATAGGGAGAAAGAATTCATCTATTCAAATATTCAGGAATATAGTTTGCTAAGTTATCGGATATTTGAGAAAATAATAATGTGTCAAGCTTACTTGAAAGGGGATTGGAAGCATGAAACCTATTTACAATTCAGCTAAAGAGGCTGTTGCAGGGGTGCAAGATGGAATGACTCTAATGGTTGGAGGATTTGGACTTGTCGGAATTCCGGAACAGCTAATATTAGCGTTAGTTGAAAAAGGTGTGAAGGACTTAACGGTTATCTCCAACAATTGTGGTGTGGATGAGTGGGGTCTAGGGCTGCTACTTAAAAATAAACAGATAAAGAAAATGATAGGTTCATATGTTGGGGAAAATAAAGAGTTTGAAAGACAGGTAATATCTGGTGAGATTGAGGTGGAATTGACACCACAAGGAACGTTGGCAGAAAAAATTCGCGCTGGTGGTGCTGGAATTCCTGCTTTTTATACTCCTGCAGGTGTAGGAACCATTGTAGCGGAAGGAAAGGAAGTACGTGTATACGACGGTAAGGAATATGTATTAGAAGAAGCACTTCGAGCTGATTATGCTTTCATACGGGCAGCTAAGGCAGATAAATTTGGGAATCTTATTTATAATATGACAGCGCAAAACTTCAATCCAATGATGGCAGCAGCAGGTAAAATTACCATAGCAGAAGTGGAAGAGATTGTGGAAACAGGCGACCTAAATCCTGCCCAAATACATACACCGAGTATTTATGTTCAAGGTCTGTTCCAAGCAGAACAGGAAAAAAGAATCGAACGTTTAACGACACGTTCTTAAGGAGGAGTTTCGATTGAATACACGTGAAAAAATTGCAAGAAGAGCAGAAAAGGAAATCGAAAATGGAAACTACGTTAATCTAGGAATTGGGATTCCGACTTTAGTAGCGAATTTCATCTCTCCAGATAAAACTGTCGTTTTACAATCTGAAAATGGTTTGCTTGGCATAGGTCCATATCCAACTGAGCAAGAAGTAGACCCAGATCTTATAAATGCCGGTAAGGAAACAGTGACTACTATTCCAGGTTCAGCTTTTTTTAATAGTGCAGAGTCATTTGCGATGATACGTGGAGGACATGTCGATGTAGCCATTTTAGGAGCGATGGAGGTTTCTGAAAAAGGAGATCTTGCAAACTGGATGATTCCAGGGAAGATGATAAAAGGCATGGGCGGAGCAATGGACTTAGTGCATGGTGCTAAGAAAATTATTGTCATTATGGACCATTGTGCAAAAGACGGTTCTGCTAAAATTAAAAAACAATGTGAATTACCTTTAACAGGTAAAGCAGTTGTGAATAAAATAATAACAGAACGGGCAATGATAGAGGTAACCGAGGACGGACTTGAATTGAAGGAAGTTTTCGAGGGTTATTCTGTTCAAGATATTATCGACGCTACAGAAGCGGAGCTTATTATTAAAGATGTTAGAGAAAATGTAGCGATTTAAATTAAAACAGCGAAAGTATTGCTGATTTAAGTCAACCCTCTGGACGGCAATTATCACAAAGAGTAATTGATTAAAGTGTAGCTTGTATTTTAATACAGAATCCATTATCATAAAAACTAATAGAAGTTGACTGAGATAAGGAATAGTAGATAAATATCGTTTCTTTAGAGAGCTAGCGATTGGTGTAAGTTAGCGTTACGAATTATTGAACTCGCCTTTGAGTCTGAATAAGTGAACGATTAGTAGCTTATTCCGTTTTCCGCGTTAAGGAATCAAGTTGAGTGAAGTTTTCACTAATTTGGGTGGTACCGCGTGAGTATATCTCTCGTCCCTTAGTTTTTTAAGGGGCGAGTTTTTTTATGTCTAGCTTTAGCGCCTAGCCCCTCAAGTTGCTTCAGGGTTTCAAGAAAAGGCAGAGGATGCCTGTCCGTGAAACCTTTCCAGCACTTGTCGAGACTTGCATAGGCGCTAACGCTTTTCTAAATTTAAGGAGGAGTTACGATGAGCTTTAATCATGAAGCGATTGAAAAAAAGTGGCAAAAGTATTGGCAGGAAAATAAAACCTATAAAATGACAGATGATCCATCCAAACCAAAATTTTATGCATTGGATATGTTCCCTTATCCTTCAGGAGTTGGCCTACATGTAGGGCATCCACTTGGGTATATTGCAACGGATATATTAAGTGCATTTAAACGTAAGCAAGGCTATAACGTTCTTCACCCAATGGGTTGGGACGCTTTTGGTCTTCCAGCAGAGCAATATGCAATTGATACTGGGAATGATCCCGCAGAATTTACTGCGAAGAATATTGCTACATTTAAACGTCAAATGACCGATTTAGGATTTTCATTTGACTGGGATAGAGAAGTCAATACGACGGATCCTTCTTATTATAAATGGACACAATGGATTTTCATTCAACTGTACAAAAAAGGCCTAGCATATGTAGATGAAGTGCCAGTAAACTGGTGCCCAGCATTAGGTACTGTTTTGGCTAATGAAGAAGTAATCGATGGTGTATCCGAGCGTGGGGGACATCCAGTAGAACGCCGTCCAATGCGTCAATGGGTGCTTCGTATAACTGCTTATGCAGACAGACTTTTAGAGGATTTAGATGATCTTGACTGGCCGGATAGCTTGAAAGAAATGCAACGTAATTGGATTGGGCGTTCAGAAGGTGCAGAGCTTACATTTGAGGTAGCTGAAACTAACGAATCATTCCGAGCATTTACAACTAGACCAGACACTATTTTTGGTGCAACGTATGCAGTATTAGCACCTGAGCATAAGCTTGTGGATGTCATCACAACTGCTGACCAATCAGAAGCAGTGCAAGCTTATAAAGATCAAGTGAAACTAAAAAGTGACTTAGAACGTACAGATTTAGCAAAACATAAAACAGGTGTATTTACAGGTGCTTATGCGGTTAACCCTGTAAGTGGGGAGAAAATGCCGATTTGGATTGCAGATTATGTGTTAGCTACCTATGGAACAGGTGCAATTATGGCAGTTCCTGCACATGATGAGCGCGACTATGAGTTTGCGAAACAATTTGACTTGCCAATAGTGGAAGTAGTTTCTGGTGGAGACATCGAAAAAGAAGCTTACACAGCAGATGGTACACTTGTTAACTCAGAGTTCTTGAATGGCTTAAATAAACAAGAAGCAATAGCAAAAGCAATTCAATGGTTTGAAGCGAATGGTAAAGGTGAGAAGAAAATTACGTATCGTCTACGTGATTGGTTATTCAGCCGTCAACGCTATTGGGGCGAGCCAATTCCAATTATCCATTGGGAGGATGGTACTTCGACACCTGTAGATGAGTCTGAATTACCATTAATGCTTCCGGTAACAACAGATATTAAACCGAGTGGAACAGGTGAATCACCATTAGCTAATATTACCGAATGGGTAAATGTTGTAGATCCAGTAACAGGTAAAAAAGGTCGTCGTGAGACTAATACTATGCCACAGTGGGCGGGTAGCTGTTGGTATTACCTTCGTTATATTGATCCAAATAATAACGAGGCACTTGTCGATCCAGAACTAGCGAAACGTTGGCTACCAGTTGACATTTATGTAGGTGGCGCAGAGCATGCAGTACTTCATTTATTGTACGCACGTTTCTGGCATAAGTTTCTTTATGATATTGGTGTTGTTACTACGAAAGAGCCATTCCAAAAACTATTTAATCAAGGAATGATTCTTGGTGAAGGTAATGAGAAAATGTCTAAATCAAAAGGGAATGTAGTAAACCCTGATGATATTGTAAAAAGTCATGGTGCCGATTCACTTCGTCTATACGAAATGTTCATGGGTCCACTGGACTCTTCGAAGCCATGGTCAACAAACGGTTTAGATGGATCAAGAAGATTCCTTGATCGTATTTGGCGTTTACTTGTCGATGAAGAAGGTAAGTTGAGTTCTAAAGTTACGGACATTTCTTCTGATAATATGGAAAAAGCGTATCACCAAACTGTTAAAAAAGTAACTGAAGACTTTGAAGCAATGCATTATAATACTGCCATTTCGCAAATGATGGTATTTATCAATGAAGGCTATAAAGCAGAGCAAATTTCTAAAGAGTATGTAGAAGGATTTGTGAAGCTTATTTCTCCAATCGTTCCACATATTGCGGAAGAGCTTTGGAGTATCCTTGGACATGATGATACAATCGTTTATGAATCTTGGCCAACTTTCGACGAATCTAAGTTGGTAGACAATGAAGTAGAAATTCCTGTTCAAATTAAAGGAAAAGTCCGTGCGAAATTACATGTTGCTAAAGATGCGACAAAAGAAGAGCTAGAAGCATTAGCTCTTGCTTCTGAACAAGTGCAACAATGGTTGGAAGGTCAAGAAGTGAAGAAAATAATTGCGATTCCAGGTAAAATGGTCAATATCGTAATCTAATGTAGATTTTAAAAGAAGTTATAATAAGAATGAATAAAACATCTCACCTCTAGTTTCTTAGAGGTGAGATGTTTTTTCGATTATACCAATTTAGACTGTGAATAAATATTTTTGGGAAAAATATCCGTTTAGCAAGTAAAAAGCGTTAGAGCGCAAGTAAACATAGACAGAGAGCAAGTAAACCCAATACAATCACAAGTAAGCTACAGGTAGAAGCAAGTAAACAAAAGGTGAAAGCAAGTAAACATAAAAAAGAATCAAAACGATCTAACTTTAATCATGTCTTGAAAGACCTCTAAAATGATATGATAGAAATAGATATGGAATTGTAATTTTCTATAAGCCTTATAATAATAAGAGGGGAGTTTAAGCAATGAATAACTTTATTAAAAGAGTGGGGACTACATACATTCCTGTTGTAGATCCAGAGAAATCATCGAAGTGGTATCAGGAAATGCTAGGCGCAGTTGAGAACTTTAGAAATGATGATAAAGCAATCTTAGAATTTGCTGATCAAAGCTTTTTTCTTGTTAAGGCTCAAGTAGGGGAACGATCTAGTTTTTTTGATAGCTATCAACAGGAACATTTTACAATGACTTTTGAAGTGGATGGTATAGAGCAATTAATAGAATTTCATGAATTTCTTAAGAAAAAGGAAGTAAGTGTCGGGGAAATTGAAGATCGGGGCCATCCAGGTAACAATTTTGTTTTCCGCGATCTAGATGGAAATGTGTTCGATGTATGGAGTGAATTGAGTCCTACTTTCAAAGTGAAATAGGATTAGAAAGATATAGTGTTGTTTGAGCGATTATGGAAATTTTTTATAGAAGGAAGTGCTAAACGATGAATTTGGAAATGGTAATGCAGGAGCTTGAAGCACTTGGTAAGGATAGAACTAAAAAAATGTATATATCCAATGGTGCGCATGAACCGCTATTTGGTGTTGCTACAGGCGCTATGAAGCCAATCGTAAAGAAAATAAAAATAAATCAACATTTAGCTGAAGAGTTATATGCTACCGGGAACTATGATGCAATGTACTTTGCTGGAATCATTGCAGACCCTAAAGCCATGACTGAGTCGGATTATAATCGTTGGATGGACTCGGCGTATTTTTATATGCTATCCGATTATGTAGTCGCTGTAACTTTATCAGAGTCAGATATTGCCCAAGAAGTAGCAGATAAATGGATTCAAAGTGGAGAAGAACTGAGAATGTCTGCTGGTTGGAGTTGTTACTGTTGGCTTCTAGGAAACCGTAAAGACGTGGAATTTTCAGAAAGCAAGATCTTAGATATGCTTGGCATGGTAAAAAGTAGCATTCAGGAATCACCTGAAAGAGCAAAATCTTCTATGAATAATTTTTTGTACACAGTGGGGACTTCTTATTTGCCTCTACACGAAAAAGCACTTGAGACCGCAAAGGAGATAGGTATAGTAGAACTCAAGAAAGACGATAAAAAAAGTAGTTTCCTAAATGCTTACGAAAACATACAAAAAGAAGTCGATAGAGGAAGAATTGGCTTTAAGCGCAGGCATGTAAGATGTTAAAAAAAGTGATTTAGAAAGTATAAAAAGCATTCTACAATGGATGCTTTCAGCTTGACGAGAAAAGTATTTTTATAAACTGTTATGAGTAATAATAAATATCTTTAAAGAGGTTACCCTATCTAAATAAAAATATATATAGTGGAAACCTTTAAGGAGTTGTTTATAAGGCAAGGACCACCACGAAGACTCCTTTGGGAACAGCGTGAGCAGAAGCCCCCGCAGGAAAGACATTGGTCGAACTTTGTTTGACCAATGTCTTTGCGAGTAACCGCAGGAGCATATGTTTTCCCAGTGACGAGGAGGCTGAAGCCAAGCTCACGCAAAGCAAAGTGGTGGTCTTGCCGATTTTAGTATACAATTCTATGCTCCAAAAATTGAGTTTGTCTACAGTCTGAAAGCATTCCACAATGAATGCTTTTTATTTTTATCAATTTTTGGTGTTGTACAAGAATTCAGAAGTATTTGTATAGATCTGTGCACTAGAATCGGTACAAAATTTGTCGGCTAATATGTCTCAGTTCCTTATACAAAAACTTTTTTTATTATTTTTGTTGCAAATACAACGATATTAAGTTAAATTTAATTTATATTTTTTATTGCATTTGCAACAAAGTGGATAGGAGGCTTATTATGAAGGATATCTTGCGCGAAATTGGAATGATAGCTAGAGCGTTAGATTCTATAAGCAATATAGAATTTAAAGAATATGATCTTACAAAAGGACAGTATTTATACCTTGTGAGAATATGTGAAAATCCAGGGATAATTCAAGAAAAGTTAGCTGAAATGATAAAAGTAGACCGAACCACAGCTTCTCGTGCTATAGGAAAACTTGAAATCAATGGCTTTATTGAAAAGAGAGATGATAAACATAACCAAAAAATAAAAAAACTATATCCCACAGAGAAAGGTGAAAACATCTATCCTTTCATAAAAAAAGAAAATGATTATTCAAATATGAAAGCATTAGTTGGATTTTCCGAAAGCGAAACAGAAATCATTAGTACTCTTCTCCAGAGAGTTAGAAAAAATATAGAAATAGATTGGGAATATGTAAAAAAGGGAAACAAGAGAAATTATTAATAATTTTAAGGAGTGACAAATTTAAAGTGATAAAAACAAAACTGTGTACCCTTGGAGATCTACATATACTTCAAAAAATTAGTAGCGAAACATTTAACGAAACATTTGAGCATCAGAATTCGCCGGAAAATATGAATGCCTATATGGAAAGAGCATTTAACTTAAAACAACTTGAGAAAGAATTAACCAATATATCTTCTAAATTCTTTTTTGTTTATTTTGAGAACGAAGTTGCTGGATATTTAAAGGTCAATACCAATGATGCTCAATCTGAAGAAATGGGTGATGAATCACTAGAGATAGAGAGGGTTTATATAAAGAAAAAATATCAGAAACATGGACTTGGAAAATATCTTCTAAATAAATCACTGGATATTGCTCTTGAGTGTCATAAAAAGAAAGTCTGGTTAGGCGTTTGGGAAAAAAATGAAAATGCTATTGCTTTTTATATAAAAATGGGATTTGTTCAAACTGGAGCCCACTCTTTTTATATGGGTGATGAAGAGCAAATAGACTTTATAATGGTCAAAAAACTTATATAATTATTTTCGAAAGGGTGATTATTATGTATACTCCGAAATACTTTAAGGTCACAAATGTTGAGGAAATTTGGAATTTTGTTCAAGAAAATTCTTTTGGAACGCTTATCACCACAGTGCAAGAGAAACCGATTGCCACTCATTTGCCAATGCAGATAATTAAAGAAGGAGATGATTATTATATAACTGGGCATATGGCTTATGGTAACCCTCAATGGAGAACGTTAGAAATCTGTGAAAATATATTGGTTATGTTCCAAGGACCCCACGCTTATATTTCTTCTTCTTGGTATGAAAAAGAAAATGTCCCAACATGGAATTATCAAGCTGTTCATGTATATGGTAAAGCGAGCATCTTAAGCGAAGAAGAGTTAAAACAGGACCTAACAAAGTTGCTTCAAAAATACGAAAAGCACCGTAAAAATCCAGTATTGTGGGATGGGCTATCGCCTCAGTTATTAAACAAAGAACTAAAAGGTATTGTTGGATTTAAGATCAAAGTACAAGAAATTCAAGCAGCATATAAACTAAGTCAAAATCGTAATGAAGAGGACTATCATAATATCATTAACAAACTTTATGAAGAAGAGGATTTGAATTCTCATAAAATGGCAGAAGTGATGAGTAGGAAGTTAAGACAGGACAAATAAAGATTATGTTCCTTTTAAAGAAAGTATCTTTTCATTTGGTATCCAAATACGTACTTTCCTGGTTATAGCAGGATGACGGACAGACAAACCCTATTAGATTACTGATAAAAAAGAGGGTGATCAGACGTTAGTCACGATCAACCTCTCTAAAAATTATTCTGTAAAAATAGGACAACAAACTGCCCAAAGCCTAATGAAGACGATAGAAACAAGTTTCGAACTTAAAGGGGAGGGCTTCCTTTTACCCGGTATTTCGTAAGGTTTTTATTTCATTTCCCAAGAAGTCCAAATGGTCCTATTTTCCATAAGTGGGGATGAACCCTACACTTATGGAAGTTAAGCGCTATTTATCTCATTTTACGTTGCTTATTTCAAGACTTTCGATAAATGACTGCATCATTCGATTACCTTGCTTTGTTCCTATGGATTCTGGATGAAATTGAAGTCCATAAAGAGGGTAAATGACATGTTTGATAGCCATTATTTCATTGTCATCTTCTGCTCGTGCAATCACTTCCAATTGGTCTGTTAAAGACTTTTCTTCAATTACAAGAGAATGATATCGCATGACCGAAATTGGTTCATTAAAAGACTCGAACAAAGCATAATTTTTATACGAAAGGGTGGATATTTTTCCGTGCATAATTGTTTTTGCTTGCACTATTTTTGCTCCAAAAGCTGCCCCAATCGACTGATGCCCAAGACAAATACCTAAAATGGGATACTGTTTGTATAGCTTCCGAATTATTTCGATGGAAATACCTGCATCAGCGGGAGTTCCTGGACCGGGAGAGATAATAATGGCCATCGGATTCAGTTCAACTATTTCACTTATAGTAATGGCATCATTGCGAATGACTTTAACCTCTTTGCCAAGCATACTAATTTGCTGATATAAATTATAGGTGAAGGAATCGTAGTTATCGATTAATAAAATCATCGTTGAACCTCCAAAAGAGCCTTTGCTTTATTGATCGTTTCCTCGTATTCACTCTTTGGAATAGAATCATAGACTATACCGGCTCCAGCTTGGACATGGGCGTAATGGTCCTTGACAACCATAGTTCGAATGGCGAGCGCTAAATCCATGTTACCAGTAACCGAAATATAGCCAACCGCCCCCGCGTAAACACCACGTTTCACAGACTCTAAATTATTGATAATTTGCATTGCTCTAATTTTCGGGGCTCCAGATACAGTACCTGCTGGTAGACAAGTAGTTAACACATCTAGAACATGAGCATCTTTTTTCAATCTGCCTGTCACTTCCGATACAATATGCATGACATATTTATAGTACTCAACTTTCATATATTTCTCGACTTGAACTGTTCCGACTTCAGCAATTCGACCGATATCATTGCGACCTAGATCAACGAGCATCAGATGCTCTGCAACTTCTTTTTCATCTGTTAATAACTCATTTGTTATGAGAGCATCCTCCTCAACGGTTTTTCCGCGCGGTTTAGTCCCAGCAATAGGGTTCGTTGTTACTAATCTATCTTTCACTTTTACTAAGCTCTCAGGAGATGTTCCTAAAATGATATAAGTTTCAAAATCCATATAAAACATATAAGGAGATGGATTGGAAGTGCGAAGCTGTCGATACAACGAGAAAGGGTCTCCATTAAGAGGAGTAGTAAAGCGCTGAGATAATACTATTTGAAAAATGTCACCCTTAATAATGTGATTTTTCGCTTTTTCCACCATCTCCGTAAATTCCTTTTCTTGCATCTGCGGCTTAAAAGAGAGCGTTGGCTCCATACTTTCAGGAATTATTGGTCCCTGCTGAAGCTCAGAGTAAATCTTTTCAATGGCGTTAGTCATTGCATTTTCAGATCGTCCATTTTGGAATAGATCAATGGCCGCAATAGTAACAGTTTGTTTCAAATGATCGAAAATGATAAAGGTATCGTAAAACATGACATGTACATCTGGCATTTCTAGATCGTCGTTTAATAGAACTCCAATTTTCTCAGAGTAGAATGCAGTTTCATAGCTAAAATATCCAATTGCTCCTCCAAAGAAAGTAAATGGATAAGGATCTCGATGTATTGGCAATATCTTTTTAAGCTTTTCTATTACAGATTTTTGTTCTTCTTCTATTTTTCCATTTTCATAGGACAATGAATATCCATGCTGGTTACCTGTTAATTCCCTGATGGGATCCACTGCGATAAAGGAATATCTTCCACTTTCCTTATGCTTTGCGGAGGATTCAAATAACATTTTTTTCTTTCCAAGCAATGAATGATAAATGGAAATAGGAGTCATCATATCCCCTTGAATTTCTTTCATTTGGTAGCTTCTCGTCTCAACTGTCATAACTTTTCTCTCCTTTTCTCAACTAATCTCAGCTCAACTAAACACAAAAAGGCCCTCCATCAAAGGACGGAGAGCCGTGGTGCCACCTTTATTGATCACTATTGTAATCCACTTATTGCAACCAAACAGTTGCTAGTCCTATAACGTAGACGAACGCCAAAGCCTACTGAAACTAATTGTTCAGCATTGGAGCTAAGAAGCCCATTCACTTTATAGCTTGCACTGACTTGCACCACCGTCAGCTCTCTGAAGCAATTCATAAAGCTACTATTCTTCCTCATCGCTTATTATAGTTTATTGTATTATAAGTTATTTTAAAATTCAATCGATTTTGCGGCACTCATCCCGGCAATTTTTCCGGTAACAAGGGCAGAGGTGATATTGTAGCCACCTGTATAGCCATGGATATCCAATATTTCACCACAAAAATATAGTCCTTCTTTTTTCCTTGAAGCCATAGTTTTAGGTTCTATTTCTTTAATGGAGACACCTCCACCAGTAACAAAAGCTTTTTCTAAAGGTTGTGTACCGTACACAAAGACATTAAATTGCTTTAACTCATGAGCAAGTGCACGAATCTTTTCGTGTGCAAGATTTTGGCCATCTTCACTCTCTTGAATAGCGGTGCGCTGTAGTAAAAATAAAAGCCATCGTTCAGGTACAATACCTTTCCAAACATTTTTCACTGCTTTTTTTGGATCTTCTTTAATAGCGGATAGCAAAATTTGGAAAGTTTCTTCCTCATTTTGTTCCGGAAGACTGTCAATTCGAACTGCAACAGGCTGTCCTCCATTTTTCTTTTGTTCCTTTACAACGAATTGACTGCATCTTAAGACTGCAGGGCCACTTAAGCCAAAATGGGTAAATAACATATCCATTTCGTGTGTGATAATTGCTTTTCCTTTTTTATTTAACACTGAAACACCCGCACCACGAAGCGCTAGACCTTGAAGTTCTTTCGACTTGATAAATGCCTCATTGGACAATAAAGGTACCTCTGTTGGATATAAGTCCGTCACAGTATGTCCAGCTTTTTCGGCCCATGGATAACCGTCCCCGGTTGATCCGGTTTGAGGAACTGCTTTACCGCCGACCGCTACTACGATTGCATTAGAAGTAATTTCTTCACCTGAAGCAAGTCTTACGCCAATTACTTTTTCATCATTCATCAATAACTTAGAAACTACTGAATTTAATTTAATTTCTACCTGTAATCTTTTTAATTCATCTAAAAGAGCATTTACAACATCCATAGCTTTATTGGACACTGGGAACATTCTACCGTGATCTTCTTCTTTTAAGGGCACTCCAAGATTTTCAAAAAAATCAATGATATCTTCATTATTAAAAACAGAAAACGGGCTGAATAAGAATCGACCATTTCCAGGGATATTTTTTACGATTTCTTCCTGAGGTAACCTATTAGTAACATTACAACGACCGCCACCAGATATAGCAAGCTTTTTCCCAAGCTTATTTCCTTTTTCAATAAGAAGCACTTTCCTTTTTTCTGCACCAGCTGCCGCAGCAGCCATTAATCCTGAGGGACCCCCGCCAATTACAATAACGTCATACATAATAAATTCACACTTTCGGTTTTTTCTTTATTATACATGATTGTGGTTTTGTTTAGACAGTTGTAAACTGTAAGATAGACATTTTAACTTCATTAAGCTAATATTTTTTGCGACGAGTTAGCTCAGGAGCGGAAGTATCCCACTTCTATAAGAGGTGTGGTGAATACAAATATGTATTCAACTAAGTGGTGTCTACAAAGCCCTGCTTAATAAGGTTAAGGCCTCTGGCGGATGCTGCAGATTCTCAAGCAAGGTCGAGATAAATCTGCGAGCACTGTTTTCTGCGACGAGCTTGTGCAGGAGTATATTCGTAGAGGCGAATATGATAAGATTGGACGGGTTAGATGGCATCAAATTTATTGAAAGGGACAATGATCCTAACGGTCGGTCTCTTATTATCAAGAATACTAGGTGTTCTTTATGTAATACCTTTTTATCAAATAGTAGGGGAAGAGTATATAGCGCTTTATCAATATGCCTATACACCATACTCTATCATGCTGGCAATTGCAGTTTCTGGAGTTCCAGTGGCAGTTTCAAAATTTGTATCTAAATATAACGCTCTAGGAGACTACGCTACTGGTAGAAAGCTAGTAAAATCGAGCATGCTACTTATGGCAGTAACAGGATTCTTAGGCTTTTTAATTCTTTTTTTCCTTGCTGATCCTATAGCTCATCTAATTATTAAAGATGATGAGGCAGTGTTTTCAGTAGTTGATGTAGCTTCTGTGATTAAATTTGTGAGCTTTGCTGTTATTGTAGTTCCACTAATGAGCTTAGTAAGAGGTTTTTTCCAAGGCTATCAACATATGACACCTACTGCAGTTTCTCAATTGTGGGAACAAATTGTTCGAATACTTTTTGTACTAGTCGGTGGCTTTTTTGTTGTTTACATATTTAAGGGTACTGAGAAAACGGCGGTTTCGTTTGCAGTATTTGCAGCATTTTTAGGGGCAATTGCAAGCTTGGTCGTGTTATTTTGGTATTGGAAAAAACTTAAGCCAGAATTTAATGATTTGCTCACGGGCTCGGGTAAACCAAGTTCAGATATTTCTTTATCGAATATTTATAAAGAAATGCTGATTTATACAGTACCTTTTGCACTTGTGGGAGTGATAAATCCTTTATTTCAATTTATCGATATGATTACATTTAATAATGCAATGTCTACGATTGGAATAGGTGGTGATGTATCTAATACTTTGTTAGGTATGTTGAATTTTAGTACTCATAAGCTTGTAATGATTCCAGTTATGCTTGCAACAGGTTTTAGTATGACGTTGATTCCCTTGATTACTAGCTATTATGCCAAACAAGACTTTGTGCAGGTTCGTAAATCATTGGACCAATCTTTTCAAATTTTATTGTTTTTGACGGTTCCTGCAGCAATGGGGATTTCCGTATTAGCAGATGAATTTTACTTTGTGTTTTATGAGGCGAGTGAAAGAGGGGCCGCAGTGCTTGCGCATTATGCACCAGTTGCTATTTTGTTTGCATTATATCCAGTAACAACTTCTATACTTCAAGGAATTGATCGACAAAAGCTAATTATTTTAAATTTACTACTTGGAATTCTAACAAAGCTGGTGCTCAATACGCCACTTATTAAAGTGTTTGAAACAGATGGAGCTATTATGGCAACTGCATGTGGATATATGGTCGCAATTGGGTTAAATCTATTTGCTATACACAAAACTTTACATTACAGATCGACTATGGTCATTCGTAGGGTAATGCTAATCTTAATCGTGAACCTAGCCATGTTGACTCTTGTGTTTTTATCAAAATGGACACTAGGACAGCTAATGACGATTGATACTAAGCTAGAAGGGCTGTTATCAATTATTGTTTGTGCTGGTATAGGAGCTGCTTTTTATGCATTTGTTACTTTACGATTGGGACTTGCTCAAAAACTATTTGGTGATAGACTCACCCGTTTTACGAAAAAAATTGGTTTCTAGGAGAATTAAATGCGATTAGATAAATTTCTATCTCATATGGGATATGGTACGAGAAGAGAAGTAAAAATATTGGTCAAATCGAAAGCTATTCAAGTAAATGAAGCTGTTGTTAAAGACAGCTCCATGCATGTAAATGAATTTAAGGATAAAGTAACAGTTTACGGAGAAGTAGTTGAATATAAGGAGTTCATCTATCTAATGATGAATAAACCACCTGGAGTAGTCTCTGCGACAGAAGATTCTAGGGATCAAACAGTTATTGATCTATTAGATGATGATGTTCGTCATTTTGAACCATATCCGGTGGGTAGATTAGATAAGGATACAGTTGGACTTCTTTTATTGACAAATGACGGAGCTTTAACACATCGACTTCTATCCCCAAATAAGGATGTACCAAAAGTGTATTATGCCAAAGTGGAAGGTGTAGTAGACGAATCGGATATTACGGCCTTTTCCAATGGTGTAATATTGGATGATGGTTATCATACAAAGCCTGGCATACTAAACATCTTAAAGAGTGGTCCTATTTCCGAAATAGAATTATCTATTACGGAAGGGAAATTCCATCAAGTGAAAAGAATGTTTGAATCGGTGGGGAAAAAAGTAGTTTATTTAAAAAGGTTATCAATGGGGATGTTACTATTAGATAGCTCTCTTGAAGAAGGAACGTATAGAGAATTGACTGAAGAAGAATTAGAACAAATACAGCAAAAGAATGACCTCGCTTAACTATTGAGCTTGGTCATTCTTTTCATATTGTTACTATCTAAGATGTCAATTTAACTCGTTTGTTCGTCGTGGTCCATTTGCCTCTTGTCGGACTAATGACTAAGTCATTAAAAGCAAGCACATTCAAATCTCGTTGAATCGTGCGAGGAGTGATGCCAAATTCATCGACTAAGTCTTGTGTTGTAACTGTTCCGTTATCTCGGATGAACATATACATGTCTTTAATTCGAATTAACATCCGATCAGTAGTTGGTTTCAAAAGTAACCACTCCTTCATCATGATATCTCTTGGCTAGACTAGCGGACGACTTGGGTGAAAAGCAACTGAGTAATTGCAATTTACAGCCCCTTTACTAAATTGTAGTCAAAATATTTACTTTCTGACAATTCCATTATAGTAGATTTCTATTGAAATTTCTATAGAAATTATGATATTTACAAATAATTCACATTTCTTTTTAGTTTTGGAATAGGCTATTAGAACATTAAAATTAGCGTAATCTAAGTATTTTAAGAGCACCAAATACTGTCTAGGAATATAAATGGATGATATTTCCCTTTCGCAAGTGAATTCCTTTTGTAAGCAAGTAAAAAATAGTGAGAGCAATTAAACTAGCGTAAAAAAACGTAAATAATTGATAAGCCAAAGTAATAAATGCTCTTCAGGACGTTGACCAAAGTTTAAAACAGGCTATAAATTACCTTCTTTTTTTGTGTCTTACGCTATAAAAAGTGTAAAATGGAATATAAGTATTATTTAGGAGGAAGCAAATATGAACTGGTTAGAACTAGCAGAATCGAAAAAAGCAGATATCATAGCAGAATTGCAAAGATTAATACAAATTCCAAGTGTAATGGATGAAAAAGCTGGTAATGATGAAATGCCTTTTGGTCCTAAACCATTAGAAGCTCTTTTACACATGTTGAACGAGGGTGATCAAGAAGGATTTGTAACTAAGAATGTTGATAACGTAGCTGGACATATTGAAATGGGTATAGGTGAGGATATTTTAGGAATCCTTTGTCATGTAGATGTTGTCCCAGAGGGTAAAAACTGGACATATCCAGCATTTGAAGGTGTAGTGGCTAATGGTAAAGTGTATGGTCGCGGTGCTATAGACGATAAAGGGCCAACGATAGCTGCTTGGATGGCGATGAAACTAGTGAAAGAAGCCGGAATTGAACTTTCAAAAAAAGTACGTCTCATTATTGGAACAGACGAAGAAAGTGGATTCCGATGTATGGATAGATATTTTGAAAAAGAAGCAATGCCCGAAATGGGGTTCGCTCCAGATGCAGATTTCCCGATTATTAATGCAGAAAAAGGAATCGCAAGTTTAATTTTTACTCAAACTGGCTCAGCTGACACAGAAACGATTCAATTTTTCCAAGCAGGAAAACGTACAAATATGGTACCAGATGAAGCATTTGCAGTATTGTTTGGTGGCCTACATATGATAAAAGAAAAATTCCAAGAGTTTGCAGCTGAACATAATGTAGAAGGAGAAGTCACACAAGAAGGTCCTATGGTTAAAGTACTTGTCTATGGTAAATCAGCTCACGCAATGGAACCGGACGATGGCGTTAATGCGGGGGTTGTATTAGCGAAATTCTTGCAAAATATTAATTTGACTCCTCATTCTAAAGCATTCGTTAACTTTTTAGTGAATTCATTTGGGGAAGATAGTAGAGGACATTCACTGGCACTCAATTTTACAGATGAAATTTCAGGGGAAACGACTTTAAATCCAGGGGTCATTCACTATTCGCCTGCACAGGGATCTTGTACACAAGTGAGTATGCGTTATTCTGTCAGCTATCCCTTCGATGAACAATTAAGTGCGTGTAGAGATGCACTTTATGGTACAGGTATTACATTGGATCTGGGTACTAATTCTAAGCCGCATTATGTCGATAAAGAAGATATACTTATTAAATCATTACAGAAAGTATACGAAAGACATACTGGAGAAAAAGCAGAGCTATTATCTATCGGTGGTGGCACATATGCGAGGGTACTAGAAAAAGGGGTAGCGTTTGGTATGGTTTTCCCTGGTAGAAAAGATGTAGCGCATCAAGTGGATGAATATGTAGATATCGAGGATTTAGTTAAAGCAACTGCTATTTATGCAGATGCTATAGTTGAGCTTGCAGGAATTTCAAATTCGGAGGGGAAATGAGTATGGTAAAAATATTATGGAATGATCAATTTGTAAATGAGGAAGATGTGAAAATTGGATTCGAAGATCGTGGATATCAATTTGGAGATGGAATTTATGAAGTCATTAAAATATATAACGGAGATATGTTCACTGCTACAGAACATATTGATCGCTTATATGCGAGTGCTGATAAAATTCAACTAGTAATTCCATATACAAAAGATGTCATGCACAAAATGTTATATGATTTAATCGAAATGAATGAGCTTAAAGATGGGCAGATTTATCTTCAAGTTACACGCGGTACTAGCATGCGTCAACATAATTTCCCGGTACCGGCGGTTGAATCTGTATTAACAGCGTATACAAAGGAGACTGTACGTCCTCTTTCGCAATTAGAAAATGGAGTGAAAGCTTGCTTTGTAGAAGATGTTCGCTGGCTTCGCTGTGATATTAAATCGTTAAATTTATTAGGAAATGTTCTTGCGAAACAGGAAGCGATTAGTAAAGATTGCTATGAGGCGGTATTACATCGTGGAGAAACGATTACAGAAGGTTCATCGTCTAATATGTACGGCATTAAAGATGGAGTTTTATACACCCATCCGGTTAGCAATTTAATACTTAATGGTATTACTCGCCAAGTTATTTTAAGTTGCTGTGAAGAAATAGGGTTATCGGTAGTTGAAGAGGCATTCACAAAATCACAAGCACTAGAAATGGATGAAATGATTATGTCTTCTACGAATGCGGAAGTAATGCCAGTAATTTCAATTGACGGTCAATTAATTGGCAACGGCAAACGTGGCGAATGGACTGAAAAAATTCAAGTGGCTTTTGAAAAAAGAATTCCTTCGTCCGTTAAAATATGAGCAAACATTATTTTATCGCTATAAAGATTCCTGAGCCGGTTGCAACTGAAATTATTCGGGAACGTGATAAAACAAATTTACTACAGACACATAAAGTACTACCCGTAGTTGAGGATCTTCATATAACGCTCTATTATTTAGGTGAAGTTGAGGAAAATACATTAGAAAAAATAATTGATTCTCTTCGCCTGTTAGAGTGGGATTCTTTTGAACTGAAAACACATGGTGTGGCACATTTTGGAAACAAATCCACTCCACGCGTTGTGTATACTGCGATAGAAAAAAGTAATCCTTTGCAATTCTTACAGCAACAAATTGTACATCTTTTAGCGAATTTTATTGAAGTACAGAAAAAAAACGAATTTACTGCCCATATTACAATTGCAAAAAAATGGGCTTCTAAAGAATCGCTAAATTTAACAGAGTTTACACTACATGATTTAGCTTTTGACGTTCAAAGTTTCTCTATTTTTACGATTAATACGAATCGTTCTCCGCGTTATGAAGAAATGTGTATAGTTAAGTGGAGGAGGGATGAAAATGGCACAACTAGTTAAACTGCAAGATTATATCTCGCGTTATGAAATTGATTTAAAAAGGTACCCAACTCAATTTGTGCGATTAAAGAAACAACAGTGGGATCGAACAAAGGAAGAGTGGGAACGAGGATCCTTTAATTCTGATTGGATCGAAAAAGAACAGGAAGTTGTTGTAGAATACGAGAAAAAGTCACTTTTCTCTATTCTTTTTCCAAAGCATAAAAAAGAATTAGTAGAAGATATAGAATGGCAAAATGATGAATTGACCCAAGGGGTACCAATACCAGAAGAATCTACTACGTTACTTTTTGAACCAAAGCTAGTATATAAACCTCAAACAAAAGAAGAGTTAAAGCGAATGTATTTGGATCAGTTATTTCATTTTCAATTAAAATGGGCAAGCTCCACTTTACGTGAAAAGTCTTATGTTGATCCAAAGTATATGCGTGATTCCATGTTGAGGGATTTAACTCAGAAACTACCAGATAATTATTTTTTATTTTATTATCCTATTTTAAAGCTTAAGAAAGCACCAATTGAGTTAGATATTATACTTATACTTCCTACTGAAGTTGTATGCATTGTCGTTCTTGAGGACAAAACTTCCGATGCGTTTATAGGAAGTGGGGATCGGTTCTGGCTAAAGAAAAGTGGAAAAGAAGAGAAAAAAATATTAAATCCAACGATTAATCTAAATCGAATGGAATCTATATTAGGTCAGATCTTCCAAAAGCAAGAAGTAGAGTTACCGATAAAAAAAGTAATACTTTCAAGAAATGGCTATATAGATTATCCTGGAAACTCTTATCAAACCGAATTTATCGATACTAGAAAATTTCCAGAATGGTTTTTATCATTGAAATCTTCCCATTCTCCGATGAAGCATATGCAATTTAAAGCAGCACAAGCAATTTTAGACCTAGTACAAACCACTTCGTACTCAAGATCTAGCTCGGATTTAGGTAGTGCGGAACAAAATGAGTAATATAGTTTTTATCGTAAATGAGCATGCAGGCAATGGGTTAGGTAAAAAGGTGTGGAGAAAATGGAAAAAGGCTATCGATTTTCCCCACACCGTATTTATAACAGAAAGAAAAGGTCACGCAACTGAAATTGCAAAGAATTGTGCAGAATCTATGAATGATTTGCTAATTGTTGGTGTTGGCGGTGATGGGACTATCCATGAAATTATCGTTGGTGTATTGAGTTTTAAACATGTTCGAATTGGTATAATTGCTGCAGGCAGTGGGAATGACTTTAGCCGAACTTTCTCCGTTTTTCATACACCAAAGGACATTCAGGAGTTTGTATTTAGAAAGCTTCCAACAAAAATGGATATTGGTACCGTACAAACTTCTGATACAACCTACCAATTTGTTAACAATGCAGGTTTTGGGTTTGATGCAAAAGTGGCTTATCTTGCTAATTATTCTGTGTGGAAAAGCAGGCTAAACCTATTGCGACTCGGTAAACTTGCATACATAATATATCTCATTAAAGAATTATTTACATTTAAAAAATTTTCTTTTACCTTACATAATAAAGATGAAGTTATCCGATTTGAAGATGTGTGGTTTTTTGTTGTTTGCAATCAGCCGTATTTTGGAGGTGGAATGAAAATTTCACCAACGTCTATACCCAATGATCAATTACTTGAAATGACGGTTGTAAACAAATTATCAAGATGGAAATTATTATTTATTTTTGGTACAGTATTCTTTGGAAAACATACTAAGTTTAATGAAGTTACACAGTTTCAAGCATCAGATTTTAATATGGAGATCCATGATGAGGTGTTTGGTCATGTAGATGGTGAGTTTACTTGTGTAACCGATAAAGATACAGTTTATACATGTTCAGTACTAGCTAACGCGTGGAATATAGCAAACCGTTAAAGAAAAAGGAGTTTTAAAAATGAGGTTAAGAAATAAACCATGGGCAGAGGATTTTATCAATGCTCATCCAGAAATAGTCATACCAAACCCAGAAGAAATCAAAGGGAAATGGAATGTAGAGTTTAAGAATGATTATCCATTACACATCGAAGTAGGTTCAGGAAAAGGACAATTTATAACAGGAATGGCTAAGCAAAATGCAGAAATCAATTACATTGGTATCGAGCTATATGATAGTGTAATTGTGTCTGCATTGGAAAATGCTATTGCTGCCCAGCCATTGCCGAATTTACGATTATTGAAAGTTAACGGTTCAGATCTAGCGAAGTATTTTGAAAAAAACGACGTAGACCGTGTCTATCTTAATTTCTCAGATCCATGGCCAAAAACTAGACATGCTAAACGGCGCTTAACACATGCAGAGTTTTTAGAGTTATACAAATCTATTTTGGTTGACCATGCTGAAATTCATTTCAAAACTGATAATCGAGGTTTATTTGAATATTCCTTAACTAGTATGTCAGCCTTTGGAATGCTTATCAAAGATGTTTCACTAGATTTGCATGTTAATATGCCTGAGGACAATATTATGACAGAATATGAAGAAAAGTTTTCCGCAAAAGGTCAACCGATTTACCGTGTGGAAGCAAAATACGTATAACTTCATTCAGCAGATGAATGATTCAACTCAGTTGGGGTCCAAAATCCCTGCTGAATAAAGTTAAAGCCTTCGGTAGATGCCACATAGGAATTTATCGAGCTCGATAAATTCCTATGTGAGCACGGTTTTCTGCGATGAGCTTGCGTAGGCGCATTTCCTGCGGCGCTGCCGAGGCATATTTGATTAGGGGGTCAGAGGATGGACACGTTTAAATTTCATGAAATGTCATTCACATGGTTAAAGGGAGGAACAACTTTTATGGACGGGGGTGCCATGTTTGGAGTTGTTCCAAAACCATTATGGGAAAAGAAATATCCTGTCAATGAGAAAAATCAAATTGAACTACCTTCAGATCCACTACTAGTCCAATATAAAGGGAAGAATATTTTACTGGAATCAGGTCTTGGTTATCGAAAAATGACTGAGAAACAATTACGAAACTATGGTGTTACGGATCAATCTCAAGTGGAAGATAATCTTGTAGAATTAGGATTATTACCTGAAGACATCCATATTATCATGATGACTCATCTTCATTTTGATCACGCTTGTGGCCTAACAAAATGGGGAGGAGACCAAATAGTATCTACTTTTCCAAATGCCAAAATATATGTTTCCGATGTTGAATGGAATGAGATGAAAAATCCCAATATTCGTTCTAAAAATACGTACTGGAAAGAAAACTGGGAGGCAATTGAGAGTCAAGTTATACCATTCACTAATTCTTTCGAGGTAATAGAAGGAATCGAAATGATTCATACAGGAGGTCATAGTGACGGACATAGTATTGTTGTATTTAAGCAAGCAGAAGATACTGTCATACATATGGCAGATCTAATGCCTACACATGCACACCAAAACCCACTATGGGTGCTTGCATACGATGATTATCCAATGACATCTATATTTGCAAAAGAAAAATGGGTCAAACATGCACTTCAACATAATTATTGGTTCAGCTTCTACCATGATGCTTTCTATCGAATGATCAAATGGTCGGAAGATGGAAAAGAAATAATGGATATAGTGGAGAGAAGTCGGTGAATAAAAAACGAGCAGTGACATTTAGTCATCGCTCGTTTTTTATTTTTGTCAATAATTAGCCATTCAAAGGTTCGAACGGATTAGAGAAAGATGTGGATAAATTTACCTTTCCGCAAGTGAATAGCCTTGGAGTGCAAGTAAACACACGATGCGCGCAAGTAACTTATAATGGAAAGTAAGTAAATTTCTCGTTAGAGCAAGTATTTGGCGGCTTTACGCAAGTAAATAGCCTTAGAGATATCAGAGAGAATTTTTCTAACAAGCTAAATGGCAAGGATGTTTTAACTGAAATTTTCAAAAGACACAGAAAATGGTTTATCATGATGAACCACTCTTTTCCAAAGCTTAGATTTTCACCAAATCCACAACGGATCCTGTTTTTGCATCTGCAGCAAACTCAAATTGCTCAAGTTCACCGTTTTTTACACGAGAAATTCCACCTTTATAAACTTCCATACTAATGGCTGCTTTTTGAAATTTCTCAGGCGTCATATATATCCATGATCCATCAATTGGACCCTCTTGTTTAAAAGAATTTTTAATTTCGTTTAATACTAACTCTGCTGAACGATTGAAATCCATCTTATTTGTAGCTTTGCTTGCAATAACACCAATAACAATTCCAGTTCCAAGGCCCATCATATAATCCCTTAATTTCATTAGTATTCCTCCCTAACCTATTTTTTTTAGTGTATCATACATCTTCGTTACGATTAAATTTTTCGGTTTACGAAGTTTTATTGTAGTAAACCAAACAATATTTTATTACAATAGAAGGTGAAGATAATTATCTATATAGCTTTAGGAGGCTTTTTTATATGAATGAAGAAACGCGCTCACTATTTAAAACGTTGACAGAACTACCAGGAGCTCCTGGAAACGAATATGCTGTTCGTGCATTTATGCGCAACGAACTAACTAAATATTCAGATGAAATTGTACAAGATAATTTAGGCGGGATATTTGGGCTAAAAAAAGGGGATGAAAATGGACCGAAAATTTTAGTTGCAGGTCATATGGATGAAGTCGGATTCATGGTATCTGGTATAACTGATAATGGAATGATTCGTTTTCAACCATTAGGTGGTTGGTGGAGCCAGGTTTTACTTGCACAACGAGTAGAAGTTGTCACTAAAAATCAAACGATTCCTGGTGTAATTGGTTCTATTCCTCCACACTTGTTAAGTGATGAGCTTCGAAACAAACCGATGGATATAAAAAATATGCTAATTGATGTTGGAGCAGATGATAAAGAGGATGCTCTACGAATGGGTATTAAACCGGGTGACCAAATCTTGCCTGTTTGTCCTTTTACCCCAATGGCAAATGATAAAAAAATTATGGCAAAGGCTTGGGACAATCGTTATGGCTGTGGATTAGCAATTGAACTTTTAAAAGAAGTACAAAACGAGCAATTACCGAATATGCTTTATTCTGGTGCAAATGTTATGGAAGAAGTTGGTCTTAGAGGTGCACAAGCATCTGCAAACATGATTAATCCTGACTTATTCTTTGCTCTAGATGCAAGTCCTGCAAATGATGCTTCTGGTAACAAGAATGAATTTGGACAGCTAGGAAAAGGAGCACTTCTTCGAATTTTCGACCGTACAATGGTGACTCACCGTGGTATGCGTGAATTCGTCTTAGATACTGCAGAAACAAATAAAATTCCATATCAGTATTTCATCTCACAGGGTGGTACAGATGCTGGACGTGTTCATACATCAAATGAAGGTATTCCAAGTGCTGTAATTGGTATTTGCTCTCGCTATATTCATACTTCGGCATCTATTATTCATACAGATGATTACGCTGCAGCAAAAGAACTTATTCTTAAACTAGTTAAAACATGCGATCGTACAACTTTAGAGACAATTAAAGCGAACGTATAAAAAAGGATGCCTCTTGAGGCATCTTTTTCTCTAGAAAGAAGGGGTAATGTATGAAAATATTAATAGGTACAAATAATAGAGCTAAAACAAAAGCTGTTAAAGCGATTTCTAGTATTTATTATCCAAATGCTATATTTGAGAATATAGAAGTTCCATCTTTAGTTTCCGATCAACCGATGAGTCAAGAAGAGACTAGGCAAGGTGCTATTAACCGAGCTAAGCATCTGATGGTAGGTTCGGATGCATTGTTTGGGATCGGTTTAGAAGGTGGTGTTCAAGAAATAGATGACCAGCTGTACATTTGTAATTGGGGGGCACTGGTGACTCAAAATGGTGATGTTTTTACGGCAACTGGAGCCGGTATTCCATTGCCTAAGGAAATAGCGGAACAATTACTGGCTGGTGCGGAACTTGGACCTGTAATGGACGTCTTTACTAATAAGAACGAGATACGGCACGATGAGGGAGCAGTTGGTGTATTTTCAAATGGACTTGTTAATAGAAGTGCTATGTTTGAGCATATAATGTTATTATTGATTGGGCAATTTGAATTTTCCTATAAGCCCTTGTAGTTGAAATCGTACGTGATCACCGTTAAAATATATAGCAGTTATGCACTGAATGGAGGAAAGAGAATGACTCGAAAATGGATGCGATTATTTATCGCGTCAATAGCTGTCATTTTATTAGCTGGATGTTCTTCTTTAGAGGAACAAACTGCAGATGGACTTGAAAATGCAAAAGTAGCATTTCAGGGTGATGCAGAAAAACCAAATGAAAAAGTGAACGAAATGAATATATTTATACCTAGTGGTTTTTCAATAGAGGAAGAATCGGATGAGACGAATATAATTCTTTCGAAAGGAAAAGATTCATTTATTCTCTTCATTAATCCGAATGAATTACCGAGCAGTAAACTATATTATGATTTGATGTCGTCAGATAATAATCTAAAGGTTTTAGAAGAAAAAACATTTGAGCAAAACGGACGTTTTGGATTTGCTGCGGTTATTGAAAACAGTGAAGAAAAGTATGAGCTTATAACTAGTATTGGTGGTATTAAGCTAACAACTATTTCAGAGCAACAAGATATTGCAAATAATTTAGAGAAAATGATGTTAATTGTTCGCTCAATTCCAACAAACTAGAGGAGTGGTACATATGCAAAATCTAGCTTCAGTAGATCAATTCAGAGAACTAAAGCAACAAGGAAAAGTCGTATTTAAATTTACAGCTGACTGGTGTCCAGATTGTCATTTCATCGATCCTTTCATGGGAGAGATTGAGGAGAAATTTGGGGATATTACTTTTATTTCTGTAGACCGTGATCAGTTCATCGATTTATGTATCGAGCTTGATATATTTGGTATTCCTAGTTTTCTAGCATATGAAGATGGCGAAGAAAAAGGTCGATTTGTTAGTAAAGACCGTAAAACTAGAGAGGAAATTGAATCATTTCTTCAATCGATTTAATCCATCAAACGGTTCACCTAGTGGACCGTTTTGTTTATGAAAGGAAAAGATAATAGATGAAAGCACTTGAACTTGTAAGACTATTAAAAACTAAGCTTTCCGAAGATATATACACTTATGATTATAATAGAGAAACAAATAAGCTTAGATTGACTCATAAAGCAACAGGGAAAGGAATTGAAATTTCAATCCCTCCAATTTTAGCCAAATATGAAACGAAAAAAGAAGTGGCGATTAATGAAGTCGTATATACGATAAACGAAACTTTTCAAGCAATGGAAAAAGAAATGGCGGGAGAAATAGATCCATCATTATCTGTATATCCAGTTATCCGATCAACTTCTTTCCCACTTAAGTCTAATGAAGGTAATCGTTTTATCATAAAAGATCATACAGCAGAAACACGTATATACTATGCAGTCGATCTAGGAAGCACTTACCGGTTACTAGATGAAAAAATGTTAGCAGATTGGAAAGTAAGGGAGACGGAAGTCCGTGAACGAGCACTCTTCCAAGTTAGAAATTTAGAGAACCGCTTTAAAACCGACGAGGTGGCAGGTAATATTTTTTATTTCTTTAATAACAACGATGGATATGATGCAAGCCGTATACTGAACGAATCGCTATTAAAGGACATGAAAAAGAAAATTACCGGTGATATGACTATTTCTTTACCCCATCAAGATGTTATGATAATTGGTGATATTAGAAATGAAACAGGTTACGATGTTCTGGCGCAAATGACGATGCATTTCTTCACCGTAGGAACTGTGCCTATTACTTCATTATCTTTCATCTACGAAAATGGAGATTTAGAACCAATATTTATCATGGCGAAAAATCGAGTATCAAAGGAGAACGAAAACGAATGAATATTTTTTACAACAAACCTGGAGTTGGGGATGTCTTATTAATCCAATTAACACCTCAAAAAACAGAAAAAGTTATTACGGAAACCAAAGGTGATGTTACACAAGTAATAGATGTGAAAACTAACGAAGTATTGGCTATAAATATATTTGAATTTAGTAAATACAAAGTGTTGGATCTACAAGGTAATGTTCCTTTAACCACAGAAATAGTAGAAACTATCCAACAAATATTAGAGAAAAACGGTGCTTCTTTTACACTAGAAGTAGACCTATCTCCAAAGTTTGTAGTGGGTCACGTGGACTCATTAGAACAGCATCCAAATGCCGATAAGTTAAAAGTATGCCAAGTAAATGTTGGAGAATCGACTTTACAAATCGTATGCGGCGCTCCTAATGTAGAAGCGGGACAAAAAGTAGTAGTAGCTAAAGTGGGAGCAGTAATGCCATCAGGAATGGTTATTAAAGACGCTGAACTTAGAGGCGTTGCATCAAGTGGAATGTTATGTTCCGCACGAGAATTGGCAATTCCAGATGCACCAGAAGTAAAAGGAATTCTTATCCTAGACGAGCAAAAAGAAGTTGGAAGTGAATTTTTAGTTTAATGAATGAAAAGCATACCTCAGCGGTGTGCTTTTTTTGTTTATGAATAGAACAGAATATAAAATGTGCAGTAAAAACCGGGTTCTTGAAAAATAAAGAAATTATATTACCATTACGATTTTCGCGGTCGTTCCTCAATCTCCTCGCTTCACTGGTGGGTCTTCACTTAACACTAATCCCTCTAACGTCGCTTTGCGTTCCAGTCATCAATTCTATGAATATGCAGGGGCATCTAAAGACACTATTCTTTGCAGTTTCTCTATTCGATTCTACATATTTAATCTATGAATTAGTAAAGTAATTTGGTTGAATTATCCAATGCGCAAGTAAAATTTAATAGTCCGCCAGTAAATATAGGATTTGAACAAGTAAATCCTCCACGAACGCAAGTATTCAGCAGATGGGAGCAAGTAAGCAATTGGTGAGAGCAAGTAAAGAAAAATTTAGGTCAAATCATTCATTAACTATAAGGATGTCATTGCTTCTTGAGTCTATAAAATCAGTGTTTCTGGTATTTATCATATAAATTAGCGTTAGAGCGATCGAAATCGCATCTTCGTGCCGCCTGTTCTATAAATTGGAAGATCTTTTAGCCAGTTTTTCTCTCGGAATAGTACATGTCGGTTACAAGTGTTCGTATGTAATTTACTCGTGGAACGGTATATTTATCCATATATATTGAATTCCCAATACATAAGTGGCATTTTTCAATTGGTTAAATACCTAAAACACATGATTTTTTTCCCATTCTATCTTATAAATACAGACGAAACCTATTATTATTGGTAGAATAAGAGGTATCTTTTAGAAAGAGTGATGAATTTGAATTGGTTAAAAAAATTATTTGCATCAGATGAAATAGAATTTGAAGAGGAATATGAACAGCAGCAACAACAGCAACAACACAATGTACATTCTACAACGAAGAAAGCTCCTTTTCGTTTTCCGTTAATTTCAGATGAAGAAAAAAATGGAGCATTATCTGGTTATCCAAAGGAAGAAAAAATAGTTGAAACATATAAAGAGGAACCTTACTTCAAGGAACCCGAATATAAACCATTACATGCACAAAACTTATGGCAGCAACGTGCACAACCTACTGTTATACATCGTGCAGAGAAGAAAAAAGTGGAAGAAGTTCCAGCTATAAATCGAAAGAAAAGAGCATTCACACCTACCGAAGTTCCTTCACCGATTTATGGGTTCTCTAAAGCAGTAATAGAAAATAAAGAAAAAGAACAAGAGATTATAGAAGAATCAGAACCAAAAAACGAACCAGTAATTTCGGAAGTATTAAATAAACCAGAACCTATTGATCCAGAACCAGAAGTGATTGCTGCTGAAGAATTATTGTATGTATCTGAACTCGAAGAAAAGGTTGATGTAGTAGAAGAGGATGTGCCAGTCACCGAGTTAGTAGAAGTTGTACAAGCTGAAGTAGCGGTAACGGAAGCATTAGAAAAAAATGAAACTGTGCCTAATACGGAGTACTTAGAAACTGAAAAACCTTTAAAAGAAAACATTAGACCTTTTAATGTTCTAATGTTGAAATCAGATAAAAGTAAAATGAATAGAATAGATACTATGAACAAAATATCCCCTGTAGCTAATAAGGCGGTTACTACAACAGCGTCAACAATTCCGAGGGAACAAAAACAAGTAATGAATCAAGAATTAAAGTCAAAAATAGTAGAAGAGCAAGAAGAGGTCCAAACTAATTATGTAAGACCTTCTTTTAGTCATTTACTTCCTCCTGAAATGAATGTGGAGGATAGAGAATGGATGGAGGAGCAAGCATTTACATTAGTTGATGCGCTATCTCATTTTCAAGTTGCGGGTGAAATTGTTCAAATGGTACAGGGACCAGCAGTCACACAGTTTGAAATCACGGTTGGTCAGGGAACAAAAGTAAGTAAAATACGTAACTTAGCAGACGATCTCAAACTTGCATTAGCAGCAAAAGATATTCGTATTCAAGCTCCAATTCCAGGGAAGAGCTCTATTGGAATTGAAATACCAAACAGGAATTCTCGTGCAGTTCGTTTATCTGAAGTTATAAATACAGATATATTTTTACATTCAGAGTCCCCGTTAGAAGCAGCCTTGGGATTGGATTTAACAGGTAAACCAGTCACTCTTGATTTACGTAAAATGCCTCATGGACTTATTGCAGGAGCAACAGGGTCTGGGAAATCTGTATTTATTAACTCATTATTAGTAAGTCTGTTGTATAAAGCAACGCCAGATGAAGTAAAATTATTACTAATCGATCCTAAAATGGTGGAGCTCGCACCGTTCAATCACATTCCACATCTTGTCAGTCCAGTGATTACGGATGTAAAAGCCGCAACTGCTGCGTTAAAATGGGCAGTGGAAGAAATGGAACGACGCTATCAATTGTTTGCACATATTGGGGTACGAGATATTACTAGATATAATACACTTGCGACAGAAAAGCGACAGTTTGCACAAAAGCTCCCATATATCGTCATTGTTATAGATGAGCTTGCAGATTTAATGATGATGGCACCAACGGAAGTAGAAGATGCTATTTGCCGAATTGCACAAAAAGCAAGAGCATGTGGGATACATTTAGTATTAGCTACACAACGTCCTTCTGTAGACGTTATTACTGGGTTGATCAAAGCTAATATACCTACTCGAATTGCATTCTCTGTATCATCACAAATTGATTCGCGTACAATTCTAGACCAGCAAGGTGCGGAACGTTTACTTGGAAAAGGAGATATGCTTTATCAAGGGAATGGCATGTCTAGCCCAGTACGTATCCAGGGAACCTATGTCTCTGATGATGAAATTGAGAGTGTTATTGAATATGCTAGAAGTCAAGGCAATCCTGACTATATGTTTGAACAAGAGGAACTTCTACAAAAAGAAATCACTTCAGAGCAAGATGATTTATTCGAAGAGGCTTGTCGTTTTATCGTAGAACAAGGTACTGCTTCCACTTCGTTATTACAACGTAAGTTTCACCTTGGATATAACCGAGCAGCACGCTTGATAGATGCTATGTATGAGAATGGATATATTACAGAGCAAAAAGGAAGTAAAGCAAGAGATGTATTGTTAACGAGTGATACTTTAGATGAAATTTTTAGTTAATAATGTTATCTCGAATAAGATTTCCACTTCAAGGTATGTCAATTTACAAAGTGAAAGTAAAAGTCCAACTGACTGTAAAAGTCCGATATAGAGCATAAACAAAATGCACCACACACCGTGTGGTTTCTTCAATGTTTATTGCATACAGCGCATAACGGGTCAATAGAATGTTGGTCACTTAGGGTATTGACAGGACGCGGCGTTTTTTGCTTAATTTCCATATTCAATCAGTGGGGTTAAAGAACAACCCACTAACAGAAGTTTCACTTTTTTAAAGGTTTATACGAATAAGTGGTATAATAATGAATACGTCTAAATAGGCGCATGTAGTATTTAATGTATATAAGTGGGGCTAATCCCAGGAGGTTTCTACGTATGACAAAGTACCATTTTACAGGCATTAAGGGGTCTGGAATGAGTCCATTAGCGCAAATCTTACACGATACAGGCTATGAAGTTCAAGGTTCTGATATTGAAAAGTATTTTTTTACTGAAAAACCATTACATGATCGAAATATAGAAATATTATTATTCGATGAATTGAATATTAAAGAGGGTATGACTATTATTGCTGGAAATGCGTTTCCCGATAGCCATCCCGAACTAGTCAAAGCTAGAGAGCTTGGCTTAGAGATAATTCGTTATCATGACTTCTTAGGGAATTATATGAGTCAGTTTACCTCTGTAGCAGTTACAGGAGCTCATGGTAAAACATCTACTACTGGTTTGTTATCTCATGTATTAAGTGGATACGAACCTACATCCTATTTAATCGGGGATGGTACCGGAAAAGGTATGTTAAATGCCTCTAACTTCGTGTTCGAGGCTTGTGAATATCGCCGTCATTTTTTAGCGTACAATCCGGACTATGCAATAATGACCAATGTTGATTTTGATCATCCAGATTATTTCCATGATATTGATGACGTATTTCAGGCATTTCAGTCAATGGCGATGCAGGTGAAAAAAGGTATTTTTGCTTGTGGGGACGACAAATACTTACAACAGATAAAATCGGAAGTTCCTGTCGTTTATTATGGTTTTGGAGAACATAATGATTTTGCTGCACGCAATATCGAAATTACACCAAAAGGTACATCTTTTGATGTATTTGTACGCAACGAATTTTATGATCGCTTCTCCATTCCGTTATTCGGTGACCACACTATATTAAATGCTCTAGCAGTTATCTCTCTTTGCCATTACGAAGGAGTTCCTGCAGATACTATCCAAAAAGGTTTAGAAACCTTTGAAGGGGTCAAAAGAAGGTTTACGGAGACGATAGTGGGTAATGATATTATCATTGATGATTATGCTCATCATCCTACAGAAATAAAAGCAACTATTCAATCTGCTAGACAAAAGTATCCAACTCATCAAATTATTGCGATTTTCCAACCACATACTTTTACAAGAACTCAAAAGTTTTTACAAGAATTCAGTGAGGCATTGAGTTTGGCGGATCGGGTCTATTTATGTGATATTTTTGGATCTGCGAGAGAGAATGTAGGGAATTTAACAATTTCAACACTAGGAGATATTATCGAAGGTAGCCATATTCTAACAGAAGAAAATGTAGAGGATTTGCAGACAAAGGAGCATTCAGTTTTCTTATTTATGGGAGCTGGAGACGTTCAAAAATATCAACAAGCTTTTGAAGCAAAGTTAAATAAATAATAAAAAAGCTTAATCTATTTGGATTAAGCTTTTTTTTGAAGGATATTTAAAAGAAAAGTAGTATAGTATAGGTAGGAAGTTTAATTTGATTTGATTAGGGTAAAATTGTATTAAGACATATAAGTTTTTAGGAGGATGTACAATGGAAAATCTTTTATACATAGCCGCTATTATAGCCGCTGTTGCATTTCTAATACTTTGTATTAGTTTAGCAATGACATTATTTTCAGTTAAGAAAACACTTAATAATGTAGCGGGCACATTAGATGGGTTAGAAACAAATCTACAAAACATGACAAAGGAAACAGCTGAACTTCTTCATAAAACAAATGATTTAGCAGAAGATATACAAGCTAAATCGGAGAAGTTAAATACAGTAGTCGATGCAGTTAAAAATGTAGGAACTTCTGTAAATGGATTTAATCATTCTATTCAACGTTTAACAACTTCTGTAACCTCTGAAGTTGAGAAAAATGAAGAAAAAATTGCCCAGGTTGTCCAATGGAGTAACGTTCTATTAGGTGTTCGCGACAAATGGAGAGAACGTAAAGCGTTAGAACGTGCTGGATATTATACCTATGAAAACGACAACCATAAACCACTATAATCGGAGGGATTTACATGACAAATCAAAAACAAACTAAACCTAATTACAATGAAGCAACTTATAATCATGAATATTATGCAAACCAATCATCTTATAATCAGCAAGGTCAATCGCATTATCCACCGGTACCATATTACAACAGTGATTCACGAGAGGATATTTACCGTGAAGAAGAAGTAAATGGTAAAGATTTTATCATCGGTGTGTTAATAGGTGGTATTATTGGTGCAACCACTGCATTATTACTAGCACCAAAAACAGGAACAGAGCTTCGTGGAAACCTTTCTACACAGGCTAGTCAGCTTAAAGAAAAAACGATGGACTTTTCAACAACTGCAAAAGAAAAAACAACTCAACTTTCTAAGCAAATTCAAGAGCAATCTGGACAATTAGTTGATAAAGTAAAAGCCATTAAACCAACTGCCTCTTCACCACTAGATGACGGTACCGCTTCGTCTGAAGGAGAAGAACCAATGGAATTTATGGAAACAATCTCTCATACAACAGAGGAATTAACGGAACAAGAAGAAAATGCAACAGCAATTGCAGAGGCTATCAAAGAAGCGGTTGCTGAAGAAAAAAAGTAATTCAATAGAAAGTAAAAAGCATTGCGTAAGCAGTGCTTTTTTGTTTTCTAAAAATTCAAGAGGTAATTTCCTTCATAATAGAGAATTTATGTATGAGACAATCATTATAGGGGGGAAGTTATGGGTTATATTGAGGATTTACGAAAAAGTGTCGGCAATCATCCTTTAATCTTAGTGGGAGTTGCAGTTGCAGTAATGAATGAAAGAGGAGGATTGCTGTTACAAAAGCGTAGTGATGGTATATGGGGTATTCCCGGAGGGTTTATGGAATTAGGAGAATCTACAGAAGAGACTGGTAGAAGAGAGGTTTTAGAAGAAACTGGAATAGAAATTGGTAAACTTGAATTGGTTGGTGTTTTTTCTGGGAAACAGTATTTTGTTAAATTACCAAATGGAGATGAATTCTACCCCATTACAATCGCTTACGTTTCTAAAGAAATTACTGGTGGTGTTCTTAAGGCTGATGGTCAAGAGACAATAGAGGCTAAGTTTTTTACCATAAATGAGTTACCAGAGGGACTTAATCCTCTTATTAAAAATCTTCTCAGGAAATACCTTTCTTTATAAAGTAGTCAGGCACAAGGCTACGGCCACAAGTAAAATACTTTCACGAAAAAATGCTTTTTGCATAAAATAGAGTGAAAATGATATTAATTTACTGGGGGGTTATTGAATTGAACAAAAACAATTTCAATTTTGAACAAGATAATTCGGACCTCCAATCAGACAGTCAAGCCGCTAAAATCGCTGTAATTGCAGGAGCGATAAGTACGTTTGGCGATGCACTTGCCACTTTGTCTGCGATTCTTGCTATAGAAGAAGAACGACAAGAAAAAAATGGTTCTAGTGATAATAGAAATTTACAGAAACAGATTGATAATCTAACTTATGAAATCCAAAAAATAAAAAACCAGATAAGTAGTCAGAATCGATACTATCTATAGTAGTAATCCAATTTGTTTTAACCTTTTGGCAGTACACTGATTGGATATTATACAGTACTAGGGAATTTCACAGCGCTTACATACTTCATTTATTGCATGTATAAGTATGTAAGCACAAAATCATTTTACATAGTATTCAAATAATAAAAGAAAGTTTATTGAAAGTATAGTAAAATTTGTTTATAAGGTTCAATCGAAATCACGAATCGTTTTACTAAGATAGGAGACTAATTATGAGAGCCATTATATTTGATTTTGATGGGACATTGGCTAATACTTTGCCCATTTGTTTTTGTGCTTTTAAAAATGTGTTTACAGAATATGATAATAAGGATCTTAGCTCTGAAGAAATAAAGGATATGTTTGGTCCATCCGAAACAGGTATTATTAGAAACAATTTATCGAATCCTAAAAAGGAAATGGCAATCGAATATTATTATGAAAAGTATTCTGAACATCATAAAAGTTTAGTAGAGGTTGATCCTGAAATTTTAGAGTTGTTAAGGTACTTGAAAGAGATGGATATAAAAATAGGGATTTTTACTGGCAAGGCAAAAAGAAGCTTAGATATCTCTTTAAAAGTATTAGAAATGGATGGTATGTTTGACGTTATAATAACAGGTGATGATGTTACAAATCCGAAGCCTGATTCAGAGGGATTACTAAAGGCTTTATCTCTATTAGAAGTTAATAATTCGGATGCAATATATATTGGAGATAGTGATGCAGATGTGATTGCGGGAGTACAAGCTAATGTATTTACAATTGGTGTGCAATGGTTACCAGAGTACCAAACAGCTACATTTAAGGAAACACCAAATTTACTTATAAAAAGTGTAAAGGAATTTAAAAGTTTCTTCAAGGTAGTGACCAATGAGTAAAAAGTGGTTAGAGTGGGCAAAAAGAATACAAGCTTTATCACAGTCTGGATTAGCCTTTTCTAAAGATGTTTACGATTTAGAACGGTATGAAGAATTACGTAATATTAGTATAGAGATAATGGCAGAACATACGGCACTAGAAATGGATAAAATTAGAGATATATTTGCTAATGAAACTGGTTATCAAACTCCAAAAGTCGATGTTCGTGGCGTGGTTTTTAAAAGTAATGAGATTTTAATGGTCAAAGAAAATATAGATGATAAATGGGCTTTGCCAGGTGGCTTTTGTGACATAGGACTGTCCCCCTCTGAGAATGTTGTAAAGGAAATAAAAGAGGAATCTGGCTTTGATGTTGTACCTATAAGGTTAATTGCTCTATTGGATAAAAATAAACATCCACATCCACCAGAAGCTTATCACTATTATAAGATATTTATATTGTGTGAAATTATTGGAGGAAAACCTACTATAGGTATTGAAACGAATAATATTAAGTTTTTTTCCGAAGATAATTTACCGCAGCTTTCTACAAATAGGAATACGGAGTCACAAATAAAAACACTCTTTGAATTCTTGAGGAACCCTGAAAAAGAAACGATATTCGATTAAAGTAAGGAGCGAGTACATATGAAAGTGAGGTTGATTTAATGAAAAGATATTTAGGCTTGATTTCGTTGTTGTTGATCATTTCTTTTATCTTTTTAGGTTTTATTTTCCCTCAAGTATTGCATCCCTTACCTGAGTCATTGGATATTTGGCTGTTGTTACTATTATTATTTGGGTCATTTTTCGCTGCACTTTTTAGTGTGAAAGGGCGTTTAAAAACAATCACATTACTTATTTCTTCACTTGGTATGTTAGGTTTATTGGTCTTAACTATTTTCGCAATTGGTATGATATTGTTTGGTAATTTTGGTACATAGACAACAGAGTAAAAGGGGAAAATATGGATAAAATATTTCATGAAATAGCTAATTGGATTACAACAAAGGACAAAAGAGTCACGCTTGGAATCTCGGGTCATGGTGCATCTGGAAAGTCAACGTTTTCTAATAATCTTATGAAGATTTTGGGGCAGGACTGTGTGAATTATATCAATACAGATCCTTACATTATCAGTTCTAATCTTAGAAAGTACGCTTTTATCGATTATGAATATAAGAACCAACATTATCATGATAAAATTACAGCTTGTCATCCTGCCGCTCATAATATATTAGCTTTGGAGAGAGATATTCATATGATGAGAGATGGTTTAGACGTTTATACAATAGGTACGAGTTACTCAAAGAGCACATTACTTTCTTCGCAAAACAAGATTAATATTGTAGAAGGCATGAGCGTCGCATTTACTAATCCTGATCTGTATGATCTAAAAGTGTACTTATATACGGATGGTGAAACCGAATTAATGAGAAGGAGTATACGTGATGTTTCTGAAAGAGGAACAGATATAAATTATTTAAGAAAATCTCATGAAATGCGGACAATTCAATATGAATTATTCATGCATCCTTATCATAAAAACTTTGATATAGTTTTTAAAAATTCCAATGAAGAGTATATCCTTGAAAAAGATTTTTTCAATTTATTTGAGAAGTAAGCTGTATTGTCGGTGGGGTTACCAGTCAGGGAAAGCATATTTAATACGAGGAGAGAAATCATTGCAAAATACATTTCATCATTTAGCTAGGGGAATCTGTATAAAGGATAATAAAGTTCTACTTGCACAAGCGACTGGATATACAAATACCTTCTTACCTGGTGGACACATTGAATTCGGTGAAAGTGCAAAGGATGCTCTAAGTAGAGAGATAGAGGAAGAATTAGGTATAACCTCTAGAATAGGTAGACTGCTTGGATTAGTAGAACATAAATGGGAGAAAAAAGGCATATTAAATTGTGAAATAAATCAAGTATTTGAGGTCGAAAGCGATGAATTTGTAGCAAATATCAACCCAAAGTCAATTGAATCTCATCTTAATTTCTTTTGGTGTAATGCTGATGAGTTGAGTATTATAAACTTACAACCTTATCCGCTTAGTAATCTAATAAAAAAATATTTAGACGGAAATAAGGAAATCTGGTGGGAAAGTACATTAAACGCAGAAATTGATGATTCAAATAGGAACTAATATTTCCTTTTTCGTTAAATGTAATAAAAATCAATAAAAGAGTTCAATTCATGAATTAGGGGCTGTTTGTGTGATTAATTTATAAATGGTATTTTATTGAATTTATTTTATAATTACTTGATGCATTAAAAAATGAATGTCTACGTGATATCACGTAGACATTCATTTTTTTTAAAAAGTCGATTTTGTTGATTGGAGCGGAAGGCGGCGACTCTAGCGGGAATAGCATGCGTTGAAGCCCCGCAGGAACGCAGTGACGAGGAGATTGAAGCCATGCCCGCGGAAAGCGTCCGCCTGGAGCAGAAATCAACGTTTTTATGATTTCACTAACTAATGAATATACTTTTATGAAAATAATTCTATTACTCTTTATATTAATTCATCCAAACACAATCTCTAGTTGATCTCCGCCGAATATTTCTTCATCGAATCGTGAAGGCTGTCCGTTTTTTAATATTTGGAAGGAACCAGCTTGTGTAGGCATATTCCATTCTGTAAAACGAAAAACGTCTTGAAAAATCCAAGGAGTACTATTTACTTCTTGCCATTGAATGTTTGATTCATTAGGAATAATATCAGTGGAAGTCAATTGTACGTTGTCCTTATGGACAATTGCACATTCTTTCGAAAGTTCCACCGGATTGTTTTGGAACACAACATTTATTTGATCAACTAATTTCTTATCAAGCTGATGTGTAAGTTGTTCTAACGTTGGAGAACCAGAAGTTTCCAGTTGTATAATGTCATTCTCTTGAACAGGATAAGATAGTTTTGCCGGACTCCCATTTAGGAATAATCTTGCTGAAAGCGTCGGGATAAAATGGTTTTTATTATTTATCGTAACTGTAAAAGGTTGAAGCTGAGTCAAGAAATTTTCTTTATGAATAGCATACATAACTTGTTCTATTGTTTGCGGAGTCTCTACGGTAATTTTGTCATTCTCTTGCAACACAGTGTCTAAAGATACCTTTTGGCCATTTAGTTTAACTGTCGGTTCTACTATATACATAACCCCTTGGAATGTAATAGATTTAATAGTCGCATCGTCCAATAGATCTCGCACTGTAGCAAATCCTTCTTTACCATCAATTCCCTCTAACAATTCAACTTTATCATTATTTTGAATTAATGATTTTGTATTAGCTTCAATACCATTCAGTTGGATAACAGCTGGTTTTCCATGCTCTCCTGGAATATGAATGATTTGACCATTCACTTGAACGGTTAAAGCTGCTCCAGGTTTTCCATAGAGTTTACGAGCAGAAATATTAGCTGCTAAAAATGCATCGGCAATAGTCATTTCTTTTAGTTCAAATAAACGAACAATTTGATTGTTTACTTGCACGGACATGTATTGAATAGGTGCCCGTTTTGCAGCAATAGCAATGCCGATAGGGGTTACCAACTCAGGAGTAATTGGGATATGCTCAGCCTTTGTTAAGTTTTGAATCGCATCTATACCACGGACCGCTACCCGATTGGCAGGTAAATTTAGCTTCTCAGCTAAAATACTTGGAAGGTTTGGTGTCAAGCTTCCTCCACCGACTAGCATAACTGCCTTCGTAGGTTTGCTATTATTCAGCCGAAGAATTTCACTTGAGATAGAACTAGCTAAAATATCTACTGCAGGCTTAAGCGCCTCAATAACTTCTTCTTTCGGGATATCCTGCTGGAAGCCTAAGATATCTTGAATTTGGATAGTATCCTCCGTATTAATCCTTCTTTTTGCTTCTTCGGCTAATGGGAAGTCTAATAAGTAATGATCACTCAAAGCTTCAGTAATTTCATCACCAGCTGTTGCTACCATTCCGTAGGCGACTACAGTTCCTAAATCTGTGATAGCAATATCGGAAGTTCCAGCTCCAATATCCACTAATGCTACGTTTAATCTTCGCATTGAAGGGGGAATTAACACATTAATCGCAGCAATTGGTTCAAGTGTTAATGCTTCCATCTCTAAGTTAGCACGTTTTAATGCCGAAAGAAGAGATTCTACTACAACACGTGGTAGAAAAGTAGCGATAACTTCTATAGAAGCTTCGTTTCCTTGTTGATCAACTAAACTACCTATTTCTTCCCCATCTAATCTATAATAGACAACACTGTATCCAACACAATAATAATGATTAGTATGCTTGTCTGTATCATTTTGAATTAAATTGCTTTGTGCTTTTTGCACTGCTGATAGCTCAAGCCGATTCATATCATCTTCTGAAAAAATAGGTCTATTTTTAATATCCATTATTACTTCTGCCTGCTCTGTTTTCAGTGCTCTTCCAGCAGCAGCCACACTAACTTTTTCAAGTTTTCCATGCTTTTGTTCTAGCTTTTCTTTAACGGATTGAATTATCTCAGCCACTTTTAGTACATTATGTATTTGACCGTCGACCATAGCGCGTTCTTTATGTTCTTCTACTAAAATATCAACTACATGAAAAGAATCCCCATGTTCTTCTAAAATGATGCCTACTACAGATCTTGTACCAATATCTAATGCAAATAATTTAGATGTCAATTTCCCACGTCCTTTTTTAGACAAATACTTTAGCGAGTTGAATCGCTAAAATAAAATGCGTGACATTTTCTCATGCATTGATTATAATATGTCTTATATCTAAAAATGTATCATAATTTTCTGTCGTTATAAAGTACCGATGGAAAGAAGAGAGGAGAATTATCTATGAGTCATGTAGATTTAGACGCTTTACGCGCACGTGTTGATGAGATTAACGTAGAAATTTTACAGTTAATCAACGAAAGAACTGGTGTTATTCAAGAGATTGGTAAAGTAAAAGAAAAACAAGGTGTTAATAGATATGATCCTCTTCGCGAAAGACATATGTTAGACCACTTGAAAGAAAATAACGCTGGACCACTTCCACAATCAACGGTTGAGCATATTTTTAAAGAAATTTTCAAAACTGCTTTGGAATTACAAGTGGATGACCAAAAGAAAGCACTTCTTGTTTCTCGTAAAAGAAAACCAGAAGACACAATAGTTAATATTAATGGGGAACAAATTGGTACAGGAACACCTTCATTTGTATTTGGTCCTTGTTCAGTTGAATCCTATACTCAAGTAGCAGAGGTAGCAGCAGCTATCCAGTCTAAAGGGTTAAAACTAATTCGAGGTGGAGCATATAAGCCACGTACCTCTCCTTATGATTTCCAAGGACTAGGATTAGAAGGTCTAAAAATATTGAAGAGAATTTCAAAAGAATTTGGTTTGTCTACAGTTTCTGAGATTGTAACGCCAAGTCACTTAGATGAAGCACTAGATTATATTGATGTAGTACAAATAGGTGCTCGGAACATGCAAAACTTTGAATTACTAAAAGCAGTTGGATCTATCAATAAACCAGTCCTTTTAAAACGAGGGATGGCTGCTACATTAGATGAATTCATCCATGCAGCAGAGTACATTATGTCGCAGGGGAACGACCAAATTATCCTATGTGAACGTGGTATTCGTACGTATGAACGAGCAACTCGAAACACATTAGATATTTCAGCTGTCCCAATTCTAAAACAAGAAACACATTTACCGGTATTTGTAGATGTAACGCATTCAACTGGACGCCGTGATATTCTACTGCCCGCTGCAAAAGCTGCAATTGCAATTGGAGCAGACGGAGTGATGGCAGAAGTACATCCAGATCCAGCGGTAGCGCTATCGGATGCTGCACAACAAATGAACTTGCAGCAATTTGATGAGTTTTATGATTCTGTACAAAAATTCTTGAAAAGTCACGAGATTCATGCCTAGTTAGTGAAAAAATTCACAAAACCGACTCTTATTTTAGGGTCGGTTTTACTATTTGATTGAAAGTTAGAAGGGTTATCAAGTATTATTGATATATATGTATTTTTAGTATGTAAAAAAGTGAAGGAGGGATATATGTTGACTATTACAATTTACGATGTTGCCAGAGAGGCAAACGTATCAATGGCAACTGTTTCACGTGTTGTGAATGGAAATCAGAATGTGAAGCCGGCTACACGTCAAAAAGTATTGGCGGTAATTGAACGATTGGATTATCGACCGAATGCTGTTGCACGGGGGTTAGCAAGTAAAAAAACAAAAACGGTCGGCGTTATCATTCCAGATATTTCGAATGTATTTTATGCAGAGCTTGTTCGTGGTATAGAAGATATTGCAACAATGTATCGTTACAACATCATATTAACCAATTCAGATCAACAAGAAGATAAAGAAGTCCAATTATTATCAACACTACTTAGTAAGCAAGTAGATGGGGTAGTTATGATGAGTGATGAAATATCCCCTGAAATGTTACATGAAATGAAAAGAGCAAGCGTTCCTATTGTATTAGCTGGAACAGTGGAAACATCTAATTCGTTTCCTTCTGTAAATATTGAATATCATGACGCAGCAGTGGATGCAGTTAATCGTTTGATTAAAAATGGTCATACTCGAATTGCATTTGTATCTGGATCCATTGATAGCACGATAACTAGGCTATACAACTTATCAGGTTATGAAAAAGCATTAAACGATGCTGGTATCGAAGTTGACGCAGATTTAATTGTTGGAGTCAATAATACATACGACGATGGACTTGTTGCTTGGGAGCAGTTACGTGAGTTAAAGGAACCTCCGACAGCCTTTTTTGCTGGTAATGATGAAATTGCTATTGGCTTGATACATGGAGCTCAAGATAATGGTTTACGTGTACCAGAAGATATCGAAGTTATAAGCTTTGAAAACTCAAAATTAACAAGAATGGTTAGACCTCAACTAACTAGTGTCGTACTACCTTTATATGATATTGGAGCAGTTTCTATGAGATTGTTGACTAAACATATGAATAAAGAGAACATTGAAGAAGACACAGTAATTCTTCCATATTGGATTGAAGAAAGAAAATCAGTTAAGTAATCAAACGTATGAAGCTATATATAATATAGGGTCGTGACAATAGTCACGACCCTATATTTTTTGAAAAAATAAAAAAATGTCCTGTGAATACTGAGTTCACATAACTTAAGAGAACGAATAGACCTATGATTTTCGTTTCATGAGTAAAATCGAAGAAGGGCGACTGACAGGAAACTGTCATAGAATTACCGAAAAAAATTGAGTATTGGTTATGACAATTGTCACAAACAATACTCACAAAAAATTCATTCGGTAATCCTCTAGCAAAATGTCTCTCGAAAGTCTTTGGAAAGCGATAGAAACAGGTAGACCTTATAACATATGTGCTTTTTTATTTGGCTTAATGATGTTTTGTAAATGATTGCTGATTCCGCAACTGGTAAAGTGCTTTATCAAGCATCTGTTTATTCTTTTCTGTAATTTCTACTTTACGAGGAATAGGTTCGTAAAGTGGTTCCGGGTCTAACCAAGTAGGGATGAGTGGGATAGGTGACTCTTTAGACCATTTATCTAACCAGTTCTTTGGTAACTCACCTACTGGAAGTTGAATGTCATTCATCACCATCCATACATAGGACCATGCACGCGGTACTACTCTCCATATATCATAACCCCCACCACCAACTGCAATCCACTTACCATTGCAGAATTCATGGGCAAGCTCATGAGCTAGTTTCGGAATCTCTTGATAGATTTTCATCGTACCATATAGATGGGTAAGTGGATCAAAATAATGAGCATCAGCACCATTTTGGCTAAGAATAACATCAGGTTTAAAGGCTTCCACAATTTCTCGAAAGCTTGTCCGATAAATTTCTAAGAAGGAATCATCTTCCGTAAAAGCGTCAATTGGAAAATTAAAGGAGGTGCCATAACCTTCTCCAGAGCCTCTTTCGGTTATATTCCCAGTCCCTGGGAATAAATATCTTCCTGTTTCATGAATAGAAATGGTACACACATTAGGATCATCGTAAAAACTCCATTGAACTCCATCGCCGTGGTGGGCATCTGTATCTATGTAAAGTACACGTGCATTGTACTTTTCTTGCATGTATTTAATAGCAACAGAGCTATCATTATATACACAAAAACCAGATGCACGTCCTCTGAAACCGTGATGAAGACCGCCACCTAAATTCACCGCATGAGAAGATTTCCCTCCCATCACATAGTCAACGGCTGTCAAAGTGCCTCCGACTAGAGTTGCACTTGCTTCATGCATATCTGGAAAGATAGGGGTATCCTCCGTGCCAATACCATAGCTTTCATATTTAGTGCTATCTGCGTTTTCCTTGCTCGCTTCTTTTACTTTTTCAATATAGTTTGCATCATGTACGAGGAGTAGTTCCTCGTCTGTAGCCATCCTTGGTGGGACTATTTCAGATAAAGATAAAGCATTAATTTCTTTTAGTAGATCAACCGTTAATGTTAATCTTTTTTGATTGAATGGATGAGTATCCGAAAACTTGTAGCCTAGCTGGTCCTCGGAAAAGACAAATACAGCATTTTTCATAGCCCTAGTCCCGGATGATTTGGCCATAGAACCTCGTAACCCTCGGCTCGAATAGCTTCAATAAGTACAAGCGGGTTTATAGTCTTTACACGGAGCACTAAGATTTTATAATCACTTTTATCTCTATCAGGATAAACTAACACACTTAACACATTAACTTTTTGATCGTGAAAAACTTTTGAAACGCCGAATAGAACTCCAGGCTTGTTAGGGACACGAATTTCAATTTGGGATCCTGGCTGATGAACACCTGTTAGTTCGATAAATTTGTAGAGCAAATCGGATTCGGTGATCATTCCTACTAGTTTTCCATGAGATACTATAGGTAAACAACCAATTCGATTATCATAAAAAATACTGGCTGTTTCCTCTACAAAATCTAGAGGATGACCCGTTATCGGATTTTTGGTCATAATTTCTTCTAATTTTCTATTATATATTTCTGGATCTGATACATTTTGTAGTGTAGAAGGAGTTGCTTCTTTTAAGTCTCGATCTGTCACGACTCCAAGTACTTGTCGTTTGTCATTAATAATTGGTAAATGACGTATTTTTTTCTCTTTGAGTAATTGTAATGCGTCATTTATCGTATGTCCTGGTGTTAAACTGGGGACGGATGTATTCATAATTTGTTCAACTAGCATGTTAAATTAACTCCTTTTGTTAGAAAGTTAGTCATTGATTAATACATAAAGCGATTCATAAAACGTAATTGGTCAAATTGCTGGATGGATTCAGTGTCTACTCTGCTACCAATCTTAGCCATTAAACAATTGGCAGGGTGGGAACTAATCTCAGGATCGTCTGTTGCAAAATACTCAAGTCCACCTGCTTGCATCATCTTTTCCATGACTTTTCTGTATTCCCAAACGTTTAAACCGGTGCCTTTTAAATCCCAGTGCCAGTAATACTCTGTCGTAATCGTAATATAATCTTCCATTGCATTATCCATCATCGATACACGGAGAAGTGTTTTTCCAACTCCAGTGCCCCTGAATTTTGGTATTACCTCTATAGCGCCTAACTCTATCAAATTTTCCATATTCCCTTGCGACCATCTCTCTAAAGGGTCTGGGTGCAAGTATGTACAATACCCTACAATTGTCTCTTGATCTCGCACAATAATTATTCTGCCTTCAGGCAACTTAGCAATTTCAATAATTGCTTTATGCTGCTGTGAGGGTGCACGAAAAGCAACTAAATCCTCGTGGAATTGTAACCTGGCAATTTCCTCGGAAGGAATAGGACCTTCAATAACGACAGTGCCCTGTATTGTTTCTTTTTGCACTGCATTATACGTCTTAGAATGAATCACGGATGCACCACCTTATAACATAATTGTAATTGTATTTATTATACATGATTTTAATTAGAGAAAGCGATTAGCTCTATTATTTTAGTTAAACATTCTAAAAAGTAAAAAGATTAGCAAAAATGAGAAAAAGTATTGTAGAATGAAATAGTATAGTTATAGAAAGGGTGAATAGGATGAAGATTGAAACATTACAAGTTGTTCAAGGGGATTTCCAGTTAAGTAATTATGATGAAACTGCAAAAAACTTTAAATGGGAAGATGCAGAAAAAGAATTCTCGTGGTATAAAACTGGAAAAGTGAATATGGCGTATGAAGCAATTGATCGTCATGCAGAAACTGATAAGAAGGATAAAGTAGCACTTCATTATCAAGATGCAGAGCGTAAAGAATCTTATACATTCGGTGATATGAAAAAATGGACGGATAAAGCTGCTAACGTATATGTAAACCATTCGAATTTGTCAAAAGGGGATCGTCTCTTTATTTTCATGCCAAGATCGCCTGAGCTATATTTTGCTCTTCTTGGTGCTACAAAATTAGGCTTAATAGTAGGTCCGCTTTTTGAAGCGTTCATGGAAGGTGCTGTTTACGATCGTTTATTGGATAGTGAAGCAAAAGCAATTGTCACAACACCAGAATTATTAAATAGAATTCCGTTGGATAAATTACCTAATCTAGAGACAGTGTTTATAGTAGGAGAAAATGTAGAGGAATCCGATAAGTTTATCGATTTCAAAACAGCATTACATAATGCCTCAGAATCCTTTGAAATCAGGTGGGTTGATAAAGAGGATGGTCTTATCTTACATTATACATCTGGTTCTACAGGCAAACCGAAAGGTATTTTACATGCTCACTATGCAATGGTACAGCATTACCAATCGATGAAATGGGTTATGGATATTAGAGAAGATGATATCTATTGGTGTACAGCAGATCCAGGCTGGGTGACTGGAACATCTTATGGAATATTTGGTCCCTGGCTAACAGGGACTACATCACTTATTCTTGGGGGTAGATTCTCACCAGATGCTTGGTATAATGCCATAGACGAATACGGTGTTACTGTTTGGTACAGTGCCCCAACGGCATTCCGTATGCTGATGGGCGCAGGAGATGCCATTGTCCAACAACATAATCTATCGTCACTTCGTCATGTGTTATCGGTTGGGGAACCCTTAAACCCAGAGGTGATCAAATGGGGAATGCAAGTGTTTAATAAACGTATCCATGATACATGGTGGATGACCGAAACTGGTGCACAGATGATTTGTAACTATGGCTGCTTACCTATTAAACCAGGGTCCATGGGTAAACCATTACCTGGAATTGAAGCAGCTATAATAGATAATCAAGGTGCTGTGGTACCGCCTTATACAATGGGAAATCTAGCACTTAAAAAGGGTTGGCCATCTATGATGCGCCAGGTGTGGAACAACAAAGAGAAATTCGAGTCTTATTTTATAAATGATGAATGGTACTTTTCGGGAGATTCAGCATACATGGATGAGGAAGGTTATTTTTGGTTCCAAGGTCGAGTGGATGACGTAATCATGACATCAGGCGAACGCGTTGGACCATTTGAAGTGGAAAGCAAATTACTAGAACATCCAGCTATTCTAGAAGCAGGAGTTATAGGAAAACCAGATCCTGTTCGAGGTGAAATCATTAAAGCATTTGTTGCATTAAACGAAGGATATGAACCATCTGACGAACTTATAACAGATATTCAACAATTTGTAAAAAAAGGCCTTGCAGCACATGCAGCACCTAGAGAAATCGAATTCAAAGATAAACTTCCAAAAACCAGAAGTGGTAAAATCATGCGCCGCGTATTAAAAGCTTGGGAGTTAAAGCTGCCAACAGGCGATTTATCTACCATGGAAGATTAATGGTCTAGGTGAATTAAAGTATTACGAAATATAAAAGTACAAAAAGCATTGCGTTTAGCAATGCTTTTTTGTACTTGATATAGGTAAGGAGGGGAAGTTGGTGTATGGATTTGACAGAATGTTTTGGCTTGATTTATTTATCTTGTTAGTTATCGTGATATCACTATTAACTTTATTTAATACTGTTATGAGAAAATGGCTAAAGGTAGAGAAAAAGGATTTTTTTTATATAACCATATGAATGCAAAATATAAAAAAATTGATTGGACGATAATTTTTAGTGAGCATGATTTCTTGGCTTATTTATTAATGCCATGAGAGATGCATTGTAAGGGTTTTGGTTTTTGGAAATCTGGTTTTTAATTATTATTTTTATAGTTGTGTCTGAAACCGATAGGGCCATGATGGATTGGAAGTATGCAGTAAACAAAAAAAGAATATATATTTACAATCAGCCAGTTAGTATTTGGTGTTATTTTGTTACTAACAGTCTTTAAGACTAATTTTTTTGGATTGATGTAAAAAAGATAGGAGGGAAATCCAAGTAACATAAAAACCATCTATCAGACTTGTGATAGATGGTCATTAAAGAACTAAAATTATAAAAATTATTGTGTTTAGGATGGAGAATCGTCACGAATTGACTCCATGTATTATTTAATCCTGATTAAACCACAGCTCATCTTTGTTATCAATCTCACCATTGTAATTAATGAGAATTTCATCTCCTGCTTTAATATTTGTGTAAGCATAGAAGTCAAATGTGTGATTTTCAAAATTAATCTCATACATTGCATTCGGTTCATAGGAATGGTTAAACAACATTCCGTAACCAAGGAGGATAGCAGAATGATTTATTCCATATTCAAAAGCGTAATCTCCAAGTATAGTTTGCTCAATGTATTGATGCTGGTCGTTTGGATATGCAATGACAGGTGCTTCATGGAAAAGCTCTCCTTTTTTTATATCACATGTAGCAAATACCCCTCTATTGAATTCTCCATCACTTAATGGAGATGTTTTTACCTCAATCATGTTTATTCGCCTACTCACTTTTAAAATATTCTTTCTAACTGTAACATTAATTTGAACATTATGCTCCTTTTATTTTGGTGTAATATCATTGCGTAATAATAGTTGACCATTTAATGGAACAAGAAAGACCTGGTAAAAAGAGGCCAGGTCCTCAAAGAACAGAAAATTAGATATGCCGTTGATTTACGCTCCGAGCGGCCGCTTACTGTGGGCACGGTTTCGGCCGCTTCCTTCGCTTCACTCAGTCCTGGGTCATCAGCTCGTGCTGTTCCCATTGAAGTTGCCGCCCTACGATCCTATCAACAATGGTCATTTAAAAAACAGATAATTGAAAACAGTATCGGCTAAATAAACGAGGATTACATTATAAAACGTCAAGATGAAGTTAACGCAATTATTTAGGAAATCTTATCATATAAGCTATATGCTTTGCCCAATCACCTAGTGGGGTAATACTCATTAAATTGATTGTAATGGAATGTGGCGACTCCAGCGGGATAAGCGAGTAAGTCGAGACCCCCAAGTAGCGTAGCGAACGAGGCTCGGCCGCGCATGCGGAAAGCGTCCACATGAAATGGCAATCAGTAGGATTATTCATCTTTTATTGTTCCATGCTCCCAGTATTCCTGGAAATTTTTTATACTTTCTTATTCCTCAAAAAGAGCCCAATTCTCAATCGAATTAGGGCTCTTCTATGTTTCATTTATACTATTTTTACACTCCCTCATCAGGAGAAGTCGGTTCTTCCTCTACGGGAGGGGTAACAGGTTCTTCTTCAATAGGTGGTGTAACTGGATCTACAACAGGAGGTGTTACTGGATCCTCCTCATTCTCTTCAGGTGTTGTAGGAGGTATTACTGGTTCAGGTGGTTCTGCAGCTTCTATGGAAACTATATTAGAAGCTCCTGATTCTAATCCAGTAATATCGACAGCAACAGCAATAAATTGCCCAGCTCGATTAACAGAAAAACTATTTTCTGCTGCCTCTTTGGTAGAAGAAAGTAGTACTCTTTGTCCATTTACGACTTCATACACTCGATATCCCACAACATCCCCAGAAGTAGACTTAGACCATGTCATAGTACCACTAGTCATTGTAGCAGTGACAGCAGCTGGTGGGCTTCCGTCAGCATTAAATACTTCCTCCGAAACAACATTACCTCCAAAGGCCGATTTTGTAGGGAATAACTTAGAAGCGTTGCCTCCAAATTTGCCAAGCATACGCTTGATAAAGTCTTCGTTTACTCCGTAGCCACCACTTACAACAAATTCGCTTGGTGTGTTATCAAGCGCTCGATATCTGTTTCCGTTAATCTCAACGTAGGATGAAGAGATTAAACTATCATCTTTTGCAGTTGGTAATAAGACAGCCGCGTTAAATAAATCAGACTTTACTAAACCTGCTTGAGAACATGCATCTGAGACCGCTAATCCCGAAATTCCACAGAATGATCTAGTAACGACTCCCTCAGGTGCCGTAAAGTTAGTAGAGGCATCTACTAATTCAGGATTCACATCATACATAGCATTCATCATATTAGACCAGAACATATTGATACGTACACTAGGGTGATTGTAGCGATTATTCATATAATATAATGTCTGTGTATCATCTCCATAACCTAACCAAACTCCTAAAGAAATATTTGGGTTATAGCCTACTAGCCATGAATCATTATGATTTTGTGTTGTACCCGTTTTTGCTCCAAAATCAGATTGAAATTTCAATCTAGAGTTTGCTAATTTTGCAGTCCCCTCGGACAGTACATCTCTTAACATATCGGTAATAATATATGAAGTAGCGCTACTAAACACGGGTACAGCTTCCACTTCATGCTGATAAATTACATTACCGTCTACATCTTCTATTTTTTCAATCATATATGCATCGATAAATTGACCATTGTTTCCAAACGTACCAAAGGCATTTGTATTTTCTTCGAGTGTTGCACCTTTTGTCATTCCACCAATAGAAAGGGCATGATTGGCATACTCTGTTTCTTCAATACTCTCAAAGCCCATTTTTGTTAAAAATTCAGTAGGTTTACGATCCATTATTAAATCGTATAAACGAATAGTTGATAAGTTTTGGGATGTTGTCAAAGCATCCCTAGCAGAAATAATACCTAGCTCCTGTGTAGTTGTATAGTTAGATGGTGATTTTGCCCAAGTGGTGCTACTTAAATTGTCCAACTTCACGTCTACTACTGGACTACCTGCACCTATTACCCCATATTCTATTGCTGGAGCATATACTAATAAGGGTTTAATCGTAGAACCAATTGGTCTGATTCCTTGTGTAGAGTAGTTTACTTTATCAAGTTTATGATCTCTTCCTCCTAAGAAGGAAAGAATCTTCCCTGTTCCATTTTCTATTAACATCCCGCCAACTTGAACAGGAAAGTCTTTTACAATGGTCTCACCGGAATCTGGATCTTTCACTTCTTTTTGGAAAGTATGTCCATAAAACTCGAATTCATCTCTAACTTTTAACATAGCCTCATACATGTCTTTATTAATAGTGGTGTGAATGCGATAACCATCTGTGCTAATAGAACGTTGTGCCAAAATATCGTATTTTTCATATAGTTTTTTCTCTTTATCTAATCTAGCAGGATCAATTGAGTCTGCCTCAGCAAACTTATCCCTTAATATATCTTTAACCCTATTTTCAATTTCGTATGTCAACCAAGGGTATTTATCCTCTGCAACAATTTCTGGCTGTCTAAAATCTTTTGTAATATCATAGCTTACCGCATTATTGTATTCTTCATCTGTAATATAACCAGTTTCATTCATACGGAATAACACAGTCTTCATTCGTTCAATACCAAGTTGTAGGGCTTCTCCTTCTTTAAGTTCGCCGCCTTGTCGAAATGGTGTATATGCAAATGGAGCTTGTGGAATACCCGCTATGTAGGCCGCTTGGGGTAAAGTAAGATCTTTTGCTTTTAAATTGAATATTCCATTTGCCGCTGTTTCTATCCCTGCAATGTTTCTCCCATTAGAGTTCCGTCCATAAGGGATAATATTTAAATATGATTCTAGTATTTCATCTTTGTTCATAAAGTGTTCTAAACGCATAGCTAATAGAATCTCTTTAGCTTTACGTTCGTAAGAAACTTCGTTTGTTAAAATTTGATTTTTGATCAATTGTTGGGTTAGTGTTGATCCACCAGTTTGTGTATCTGAGTTAGATACATCTTGAAGTAATCCGCGGAATATTGCTTTTGGTACAATGCCATTATGCACTTCAAAATACTCATCCTCAGTAGCAAGTACTGCATCAATTACATGAGGAGATACCTCTGATAACTTTGTTTCTGTTCGTTCCAAATCAGTACGTAATTTACCTAAATATACATCCCCGTCAAAATAGACTTCTGAAGTCTCATCATAATTAAATACAGCACTTCGCATTTCTTCCTTATCACGAAGAGGTTCTTCTTTTACTAATGATGCGAAATATCCAGCGCCGACGGATACGCCGAATACACCCATTGTCAGGATTCCGACCATGAGAAGTAAACATAGATTCCATAAAACACCGGAAGATATTCTTAATCCCTTAGCCCATTTCGTAGATTCCCATACATCAAATTTATCTTTATAATTCTGTATTTTTTCTAGCCATTTCTTCATTCAGTTCTCGCCCCCTAAATCTTGAATTATTATACCATACGCACATATTGTTAGACATAGTTATTGACATCCAATGTAAATTAGGTAAAATAGGTATATATTTTAACGAAGAAAAGTCCGAAGTAGTATTTATGCATACTGTGAAGAGAGCTAGCGGTTGGTGAGAGCTAGTCAGTGTATAAAAACGAATTACAGGCTTGGAGTTAAACGTACTCACAACGATACGGTGATTGAGGCGGAGGGAGTAATTCCTTCAAGCTGGGTGGTACCGCGCTAACGATTAAGCGTCCCTGCATGATTATATATCATGTAGGGACTTTTTTATTTTAAGGAGGAGATTATATGGTGAACTTATTAGATGATTTAGCTTGGAGAGGTCTTTTATATCAGCAAACAGATGCGGAAGGTATGGAACAGCTTCTAAATAAGGAGAAAATCTCATTGTACTGTGGGGTGGATCCGACTGCTGACAGTATGCATATTGGCCATATCGTACCATTATTAACGTTAAGACGGTTCCAAATGCACGGACATAAACCAATTCTTTTAGTTGGTGGAGCAACAGGGATGATTGGAGATCCTTCCGGTCGTTCAGAAGAGCGTCAATTACAAACGACAGAGCAGATTGATTTGAATGTCCAGGGGATAAAAAAACAAATGGAGCAAATTTTTGATTTTCAATCCGAAAACGGTGCACAAATGGTAAATAACCGTGATTGGATTGGCTCCATGAATGTAATTGAATTTCTAAGAGACTTTGGAAAATTAATTAACATCAATTATATGCTTGGAAAAGATTCTATTGCTTCTCGCTTAGATACAGGACTGTCTTTTACGGAATTTGCATATACGCTTATTCAGGGGATTGATTTTAATCATTTATATGACCATTTTGGATGTCGAGTTCAAGTGGGTGGATCCGACCAATGGGGGAATATTACTACTGGTTTAGAGGTGATTCGTAAAACACATGATGATAATACGAAGGCCTATGGTATTACTATTCCTTTAGTAACAAAAGCTGATGGAACAAAGTTTGGCAAATCTGCATCAGGTTCGATATGGTTAGATGCCAAAAAGACATCTCCATACGAATTTTATCAGTTCTGGATTAATACAGCAGATTCAGATGTTATTAAATATTTGAAAATCTTTACTTTCTTAGAGCGTGTAGAAATTGAGGCCTTAGAAGTAACGGTTGAAAATGAGCCGCACTTAAGAAAAGCACAAATAACGCTAGCTGAAGAAATGACTCGCTTAATCCATGGACAAGATGCATTGGACCAAGCCATTCGAATTTCCCAGGCATTATTTAGCGGTGATTTGAAGGCTTTGACTGCAGAAGAAATGAAAGATGCTTTTAAAGATGTACCTTCAGTTGAGATGTCTAAAGAGGACAAAACTATTGTAGACTTCATAGTGGAGGCCGCAGTCTCCCCATCTAAACGTCAGGCACGAGAAGATGTAACCAATGGTGCTATTTCTATTAATGGAGAAAAAATCACAGATGTTGCATACGTAGTAGGTGGAGAAGATCGATTAGAAGATGAGTTTATGATTATGCGCAGAGGTAAGAAAAACTATAAAATGATTAAGTTTGTATAAGATAAAAGCTACTTCCCAATACTCTAAAGGGGAGTAGCTTTTTAAACTGATTAAAAACCGCCACGCTCATCTATGTGGTGATTATTCTGGCCATCTTTTACTTGAAGCTGTTTCTTTTCATGCTCATTTAATTTTTGATATTCCAGATAATTTTCGCCTGTAACATTATCTTTTTTCTTCTTATTGGGTGAACTAAACGATTTAACTTTTTTCATACAAAGACCCTCCTATTTCTTAAAAGTTCCTCGTTAGTATTGACCAGTTTTGTTTAAATAGTCACAAATTTAGTAAGAAGATGAAAAAAGAAATCATTACTAGTTAAAAAAGAACTTAAAATAGTATAAAATAATAATAAGGACAAATATGTTTGCTTTTAAAACATAATTTTTTATTATTGGATTGAGGGGACGTTCGCAGTGAGTGCAAAGAGGTATATATTACATCATTTTGATGATTTTTTTGTTGTTCTATTTGAAAAGGACAATAAAGCAAATAAACTAGTCATCTTAAAAGATAAATTTACGGTAGATGCTAAAGAGGGAGATTTATTAGAGGTAGAAGTCAACCAAGATAAATCAGGTTACAATTTTAAGATGCTAGAAGAAGAAGCAGATAATACAAAACAAAGATTATTAGACTTAATAGAGAATATGAAAAAAAGTTAAGTATTAAAATAAATTCAGTTGTGGAAGCGCAAATATTTGGGGTAATAGTAAGTCGACCATAGCAGCCTTAAGTTGTAAAGAGAGAATAACCTCTAAAACAATTTAAAGCTGTTTTTCTATTGTTATAAACAAACTAACGTTATTGTGGCAAATGAGATCTTGGATTTGAAAATATTAGTTAAGGTAAAAGCATGTAATTGGAAAACTGGTAAATAATTTTAATGAAATGACAGATAATACTAAAGGGCTATTGATAAAATTGCTATACAATTTAGGTGATTAAAAGGCAATAGGCAAAATAGGTTCATTAATTTCGACATGGCCAGATGTGTATATTCAGATTTATTAGGGGCTTAATGAAGTTTTATATTGACCATCTTGAATATCATCCTGTTAATACGAAATTAGCTATTAACGTAAATGTTTAAAGGTCTCCAGTTAAAAAAAAAAGCCCCGAAAACTTGTGTTACCAAGTTTTCGAAGGCTTTTAATAGAGCAATAATATTAACGAGAGTAGAACTCAACGATTAGAGCTTCATTGATTTCAGCAGATAGTTCTCCACGTTCTGGATTACGAACGAAAGTACCTACTTTGTTGTCAGCGTTAAAAGATAAGTATTCTGGTACGAAGTTATTAACTTCGATAGATTCGTTTACAACGTCTAGGTTTTGAGATTTTTCACGAAGAGAAATTTCTTGACCTGCTTTTAGACGGTATGAAGGAATATCAACGCGTTTACCATCAACCATAACGTGACCGTGGTTTACTAATTGACGTGCTCCACGACGTGTACGAGCAAGACCTAAACGGTATACAATGTTATCAAGGCGAGTTTCAAGAAGGATCATGAAGTTTTCACCATGTTTACCTTGCATTTTACCAGCTTTATCAAATAATGTACGGAATTGACGTTCGTTTACACCATAAGTGTGACGAAGTTTTTGTTTTTCTTGTAATTGAAGACCGTACTCAGTTAATTTTTTACGTTGGTTAGGACCGTGTTGTCCTGGTGCGTAAGGGCGTTTTTCTAATTCTTTACCAGTACCGCTTAGTGAAATACCAAGACGACGTGATAATTTCCATGATGGACCTGTATAACGAGACATGTATGTCTCCTCCTCTATGTTGGTTTTATTTTTGTTGTAAAATAAGACCAGATGTATTCAGACTAGCAGACATTTTGTTTTCATGTATCATCGCCCTAGCAGCCGAGGGTTACGGGATACACCATCTATAGAATAGAGGAACAAAATGAGCAATCTAGGCCATACAACTGCTGCATTTATTTTACACAAAGTCCATTGTATCTCTATATATAGTAAAAGTCAAACGATAATCTAAACCAAAATAGCAACAAAAATATAATAGACATAGAATGGATAAATAAGATAAAATATAGTTATATTGAATTATTCGGAACTGTGAAAAAAGTATCATAGTTGCTCTTGGAAAGCTGAGAGGTGAAGTAATGGAAAGCAAAGATAAGATTATCCATCTAAAAAGTGGTATTCTAGATATTTGGAATGAAAGTGTTTTTACACACCAATCTAGTATTAAATGGTTCGAAGATTTACAAGAAATTTTATTTAATTTTTTTGGTATACAAAAAGCAAAATACTTTATATATGACGCCGAGACGTTTTTGGAACTTTCATGGAATCATTCATTTTCGAAAAAGCTCAATGCTATAAAATGGGCAGAGATTGAAACGTTTTTCTATGATAAAGATTTTATCGATGTGCACACACTACAAATAAAACATTCCTCCGATAATGACGTAGCATTATTATTAAGAGATGTGGAGCGACAGCAACCATTAGGATTAATCATAATGGAAACCACGGAAAAATGGAAAGAATTTTCACAAACACCTCAATTAGATGAATTCATAGAAACGATTACTAAATTAGTTAAAACGATTAAAAAGTCAGTATTCTTAACACAACAGGAGAACCAGTATCGAAATTTGTTTAATGTAACGAAAATGTTTAATTCAACATTAGATATCGGTCAAATTTTAGAAGGAACATTACACTCCATTCAATTAGCTTTTCCTAAATTCGAGTCAATACTTATCCTATCAAATGATCAGGAGCGTAAAACGTCTGTTCCATATAAGTTATTCGATTATACAACAGAAAGAAATACTACAGTTGAAGCATATGTATCAGGTGAAATAACGACAGAATTAGCACAGGACTTAGGTGTTCGATTACTAAATATTCCTATTGTGGGAAAACAAGGAATCTATGGTATTTTACAAATTTCTGCCCCGTTAGATTACTTATTTTCAATCAGACAAAAAGATTTTGCCATTTTGCTTGCAGAAGCAGCAGGTAATGCCTTGGAAAATGCTAAATTATATATCCAATCCCATCGATTGGTTTCCGATTTACAATTAATAAATGAAACGTCGCATAAGTTAAATATGAATTTATCCTTGGAAGAGATGCTTGTTTTCTTACGAGACCAATTAATTAAATTTTTCCAACCCGAGCACGTTGGCTTTGTATTTATAGAAAATGATGAATTTAAGATTTCTTCAGTAAGTACTGATTTATTTCATACGATTGATGGGCAGTTATATATTCAATATGTCACTAATCATTTTAAAACACAGAAGGATTCTATTTTTATTGCAGATTTCAATCGTTTAACAGATTTAAAATATGAATACCGTTCTTTAGTGGCCATACCATTAAAAGAACAAAGCAATATAACCGGATTTAGTATTATTATGCATAAGGAACCGTATTATTTTTCGTTTGACAATTACAAGTTAATGCAGTCCTTGATACAACATTCGTCTTTGGCTATTAGTAATTCGACTCTACGAAATAAGCTACAAAAAATGGTTGATCGTGATCATTTAACGAATCTTTTCGCTCGTAATTATTTGGATAGATATGTAGAAAAGGCGATGGATACTGATGACCAAGGTGTCTTTGTGCTTATTGATATTGATAATTTTAAACGGGTAAACGATACTCATGGTCATCAAATTGGTGATGACATTTTAAAGCAAATAGCAAGAGTTATTCAAGGGATGATAAAAAATAAAGGAATAAGTGCAAGGTGGGGTGGGGAAGAACTCGCCCTATACTTCTCTCATATGTCACTAGAACAAGGCATAGAAATGTGTGAACAATTGTTAGTGACCATCCCACAAGAAACTAACCCTTCTGTTACAGTTTCTATTGGTATTTCAAACTGGCACCGAAGCGATGATTTGAGTTTCAATAATCTTTTCCACAACGCAGATACAGTATTGTATAAAGCAAAAAACAATGGTAAAAACCAATTACGTGTTTATAAGGCATCTCACTCTTCCTGAGGAGGTGCCTTTTCTTTTTTTAATATTCCATGTACACTATATGTAAGCGTTTACAAAGAGGGGGGTATTTATATGAATAATTCAAGTTATTCTAAAGAGACATTGTATATTCATAAAGGATATAAAACTGGAAAGCATCAAGATAGCCTTTCGGTTCCACTTTACCAAACATCAACATTTGCATTTGACACAGCAGAGCAGGGAGAGAGAAGGTTTGCTGGAGAAGAGACTGGTGGGATTTATTCCCGATTGGGAAACCCTACCGTACAAGTATTGGAGGAACGGATTGCCACAATGGAGTTAGGGGGAGGAGCATTAGCTTTTGGTTCTGGAATGGCTGCTGTGAGTACAATATTAGTTCACCTTACTAAATCAGGTGATCATGTTCTATGTACGAGAGGAATTTATGGTTGTACGTTCGGACTACTAAAAATTTTAAATGAAAAATACAATATTACGCATGACTTAAAAGCATTAATGACAGAAGAAGAGGTAGAAAATGCAATAAAACCAAATACTACTTGTATATATATAGAAACACCTATTAACCCGACGATGGAGATTGTAGATATAGAACTAATCGCAAAAATAGCTAAGAAACATGGAATTCCGGTAGTAGTTGACAATACATTCTCCTCTCCATATTTACAAAACCCGATTGAGTTAGGGGCAGATTTCGTTCTTCACAGTGCCACAAAATATATTAATGGACACGGAGACGTTATCGCAGGGATTTTAGTAGGAAGAGACAAGGAGGAAATGGAGTCAATTCGGGGTACTGTTCAAAAGGACTTTGGCGGTATCATTTCGCCATTCGATGCATGGCTATTAATACGAGGTTTAAAAACGTTGCATATCCGTATGGACAGACATTCGGAAAATGCTAGTACAGTGTTTGACTTTTTAAAGGCACATCCATCTGTAGAAAATATTTATTATCCTTTCGATAAGGATAATCCTCAATATGATGTAGCGAAGAAACAGATGAAAGCTGGTGGTGGTCTCATTTCCTTTACTATAAAAGGGGGAGTGAAACAAGCTCAAAAGCTGATGAATGAACTTAAATTAATAAAAATTGCCGTAAGTTTAGGAGACGCTGAAACACTGATACAGCATCCATACACGATGACTCATTCGGTTGTACCTGAAAAAGAAAGATTAGAGATGGGTATAACAGAAGGGTTATTAAGACTTTCAGTTGGGCTGGAGAACTCTAGTGATATCGTAGAAGATTTACAACAGGCCTTATCTAATATGTAATAAATGGAAGGAGAAATCTCCTTCTGTTTTTTTGTGCGCCTACGTGAGCATGACGTAGTTTATTGGATATAATTCAATCTGAAGGTAGAAGATGGGGTTGCTTAGGCTAGTAATTCTTCGTTTTTATGAAATGAATAAGTTCCCATGTTAATCTTGTTGTTCCAGAAGTAGATGATTTTGTGTTAGACAGCGAATAACTACTTGTTGGATATAAAATGCAGAGTTTTAATAGCTAAATTGAAATCGATTTATTACGTAAGTGGAATGAAAGGAGAGATATAATTGAAGATTGATTATCTTATCTTTGACTCGTTACCTAATAGACTTTTATTAGATAGAATCATTGAATTGCATACAGATATTTTTGGTACTTCTGATGATTTAACGAACAAAATGGCAAATAAGCCTGGATTATTAGTTATTGCTGCTATGAGTGGTGCAAAAGTTATAGGGTACAAGATTGGATATGCAATAGATGATGCTAAATTTTATAGTTGGTTAGGCGGGGTGGCTACTAATTTTCGTGAATTTGGGATTGGTTCTACCATAATGGAAAAACAACACAACTATTTAAGGGAAAAAGGTTATAGTCTTGTACAAACAAAAACAATGAACAGATGGCGCAGTATGTTAGTTTTGAATATAAAAAATGGATTTGATGTCATTGAGACATATACCGATGAAAAAGGATTGCATAAAATTATTCTTGAAAAAAGTTTATAAAATAAGCATTAGCATTAAAAATAAGAACAGCTTATGGAATATTTTCATTGAAGAAACTTAACTACATTAAAAATAATTTGAAAGAAAGAATTGGAACTTTTTATGCTACATAGAGTCATATTAAGAAAATGACCTTGGAGGTGTATTATGGTTCCGTTCAGCATGCGGTCAATTGCCTTTATTGTATTGGGGAGTTTATTTTTTGTATTAACCTGGATAATAGAGAGCTATTTTGAACCCCTCCTACTTATAGGTGCAATAGGTTTATTAATGGGAGGTATATTTAGTTTTATAGCTATCTTTAAAGAAGAAAAAGGAAGTATGAAATACATATCCGTTATTTCTTTTTTTATTATTCTCTTTTTATTTACTTGGTTTAAACCGTTCGAGATTATTCGAATAATAACCTGGCTTAAAATTATTACTTAATATAGATAGAAACGTTAATTCGAGAAGGATTAACGTTTTTTTATAGAACTTAGTGTACTAAACAAGGAAATTAGTCTAGTCTGAGTTAATTTTTAAGATTAATTAAAGAAAAATATTGAAAGGGGAGTGTATCTTAGAAGCGTTTCTGATGTTTGGAATATTACATTCACTAATAGCAGGATATTTTTTTAGAAAATAGTACTTAGAGATTCTCTTTTTTCACCCTATCAATTTAACCACTATTTTCCTTAGGTGGTAGTGTAAGTGTCATAGAATAACTTTTAAAAATTAATTCTTAAGATTTGTTTTGGAGGAAATTATAACTTCTCTCTTTACCTTTTTATTGGAAAATGGAATATTATAACTATTAATAGATTATTAGAGGAGGTTAGAAGATTGTTCCCATTGTTTAAATAGTAACCATTCATTCTTACAAAAAATTGAATAAAAAATCGTGAAAGCCTACAGTTCTTAGAAAAATAATTTAAGGGGAGATATAAAAAATGACAAATTATACACCCAAGAAAAAATATTATATTCCAACCAATATCGAGGACAAACTTTCAAAGGATTTCCTTCAGGGGATAACACGTAATTTTGAAATGTTAGATGAAATAGAAGGTGGAACGGCTAAGACTATAAAGGCAGACACAACTGGGCGGACTAAAATACAGGATTTAATACAGTTAGCTCTTAATCATGCAAATGATGGTGATACCCTGATTTTACCTCCAGGAAATTATTGGCTAGAGAAGAATACAAAGCTAAATGATTTTCCAAACAATGATCAGCCTTGTCTGCTGCTGAGAGGTAAGAAGCGAATTCACTTAATAGGTTATGGTGCTGTTTTATTCACAAGAACTCATGCACAGGGAATATTAGAGCTTCAGCTTTGTGAGGATTGTATTATTGAAGGTATCAAGTTTGAGGGATATGGTGAGTTCCCTGAAATAGATCCTGTAACTGGTTATGGGGAAAAAGGTACTTCTGCTGGGGGCTATCCAACATCTGGATTTTGGAATTATAGAAAAAATAATAGCTTCGATACGAGTGCACGTGCTAGAAATGATGGTCAACCATTCGGATTATTTGGCGGAGGATTTATAGGGAATGTAGGAAGTGGAGTTTTAGTACATCGTGGTTGTAATAATATTATCTTCAGAGCTTGTGAAAGTAGCGGATTTAATTACTCAGGATTTTCGGTAGGACATTTAGGGGACTATCTACCAACCGATTTAGAATACGGAGATAATGCAAACATAACTTTTATAGAATGTAATGCTCATGATAATTATTCTAGCAATTATGTATTCTCGGCAGTAGAAAGACCGCGGGTAATAAATAGTATAAGTGATAGGGCAGGGCATCCGCATGCCTCCAAACAACATACTTATGTAGACCCTGGCTACGGGATCAATTCACTGGGTACGTTGTTTTCAAAAGCCAACGATCTTTTAATAAGTGGGTGTACTCTTAGGGGAAATAAACGTAAAGCTATAGATGGCCATGCTGGCGGTGGTTTAATAGCAACAGATAATCTTATATCTGATTCCATGGTTGGAGGGGTCTATTATAAGTGGACTAATGTAGAGCAATATTCAAAGGACTGTATTATAGCTAACAATAAAATCGAAAATTGTGGTTATGCTAAAAATCCATTAGGAGCTATCTATATTGGAGGAGTACAAAGGCAAACGAAAGTCAATCAAGAGACGAATGCCATAGTGACCAATAATCATGTTGAAAATTGCTTTGGTACAGACGGAGTTATTTTTGTAGGTTCATTTGATCGATTGATTGTTGATGGGAATATCATTCACGGAGTTCCAGATGAGTTGGACATTGCAAACACCATCTTTGAGCCATATGTGATTTATGCTGGATATTCCATTCCTACTCAACCAAACTTTGGTGGGAATGTGACTAATAATATAGTAGATGTAGAACATCCAAGAATAACAGGAGGAATATTAGTCCGAAATTTACAGGATGGATCGGTCCAAGGCAACACGATTAAAACTCCTAATTCTTTAACTCAATATGGGTTAAGGATATGGAATTGTAAGGATGTAGGGGTAGTTGGAAATACGATCAAGATGGGGGATGAAGGAGTACCACTCACTGCAGAAACAACTGGGTCGGTTGGACATAATACACTAGTAGGCGGTAATGCAGTATTCCAGCCTCTTCAGAGTCAGCCGATTGTATTTAGCCTGGCAGCAAATAATGGAAATGGGAGCATTCAATTTAAGAGCGGGCAACCTTATGTTTCTTTAGTTGAGAGCAATCCTAAGGGGTTAGTGGTCAAGCTTCAACATGTCTCTCCCGGCATTGTACCATTGGTAAAATTCTCTCAAACAGGAGAGAATGGACTAACATCAGATAGTCATTCAATAGATTATATTTACAGTCATCATGTTTCGAATTCAATTGTTACGATAGGTATAAAACAAACAAAAGAATCAGATCATGTTCCTTTTGAGAATATGACTCACGGTGGTTTGGAAATAGAAATTATCATATAAAGAATGTAAAAATTTTAGGATGAAGTAGCTACTGTAATTCTATTAAAGTTGAAATAGGTTATCCAAGTGAACAATAATAGTTTGTTATTTGACGAACAGTTGTTTTAATCAAAGAGGAAGAGCACCTAACGTATAGTTAAGTGCTCTTTATTTTATATAATTCCTTTTAATCACCTTGTAGAGGACATTGCTGATAGTAAAGGTCCGTAATGTCCATCTTTATCTTCTAGAAGGTATTCTGAAAGTGGATTAATAATATTTAGGCCAGTCTTGCATTGAAAAACGTAGGACCTACTAAACGGTCCTAATTCCCCTCTAATGTCAATATATTGGCACAGCCTTTGTTTATATATGCTTAACCAATATTTTAATAAATTGTTCCAAGCCTTCTGCATCCTGCTCAGTGAATCGATCTTTAATAGGACTATCGATATCTAGGACCCCTACCAGTTCACCATTTTTAACTATAGGAACTACAATTTCAGATTGTGATGCTGCATCACATGCAATATGGCCTGGATAAGCGTGTACATCTGGGACAATAACTGTTTCTTGTTTTGAAGCTGCTGCTCCACAAACACCTCTACTAAGTGGAATTCTAACACATGCAGGTAACCCTTGGAATGGTCCCAGTACAAGTTCTCCATCTTCCATTAAATAAAACCCAACCCAATTAATCTGATCGAAAAATTGATTTAATAGTGCAGAAGCATTGCTTAAATTTGCAATTGCATTTGTCTCTCCAGTTAAAAGAGCATCTAATTGTTTGGAAAGCATAGTGTAATTAGCTGTTAAATCTTCAGAGTAGATTGATTTTGTGAACATATTTACATTCTCCATTCTATAGTAAGTTACTTATTTCATTATAAAACTGATGTAAATCTTTTGCTTGGTGTGCATCAGATCCAAATACAAGAGGAATCTCGAGTTCCTTCGCTAGTTTTATATAAGGCAGAGGTGGATATATTTCTAAACAATGAGGCTTGGCTAAACCAGCAGTATTTACATCAAGTTCTAGTCGCTGTTGTTTGATTTCAATCAAAATAGCTACTATATTTTCATGGTCTTGCACTCTTTCGGTAAGGGTATGTTGGAATTTGTGGACTAACGTGATATGTCCTATCCTCTTCGGTTTAAAATGACCTAGATTACTCGTTATTGAATCCATTAGTGTTTTATAATACAATTTATACACAGACATTGGGGTACCAAGTCGGTCAACGAATTTTAAAAATGTAGATTTAGAGAAATCAATGCAAGTATAATCATCTTCATATTTTAGGAAATGAACTGATAAAATAGAGTCATCTAAGTATTTCCCATATGTATTTAAGAAAGATGTAGTATTTTGCTCAAATCCAGCTATAAAATCGATTTCTAAACCCGTAGAAATAACAATATCCTGGTTATATTCTTTTTTCAACTTTTGTAACTCGGAAATATAAAATTCCAATTGGTTCAAGCTCATCCCGCTGTCCTTATTAGGTGTAGGATCGATAAAACCTAAAGGTAAGGGAGCATGTTCAGTAAAGGTAATTGCCTCAAAGCCACTTTGAATTGCTTGTTCAATATACAAATGAAAGGAATCTTCTGTCCCATGTGGACAATAAGGTGTGTGGATATGTCCATTCCTTTTCAACAGAAATCAGCCTCCAAATTATAGAAATATAAGTTTTTTTAAGAATTAATTGCTTTTCTCTTCTTTTATGAAACAATAACATAAAAAGCATGGTAAGATATAGAGTAACATTGGAAATAGAACTTTTTGAATTTGGAACAGGGGGCTTACGATGAAGTATATCATCCCAGCAGTCATTATACTTTTAGTAATTGCAATTTTTGCATTTATCATAAGACGAAAACATAACGCAGAAATAGAGAGATTAGAACATGAGAAACATCAAATTCAAAACAAACCGATCTTAGAAGAAATGACAAAAGTAAAACAACTGAATATGAATGGTCAAACAGAGGAAATGTTTGAACGGTGGAGAAATGCATGGACAGAGGTAATGGATGTGCATATGCCCAAAATCGATGTTCTATTATTTGACGCGGAAGAAAGTATAGATAGGTTTATATTCCCAAAGGCGACTAAAATTGAAAAAGAAATTCAAACGTTAATATCTCTTTGTGATAAAAAAATGTCTGAAATTTTAACTGAACTCGAGGAACTAATCGGTAGTGAAGAAAAAAACCGTATCGAGATGGAACAATTGAAGGAACAGCATCGTGCAGCTAGAAAAACACTTCTTGCACATCAGTATTCCTTTGGAGAAGCAGTGAAGGCTTTGGAACAAAAGTTAGAATCCTTCATTCCGCAGTTTGAGGAATTTGATAGACTAACGGATACAGGAAATTATTTGAGTGCACGAGAACTTGTTATAACTGTTCAAGATGATGGCCAAAAGTTTTTCCCAAAATTACATGATATTCCTACAGTGCTTTCCGAAATTCAACATAAAATTCCAGCCATTATTCATGAATTACGTAATGGGCAAAAAGAAATGGAAGAAGGTTCTTATTACTTACAGCATCTTGAAATGAATAAAAAATTGGATTCTATAGAAACAGAACTTGTAGAGTTAAAACAAGCAATCATTGAACTGAACGTCGGTAAAACAATAAGTAGAGTAGAAGAGTTAAAAGACGAATTGGACACTTTCTATGATTTATTGGAAAAAGAAGTAATTGCAAAAAAATATGTTGATCAATACAAAGAACAAACTGGCACACGTTTACGTGAAGTTACATCTGTTACTCGTGCTGTTAGTGAAGAGGCTGCATATGTACAACAGAGCTATCGTCTACCAGAAAAAGAAGCGGAAATTCCACAAAGCTGTTTAAAAGAGCTGGAGGAATTAGAGAAGAAGTATGAATTGCTTTCTAGCCGGGTAGAAGAAGAACAATCTGCATACTCAAGCCTACAAGAAGAGTTAAATGAAATTGCTGAAGAAATTGATCGTCTATATGAAGAGCAGGACCGATTTGCAAATCGCTTGAAAAACCTTCGCATCGATGAAAATAGTGCGCGTGAAAAACTAGATGAACTTAAAGATATGTTACATGATACCGACCGCATGTTACAAAAAGCCAATATTCCTGGAATTCCAGAGGATATGGACGTTCGTTTAGAAGAAGCAGAAGAGCATATTTATGTAGCAATGCAAAGTCTCCAGGAAGTGCCTCTAAATATGTCTTTAGTAGATAATTATTTAGAAAAAGCAGAGGCATGTATGGAGGAAGTACATAACAGAGCGAAAGAAATGTTAGAAAATGTGTTACTGACAGAGAGAATCATCCAATACGGTAACCGCTATCGTGCAAGTCATCCGGAAATTCATGCGCGACTACTAGAAGCAGAGGAAGCGTTTAGACAATTACGTTATTCTAAGGCTTTAGAAGATGCAGCAACAGCAGTCGAAGAGGTAGAACCAGGAGCTTTAAAGAAAATTGATGCATTAGTGAAAGAAGACGCTTGGCGTACATAATCATACGATTTAAAAACAGTATGAAATTGTAGATGTTTGAAAATCACATTTTGTATACAAACGTGAACCACCTCACTATGTGACGGTGGTTTTTTTCCGAAAAGGAGAGGTATTGAAAATGATTTATTTTGATAATAGTGCAACGACTAAAGTACATCCAGAGGTATTAAATACATTCGTGACTGTCAACGAAAAATTTTGGGCAAATCCAGCATCCATTCATACGTTTGGACATCAGACAAATGAATTGTTACAATCTGCTAGAGAACAAATTGCAGCGATACTAAAAACCTCGAGTGAAAAAGTGTATTTTACATCTGGTGGTACAGAGTCTAATAACCTTGCGATATTTGGTTTAGCTCAAAAATATAAGCAACGAGGTAAGCATGTACTAATTTCTGAAATAGAGCATCCTTCTATTATAGAAGCAGCTAAAAAATTGAATGAACTAGGATTTGAAGTTGAGTGGATTCCCGTAGACTCGGAAGGAATCATTTTGTTGGAGTCATTTAAAAAAAGTATACGAAATGACACCGTATTGGTGAGTGTTATGCATGTGAATAATGAAACAGGGGCCATACAACCAATAGAAGAACTTTCTAATATTGTAAGGAAAAAAAGCAGAGCCCTTATTCACATGGATGCAGTTCAAAGTTTCGGGAAAATTCCAGTTAATTTTATCGATCTAGATGTAGATTCTATAACCATCTCTTCTCATAAAATACACGGATTAAAAGGCTCGGGATTACTTGCATTAAAAAAATTCATTGAAATAGAACCGATATTGTACGGTGGTGGACAGGAATCAGGTATTCGCAGTGGTACAACTTCTGTACCTTTGGCGGTCTCTACAGCAAAAGCAATGAGACTTGCTATGGAGAATCTGGGGAGTAAAGCAGTGAAATTACAATCCCTGTCGGATGATTTAATAGAATTTTTACAGTCTTTTTCCTTTATAAAAGTAATATCTCCAACTAAGAAAGCCCCTCATATCATTTCATTTTCGGTGAAAAAAATGAAGGGAGAAGTACTAATTAATGCGTTACAGCAACAAGATGTTATTGTTTCCACTAGTAGTGCATGTTCATCTAGACAAACGAAAACAAGTCATGTATTAAAAGCTATGCACATTTCAGACGATTATATTAAAGGTGTATTAAGAATAAGTCTTAGCACCATTAGTACCCAGCAAGAAGTAGACCAATTTAAAAATGTATTCAAGCATGTAATGAATGTAATTAAAGGAGATTAAAAAGCATGAAGTGGGAAAAAATATTAGTACGATACGGTGAATTATCTACCAAAGGTAAAAATAGAAAGCAATTTATATCACATTTACGCAATAATATAAGGTTTTCATTTGTAGATTTGCCTAATATTAAGATTCAAGCTGAAAGAGATCGCATGTTTCTAACATCATCAGATGATTCCGAAATTCATGCGTTAATCGAACGTTTGCCTAAAATATTTGGAATTCAATCATTTAGTCCAGTAGCTTCTTGTTCAAAAGACTTAGATGATATTCAAGCAACTGCACTCAAAATAATGGATAGCTTAGAAAGCCAAGATAAAACGTTTCGGGTTACTGTAAAACGCACTGATAAGTTTTTTCCATTAGACACTTATGAGCTGCAAAGTGTGGTAGCGAGTAATGTATTAAGACAAAACCCTACTTTAAAAGTTCAAATGAAAAAGCCAGAAATCGATTTACGAATTGAAGTGTTAAATGATGCTGTCTATATGATGGCACAGGTAATTCCTGGTGCGGGTGGAATGCCTCTAGGTTCGAACGGTCGTTCCTTATTAATGTTATCAGGTGGAATAGACAGCCCCGTTGCTGGGTATATGCTTTTAAAACGTGGGGTTCGTCTCGATGCAATACATTTTCATAGTCCTCCATTCACAAGTGAACGGTCGAAAGAGAAAGTAATGGACTTGGCCAATCAGTTAAGTCACTTTGGGGCAACTGTGAGACTTCATGTCATACCTTTTACAGATATCCAACAAAGTATACAAGCTCAAATCCCTGAAAATGTATCAATGACTACAACTAGACGTTTGATGATGAAAATTGCCGATCTAGTCCGTGCAGAAATAGGAGCATTAGGAATTGTTACTGGCGAGAGCTTAGGCCAGGTTGCAAGCCAGACATTAGAAAGCTTAACTGCCATTAATGCTGTAACATCTACACCAATTTTCAGACCACTTATTTCTATGGATAAGCTAGATATTATTGATATTGCCCGGGAAATAGGGACGTATGAAACTTCCATCTTGCCTTATGAAGACTGTTGTACTATTTTTACACCATCCTGTCCCAAAACAAAACCAAAGCTTGAGAAGGTTGAGTATTACGAAAGCTTTAAGGATTTTGACGAATTAATAACAGAAGCAGTGCAAAATAGAGAAGTTCTTTCATTCCCAATGAGAAAGTCGAATGAATTTTCAAGTCTTCTTTAACAATTAGTAAAAAATACCTTTTCCTCCCTGTGTATGAATTAGACGAAAATGAACAATCTAATTTCACAAGGAGGTGAGGAACATGCCAAACAATAATAACTCAAATCAACTTCTAGTACCTGGTGTACAACAAGCATTAGATCAAATGAAATATGAGATCGCTCAAGAGTTTGGAGTACAACTTGGTGGTGAAGCATCATCGCGTGCCAACGGATCCGTAGGCGGAGAAATTACGAAGCGATTGGTTGCCCAAGCCCAACAACAAATGAATGGATTTCAAAAATAATTGAACAAAAAAACCGGTAGCTTATGCTACCGGTTTTTCATTTAGATGGTACTCAGGATTGGAAAGTTATTTAGAGTAAACAGTAAATTGCTAAATAGTCTCCAAGGATGTGAAAATCCGCATTTGCACATTTAAGTTACATTCTAAAAAGTGAATGTCTAATTTCCATTTGCGCAAAATATCTGAAAATTTTATCTTTTGTTTACCAAAAGGGCTGATCTTCCTCTATAATTAAAATAGTAAAAGGAGGAGATCTAATGAACAAACAAGATTTAATTGCCCCCGCACATTATAACCTAGTGACAGAATTTGAAAAGTACGCAGTAGATGAAGAAAAATTAGCGTTAATATGGGAATCTGAAGATGGACAACAGAAAAAAAGTACATACAAGAATTTAATACAGAAAGCCAATAAAATTGCCAATTTGTTCACCCATAAAGGTCTTCAAAAAGGAGACGTGGTACTAATAATGGTACCCCGTTTAATCGAAGCATATGAAATATATATAGCTGCATTGAAAGCTGGTCTTGTTGTTATCCCAAGTTCTGAAATGCTTCGTGCAAAGGATATTGAATACCGTTTGACACATAGTGAAGCAAAGGCAATTATTGCCTATGAGCCATTCCTTGATCAATTTAATGAAGTTCGTAATTTAGATAAGCGACTATTATTTGCAATCGGTAATAAGAAAGACAATTGGATTTCGTTGACGGAAGAAATACAAGCTGAATCAGATGAATTTCAAACTATTGATACGTTAAAGGATGACATGGCATTCCTTTCTTATACAAGTGGTACTACTGGAAATCCAAAAGGTGTTGTGCATACACATGGATGGGCTTTTGCGCATTTACGTACTTCAGGACCAAACTGGTTGGCGATTCAAGAAGGTGATGTGGTATGGGCAACAGCAAGCCCTGGTTGGCAAAAGTGGATTTGGAGTCCCTTCTTAGCGACACTAGGTAGTGGTGCAGTCGGCTATGTATATAACGGCAAGTTTGAACCCAATACCTACTTGAGGATTATTGAAAAGAAGGAAGTGAATGTTCTTTGTTGTACACCTACTGAGTACCGAATTATGGCGAAAGTTGATACGTTAAACAATTATAATTTGTCTTCTATCCATAGTGCTGTTTCTGCTGGGGAACCATTAAATAGAGAGGTAATAGAAACCTTCGAAAAAGTATTTGGTTTAGAAGTGCGAGATGGCTATGGGCAAACTGAAAATACGTTACTTGTTGGAACGATGAAGGGCATGGAGGCAAGACCTGGATCAATGGGCAAACCAACGCCAGGAAATACAGTTGACATTATCGATGACCTTGGTCAAATTTGTCCACCTGGAGAAGTTGGAGATATAGCTGTCCATCTAGAAACACCAGCGTTATTTAAGGAATACCTAAAAGATCCTGAAAGAACCTCAATGCAATTCAGAGGGGACTACTATATTACAGGTGACCGGGCGAAAAAAGATAAGGATGGTTTCTTCTGGTTTGAAGGTCGTGGAGACGATATTATTATCAGCTCAGGCTACACGATTGGTCCATTTGAAGTAGAAGATGCATTGACGAAACATCCAGCAGTACAAGAGTGCGCTGTAGTCGGTAAACCACATCCTGAAAGAGGAAGCATTGTTAAAGCATTTGTTGTATTACGTGATACATCTACAGTGGGTTCTGAAGCTTTAATACAAGAACTACAAAATCATGTGAAACAAATAACTGCTCCATATAAATATCCAAGGGAAATTGAGTTTATCGAAGAATTACCGAAAACAACTTCTGGTAAAATTAGGAGATTGGAATTACGACAGAAAGAACAGAGTAAACAGTAAGTAATAAGAAAAGACGGAGAGAAATTATCTCTCCGTGTTTTCTTATTTACTTTAGTAATTTAAAGCAATATAATGGTTTAATGTTTCGAGTTACAAAGTAAAGAGGTGTCAAAATGGGTACAGAAGAAAAACAAGGAATTGTATTTGTAGTATTGGCATATGTTTTATGGGGGTTCATGCCAATCTACTGGAAGCTATTAGAGCATGTTTCAAGTGATGAAATACTTTCAGGTAGGGTGATTTGGTCATTTATATTTACACTAATGTTAGTAATTGTAGGTAGAAATTTTAAGCAGTTGAAAATAGATCTGAAAGACTTATGGGCAAACCAAAAATCTTTCTGGGGGCTATTTGTAGCTTCCTATCTAGTAACAGGAAATTGGTTTACATACATATATGCAGTGAATGCTGGTTTTATCGTACAGACAAGTTTAGGATATTATATAAATCCACTACTTTCCATTTTACTGGGGATAATATTTTTAAAAGAGAGATTATCAAGAGCTCAACAGTTTTCCGTACTGCTTGCTGCTATAGGTGTAATTATTTTAACTGTTTCTTATGGCGAAGTTCCATGGATAGCATTTACGCTTGCCATAACATTTGCCTTATACGGTCTAATAAAGAAAAGTATTAAAATTGATCCACTACGAGGATTAACGATTGAAACTTTTTTTGTTTTACCTTTTGCGTTAATCTATTTTGTCTATCTTGTGGTTTCAGATAAGGCAGTATTTTTTACATCAAATGCAAGTACTGTCATTCTACTCATATTCACTGGTGTTGCAACTGCTGTGCCATTAATATTATTTGCTAAGGGAACGAAAACAATGCCACTATATATGTCAGGATTTTTTCAATACATAGCACCGACAATAATGTTGCTAGTTGGGATATTATTATACGATGAAGCATTTAGCAAAATAGAATTTTTATCATTTTCTTGTATTTGGCTTGCACTAATATTGTTTACAATATCTAAGATAATGCAAGTAAGAAAAACAGATAGTTCCGTTGTATAACGGAACTATCTGTTTTTACACATCGGATTCAAATTATAAAAACGATCTTTTCACTTTTTCCCAATAACTATTATTCTTCAGTCTAACAGTTTTGATAACTTTATCACTCAAACAAATTGTTACACTTTCAACATGCTGAATACTAAGTGCCTCGTTGTCAGTGCTCATCGAAGGGTAATCATTCCAGTCCTTATGTAAGCGGAGCTCTAGTGTTCTTTCCCCACTTAATATAAAGGATGAGCCTAGAGTTCTATATTCGTTACTATTAACAGAAGCAATTTCTGCAACTTGAAAACATGGAAGAAGCGGGTCAACTACCGCACCATTCAATGATTTATTATAACCTGAGCTACCTGTTGGAGTAGATATTACAATGCCATCGCCTCGAAAGGATTCAAAATGCTTGTGGTCAATAATTAAATCTAATACAAATGCTTTAATAATGTTTGAGCGAATCGTAAATTCATTTAGACATAAAAATTTCGGGTGATTATTTACCGAAACTTCTATCAATGGATATTTCCGAACTTGAATATTCTTAGTAAGAACCGCTTCAGCCATAGCATCTATATCATCTGCTAAAAAATCACAGTACATACTGAGTGTATCCGTTGTGGAAATACCAGCATACAAACAATCCTGTCTAAATCCAGTTTTACGAACTGCTTGTAGGAAGGAGCCATCCGTACCAATGCTGACGATTATGGAAGCAAGCCCGGAGTCTTCAACAACCCTAAAACCGTGACTATGTATTGCTTCGGCGATTCTGTCTTTTCTTTGTAAAGATTTTGTGTCATTCTTAGTATATAAATATATTGCGTTTTTGGAGGCCATAAACATTCTCCTTTACTATTGTATATATTTATTTTACCATTTCGTGAAACATTTAGATATTCTTTACGTATGTAAAGAGAAGTATTAAAGGAGGAATTGTACATATGAATATGAAACGCTGGTTTGCTATTTTGGGAGCATCATTATTATTACTTATTTCGATATTCGTCAATACCGTTTCAACAGCATTTTCAACAGATTGGACATCGTATTTAGATGAATTTGCATCTGCTTCTAGCTCAGAATTCTTTGAAACCGTTGTAGAAGAAGGCAGTATGAACGAACGAATTGCACTACTTACAGTAGATGGGACAATACAAGATACAGGGAGTGCAAGTTCACTTTTTGCAGCAGAAGGATATAATCATCAATTTTTCTTACAACAACTAGAGCAAGCAAAAGTTGATGAAACGGTAAAAGCAATTGTATTACAAGTAAATTCACCTGGTGGTGGAGTTGTCGAATCAGCACAAATTTATAAAGAAATCATTGAAATTCAAGAAGAAACTGAAAAACCAATATATGTTTCAATGGGTAGTATGGCTGCCTCGGGAGGTTATTACATTTCGGCTCCTGCAGATAAAATATTTGTAAATAAAGAAACAATGACAGGGTCAATTGGTGTAATCATGCAAAGTGTTAACTATGGTAAGTTAGCAGAAAAATATGGTGTGGAATTTGTAACTATTAAATCAGGACCATACAAAGATATTATGAGTCCTACTAGAGAAATGACAGAAGAAGAAAGAACGATGCTTCAAGAAATGTTAAACGACTCGTATGAGGACTTCGTTGATATTATCGAAAAAGGTAGAAATATGACGGAAGCGGATGTTAAGAAAGTTGCTGACGGAAGAATTTTAAATGGCCGTCAAGCAATCGAATCTGGATTAGCTGATGATTATGGATTTTTAGAGGACGTTGTTCAAGCTATAAAAACGGACCATAACTTAGAGAAAGCAGAAGTATTTGAATATGGATACTCACAAAATTTCGCTTCGTTGTTTGCAGTGAAAGCACAATCTTTCTTAGGTTTAGACATGGAATCTAAGCTCATTGCACAGTTAATCACAGAAAATAGCTCCCCAAAAATGATGTATTTATACGGGAATGAATAAGGAGGGTTTTAGATGAGTGAATTTGTACAAACAGAAGAGCAGCATGTGCAAGCGAACACCTCTGCAACCCAGCAAGTAATTGTTCATCGAACTGCACAATATGAACAGAAGGCTGCAGGCTTTTGGATTCGTTTTTGGGCATATACTGTAGATATTCTCGTTTTAGCTTCAATAGGAATGTTATTGATCAAACCTATTTTTCGTTTGTTTTCATTAGAGTTAAATAATTCTGAGTGGTATGCACCCTTTACGGTCATCACAGCAGTTATCTTCTACGGGTATTTTGTGTTGATGACGAAGCTCTGTAGTCAGACTGTTGGAAAAATGGTATTTGGCATTCGTGTTATATCTAAAGATGGTGGAAAACTAAAATGGGGTACTGTATTATTTAGGGAGTGGGTTGGTCGTTTAATTTCTATAATCCCGTTGAATATCCCTTATTTAGTTATAGCTTTCACACCTAAAAAACAAGGTGTACATGATTTTATCGCTGATACATTAGTTGTACATGAATCTGTATATGATTTAAAAGAGAAAGTAGCATATGAAAATGCTGTTGCAAAAGAGTTGCATGAGCCGAACGTATTCTAGTAAGATGAAGGTATGAAAAAGGAGGCTACATATTATGGCAGAAGTAACATTTAAAAATAATCCTGTAACATTAGTTGGTAAAGAAGTGGTAGTTGGGGAAAAGGCACCTAACTTTTCAGTGCTAGCAAATGATTTATCACCCGTGACTTTACAAGATTCAACTGGTAAAATTCGTTTAATCAGTGTAGTACCTTCCCTTGATACTGGAGTTTGTTCTACACAAACTAACAAATTTAACTCAGAGGCTGCTAGTTTAGGTGATGATGTTGTAATTTTAACTGTTTCAATGGACTTACCTTTCGCTCAAAAACGTTGGTGTGGTGCTAATGCTGCTAAAGCAATCCAAACTTTATCTGACCACCGTGATGCATCATTTGGAGAATCATACGGAGTACTAATGCAAGAATTACGCTTATTAGCTCGTTCTGTATTTGTAGTAGATAAAAACGATGTTGTAACTTATGCTGAATATGTTGGAGAAGGAACAGATCATCCAAACTATGAAAAAGCATTAGAAGCAGTAAAAGCCTTAACGAATTAATTAACTAAAATAATGCAAGCCCACTCTGAAGTAAGGAGTGGGTTTTACTATGAGGGATAATACTATGCACACACATGTTGAACAAATTTTTACGTATATTGATCAAGAGAGCAGTTACATCGAGAACGAAGCTTCTGCAACGTATTTAGAAGGTGTAGTATATGCACTCGAACTTTGGTTATCTGATAAAAAAAGGCCATCTATAATAGACGCAGGCAAAGAAGAAATTCGAAAAGCTATACAATTAGCTATATTAAAAGGCATGAAGAAGTCGGCTCAGGTTAATCATCAGATGACACCAGATGCAATCGGATTATTAGTAAGTTATTTTGTAAAAGAGATGACGAAAGATAGAAAGGAATTGTCAATTCTAGACCCTGCATTAGGAACTGGCAATTTGTTATATACTATTATGAATGCATTGCCGACAGAAAACCATGCATTTGGTGTAGAAATTGATGAATTACTAATTCAATTAGCAGCGCAGACAGGTGAACTCCTTACGCATGACATACGATTATTTAGGCAAGATGCTTTAAAGCCTCTTTTAATTGATCCTGTGGATATTGTCGTAAGCGATCTACCTGTTGGATATTATCCAGATACGGAAACTTCACAGGACTACTTCCTCCACAGTACAGAAGAAATGTCGTATGCTCATCATTTATTTATGGAGCAGTCGATGAAGCATGTAAAACCGGGTGGCTATCTATTCTTTTTAGTGCCAGATACTATATTTGAATCTAAACAAGCACCGAAACTTCATGAATTCATCAAAGAGAATGGTTGGATTCAAGCTGTTATTCAATTCCCAAATTCCATTTTCAAAACAAAGGGACAAGAGAAAAGTCTTTTGATATTACAAAAGAAGAGCAGTGATTTGAAAGCTCCGAGAGAGGTACTATTAGCGAAGGTTCCGAATATGATGAACAAAGAAGCTATGGAATTATTTTTGAAAAAGATCGAAATTTGGCAAGAACAGAATACCAAGTGAGTTGCTAGCTCCTTCTTTGAACGGTACAATTAAAGTACTAGTTCAACGAAGGAGCGTTTTTTATGCCAATAATTCTAGCAATAAATGCAGGAAGCTCTTCATTAAAGTTCCAAGTTTTTGAAATGTTAAACGAACAGGTAATTGCTAAAGGACTAATAGAAAGAATTGGTCTAGGAAATCCTATTTTTACAATGTCGACAAATGATGAACGTATTAATATTATTGAACAGGTGGACAATCATGAACAAGCGGTAAAATTATTGATGAATATGCTGATAGAAAAGAATGTGATTCATTCGTTAAATGATATTCAAGGAATTGGGCACCGAGTAGTACATGGTGGTGAGGTGTATAGTGATTCTGTTTTAATAACTACAGAGGTTCTAGATACGCTAGAAGAATTATCAGAATTAGCTCCACTTCATAATCCAGCGAATATTACTGGAATAAGAGTATTTAAAAAGGAGCTTCCAAATGTTCCAGCAGTAGCAGTTTTTGATACTGCTTTTCATCAAACGATGCCAGAAAGCTCTTATCTGTACTCAATTCCTTATGACTATTACGAAAAATACGGTATAAGAAAATATGGTTTCCACGGGACTTCACATAAGTACGTATCGCAAAGAGCTGCAGTCCTCTTAAATAGACCGTTGGAAACAACTCGATTTATATCCTGTCACCTTGGAAATGGGGCAAGTATTGCAGCTATTCAACATGGTAAATCAATCGATACATCCATGGGTTTTACGCCGCTTGCGGGTGTAACAATGGGAACAAGATCTGGTAATATTGATCCTGCTTTAATCCCTTATTTGATGGAGAAAACAGGCAAAGATGCAGAGGGTATCCTAGATATTCTTAATAAAAAATCTGGAATGCTAGGTGTTTCAGGATTCTCTAGTGATTTACGAGATATTGTTGGAGAAGCTTCTAAAGGAAATGATCGTGCGCAGCTGGCACTTGACGTTTTTGCCGATCGAATTCATAAATACATGGGATCCTATGCTGCTCGTATGAATGGCGTAGATGCCATTATTTTTACAGCTGGTATCGGAGAGAATAGTGAAGTAATAAGGGAAAAAGTATTAAAAGGTCTCCAGTTTATGGGTGTTTATATGGATCCAGATTTAAATAAAATAAACGGGAAAGAAACTTTCATCAATTATCCCCACTCTCCCGTGAAAGTGATCGTCATTCCAACAAATGAAGAAATTATGATAGCTAGAGATACGGTGAGGATTGCAAAGCTGTAAGAGGTATCAGGTGACATAAAGAAGTTTTAGGGACCACTGACCAAACGAAAAACTATTGAGAATAATGCAATTCTTGTTTACATTAGATGTAAAAAACAAATATGTAAAATGTACTATTAAGTAGGACGTAGAGAATACTCTATGTCCTTTTTTTAATAAGAAAAGGCAGGAGTTATGGAAGATTTTATAGAATACCAGAAGAGAGGATGGGAGTAGAAGAAGTATAACACCCATACCCTACGAAACTTAAATAGCATTAAGTATGTTCTATTTGGTGATGGAAATTTTTATCTTTTCAAATATTAAAATGAATAATACTACTTTAAAAGATTAACAAAAGGAGGGAACAACTTAAACTTTCTGTCGTTCCACTTGGAAAAGGAAGAACTGAGATTTTTGAATTTTTATAGGGGGGATAATATGCGACCATTTGTCATTTCGATAGCTGCCGTGTCTGGTGGTGGGAAAACAACTATAGTAAGACAGCTAAGCGAAAAATTACATAATTCTAAATCACTCTTCTTTGATAACTATGATTTTGAAGGGCCGGACGACATTATAAATTGGGTAGATAGCGGTGCTATTTATGACGAGTGGAATTTATCTCCTCTCTTAAGGGACTTAGAAATACTACTTTCTGAACAACTGAACTTTATAATATTAGATTATCCATTTGCATATAAGCATTCCATGATACGTGGATTCATAGATTTTACTGTATTTATTGATACCCCTTTAGATGTTGCTCTTGTGCGTAGGTTAACTCGCGATTTTCAAAATGATACCAATAGAATTATTTTACAGGATATGGATAACTATATTTCGCGAGGAAGAAGGGGCTATCTTGAGATGTTAAAGACGATTAAACCCGATTCTGACATAATTGTGGATGGGACTTTGCCGGTATTTGAGATTGTAAATATTATATGTGATAGGATTAAAAGGTGTAAGTAAGAGAAGAGTAAATCAATATTTATAATAATACTTGAATAGAATATGAGAAGCTAGGCAATTCTATCTTAAACAAAAAAATGGTTAGTAGTGAATAGTTTCACGACCAACCATTTTTATTGATTTATATACTATGCTTCTAGTGGTTCATCAGTACGAACTACTAGTACATCGCAAGTAGCGGAACGTACAATATATTCGGATACACTACCAATTAAAAATCTTTCCATTGCATTTAGACCAGTTGCACCACAGATAATTAAATCTGCTTCTACTTTTTTAGCAATATCCTTAGAGATCATTGTTTTTGGCGAGCCGTAATCAACTACGACATTCACATTTTGTACTCCAGCGGCAAGCGCTTCTTTTTTATAACCACCTAGTAAATCCTCTGCAAACGTTTGAGCTCTTTCAGCGATAGAACGATCATAAGCCTCAATTGCTGCAAATGAACGAGTATCAATAATATTGATAAGATTTAATGTTGCATTGTTACGTGCAGCAATAGAAACAGATTTTTTAAATGCATATTCTGCTTCTTTGGATCCATCGACAGCGACTAAAATTTGATTATATTTTAATGTCATTTTAAAAACCTCCTTGTTGGTTATATATATATTATTCGAGATTGTTAGACATATTCCTCCTTATTATTCATTTTTATTAAGTCGTATTTGTGAATACTTGTAACAGAAAATTAAATTGTTGCGGTATTTTAAATATATAAATGATAGAATGGATTTGTATGAAATGATGCAAGAAAAGTATGTGTCATTTTCACAACAACATGGTTTACATAGGAGGATGCGAAATATGCGTATTGGGATTCCAAAGGAAACAAAAAACAATGAAAATCGCGTTGCAATGACACCGGCTGGTGTAGTAAGTTTAACGCATTTTAAACATGAAGTTTTTATTGAAACTGGTGCTGGTCTTGGGTCAAGCTTTACCGATGAAGACTATATAGCTGCAGGAGCAAAAATTGTATCAACGGCTAAAGAAGCATGGAATCAAGAAATGGTTATGAAAGTAAAAGAACCTACTCGTGCTGAATTTGACTTAATACGTGAAGAGTCGATTCTTTTCACATATTTACATTTAGCACCTGAAGCAGATTTAACAAAAGTATTATTAGACAAAAAAGTTACTGCAATTGCATATGAAACAGTTCAACTGCCTAATAATACATTGCCTTTATTGTCTCCGATGAGTGAGGTTGCAGGTCGTATGGCAACCCAAATTGGTGCACAGTATTTAGAGCAAATTAACGGAGGAAAAGGTATATTACTTGGAGGAGTTCCTGGAGTCCCACGTGCAAAAGTAGCAATAATAGGGGGAGGAATTGCTGGTGCAAATGCCGCTCGCGTTGCAATTGGAATGGGAGCACAGGTTACGATCATCGACCTAAACCCGGATCGTCTTCGCCAATTAGAGGATATCTTTGGATCAACCATTCAAACATTAATTTCTAGCCCGTATAATATTGCAGAAGCAGTTAAAGAAGCCGATTTAGTTATTGGTTGTGTATTAATACCTGGTGCAAAAGCTCCGAAACTGGTAACGGAAGAAATGATTAAAACGATGTCTCCAGGCTCTGTTGTTATTGATATTGCAATCGACCAAGGTGGGATCTTTGAAACTTCTGATCGCATTACAACACATGATAACCCAACATATGAAAAGCATGGGGTTGTACATTACGCTGTTGCTAATATGCCAGGTGCAGTACCAAGAACTTCTACTATGGCGCTTATAAATGCGACAATACCGTATGCATTACAAATTGCCAATAAAGGCTATAAACAAGCTTGTTTAGATAACCTTTCTTTACAAAAAGGGCTTAATACATTAGATGGTCATGTTACTTTTAAAGCAGTTGCAGAGGCGCAAGACCTACCATATGTAGACGTAGCAACACTTTTAAACTAATATTTTAAAATTAGTCACTCAAGGCAATAATGCTTTGAGTGATTTCTAGTTAATGAGGTGATCTATTATGGTGTATATGTACATAGGAATAGCAGGTGCTTTAGGCGCAATTACAAGGTATTTGGTTAATATTTTTATGGTATATGACTCAGGATTTCCATTCTCTACTTTACTAGTTAACTTGATTGGATGTTATGCATTGGCATATATAACGTCCAGAGCACTACCGATTTCTAGTAAACTAAAGATTGCTATTGGGACAGGTTTCCTTGGATCCTTTACTACCTTTTCTACATTTAGTGTGGAAACGATAACGATGATAGAGGATGGACAAGTTTATCTAGCAGTACTTTATATAATACTTAGTATTCTAGGTGGAATTTTAATGAGTAATTTTGGTTGGAAAAACGAGGTGAGTAAATGAGTTTCATCTTAGTAGGTATTGCAGGATTTATAGGAGCAAATATTCGATTTATCATTTCTGAAAAGCTGAATAAAAGCACAAGTGGTGCTTTTCCATATGGAACCCTTTCAGTTAATCTTGTTGGTGGTCTTTTACTTGGTTTATTGGTAGGTGCACAAGCAGGAGAAATTTATCTGCTACTAATTGGTATAGGATTACTAGGCTCCCTGACCACTTTCTCTACATTAAATAAAGAACTATATTCCTTGCAAAAGCATCCTAAATTATGGCTGATATATTTCCTATCTACTTATGCGGGAGGATTTGCTGTTGCTTATGTTGGATACTTGGTATTCTAGAGTTAGAAACAATTTTGAAAAAGGCATCTTGAGTGCGTATTATTTGATTTATGTGAGAAGGAGCTAAGAAATTTTGAAAGACCATCAAAAACCTAATAAAACGAATTGGGATGCTGGCCACAGATTATGGCCACTACCTAACTTGCCATGGGTAATGAAGCAAACATGGAATGATTTACTTTTTGCTCATTTTCCGGTTAAATATGAAGTTTTACGTAAACTAGTACCTGAAGTACTACCTTTAGATACATATGATGGTATGTGTTGGGTTGGAGTAGTACCATTTCATATGACTGATATTCGATTGCGTGGTTTACCTCCTGTACCAGGAACTGATAAATTTCCCGAGCTGAATGTTCGGACATACGTAATGATTGATGGAAAACCAGGAGTATACTTTTTTAGTCTAGATGCAACGAATCTTCTTGCTGTAAAAGTTGCTAGAACGTTCTATCACTTACCATATGTGCATGCACATATAAAAGTACAAAAGCATGCAGATCTGATTAAATATGAGAGTAAAAGAGTGAAGGGGGATGCACGGTTCGTAGCAGATTATCGTCCAGTTTCAAAGCCTTATTTTGCGGAGAAAGGCTCTTTTGAAGAGTGGTTAGTGGAACGTTATTGTCTGTATACTTTAAATTCAAAAGGTGTTCCATTACGATGTGATATATTACATCATCCTTGGCTGTTACAACAGGCAGAATCCGAAATAAAAGAAAACACAATGCTTAGTAGTCAAGGAATTGTGGTAGAGAATGACAGTGCAATTTTTCATTATTCCAAAATAATCGAGGTAAGAATGTGGCCGCTTGTTAAAGCGTTTGAAGACTAAAAACACCCCGAAAGTTAGATTAATAACTCTAACATTTGGGGTGCAGTTCCAGACCATCCACAGTGCTTTATAAAATATATTATAAAACTTGTAATTCTTTTGGGAACTTCGTTAACACTTCTACACCATTATCTGTCACCACTACATCATCCTCAATACGAACGCCTGTAATTTCAGGGTGATAGATACCTGGTTCAATTGTAAATACCATTCCTGTTTCAAGTTTCATATCGTTAACACCAGTAATTGATGGGAATTCGTGAACTGATATTCCTAGTCCATGGCCTAAACGATGTGTAAAATAATCTCCGTAACCAGCGGCTGTAATAATATCTCTTGCAATTTTATCAAGAGCCATAGCAGTAATACCTGGTTTCACTGCATCAACTGCTGCTTCTTCAGCTTTACGAACAGTTTCATAAATTTCACGTTTGTCTGGAGAAGGTTCTCCGAATGCAACTGTACGAGTGATGTCTGAGCAATAGCCGTTATAAACTACCCCTAAGTCGAATAGGACAAAGTCTCCTTTTTGAATTTTACGATCTCCAGGAGTTCCGTGAGGAGAAGCAGTTTTAGGTCCGCTAAGTACCATTGTGTCAAATGACATCTGTGCAGCTCCTTTTTCTTTTACAGCCAGTTCAATAGCATTTAAAATCTCAAGCTCCGTTTTACCTTCTGCAATTTCCTTGCAACCTACTTCAATTGCATAGTCTGCAAGCTCAGCTGCCTTGCGCATATTCACTAGTTCTGCTTCCGATTTAATAACACGAAGGTCATTGATTTTTTCATCGATTCTGGATACTTGAAGGTCAGTTATTCTTTCATCGAGAGCTTCTAATCTTTCCACCGTCATATGTGATTTCTCAACGGCAAGGCTTTGGATATTACCAGCTGTACTTTGGATTTTTTGTGCGAGGATGTCCCATGCATTATCGGTATCCTCATGTCCGATTATTTCTCCATCCCATCCTGCTGCTTTAGCATCTGGAATTTCCATTTTAGGACAAATTATAAATGGTGCTGAGTCTTTGAAAATTGCTACACCTAGCAGACGCTCATGTGGATTGCTTCTGAATCCAGTAAAGTAAAAAACGTTATCTGGAGTAGTGATAAATGCAGCATCAATTTGATGTTCTTGTAGATATGATTGTATTTTTTCTGTTTGTTTCATAAGGGCACCTCTTTTTAAATTTAATACTTTAAGCATACCAGAATAGAGGATTTCTGACATCTACGTTGAATGAATTATAATGAGTAATACTTTTAAAATAACTATCAAAAAGGAGAGAATACACATGCAAATCAGCTATCATGGTCATTCAGTTGTGAAAATACAAACAAACGCGCACACGATCTTAATTGATCCTTTTATTACAGGAAATGGACAAACTGATTTAGTTGCATCCGAAGAAAAAGTAGATATTATTTTATTGACGCATGGTCATAATGATCACTTAGGGGATACAGTAGACCTTGCAAAAAGAAATGGCGCCACGGTGATCGCAACTTTCGAACTTGCCAATTATATCGAATCATTTGGCATTAATGTGCATGCAATGGGTATAGGGGGAGCGTATGATTTTGAGTTTGGAAGAGTGAAGTTCACACAAGCATTCCATAGCAATTCCTATACAACAGAGAGTGGAGAAATTATTTACGGTGGAATGCCAGCGGGAGTACTGCTAACATTACAAGACAAAACAATCTATCACGCGGGGGATACAGCCTTATTTGGAGATATGAAACTAATAGGGGAACGAAATGATATTGATATTGCATTTCTCCCAATCGGAGATAATTTCACAATGGGACCGGCGGATGCAGCTTATGCTGTACAGCTATTAAAACCGCAAATTGTAGTGCCTGTACATTACAATACATTTCCTCCGATAAAACAGGATCCTCAAATATTTAAGAATCTTGTTGACACTGCAGAAGTTCAAGTGTTGAAAGCCGGAGACTCTGTTCAGTGGAATCGTGACTAGGAAATGATGCTTATGTGGTACAATAAACGTATAATAATCGTTTGGATGTGACTACATGACAACAAAACATGAACAGATTTTAGCTTACATTGAAAAACTTCCAGTTGGCGATAAAATATCTGTTAGACAAATTGCCAAGGATTTGACTGTCAGTGAGGGGACAGCCTATCGTGCGATTAAAGAAGCAGAAACAAGAAGATTAGTTAGTACAATTGAACGGGTAGGAACTATTCGGATCGAGTTAAAGAAAAAAGAGCATTTCGAGCGTTTAACCTATGCAGAAGTAGTAAATATAGTGGATGGACAAGTTTTAGGTGGTAAAACTGGATTGCATAAAACTTTAAATAAATTTGTAATTGGTGCAATGCAACTAGAAGACATGATGCGATATGTAGAACCGAGCAATCTTTTAATAGCAGGAAATCGATTGAAAGTTCATGAAACTGCTTTACAAGCCGGTGCAGCAGTATTAGTTACTGGGGGGTTTGATGTTACAGAGAGTACAAAAAGGCTAGCGGATGAACTAGAACTTCCTGTTATATCCACTAGTTATGATACATTCACTGTAGCAACGATGATTAATCGTGCGATTGACGACCAACTCATAAAAAAAGATGTATTGTTAATCGAAGATATTTATGTTCCGCTCCAAGAGACGTCGTATCTGTATGCTACAGATCAGGTCAAACAGTATCGTGTACTAAATGACATTACGACGCATGGTGTTTTCCCAGTAGTAGATGCATCGAAGAAATTAGTAGGAATTATAACTGCAAGAGATGTTATCGGCAAATCCAACAATGAACCGATTGAAAAAGTTATGACGAAAAATCCTATTTCTGTCACGATGAAAACAAGTGTATCTTCCGCTAGTCATCGAATGATTTGGGAAGGTGTAGACCTGTTGCCAGTGGTTCGGGATACGAATTATTTAGAGGGTGTCATTAGTAGACAGGATGTATTAAAAGCTTTGCAAGCAGCTGCTAGACAACCTCAAAACGGTGAAACGATTGATGATATTGTAAAGCAGCAAATAAAGATCATTTCAACTGAAGACTATATTTTTGAATTTGTAGTTACACCACAAATGACAGATCATTATGGCGCTATGTCCAACGGAGCTTTTACGATATTAGTAACGGAAACAGGGGCACAAACCTTGAAAATACGTAAGCGTGGAGAAAGTGTAGTAGAGAATATGACCATTTACTATACGAAACCGATTCAGCTAGAAAGTATTCTACGCATTCAAGCTAGAGTACTAGAACTGAGCAGAAAAGTAGCTAAGATGGATATTGAAATCTTTAATGACAAACTTTTAGTTGGAAAAGCTATGGTAACGTATCAGCTATTGGAGAGATAAAAATAGTGGAGGATTGACGAACTTGCTCGGAAAGCGTCCGACTGTTTCTGCATCACTACGCTAGCTTCGAAACATGAAAGTATCTAAAGAAAAAAATGATGCAGCTAGTATAGCTGCATCATTGATTTATAGATAATTCTTCTTCTACAAATTGACCGTAATGCTTGGCTACTTTTACATTGTGATACGTAAAATAACCTCCCAATAAGATAAACAGACCTGCAACAACATACGTTATCGAAGATTGATAAATGATTAAAAAGTTTATACCGAAAAATAACAAAAAAGAACCAAGACATACAGAAGCTTTTGCACCGAACCATTTTTTGCGAATTGGTAATGGTGTGCGGAATTGTTTCGTTTTAAAATAAAAATACCAAACAAATGTAATCACTATTGCAGCTACTAATATAATATTAATCATAATGAACCTCCAGTAAAAAGTTAACCTTCTATCTATTGTAAAGGGAAATTTTAAAAAATGCGAATAGTAAAACCAGACAAGTGAGGTAATTCCAGATGAAAAGACAAATCATAGACACAATCGAAAAGTATGACAAGATTATTTTGCATCGCCACGTTAGACCTGATCCAGATGCATATGGTTCGCAAATAGGGCTAAAAGAGCTCATTGTACTAAATTACCCATCAAAAAAAGTTTTAGCTACTGGGACTCATGATGATACATTAAATTTCCTTGCACATCCAGATAAGGTTTCCGATGAAGACTTTAAAGATGCTTTAATCATTGTTACAGATACAGCTAATACGGAAAGAATTGATGATGAACGTTATAAGCTAGGAAGTTTCCTTGTAAAAATAGATCATCATCCAAATGATGATGCATACGGCGATTTACTATGGGTAAATACAGAAGCAAGTTCGGTAAGTGAAATGATCTGTGAACTATTCGAAGAAGCAAAAAAATATAAACAATGGAAAATGGATGCATCCATCGCTCGGTTATTATTTGCAGGAATTGTAGGAGATACCGGTAGATTTATGTTCCAAAGTACAACTAAGCAGACAATGGATTTTGCAGGTGAGTTGCTTACATATGGTTTTGATAGTACAACTTTGTTTAATGGAATGTATGAAGTCGAACGAAATCTTCTTCAACTAAAAGGGTATATATATGCAAACTTTGAAATGGATGAAACTGGTGTAGGGCATGTTAAACTAACGAAAGAAATTCTCCAAGAATATCAAGTTGATCAATCAGAAGCTTCTCTGCTAGTAAGTGCCTTAGCTGATGTAAAAGGTATGAAGTGTTGGGTGTTTTTTATAGAAGATTCCTCAGAAATTCGAGTCCGTCTACGTTCCAAAGGTCCAGTTATCAATGGAATAGCTAAAAAATATGGTGGTGGGGGACATCCACTTGCTTCGGGAGCTGCTGTAAAGTCATGGGAAGAAGCCGCTTTGGTGATAAAAGATTTAAAAATGCTGTAAATTGAGGTGTTTACATGAAAACAGTATATCCACAAATTGTGACATCGGCGGATATGCTGAAAAGCACAATACAATTGGAACAACTTACTCAAAAGTTAAAACAAAATAATGCACAGGCAGCTGCCATTACAAATAGTAGATTGTATGGATTACTGCCTTTTTGGCATGCATTACATGCACAACAGATTAAACCTGTACTCGGACTCACTGTCAATGTCCAACTAGAGTCAGATATTGTAGGATTAGTGCTATATGCAAAAGATCATAATGGATATGAAAATTTGTTGAAAATATCTAGTAGTATAGAAACAAGAGAAATTACAGTTCTACCTAAAAGATGGTTAGAAGCATATAACAAAGGATTGATTGCTGTATATAAAGGAGAGTCTTCCACTTCACTTATGCAGCTGACCGAATTACAAAAGATATTTGGAGAACTTAATTTCTACTTAGCAATTGAGCGACCGAATGGTGAAAAGTTAGAACATGAAGAATTAATCATCGATTTCAGTGAACAACTATCTATACCAGTTACTGTCTTCCATATGAGTCGATACATAGAAAAAGAAGATGCTTTTGCGTATGAAGTATTAAATGCGATGGATCAATCGCTAAAAATGAATGATCATGCCCGCTTAAAACCCTCTATCAACTCTCTTCACTTACCTTCTAGTGAAGAATGGGGTGAATGGTTTTCAGATGTTCCATCCTGGATAGAAAATACAGAGTTTATGCTAAATAGCTGTAACTTATCTATCGAAAAATCAGCTTCTATTATGCCAAAGTATCCATTACCCGCAACTAAGAGTTCTAGGGATTTCTTAAGAGAACTGTGTGAAGATGGACTGAGTAAACGGATAAAGGAAGTTACTCAGCCTTATATAGAGCGTCTAAATTATGAATTGTCCATTATTAGCCAAATGAACTACGAGGACTATTTTTTAATCGTTCAGGATTTTATGAAATTTGCTAAACAGCAAGATATCCTAACTGGTCCGGGTCGTGGATCTTCCGCAAGTTCGCTTGTAGCATTTTCTTTGAATATCACTGACGTTGATCCTCTTCGATTTGGTTTACTATTTGAGCGATTTTTAAATCCAGAACGAATTACAATGCCGGATATTGATATCGATTTTGCTGATTCGAGAAGAATGGAAGTTATTCAATATGTCGTAGATAAGTATGGAAAAAACTATGCTTCCCAAATAATTACTTTTGGTACATTGTCCGCAAAAGCAGCAGCAAGAGAAGTTGCTAGAGTTTTTGGGTTTGAATCGACTACTTTGGAAGCTATTTCATCTTTTATACCTCCAAAGCCAGGTATTACGTTAAAAGAAGCATATTCAATGTCCGAAAAATTACGAGAGTTTATCCAAACCGAAGAAATTCGAAAAAAATGGTTTCAGGTAGCACTTGCTTTAGAGGGTTTACCTAGGAATGCTTCCACACACGCAGCAGGTGTAGTATTATCACCAGTTTCTTTAGTAGATGTTATACCTATTCAAAGTGGACATGACGATATCTATCTAACACAATGGCCGATGAAGGAAGTAGAACAAGTAGGATTACTTAAAATGGACTTTTTAGGGTTACGAAATTTGACGATTATTGAAAGAATTTTGAAGATCATTAATTATAAACAATCCAACCCATTTAAGTTAACAGAAATTCCGCTTCACGATGAACAGACCTTTCAGTTATTACAGCAAGGGGATACCACAGGGGTATTTCAGTTGGAATCGGCAGGAATGCGACAAGCTCTCAAACAAATCAATCCAACAAAATTTGAAGATGTAGTTGCAGTAAATGCCTTATTCCGCCCAGGTCCAATGGAAAGCATACCTCTTTATGCTCAGCGAAAAGCTGGCCATGCGCCGGTAACCTATGAACATCCAATACTAGAGCCAATATTGAAAGAAACATACGGTATAATTGTATACCAGGAGCAGATTATGCAAATTGCCTCAAAAATGGCAGGTTTTACATTCGGGGAAGCAGATTTGTTACGTAGAGCTGTGAGCAAAAAAAATCGCGAAGTTTTACAAAGTGAACGTGTACATTTTGTTCAAAAAGCTATTCAAAAGGGACACTCTGAACAGTCTGCTTCAGCTGTTTATGATTTAATCGTCCGATTTGCTGACTATGGTTTTCCAAAAAGCCATGCTGTAGCATATAGTGTTATTTCTTTTCAAATGGCATATTTAAAAGCGCATTTCCCAGTTGCTTTTTATAGTGCATTATTGAGCATAGCTACAGGAAACCAAGCGAAGATAAATGAGCTAATGATGGAAATGAAGCAAAAAGATATGGCTATTCTCGCTCCATCTATTTTTCGTAGTCAACGATTCTTCACAGTTGAAAACGGAAGAGTGCGGTTTGGTTTACAAGCTATAAAAGGAGTCTCCCATAATTTTATACAAAAATTAATACAGAAACGTATGGAACGAGAAACCAAGTGGGAAGATGTATTTGATCTGGCATCTGATTTGTCAGCTGTTCATTTTACAAGAAAAAATGTAGAGCCATTGATAAAGGCAGGTGCTCTAGATGAATTTGGTTTCGAAAGGTCGACTCTGTTAGCTACTCTAGATGCAGCTATTAAATATGCAGAATTAATAAGCCCTACAGAGGAGTCAGACTTGTTTGGTGGAGATGCTTCTCACTTTGGGAAGTCAAAGTATATACTATCAGATCCACTTCCGATTATGGTAAAGCTTCAATTTGAAAAAGAAGTCTTGGGACAATATTTTTCAGAGCATCCTACAGTATCCAAAAAGAAAACGTTAGAGGATAAATTCATTAATATCTGGGATATTTTGCAGTCAACAAGAGATATGCCTGTGAAGATAGTAGGGCTAATACAGGATATAAAACGAATTCGTACAAAAAAAGGTGAAGCAATGGCTTTTCTAACTGTACAGGATGATACTGGTAGCTTGTCCGTAACACTTTTTCCGGAGGAATACGCAAAGTACAATTTGTTATTAAAAGAACAGGAAATGCTTGTTATTACTGGAAAGTCAGAGCGAAGAAACGGTCGCTCTCAAATCATTACAAAATATATGGAAAAATAAACTGCATATTTAAGATGCAGTTTTTTCTTTACGTTTGAACAAATCTTTTGTAGACTAATAATTATTAGTGGTCAGACCACTTTGTAATTTATGGAAGAGTGAGGCGTAATGGAGCAAACGAATAATCCTAAAAAAATGTTTCTAGAAATTGTAAAGCAGTTGAGACAAATCATTACCGATGAAAATGTTACTGTTGGTGGAAAATTGCCATCTGAAAGGGAGCTAGCAGAGCGACTTCAAGTAGGTAGATCAACTGTTAGGGAAGCACTAAGGAGTTTAGAGTTACTCGGTTTAATAGAAACACGTCGAGGAGAAGGTACTTTTCTATCGGATTATCGAAAGCATCGGCTAGTCGAGCTGCTGTCTACATTTATCCTTCAAGAGTCTAAGTCGAAGGAAGATGTACATATAACGAGAGCAGCATTGGAGAGAGATGCAATTTATACGATTTGTATGTCAAAAAGACTTTATACACTACATATTTGGGATGCATTTAAAGAAAAACTAATTGTAGAAGATATGTTACGAGAAGATATAATTCGTGAAATTATTATCATTTCCAATAATCGATTGGGTTTAAAAATATGGTTTTTGTTAAAGCAGTTTGCAGGAGAGCCTTACAAAGAAAATATGAAACTGGAAGAGAAGTCCCTTTGGATTCAGCTTCTTATTGCTATGCAAAATGGAGAAGAACAACAAGCGTTATCTCTATATAATGAATGGCTTTTGTTAATTAATAGAGGAGATGTATAAATGAGCATTCGAGATATATTTAGAAAAAATCAAAAGAAAAAATATGCCACAATACCGACGGAAAAAGCAAAAAATGATGTACCAGAAGGTATTATGATGAAATGTCCTGAGTGTAGGAAAAATGTATTTACAAAAGACTTGATGAAGAATTTTAAAGTGTGTCCTACATGTGATCACCATATGAAAATGACTGCCTGGGAGCGTGTAGAAATATTCTTAGATGAGGATTCATTTGAGTCAATGGATGACCATTTAGAAACAGTTAATCCATTGAATTTCCCAAGTTATACGGAAAAAATAAAGGCTGATGCACAGAAGACAGGATTGAACGAAGCAGTTCTTACTGGACTTGGAAAGCTGGATGGTCAACAAGTAGCGGTTGCAATTATGGATTCACATTTTCGTATGGGGTCAATGGGTTCAGTTGTTGGTGAGAAAATTATGAGAGCTGTTGAGAAAGCTACAGAACTTGGCATTCCTTTTATTATTTTCACTGCAAGTGGAGGCGCAAGAATGCAAGAAGGAGTACTTTCTTTAATGCAAATGGCTAAAACGTCAGTTGCTTTGAGAAGACATAGTGATCATGGTCTATTGTATATTTCTATTCTTACGCATCCCACGACGGGTGGAGTTTCTGCGAGCTTTGCATCCGTAGGAGATATTAATATTGCCGAGCCTAAAGCTTTAATCGGCTTTGCTGGAAGACGAGTGATTGAACAGACAGTGCGGGAAAAACTACCAGAAGATTTTCAAACTGCTGAATTTTTACTGAATCATGGCCAGTTAGATGCCATTATACATCGTAAAGATATGCGAGAAAAAGTAGCTTCCATCGTTCATCTTCATACGACTAAGGAGGTCACAAAATGGTAAAAGTACTACCTTTTGAAGAACCAATTGTTCAATTAAAAACTAAAATAGAAGAATTGAAAGAGTATACAGCAAGCGCTGATGTAGATATGTCAGTAGAAATCGTTAATCTAGAAGCAAGACTAGAGAAGTTAGAGCAAGAAATTTATGAAAATATGGAGCCATGGGACCGTGTTCAGGTGGCTCGTCACCCTAGTCGCCCCACAACAAGGGATTATATAGAGTTTTTATGTACAGAATTTATTGAACTCCATGGAGATAGATTTTATGGAGACGATGCGGCAATTATAGGCGGAATAGCTTTGTTTGAAGGAAAACCAATAACAATTATTGGCCATCAAAGAGGCATAGATACGAAAGAAAATATTAAACGTAATTTTGGTATGCCTCATCCAGAGGGTTATCGAAAAGCCTTGCGATTAATGAAACAAGCAGAAAAGTTTAATCGTCCTATTATTTGTATGATTGATACAAAAGGTGCTTATCCAGGAAAAGCTGCCGAGGAACGTGGCCAAAGTGAGGCCATTGCGAGAAACTTAGTTGAAATGGCTGGATTGAAAGTGCCAGTAATAAGTGTTGTTATTGGAGAAGGTGGAAGTGGAGGAGCATTAGCATTAGGTGTAGCTAACCATATTCATATGTTAGAAAACTCTACATACTCCGTTATATCACCAGAAGGAGCTGCATCTATTCTTTGGAAGGATGCATCCTTGGCAAAACAAGCTGCCGAAGCAATGAAAATTACTGCACCTGATTTAAAAAAAATGGGTATTATTGATACTGTCATCACAGAAGTTCACGGAGGAGCTCATAAAAATATAGAGGCACAGGCTAATTATATGAGGGAGACCCTCATTACTTCATTGAAACAATTGGTGAATTTAACACCAGATGAGCTAATTGAAAACCGATATTCTAAATTTAAAAATATAGGGGAATTCAATGAATAAAATGCGTCAATAATGGCGCATTTTTTTTTAGTTCATTTCATGATAAGCTTACATTATGAAATTCATTGTATGGAGGAGAAATAGATGAAGAGAATTGGTGTATTAACAAGTGGGGGAGATGCTCCAGGCATGAACGCAGCTATTCGTGCTGTTGTAAGAAAGGCCATTTTTGAGGGGCTTGAAGTAGTTGGTATTTTCCATGGCTATCAAGGGTTAATTGATGGTAAAATGGAAGTTTTAGATTTAGGCTCTGTAGGGGACATTATTCAAAGAGGTGGAACAAAACTATTTTCTGCAAGATGCCCAGAGTTCCGAACTGAAGAAGGGCAACAAAAAGCAATAGCGCAGTTAAAGGCGCATGGTATTGACGGATTGGTAATTATCGGTGGGGATGGTTCTTATCGAGGTTCTATGAAACTAACTGAAAATGGTTTCCCTTGTGTAGGAATACCAGGAACAATCGATAATGATATACCTGGTACAGATTACACACTTGGATTTGATACAGCCTTAAATACAGTTATTGAAAGTATTGATAAAATCAGAGATACTGCCACATCGCATGAACGTACTTTTATCGTAGAAGTAATGGGAAGAGATGCCGGAGACTTGGCTTTGTGGGCTGGTCTAGCAGGTGGGGCTGAAACGATCATTATTCCTGAAGTAGAGATAAATATGGACGAGATTGTCGAGCGTCTAAAAAGCGGTTCCGAACGAGGGAAAAAGCATAGTATTATTATTGTTGCAGAAGGTGTGATGAGTGGAGCAGAATTTGCTAACAAGCTAAAGGACTTAGCGGATATTGAAACAAGGGTTTCGGTACTTGGACATATTCAACGTGGAGGTTCTCCGACGGGTCGTGATCGTGTGCTAGCAAGTTTGTTTGGAGCTAAAGCTGTGGAGGTATTACTTACTGGAAATGGTGGACGTGCTATTGGCATCCAGAATCATCAAGTGGTAGACTATGATATGAATAAAGCATTTGAAAATCATGAAGAATTTGATATGTCTATGTATCAATTATCTAAAGAATTATCCATTTAATGAGGTAATATCTTCCCATTATAGAAAGGAATGTACTATGAGAAAAACTAAAATAGTTTGTACAATTGGACCCGCAAGTGAATCGGAAGAAATGTTAGAGAAATTAATTAATGCTGGTATGAATGTTGCCAGATTGAATTTCTCACATGGAAATCATGAAGAACATTCTGCAAGAATTCAAACAATCCGTAAAGTTTCTAAAAAGATAGGTAAAGTTGTTGGGATTTTATTGGATACAAAAGGCCCAGAAATTCGCACACATAAAATGGAAAATGGTGCTATTGAGCTTCAATCTGGTAAGACAATTGAAATTTCGATGACAGAAGTGTTAGGTACATTAGAACGCTTCTCTATTTCCTATGACAAACTAATTGAAGATGTTCACGAAGGTTCTGTTATTTTATTGGATGATGGACTAATTGAGTTAATCGTTAAAAAAATTGATAAAGAAAATGGAATAATTTCCACTTATATTCAAAATGCAGGAACGTTAAAGAACAATAAAGGTGTAAATGTACCAGGAGTATCAGTGCAATTACCTGGCATGACAGAAAAAGATGCTCAGGATATCCTTTTTGGTATTGAGCAGGACATAGATTTTGTTGCTGCATCTTTCGTTCGCCGAGCTTCAGATGTGTTAGAAATCCGTAAATTATTAGAAGAAAATAATGGAGAACATATTCAAATTATTCCTAAAATCGAAAACCAAGAAGGCGTAGATAATATTGATGAAATTATTCAAGTATCTGACGGTCTAATGGTTGCTCGGGGTGATTTAGGCGTAGAAATTCCAGCAGAAGAGGTACCTTTAGTTCAAAAGAAACTAATTACTAAATGCAACGAAGCTGGAAAACCTGTTATTACAGCTACTCAAATGCTCGATTCTATGCAACGTAATCCTAGACCTACTCGCGCAGAAGCAAGTGACGTCGCAAATGCTATATTTGATGGTACAGATGCCATTATGCTTTCTGGAGAAACAGCTGCAGGACTTTATCCGTTAGAGGCTGTTCAAACGATGGATAAAATTGCTCGTCGTACAGAAAATGCAGTCGATTATCGTGAAAATGTAACGAAGATCAGTAAAGCACGTGATGTGAACTTAACTGATGCTATTGGTCAAGCTGTTGCTCATACAGCGATTAACTTAAAGGTAAAAGCAGTTATTGCACCTACTGAAAGTGGATATACTGCAAAAATGATTGCTAAATTTAGACCTGGTGTTCCGATTATTGCTGTGACTTCATCTGCTACCCCATCTAGAAAACTAACATTAGTTTGGGGGGTATATCCAATTGTTGGAAAAAAAGCTCACTCAACAGATGAGATTTTGGAAGTAGCTGTGGAGGAAAGTATTCTTCACCACTACGTAACTCATGGTGATTTAGTTGTGATTACAGCTGGTGTACCTGTTGGAGAAGCGGGCACAACAAACTTGATGAAGGTTCATATTATTGGAGACTTAGTTGCAAGAGGACAAGGTATTGGTAAGAATACTGCATTCGGAAAAGCAATAGTTGTAAATAATGCGGAAGAATTAGCCGGACAAGATACAACGGATAGCATTATTGTAACTTTAGGGTCTGACCGAGATATGGTCCCGAGTATTGAAAAATGCAGAGGTTTAATCACCGAAGAGGGTGGTTTAACTAGCCATGCTGCAGTAGTTGGACTTAGCTTAGGAGTGCCGGTTATTGTAGGTGTTAAAGATGCAACAACACTTATAAAAAATGGTCAAGAACTAACGATAGATGCCGAAAGTGGTTTTATCTATCATGGACACGCTAGTATTATTTAAAAAAAATGCCTCACCATAACGGTGGGGCTTTTATTGAATGAAAAGAAGTAGCGTATTAGAATCTATTTATTAATACTGTTCAGGTGGACGCTTCATCGCTCACGCGTCGATGTGATGTCTCATATGTCTCATATGTCTCATATGTCTCACTCATCCCGCTGGAGTCGCCACCTTGTACTACAATCAATTAAGTGAGTAGTACTTAACAGGAAGATTTTTTTCTCGAGGTAACCCAAAATGCACTAACCTCTTTCCAAAGGTTTTTGAATGGCGACGGACAGACAAACGCCATAAGATTACCGAGAAAAGGGAGGCTGGTCGTGATGTTAGTAATGACCAGCTACTTAAAAAAATATTCGATAATATTATAGCAACAAGTCTGTCCAATGCCCGATGGAAACGATTGAAATAGGTTTTGAGTTTAATTGGTGCTTAAGCTTTTTCTAAAAGGAAGGTGAAATAATGAAATGGATTATTGGTTTGTTTATTTTAATCCCAGCGGTTGAATTATATATTCTTATGCTATCGGGTAAAACTATTGGAGTAGGAAATACATTTTTATTGATCATCGCAAGTGGTATAATTGGTGGCTATTTGGCAAAAAGACAGGGCCTAAAAGCGTTTAGAGAAGTATCAGATAGCGTCAAAAACTATCAAGCGCCAGGCGAAGCTGCGATTAATGGTATTAGTATATTTATGGGAGCTATCCTAGTAGTTCTCCCAGGATTTATATCAGATATTTTTGGCTTCATGCTTTTATTTGCCCCAACTAGAAACTTATTTAAACCACTTATTTATAGATGGATACGCAAAAAAATGAAAAACGGCCAAGTTATTGTGATGAAGTCTTCGTGAAACTTTCCCATTTATGGGCAAATAGATAAATAAACGGACTAAACAAAATTCCTATAAATCCAAAGATTAAAATGGCTGCCGCGCTCAAATAAAAGACGTGGACAGCCTTTATTTGTGTCGTAGAAGACCAGAGTACAGATTCGACGATATGTCTTGTCAATTGAACGAAAAGGTATAAAAGTAAGACAATTGTACCTACCATCTGCATTTCCATTAAAAAAAAGTATATGCACAAAGGTATCAATATTAAGCCAGTACCTAAAAAAGGAACACTATCGACTAAAGAAATTAGAAACGCATATTTAATCGGATTATGTAAACCTAATATTGAGAAACCAATAGAAATTAATATAAACGTTAAAATAAATAACTTAAATTCTACATGAATAAACTGATTTATAATTGTTGAGGATTTAAGTAATGCTTTATGGCAAAGATGTCGCATTTTTTTGGGGAAATAAACTAGAAACCATTCCCGGTCCTTTATAGATTCGATTAAGGAAAAAAATAATCCAATACTAAATAAGAATATCTCAAAAAAGTAAGAGGGTAAATGAGTTACATTTAGTAATAAATCATTCAATAGCTTATTTAGTAATGTTTGAAATTTACCTTCAAACATCGTAAAAAAGGGGTGATTTTGTATTTCCATTACAGGTAGTAGAACAACATGTTCATGAATAAAAGGAATTAAATCAATTAATGTTTGAATAAGAAAAAATAATATCATTAAAAAACTAGATAAAATTAAAATTACAGTTAGTAATACACTTATAAATACTGGAATTTTAAATTTTTTATGTAAAAAATTAGTGATAGGAAATAGAAAGTAACCTCCAATTATTGCTAAAGTGAGTGGGTAAGCAACAAATGATATTAGTATAATTATTCCAAATGGTACCCATTGTGATAAAAAATCTTTTTTATTTAATTGTAGAGTAATCAAATTCATCCAATCTTTTCAATTAATTAGGAGATTTAAAGATATTTTTCAATAAACTTAAGCGTTTTCATTCACAAAAACGCCAAAATTGATTATACTGTATAAGTAAGCAATGCTAAAAACATTAATATATACATATAATTCTTCTGATTTAGTGTAGATTTAGTCAGAAGTCTTATGTTGTGAAGGGGAGACTTTGATATGACAACAACTAAAGGTTTAGAAGGAATTGTAGCGGCAGAAACGTCCATCAGTTCAATCATCGATGATACACTTACATACGTTGGATATGATATTGATGATTTAGCTAACAATGCGAGCTTTGAAGAAGTAGTTTACTTGCTTTGGCATAAACGTCTTCCAAACGCAGCTGAGCTAGCTGAATTGAAACAACAATTAGCCGACAACATGGCTGTACCACAAGAAGTTTTGAATCATTTCAAAACATTCCCAATCAATGATGTACATCCAATGACTGCCCTTAGAACAACAGTTTCTATGCTTGCATTATATGATGATGCTGCAGAAGATATGTCCGATGAGGCAAATTACTTAAAAGCAATTAAATTACAAGCAAAAATCCCGACATTAGTAACAGCTTTCTCACGTGTCCGTAAAGGACTAGAACCTGTAGCACCTAAAACAGATCTAGGTTATGCTGCTAACTTCTTGTACATGCTACATGGAAAATTACCAGAAGACATAGAAATAGAAGCGTTTGACAAAGCACTTGTTTTACACGCAGATCATGAATTGAATGCTTCGACATTCACTGCTCGCGTATGTGTAGCAACTCTTTCAGACATCTATTCTGGTGTGGTCGCAGCTATTGGAGCTTTAAAAGGACCTCTTCATGGTGGAGCAAACGAGCAAGTTATGAAAATGTTAACAGAAATTGATACACTTGATAATGTTGACGCTTATATTAACGAAAAATTAGAAAACAAAGTAAAAATTATGGGATTTGGTCACCGTGTCTATAGAAAAGGAGATCCGCGTGCAAAGCATTTACGTGAAATGTCTAAAAAATTGACTACACTTAATGGTGAATCCAAATTATATGATATGTCTATTCGTATTGATGAAATAGTTACGGGACAAAAGAATCTACCTCCAAATGTAGATTTCTATTCTGCGTCTGTATACCATTCTTTAAAAATCGATCATGATTTATTTACACCAATCTTTGCAGTATCACGTGTATCTGGTTGGAGCGCACATATTCTTGAGCAATATGCAAATAATCGTTTAATCCGTCCACGTGCAGAATATGTAGGACCTGGAATGCAAAAATATATTCCAATTGAAGAAAGATAGTATTAGTATTATCTTATAAGATAGGGCTTAAACACATTTGTGTTTACTGCCCTATGATTATGATAGTAGGAGGAATAACAAATGACAACAGGCAAAATTACAGTAGAAAACGGCGTACTTAACGTACCAAACACAGCGGTAATTCCTTTCATTGAGGGAGACGGAACGGGTCCAGATATTTGGGCTGCAGCATCACGTGTATTAGAAGCTTCGGTAGAAAAAGCTTATAATGGTGAAAAGAAAATTGAATGGAAAGAAGTTCTTGCTGGTCAAAAAGCATTCGATAAAACTGGCGAGTGGTTACCTCAAGAAACTTTAGATGTTATTAATGAGTATCTAATTGCTATTAAAGGACCTTTAACTACACCAATCGGTGGAGGAATTCGTTCGTTAAACGTAGCATTACGTCAAGAGCTTGATCTATATACTTGCCTACGTCCAGTTCGTTATTTCACTGGTGTTCCATCTCCAGTTAAACGTCCAGAAGATACTGACATGGTTATTTTCCGTGAAAACACTGAAGATATATACGCTGGTATTGAGTATGCTAAAGGTACAGATAATGCAAAAAAACTAATCGAATTCTTACAAACTGAATTCGGAGTGACAAATATTCGTTTCCCAGAAACTTCAGGTATCGGTATTAAACCAATTTCTGAGGAAGGTACTAAACGTTTAGTACGTGCTGCTATTAACTATATTATCAAAGAAGGTCGTACTTCTTTAACATTAGTTCATAAAGGGAATATCATGAAATTCACAGAAGGTGCTTTCAAAACTTGGGGCTACGAAGTAGCAGAACAAGAATTTGGGGATAAAGTATTCACTTGGAATCAATATGATAAAATTAAAGAAGAACAAGGAACAGAAGCTGCTGACAAAGCACAAGCTGATGCACTTGCAGCTGGTAAAATCCTTGTGAAAGATTCAATTGCTGATATCTTCTTACAACAAATTTTAACTCGTCCAAAAGAGTTTGATGTAGTTGCTACAATGAACCTTAATGGAGATTACATTTCTGATGCACTTGCTGCACAAGTTGGTGGTATCGGTATTGCTCCAGGAGCTAATATTAACTATGTAACTGGACATGCTATTTTCGAAGCTACTCATGGTACAGCTCCTAAATATGCTGGTCTTGACAAAGTTAACCCATCTTCTGTTATCCTTTCAGGAGTATTAATGCTAGAGCATTTAGGTTGGAACGAGGCTGCGAAACTTATCATGGATTCAATGGAGAAATCTATTGCTTCTAAAGTGGTAACTTATGATTTTGCTCGTTTAATGGATGGTGCGACTGAAGTTAAATGTTCTGAGTTCGCTGATGAACTTATTAAAAACATGTAATATTAAAATGAGATTTGGTTTTTAAGGAAGGGAATTTTCCCTTCCTTTTCTTTAATAGACAAGAATATATAAAAATGTACCGTGAACACGGGATTCGAATAATGTTACTGATTTCCGTTCCAGGTGTGCGCTTTATAGAACAGGCCTTTTTAGCACGGTTCTACTAATAAACATAAAAGGAGAGTTTTCTAATGACATTGAAAAGAAGTAAAATATCAGTAATCGGTGGCGGATTTACAGGTGCTACAACAGCTTTTCTACTTGCTCAAAAAGAACTTGGTGATGTTGTATTAGTAGACATTCCACAGGCAGAAAATGCTACAAAAGGTAAGGCTTTGGATATGTCGCAAGCCGGACCAGTTCAAGGTTTTGACGCTAATATCATTGGTACTTCTAATTATGAAGAGACGAAAGACTCGGATTTAGTTATTATCACTGCTGGTATTGCACGTAAACCTGGCATGAGCCGTGACGATTTAGTTCAAACAAACCAAAAAGTTATGAAATCTGTTACATCTGAAATCGTTAAGTATTCTCCAAATACAACAATATTAGTATTAACAAACCCTGTTGATGCGATGACTTATACAGTTTATAAAGAATCAGGCTTACCAAAAGAACGCGTAATCGGCCAATCTGGTGTACTTGATACTGCACGTTTCCGTACATTTGTTGCAAAAGAATTAAACCTATCTGTTAAAGATGTAACTGGTTTTGTTCTGGGAGGACATGGTGACGATATGGTGCCATTAGTAAGATATTCTTATGCCGGCGGGATTCCATTAGAAAAACTAATTGACGCTGCTCGTTTAGATGAAATTGTAGACCGTACTCGTAAAGGTGGAGCTGAAATCGTTAACCTTTTAGGCAATGGTTCTGCTTACTATGCTCCAGCTGCTTCTTTAGTGGAAATGGCTGAAGCAATTCTGAAAGACCAAAAACGTGTATTACCATCTATTGCATATTTAGAGGGTGAATATGGTATGGATGGAATTTACCTTGGTGTTCCAACAGTGCTTGGTGCTGGTGGTATCGAAAAGATTATCGAACTTGAATTAACAGAAGATGAAAAAGCATTATTAAACAAATCTGCAGATGCAGTCAAAGCTGTTATGAAAGTTTTAGCTTAACTATAATACTGGTATCAATCGAGTGGGGAAACCTACTCGATTTTTTTAATAAGAAAATACTTAAAAGCTGAGAATTCACTTGGATAAACAGGTTGTTACCAAACCATGTGATGCACATAACTTTTGCCCCTTTTTGTGACTATAGCTTATAGTTAGGATAATAGAATTAGTTTTAGTTAATATAGTATGAAAATTAATAACACTAAAAACTCACCTTTTAATCATAGAGGAAAATGCTAGTCCAAAACCCTTAGAGAACAACGGAAACTGGTGATGAACTAAAATTTCTGTGTATGTCTTTTGCTAGTGATATTATTATGAAAAAAAGGGCTAACTAAGGATGGTTAAAAGATAGCCCAACTGGAACAGGTCCTATCATCACCTTGCACTTTGTGTAGGTTTATTGTTAATATAGAATTAGCTATTTGTAAGGGGGAGCAGCTATTGTTATTAGGGAAAACTCGAAAAATAGGGAGACATATACAGGATATAGAGATAGGTGAGAAATTAACACTTACAGAAAAAATAGAGGACAAAGACTTGCTTCTATATCTTGGACTAACCAATGATAACAATCCTTTATATATTCAACATGATTTTGCGGCTAAGACTCAATATGAAAAACCTATCGTACCGTCGATTATGTTAACGGGTATTATAACATCTGCTATCTCAAAATACTTGCCGGGTCCGGGATCACATATAACAAAACAATATATTAGTTTTCCAACACCTACTTACCATTACTCAATACTAGAATTTACATTTGAAATAAAGGAAATAATAGAACAATCAAATAATATAATAATTTCAGTAATAGCTCAAAATGACCAAAATGAAATTGTTGTGGATGGCGAATTTCATGTAACGCCTCCTATTCTAGAGAAACAATAAGATTATAGCTTAATGGATTTGGAATGGGGGTTTCAAATCAACCTTGGAGGCAAAAAAATGAGAAAAGTATTAGTTGTGGATGATGAAAGCTCGATTGTAACTTTATTAAAATATAATCTTGAGGAAGCTGGTTTTGAAGTCATCACAGCAAGTGATGGTTTAGAAGGGCTTAATAAAGCATTAGAAGAAAAGCCAGAGGTTATTGTACTGGATTGGATGCTACCGCATATGGATGGCATGGAAGTCTGTAAAGAACTTCGTTTAAAGAAAGTGCAAATACCTATTATAATGTTAACTGCAAAAGATGAAGAATTCGATAAGGTATTAGGACTCGAATTAGGTGCAGATGATTATATGACCAAGCCTTTTAGCCCGAGAGAGGTAACTGCAAGGGTAAAAGCAATGATTCGTCGTTCTAGTCTATCTACAGAGCATAAGCAAGAAAAAAACATAGAAGAGATGTATACTTTTGGGCCGTTACAAGTGTTTCCAGAACGTTTTGAAGTACTTTTAAACAATGAAGTCATTGAGTTTACTCCAAAAGAATTTGAATTACTTGTGTATTTAATAGAAAACAAAAATAGAGTGTTAACACGTGATCAGCTTTTAAGTGCTGTATGGAACTATGATTTTGCGGGAGATACTCGTATAGTAGATGTCCATATTAGTCATTTACGTGATAAAATTGAAGAGAATAGTAGAAAGCCTAATTTCATCAAAACAATTAGAGGATTAGGATACAAGTTTGAGGAGCCTAAGAGCTAATGAAATCATTTCATTCCAAACTTTTTAGAACTTATTCTATTATGATAGGGTTAATATTAGCTTGTCTAGGACTAATACTTGGACAGCTTTTTCCTATTTACGCCAAAAATTCTTCTGAAAAAGTCATAAACACACAGATAGAGGAAGTATCTAAAGATTTAGCCGCAACAGGACTAACTGTAGATGAACAGAGGGATATTAGGGATAAGCTAGCTTCTTCTTTTTCACGAGCGGATTTGATTGATTCCCATTCCTTATGGTTATTCTTATTCATCATTTTAGGTATAACATTTCTGGTTGCACTTTTTTTAGGGACAAGTATTTTCAAAAAGTTTGCTCAGCCAATCGAACATTTAACAGAAACCGCTATGGAATTAGCAAGAGGTAATTATCGGATTCGTGCGTTTGAAGATGAATTTTCTGGAATGTCCAAGCTGAGTAACTCTATTAATATACTTGCACGAAATTTGCATGATATATCCGTCATGAGAGAAACTGAAAAAGAACGTTTGAAAACGTTAATCGAGAATATGGGCAGTGCACTTATTATGATTGATCGTAACGGATATATCACCATTGTGAATCGTGCATTTCTTAAACAGCTTGATATTTCGTTCAAAGACGTTGATGGAAAGTTGTTTAATAAAATTGGTCTTCCAAAGAAGATTGAAATGTTCATTGATCAATTATTTTTAACAGAGGCATCTAATCGGGAACAAATATCTGTAAAGAAAAACATACATACTTATTACATGGATGCTTACGGTGCACCAGTTATCGGTGAACATGGAAAATGGCTTGGTATAGTGGTTGTCATGCATGAAATTACGGAGCTTGTGAAATTGGAGCAGGTCAGAAAAGATTTTGTAGCAAATGTATCTCACGAATTGAAGACACCTGTTACAAGTATTAAAGGATTTTCAGAAACATTATTATATGGCGCATATAAAAACGAAGAAACTTTACTTTCTTTCCTTGAAATAATTCACAAGGAAAGTAATAGACTTCAAATGCTGATCAATGATTTATTAGATCTTTCAAAAGTGGAGCAGGTTGGGTATGAAGTGGACTTACAAAAGGTCAACTTATTAGATGTTGTTGAGCGAAGTAAAGAAATGACTAGTCATATAGTAGAGGAAAAGAATATGCGCCTCGAGACGATATATGATGAATCGGTCTTTGTATTAGGGGATTTAAATCGTTTAATCCAAATAACGATGAATTTATTGATGAATGCACTAACTTACTCCCCTGAAAATAAAACCGTGACTATATCTATCAGTCAAAACGAAAAATGTGGAATATTCCGTATCCAAGATGAAGGGATAGGAATAGCAAAAGAAGAGCTTAACCGAGTATTTGAGCGTTTTTACCGAGTGGACAGAGCTAGAAGTAGAAACTCTGGAGGAACCGGTCTAGGTCTAGCAATTGTTAAACATCTAGTGGAAGCGCATCACGGCTTGTTAGAAGTAGAAAGTGAAGTAGGAAAAGGTACTGTCTTTACTGTATCAATTCCACTTGTTAAAAGTTAACGGAGGTCTTTATGAATAACCAACCTTTTATCCCTATAATTATTGGGACAGATATGAATGCTTATAATATGGCGATTTCTTTTCATGAGGAATACAATATTAAGCCGATATTAGTAGGTAAAGAAGAAATGTCCTTTACCAAATGGAGTAGCGTGATTGAACATATAGAAATTCAACCAAATTTATGGGATAAATCTTCTTTTGTTCAAGTTCTTTCTGAAGTAGCACAAAAATATAAAACGCAAGACAAACAATTGCTTCTAATAGGAACAAATGACTTTTATGTACGATTAATAATTGAAAATGCAGTTGCACTAAAGAAAATGTATGTTTTTAACTATATGTCAGAAGAACTAATGAACAATCTACTTGTGAAATCGAATTTCTATAAGCTTTGTGAAGAGCATGGAATAGATGCACCTAAGACATATTATTATTCATGTGCAAAAAAAGCAGCATTTACCGAAGATGTACTTTTCCCTCTAATTATAAAACCAAGCAATGGTGTTATGTATTACAAAAACAAGTTTCCAGGACAACAAAAAGTTTATCGTGTAGAGTCTAAAGCAGAACTTGATGATATTATTAACAAAGTAAATGCTAGTGGATATACAGAAGACTTAATCATTCAGGATTATATTCCTGGGGATGATACGTATATGTGGGATTCAGTATTTTATATGAATTCAAAAGGACAAGCACAACTTAGTACACTTGCACAAGTGGTTCTTCAAGAGCATACTGTTACTGCAATTGGTAACTATACTGCGCTAATTACCCGATATAATGAGGAGCTAATGAAAAAACTTCAACACTTTTTAGAAGCTGTAGGTTACGTAGGTTTTGCAAACTTCGACTTAAAGTTTGATGAGCGAGATGGGAAGTTTAAAGTGTTTGAGGTAAACATTAGACAGGGGAGATCTAGTTACTATACAACAGCTCTTGGACATAATATGGCTAGATATTTTGTAGATGATGTTATTTATCAAAAGGAAAAACCACTTACTCTATTGAATGAGCATTATTTGTTTACCGTAGTGCCTAAAATAGTGCTAAGGAACTTTGTTGAAAATGAAGAGATTCGAGAAGAAGTAAGTGGACTTTTGAAATCGGGTAAATGGGGAAATCCACTCTTTTACAAAAAGGACAAGCATTTTACTCGTAAATTATTTTTGATTGCTCGTCAGTTTAATTATTATAAAAAATACAAAAACAATAATTGGTAAGGAAATATTTACAAAGTATTAACGGGAGATTTACAATTGTTTGTTATATTTAATTAGACCCCTTTTCCAAACGATTTACCTAAAAAAGCTAGCTTTTGCTAGCTTTTTTTATTTATATAGGGAGAATGAAAAATGAATACTTAGTTTACAGGACATTTAAGAATGAATAATACTACTGGTTTCCGTTTCAGGTGGATGCTTTCCGCGGGCTTGACGAAATTACTCTTTACATAAAAAACGGGGTAAAAGATACCCGATCCTCTAAAAACAAAATGTAGATATGCTGTTGATTTTCGCTACGAGCGGACGCTTTCCGTGGGCACGGCTTCAGCCGCTTCCCTCGCGATGCTCAGTCCAGGGTCTTCAGCTCGCGCTGTTCCCACTGGAGTCGCCGCTGCGCTCCATTCAACTAGTTTCACTTTATATAAACGAACAATTGTATATAAAACCTTCTAAATATACATGTTTTATCTTCAAATAAGTGAAAATGAGACTCAGATAAAAGAAACAAGAATGTATAAGTATCTACTTTTCCAACTAAACCCTAAAAGTTTACTTAATATGCTCTTCATAGAAAACATGTATGAGATAACCAATTCTATTATTTTTGAAACCAACTACTAAGTTAAACCGTAAAAGGAAGTATACATAAAAAGGAGGAAATAATATGAGTACGAAAAGGTTACTAACTATTATTGCCATGAGTGTAATTGGAATTATATTAATATCGGCTGTTTTTACATCTTGGTATACAGTAGATGAATCGGAACAAGCAATCGTCATCACATTTGGTGAAGCAAGTGAACCAATAGTGGATTCGGGTTTAAAATTTAAGATGCCTTGGCCAATTCAATCAGTAGAAAAACTCTCCAAAGAAACATTTAGTCTGAAATTCGGTTATAGCCAAACTGCAGATGGAGAAATCGAATCATTTGATAAGGATACTAAAATGATTACAGGGGACGACAATATTGTGTTAACTGATTTAGTCGTTCAATGGAAAATAACAGACCCTAAATCTTATTTATTTAATGCTGAAAACCCACAAGAGTTACTTCATGATGCAACCTCTGCTTCTATTCGTTCCGTTATTGGGAATTCCAAAATAGATGATGCCCTTACTTCAGGAAAAGCACAAATTGAGAGTGACACAAATGATCTATTACGCTCTTTAATAGAGAAGTATGATATAGGAATCACTGTATTAACAGTAAAGCTGCAAGATGTAGAGCTTCCAAATGCAGAAGTTAGATCTGCGTTTACTGCAGTAACGGATGCCGAGGAGACTAAGAATACAAAAGTAAATCAGGCAGAAAAATACAAGAATCAGAAGTTAAGTGAAGCAATTGGTGAAAAGGATGCAATCATTTCAAATGCAAATGGGTATAAAACTGCTCGTATAGAACAGGCAAAAGGAGACGTAGCACTTTTTGATAAGCTATATGCAGAATACCAAAATAATAAAGAGATTACGAAACAGCGTTTAGTAATGGAAACTTTAGATGCCGTACTACCAAATGCTAATTTATATATTATGAATGATGATGGTGGAACGATGAAGTATCTCCCTCTACAATCGTTAGAAGCAAGTAAACAAACGACTCCACCAGCAACTACGACTACTGAAACAGAGGCAGAAAAAGAAGAAGGGAGCGGAAAATAATGGCTGATAACAAAAATCCATTCTCCAATTTAGAAGCGAAATTTAAAACAGTTGAAAACAAGGCAAGTAACTCTCCTAAAGAGAAAAAACCAGTAGATTACAAAAAATATACAAAGCCATTTATTGCAATTTTCCTAGTTTTTGTCTTGTTCATCATCGCCCTTGCGAATATCTTTGTGGTCAAAGAGGGAGAGTTTAAAGTAATTCGTCAGTTTGGAGAAATCAAAGATGTTAAAGATACACCTGGGATTCATATGAAAATACCATTTGTTCAGACTGTAACTACAGTACCTAAATATCAAATGAATTATAAATTATCTGAGGCAGAAATAAATACAAAAGATAAACGTCGAATTATTATTGATAATTATGCAGTGTGGAGAGTAGTAAATGTTAAGGAAATGATTTCTAGTGCAGGTACATTAGTTGGAGCAGGTTCTCGTATGGAAGAATTTATCTATTCGGTCGTTCGTTCTGAGCTTGGTCAATTAAATTATAATGAGATTATTAACGATGAAAATTCCTCAAGAGGAAGCTTAAATGATCAAATAACTAGTCATGTAAATGAATTATTGAAAAAAGATAATTACGGTATTGAAGTAATAGACGTTCGTATTAAACGGACAGATCTTCCTCAAGAAAATGAGCAATCTGTGTACAATGAGATGATTTCTGAAAGACAAAGTATTGCTCAAAAATTCCTTTCTACCGGTGATGCAGATAAACGAAGAATTGAAGCTGAAACAGACCGTGAAGTTCGTGAAATGTTGGCAACTGCCAATAAAGATGCATCTATTATAGCGGCTGAAGGGGATGCAGAGGCAGCAAAAATTTATAACCAAAGTTTTTCTAAGGATCCAGAGTTCTATTCACTTTACAGAACTTTAGAATCGTATAAGAAAACAATTGGAGATGAAACGATGATAATCATCCCGTCAGATTCTCCGTATGCGAATATTCTATCAGGTTACTTAGAATAGTATATGAATCGTCATTCCCCTTACTGTCATGGTAAGATATAGGGAATGACGGTTTTTATTATTAAGGAGTGAATGTATTTGGCGACCGAAAAAATCCTATTATTAGATGGCAACAGTTTGGCTTACCGAGCTTTTTTTGCCCTACCCCTATTAACGAATGAACATGGTGTACATACAAATGCAGCGTATGGCTTTACAATGATGCTACAAAAAATTATGGAAGAAGAAAATCCAACTCATATGTTAGTGGCTTTTGACGCCGGAAAAACAACTTTCCGTCATTCTACATTTGGCGAATATAAAGGTGGAAGACAAAAAACTCCGCCAGAGCTTTCAGAACAATTTCCATATATACGTAAGTTGATCGATGCTTATGGTATTAAGCGTTATGAACTGGAAATGTACGAGGCGGACGACATTATTGGTACTTTAAGTAAGCAAGCAGATGAAAAAGGTCAACAAGTCGTAATTGTTTCTGGAGATAAAGATTTAACACAATTAGCTACTGATAATACAACAGTATATATCACGAGAAAAGGTATTACCGATATTGAAAAATACACACCTGAGCATATTCAAGAAAAGTATGGTTTAAGTCCTTTACAGATTATTGATATGAAAGGCTTAATGGGGGATGCTTCCGATAATATACCCGGAGTACCTGGTGTCGGAGAAAAGACAGCTATTAAGCTTTTAAAAGAACATGGTTCGGTAGAGGATTTATATAAGGCACTTGATAAAGTGAGTGGTGTTAAGCTAAAGGAAAAACTTGTTGCTAATGAAGAACAGGCAATTATGAGTAAGGCGCTAGCTACGATAGAAATAGCAGCACCAATCCAAGTCTCAATTGAGGATATTTCTTATAATGGTCCAAATATGGAAGACGTAATTGAAGTTTGGAAGGAACTATCCTTTAAAACACTTTTGGAGAAATCTGAATATGTTTCTGAAGATCCAGAAACGACAGAGGTGGAATTCCAAATTGTTGAAGAAATAGACTCTACTGTATTAGATAAAGTGATGGCAGTCCATTTGGAAATGTATGATGTTCAATACCATACAAGCGAATTATTAGGCATTGCTTTATCGGATGGAGAAAAAGGTTACTTTGCTCCCGCAGAGATTGCTTTTCAATCTAAGGATTTTTGTTCGTGGTTAGAGAATGATACAAATAAAAAGTATTTAGCAGATTCCAAAGCAACACAAGCAGTGAGCAGAAAACACAATGTTAATGTTCAAGGAGTTGAATTTGACCTGCTCCTAGCAGCGTATATAGTAAATCCAGCTATTTCGTCAGAGGATGTTGCAGCTATTGCGAAAGAATTTGGTTACTTTAACTTGTTGGCAAACGATACTGTTTACGGAAAAGGTGCCAAAAAAACTCCTCCTGAAATCGAGAAAATTGCAGAACATGCAGTTAGAAAAGCAAGGGCAATATGGGACTTAAAAGAAAAGTTAGAAGTGAAGCTTGAAGAAAATGAACAGTACGAGTTGTATAAAGAAATAGAGCTACCTCTTGCATCTATCCTAGGCACGATGGAATCCGATGGTGTTTTAGTGGATAAACAAATACTTGTAGAAATGGGTCATGAACTCAATATTAAATTACAGGTGATTGAACAAGACATTTATACACTAGCGGGAGAAACATTCAATATTAATTCTCCTAAACAATTAGGCGTAATACTATTTGAAAAAATTGGACTTACACCTATTAAAAAGACTAAAACAGGTTATTCAACCGCAGCGGATGTTCTTGAAAAACTAGCAAATGAACATGAAATAATTGAACAAATTCTACTATATCGTCAATTAGGTAAGCTCAATTCGACATATATTGAAGGATTGTTAAAAGAGATTCACAAAGATGATGGGAAAATTCATACTCGTTATCAACAAGCGCTAACTTCAACAGGGCGTTTAAGTTCTATAAATCCGAACCTGCAGAATATACCAGTACGTTTGGAGGAAGGTAGAAAAATACGAAAAGCCTTTGTTCCTTCTCAACCCGGATGGGTAATGTTCGCTGCGGATTACTCTCAGATTGAATTACGTGTTCTTGCGCATATGTCTAAGGATGAAAACTTAGTAGATGCTTTTAATAATGATTTAGATATCCATACTAAAACGGCTATGGATGTCTTCCATGTGGAACAGGAAGATGTGACATCCGATATGCGTCGTGCTGCCAAGGCGGTTAACTTTGGTATTGTGTATGGTATTAGTGATTATGGTTTATCGCAAAATCTAGATATTACTAGAAAAGAAGCAGCGAAATTTATCGAGAATTATTTAAATAGCTTCCCTGGAGTAAAGGAATATATGGACGATATTGTTCATGATGCAAAACAATCAGGATATGTTACTACAATCCTTAATAGAAGAAGGTATTTACCGGAAATAACGAGTTCAAATTTTAATCTAAGAAGCTTTGCAGAACGAACGGCGATGAATACACCAATTCAAGGAAGTGCTGCAGATATTATTAAAAAAGCGATGATTGATATGGCAGCTCGATTAAAAGTAGAAAATATGCAAACTAAAATGTTATTACAAGTACATGATGAGTTAATTTTCGAGGCACCTCCAGAGGAGATTGCATTATTAGAAAAAATAGTACCAGAAGTAATGGAAAATGCTATTAAGCTGATTGTACCTTTGAAAGTGGATTATGCCTTTGGTTCATCGTGGTATGACACGAAGTAGGGGGTTACTTGTATGCCAGAATTACCAGAAGTAGAGGGCGTATTACGCGCCCTTCAACCAATTGTAAGTGGAAAGACTATTAAGTCAGTTGATGTTTCGGAAACCATTTATAATTCAAAAGCAAATGGTAAAGAAGCTATTATTAAAGGGTTAGATGTAGATCAGTTTTGTTTAGCTTTACCTGGCACAAAGATTGACCATCTAGAAAGAAGGTCCAAATATATTTATTTTCATCTTCTAAAGGATGGCCTCCCTTATATGCTAGTATCGCATTTGGGAATGTCGGGAGCATGGTTTTCTGTGAAAAGTTTGCATGAGATTACAGAAGAAAAATTTAGAAAGCATGCGCATGTTACTCTTTACTTTGAAGAGGGTGACATGCTAGTCTATGCGGATATCCGAAGATTTGGCGAATTGCGATTCTTAGAAACAGAAGCGGACTACCCTCCTTTATTATTAATGGCACCTGAGCCTTTTGATCAACATGCATTAGATCATTTTCTGCATATGAGCGCATTACCCAAATATGAGAATAAAGCAATAAAAGAATTTATCATGGATGGTCATGTCGTGTCTGGCTGCGGAAATATTTATGCGACTGAAGCGTTATTTCGTATGAAAATACATCCGGCAAGGACAGTAAAACGAATTAGTAGAGAGCGAAAAATTCAATTATTTCAAGAAATAGTAATTGTTTTGCTTGATAGTATTGAAAACGGAGGTAGTACGATTTCAGATTATCGCACTATTAACGGTGGAGCAGGAAATATGCAAAATAGACTTCAAATGTATGGCAAAAAGGAATGTGGGGACTGTGGTACGAAAACGAAACAAAAAACAATCGGTGGTCGTACATCTACCTACTGTCCAACATGTCAAAAATAAGGGAGCAACTAGATGATAATTGGATTAACAGGAAGTATCGCTAGTGGGAAAAGCACCGTTGCAAATATGTTAAAGGAAATGGGCTTTCCCATTATAGATGCAGACCTTGTCGCGCGAATAGTAGTTGAAAAAGGAACTGCTACGCTTGAAATGATTAAAGAAACTTTTGGTTCGGGGGTTATCCAAGAGGATGGATCCTTAAATCGGGAAGAACTTGGTGAAATTATTTTCACAACCCCTTCTAAACGTAAGTTATTAAATGATATTATACATCCTGCTATCCGTGCGGAAATGTTAGCCCAAAAGGGGCATCTTGTGCAACAGGGACATCCAGTCATTATTATGGATATACCGCTGCTTTTTGAAAGTAGATTGCAATCCTTTGTGGATAAAATTCTTGTTGTGACAGTAACGGAACAAACCCAATTGGAAAGATTGATGTCACGGAATAGGTTTACACAGGAGGAAGCCAAATTACGTATTCAATCCCAATTACCTTTATCAGTAAAAGAAAAAGGAGCAGATGCGGTCATTTATAACAATGGAACAATAGAAGAAACTAAACAACAATTAATAAAAATATTAGCTATTTGGGAATAATAAAACTGGAAATTACACGCAAATAGTAAGTATTTACTCTATAAAGTATAAGAGGAGCGCCAGAAGTTAAATATTCTGGTGCTTTTTTGAAAAGATTAAAAGTATATAAAGATGTCCTGTGAACACTTGATTCATGGGACTTAAAAGAAATGATTACCCACTGATTTCCGTTTCAGGTGGGGTTCAAAGGCTAAGAGAACCACAAAGTGTGGCAACGCCTTCGTGACCTACATCCTGTTGGCCTCCGTGGGGTGATCGATGAGCTATCACCGTCGCCACCTTACACTCCAATCAATATAGAGTGTAGTTCTCCACTCTGGAGATAGAGAAAAGCATATCGCTGAGATAATAAGAGTAATCAAAATTATTATAGGGATAAAAATCGTCTGCCGATTAGGTATACTACTTTATAATGAAAGAAGCAAGTGGATTTTCTTTATCTGAGGCCGTTTCATCCTTACTTATTTTAAGATAAAATACGTATATTTATATGATTTTATATCCAATTATTCGATTATATAAAGCGGAAATCAACGGCATAACTATGTCTTAATTAAGTAAATAACTGTATGTCCAAAGACCTTCCAAAAATCGGTGGTTACAGGTTCTTTCTTTGTTCCTTAGCTCTACTGAACCAATGAAAAGTTATTTGAAAATATCGACTTTATCATTCTGTATATTTGGGGCTACACAATACGTAAAATGTGTTATACTAATTCAAGGTTAAAAAACAATAAGTATCACATAGTTACAGGAGGACTTTTCATATGGCAGTTTCAATTGCGATTAATGGTTTTGGACGTATTGGACGTATGGTTTTTCGTCAAGCAATAGCACAAGAGGATTTAAATGTGGTAGCGATAAATGCGAGATACCCGTTAGAGACATTGGCACATCTTATTAAATATGATTCTACACATGGTACTTTCACTGGAGATATTTCACTAGAAGAAAACGCTCTAATTGTAAATGGCCAACGAGTTCAAATTGTGGATGATCGTGATCCAGCAAAATTACCATGGAAAGAGCTAAACGTGGATATTGTTATTGAATCCACTGGTAAATTTAATGATGGTGAAAAAGCTAAAGCACATATTGAAGCTGGTGCAAAGAAAGTGATAATAACTGCTCCTGCAAAAAATGAAGATGCAACTATAGTTATGGGAGTAAACGATGATAAGTTAGATTTATCGATTCACCATATAATTTCGAATGCAAGCTGTACAACAAACTGCTTAGCACCTGTAGTGAAGGTATTGAATGACACATTTGGTATTGAAAATGGGTTAATGACAACCGTTCATGCATATACAAACGATCAAAATAATCTAGATAATCCACATAAGGATTTACGTCGTGCACGTGCCTGTGGTCAATCAATCATTCCTACCTCAACAGGAGCTGCAAAAGCACTTACACTTGTATTGCCAGAGCTTCAAGGGAAGATTCATGGTATGGCATTACGTGTACCAACTCCAAATGTCTCTTTAGTAGACTTAGTGGTGGATTTGCAAAAAGATGTTACTTCAGAAGAAGTTAATGAGGCTTTCCTTAAAGCATCTGAAGGTACAATGCAAGGTATATTGGGTATTACGATGGAACCTCTAGTATCCATCGACTTTAACACTACAACTCTGTCTACAACGGTGGATGGTTTAACTACTATGGTGATTGGTGACCGTAAAGTAAAAGTTCTTGCTTGGTATGATAATGAGTGGGGTTACTCTGCTAGAGTAGTTGACCTTACTAAAAAAGTAGCTTTATCTCTATAATTATCCAAACCTCTTTCTAGCGATTAGAAAGAGGTTAATTATTTCTTGCATATTTCAATAAAACAACATATAATGAGAATCGTGTTACTTTACTTGTACACCGACTACTTAAAGGGTTAGGACCTCTTTGGACTAACTTTCCCCCGTGGTAGTCAACTTTGAGGTTAAAAATAAAACTTATCAAAGGGGGAAACGGACATTGGAAACAATGGGACGTCACATTATTGCAGAACTATGGGAGTGCGATTTCGACAAACTTAACGATATGCAATTTATCGAGCAAACATTTGTTGATGCTGCACTAAAATCTGGTGCAGAGGTCAGAGAAGTTGCATTTCACAAATTTGCGCCACAAGGTGTAAGTGGAGTCGTTATTATTTCCGAATCGCATTTAACGATTCACAGCTTTCCAGAGCACGGTTATGCAAGCATTGATGTGTATACATGTGGTGATTTAGATCCATCAATCGCAGCTAACTATATAGCAGATGCTCTTAATGCTGGAACACGCGAAACGTTAGAAATGCCACGTGGTATGGGACCAGTTAAAAAGCCTGCATCACGATTGACAGTTCAAGCGTAATAGATTTATACCTGACTGAGTGAGCAGAGGAAGAGATTCCTCTGCTTTTTCGATTTTACCCGAAAATATTGTTATAATAGATACATAAAACTACTGTGAAGAATTAGGAGAGATCTATATGAGATGCCCAACTTGTCAATACAATGGCACAAAAGTTGTCGATTCTCGTCCTGTGGATGACAATAAGGCAATCAGGAGAAGAAGAGAATGCGAAGATTGTGGATTTCGTTTTACTACGTTTGAAAAAGTAGAAGAGACACCATTAATCGTTGTAAAAAAAGATGGTTCCAGAGAAGAGTTTAGTCGTGAAAAAGTGTTACGAGGGCTAATTCGTGCATGTGAAAAAAGACCAGTTGCATTAGAACAACTAGAAAATATTGTTTTCTCTATTGAAAAAGAATTACGAAGAATGGGTAATGCAGAAGTGAAATCGGAAGACGTCGGTGAAATTGTAATGGACAAACTTGCAGAAGTAGATGAGGTAGCTTATGTCCGCTTTGCTTCTGTTTACCGCCAATTTAAAGATATAAATGTATTTATCGATGAGTTAAAGGAAATTTTAAAGAAAAATCCTTCATTATAAATTGAAGTATCATTTTGTGAAACAGCGTTCTATATTTTAATATATTCTAAAGGGGAGTAGATACAATTGTCGATGTTATATAAAGAGCTACAGCCAGCAGATTTGTATATGATTCGCTTACCATATTCTTTATCAGATTATGATCGGCAATTGCTAACTTTGTTTTATCAGCCGTTAGTTGGAGCAGAAAGTATTAGCTTGTATTTAACACTTTGGGCAGAAGGAGAACAAAAAAGCAGTGAGAGATGGTCGCATTACCAACTGATGAATGTTCTCGGGATGCCTATAGGTAAAGTTTTTCAAGCTCGTCTTGCTCTTGAGGCAATTGGTCTTCTACGTACATGGAAAAAAACGATGGATGAAGGGAATATATTCCATTATGATCTTTCGGCACCATTAGATGCAGAGTCATTTTTAAAAGATCCATTACTATCCATGTTTTTGCTAAATAAAGTTGGTGAAAATGCTTTTAAACAATTACGTAATCGTTTTATTCAAAACTCCAATTGGAATGATGGTTTTAATGACGTCTCTAGAACATTTATGGATGTATTTAAACCATCCTCCAAAATGGATAATTCTCTATCTTACGATGACACTTTCGTATCGAAGGAAAGGAAATCAGCTGTTCCATTTTATTATGATCAATTTGATTTTTCATTACTTCAAGAGGGACTTTCTGAGCAATTAGTACCTAAATCAGCGATGACAATAGAAGCGAGAGAAGTAATTGCAAAACTCGCCTTTTTATATAAATTAAGTCCAGTGGAAATGCAAAAAGTAGTTATTCTTGCGTTAGATGATGAATTACATCTTTCAGAAGCTAGATTAAAAAAAGCATGTTCGGATTATTACAAACTTACTGTTTCCAAAGTTGCGCCTGTAATAGAGAAGATTGAAAAACAAGTTGTATCTTTGGAATCCGCTCAACCCTTAACGAAGGAAGGTGAGTTAATCCATTATTTAGAAACAACGCCACCGGTGTCAGTATTAAAGGATATCGCAAACGGAAAAGAGCCAATTCTCGCGGATGTTCAGTTAGCTAATCATTTTGTAACTCACTTCAAAATGCCGATCGGAGTTGTTAATGTTTTGTTACAATATGTATTATTGCGTACAGACATGAAACTCACGAAAAATTATGCGGAGAAAATTGCTTCTCATTGGATGCGGAAAGATGTCAAAACAGCCAAAGAAGCGATGGAGCTTGCTAGGAACGAACACGAACAGTATGTAAAATGGAAAAATGAAGGCTCTCCACAAAAAACATATACAAAAAAGCCGACGCGCGAGGAAAAAGTGCCTGATTGGTTTTATAAGAAAGATGGAGAAACAAAGAAATCATCAGGTAAAACTACGAATGGTATTCAAAATATCGATGAAGAACGTCAAAAATTATTAGCAGAGTTAGGCATGTTGAAAAGGTAGGTGACAAGTATGGAACGTATTAATGAAACCCTCAAGAGAGTTGTATCACCTGAATTTACTACTCGACTAAACGATATGAAAAAGGAAGTCTTAGAAGACGCTAGAGTGCAGAAGTTTCTGGAGGAAAACGCCTCAGATATCAATAAGGAGATAGTCGATCGTAGTTTGAGTAAGCTATATGAATTTATATCTCAATCACATGATTGTGGCTCTTGTCCAACGTTAGATCAATGTCAGAATTACATGAAAGGGTATGAGCCTAAACTAGTCCTTGATCGAAACCTGATAGATAATGATTTTATTCGCTGCAAACGAGGCATTATTGAAGACGAGCGTAAGAAAGTTATTTCTATGATCGACAGTATTCATATGCCTAAAGAAGTTATGGAAGCTAGTCTTGCAGGAGTAGATTTAGAGGATGGCAGTAGAGTTGTTGCAGTCCGTGCAGCTAAAGACTTTCTTAACGAATGGGAGCGTACAAATGTACTTCCAGTAAAAGGCTTATATATCTATGGCATGTTCGGAGTAGGGAAGTCGTATTTGCTAGGTGCACTTGCAAATGAGTTAGCGGCAAGACATATTCATTCTGTAGTTGTATATGTACCTGAATTTTTAAGGGAAATGAAACAAGCAATTCAAGATCAGTCATTAGCAGAGAAGATTGAATTCGTCAAACGTGCTCCGGTTTTAATGTTAGATGATATTGGGGCAGAAATTATGTCTAGCTGGACCAGGGACGAAATTTTAGGGACAATTTTACACTATCGAATGTCAGAGCAGCTACCGACTTTCATGTCCTCTAACTTCAACTATGATGAGTTGCAGCATCATTTGTCCTTCACGCAGCGCGGGGAAAAGGAAGTTGTAAAAGCTGGACGAATCATGGAACGAATTCGAGCTCTTACGACACCGATTGCTCTACAAGGGAAAAACTGGAGGGAAAGTTAAAGGATAAGAGAGAACTTGCACGAAAAAATGAATTTCAGCTTGCAAATGGATTTTCAGTGACGTATAATCATTTCCATAAGAATAAGTAAATGCAATGAAGAGGACAACACTCAGTTTGTACGACTTTGAAGAGAGAGAAGCCATGGCTGTAAGCTTCTTAAGTATCGGCAATCGATTTACCACCTCCGAGCAGTAATTGTGAATTGATATAGCAATTACCGGTCACCGGCCCGTTAGCCGATGCAAAGCTTCGTCTATTTCATTTCTATTGGATAGACAGAAGAAGGGTGGAACCACGACTTGAACCTCGTCCCTTTTTAGGGATGGGGTTTTTTTATTGTTTTTTAAATGTCTAGCTCCAGCGCCAAGTCCCTCGAGGTCGCTTCAGTCTCTTGGTTGAAAGCGAAAAGAATGCTTTCAATTTGGCTTTCAGCGCTTGTCGGGGCTAAAACAGGCGCTTGTGCTTTTCTTATTATAAAGGAGTGTTCAAAATGGCAGAAATTATTAAATTGAAATTTCCAGATGGAGCAGTAAAGGAATTCCCTGTATCGACAACTACAGAAGAAATTGCCCAATCGATAAGTCCTGGCTTACGTAAAAAAGCACTTGCTGGAAAATTAAGTGGAGTATTAATTGACCTTAAAACACCAATCACTGAGGATGGAGACATCGCAATTATTACTCCGGAATCCGACGAGGCTCTAGAAATCTTGCGCCATAGTTCGGCACATTTACTTGCGCAAGCAGTTAAACGTCTTTTCAAAGATGTTAAATTAGGTATTGGACCAGTTATTGAAAATGGTTTTTATTATGATATTGACTCACCAGTGCCGATTACTGCGGAAGACTTACCATTAATCGAAAAAGAAATGAAAAAAATAATTAATGAAAATATTGAAATCATTCGCCACGATGTTTCTCGTCAAGTTGCTTTTGATAAATTTAAAGAAGATGAATACAAAGTAGAACTATTAGAAGCAATCCCTGAAGGTGAACAAGTTTCTATTTATGAGCAAGGAGATTTCTTTGACCTTTGTCGTGGAGTTCATGTTCCATCTACTGGGAAACTTAAAGAGTTCAAGCTATTAAGCATTGCTGGTGCATACTGGCGTGGAAATAGTGATAACAAGATGCTTCAACGTATTTACGGTACTGCATTCTTTAAAAAAGAAGAGCTTACTCATCATTTAAATATGTTAGAAGAAGCAAGAGAACGTGATCACCGTAAAATTGGGAAAGAGCTAGATTTATTTACAACTTCTCAAAAAGTTGGTCAAGGTTTACCGCTTTGGTTACCAAATGGAGCGACAATCCGTCGTGTTATTGAGCGTTATATTGTAGATAAAGAGCTTAAATTAGGTTACAAACATGTATATACTCCAGTATTAGGTTCGAAAGAGCTTTATGAAACTTCTGGTCACTGGGATCACTATCAAGATTCTATGTTCCCGCCGATGGAAATGGACAACGAAACATTGGTACTACGCCCAATGAACTGTCCACATCATATGATGGTATTCAAAAATGGTATGCATTCTTATAGAAACCTTCCGTTACGTATTGCAGAGTTAGGGACAATGCATCGTTATGAAATGTCAGGTGCAGTATCAGGATTACAACGTGTTCGCGGAATGACTTTAAATGATGCGCATTTATTTGTACGTCCAGACCAAATCAAATCCGAGTTCCAAAAAGTTGTAGAATTAATCATTTCGGTTTATAAAGACTTTAACTTAGAAGACTATTCTTTCCGTCTTTCTTATCGTGATCCTCAAAACAAAGAAAAATATTTTGATAACGATGAAATGTGGGAAAAAGCACAAAGCATGTTAAAAGAAGCGATGGACGAGCTTGGTTTAGATTACTTTGAAGCGGAAGATGAAGCGGCATTTTACGGACCAAAATTGGATGTTCAAGTGAAAACAGCGATTGGCAAAGAAGAAACTTTATCGACTGTTCAGCTAGATTTCTTGTTACCTGAACGCTTTGACTTAAATTATGTTGGTGAAGATGGCAAGCAGCATCGTCCTGTTGTTATCCATCGCGGGGTTGTTTCAACGATGGAGCGCTTTGTAGCATTTTTAATCGAAGAATATAAAGGTGCATTCCCAACTTGGTTAGCGCCTGTTCAAGTTGAAATCATTCCAGTTTCCAATGAAGTACATTTTGAATTTGCTAAACAAATAGAAGAGCAATTAGTAGCGGCAGGTTTCCGTGTTGAAATGGATGATCGTGAAGAAAAACTAGGTTATAAGATTCGTGAAGCACAAATGCAAAAAGTTCCATACATGCTTGTACTAGGAGATAAAGAGCTAGAAGCAGGTAATGTCAACGTTCGTAAATACGGAGAACAAAAATCAGAAAGCATTCCTTTTGCAGAGTTCTTAGAACGTTTGAAAGAAGAAGTAGCACATCAATAGATTTGGTTGTTGACATACCTATTTCAGCATGATATAGTTAATAAGGTTATTGAATACAAGTTTGCGGTATAAGAAGAGGCTGCCCGCTTCTCACCTGTTTGACACCTACAAGTGTTGTTGACTGGTAAGCACAAGATCGACTGTAACATGTAGTTACTACATGTACTCATATCGGCGGGCAGACATATACTATATGTCTGTCCGCTTTTTTTATGGATCTAAAACGGCGTAACTTATTCGTTTCTACGGAATTTATGCCCAAACCATGTATTCGCGACACTATTTGGAGGTGGATCATTATTAGCAAAGACATGTATGTAAACGATGGCATTCGAGCTCGCGAACTACGAGTTATTGATCAGAATGGTGATCAATTAGGATTAAAAACACGTAACGAAGCACTTGAAATAGCAGGTCGTGTAAATTTGGATCTTGTCCTTGTGGCTCCTCAAGCCAAGCCACCAGTCGCTCGTATCATGGACTATGGTAAATTCAAATTTGAGCAGCAAAAGAAAGATCGTGAAGTTCGTAAAAATCAAAAAATCATCGTGATGAAAGAGGTTCGTTTGAGCCCAACAATCGATGAACATGATTTCCAAACGAAATTGAAAAACGCGATCAAGTTCCTTGAAAAAGGAGATAAAGTGAAAGCATCTATTCGCTTTAAAGGTCGTGCCATCACTCATAAAGAGATCGGACAACGAGTTTTAGATAGATTTGCAGAAGCTTGTACGGAAGTATCCACTATCGAGTCAAAACCGAAAATGGATGGCCGTAGTATGTTCTTAGTGCTTGCACCAAAGAACGAAAAACAGTAATAGAGTACAATTGTTTAGGAGGAATTCGACATGCCGAAAATGAAAACTCACCGTGGAGCTGCAAAGCGTTTCAAAAAAACCGGGACTGGAAAATTAAAACATGACCGTGCTTTTGGAAGCCACTTATTCGCTAACAAATCTACTAAAGCAAAACGTAAACTACGTAAAACTAAAGTAGCATCTTCAGGCGATTACAAACGTATCAAAACTTTATTAACTTACATGAAATAATAACAGAAATTCAATCATTCGAAAGAATAGCAGGAGGTAATGAATCATGCCACGCGTAAAAAGCACACCAGTAACTAAACGTCGTCGTAAAAAAGTATTAAAATTAGCTAAAGGTTATTACGGTTCTAAACATACATTATACAAAGTTGCTAACCAACAAGTAATGAAATCATTCATGTATGCATACCGTGACCGTCGCAACAAAAAACGTGATTTCCGTAGACTATGGATTACACGTATCAATGCGGCTGCACGTATGAACGGACTTTCTTATAGCCGTTTAATGCACGGATTAAAATTAGCTGAAATCGAAGTTAACCGTAAAATGTTAGCGGATCTTGCAGTAACAGATTCTCAAGCATTTACACAACTTGCAGATGCAGCAAAAAAAGCAATCGCAAAATAATTTAAGATAAAAAAGCTGATAGAGATTCTATCAGCTTTTTTTGTACAAGGGGCCTAATATGTATGACAAACGTTATTCTTATTTTCATATTAATCATGTCGATTATCGCTTTTTTTGTAATGGGATACGACAAATCACAAGCAAGAAAACAGGGGCAACGTATTTCGGAAAGAACACTTTGGACATTCGCGCTATTAGGTGGAGGAATTGGGGCATATATTGGAATGCAAATGTTTCGCCATAAAACAAAGCATACGAACTTTCGTGTTGGATTTTTAATGTTAATGATCTTATATGCTTTCTTAATATTCTACATATTAACAACAGACAGCTCTATTATTGCATAGGGGTGTCTTTTTGTGTATGCTCTGATTTCCGGGAGAAGTGCCTGTGTTTTGTGAAAATTGGCACAAGACACTAGTAGTGATGCCTCGTTGAAGACCAATTATTAAAAGAGATAGGAATTATGAAACAGTGTGCTTTGAGCAATGACATGATTTCAGTTAACGCGGTCGAAACGAGAAGAAGAAAAAGCCTTTAGGGTAACCGTTATTGCCTGTGTAATTAAGCTCTTACATTGGATTTATGCCTTGCTAAAGAAAAGAACTACATTCCAGGATTAGTGAAAAATATTGACAAACTATTAGCTGGTCTAATTGAAGAATGAATTTATTTTTATGCTCCATTTATAAGAAACCACTTAAAAAATTTACACAGTTTTGTTATGTGGGAGTAAAGCTTTTTTTCCAATACTTATATATATTTCAACAGGCAAATAATATAAGATAACTGCAACTATATGAAGTTCTAAACTAAGAAGAAGGACCTCTTTAAATAAGGTAGCTTCGAGTTCACTGAAATTTATATAAAGCATTGTATATAATAACGTGGTGATTACTCCTGACAGTAAATAAGCGATTATTCTCTGATTAAAACTCTTTGTAATTGAAAAGAAGAGTAAAGGTAAATCTTTTAAAAAGTATAGAACAATGACACTTATGGTTCCGATTATAAAGAAAAACTCATTTACTATGTCAAATTTGCTAATAAGAATCAAACGAATTAATAGAAAAACTACTGAAATTGCAAAGGTATACGCAACCTTGACCATATTTGCCCTCGTTTCTAAATTAAAATAAACCTATTAACACAATATGTTTCTGGAAGTTATCATGTTTCTGCACTTCTTGCTAAAGCACCCTTTAATTGAAGAGGGTTGGGTAAAATCTTTAACTAAACAGTTTATATAAGACGTACCCAACGATTAAAACAACAATTAATATTCCTGTCCCTTTCCAACCCATACTACCTGTCAAATCAGTGAGATTTCCAGTTTCACCTCTATTAAATCCATCCCTTAATGCACCGCTAGAATTTTTTTGAAGTTCTTGTTGTCTTAATCTTTCTCTTTTTTCATTTGGAGCTTCTTGTCTATTATCCAAACCTAACACCACCTATGAGTACTATATTCTCTAATTTCTATGCATTCACCTTCTTTTACTAACTTGCTAAGTTAGGTCAATATTGCAAAACTACTCTTGCAGGTAGCCATATGTTTTACGAAAGTACCCGTTAGCCATCCATGTATCGCAAAACCAGCGATACACCACAGAGAATGAAAATGGGAAAACGAGTTAGGATACTACAGCTGGAGAAGTAGGTCGATCATTGGTGCCATTGAGCCCATCTGTTAGTCTGACTCCAACAACCACGGTGTATCAAAGACTGTCGCACTCTATTCGTGTAGCACTCATGGGAGATTAATCCTACTCTGGTTATTGCACCAGACTGCCTTTATTTTAAGAAGAAGGGAGTTGATAAAAAAAGAATTTTCTGAGTCTCTTTTTGTTATGCAATTTTATAGATTTTGAGAGTTTTTTAATTTTCATGAGAAATTGAAAAGGATTATAAAAACTCAACTTTTTTAATTACACCTTCATATTTGAAGAAAATTTGAAAGTTGCGTTCTTTATTTAGTTTTTCGAGTTCTTCTTCGGAGTAATCTCTAAACATTGTTTCAAAGACAAGGGTATATAAGTAACCATTACGTGTGTCTGTTAAACCCAAGGGTTGTATTGGTCCCAAAGATTTTTTCAATATAGAAGAATCAGTTACAACTTCAAAGTTAATAGATAGTCTTTCCTCATTTGTGAGTTCCTTTCTAGAAATCAACGATACCTCATACCTTACTCCTCTAAGAGGCGTATCAAAAGCGCTATCATTTAAGATAGCAATATCACTTTTAATTTCACTTATCTTAAATGGAACAGTATAGGTTTCTTTTTTGCTAACACTTGAATGGTCACTTTCTATTTCTTCATCAGGCTTTGCTGATTGCTTAGCATCATTAACTACTTGTTGATTGGTACATCCTGATAAAAACAATAGCCCGAGCACAGTAAGTGAACTAATATAAAATACTTTCATCATTCTTCCCCTTTGTTCAATAATATACATATATTAACTTATTCAACACAACCGTAAAGAAGCCGAAATAATACTAATCCATACTTGTACTGGCTTGCCTAGGTCATCCGATTATATCTACCTGTATCTACCAGAATCACTATTGGCTAGTATAATTAAAAGAGAGAAATTACATATACAAAACCATATACTTGCTCTTGTATTTCATTTACTTGTGAGAACTGGGAGCCTACTTGTCATCCTTCATAGATTACTTGTGCAGACTGTTAGTTTACTTGCTTAAGAAGCTTATTTACTTGCGGAACGGAAAATATATCCATCAATACTTTCAATTATCTGGTGGATGATCTATTAAAAAAATTCTACCTCACAGTGGTCCCTAGGATATGCGCATTACGAGCCGTAAGAGCGCAAAGAATGAGACTTCAAAAGGGGTGAAGGGACGAAAGATAGCGATCGCGATCCATCCTTGAAGGTTACAAGCGAAGCATGCGGAAATTTCAACATTCATGTAGGGTGTTTCCTATAGTTAAATATTTGATATTTTTTATCGATTAATTACAAAAAGGTTAGCCGAAAACTCTCGACTAACCGTGTTTTATTTTCACTTGTCATCCCGCATTAATTGCTCAATAGGGCTTTTCCAGTTTATTTTGGCATTTGGGTAATTCATTTTAATTTCATTTTGTAAGAAACGTAAGTCTTCTTTTGTAAAGCCCTGTAATTTAGCTGGATCTTTTGTCCAAATAAAGATAGAAACGACTTCGAAGGCTTGGTCGGTAGTACCTAAATATTTTTCTCCTTCAAATAGGATCCCTTTATACGTGATAAAGAAGTTTTTACGAACATTTTTTACCTCATCATAATAATAATACTGTTCTTTTTCATATGCCTCATCCAGTTTACGCTTAGGATCAAATAAGTAGCGAAGAATTTTATAAAAAACATATATGATAAGTATCAAAATAAGCAGTCTTAGTAAATGGAACATCTCAAATGTCCTCCTTGTAAAATACATTGTACTTGCTATACGATAGAAGAGGTAGTTTGGTTTCAAAATAAATTAAAATATTTGGAGGAAATGATGAATTTACACAAACTTTTTACAATGCAGCGCGCTTTAGACCAATATATACAATCCAACAAGCAAGTTACGGAGGATGTTTTTGTAAAAAAAGGGTTGGCACTAATAGTTGAACTTGCGGAACTTGCAAACGAGACGAGATGCTTTAAATTCTGGAGTGAAAAGGGTCCTTCAGAACGAAGTGTTATCTTAGAGGAGTATGTTGATTCTATTCACTTTATATTATCGTTAGGTATAGAAAAAGGATTTGAAGATTTAGAGGAATGGCCTTATAAAAGTATTGATGGAGATTTAACTGCACTTTTCATAGGCACAAATGAATCCGTTTTGACATTCTTAAATGAACCGACTCAGAATCACTACGAAAAACTGTGGATAATGTATGGGGCAATTGCGGACAAACTAGGGTTTAGCAGTGAGGACGTCTTACAGGCATATATCGAAAAAAATCAAACAAATTATGATCGTCAAAAAAGTGGTTATTGATTTTGAGTGAAACTTTTTCGTAGACTAGCCGTAAAAAAACAATACATATTAAAACGGTGGTGTAATCTATGAAAAAGTTTCTTGTATCTATAATATTAGTTGTCCTGTCACTTTCCTTTGGAATAGTAGCAGAAGCAAAGTCCTATTCCATTGATAAAATACATATAAAATCTTGGATTCAACCAAATGGGGACCTTTTAGTAAATGAAGTATTTACTTATAATTTTGAGGGGACTTTCTCTAAATTGCATAGGTCTTTTCCAAATGAACATGGTAAAGACGTAGAACAATTTTATGCTTATGAGTTAGCCGACTTGAACTTGGAACCAGGGTTTATTGATCAAGCTATGATGACTCCCTTACAAGTGACACAAGATAATAATACATTTTTTTCAAATATAGGAGTACGTAATCGGCAAGTGTCATTTTTGTATGCTTATACGCTCAAAAATAGTGTCACTGTATATGATAATTATAACGAGCTAGATGTTGTTTATTTTGAAGAAGGGGACAACCATGATCAGGATTATTCCAATGTAACTATAGATTATATTCTTCCCGAAACAGTTGAAACAAATACATTTGAAGGCGTTTTGTACAATAAAGCAAAGGTGAAAACGGAGAAAAATACTTTTGGTATTCGATTTACAAGTCCTGTTTCCAAAGCATTTACTGAAACGAAGACTAGTTTAATATTCCCTGCAGACCTAATTGCATTACCTGGAAAAACTAAAGCTGCAATACCCTATAAAGATGCTTTGGCTAATGAAATAGAACAACAGAAAAAATGGAATAAAAGACTGTCTTATATCGATACACTTATCTCATTCATACCGAAAGTCTCATTTACAATACTAATTATCATCTTATGCTTACTTCTTTTCTTACCGCAAAGACATTTTTGGAGAAAGGGGTATAGTGAGGAAGTTCTAAATACGGATGTATTGTATTTGTTTTTTGTTGATAAATGCGGAAACCCCAATACTAAAGACTTCCTTGCAGGTCTCTTTTCATTAGTAGAAAGAGGGGCTGTTAAGGTAAAACATGCAAAGTCTGCACTTCGTTTTAAACACGATCCAAAAGCGCCGGAAGAAACCTTGGATTTCCGGCTTACTAATGGCGAACTCGCGACTTCAGTTTTTGAGAAGCAAATGACTAGTTGGCTATTTACAACTAGAAGTGGCTCTAGAAAATGGGCTTTTCATTTACACGATGCTGCAGGTGCTGCGAAAGATAATAAAAATTCCACATTCTTTCATAGCAAAGTAAAAGTCTTTAAAAAGAAAAAAACGGAGTGGCATCAGTTAGTAGAAAAAGAGTTAGAAGAGGCGGGAGCTATGAATAGAAAAATTCCCCTACTAATCATTACAGCTTCTATCCTAATGCTTTCGCTGATTACTATGTTCGCTTATTATGCAAATGTACAGAGCTATTCGGCTATGGCTATTATAGCCATATTTACGATTATTTTTTTAGTTATCTTATGGATAAAAAAACGTTCGACATTATTTTTAAGTATATACGCTATTCTATTATTTTTCTTTACTACTTCTATTGCAAATGAAGAGGTTGTAAATTTAATAATTGGATTATTATTTATGGTTATCATTTTATATTTTGTTGCACCAAGAAATATTCTTTCGATGAATGCAGTCCGTGCAAAGGATGCAGTACGTTCCTATCGAAAAGAATTAAAAAATGGGATGCCAAATACATTAAATAATAATGAGCAAGAAAAATGGGTAGTAAGATCTTATTTACTAGGTAAAAAAAATGTAGATATACCAACGAAGGAGTTTTCAGTTCCATTTGCTGCCGTATTACTTGCAAGCACAGACCCCATAGATTATGTTACTAAGTCTTGGTCATGGACTAAGGTTTCCACTTCATCAGACGGAGGAAGTTCTCACTCAGGAGGTTCAACAGATGGTGGTGGAGACGGCGGTGGAGGTGCGGGAGCTGATTGAAATATCGTGGGCTCAAATTTTGAAAATGTCATTAATTTAGAATATAATTAAATCGTACATATATTTAGGAGGTCGAAATAATGCCAAAGCTAGATGAAACATTGACGATGTTAAAGGAATTGACGGATGCTAAAGGGATTCCTGGTAACGAGCGTGAACCAAGAGAAGTGATGGAAAAGTACATTGCACCTTTTGCAGATAAAATTGAATATGATAATCTTGGTAGCTTAATCGCAGAAAAAGTTGGAGATGTGAACGGTCCTAAAATCATGGTAGCTGGACATTTAGATGAAGTCGGATTTATGATTTCAAAAATCGATGACAAAGGATTTTTGAGCTTCCAAACAGTTGGTGGTTGGTGGTCTCAAGTAATGCTTGCACAGCGGGTAACAATTGTCACTCGTAAAGGAGATAATATAACTGGTATTATCGGTTCTAAACCTCCTCATATACTGTCTGCAGAAGCACGTAAAAAAGCAGCGGATATAAAGGATATGTTCATTGATATAGGTGCATCATCTAAAGAAGAAGCAATGGAATGGGGCGTATTACCAGGAGATATGGTAGTTCCTTATTTTGAGTTTTCTGTAATGAATAACGAAAAACTTCTATTAGCAAAAGCGTGGGATAACCGTATAGGTTGTGCAATCGCAGTGGATGTATTAAAAGCATTAAAGGATGAAAAACATCCAAACGTCGTTTATGGAGTAGGTAATGTTCAAGAAGAGGTAGGCCTTCGAGGTGCTAAAACAACTACTAATAAAATAAAACCAGATATCGGCTTTGCTGTAGATGTGGGTGTAGCTGGTGACACTCCAGGTATTACTGCAAAAGAATCGACAAGTAAAATGGGTGAGGGACCACAAATCGTATTATTTGATGCTTCCATGGTTTCTCATAAAGGTTTACGTGATTTTGTAACAGATACTGCAGACGAGCATAATATTCCTTACCAATTTGAAATGATACCAGGTGGAGGAACTGATGCAGGTTCTATGCATATTTCTGTTAATGGTGTTCCTTCGCTGTCAATTGGTGTAGCGACGCGATATATACATTCTCATGCAGGAATTTTGCATAGAGATGACTACGAAAACACGGTGAAATTAATTGTGGAAGTGATAAAGAAATTAGATCGTGATGCAGTAAATAAAATTACTTTTAGTTAATTCATAACTTAGAAGAAATGAGTGAGGTATGATTTACTCATCCCCTCATTTACGGTATTAAATTATCATTTTAACTGAGGCTGGGACAGAACCCAAAAACAGCATTTTTCTCTGTGAGAAAAATGCTGTTTTTTTGCTGTGCACAAAATTGATTTCCATTCCAGGTACGCTTTCCACGGGCGTTGCCTGAGCCTGTAGTCTCAGGCGTCATGCTATTCCCTTAGGAGTCGCCCCTCCATTCCAATCAATTTTATTAAATATCCATTATTTAGTAAAGCTCTCTCTCCTTATCCAATAAAATTTCTACTTCTGTCCCAGCCTTTTCCTTTATATAGATTTAATGTGTTCGTTAAATTGAAATATCTAATTTATTCTACAAAGTAGATATATATTAAGCCGTTTTAAGTAATGTAAGAGTCTATATACCTATATTTTATAGATAATAATAGTAAATCATAAAAATAACAACAATTATGGGGAAAAAGTACTTTTAATTCGTGAATCTATGTGTGAAAATGTATTCAATTTTTTATTTCTAAACTGAATTTTCCTGTTATAATGAGTTGTCTGAACTTTTAGTTACTAGATATGTAAAATTCAATTTAGAAGGATGATTTAACATGAGAAATTCAGTAAAATGGAAAATAATTATTACCGTAATGGTCCTGATAATTATTAGTATGTCTGCTTTAAGTGTAATCAGTACATTAATGGTTAGTGACAAAACGGAAGAAAGTTTAATCGAACAAAGTCAAGTAGTGGTTAATGGTATGTCTTCCACAATTGACACTTACCTGGGTTCTTATGAAAGTGCTGTGGAACAAATGTCTAAATCCTCCGAGATTGTACAATTTTATAATGAATATATAAATGCAGAGGAAGATGCAAAGGCTCCGCTTCAACAAGAATTATCTAACAAGTTTAAAGAATTCTCGTCTGTATATGATGCAACTTCAGCTATTTACTATGCGTTACCTAGTAAACATTTAGAAATTTATCCAGCGGCAGATTTACCAGCAGACTTTGATCCTACATCAAGAGAGTGGTATCAAAATGGACTTGCGAGCAAGGAAGAGTTTGTTTGGTCAAAACCATATATGGATGAAATAACTAAAACGTATACGATTACTGGTTCTAAAGCGGTTGTGGTAAATGGAGAGGTTATGGGAGTTATCGGTATTGATATCCTACTATCACAACTGACAAATACTATATCTGAAAGTGAGCTAGGATTTGATGGGTATCCTATTATTATGGAGGAAGATGGAACGGCCATTGCACATCCTACGTTAGCAGGTGAAAACTTATCTAACTATACATTTATAAATAAAATGCTAGCGAGTACCGAGGAGGAAGGGGTAATTCGCGATTCTACTGACGGGATGTCAACAATATCCGTATTCACAACTCTCCCAGGGTTAGATTGGAAAGTAGGAGCAGTTTATGAACAGGATAATATAAATCAGATTGCTGATAGCATTCGTAATGTAATTATAATGATTGCATTAGCTATTATGATATTCATGTTTATTTCTCTTTACTTTGTAACAAAACGTCTAATACAGCCTATTGAGCAATTGAAAAAACTAATGGATCAGGTAGCCGAAGGGAATCTAACAGTTCATGCGAAAGTTGATACTACCGATGAAATAGGTCAATTAGCAAATAACTTCAACAAAATGACGGATAGCATGCATAACATAATTGGTGTAGTAAAAGACTCAGCTAATCATGTACAATCCAACTCAGAAAGTTTAAGTGCAGTAGCAGAGGAAACTACCGCTTCAGCAGAACAGGTATCTGTTGCTATTGAAGAAATAGCGGAAGGTGCTTTAAAATCAGCAGAGGATGCAGAAGAAGTTACAAATAACTCAGTTCATTTAAGTGATCAGATCAATCTGATCAGTGAGAAATCGCATAAAATGACGACTATTGCCAAGAAAGCCAGTGAAATTAATATCAATGGCCAAAATCAGATGCGTGAATTGAAAAACTCCTTTAATAGTTGGGAAACAAATTTGACTTCTATGGGTAGCGTTGTTAATACGCTAGAACGTAAAGTAAAGGCAATAGGTGGAGTAATGGAAACAATCATGGAAATCTCTGCACAAACAAACTTACTTGCTTTAAATGCAAGTATTGAAGCAGCAAGAGCGGGTGAACATGGTAAAGGTTTTGCGGTAGTTGCAGATGAAGTTAGGAAATTAGCGGAACAGTCAGCTAAAGCAACAGTAGATGTTAAAAAGACCATTCTTGAATTACAACAGGAATCAGCTTTAGTAAGCGAACAAATGAATGAAACGAGAGAAACCTTCCAAAGTCAGGGGACGGTAGTGGTTGATACAGAAATGACCTTTAAGGAAATATCGGAGCTTATGTCCTCTATGCAAACTTCTATCGACGAAGTATCTAATGAAATAGAACAAGTATCTAATTACAAGGAACAAGTGGTAGATACAATCCAAATGATGGCAGCTACATCACAACAAACGGCTGCTGCATGTGAAGAAGTGAGTGCTTCTTCCGATGAACAACTTCGTGCTATTCAATCGGTAGCTAGTGCATCTGAAACATTGACAGAACTAAGCGACAAATTAACAGAGGCCGTAAATCGCTTTCAAGTATAATAAAAAGAAGTTCATATAAATTAAGTTGAATATTCCTCATGCGAATTTATTAGTACATGAAAATGTACTAATTCTGGATACGCATGAGGTTTTTTTTCTTTATATATATGTATCAATGGTGTCAACCAAACCCTAATACCAAACAGTGTATACAATAAACGTCTGTATGCATATATATGTAAATGGATATGCAATTTAATACTACGTTTTATATGGAATTACAGAGGAAATATAATAAAAGTATTTTTGGGTCAGTCATTTCAAATGTATGTAAATAAAAATGAATTTTTATTGTTTGTATAATAATTCACTTGACTTAATATTTATCCAATAATATAATATGTATTACATAAATATACGGAAAAGGAGATTTTTTAGATGAAGTTACTCGAATGGGTGAATTTAAAGGTAGTGGATAGCTTAAAAGGGAAAGACTTACTAACGCTTTTAGATTACTCAAAGGAGGAAGTTAGCGATTTAATCCAGTTGGCAGTTGAGTTGAAGGCTTTGACGAAAGCTGGAAAATGTCCTCCATTACTAGAAGGTAAAACGTTAGGCATGATTTTTGAAAAACATTCAACCCGTACAAGAATCTCCTTTGAAGTAGGTATGAAGCAATTAGGTGGTAACGGTATGTTCATGAACGCGCGTGATTTACAGATCGGTCGAGGTGAATCTGTATATGACACAGGTCATGTTTTGTCTGGTTACTTAGATGGAATCATGATTCGTGCAAATTCCCATGAAATGGTTAAAGAGCTTGCTGAACATGCCAGTATTCCTGTCATTAATGGTTTAACAGATATTTTCCATCCATGCCAAGCACTTGCTGACATTTTAACGATTCATGAAGTAAAAGGATACACTTCTGGACTCAAACTTGCATATATCGGTGATGGAAACAATGTTGCGCATTCACTAGTAATAGCTGCAGCTCATATGGGGATGCATATTTCCGTGGCAACTCCAGTTGGCTATGAAGCTGACATGCAAATACTAGAAAAGGCTAATGATCTTGCTCTAAAAAATGGTGGCTCGCTGTTCGTTTCTAATGATCCTGTAGAAGCGGTTGTAAATGCAGATGTTGTATATACGGATGTATGGACATCGATGGGGCAAGAAGAGGAAACAACTAAGAGACTTGCTGATTTTAAAAACTATCAAATCAATGATGAATTAGTTGCTAATGCAAAAAAAGATTATATGTTTTTACATTGCTTGCCGGCCCATCGTGAAGAAGAGGTTGCCAGCTCTGTGATTGATGGTCCGAACTCGTATATTTTCCAACAAGCTGAAAATCGCTTGCATGCACAAAAAGCAATACTTGCATCAGTAATGGCTTAAATTTGTATCACAAATGAATGTAGACAGGGTCTGTCTCTTTGTTTGGAATTATTTATAGTGATGTCGTGTATCAAGATGGATAACTTCATCACTACATAGGAAGAGTGATTCGGGAGACGCTGAATCACTCTTTATTATTTTTAAAAAGTAAGTCTAGGTATGTGAAGTTTAAATTACACTATTTCTATATCCTACTTACATTTAGATACATAGATTAGAATTACAATATGTATTGCCAAAATCTCCTCATTTGAACATAAAAAAGAGTAGAGCGACGAGCACTCTACTCCAAATAAACAAGTTTATTCAACTTGGGCTTTAGTTGTACTATCAATAGAAACAACTACGTTTTCTTTCACTTCCTCTTTCACTGGACGCTTAGACCAGTACGTTGCTAAAATCGGTCCAGAAATATTATGCCATACAGCACCTAATGCACTTGGAAGTGCTGCAAGTGGCCCTAAGTGAGTACCTGCTAAAGCAACACCTAAACCAGAGTTTTGCATACCTACTTCAATAGATATAGCACGACGATCCAGCTCAGATAATCCCAGAAGTTTTGCGGTATAATAGCCAAGTAATAAACCTGCTCCATTATGCAAAAATACTCCTAAAAATACTAACAAACCAGCTGAAGCGATATTATTTACATTTCCTGCAACAACAGCTGAAACAATAGTTATTATTGCCAACACGGATATTAAAGGGACAATATTTGTACTTTTCTCAACGGCAACTGGAAACAATTTTTTCACGATTAATCCAAGTACGATTGGGAAAATTATGACTTGAACAATTGATATAAACATTTCAACTGCATTTACAGGCATCCACTGTCCAGCAAATAAAAGTAATAATGCTGGTGTTAATAATGGAGCAAGCAGTGTTGAAAAAGATGTCATTGTAATCGAAAGTGGCACGTTTCCTTTTGCTAAATAAACCATTACATTAGAAGCAGTTCCTCCAGGGACTGAACCGAGTAGTACTAGCCCCGCGGCTAACTCACTAGGTAAATTTAATATATAAGCAATTGTAAAAGCAATAAGTGGCATTATGACAAATTGCGCTATAACACCGATGATAACAGGTTTAGGGTGTGTTGCGATTAATTTAAAATCGACTGCCTTTAAGGTGAGACCCATACCAAACATAACAACACCTAGTAAAATTGTAATATAACCCTTGATTGGTAAAAACGTTTCTGGAACTAAAAATGCAATTACTCCTACGACAATTACAAGTAGTGCAAAATATTTGCCTGCCAAATTACTGATAGATTCCAATACTTTCATCTTATTCACCAGTACTTTCTATTTTTACGATTTTTTGTGGATTTAAAATATTGTTAGGATCAAGAGCTATTTTAATCTTTTCCATTACCTGTAAAGCAGCACCGTGCTCTAATGCTTGGTATTTTTGTTTACCAATACCAACGCCATGCTCTCCTGTACAAGTGCCGTTACGATCGATTGCATAATGCACTATTTTTTCATTAAAACTGTCTGCCCTAGCAACTTCTTCCGCATCATTCATATCAATCATTATTATTGCATGGAAATTACCATCTCCTACATGACCAGTAAGACCTCCAATAAGATCAAGTGAATTTAATTCCTTACGTGCAAAAACCACAGCATCGGCTAGTTCAGAGATTGGTACACACACATCAGTAACCATCATTTTTTTACCGACATTCCCATGGATATACGCATACGCTAAGTTATGTCTTGCGTCCCATAGCTTAGTACGTGCTGTATTATCTGTTTCAAATTGGATTTCTTCGCAGCTGTGATCTTCCATTATTTCTTTTGTAAACTCTACATCTTGTTTTAAACCTGCTTCATTGCCGTCAAATTCTAAAAATAAGGTTGGTCTCTCTGCATAATTCGTTTCACTAAAACGATTAACTTGTCGAATAGATTCTTCGTCGACCAGTTCCACGCGAGCGATTGGTATTCCTGCCTGTAAAATAGAAGTGACAGCTTCTACAGCGTTTTGAACTGTCGGAAAGACAGCTCGAGCTGCTGTTGTGAATTCAGGTATCCCGTATACTCTTAAGGTTAATTCTGTAAAACAACCAAGTGTCCCTTCAGAACCAACAAATAAACCATTCAAATGATACCCAGAAGCTGATTTAGCTGCAAGATTTCCAGTATGTATAACAGTGCCATCCGCTAGGACAACTTCTAAATCACGTACCTGATCACGCATCACACCGTATTTAACCGTCGTTGTGCCACTAGCATTTGTTGCTGCCATACCACCAAGTGTCGCATCTGCTCCAGGATCTACAGAGAAGAATAATCCGTATTTTTTTAGCTCCTTGTTTAATTGTGTTCGAGTTACACCAGGTTGCACCTTGACTAGCAGGTCGTTTTCACGGATTTCCAATATTTTGTCCATTAATGAAAAATCGATTGTAATTCCATTATCATAGGGAATTACATGACCTTCTAGGCTTGAACCGCGTCCAAATGGAACGACAGGTATATGTAGATTATTTGCAGTCTTCAAAATTTGACTAACCTCATCCGTTTCTTTGGGAAACACTACTATGTCAGGTAGACTTACTTCATGATAAGACTCATCTTTACTATGTAATTCTCTTACAGTCAGATTGACTGAAATCTGCTCTTCGTTTAAAAATTTCTTTAATTCACTTAAAGTAATTTCAATGGATGTATTCATTTTATTCGCCTCTTTAATATATTGATAATTTATTAGAATATTTAAAATGATTCCAATAAAACAATTATAAGCAGTAATTATAAAAAGGCAAACTTTTATTATTGTAATTTTTGGATATAAACGCAATTTAATATATTGTATATTTGGGGAGAAGGCCGTACGACAATATTGTAAGCGTTTTAGTGATTCTTGAAAAAATTATTGAAAATTGAAAAACCCCGTGAAGAATTCCATTTCTTCACGGGATTTTCTCATTTTGCGAATGCAGTTGCTAATTCACTTAATACGGATTGTTTGTTCGATTCATCTGTCATATTCCACCATTTTTCAAAGAAAACACCTAATCCAGGTAGTAAGTGTTCCTCGCCTCTTTGGATAGCATCTTCTACTACACCTCGAATATCTGTTGCGGTATGACCTTTCATATTTGCTGTAATAGCTTCTCTTATTTGAAAATCCATTTAATCACTCCTTGTAATTATCTTCCCCAAACTCTCGCAAGCTATACATGATTTTGTTACACTAAAATAAAAAAGGCGGTTACATATACATGAAACGAATTGAATCTCCGCAAAATTCTTTAGTAAAGCATTGGAAAAAATTATTAAGTGTTAGAAAAGAACGCGACAAAACAGGCGAATTCATTATAGAAGGATATCATTTAGTAGAAGAAGCAATTAAGCAAAAAGAAAATGTACTTACCATTATGATAAGTGATACAGCGGAAGTTCCTGGAAATTGGGATATAAAAAATATGGAAGTTGTAGAAATAAATGATTTGATAAAAAAAGAGTTAGCCGAAACAGAACATACGCAAGGTATATTTGCACATTGCAAGCAACAAACTGTGAATGAAGAAGAGCATGTTAACTGGAATCGCATATTATTAATAGATGCTGTACAGGATCCAGGGAATATTGGCACAATGATTCGGACAGCAGATGCGTCTGGTCTTGATGCTGTTATTCTTGGGAAAGGATCTGCAGATGCCTATAATTCCAAAACGTTGCGTTCTGCACAGGGATCTCATTTTCATTTGCCAATTATTAAAGGTAATCTCTCTGAATGGGTAGAAAAATTGAAAGAACGAAAAGTAACCGTATTTGGTACAGCGTTTGAAAATTCTACACCATATAATGAAGTTAAAAAAGAAGAAACATTTGCGCTAATCGTAGGAAATGAAGGAAGTGGGATTAATAAGGAACTTCTCGGGCAGACCGATCAAAATATTATCGTTCCTTTATTGGGACAAGCAGAATCATTAAACGTTGCAGTTGCTACGGGTATTCTGTTGTATGGTCTTACTTTAAAATAATATATAAAATCATTATGCTGTAATTAATTCTGTATATGTATAAAAATAAATCAGACTTGAAGAAAAATTAAAAAGTCCGTATAATAGATGTAATCTAATATATAAAAGCTGTCATCGGGAAAAGTATATATGTTAATTTGAAAACAGGAATTTTACACCTTGACTGAAAGTGTAAATAGAGAATGCATATAGAAGTTCACCCCGCTAGCTGCCACCGGGACCAGCAATTGCTGTAAAGGTGAGCCGGTGTAGAGCCGTTAGTCGAATTGAGTGATTGCACTTATCTTTGTGCAATAATCAGGGTGGTACCGCGAAATTAGTCCTCGTCCCTTTTATAGGGGCGGGGATTTTTTATTTTGTCTCATATTTTGTAAAAGAATATTTAATAGCAAGATAAGGTGCAAAATATGTTGTCCATTTAGATAAGGTGAATTTGATTAAGGAGAGATCAGGAAAATGGAAGCACAACTTCAACAGTTAAAAGAAGAAGTACTACAAAAAATTGAAGCTTCAGCGAGCGTTAAAGAACTTAATGACGTGCGTGTTGCCTACTTAGGAAAAAAAGGACCCATTACGGATTTACTAAAAGGAATGGGTAAACTTCCTGCGGAGGAACGTCCGAAAATGGGGGCGTTAGTAAATGTTGTTCGTGAAGAGGTAACGACTGTATTAGAGGCACGTATGACATTGCTTCAAGAACAAGCAATTAATGAACAACTAGAAAAAGAATCAATTGATGTAACACTACCAGGTCGTCCAGTAAAAATGGGGAATCATCATCCACTAACTCGAGTAGTGGAGGAGATTGAGGATTTATTTATAAGCATGGGTTATGAAATTGCGGAAGGTCCAGAAGTAGAAAAAGACTATTATAATTTCGAAGCCCTGAATTTACCAAAAGGTCATCCAGCTCGTGATATGCAAGACTCTTTCTATATTTCAGAGGATATTCTATTGCGTACTCATACGTCTCCAGTTCAAGCACGTACGATGGAAGCGAAAGAAGGCCAACCAATTAAGATTATTTGCCCAGGTAAAGTATATCGCCGGGATAATGATGACGCGACTCATTCACATCAATTTACACAAATTGAAGGACTTGTAATCGGTGAAAATATTCGCATGAGTGACCTTAAAGGTACTCTTTCTGTATTTGCGAAGAAAATGTTCGGGGATGACCGTGAAATTCGTCTACGTCCAAGCTTCTTCCCATTCACAGAGCCTTCAGTGGAAATGGATATTTCTTGCTTTAAATGTGGTGGCGATGGCTGTAACGTTTGTAAGAAAACAGGTTGGATTGAGATTTTAGGTGCTGGGATGGTTCATCCGAACGTTTTAGAGATGGCTGGCTATGATTCTAAAAAGCTATCTGGATTTGCATTTGGTATGGGACCAGAACGTATTGCAATGTTGAAATATGGAGTGGAAGATATTCGTCATTTCTATACGAATGATGTGCGTTTCTTATCGCAATTCCACCGAACAGAAGTGTAAGGAGGAATTTGACATGTTAGTATCGACGAAATGGTTATCAGAGTATGTAAACACACAAGGATTAGATCCGAAAGATTTAGGGGAGAAAATCACACGTGCAGGTATTGAAGTAGATGCAGTGCTTGATCGTTCTCATGGAATGACAAATGTTGTTGTAGGATATGTGAAAGAAAAAGTGAAGCATCCAGAAGCAGATAAATTGAATATTTGTCAGGTAGATGTTGGTGAAGAAACTACACAAATTATTTGTGGAGCACCAAATGTAGAAGCAGGGCAAAAAGTAATCGTTGCTCGTCCAGGAGCAGTACTTCCTGGTGGTATGAAGATTAAAAAAGCGAAGCTTCGTGGGGAAGAATCGAACGGAATGATTTGTTCCCTTCAAGAACTGGGAATTGAAGGTCGCCTTGTTCCTAAAGCATATGCTGATGGTATTTATGTTCTTCCGGAAACAGCTGTTCCTGGGGAGAGTGTTCTTCCACTTTTAGGTTTAGATGATATTGTTTTGGAACTTGGATTAACACCAAATCGTTCGGATGCATTGAGCATGCTTGGTGTTGCATATGAAGTTGGAGCAATTTTATCTGAGGATATGAAATATCCAGAAGCAGCATATACAGCAAGTAAGGTAAAAGCAACGGATTTCTTAAAACTAACAGTAGAAGCAATTGAAGAAAATCCAATGTATATTGCTAAAGTAGTGAAAAATGTACAAGTGAAAGAGTCTCCACTTTGGTTACAGCATCGCTTAATGGCAGCCGGTGTTCGTCCACATAATAATGTAGTAGATATTACGAACTATGTATTAATGGAATATGGTCAACCTCTTCATGCATTTGACTATGATCGTCTGGAAACAAATGAGATTGTAGTGCGACTTGCAGGTGACGGGGAAAAAATTGTTACTCTTGACGACCAGGAACGTACATTGAAATCGAATAATTTAGTTATAACAAATGGCAATGAACCTGTTGCAATTGCCGGAGTGATGGGTGGAGCAAATTCAGAAGTTCATGATGGCACAACAACTGTTGTCATAGAGTCAGCGTACTTTGTAAGTGGTTCTGTTCGTCAAACATCGAAAGACCATAACTTACGCAGTGATGCGAGTGCACGTTTTGAAAAGGGGGTCGATCCAAACCGCGTAATTCTTGCAGCAGAGCGTGCAGCAAGTCTTCTTGCAGAACTTGCAGGAGGAGAAGTGCTAGCTGGTTCTGTGATCGTCGATGAGCTAGACAAAACTCCTGCTGAAGTAGTTGTATCTCCGGACTTCATCAACAACCGTTTAGGTATGAAGATTTCCTTAGAGGACATGACATCTATTTTAACTCGATTAAAATTTGATTACCAAGCAGCAAATGGTCTCTTGTACATTAAAGCACCAACTCGACGCCAGGATATTAAAATTGAAGAAGATATAATAGAAGAAATTGCTCGTATGTACGGCTATGATGAAATTCCAATGACATTACCAGTTGAGGAATCCAAACCAGGTGGACTAACGTCTTATCAAGCAAAACGTCGTCAAGTACGTGCATACTTAGAAGGTGCTGGTTTATATCAAGCAATTACGTATTCATTAACTTCTAAAGAAATGTCTCAAAAATTTGCGTTAGAAACAGCCACGGTAACAGAGTTGTTAATGCCGATGAGTGAAGAACGAAGCATACTTCGCCAAAGTTTAATCCCGCATTTACTAGAAGCTGTTACGTATAATACAGCCCGTCAAGCAGATACGGTAGCACTGTATGAAGTAGGCTCTGTTTTCTTAGGTGAAACTGATTCTGGATTACCTCATGAACAAGAACATCTAGCAGCGGTAATCTCTGGTAAATGGTTAGACCATAGCTGGCAAGGTGAGAAAAAAGCAGTTGATTTCTTTGTACTAAAAGGAATTGTAGAAGGATTAATGGAGCTTCTCGGACATACAAGTGGGCTTACATTTGAACGTGCAGTAGTAGATGGATTACATCCTGGACGCACAGCTTCTATCAAATTGTCTGGAGAAAAAATCGGATTAATCGCTCAATTACACCCATCTGAGCAAAAAGATCGTGATTTAAAAGAAACGTATGTGTTGGAAATGGATTTAGCAAAAGTTCTAAATAAAGAAGTAGAAGCATTGTATTATGCACCAGTATCTAAATTCCCTTCTATTACACGTGATATTGCCTTAGTTGTAGATAGTGAAAAAGCAACTGGGGAACTTCAAGCAATTATCCAATTATCTGGTGGTAGATTATTAAAAGGTGTACATCTATTCGATTTATACGAAGGAGAAAAAATGGAGCCAGGCAAAAAGTCGGTTGCATTCTCCCTAACATACTTTGATCCAGAACGTACCCTTACGGACGAAGAAGTAGTAAACGCTCATAACAAAGTATTAAAAGCACTTGCGGAGCAAGCGGGAGCGGAATTAAGAGGATAATAAGTAAAAGTTGAGCAGCGCCGATTTTAGGTGTTGCTCTTTTTTTATAGAATTTTTAAAATATATTCAGAATAGTGTTTGAATTGTGTGGCACACAGGGAAGAGAGAAATAAGGAGGGGTTTGATGGGTATAAGCTTTTGGACATGGACATTGACTATCGTATTATCCTTATTTTTTATAGGAATGTCGTTTTTCTTTAAAAAGAAGGCAGATGCTAGTTTCGCTCACTATGCAATAGCGGGTGGGTCGCTACCTTTTTTCTTATTACTATTCACGGATATTGCTACGATTATGGGTGTTGGGAATTTTGTTGGTCACTCTTCAAAGGGTTATGAGATTGGAATAGCTAATATTCCTTTTGTAGTTGGAGAACAGGGGGCAAAGATACTATTTGCTTTAGTATTTGCGGGGTTTGCAGCAAAATTTACATATAAAACGTTGGCAGAAATGATAAATGATTTAATCGTGCGAGATCGCATTACTCGTAGTCTAGTTGCTATTTTGACTTCATCCATAATGATAGCATGGGTCAGTGGACAGGCAATGGGGATGGGGGCTTTGTTTTCAACCTTTACTGGTGCTGACCCTGTTCTAATGATTTTAGTGTTTTCTGCAGTATTTATTATTTATACAGCAGTAGGGGGGATGTATTCAGTAGTATGGACTGACCTCATACAAGGAGGGATACTCATTGCTATAGCAGTGTGGTTCTATTTTCAAGTATTTGATCGTATTGACTTTAGTTATACAAATTTGAAGACCGGGTTAGCTGAGGTCGGTTCAAGTGAACTCGTTCAGATGAATCTATCTGTAATGGAGGTTGTAACACTTTTTGTGACAGGAACTTTAGGAATATTAGCTGCTCAAGTTTATTGGCAACGTTGCTTTGCGTCTAAAAGTTCAAAGTCAGCAAGTCGTGCTATGCTGATAAGTGGTATTGTAGCAATTATCTTTACGACTCTAGCAACTGTTAGTGGATTGGTAGTTAAGCTTCAAAATCCAACTCTCGATGCGGATAATGCTATTTCGTGGTTGATACTAGAAGAAATGACACAATTAGCTGCTCTAGCTTTCTTTATCATGATTTTCATGGCTGCTATATCAAGCGCGTCATCATTACTTCATTCAGCTGCTGTTGTAATCATCAATGATTTAGTTATTCCGAATATGAAAGAAAAAACGGATTTGTTTTACCTCAAGTTAACAAGAATTAGTGTAGTTGTATTTGGGATATTCACTATTGTAACTGCTATTTGGGCGGATTCTATAATTGATTTATTTTCTCTAGCTTACTCTATGGCCGGGGGAGGAGTGGTTCCTGTATTAATTGTAGGATTAATCTGGAAAAGTAAGAGAAACTCTACTTTTGAAATGGGTATGAAGAATAGTCAAGTTTCTGTTTGGGGTGCTCGAATCGGTATAATCTCTGGTGCAATTGTCTCTCTAATACTAGGTGTTTTATGGGGGGTACTTGCATCTGTTATATTGACAATATTATTTTCTAAATTATTTGCCTCAGAAGATATTATGATTGGATCGAGAGAAATGAGTTGATATAGCAAAATGAAAAACCCTGCATTTTACGCAGGGTTATCATTTTGGAGAAATTTGTTTCTGATTAATCCACCAATCAATATGATCCAAATTAAAGACAATCATATTTGCCATTGGTCTTAAGTGAGGAATCTCTTTGTTAATGATTAAAACATTTATTTCCTCTTCAGTTAGTGGGTATCCAACTGTATCTAAATAAGAAGATAGCTTGATTACCCCGTAGGCTCTTCTCAAATTAATCACCCCCCACCAAAATCTCTTTGGGTAAAATAAAGAAAGTTTAGTAAAAGGTACTAATTTTAAGTCTATGTATTTTTAATACCCATTTTTGAGGGGAATAATCATCATTCAACAGAAGGAGAAATATTTTATATTTTTCGTTTCCGAACAGTCAACAGTATACCAAATACGACTCCGATGAAGGACAAAGCTGAAATGATGAAGTAAAATGTCTGTCCTCCAAACTCCTTATAGAGAAATCCTCCTGCATATGAAGCAATAATGCTAGATAATCCAAAGAATAATAATGCAAGAACAGTTTGGCCTGTAGCACGCCATTCCTTTGGCATAATGTTATACAAGTACTGAATAGCAGCAGTATAGAAAATTGGAAACGTCAACATCTGCAATAACTGCAACAATGTAAGAGCAACCGGACTAGTTATAAAACCTGATACAAAAAAACGTAAGAAGTAAAAGAACGTAGCTATTGTAATAATTTCTAATTCCTTACCCTTTCTAAGCCACCAGAAACTAAGTGCAAAGATAATGATCTCACTGGTAGCTGCTAAGAAAAAGGCAATTCCTACCAGGGATGTATCTCCTCCTAGAGCTTTAATATGAATTCCTAAAAAGGTGTCGTTCATACGAGCAGGTACGGAACTTACAAAGATTAATGTTAAAAATAAAAGCATTTCTTTGTTGCGCAATACTGTTTTTAACCCCTCAATAGTCACTGGCTTTGCTGAGGCTTGTACATCAGGCATGAACCAAACAATTCCAAACGATAGAAGTCCCAATAAAACAAATAAGATCGATAGGCTGCTAACCCCAAAATAATCCATTGCAAATCCAGCCAATAAAGACAAAACTGCATATCCTAGTGCTCCATATGTACGTATGGACCCATAGCTAATACGAGCCATTTCCGAAACAGTGAAATTTAAACTCTCAGTTAACGGATCAAGAGGCATTAGGAAAAAATACACTAATAGCGCAAATATAATTAGTAACACAAAACTATCGAAGTTAAATAAAAAGTAACCGGAAACTGCAGTCAAACAAACAAGTATTAGCATCACTTTACGGATTGTTTTTGTTTTATCACTGATAAACCCCCATAAGGGTTGAGCAAATAATGTCACAAATCCACCAGTTCCGATGATTATTCCTATTTCACTCGTAGATAATCCTTGTTCGCCCAAATAAACAGGCAAAAAAGGAATAAATAGGGCGAGTAAGCCGAAAAACAAAAAATTATACCCTTTTAATAAAACTTGTACCTTCAAATAAATTCTCCTTAAGTAAAACTAAAATAATTTATTTCATTGTAACTGATTTTATCAGGGAATTATACGGAAGGCAGAGGAATAATACTAGGTTCGGATATTATATTAGAAATAAAAGAGGGAAAATACAATTTTAAGAGAATGTAAAAAGTAAAGAAGTATGGAGGAGAATAGATGGATGGAATTGACAAAAGAAATCGTTTAGAAGAAAACCCTTTTAGTTATAAGATATCTAAGGATAATACGGTTTTCATAGAATTTCATGGAAAGCGCGTGAAAATATTAAAAGGGAAAGAGGGAGAGAAGTTTTTAAAAAGAATAGAATTGGCAGGAAATGATAAAGAAGTGCAATTAATTTTAGCAAAAATAACAGGGAACTTTAAACGTGGAAATGAGCGAAAAAAATAGAGGGTGTGTGTTTAGATGTTTAGAAGATATGGAGATCGCTCAGATTGGAAACGAATTATTCAAAGAGAGTATACAAAATCTTACGTAGAGAAAAAAGAATTTACAGGACATATCACATTAATAAATATGGTAAAGGTTACCGAGCCACTATGGGTACAGTACGGTGAAAAAAGAATTTGTATTGTAGATGATCATTATATGTGGCTACAGCATTTTCCGATAGGGAAAAATTATTCCGTCACTACGATGTTCGATGCTAATGGGGAAATCGTGCAATGGTATATTGATATATGTTACGAAATCGGAATCGAAAATAATGTTCCTTGGGTGGATGATTTAATTTTAGATATTGTTGTCTTGCCAACAGGAGAAATTATTCAATTGGACGATGATGAATTGGAAGAAGCCTTAGAAAGTGGAAGTATCAATCAGCAAAAGTATGATTTAGCACGAGATGAAGCAACTAGAATTACTAAATGTATTAAGGAAGAACAATTTACGCTTCTTAGATATTCTAATGCTCATAAAGAATTGTTAGAAGGACATCTGCAAAAGGTGGAAAATGAACATGCGTAGAGTAGTAGTAGAAGAATATGTAGAAGATTGGAAGAAAAAGTTTGAAGATGAAGTAATACTGCTTCAAAAGATTTTTGGCTTAGAAATTCAAGTAATTCATCATATTGGAAGCACTTCTGTAGATGGTTTGAGTGCAAAACCAATTATTGATATTATACCGGTTGTTCGAGATATAACAAAAATTGATGCTTATAACGATGTGATGATTGCAAATGGCTATGAGCCAAAAGGAGAAAATGGCCTTCCAGGACGTAGATACTTCCAAAAAGGTGGAGACAATCGAACACACCATGTTCATATGTATGAAATGGGAAATCCTGAAATTGAAAGACATCTTGCATTTCGAAATTTTTTAAGAAAGCACCCTGTTATTGCAAAGAATTATGGTGATTTTAAAAAAATGTTGGCAAAACAATTTCCTTACGACATGGCAGCTTATATTAATGGGAAAGAAGAATTAGCCAAAGAGATTGAACAACAAGCGATCGATTGGTTTAATAGTATAGAAGCAAGGAAGTTTTACAGAGCATAAGGGGTATATGGTGTTTGTTTCCAAGATGAAAGGCTACTCGTTATTAACAAAAATGGAGGTCCATACATCAATCGTTTGGATTTACCAGGGGTAGTTTAGAAGAAAAAGAAAGCTTGACTATTGCTATGAAAAGAGAGTTTCTAGAAGAAACTGGTCTAGAAATTGAAATTATTAAAAGTATTGGAATTGCTGACTTTATGTTTCATCGGACTGGAAAGATTGGACGGATGTTCACCATATTGCAGTGTTTTATTTAGTAAAGCAAATAGGTGGTAATCTAGTAGCGCCCGAACAGTTTGAAGGGCAGGACTCACTTGGTGCCGAATGGGTTACAGAAGAAGAAATTTCTGTTGAAAATGCTTCGCCATTAGTGTTGAAAGCATTTGAATGGCTAAAAACTAATGATTTGGGACTGGATGCTAATTACTATGATGATTGGAAAGTAAAAAAGAAATAAAGTATTTAATTCTGACAAGGTTAATGATAAGTATTGGGGTGTAATATATGTTTGAAAATGAGATTACAAGACTTTTAAGTATAGATTATCCGATTATTCAAGCTCCTATGGCAGGAGGAATTACTACGTCGAAACTCGTTGCTGCTGTTTCCAACAATGGAGCACTTGGAATGATCGGAGCAGGCTATATGAGTCCTATTCAATTGCGGGAACAGATTCGAGAGATAAAGCAACTTACTACAAATAATTTTGGGGTAAATCTATTTGTTCCAAGCAAATTTAAAATATTGGAAAATGAAGTTAAAATGGTGAATAGTTTATTAAACACATATCGTGAGGAACTAAATATATTTGAAGAGAATATCAATCTTCCGAACGTGGACAATGCTTTTCTTTCGTATATGCAGCAAATAAACGTAGTTATAGAAGAAGGAGTACCAATCTGCTCCTTTACATTTGGTGTCCCGACTGCAGATGTGATGGAAAAATTTAAACAACTTAATATAACTACAATTGGAACAGCTACAACTGTGGCAGAGGCAATCTCTATTGAGAAGCTTGGAATGGATGCAGTGGTTGTGCAAGGTAGTGAAGCTGGAGGGCATAGGGGGAACTTTATATCTAGTCATGAAGATAGCTTAATTGGCTTGATGTCTTTAATTCCACAGGTTGCAGACACAGTAAAAATTCCTGTGATTGGAACTGGAGGCATAATGGACGGACATGGACTGGTAGCGGCGTTAAGTATAGGAGCAAAAGCTGTCCAAATGGGTACTGCTTTTTTGACTTGTGAAGAAAGTGGTGCACATCCCATACATAAAGAAGCAATTCTGTGCTCAAAGGATGGGGATACAATTTTAACTCGTGCTTTTTCTGGAAAATGGGCAAGGGGGATTAAAAATAAATATATAATGGAGATGGAACAATATAAAGACGTTATTCCAAACTTTCCAATACAAAATTCACTAACCCAAACGATTCGAAAGGCATCTGCGAATCAAAATAACCAAGATTATATGTCACTATGGGCTGGCCAAAATGCGAAACTTGCTAGAGTCGATACTGTGGCACAACTTGTTCAAAGGGTTATGGATGAAGCGAGGATAGTAACAGATAATCTGGTGTGAGTATAAAAGAATATGAGGCTGGGACAGAACCAAAACAGCATTTTTCTCTGTGAGAAAAATGCTGTTTTTTTGCTATGCACAAAATTGATTTACATTCCAGAGACGCTTTCCACGGGCGTGGCCTGAGCCTGTAGTCTCAGGCTTCACGCTATTCCCGTAGGAGTCGCCCCTCCATTCCAATCAATTTTATTAAATATCCATTATTTAGTAAAGGTTTCTCCTTATTCAATAAAATTTCTACTTTTGTCCCAGCCTCATTAATTTATATAATGCCTTTCGAAAATTTCTAACACCAAACAATAATTTCATAGGGTGTTGTTTGAGCAGGGATACTTCTTGTGGTAGGACCATAAATTACAATTAGATTTCGGTTTGCGGGATTTCTTGTAAAAGCTTGCCCATTTGTCAATAATATTGGTGTATATGGTGATATATTTAATTTTAATTGACCATCACTACTTTCAAACTGGCTGTTGAAGTAGTCTACTTTCACATTTTGATTTGGATTTTCTTTTGCTATAACAAGTGCTCGATATTGTGGTGGATAAATAAGAGGAACAGGTGCATTTGCATCATAGTATCCTGTCACCCTATCTCCAACTACTATCATTACATGGTCTACAAAATAAGTAGTGGGGGACACCACGAAATTTACTGAAGTTCCATTGCCGTTATCTACGGACATTAATGTATAACAACCTTCTCCTTCACCATTAGACCCAGTCATAAAATCACTAATCATGGTAACAGTACCATGAAAAGCTTGAAAATTTACCATACTCTAACCTCCATCGCTATTTAAACATGTACAGATACATGTTATGCATTTCTATGGTTTTGTGTTATCTGTACTAATTTGCAATGATAGGAGCTTTAGGAGGAAAAGTGGCCGGTTTCACAAACAACATCGTCCATTGGGTTGTACTTCTATGTTAAGAATTTTCATATTACTCCACTTTTTATGAGATCAATTGAGTCATTAGGTTGTTGCGATTATTTCAGTAAATACTCATAATAAGGCTCTTCTTGCTCAGTATCTTCAAACCACTTCATTCCTCTATAAGTAAAACCAACTTTTTCTAAAATCTTTAATGAACTTTGATTTAGGGGGTCTGCTGATGCAGTGATGATTTTAGTATTTACTTTATTTTTAGCTAGCTTTAGACAAGCAACCGCAGCTTCTGTTGCAAAACCATTTCCCCATTTGATTTTGTTAAAATGATAAATTAGCTCTACTACTTCCATAGAATCAGATGGATTAAAACCAACAGCTCCAATTACTTCATCCGATTCTTTTTCTATTACTGCATAAACGGATAAACCTCTATCTTCTTGCAATTTACGATATCCTTCTATCACTTTGGGAAGCAACTCATGTGCAGAAGGCCCATCACATAATGACATTACTTCTTCATCACCCCAAAATTGTTTTGCTGCCTCTATATGTGATTGATCAAATACGCATAAATACAACCGTTCTGTTTCATAAATAATTTCCAATTATGTTCGACTCCAATGCTAAAATCGTCGCTTGTTTACAATTTTTATCGCTTTTCCAGTATTAGCAAAATGCCATTTGGTGATGGACTTTAAAAATTCCTCTCCGTGCTTCAAATAAATATTAGCTGCTATTTCATCGACTTTTGCGCTTGCTCCTTTCGGTATCGTGGTATTTGCTATTTCAGTCAAACGATCCATTTCCTTTAAAAATGCATATCTTGCAATAATGGATGCCGCTGCAACTGCAACATGAAGCTGCTCAGCTTTTGTAGAAAACAAAACATTTTCTTGGATGATTTCTTTCTCCATTTTAAGATGATTATAGTAAATGCCACGCTCTGCAAATTGATCGATTAATATATATGCGGGTTTTTCTGTTTCCATTTTTTTTAACACATGCTTTAGTGCTTGGTTGTGCATGAGTGCTTTTATTTTTCCTTGAGACCACCCACGAGATTGTATATCATTGTATTTTTCATTATTCAACACCAAGACACTATGAGTTAGTGTTGCCATCAAGTCAGGTGCCATTTTACGCATCACATCGTCCGTTAGCATCTTGGAATCCTTAACACCTAATTCTTTCACTAGTTCTACTTGGTTTGCATGAACATAACAAGCAGCAACTGTAATAGGACCAAAATAGTCACCAGTTCCTGTTTCATCAGAACCTAGTACGGACAATGAGGAAAAATTAGCAGGTAAAACGTCTCCTTTAGCTACACTTGTTGATGAAGATTTAGTAGAACTTGTTCCCCAAAGAGATGCCTCCCGAGTAGCACCGTTTCCTTGAAACATTACCTTGCCCGATTTATAGATGGTAATAGCTGTATCTACTAGTTTTGCAGCAAAAACAACACCAGGGGCAGAGCGTTCTACCTTGAACTTCATATAATAGGATTTTACTTTTTCTATTTCATGTGGCTTCATTAATAAGACTTCGTTTGACATTCGTTCGTTCCTTTCTTCACATCGTAATCTATTTCGTGTTATTATTAGTATTAGGATTTTCTGAGGAGGGTATGGCTTTGTCAGAACAGGAAAAAACACGAATTTCGGTTGATATATATGGACAGAATTATAAAATGGTAGGTTCTGAATCTTCAGGCCATATGAGACTAGTAGCTTCAATAGTGGATGATAAAATGAGAGAAATACATTCACATAACGGTCAGCTAGATATTGCAAAGCTTGCAGTGCTCACAGCTGTAAATACTGTACATGATTACATAAAAGTAAAAGAACAATTAGAGCTACTTGAAGAAGAATTGAAAAGGTTAAAGGACTGAAAATATGTTAGATATAATTATATTGATATTACTTGTTGGCGGTTTAATAACTGGCGCAAAGCGCGGATTGATTGTTCAACTTATCCACATGACAGGATTTATTGTAGCACTAATAGTGGCATACTCTTATTATAAACCACTTGCAGATAAATTTGTTTTATGGATTCCATTTCCTGCTGTAACTGCCGGTTCTAAATTGACAATTGCAGTAGAGAGTTTAGATTTGGCTCAAACATTTTATCGAATTATTGCTTTTGCGCTTATTTTTATTGCTGTAAAATTTGCTTTACAGATGATTGCTTCAATGTTTGACTTTTTAAAGTATTTACCTATTTTAGGTTTTGTAAGCAATATTGTAGGAGCAATTTTAGGACTTATCGAATTTTATTTTATTATATTTGTACTACTGTATGTATTTGCCCTTTTACCAATCGATATTATCCAAAACTTAATATCAGGTTCAGTTTTAACCGGATGGATGTTAGACCATACGCCAATCCTATCAGAGATGGTTAAAAATTGGTGGTATATTTATATTGAAAAGTAACTTCTCTCGGTAGAGGGAAGTTTTTTTGAAGGAATAAGAAAGTATATAAAAATCATCCGGGAACACGGGACTTTAAAGAATGAATAATACAGCTGGTTTCCGTTTCAGGTGGAGTACAAAGGCTAAGTGCGCCACGCCTTCGTGACCAACATCCTGTTGGCCTCCGCGGGGGGAGCGATGAGCTATCACCGTCGCTTCGCGTCTCTGTGATATCTCATCTATCTCACTCATCCCGCCGGAGTCGCCACCTGTAACGAAGATCAATCAGTGTGTAGTACTCCACTAGAAGATTTATCCTAACTTATCGCTTAGATGATAAGATTGGTCAAATTTTAGAGATGGTCATATTATTTGTAATTGCTTTTCAATTAGAAAGCTATTATCCAATGATCGAAGAAGAGAATAGATTTTCTTTTATACTAGTGGAAATAAAGAGAAGTAGTAAGTGTTTACTATATAAAGAAGCCAAATAGCGAAACGAAATTGTATCTTCGAGAGCTTCCTTTATGAATAAGATAGTATCTTTTCTCTCGTTATCCAAAAACGCGCTAACCTGTTTTCTAAGAGTTGTAGGAGGGCAACGGATAGACAAAAGCCATAAGATTATCGAAAAAAGGGATGCAGGTTGGTTGTGACGAACTTCACAACCAACCTGCATCCCGAGAGCATTCACTCGGTAATCATATAGTAAAACGTCTATCCAAAGGGCTTCGAAAACGATAGAAACAGGTTTTGCCAATAAAGGACCAAGTATGTCTTTTACCAGATTTATCTTAAGTTAGGTTAGCTACATTGCTAATTGAAATGATAGGGGTGTTATCGTTGGATAAGAAGACGATTATTAAAACATTAGAAAAAATTGCGTTATATATGGAATTACAAGGTGAAAATCCTTTTAAAGTATCTGCTTTTCGGAAGGCTGCACAGGTTCTAGAATTAGATGACAGAAGCTTGTCTGAAATGGATAATATCTTATCTTTAAAAGGAATTGGAGCTGCAACTGGGGCTGTAATTGAGGAATTAACCACTGTCGGTGAATCTTCTTTACTCATGGAGCTACAAGAAACAGTTCCTAGTGGCCTTCTACCAATGCTTAAGATTCCAGGACTTGGCGGTAAAAAAATCGCCAAGCTTTACAAGGAATTACATATTGATTCAATAGATTCGCTGAAGCTTGCGTGTGAAGAAGGAAAAGTCCAAAGTCTTCCTGGATTTGCTAAGAAGACAGAAGAAAAGATACTATTAGAAATAGTAAACCTTCAAGCTAAACCGGAACGAACTGCTGTTTGGCAAATTGAACCAATCGTAGAGCTAATTGAATACAAACTTTCTTCTATTTCTTTGATCGATAAATTTTCCGTTGCTGGTTCGTTCAGAAGAGTAAAAGAGGCTAGTAAGGATATCGACTTTATAATCGCTACAAGTTCTCCTCAAGAAGTAAGAGAAGAATTATTAAAAGTACTTCCTGTAAAAAAGATAATTGCTGCTGGAGATACGAAAGTTTCTGTAACTTTAGATGTGGAAGTAGAGATTGATGTCGATTTCCGACTTGTGGAAATAAGCCAGTATGCTTCTGCACTAAATCATTTTACTGGTTCGAAAGACCATAATATTAAAATGCGTCAAATTGCAAAAGAACAAGGGAAGAAAATCAGTGAATATGGGGTTGAGCTACCTGATGGTAGTGTGGAGCATTTTGATTCTGAAGAAGATTTTTATGCTTTCTTTGACTTACCTTTTATACCGCCAACTGTGCGGGAGGACGGATCGGAATTTTCTAAGTTAGATCAGCTACCTCTACTAGTAAATCATAATGATATACATGGCGATTTTCATATGCATAGTACTTGGTCGGACGGTGCTCATTCTATAGAAGAAATGGTAGAAGCCTGCCGTGCAAAAGGTTATTCTCATATGGTGATTACGGATCATTCAAACTATTTAAAAGTAGCAAACGGACTTTCTAAAGAACGATTATTAAACCAAATGGAAATCATACGTGAGCTTAATGTGAAATATACAGATATTGAAATACTTGCTGGTACCGAAATGGATATACTACCAGATGGATCACTTGATTTTGAAGATGATGTATTGGTGCAACTAGATTTTGTTATAGCTTCTATCCATTCAAGTTTTAGTCAGCCACAAGAAAAGATTATGGAGAGACTTTTAAATGCGTTGAAGAATCCATATGTACATATGATAGCGCATCCAACGGGAAGAATAATCGAACAAAGAGATGGTTATAATCCAGATGTTCCAACACTAATAGAATGGGCGAAGGAATATGGTAAGATTTTGGAGTTAAATGCAAACCCATATCGTCTCGATTTGAACACAGAATATTTAAAGTTAGCCCAAGAAAAAGGTGTTCCAATAGCCATTAATACGGATGCTCATCATATCGATCAGCTGAAATATATGGATATTGGTGTTCGATATGCTCAAAAAGCCTGGTTGCGTAAAGATAATATTGTGAACACTTGGTCTTTTGAGAAGTTTAAGGAATATATCCAGAAATAATTAGGAGGTGCCTCGGTTGATAGCTGAAAGAGCACTGAGAACTTTAGAGTATTATAAAATTCGAGAAGAGGTTTCAAATTACTGTACTTCTTCTATTGGAAAAAGCCATATAGATAACCTCATTCCTTCTGTTGATTTTGTAGAAGTGACGAAGTTATTAGAGGAAATGGACGAAGGTATGTCAATTCTTCGGTTACGTGGCAATGTTCCAATGGGGGGAATGACAGACATCCGCCCCCATGCTAAACGTGCCCAAATTGGCGGTATGCTTAGCCCTACGGAATTAATGGAAATTGCAAGTACCATACGTGCAAGCAAAATATTACGCCAGTTTTTAGAAAATGTAGCGGAATCGGAAGATGTTAAGATTCCACACTTCCTTCAAAAAAAGGAAGATATTCCGATTTTAACAGCTCTTGAACATGAAATTAATGATTGTGTAGATGAAAACGGTTCAGTATTAGATAGTGCTAGTAGTACATTGCGCTCTATTCGCCAACAATTACGCATTCAAGTTAGTCGGGTGCGAGAAAAACTAGAAAGCTATACAAGAGGAGCTAATGCTGCGAAAATGCTTTCAGATTCAATTATTACAATCCGGAATGATCGATATGTAATTCCTGTTAAGTCGGAATATCGCAGTCATTACGGTGGAATAATTCATGACCAATCCTCTTCAGGGCAAACATTATTTATCGAACCTTCAGCAGTAGTCCAAATAAACAATGATATTCGAAGCTTAAAAGTGAAGGAACAGGAAGAGATTAATCGTATCCTTATTAGATTGACAGCTGAGGTAGAAATAGTGGGACATGACATCTTTCTATTAGTAAATGTACTGGGAGAGGTTGATGTTATTCTAGCTAAAGCTAAATATGGACAAGCTCAAAAATGTACGATGCCAGTCATTAATAACGAAGGTTATATCCGTTTAGTGAAAGCAAGACATCCACTTATTCCAATAGAGGCAGCTGTGCCAAATACAATCGAATTTGGAAAAGACATTACAACAATTGTAATTACTGGGCCGAATACAGGTGGTAAAACGGTTACACTGAAAACAGTTGGTCTTTGTACATTAATGGCTCAAAGTGGACTTCCTATTCCTGCATTGGATGGCTCTGAAGTTGCTTTGTTTGAATCAGTATTTGCAGATATCGGAGATGAGCAATCTATTGAGCAAAGTTTAAGTACTTTTTCTTCTCATATGGTTAATATTGTCGATATATTAAAAAAATATGACGATAAATCATTGATCATATTTGATGAGCTTGGTGCAGGTACCGATCCACAAGAGGGTGCAGCACTCGCAATTTCTATTTTGGATGCAGTACATGGCACAGGTGCACGTGTAATGGCAACTACACATTATCCTGAACTTAAGGCGTATGGATATAATAGACCTGGCGTTGCTAATGCTAGTGTTGAATTTGACATAGAAACTTTAAGTCCGACTTATAAACTGTTAATAGGGGTTCCCGGAAGAAGTAATGCCTTTGAGATCTCCGAGCGACTTGGTTTACCAGAATATATCATCAGCCAAGCTCAAACGTTTACAGGAACAGATCGCGGAGAAGTGAACTCTATGATTGCTTCTCTTGAGGACAGTCGTCGACAAGCAGAAAAAGATGCGGAAGAAACAGAAGTACATTTAGAGGAAGCTCGTAAAGTAAAAGAAGGTTTAGAATTACGATTAGCTGAACTAGAACAAAATAAAGAAAAACTAGAACAAAAAGCAAAAGACAAGGCAAAGAAAATTGTTGATGAAGCTCGTCGAGAAGCAGATGACATTATAAGTGAACTGCGAAAAATGCAAGCTAATACACATAAGTTTGTAAAAGAACATGAATTGATCGATGCGAAAAAACGTCTAGATGCTGCTTTGCCGGATAATCCCGTATTGAAGAAACAAAAAAAGTTAAATGAAACATTAAAAGAGTTGAAATCCGGCGATGAAGTGAAGGTAGTAAGCTTCGGTCAAAAAGGGACTCTGTTAGAGAAGCTGTCTAACTCGGAATGGTCTGTTCAAATTGGTATGTTAAAGATGAAACTGGACGAATCAGATTTAGAATTTGTTAAACCAGAGAAACAAAAACAGACGGTATCTGTGAATTCCATTCGCGGAAGAGACTCCCATGTGAAATTAGAATTAGATCTTCGTGGTGAACGTTACGAGGATGCCATAATGCGTACAGAAAAGTATTTAGATGATGCAATTCTCGCGAATTACCCGAGAATCTCAATTATTCATGGAAAAGGTACTGGCGTATTAAGACAAGCTATACAACAATTTCTGAAAAATCATTCTCGTGTGAAAAGCTTTCGTTTCGGAGAAGCTGGTGAGGGTGGCCATGGTGTAACAGTTGTAGAATTAAAATAATATATAATTTATGAAACTTTTTATCGGGCTCTCCGTATAGAAGGAAAAGTGTAAAAGGGGTTTTTTAAGTATGGTTCTATCCAGTTTCTGGTCAAACCCACTCGTAGAGTCTGCAGGTTATTTTAGTGTTGTTATTCTATGCTTGCTCGTTTCGATGGTTATTTTTGAAATCGTCACGAAATATAAGAATTGGGAAGAAATAAAAAAAGGTAATGTAGCAGTTGCACTTGCTACTGGTGGGAAAATTTTTGGTGTGTGTAACATTTTTAGGTATTCCATAGAACAACACAATACATTCTTTGAAATGGTAGGTTGGGGTTTATTTGGGTTTACATTACTGATTATTGCATACCTGTTATTTGAGTTTTTAACGCCGAGCTTTAATGTTGATGAGGAAATCGAAAACGATAATCGTTCAATTGGGTTTATTTCACTAGTTATTTCTGTCGGGTTATCATTTGTTATTGGTGCAAGTATTTCTTAGGAGCGTTTACAATGGAAAAATTGTCAAAAATATTATTGGCTGTTGGCCTACTATTTGTCTTAGTAGGTATAATATATATCGTTGCAAATTAATATAATAAATTAATAGCGTATTTAAAGACTGTAATGTAGCACTTTTAATCTTAATGATGATGGAGTGAGCGTTACAGTCTTTTTATTTTTTGCTATTGTTGAGTAGCAAATCGTCAAATAACTCTTTTTAATTAAAGAATTGAATTGTCATTCATTTTTCTCTATAATTAAAAATAGGAATATTCACGCTATTATAAACAAAGGGGGCATTAATATGACAGAAAAGCCGTGGTTAGCACAATATCCACCAGAAATTCCGCACACGCTCGATTATGAACATATTCCAGTTCAAGAATACTTAACTAGAGCGTATAGGAAATTTCCTACCAAGGTTGCTATACATTTCATGGGGAGAGATGTATCGTACAAAGAGCTTTACGAGTCTTCATTGAAATTTGCTAACTACTTACAGTCGATTGGAATCCAAAAAGGAGACAGAGTAGCGATTATGCTACCAAATTGTCCACAAGGGGTAATTGGATACTATGGTGCATTATATGCGGGAGCAATTGTTGTTCAGACAAATCCTCTTTATACAGAAAGAGAAATAGCATATCAAATGAAGGACTCTGGGGCAAAAGTTATTTTAACTATGGATATATTATTTCCACGTGTAACAAAAGTTTTAAAAGAAACAGACTTAGAGAATATTATTGTTACTGGTATTAAGGATTATTTACCATTCCCTAAAAATCTTGTCTATCCTTTTATCCAAAAGAAACAATACGGGTTTAGTGTTAAAGTAGAACATAGAGGGATAAATCACTTATTTCCGGAGATTATGAAAGTCGGAAAAGCTGAAGCGATTAATATGGATTTTGATTTTGAAGAGGATATTGCACTATTACAATATACGGGCGGTACAACAGGATTTCCAAAAGGAGTTATGCTTACCCATAAAAACTTAGTAACGAATACTACTATGTGTACAGTATGGAACTATAAATGCAAAGAAGGCGAAGAAACTATTTTAGGAGTTCTCCCATTCTTTCATGTTTATGGAATGACTACTGTTTTAATCTTTTCTGTTATGCTAGGTAATAGAATGGTATTGTTACCAAAGTTTGATGTGGAAACTGCATTAAAAACGATAGATAAGCAGAAACCAACTATTTTCCCAGGAGCTCCAACGATTTATATTGGGTTATTAAATCACCCCGATATCCAAAAATATGACTTATCTTCAATTGGTGCTTGTTTAAGTGGGTCTGCTCCATTACCATTAGAAGTACAAGAAAAGTTTGAAAAGATTACTGGTGGTAGATTAGTAGAAGGCTACGGCTTAACCGAAACTTCCCCGGTAACCCATGCGAATTTGATTTATACGGAGGATCGGATAAAAGGATCAGTCGGTATTCCTTGGCCGGATACAGAAGCAGCAATTTTTGCGGTTGATTCAACGACTCCATTACCATTTGGAGAAATCGGAGAAATTGCAGTTAAAGGACCTCAAGTAATGAAAGGGTATTGGAATCGACCAGAGGATACGGAAATGACTATGCGCGATGGTTGGTTTTTAACTGGAGATTTAGGATACATGGATGAAAGCGGTTACTTTTATGTAGTCGATCGTAAAAAAGATTTAATCATTGCAGGAGGCTATAATATTTATCCTAGGGATGTAGAAGAGGTATTATATGAACATCCTGCAATTCAAGAATGCGTTGTTGCTGGAGTTCCAGATCCTTACAGAGGAGAAACTGTAAAAGCATTTATAGTAGTTAAAGAGGGATCAACTGTAACAGAAGAGGAGTTAAACACTTTTTGTCGTGAGAACTTAGCTGCGTTTAAAGTGCCAAGAATTTATGAGTTCAGAGCAGAACTTCCGAAAACAGCTGTAGGTAAGATTTTAAGAAGAACGTTAATAGATGAAGAAAAAGAGAAGCAAAAACAAACAGTCCCAAGTTAATTGATTATTGACAATCGACAAAATTAAATATAATATAAAAATATGAATGAATCATCATTCATATTTTTATTTTTTTCAGCAAGAGTTATAACGGACGCTGAATTAAATGAAAGCCTCTGGCGGATGTCACAGATTATGAATTTAGCTTGCTCAATACATAGTCCTGACACAATTACGCCATAGCGTAATTGATTAATTGGTGGTGAATTCATAATGAAGAAGGACAAACCAAAATATAAACAAATCATTGACGCGGCAATTATTGTTATCGCTGAAAATGGATACCATCAGTCACAGGTTTCTAAAATTGCCAAACAGGCGGGAGTAGCTGACGGGACAATTTATTTATATTTTAAAAACAAAGAAGAAATTTTAGTCTCCGTGTTTGAAGAAAAAATGGAGATATTTGCAGACAATCTAAAAGAAATTATTCAACAAGAAATTAGTTCATCAGAAAAGTTGTATAAGATGATTGAGAATCATTTTATGGTGTTATCAAGTGATCATCATTTAGCAACGGTTACTCAATTGGAATTAAGACAAGCCAATTTAGCATTGCGATTACGCATCAATGCGGTTTTAAGAAATTATTTAGTATTACTAGATACAATTTTAAAAGAGGGAATTGAACAAGGAGAATTTGATCATTCGATAGATATTCGCTTAGCAAGACAAATGGTTTTTGGTACAATTGATGAGACGACTACTACTTGGGTAATGAACGAGCATAAATATGATTTAGTTGATCTAACAAGTAAAGTACATCGTCTATTGTTAAATGGTGTAAAAGTTTAACCAAGGGGGAGTGGGGAAATGGAATTTCTGTCATGGAATATTGAAGATGGTGTAGCTACAGTAACACTAAATCGTCCACCAGCAAACGCTTTGGCAAGAGGGGTTATATTAGAAGTCAATGAGTTATTAGATGCAGTGGAACATGATGATGCAGTTCGAGTAATCTTGCTAAAAGGAGAAGGAAGATTTTTCTCCGCAGGAGCAGATATAAAAGAATTTACCTCGATTACATCTGGAGCAGCATTCTCTGAGCTTGCTGCAAGTGGGCAAACAATTTTCGAAAGAGTGGAAACTTTCTCGAAACCCGTTATTGCTGCAATTCATGGTGCTGCACTTGGCGGAGGTCTTGAACTTGCGATGAGTTGTCATATCCGACTAGTTTCAGAAAATGCAAAGCTTGGGTTACCTGAATTACAACTAGGACTAATACCAGGGTTTGCTGGCACACAACGTTTACCCCGTTATGTAGGGTTTGCAAAAGCAGCAGAAATGTTGTTAACAAGTGATCCTATTAGTGGGAAAGAAGCGGCTCAGTTAGGACTTGCTAATCATGCTTATGCGGAAGAAGAATTATTTGATCATGCCAAAAAGCTTGCAGTCAAGATTGCTAAGAAAAGTCCAATTGCGGTTAAAAATGCATTAGAAATGCTTCAGTACGCTAAACCAGCTTCCTATCATGAAGGTGTTAAAGCAGAAGCAAATGCTTTTGGAACTGTATTTGTTTCAGAGGATGCAAAAGAAGGTATTTCTGCATTTATTGAAAAAAGAGAACCAATATTTAAAGGTAAATAATATTTTACATTGGGAGGATATCTAAATGAACATTTATGTATTAGTAAAACGTACATTTGATACAGAAGAGAAAATCGTAGTAAGCGGGGGTAAAATTCAAGAAGATGGTGCAGAATTCATCATTAATCCATACGATGAGTATGCAATAGAAGAGGCAATACAAGTTCGTGACGCACAAGGTGGAGAAGTAACAGTTCTCACGATGGGTGGAGAAGATGCTGAGAAGCAACTTCGAACTGCACTAGCAATGGGTGCAGATAAAGCGGTACTTATTAATATAGAAGATGATGTAGAAGAGTTAGATCAGTTTACAGCCGCACATATTATCTCTGAGTACTTAAAAGATAAAAATCCGGATTTAATATTAGCAGGTAACGTAGCGATTGATGGTGGATCCGGACAAGTTGGGCCACGAGTTGCTGAGAGCTTAGGCATTAACTATGTAACTACTATTACAAACTTAGAGATTGATGGAACTACAGTAACAATTAAACGTGATGTTGAAGGAGATACAGAAGTATTAGAAACTTCATTGCCATTATTGGTTACTGCTCAGCAAGGTCTAAATGAACCACGCTATCCATCTCTTCCAGGGATTATGAAGGCAAAGAAAAAGCCTTTAGAAGAAGTTGAATTAGATGATTTAGATATAGATGAAGATGATGTAGAAGCAAAAACAGAAACAATCGAAATTTATTTACCTCCTAAAAAGGAAGCTGGAAAAGTATTAGAAGGCGATTTAGCTGATCAAGTAAAAGAGTTAGTTCATTTACTTCACTCGGAAGCAAAAGTCGTTTAACTTCATACAGCAAATATTGTACTGCGAAGAGTTTGCACAGGAGAAAATGTGCCAATGCATATTTGATTCGTAATAATTTTAATATTAGGAGGAAAAAAGCATGTCTAAAAAAGTATTAGTATTAGGAGAAGCACGTGAAGGTGCTCTTCGTAACGTATCATATGAAGCGATCGCTGCTGCTAAACAAATTTCTAGCGGCGGAGAAGTTGTTAGTGTTCTATTAGGAGATTCAGTGGGAGAACTGGCTAATGAGCTTGGAAAATATGGTGCTGATCGTGTAATAACTGTGGAGCATCCACATTTAAAACAATATACATCAGACGGTTATGGTCAAGCATTGCTAGCTGTGATTGAACAGGAAAATCCAGAGGCAATCGTATTTGGTCATACAGCACTTGGGAAAGATTTATCTCCTAAAATTGCAAGTAAACTACAAATTGGTTTAGTATCAGACGTAACTTCTATTGAAGGTGAAGGAGATGCGGCCGTGTTTATCCGTCCAATATACTCTGGTAAAGCTTTTGAGAAAGTTAAAGTAAAAGATGGTATTGAATTTATCACTATCCGTCCAAACAATATTGCGCCTCATGCAAAAGATGATAGTAAGTCAGCTGAAGTATCTTCTATGTCAGTTGATATAACTAATCTTCGTACAATTATTAAAGAAGTAGTTCGTAAATCTACAGAAGGTGTAGATTTATCGGAAGCCAAAGTTGTTATCGCTGGTGGTCGCGGAGTTAAGAGTGAAGAAGGATTTGCACCTTTAAAAGAACTTGCAGACGTACTAGGTGGAGCAGTTGGAGCTTCTCGTGGAGCTTGTGACGCTGATTATTGTGATTATTCATTACAAATCGGTCAAACAGGTAAAGTGGTAACTCCGGATCTTTATATCGCAGCAGGTATTTCTGGAGCGATTCAGCATTTAGCAGGGATGTCTAACTCGAAAATTATTGTAGCTATCAACAAAGATCCAGAAGCAAATATTTTCAAAGTTGCAGACTACGGTATCGTTGGAGATTTGTTCGAAGTAATTCCAATGCTTATAGAAGAGTTCAAAAAACTTAAAGTAAACGCTTAATAATAATGGAGACTGTACAAAACTACAATTTTGGGCAGTCTTCTTTTTTGTAGAATAAAGTATATGAAAATGTATCGTGTACACTGTCTTCATAAGATTTTAAAGAATGAATAATCCTGTGATTTTCGTTACATGTGGACGCTTTCCGCGGGCATTGCCTCAGCCTCCTCGCTGCGCTGCGGGGTCTTCGCCTAACGCTTTTCCCGCTGGAGTCGCCACATTTCACTACAATCAATTATAGCTTAGTACTATAATATAAATTTTGACAAAACAATGTTAAGATTGATCCAATTTTAGAAAGCGTTAATACTGTTGTCGAATATGAATTAGAAGAAATGCTATTGTTTAAAGATAGTTGATGACAGTGAATTTTCTTTGTATAATGGTCCATTTCAACACATCGGATCTAAATATACTACGAATAATTAAGTGAGATTGCATTCAACTATCTTTTTACTAAAAGTGTACACGGTTGATTGGAGCGTAGGGGCGGCGACTCCAGTGGGAACAGTGAGACAGATGAAACAACCCATCGAACGCGTAGCGGAGGGGATGGTTCATCGCTCACCCCACGGAAAGCGTCCGCCCGGAGCGGAAATCGTCAACGGTATATCTATGTTTATGTTCTTACAGGATCGGGCGTTTTGCTCGGTTTTGTTATCGGTTGTTTTCTTTCAAGCTAATATGTAGATGTAGATATTTCTGTCTGTTATAATCATTACATAGTAGACAAAGGAGGAATTTTTAATATGGCAATAGTTCACGGAACAGATCAAACTTTTAATACAGAAATAGAAGAAGGTTTAGTATTAGTAGATTTTTGGGCAACGTGGTGCGGACCTTGTAAAATGATAGCTCCAGTATTAGAAGAAATGGATGCTGAAATGAGCGATAAAGTTAAAATCGTAAAAGTAGACGTTGATGAAAACCAAGCGACTGCAAGTCAATTCGGTATTATGTCTATCCCAACACTAGTATTATTTAAAGATGGCCAACCTGTAGACAAGGCTGTTGGGTTCCAACCAAAAGAAGCATTAGTACAATTAGTAGAAAAAAACGCATAATTCAAAACCGGGTGCTACATAGTACCCGGTTTTTTTAAACAGGTGATAATATGAATAATGATTTGATCGAACAAAAGTGTTCCATCCTACCAGATGAGCCAGGATGTTACTTAATGAAAGACCGACAAGGAACTATTATCTATGTAGGAAAAGCAAAAATATTAAAAAATCGCGTGCGCTCATATTTCAAAGGAGCTCACGACGGGAAAACGCTTCGATTAGTACAAGAAATTGTTGACTTTGAATATATCGTCACTTCATCTGAGGTGGAAGCTTTAATACTCGAGCTCCATCTTATTAAAAAACATGATCCTAAATACAATATTATGTTAAAAGATGATAAAACGTATCCATATATTAAAATTACTGCTGAAAAAGATCCGAGACTGATCATTACAAGACAAGTTAAAAAAGATAAAGGGAAATACTTTGGACCCTATCCGAATTCTCATGCGGCACATGAAACGAAAAAACTACTGGATCGTTTATATCCACTTCGCAAATGTCAAAAAATGCCGAATAGAGTTTGTCTTTACTATCATATGGGTCAGTGCCTAGCTCCATGTGTGAAAAAAATTGAAGCAAATGCTTATGATAAAATCATTCATGAAATTACTAGTTTCCTGAATGGCGGGCATACGCAAGTGAAAAAAGAATTGGTTACGAAGATGAATTCAGCTGCAGAAGCGCTTGAATTTGAGAGAGCAAAAGAGTACCGTGATCAGATTTCACATATTGAACAAGTTATGGAAAAACAAAAAATGACGATGAATGATTTCACAAGCAGAGATATTTTTGGTTTCCATGTGGATAAAGGATGGATGTGTGTTCAAGTATTCTTTATCAGACAAGGGAAGCTTATTGAAAGAGATGTTTCTTTATTTCCAATCTTCCGAGATCCAGAGGAGGAGTTTATAACATTTTTAGGTCAATTTTATGCGAAGTCAGAACATATTAAACCAAAAGAAATTTATGTTCCTATGAGTACGGATATTGACTTGTCTTCAAAACTGTTAGAAATGAAGATTTTCGTACCACAAAGAGGGACGAAGAAAAATCTGGTCGAATTGGCAGAAAAAAATGCTAAAATTGCACTGACGGAGAAATTTCATTTAATCGAAAGACAAGAAGAACGGACGATAGGCGCGATAGAGCAGCTTGGTGATTCGATGAATATTGCACCTCCAATGCGAATTGAAGCTTTTGATAACTCTCATATTCATGGGACTGATGCGGTATCTGCAATGGTTGTTTTTATTGATGGTAGAGCCAGCAAAAAAGATTATCGTAAGTATAAAACTAAAACCGCAGCTAAGCATGATGATTACGGAGCAATGCGCGAAGTTGTACGTAGAAGATATACTCGTGTACTTAAGGAAAACTTGCCACTGCCTGATTTAATTATTATTGATGGAGGAAAAGGGCAAATTGAAGCTGCACGAGAAATTATAGAGGATGAATTGGGGTTAGATATTCCAATTGCAGGTCTTGCAAAGGATGGCAAGCATCAAACTTCTCAGCTTATATATGGAGACCCTTTGGAACTAATACCGATGAAGCGGACGAGTGAAGGTTTTTATTTGCTACAACGTATTCAAGATGAAGTCCATCGTTTTGCTATAACATTCCATAGGCAACAAAGAGGGAAGCATACTATTGCATCATCGCTCGATGGTATAGAAGGAATCGGACCTCAACGGAAAAAGTTATTATTAAAGCATTTTGGTTCCTTAAAGAAAATACAAGCTGCTAGTAAAGAAGAGTTTATGGAAGCGGGTCTTCCTAGTAAGCAAGCAGAGATCATGGTTAATCATTTTCAGAAAAATATATTGTCTTCTGAATAATCATGTGTTATGGTTGAAACAATTTAACTTGACTCAACACAAAAACGACGCAAATACGTGGTTAAAAATTGCTGATTCAAGTTAAGCTTCTGGTGGATGTCATAGATTTTGAAGGAGTTAATGCGTAAACGCAATTCAAAGTCTGGACGCATTTACACCGAGGCGTAATTGAATATTTCACTGTATTTTAAGTGAAGATAGAGGTGCGATTAGACATCAGTACGCAGCAGGAGGAAGGGAAGTTCCTAGAATGGCTGTGGAAAGGGTTTTTCGCCGAAACATAGATTAGCTTTTCCTATTCTATTGTTGGTTCTGCATTTAATAGATGTAGAATTGTCAGAATTTATATTCTGGAGGGCTATCTCACATGGGCAGATTTTTTGGACCGTGTATGAGACAATGCTTTTCACAATATGTGGAAAGCATTTTTTAATCCTTACAGATTAATTAGGGAGCGGATGTTCATGACTAAAATTGTAATGAAATTTGGCGGTACTTCAGTTGAATCAACTGAAAAAATTGAAAATGTTGCTACTCGAGTGAAACGTGAGAAAGATAAAGGACATGATATTGTTGTTGTAGTATCTGCAATGGGTAAAACAACGGATGAATTATCAAACCTTGCTTTTGGATTAGCAGAATCACCATCAAAACGTGAAATGGACATGCTCTTATCCAATGGGGAGCAAGTTACGATGGCTTTACTTTCTATTAGGTTAAATGCAATTGGGATAGATGCCATTTCTCTGACTGGTGCTCAAGCTGGTCTCATAACAGATGATATACATAGAAATGCAAAAATACTGAAACTGGATCCCGCTAAAATTGATAGTTTACTTGATTCAAATAAAGTGGTTATTGTAGCAGGTTTTCAGGGGATATCAGAAGAAGGAGAGATTACAACCCTTGGCAGAGGCGGATCTGATACAACTGCTGTAGCTATTGCTGCTTCTATCAAAGCAGAAATTTGCGATATTTATACGGATGTTGATGGTATTTATACATCAGATCCGCGCTATATCGAGAAGGCTCGAAGGTTGGAACAACTTGAATATGACGAAATGCTAGAACTAGCTAATTTAGGTGCAGGGGTATTGCATCCACGTGCGGTTGAATTCGCTAAAAACTACAAGGTTCCATTACGAGTTCGCCCAAGTTATAAAGATGGAGAAGGAACGATTTTGAAGGAGGAAGTAGATGTGGAAAATAATTTAGTAGTTCGTGGGGTAGCGTTTGAATCCGATATCGTTCGATTAACTATAGAATACGAGGTGCCATTTAACGGATCTTTAGCTTCTATTTTTACTACTTTAGCTGCAAATCATATTAACGTGGATATAATTGTCCAGTCGATAGTTGATGGAGTGAAACCCGCAGTTTCTTTTTCAATTAAAAAGGAATCCTTGGCTGAAACAATTACAGTTTTAGAAACACATAAACAGGAGCTTGGTTTTACTTTCGCAGATTTTGAAGTAGGTCTTTCTAAGGTTTCTATTGTTGGTTCAGGGATGGTATCAAACCCAGGGGTAGCTGCTCAAATGTTTGACCGATTAAGAAAAGAGAATATTCCTGTGAAAATGGTAAGTACATCTGAGATAAAAGTATCAGTTGTCGTACCTCAGCAGCATATGATAGAAGCTGCTAATGCATTACATGACGAATTTGATCTTGCATTAACGCATCAATCAGTACAATAATTTATAGTTTAAAGTACTGTTGAAATTAAACTATCTCAAATAAAATCAAAAAAACAGGTAAAAAGATGCTTGGTTCTTAAAGTTCAAAACCTGTTTCTACCGTTTTCTGCAGACTTTGGACAGACTTATTGCTATATTATTACCGTTTGATTTTTATCACAACGACGCGTAAGCGAGGGAGATAGCTCATCACTCCCCAGTGGAAAGCATCCGCCTGTTTCTGTATCGTTACGCTAACTTTGAAACATGAAAGTGCGTTGAAACGGAAATCAGTAGTATTATTCAATCTTTCAAGCCACATAAACCCTGTGTTTACGGGACACTTTTATATACGCTTATTTATTGAAAAGGGTAACAGGAAAAGTCATTAGCTGACTATCCTGTTACCCTTTAGTTTTAGAATCCCATTTTATTTGTAAAGTAACTAAGCCGTTCTTTTTAACTTCTTCATCGTAGCACTCAGTTAAATAACCAGTAAGCTTCTGTTGTTGTTCAGCTAAAAAACCCGCTTCTAATCGATGACTTCTACTCTGTCCACTTCTAGGTAGATTATATGTACTTAACGTATAGAAAACTGAATCTTTTGTTGTTTTTTCTAAATGCAAAGTGCCCCATCCAGCTTCGTTGAAAAACGTGACGGCTTCTTCCATTGAATAAAGGGGGAATTTGCGAGCTAAATCCTTCCCAGCCCAATATAATATATCTTTTTCATGTTTTCCGAGAATAGAAGTAAGCACATGGTCTCTTATTAACTCATATCCAAAGGAAGTTACATGTGAATGTTCCTTTTCATTCAAGTAGCAACCCTTCTTTCCAAAATCATTATTGCCTATTTATTTTATCATAAAAAAATAGGAATGGGGACCGAATAGATTGTGATTATTTAAACAAATTATTATCCAAAAAAGGTAGAGGAATCCATACGGAAATTCGGAAAGATACCTTGACGCTCTAAAATGATGAGAGTACAATGGATATGTCATAAATACGTAACATGATGATGTGAAAGTTTTGATCACAATTGTTTTTTTGCGATAGTTTTCATTCCTTTCGGTCGGAAATTTGAGGGGGTAATTGTTTTGTCGAATGAGCGCGAATTTTATTGGCGTCGACTGCATTCCTTACTAGGTATTATTCCAGTAGGTCTGTTTTTAGCGCAGCATTTAGTAGTAAACCATTTTGCTACAAGAGGCGAAGAAGCATTTAATAGTGCATCTCACTTCATGGAGAGTCTACCATTTCGATTAATGTTAGAAATCTTCGTAATTTATCTTCCATTAATGTTCCATGCATTTTACGGAATTTATATTGCATTCACTGCAAAAAATAATCCGAAAAACTTTGGTACATTAAGAAACTATTTATTTATTTTACAACGTTTTACTGGAATTTTCCTTGTAGTATTTATCGCATGGCATGTTTTTGAAACACGTTTCCAAGCTGCTATTGGAGCAAAAGAAGTTAACTTTAACATGATGGAAGAGATCTTATCTAATCCGTGGATGTTAGGTTTCTATATCGTAGGTGTAATCTCTGCTACATTCCATTTAGCTAACGGTATTTGGTCATTCCTAGTTAGCTGGGGTATTACACAATCTGCAAGATCACAACAAATTGCAACATATGTAACATTAATTATCTTCTTAGCGTTATCTGTAGTTGGCGTACAAGCTCTTCTAGCATTCGTTTAAGAAACTGTAAAGACGTTCAACTACTATTAAATCGAGGAGTGAGAATAGCATGGCAAAAAGTAAACTGATTGTTGTCGGCGGTGGATTAGCTGGCCTAATGGCAACAATGAAAGCTGCCGAGGATGGCACGCATGTAGATCTATTTTCAATAGTACCTGTTAAACGTTCGCACTCTGTTTGTGCACAAGGCGGTATTAACGGAGCTGTAAATACAAAAGGTGAAGGAGATTCTCCAACAGTACATTTAGATGATACTATTTATGGAGGAGACTTCCTTGCAAACCAAAAACCAGTTAAGGCAATGACAGATGCTGCACCTGGAATTATTAGCTTGTTTGACCGAATGGGTGTTATGTTCAACCGTACACCTGAAGGATTATTAGATTTCCGTCGTTTTGGTGGTACAATGATGCACCGTACAGCATTTGCAGGTGCAACAACTGGCCAACAATTACTATATGCATTGGACGAGCAAGTTCGTCGTTTTGAAGTAGATGGATTAGTAACTAAATTCGAAGGATGGGAATTCCTTGGAATAATTAAAGATAACGAAGGCGTATGTCGTGGTATTAAAGCACAAAACCTTCTAACGATGGAAATTCGTGCATTCCGCGGAGATGCGGTTATTATGGCTACTGGTGGTCCTGGAATTATTTTCGGTAAAACTACTAACTCTATCATTAACACTGGTTCTGCTGCATCTATCGTGTATCAACAAGGTGCTTATTATGCAAATGGAGAATTTATTCAAATTCATCCGACAGCGATCCCTGGTGACGATAAATTACGATTAATGTCTGAATCAGCACGTGGTGAGGGTGGACGTATTTGGACATACAAAGACGGTAAACCTTGGTATTTCCTAGAAGAAAAATATCCGGCATACGGAAACTTAGTTCCACGTGATATTGCAACACGTGAAATATTCGATGTATGTGTTAACCAAAAACTTGGTATCAATGGAGAAAACATGGTTTATCTAGATCTTTCTCATAAAGATCCGCATGAACTAGACGTTAAACTTGGTGGTATTATTGAAATTTACGAGAAATTCACTGGTGATGACCCTCGTAAAGTTCCTATGAAAATTTTCCCAGCAGTTCATTATTCAATGGGTGGTCTATGGGTAGACGATGATCAAATGACGAATATTCCTGGGTTATTTGCTGCTGGGGAATGTGATTTTTCACAGCATGGAGCTAACCGTTTAGGAGCAAACTCATTACTTTCTGCTGTTTTCGGCGGAAGTGTTGCAGGACCAAATGCAGTTAAGTACATGAGTCATCTTAAAACTCATGCTGTTGATATGGACGATTCTATATTTGAAGCTGAACTAAAACTGGAACAAGAGAAATGGGACAAAGTGATGTCTATGAAAGGTACGGAAAATGCGTACTTAATTCATAAAGAACTTGGTGAATGGATGACTGATAACGTAACTGTTGTTCGTTATAATGACAAACTAGAAGCAACTGATAAGAAAATCCAAGAGCTTTTAGAGCGTTATGAAAATATTAACATGGATGACACACAACAATGGTCTAACCAAGGCGCATCATTTACACGTCAGTTGAAAAATATGTTATATTTAGCACGCGTTATAACTTTAGGTGCGCTTAATCGTAATGAAAGCCGTGGAGCGCATTATAAACCAGACTTCCCAGAACGTAATGATGAAGAGTTCTTGAAAACTACTATGGCGAAGTTTGATCCAGCTACAGGGGCTCCAGTTTTACATTATGAAGAAGTAGATATTTCTATTATTCCACCTCGTAAACGCGATTATTCTGCGAAAGGGGACAATTAATAATGGTAACAGCAACTGAAACAAAAAAAGTACAGTTTGAAATACTACGTCAAAATACACCTGAATCAGAACCATTTTGGGAAAAATTCGAAGTAAATTATCGACCAAATATGAACGTTATTTCTGCTTTGATGGAAATACGTCAAAACCCGGTAAATGTGGATGGCCAAGCTACAACTCCTGTAACTTGGGATATGAACTGTTTAGAGGAAGTATGTGGAGCTTGTTCAATGGTTATCAATGGTCGTCCGCGTCAATCTTGTTCGGCTTTGATCGATCAATTGACACAGCCAATCAGATTGGCACCAATGAAAACATTCCCGGTTGTACGTGATCTTCAAGTAGACCGTACACGCATGTTTGATTCTTTGAAAAAAGTAAAAGCATGGGTTCCTATCGATGGATCATATGATCTTGGTGAAGGTCCTCGTATGCCAGAACGTAAACGTCAATGGGCATATGAACTTTCTAAGTGTATGACTTGTGGTGTATGTCTTGAAGCATGTCCAAATGTAAACAGTGGTTCTAACTTTATGGGACCAGCACCACTTTCACAAGTACGTTTATTTAATGCACATCCAACAGGTTCTATGAATAAGGATGAGCGTTTAAATACAATTATGGGAGACGGTGGCCTTGCAAACTGTGGTAACGCACAAAACTGTGTTGTTGCTTGTCCAAAAGGAATTCCACTTACAACTTCTATCGCTGCATTGAATCGTGACACTACTGTTCAAATGTTCAAAGACTTCTTTGGAAGCGACCGTATGGTTGATTAATAGAAATGCGTAAGCATATTGGTATGTTGCAACAAGCTTTGAGCTGAAGCTTGATAATAAATGCTATAAGAAAATCTGTGTAGAATATTATTATTCTATGCAGATTTTTTCTTTCTCTGTTACAATAAATGAATATTCATTCATTTTAGGGGGAGTTTTAATTATGAAGGCTAAATACATAGAAGATATTGCGATATGGGAACAGGATTTCCAGTTTTATTCAGAGGTTAGTGTACGATTTTCAGAAACGGATATGTATGGACATTTGAATAATACGGTTACATTTGCTTATTTTGAGTATGCACGAATTGAATACTTCAAGCATATTCAACTCATGAATGACTGGCTAAATCCAAAGGGAGAAAAAATTCCGGTTGTTGCTGATTTGCAATGTGATTATGGAAAACAAGTATTCTTTGATGAGAAGCTTCGCATATATGTAAAAGCAAATTCTATTGGCTCATCCTCTGTGGATATACATTACATGGCAAAGAACGAAAAAAGTGAAATTGTCTTTACTGGCCGTGGATCCATTGTTCAAATTGATAAGAAAACTGGTCGTGCTGCAAAATGGTCTGACGAGGAAAAAGAAGTTTTTCAAAAGAGTATTAACTAGCCGTCACCTACCATCCCTGTGCTACATACGTTAGTAGGAGAGTGGATAGGGGGCTATGGCATTGTACGACAATAATCAGCATCGTTCGATTTTGACTAATAGAGAACGTCAAATCTTTCAGTTATTAGTAGAAGATAATTCTACAAAGGAAATTTCAGCATTGTTATCGATAAGTGAGAAAACAGTTAGGAACCATATTTCAAATACAATACAAAAATTAGGAGTTTCGGGTAGGTCACAAGCGATTGTAGAACTATTACGATTAGGTGAACTATCGCTGAATTGATATGAATCCTTGCCATTTTCCTCATAACACGTCACAATAATAGAAAGTAGGTTATTGTTTTGAGGAGTGAAGGAATAGATGGCAGAGGATATAAATAAGACAATATTAGATAAGGATCAAGTCGCTTTTTTAGAAAAAGAGCTTCGACATATATCTGGAATCATTAAACAAAAAGGTCGACAAATTTTAAGTACCTACACTATTACACCTCCACAGTTTGTAGCACTTCAATGGCTACTAGAACTGGGTGATATGACTATCGGAGATTTATCCAATAAAATGTATTTAGCTTTTAGTACAACGACGGATTTAATTGATCGTATGGAAAAAAGTGACCTTGTAAAGCGTATAAGGGATGAACAAGACCGTCGTGTTGTTCGTATACATTTGTTAGAAGAGGGCGCACGAATTATAGAAGAGGTTATCGACAAACGACAGCAATATTTAGAGGATGTACTTCAACATTTCGATCAAGTTGAAGTAGCTAATTTATCTATATTATTAGAAAAACTACATCAAGAGATGAAGAACTGAGGAATTAGACGTGAATGCCCCAATTGGTGTTATAGACTCTGGAGTAGGTGGGTTAACAGTTGCGAAAGAAATTATGCAATTACTACCGAATGAAAAAATAATTTACATTGGCGACACAGCCAGATGCCCGTACGGTCCTAGAACTAGCGAAGAGGTACGGAAATTTACCTGGCAATTGGCTAATGCTTTGGCAAAAATGAATATCAAAATGCTTGTAATTGCGTGTAATACAGCAACAGCAGTGGCACTTAATTCTTTAAGTAATAAGATGCCCTTTCCGGTTATAGGAGTAATTTTCCCGGGTGCCCGAGCGGCGATTAAAGCAACAAAAAGTAATGAAATAGTAGTGCTAGGTACAAGCGGTACTATTAAAAGTGGTGCGTATGAGAAAGCTATTGCTTCTTTAAATACGTCTAGTAAAGTAATTCCTTTGGCATGCCCCACGTTCGTACCACTTGTAGAAAGTAATGAATACGAAGGCGAATTTGCTCGAAATATGGTGATGGAAAAATTAGCGCCACTTAAGAGAGAGCAATTTGATACCGTTATTTTAGGCTGTACGCATTATCCACTTTTGCAAAAGCATATTGAAGAGGCAGTTGGGAATCATGTAAAAGTACTTTCTTCCGCTGAAGAAACTGCTCATGATGTAAAAGAATATTTAAACTACCATGAACTAAATAATCCGATTAAACATAAAGAAACACCAATATTTTTTACGACCGGCTCTGTACCTATATTTAAAACAATCGTAGAGAAATGGTTGGAAATACCAAGTGCAGATGTTCGAACAATTTCATTTAAATGACCCTGTTAGCTTGAGAATCCTCGAATAGCGGGGTCTTCTTTTGCTTGCGGGGGAACATTAAAAGGAGCTGCTAACCAGTTTGGTTAGCTGGCTTTTAAAAATAAAAGAAAAAGGACGAGATATAAAATGAAACAGATTATTATTGCTACTAAAAATAAAGGAAAAGCCAAAGACTTTGAAGCTTTGTTTAACCCTTTAGGATATGAAGTGAAAACACTCCATGATGTCGCAGAAGAAATGGATATAGAAGAAACGGGCTCAAGCTTTGAAGAAAATGCATTACTAAAAGCTACTTCCCTAGCAAACCATTTACAAACGATGGTTATTGCAGATGATAGTGGTTTAGAGGTTGATGCACTTGGTGGACGCCCAGGCATCTTTTCTGCCCGTTATGCAGGTGAAGAGAAAAATGATGAGGACAATATAGATAAGGTATTAAAAGAGCTTGAAGGCATCAAAGAATCGGAAAAAACGGCAAGGTTCGTATGTGCAATTGCCGTGGCATCCCCAAACAAAGAACCTTTCACGGTTAGAGGGACGTGTGAAGGGGTAATTGGGACTGAAAGAAAAGGGACGAATGGATTTGGATACGACCCAATTTTTTATGTTCCATCTGAACAAAAAATGATGGCAGAACTAACAGCTGAGCAAAAGGGAGCCATATCTCATCGTGGCAACGCTATAAAAAAACTTTCATTGGGCCTAAAAGAAATAATTTCTGAAGGATAGGTGAGGTAATGAAGTTACTAATAATGAGTGATACGCATAGTGCAACTAACTTAATGGAACAAGTTATTGAACAACATCAACAGGAAGTGGACGCGATTATACATTGTGGAGATAGTGAGTTAAATGCAAGTTACTTCTATAATACTCCTATCCGTGTTGTTCGTGGAAATTGCGATATGGATGATCGGTTTCCTCTAGAGGAACTTTTTACTGTCCAGGATTTAAAAGTACTTGTAGTTCATGGTCATAAATATAATGTAAAATCGACATTAATGCCCCTTTATTATCGAGCGCAGGAGGTACAAGCCTCAGTAATATGCTTTGGTCATTCGCATTTATTAGGAGCAGAAATGCAAGAAGGTATTTTATTTATCAATCCTGGTAGCCTACAGCAACCTCGAGGACGTAAAGAAAAAAGCTACGCAATAGCTGAAAATATCGGTAATTCCTGGACAGTTTCTTTTTATTCCGCTGAACATATAATGCTTGAAAAAGTAACTTTATAAATTTTTAGAAATAGTGTTGACTTAACTTCATTATCATTATATAATAAATCTTGTCTTTCCTATCAGTTTAGGTGGGGGAGTACTTGTCTCAGTAGCTCAGCTGGATAGAGCAACGCCCTTCTAAGGCGTCGGTCGGGGGTTCGAATCCCTCCTGGGACATACTAAATAAATACATACATTAACTCTTTGTGAGAAAAGGGATTCGGTTGGGGCTTCGGTCATCAATGCAGAATCCCTTTTTTATTACCCTTGAAGTTAAGTGAATATATTACCGATATTATCTTCCAAATCAATCGAATGGAGGATTTTTGTTTACTACAGTAAAATAAGGTATATTATATTTGTTGGATAGATTCTCTTTAAGGAAAGAAAAGTAGGTGAACAAAGTGGGAAAATATCAATTGGATACCAAAGGTAAGCAAACTGTGGCAAAGTATCATGAAAAACATAAGCCTGCCAAATTTGATAAAAAGCAGCAACTTGAAAAAATACGTGTCGAGTATTTGAATAAGAAGCAAGAACAAACAGATAAATAATATGAAAGAAAATATACAAGTCGTTCATCTGCTAAAAGTGAGCAAAACAATTGTGAACGGAAAATCTTTTTGAACGTACTTTATTCAGCAAATTCTAGGAGTCCTTTGTCTAAGGGCTCCTTTCTATTTTTATTAAGTATGATTTTTATATTACTAAAAGAATATTTAAAGTGAGCCTCAAAAGAGAAAAAGAGTTAAGCTTTTGAATTCCTATGATTTCTCCCTTTCGTGGAAGGGATTGTCCTTGACGGTAACCTTTATAGTTTTTGAAAGAGTAGACAAACAAATTCTCCATAAAAACTTTCTTAGTGTTTTTTGCGTTTATTATACGTTTCCAAAGTCTATAGTATCGACTTGTTCTACATTTTTTCTAGACTTCATATACTCTTTTGAAAAGACGGAATATTAAGATATATCTAAAAATTATATTTAATTTATGAATAGCTTATTTTATAATAAATATAACTAAGAGGGAGGGGAAGAATATGAAAACTATTTTTATAAATGGTCAGATATACACGATGAATCCGAAGGAACCTATTGTGCAATCCATCTATATGAATAATGAACGAATCGTTGATATGGGGTCGAATGAGGAGATTCAACTACAATGGGGGAGAGATGGAGCTAAAATTATCGATTTGGGAGGTAGGACTGTTGTGCCCGGCTTAATAGATAGTCATTTGCATATTTCGAGTGTTGGTATCAATTCTCAAGAACTGGATCTCACTAATTTAAAAACTACAGATGAATTATTGGATTCTATCGAGAAATGGGCAGTTAATATGAAACCGGGTGAATGGATTTTAGGTAGGGGTTGGGATGAAAATGTTTTTCCAAATAGAAGAATTCCATCTATTGAAGAGCTAGATAAAGTTTCGTTGAATACGCCACTTTTTTTACCTCGAATTTGTGGACATGCTTTTTTGGTCAATAGCATCGCTCTAAAAATATGTGGTTACCACTCAGATATGAACATTCCCTATGGTGGAACAATCGTTCTAGATCCTAGTACGAGAAAACCTAATGGCTTATTGTTAGAAACGGCATCAACAATCATTTCAAAGCATATTCCAGAAAAAAGCTATGACCAATTAAAAAGTGCATTGAAATCGGGCTTGGAACAAGCTACTAGTTTAGGTTTAACAAGTATTCACACTAATGATCCGAATTATCTTGGAGGTGCGTCACAGACATATAGGTTATTTGATGAACTTATCAATCGTGATCGAGTTGGACCTCGTAGTAATCTGTTAATAGATTATGATTATTTAGAGGAAATGAAGAACACCGAAATGAGCACAGGATATGGAAATGATAACGTTAGAATAGGAGCTATAAAATTATTTGCTGATGGTGCGCTAGGTGGGAGAACAGCTCATTTATCGGAGCCTTATCAGGATGATCCGAACAATGTTGGAAATGCGATGTACGATAAAGAGGTCTTATTCCAACTAATACGTAACATTAGACTGCAAGATATGCCAGTAGCAATACATACAATTGGAGACCAAGCACTTATTGATGTTCTTGATATTCTAGATCAATTTAAACCTACCAAATATCGTGATAGGCTCATTCATGTTTCAATATTAAATGAACATTTAATCCAAAGACTAAAAAGTCCTCATCGAATAGTTGATCTGCAGCCTAAATTTGTTTCTAGTGATTATCCTTGGATTGAGGATAGACTCGGAAAACAAAGAGCAGGTTTTGCGTATCCTTTTAAAAGTCTCCTAGATAAAGGTGTAATAAGTGCAGGAAGCTCTGATGCTCCTATTGAATCGCTAAATCCTTTATTAGGTATTCATGCAGCTGTAACAAGAAGGAAGGCTGGAGAAACCCATGCTGGATATAATGCGCAGGAAAAATTATCTATGTATGAAGCTTTTCACTTATTCACAGTGGGGGGTGCCTATGCAACCAATGAGGAGAACTTAAAGGGAACATTAGAACGAGGTAAGTTGGGAGATATGACCGTTTTATCTCATGACCCTTTTCGCATGGAAAATCCCGATGAATTATTGACAACCGAAACGGAAATGACCGTAATTGGAGGAGAAATAAGATACCAAAGATAGAGACTCAAGAATCAGAAAACGGAGAGGAGTTATTTTTTTGGATACAATACTGGAAACGATTGTTGGTTGGTTATGGGGATTACCACTAATTTTTACTGTTCTTTTTGTAGGAATATATTTTACAATTGGAAGTAAACTTTTTCAGTTTAGTTATTTACCGCATATTTTTAAAGAAACATTCGGGAAGATGTTTGGTAAAAAAGATAAAACGGAAGATGCAAAAGGTATATTAACACCATTTCAAGCTGTGGCTACTGCCATTGGTGGAAGTGTAGGGGTAGGAAATATTGGTGGTGTTGCAACGGCAATAGCAATTGGAGGACCTGGAGCGGTATTTTGGATGTGGATCACCGCTCTACTTGGTATGATCACGAAAACAGTAGAAGTAACCTTATCTGTGTATTACCGAAATACGGATGAAAAGGGTAACCCATATGGCGGACCTACTTATTATATGGAAAAAGGGCTTGGAGAGGAAAAGAAATTCAAGTATTGGAAGGTACCAGCAATATTATTCGGCTTAGGTATTTTTACTACATTTTTCATCACACTTCAAAACTATACAATTTCAGAAGCAGTTAGCTCTACGTTTGATATTGGAATGATTCCTGCCTCATTTATTTATTTGACTATTATTTATATTATTATCTATGGTGGTATCAAACGGATAGGTGAGATTGCTTCTTTGTTAGTTCCTTTTATGTGTTTGTTCTATGTGATTGCAGGCCTATTTATCATTTTTAAAAATTATTCCGAAATCATTCCTGTCTTTTCTTTAATATTTGATAGTGCTTTTTCAGGAATGGCAGCAGTTGGTGGATTCACAGGAGCGGCAATTGCTCAGGTGATTCGTATGGGAGTTGCTCGTGCAGTTTATAGTAATGAGGCTGGTTGGGGGACTTCTCCAATGATACATTCTACTGCAAAGACTGCCCACCCTGTGAAGCAAGGAATGTGGGGAGCGATGGAGGTATTCGCAGATACGATTATCGTATGTTCTATCACTGCATTTACTATTATCATAACAGGCGCATGGTCTTCAGGTTTGGATGGTGCGGCTCTAACATTGTCTGCATTTGAAATCGGAATTGGTGAGTTTGGTAGAAGTATTATTACGATCTCGATATTCTTATTCGGACTAACAACTTCTACAGGCTGGTACACGTATTATGAAATATTGTTAAGACATGTATTTAATAATGAAAAAAAACTTGCATTAAAGTTTAAAATATTAACGCTGTTCAAATGGCTATATCCAATTCCGGGTTCATTAATGGTAATCTACGCGGTAATGAATGATATGCCAGGAAAAGCAGTTTGGTATTTTGCAGATATAACGACAGCAATCCCCACATTTGTTAACCTATTAGTTATTTTGTTCTTAAGCAAAAAATTCTTCGAACTTCTTCGAGACTACAAAGCCAGATACTTAAATATAGGAATTGTTGATCCTAATTTTAGTGTGTTTTACGAGGATAAAGTGAAAAAAGAAAGTAGTAAATAGTTATATAAAAGACAAAGACAAATCGTTGAATATCGGTTTGTCTTTTTCTTGGCTCAGTTAATGTGAAAGGTTGAGTAATCGTTTAATATTGTGAAAATGGGTTGCCTCTATAATTTTGCACTAGGTATTTATGTTAGAATAAATATGACACTGTGTAATCATTAACTTAAACAAGAGGCTATGAAGAGCTTATAGGAGGGTATTATGGCTTTAAAATATAAATGTTTAATCTTAGATCACGATGATACTGCCGTAAAAAGTACACCTGGAATACATTATCCATCATTTGTTGAAGCCCTTACAAATGTACGACCAAATGAGAAGGCTATTACACTTGATGAGTTCGTTAGGTACTGTTTCAATCCAGGTTTTTCTTCTTTATGTAAAGACATTATTAAATTCACAGAGGAAGAGCAAGAACATCAGCAAGTGGTATGGAAAAAATATACCCAATCAACTGTGCCAGATTTTTATGAACTTTTTGCGGAGACAATTCAAGAATTTAAAAAACAAGGTGGTATTGTGACGGTTGTTTCTCATTCTGAGAGAAATAGAATTGAAAGAGATTATTCTATTCATTGTGGATTTGTGCCAGATGCAACCTTTGGGTGGGAACTTCCTGAACATCAAAGAAAACCACATCCTTATCCTATAAAGGAAATTTTGAAGCGCTTTAATCTTCAAGAAACTGAGGTATTAATGTTAGATGACCTTAAACCTGGGATGGAGATGGCAAAAAGTTGTAATGTAGATTTTGCGGCAGCTGGGTGGTCTCACATAATTCCTGAAATCAAGGACCAAATGAAAAAGGAGTCTAAATATTACTTCGATACAGTAGAACAATTCAATCAATTATTATTCTGTAAATAAATGTATGACACCCCTTCAAAAGGGGATATAGTAAAAAGGGTTTGGATAATTCTCCAAGCTCTTTTTTTTAGTAAAATTAATTTTATGTTTATTTCGTTTACAACCGGGAAACTAGATAGTGAGCCTATGAAGCTCAAAAAAATTAAAGGAGGAATTATTAGAATGCCAAACAACCAGGACAATCGCAGCAGAAACAACAATCCAAATCAGTCAGTCAATGAAGCGGGACGTAACGGCGGGGAAGCAACCTCCAATAATCATGAAAATGAGTTTTATGAAGAAATAGGTCGTAAGGGCGGAGAAGCTCGGAACAAACAAAATGACTTTGACAAAAAGAATCAGGAAGAAACTGATGGACAAGACAAAAAGAGAAACGAAGACGATTATAACTCGATCAATAGTTAAAACCTAAAATGCCAAAAAACTAAATAGCAATTAAAAAGATGCACAAAGTCAAGGTGGCTTTGTGCATCTTTTTATTTTCCTGAAACTTTTCAATTGAAATCATATTCCTATTATCCTATAGTGTATCTTGTTGAAGTAGTAAAACCTAAGATAGTAAGGAGCAGTAAAAAAACTAAATGTTGAGTAGATACACTAATGAATATATTGAAGAAATTATCAAATCTGTTATGAATACAGTTAAGATGAATTTGGAATTAAGACAAGACCATTCTGGCGTAAACATGAGTTACAACTTTATTGGCAACTATATAGGGGTGGATTTTGAACGCTTACTAAGTTCATGGGAGGAAACTCACACATCTATTTCGTTAGAATCATTTATAAAAGTGTTAACAATTCACGAACTAGGACACGCTGCGGATCGACTTGCATTACTTGAATCCTTGGAACGCACAATTGAAATTTTTCAGACGAAAAAAAGATATATATTAAGTGAAATCTATAATGATAGGTCCTTGCTAGCTATGCTTATAGAGGAACATGAAATGAATATTACATTTGAACAAACAGCTTGGATTAATGCAGAACAAGTTAACCAGAAATATAACCTGGTTCATCAATCTACTTTTAGCTTAGTAAAAAAACTAAGCTTAGAATCTTATCAAAAACTGTATCTAGAGGATTTAAAATTATACGAGAATCAGCTAGAAAACCTAAACGAAAAAACTGCGTAATTTAAACGAGGCTGGGAAAGAACCCCAAAACAGCATTTTTCTCTGTGAGAAAAATGCTGTTTTTTTGCTGTGCACAAAATTGATTTCCATTCCAGGGACGCTTTCCACGGGCGTGGACTGAGCCTGTAGTCTCAGGCGTCACGCTATCCCCGTAGGAGTTGCCCCTCCATTCCAATCAATTTCATTAAATATCCATTATTTAGTGAAGCTTTCTCCTTATCCAATAAAATTTCTACTTCTGTGCCAGCCTCGTTTTCTTATAAAAGATAGTTTAAATTGTTTATAACCGTAAAGATAGGGAACCTTATTACTATCACAAAATATAATTTCGAAAAGAGGAGAGATTAATATGTCTTACCAAAATGAAAAGCGATACTCTAAAGATCCTAACACTACACAGGAGCAGCCAAGTAAAATCGAAGAAATAGAGAAAAGAAAAGAAAACGATAAGGAACGACGAGGAGATGGGAATTACAAAGAAGATACGATTAGTACAGAAGAAGACGGTGGCTTGCGTCAATGATTATTTATATAAGATGTAAAGAGATGCCCCTGATCTATTGCTGATTAGGCGTATCTCTTTTGTTGTATTAAAATTTCCTAACACAGATTGTATCTGTGTACACAGAAAAAATGCTATAGTATATATAATAAAGTACATAGATAAGCTATTGAAGGTGGCGAGTTATATTGAAAAAAAAGGGTCATCCAATTTTAAAGGATGAGAACGTCATTTTGTTTCCAGGAATGGTCGAAAATTATATAGAAAATGGGCTTAAATTCGCTGAAGAGAATAATTTTGTACAAGCAGTCGCTTGTTTAGATGAGGCAAATAAATATAAAGAACTTAGTGATATGGTACAAAGTGTTTATATCCTTTCTTTATTAGAAACAGGTAGGGCTAATGATGCGAAGAAAATTTGTGAAACTCTTTATGAAAAAAAATCCCCTTTTTTTGAGCAAGTAATAGAATTGTATTTGACGATATTACTTGATTTAAAGGAGTACAAACAATTAAACGAAGTGTTAAATGGCTTAATGAAAGATTCGACATATACTTTTCAACAAAAGAAAAATTTTAAACAGTTAAAAGAACTGAGCATCAAGCTGTTAACAGATACTACATATTCTACTGATGAAGACGTGCAAACTAACTTTGATACTGAACTGTTTGAGCTTTGTAATTTTAAAACACTACCTTATGGTAGGCAAGAACAGTTATTACAAGAGGCATTTCAAACAGATATTAAGGATATAACTAAGGAAATCATCACTATAATAGAAAGCTCAGACATAATCCCTACTATTAAATCACTTGCGCTTTTACTTCTTGGCGCCGCTGGAGTTAACAATGAAGTAACCGTTGAAAAATTTGGTTTTAAAGAAACAGTTATTCCAACAGCACCACCAGAACATACTGCAGTTGATCGAGTAGAACCTATAAAACGATATATTGAGAACTCGTTAGAAAAAGATCCAACTAAGCTTCAAATGACGTTGGAAATTGTTCATCGACATGCTTATACCTTGTTTCCGTTTGACTGGGTAGGATATACTAATGAAATAGTGGCTAACAGATATATTGAATATGTGGATGTGTTATTTGGTAATAGTGAATTGCAGTCGGATGAGTTCTTTAAATTGCTTATAGTACTAGAAGAATCATTAGAAGTTTTGAGTTGTGAATAATGTTGAAACTCTAGTCATCTATGCTATAATATACAAGTTGTCAATATAATTAGTGAAAAACTGCTCTGTATCAGTGTATGCAGGCTGCTAAATTATTGTAAATTATTATTTGGAGGTAGAATATATGTCAATGGATCAGACTGTAAAATGGGAAAAACAAGAAGGTAATACTGGTTTACTTACTGTAGAAGTTACTGCAGAAGAAGTAGCAAAAGGGTTAGATCAAGCGTTTAAAAAAGTAGTTAAGCAAATTAACGTACCAGGTTTCCGTAAAGGGAAAATGCCTCGTCAAATGTTCGAAAAAATGTATGGAGTAGAATCATTATTCCAAGATGCATTAGATATCATTCTTCCTCATGCTTATGGTCATGCTGTTGAAGACGCTGGAATTGACCCAGTAGATCAACCAGAAATCGATGTAGTAACAATGGAAAAAGGACAGCCTTTAGTTTTCACTGCTAAAGTTGTTGTAAAACCAGAAGTAACTCTAGGTAACTATAAAGGTCTTGAAGTAACAAAATTAGAAGAAACAGTTACTGACAAAGAAATCGATGAGCAACTACAAAGCCAACAAAATCGTTTAGCTGAATTAGTTGTAAAAGAAGATGCAATCGTTGAAGGTGATACTGCTGTAATCGACTTCGAAGGATTCGTTGACGAAGTTGCATTTGAAGGTGGAGCAGGAACAGATTATCCATTGGAAATTGGTTCTAATTCATTTATCCCAGGCTTTGAAGAACAATTAGTTGGTTCAAAAACTGGAGATGCTAAAGATGTGGAAGTAACATTCCCAGAAGAGTATCATGCTGCTGAATTAGCTGGTAAAGCTGCAACTTTTAAAGTAACTGTTAAAGAAGTTAAGGGTAAAGAACTACCTGAACTTAATGATGACTTTGCTAAAGAAGTAGATGCTGAAGTAGAAGGTATCGACGCTTTACGTGCTAAACTTAAAGAAGTAACTGCTGAAGAGAAAAAACAATTAGCTGCTCAAACACTTCGTGATACATTAGTTGAAGCTGCTGCTGAAAATGCAACAATTGATATTCCTGAAGCAATGATCGCATCTGAAACTGACCGCATGCTACAAGAATTTGGTCAACGTTTAGAGCAACAAGGTATGAACTTAGATCTTTACTATCAATTCTCTGGTCAAGATGAAGAAGCATTACGCTCTCAAATGACAGAAGATGCTAACAATCGCGTAAAAGTTTCATTAACTCTTGAAGCAATTGCTAAACAAGAAAACATCGAAGCTTCTGAAGAAGATATCAATGCAGAGCTAGAAAAAATGAGTGCACAATTCAATATGACGATTGAAGATATTAAGCGTGCACTAGGTAGTACTGACGTACTTGCAAACGATCTACGCTTTGCAAAAACAGTTGAATTCTTAGTAGATAACGCTAAAATTTCTTAATTTCAAATCCATACGTTATTAATACAAATAGAACAAGGTACAGCACTTAAAACTGTGCCTTGTTCTATCTTATACATAGCATTTTATTTTAAAAAAACATACTTAAACGTATTATTTGATTACTTGATGAGAATCTTGTAACATAATTGCTTGAATAGGGGTGAATATTTTGTTCAAATTCAATGATGAAAAAGGGAATTTAAAATGTTCTTTTTGTGGTAAGCCACAAGAACAAGTTCGTAAGTTAGTGGCAGGACCAGGCGTATATATTTGTGACGAATGTATCGACCTTTGTTCTGAGATTGTAGAAGAAGAGCTAGGAATTGAAGAAGAAGTAGAATTTAAAGAAGTTCCAAAACCAAAAGAAATTTTAGCTATTTTAGATGAATATGTAATTGGTCAAGAACGAGCAAAAAAATCACTTGCAGTTGCTGTTTATAACCATTACAAACGCATCAATTCCAACAGTGTAATTGATGAAGTAGAATTAGCTAAATCTAATATAGTATTAATAGGCCCAACTGGTAGTGGTAAAACATTACTAGCACAAACACTTGCAAGAATTCTAAACGTGCCATTTGCAATTGCAGATGCAACATCGTTAACAGAAGCAGGATATGTAGGGGAAGATGTTGAGAACATCCTTTTAAAACTAATTCAATCGGCTGACTATGATATCGAACGTGCTGAAAAAGGAATTATTTATATTGACGAAATAGATAAAGTTGCTCGTAAATCTGAGAATCCATCTATTACACGTGATGTTTCTGGTGAAGGTGTACAACAAGCACTTCTAAAAATATTAGAAGGTACTGTTGCAAGCGTTCCTCCACAAGGTGGTCGCAAGCATCCTCATCAAGAGTTTTTACAAATCGATACAACGAATATATTATTCGTTGTAGGTGGAGCTTTTGATGGTATTGAACAAATCATTAAACGTCGTTTAGGCGAAAAAGTAATTGGTTTCGGAGCTGATCCTAACAAAGTGGAAGTTGCAGAAGGTTCGGTACTTTCTCAACTAATTCCTGAGGATTTATTGAAGTTTGGTTTGATACCAGAATTCATCGGACGTTTACCAGTACTTGCTAGCTTAGAGCAATTAGACGTAAATGCGCTAGTTCAAATTCTGACAGAGCCGAAAAATGCTCTTGCTAAGCAATATCAAAAAATGATTGAGTTGGATAATGTGAAGTTAACATTTGAAGATAGTGCTTTAGAAGCTATTGCTAAAGAAGCGATAGAACGTAAAACTGGTGCTCGTGGTCTTCGTTCTATCATCGAAAATATCATGCTTGATGTAATGTTTGAATTACCTTCAAGAGAAGATATTGTAGAATGTGTAATAACTAAAGAATCTATTACAGATAAAGCCAAACCTAAACTGTTATTAGCGGATGGCACAGAATTAGAAAAAGATAATGAAAAAACATCGGCTTAACTAGCCATTGACAAAGCTGGCTTCCAATCTGCGCGTGCTTAGCGCATGCAAGGATGTCAGCTTTTTCAACATAATAGGAACTTTTTTTGTAAGAAGCATTATTAATGAATTATTCGGACAGAATAAGCTGGAGGTGACTACCCAAATGACTAAAGAAAAAGAAATATATTATCCAGTACTACCTCTAAGAGGTTTACTAGTTTATCCTACAATGATTTTACATGTGGATGTGGGGCGTGAACGCTCTATCGATGCACTTAATGAAGCGATGATTCGGGAGGAAAAGTTATTCCTTTCTGTTCAGAGAGATATGACCTTGGAAAAACCAGAGATGTCAGATCTTTATGATGTTGGTATAATTGCAAAAGTAAAACAAATGGTAAAGTTGCCAAATGGTACAATGCGAGTTTTAGTAGAAGGACTGCAACGTGCTATTTGGGATGATTTTAATCGTCTTGATACTTTTGACGAAGTTTCTGTGACTGCATTTATTGAACCTGAAAAAGCAGATCAGGAAGACGAAGCACTCATGCGTACGCTGGTACATAATTTTGAAAAATATTCAAAATCATCTAAGAGTGTATCCGAAGAAACGTTCAATTCAGTTACTGATATTGAAGAACCAGGTCGTTTAGCAGATATGGTTGCTTCTCATTTACCTTTAAAAATTTCTGGTAAACAGGAGATTTTAGAAATAATGGATGTCAAAGAACGATTAGAATGGCTAATCGCTCGTTTATACAATGAACAAGAAATATTAGACCTAGAAAAGAAAATAAATACAAGGGTTAAGCATGCGATGGAAAGAACACAAAAAGAGTTCTATCTTCGTGAGCAGATGAAAGCGATTCAGACGGAGCTTGGGGATAAAGAAGGTAAGACCGGTGAAGTTGCTGAACTAAAAAAACGTATTAACGAAGCTGGTCTACCTGAAGTAACGAAAAAAAATGTGTTAAAAGAATTAGACCGCTATGAAAAGCTTCCTTCACAGGCACCAGAAAGTGGCGTAATACGCAATTACATCGATTGGATTGTCTCTATTCCATGGACTAAAGCGACAGAAGATCAATTAGATATAAAACGTTCTGAAAAAATACTGGATAGAGATCACGATGGATTAGAGTCTGTTAAAGAGCGTGTGCTAGAGTATTTGGCTGTAAGACAGTTGACGAAATCCTTAAGAGGTCCAATTCTATGTTTAGCAGGTCCTCCTGGTGTTGGTAAAACTTCCTTGGCTAAATCAATTGCGGAGTCTTTAGGACGTAATTTTGTACGAATCTCACTTGGGGGAGTACGGGATGAATCGGAAATCCGAGGACATCGTAGAACCTACGTAGGCTCTATGCCTGGACGGATAATTCAAGGGATGAAAAAAGCGGGAACGATTAACCCGTTGTTTTTACTAGATGAAATCGATAAAATGTCGAACGACTTTAGAGGGGATCCCTCTGCAGCAATGCTAGAGGTTTTAGATCCTGAGCAAAATAATACATTTAGTGATCATTATATCGAAGAGACGTATGATTTATCTAATGTCCTTTTCATCGCTACAGCAAATGATTTAAGTACTATCCCAGGTCCACTTCGTGACCGGATGGAGATTATATCGATTGCAGGATACACGGAAATAGAAAAGCTCTCTATTGCCAAAAATCATTTATTACCAAAACAGCTGGCAGAGCATGGTTTGACGAAAAGTCAGCTACAGCTTAAAGATGATGCATTACTGGATGTAATTCGTCACTATACAAGAGAAGCTGGGGTCCGCAGTTTGGAACGGGTACTAGCAAATCTTTGTCGTAAAGCTGCACTTCAAATTGTATCGGGTGATAAAAAAAGAGTTTCCATTACCACAAAAAATCTAGAAGACGTTATAGGTAAACGAAAATTCCGGTACGGACAAGCTGAAACAGAAAATCAAATTGGAGTTGCTACGGGTCTCGCTTATACATCAGTAGGAGGAGATACTCTACAAATTGAGGTTTCGTTATCAGCTGGAACCGGCAAACTTCAATTAACTGGTAAGCTCGGAGATGTGATGAAGGAATCTGCACAAACAGCATTGTCTTATGTGCGTTCAAAAGCGGAGGATTTTGGAATTGATCCAAAGTTCTATGAAAGTAATGATATCCATATTCACGTGCCAGAGGGTGCTGTTCCAAAGGATGGTCCTTCCGCAGGTGTAACAATTGTTACTGCTCTTGTCTCTGCGCTATCTAAGCGTCCTATAAAACGTGAAGTTGGTATGACAGGAGAAGTTACATTAAGAGGTCGAGTATTACCTATCGGTGGTTTAAAAGAAAAGACACTAAGTGCACATCGTGCAGGTTTGACGACAATTATTTGTCCGTCAGATAACGAGCGCGATATTGAAGATATACCAGAAAGTGTTCGCGAAGTATTAACATTCCATTTTGTTTCCGATGCTGAAGAGGTGCTTCAACTGGCTCTAGAGGAGGCATAATAATGAAAATCCATAATGTTGAATTACTAATTAGTGCTGTAAGACCAGCGCAATATCCAGAAGGGGACTTACCTGAAATAGCTTTGGCTGGACGGTCAAATGTAGGGAAATCATCCTTTATCAATAAAATGATTGGTCGAAAAAGCATGGCTAGGATTTCTTCAAAACCAGGTAAGACGCAAACGTTGAACTTTTATCAATTGGAGGAAGCATTGATATTTGTGGATGTTCCTGGTTACGGATACGCAAAAGTATCTAAAACAGAACGTGCTGCATGGGGTAAAATGATCGAAACTTATTTTACTTCACGTAATATATTGAAAGCTGTAGTGTTGATCGTTGATCTAAGACATCCACCAACAGCTGATGATTGCATGATGTATGATTTTTTAAAGCATTATAATATCCCATGTATTGTGATCGCAACAAAAGCAGACAAAATTCCTAAAGGTAAATGGGATAAGCATAAGAAGATAGTAAAAGAAGAACTTCAAATGGATAAAGAAGATCCGCTAATCGTTTTTTCTTCAGAAACAGGATTGGGCTTTGATGCAGCATGGGCTGAAATCGAAAGTAGAATTCTTTAATATTATTTGTATTTCAAGCGAGTTCCCAGAGCGACCTGTCGTTTAGGAGCTCGCTTTTTTATTAAATAACATTATAATTTTCAGTTCCATAAAGCGGTGATACTGCAGCTTTTAATACTACATATAACATAAGGTTAAAAACTCCTCAATAAGGGAATAACAACCTTATATTCGACTTTATTTTTTGAATTATTCCACTTTTTTTATTTGAATCAGAACGTTTGAATTGTGTGAATGTGTTTGGTATTATTAATTTATAATAATTCTAAATAAGATTTCATATGTTGTTCACAAATATACAAGGAACTAGCGGAAAGCTATGATATAATTGGACTTATGAAATGAACGTGAAGGGGAGACATATTCCATGCATACAATCGTGGTTGGTGTCAATTACCGTACTGCTCCTGTCGAAATTCGAGAAAAACTGTCGTTTGTCGAAGCGGAGTTACCGAATGCGATGCAAGCATTACAAGACCAAAAAAGTATATTAGAAAATGTCATCGTATCTACCTGTAATCGTACGGAGATCTACGCAACAGTTGATCAACTACACACTGGTAAATACTATGTGAAACAATTTTTAGCAAACTGGTTTGATATTCCATTAGAAAATTTATCTACCTATTTATTTGTTCACGAGGATGACCAAGCGAATAATCATTTGTTCCGTGTTACAGCGGGCATCGATTCAATGGTACTTGGTGAGACACAAATATTAGGGCAAGTGAAGAAAAGCTTTCTAAATGGACAAGAAAACGGAACTACAGGTACTATTTTCAATCAATTATTTAAGCAGGCTGTAACTTTTGCAAAACGTGCACATGCAGAGACTGCGATTGGAGAGAATGCTGTTTCCGTTTCTTACGCTGCGGTTGAGTTAGGAAAGAAAATATTTGGCTCATTAAACCACAAGCATGTTGTTATTTTAGGCGCTGGTAAAATGGGCGAGCTTGCAATTCAAAATCTACATGGTAGTGGAGCAGAAAAGGTAACGGTCATTAATCGTACTTTTGAAAAAGCGAAGGAGCTTGCTTCTAAATTTGATGGCAATGCAAAACCGATGGACGAGCTTCAATGTGCATTATTAGAGGCAGATATCCTTATTAGTTCAACAGGTTCAACTGAATTTGTGATTGATCTTGAACTAATGCAGTTTGTAGAGCGTCTTCGTAAAGGTAAACCATTATTCATGGTAGATATTGCTGTGCCGCGTGATTTAGATCCGCGTATTGGTGATCTTCCGAATGTATTCTTATATGATATCGATGATTTACAAGGAATTGTGGAAGCAAACTTAGCTGAAAGAGAACGTGCAGCTCAGCAAATCAACCAAATGATCGAAACAGAAATAGAACAATTCAATGACTGGGTAACTACGCTTGGAGTTGTTCCAATTATTGCAGCACTTCGTCAAAAAGCGAATACTATTCAAGCAGAAACAATGGCTTCTATTGAAAATAAAATGCCAAATTTAACGGATCGTGAACGCAAAATTTTAAGTAAGCATACAAAATCGATCGTAAACCAGCTTTTAAAAGAACCAATTTTACAAGCGAAAGAACTGTCTGTAGCTAAAGATCCATCAGCTCAGCTTCAACTATTCCAACAAATTTTTGGGATAGAAGAGGATGTGCAAAAGGAAGTAGCTATGCAAGCTGAAAAAGCTAAAATCAATTTAAAACAACAATTAATTGAGTCGAAAAATTTAAAAGAAAATCTATTATATAACTAAGTAAAGGAGGCGTTTTTATATCTGTATGGAGACAAATAGATATAATAAACGCCTTTTTACTATGTAAAAGGAGAATGTTATGACTGATCTGACGATGACAAGGCTTCATGAGATTATGGTCATTCTTCAAGCTATAAGCCTTGTCTTTTATTTTATTGATTATTTACATAAGGATCTAAGGGCACATCGACTAGCTGTGTGGTTACTTTTTGCAGTTGGTACTTTACAAACAATCTTCTTAATCATGTATATGATGGAGATGAAACGGTTTCCAATACTTTCGTTGTTTGAGGGAATCTATTTTTATGCTTGGTTAATTATCATGCTTTCTCTTGTTTTACAATTGGTATTTAAATTGGATCTACCTACATTCTTTTTGAACTTGATTGGTTTTATTTTTATGACAATTCATACGTTTGCTCCAAATCCAATGGCCCAGTCGTTGGTCGGGGATAACTTAAAATCAGAGTTGTTATTCATTCATATAATGTTTGCGTTATTAGCTTATGCAGCTTTTGCTTTAGCATTTGTTTTTTCGACATTATATTTAATACTATATAAAGTGTTAAAGAAGAAAAAATGGACAAAACAATTTACTCGTTTACCTTCCCTTCAACAAGCTGAAAATGGTATGAGTCTGTCAATTTTAACGGGAATTCCATTATTGTTTGTAAGTTTAGTTCTTGGGTTAGAATGGGCATATATATCTTTAGATGCTTTTCCACTCTACGATATTAAGATAGTCAATTCTTTTATAGTATTAGTAATTTATATTCTTGTTTTATTAATAAGAAAATCGGCAAAGATTAAAGGGACGAATTATGCGTGGATACATATTTATGCTTTTTTGTTTGTTTTGATAAATTTCTTATTAGGTAGTCAATTATCACAATTCCATATTTGGTATTAAAGAAAGGACGCGTTAAGTTATGCGTAAAATTATTGTAGGATCTAGAAGAAGTAAGTTAGCTTTAACTCAAACTAATTGGTTTATTCAACAAATGAAAGATATGGGAGCACCTTTTGAGTTTGAAGTGAAAGAGATTGTAACAAAGGGAGACCAGATTTTAGATGTTACACTTTCTAAAGTTGGTGGGAAAGGCCTTTTTGTTAAAGAAATAGAACAGGCACTTTACGACAAAGAAATCGACTTTGCTGTGCATAGTATGAAGGATATGCCATCTGTGTTACCAGAAGGGTTAGTCATGGGATGTACACCAAAACGTGTGGATGAACGTGATGCTTTTATATCAACAGGCCATGTGAAATTTGCTGATCTTCCAAAAGGAGCAGTAATTGGGACAAGTAGTTTAAGAAGAAGTGCCCAGCTATTATTATTGCGCCCGGACATCGAGATTAAATGGATTCGTGGTAATGTAGATACTCGCCTGCAAAAATTACAAGATGGCGAATATGATGCGATTATATTAGCAGCAGCGGGGTTGAAGCGTCTAGGCTGGAGCGATGAAGTAGTAACAGAATATTTGTCTGTGGAAGATTGCATACCAGCAGTTGGACAAGGAGCTCTTGCAATTGAGTGCCGAGCGGATGATAAAGAATTAATCGACGAGCTATCAAAGCTATCTGATCATGATACATGGGTTGCAGTGGAAGCCGAGCGAGCATTTTTAGCTGCAATGGATGGTGGATGCCAGGTGCCAATTGCTGGACATGCAACAATCAGTGACGATAAAATTACGATGACGGGATTAGTAGCAGCACCGGATGCATCTATCGTATATAAAGAAATATTAACTGGTACAAATGCAGATGCACTTGGGAAGGAACTAGCACGAATCGTGACTGAACAAGGAGCATACGATTTAATCCAACAAGTGAAGGCAGATTTGAATGTTTAATAATACTCCTTTGTTAGGAGAGAATGTCATCTTTACGGGCATTCAAAGATCATCGGAAGCATCAGATCTTGTGAAAAGATATGGTGGGAATGCAGTAATCGCTCCAATGATTGCTACAAAGGAGATAGTTAGTCTTCGTGACTTAGACCTACTACAGAGTTTAAACTCATATGACTGGCTTATTTTTACTAGTCAAAGTAGTGTAAAGGCATTTCATTCGAAAATGGTAAAATATCAGCTAGATGCAAGTTTTTTTACGGCTAAAATTGCAGTGGTTGGTACTAAAACAGCGAATGCCATTGAAAATTTGGGATTATCCGTTGATTTTACCCCTTCTACATTTAGTGCGGATATTTTTGTTCGGGAATTTCCAACAGTAGCATCCTTAACGGACCGCTGTTTATTTGTTAAAGGTAATCTTGCGAAAGATACAATAACAGCAGGACTGCAAAATGATGTAAATGAATGGACTATCTATGAAACAGTAGAGTTAGAGGAAAATAAGGAATTAATAAAAACGCTATTAATGAGTGAGGAAAGTTGTTCTATTATCTTCACGAGTCCTTCGACTGCCGAGTTTTTTCATCGAAGTATAGGCGCCTCCTTTGGGTATGAAAATATCACGGTTTGTGCAATCGGACATATTACAAAGAAATTTTTAGAATCTAAAAAGGTTTCTGTGCAGGTTATGCCAGATACCTACACTTTAAGTGATGTCATCGTTAAATTAGCGGAATGGAAAGGAAGAGTGCAATGACTAAATTAGTTTTTCAACGTCATCGTCGTTTAAGACAATCAGCTGGGATTAGAGCAATGGTAAAGGAAACATATCTACATAAGGAAGACTTAATCTATCCTATATTTGTGATGGAAGGCGAGAGTATCAAAAACGAAGTATCTTCCATGCCAGGTGTATTTCAATTCTCCCTTGATCGTTTAGATGAAGAAGTAGATGAAGTAGTGAATTTAGGAATTCCATCTGTTATTTTATTCGGACTTCCTGCTGAAAAAGATGCAGTTGGTACTGGGGCTTATCATGACAACGGAATTGTACAAAAAGCAATTCGTCAAATTAAAGCACGTCATCCACAACTAGTTGTTATAGCAGATACATGTCTTTGTGAATTTACAGACCACGGTCATTGTGGTGTAGTGGATGAAAATGAACGTATTTTAAATGATCCTTCCCTTGATTTGTTGGCGAAAACGGCAATTAGTCAGGCGGAAGCTGGCGCCGATATTATTGCTCCTTCTAATATGATGGACGGCTTTGTTGCTGCAATTCGTCTTGGTTTAGATGAAGCTGGGTATAAGGATGTGCCAATCATGTCTTATGCAGTAAAATATGCATCCGCATATTACGGACCTTTCCGTGAAGCAGCAGATGGAGCACCAAAATTCGGTGACCGCAAAACATACCAAATGGATTATTCGAATCGAATGGAAGCTATACGTGAAGCTTCATCTGATGTACAAGAGGGAGCAGACTTCCTAATTGTCAAACCGGCATTATCATATTTAGATATTATTCGAGATGTAAAAAATACATTTGCTACTCCGATTGTTGCATACAATGTATCCGGGGAATATGCAATGGTAAAAGCAGCAGCTATTAATGGCTGGATCAACGAAAAAGAAACAGTGCTTGAAACACTAACAGGAATGAAACGTGCAGGAGCAGATATGATATTAACTTATCATGCTAAAGATGTTGCCCGTTGGTTGGAGGGGAAATAATGACAAAATCATATGAGCAGTCTAAACAAGCATTTACAGAAGCGAAAGAGTTAATGCCAGGTGGTGTAAACAGTCCTGTACGTGCATTTAAATCAGTTGATATGGATCCTATTTTTATGGAAAGTGGAAAAGGTGCTATTTTAACAGACATCGATGGTAACGAGTACATTGACTACGTTCTTTCATGGGGTCCTCTAATTTTAGGGCATACGGAACCAAATGTAGTGAAGGCTATCCAACAAGTTGCTGAAACAGGTACAAGCTTTGGAGCATCTACTCTAATTGAAACTAAATTAGCCAAATTAGTGATGGAGCGTGTTCCATCTATCGAGATGGTTCGTATGGTTTCTTCCGGTACGGAAGCAACCATGAGTGCTCTTCGCTTAGCTCGTGGTTATACAGGACGCAACAAAATTTTGAAGTTTGAAGGTAGCTATCACGGACACGGCGACAGCTTACTCATTAAAGCTGGATCGGGTGTTGCAACACTTGGATTACCAGATAGCCCAGGTGTACCTGAATCTATTGCTAAAAACACAATAGCGGTACCGTATAATGATTTAGAAAGCGTACGCCATGTATTTGAAAACTTTGGAAATGATTTAGCAGCGGTAATCGTTGAGCCGGTTGCGGGTAATATGGGTGTTGTTCCTCCAGTTGAAGGGTTCTTAGAAGGACTCCGCGAACTAACTGAAAAAAATGGAACATTGTTAATTTTTGATGAGGTAATGACTGGTTTCCGTGTAGGCTACAATTGTGCACAAGGATATTATGGTATTACACCTGATTTAACTTGTTTAGGCAAGGTAATTGGTGGAGGACTTCCAGTAGGCGCTTTTGGTGGTAAACGTGAGATTATGGAAATGATTGCACCTGCTGGTCCTGTATATCAAGCTGGAACACTTTCAGGTAATCCATTAGCGATGACTGCCGGATATGAAACTTTAACCCGTTTAAACGAACAATCGTATGATTATTTTATTGAGCTAGGCGATATACTGGAAAAAGGTTTCAGAGAAGCAGCAAAAAAATATAATATTCCACATACAGTGAACCGTGCTGGATCTATGATTGGTTTCTTCTTAACCAATGAAGATGTGATTAACTTCGATACAGCAAAAACGTCTGATTTAGAATTATTCGCTAAGTATTTCCGACTTATGGCAGAGGAAGGAATTTATTTACCACCTTCTCAGTTTGAAGGATTATTCCTTTCAAGTGCCCATACCGTTGAACATATAGAGAAAACAATTCAAGCGTTCCATACAGTTTTCGAAAAATTATCTAACAACTAAATCAATTTCATAAAGAATATTATATAGTTAAATCCGAACAACGCTGATTTCCGCTCTAGGCGGACGCTTTCCGCGGGCACGGCTTCAATATCCTCGTCACTACGAAAACATATGCTCCTGCGGTTACTCGTCGCAAAGACATTGGTCAAACAAAGTTCGACCAATGTCTTTCCTGCGGGGCTTTCAGCTCGCGCTGTTCCCGCTGGAGTCGCCGCCTGCCACTCCAATCAACGGGATCGCTTTTAAAAAACGAATAACATATTGCGATATTAAGTAAACATTCGTATTTTTAAATGAAACAAGTAATTATGAAATTGACTCAACTAAATAGAAATTGGAGCCTTGCATTAGTTGCAGGGCTCTTTTAGTCTAAGATAATTGACATAAAAAGATTACTAAAATATAATTACTTACGAAAAGTAATCTAACGAGAATAATATAGAGATACTATTATGTTATAGAGAAATGAGGATTTAGAATGCAAAATGTGAAAGAAATATCAAATGATGTAGTGAATGTATTGAAAGATAAAATCCAAGTAATTAAAACCGACGAAAGTTCAATTTATCTAGTCGGACCAATACGTCTTCCAGTAAATTTAAATGGAAATACAGTTATATTCCAATGGTATAGCTGGTTAAATAGTGATGAATACACAGAAGATATCAAAAAAATTATAAATAATTTATCTTCCTCTAACTTAGCTGAATACCAACAGTCCAGTGTGTTAGTATACGGAGATTTTAAAGAGGCGGAGCAGTCACTAATCCGTATGCACTCTATTTGTCACACGGGTGATATTTTTGGCAGTAAGCGTTGTGATTGTGGCTTCCAACTAAAACAGTCTATGCAAATGATTGTGAATAACGAAGCTGGCGCATTATTCTATTTAGCAAACCACGAAGGTAGAGGGATTGGTCTATTTAGTAAAGCAATGGCCTATATTCTACAAGAAAATGGTTCAGATACTGTAGAGGCAAATGAAAAACTTGGTTTTGTAGATGATTCTAGAAATTACAGCGATGCTATCGAGGTGTTAAAAGTATTGCGCACGAAACCAGTTACATTAATAACGAATAATCCAAAGAAAGTTAACGCTTTAAAGGATGCAGGCTTAGCAATAGAGGGGCGTACACCATTATGGGGAGACGTTTCGGAATTCAATGAGAAATATTTACACACGAAAATAAATCGCTCTGGTCATATGGAGGAAGAAGGGACTTTTCAAAATGACTAGTCATGCATTTTATATGGATATTGCACTGCAAAATGCTAGAGCTATGAAAGGACAAACTGATCCTAATCCATTAGTAGGAGCAGTTATCGTCAATAACAATCGCATTGTTGGTATTGGTGCACATATGAAACCAGGAGAGCCACATGCGGAAATTCATGCAATCAGGATGGCAGGGGAGCATGCGAAGGGTGCTACTATTTATGTCACACTTGAACCCTGCTCGCATCACGGAAGAACAGGTCCATGTGCAGAAGCGATTATAGATGCTGGAATAGAAACGGTTGTCATTGCCACACTAGATCCGAATCCACTAGTATCTGGCCGAGGAGTGAAAATATTAGAAGATGCTGGAATTAATGTAATCTCAGGTATTCAGGAAGAAACTTCTAAAAGAATGAATGAAGTATTCAATAAATTTATCGTAACTGAAAAGCCTTTTGTCACTTTAAAATCGGGGATTACTTTAGATGGTAAAATTGCTTCTCATACTGCACATAGTAAATGGATTACGTCTGCAGATGCACGAGAGGATGTTCATCATCTTCGAAACGAGCATTTAGCTATTTTAGTTGGAGTTAATACAGTAATTGAGGATAACCCCGAACTAACTACTCGTATTGAAAATGGTCGCAATCCTATTCGAATAGTTCTTGACTCATCTTTGAAAATTCCATTAGATGCAAAGCTCGTTACCGATCAGTTAGCTGAAACATGGATTTTCACAAGTGCTAATTATGATAATGTTAAAAAAGAAAAGCTTGTCAATCAGGGAGTTCAAATTTTCCATACTACTGGACCTAATCATGTCAATGTACAAGAGGTCGTTCATTTATTAGGCGAAAAATCTATATCCTCTTTATTAATCGAAGGTGGTGGGACGATAAATGCAGCATTTTTAGAAAATAAATTAATAGATAAAGCTGTTATTTATATTGCACCTAAGCTAATTGGTGGTAAAAATGCTCCAACATTTATGGAGGGTACTGGCTTTGACCTGATGAGTGATGCGGTAGAGCTTGTTGATACGGATATTCAAAAAATAGGGAAAGACTTTAAGTTTGTTGGTTATCCAACTTATAAATAAGGTGTAATGAATGAGGGATATTATATGAAATTTGGATTTGATATAGATGATACATTGATCAAATTAAGAGAACATGCTTTTCATATTTACAACGAAAAGTTAGGACAACAAGTGCAGTTAGATAAATTTCATGCGCTAAACAGAGTAGAAATACATGAGTTATTTGGAATGTCCGATGAAGCAGGTTCGAAAATGTGGAATGAAACATTGGAACAAATATATTACACGAATTGTCCTACTTATCCTGATGCTGTAGAAACTCTAGTAGCACTACAAGAACAAGGACATGAGGTTTATTATATAACGGCTAGACCGACAGAACATCGGGAAAGAACGATGAAATGGCTAGCTGAACAGGGTTTTCCTGTCGTTGAGGAACGCTTTTATTGTGGCATGAAGGATCAAGCTAAAGTGAATATTATTCGAGACTTACAGTTGGATTATTATTTCGATGATAAGCCAGACGTATTAAATACTTTGACAGATGATACATTAAAAGTTTATGTTAAAACACAATCGTATAACCAACATCTTACTATTCCTAGGCTTACAAATTGGCTTGAACTAAAGCGAATTGTTGAAGAAAACAACGACAAAAAGCAATTCTAGGGTGAAATATGTTCTAACCCTTTTGTTCATTTCATAAGTTGTCCTATAGAAGGAGGATGACTTATGGCAACAAGAACATGGGATGTAAAAGAGCAATTTCGATTTCCCCAAAGCTTTGGGGTTCCAAAGGAAATTAAAAATGTAGCAGTAACTCCTCAGTGTGAAATCGCAGAGAAGGAAGATTTTATCCAAGTAGTTGGTATATATCACATCACCTGCCACGTTAAATTCGAAGAAGGTGAAGAGGAACATCATGCTACTAGTGAATTCACAGAAATTGAGGATCTTGATTTGCAAGGTGAGGTTGGCTATTTCGAATATGCTGTACCAATGAGTATTGAAATTGGTAAAGACAAGTTAAAAGAAGGTTCCAAGCCAACAGTTCATGTGAACCATATTAACTCGAAACCTACTCAACAGATGGCTATTGAAGTTGGGTGGACAGTACATTGTGAATATGAGGAAGCTCCGGAACCAGAACCTACACCAGTTACACCTCTTGTAGAAGCAGAAAGTCCAAATCCTGCTGAGCCAATGGAAGTAAAAAATCCTCAAGGCGATGAATTTGAACTTCAATTTATATTAGATTTAGATGATGGATATTCTAAGCTCTCATTCCCATCAAATAATATTTTTGTAAAACAAAAAGCAGACGAATAGTAATAGGACCAGTAATATGATATCCCAAGTGGTGGGAACAATTAGCACTCGTATTAATTGAAATCCACAAATAGGGATACTAATATGCTTACAGTAGAAACGTGTTTTACGTAACCAATCAGGCAACAAATACGGATTATAACCTTTTCTCAATGTATTTCTCCTTTCACCATACTAGACTTGACGACATATAATAAAATCCTTTACAATAGGAACAACGTAAATAGTGATGCAATGAATGGGAAGAGTAAAATGATTTGGTTTTCAAAAGAAAGGAAACAATTTGCTGAAATGTTTCTGTCAACCACCATTTGAAGGTAGCCCACGAGCAGTATTTGTGAACCTAGAGTAGCAAATGCCGGTTTGAAGCCGTTATCGAATTGAGAGCGTGATGCGTTTTATTAGCATTCGCGAATAAAGGTGGTACCGCGAACAAACTCCTTCGTCCTTTAATGACGATAGGAGTTTTTTTATATTCTTTTTTAGGAGGAACAGACAATGACAAACGAGACAACGATGTCCACAAAGTATGATCCGCAGTCGATTGAAAAAGGTCGCTATGAGTGGTGGCTTGAAGGGAAATACTTCGAAGCTCATCCAGAAAGCGATAAAGAACCTTATACGATCGTAATCCCACCACCAAATGTAACGGGTAAATTACATTTAGGTCATGCGTGGGATACTACATTACAAGATATTATTGTTCGCATGAAACGTATGCAAGGGTATGATGCACTATGGTTACCAGGTATGGACCATGCAGGTATCGCAACACAAGCAAAAGTGGAAGAAAAGCTGCGTTCTGAAAATATTACAAGATATGATTTAGGTCGTGAAAAATTTGTAGAAGAAACATGGAAGTGGAAAGAAGAATATGCTGGTCATATCCGTGCACAATGGGCAAAACTAGGACTTGGCTTAGATTATTCACGTGAACGCTTCACATTAGACGAAGGATTATCAAATGCAGTAAAAGAAGTATTCGTAAAGCTGTATAACAAAGGATTAATCTACCGTGGCGAATACATTATCAACTGGGATCCAGCAACAAAAACAGCGCTATCTGATATCGAAGTAATTCACAAGGATGTACAGGGTGCATTCTATCATATGCATTACCCACTTACAGATGGTACTGGATCGATAGATGTTGCGACTACAAGACCAGAAACAATGTTAGGTGATACGGCAGTTGCAGTTCATCCAGAGGATGATCGTTACAAGCATTTAATCGGAAAAACAGTAAAACTTCCGATTATCGGTCGCGAGATCCCGATTGTAGGAGATGATTATGTAGATATGGAGTTTGGAAGTGGAGCAGTTAAAATTACACCTGCACATGACCCGAATGACTTTGAAATAGGAAACCGTCATAACCTACAACGTATTTTAGTAATGAATGAAGATGGTACGATGAATAAAAACGCTGCATCTTATGATGGTATGGACCGTTTTGAATGCCGTAAACAAATCGTAAAAGATTTACAAGATGTAGGTATCCTATTCAAAATTGAAGAGCATGCACATTCAGTAGGACATTCTGAGCGTAGTGGAGCAGTAGTTGAACCTTATCTATCTACACAATGGTTCGTAAAAATGCAACCACTTGCTGAAGAAACGATTAAACTTCAAGCTACTGAAGGAAAAGTTAACTTTGTTCCAGACCGTTTTGAAAAAACATATTTACGCTGGATGGAAAATATTCATGACTGGTGTATATCACGCCAATTATGGTGGGGACATCGCATTCCAGCTTGGTATCACAAAGAAACTGGAGAAGTATATGTTGGTCATGAAGCTCCTACAGATGCGGAAAACTGGAATCAAGACACTGACGTTTTAGATACTTGGTTCTCCTCTGCATTATGGCCATTTTCTACATTAGGCTGGCCAGATGCTGAAAACGAAGAGTTTAAAAAATATTATCCAACAAACACACTTGCAACTGGATATGACATTTTAACTTTTTGGGTATCTCGTATGATTTTCCAAGGCATAGAATTTACTGGATCACGTCCATTTAACGATGTATTAATCCACGGTCTAGTTCGTGCAGAAGACGGACGCAAAATGTCAAAATCACTTGGAAACGGCATCGATCCAATGGATGTTATTGATCAGTATGGTGCTGATTCACTTCGTTACTTCCTGAGTACTGGATCATCTCCTGGGCAGGATTTACGTTACTCTACTGAAAAAGTAGAGGCTGTATGGAACTTTGCTAACAAAATTTGGAATGCATCTCGTTTTGCATTAATGAATATGGATGGCTTGAAATTTGAAGAAATCAATTTAGATGGTAAAAAATCTGTTGCAGATGCATGGATTCTTACACGTTTAAATGAAACGATTGAGCAAGTAACAAGACTTTCGGAGCGCTACGAATTCGGTGAAGTAGGTCGTGCACTTTATAACTTCATCTGGGATGATTTCTGCGACTGGTATATCGAAATGGCAAAACTTCCGCTAAACGGTGAAGATGAAGCAGCAAAAAATATGACGCGCTCTGTGCTAGCTTATGTTTTAGACAATACTATGCGTTTGTTACACCCATTTATGCCATTCATCACAGAGGAAATCTGGCAAAACCTTCCGCATGAAGGGGAATCGATTACAGTTGCTGCTTGGCCGACTGTAAATGAAGCACTTTCCAATAAAGAAGAAGCGGATAATATGAAATTACTTTCTGAAATTATCCGCTCCGTTCGTAATATTCGTTCGGAAGTACAAACACCAATGAGCAAGAAAGTACCATTATATGTATCAGCGAAGGATTCAAATACATTAGCGGTGTTAGAAGCAAGTGCTAAGTATTTAGAACGCTTCTGTAATCCAGAACCACTTGTATTTGGATTAGATTTAGAAGCTCCAAATCAGTCCATGTCTGCTGTAGTTACAGGAGCAGTTTTATACCTACCATTACAGGGATTAATCGATATAGATGCTGAGAAAGCTCGCTTAACAAAAGAGTTAGAAAAATGGGCAAAAGAAGTAAAGTTAGTACAAGGAAAACTTTCTAATGAGCGCTTCGTTTCAAAAGCACCTGAAGCAGTAGTTGCAGAGGAACGTGCAAAAGAAGCGGACTATCTAGAAAAACACGCTGCTGTGTTGAAGCGTATGGAAGAATTGAATAGTCTATAAGAATGGAGCGCACACTCGTTAATCTGAGTGTGCGCTTATTTATATGGTGAAAAGTATCTTCAGATTCTAGTGATTCTTCATTTCATTCTAGCGATTCTCATTTGTATTCTAGTGATTTTTCTCTACATTCGAGTGATTCTCGGAAACATTCTAGCGATTCTTATCATATGCCAAAAAAGAGAGGACGAATTAAATCTCGTCTCTCTCATTTTTTGTAAGTTTATTATCGATATATTCCATAATAGGTTCTGCAATATCCTGCTTAGTAGTTTTGAAATAGGACCTTGCACCAACGGGATCTTCTATTTCATTGAAAAGCCAACTCTCATCAGGTAAGAGTAAAAAATCGATACCAATATAATCACTTTTTAAAGCTTTAGCAATTTTCTCTACCTCTGTAAGTTGTTGTGAGTTAAGTGTATATTTTTCAACCGCTCCACCTAATGTGAAATTAGATTTAAAGCTATCTTTTGGACCGGTTCTTTTTACTGCACCCACTACTTCTTCACCAAGCATGAATATTCGAACATCGGTAGCATTTGTTTCAATATAATGTTGTGCGATAATCGTTTCCTCGGAAAATGTATTCAAATAAGTAGATGCCTCTTTTTCGGTGTGTACTAATTCGACTTGTTTTCCACCGTGACCATTTATCGTTTTTAGTACTACAGGATATTCTTTTATTTCAGAAACAGTTGTTATCTTTTTAGTTGGAACAGTTGCGATTCCTAGAAGTTGAACGAGCTGTATTGCTTTTAATTTGTCATTAGCAATAACATTCACTTCTGCACGATTGAACATTGGTATATTTCGTTGTTCTAATTTCTTTGATAATTGTGGATTTCTTGTACGGAAAAATATAAAATCTGCTTGTGGAATGGGCTCCTTGTCATCTACTACTGTTAAGGTATGCGAAAAAGTACTTGCGGCCTTTATTAATCGGTCGATAAAGCTACGATTTCGTTCTATTTCTGCCCTCTCGTATATGAGTAACCCTTTCATACAACAGCAGCTCCAATTTTTGATTGAATATAATCGATCATAGCATCTCCAACATTTATTCCGGTTACATTATAGATATTTCTAATATGGGCAACCCCATTTACTTCACAAACTAGAGGTTCTTCATTTTCCCCAAACAACAAATCGACTCCCGCGAACTCTGCGCCTAAAGCTTCCGCAGCTTGTATCGCCACATCTTTTTGTCTTTGTGTGAGAATAATAGGAGAGGCAGAGCCGCCATTTGTTATATTGGCACGGAAATCTGTTTGTGATTCACGGAGCATACATGCAACGACTTGCCCGCCTACTACATTTACACGGATATCTCTACCTTTACTATTTTCGATAAATTGTTGGAAGACATATTCAATACCTGCTAACTCCTCTACTTTTGCAAAGAATTGTTCCCTTGTTTCAATTAAATATACTTTCATACCAAATGAGCCGTGTGCCTCTTTAATAATCATAGGTAAAGAAAGTATTTGGAGTACCTGCTCGTAATAGCCCGATTCTTTAATAGAAAACCCTGGATACACTTTAGGTGCAACAATTGTTGTTGGCATTGGCACTTGAGCATTTGCTAACATCATGTATTGCCTTGCTTTATTATCACAAATTTCAATTACGTTTGGATCATTAAATACTGGTATACCTTCGTTTTTCAAATACTGGGCAAGCAAAATATCTTTGTCAAGAAACACGACAAAATCAGGTTTAGCATGTAAATTTTGCTGGACATTCATTAGCAATTCATAATTTTTCACTAGAATGGCATGAATATCATGTCTATCCGCAGCTTCTTTCAATAGAAGTGCTTGATCGATAAATTTATCATGTGTAAGACTACCGTTATAAACGATCCAACATGTTTGCATAATGAATGACCTCCACTAGTACGTGTTATAATGTGTTCACAAGAAGTTTAGCACGAAATTTAATCAGACGGAATAGGGTGAACTACGTGGAAATAAAAAACTTTAATAAATACAAAATAAAATGGAATATACAAAGTGAAACGGTTATAAAACCAGGTCTTGAAACGATACAAGCTGCACTACAAAAACTTGGAAATCCCCAGGACAAGCATAAAGTGATTCATGTAGCTGGAACAAATGGTAAAGGATCTACTATTGCTTTTTTATCAGCGCTAGCAAAGGAACATGGCTTGTCCTACGCCTCGTTTACTAGCCCGAGTATCTTTGATGTCCATGATCAAATTCAGATAAATAGTATACCCGTTACAGAAAAACAAATGGATAAAGCATTTTTACATATGCAAAAACGAGGAATTAGTGGAATGTTAACAGATTTTGAATTACTAACCGTTACAGCCTTTGTTGTCTTTGAAGCGCTAGAATTAGATATTGTATTCATAGAGGCAGGTATGGGTGGAAGACTAGATAGTACAAATGTTATGAAAAAATCAGTGGCTGTTATACCTAGCATATCCATAGATCATACAAATTTCTTAGGCGATACAATTGAAAAAATTAGTTGGCATAAAGCAGGAATTTTAAAATACAATAGCCAATTAGTTATAGGGTCCTTTATAGAGCCAGCAAAAACTGTCGTATATAAAGAAGTGGAAGATAAAAAAGCGGATGTCTTAGAGTACAGTGAAAATTTTCATATAAAGAATCATCAATATACTTATAAAGAATATTCATTTTCTAATTTAAGTCCCCAAATGATAGGGAGTCACCAACTATCAAATATGGCTATAGCCATTACAGCATTACTAATAAGTGGCTTTAAACTAATAGAACCTAATGTGCAAGCAGCTGTGAAAAAAGCAAGATTGCCAGGTAGAATGGAGAAAATAAGGGATAACCTTTATTTGGATGGTGCCCATAATCAAGCGAGTATTGATGCATTGGTGGAAACTATTAAAGAAAATTTCTTTAACAAAAATATACATTTTATAGTAGGAATTTTAAGGGATAAGGATTATGTCTATATGTTAAGGAAGTTAGAGGAAATTGCTAGTTCTTTTGAATTTGTAAACTTCCAACATGAAAGAGCTTTAAATGCTAATATTTTGTATAAACACTGTACGCATAGTGTAAAGAGTATAACTTTAGATGCATATGACGTTGATTTGCTTAAGGGATTTGAAAATGATGTTACAATAGTCACTGGCTCTTTTTATTTTATCGCAGAATTGAAGGGAAAAACAGGAATTTAGTATTTGAAACTTTCAGACAACTTAGTGATATAATAATTTTATTAAAAAGTGTGTGTTTAGTAGTAGTTATTTAGATAGAAAGGAGATTAATAGTCAGATGAATTTTACAAAAAAAGCACAAAGAATTATGTTTGCTTTGTGGCTATTATTTGTTCCGCCTGGAACTCTCTTAATGTATTTATATTCTCCCACTAGACCTGGTGAATGGGAAGGTTACGGAGCTTTTTTACTATTAGCGTTACTTTCAAGTATTTTTCCATTTTTTATAGCTGGAACTACTTTTGTTTTGGTCATATGGGTTCAAATTGCAATCTTTTTAAAGTATGGGATTTTAGCAGAGCTTATCTCCATGCAAATTTGTATGATACCGCTTTCATATCATTTGAAAATTTCAAGAGATTCCTTATTTAAGTATTTCTTTAATTCGTTTATGTTTTTTTCTCTTTCTGTCATATGCGGTACTTTAATAGTCTTATTAGGCTATGAAATAGGTAGTGTAAAAATAGGAGATGTAATTATATATGGTTCTATTTTTGCGATATCTTATTTAATAATAAACCATCTGTTCCTTTATATGAGGGAATATTTATGTAATATGAAAGTTATATTTTTCTCGAAAGACTTCTACTGGGAATTTGCATGTCTATTTATAACATTACCGTTTGGTTTAGGTTTATATCTATTTGAACACTCAACGGGCAATACTGCTTTGTGGTTATTAGGGCTACCCTTAATATCGATCACATTATTAATACGTATGTATAGTGATTCAGAAAAAGTAAATGCCGATTTAAATGAGGCAAGTGAATTTGGACATCAGCTTGCGGAGCGCATGACTTCGACAGAAATATTGGATATGTTCTTGAAAAGATTATCTGATATGTTCCCATTCAATGCGGGGTACATTGTCGATAATGTTGAAGATAACTTTTTTGTTTTACGAGCAAGAGAAGACGGGGAAAACAAAGAACTAGAATATGTACATGATGATATAAAATATAGCCTAGCTGGTAAAGGATATGAAAAAGGAGAACCAATTCTTTACAATAAACAGACAGAATGGACACATATGAAACCGCCTTTTTTAGCGGATGATATGCAAAGTGTCATGTGTGTGCCTATCTATAGAAATCAAAAAATTGAAGGCGTTCTTGTTTTGGCAGCAAGAGAGAAGTTTGCATTTGAATCGTATCAACTAAAAATTGTCCATCTTCTTTGCTCATATTTTGCTGTTTCATTAGAAAAAGCTAGGTATGTAAAAGAAGCAGTAGAGAAAAGTGAAATTTGCGATCTAACGAAGATTTATAATTATAGGTATTTAGACAAGCAATTGAAGTTAGATATCTCAAGATTGAATAATGGAGCTTTTAGAACAGTTTCCTTAATCATGATGGATATCGATAAATTTAAAGCTGTCAATGATACGTATGGCCACCATAGTGGAAACATTATCTTACAGGAATTTGCAAATATTATTAAAAAAGAAATTGGTTTTAATGGGACGGTTGGGAGATATGGTGGAGAAGAATTCGTTATTATCTTACCTAATTATACGAAATTGCAGGCGATGAAGGTAGCAGAGCAACTTCGAAGAAAAATTGAGCAAACTCCATTTATGGTACCTCTCGATTTAGGAGAAATATCACGAGAAGAAATAATATTCATTACCGCAAGTATTGGTGTTTCTACGGCACCAGAAGACAGTGACGAAGGACTGTCTTTACTTCGAAATGCAGACCGTGCCTTGTATATTGGAGCGAAGCAAGCAGGTAGGAATCGAGTTGCGGAGTATGTGAGATAGATGTTATAGTGAATTAGGACCAATTAGATTAAGCTAATTGGTTTTTTTTTATTAGAAATAACAAACTGATAGGCAAAGGGAATGGAAAAAATGACAAATAAAGTAAGTGAAAATTTTAATAATAAAGGCTTAACACTAGTCGAGGTTCTAGTATCCATCATTCTAATTTCGTTAATTTTGTTTACATTTTTTTCATTTTTAATTCAATCTGCAAAAACTGGGAAAACTTCAGAAGAAGTAGTGGATGGAACATACTTAGCGCAACTTGAAATGGAAAAGTTATATGAGGTTAGTAGAAAGGGAGATTTTAACTCTGGTATCGATGAAATAGTAAATAGTTTAAAATATGAACAAACTACTTCTACTACACAGGATGAATATGTATTTGAAAAGAGTATTGATGGTAGATACATTAAGTTGAAATTAAAAGAACATTCATATCCAGGAATGTCGTATTTAATTATAGAAGTTTTTGACCAAGAAAATGGAACAAGGCCTAGAGCTAAAATGGAAACTATTTTAGAATGGGGGTCATAATTGATGTGGAAACAATGGAATAACGAGAAGGGTATCACGCTCGTTGAACTTCTTGCAGCTGTTGTGCTTGCTAGTATAGTAATGTTACTGGTTATCAGTGTGCTGATGTCTGGTACCAAACAATACAAGAATCAACTTGAAAAAAACAACCAACTAACGGATATTTCTTATGCATTAAAAATGATTACAAAAGATATTAGAAAGACAGAGAATCCTCGAATAATTAGTAAAAGTGAAATAGAGTTGAACGGCATTAATTATTCAAAAGTTGGCAATACAATTACTAGAAATGGTGATGTAATTGCTCGCGACATTGAAATATTTTTTGTTGATGATGGTTATGAGACGGGAAAATATGATGAAAAAAATATTAAATGGTTTATTGAAATAAAGAGTTTAGACCAGAAAGAAACCAAAAAGACTGAAATTTATATTAGGAAAGGAGATGAATAAGTTTGAAGTCCAATTACGAGGGAAAACTCAGATTATTAAATACTAGAGGTTTTACGCTCTTAAGTGTATTAATGTTAGTAGTTCTAATTACTGTTTTAGGATTAAGTATACTAGCAGTAACGAGTAATAGCTTGAAATTATCTGCAAATGAACGGACTGATCAATCTACATTTTATATAGCTGAAGCTGGTATTGTTGTTACTAGAAAAGATGCGGAGAATAAATTGCAACAAGCATATAGTAATGCTTATAACGAGACGCTTAAGGATTATAAGGAAGCAGAAGAAGATTACTTTCGGCGACCTATTAAAGAGCAAACAGGGTTTAAATTTGATTTTGCACGTGTATTAGAAAAGTATTACGCAGAGTATGTGGGAAAAGTTCTACCTGAATCATGGAGTGTACATTCCGATAGTGAAAGTTATAAAAGCAGATTTAAATTTGAATCTAATTATAGTGAGAATAATTCAAAAATTACTCCGATTGCAAGAGTACTAGTCACTAGAGAGAGAAATAGTGATGAGGAAGTAGAATATAATATGACCTCAGTTGGTACAATTGGCAACAAGGAGCGTATCGTATCCCAGAAACTAATAGTCAATCTAAAAGTTGGAAACTTGGGGGAACCCGGAACACCAGGAACTCCGGGAACACCAGGAACACCTGGTCATGGCGGAGGGCCAGTGGAAGGATTGCCAGAAGATACAGCTATAATTGTGAAGAATGGAATAAAAATAAAAAGTTCAACTGTTATAGGGAATATTGGTACTTTGAAATCAGGTACTGGAAGTATAGTTATAGATTGGGGGGTGCCTACTATAAATGGGTCGTTTTATGTACCAAGTGGCTCGGAAAAGACAGCATTATCAAAACCAGCACAAATGGGGTTTACCACTAAAGTAAATGGAGGAGCGGCAGGGACTATTCCGGAACTACCTTCTTTCCCATCTCCACCAAAATATACTTCTTTAGGTAACTATACTCCTCTTGAATATGGATCTTCTTCCTTAAAAGTGCAAAATAATTCATCAATAGGAAATTTGAAAGTATCAGGGAGTCATACTTTAACAATAGATATAGGAGATGAGGATAAAGAACTTGTACTAGACAACTTAGAAATAAGTGGTGAAGCGCAAGTAATTATTAAAGGAACAGGGAAGTTAACACTACATGTAAAAAATAAACTTTATATTACAGGCAGCGGGAAGTTTAATGTACAATCCTCTAACAAAAATGCAGAAATCTTTTATTCAGGAAATGAAGTGCTTGGTAAGAACTTTGGTGGAGGGGCAGAAATACATGCTTCTATATATGCCATGAGGGCAAATGTAGATATCGCCTCAAGTACGAAAGTATATGGGAATATTCTTTCTGGTGGTAGTTCATTTATTGTACGTGGGGAGGGAAAGGTAGGTCCTTCCTTATACTTTGCTCCTAATGCACATTTTGAAGTTAGAAATAGCGGAAAAGTAACCGGAACCATTATTGGTAATTCTATTAGTATGGAGGGAGAGGGATTAGTTCAATATGGAGAACCGCAATTTAATACTTGGGTTCCTGGAACTCCTAGTACACCAGGTACGCCTGGGACACCTCCAACAGAATCCGAAAATCCTGAATTAACAAAAACAGAACCATTAATTGAAATCTAGTATCCCACCTTGATCGAATTCATCAGTTAACATAAAATATATCACCATAAATAATTCTAAAGACTTACCTTTATTTACGATTAATAAAACTAAAGTTTTAGTTTTATTTTGGTGATTTGTTAATTTTAAATGAACTTATGAAAAAAGTCATATACAATAGGGGGCGCTATATTGTATTATGATTACAATAAATATTAAACTCAAACTAAAAAAGAGTAAGTATTAATCGGAGGAATGATTATGAAAACACTCACAAAAAACTTCATCATTATATGTTTCATTACATTGTTTATCTATGTATTGTTACCAAATAATAAGCTAACATTCTTATCCGCAGATGCTGAATCAATAAGTTCAACTATAGGTGGAGTAGAAATAGGAGATTTAGAGGGAGAAGAAATAACTAATCATTTGAAAAAAGCTATAGAAAATTGGAAAAGAGATAGCGAGATTTTGATAGAAGGTGTGGGTGTACATTTACCTATAGATTCTACTTTTTTTGTTTTTGATGTGGAAGCTTCTGTAAATGAATATATCAGTATTACTGAAAAGCCATGGTATGCTTTTTGGAAATCAGATTCAATCGTACATATACCTCTCCAACTTACATTAGAGCCTGAATTGATAACTACTATAGAAGAGAATTCACAATTGGATACGGAAAAAACAATAAATAACATCAAGCAGCAAGTAAGCATATTATCAGAGGAACCTATCGAAGCTGTTTTAATGGACTTGTCAGTTCTGGAATCTAAGCGTATTGCTTTTTCAATTGAAGAAGTTTCTGTAAATCTAGCAGGTTTATCAGAGGTTACAGAAACGTTGAATGACCAGGTCATTTCTACTGGAGAAGTTTTTTCTTTTTTAGATCAAACTAGTGAAATAAGCAATTCTTTTAGTGATGAGACTGCAGATTTTATTGGTTCAATGTTATACAGCCTTATTCTACAAACAGATTTTGATATTGTGGAAAGGCATTCCCAAGGAGTAATTCCACCTTACTTAGAACCGGGAATAGAAGCAGATATTGACCTCCCGCTTAACAAAGATATAAAGTTTGTAAATAATAATAGTCCTGCACTATTAAAAGTAAGTTTAAAAGACTCGAGCTTATTAATCGAACTATATTCATTTTCTAATAAAACAATTAGTAAGTATGAGGTTCGTAATAGCCAAGTTGTTAAACCAAGAACAATTTATCGCTACTCTACAGATTTAAAACCAGGTGAGGAGAGTCTTATACAAGAAGGTTCTACTGGATTGAGGGTGACCATTTATCGTGTTATTTCAGATAAAAAAGGACCGTTTAATAAAGAAGAGAATATCGGTGAGGACTACTACCCACCGACACATCGAATTATATTAAAATCATCTATAGCTTCTGAAGCTGTTACGAAGGATCCTGACTTGGAAACAGATTTGAATGGTGACGGATTAGCAGATGTGAATGTAAATGAATCTACTAACTTTACTAAACCTGAAAAAGATTCTGAGAATCCAATCATAGAAGAGGATTCGGATACGTTGCCAGAGGGTAGTTATTATGATAAGGCAGGAAATATTATTTCAACAAAGTAGTAATAATGAATTATAGAGTTAAGGGTGGGAGTGTATTGAAAAAAAACACACGTAAACTACTTGGTGATTTACTAGTAGAATCAAGCGTAATAGGATATGAGCAACTCGAATATGCCTTAACTCATAAAAACAAAAATGAGAAATTAGGTGATTATTTAATAAGTGAAAATTTAATCACTGAACAACAACTTATAGAAGTATTAGAATTCCAATTAGGTATTCCGCATGTAAATCTAAATCAGTACTCAATTGATCCTGAACTTATCCAATTAGTACCTAAGGAATTAGCGAAAAGAACAAATATAATGCCTCTGAAAAAAACTAAAAATAGGTTGTTAATAGCTATGGCTGATCCTATGGATTATTTCGCTATCGAAGAAGTACGCATGGCAACAGGATGTCAAATTGAGACAAGTATTGCTGCGAAAGATGATTTATATCGAACAATAACTAAGTACTATGATTTACAAGAATCAATGGATCAAGCTTTAATAGACATGACACCGACAGAAATAGAAAATGACAACCAAATTCTGGATGAAGATTCCCCCATTGTTCGGTTAGTGAATCAGATTATCGTAAATGGAGTGGCGCAACGTTCTAGTGATATACATTTTGATCCACAAGAGACAGAGCTTAGAGTTAGATATCGTATTGATGGAATGTTAAAAACAGAGCGGGCACTTCCCAAATATATGCAAAATGTTATTTTGGCTCGCATTAAAATTATGGGTAACCTCAATATTACAGAGAACAGAGTACCACAAGATGGACGTATTAAAATGACGGTTAATATGAGGGCAATAGATATTCGACTTTCAACATTACCAACCATCTATGGTGAAAAAGTTGTTATGCGAATTCTAGACATGGGTAATGCGTTAAATGACTTAAACAAATTAGGCTTCAATGATAAAAACTTATCGGCATTTACTAAAATGATTGAACATCCGAATGGAATTGTTCTACTTACGGGACCAACTGGATCAGGAAAATCCTCCACGTTGTATGCGGCTTTAAATAAACTCAATGATGAAAATGTAAATATCATCACTGTGGAAGATCCGGTTGAGTATCAATTAGAAGGTATCAACCAAATACAAGTACGAGATGAGGTTGATCTTACTTTTGCGGTCGGACTTCGGTCCATATTACGCCAAGATCCAGATATTGTAATGGTCGGAGAAATAAGAGACTTAGAAACCGCTCAAATTGCTGTTAGAGCCTCTTTAACAGGACATTTGGTATTAAGTACACTTCATACAAATAGTGCAGTTGAGTCCGTTTCAAGATTACGAGACATGGGTATTGAGCCGTTTTTATTGTCATCTTCCTTGGTAGGTATAGTGGCGCAACGTCTAGTAAGAAAAGTTTGTAGAGATTGTGGAGTATATATTGAACCAAACGGAAGGGAAATAGAAATTTTCTCAGAACATGGAATGATGGTGGAAAAAGTCCGTCGAGGAAAAGGGTGTCCGGCTTGTAATCAGACGGGATATCGAGGAAGACTTGCGATCCACGAAGTATTAATAGTAGATTCTCTTGTAAAAGATATAATCCTAACAGGAAAAAGCCCAGCTCATTTGAGAAATCATATGAAGAATACTGGATATTTAAGTTTACTAGAAGATGGATTGTTGAAAGTAAAAGAAGGTCTTACAACAACAGAAGAAGTTCTTCGTGTAGCTATAGTTAACTGAGGTGAGTTATATGGAATTCGATATCATTCAATTATTAGAAAAAACCTTTCAAGATAAAGCTTCAGATTTACATTTAACAGTAGGAGTAACTCCAGTTTTTCGTGTGAATGGAAAACTAAAATCTTATGGAGATTATTTATTAGAAGAATTGGATACGAAAAGAATGTTAGAAGAGTTGTTATCTCCAGACAAGATGGTAGAGTTCGAATTAAAGGGAGAAATAGATTTCAGTTATGCTTTACCTGAACAATGTCGCTTTCGTATTAATGCATACCGCCAACAAAACCATATAGCTATTGCCATAAGAATGATTGAATCTCAGATTCCCTCAATAGAATCTTTGGGTATGCCCAATATACTTTATACACTTGCCGATAAACCTCAAGGGCTTATTTTAGTGACAGGTCCTACTGGTTCTGGTAAATCTACTACTTTAGCTTCAATGATAGACTATATAAATTCTACTACATCTAAGCATATAATCACTCTAGAAGATCCAATTGAATATGTGCATAAACACAAAAAATCTATTATCAATCAGAGAGAAATAGGGTCTGATACTCAAAGTTTTTCGAATGGATTAAGAGCTGCTCTACGACAAGACCCAGACGTGATTCTTGTAGGAGAGATGCGAGATTTAGAAACGATTTCTACTGCAATAACAGCTGCAGAGACAGGGCATTTAGTCATGGCGACTCTTCATACTAGCAGTGCACCAACAACCATTGATCGAATTATTGATGTATTTCCCCCTCATCAACAAGGTCAAATTAGAATACAACTAGCAAACGTACTGCAAGGAATTGTTTCGCAGAGATTATTTATTAGTAAAAATGAAACTAGCCGTGTAGCTGCTACTGAAATTCTCATGCAAACACCATCCGTTGCGAATCTAATACGGAATGAAAAAGTGCACCTAATACAAAATGTTATGCAAACAAGTCGCGCTCTCGGTATGCACACTCTAGAAACATCTATACAGCAATTAATCACAGCTGGCAAGATTTCTATAGATGTTGCACGCCCCTATTTGAACGTTGGTGATTTCTAATGGTAGTTTATAAATATATTGGTAGGACTTCCAGGGGTACCGTAAAAAAAGGTGTTGTGGATGCTTCTAATAAGCAGATGGCTATGACAAAATTACGGACTCAAGGAATAAATCCTCGGGAAATAGAGGAATCAAAAAGTATTTTTCATAAGGAACTGTCTTTAGGTGGTAAAGTGCGCAATCAGGACTTTGTAGTATACAGTCGACAATTTGCCACTCTCATTAGAGCTGGAGTTTCTATATTGGAATCTACAAAAATATTAGCTGAGCAAACTTCTAGCAAACCTTTAAAAAAAGGTTTGCAGGCTGTGGAAGAGGATGTACGTTCAGGTGTTTCCTTTTCAGATGCAGCTTCCAAAAATTCAAAAGTATTTCCTACCTTATTTGTGAATATGATTCGTGCTGGTGAAGCTACTGGAAATCTAGATGAATCCCTGGAACGGTTGGCATTTTCTTATGAAAAACAGTTTAATTTGAAAAAAAAGGTTCAATCTACGTTGGCATATCCTGTGGTTTTATTGTTTCTGTCGATAGTTGTATCGGTGTTTTTAATGTTAACAATTGTTCCCCAGTTTGTTTCCATGTTTGAAGATATGGGAGCAGAATTACCTATGATAACAAGATTGGTTATGGGGGTAAGTGAATCCCTTCAATCTTTCTGGTATATATTCTTGATATTTTTCTTAATTGTAGCTATTATTTTCAACTTTTTATATAAGAAAAATGAACAATTCAATTATTCTGTTCATTTACTACTACTGAAGGTACCTATATTTGGTAAGTTACTTCAGAAGTCTGCAATTGCTCGTATGACCAGAACACTATCTTCACTTTTCAGCAGCTCAGTGCCTATCTTGCAAGCATTAACAATTGTTGAAAAAGTAATAGGAAATCCAGTCGTTGGTAAGGTTGTAAGAGAATCGAGGACAAGCCTTGAACAAGGGAGTACATTATCAGTACCGCTAGCAAAGAGTTGGATATTTCCTCCTCTTGTTACTCAAATGACCTCCATTGGAGAATCTACTGGATCACTAGACTATATGCTTGAAAAAATAGCGGATTTTTACGAGGATGATGTCGATCGTACCGTAGATACACTTAAGTCATTAATCGAACCTCTGATGATAGTTTTCTTAGCAGCAATTGTAGGAACAATTGTTATGGCGATAATGATACCGATGTTTAGTATGTATGAACAAATTTAATATATTGCTATTTGAAGGAGGTGAAAAATGCATGATGAACGAAATGATTGAACTAAATGAATCAAATGAAATGACAAATAAAGGAGCTAATCATATGAAAAAGATGAAGCAATTATTAAAAAATCAAAAAGGTATGACACTTATCGAGCTTTTAGCCGTAATCGTTATCCTTGCAATTGTAGCTGCAATTGCAGTGCCAGCTATTGGGAATATTATTAATAATTCTAAGGATAAAGCTATATTAGCGGATGCATCTAATATTCTTGCAGGAGCAAAGTTAGCAATGACTGATGGAGCGTGTAAAACTACAGAAAACGAATGTAGTAATACTGAACTTCAACCTTATGTAGATGGTATAACACTAGGTACAGAAGATAAAGTAGTGAAAGGAACAAACACTTGGACTGTAACATACGATAATCTAAAAAATATAAAGAATACAGATAAATTTACAGTTGCCGCTTCAGATGGAATCGCAGCTTATACACCGCCTGCTACTTCAATAGAAGAAAAGTCTTTAAATAAAGCGATGAATCAATAATTTTACTACAGCAGCCTACCGCTGCTGTAGTCTCTTAGTTTTATCATTGAGCAAATGAATACTTCATTTCCTGAACCATAAAACTAATTACAGCTATGTATAGGGGAGAAGAAAATGTTTAAAAAGAAAACAAAGCGCTATGTGGCTTTAGATTTGAATGAATACATAGTAAGAGCTATAGTGATGGCTGGTTCTGATATCGAGCAAGCAGCCGTTTATGAGTACCCTTTAAATAAAGATATTTTTGAAAACGATATATTAGTAGGTGAAATGGCACTATATGAGACTCTGAAGACACTTATAGAATTATGGGGTATCAAGCGTTATAATGTACGATTCTTTGTCCCAGACAGTACAGTTATGCTGAAAACGTTTGAGCATCCTTCCGATGTGACATCCGATAAATTAAAAGGCTATGTGGAGATGGAGCTAGGGAGAACTATACATTTGCCTTTCTCTCAACCACTTATAGATGTATATGATTACAAACCGGATGACGGAGAGGCAGTCTTGTTTGCAGCGCCTTCTGAAGAAGTAAATAAAATTGCAGGCTTATTAGACGATTTGCATCTAAACCCGACTACTGCAGATGTTAGGTCATTAGCAACAATTCGTTTTCTAGAGAAGACAGTTGGTTTGGAAGAAAGACTGAGTTATTTAATCGCAGAATGGTCAATATCTGGTGTTTCTATTAGTATTTACACTGGAGGAAAAGTAGAATTCCTACGCTATCAAACAATTGATACATTTAAAGAAAAGTGGCAAAGTAAAGAAGATAATAATGAAATCAGTTTTAGTTATGAGGGACAATTGGAAGAATACCAGTCGCAGTTGGTTGATCAAATTGCTGAGATAGATCGAATTCTTAACTTTTATCGTTTCTCTCTATATAAAGGGGAGAAAGCAGTGGACGAGATAATTATTTTAGGTGATTCACCTGAAATGGATTATATTGCGTCAGAAATGATTGCAAATTTTGTTACACCAGTAAAACACATAGATGATTCTCAAGTACAGGTCTATCATCCAAATTTAAAATCTAAGCATATTCCACTCATTGGACTTGTGTATAGGGAGGCATGATGATGGTTCCAGAAATAAATTTATTGCCTAAAATGGAACGACAAAAGTCCAATTCTATTTTAATTATTGCTATTGGTTTAATTTTATTTATAACGGTAATTCTGTTATTTTTTATCCAGTATTTTTCTATTAAAGGAGATATAGAAACTCTTACAGCTGAAGAAACTTACTCAGTCGCAGAAAGAGAAGAGTTGACACAATTGGTGAAGGATATAAATATGTCCGGGCAAGGGAATTTACAAACTTCTGTTTCTTTCGCTGAAAGTGTTTCAAAACCTGTGAGCCCTTTACTGATAGAAGTGAATGCTTTATTGGAAGAACATACATATCTTCGCGAATATGAATTTACGAACCAGAGTATAAATATAACAATAGATGTAGAAACGATGATGAGTATGTCTAAATTCGTAGACAAGTTATTAGTAAGTGAATATTTTTCAGATGTGAAGGTAGAGAGTGTCACTCACTTTGAACTATCTAATTCTACAGAAAGTATAGAAGAAAGGTTTGAGATTATTCCGCGCTACTCAGCAATAATAAATTTAGTTGTTAATCAATCTTATTTGGAAAATGGAGGTGTCACTCCATGAACGAATTAGTTAGTGACAAAAAAACTGCATATATATTAATATCTGCTCTTGTAGTAGTTTTATTGGGGGCAGTTTACTATTTTGTTCTACATCCTCTCAAAAATGAAAAGGAGTCCAAGGAAGTAAGTATAGAAGTTTTACAAGGAGAAGTTGCTGCTTTGAAGGAAGAATATTCTTCTTCTCAATTACAGGACGATTCTACAGAGAATGCATTCTATTTAAAAACGCAAGTTCCATTGACTCGTGAGTTGAATGAACTTATTCGTACAATAGAAGAAGTTGAATTACTTAGTGAATCTAAAATTCTTTCTGTCGAGTTTAATAATTATGATGGAACGATAGAGGATGCGCAGTTATTACCTGAGACGAGTGAGGAAAATACAGAAACAGAACCGCAAAGTGAGGATGTGTTAACTGATGAACCATCAGAAGGACCACCAGTTTCACCTGTTGCTGAAGCGAGTCTTCCAGAAAAATTAAAATTAATCACTTTCAATATTTCTATTTTAACAAAAAACTACGATCAATTAGTTATGTTTGTGGAAGAAATTGAGCATTTAAAACGAATATATCGTGTCGATCAAATTACTTTGTTGGCTCCAGGTGAGGAGCAACTTTTGGACAAGGAAGCAGTAAATAACATTGCTGCTAAGATACAACTGACTACATTCTATCATGATGAATAGAAGTAATGGAGAGCTAAAATGACTATAATCTATATGTTCTTGTTTTTCTTATACGGTTTAATTTTCGGTTCCTTCTTCAACGTAGTTGGCTTACGTATTCCGAAAAAGGAATCGATCGTTCATCCGCCTTCACATTGTACGGTTTGTGATCGCCGCTTAACGATCAAAGACTTAGTGCCTGTCTTTTCCTACGTATTTTTAAAGGGGAAATGTCGAGGGTGTGGGACGAAGATACATTGGGTATATCCAGTGATGGAATTAGTCACAGGTCTTCTATTTGCGTTTGCTTACTATCAATTAGGTTTTACTTTGGAACTAGCAGTGGCACTATTGTTTATATCACTCTTAGTCATTATTACGGTGTCGGATATTGCATATATGCTAATTCCTGATAAAATCCTAATATTCTTTTTGATTCATTTAATAGTATTAAGAGTATTTGTACCACTTAGTCCTTGGTGGGATAGTATTATCGGGGCGTTTGTTGGTTTTGGTGTTTTATTCCTGATTGCAGTTGTGTCTAAGGGTGGCATGGGTGGAGGGGATATTAAATTATTCTTTGTTATCGGTTTGGTTTTGGGCTGGATTCCGACTTTGTTGACTCTATTTTTAGCTTCTATTATTGGTACGGTTGTTGGTATTATTTCTTTAAGAAGAACTAAACAAGGCAGAAAAACGCCTATTCCTTTTGGACCATCGATTGCTATAGCGGCTATTATTTCTTATTTTTACGGTGAGATGCTTGTCGATTGGTATGTGAATTTGTTTTTTTAACTCGATAACTTTTTTGGACGAGCCGACATAGGTCTCGTCTTTTTTTATAATCTTCGTGATAAGGTTATGAAAAAGAGGTGATTCTATGCCAATTGGTAGACGCAATAATACGAGAAAAAAAGTAATATTAGCTGGCATACAAGGATTGATCATTGGAGTTGTCGGAGTGCTATTGTTCGGATTATTATTAAATTTAGCTAATGATAAAAAGGCTGAAAGTGAAGAGACTGAAATAACGAAACCAAAAGATGAAGACAAAAAAGTAGAGGTCACAGGGAAAGTTGAGGAAAAATCTCTTCCTTTTCAAGCAAAACAATACGGCATGTTCACTTCAAAAGAAAGTGCGTTGGCTTTTATTGGATCACAGCCTTCCCTTGCAAAAGCGAGCATTTTCCAAGTGGAAAACCAGTTTTTTGTTTGGAGTGATCTATATGTTACAACTATTCCTACACAAGAAGCAGAAGTACTACCTACCTTTATAAAGAGTTTGTATGTTTCGACGGATAGTTGTGATGATCCTAAAGTAATAAAAGTTATGGAGTTAATACAACAAGAGAATTTAAGTAAAAAATTTTTTGAGTCTATCGAAAAAAAGGAAGATTATCCAGATGATTTAATGGAAATAGTTCAAGCTATATCAGCGTTTTCGGAAGTTCCTTCTGTCATGAGATCACATATTTTTTCGCATTATGTTGCGACGAACAATTGTCTAAAATTGAATTTTTAACGCTTATTTGCGGTGAAAATTCAATTGTTGCTTTTTATACACAATTTCCTTATTTTCAATTGTTTTGTATGCTATTGAAAAGGAGGAATAGAAATTGAAACTAACAACTAATCATAGTTTTATCTTAGCTAGTGAGTCGCCTAGAAGAAAGGAACTCTTTAGTAAACTTGGTATCCCATTTGATGTGAAAGCTTCAGGAGCTGCAGAAATAGTAGAAGAAAATCTTAGTGTAGAAAAAGTAGCGATGAACATCGCTATTGGCAAAACAACCTCTATAATAAATGAAAATCCTTCAGCAATTGTCATTGCCGCAGATACAATTGTGAGTTTTGGGGATGAATTATTGATGAAACCAATAGATAATGCTGAATCAAAGAAGTTTCTACAAAAACTTTCTGGAAATACACACCAAGTTACTACAGGTGTCGCTATTTATGGTGAGGGCTGTTCGATTAGTTTTGCGGAAACTACTTCGGTAAAGTTTTTTGATCTCCCTGAAGGTCAAATTGATGCTTATGTAGCAACAGGAGATTCTTTAGATAAAGCTGGAGCTTATGGAATTCAAACGATGGGTGGTTTATTCGTCGAGAGTATTCAGGGAGATTATAATAATGTCATTGGACTTCCAATCAGTCGTTTGTTTAAAGCATTATTGTCACTGCGTTTGATAGAAATTGAGCGAGTGGTGAATTCATGAATTCTAAGTTACCGGACTCCCTTATGATTCGCGATGTTCATGTATCTGATCGACCTAGAGAACGACTACTCAGACAAGGTGCCTCAAGTTTATCAAATCAAGAACTGATCGCAATCCTGCTTCGTACTGGTACGAAGCAGGAGTCTGTTCTCCACCTCGCAAACAGTGTCCTCAATTACTTTGAACAAATTCAAGAACTAAAAAATGCTTCAATCGAAGAAATAACAGCAGTTAAAGGAATTGGGCAAGCGAAAGCCGTCCAATTGCTTGCAGCAATTGAGTTAGGGAAAAGACTTGCTCAGCAAAAGACAGATGACAAATTTACGATTCGTTCTCCGAAAGATGCCGCTACTTACTTAATGCATGATATGACCTCACTGAAACAAGAACATTTTGTCGTCCTTTTTTTGAATGTCAAAAACCAAATACTTCATAAGCAAACAATTTTTATTGGATCTCTTAATGCTTCTATAGTTCACCCAAGAGAAATTTTCCGCGAAGCTGTAAAGCGTTCAGCTGCCTCGATAATTTGTGCTCATAATCATCCCTCCGGCAATCCGACACCATCAACAGAAGATATTGATGTGACTAAAAGACTATATGAAGCAGGTATACTCATGGGCATAGAATTGCTCGATCACGTTATTATTGGTGATCATCAGTTTATTAGCCTAAAAGAAAAAGGGTATATGTGACACTGTGCATTTTCCGTTCTATCAGTTATAATGAGAGTTATGACTTTATGACAACGAAGTAAAACTTGTTTGAGATAGAAAGGGAGTAAATAATTGTGTTTGGATTTGGATCAAGAGATTTGGGTATAGACTTAGGGACAGCGAATACGCTAGTTTTCATTAAAGGAAAAGGGATTGTACTTAGAGAGCCGTCAGTTGTAGCGAAAAATGTACAAAACGGTGCTATTGTTGCTGTAGGGAACGATGCGAAAAATATGATCGGCCGTACGCCAGGTTCAATAGTTGCGATTCGCCCTATGAAGGATGGAGTTATCGCAGATTTTGATACAACTTCTGCAATGATTGAATATTATTTAAAAAATGCGATGAAGGCATCTGGAATGTCATGGAGCAAACCAAATGTGATGATTTGTGTGCCATTTGGTATTACTTCTGTGGAGCAACGAGCAGTAATTGACGCTGCTAAGCAAGCAGGCGCACGTGATGCCCTAACTATAGAGGAGCCTTTTGCGGCTGCAATTGGTGCAAATTTACCTGTGTGGGAACCTACTGGAAGTATGGTCGTTGATATAGGTGGAGGTACTACAGAAGTTGCGGTTATATCATTAGGCGGTATTGTTACAAGTGAATCAGTTCGTGTTGCAGGGGATTCAATGGACCATGCAATTACTGCATATATACGAAAAACGTATAACTTAACGATTGGTGAACGAACAGCTGAAGCGATTAAAATTGAAATTGGTTCTGCGAGAGTAACCGATCAAATCGATAAAATGGATATTCGCGGACGTGATTTAGTTACTGGATTGCCGAAAACAATTGAAATTACCTCAAAAGAAATTTCAAATGCGTTACGTGAGTCAATTTCTTCCATTATTGATGGAGTGAAAAAGACATTAGAGCAAACTCCCCCTGAACTATCTGCGGATGTAATGGAGAGAGGTATCATGTTAACCGGCGGTGGTGCTTTACTGAAAAACCTAGATAAAGTTATCAGTGAACAAACGAATATGCCTGTATTTATTGCGGAAGATCCTCTAGATTGTGTCGCAATTGGTACTGGGAAAGCGTTAGATCATATGAATATATTGAAACGTCAACAAACAAAACACTAAGGAGAAGTGTGATATGCCACAATTTTTTTCGAATAAGCGATTAATATTGCTGCTTGTAGGGATGATTTTTCTTGTGGCGCTCATTAGCTTTTCTTTGCGAGATCGAAATCATGCATCCCTGCCTGAACAGCTGATAAAAGATGTGGTCGGTTTTGGACAATCTATGTTTTCCAAACCGACCCAATATATAACTGGTGTTTTTGATAATGTAGAATCTTTACTTAATACATATGATGAAAATAAACGATTAAAAGTAAGATTAGAAGATTATGTAACACTACAAGCCTCCGTAAATGATCTACGTCTTGAAAATGATGAGCTTCGCAAAATTGTCGATAAGGAAGAGAATCTTCGTGCGTATAATCCTATCCAATCGACTGTAATCGCAAGAAATCCCGATCAATGGGAAGAAAAAATTATAGTTGATAAAGGCGAGATTCATGGAGTAATGGAAAATATGGCAGTAATGACTGCTCAAGGGTTAATTGGGAAAGTAATATTAACCACACCTTATACTTCTACTGTGGAACTTTTATCTACACAAAATCCAAACTATCGGGTTTCTGCTGTAATTGCTGAAGGTGAAGAAGTTTTTGGACTTATTGAAGGATATGATGAAAAGCGTAAAGAATTAATACTAAAAAGAATCGATTCCGAATATGTAGTGAAAGTAGGTCAAAAAGTAACTACTTCTGGCCTAGGTGGTATCTTCCCGAAAGGTATTTTGATTGGGGAGGTAACAGAAATCACAACGGATGATTATGGCTTAACTAAATTAGCATATGTCAAACCTGCTGCTAGTTTCTCTATTTTAGATCATGTGATTATTTCTAAACGTACAATTACTAATGTGGATGGTACAGATGGAGGAAATACAGGTGCTGATTTATTAGAAGGTGAAGGGGACGGCTCATGATTCGTTTTCTAGTTATTGCAATTTCGGTTCTATTGTTTTATTTAGAACCGATTTTTGGTCTTTTTTCTCCCGTTGAATTGAATAGTGATTTTTACGTATTAGTTCCACGTTTTCTTATCATTTATCTGATCTTTGTAGCCATCTATTATGACCGAAAACGCGCAATGCTCTATGGATTGTTTTTTGGGCTCTTGTATGATGTCTTTTTCATTGATATTATTGGATTATATTCTTTTATTTATCCTCTAATGTGTTTGGTTGCTAGTTATACTGTTAAATACATTCACCAACATCTATTGGTTTCTACTATTCTAACCTTGCTTCTAGTAGCAGGGGTAGAGTTATTATTGTTCTTATTTTATACTTTCATCGGTATTAAAACGATGACCTTTACTTATTTTTATCAACATAATCTCATTCCTACAATGATTGCTAATGCAGTATTTTTATTGATGTTCGGATGGGCTTTTAAATATATTCTTCTAAATAGGTTTAATCAAAAAGCCTTATTGCTTCAAAAATAGCTTGTTGATTTAACAGTAAATCTGAGGTGACTTGATTGACAAAAAAGCAGTTAATATTTATTAAAGGAACGAAAGAGGGCCTTGTATTACGCCTAGACGATCAGTGTTCATATGCAGAGCTTTTAGATGAATTAACAAAAAAGGTTTCTGATGAAGGGTTTGAAGGTCAAGCGGAAGTACTTTTACATTTAGGTTATCGTTATTGTAACGATGAACAGACGAAAGAAATTATATCTTGCGTCCAGCAAACTGAACATCTACGTGTGACCAAAATTCAAAGTGAAGTTATGACTGTAGAAGATTGTAATAGAAGATTACTAGAAAACCAGTCAGAGACTTATGTAGGGATTGTTCGGTCTGGACAAGTCATTACTGCTTTGGGGGATTTGGTTGTTGTAGGTGATGTGAATCCAAATGGAAGAGTTGTTGCTGGAGGCAATATTTTCGTCCTTGGTCGTCTGAAAGGAATAGCCCATGCAGGATCATCTGGTAACAAAGATGCGGTTATAGCTGCTTCTTGGCTAGAAGCCACGCATTTAATCATCGATAGTGTGGTTGAAACGATGACGGATGAGCTGACGGTTCTATCGGAGCAACCCGAAATGGAATGTGCTTATTTACATACTAATGGTTCAATCGCAATTGATCGATTACAGGATCTTCGTCTGTTAAGACCAAATTTATCAACATTTAAAGGAGGAAGCTAATGTGGGAGAAGCAATCGTTATAACTTCAGGTAAAGGTGGGGTCGGTAAAACGACAACAACAGCTAACCTTGGAACTGCATTGGCCCTGCAAGGAAAAAAAGTTTGTTTAATGGATACGGATATTGGATTACGTAACTTGGATGTTGTTCTTGGTCTTGAAAATAGAATTATCTATGATCTAGTAGATGTTATAGAAGGTAGATGTAAGATTCATCAAGCGCTAGTAAAAGATAAGCGCTTTGAGGATAGACTTTATCTTCTTCCTGCAGCTCAAACTGTGGACAAAAACGCCGTAAATCCAGAACAAATGAAAGAACTTGTTTTAGAGTTAAAACGTGAATATGATTATGTCTTAATTGATTGTCCAGCTGGAATTGAACAAGGCTATAAAAATGCGATTGCAGGTGCGGATAAAGCAATTGTAGTTACTACACCGGAAATTTCGGCAGTACGTGATGCAGATCGTATTATTGGGTTACTTGAGCAAGAAGAAACAATCGATCCACCAAAGCTGATCATCAATCGAATTCGTCAGCATTTGATGAATAATGGAGATGCACTGGATATAAATGAGATTACTACTCACTTATCCATTGATTTATTAGGAATTATAGCGGACGATGAAAGTGTTATTACTTCATCTAACAAAGGTGAACCAATCGTTATGAATCCGGCAAATAGAGCTGCTCTTGGGTACCGTAATATCGCTCGTCGTATTTTAGGTGAATCGGTGCCATTAATGTCCATGGACCTTCCTAAAACAGGTGTTTTTACTAAGATTAAATCTATTTTTTCTAAATAATATAGAAGACCGACTGCAGAACTTTGATGCAGTCGGTTTGTTTTAGTATACAAATATGTACCGTGAAAACTGGGTTATTGATTATTAAAAAAATGATTACTCCCGCTGGAGTCGCCGTCTTGCGCTCCAACCAATTAAGTGGTTAGCCTACTATTCATTCATTAAAATCAAGCTATTATGGAAAACACGGTGAGTATGCAGGGTATATAAAGACACTAACCATTGCAGTTGACATAGTGAGTAGAAAGCAACTTTTTTGTAATTCAATTCTATATATTTAGGCTGTGCATTAGTAAAGTAATTTGGTGAAATTACCCATTCCGCAAGTAAAAGGTAATTGTTCGCAAGTAAGTATAGGCTTAGAGCGAGTAAAATGTTTAAGACCGCAAGTAAGCAGCAAGTGGGAGCAAGTAAAGATAAACTAAGAATAAATCATCATTAAATATAAGAATGTATATGCTTCTTGAGTATTTAAAATCAGTGTTCCCGGTATTTTGAATGATATAGAATAAAAGGATTGCTTGCAAAGTAGAGGCTCTGGATATGTTATCGAGCATCTTTAAAACAGCATTTCTTTTCTATTTCTCACCTAGTAAAACAGTATATGACTTAAAAATAGCTAGTATCTATCTATAGAGTAACGTTAGAGCTCCCGATATTGGATCTTCGGGAGCTATCTCTATGAATAGGAAAGTATCTTTTCTCTAGTTATTCAAAATCGCTCTTACCTGTTTCTAATCGTTGTAGGAGGGCAACGGACAGATAAACACCATAAGATTACCGAAAAAAGGATGCTGGTTGGTTGTAATGAACGTCACAACCAACCAGCATCACTAAAAATTCACTCGGTAATCATATAGAAAAAACGTCTGTCCAAAGCGCTTCGGAAACGCTAGAAACTGGTTTAGGCCTTAAAGAGCTCACTGTACTTTTATTATAAAGGAAATATCAACTATTTCCTCAGAAACTCTTAATTAAAGGATATATTCATTAAATAACCTCGTCCTTCATATATTCTTCTTAGGGGGAATGTTATGCTTACGAAAAGAAAATGGGTACTTTCATTTGTATTTGTATTATCTTTTATTTTATTAGCAAAGTTAGAGGGAAATAGTACCTTATCAACCAATTATGCAAGCCTATTATTAGAGCCACAAAAACCAACAGAAATATATAAACAAGTAGTTGCTTGGATTACACGCTCAGATGAATTAATCAGTGTTAGTGCACCTGTATCTAATCCTCCATTAATCGAATATAAATCGATTCAGCCTTTAGAAGACGGTGCAGTTTTATCGATTGATAAATCGCAAGATCTGTATGCGTCTGAAGATGGACTAATTGTCTTTACTGGTTATAGAAAGAAGACTGGTAAAACGTTGTCTATTTTATATGACACAGGAGAAACTGCCACATACGGTTTCGTAGATGAGTTTAGTCAACTGCCATATACGACTGTAAATGCGGGAGACATTTTTGGGACTATTGAAAATGAAATTCTATATGTTCAGGTGGAGAAAGAAGGAGAGATGTTGGAAACGGATGAGCTTATTGAGTGGCTTGCCGTAACCTATGAATAAACAACTATTTCGTGTCCACCCTATAATGATTCCATTTTTTCTTTTCTTTTATTTATCCGGTGAAATAGCTATGTATGCACTCGTGTTTAGCTCGTTGTTGGTTCATGAGCTTGGACATCTATTCATTGCAGTATGTATGGGTGCAAAAGTTCAATCTTGCACTATCTTACCATATGGCGGCGAAATAAAGATGGAGCAATTCTCTAAGCTTTCGAAAACAATGCAGGTTTGTGTAATCTTGGGTGGACCATTTTTTACGCTTCTTTTGCTCTTGTTTGGTATGCTTGTAGATTTTCCACAGGCTAATATATTTATCATGACTCAAATTCTTATTTTAGGATTAAATCTCTTGCCAATCTTTCCTTTAGATGGAGGGCGAATCATACATTCTATTTTTCCTGATAGGTATGAGGGGCTGATTGGCTTTTCAGGATGTATTTGCGTTGTCGTTTTTACGATAAGTTGTTTTTATTTTCCGGAAGGTTTGGTTTTTACGCTTATATTTTTGTTTCTTGCCTTTCAAAACTTATCTTACTGGAGATTTCGTAAGTACAAGCTTGCATTTGATTGGATAACGAAAAGTGCTTGACTAAGAATTTTATGTGTGATAATATTTTAATGTTATTGTTTGTAGCAGCACCCGTTGCTACAACCGCTCTGAAAAGGTTCAAGTATTCGAGTTTCGAATCACCTTTTGGAAGGCGAGTCTTAGTCTAAGAGGAGGTGCAAGTATGTACGCAATTATTGAAACTGGTGGTAAACAAATCAAAGTTGAACAAGGGCAAGAAATCTACATTGAAAAATTAGATGCTAATGCTGATGAAGTTGTAACTTTTGAAAAAGTTTTATTCGTAGGTGGAGAAGATGTTAAAGTTGGCGCTCCATTCGTGGAAGGTGCTAAAGTTACAGCGAAAGTTGTAAAAAATGGCAAAGCTAAAAAAATTACAGTCTTCAAATACAAAGCGAAAAAGAACTATCACAAAAAACAAGGTCACAGACAGCCATACACTAAATTAGTAGTAGAATCTATTAGTTTATAAGATGATTAAAGTGACTATAACAAAAGACCAATCGGGTCATATTCATTCTTTCGAGATGAAAGGCCATGCTGATTTTGCGGAACACGGAAAAGATTTAGTATGTGCAGGAGCTTCTGCTGTATCCTTTGGTGCAGTTAATGCTGTAATCGCACTTACGGAAATCACGCCCGTTATTAAGCAAAAAGGGGACGGAGGCTATTTATATGTCGAGGTTCCAAGCATATCAAATTTAGAAAAGGCTGCTCAAATACAGCTAATTTTAGAAGCGATGATTGTTTCTTTACAAACGATTGAGCAAGATTATGCCAAGTATATAAAAATAACCTTCAAAAAGTAGGAGGTGGAACATATGTTAAAATTAAATCTTCAGTTTTTCGCATCCAAAAAAGGAGTAGGTTCGACTCGTAACGGTCGTGACTCTCAATCGAAACGTCTAGGCGCTAAACGTGCTGACGGACAATTCGTATCAGGTGGATCAATTTTATACCGTCAACGCGGGACTAAAATTCATCCAGGTGAAAACGTTGGACGTGGTGGAGATGACACACTTTTTGCGAAAGTTGACGGTGTAGTGCGCTTTGAGCGTTTCGGCCGCGACAAGAAAAAAGTAAGTGTATATCCTGTAGCTCAAGAAGCTTAATGAATAATAAAAGGACTGCATTTATGCAGTCCTTTTTGATTTCTTAGGAAATTTTAATTTATGGCATATAGATAACTTTTCCCATGTAATTCTCCGTCTATACTCCAGTGCTTTTGTTATTTCAAAAATTTCATATAAGTAAGATATACTCTAAAAGCAAAATAGAACTATTCCTGTTATACTAGTAAAGATAGTAAATGTTGGGATGTGTCTAATATGGATCATAGCGAAATTACTCTAAATGAAGTACTTCGTCATACAATGCATGATTTTTTAAATAATATGCATATATTACAGATGAACTTAGATATGGGAAAGCCAGAGGAAGCTAGGGCTTTAATACAAAAGTATTCCCAAAAATGCAATCAATTTTTTGATATAAATAATATTGGCTTATATAAAACAAATGAATGGTTACAAACGTTTGGTATTAAATATAATCAATTAACTTTAGATGTTCAAACATCTCTTCTAAATAGAAAAGCAGAAAAATACGATGATGCTTTAAAAGATTATCTAAATAGATTTGTGCAAGCTATTTACCCACATTTTAGAGGATATCAAGAGCAGTTACTGAAAGTTCATATCATTTCAGATGAATTTTTGGAAATACTAATAGATATTCGGGGAGATTGGTCTAATAATAAGTGGCAGGATGAATTAACAGGAGAGTTATTTCAACTGCATATATTAGAAACTACCGACAATTCGATAAAAGTAAAACTAATTGCAAGTGGAAGATTGGAGTGAGGTAAATGTTTGTTGATCACGTGAAAGTATATGTCAAAGGTGGCGACGGCGGAGATGGTATGGTTGGATTCCGACGTGAAAAGTATGTTCCTTTAGGAGGCCCAGCAGGTGGCGACGGAGGAAATGGTGGCGACGTTATCTTCGAGGTAGAAGAAGGTCTTCGTACATTAATGGATTTCCGCTATAAGAGAATTTTTAAAGCTGATAGAGGAGTACATGGCGGTAGTAAGAATATGCATGGTGCCAATGCAGATGATTTAATCATTAAAGTACCACCTGGAACAGTAGTTAAAAATGAAGAAACTGGGGAAGTAATTGCAGATTTAGTTGAGCATGGCCAAAAAGCCGTAATTGCAAGAGGTGGTCGTGGCGGTAGAGGAAACTCTCGTTTCGCAACACCAGCTAATCCGGCTCCAGAGCTATCTGAAAAAGGAGAGCCAGGTTTCGAGTTAAATGTGGAGTTAGAGCTAAAAGTATTAGCGGACGTCGGTCTAGTTGGATTCCCAAGTGTCGGAAAATCCACGTTATTATCCGTTGTATCAGCAGCTAAACCTAAAATTGCTCCATACCATTTTACTACAATTGTACCGAACCTTGGAATGGTGGAAACTGAAGATCATCGTAGTTTTGCGATGGCGGATCTACCAGGACTAATCGAAGGTGCACATGAAGGTGTAGGGCTTGGTCACCAATTCTTACGTCATATCGAGCGTACGCGTGTAATTGTACATGTCATTGATATGTCTGGTATGGAAGGTCGTGATCCTTACGAGGATTATTTGACTATTAACGAGGAGTTAAAACAATATAATCTTCGTTTAACGGAAAGACCTCAAATTATTGTAGCCAATAAAATGGACATGCCAGATTCTGAAGAAAATTTAAAAGCATTTAAAGAAAAAGTCGGATCTGATATGAAAGTATTCCCGATTTCAGCAATTTCTCGTCAAGGTTTACAAGAGTTATTATTTGCTGTAGCCGATATGTTAGAGGTTGCGCCTGAATTCCCACTAGAGGAATTGATGGAAGAAGAAACAGAAACATCTGTAATGTACAAGTATCAAGCTAAACAAGAAGATTTCACAATTTCAAGAGATGATGATGGTGCCTTCGTACTTGCTGGTGGATCAGTTGAAAGATTATTTAAAATGACTGACTTTAGCAGAGAGGATTCTATCCGTAGATTCTCTAGACAGCTACGTGGAATGGGTATTGATGATGCCCTTCGTCAGCGTGGAGCTAAAGATGGGGATACAGTACGATTATTGAAATTTGAATTTGAATTTATCGAATAGTAGAAAGTAGGGAACCGCATGAAAGATGTGACAAGCCAGCGATTTTTTTTAGTCCGGGAGGATGTGCTGACAGAGGCGATGCAAAAAACCTTGGAAGCAAAACACCTCTTGCAATCTGGGAAGGCATCTTCGATATGGGATGCAGTAAAAGAAGTAGACCTTTCTAGAAGTGCTTTTTATAAATATCGTGATGCGGTTTTTCCTTTTCATTCGATTGTTCAAGAACGGATTTTAACTGTATTTCTACAATTAGAGGATAGAGAAGGGACACTTGCTAGACTATTGCAATTGGTTGCTGAATCTACATGTAATGTATTGACGATCCATCAAACGATACCGATTCAAGGCAGAGCTAGTGTAACTTTATCACTCGATGTAACAGCGATGAACAAGGAATTAGAAGAATTTATAAATGAAATGAAGCGACTGGACTTTGTGGAATCTGCAGAAGTAATTAGCTCTGGTGCTTTATAAGAAAAGTTCCAGCGCCTGCGAGGGAGAATTTGCTGGAGCTAGACAATGGGGAGGTATTTCTAATGAAAACCAAACAGGTTGCTTTTCTAGGGCCAGAAGCTTCTTTTACACATTTAGCAACTAAGTCATTATTTCAACAAGAGGTGTTAGTGCCAATTCGTACTATACCTGAATGCATTGAAGCTGTTGCAAATGGTGAAGTAGATATAGCAGTAGTTCCTTTGGAAAATGCTTTAGAGGGCACAGTTCCGTTAACGATAGATTATTTATTCCATGAGGCAGAGTTGTACGTTATTGCAGAGCTATTATCTCCAATCGAGCAGCATTTGATGGTCCATCCAAATAATGCGGGGCGATGGGAAAACATGACAACCGTTTACTCCCATCCACATGCTTTGGCACAATGCCACAAATATTTGTTTTACCGATTTGGTAAAGTACCATTAGAGCAATCATCTTCTACCGCTGCAGCAGCAAAATACGTTTCTGAAAACGAAGATTTATGTATAGCTGCGATTGGAAATACTTCTGCTGCATCAGAATATGGTTTGAAAATTGTCGAACAAAACATACATGATTTTCAATTTAATCACACACGATTTTTTGTGATTTCTAAAAAGAATTATTGTATCGAACAAGAAGGTCATACAGATCAAGTGAAAACAACGGTCATGATTACTTTACCTAAAGACGATCGCTCCGGAGCCTTACATCAGGTGCTTTCCGTTTTTGCATGGAGACAGCTCAATTTAAGTAAAATTGAGTCACGACCATTAAAAACAGGTCTAGGGCATTATTTCTTTATCATGGATGTTCTAGAGGACGAAAAGATGCCAATGATGGTTGGTGCAATGGAAGAGTTAAAGGCACTGGGCTGTGGTGTAAAATCATTAGGCTCGTATTATACATACGAAACAAAAAAAGAAGCAATCCGTTCATAAATGGATTCGCTTCGTTTTTTTTGTTTGAAAAAAAGTATATAAAAAGTATATAGCAAAACGTATGTCCAAAATCCTTCGAAAACAATAGAAACAGGTTTATTTTCTTAAAGGATTTTTTATCTTTTCTTTTTACGATAGTACATGAAAAAATTATCCTTCCATCAAATATCCCTTTTCCCTAATTGCACTAATACCTCTATTTAAAATTTCTTCAGTTGGCGCGGACAATAAATGCAAATGAATTCCAGCAGTAAGCTCCAATAAAAATGGAGCACCCGTATCTCGGACCTTCTTTAAAAACATTTCAACGTCGTGTCGATTGGAAACCATGATGGAGGACGTGATTTCTCCATAAACAGGGTGTTCAATGGTAACGTTTTCTACAGTGACGCCAGCATCAACTAAGGCTAGAAGCTCGTCCTCAGAGTGAATGGACTGATGATTGCAAGCGACTCGTCTTTGAATATATGAAGTACCTTCTTTATCAGACAGTACAATATAGCCTTGACTGGTGGACATAATTGAGGCATTCATTGCTTTTAATAATGTTATATCATTAACAATAACCTGCCTGCTAACATTAGTAAGCTTTGCTAACTCAGTGCCAGTCACAGGTGCCTGTTGCTGCTTTAAATAGGAAAAAATCCAATCCCTACGATCCCCGCCTTTTAACTTTTTCAAGATTAACCCCTCCGAACTTGCATAATGACTTGGTTCCTACTCATAAGTTTAACATGAAGGGATGGTTGTTTGTTTAAAATCTGTGACCATTTTAAGATACTACACATAATTTAAAGGAGAAGGAAGGAGGAAGACCGTGCAAACTCATATTGTTGTTAAAGGGGACACTTTGTGGAAAATTTCCAGGAATTATGGTGTTTCTTTTGAGGAATTAAAGAAAGTAAATGCGCATCTAGCTAATCCGGAATATATTGTGCCAGGTATGAAAATCTTTATTCCGAATTCGAAAAAAATGGAGTCGACAACACATCCATACAGTGACAATAGACCAGTGAAGAAAGAGATGGTCAAAAATGAAATGGTGAAGAAGGAGGAAGTGAAAATCCCGCAACCAATCGACAAAACGAAAACAAAACCAGCGCCACCAGTAATGCCAACACCACCAGCACCACCGGCACCACCTACGTATCAGCAGCCAAAGCAACCAGTGCAACCAACACCATCCTATACATTCCCATTTCATATGATGCCTGTCCCTGATATTGATACGACCCCATCACCACAAGGGTGGAGATTAATGGAGTCCACTTCTATTCACATTCATAACCATATCGAGAATTATGATATTAATGTGGATAAAACACCAGTTGCACAACCAACACCACCACCCGTACAACCAAAACCAATTCAACCAACACCGCAGCTAACTAGTCCAATAACTGAGGATGCTTCACCTACATTCCCGACAATGTATCCGTGTCCACCACCAGTTCACCAATTTCCATACATGCAGCACCAAGCAGATTTCGGAGGATGTCCTTGTATACAGATATGTTATGTTCCTGTATATCCATGTCCTCCATATCCCTATCCACATTATTAAAACGTGAGTACGTATATACGACAAATTAAGAAAAATGTATGGAAATGGAAAAATGAAAATGGCATATTCTCTGTAAAAAAGTATCCAACCGTTGAACAGGCGGAAAAAATTCGCCTAATTCATAAAGAATTAGAATACATCGATAAACCTTTTATACTTCCAATTATTGAATCTACACAAGATGATTTTATTATTCAACCGTGGTATAAGGGGACTCACACAGTTTCCTATCGTTTTAAAGAAGATAGAAAGGCAGTCTACTCTCTTCTAAGTCAGATTCATGAGACCAATAATATAGTTGACTGGGAAGATAGTAATTTATTTTATTCTTTTAATCTTATTTCTAAATGGCAGAATCGGAAATGGAAAATGAATGAAATTTCTTTTTTCATCGAGTCGCATATAGGATGTAATCAGACAAAATTACTATTACTATGTGGTGATGTTGCATTACGTAATATGAAACCATTTAATATGGAGAAACGCACCCTGCTACATGGAGATGTTGTTCACCATAACTTTTTATCGGATAGTTCTGATTATAAAATAATTGATTTTGATTTGGCTGTGATCGGTCCAAGAGAAATGGAAGATATTCTATGGATGCACCGGGTACTTCCGGAAATTGATTATGATATTTTGTTGCTTATCTCAGAATTTCCGCATCTTGAAAAAGTAGTTCGGCGATACAAAGAAGCAATGATGTATCCAAATGAGCTATACCGAGAGTGGCTGTATGCGTACTCATTACCAAAAGAGCGTAAACAAAAATTTATCGATCAGTTAATACCCTATACGAATAAAGCACTAACAGAATGGCCCAATTTATGCTATACTTTAAGTAAATTATAATCGTACTTTTAAGGAGTTGGTCGCTCGTGCTTTGAGCGGCCTTCTTTGTTTGTTATGCTATAATAATAGTATGAATTGCGAGGGATTTAAAGGATGTATGATTACATAAAAGGACAAGTAACTCGAGTAACACCAGAATACGTAGTAGTAGAACAGCAGGGGATTGGTTATCAACTATTTACACCAAATCCATTTGCCTTCAGAAAAAGTGAGGAAATTGTCCAAGTATATACGCATTTTCATGTACGTGAGGATGCACAACAGCTAATGGGATTTCCAACGCTTTCACAGAGGGAGTTATTTCGTAAGCTCATTTTGGTTTCCGGAATCGGTCCAAAAGGTGCTTTGGCTATATTAGCAAGTGGAGAGCCGACTCATGTTATTCAAGCAATAGAGAGAGAAGACGAAACATTTTTAGTGAAATTTCCTGGCGTAGGAAAGAAAACTGCTCGTCAAATGATATTAGATTTAAAAGGAAAACTAAATGATTTAATAGATTTTGAAGAACTGGAATTCGAAGACGATGGACCTAACTTATTTGACAATGGGGAATCCGATCATGAACTAGAAGAGGCAATGCTAGCATTAACAGCTTTAGGCTATTCTGAAAGAGAATTAGCTAAAATTCGCCCATTACTTAAAGCAGATGCTGGACTTCAAACAACCGATCAATTTATGAAAAAAGCCTTACAGTTATTATTTTTAGGTAAATAAACAAAAGAAAGGAGGTTCTAGCTATGGATGAACGTGTCATTTCAAGCGAAATTTCCAATTTTGACGAACCTTTCGAACAATCACTTCGTCCTCAGTTTTTACAGCAATATATTGGGCAAGACAAAATTAAACATAATTTAGAGATATTTATCGAAGCAGCTAAAATGAGAAGTGAAAGTTTAGATCACTGTCTTTTGTACGGACCTCCTGGACTTGGAAAAACAACACTTGCTGCTGTAATTGCAAATGAAATGGACGTACAAATTCGAATGACAAGTGGCCCTGCTATCGAACGTCCAGGTGACCTAGCTGCAATTGTTAGTTCTTTGGAGCCTGGAGATGTATTGTTTATAGATGAAATTCATCGGTTGAATCGATCCATCGAAGAAGTACTTTATCCTGCAATGGAAGACTTTTGCTTGGATATCGTAGTAGGAAAAGGTCCTGCTGCCAGAAGTGTGCGTCTTGACCTCCCACCGTTTACCTTAATAGGTGCGACTACTAGGGCTGGTGCATTATCTGCACCTTTACGTGATCGCTTTGGGGTGTTGCTGCGGTTAGATTATTATAATGAAGATGCATTAACTTCCATTGTGGCACGCAGTTCAGAGTTATTTAATGCATCCATTGACCACGAATCTGCTGGAGAAATCGCTAGAAGATCTAGAGGTACCCCACGTATTGCTAACCGTTTGTTAAAAAGAGTACGTGATTATGCACAGGTTCGTGGAAATGGGCATATCTCTCTTGATATTGCTAAAGAAGCATTGGAGTTGCTTCAAGTAGATCCACGTGGATTAGATCATATAGACCATAAACTAATTTTGTCCATGATTGAACGATTTAGAGGTGGCCCTGTTGGATTAGATACAATTGCAGCTAGTATTGGAGAAGAATCTACTACGATTGAAGATGTGTATGAACCGTACCTGCTGCAAATTGGATTTATCCAACGTTCGCCTAGAGGAAGAATTGTTACCCCACTTGCTTATGAACATTTCGGTATTCCATTGCCAGTGGAAAGAAAAGAATTATAAAGGATGTCCTATATATGAGAGTAGAAGATTTTGATTTTGAATTACCAGAAGAACTAATTGCTCAAACTCCGCTGTTAGACAGAACGAGTAGTAAACTATTGATAGCAGATTTTGAAAAACAGTCGTATACACATACTCACTTTAAGGAAATACTAAATGAATTAAATGAAGGAGATTGCCTTGTATTGAACGATACGAAGGTAATGCCTGCTCGCCTAATGGGGATGAAAGAAGAAACTGGAGCTAATGTAGAAGTTCTTTTATTGACACAAATAGAAGGGGATCATTGGGAAACACTTGTGAAACCTGCAAAACGGGTCAAAATAGGCACTGAAATTACATTTGGTGAAGGTTTGTTGAAAGCTGTCTGTACAGGCATCAAAGACCATGGTGGACGAATTTTTCGTTTTGAATATACGGGAGTGTTTTTTGAAGTATTAGACCAATTAGGAGAAATGCCACTTCCCCCATACATTCACGAGAAGTTGGAAAACAAGGATCGCTATCAAACGGTCTATGCAAAAGAGCAGGGTTCTGCTGCAGCTCCAACAGCAGGCCTACATTTTACAGATGCATTATTAGATGAAATTCGCTTAAAAGGTGTTAAAATAGCATTTGTAACATTACATGTAGGACTTGGAACTTTTCGTCCGGTTAGTGTAGATTCTATCGATGACCATGAAATGCATTCTGAATTTTATCGGATTACACAAGAAACAGCAGATGTAATTAACAAAGTGAAAGCCATTGGAGGAAAAGTTGTAGCAGTTGGGACCACTTCTACTAGAACATTGGAAACAGTGGCAACTAAATATGATGGACAACTTCAAGCAGATAGTGGATGGACTTCGATATTTATCTATCCAGGTTATGAATTTAAATGTATAGATGGAATGATTACGAATTTCCACCTACCTAAATCTACTTTAGTAATGCTTGTTAGTGCACTTACTTCAAGAGATTTTATTTTGGGTGCCTATAAAGAAGCAGTTGACTTAAAGTATCGCTTTTTCAGTTTTGGCGATGCAATGTTTATAAAAGGAAGGAATTATTAAATGACAGCAATTACGTATGAACTTATAAAAAAAGATAAACAAACAGGTGCTAGGTTGGGTATTGTACACACTCCTCACGGGTCCTTTGAAACACCAGCATTTATGCCAGTAGGTACACAAGCTACTGTAAAAACAATGGCTCCAGAAGAAATAAAAGAGATGAATGCTGGTATTATTCTTAGCAACACGTATCACTTGTGGCTTCGTCCTGGAAACGAAATTATTCGTGAAGCAGGCGGACTTCATAAGTTTATGAACTGGGATCGTGCAATTCTTACAGATTCAGGCGGATTCCAAGTTTTTAGTTTAAGTGATATGCGTAAAATTGAAGAAGAGGGTGTTCATTTTCGCAATCACCTCAATGGGGATAAACTATTCCTAAGTCCTGAAAAATCAATGGAGATTCAAAACGATTTAGGTTCTGATATTATGATGGCCTTTGATGAATGCCCACCTTATCCTGCATCTTTTGAGTATATGAAAGCGTCTGTAGAACGTACATCACGTTGGGCAGAACGTTGTTTAAATGCTCATACGAATACAGATAAGCAAGGACTATTTGGAATCATCCAAGGTGGAGAGTATGAGGAATTACGTCGTCAATCTGCACAAGATTTAGTTTCTTTAGATTTCCCTGGATATGCAATTGGAGGGTTATCGGTTGGTGAGCCAAAAGATGTAATGAACCGTGTACTTGATTTTACTACTCCAATGATGCCTGACAACAAGCCGCGTTATTTGATGGGTGTTGGTTCGCCTGATTCATTAATAGATGGTTCTATTCGAGGCGTAGATATGTTTGACTGTGTATTACCAACACGTATTGCACGTAATGGTACATTCTTTACTCATCAAGGTCGCCTAGTTATTAAAGGAGCAAAATATGCTCGCGATTTTGGTCCAATCGATGAAAAATGCGATTGTTACACATGTAAAAATTATTCACGTGCTTATATTCGCCATTTATTCAGAGCTGATGAAACGTTTGGCTTACGCCTAGCATCTTATCATAACCTACATTTCCTAATGAAATTAATGGAAAATGTGCGACAAGCTATACGTGAAGATCGTCTGCTTGATTTTAAAGAAGAATTTTTTGAAGAATATGGGTATAACAAACCAAATGCAAAAAACTTCTGATTCTTGTATACTAGATAAAGAGGTAAAGGAGGGGAAATAAATATATGGGTAATTTAGCAGGTTTGTTGCCAATTGTTGCTATGTTCGCTGTAATGTGGTTCTTCATCATTCGACCAGCACAAAAGCGTCAAAAAACAACTTCACAAATGCAAAGCAATCTTAAGCGTGGAGACGATATCATAACTGTTGGTGGTTTACACGCCAAGGTAGATGCAGTAGATGATCAAACAATCTTTGTTACTGTTGCAGACGGAACTCGCTTACAATTCGAGCGCGTAGCAGTAGGACGAGTAGTTTCAGAGTCAAAGTTATAATAAAAAGTGAATGAGTCTAAGATAGTCATGTTAGGCACTGGAAGGATTTTGAGTAAATGTGTAACTTGCTTACTCAAAATCCTGAAGCACTAAATAAGTGCTTCAAATGCCTGGACAAACCACATAAATTCGCAGTATTCTAGGTTTAGATACTCAATTTTTTATCTTTACTAAAATACATAAAAAAGAACTTGCTCATTATATGAGTAAGTTCTTTTTCTTTGGGCATGGTAATTATGAGGTGATTATGTGCAGGACATACTCATAATAATAATTCGGACATTTATTTTGTACTGGTTTATTTTACTTATTTTTCGTTTGATGGGAAAACGAGAAGTGGGTGAATTAAGTATTTTTGACTTGGTTGTTTTTCTTTTAATAGCCGAGGTTGCAGGCTTTTCATTGGATGATCCTCAAAGTAGTTTTATCAATGCAATTGTCCCAGTTCTTATGCTATTTTTCATCCAGATGGGCGTTTCCTACTTTTCATTAAAAAGCAAAAAGTTTCGGGATGTCATGGAAGGTGAACCTTCTATACTAATAAGAGATGGAATAATCGTTGAAAAAGAGATGAGAAAACAACGTTATAATTTAGATGACTTGCTTCAACAATTACGTGAACAACAGATTGGTTCTATTCAATCAGTCTCCTATGCTTTTTTGGAGTCATCAGGTAACTTATCTGTCTTTAAAAAAGATGAAGAACAATATGTATTCCCTCTCATTATCGATGGCGAAATACAACATAGACATTTAGAGCATATTGGTAAGAATGAAAAATGGTTGATAAAAGAACTAGAGCAGAAGCAAATTCTGAACTATAAAAAAATATTTTACTGTAGTTATGAGAATGAGAATCTCTATATTCAACTAAAGACATCATTTTAGTTCTTGTACATTAAAACCTATTTTTTGATGATTTTGCAATCTTGAAAATGACACTAATCTCTTTTCGTTTAATCTGTCTAAAAAGTACCAAAGCGACTGTTAAATATACCAAAGTTAGTAGACAATCGATTAGTAATGGTTGACTCCCAATAGAAATAACCAATGGTCTTGAAATAATTGTTATTAAGAATACTGCATAGGGAATTACAAAAAAAGAGAAGCCGATTTGTGCTTCTTTTTTTTCTTTCAAAGAAGCGATATGTAAAAAAGAAGTAATCAATACTCCAAATCCAATCGCGACGATAGCTCCTTTTTCTTGAATAGAAGCTTGAGAAGCAAGGAAAAATAATAGTAATAATTTTCCTACGCCACCATATAAGGAATTGAGAAAGGCCGCCTTAGAATTATTTAATGCCTGCAAAATAGAAAATAGTGGACTTTGAATATAATAAAAGAAAAAAATAGGCGACAGAATTTTCATATAAATAGTAGCATTTTCTACATGAAATAGCGCTTCTGCTAGCTCCCCACCATGTAAATAAAACAGTGTAGCTGCGTAACAACCTGTCAATGTAGAGAATCTTAGAGAAAGATGAATTCTTTCTTTTAATAGCGTGAAATTTTTCCGTGCAAATGCATCACTAACTGCAGGTATTAGGACAATAGAAAGTGCGTACGGTATGAAAGATGGAAACAATAACAAAGGAACTAACACACCTGAAATAACTCCATAAAGAGTAGTAGCTGCTACTGCAGTAATTCCAGTAATAGCTAAAGCTTTGATAAAAATGATTGGTTCCAAAAACCATGTGAACGATCCGAATAGACGACTTCCTGAAGATGGTAAAGCAATTGCGAAGAGAGGTGATAATGGATATGCTTTAGATTTTTTATTATAAGTTTGCTTTGTTTTCCATCTGTCATATTTCCATTTTAAGTAAAGCAGTGCGATAAGTTCAGCGATAAGAGCTAAGATCATAGCATAAGCAGCGGCTTCTTGTGGTGAAGCAGATGTAAGAAAAAATGGAAGTAAAAAGGTAATTAATAGAATACGCACAATTTGTTCCATTAATTGGGCTACTGCGGTTTCTTCTAATCTTGCTATACCTTGGAAAAATCCTTTTAATATTCCTCCAGCTGCAGCAATTGGAACTATTGCGATGGATACATACAAAGTCATTGTGATTGCATCATTTTTTAATAGACTACCCGAGATATAAGGACTCACGAAGATAAATAATGGTGTGAATATTAAAATCGAAATAACAGTAACAATAACAGAGGTTCGCATAACAGAAAAATAATCCGATGTGGCACTTCTAGCGCGTAACTCTGCAATAATTTTAGCCATTGCAATTGGAATACCAAGTTGTACCAAAGAAAGGAAAAAGATGAAAGCTGGATAAGCAGTCATATAAATCCCAACTGTTTCTTCACCTGTTAAACGAACAAACTGCATACGATAAACAAATCCTAAAAACTTAGACAAAAAAATGGAAATCATTAGCACAATGGACCCTTTTAAAAATGTTGACAACTAAACACTTCCTTCTCAAATACAGGAACTTCGTATACAATAACAATATGCATATTGCTTAGTACATTATTCTTTAAAAGAGGTGCGATATTATGGAAAATAATTATGAAGATATTTTTACGCACGTACTACCAGCTATAGAAAGTAAGAGAAATGAGTTTGTCGTTTATCAATACAATACAGTTACAGAAATGGATATTTGGAAATTTTGTGTGACAAAAAAATGGAGAAAGAAAGAAATATCTTCGTTGCCTCTTTATCAAATCATAAATGATATTTTAACTATTTCTCCCGCAGAATTTATGACATTTGAGCAAATTGAAAATCAAAGAACATCTAATTGGTTTTCTGAGATTAATCAAGACGAATTGCAATTGTTATTAAATCCCATTTCTGAAGAACATTAAATGCATCGTTATTTGACAGTGAGCGCAACGTGTTTCATAATAAACTTGTTGCTTTTTTTTGAGGAGGAAATCTACATATGAAAACTAGAGGACGCATAGTTGCGTTTTTATTGTTACTCGTTATTTTTGCAGGTACAATCAGTCCCACTGTTACAGGTGTACTGAACAATATTAAACTCGGTCTAGATCTTCAAGGTGGTTTTGAGGTTCTTTATCAAGTAAAAGAATTAAAGGACGGACAGGAAATAACGGAAGATGTTGTAGCGGATACAGCTGCAGCACTTAGAGACCGTATAGACGTACTAGGTGTAAGTGAACCTAGTATTCAAATTGAAGATGGTAACCGTATTAGAGTTCAACTTGCAGGTGTGGATGATCAGAACTCTGCCAGAGAGTTATTATCGACTCAAGCGAACCTAACATTCCGAGATTCTGATGATAATATAATGCTAGATGGAATGGACTTGAAAGAAGGTGGAGCTAATGCAGCTTTTGATCAACAAGGACAACCTATCGTAACATTAGAATTAAAAGATGCAAATAAATTTGCAGAAATTACTTCAGAGATTGCTGCAAAACCAGCCCCAGATAATGTTTTAGTTATTTGGTTAGACTTTGAAGAAGGTGTGGATTCATACAAAGCTGAAGCATTGAAGCCTGAAAAAGAACAAAAATTTACTTCTGCTCCACGAGTTTCTCAGCGTATCAGCTCAGATAGCGTAGAAATTTCCGGTGCATTTACAGTAGATGAAACGAAACATTTATCAGGAATTTTAAATGCAGGTGCTCTTCCAGTTGAATTGAAAGAAATTTTCTCTACTTCAGTTGGTGCACAATTTGGGGAAGAAGCATTAAACAGTACTATTTTAGCTAGTATAATTGGTGTTGCAGCAATTTTCATCTTTATGATTGCATATTATAGATTACCTGGTGTTATTGCAGTTATTTCATTGGTTGTGTATATTTTCTTGATCTTAGTTATTTTTGATTGGATTAATGGTGTACTAACACTTCCAGGAATCGCCGCAATTGTTCTTGGAGTGGGTATGGCAGTAGATGCCAATATTCTAACCTATGAGCGAATAAGAGAGGAATTACGTGTTGGTAAATCAGTGAAGAAAGCATTTGATGCTGGAGCAAAAGAATCCTTTACTGCTATTTTCGATGCAAATATTACTACTTTATTAGCAGCTGCGGTATTATTCTTCTTCGGTACAAGTTCTGTAAAAGGATTTGCTACACTGTTAATCATTAGTATTTTAGTTATATTCATTACAGCAGTATGGGCTTCACGTATTTTACTTGGACTACTTGTTCATAGTGGCTACTTTGATAACAAGCCAGGTTGGTTTGGTATTCCGAAGAAAAGAATGCATGCTCCAGAAGAAGAGGTAGATACTCTTGACTTAACAACAAAATTCGATCGTTTTGATTTTGTTCATAGTCGTAAAATTTTCTATATTGCTTCTATAACACTGACGATTGCTGGAATTATTATCTTGAGTGTGTTCAAGTTGAATCTAGGTATTGATTTTTCTTCTGGGACACGTGTTCAAATTAATTCCACTCAGCCATTAACACATGCACTTGTTACGGAGAAAATTGAAAGCATTGGATTGCCTTCAGATGACATTGTAATTTCTGGTGAAAACGCAGATAGTGCAGTTGTACGCTACAAAGACGACTTTACACAAGATGAAATTAAGACATTAAAAACAGAAATGAATGAGCAGTTTGGGAAGGAACCATCTGTGAGTACGGTTTCACCAACTGTAGGACAAGAGCTTGTCAAAAATGCATTAAAAGCATTGGCGTTTGCTGCTCTTGGAATAATCATTTATGTCGCTTTCCGATTTGAGTGGAGAATGGGTCTAGCATCGATCGTTTCGCTACTACATGATGCATTCTTAATGGTTACTATATTCAGTATACTTCGGTTAGAAGTAGATATTACATTTATCGCAGCAGTCTTAACGATAGTCGGTTATTCTATAAACGATACGATTGTAACATTTGACCGTATTCGAGAAAACCTACATCGTAGTGCTAAAATTACATCCGAAGATGAGCTTGCAACGATTGTAAATAAATCATTACGACAAACGCTAGGTCGTTCTGTAAATACGGTTCTTACAGTAATTTTAGTTGTTGTAGCACTATTGATATTCGGTGCAGAAGGTATTCGTAACTTCTCTATTGCTTTATTGATCGGGTTAATAGCCGGAACGTATTCTTCCATTTACATTGGAGCACAAATTTGGTTTGACTTGAAAGTGAAAGAAATGCGTAAAAATGGCGGTATTGATGTGAAAAAAGAAGAGAAAAAATGGGGTTCTGATGAGCCAGTCGTATAATGTTTAAGTATAATATGGAGCAGGGTATAACTTTTCTATACTCTGTTCCATATTTTTCTATACTACAAAGTAAAGGAGTGCCACTATGAAATTTCAATGGTCATTACTATTTGGATTGCTTTTTGCTATTATTATTGCCTTATTTGCTATTTACAATGTAGATACGGTTCCGGTCAATTATGTTTTTGGAACTGCGCAATGGCCACTTATCCTCGTTATCTTAGGATCAGCTTTATTAGGAGCTCTCCTAAGTGGGTCAGTTGCAATTTACCGATCATTTATATTATCAAGGAAAGTTAAGCACTTAGAGAAAGACCTTGAAAAGAAAGAGGCTACCATTAATGTTCTACAAAATGAGGTAGTAGCCCACAAAGAAAAACCAGTAGAGTTTTTTGAAGAGCCAGTAACTGTAAAAGATGAAAATTCAACTATTTAAAGAGAAAACCTTCTGACGAAAGTCAGAAGGTTCAGCTTGACGACAAAAGTATTTTTATAAACAGCTATGAGTAATAAAAATCTTTAAGGAGGTTGCTTTATCTAAATAAAAGTTATGTAGTGGAAACCTTTAAGGAGTTGTTTATAAGGCAAGGACCACCACGAAGACTCCTGTGGGACCAGCTTGAGCAGAAGACCCCGAAGGAACGCAGTGACGAGGAGGCTGAAGCCAAGCCCACGGAAAGCGAAGTGGTGGTCCTTGCCGATTTTAGTATACAACTCTATGCACCAAAAATTGAGTTTGTCTACAGTCTGAACCTTCTGACGAAAGTCAGAAGGTTTTTTTAAGATAATATATAAAAATGTACCGTGTACACTCGATTCAAGATACTTTTTAGAATGAGATATACTGCTGATTTTAAAGTTTTGACCTTAAGAGGCCGAGCATTTTTTTTGCACGGTTTTTCTTATTGAGAGGGTATTCGTACATAGATATACTGCTTTTTCACAACGTTTCAACTACAGATAAGGTATAATAGATTACAAGGAAGTGAAGAAAATGATTAAATCTCAAAAAAAATGGCAAGTTTCAAGGCCAAATATAAATGTAGTAGAAATGTTAGAAAAGGAGCTTTCAATTCCGAGAGTTTGTGCAAAGGTATTAGCTTCTAGGGGATTTGAGCGCGTAGAGGACGCAAAAGCATTTTTACATGTAACAGCAGACCAATTACATAATCCGTTTTTATTTCCAGGTATGGAGGCGTTGGTTGATCGTGTGCATCAAGCAGTAGATGCAGAAGAACGTATTATGGTTTATGGAGATTATGATGCGGATGGCATTACGAGCACAACTATCATGGTGAAGACGTTAGAGTCACTTGGTGCTGATGTCATCTATAAGATTCCAAATAGATTTATAGATGGCTATGGTCCGAGTGAGCGCTTGTTTCAAGAAGCTTTTGATGAAGGGGTTAAATTAATAATAACTGTTGATAACGGTATTTCTGGTTTAAAGCCTATTGAGTTTGCGAAAGGGTTAGGGATGGACGTTATTGTAACAGATCATCATGAGCCTGGTGAAAATCTCCCAATGGCGGATATTATTATTCATCCGAATTTAAGGGATTCTACCTATCCTTTTCCGCACCTAGCAGGAGTAGGTGTTGCATTTAAAGTAGCTCATGCATTATTAGAGGAAATTCCAAAGGAGTTCTTTTATCTAGTTGCAATCGGTACAATCGCGGATCTTGTTTCTTTAACAGGGGAGAATCGTTATTTAGTTCAACAAGGTTTAAAACAAATGCGGCAGACAGATTCTGTAGCGATAGAAGCATTAGCAAACATAAGTGGAGTAGAGCTAAGTTCTATTGATGAAGAGACAGTTGGATTTATGTTTGGTCCACGCATTAATGCGGTAGGAAGACTAGGAGAAGCTGCGCCTGGTGTAGATTTGTTCTTAACGGAAAACCCTAACCACGCACTGGCATTGGCTAATATGCTAAATGAAAAAAATAAAGAACGTCAAGCAATCGTTAAGCAAATTACAGATGAAGCAATGGAACAACTAGAGCAATTTTCTCCATCGGAAGGACCAAGTGTCATAATAGTAGGGAAGGTCGGTTGGAATCCAGGAGTGCTAGGTATTGTTGCATCTAAGCTGGTAGAAAAATACTATAGACCAGCTATTGTTTTAGGATTTGATGAAGAAAAAAATATCGCAAAAGGTTCCGCTCGTAGTATTGAAGGATTCCATATGTATAAAGAGCTTGCCAAGAATCAGGATATTGTCCCTCATTTTGGTGGACATCCTATGGCTGCTGGTATGACATTACCTTTAGAAAATGTGGATGAGTTGCGGGCGAGACTAAATGATCAAGCCCAAACAAGTTTAACGGAGGATCAGTTAATACCGATTGTATCTATAGACGTTCCATTAGAGATGGATGAAATATCTACAGAATCCATTGAATCCCTAAAAAAACTAGCTCCGTTTGGTATGGACTTTGCAAAACCTGTTTACTGCATAGAAAACGTAGAGGTTTCATCCATTCGAAAAATTGGCTCTGCGCAAAATCACTTGAAAATGGAAATAAAACAGGATGCTGTCTTATTAGATGCAATTGGATTTGGAAAAGGACAACTAGCAGATGAAATTGCACCAACGACCAAATTATCATTTATTGGAGATTTACAAATCAATGAATGGAATGGACGAAAAAAAGCCCAATTGATGATACAGGATGTAAAAACTGATGAATGGCAGCTTTTTGATATTAGAGGAATCCGCCAAGTGAATCGCTGGAAATCACTAATTCCTGTAGAGGATACAGTATATATTGCTTTTAATGAAGAAACGATTAAGCATTTTAGTTCTACCATTGACAGCAAGCTCTATTTGGTAAATGAATTACTAGAACAGCCTATTCAAGCTCAATTTGCCGTACTATTGGATTTACCAGAAGATGAGCAAACTTTGGTTAAACTAATGCAATATCATTCTTTTAAACGAATATACGCACACTTTTATACAAATGAATCTTCTTATTTCGAGGGATTACCTACAAGAGAACAGTTTAAATGGTATTTCTCCCTACTAACAAAAAGAAAATCATTTGCATTGAAACAGCATGTACACGAATTATCCAAACATACAGGTTGGAGCCAAAATACATTTAATTTTATGTCGAAGGTGTTTTTTGAACTAAATTTTGTTAGAATAGACAATGGGATGTTAGTGCTTAATGAAAATCTAGCTAAAAAAGATTTATCCGAGGCACCATCATATAAGAATAGAGAGAAACAGATGGAACTTGAACAAAAGTTATTATATGCCCCGTATATAGAGCTGAAACAATGGTTTGAAGAGCGTAGAGCAGTACAAACCGTTCCTGAGGAGGAGCAAATATGGATTTAAAGCAGTATGTAACAACAGTAGAAGATTGGCCAAAACCAGGTATTAGTTTTAAAGATATTACAACAATTATGGATAACGGAGAAGCATATAAATATGCAACTGACCAAATTGTAGAATATGCAAAAAAAGTGGATGCTGAACTAATTGTAGGGCCAGAAGCACGTGGATTTATCACTGGATGTCCAGTTGCATATGCACTAGGTATTGGTTTTGCTCCAGTTCGTAAAGAAGGTAAACTACCTCGTGAAGTAGTTCGTGCTGAATACGGCTTAGAATATGGAAAAGATGTTTTAACAATGCACAAAGATGCTGTTAAACCAGGTCAACGTGTATTAATCGTCGATGATCTATTAGCGACAGGTGGTACTATTGATGCTACAATTCGATTAGTAGAAGAAATGGGCGGAGTAGTTGTAGGTTGTGCATTTTTAATAGAACTTACTTATCTAGAAGGACGTAACAAACTAGATAACTATGATATTTGTACATTGATGCAATATTGATCATTCTGTGGACGACTGTTCTCAGATAAGAAAGCTTATTTAGGGTGGACTTTACAAGTCCCTCTTTTTTTTTATACAATATAGCTTATATACTATTTTAGAAATATAAAACGAAATCAGGTGGGTTAGCATGGCTAAAGATCAAGTGAAGACGGCAGAAGATGTGTTTGAAACACTCTTTACTTATATGAATGAAGAACATGTGAACTTTGTGAAAAAAGCGTATGAGCTAGCAGAGCACGCGCATAGAGAACAATTCCGTAATTCGGGTGAACCATATATTCTACATCCTATTCAAGTAGCTGGTATTCTTGCTGACCTTCAAATGGATCCAGAAACCGTTGCTGCCGGTTTTTTACATGATGTCGTAGAAGATACAGAATATACCCGTGAAGATATAGTAGAGCAATTTAACGAAGAAGTGGCTTTATTAGTAGAGGGAGTTACTAAACTAGGTAAGATTAAGTACATGTCAAAAGAAGAACAACAAGCAGAAAATCATCGGAAAATGTTCATAGCAATGGCGCAGGACATACGAATTATACTCATTAAACTTGCAGATCGCCTACATAATATGCGCACATTGAAACATCTACCAGAAGAAAAGCAACGTAGAATCTCCAATGAAACCTTAGAAATATTCGCACCACTTGCTCATCGACTTGGTATTTCTGCAGTGAAATGGGAGCTAGAAGATACTGCATTACGATACCTAAATCCTCAACAATATTATCGAATTGTTAATTTTATGAAGAAGAAACGTACAGAACGGGAATCTTATTTAAATAATGTTATGGAAGATATTAGTAAGCAGTTAGTTGAAATGGAAGTTGATGCCGATATATCAGGTCGTCCAAAGCATATTTATAGTATTTATCGTAAAATGGTCGTACAGAATAAACAATTCAACGAAATTTATGATTTACTTGCGATGCGAATTATCGTAGATAGCATTAAAGATTGTTATGCCGTTCTAGGAGTTATTCATACGCTTTGGAAACCAATGCCTGGACGTTTCAAAGATTATATAGCTATGCCTAAACAAAATTTATATCAATCATTGCATACTACTGTTATAGGTCCAAATGGAGAGCCTTTAGAGGTTCAAATCCGTACTGAAGAAATGCATAATATTGCAGAATTCGGTGTAGCTGCGCACTGGGCTTATAAAGAAGGTAAAAAAGTAGAAGCCGATAAAAAAACGGTGGACTCTCAGTTGAACTGGTTTAGAGAAATCTTAGAATATCAGCATGAATCTTCGAATGCGGAAGAGTTCATGGAGTCGTTAAAGTTTGATTTGTTTTCCGATATGGTATATGTTTTCACACCTAAAGGGGATGTTGTAGAACTTCCTGCTAGCTCAGTTCCAATAGACTTTGCTTACCGAGTACATTCTGAAGTAGGTAACAAAACAATTGGTGCAAAAGTCAACGGAAAAATGGTTCCACTTGACACAAAACTAAAAACCGGTGATATTATCGAAGTATTGACTTCCAAACAATCATTTGGCCCTAGTAGAGACTGGATTAAAATAGCTCAATCATCCCAAGCAAAAAATAAGATCAAGCAATTCTTTAAAAAACAGTTGCGTGATGAGAACGTTATCAAAGGAAAAGAACAAGTAGAGAAAGAAATTAGATCACAAGAGTTTGATCTAAAAGAAGTACTTACTCCAGAAAATATAAAACGAGTATGTGATAAATATGCTTTTGCCGGTGAAGAAGACTTATATGCAGCTGTAGGCTTTAATGGCATTACCGCACAGCAAGTGGTTAATCGACTAGCTGAAAAAATGCGGAAAATTCGTGATCAGGAAGAAGCGCTAGAGAAAATAACAACCGAAATGCAAACTCCTACGGTTAACAAAACAACAGAATCAGGAGTTATCGTTAAGGGAATTGAGAATATGCTCATCCGTTTATCGCGTTGCTGTAGCCCGGTTCCAGGTGATGATATAGTTGGATTTATAACAAAAGGACGAGGAGTTTCAGTCCATCGCGCTGATTGTCGGAATGTACACAACGATGATACGAATTCACGGATTATAGAAGTAGAATGGGTAAAACATGATTCTCCAACGAAAAAAGAGTATCAGGTTGACATTGAGGTTTCAGCATATGATCGATCAGGCTTATTGAATGAAGTTTTACAAGTGGTAAATGAATCTAAAACCAATATCGCTGCAGTGAGCGGGAAATCAGAAAATGATATTGCTATCATTCATTTAACTATTCTAATTTCAAATACAGCACACTTAAACAGGATAGCAGATCGAATAAAGCAATTGCCTGATATATATTCTGTTCAACGGATTATCAATTAATAAGTTTTTCTACGTTTTCAGTTAAAAGGAGTTTATTTTATATGAAGGTTTTGTTGCAACGATGCAAAAATGCTAGTGTGACCGTGGATGGACAAGTCACCGGAAAGATTGACAAAGGCTATTTATTATTAGTCGGTATTACTACAACGGATACCGACAATGAACTAAATTACCTAGTAGAGAAAGTTGCAGGGTTACGCTTATTTGAGGACGCTGAAGGCAAAATGAATCACTCTATCGAAGAAGTTGGTGGGAGTATTTTATCGGTTTCTCAGTTTACTCTGTATGCCGATACGAGAAGAGGTAGAAGACCAAGCTTTACCGATGCAGCCAGACCAGAAATTGCAAAGCCCTTATGGGAACTTTTCAATGAAAAACTACAAGCAAAAGGCCTGCTAGTAGAAACCGGTGTATTTGGTGCTATGATGGACGTTACTTTTACGAACGATGGTCCAGTAACGATTATGTTAGAAGCTTAAAAAAGTTGTATAAATTACTCAAATTTGGAGTGATTTGTACAACTTTTTTTTATTTGGAATAATCTTGTAAGTATCTGCTATATATGGACGTTTTCCATAGACTTTGAATAAAACAATTTGGAAAATCTATCCGTTTCGCAAGTAAAAGGCATCCGACCGCAAGTAAATATAAAGTTAGAGCAATTAAACGTTTCATGACCGCAAGAAAGCTAGAGATGGAAGCAAGTAAACAATAGGCGAGAGCAAGTAAAGATAAAATACAATCCAATGTTAGTAGAAGAAAGTAGATTTTCTTTTACACTAGTGGAAATAAAGAGAAATAGTGAGTATTGGCACTATAAAGAAGTGAATAACAAACGAAACTACATCTGCGCGGGCTAACTCTAGGAATAGCAAGTAGCTTTTCTCTAGTTATCCAAAAATGAACTGACCTGTAGGGAGACGGACAGACAAATTCCATAAGATTACCGAAAAAAGAGCAGTTGGTCGTGATTTTAGTCACGACTAACTGCTCTAAAAAACATTTGGTGATCATATAGCGCCAAGTCTGTCCAGAGCAATTCGAAAACATTAATCGTTTTAAACTATAAAGACGGGGCGTTTTAATCCAGTTTTTCATATTATGTTAGAAGATTAGGAACATGGATTTTTAGTTAATTTAATCTAATTGAGCATCAAAGTAATTAATAATACCATTATAAATACCATGTGTAGCTTGTTCTCGGTAGTTTTGAGTAGTCACATTCCTTTCTTCGGAAGGATTACTTAAATAACCTAATTCTATTAAAATAGCTTTCTGTTTATTTTCTCGGAGTACCAAATAATCCCCTGGTTGAGTTCCTCTATCCTTTAGGGAAATCATATTTCCAAGCCCATTATGGACATACTTAGCCAATTCTTTTTGGTAACCATGCATGTAATAGGTCGTGAAACCTCTAACTGAGCTATTATCAATTGCATCATAATGTAGGCTAATGAACGCATCAGCATCAACCTGGTGACCAATGGATACTCGTTTGCGAAGGTCTACATACTCGTCTGATTCTCTTGTCATAATTACATTGGCACCAGCGGCTTGCAATTTGGATGAAAGTAATTCTGAAGTAATTAATGTGATATCTTTTTCATCTGTTCCAAGAGCACCAGTTGTCCCACGGTCATTCCCACCATGCCCAGCATCGATGACAATAGTTAGTCCTTTTAAAGTGCCTTTTTTACGAGCGACATCCTTCTTATCCTGTTTTTCCACCTTAGTTTTATCTCCTGATTGCTCAGTATCATTTGAAGTGGTGGACGAAGCAGAAACTACCCAGCTAGCAACATATGCAGCTTGTCCATCATCTAATATGATTTTATACCAATCTTCTACTTTTTCAGCTATTGGAAATGTAGAGCCAGCATCAGCTCTTGAAACTACATCGCTACTCGTTGTGCTATTAGAACGAAGGTTTGTTCCATTATAGAGAATGGTGATGGATTCATTTGATTGGGCAGATGTTATGGATGAAGAACTAGTAGTAAATGTTCCATAGAAGCTATACAACCATCCCTTTTCTCCGTTTTCTAGTTCTACTTGCACCCAATTATGGTCGGAGTCAATAATTGAAAATTGATCACCCTTATTTACTAGTCCAATTTTTTTAGAAGTTAAATCAGCTTTTGAACGAACATTTAGTGCATCGACGGATACTTCAAATATATTTTCAGTAGTATTTGTATTTTTACTTACTGTTTGCTCAGTTAAAGTGATATACGATTCATTGATCCATCCTTTTCGACCTTGGAAGTCTATTTCAATCCAATCTCCCTGTGATTTGTAAGCATCTGCAGAATCACCCTCTTGTAATTGGCCAATAACTGCTGAAGAAGTTGTAGGTTCGGTTCGCACGTTTAATTGATTTACTTTTGAAACAATCTGTTTGTTTGTTAACTCAAGAGATTCTGTTGTTGTGTACCAACTAGCTACCCAACCAGTAGAATTCCCAAAATTAACTTGTAGCCAATCTTTTTCTTTGCTAATTACGTCTAGTTTGTCATTTTTTATAACAGCACCGATAATGTTGTATGTAAGACCGGGACCTGATCGGACTTTTAATGAATCAACATTTACAGTAACTTCATTCCCCTGTGCATCTACCTGTAAGTATGGTATTAGTAAACATACAGACAAAAAAATAATGGTTATTTTATGTATAATTTTAGCGTTCATTGAATCACTCCTATCTCTATTGTAAATAGTCTGATAAAAAAATTCTACCTTTTATTCAAAAGGGTTGACTTATTTGTCTTGCGTCATTAAGATAAAGTATAATCAAAAACTAAAACAAACCGATGACCGAAAAAGTAGCTGTTTAAAACGGATGACAAGAGAAGGAAAGACGTGGCTGAAATCTTTCCTACATACGCACTCAGTGAACAACATTCGAGAGGATTTTTGTCGAAAGGGATTTTTCTCTAGTAGGCAGAAACGGAACTGGTCGTTATCCAGAATTGAGAGGGTCAATATTTTTGACCAACTAGGGTGGAACCGCGGAAGCTTATATAAGCTCTCGTCCCTTGCTATTTATAGCAGGGGATGAGGGCTTTTTTATATGCAATGGAAAGGGGCAATTGCCATGGATATTAAAGTACCTAGAGGAACACAAGACATTTTGCCAACGGAAACTGGTAAATGGCAAGCTGTAGAAGAACTAATAAGAGAACAATGTCGTATGTATCAATACAAAGAGATTAGAACTCCTGTTTTTGAGCATACTGAATTATTTACTAGAAGCGTTGGAGACACTACAGATATAGTTCAAAAAGAAATGTATACATTCCAAGACAGAGGGAATCGTTCCCTCACGTTGCGACCAGAAGGCACTGCATCGGCGGTAAGAGCATTTGTAGAGCATAAAATGTTTGGTTACCCTGATCAACCTGTGAAGCTTTACTATATGGGACCAATGTTCCGATATGAACGTCAACAGGCAGGTCGATACCGTCAATTCGTTCAATTTGGTATTGAAGCAATAGGTAGTGCTGACCCAGCAATCGATGCGGAAGTTATCTCATTAGCAATGTCAGTCTATCAAAATGCAGGACTGAAAAAGCTTAAGCTTGTTATAAATTCGCTTGGAGATAAGGAAAGTCGAGTTTCTCATAAAACAGCTTTAGTTAGTCACTTTGAACCGCATATTGAAGAGTTTTGCTCGGATTGTCAAAATAGATTACAAAAAAATCCACTTCGTATTTTAGATTGCAAGGTAGATCGTAACCATCCGTTAATGGAAACAGCACCTTCCTTAGCAGATTTTTTAAATGAAGAATCAGCTGCTTACTTCGAAAAAGTAAAAGAATATTTAACAATATTAAATATTCCATTTGAGGTAGATCCTAATTTAGTCCGTGGATTAGATTATTATAACCACACTGCTTTTGAAATTATGAGTGCTGCAGAAGGCTTTGGAGCAATCACAACGCTAGCAGGTGGAGGGAGATACAACGGACTGGTAGAAGAGCTTGGTGGGCCAGATGCTCCTGGAATTGGATTTGCAATGAGTATTGAAAGACTATTGTTAGCTATTGAAGCAGAAAACAATGTCTGGTCTGATAAGTCGACATTAGATGTCTATGTAATTGGACTTGGTGAAGCAGCTAAGAAAAAAGCAGTTGAACTTACTTATCAACTTAGACAGGAAAAAATTACAGCAGAGATGGATTATTTAGACCGTAAAATGAAAACTCAAATGAAATCAGCCGATCGCCTAAAAGCAAAATTTGTATTAGTAATTGGCGATGACGAATTAGAAAAAGAAAGTGCTATGTTAAAGGAGTTAGCAACAGGTACTCAAAACTTAGTTCCATTTAGTTCATTAATAGATCAAATAAAGACGAGTTCAACACAGTTGGAGGCAGAGGAAAATGAGTAGAACACACACAAGTGGACAATTAAATGAACAGCAAATCGGTGAATCAATCCAATTAATCGGCTGGGTACAAAAACGTAGAGATTTAGGAGGATTAATATTTGTTGATGTACGTGACCGCACAGGGCTAGTACAAGTAGTTTTCAACCCTGAAATTTCGGAATCAGCTATTCAAATAGCAGATAAATTACGAAATGAATACATCATAGAGGTAAAAGGTACAGTAGTTGCACGTGCAGCGAACCAAGTGAACAAAAATATATCATCTGGCGCGATTGAAGTACATGCTAGTGAAGCTCGTATTATTAACGAAGCTAAAAACCCGCCTTTTGCGATTGAAAACCAAACGGATGTAGGGGAAGATATTCGTTTAAAATATCGCTACCTAGATTTAAGAAGACCGGTAATGTATGATACATTCAAAATGCGTTCAGATATTACTAAAACAGTAAGACGTTTCTTAGATGATGAAGGATTTTTAGAAGTAGAAACTCCGATATTAACTAAATCTACACCTGAAGGAGCACGCGACTATTTAGTGCCAAGTCGTGTCCATGACGGAGAATTCTATGCACTTCCTCAATCTCCACAGTTGTTCAAGCAGCTTTTAATGGTTGGTGGATTTGAAAAATATTATCAAATAGCTCGATGCTTCCGTGATGAAGATTTACGTGCAGACCGTCAACCAGAATTTACTCAAATTGATATGGAAATGAGTTTCCTATCGATGGATGAAATTTTGGAAATGAATGAACGTATGATGAAAAAGGTTATGAAGGACGTTAAAGGCGTAGATGTCAACATTCCTTTCAACCGTATGAATTACGATGAGGCTATGAACCGCTTTGGGTCAGATAAGCCGGATGTTCGTTTCGGATTAGAACTTGTTGATCTTTCGGAAATAGTGAAAGACAGTTCATTTAAAGTTTTTGCTTCGGCTGTAGAATCTGGAGGACAAGTAAAAGCAATTAATGTTAAAGGAGCAGCAGCTAATTATTCTCGTAAGGATATTGATGCGCTTGGGGAATTCGCTGGAGTTTATGGTGCTAAAGGACTTGCATGGTTGAAAGTAGATGAAGAAGGCTTAAAAGGACCGATAGCTAAGTTCTTCGAAGGCGAAGCAGCTACAAGCCTTATACAAACATTAGATGCATCAGATGGTGATTTATTATTATTTGTTGCTGACAAATCTTCTGTAGTGGCAGATACTTTAGGTGCATTACGCTTAAAACTTGGTAAAGAACTTGAGTTAATCGATGAATCACGCTTTGAATTCTTATGGGTAGTTAACTGGCCATTATTCGAATACGATGAAAAAGAAGGGCGTTATTACGCTGCTCATCATCCTTTCACAAGACCTTTTGATGAAGACCTTGCGTTAATGGATTCTGATCCAAGTAAAGTACGTGCGCAAGCATATGATTTAGTATTGAATGGTTATGAATTGGGTGGAGGATCTCTACGTATTTATTCTAGAGAAGTTCAAGAAAAAATGTTCGCGATACTTGGCTTTACTGATGAAGAAGCCAAAGCACAATTTGGTTTCCTTATGGAAGCATTTGAATATGGAACGCCTCCACATGGTGGTGTTGCATTCGGATTAGATAGATTAGTAATGCTTCTTTCTGGTAGTACGAATCTTCGTGATACGATTGCATTCCCAAAAACTGCAAGTGCTAGTGATTTATTAACTTCTGCACCTAGCCCAGTAGCAGAAGCTCAGTTAGATGAGTTGAGTTTGAGCTTGAAATTGAAAACGAAAACGAAGTAAATTTAGGAGGATTTGTCATGACAGTTGTCGTGATGAATCCTTTTTAAAGTAAGTATATAAAATGTCCCGTAAAACTTGGTTCGCGGTAATTGAAAGAATGAATAATACTAATGATTTTCGTTTCAGGTGGAGAACAAAGGCTAAATGCGCCACGTCGTGTGGCAACGCCTTCGTGACCAACGTCCTGTTGGCCTCCGCGGGCTTGGCTTCAGCCACCTTCCATTTCAATTAATATACAGTGTTGTTCTACACTCTGAGATAGGGTAAAGCATATCCCTAAGATAATAAGAGTAATCAAAGTTAATCTAGTGATAAAACCGTCTGCCCGAATAGATATACTATTTTATAATGAAAAAAGCAAGTAGATTTTCTTTTATTTGAGTCCATTTCTTCTTTACTTATTTTAAGTTAAAACACGTATATTTAGGTGGTTTTATATCCAATTATCCCATTATATAAAGTGGACCTAGTTGATTGGAGCGCAGAGTGGCGACTCCAGTGGGAATAGCGCAAGCTGAAGACCCTGGACTGAGCGTAAGTGAGGGAAGCGGCTGAAGCCGTGCCCACGGAAAGCGTCCCCTCTTCGCTACAATCAATGTCATATCTACGTTCTAGTTTTTAGAGGACGGAGAGTCTTTTTGCAAGGTTTTTTAAACTATCCAAATAATACTTAAGACGTTTACATATAATCTCAATAGTACATATTCTTTTATTAGGGAAAGGTAGAAGATACTGATTATTGAGAAGGCGTTATTATTTATTATCATACTAAGATTACTTTCAGGTAGTATCGAGTTATCTGCAGCAATGCTCATGATTAAATTTAATGATTTAGAAAAAGCTTTTTATATTAACTCTTTACTAGCTTTAGTAGGTCCTGTTGTTTTAATAATCACAACTGGCATAGGTTTAACGGGTTTATCGGAAAAGATATCCTTAACAAGAATGGTTTGTTTATTTTCTGGAATATTACTCATTCTTTATAGTTTAAAATCAAATTGAATAATACAAAATGGACTGGTTAGCATTTAGCTTTCCAGTCCATTTTATTTACACCTTCTGATTTTGTCCCTCAATTTCCTCGACTTTAATAAGTTTCATCGCAAGGAAAAAGAGGACAATTCCAATTACTCCAGCTACGATATAACTAATATTAAGATAATTTTTCATGACTAGCGGCATGATTGGTGGACCAGCCGCAACACCGATGAATCTGGCACTACTATAAAAAGAAGAGATAGTTCCTCGCTCTTCTTTTTTTATATTTTCCGTAATAAGTGCATCTAGTACTGGTAATAAGGCACCAATTGCTATTCCCATCACACTTGTGATAGTTAACAAAAGAATTAGTTTTTCTTTTGTAAAGCCTATGAATACAACACTAATTGACATAGCAATTAAACAAATCATCGTCATTTTTTTCATAGCAGAAACGTTTCCTTTTATATTTCGGCCAGTTATATAAGAGGCAATACAGAGCATAAGTAGTGGAATGGCTAGAACAAAACCTTTTTTAATTCCTTTTATATCATGCGTTTTTTCCAACATTTCAGATAGGAAAAACAAAACACCGAATAATATAAGCATAACAAAAGCACCATTAATAAATACAGTTAAAAGCCATTTTCCTTCTTTTTTAAATGTCTTTTTTGTATTACTCAAAAAGTCTTTCAATTTTTTGGGTTCATCTTTCTCCTTTGGTACTTTAACAAAGAAGAATATCATCACGATGGAAATTAAACTAAAAATCGAAATTGAAAAGAACGGTAAAAACCATAATACAGCAGCTAAAACTGATCCGAGAATCGGACTTAAAACTTTGCCGAAGGTGTTTGAGGTTTCAATAATGCCAAGACAAGAACTAGTTTTCTCATCATCATCCTTATATAAATCGCCGACAAGTGGCAATACTATTGGCATGGCACCAGCTGCACCTATTCCTTGAAGAATTCTTCCTATAATAATCCAAAAAAAGGGGTCGTCTATTTTCCAAGAAGCAAAACCAGCAATAATACCTCCGATGAGTGCCAGTATCAAACTTGGTAAAATGACAATTTTTCTTCCGAAACGATCTGAAAGGTAACCAGCAACTGGTATTAGAAAAATAGCTGCGATTGAATAACTGGTAATAATCATACTTGACTGGAACGAACTGATTCCTACCTTTTTTTCTAAAATAGGTAAAATAGGAATCAGCATGGAGTTACCAAGTGTCATGACGAGTGGGATAGAGGCCATACTAATAACGCACCAGATACTTACATTGTCATTTTGATTATTATTTTTCATAATCTGCACACCTCAACTAATGTCTTTAAGGTATGTTCTCCCTGGTACCTTACAATATACGTTCAATAAATTACTAAAACAGAGCTTTAAAAGCTTGGATGCCAAAATAGATACCAAAACCAATCATACATAAGGAAGAAATAAAAGAAATGGCTTTTAAAAGAGGGGTGGACAGCAAATTTCGTGAACTACTCGATATGAAGGCCATTATAAAATCTACAAGTCCAATACCAACTAATATTGCTAGACTAATGATAATGGTTTCAATACCAGATATTTCACTACCACCACTCACCAAAATTGAACCGTAAATACCTAACCAAAATAGAATTGTCAAAGGATTTAAAAAAGCCATTAACAAACCAGCTAACATTGAGTGCCGAAATCGAACAATTTTTCGGAATTTTGGATCCATAGAAATATTATTTATAGTCAATAAATTTTCAATCCCTGTATACATGAGCACAAAAAAACCAAAGCACCATAAAAAGATCCGCATATATGGAGAATCGATAAACTGACCCACTCCAAAGTAAACCATTAGCATATATATTATGTCTGTTATTATAGCCCCAAGCCCGAAAAACCACGCATGGAAAAACCCATTTTTTATACCGGTATTTAGAAGTGTTGCTTTAACAGGTCCAATTGGCGCTGCTAAGGAAATACCTAACAAGAAATATGTACTTAAAGAATTCATTCATGTCCCCCATTTTTGTTATATGATGCATCATATTCATGAGGGACTAACCATACAACTTAAGAGGCTAAATAATATAAAGGAATGGTTAAACTGGAATAATTCTATGTACCTATTATTCAGAATAGTTAGTGAAATTGACGTTAAAATGATTGAAGTTTCATGATTCATGTGCTATTATACAAATAACACGAATCCTGATGTGTTCGCAATTTGCCAATCAGTTTTGACCGAACAATTATATCGTTGGGAGTCTAACTTTTATTATAAATGACATGCCTTTAATCGGGACGCCAGGATTAATAAAGAGGACACCCACCTGCTTCTTGCGGGTTCAAAACGATACGCTTTATTTGTCGGCACGATTGGGATTCGTATCATTTGTTAAATATCCTCTGGCGAATTTGCTAGAGGTTTTTTCTTGGGATTTTATCAACTAATCTGATTTAAATGGAGTGTTTTTATGTTACATCAATTTTCTAGAAATGAACTTGCAATAGGTGAAGAAGGAATAGAACTATTGAAAGGTACTACTGTTGCTATATTGGGTGTAGGTGGAGTCGGATCTTTCGCAGCTGAAGCTTGTGCACGAAGTGGTGTTGGTCGAATTATTTTAGTAGATAAAGATAATGTAGACATTACTAATATTAACCGTCAGTTAGTAGCTTATATATCAACGATTGGACGTTCAAAATCAGAAGTGATGAAAGAACGAATTGCCGACATTAATCCTGAATGTGAAGTAATAGATATGCATATGTTTTATACGGAAGAAACATATGAGCAATTTTTTGCGATGAATATAGATTATGTTATCGATGCATCTGATACAATCATTTATAAAATTCATTTAATGAAAGAATGCTTAAAACGTAATATAAAAATTATTTCAAGTATGGGTGCTGCAAATAAAACAGATCCAACTCGTTTTAAGATTGTTGATATATCTAAAACACATACGGATCCGATTGCAAAAGTTATACGTACAAAGCTACGCAAGGAAGACCGCATTACAAAAGGAATTCCAGTTGTATTTTCAGACGAGAGCCCAATTGTTGTTAGAGAGGACGTAGTTGGAACGGTTGGTAAACCAGAAGCAGCTATTAGAAAAGCTAAAATGCCACCTTCTTCAAACGCATTTGTTCCCTCAACAGTCGGTTTAATATGTGCTAGCTGGGTTATAAACGATATCTCAAAAGATATTCATATTAATCGAGTACAGTAATTACTTGAAGTTTTTTCCTGATGATTTATACTAAATTTATAAGCGAGGAGGGGATTACAATGACTGAAACAAATAACCAAGAAGCACCTAAAAAGAAAATGACACTTCAAGAAGCTGTTAAACAAAAGCTTGAAGAGAAAAAGAATCAATCTGCAGGTGGTAAAACTTCCCTTAACGGTTCTACTGGAAATCAGAAAATGAAAAGCCAACAGACTAAAAAAGTGAGTAACACAAGACGTAAGATGGGTGTTTAAACCATAAAAAAATCCAGTCCCTTTTCAAGGGTGCTGGATTTTTTTAATAGACAGAAAGTATATTAAAATGTACCGTGAACACGTGGTTCATGGGACTTTTAAGAATGAATAATAGTACTTATTTCCGTTACATGTGGAACGCTTTCGGCGGGCGAGACCGAGCCTCCTCAGTCAGGCGCTACGCTTCTTTCCTGCGGGGTCTCGACTTTCTCGTTAATCCGGCTGGAGTCGCCACATTTCACTACAATCAATTAAGTGAGTAGTACTGCATGATAAAATTTAGCATAGCCTCTCGCCTAGATGATAAGAGTAGTCCCAGTTAGTGTAGGAATAGAATCGTCTTTTCATTTAGAGATATTATTCTGTATGGAAGGAAGAAAAAAGTAGATTTTCTATGATCTGATTCCCTATCAGCGTTACCTATTTTAGAATAAAACACTTATACTTAGGCGGTTTTAAATTAAATTATCCGCTATATAAAGTGGATCTAATTGATTGGAGCGCAGAGCGGCGACTCCGGTGGGAACAGCGCGAGCTGAAGACCCTGGACTGAGCGTAGCGAAAATCTTTTTTGCGACGAGCTTGCGCAGGAGCAAGGGAAGCGGCTGAAGCCGTGCCCAAGGAAAGCGTCCGCTCGGAGCGGAAATCAACGGCATATCTACATTTTTTTTAGAGGACCGGGCTTTTTATACCCGGTTTTTCTTATTATTTTTCTTTTTTAAAGTTCTCTAATCGCTTGTAGATAGCTGCCAATCTTTTTTCTTCGCCAGCTTCAATCGGTTTATAGAAAATAGAACCTACTAGATTATCTGGCAAGTAGGTTTGATTGACCCAGCCACCAAATGTGCCGATTTTATAGTCATGTGGATATATATAACCACCATGTCCTAAATCAGCTGCTCCTGCATAATGCGTGTCCTTTAAATGACTTGGAATATCACCAGTTTTCCCCTGGTGTATACTTCCAATTGCAGCATCTAAAGCGGAGTATGCAGAATTGGACTTCTCCGATAAACACATAAGGACTACAGCGTTGGCTAAAGGTATTCGTGCTTCCGGTAATCCTAGTCGTTCTGCGGATTGAATAGCTGCTAGTACTTGTGGACCAACAGATGGGTTCGCTAGCCCTATATCCTCATAACTCATTACCAGTAACCTTCTAGAAACAGCTACCAAGTCGCCGTTTTCCAAAAGGTGCGCCAAATAATATAGTGCCGCATCTGTATCACTGCCACGGACTGATTTCTGTAATGCTGAAAGTAAGTTGTAAAAGTGAGATCCTTTTTTATCCCCAAAAACCCCGACCCTATCAACGAGACTTTTTAAGATTGAATCTTCTACAATAGTGATTCCGTTTTCTTCAAAACTTGCAAAAATAGTAGATTCTAATAGGGTTAGAGCTTTTCGTGCATCCCCATTAGCTGCGTCTGCTATTAATTTTCTTTGATCCTCGGTAATTTGAATTTTCATCTGACCAAGACCTTTTATTTCATCTTCTAACGCTCTTACTAAAAGTAAATCTATGTCATCAGTTGTTAGTCTTTTAAGTTGTTTGATTTCACCACAACGTGATCTTATTGCTGGGTTTACATCATGATAGGGATTTTCAGTTGTTGCTCCGATTAATATAATCGATCCATTTTCTACATGGGGGAGCAATGTATCCTGCTGTAACTTGTTGAAACGATGAATCTCATCTAGAAATAGAATGACTTTCCCACTGATACGTGCATCGGCTACTACATCTTCCACATCTTTCTTTCCAGCTTTAGTGGCATTCAATGCAACAAAGGGTAGCTTTGTGGTACCCGCTATGGCAAATGCAAGAGAGGTTTTGCCAACTCCTGGATCGCCATATAATAGCATTGATGGTACATGTCCGTTTTTTATCATTTTGTACAATGCGGTGTTTTCTCCGATAACATGCTGCTGTCCAGCTAGTTCATCTATAGTTTGAGGTCTCATCCGATATGCTAAAGGTTCATTTTGCAAAATGATCACTCCTTATTTCGTACATCTGTTCTTTAATTATATAGAAGATTGCCTGAAAAGTCATTTTGAAGTCGATATAGTATGTAATTATGCTATACTAGGGAAAGAATTTTTTTAATCTTATGAGGTGAATTATTTTGAAATTTTCAACAAAAGGAAGATACGGTTTAACGATTATGGTGGCTTTAGGGAAGCAATATGGGGAAGGTCCGATTGCCCTCCGTCAAATTGCTGCGGAATATAATTTGTCTGAAGCGTATCTAGAGCAGATTGTTTCTCCTCTAAGAAATGCAGGGCTTGTAAAGAGTGTAAGAGGTGCTTACGGTGGTTATATGCTATCAAAGACACCAGACGAAATTACTGCAGGTGATGTTATTCGAGTTTTAGAGGGACCTATTCAAATCGTTGAGGGGATTGAAGAGGAAGCACCGCCGCAGCGTGAACTTTGGATGCGTATTAGAGACGCTGTCAAAAATGTATTAGACACCACTACGATAGAAGACCTTGCAAAATATACAGAAGAAGATCCAGAGAACACTGGGTATATGTTTTATATATAAGGAGTTTAAAATGACTAGAATATATTTGGATCATGCAGCCACAACACCTATGTCCGAAGAAGTAATCCAAGTCTATACAGCTGAAATGAAAGAAGAGTTCGGAAACCCATCTAGCATCCATCAGACAGGAAGAAAAGCAAGAAAGAAAGTGGATGATGCTAGAACAATTTTAGCTAAAAGTATTGGGGCACATGAAACGGAAATTACTATTACTAGCGGAGGTACGGAAGCAGATAATTATGCTATTTTTGGAACTGCTTATGCTAGGAAGAATGAAGGTAAGCATGTAATTACAACTCAAATTGAACATCATGCTGTACTTCATGCTTGTGAGCAACTTGAAAAAGATGGTTTTGAAGTAACCTATCTTCCGGTAGATAAAAATGGATTGATCAGTATCAATGACTTGAAAAATTCACTAAGAGAAGATACTATTTTAGTTTCTATTATGTATGCTAACAATGAGGTTGGGGTTATTCAACCCATCGTTGAAATTGGTGAATTTTTGAAAGATCACCCAGCCTATTTCCACACGGATGCTGTACAAGCATTTGGTAGCTTATCAATAGACGTCACAACAGCTTATATCGATTTACTAAGTGTTTCAAGCCATAAGATAAACGGCCCTAAAGGGATTGGTTTTTTATATCAACGTAAAGGTGTTAACCTTAAGCCAATTTTTTACGGAGGACAGCAGGAACGAAAAAAACGTGCAGGTACTGAAAATGTGCCTGCTATTGTTGCTTTTGCAAAGGCCGTTCAATTGAAACAAGCAGTTATTACTGAGGGCATTCTAACTTATAATCAGTTAAAGCAGGTTTTCTTAACCGAATTAGAGAGACTTCGTGTTCCTTTTAAAGTTAATGGTTCGCATGAATCTGTTCTTCCACATGTTATAAATATAAGTATCCCTAATACAGATGTGGAAACTTTTTTAGTGCAATTAGATTTAGCCGGAATTGATGCATCTAGTGGATCTGCGTGCACTGCAGGTTCAATTGATCCGTCTCATGTACTCGTAGCAATGTATGGAGAAAACACACCAGAGTTACGAAATTCGGTTCGATTTAGCTTTGGATTAAACAATACAAAAGAGCAAGTGATTGAAGCGGCTTATAAAATAAGCAAGATAGTATTATAGTTCAAACTCGCTAAAGGTTTAACTTCATTGGCCAGAGTTTGAAATCATTACGATGAAGTTAAAGATTTAAGTGAAAAGAGTGATAAGGATGAAAAAAATAGAAGATACAAGAGTAGTAGTTGGAATGTCCGGAGGGGTAGATTCCTCGGTTGCAGCTTATTTACTAAAAGAACAAGGTTATGATGTAATCGGCATTTTCATGAAAAACTGGGATGACACTGACGAATTTGGTGTGTGTACTGCCACAGAAGATTATGAAGACGTTATAAAAGTCTGCAATCAAATAGGAATTCCATATTATGCTGTAAACTTTGAAAAACAATATTGGGATAAGGTTTTCACATATTTTTTAGATGAGTATAAAGCTGGACGAACTCCTAATCCAGATGTTATGTGTAATAAGGAAATTAAATTTAAAGCATTTTTAGAGCATGCTTTAGCATTAGGAGCAGATTACTTGGCAACTGGTCATTATGCACAGGTAGAAGTTCGTGATGGACAAACTCGTATGTTGCGTGGAAGAGACAATAATAAAGATCAAACTTATTTCTTGAATCAATTAAATCAAGAACAATTAGAAAAAGTAATGTTCCCAATTGGACATTTAGAAAAGAAAAAAGTTCGTGAAATTGCATTAGAGCAAGGACTTGCTACTGCAACGAAAAAAGATTCTACCGGTATTTGTTTCATTGGTGAAAGAAACTTTAAGGAATTTTTGAGTCAGTACCTTCCTGCGCAACAAGGTGCCATGGAAACAATGGATGGAATAGTTATGGGACAGCATGATGGACTGATGTACTATACAATTGGTCAACGACATGGTCTTGGAATTGGAGGTTCAGGTGATCCTTGGTTCGTTATCGGGAAAGACTTGGACAGAAATGTACTTCTAGTTGGGCAAAATATAAACAATGATGCATTGTTTTCGACTAGCCTAACTGCAACCGATTTATCTTTTACAACAACAATAGAAAAACCACAAACTTTCCAAGCAACAGCAAAGTTCCGTTATCGTCAAGAGGACGTTGGTGTACTTGTGGAGTTAATAGATACAAATCGAGTTAGAGTAATATTTGACGAGCCAGTGCGTGCTATTACACCAGGACAAGCAGTTGTATTCTACCAAGGTGATGAATGTTTAGGTGGAGCTACAATTGATGAAGTTTTCAAAGATGGGCTTAAACTGGATTATGTTGGATAACTGGAGGTAATAACATGAACTACAATGAATTAGGAATTCAAGCTATACAAGAAGAAGATTACGAAAAAGCAGTAGAGCTTTTTACGAAAGCAATTGAAGAAAATCCGGATGAGGCAATCGGTTATATTAATTTTGGAAATCTTTTGTCGTCAATGAATGAAGATGAGCGGGCAGAGAAGTTTTTCCAAAAAGCAATTACATTAGACGAGGATGCAGCAACAGCTTATTATAGTCTTGCAAATTTATACTATAATGCTGAGAGATTTGAGGAAGCTGCAAAGTTATATGAAAAAGCAATCGCTAGTGGTATTGAAGGTCCAGACGCATTTTATATGCTAGGGAAGAGTCTTGAAAAAGAAAATTTAACAAAGCTTTCACTTCCATATTTTCAAAGAGCTTATGAGCTGGCTCCTGAGGATAACCAGGTAAAATTGTCCTATGGAATTACCCTCGCTAGCTTAGAGATGTTCGAACAAGCAGAACCAGTATTCAAAGAAATAGTAGAGGCAGATGCGGAAAATGCAGATGCACACTACAATCTGGGTGTTTTATATGCTGTTTCTACATCTAATACAGAGGCTGCATTATCTCATTTAAAAGAAGCCTTTACGCTTCAACCTAATTATGATCAGGCACGCTATGTGTACGACATGATTTCTCTACGCAATTAATGAAACTTTGGAGGCGGTATTATGACCAACGATATAAATAATGAAAAACAATTTATTACAGGTCGTCCTATCGTTTCCATTTTTCATAATCCTCAAAACTTATTTTCTATCATAAAATTAAAAATCAAATCCACAAACACTACATACATAGACAAGGAAATAATTGTATCTGGTTATTTTCCTCCTTTAGTACTAGAAGAGGCGTATAAATTTATTGGATATATTAAAAACCATCCGAAATATGGTGTTCAATTTCAAGTGGAAACGTTCCAAAAAGAAGTGCCAGCGACGGAACAAGGAATCATTCATTACCTTTCGAGCGATATGTTCACAGGTATTGGTCGCAAAACTGCAGAACAAATTGTAAAAAAACTTGGACCAAATGCTATTAATAAAATTTTGGATGATCCCGAAGCCTTAGATGTAGTTCCACGTCTTGCTGAAGAAAAAAAACAAACATTACGAGCGGTTTTAGAACAAAATTTAGGCCTAGAAAAAGTGATGATTCAACTTAATGAGTGGGGATTTGGACCTCAAATCGCTATGAAAATCTATCAAGCTTATAGAGAAGAAACACTCAACGTACTTACTAAAAACCCATTCCGTCTTATTGAAGAAGTAGAGGGGGTAGGTTTTGTTCGAGCTGATGAGCTTGGCTATAAATTAGGTATTCAAGGAAACCACCCCGATCGTATCAAGGCAGCGATATATCACCTCCTTCAAACTGCTTCGTTAGGAGAAGGTCATGTATTTTTATATGCAGAGCAATTATTAGAATCAGTTAAAAAGCTATTAGAAACTGCTCAGCGTGAGGAAATTCCGTATGAGGCAATTAGTAAATGCTGCATTGAACTTGCAGAAGAAAGTCGGATAGTCGGCGAAGTGAATCGTTTTTATATTCCTTCTTTATATTATTCCGAAGTTGGAATTGGCTCTAAAATAGAAACTCTACTAGCTGAAAATGATACACATCATCAATTTCCATTAGCTGAGATGAAAAAGCATCTTGGAAGTATTGAAGAGCGCCTAGGTGTGCAATATGCCCCGACACAAATTAATGCGATTGAGACTGCGTTAAATGCAAGCGTGACATTACTTACTGGCGGTCCTGGTACGGGTAAAACAACCGTAGTACGAGGGATTGTCGAACTATATGCAGAACTACATGGACTTTCGTTAGATCCGAAGGAATGGATAAAGGACAAGAAACCATTTCCTGTAGTATTAGCCGCACCTACGGGTAGAGCTGCTAAACGCCTGAGTGAATCGACAGAATTACCTGCTATGACTATTCATAGATTATTAGGATTTACTGGGCAAGAGGATGCAGACGTCGAAGGTAAAGAAATCGAAGGCAAACTAATTATCATTGATGAAACATCTATGTTAGATACATGGTTAGGATACCAACTATTAAAAGCTATTCCGAAAGATGCGCAAGTGATTTTTGTTGGGGATCAAGATCAACTTCCGCCAGTAGGACCAGGGCAAGTATTAAAGGACTTACTCGCCTCTAAACGAATTCCAACTGTTGAACTAAAGGATATTTATCGCCAAGCAGAGGGATCCTCGATTATAGAACTTGCCCATGAGATGAAGCAAGGGATGGTTCCGGCATCTTTATTAGACAAGACAAAGGATCGTTCATTCATTAAGGCTTCTACCGAACAAATTCCAAAAGTAGTAGAACAAGTATTAAAAAGTGCTTTATCCAAAGGACTTTCCATTCGGGATATGCAAGTTTTAGCACCTATGTATAGAGGGCCGGCAGGTATTGATGCGCTTAACAAAATGATTCAAGAAATGGTTAATCCGAATACAGATGGAAAGCGAAAAGAAATGGTATTTGGTGAAACTATTTATCGTATTGGGGATAAAGTTCTTCAACTAGTCAATCAGCCAGAGAGCCACGTGTTTAATGGAGATATGGGGGAAGTCATTAGTATTTTCAGAGCTGCTGAAACAGTCGAGAAAAAAGAAATGTTAATAGTTTCTTTTGATGGAAATGAAGTAACATACGAAAAAAATGATTTGAATCAGCTTACTTTAGCTTATTGCTGTTCAGTTCATAAATCACAAGGTAGTGAATTTCAAACGGTTATTATGCCTATAACAAGAAGTTATATGAAGATGTTAAGAAGAAATTTACTTTATACAGGAATAACACGAGCTAAAAACTTTCTTATATTATGTGGGGATCCAGAAGTATTTAAGTTTGGAGTAGAAAGAACTGATGATCTTCAAAGATTGACTAGTTTAAAAGAACGTTTATCCAATGTAGAAGAATCAGGGCAACAAGAGGAAAAAGAAATAGTTAAGGAATCGGAAGTGACTCAAAAGGACGTCACCTATCTGACTGCTGAAAATTATCATATGATAGATCCTCTAGTAGGCATGAATGGTGTCAATCCGTATCAATTTATGGATACAGACAATTGACACAAAGCGATTTGTTTTTTATAATCAATTGCATATAGTAAAATGTTGACGGAGAAAGTACTAATTGTTAGCTGACTAGAGATGGATTCCTTGGCTGAAAGAATTCACTGATCTAACATATAGGAAAGCTACTCTTGAATGCAGTTAAAACCTGTCGTCTGGCCGCGTTAAGGCTTCTTGAGAGACATAGTAGAATTTCTACTGTGTAACTAGGGTGGTACCGCGAAACAACAGCTTTCGTCCCTTTTTTAGGGATGAGGGCTTTTTTTATTTGTTTTGGCTTTTAGTGAAGTAAAGTAATACTGTTGATTTCCGTTACAACGCACTTTCATGTTTCGAAGCTAGCGTAGTGTGCGGTAGCTCACATTCGTATAGAAACTTCATCTATGCTCCCTTTAACGGAACTAAATCTTTATTGCCGAAAGCTGATCCGAATATTAAAATCATCAACGTCTACAAATCACTAATACAAATCATTAGGAGGAACTAAACATGAAACAATTAACAGGTGCTCAAATTAGACAAATGTATTTAGACTTTTTTATGGAAAAAGGACATTCACAGGAACCTTCAGCTCCACTTGTACCAATCAACGACCCATCTTTGCTTTGGATCAACAGTGGTGTAGCGACATTAAAAAAATATTTTGACGGGCGTGTTGTTCCTGAAAACCCTCGTATTACGAATGCGCAAAAATCTATTCGCACAAACGATATTGAAAACGTTGGAAAAACAGCTAGACATCATACTTTCTTTGAAATGCTAGGAAACTTTTCTATTGGTGACTACTTTAAAAAAGAAGCGATCCATTATGCTTGGGAGTTTTTAACAGATTCTAAGTGGATTGCTTTTGAACCAGAAAAATTATCTATTACAATTCATCCAGAGGACGAAGAAGCATATAATATTTGGAAGGATGAAATCGGAATTCCGGAAGAAAGACTTATTCGTTTAGAAGGTAATTTCTGGGATATTGGGGAAGGTCCAAGTGGTCCGAACTCGGAGATTTTTTATGATCGTGGAGAAAGCTACGGAAATGATATGAACGATCCTGAGTTGTATCCAGGTGGAGAAAATGAACGATATTTAGAAATTTGGAATTTAGTGTTCTCAGAATTTAATCATAATCCAGACAATACGTACACACCATTACCAAAACAAAATATTGATACTGGCATGGGTCTGGAGCGTATGGCTAGTGTGGTACAAGATGTTCCAACAAATTTTGATACTGATTTATTCATGCCAATTATTCGCCAAACAGAACAAATTTCTGGAAAGTCGTATCGTGCAAATGAAGTTGATGATACTGCATTTAAAGTAATTGCGGACCATGTTCGTACAGTTGCATTTGCAATTGGAGATGGTGCATTACCGTCAAACGAAGGAAGAGGATATGTCCTTAGAAGATTACTTCGTAGAGCAGTTCGTTTTGCAAAACAATTAGGAATTGAAAAGCCATTTTTACATGAACTTGTACCAGTTGTAGGGAAAATTATGCAAGATTTCTATCCAGAAGTAACAGAAAAACAGGATTTCATCATGCGTGTTATTAAAACTGAAGAAGAAAGATTCCATGAAACATTACATGATGGTTTAGCTATATTAGAAAAGGTTATTGAAGAACAACAAGCTAAAGGTGAATCTTACATCCCCGGAACTACAACATTCACATTATATGATACGTATGGTTTCCCAATTGAATTAACGGAAGAATATGCAGAAGAAGCAAATATGACTGTAGACCATGATGGCTTTAAATCAGAAATGGAAGCACAACGTTCGCGTGCTCGTGCTGCAAGACAAAATGTAGATTCTATGCAGGTGCAATCCGAAGTATTTGGAAATCTACATGATGAAAGTGAATTTATCGGATATGACACGATGAGTATATCTACTAAAGTTACGTCAATAGTTCGTGATCAAGTATTAGTTAAATCAGCTCATGAAGGCGAGGAAGTGAAAGTAGTATTAACTAAAACACCTTTCTACGCTGAAAGTGGTGGGCAAATTGCCGATCATGGTGTAATTGAAAATGATACATTTAAAGGATATGTAAAAGATGTCCAAAAAGCTCCAAATGGACAAAATCTGCACACAGTAGTTATTGAGTCAGGTGAGATAATTACAGATGCTGAAGTAAAGGCAACTGTCGACAATTCACTTCGCGGACATACGATTAAAAATCACTCAGCTACACATATTTTACATCAAGCATTGAAAGATGTATTAGGGACACATGTAAACCAAGCTGGTTCTTATGTTGGTCCTGATCGTTTACGTTTTGACTTTTCTCATTTTGGACAAGTAACAACAGAAGAACTTGAGCAAATAGAGCGTATAGTTAATGAAAAAGTGTGGGATAATATCCCGGTAGTTACTGGTTTTCATAATATTGACGAAGCTAAACAAATGGGAGCAATGGCATTATTCGGCGAAAAATATGGTGATATTGTAAGGGTAGTAAAAATGGGAGATTTCTCATTAGAGCTATGCGGTGGAATTCACGTTCAAAACACTTCAGAAATTGGATTCTTTAAAATCCTTTCAGAAAGTGGAATCGGGGCAGGTACTAGACGTATTGAAGCTGTAACTGGTAAAGGCGCTTATGAAATAGTTAAAGAAGAAGAACATATATTAAGTGAAGCAGCAAATTTATTGAAGGCACAGCCAAAAGATTTAGTGAATAAGGTCTCTCAAACATTACAAGAGCTAAAAAATGTTCTAAAAGACAATGAGTCACTTTCTGCAAAAATAGCAAATAGCCAAGCTTCTTCTGTCCTATCATCTGCACAAAAAGTAAATGATGTAACTGTGTTATCTGTAAAAGTAGATGCGAAGGATAATAACCAATTACGTCAAATGATGGACGATTTAAAACAAAAGCTTGAAAAAGCAGTCATTGTTTTAGGTGCAGTTGATGGGGATAAAGTAATGATTTCTGCAGGAGTAACAAAGGATATCGTTGGTGGGAACTATCATGCTGGAAATATCGTCAAACTAGTAGCAGAGCAATGCGGAGGTAAAGGTGGAGGACGACCGGACTTTGCCATGGCTGGTGCTAAAGATGCAAGTAAACTTGAAAATGCATTAAGTTCTGTGTTGGAATATATTAAATCAGTTTAAATTATTTCCAAAATAGGGTATACTAATACAATAGATACATTAGTTTAATCATTAAAAATGGAAAGCGAGGTGCTGATCATGAGCTCTTTTGATAAAACGATGAAATTTAATTTCCCTGAAGAATCGATGGAACAAGAAGTAAAACATGTTATGATCCAAGTTCACTCTGCACTAGAAGAAAAAGGGTATAATTCTATCAATCAAATTGTAGGCTATTTATTGTCAGGTGATCCAGCTTATATTCCTCGCCATCAAGATGCACGAAATATGATTCGAAAGCTTGAACGAGATGAAATATTAGAAGAACTAGTGAAATTTTATATTAAAAAAAATAATGAGGCTTAACGATGCGAATTATGGGTTTAGATGTTGGTTCTCGTACTGTTGGAGTGGCAATTAGTGATGCACTAGGTTGGACTGCTCAAGGTATTGAAACAATAAAGATACATGAAGAAAGTTTTGAGTTTGGTCTAGAACGAATTGATGAACTCGTGAAAGAGCATAATGTAACAGAATTTGTTGTTGGATTTCCAAAAAACATGAATAATTCTATTGGTCCACGTGCTGAAGCTTCTGAACAATATGCTAAGCTATTAACCGAGAAATATCATTTACCTGTCACATTATGGGATGAACGATTGACAACGATGGCTGCAGAACGTATGTTAATAGATGCTGATGTAAGTCGTAAAAAACGTAAGTTAGTGATCGACAAGATGGCTGCTGTAATGATTTTACAAGGCTATCTTGATAGAAAAAATAGATGAGGTGACTGCAAATGGACCACGGTCAAGAAAATATTACAATTGTAGATGAGAATGGAAATGAACAACTTTGTAACGTGCTTTTCACATTTGAATCAGACGAATATGGAAAATCCTATGTACTTTATTATCCAATAGGAGCAGAAGAGGATGAAAATGAAGAAATCGAAATTCATGCATCATCTTTCACTCCTAATGAAGATGGAGAAGACGGAGAATTACTTCCTGTTGAATCTGATGCTGAATGGGATATGATCGAAGAAATGTTAAGTACATTTTTAGATGAGCAAGAAGACGAAGACGAAGAATAAGATTATCTATTCAAGGTGGATGAGGGAAGCCTCATTCACCTTTTTCTTTGCTTAGTTCTTTTTTACATAGTTCCAATAATCAAGGTATATTGATGACCAAAGAAGCGACTTGCCGATAGAAAAGTATTTTTTCTATAGTTATCCAAAAACGTACTTTCCTGTTTCTAAGAATTGCAGGAGAGTAACCAGCATCCCTAAAAGTAAAATCGGTAATAATATCGCAAAAAGTCTGTCCAAGACTCATCGAAAACAATAGAAATTGGTTTCTGTCTAGAGAGTACTTGGGCTTTTGTTCTTTTATATGTTTTCTTGTATAATGAGATGGAGATAAAGGGGGAGAACCCGTGGGAAATGAAACAAAAAAAGATATTATGTTTAATAAAATGAAAAATAAGAAAAAAGAAGTGAAACTTGTTAGAAAAATTGTTTTAATTATTACTTTTCTTATAATTGTCGTTGGGGGAATAGGTGGTTTAATTGTCTATAATTATGTAGAATCAGCTCTACTCCCATTAGATCCTAACTCTGAAGAAACCATTACAGTGGACATCCCAATTGGATCAGGATTAGATTCTATATCCAGTGAGTTGGAAAAAAGCGGAATTATTAAAAACGCTAAAATCTTCAAGTATTATGCAAAGTTCAACAATGAATCTCAATTTCAGGCTGGGGAGTATAGTTTGACAAAGGCAATGACGTTAGATGAAATTATTGAAAGCTTAAAATCTGGCAAGATTTACAGAGAACCAGTTTTCTCGTTGACTATTCCTGAAGGATTAACAATCGAGCAAATTGGACAAGTAGTTGAAAAAAACACGAAGCATTCTGCAGATGATTTCTTTAAGCTCGTAACGAGCGAGGAGTTTGTAGATAGAATGATGATTAAATATCCAAATGTTTTAGGAGCAGAGATTAAAGGGGAAAATGTGCGCTATGCATTAGAAGGATACCTTTTCCCAGCCACCTATCCATTTTTTGAGGAAAATCCTTCAATCGAGTCAATCGTAGATACAATGCTTGCTAATACTGATAAAGTTGTAACGTCATACGTAGATCTGTTACAAGCAGAAGAGAAATCAGTTCATTGGTTGCTAACTTTTGCATCTTTGTTAGAGGAAGAAGCTACAGCCCAAACAGATCGAGCAACGATAGCAAGTGTCTTTTATAATCGTATAGAAGAAGGTATGCCTTTACAAACAGATCCAACTGTCCTTTATGCAAAAGGTACTCATAAAGATCGTGTTTTGTTTGAAGATTTAGAGTTTGATAATCCGTACAATACGTATCAAAATACAGGGTTACCACCTGGACCTATTGCAAATGCAGGTAAATCATCTATTGAGGCAGCACTTGATCCAAGTGATACAGATTATTTTTATTTCTTAGCAGATAAAGAGGGTACTAATCACTTTTCTGTAACATATGATGAACATCTTCAAAAAATAGACGAATTTTTAAAATAATTAGGCTGCAGGAGAGGGAGTGATGTCGCATTCCTTCTCCTGCTATGTTATTATAAGAGTTGTTTTTTTACATAATAGGGAGTACTATTTTAATGACCTAAAGGGGTTAGTTTAGATGAATATAAGCGATGATTTTTTGAAGGATCTGATTAAGCCTAGATCCGCTATTTTTTTGGAAATGGAACAATATGCAAAAGATAATCATGTACCTATTATGCAACTAATGGGGATGGAATCGTTATTGCAACTTCTTTCCTTACAAAAGCCCAAGTCTGTTTTAGAACTAGGAACTGCTATTGGATACTCTTCCATGCGCATGGCAACTAAACTAGGGAAAACATCCATTGTGACCATCGAGCGCGATGAAACAAAGGCTGAGCTTGCTAAAACATATATAGAACGTGCGAATTTACAACATCGAATTCGAGTAATTGTTGGAGACGCTTTAGAAATTTCAGCAAAAGACCTTGGAGAACTCCAATTTGATGCTATTTTTATTGATGCAGCTAAAGGTCAATACAAAAATTTCTTCGAAAAATATGCCCCATTTTTGAATGATGGTGGCGTTATTTATTGTGATAATTTATTGTTAAACGGATTGTCCGAGTTACCGATGAGTGAAGTGCCAAGAAGAAAAAGAACAATGGTCCGAAACCAACATCAATTTATGGAGTGGTTGATGAATCATCCGGATTATGACACGGCATTCTTACCAGTTGGAGATGGAATGTTAGTAAGTATTAAGAGGTGAAAGATATGAACAAAACTGAGCTATTAGTAACACCTGCAAGTATTAGTCACTTAGAAGATTTAATCGTGGCTGGTGCTGATGCATTTTTAGTCGGTGAACAATTTTTTGGTCTAAGACTTCCTGGAGAATTTACGTTAGAAGAAATTACAATAGCAAGAAACATCACTTCCAAACAAAACAAAAAATTATATATTGCGATGAATGCACTTTTCCATAACGATAAACTGGAAGCACTTGCACCTTATATGAAAAAGCTTCAAGAAATTGGTGTTGATGGAATTGTTTTCGGTGATCCAGCAGTCATTATTGCTAGACGTGAAGCTGAAGTAATTATTCCCTTACACTGGAACACGGAACAAACAGCAACCAATTATTTCACAGCCAATTATTGGGGGAAACGTGGTTCAACTAGAGCTGTCCTAGCAAGAGAACTAAGCCTAGACGAAGTAGTGGAAATTAAAGGAAATGCTGAAGTTCAAATTGAAGTGCAAGTCCACGGAATGACATGTATTTTTCAGTCGAAACGCTCACTTTTAGGTAATTACTTCTTGTTCCAAGACAAAGCAATGGAAGTAGAGAATCGTTCTAAAAATAAAAATATGTTTTTACATGACAAAGAGCGTTCCAATAAATATCCGATTTATGAAGATGGTAACGGAACACATATTTTTAGTCCAAATGATATGTGTATGATAGATGAACTTGATGAGTTATTAGATGCTGAAATTGATAGTTTGAAAATAGATGGAATCCTTCAAGATCCATCTTATATTACTTCTATAACGAGCTACTACCGTAAAGCTATCGATGCTTATTTTGAATCGAAAGAAGCTTATAAAGCTTGTAAAAAAGATCTCTTTAACAAAATTGAAGAAATCCAACCAGCATTAAGACCATTAGATACTGGCTTTTTCTTTAAGGAAACTGTGTATTAAAGGAATATATGAGTCAATTTCATAATTACTGTTTTAATAAAAGAAAGTTTACGGCAGATCACTCTTTTATTAAAGGTTTATTGCGTAATTGGTGTGGAAAGCGTCCGTGTGGAACGGAAATCAACTTTGTTCGAATTCACTATTTAGTATGCTTTTTATGAAATTAATTACATATAACTGATAGTTTAAATGGTATTAATCAGTTAGGAAAGGGTAGGTTTATTTGCTTAATACTAAAATAGATAAAATAAGTGAGCTAATTGATGGTAAACGAGTTATTTCGAAAAAACCTGAGTTATTAGCGCCTGCTGGAAGTTTAGAAAAGTTAAAAATTGCTGTGCATTATGGAGCAGATGCCGTTTTTATAGGTGGAAGAGAATTTGGCCTTCGATCAAATGCGGGAAACTTTTCAATAGATGAAATGCGGGAAGGAGTAGAATTTGCAAAACGATACGGAGCTAAAGTGTATGTGACTACTAATATATTCGCCCATAATGAAAATATGGATGGATTAGAAGAGTACCTACAAGCAGTTGAAGCAGCTGGCGTAACTGGTATTATTGTTGCAGATCCATTAATAATTGAGACATGTCGAACTGTAGCACCCAAATTAGAGCTTCACTTGAGCACACAACAATCCTTATCCAATTGGAAAGCTGTACAATATTGGAAAGAAGAAGGGCTTGATCGTGTTGTACTTGCTCGAGAAACTAGTGGTGACGAGATTCAACTGATGAAAGAGAAAGTTGATATTGAAATTGAAACTTTTATCCATGGGGCAATGTGTATAGCTTACAGTGGAAGATGTACACTATCCAATCATATGACTGCTCGTGACTCGAATAGAGGAGGATGCTGTCAGTCTTGTCGCTGGGATTATGATTTGTATGAGCAAAATGATGGACAAGAACAGGCGCTATTCACAGATAATGATGTTCCATTTGCCATGAGTCCAAAAGATTTAAAATTATTGGAATCAATACCGCGTTTGATAGAACTAGGAATCGACTCTTTAAAAGTGGAAGGACGTATGAAGTCAATACACTATATAGCTACAGTTGTAAGTGTTTACCGAAAAGTGATTGATGCATATTGTGCAGATCCTGAAAACTTTCAAATGCAGCTTAGCTGGATAGAAGAACTGGAAAAATGTGCAAATCGTGAAACGGACACAGCATTTTTTGAGGATGAACCGAGCTTTGAACAACAAATGTACGGAGTCCATGATAAAAAATTAGGGTACGATTTTGTGGGACTTGTGTTAGAGTATAACGAAGAAACACAGATAGTTACACTACAACAACGAAATTATTTTAAGCCAGGAGACATAGTAGAGTTTTTTGGCCCAGAAATAGAAAACGTTGAAGTAGTTATAAAAGAAATTTTAGACGAAAAAGGACAAGTGTTGGATGCGGCGAGACATCCATTACAAGTTGTCCAATTTAAATGTCAGGAAAAATTATATCCAAATAATATGATGAGAAAAGGGATGAAATAATGACGAAGAAAACTCCTCTTATCATTGGGATCACAGGTGGATCAGGATCAGGTAAAACGAGTGTAACGAACGCAATAAGTGAAGTATTTAAGGACCATTCAGTAGTAGTAATACAACAAGATTTTTATTATAAAGATCAAAGTCATTTGAAGTTTGAGGAAAGACTTAATACAAATTATGATCATCCACTAGCTTTTGATAATGACTTATTACTTGAACATATTCACAATTTATTAGACAATAAGGCAATTGAAAAGCCTGTATACGATTATGCAAAACATACTCGCTCTTCTGAAACGATTAAGATAGAGCCTAAAGATGTTATTATTTTAGAGGGTATTCTTGTATTAGAAGATGAGCGTCTTCGAAATATGATGAATATCAAATTATTCGTGGATACAGATGCAGATTTACGTATTATTCGTCGTATATTACGTGATATTAACGAAAGAGGACGTACAGTAGACTCAGTTGTGGATCAATACCTTAATGTAGTTCGTCCAATGCACAATCAATTCATTGAGCCAACTAAAAGATATGCAGATGTAATCATTCCAGAAGGTGGCCAAAATGAAGTAGCTATCGATTTAATGGTAACAAAAATAAAAACTATTCTTGAAACGGATGTTATTGTATAATATGATGATTGAGATTGACAATAATTTCATGATATTCATAACATTGTGATTAGATGCATATGAATAATCCATGATAGAGTTTTAAGTGTGTATTTAAAGGAGTGTATGGGAGTGTCAACAGAGAAACAATATCCAATGACCGTTGCTGGTAAACAAAAGTTACAAGATGAATTAACGCATTTAATAACGGTAAAACGTAAAGAGGTAGTAGAGCGTATTAAAATTGCAAGAAGTTTTGGTGATTTATCAGAGAACTCTGAGTATGATTCAGCTAAAGAAGACCAAGCGTTTGTAGAAGGTAGAATCTCAACCTTAGAGTCAATGATTCGCAATGCAGTAATCATCGAAGGAGAAGGAAATAACGACACTGTTACACTTGGTAAAACTGTAACATTTGTAGAAATTCCAGATGGTGATGAAGAAACTTACACAATCGTAGGTTCTGCAGAAGCAGATCCAATAGAAGGTCTTATCTCGAATGATTCTCCAATTGCTAAAGGATTGATCGGCAAATCTACAGGAGATCGAGTGAAAATCCTAACTCCAGGTGGAGAGATGGACGTAGAAATAAAAACTATATCTTAAAGCGAAGAGGTAAACGAAACCGTTTACCTCTTTTTTTGAAATGAAATATATAATATTGTTCCGTATACATTGTGTTTAAGGTAAAAGAACGAATAAATAACACTACTGATTTACGTTTCAAGTGGACGCTTTCCATGGGGGGGGGCGAGGGAAGCAGCTGAAGCCGTTTCCACGGAAAGCGTCCGCTCGGAGTGGAAATTAACGGTATGTTCCTTAATAGAAAAGAATGAATAGAATCATATACCTAAAACACTGGTCAAGCATTTGTGTAAAAATGGTCTACCGAGATTTGATGATGACTATCAATCGAACTATTTTTGAGATTGTTGAAACAAAACCCTATCATTGTCGTCTATTTGTAGTATATTCTCTTATATTGAAGGAGGAATTTACATGCCAGAAAAGAATACGAAATTTGACACGCGTTTGGATCAACGAAATCATAAGAGAAAAAAGAACAACATTTTAAATATACTTATAGGAATAGTAATTCTCCTTATCATCGTAGTGACTGTAAATCTTGTTACAGGTGATAACGAGAAAGAAAGTGCTACAACTAACACAAAAACTGAACAAGAAGAAAATACTGAGAATGAATCGAAAGAGCAAGAGAAAGACAAAGAATCTGAAGTAGTAGTAGGGAATAGTACTGGCTCCACTGATTCTACTTCGTCAAGTGAAGAAACAACAACAGAGACAGAAGAGAATGAAAGCACTGAAACGGAAGAAAATCAAGGTGGTACTGTAACTACGGAGCCATCAGACGAAACCAATGTCGATTCTGTTGTAATAGATTCAGGATGGCAGCCTGTAGGGACAGAGCAATCAGGAAATCATGTTTCTAGTTACGACAATTCATCTGTTGACTGGGATGAAAAAGTTAAGGCATTAGCGTATGCTGCTAATTTAGATACATCCAATATGTATGTAAAGTTTATCGGTAATGGTGGAAGCCCGCAAAAATCCATTGGAACTGTCACTTCTAAGGATGGAAGTGAAATTTATCGTATCTCCCTAGAATGGGTCGATGGTGAAGGCTGGAAACCAACTAAAAAAGAAATACTTAAAACATTAGAATAGAGCTCTGAATATATGTAAAAAGAAAAGCTTCTTGACTTAAGAAGCTTTTTTCCTTATTTTTAAAGAAGTGCATTTTAGAGAGGGGCAATAAACAATGAAAATAGCAGTTATTGGTGCAATGGAAGAAGAAGTAGAGCTTCTGAGAAACGAAATAGAAAATCCTGAAACAAAGACAATCGCAAACAGTGAATTTACAAGTGGGACATACAAGAATCATGAAATTGTTTTATTGAGAAGTGGAATAGGGAAAGTGAATGCCGCAATGACCACTTCCATATTATTAAGTGAATACAAACCTGATTATGTCATTAACACTGGTTCGGCAGGTGGCTATGATCCAAATCTAGAAGTAGGAGCCATCGTAATTTCACATGAAGTAAGATACCATGATGTGGATGTAACCGCTTTTGGCTATGAAATTGGTCAAGTACCACAGCTTCCAGCATCATTTAAAGCAGACGAGCAATTAATGAAATTAGCAGAGGATGCTGTACATGAAATTGGCGAACACCAAGCTGCAACTGGTTTAATCGCTACGGGTGATATCTTTATGCATGATCCTGCAAAAGTAGAACAGGTACGTATTCATTTTCCACAAATGAAAGCTTGTGAAATGGAAGCAGCTGCAGTTGCACAAGTTTGCCATCAATTTGAGGTTCCTTTTGTTGTAATCCGTGCACTTTCTGATATTGCTGGAAAAGAGTCTTCTATCAGTTTCGATGAGTTTTTGCCAATTGCTGCAAAACATTCAACACAAGTAGTCTTAAATGTAATTGAAAAACTATAGGTTGTCATTAAATTGCCATACTGAGTAGTTTGACACATATTAATAATTCTCCTATTATGTGCTATGATAAAGTCATCAAGCGCTTTCAATGTTAGAGGGGGAGATCCAATGTTATTTATAATGGCGATGTCAGTTTTAGTTACAGCGGTTTTAGCATTTATCATGATCGCAGAGACAAGTGAAGATTGATCCTACCTAAGCTCTTTTGGTGTTTGATACATCAAAAGAGTTTTTTTCATGTATATAGGATTGATACAGTTTTACTAATGCGCGTTTTTCAATCCGAGAAACGTAACTTCTAGATATTTTTAGTTGCTTAGAAATATCTTTTTGAGTCATTGGTTCATGACCAAGTAATCCATATCTTCGGATGATAATTTCGAGTTCTCTGCTTTCAAGTTGTGACAAATGTCTATATAAGTTATTTGTATCCTCTTCTTCTACTAGCTGTTCATCTGTGCTTTTATCGATACCTGGAAGCAGGTCTGTAATCTCTAAAGAGTGACCATCCTTATCCATACCAATTGGCTCATGTAGGGAAACATCTTTTTGTACCTTCTTTAATGATCGTAAATACATTAATATTTCATTTTCAATACATCTGGCAGCATAAGTGGCTAGTTTAGTTTTCTTCGTCGGGGTATAGCTGTTGACAGCCTTCATCAGACCAATTGTACCGATAGAGATATAATCATCTAATAGTTCATGTTTTGGGTGGAATTTCTTTACAACATGAGCAACCAATCGCATATTTCGTTCAATTAGTTCGTCGCGAGCAGATAAATCGCCTCCTAAAAAACGATCTATCATGACTTTTTCTTCTTCCGGACTGAAGGGTTGATGAAATGCCTGGCCTTTCAAATAACCAAGCACGAGAGGGAATTCTACAAAGATGCTTATAAAGGCAGTCATTATACCTGTAATGAGGTTCACCTCCATCTAGTTGTTAGTCTAATGTATGTCGAAAGCTGGCGAAATATGAAAAAAGCGACCGCAAATTCGCAGCCGCTTTTCTTTAAATTTAACAGGTATATACTTTTTAAGTCATTTGCTGTCTAGCTCCAGCGCCTAGCCCTTCGAGTCTCTTCAGAATTTCGGGGCCGCACGATGCGGGTCAGTCAGTCGCTGTGACACGATGTCACGAATTTAGACTGACTTCCTTTGCAAAAGACGCCTTTACGTGAAATTCTTCCATCGCTTGCTCCTGTGCAAAGCTCGTTACAGAAGAACGTTGTCAGGGCTAACATAGGCGCCTAAGCATTTCGTCATTAAACTTTTCTTAGTGTAAATGTACTGATCATTAGTAATGCGAGAATTATGAACAAAAACATGTACGAAACAGATGGTATATATTCTATCGCAAAATAAGACAGGGTTAAAATCACACCAGCAACAGTAATTGGTAGACCTGTAAAAAAACCATTCGGTTCAGATATATTAAATCGTGCAAGCCTGAAAGCACCACATGCTATATAGATGACTGTTATAATCATTCCAGTAACACTAAACTCTTGTAGTACCAATGAATACATCAGTAATGCAGGAGCTATCCCGAATGAAATAATATCGCTCATGGAATCTAGTTGTTTGCCTAATTCGGATTCAAGGTGAAATTTTCTTGCTACAATTCCATCAAATCTGTCTAAAAGGCCAGCTATAAATATAAATAATACACTGAACGTGTAATTTTCATTCATCGTTGCCATGATGGCTGCACCACCAAATGCAAGGTTGCCTATGGTGACCATATTCGCCGCATGTGATTTCAATTTTTTTACTGTTTGATACATCGCATTTAGTAAAAACATTGCAAATCACTCCTTTACAAATAACATATTTGTTCATTATACTTCGATTAAGTAAAAATAGTAAGTTTAATTTTTTCTAGGGAGCTAAAAAATGAGAGAAAGATTATATCAAACCATGATTGAATTAACCAATGGAAAATGGTCTTCGTCACTAATCCGAAGCTTTACACAGTCCAAAATAAGCAAACATATGATTCCCTCTTATATTAAATATTTTAATATATCAACTCAAGATATGATACAAAAAAGCAATGATTTTACTACTTTACATGACTTTTTTATTCGAAAGGTTAAAGAGGATAGCCGTCCGATTGATAAGGGAACTACTAGCATTATAAGCCCTGTCGATGCTACAATAGAAACTTTTGGGGATATTACAGAGGATGGACTCTTTTATGTAAAACAGAAAACCTACACTTTACAGGATATGCTAGGTTCAGAAAAAATAGCTTCATCCTTTCAAAATGGAAAATATATTGTTTTATATTTAAGTCCAGCAGAATATCATCGAATCCATTCTCCAGTTGATGGGAAAATACTACGACAATATATTCTTGGTGAAAAATCGTATCCAGTCAATAAATGGGGTCTTCAATTTGGAAAACAAACAATAAGTGGTAACTACCGAATGCTTACGGAACTCGAAATGCCAAATGAAAAAAAATGTATACATATAAAAGTAGGAGCAATGTTTGTAAATTCGATTGAGCTTACGAATAATTCTACTGTATGGAATAAAGGAGAAGAGGTCGGGTATTTCTCCTTTGGATCGACTGTCGTCATGCTATTCGAAGCGGATAGTGTGGAGTTCTCAAGTAAAGTTCACCCTGGTAAATTTGTCCGAATGGGTGAGAATGTAGCAAATATGCTATAATCATAAATAGAAAATGCCTCGAATTGGAGTGTTCGTCTTTGTATTCAAATTTTATACCTAGTGAATTTGTAAGAAGTGTCCATCATATAACACCTGAATTGCTAAAAGATAAAGGGATTAAGGCAATTATTACAGATTTGGATAACACATTAGTTGAATGGGATCGACCAGAAGCTACCCCTAAATTAATCGAGTGGTTCGCAAGTATTAAAGCTGCTGGGATCCAAGTAACCATTGTTTCTAATAACAATGAACTTCGAGTTAAATCCTTTGCAGACCCTCTTGGAATTCCATTTATATTTAAAGCGCGTAAACCACTTGGAAAAGCATTTCTCCAAGCTTTAAGCATTATGTCGGTAAAACGAGAAGAAGTAGTAGTGATTGGTGATCAGCTACTAACCGATGTATTTGGCGGTAACAGATTAAAACTTCATACGATTTTAGTCATTCCAGTTGCAAAGTCAGATGGATTTGTGACCAAATTTAATCGTATGGTGGAACGAAGAATTTTTAGTTACTTAGACAAAAAAGGACAAGTTACATGGGAGGAAGAAGCGTGACAGAAGCACCAAAATGTATCGGTTGTGGTACAACAATTCAAACAGAAAAAGTTGGAGAGCCAGGTTATGCGCCAGTTTCCTCTTTAGAAAAAGAAGATATTATATGTCAGCGTTGTTTCCGCTTGAAGAATTACAATGAATTACAACCAGTTTCATTGACAGATGATGATTTTCTACGAATTTTAAATAGCTTAGGCACGCAAAAAGGGTTAATAGTTAAAATAGTTGATATCTTTGATTTTAATGGTAGTTGGTTACCTGGTTTGCATCGTTTTGTCGGCAACAACCCTATTTTGTTGATTGCTAATAAAGCAGACTTACTACCGAAATCAGTGAAAAAAAATAAAGTCATTAATTGGATGAAGCAAGAAGCTAAAAAACTTGGTTTGTCTCCAATAGACGTATTATTTGTTAGTGCACATAAAGGGACAGGTATGCCAGAAGCGATGGAAGCAATTGAGCATTATAGAAAAGGCGAAAATGTTTATGTGGTTGGTTGTACAAATGTTGGAAAGTCTACATTTATTAACCGTATTATTAAACAAGCAACTGGAGAAGATGCGATTATTACTACTTCACATTTCCCTGGTACTACATTAGATATGATTGAAATTCCATTAGACGATAAAAAATCATTATTTGACACTCCTGGAATTATTAATCACCATCAAATGGCGCATTATTTAGATCCAACGGAATTGAAATATATAACACCAAAAAAAGAAATTAAACCGAAAGTATTTCAGTTAAATAGTGAACAAACATTATATCTTGGTGGTTTATCTCGTTTTGACTTTATTAAAGGTGAACGTGCAGCTTTTACTTGTCATATAGCAAATGATATTCCAATTCACCGCACAAAATTAGAGAATGCGGATAATTTATATAAAGAACATAAAGGTAAATTATTATCTCCACCTAGCGAAGAGTTTGCGGATCTATTACCACCTTTAGTTCGTCATGAATTTAAAATTAAAGATGATAAAACAGATATCGTATTTTCTGGATTAGGGTGGATCACTGTACAGCGTGGAGGAGTAATTGTAGCAGCACATGCTCCAGCGGGTGTAGAAATTTCTATTCGTCCATCGTTAATATAGGAGGGATATATTGAAAAAATGGTTTGCTGTGATAGGAAATCCAATATCCCATTCCTTATCACCTGAAATGCACGAGACATGGTTAAAACAAATGAATGTTGATGCAACTTATATCCCTATACATGTTGAACTAGATCATCTTGAGCAAGCAGTAGAATCGTTAAAGCTTCTAGGATGTAGTGGCTGGAATGTGACTGTTCCATTTAAAGAAGCGATTATTCCTTATCTTGATGAAGTGGACGATTCTGCAAAAGGAATTGGAGCAGTAAATACAGTTGTGAAAACATTGGACAACAAATATGTTGGGTATAATACCGATGGATTGGGTTTTATCAACTCCCTTGGCGGTATTTTACCTGAATACAACATATTGATAATTGGAGCAGGAGGAGCTGCACGTGGTATAGCTCATGCTCTCAAAAAACAAGGTTTTACACATCTGACAATAGCGAATAGAACGGTAGAAAAGGCAAGAATATTAGTGGAGGAACTAAAGGTAGGACAGGCAGTTACTCTTGAGGTAGCTGAAAATACATTGATCAAGTTTGATGTCATCGTCCAAACAACGCCATTAGGTATGAAAAATAGCGATGCATCATTGCCAATTCAGTTACATCAGTTAAAAGAGAATGCAATTGTTGCAGATATCGTATATAATCCTTTAGTCACCCCTTTAATAGAGGAAGCGAAGAAATACAATGTTCGAACAATTAATGGTCTAGGGATGCTTGTACATCAAGGCGCACTAGCCTTTTCATATTGGAATGGAGTTAATCCTGATACTGATGGGATGATCCAACAATTGATAGATCAATTAGGAGGAAATTATGTTAACAGGTAAACAAAAAAGATTTTTACGTAGTCAAGCACACAATCTATCTCCGATTTTCCAAGTCGGTAAAGGTGGAGTAAATGATGCGATGATTAAACAAATCGGAGAAGCACTTGAAGTTCGAGAATTAATCAAAATTAGTATTTTACAAAATTGTGAAGACGATAAGCATGAAGTTGCAGAGGCTCTTGCAAAAGGTACGAGATCAGAGTTAGTGCAACTAATCGGTTTAACAGTAGTACTGTACAAACCGTCTAAAAATAATAAACGAATCGAGCTTCCAAAAGCGAGTCGTGCATGAGAAAAAAAGTAGGGATTTTAGGTGGGACTTTTAACCCGCCGCATATTGGTCATTTGATAATTGCAAATGAAGTACTACATGCGTTGAAATTAGACGAAGTGCGTTTAATGCCAAATGCTAACCCTCCTCATAAAGAAATAAAAAATAGAGTTACAGCAGCACAACGACTGACTATGGTGGAATTATCTATAAGAGAGATTCCCATGTTGAAAATAGAAACGATTGAAATTGAGCAGGGAGGAACTTCATACACTTTTGATACGATGGAGCTACTTAGAAAACGTGAACCGCTAACTGATTTTTACTTTATTATCGGTGGAGATCAGGTAGAAGATCTACCTAAGTGGTATAGAATCGAAGAACTTATACAAAATGTGCATTTAGTAGGAGTTTCTAGACCAAATAAATTGCTCAAAACTGCATATCCTATAGTAACTTTAGATATACCTCAAATCGATTTATCTTCTACTACCATTCGAAATCGAATAACAAACGGAGAAACTACTCAGTTTCTTATTAGTGATGATGTTCGTGACTTTATCCGAAAGGAGAAGCTATATGAAACATGAACATTTACTTGCGCAGATGAAAAATCGGATGCCCGAAAAGCGATTTATACATACAAAAGGTGTAGCTGAAACAGCTATTACACTGGCTAAAATGTATGGAGAAGATTTTGAAAAAGCAGAGATTGCGGGAATTTTGCATGATAGTGTAAAGTATGCCAATCAAGAATGGCTAAGATCCATAATTGTTTCAGAAAAAATGAATCCATTATTATTGAATTTTAATCATGAATTATGGCATGCTCCTGTTGGTAGTTATGTAGCGAGAACAGAATTTCAAATCTCGGATCAGGATATTTTGCAAGCTATCGAGTTTCATACAACGGGTCGAGCTGGCATGTCGAAACTTGAAAAGATCATTTATGTTTCTGATATGATAGAGCCTAGTCGGAAATTTTCAGGAGTCGAACTTTTACGTGAAAAAGCAAAGGTCGATTTAGAAGATGCTATGACAAGTTGTATAAGGCATAGTATTTCATTTTTAATAGAAAAAAAACAACCGGTATTTCCGGATTCATTTCATTGTTACAATGATATGATACAACAGAGAGGAACAGTGAAAGAATGACATCTTCAAATTCATTAGTAGAAATCGCTTATAAAGCAGCGGACGATAAAAGAGCAGAGGATATTGTAGTATTAAATATGCAGGGGGTTTCATTACTTGCTGATTACTTTTTAATCTGCCATGCAAACTCGGATCGCCAGGTTCAAGCAATAGCAAAAGAACTGGAGGACCAAGCCTTCAAAGCAGGTTTTAATGTGAAAAGATTAGAAGGTTTCGATGAAGCAAGATGGATTTTAGTTGATATGGGTGACGTCGTAGCACATGTATTTCACAAGGATGAGCGTGCTTATTATAATTTAGAGAGACTTTGGGGAGACGCACCAATGATTCAAGTTGGGCTAGATGCTTAATGTCCACGTATGAACAATTTGCATATATTTATGATTCATTAATGTCAGACATACCATATAACAAATATGCGGAATGGGTACAACAGTATGCACCTGTCACTAGATCAAAAAAACTAGTCGATATTGGCTGTGGTACAGGAGTTCTCAGCAACCATTTTGCAAAAGCGGGGTATGAGGTAACAGGTGTAGATTTATCCGATTCTATGCTTACAGTAGCTCAAAATCGAAGCTTTGAAAATGGAACGAATATTTCTTTTATATGTCAATCAATGGCAGATCTTGAAGGTGTAAATGAGGTAGATGTAGCGGTTATTGCTATAGATTCTATAAACTATCTAGAGACGTTAGAAGAAGTTGAGCAGACATTCAAACGCTTGTTTGAAGCTTTAAATCCAAGTGGACAGTTATTTTTTGATGTCCATTCTCTTTATAAGATGGATGTTATATACCCAAGTGGACCTTTTACGTATGAAGATGAGGAAGTAGCTTATATTTGGCATACAGAATCAGGGGAAGAAAATCATTCAATTTACCACGATATAACTTTTTTTGTACGTGATGAATCAGGTTATTATGAACGATTTGAAGAATCCCATTACCAACGTACGTATTCTGTGGAAACATTCAAGACTCTTCTAGAAACAGTAGGCTTTTCTTCCGTGAATGTCCGTGATGATATTTTTGGAAAGCCTATAGGAGAAGTGGATAGATGGTTTATCCATGCTGTAAAATAAGGAATACTGGGTGAAAGACGTATCAGTCATCTAGGGTCCAAACCTGTTTCTATCGTTTAGAAGATGTTTGGACATACATTTTGCTATATTTATATCGAGTGAATTTTTAGGGATGCTTGTTAGTGTGACGACAGTCACAACCAACAAGCATCTTTTTTAGTCGTCTTAAAATAACCCTTTTCATCTACACGTAAATTTAGTATAGTTTTTATAACTCCATATAATTTACCTCTTATGAAAGAGGCTGATGATTCTGATTCAACAGTTCGTCCAGAAATATAAGAAAAAGCTATTACTCCCAGTAGTAGTAATAGGAATAATACTGTTCATCAGTATTCAATCCTTTCTAAAATCGGCTACCCCCAAAGCTGATTCAATCCCAACTATCCCACTAAAAGAAAATTTTCCAGAAGAAATAATTGAATATGTAGAAACTCCCCTTGTTTTTGTGGAAGTAAAAGGTGCTGTAATGAAACCGGGTGTTTATGAACTTTTGGAAGGAGATCGTGTATTAAATGCGATTGAAATGGCTGGTGGCTATTTAGAGTCTAGTAACTCAAAACATATTAATCATGCAGAGCGTGTGAAAGATGAGATGGTAATCTATGTTCCTGAAGAGGGCGAAGAAGTAGAAGAAGTGCTGTTACCTACTAGCAGTTCACAATCGTCGTTAGTAAATATAAATAATGCTGATTCTACAGTTTTGTCTACTTTACCAGGCATTGGAGCAGCTAAAGCCGAGGCAATTATTTCTCATCGCGAGCAATCTGGAGCCTTCAAAGAAAAACAAGATTTAATGAAAGTAACTGGTATTGGACAAAAAACATATGAGAAACTGGAACCATTAATATCCGTAAAATAACAAACGAATTATTGAAGTTTCTTACACAAACTACTACACTTAGATAAACGTATATTTTGGAGGTAATTATATGGAGAGAATAACATGGGATCAATTTTTCTTGGCTCAGAGCCATTTACTTGCACTTAGAAGCACATGTACACGTCTTGCAGTTGGCGCTACGATTGTGCGTGATCGCCGAATTATGGCAGGAGGATATAATGGGTCTATCTCAGGTGGTGACCATTGTATTGATCATGGATGTTATGTCGTAGATAACCATTGTGTGAGAACTATACATGCAGAGATGAATGCTCTTTTACAATGTGCTAAATACGGGATTACAGTGAGTGGTGCTGACCTGTATGTAACTCATTTCCCATGCTTACCGTGTACGAAATCAATCATTCAAGCTGGGATTAGTCGTCTGTACTATGCTCAAGACTATAAAAACAACTCTTATGCTATTGAATTGTTAAATAAGGCGGGAGTCGAAGTAATGCATGTGCCTTTCGATGAACGAAAGATAGATTTCTTGAGTGATGAAAAAGTTGCGTTGTACACAGAACTAATATCAAAGCTGAGAGAAAAAGGAGCAAGTGTTGAAGAATTAGCACCATATGAAATGAAGGTGGCAGAACTATTTGGATTAACAACATCCGCGGAAATTTAATATATATCGCTATAGCAGTTATAGTAGGTGTAATAGCAGCTTACGAATCTACCATTATCCTGTTCTTCTTGTTTGTAATTCTTTTTTTGCTTTTATATAAACAGTTTTCAGTGTCATTTATAGTAATTACTTTATGTTTAGGGATTAGTTGCTATTTTTATACTTTGCAGAGAATGCCAATTCCTTCACTAGCTCAAAATGTCACCCAAATTACTTGGACAGACACATATCGTATTAATGGAAGCACTCTACGTGGTTTTGCTATATCAGAGAACAAGGATAAGTGGTATGTTCAATTAAAACTGGAAAGTGAACAACATATGGAAGCGTTCAAAGAACATTCCCTTGCAGGAATAACTATGAATATACGCTTGGAAGAAACTTCTAATGGACCAAAATCACATATGTATGCATTTAATATGGAAAATTATTTAAAAAGTAATGGCTCTGTCGGACAACTTCAAGTTACTCAGTATGAGCTCATTGGAAAAAATACAGATTTTATAACTTTTATGGCAGGGCAGCGTTTTAAGGTGAAACAGCATATACGGGATCACTTTCCATTATCGCTCCAAGCGGAGGCAGAAGCACTTTTAATAGGTAGTAGGGAGCAAATGCCTTCCGATATGCAAAGTGCCTACCAGACACTCGGTATAACGCATCTATTTGCTATTTCTGGTCTACATGTTGCGCTCGTCGTTTGGTTAATTTATGAAATAATGATTCGTTTAGGTGTAAGAAGGGAAACCGCAAACTGGTTGTTAATAATTGCACTACCTTTATATGCTTTGCTTGCTGGAGGGGCACCTTCCGTATGGAGATCTGTTTCTGTAACAGAGATTGTTTTAATCTCAACACTTTTTCAAAGAAAAATACCAATAGCAGACGCTTTTTCATTAAGTATTATGGGATTTGTCTTTCTAACACCTTGGATTATATTCCAAATTGGTTTTCAACTCTCCTATTTAGCTGCATTTTCACTTATTTATTCCTCGATTTTATTAAAATCAACTCATTCCTATTTATTACAATCGTTTATTCTAACTGCAGTTTGTCAAGTTATTGTTTATCCTATTCTTCTCTATCACTTTTATGAAATTTCTATTTCTTCTTTCCTCGCAAATTTAATATTTGTTCCCTTATTTACGTTTTTCGTTTTACCTCTTAATCTTTTGTTTCTGTTGCTAACATTTGTAGTGCCTTCTATCTCTGAAGCTTTGTTTCTCGTGTATGAACCTATTCGAGGTCTAATTGATATTCTCATACTAAAGTTAGGTACATTACCATACCAGATGTGGAATCCTATGAGGCCGGAGAACTGGATGATACTTCTTGCCTACACTAGCGTGATTACAATATTTATCTCCATAGAGAGAAAAAAGAAGGTATTTGGATGTACCCTTTATTTCTTAATCACTCTGTTAGTTATTCAATTAGCTCCTCTTACGGATTCTTCAACCCGAATTACCTTTGTAAATGTTGGACAAGGTGATTGTATACTAATTGAAATGCCTTACCGCAAACAAGTAATAATGATAGATACAGGTGGATTGCTAAGGTTCGATCAAGAAACTTGGAAACAAATAAATGAGCCTTACGAAATTGGTAGACAGGTTGTTTTACCTTTGTTAAAAGGAAAGGGTATAAAAGCAATCGATATACTTATCATTACCCATGCAGATGCTGATCATATGGAAGGTGCAGAAGAAGTTCTAAGAGGAGTAAAAGTAAAGGAAATTCATATTACTCCTGGCTCTTGGGAGAAAGAAGTAATGGATGATTTAAGGGTGGAGATTGATAAGCAACGAATCCCAGTTTATGAAAAGATTGCTGGGGACATTATCTTATCAGGTTACTATCATTTTCAATACTTATATCCAATGGATGAAATATATGAGGGGAATAATGATTCTCTTGTATTATCTATGAGAAATAAAAATTTTCATGGATTATTCATTGGAGATTTAGAGGAACGAGGTGAGTTAGATCTAGTGGAGTATTATTCACGAGCAATACAACAAATTGATGTGTTGAAAGTAGGTCATCATGGCAGTAAAACCTCTAGCACTGAGCAGTTTTTGAATTTGGTTCAGCCTAGTGTAGCGATAATACAAGCAGGCTTTGAAAATCGCTATGGTCATCCACATCCAGAGGTGGTCGAGCGTCTAGAAGAATTGCGAATTCCTTATTTACAGACAGGGACGGATGGTACTATTGAAGTCGAGATTAATAAAAGTGGGGATATGACTGTTACAATTCCATAAGTATTTAAAGGACAAAGGCTTAGTAAGCCATATTGTGTGGTCACGTCTTCGTGACTAACATCCTGTGGACAAAGGAGAATGAAGCTGTGCCTCGGATGTATAGAATGTTTCCGCTTGCAAATTATATTAGCTTCGAAATATGAAAGTGCAGTGAAAAAAGGGTTTTACCTCCACGAGGCAAAACCCTTTTAGTTTTCAATCAGTACGATTGAAGAATATCTCACTAATTGAATTTTCATTTTATCGAGCTACGAACTCAATAACGGTTGCAATGACAAACATTATTGCAAAAAAACCAAAGGAGACTACAAAACCTACACCAGAGTCGATCGCGTCGTTACGTTTCGACTGGACATTTTGTTCAAACTCATTCATTGTTACCCCTCCTATTTCCACCTAATTATAAAGGATTGCCTATAAAAAATCTATATACAAACTTTTCTTTTTCTAGTAAGGCATATAATGTCACAATTTATACACGTATTTACGATATAATGAAATATAACTATACATAGCAAGGAGCACTTAACATGATTTCAGAAAAGTGGATGCAGATATCTAATAATAACATTTCTTCTGTGTATTTATTATATGGAAATGAAGCATATTTTATCGAAGAAACATTAAAAAGAATTAAAAGACAATTAAATGATCAAGGGGAATTAGAAGTTATCACCTTCGATATGGAGGAAAGTAAAGTAGACGAGGTTATGTATGAGGCAGATACTATTCCTTTTTTTTCAGATAAGAAACTGGTTATAGCAAAAAATGCATTCTTTTTAAAAGCGACTGAAAAGGGAAAAGAAAAAATAATCCATGATACGGTTAGTCTAGAAGAGTGGTTGAAATCTCCTTCACCATCAGCAATCACTGTTTTTATAGCACCTTATGAAAAACTAGACGAACGTAAGAAAATTACAAAAGCTATGAAACAGACAGCCAATGTTATTGAGTCAGTTAGCTTACAGGTCCATGATTTAAAGGGATGGATTTTACATGAACTTTCTACACATGGGAAAACGATGTCTGATGAGTCTATAGATTGCCTTATTGAACTTGGTGGAACGGATCTTGTTCATCTGCAGACAGAGTTAGCGAAAATAGCAACTTTCGTTGGCGAAGAGCAAGAAATCGATAGTGACACAATAAAGAAGTTGCTTGTACGTACACTAGAGCAGGATGTTTTTACATTAGGAAATGCTTATCTTTCGGGGCATAAAAGTGAAGCGATTGAAATTTATCACGATTTATTGAAGAGAAAAGAGGATCCATTAAAGCTAAATGCTTTAATAGCAACACAAGTTAGATTAATGGTCCAGGTAAGCCACTTAAAGAAAAAAGGCTATCATGCTCAGCAAATTGCCAATCAGCTTAAGGTCCATCCATATCGAGTAAAGTTATTAATAGATCACCCTATGCTTCACAATGAACAAAAACTGCTGCAAACATTGAATGATCTTGCGACAGTCGATTTACAGTTAAAAACACTAAATATAAATCGAGATAGAATTTTAGAGATGTTTTTGCTGAAGTAAGGGGCTTAATCGTTATTAAGTTCACTCTATATTATTTGGATTTAAGTAATGTCTATCCACCAATAAATAAGTGATTAAATAGATTGTTTTTCCAAGTTATTGTCTGTTAAGCAGAAATTTCTAGTCACTTCATTTTGTGATTGCGTTTTTACGGGCATTTATGTTAATAACAGGATTCCAAGATATGTTCATGATTCTTTCTTTAAATCCTACTCTTTATAGCCGATCTGATATTCTGTGTTACAACCTAAAAGTAATAAATCAACGGGAAACCATTTTGTACAAAAGTTTTTTAAAAAATGGTTTCTTTTTTGTGAAGTAAAAAATGCTTTTACCGAATTTCCACCATGCCCTTAAGAGGAAAACTATTTTTTGAAAAAAATAAAGACTATCCGAAATAATCGGATAGTCTTTTTTTATTACGCTTTTTTCATTAATTGAGACTTCTTACGAGAAGCTGCGTTTTTATGAATTAATCCTTTTGAAGCTGCTTTTTCAAGTTGTTGAATAGCAGTTTTAATAAGATCTTTTGCGTTTTCGTCGTTATTAAGAGCAGCAGTATCAGCTTTTTTCACAGCAGTACGCATTGCTGATTTTGCTTTTGCGTTTTGAGTGTTTAATCTCTCATTTGTCTTAACACGTTTAATAGCAGATTTAATGTTTGGCATACCTTTCACCTCCTAATAAGGTCTGAGATGATACATTTCTTTCTAATACAACAAGCATTATTTTAACAAACACAAAAACAAATTGCAATATATAAATGCAAAGAATATTTACTTGACACATCGACCACACTAAATAAGAGGTGATATTATGTGGGGAAGAACTGATTTATTAGATGAATCAGATGAAATGGTAAAGCATCGTACAGGCGAGGAGAAAAATAAACTTAAAAACTCCGAAGGAATTACATTCGAAGAAAATCGTGAAGGTGCAGTACTTGTGACATCAATTGAAGTCAATGAAGAAGGAGAAAAGAAATTAGGAAAGAAAAAAGGTAAATATATTACTTTAACGGATTTGACGGTGAGTCCGGACCAAGAGGATAGTTTCAAACCCTTAGAAAAAATATTTATCGAAAAACTAAGAGAGATGCATCATGATTTAAATCTATCGAAAGACTCAAAAATATTAATCATTGGATTAGGTAATGCAACTATAACTCCTGATGCCATTGGTCCAAAGGCGATTGAATATTTACAAAGTTCTTCATTGACTGAAAGTGCTGAACGGGTAAAAGTGGTGATGTATGCACCAGGGGTAACTGGACAAACAGGTTTTGAGACAAGTGATTTTGTAGAAGCAATTAGTAAAGCATATAAACCAGATCTAATTATTGTGTTAGATGCTTTAGCAGCTAGAAATAGCGAACGCCTATGTAAAACTATTCAGCTGACAAATACAGGAATACATCCAGGATCAGGTGTAGGAAATCAACGAAAAGAAATATCGGAAGAAGTATATGGAGTGCCAGTAACAGCTATTGGTATTCCGATGGTTGTGGATGGACCAGTTTTATATGCTGATGCAATGGAGCAAGTCATTCATTATATTGCTTCTAAGGTGGAGGAAAAAGGGCGACCTTCCTCTGCATTAGCGGTAACACCGATGGTTTCTAATAAAAAACCGAACATCGACAAATCTGTACTTCAACCAATTTTTGGAGAATGGGTTACGTGGTCTACGGAAGAAAAAAGAAAGTTGTTTGAAGAAGTATTTGTCGGTAAAAACCCATCCCTATTTGTAACCCCTAAAGAAACGGATGCTTGGGTTGAACACTATGCATATATATTGTCTAATGGGATAGAAAGTTGGATTACAACTAGATAAAGTGTTCTAAAAATGCCGCTCTCTTCATACGATTGTGTGAGGAGAGTGGAAATTATGGCTAAGTCCTTAAAGAATGTAGTTAGCATTTTATTACTTTTATTTTTAGCACCAATTATTATTGCAACCGTCCAAACGCCTCTTTTCCCGCAACAAAAGGAACAAACCGCAACAAAAGAAGTAACACCAAAAGAGGAGAGTACCACTGCAGTCGTCTACGCCGCGCAATTAGAAACAAAAACTGCTGCTCCCGAAATTTTAGAACCTAAAAAAGCATTTGTTTATTTTACCCATTCTCAAGAAGCCTATAAGCCTATACTAGCTGCTAAGGGTGAGAAAATTGCAACGTACCATTCAGAAAACAATATTACGTCCTTCCAAGAGCAGATAACTGCTCAATTTGCAGTTCATCAATTAGAAACCGATATTTTGGGGCCAGAGAGTACAGGAGATGCGAAACAATATGATTCAATAAGACCTTTTGTTCAACAAGCAATTGGGCAGAAAGAATATGATATTATTTTAGATATTCATAGAGATTCCGCAAAAGCAAATGTGACGACGCTTATAAATGGAGAAGAACGCTATGCTAAATTTATATTTGTTATTGGCCGAGAGCACCCGAATTATAAATGGAATGAACAACTCGCACAAAATCTCTCTGATCAACTAAATAAATTAGTTCCTGGAATTTCACGAGGAATTCTACCACGAGAAGGAAAGGGAGTAGACGGTGTTTACAATCAAGACCTTTCCAAAATTTTACTCAATGTAGAATTGGGTGGCATCGATAATAATGAACAGGAATTAAATCGTTCTATTGCAGTTTTAGCAAAAGCGATATCTAATATGTTAAATGAAGATTTACCAATATAAGTAAACAATAAGAGATGAAGCAATTATGCCTCATCTCTTTTCATAAGGAATATATACTCGTAGATTGTGTTATTAAGAGGTTTTTGATAAGATTAAAGTCTGGCGAAAAATTATTTATTTTAAAATACATAAAAGTATATTAAATAGTGAAACCCGAACAACGTTGATATCCACTCAGCACGACATCAATTAATTATGGGTTCAACTCAATTTAAACAATCTAGATGTACATACAATGATACAGTAATATTTTTTAAACAATCCTTTATCTGTTATAATGCAAGTAGTTTAATTAGGAGTGAACAAGTATGAATAATGATGAGAGACTGGCACGACAGAAGAAAATACGTAATTTTTCGATTATTGCCCATATTGATCATGGGAAATCGACACTTGCGGATCGTATCTTAGAAAAAACGCAAACGGTAACATCTCGAGAAATGCAGAGCCAATTACTCGATTCAATGGATCTTGAACGTGAACGTGGTATTACTATAAAATTGAATGCTGTTCAATTGACTTATAATGCAAAAGACGGTGAAGAGTACATCTTCCATCTTATTGATACTCCAGGTCATGTCGATTTCACCTATGAGGTGTCTCGTAGCTTAGCTGCCTGTGAAGGCGCTATTCTAGTTGTAGATGCAGCACAGGGAATTGAAGCACAGACACTTGCAAATGTTTATTTGGCTTTAGATAATGATCTTGAAATACTTCCAGTTATCAATAAAATAGATCTTCCAGCTGCAGATCCAGAGCGTGTAAGAGCAGAGGTTGAAGACGTTATTGGTTTGGATGCTTCAGAAGCTGTTTTAGCATCTGCAAAAGCTGGTATTGGTATCGAAGAAATCCTAGAACAAATTGTAGAAAAAGTACCTGCACCATCTGGAGATCCAAATGCACCTTTAAAGGCGTTGATATTTGACTCATTATTTGATCCTTATCGTGGGGTAATCGTTTATATTCGTATTGTGGAAGGTACAGTTAAACCAGGCGATACGATTAAAATGATGTCTTCTGGCAAGGAATTCGAAGTAGTAGAGACGGGGGTATTTACTCCTAGAACGACTCAGCGTTCTGAATTGACTGTTGGTGACGTTGGATTTTTAACAGCTTCCATGAAAAACGTAGGTGACTCAAGTGTCGGTGATACGATTACTTTAGCTAACAATCCTGCTTTGGAACCTTTAGCTGGATATAAAAAAATGAATCCAATGGTTTTCTGTGGGTTATATCCAATTGACAATACGAAATACGTTGATTTACGTGAGGCTCTAGAAAAACTTCAACTGAATGATTCAGCATTAGAGTTCGAACCGGAAACTTCCCAAGCATTAGGTTTTGGATATCGTTGTGGTTTCCTTGGATTATTACATATGGAGATAATTCAGGAGCGTATTGAACGTGAATTTAAAATTGATTTAATTACTACGGCACCTAGTGTTATATATGATGTAAAGCTTACAAACGGAGATACTCTAAAAGTGGACAACCCATCAATGATGCCGGACGTCCAAAAAGTAGATACAATCGAAGAACCATATGTAAAAGCATCTATTATGGTTCCAGAAGATTATGTAGGTTCAGTTATGGAACTTTGTCAACGTAAACGTGGGAACTTTATCACTATGGATTTCTTATCGAAATCACGTGTTAATATTATTTATGAAATTCCTTTATCAGAAGTTGTTTATGACTTCTTTGATGCTTTAAAGTCGAGTACAAAAGGCTATGCTTCTTTTGATTACGACTTAATTGGATATAAGGAATCTAAGTTAGTGAAAATGGATATTTTACTTAACAGTGAGAAAGTGGATGCTCTTAGCTTTATTGTTCACCGTGATTTCGCGTACGAACGTGGGAAGGTAATAGTAGAAAAGCTGAAAGCTCTAATTCCTAGACAACAATTTGAAGTTCCAGTACAAGCTGCTATTGGACAAAAAATTGTCGCTAGGTCTACTATTAAGTCTATTGGTAAAAATGTCTTGGCGAAATGTTACGGTGGAGATATATCTCGTAAACGCAAACTTCTTGATAAACAAAAAGAAGGAAAAAAACGCATGAAGCAAGTAGGTTCTGTAGAAGTTCCTCAGGAGGCATTCATGGCAGTTCTAAAGATGGACGAGCCAAATAAATAAAAGTAAAAGAGGGGGCACTAGTAGCCTCCTTTTTCCTTTATGGAAAGAAAGTAGGGATAGTTATGGTACGAGGCGTATATATACATATTCCTTTTTGTCATCAAATATGTAATTACTGCGATTTCAATAAATTTTTCTTTCAAAATCAACCTGTAGATGTATATATTGAGTCTCTTGGAAAAGAAATGTCGTTATGGCAAAACGATGCAGAACCAGCTAAAATTGATACAATATTTATTGGTGGTGGAACTCCGACTTCTTTAACGGTAGAGCAATTAGATCGATTACTATCATTAATTCATAAACATATACCAATGGAACATGTAACGGAGTTTACGTCTGAGGCAAATCCGGATGAATTAACACTTGAAAAAATGCAGTTAATGCGTAAATATGGCGTAAATCGTTTAAGTATGGGTGTTCAAACCTTTGATCAAGATCTATTAAAAGTATTAGGAAGAACTCATTCTAATGATCATGTTTATGAAGTTATAGAATATGCCAAACAAACTGAATTCCCATCAATTAGTATTGATTTGATGTATGGTCTTCCCAACCAAACGATGGAACAATGGAAAGCATCCTTACATGAAGCGTTCCGCTTAAAAATACCCCATATATCTGCCTATTCACTTTTAGTAGAACCAAAAACGATTTTTTATAATTTATTATCCAAAGGTAAGCTATCTCTTCCTGGTGAAGACTTAGAGGCAGAAATGTATAGTTATTTGTTAGAGGAAATGAAAAATCATGGTTATACTCAATATGAAATTAGTAACTTTGCATATGAGGGGAAAGAATCGAAGCATAATTTACTGTATTGGAACAATGATGAATATATAGGTTTAGGTGCTGGTGCTCATGGATATGTGAACGGTGTAAGATATTCAAATCATGGACCGTTAAAAAAGTATATGCATACAATCGATTTAGGGGAAAAACCTCTTATGATGCAAAAGGAAGTAACAAAAGTGGAAAAAATGGAAGAAGAAATGTTTCTTGGTTTAAGAAAGAATGAGGGAGTATCACTAGAAAAGTTTGAGGGAAGATATGGTATCGCACTTCATGATATTTACGGAAAAGAACTTGATGAATTACTTCAAAAGGAATTAATAATCATTCAAGATAATTTTGTGAGGCTTACTACACGGGGAAGATTTATTGGAAATGAAGTGTTTCAATATTTCCTGAAATAATTAAAGCTAAATCGTTGACAGTTTTCTGTAGATTTGATAAGTTTTATATGAGTATTAGCACTCTCTTTGAGTGAGTGCTAACAGAGGTGATAATCATGCTAACAAACAGGCAATTATTAATATTGCAAGTAACGGTAGATGATTTTATCGAAACCGCTCAACCAGTTGGATCTCGTCAGCTTTCGAAAAAGGAGGAAGTACCATTTAGTCCTGCTACTATTCGAAACGAAATGGCAGATTTAGAAGAAATGGGCTTTTTAGAAAAAACGCATACTTCGTCTGGTCGCGTGCCTTCACAAAAAGGCTACCGTTATTATGTCGATAATATGTTAACTCCACAAAGAATTTCGCAAAATGAGATAAAACAAATTCGTTCTATTTTTGAAGAACGAAAGGTGGAGACGGAGCAAATAATTCGTAAATCCGCTGAAATAATATCGGAACTAACGAATTATACCTCTATTATGTTAGGTTTAGATGTGAGGAAACATCGTGTTAAACGTTTTTCCATTGTACCACTATCAAGCGATTCTGCAGTAGCTATAATTGTTACTGACAGTGGTCATGTAGAAAATCGTATATTTTCTATTCCTGAAAATTTTCATGCATCAGATATCGAACGTATGATCAATTTGATCAACGAACGGTTGGTTGGCGTATATTTGCATGAGCTACCTGCAATGCTTGAGACAGTCACTACGACAGTTTTGCATCAAAACAACGGTCGTCTAAATCATCTTTTTGGATCGCTTAACCAAGCATTGACTATTGAGCATGAAGACAAAGTGTATTATGGTGGTAAGCTGCAAATATTAAACCAACCAGAATTCAATGATGTAGAAAAAGCACGAAGTATTATGAATTGGATGGATCATGTAAACCAAATTCCAGGTATTTTTCATTTGGATAAAAAAGGCATTCAAATTAGGATTGGCTCAGAAAATAATGATCTTGCCATGGAAGGTTGTAGTGTTATTACTGCATCATATGGCATCGGAAAAGAACAGATGGGTTCGATTGCAATTATTGGTCCAACCCGGATGGACTATCGGAGAGTCGTATCATTGCTAGATATTATGAGTGGTGATTTATCTAGAGAATTATCTAGGATATTACATGGACATCATGGATAAGGAGAGTTGCATACCGTGTCGGAAATCAAAGATGAAAAATTAGAAGAGCAAGAAGTAGAAAATACCTCTGAAGAGCCTGAACAGGTTGAAGAAGTAGTTGAAGAAGTAGACGAACTAACACTAGCTAAACAGCAAGTAGAAGAAGAACAAGATAAACTAATTCGATTAAGAGCAGACTTCGAGAATTATAAACGTCGAGTACAGTTAGATAAAGCATCTGACCACAAATATCGAGCACAATCTGTTTTAATGGATATATTACCAGTGCTTGATAACTTTGAAAGAGCTCTTGCAGTTGAAACAACTTCAGAGGAAGCAACTTCATTAGTTAAAGGAGTGGATATGGTTTACCGCACTTTACTAGAGGCTGTTAAAAAAGAAGGTTTGGAACAAATTGAAGCAGAAGGTGTTGCATTTGACCCGAACTTCCACCAAGCAGTTATGCAAGAACAAGATGACTCAAAAGAATCAGGAATTGTGCTTCAAGAGTTGCAAAAAGGGTACAAGTTAAAAGATCGAGTATTAAGACCTTCAATGGTCAAAGTAAATGAATAAATGATATAAATATTCCAGTTATTTATTAGGAGGAAAACTAAATGTCTAAAATTATTGGTATTGACTTAGGAACAACAAACTCATGTGTATCTGTATTAGAAGGTGGAGAACCAAAAGTAATTCCGAATCCAGAAGGTAATCGTACTACTCCATCAGTAGTTGCCTTTAAAAATGGCGAAAAACAAGTAGGGGAAGTTGCAAAACGTCAATCTATTACAAATGCTAATACAATTGCATCTGTTAAGCGTTTAATGGGTACAAACGAAAAAGTTTCAGCTGAAGGAAAAGAATATACACCACAAGAAGTTTCAGCAATGATTCTTCAATACTTAAAAGGTTTTGCAGAAGAATACTTAGGTGAAAAAGTAACGAAAGCAGTAATTACAGTTCCTGCTTACTTTAATGATGCAGAACGTCAAGCTACTAAAGATGCTGGTCGTATCGCTGGTCTTGAAGTAGAACGTATTATCAACGAACCAACTGCTGCTGCACTTGCTTATGGTTTAGATAAAATGGATCACGATGAAAAAATTCTAGTTTATGATCTTGGTGGTGGTACATTTGACGTATCTATCCTTGAACTAGGAGATGGCGTATTTGAAGTACTAGCAACTGCTGGTGATAATCGTCTTGGTGGAGATGACTTTGACCAAGTATTAATGGATTATTTAGTACAAGAATTCAAAAAAGAAAATGGTATCGACTTGTCTAAAGATAAGATGGCAGTTCAACGTCTAAAAGATGCTGCTGAAAAAGCGAAAAAAGATTTGTCAGGTGTAACATCAACTCAAATCTCACTTCCGTTCATCACTGCAGGAGAAGCTGGACCACTTCACTTAGAAGTTACAATGACTCGTGCAAAATTTGACGATTTAACTGCTTCATTAGTTGAACGTACAATGGTACCTACTCGTCAAGCGATGAAAGATGCTGGATTATCTGCTTCTCAAATCGATAAAGTAATCCTTGTTGGTGGTTCTACTCGTATCCCAGCAGTACAAGATGCTATTAAAAAAGAAACTGGTAAAGAACCACATAAAGGTGTAAACCCAGATGAAGTAGTAGCTATGGGAGCTGCTGTGCAAGGTGGAGTATTAACTGGAGATGTAAAAGACGTTGTACTTCTTGACGTAACACCACTTTCTTTAGGTATTGAAACAATGGGTGGCGTATTTACTAAACTAATTGAACGTAATACAACAATCCCTACTTCAAAATCACAAACATTCTCAACTGCGGCAGATAACCAGCCTGCAGTAGATATTCATGTACTTCAAGGTGAACGTCCTATGTCTGCGGACAATAAAACACTTGGACGCTTCCAGCTAGCGGATATTCCACCAGCACCACGTGGTGTTCCACAAATTGAAGTAACATTTGATATCGATAAAAATGGTATAGTAAATGTTAAAGCAAAAGATCTAGGGACACAAAAAGAACAAAATATCACAATCCAATCTAACTCTTCACTTTCTGACGAAGAAATCGAGCGTATGGTAAAAGAAGCAGAAGCTAATGCAGAAGCGGATAAAGTACGTAAAGAAGAAGCAGAAGTAAAAAATGAAGCGGATCAATTAGTATTCATGACTGAAAAAACATTAAAAGATCTAGAAGATAAAGTATCAGAAGAAGAGAAAAAATCTGCTGAAGGTGCAAAAGAAGAGTTAAAAGCTGCTTTAGAAGCTGGAAACTTAGAAGATATCAAAACGAAAAAAGATAAACTAAATGAAATTGTTCAACAGCTTACAATGAAATTGTATGAACAAGCGCAAGCGGATGCTGCAGCTAATGCAGAACAAGCTGGTCCTTCTGATGACGGTGTAGTAGATGCAGAATTTGAAGAAGTAAACGACGATAAAGACAAGTAAGATTGTTTAAGTGTCGGTAAGCAAAAAGTCAAAGACCGGTTCCGGCTTTGGCTTTTCTTACTGTATAGGAAAAATGAATGCTGCGCTAACTTCGAAAAATGAAAGTGCGTTGAAGTAGAAATAAACATAAATTAATTTGAATGATTAAATTTTCAAAGTTTTGCTATTAGGAATTTGAACATGGTACAATTATTTCTATGTGCAAGTTAACAGAGCAGGAGAGTGAAAGATGAATAAACGTGATTATTATGAGGTTCTTGGTATTTCTAAGAGCGCAACTCAAGACGAGATAAAAAAAGCATATCGTAAGCTTTCTAAACAATTTCACCCAGACATTAACAAAGAAGCTGGTGCAGAGGATAAGTTTAAAGAAATTTCCGAAGCATATGAAGTACTAAGTGATGAGCAAAAACGTTCATCTTATGATCAGTTTGGTCATGCCGGTCCTAACCAAGGGTTTGGCGGCTTTGGTGGAAGTGCTGATGGATTTGGATTTGAAGATATCTTTAGTTCATTCTTTGGTGGTGGAGGTTCTAGACGACGTGACCCTAACGCTCCAAGAAAAGGGAATGATCTTCAGTATTCGATGACTATTGAGTTTGAAGAAGCAGTGTTTGGAAAAGAAAAAGAAATTGAAGTTTCTAAAGAAGAAAATTGTGAAACATGTTCTGGATCAGGTGCAAAACCTGGTACAAAACCAGAAAAATGTTCACATTGTAACGGACTTGGTCAAGTGAATGTTACCCAAGATACCCCATTTGGTCGTGTACAAACAAAACGGGCATGTAATCACTGTCAAGGAACAGGTAACATTATTAAAGATAAATGTGCTACTTGTCACGGTAAAGGAACAGTTAATAAACGCAAAAAAATTAAAGTTACAATTCCAGCTGGTGTTGATGATGGTCAACAGCTACGTGTAAGCGGCCAAGGTGAACCTGGAGTAAACGGTGGACCAGCAGGTGATTTATATATCGTCTTCCGTGTAAAAGCAGATCCACGTTTTGAACGTGACGGCGACGATATTTATTACGAGTTACCTTTAACATACGCCCAAGCAGCTCTAGGTGATGAAATTGAAGTTCCAACAGTACAAGGCAAAGTAAAACTTAAGATCCCAGCTGGAACTCAATCGCAAGCGAATTTCCGTTTAAAAGGAAAAGGTATAAAAAATGTTCATGGCTATGGTGTTGGAGATCAGCATGTAATTGTGAAAGTGGTTACTCCGAAAAAGTTAACAGAAAAACAAAAGCAATTATTACGTGAATTTGCTGAAATCAGTGGAGATATTCCAGAAGAGCAAGGCAGTTCATTATTTGATAAGATCAAAAAGACATTAAAAGGCGAATAAAGGAGTTGGCGCAAGTGAAATGGTCTGAATTATCCATCCATACTACAAATGAAGCGGTTGAAGCGGTAAGTAATATTTTGCATGAAGCTGGTGCAAGTGGTGTAGTTATCGAAGACTCGGAAGAATTAGGAAGAGAACGAGAAGATGTATTTGGTGAAATTTACAGCTTAAACCCAAATGATTTTCCGGTAGATGGCGTACGCGTAAAAGCTTATTTAGCTGAAACGAGTTTTTTATTAGAAACAATGGAAGAGATCAAACTTGCTATCAACAATTTAACAAAATTCAATATAGATCTAGGTCATAACGTTATAACAGTTCAAGAAGTCGATGAAGAGGATTGGGCTACTGCTTGGAAAAAGTATTATCATCCTGTGAAAATTTCTAATCGATTTACTATTGTGCCAACTTGGGAAGATTATGAACGGGTGACCACTGACGAATTGATTATCGAACTTGATCCTGGAATGGCGTTTGGAACAGGAACTCATCCAACAACAGTTATGTGTCTTCAAGCATTAGAGAAAACTGTCCAGACAGCATCAAGTGTTATCGACGTAGGAACAGGCTCTGGAGTCCTTTCTATTGGTGCTGCGAAACTAGGAGCATCTAAGATTCATGCTCTAGATTTAGATGAAGTGGCTGTTAGATCTGCTATTGAAAATATTGCCTTAAACAAAGTAGACGATATTGTTCAAGTAACACATGGCAATCTTTTAGATAATGTGAATGAACAAGCGGACATAGTAGTGGCAAATATATTAGCAGAAATCATCATGACATTTACCGATGATGCATTTACGATTGTAAAAGAAGGTGGATTATTTATTACTTCCGGAATTATTGCGACGAAAAAGGAAGATGTAAAAGATTCTTTACAACAAGCGGGATTTGAAATCGAGGAAGTTATGATGATGGAAGACTGGGTTACAATCATTTCTAGAAAACCTGTTAACTAAAGGAGATTGTCATGCAACGTTATTTTACAAATGAACCTATAAGTGAGAATAATACGGTGACAATTACCGGAGATGACGCGCATCATATGATTCAGGTGATGCGCATGTCACCGGGTGATCAAGTTTTTGTTGTTACAAATAACCAAACGTATACGATGGAAATCATAGAAGGCACTTCAAAATCTGTCCATCTAACAGTAAAAGAAATGTTAGCCAATACCAATGAAATGCCAAAGAAAGTGTCACTTGTTTGCGGTCTTCCGAAAGGAGACAAGCTAGAATTGATTACTCAAAAGGCAACGGAACTGGGTATGTATGAATTATTTCCATATGAAGCAAAAAGATCTATCGTAAAATGGGATAAGTCCAAAAACGAGAAAAAGGTAGCGAGATTACAAAAAATTGCTAAGGAAGCAGCTGAGCAATCTCATCGTTCTACTATTCCACAAATACATAATCCAATCTCTTTAAAAGAGTTACTGGAAATATCTATAACATTCGATGTAAAATTTGTAGCGGATGAAGAAGATGCAAAAATTCAGGAACGACAAAAGTTTGCTGAACAATTAAAAAAAGTGTATGATAAACAATCGATACTTATCGTATTTGGTCCGGAAGGTGGACTAGATCGAGCTGAGATAAAGCTATTATTAGAAAATGATTTTCAGACAATTGCGCTAGGACCTAGGATTCTTCGAACTGAAACTGCACCGTTATATGCGCTGTCAGCAATTTCTTATGAATTTGAATGAAAGAGGTGTGAGAACTTGTCATCCGTTGCATTCCATACGTTAGGTTGTAAAGTAAATCACTATGAAACTGAAGCTATTTGGCAATTATTTAAAGAAAATGGGTATAGTCGTACTGAATTTGAAAAACAATCAGATGTCTATGTTATAAATACCTGTACTGTAACGAATACTGGAGACAAAAAAAGTCGTCAAGTGATTCGTCGTGCCGTTCGCCAAAACCCAGATGCAGTTATTTGTGTAACTGGTTGTTATGCACAAACCTCTCCTGCAGAAATTATGGCAATACCAGGAGTAGATATCGTCGTGGGAACACAGGAACGCACCAAAATGTTAGATTATATTGAACAGTATAAAACTGAACGTAAACCGATCAATGCTGTAGGAAATATTATGAAAAATCGAGTTTATGAAGAATTAGATGTACCAACTTTCACAGATAGAACTCGTGCATCCTTAAAAATACAAGAAGGCTGTAATAATTTCTGTACTTTTTGTATTATCCCTTGGGCTCGTGGTCTTATGCGTTCAAGAGATCCAGAAGAAGTAGTTAGACAGGCACAACAATTAGTTGATGCAGGTTATTTGGAAATAGTTCTAACTGGTATCCATACTGGTGGATACGGTGAAGATTTAAAGGATTATAATCTAGCTCAACTATTAAGAGATATTGAAAACAACGTCAAAGGTTTAAAAAGACTTCGCATTAGTTCGATTGAAGCAAGCCAATTATCTGACGAAGTAATCGATGTCTTAAGAGATTCTAAAATTGTAGTAAGACATTTGCATATTCCTATTCAATCTGGTTCAGATACCGTGTTGAAAAGAATGCGTAGAAAATATACTATGGAGTTTTTTGCCAATCGATTAGATCGTTTAAGAGAGGCGTTGCCAGATCTTGCTATTACTTCGGATGTTATTGTTGGCTTCCCAGGTGAAACAGAGGAAGAATTTATAGAGACGTTTAACTTTATTCGTGACCAAAAATTCTCCGAGCTGCATGTATTTCCATACTCTAAACGTACTGGAACACCAGCAGCAAGAATGGATAACCAAGTAGATGAGGACGTAAAGAATGAACGTGTCCATCGTTTAATCACTTTAAATGATCAATTAGCTGTAGAGTATGCTTCTAAATTTGAAGACGAAGTACTTGAAATTATTCCTGAAGAATCTTATAAGCTAGATTCAGCATCTAATATGGTAGAAGGTTATTCAGACAATTACTTAAAGGTTGTTATCCCAGGTTCTGAGGATTTAATCGGAAAGTTAGTACGCGTGAAAATCACAAAAGCTGGTTATCCATACAATGAAGGACAATTCGTAAGGATACTAGATGAAGTAGCAGAATTAGTATAAAGCTGAAACCGGTGAAATTATTTCACCGGTTTTTTTTTGAAAAAAAAGAAGAAAAAGTATTAATAATTGTCACCCGATTACTGGTTTCTTGATGATTAAATTAATCATACCGCTGTGATTTCCGCTTCAGGCGGACGCTTTCCGCGGGCTTGGCTTCAGCCTCCTCGTCGCTTCGAAAACATATGCTCCTGCGGGGTCTTCAACTCAAGCTATTCCGGCTGGAGTCGCCGCTTTGCGCTTCAATCAATTAAGTGAGTAGTTATTAACTATAAGATTGGGCATAATTAGTATTCTAAACATGATGAAATAAAATAGGTAAATAATGCGAGATGTCATTATCATAATCATTTACCTGCAGAAAGGAAACTTATTACAAATATGCATTTAGGCCAAAATGCAAATGATCCGTAATTTTAGAAAGATATACTTTTTCGAATCAGCAGTCACTAGGATGTGCACCTTCCAAGCCGCAAGAGCGCGAAGAATGAGACTTCAAAAAGGAAGAAGAGCGATAGCGACACTTCCTAGAAGGCTCATGCGTAGCGTGCGGCAAGCGCACATCCGTCTAGAGAATACCATTATTGATAACTACTTTATCTTGAATCATTTCTTGCTTAAAAAATGTAATCTACTTGCGCTTTTCATCTTATTAAGAGTATTATTAAGAGGTACGTACATCTTGAAAGGGGAATAACAAATGACTGAAAATATTGCAGCATTAATAGATCATACTTTACTTAAACAAGACGCAACTAAAAACCAAATCGAAAAATTATGTGAGGAAGCTAAAACGTATAATTTTGCATCGGTATGTGTTAACCCTACTTGGGTAAATTTAAGTGCATCGCTACTAAAAGAAAGTCCAGTAAAGGTTTGTACTGTTATCGGATTCCCTTTAGGTGCAAGTACATCAGCAGTTAAAGCGTTTGAAACTACTAATGCTATTGAAAATGGTGCAGATGAAATTGATATGGTATTAAATGTTGGTGCATTGAAAGACCAAGATTATAACTTAGTACAAAAAGATATCGAAGCAGTAGTAACTGCAGCAAAAGACAAGGCAATTGTTAAAGTTATTTTAGAAACTTGTTTATTAACAAATGAAGAAATTATTAAAGCTAGTGAATTATCTAAAGCTGCAGGTGCAGACTTTGTGAAAACATCAACCGGTTTTTCAACTGGAGGAGCAACGATAGAAGCGGTTAAACTAATGCGCGAAACTGTTGGGCCAAACTTAGGAGTGAAAGCTTCTGGTGGTGTTCGAAATCTAGCTGATGTTGAGGCGATGGTTAAAATGGGAGCGACAAGAATTGGTGCAAGTTCTGGAGTAGAAATTGTAAAAGGATTAGAAAGTAAATCTGATTATTAATTAACTCCTGCTGTATTGCTTGAAGATTTCTAATTGAGCTTTAACCAGAGTTATGAGGGTCTGATAGCTGTTGGCGGATAAGATACCATACCATCAACCTAGGGCAAACATCTTTAGTTATAAAACCTTTTAGATTTGCTGAAGGATTTAATTGAATGAGTTGGAAGTTTTAACATTCAGCTAAATTAAGTTAAATTTATATCAAAGTATTGACCAAGTCTCTACAATACGGTATAATTTTTTAGTACATAACACTTGGTTATGTACTTGACGTGTGTTCGGAGGGAGGGAAAAAGAGATGTCAAAAACTGTCGTTCGTAAAAACGAATCGCTTGAAGATGCTCTTCGCCGCTTCAAACGTACTGTATCTAAAAGTGGTACAATTCAAGAGGTAAGAAAGCGCGAGTTTTATGAAAAACCAAGCGTAAAGCGTAAAAAGAAATCTGAAGCTGCCCGTAAACGTAAATTCTAATAAATTTAAATTTACAAAGCTTCGAAGCTATGGTTTCTAAAACCTGAGCGGAAACGTAAAAAGAAATCAGAAGCTGCACGTTAACGTAAGTGGTATATTATCCCAACCATCCCTACGTTCAAAACACGTACTTTATGATTAAAATTTACAATTATGTAAACCGAGAAAATTTATTTTCTCGGTTTATTTTTATTTTATGAAACTTTTTGATAACTCCATCGTAAATAGGAGTATACATATAGAAGAAAGGAGGTTAAGTGGTGAAATTTTCTCGTTATGCCATTTCTCTTTGTTTGTTAATCCTATCATTTGGAATGATGATCCCTACTTTTACTGCAAATTCTACAGAAGTTTATAAAATACCTGTGTACAAAGAAGTAGAAAAAGGATTATATGCATTTCTGAAACGTTCTATCCATGATGCAGAAGAGGCTGGAGCAGAAGCAATTATTTTAGAAATCAATACCCCTGGTGGCTTTGTAGATTCTGCAGAAGATATTGCTAATTTATTGGACTCGACATCCATTCGTACAATTTCATATATTAATTCAGAAGCATTATCTGCAGGAGCATATTTAGCGCTTCATACGGATGAAATTTATATGTCGCCGAGTGGAACAATCGGTGCAGCTGCAGTTATTGACAGTAGTGGAAACACTGCTGATGAAAAGGCGAACAGTGCGTGGAAGGCTAAAATGAAAAATGCTGCTGAGTTAGCAGGAAAAAATCCTTTATTTGCTCAAGCAATGGCAGACGATTCAATTGACTTACCTGAATACAGAGCACCTATTGGCAAATTATTGACTCTTACTTCAGCAGAGGCTTTAGAAGTAGAATATTCTAAAGGAACAGTTAGTTCATTTGATGAACTACTTCAAGCAACTAACCTTGCTGGAGCAAAAGTGATAGAAACAGAAGAGACCTTTATGGAATCCCTTGCTCGTTTTATAACAAATCCAATTGTAGTACCAATTTTATTGTCTATAGCAAGTTTGGGTTTAATCGTCGAGCTTTATTCACCTGGGTTTGGTGTTGCAGGTACTATGGGACTTATCTCGTTAGTTCTTTTCTTTTTTGGACATTTAGTTGCAGGTCTGGCTGGGTATGAAACAATAATTATTTTTGTTATTGGAGTCTTACTTATTATTGGAGAGTTCTTCCTGCCCGGAGGAATTAGTGGTATATTAGGGGCGGCAGCTATTATTGCTAGTATAATATTAGCTGGTGGCGATATTGAGCAAATGATTATCGCTGTTATTATTGCTTTATCAGTAGCTATAGTGGGAATGGTGATTATTATGAAGTTCTTTGGTAAGGAATTAAAAGTGTTGAATAAAGTGATTTTGTCGGATGCGACTACAACAGAAAAAGGATATGTTTCCAATAAAAATCGAGTGGAACTAGTCGGAAAAGTTGCTGTAACTATGACACCACTTAGACCTGCTGGAACTATACGTATCGATAATGAAAGAATTGATGCAGTTTCAGATGGAAGTTTTATAGGAAAAGACAAACATGTTAAAATTATTAAAGTAGAAGGCTCTCGTATAGTTGTACGAGAAGCAGTAGAAGGGGAGGCAACAGAATGATTACAGGTTCAACAATTACTTTAATCGTCGTTATCGTACTTGCATTTATAGTACTTTCAGTATTTTTCACATTTTTCCCAATTACGCTATGGATTTCCGCACTAGCAGCAGGGGTAAAAATTAGTATATTTACATTAGTAGGGATGAGGTTACGTCGAGTTATTCCTTCTCGTATCGTTAATCCGTTGATCAAAGCACATAAAGCAGGACTTGAAGTTGCTATTAACCAATTGGAAAGTCATTACTTGGCTGGTGGTAATGTAGACCGTGTTGTTAACGCATTAATTGCTGCACACCGTGCTAATATCGAACTAACATTTGAAAGAGCAGCAGCAATCGATCTTGCTGGTCGTGACGTTTTAGAAGCGGTTCAGATGTCCGTAAATCCTAAAGTTATTGAAACACCATTCATTGCAGGTGTTGCGATGAATGGGATTGAAGTTAAAGCTAAAGCACGTATTACAGTTCGTGCTAATATTGACCGATTAGTCGGTGGTGCTGGTGAAGAAACAATTGTAGCCCGAGTAGGGGAAGGGATCATTTCAACAATTGGTTCTAGTGTAAGTCATGAACGAGTATTAGAAAATCCAGATTTAATTTCTCAAACAGTTTTAGGGAAAGGATTAGATTCCGGAACTGCATTTGAAATTCTATCGATTGATATTGCGGATGTTGATATCGGTAAAAACATCGGAGCAGAATTACAAACAGAGCAAGCAGAGGCAGATAAGAAAATTGCCCAGGCAAAAGCAGAAGAACGTCGTGCAATGGCTGTAGCATCTGAACAAGAGATGAAAGCAAAAGTTGTAGAGATGCGTTCGAAAGTTGTAGAAGCGGAAGCGGCTGTTCCATTAGCAATGGCTGAAGCACTTCGTGATGGTAATATCGGTGTTATGGATTACATGAATTATAATAATATCAAAGCAGATACTGGTATGAGAGATTCTATTAGTAAGGTCGGCGGAGATAAACCTTCAACCGACGAGCTAAAATAATAGCGGAAAGGAGCCGATCTCCTTGGAAGCTTTCATTCCTATAATCATCGCAGCGATTTTTAGTCTTTTTTTCAAAAATAATAAAGAATCCGACAAAAAATCTGTTGAAAAACCAGTAAATAGCACCCCAATGCGTAAAACTGTTTCAGAAAATCCATTTAAAGAATTAGGTGATTTTGCTAAACAGTTTACGAGTGAAAGACAGCAGGAGATGAAAACTAAGCCTCCTATAGTAAAAGAAGTACCTGTAAAAGTAGAAAAAATGGAGCGAGAAGTTAAACGTGATCAAGGAGTAGCTAGGAGCTCAGGTAGATTAAGTACACACCAGAAAAATGTATCTGTAACTATACCTACTCCAGTAGTTGACAGTTTAATACCTAGTAGTCAGGACGACTTAATCAAAGGAATAATTTTTTCTGAAATACTTGCCCCACCAAAATCCAAAAGATAACTCATGAACACCCCTTTACATGCATAAATTCATGTAAAGGGGTGTTTTTTTGTGAAGCAATTATTTCCACTCCACGCGAGTATTATGGTAGATAGCTTTGATGATATTATATTGGATTATGAATTTTCATTAGTTCGTTTAAAAGAAAACAGTATAGTCTGTACGTATGACCACTTTCTTTTAGAAATTCATGCCGAAAGCTTGCACATAAAATCCATGTCTAGCGATAGGCTGCATCTTCATGTGCACAATCTTCAGTTTTTTAATCTAACTAGGAAGGAAAAAACAGTATGAGGCGACTTATTAAAATACAAGCACCAATTACTACAGACCAATTTACTCTCTATAAAAGTTTAAAGGAACAAAATATCGAAGTGTACCAGCTTCATACAAACGAGAATCATGTAAACTTTTCTATTCAAGCAAAAGATTTGAAAGCATTTCGGAAAGTAAGAAAAAAACTAAAGCTCTCGATAAATCTAGAAAATGAACTAAAAGAGAGTACTATCTCTATTTACTCAGCATCTGTAATAGGGGTCTTCTTTTTTTTAATAATCCCAGTATTATTAGCTCAATTTATCTGGTCTATTCAAATTGATTCAGATTCTCCTGAAAGTAATATTTTGTTGACTGAACAATTAAAAGAAATGGGCATTAAAACAAGAATGATTGCATCTAAACTGCCAGAGGAGCAAGAAATACGTCAAAATATATTACTAGAACATAAAGAGTATTCTTGGGTTCATTTTTCAAAATCTGGTTCTACCTTTACAGTGTCTCCGATGCTAGCACCTCCGCAAACAGAAAAAGAGCTTAAGGATGCACCGGCTGTCAATCTAATAGCAAAGAGAAGTGGAGTAATAACAGATTTTACACTAACAAAAGGTGTGAGAGCAGTTGAAAAAAACATTGCTGTGAAAAAAGGAGATGTCCTCGTAAATGGGTTTGTAACCCAAGGGAACAAAAGGATTATTACGAGTGCAGAAGGAAAAGTGTATGCCAACTATTGGATAGAGTTATCATTTGAACTTCCAACACAGGTTGCTGTCATTAATCCAAACTCAACAGAATTGGTAATACAAAAAAAAGTGAGCGATAAACAGATGTTTTGGAAGGAAATACAGCTACCTGCTTTTATCCAAAAATACGTTCAGGCAGGCTATGTACAAAAGAAACATCAAATAACCTATTCCCTGACTGAGGAATCCATTGAACATCTCATACGGCCGCTCCTATTTCAAAAAATTATTAAAGAATTACCAACAGGAACACAATTATTAGAGGATAAAGTTTTACAGGTATCAATACAAGATGATAAAGTAAAAGGGAAGATACTTTTACTAATAAATGAAAATATTGCAATACCACATGTTATACCCCAAGGAGACGAAGCATGAGCGAAACTAAACAATTAGATATTAATTTGCAAGATCCAGCCGAAGCGGTAATGCTGCTTGGCATTTCGGATAAAAATGTAAAACTTATTGAAGCGGAGCTAAAAGTTCAACTCATTACAAGAGGTGAACAAATTCAGATTATTGGTGAAGAAAAAAATGTAGAAGACGCTAGACAGCTAATGATACAACTATTAGCAGTAATTCGAAAAGGTATTAATATTAACCTGCGTGATGTTTCTTCTGCAATTGAGATGAGCTTGAATGGTACAATTGAATATTTTTCTAGCTTATACGATGAGGAAATTGCACGAAATACAAAAGGTAAAGCTATTCGAGCTAAAACTATAGGGCAACGAGAGTATATCCAAGGAATAAGACACACTGATCTTACTTTTGGTATTGGTCCTGCTGGTACTGGAAAAACGTACTTAGCGGTAGTGATGGCAACACAGGCACTTAAAAATGCACATGTGAAAAAAATCATTTTAACACGTCCAGCAGTCGAGGCGGGAGAAAGCTTAGGTTTTCTACCTGGTGACTTAAAAGAAAAGGTAGACCCATATTTAAGACCGTTATACGATGCGCTACATGATGTGTTGGGTACAGAACAGACAGATCGTCTTATGGAACGAGGGACGATTGAAATTGCACCTTTAGCCTATATGCGTGGTCGTACATTAGATGATGCTTTTGTTATTTTAGATGAAGCTCAAAATACAACAAAAGCTCAAATGAAAATGTTCTTAACGCGATTAGGATTTGGTTCTAAAATGGTAATCACTGGTGACAAAACTCAAATTGACTTACCAAAGGGTGCGGAATCAGGTTTAATCGTTACGGAAAAAATATTAAAAAATGTTGCCGGAATTCATTTTCAATATTTAGAGCAAGGAGATGTAGTCCGTCATCCACTAGTTGCAAAAATTATACAAGCATATGAAGAACAATAATAACCTAAACCCAAAAGAAGCAACGGTCTATGTTTAGACAGTTGCTTCTTTGTTGCATTAGGAAATTATAAAATCTTTGGCAAGAGGATAACTTTTTACAAGTAATTCCCTGTCAAGACTCCAGCGACTAACCCCTCGAATCGCTCTTATGAATAAAGGTTAAAAACGCCTTTATTGCAATTCCTCCAACGATTGTCAGGGCTGAGATAGGCGCTTTCGCTTTTGTTTATTAGGGAAACATTAGTGAATTGTGAAAAAAATAAGGTATAATGGAATAACTAGTTGGTGGGGGGATGAGAATAAATGAAAAATATCCTAATAAAGTGGAGAGAATGGAGAAATCATAAGTATCTCCCTTTCATCGTCATTATTATTACAGCCATATGCCTGTTTTTTTTGTTAATCGGCAATGTAAAGGAAAGTAAGTATGATTTTGAGTTGTTCCAGCTTTCACCTGATACGATAAGAGCAGTTAAAACCATGGAAGACTCCGTTAAAACAGAAGAAGAACGCAAAAAAACGGAGCAGGAAGTTCCAGCTGTTTACCAATTCCAAGACGAGACCGCTGCTAACCAAGCGGCAATAACAGAGTCTATTTTTGATAGTGTCTTGCATGTAAAAGAAAATGCAAATGCAGAAGATACAACTGCTACTTTAGTAGACAAGCTAAAAAAAGATATGGAAGAATTGGCAGAGAACGCAAGCTATGTACCACTTAATGACGATATGTTAGTCATACTTTTAAATCAAAATAATATTATTTTGGACGATTCAAAAACGAAGTTATCCGAGCTAGTGGAGACAACATTAAGTGAACCAATTCGAATGGAAAATGTATCTATTTCAAGAGAGAAAATTGGTCAGCAAATAAATAACAATTTTGTTTATTCCCAGGATTATAAAAATGTACTCTCTAGTATTGCAAAAACCTCAATTGTCGCAACAGAGGTGGTAAATGAGAGTTTAACCGAGGAACGAATAGAACAGGCGAAAGCAAGCGTAGAGCCCACTCGCATACTTCAAGGGCAAATACTCGTTCAAAAGGGTGAAATTATTGATAGAGAAGTCTATCGACAACTTGAGTTGCTGGGTATGTTGACGAATAAAGCATCCTATAGACCATATCTGGGAGTAGTTTTATTTGTAGGACTTACGATGTGGGTCTTATTTGGACAAACAATTATTAGGAAAGAGCAAACTATAAACAACTCGAAGAATTTGATTGTTGTAGCTTTCAGTGTCATTTTATCTGTATTAATGATGAAGGTGATACAGTCTGTCGCATATAATTTTGATGTAATTATAGCATTTTTATTTCCTACAGCGATGGTTGCAATGCTTGTTTATTTATTGGTAAATGAACGTGCAGCTTATATTTCTAATTTTGTGTCTGCTGCATATGCAGGTATTATTTTTCAAGAAGGCTATACAAATGTATTTCAAATGGAAGCCTCGTTATACATATTATTTGGTGGAGTTGCAGGTATCTTTGCGATGCAAAGGATGCATACTAATTCACAAATATTGCGCTCCAGTTTAATTGTTTCTTCTATTAATATTGTGTTTATTTTATTTTATTTATTAATGACGAAGGCTTCCTATGAATTTACAGATATTTTATTTTATGTAGGAGCAGCTATGCTGTCTGGGGTACTATCTGGTGCTATGACAATTGGGATACTACCTTTCTTTGAATCTTTCTTTGGCATATTATCTACTATGAGACTCATTGAATTATCCAATCCTAACCATCCTTTGTTGAAGAAAATATTAACCGAGACACCCGGCACTTATCATCACAGTTTAATGGTGGCCAATTTAGCAGAAGCTGCTTGTGAAGCGATTGGAGCTAATGGATTGCTTGCACGAGTTGGTTGTTATTATCATGATATAGGTAAAACAAATCGACCTGGATTTTTTATCGAAAATCAAGTAAACGGTTATAATCCGCATGATAATTTGTCTCCAGAGGCAAGCAGAGATATTATTATTGCACATGCGGTGGATGGAGCGAAGATTTTGCGGAAACATAAATTACCGACAGAAATTGTAGATGTAGCGGCGCAACATCATGGTACAAGTTTGTTGAAATTCTTTTATTTTAAAGAAAAAGAAACAAATAGTAATGTGAAAGAAGAGGATTACCGTTATCCTGGTCCAAAACCTCAAACAAAAGAAATCGCAATTATTTCTGTAGCAGATAGTGTAGAAGCAGCTGTTCGGTCCATGAAAGAACCAGATGCTGATAAGATTCAAAAATTAATACAGTCTATTATTAAAGATAAATTATTAGATGGGCAATTCAATGAATGCGATCTGTCTTTAAAGGAAATAAAGAAAATGGAAGAGAGTTTTTGTACAACTATGAATGGAACATTCCATTCGCGGATTGAATATCCCAAATAATAATGCAAGGAGCTAATAATATGTTAGAACTAGATTTAATGGATGAGACAAACACAGTATCAGAGGAGACCTTAGCTCTTGTAGGAAAGGTATTGCAGTCAGCAGGTGAACAACTTTCTGTTAAAGAAGGCAGTGAGGTTAGTGTAACATTTGTAACGAATGATGCTATCCAAGAAATTAATAAAACTTATCGAAACAAAGATGTGGCAACCGATGTAATCTCCTTTGCAATGGAAGAAATGGGAGAAGGAGAAATAGAAATTATGAACGCAGATATTCCGACGATGTTAGGAGATATTATCATTTCAGTACAACGTGCAACGGAACAAGCGGAATCCTATATGCATTCTTTTGAGCGGGAGTTATGCTTCTTAGCAGTTCATGGTTTTCTACATTTATTAGGGTATGATCATGAAACGGAAGAACAAGAAAAAGAGATGTTTGGTTTACAAGAATCTATTCTACAAGCTTTTGGGTTGAAACGTGAAGGCCATGAACTTTCGTAAATTTTTTCGTTCCTTTATATATGCTGCAAATGGAATTTGCCATGTTTTAAAAAGTGAACAAAATTTTCGATTTCATGTATTTGCAGCAGTAGTTGTTACGATAGTTGGAATGTTGACAGGTTTATCGCAAATAGAATGGATAATCATTGTTCTATCGATTTTTGGTATGTTCATGATAGAATTAGTAAATGCGTCCATAGAACGTATCGTCGATTTGGTAACTCCGGAATTACACCCGTTAGCTAAACAGGCTAAAGATTTAGCAGCGGGAGCATGTTTAATATATGCTATTTGTACTGTAATTGTTGGTTTAATCATATTTATCCCGAAATGGTCGGGTATCATATTATAGAGGTGAGTCATTTGAATAAAGAAATGTTACTAGAAGCATCCATTACAGCAAGAGAGAAAGCGTATGTCCCATATTCGAAATTTCCAGTAGGGGCAGCACTTTTAACAAAAGACGGCGAAGTGATTCTTGGCTGCAATATTGAAAATGCATCATTTGGGTTAACGAATTGTGCAGAACGCACTGCAATTTTTAAGGCAGTGTCAGAAGGGAAAAAAGAGTTCACGGCAATTGCTGTTTCAGGCGATACAGAAGGACCTATTTCTCCTTGTGGTGCTTGTAGACAAGTATTAGTGGAGTTTTGTGATAAGGATATGCCTGTTTATTTAACAAACTTAAAGGGAAATGTATTAGAAACAACGGTTGCAGAATTATTGCCTGGGGCCTTTACAACGGAGGATATGGATTATGCTGCAAAACAATGAGAATTATAAATCAGGATTTATATCGATAATAGGTCGACCAAATGTAGGGAAGTCTACATTTTTAAATCGAGTAATAGGACAAAAAATTGCTATTATGAGCGATAAACCTCAAACTACTCGTAACAAAGTACAAGGTGTTCTAACTTTGGAAAATAGTCAAATGATTTTCATCGATACACCTGGGATTCATATACCCAAACATAAGCTTGGGGACTTTATGCTTAAAGTTGCTAAAAATACACTACGTGAAGTAGATGTAATTATGTTCATGGTAAACGCAGTGGAACCAAGAGGGAAGATTGATGAGTACATCATGGAAATGCTTGAAAAAAATGAAACACCGGTATTTCTAGTAATTAATAAAATTGACCAAGTTCATCCCGAAAAATTAGTCGATATTATTGAATCCTATACAAAGAAATATGACTTTGCAGAAATCCTTCCAATTTCTGCTTTACAAGGTAATAACGTTGATAAATTACTTGAAACAATTCAGTCGTATTTACCACAGGGACCACAGTACTATCCTGCCGATCAGGTAACGGATCACCCCGAAAGATTTATTATTTCTGAGCTAATTCGTGAAAAGGTTTTACATTTGACGAGGGAAGAAATTCCACATTCGATAGCAGTTGTAATAGATAAAATTAAAAAAGAAGAAGATACGGAAAAAGATATGATTCGTGTTTCTGCAACAATCGTAGTGGAAAGAGATTCCCAAAAAGGTATAGTCATCGGTAAAAAAGGTGCCTTACTTAAAGAGGTAGGGACAAGAGCACGTAAAGATATCGAAATGCTTTTAGGAACAAATGTATACTTAGAGCTATGGGTAAAGGTACAAAAGGATTGGCGAAATAAATCAGCTCATTTGAAAGATTATGGTTTTAGAGACGACGAGTATTAAAGAAAGAAGGTGAGGCAATTGCTACAAAAAGTAGAGGGTATTGTCTTACGAGCTTCTTCTTATGGAGAATCTAATAAAATCGTTACCATTTTTTCACGTGAATTGGGGAAGCGAGCAGCTATGGCTCGGGGGGCAAAAAAACCAACTAGCCGTTTAGCTTCTATATCTCAGCCTTTTACGTATGGCTATTTTTTGATACAGCAAGGAAGAGGAATGGGGACTTTGCAGCAAGGTGAAATTATTGACTCTATGAGATCTGTTCGAGAAGATATATTTGCTACTGCATACGCAAGTTTTATAATGGAATTAGTGGACAAATTAATTGATGATGAAGCACCTAAGCCTCAGTTATTTGAAATATTACAACAGGCATTACATGCTATATCAGAAGAATATGATCCAGAGGCAATTAGTTTGTTTGTGGAATGGAAGCTTCTTCCGACAGCAGGTATCTATCCAACCCTTCATCAATGTACCAATTGCGGAGCAACAGATGGAGAATTTGCTTTTTCTTTTTCACAAATAGGATTTCTTTGCCATCGATGTTTTTCGATTGACCCATATATTATCAGACTCTCTCCATCTCAAGTGAAGCTTATTCGGACCTTTTATACAGTTCCCATTGATCAAGTAGGTAAGCTGACACTCAAAAAAGAGACAAAAGGTTTTATTAAAAAAATTGTCCGAACGATTTATAGCGAACAAGTCGGAATACGATTAAAGTCGCAACACTTTTTAGATCAAATGGAGAAAACCCCAGAGTTTTTCACACCGCGTAAAGAAGATCCAAGTCCCGAAGAAGACTAATTCTTTGGACTTGGATTTTTTTGTTGTACTAAAAAAGCAATAGGTGTATCAGAGGAGAATTGACACTAAGATTTCCGTTTCACGCGGACGCTTTCCGCGGGCGAGACCGAGCCTCCTCGTTCGCTACGCTCCCTGTGGGGTCTCGACTTTCTCGCTGTTCCCGCTGGAGTCGCCGCGTTACACTTCAATCAATAGGCGAGTAAATTTAGACTTTAAGATTTATCGAGATAATTATTAAAGGGATGATGATTGCAGAAGGTATTTTTAAGTGATAGTAATACTGTGATTTCCGTTTCACGCGGACGCTTTCCGCGGGCGAGGCCGAGCCTCCTCGTTCGCTTCGCTCACTGCGGGATCTCGACTTTCTCACTGTTCCCGCTGGAGTCGCCGAGTTACACTTCAATCAATAGGCGAGTTAATCTTAACTTTAAGATTGAGCAAAGTAAGTGTTTTAAGTACGATGAAATAAATCAAAAGTTATGGAACACAAAATAGATTGAATAAATCATAGCTTAAGCAGAAGCAAACAGACGTGTAGAAGGCATCCCAATGGATCCATCTCTCTTGTTACTTGCTTTGAATCGGTGGATACTTGCGTTCATGTGGATTTTACTTGCGCTGCCCAACAGGTTACTTGCGATTATTAGTTAGTTAGTTAGTTAGTTAGTTAGTTAGTTAGTTAGTTAGTTGCGCTTAGAGATGATTTACTTGCGGAATGGAAAACTTGACCATTAATTTTAAAGGTTTTATATATTTCAAATGCATTATCGTGTCATTTTAGAAGCTGATTTCTGAATTACCACTGATAGCTAGGATGTGCGCCTTTCAAGCCGCAAGAGCGCGAAGTATGAGACTTCAAAAAGGATGAAGGAGTAATAGCGACCATCATTGAGGGCTCATGCGTAGTGTGCGGCAGCGCAGATCCGTGTAGAAGCATCTACATGGATTCATCACTCTTTTTTTTATTGGCAAAGCAAAACGCAAGAATATTGTTCAACTTGGCGAACAACATTCTTGCGTTTATTTTTAACAATCACTCAATAGTGATTTAATATCAAAATTGTAAGTGATTTTCGATGTATGCTTTTACATCTGCAATTGGCATTCTAGTTTGTTCCATCGAATCACGGTGACGTACAGTAACTTGGCCATCTGCTTCTGAATCGAAATCATATGTGATGCAGAAAGGAGTACCGATTTCATCTTGTCGACGGTAACGTTTACCAATAGATTGGGATTCATCATACTCCACCATGAAGTGCTTGCTTAAATCTGAGAACAAAGAAGTTGCTCCTTCAGACAATTTTTTAGAAAGTGGTAAAATTGCTGCTTTAACTGGTGCTAATGCAGGGTGGAAGCGTAATACAGTACGTACATCGCCACCTTCTAATTCTTCCTCATCAAATGCTTCACAAAGGAATGCTAATGTTACACGGTCAGCTCCTAGAGAAGGTTCGATACAATACGGTACATAACGTTCGTTTGTTACAGGGTCAATATAATTGAAATCTTCCCCTGAATGCTCCATATGCTGTTTTAAATCAAAATCAGTTCTATCTGCAATACCCCACAGCTCACCCCAACCGAATGGGAATTTATATTCGATATCTGTTGTTGCGTTAGAGTAATGAGAAAGTTCATCTTCTGAATGGTCACGTAAACGAATAGTATCCTCAGACACACCTAGGTTTAATAGCCATTCTTTACAATAATTACGCCAGAATTCAAACCATTCCATATCTTCACCAGGCTTGCAGAAGAATTCTAGTTCCATTTGTTCGAACTCTCTTGTACGGAATGTGAAATTTCCTGGTGTAATTTCGTTACGGAAACTTTTACCTACCTGTGCAATACCGAAAGGCATTTTTTTGCGCATAGAGCGTTGAACATTTTTATAATTTACGAAAATACCTTGTGCAGTCTCAGGACGTAAGAAGATTTCATTTGTAGAAGCTTCAGTTACACCTTGGAACGTTTTGAACATTAAGTTGAATTGGCGAATCTCTGTGTAATCAAAAGCACCACATGACGGACAAACAACATTGTGCTCTTTCATGATTTCTTCCATCTTCTCAAATGAAAGGCCGTCTATTACCATTTCAATACCTTTTTTGTCTAGTGCATCTTCAATGATTTTATCTACGCGATGACGAGATTTACATTTCTTACAGTCAATCATTGGATCATTAAAGTTACCTATATGACCAGATGCAACCCAAGTTTTAGGATTCATCAAAATAGCTGCATCTAAACCTACGTTATAAGGTGATTCTTGAACAAATTTTTTCCACCAAGCTTTTTTGACGTTATTTTTTAGTTCCACACCAAGGGGGCCATAATCCCATGTATTAGCTAAACCACCATAAATTTCAGATCCAGGAAATACAAAACCTCTTTGTTTTGCTAAACTAACTACGTTTTCCATTGTAATTGTCATTTGATAACCTCCATTAAATTTTGTCACTTTATCCCGGAACACAAAAAACTCGTCTCCGGGCAATAAGTGCCCGGGGACGAGTTATTAACCCGCGGTTCCACCCCGATTGATTGTTAAAAAACAATCCTCTTTAAAAGCATAAGCTCCAAGCTGCCGTTTTCCTACAATGTGGGCTTTCACTGACCCCACTCGCTTAGGATGTAGTACTTATAATGCTCTTCAACGCTTTATCATTTGTTGCTATTGTATCATGAGCAACTTTACTTCGCAATAACCTAGAAAGTAGTATATAATTATTTAGTATTAAGTATAACACTTTGAGGCGGTGAGTCCAATCGAACTCAACAAACGGCAAAATGAAATTTTGGACATAGTAAAAGGAAACGGTCCTATCACTGGCGAACAAATTGCGGAGAGACTGAAATTAACTAGATCCACGCTACGTCCAGATCTAGCTATATTAACGATGGCAGGCTTTTTAGATGCTCGTCCACGTGTGGGGTACTTTTATTCTGGCAAAAAAACAAGCCAAGCAATATCAGACAATATAGCACAAATGACAGTGAAAGATTTTCAATCAATTCCAGTAGTTGTTGATGAAAGTATGACGGTATATGATGCTATATGTCATATGTTTTTAGAAGATGTTGGGTCATTATTTGTTCTTGATAAAAATTCGTTACTTTCAGGAGTTCTTTCAAGAAAAGACTTTTTGCGAACAAGTATTGGCAACCAAGATTTAAACAAAATTCCAGTACATATGATTATGACAAGGATGCCTAACATAACGTATTGTTTGAAAGAGGATACACTTATTGAAGTGGCCAAAAAATTAATGAGTCGACAAATTGATTCCCTACCTGTTGTAAAAGAAGGGGAAAATGGGTTAGAAGTGATTGGTAGAATTACAAAGACTAATATTACTCGAGCCTTTTTATCATTAGCCGATGACCATGATCTATAAGGAGTGAAACGATGAAAATGCTAAACCTGTTTATAGTCTCGGATTCTATAGGAGAAACGGGCGAACTAGTAGCAAAAGCGGCAATAAGTCAATTTAGACCTGGTCTACAGCATACTAAATTTAAGAGATTTACTCATATTGATTCTTTAGACCATATTAAAGAAATTACAGAACTTGCTAAGGAGCAAGGTGCTATTATCTTGTATACACTTGTACAAACAAAAATGCGTCAAGCATTAATAGAATACTGTAACTTATATAATTTAGAGTCTGTCGATTTAATAGGACCGGTTATTAATCTATTTGAAAAAGAATTAGATGAAAAACCTTTTGAAGAACCTGGTCTAGTAAGAAAGTTAGATGAAGATTATTTTAAAAAAATTGAAGCAATAGAATTTGCGGTAAAATATGACGATGGAAGAGATCCAAGAGGGTTACTTCAAGCGGATATAGTACTTATAGGGGTATCTAGAACTTCTAAAACTCCATTATCACAGTATTTGGCGAACAAAAGATTCAAAGTAGCAAACGTTCCACTTGTACCAGAAGTAGACCCACCGGAGCAACTTTTCCAAGTTGATCCAGCAAAATGTGTAGGATTAGTCATTACTCCAGAAAAACTAAATTCTATTAGAAAAGAAAGATTGAAAGCAATTGGTTTAAATGATGATGCAAGTTATGCTAAAATAGAAAGAATCAATGAAGAAATTGATCACTTTGAGAAAATCGCTAAAAAAATTGGTTGTATTGTTATTGATGTGACGAACAGGGCGGTAGAAGAGACTGCTAATGTAGTAATCAATCACATCCAACAAAAATAATTTGGAAGATTTTAAACCGATTCACGATAGTGAAAAGGTTTTTTCTATTGTCTATCGAATAGATAATAATAGATTATTAGTTTAAAATGTTTTATAATAGTTATTTGTGGAAAATAATTATTATAAAATTATTTATATGATTTTTTTGTCGATTCTTGCAGGATTTTTCTTTCATTTAACGAATTATTAAAGTAGCAAGTAAAGATGGTGAAAAAGTGTCGGGTCGTATAGAAGAAGAGGTAATCGAACAAGTTAGAAATAACAATGATATTGTCGACGTCATAAGCGAATATGTTCAACTAACCAAAAGAGGTCGAAACTATTTTGGTTTATGTCCTTTTCATGGTGAACAGACACCATCTTTTTCAGTAACACATGAAAAGCAAATTTTTCATTGCTTTGGTTGTGGAGCTGGTGGAAATGTAATTACATTTTTAATGGATATTGAAAATCTTTCTTTTCAAGATGCTGTTAGTAAACTTGGTAGTCGAATTGGATTGGCTATTGAAGAAAGTTCTTCTGGGGATACAGAGTCGAAAGCACCTGTTTCCAAAGAGGTTTCCATGATGAGAAAAGCTCATGAGTTTGCTAGTGACTATTTCCATCATTTACTGCTTCATACCGAGGAAGGAGAAAATGCATTACATTACCTCGAAGAAAGAGGGTTTTCTAAGGAGATTATCGAAAAGTATAAGATAGGGTGGTCCCTTCCCAAATGGGATGCTTTAACTACGTTACTTGAACGTAAAGGTATGGATTTACAAGAAATTGAGAAAACTGGTCTCATTATCCGAAAAGAAAATGAATTAAAGTATTTCGATCGGTTTCGTGGAAGAATTATGTTTCCAGTTTTTGATGAAGCTGGGTATGTTATTGCCTTTTCTGGTAGAATACTGGAAAAGAACGAAAATGAGGCCAAGTACCTAAATAGTCCAGAATCTCCTATATTCCAAAAGAGCCATGTACTTTATAATTTAGACAAAGCAAGATTAGATATTCGAAAACAACGTAATGTAATTGTTTTTGAAGGTTTTCTCGATGTTATTGCTGCATCTAAGGCAGGTATTGGCAATGGAATTGCAACTATGGGTACAGCATTGACGTCAACTCATATAACCAAACTAAATAGACTCACTTCAAATGTCACGCTTTGTTTTGATGGTGATCGTGCAGGTATGGAAGCAGCTAAAAAGGCTTCTACTGCTTTACAAGCCCATCAAATACAAACGGAGATTGCAATTATTCCAGATGCTATGGATCCCGATGATTACATTAAAAATTATGGGGAAGAAGCATTTCGAACAAAGATTATTGAAAAGCCACATTCATATTTATCATTTATGATGATTGTTTCAAAGAGAGATAAAAATTTTAACAATGAAAATGATACTTTACAGTATATCCAAGAAATATTGGAAATACTGAGTGATAGAAGTTCATCAGTTGAACGTGATTTGTATATTCGTCAGCTTTCACAAGAAACTAATGTATCAGAAGAAGCTATTTACCAACATTTACGTAAAATTCAAGGAAAGCAAGCAAAACAATCTAAGCAGGAATCATCTATTCCTTTAACAATTAATCCGGAAATGACGAAGATAAAGAAAGCAATATCTGCAGACGAAAGAGCAGAGCGAATATTACTTTCCCATATGCTTCACAATCCTAGTGTAATTGATATTGCAAGAAGGAATTTGGACGATCAATGTTTTATCAGAGATGCTTATGAAGTGGTGTTTGTTCGATTAACTGGATTTTACGAAGAGTATCCAGATGGTGATTTTCAACGTTTTTTAGAAGTATTAAATGATGCACAGTTAAGAAAAATAGTAATGGAAGCAGCGCTCTCAGAACGTGATCCAGAGCATGAAACAGAGGAAGTCATGGACTGTTTGCGCCATATACGAAAATACCGGATTGAACTACGTATTTCACGTAAGTTACATGAAGCAAAAGAAGCAGAAAAAATGAGTGATATTTCCAAGGCATTGGAACTGGCCCAAGAAGCTATTCAGTTGAAAAAGTCTTTGGAAACTTTAGAGTAACTATCCGGTAGTAAAAGGAGGAATTCTTATGGCGGACAAGTCCGAACGTACAAAAGAAACAGATATTGAATTATCATTAGAAGAGGCAAAAAAACAATTAATCGAATTAGGTAAAAAAAATGGTGAGTTAACATATCATGATATTGCAGAAAAATTAGCTCATTTTGAACTTGAATCTGATCAAATCGAAGAGTTCATTGATAATCTTGAAGGTAGAAATATTGAGCTTAGTCGAAAAGATGGTGATGAAGAAGATTTGGATCGCTTAATGAAAGGTAAAGAAGAAACCTTTGATTTAAATGATTTAAGTGTTCCACCTGGCGTCAAGATCAATGACCCTGTTCGTATGTACTTAAAGGAAATAGGGAGAGTAGACTTACTAAAAGCTTCAGAAGAGGTTGCTCTAGCAGAACGTATTGAGCAAGGCGATGAAGAAGCTAGAAAACGTTTAGCTGAAGCAAACCTGCGATTAGTTGTAAGTATTGCAAAACGTTATGTTGGGCGTGGTATGCTATTTTTAGACCTTATTCAAGAAGGTAATATGGGGCTTATCAAAGCTGTAGAGAAATTTGATCATCGTAAAGGGTTCAAATTTAGTACTTACGCTACATGGTGGATACGTCAAGCAATAACACGTGCAATTGCTGACCAAGCTAGAACAATTCGTATTCCTGTGCATATGGTAGAAACTATAAATAAGTTAATTCGTGTTCAACGTCAATTATTGCAAGATTTAGGTCGTGAACCTTCTCCTGAAGAAATTGGGGAAGAAATGGACTTGCCTGCAGAAAAAGTACGTGAAATATTGAAAATTGCTCAAGAACCAGTTTCTTTAGAAACGCCTATTGGTGAAGAGGATGATTCTCATTTAGGTGATTTTATAGAAGATGCAGATGCACAGTCTCCTTCTGACCACGCTGCTTATGAGCTTCTTAAAGAACAATTGGAAGATGTCTTGGATACACTAACAGACAGAGAAGAAAATGTATTACGCTTGCGTTTCGGTCTGGATGATGGTCGTACGAGAACACTTGAAGAGGTTGGAAAAGTATTTGGAGTTACGCGTGAGCGTATTCGTCAGATAGAGGCAAAAGCATTACGAAAACTGCGTCACCCTTCTAGAAGTAAACGTCTTAAAGACTTTTTAGAATAGAATGGAAGACATCCACTATGGGTGTCTTTTTCTAAATTCTATGAATCTTACAATACTGGTATTACCAGATGAAAAGAGGACTAGATATGTCGCTGCAACGTAAGCAAATTATAATGAATGAAATCTCATTTTGGAAAAAAAACAAGCTATTACCCGAGCATTATTGTGATTTTCTTCTCGCTTTATACGCCCAAGGTGAAAATAATGGAGACGAACAAACGGAGAATTCCTCTAAGGCAGTATTAGCTAAAAAACAAAAAACTAAAGTAATATTGTATACTATAGTCGGTTTATTAACCGCAATATTATTAGCTTCCTTGTTTGTCGCAACAACCGCAATCTTTATACCCATTATTCTTGTTGCAATTGCTATTCTTTCTTTTTTATACATAGCTATTAAACTAGTAAAAAATAAATCAGTGATGGCACCGCTCCTGTTTGTATTTTCTGCTTTATTATTATTAGCATTATCTTTTAAAGTATGGGATATTTACTTTGGAGATAACCCATTATTATTAATTGGTTTAATATTTGGTAATTGTTTGTTATGGCTATTCTCTGGATTACTGATGAAGTTAGTATATTTTAGTATTTCTGGGATATTAGGGATTTTATTAATTATCGGTTATTTTATATTCAATTAATTACTATTACATATAACGATAAAATACCAACAACTATTCACTAAATGTGACTGATTGTTGGTATTTTTTACTAGGGAAAAAGTTTTCGTTTTGTGCCTTGAACTCAATGAGCTACGTATTTTGAAGAATAAAATATCTAATAGCACTACCAATTTCCATGGAGGAAGGCAATGCCAGTGATTAATTAGCTTTTGTCTTAAAGGTTGCTTGTGCATTTCTAATAATAAATCTTTGAATTTCTAATATTTTTAGTATAATAGTAATTGTAAGCGTTTTTATTTACAAAGGGGATGGAAGAAATGAATTTTGATTTAACTCAGGAACATAACATGATCCGTAAAACAATTCGTGAGTTTTCGGATGAGGTTGTTGCACCAGGAGCAATTGAGCGCGATAAAACGAAAGCGTTTCCAAAAGAAATCTTTAAACAGTTAGCCGACATGGGGATGATGGGCTTACCGTTTTCAGAAGAGTATGGTGGAGCAGGAGCAGATACAGTTAGTTTTGCAATAGTTACAGAAGAATTGAGTAGAGCATGTGCTTCCACAGGAATTACCTATTCTGCACATATATCTCTTGGCGGTGCTCCACTTAACCTATTTGGTACAGAAGAACAAAAACAAAAATACTTGGTTCCAGTATGTACAGGAGAATCATTCGGTGCCTTTGGTTTAACCGAGCCTAACGCAGGGTCAGATGCAGGTGGTACGCAGACAACTGCAAAAGTTGATGGCAATGATTTTGTTATTAATGGAAACAAAGCTTTTATAACGAATGCTAGCTATGCAAAACACTTAGCATTAACAGCAATTACTGATGTGAAGGATGGAAAAAAAGAAATTTCTGCGATTATTGTTCCTACAGATTCAGAAGGTTTCTCTATTATCGATAACTACGAGAAAATGGGTTTGAATGCATCTAACACAACTGAGCTAGTATTAGAAAATGTACGTGTGCCTCAGGAAAACTTGTTAGGTGAGAAAGGAAATGGATTCAAACAATTCCTTGTAACGCTTGACGGTGGTCGAATTGGTATAGGAGCAATGGCAGTAGGGATTGCACAAGCAGCTTTTGACAGAGCTCTCCGTTATTCTAAAGAGCGCAAGCAGTTTGGAAAGACACTTTCTGAGTTCCAGGTAACACAATTTAAATTGGCAGATATGGCGATGAAAATTGAGCTTGCACGCACAATGGTACACAAAGCAGCATGGTTGAAAGATCAGGGACGGGCATTTGGAAAAGAAGCGTCTATGTGTAAATTATATGCATCTGAAATTGCAATGGAAGTAGCAGATCAAGCTATTCAAATACATGGTGGTTATGGGTATATGAAAGAGTATGAAGTAGAAAGATATATGCGAGATGCTAAATTACTGGAAATTGGAGAAGGAACTTCCGAAGTACAGAGAATGGTAATAGCTCGACATATTGGTTGCTAAATGTAGAAAAAACACGAAAAATTATGTCCAAATTGTCACAATGTAAGAAAACTTATCCCATAAGACTTTTCGTTTTAACTAGAATGCAGTACAATGTAAATGTTGACTAATTCTATATTAGAAAAGATTGTATTAAAAGGGAGGGTTAACTATGCAAAGAAATCCAATAATTCCATTTATCTTAATTATGGCTTTTGGTATTGGTTTAATTTTCTTCTTGTCTATGGATGGCGTAGGTAACAAAGAAGAAATGGCTGCAACTGAAGAACATGGAGAAGGAACAGAAGGCGGAGAAGATGCGTCAGCTGGAGAATTCGATCCGGAAGCTCTTGCTCAAGGTAAATGTATCGGTTGTCACGGTAATAGTTATGAAGGACAAGGTGCTTTTCCTTCATTAGTTGATACTGAACTATCTGAAGACGAAATTAAAGATGTATTAGCAAATGGTAAAGGTGCAATGCCAGCTGGTTTAGTACCTGAAGAAAATCTAGACGCTATGGCGGCATGGATAACATCGTTAGAATAGTAACTCAATAAGAAGGCCTTCGATTTCGTAAAAGAATCGAGGTCTTTTTTCTTTTTTGCTATAATAGTTAATGAAGAGGTGTTGAAAAAATGAATGCAAAAAAATTATCGGAAAGACTGAAAACAGTTGCTTCCTTTGTCAAAGAAAATACTATTTTAGCGGATATCGGTAGTGATCACGCATACTTGCCATGTTTTTTAGTACATGAAGGTGTTATAACGAAAGCTATTGCTGGAGAGGTTGTAAAAGGTCCATTCGAATCTGCGAAAAAACAAGTAATAAGTGAAGGCTTACAAAATAATATTGATGTCCGTTTCGGTAACGGGTTAGAGGTATTCTCGGATGTAGACAATGTTCAGACAGTTACTATAGCTGGAATGGGTGGTCCACTTATAGCCTCAATTCTAGAATCAGGGAAAGACAAGCTTTCTAAGGTGGATACTCTAATATTACAACCAAATATACATGCCAAAGCAATACGAGAATGGGCTATTCAAGAACAATGGAAAATAGAACAGGAAGTAATTCTGGAAGAACACGATAAAATTTATGAGATTCTTGTGTTAAAAAAAGGAATCATGAAGTTATCAGAAAAGGAGTTGCTAGTTGGTCCAATTCTAAGTAAAGAAAAATCTCCTATCTATCAAAAGAAGTGGAACAATGAATTAAATGAATGGCTACGAATAGTAAATGAGTTAAACAAAATACCAGGAACTGAGGTACATCAAAAGAAAGAAGAACTAGAATACAAAATTGCCTTAGTGAAGGAGACTTTATAAACGATGAAGGAAACAAATGGACAACATCTTATTTCCCTTTTCGAACATTGGGCACCAAAATCTTTGGCAGTCGATGGAGATACAGTAGGCTTACAAATTGGTACTCTCAATAAAACTATTACAAAAGTTTTGGTTACCTTAGACGTGAATCTCGATACAGTAGAAGAAGCGATTAAAAATGGCTGCGAGCTTATTATTGCTCATCATCCTCCTATTTATAGAGGAATGAAAAATATGCGTACAGATTTACCTCAAGGAATTTTAATCGAGAAATTGATAAAAAATGATATAGCCGTATATGCTGCACATACGAATTTAGATATCGCCACAGGTGGAGTTAATGATTTACTAGCTAATGCTTTGCAGTTAGAAAATATAGAAATCCTTGAGCAAACTAACTCAGAACAACTGATGAAGTTAGCAGTTTTTACACCAAAAGAGTCTACAAATGTGGTAAGAGCTGCATTAGATATTGCTGGTGCAGGCCAAATTGGAGAATATCAATCATGCAGCTTTACATCAGCGGGGGAAGGAAGGTTTAAACCTTCAGACTTAGCAAACCCCTATATTGGACAAGCGAATGAATTAGAAGTAGTAGAAGAGGATAAAATCGAAGTAGTGTTTCCTGTTTCTATAAAAAATAAGGTATTAAAAGCATTGTTGACAAATCATCCATATGAAGAGCCTGCATATGATTTAATATTACTGGAATCTGAAGTAAACAAAAAGGGTCTAGGAAGAATTGGGAAACTGCCTAAAAAACTAATATTAGCTGAATATGCTGAAGTAGTTAAAAAGCAATTAAATGTACCTTTTGTTAGGGTTGTAGGGGATTTAACGCAAGAAGTTCAGAAAGTTGCTGTACTTGGTGGAGACGGTAACAAATATATACAAACAGCAAAAAGAGCTGGAGCAGATGTTTTTATAACTGGTGATTTGTATTTCCATGTTGCACAAGATGCAGAGGCTATTGGATTATCGGTTATTGATCCAGGGCATCATGTAGAACAAATTATGAAGCACGGAGTTGCGGAGTATATGACAGAGGTTTGCATTCAGAACAATCTCTTAGTTGAATTCATCTCCTCAAAAATTTCAACTGATCCCTTTCAATTAATTTAATATGAAGTATATAAAAAAAGCTGCCCATTTGAGCAGCTTTTTTATTTAACTGTATAAGGTTCAATCCGGTTTACCGGTTTTGGTATTTTGATTTTAGGAAGAATTTTTTCTGGTACTGTTTTTTTCGTTATATCGTGAGTTGTAGGATCGTTTGGATCGTACTTTTCTAAAAAGTGAATAACTTCTTTTACGATAGGAGTAGGTGTTGAGGCACCTGCAGTTACAGCTACATGTGAAATATTATTCAACCATTCCAATTTTAAATCAGAGATGTCTCCAATTCTATAAGAAGGCGTCCCAGCAATTTCCTCTGAAACTTGTGTCAGTCTATTAGAATTATTACTCATCGGATCGCCTACTACTATTAAAAGTTCTGCTTCGCCAGCCTGTTCAGCTACTGCTTCTTGACGAACTTGAGTAGCCAAGCAAATTTCTTTATGAACTTCAATGTGAGGGAATTTCTCTTCTAATTTTTTCATTAAATCCACAACATCCCACTGAGACATTGTTGTTTGATTGGTAACAAGAAGTTTTTCAACAGAGATTGTTAAATTTTCTACATCCTCTAATGTTTGAACTAGATGAACTTTGTCAGGAGCTACCCCAATTGCACCTTCTGGCTCAGGATGTCCTTTTTTGCCGATATAAATTATATCATAGCCTTCAGCTGTTTTTTCTCTAATAAGGTCATGAGTAACTGTAACATCTGGACATGTTGCATCTATTGAAACAAGCCCTTTTTTACGAGCTAACTCTTTTACCTCTGGAGAAACGCCGTGAGCAGTGAAAATTACTGTACCTGTTTCAACTTTCGATAATATATCTAAACGATTTTCACCGTCTAAAGTAATTATTCCGTCCATTTCAAATGCATCAGTTACATGTTTATTATGGACTATCATTCCTAAAATATATATAGGCCTTGGAAGAGAGGTGTCTAGTGCAGCATTTCGAGCAATAACCATTGCATCCACTACACCGTAACAGTATCCTCTAGGCGAAATTTTTTGTACAATCATTTTACGTAACTCCCTTCAATACGAGCATACTCATATTATAACGGAGCACATGGATGATTACAAAACTTTAAATTGGAGGCTGGAATATTCTAGGTATCGAGGCTCCGTTAGTTACAGATGTTGCAGTACTAGCTGCTCTTGCTGCTGACGATGCAGCAGAAGCAGTTACATTACCTGCAGCAGCGGCAGTTGTAGCAGCTGGGACGGATTGAAAACCACGATATAGTTTTAACAGAGCTGGAACATTTTGTATCATAGGAGCAAATTGTCTAACCATAGGCGTAAGCTGCTGAGCTGTATTTAAGAATTTGTCTGCTGTTTGTAAATAACTCATTGTTTTGGTCATTGGTTGACCTTGTTGAATGCCTCCTGTGGGAGCCGATTGAAACTGACTAAAAAAATTAGTAGCCGGTCCTGCAGGGGGAGGTGGTGGTGGTGAAGCCTGTTCTCCTCCAAAAAAGCCAAAGGGATTATTATTCGGAACATTTTGGGGGTTAGGGCTAGGATTGGACATGCCAAAAAAATCATTTCCCCTATTTTGAGCAAATGGATAAAAAGATTGGTAGCGCATTTTTTCATCTCCTTTCGAACAACAAAGACTATTCTATTCTATGCAAATTATACGTTTTATGTACAATCGTGGTACAATAAAGAAATGTGAGGGAGTGACGTAGGATGTCCAAATATACAGATTATAGTTTTCAGCCTTTTTTACTAGACGCAATAGAAAAATTAGGCTTCCAAGAACCAACGCCAATTCAAAGAGAAATGATTCCACTTGTTTTAAAAGGGAAAAGTGCGATTGGCCAAGCACATACTGGAACAGGAAAAACACATAGTTTTTTGATCCCAATTGTTGAAAAAATAGATGCTAGTAAAATAGAAGTACAAGCAGTTATTACATCACCAACAAGAGAGCTTGCAACACAAATTTATAATGAGTTGAACAAGCTAGTAGAAGGCACAGAAATTCAAACAAAATTATTTATCGGTGGAACGGACAAAGCCCGTTCAATCGAAAAACTAAAAACACAACCACAAATTGTTGTTGGAACACCAGGTAGACTTCGTGATCTTACAGTAGAGCAAGCATTACTTGTTCATACCTCTAATGTTTTAGTTGTTGATGAAGCTGACTTAGCTTTCGATCTAGGTTTTATCAATGAAATCGATCAGTTTGCATCTCGCATGCCTGAGAAACTAGAAATGTTTGTATTTTCTGCTACAATTCCAGAAAAATTACAACCTTTCTTAAAAAAATATATGGATTCACCTGTTCATATTAAAATAGGCGAGAAACGTCGAGTAGCAGAGGGTATTGAATTTATTGTAACTCCAGTTCGAAGCAAATCTAGGAAGAAACGTTTACTTGATGTAATGGAAGGTATTAATCCATACCTAGCAATTATATTTGCAAATACGAAACAACATGCAGATGAAGTAGCTAACTATTTACAAGGAAATGGTGTAAAAGTTGGTATAGTTCATGGGGACATTTCGCCACGTGATCGTAAACGAGTGATGAAACAAATACATGACCTAGAATTTCAGTATATTGTAGCAACAGACTTAGCTGCACGCGGAATCGATATTCCTGGTGTCAGCCATGTTATTAACTATGAACTTCCAGACGATTTAGAGTTTTTCGTTCATCGTGTAGGAAGAACGGCACGTGCTGGAATGACAGGTATTGCAATTTCATTATATGAACCATCGGACGAAGATGCGCTAGTACGTCTTGAAAAAATGGGTATTCCTCTTGAACATAAAGATGTGATAAATGGAGAATGGTCAGAACTTAAAGAACGTCATGCACGTAAAAACCGTACGAAAAATGAAAATGAGATAGATGCAATAGCTAAAGCTCAAGTACGTAAACCTAAAAAGGTTAAACCTGGCTACAAACGTAATATGAAGTGGGAAATGGATAAAGTGAAAAAAAGAGAGAGACGTATTAAAAACCGTAAGAAATAAGGAGTTGCTATCATGTTATTAGGGTCACATGTTTCTATGAGTGGGAAAGAAATGCTACTGGGTTCAAGTAAGGAAGCTGCATCGTATGGTGCAAATACCTTTATGATTTACACTGGTGCTCCACAAAATACTAGAAGAAAACCAATTGAAGAATTGAATATTGAAGCTGGTATTGCACATATGAAAGAAAATGGGATGTCCAATATAGTCGTACATGCTCCTTATATCATCAATCTAGGAAATACGACAAAACCCGAGACTTTCGCTCTTGGTGTAGAGTTTCTACAAAAAGAAATAGAACGAACTGCAAATATTGGTGCGACTCAAATTGTCTTGCATCCAGGAGCTCATGTGGGAGCTGGAGCAGATGCTGGTATTGCTAGAATTATTGAAGGTTTAAATGAAGTACTAGCAACTGACTTCCCAGTTCAAATAGCTTTAGAGACTATGGCAGGAAAAGGGTCAGAATGTGGTCGCTCTTTTGATGAGCTTGCACAGATCATAAACGGAGTTGTGAACAATCATCGATTATCCATTTGCATGGACACATGTCATATTCATGATGCTGGTTATAATATTGTAGACGATTTTGATGGAGTCCTAAATGAGTTTGATAAAATAATTGGTATTGATCGTTTAAAAGTAATTCACATTAATGATAGTAAAAATGTATGTGGAGCAGCAAAAGATAGACATGAAAATATTGGTTTTGGTGAAATTGGATTTGAGACATTACAATACATCGTTCATCATCCTCAATTGATGGAGCTGCCAAAAATTTTAGAAACACCATTTGTTGGTGTAGACGCTAAATCGAAGGAAGCTCCATACAAGTATGAGATTGAAATGCTTCGAAACAAACAGTTTAATCCAGAAGCTATCGATGCGTTACGCTAAGAAAGCTGTAAGTGAAAGCGTCTATGTAAGCCGTAAGCCCGGACAAGTGCCTAAAGTATTTCACGTGTAAAGGTATTCTTTTCCTTTGCAGAAATACCGAAGGACTCGTGGGGCTAGGCGCTGAACTTGAACAGATTATCAAATAATAAGAATTATATACTTTGTTATTAGCAGAAACTGAAGGGTATTATCTTCTTTTAACTAAAGGAAGATGGTGCCTTTTCTTTTATTTCTTTATAAAGATCCATAGCACGTTGTTCCCCAAGTATTTGTATCAATTTTTGTTGAATAGCGAGTGGTACCCCGAAAACAACCCAGGAAAGTGAAATTTCTTTTAATAGTGGATGCACACTTTTCAATTCTTTATCTGATATTTGAATATCAAAACCTTTTACAATTGTTTTAAACTCCTTTAAAGTACATGTTTGTAGCTGCTGAATAAATTTATGGATATCCAGAAAAACATCCTTTCAAGCAATTTTATTTACACATGGCGCGTTTTGGATTATACTTTAACTTTGTAAATCGTAATCATTCTTAATTAGAATCGAGGAATAATAATGGGAACCCCATTGATCAACCTACATAATATTTCGTATCAATACGAACAAACCAAGGCTTTAACAGATATAAATTTAACCATAGCAGAAGGTGACTTTTTAGCTATTATTGGACCAAATGGTTCTGGCAAATCTACATTATTAAAAATAATCCTAGGGCTTTTAAAACCGACAAAAGGGGAAGTACTTCTTTTTGGGAAACCAGTAACTCAGTTTAAAGATAAAGAACGCATTGGTTATGTTTCACAAAAGTCAAATTCGTTTAATACTGGATTTCCTGCTACTGTCACTGAGGTTGTAAGAAGCGGTTTAGTTAAGAAAACTGGATTATTTCACCGATATCCAGCAAACGTAGATAAACTAGTAAAGCAAGCATTAAAATCAGTAGGTATGGACGAATTCTCTATGAAGAATATAGGTGACCTTTCTGGAGGGCAACAACAGCGTGTATTTATCGCCAGAGCATTAATCAGTAATCCCAATATACTGATACTAGACGAGCCAACAGTAGGAGTAGATAGCAAAAATGTAAAATCTTTTTATAATATGTTAAGCCATTTAAATCGGGAACATAATATTACGATTGTTTTAGTTACACATGACGTTGATGCAGTATCAAAGAGTATTAGCCACGTGGCTTGTTTGAATCAGCGCATTCATTTTCATGGCTTTAAAAATGATATGGATCAGATGAGTGACGAACAATTGGAAGCGTGGTATGGACATGCAGTACGTAAAGTCGATCACCAAAGTGAGGTGAAATCATGATTGAGTCTATTTTTCAGTATGAGTTTTTACAAAATGCCTTTGCCTCGGGCTTAATCATCGGTTTCATTGCTCCACTATTAGGTGTATTTATCGTCGTGCGAAGGCTTTCGTTAATAGCAGATGCATTGAGTCATGTTACGTTAGCAGGTATCGCTGGTAGCCTATATTTAAGTCAATCTATTGGGGCACTTGCTTTATTAAACCCATTATATTTGGGGATTGTAGCATCTGTAACTGGTTCATTGTTTATTGAGAGATTAAGAAGATTGTATAAACACTATGAAGAGCTTGCTATCCCAATTATCATGTCAGCTGGTCTAGGATTTGGTGCGATTTTTATCTCATTAGCAGAGGGATTTAGTTCTGATCTATTTAGTTATTTATTTGGTTCTGTATCTGCAGTAAGTCGTCAGGATCTTTGGATAATTATTGGTATTGCTTTGATTGTGGTAATATTTTTAAGTTTATTTTTTAAAGAACTATTTGTTCTTTCTTTTGACGAGGAATATGCCAAAGCATCGGGTCTTCCCGCTAAATGGATTCATGTTTTGTTTATGATTGTGACCGCATTAGTTATTGCAGGATCCATGCGAATTGTTGGTATCCTACTTGTATCGTCGCTTATGACATTGCCGGTAGCTGCAGCTATGCGTATATCCAAAAGCTTTAAACAAGCGATTTTGCTATCTGTAATATTCGGCGAGTTGTCTGTTGTTATCGGTCTTGTTAGTGCATTCTATTTAGATTTAGCACCAGGTGGAACAATTGTTGTTACATCGATTATTATTTTACTTCTAACTATTTTATCGAAAAAGATTGGAAGCAAGGGAGCTGTTTCAGGGTGAACATAGAAAAAGCATGGGACATTCTAAAAAATAAAGGTTTCAAAAAAACAGATAAACGTGAACAAATTCTTAGTATTTTTTCAGAGACTGAAAAATATATAACTGCTAAAGACATTCTTAATGTGATGAAAAAAGAACATCCTGGGATGAGCTATGATACGATTTATAGAAATTTAAGTACATTTGTGGATCTGGGGATTTTGGAAGAGACTGAGTTAACTGGAGAAAAACATTTTAGAATGCAGTGTGAGGCTGATCATCATCATCACCATTTTATCTGCATGTCCTGTGGCAATATTAAAGAAATTCCGTTTTGCCCTATGGAAGTGCTTCAAAATGCAATACCTGGCTATGAGATTGAAAATCACAAGTTTGAAATCTACGGCAATTGTCCTTCATGTCATTAGTAAAAGTAGTGTGAACCAACATATGGTTTGCACTATTTTTTTATATATAGAAAAATGTGTAAAACATATTTGACATTTTTAGTGGTATTTTTTATAATATAAATGTCAAACATATTTGACATGATGTGAGGTGTTTTCGGTGGAAAATATAATAAAAAGAGCACGTAAGGATAAAAAAGTGTCCCAAGATGAGTTAGCAAAGCTGTGCGGAGTTTCGAGACAGACGATTAATGCAATAGAAAATAACAAGTATGATCCGAGTCTAGTTTTAGCCTTTCAGTTGGCGAAAAATTTAAGTTTAACTGTCGATGAATTATTTACTTTTAACGGAGGGGATAAATAATGAGTAAAAAAGAGGTTGTAAGTCTTATTCTAATGCTGATTGTTACTTTATATTTTGGTGCTACTTTAATTAGTTACGTTGTAATGCCGAATGCTGAATTTGGGGTTACAGAGATTTTATTAATTATCGCTATAGTTGTTGGATGGGCACAGTTTTTTACTTGGCATGCACGAAAAGATGTTAAAAAGGACGAATTAGGCAAAAAAATAGTTCGGGAAAGTGCCTATCTAAGTCATCAAATTGTATTTGGTTCTTTACTTTTATTGTGGATAATTGACTTCTTTTTTATCAATAAAGGGCAAAATTTTGCTTTGTTTATTGCACTGGCTATTTCATATATTACGTTTCCTATAGTGCAATTTGTACAAGTAAAAAAGTATCTATGAATTTTGGCATAACTATAGAAGGATAAAAAAAGCTAACCTTAAAAGGTTAGCTTTTAATTTATTTAATGGACATTGAAAATTCCTTTTCAATCCAGTTATTTGCTTCGATCCAATTATTTACTCGGATAACGCGTGAAGGGACTGGCAATTGATTATAAGGAGTATTAAATAATAACACTGGAATATCAAGTTCCTCACTAATTTCAACCGCGTTGTCATGTTTGTCTTCAAAAAAAGCATGAACACCATGTCTACGAGCAGTTTCGATTTTGTTATGTGTGCCTATTAACTCAATGTGATCGTATAACAGTTCTTGCTGCTTGAACCAATCTAACGTAACATCCATCACGTTATCTCCACGAGCAGAAATGAAATACAGTTCGTATTTTTCTTTCCAAGCAGATAATACTGCATGTGCATCAGGTTGAATTGGGGATGTTGCATAAATGATAGGCTCCGCTTTCTTAAACCATTCGTAGAAATCCTTTTCACTTACCGGAAACGCCTTCGTTAAATCGTATTCTTTAATATCTTCTAACTGTAAATTACATTTAAATGCTTCGTTAATATGTGGAAGCAAAGAAGTAGGGGAGGTTACCGTCCCGTCTATATCGATACCAAATCGTATATTCGTCAATTGCACCAGTCCTTACGCTTGTTGTTTTTCTTGATCCTGCTGTTTTTCTAGTTCTTTTTGAGCAAAATATTCTGCTGCAATTTTATCTATTTCTACTTTAAGTTCTTCGACCATTGTTTCCTCAGGAACTTTGCGAACCGTTTTACCCTTCATGAATAACAAACCTTCGCCACGTGCACCTGCGATTCCAATATCAGCCTCTCGAGCTTCACCAGGACCATTTACAGCACAGCCAAGTACTGCCACTTTAATAGGAGCCTTAATATGTGAAATATACTCTTCTACTTCATTTGCAATTGTTATTAAGTCAATTTCAATGCGTCCACATGTAGGACAAGAGATTAATGTAGCTGCATTAGAAGATAGACCGAAAACTTTTAATAGTTCTCGAGCAACTTTAATCTCTTCAACCGGGTCAGCGCTTAAAGACACACGCATTGTATTACCGATTCCCATACTTAGTAGTGTTCCTAATCCAGCAGCACTTTTGATAGAACCTGAGAACAATGTACCAGACTCTGTAATCCCTAAGTGAAGAGGGTAATCAAATGCTTCTGACGCTTTACGGTAAGCCTCAACAGCTAGTGTAACATCCGATGCTTTCATAGAGACGATGATGTCATGAAAGTCTAAATCTTCTAGTATTTTAATATGATGCAACGCACTTTCAACCATTCCATCTGCAGTCGGATAACCATATTTTTCTAGAATTTTTCTTTCTAGAGAACCAGCATTAACCCCAATTCGGATTGGAATACCTTTTGCTTTAGCTGCATTTACAACAGCTTCCACTTTTTCTTTACGACCGATATTACCCGGATTAATACGTATTTTATCGGCACCTTGCTCTATTGCAATAAGCGCTAACTTATAGTCAAAGTGTATATCTACTACTAATGGGATATTAATTCGTTTTTTTATTTCTCCTATAGAATAAGCTGCCCGTTCATCAGGGCACGCGACACGTACGATTTGACAACCTGCTTCTTCTAATCGTAGTATTTCAGCAACTGTTGCCTCTACGTCATGTGTTTTTGTTGTTGTCATACTTTGTATAAATAGTTCATTGCTACCACCTATTGTTAAGTCTCCAACTCGTACTGGACGAGTTTTGGAACGATGAATTATTCCGCTCATGAAATTCTCTCCTTCTTGAGGCATATGCCATCACTATCCTACATTTTATCAGTCTTATGAATGAAATGACAAGAAAGAAAGCTCTTCTTTACATTATTTACATTCTGCAGGCAGTGTATAAACTGGTAATAATACATTTTCTCCTACTTTGAAGGACTGATTAATAAAATGTGGATTTAGATTATAAAAGTCAGTGAGTCTTTCTGTATAAGTGATAGACTCAGCAGAAGGATATAGAGAGAATAGTGAATGTAGTGTATCTCCCGCCATAACTTCTACTGTAATGTAATCTAGTTTTTTTTCACATTCAATTTGCTGGGAAGAGTAGGCAAGTGGTATGGTTCCTTCGATTAAATCTACTTTTACGATATAAAAAGATATAAGTAATAGAATCGTTGCTACGAATATTTTCATATAAAAACCCCCTTAACCTACTCTATGCAGGATAAAGGGGTGCTATGTATTATCTTTTGATTGGATAGTATTTAGTTGCTAAAACTATAATTACGAAACTCAGAATGTAGATTACAGCTTGAATATAATTATTCGAAAACTGCAATATAGCAACAATGATAGATAGCAACAATGGAATCGTGCTTGCAAATAGAGCAGTCCTCCAAATATGACGATATTCACCTTTTCTTTTTCTAATAAGCAGGATGATACTTCCTATATATGCAAAAATACTAATCCGAACAAATATAAACAAAGTATTCAATACAAATAAGAACAAAAAGGAGAATGGGTATAAAAGCCATTGAATCTGAGAAAAGTACTCCAGTAAACCCTCCATAGATTCTTGTTGACTAGAAATCCCGTTGACAAAATAAATAAAAGAAATAATGGACATAATAAATATGTAAGTAAATATATATTGCATAACTTTACCAATCGAAATAAGCCGAAATGCAGCCATTTTTTTAGGACTATGTAAACTAGATTTAAATAATTGAAATAAACTCAAATGGTGTCACCCTCTCATCTATATTCTATCATCAAAGGAACTGGGAAAACAGAAGGAGATTTTGCTTTGTTAAGAAATTGTAAAGAATGTCCGAATCTATTTACAATGACTTCATAATTGATGAATAATAGATGTGTATGTGAAAATTGTCGAAAACGGGAGTTGAGTATAGAGTGGAATTAAATTGGCAGGAAATGCTCTTTCAATTTTTTGGTGGACTGGGTATTTTCTTATTCGCCATCAAATTTATGGGTGATGGACTTCAAAAAGCTGCGGGGGATAGACTTCGTGACATTTTAGATAAGTACACGACCAATCCTTTTATGGGTGTTTTAGTCGGTATTATCGTTACAGTTCTTATTCAATCTAGTTCAGGTACAACAGTTATAACAGTTGGATTAGTTAGTGCAGGATTTATGAAGCTTAGACAAGCAATTGGCGTAATTATGGGTGCCAATATCGGAACAACAATTACTGCTTTTATCATTGGTTTTGATGTTGGTGCATATGCATTACCGATTATGGCAATTGGAGCATTTCTTTTGTTCTTCTTTAAGAAAAACAAAGTTCAAAATTTAGGAGAAGTAATATTTGGTTTTGGAGGGTTATTCCTGGGGCTAGAGCTAATGAGTGGTGGAATGAAGCCGCTTAGAGAAATGACCGCTTTTACTGATTTTACACTTAGTATGAGTGATAGTCCTATTCTTGGAGTAATTGCAGGAACACTTTTCACATTAATCGTTCAAAGTTCAAGTGCAACAGTAGCAATTCTGCAAGGACTTTATGCGGAAAACCTTCTTTCACTCCACGGTTCTCTTCCAGTTCTATTTGGAGATAATATCGGTACTACTATTACTGCAGTACTTGCTTCTTTAGGAGCTTCAGTTGCTGCTAAACGTGCAGCTGCTACTCATGTATTGTTTAACGTAATTGGTTCCATTGTATTTTTGATACTATTAACACCTTTTACGATGTATATCGAATGGATTTCTGGTGTACTTGATTTGGAGAGTAAAATGCAAATTGCATTTGCTCACGGTTCATTTAATGTTGCGAACACAATTATTCAATTCCCACTTATTGGAGCATGGGCATATCTGGTAACTAAACTCATTCCTGGAGAAGATGTGTCGATCGAGTATAAACCGAAACATTTAGATGTTCATTTTATTGAGCAATCACCATCTATTGCAATTGGACAAGCTAAAGAGGAAATATTGCGCATGGGTGCATTAAGTGTTCAAGGACTAGAAACGACTTATTCCTATTTAAAAACGAATAACAAAAAAGAAGCAGATTTAGGTTATCAAATAGAGGATGCTTTAAATAATTTAGACCAAAAGATTACAGATTACCTAGTAAAAATCTCTTCTCAATCATTGTCTGTTCAAGACTCTGCTAGACATAATATTTTAATGGATACAGTACGGGATGTAGAAAGAATTGGGGATCATTTTGAAAATATAATTGAATTAATCGAGTATAGAGAAGTGAATCGTTTAATTCTTACAGAAGATGCTTTAAAAGATGTTTCGGAGATGTTTGAGCTTACAATAACAACAGTTTCGAAAGCATTAGAAGCATTAGATACGAACAATGTCGAATTAGCGCAAAACGTATCTGAACAAGAAAACGTGATTGATAAAATGGAACGTCAGTTTAGAAAAAATCATATACTTCGCGTGAATGAAGGGCGATGCTCGGGACAAGCTGGAATAATGTTCGTAGATATCTTAAGTAACTTAGAACGTATTGGTGATCACGCATCAAATATAGCGGAAGCAGTTTTAGGTAAAAGAATATGATAGAAATTATCGGTTGGATATTAATCGTCTTATGTTTCATCGTTGCCTTTGTTGGAACGTTTTATCCAATCATCCCGTCAGTAGTGTTTATGCTCTTAGGGTATGTGCTTTACGGATTATTTTTCTCCTTTACAGAGTTAACATTACTATTTTGGGTAATTCAAATTCTATTTGTTATTCTATTGTTTAGTGCAGATATGGCGGCAAATGCATTTGGTGTGAAAAAGTTCGGCGGTACCAAAGCAGGGATGTGGGGAAGTACAATTGGGTTGCTTTTTGGTCCCTTTGTTATTCCGGTAGCGGGTATTCTAATAGGACCTTTTATTGGGGCTGTAATTGCGGAATTATTCGTTACACGCCATGGTTTAAAACAAGCAATTAAGTCAGGTGTAGGATCTTTAATAGGTTTTTTAACATCATCTGTAGTAAAAGTGATAGTTTTAGTTATTATGCTCATTGTGTTTGTTTTCTTCGTATAAAGTGAAACTCAATCAGTGGGGCGTATCTCTATCTACTGTTTGTTAGTTGAACCATTCGGGAGTTTAAGGGGCGTTGATCTAAACCATATGCTCAATTCTTGGGCAAAGTGTTAATGTGGAGTCATTATTACCCGTTGATGCGGGATAAATTCAGTCAAAAGTATGATAATAAATATTTTAGTCGATTTTAATTGAACGATTGTTCATAGTTTGATACGCTAATACATGGAAAGAATTTTCTAAAATATTCTTTAGGAGGAAACAATAATGGCATACGAATTACCAGAATTACCTTACGCTTATGATGCACTAGAACCACATATCGACAAAGAAACGATGAATATTCATCACACTAAACACCACAATACTTACGTGACAAACGTAAATAATGCGCTTGCAGATTATTCTGATTTACAAGGCAAATCAGTGGAAGAGTTAATCGCTAATTTAGATGCTGTTCCTGAAGCAATCCGTACGGCAGTTCGCAACAATGGTGGCGGACATGCTAACCACTCACTATTTTGGCAAATCTTATCACCAAACGGTGGCGGAAATCCAACAGGTGAACTAGCTACTGCAATCGATGCTAAATTCGGTAGCTTTGATGCATTCAAAGAAGAGTTTGCTAAAGCAGCTACAACTCGCTTTGGTTCAGGTTGGGCTTGGTTATCAGTAGCTAATGGAGAAATAGAAGTTTCTTCTACGGCAAATCAAGATTCACCAATTATGGAAGGTAAAACTCCATTATTAGGTTTAGATGTTTGGGAACATGCTTACTACCTAAACTATCAAAACCGTCGTCCAGACTACATCGGTTCATTCTGGAATGTTGTAAACTGGGATGAAGTATCAAAACGTTTCGCTGCTACAAAATAATTATTTTGGTTTAGCAGTATATTTTGTATAATAATTGAAACTTAGCACACACTTTTTCGTCTAAAAGTGTGTGCTTTTTGTGTTACACTGTATATAAGTAAATTATTTAATAAAGAAGGTGATCTCATGCGAAAAATTACAAATAAACGTGCACAAAGTATGAAGGCTAAACAACGAGCAAATATTACTTTTCGTATGAACATATTGTTTTTCTCGATTTTTGTACTTTTTACAATGCTAATTCTTCGTTTAGGCTATTTACAAATAGTAAAGGGAGAAGAATATACAAGTTATTTAGCCCGTAAAGAAGAAGTTCCTGTAAATACTAGTGTACCGAGAGGGCGAATTTTCGATAGCGAAGGTCGAATAATGGTCGATAATCTTCCTCAACGAGCTATAACATATACAAAAATGCAAACAACGAAATCCAAAGAGATGTATGAAATTGCAGAAGAGTTAAGTCTTTTAATAGAAAAGGAACCAGACGACATCACCAAGAGTGATTTGCAGGATTTCTGGTTAAAAAAATATCCCGAAGAAGCACTTGAATTAGTAACAGATAAAGAGCGTAAAGCAATAGAAGCAGATGAAGACTTAGAAAAAAAGGATAAAAGTAGAGCAATTGACCGCTTGACTAGAGACAGAATAACAGAGGAACAATTGAACTCCTTTACACCAGAAGAACTAGAAGTCATAGCGATTTATCGAGTAATGGCCTCTGGGTATGCATTATCTCCTCAAATTATTAAAGGAGATGATGTGAAAGAGGAAGTAACAGTTGAAGAATTTGCGCGAGTCTCTGAAAGACTAGGTGAATTAGAAGGTGTAAATACTACAACTGATTGGAGAAGAATAAAAACTTCTTCACTAGCGATATTAGGCTCAACAACATTACCAAAAGTAGGTATTCCAAAAGATCGATTAGATTATTTTCTTTCTCGGGACTATTCTCGTAATGATCGTGTAGGTACAAGTTACATTGAACAACAGTATGAGGAAGTACTCCAGGGTCAAAAGAGTGTCGTCAAAAATATAACGGATGGAAAAGGAAGAGTTTTTGATATTCAGACAGTTTATGAAGGAGAGCCTGGTAAAGATTTAGTGTTAACAATGGACAGTGAAATTCAATTAGCACAAGAAGAAATTCTTGCAGAAGAACTACTTAAATATAGTAAAAGCTATGGTGGAAAATATTTAGAACACGCTTATTTTATTATGATGGATCCCTATTCGGGTGAAGTACTTTCATTAGTAGGTAAACGGGTTGGAATAAATGAAGATACAGGGGCAAAAGAAATACAAGACTACGCATTTGGTGCATTTACGAATGCATATGAAGTTGGATCCACTGTGAAACCAGCTACAATACTTACTGGTTATCGCGAGGGAGTCTTACAAATCGGAACCTCCCTTGTGGATGAACCAATCCGTATAAAGGATTCGAAGCCTAAAAGCTCTGTATTTAACCGATCCGGAAGTATACGGATGACTGATTTACAAGCACTAGAGCGTTCTTCCAACGTGTATATGTTTAAGACAGCTTATGGTATTGCAGGCAGTACTTATCGAGCAAATCAGTCTATTAACTTTGGGACAGATGCCTTTCTTAAAATGAGAAGTGGTTATGCTCAACTTGGACTCGGTACTTTAACAGGAATTGATCTTCCGGGGGAAGTAAACGGGAGCACGGGTGGATTTGAAGATGGTAAGCTACTTGACCTAAGTATTGGACAGTTTGATACGTACACTACATTGCAACTTGCTCAGTTCGCTAGTACTCTTGCAAATGGGGGCAGTAGAATTCAACCTCATGTAGTTAAGGAAATTAGGGAGCCTTCTGGGGATGGTATCCAACTAGGGAAAGTTGTAAAAGAAATGATTCCTACTATATTAAACACTGTAGATAATTCACGTGAAGAAATCGAACGTGTTCGTCAAGGGATGAAACTTGTGTATTTTGGTAGTAAAGGAACGGCTAGAAGCGCATTTGGAAACGCTCCATTCACTGGGGGAGGAAAAACTGGTACTGCTCAAGCTAGCCACTTCGATGCAGATTTATGGCAAACATTTAATACTGTTAACTTAACGCATATCGGATTTATACCTTATGATAATCCGGAAATAGCGTACGCGCTTGTTATTCCAGATGCTTCGTTGGAATCAACATATAAAACTAATTTTTCTACCCCAATAGCAAAAAGACTTGTCGATAAATATTTTGAGATTAAGCAAAAAAATAATGCAAAATCTGTAAGTGATTCTACTTCATCCTCACTTATTAAACCGGCATTCACAAATGCTAAAATAGATGAAGAAGAAACAGAATAATTACGTTGGTAATAGAGTAAAAAAGGGAAGTGAGTCCATCACTTCTCTTTTTTATTTGTTGAAAAGCTAACTCAGCCAAGAAATCCCTGTATACTTGCAGGGGTTTTTAAGTGCAGTGGTATTCTACTTCAATCAAAAAAGTGAGCAGATAAATTTATCGAATTCGCTATAACGAAACGATGATTAAGAATAGCATTAATACAGGTTCTAGTTAATATAAATAATGGATTACCATGCTTTGGAAAGTGTTTTCCCCCTCAGCTGCAATCACAAGGATATGCTGCTGAGCACATCCTTGTAGAATCCCCCCTCATCGGGTAGGTATATTTATACTGAAAGCTATTTATTTGCTGCGCCATGTCGTTTACTTGCCCTAAGTGCAACTCACTTAGTAAATGGTGATAATTCAACCAATTTCATACGAAGCATACAGAAGCGCACATTCTTGAGGACAGGATTTCTATTATATGGATACTTTGAGCTTCTTGATTAGATACTTTTTTCTATATAAATAGTTTTAACTGCATAAACTTCACTAATATTTCCGACCGCGCTCCGATTCTATTTACAAAAGCTTTACACTCCATTCATACCGACTAAACATAAACCCTTTAAAGTAAAGCTTGTAAGAAAAAGAAAACAAAACATATAGGGGGATTTACCTGATGAAAAGCTGGAAGTATTTTATGATGACAACAATGGTTGGTTCTGCACTTGCACTAGGAGCTTGTGGAGATGATTCAACTACAGATGAAGTTGAAAACGAAACTGGTACAGAAGAAGCTGCAACAGGTGATACTCAAGATGAAGAGGCAGTTCTAGAAGGACAAGTATCTGGTGACGGTTCAAGTACAGTAGCACCAATTATGGAAGCTCTTGTTGAAGAATATGCAGCGGTACAAAATAAAGTTCAAGTAACTGTAGGTGTATCTGGAACTGGTGGAGGATTTGAAAAATTCATCGCTGGTACAACTGATTTCTCAAATGCATCTCGTCCTATTAAAGATGAAGAGAAAGCAGAATTAGAAGCAGCGGGAATTGATTTTACAGAATTTAAACTTGCAAACGATGGTTTAACAGTAGTAGTAAGTAAAGATAATGACTGGGTTGAAGATGTAACAGTAGAAGATTTAAAGAAAATGTGGATTGAAGATGGAACGACAAAAAAATGGTCTGATATCAATCCAGATTGGCCAGCAGAAGAAATTGTCTTCTACTCTCCTGGTACAGATTCCGGAACTTATGACTATTTTGATGAAGTAATTCTTGATGAAGCAGATCTTGTGAAATCTGCAACGCTATCTGAGGATGATAATGTATTAGTTCAAGGTGTCCAAGCGGACAAAAATGCAATTGGTTTCTTCGGTTACGCTTACTACTTAGCAAACCAAGATACTTTAAAAGCAGTTAAAATTGGCGGGGTTGAGCCAAATAACGAAACAATTGAATCGGGTGAATATACACCACTTTCACGTCCACTATTCACTTACGTTAGTAACAAAGCACTTGCAGAAAATGCTGCATTATATGACTTCATGCAATATTCTTTAGAAAATGCAGGAGATATGGCTGAAGCGGTAGGGTACGTTCGTTTAGAAGATGCAGAGTATGATAAGGGTCTATCTACTCTAGAAGGCTTAAAATAAGTTGCTATATAGGTAAACGGAAAAGGTGAGGAATGGGTAGCTCATGCTACTCATTTCTTGCGTTATGGTAAAAGGGGGATTCACCGTGGGTCAAAAACATAGTGCCCAAAAGCTTTCAGTACAAGAGCTTATCCAGAAATCTAGTGGCAAAAAAAAGAAGAAAGTAATAGAAAAGATGATTCCGATTATCCTTTTATTGATAGCTTCTGTGTCTGTCCTAACGACATTTGGAATCGTTGGAACATTGATTGTTGAAACAGTTATATTTTTTAAAGAAGTAAAAGTTACAGAATTTATATTCGGTACAGAATGGTTTCCTTTTGCAAATACAGAACAATTATTTGGAATCCTTCCATTAATAGCAGGGACATTAAAGGTTACAGCTATTGCCGTCGTAGTTGCGGTTCCATTTGGAATTGCATCAGCAATTTTCTTGAGCGAGTATGCTTCTGATAAATCAAGAAGGATTATTAAACCGATTTTAGAAGTGCTAGCGGGAGTTCCTACTATTGTATACGGCTTCTTTGCACTAACATTTGTTACGCCTTTACTTCAACAGTTTATACCGGATTTAAAAATCTTTAATGCTCTAAGTCCTGGGATTGTCGTAGGCGTTATGATTTTACCGATGATTGCATCATTATCAGAAGATGCACTGTCATCTGTACCTAATTCAATACGCGAAGGTGCATTAGCAATGGGCTCTACTAAATTAGAAGTCGCATTGAAGGTAGTTTTACCAGCAGCACTTTCTGGAATTATGGCATCTATCGTACTAGCAGTTTCTCGTGCAATTGGTGAAACTATGATTGTTTCTCTAGCAGGTGGATCTACACCAAAGTTCGATTTTAATGTTACAGAATCTATTCAAACAATGACTGCGTATATCGTTCAAGTTTCATCAGGTGATGCAGGTTACGGAACAACTATTTATTATTCTATTTATGCGGTCGGATTTACGTTATTCCTCTTTACATTGTTAATGAACTATCTTGCTCATGTTATTTCCAAAAAGTATCGGGAGGAATATTGATATGAGATATGTAAATCATGAAGCGGTTGTAAAGAAAATGAACAAACGATTAATAGTAAACCGCATTTTCAAAACTATATTTTTTGCTGCAACTTTATTTGCTTTATTGGTTTTAGGAGTACTTTTCTACCGTATTATCTCTCAGGGAGTTGGTTACTTAACACCTGAATTCTTCCAAAACTTCGGGTCACGTATACCGGAAAAAGCAGGGATTAAAGCAGCGTTAATTGGTTCGATATGGTTGATGTGTGTAGTTGCACCGGTATCTATTATTCTAGGTGTTGGGACAGCTATTTATCTTGAAGAATATGCAACAAAAAATAAATTAAATGATTTTATACGAATGAATATTTCCAACCTAGCTGGTGTTCCATCTGTAGTGTTTGGTTTATTGGGTTTAACGATTTTTGTTCGGGCTTTGGCGCTAGGGAATAGTGTTTTAGCAGCAGGTTTTACAATGAGTTTGTTAATATTACCAGTCATTATTGTTGGAGCGCAAGAGGCAATAAGAGCAGTTCCGCAAGATGTTCGCGAGGCTTCTTATGGCATGGGTGCAACAAAATGGCAAACTATTATTAATATTGTACTGCCTTCAGCTATACCAGGTATTTTAACTGGCGCTATATTAGCACTTTCTCGTGCTGTAGGAGAGACGGCACCTTTAGTAGTAATTGGTATTCCGGTAATTGTACACTTTCTGCCGGATAATTTACTTAGTCAGTTTACAGCACTCCCGATGCAAATTTATGATTGGGCGAAAAGACCTCAAGAGGCTTTCCAATACGTTTCTTCAGCTGGAATCCTTGTTCTTATGATTTTCTTGCTCATTATGAACTCTATCGCTATCTTTATCCGAAATAAATTCCAAAAACGCTATTAAACATGATGAATATTAGGAGGAACTAAAATGGTACAATTGTTGGAAAAAGGGTCAGCAAGTAAAATGGAAACATCAAGTATTGTATACGACACACAAAAATTAAACTTATGGTATGGAAATCATCACGCACTGAAAAATATTGATCTACAAATTAAAGAAAATGAAGTTACTGCTATAATTGGACCTTCTGGCTGCGGTAAGTCAACATATATTAAAACTTTAAATCGTATGGTAGAACTAGTACCAACTGTCAAAACGTCTGGGGAAATCCTTTATCGTGAACGAAATATCTTTGATGCAAATTACGGGGTAGAAGAACTTCGCACAAAAGTAGGGATGGTTTTTCAAAAACCTAATCCATTTCCAAAGTCTATTTATGACAATATTGCTTATGGTCCGAGAATACATGGTATAAGAAATAAAAAGGTTTTAGACGAGATTGTTGAAAAAAGTTTACGTGGAGCTGCTATATGGGATGAAGTGAAAGATCGTTTAACAACGAATGCTTATAGTTTATCTGGTGGTCAGCAGCAACGTATTTGTATTGCTAGATGTCTTGCTATAGAACCAGATGTTATTTTAATGGATGAACCGACATCGGCACTCGATCCAATTTCAACTCTTAAAGTAGAGGAATTAATACAAGAACTAAAAGAAGACTATTCAATTATTATCGTAACACATAATATGCAACAAGCTGCTCGTATTTCTGATAAGACAGCATTTTTCCTGAATGGGGAAGTTGTAGAATTTGATGCAACAGATGTTATTTTTTCAACGCCTGAAGATAAACGGACAGAGGATTATATATCAGGTCGTTTTGGATGATAAAGGGGGTTATTCAAACATGGTAGGAAGAGAGAAATTCGATGCGGATTTAAACCAAGTTCAGTCATTGTTACTGGAGTTAAGTAATACAGCTATCGACACTTTAGATAATTCTATGAGTTATCTTTTTGAGAAAGATATTGAAGGTGCACTGGCTATACTTGATAATGATGAACACATTAACCATTTGGAAGAAGAAGTGAATGATCGAGTAATTTTGTTAATAGCAAAACAACAACCTGTTGCAACCGATCTACGTAGATTAATGGTGCTAGTCAAAATTGCGGCAGACATGGAGCGAATTGGTGATTATGCTTGTAATATTGCTAAGGAAACAATTCGTATTGGGAAAGATGAGCATATTGAGACAATTGCTTTGCTTGAAGAAATGCGCAGTAAAACGATTAAAATGCTTAAACAGGTTCTCGATGCATTTACGAACGAGAATATGGAAGAAGCTAAAAGTATAGCAAAATTGGATGATGAAGTAGATGAAATGTACGGGCATATTATTCGTACACTTCTCAATACAGGCGTAAATAATCCCGCCCAGCTAAGCCAGGTCACTCAATTATCTTTTGTGTGTCGTTATTTAGAGAGATCTGCCGACCACGCTACAAATATCGCAGAACGTCTATTATATTTATTAAAAGGAAAGCATTACGAATTAAATAATTAATACGTGAATCAATTTTATAAAGAATATTATATAGTTAAATCCGAACAACGCTGATTTCCGCTCTAGGCGGACGCTTTCCGCGGGCACGGCTTCAATCTCCTCGTCGCTATACTGATGGGACTGAAAAAATTACATTATATTTAATGATTTGTTTTTCAAGATTAAAATAGGGCACTTTTTGTTCAATATGAACAAAAAGCGCCCTATTTTATTGTCCAGTTCTTACTATGATTTGGCGAAGCGGATTGACATCACCTACATTTACTTTCCTTTAGTATACTAAGAAAATATTTTTGAAGGGAGTGAGTGCAAGTTACAAAATTGGATTGAAGTGAAGAGTGGCGACTCCAGTGGGAACAGCGCGAGCTGAAGACCCTGGACTGAGCGTGCGAAGGAAGCGGCTGAAGCCGTGCCCACGGAAAGCGTCCGTTCGAAGCGGAAATTAACGCATATCTTCATCTCTATTATTGAAGACCTAAAGTCTTTTTGCATGTTCTTTCTTAACGAGTAATTGTTTCGGCAATTTGTTTTAAAGACATGGAGGAGTTTAGTTCATAATTTCCTATTTGGATGCGTTCTGCTAAACCTTGATCTGATAAATAATTATCCATATCGACTTTGTTTAAAATGATACCAGCTTCTGCTAGCTGTGCACTTATTTCTGATGAAGCCATCCCTACCTCAACAGAGAGAGTCATCGACGCAACAGTTGGGGTTTGTTCAGTAGTTGCGGTTTCGACAACTTTATCTGTTGCATTTGTTTGGTCTTGTTGTGCAGTATTTAAATCTAGTTGCAGTTCAGCGAGTTGTTTTTTTACTTCAGTAAGTTCCTGTTGAGCCTGCTCATAATCATCCTCAGTACTAGTACTAGTAGAAGTTATTTCCTCTTTTTCGACAATTTCTTCTATTTGAAATGCAGCACCAGCAAGAAATAATCCGATTCCTATATTTCGAATGGTTTTATTCATCACTTTCCACCACCAATTACGTATTTTATTTCATCAATGGTTAAAGAGGAACGGGTACCAATTTCTTTTAATGAATAACCTTGTTTATGCAATTCTAAGACTTGGTTTTTTATAATGTCATGAATGACAGGTTTGTTTTGTTTCTTTAATGGTGCAGTTACTTTTGTAGATTCGATTAGTAGTTCTTCCTCTACTACTTTAAGTCTGCGCTTTATAGTGCTTGTTTCTTGATAAACCGTGAATGAAAGATCTTCTAATTCTGATTCCATTTTTTTGGAGGAATCCTTGAAGAAAAAAGAAATTGCTATTAATACAACACCAATAATCATTATAATGATGGAAAAGTCCATTGTATTCACCTCTATTGTTATATTCCTATACTCATACTACCATATTCAAAAAAACTTTGAATAAATTCTTGTATAAATAGTAGATTTTATTTGGATCTATGCTATAATTGGTTAGTCGTATAAATCATGCTCAAGTTTTATATTTAATCCTGACAAAGAGTGGGAGGGACAACCATGCGCGTTAATATTACATTAGCTTGTACAGATTGCGGAGAGCGCAACTATATTTCTAAGAAAAACAAGCGTAACAATCCAGAACGTCTTGAACTTAAAAAGTATTGCTCACGTGATAAGAAAATGACTCTTCATAGAGAAACTAAATAATAACCTAAACCAAAACCAAGTATGGTTTTGGTTTTTTTCTATTGTAAGGAGGAATGACTTACTTTGACAAAGAAAATTGCGAGAAGTGCGATGAGAGATCGATTAACTTCTTTAGATGAAGTAACATATAATAATTATTCAAAACAAATTGAAGTACAGTTTTTGAGACATATAATGGATTTAGACGTTTCCACTATTGGATTAACGATTTCTAACTTTCCTGAAGTCGATACATGGAGTATAATAAAACAATTATGGAGCATGGGAAAAAATGTTGTAGTTCCTAAATGTTCACCTTCGGATAAATCTATGGTATTTTATCAAATACAAAATTTTGATCAATTAGAACGTGTTTATATGCACTTACTCGAACCTAATCCACTGAAGTCTAAAGCAATTATCCCGCAAGAGATTGATATACTAGTCGTACCTGGAATTGTATATAGTGAAACAGGATATCGTATTGGTTATGGTGGGGGCTATTATGACCGTTTTCTAACCAATTTTAGTGGAGATACAATATCATTGGCCTTTGATATTCAAGTAGTGGAATTCGTTGAATATGACGTGTTTGATATTCCTGTAGATAAAATTATTACACCGAACCAAACTTTTCTGTGCAAACAGATTCGACAAAAGGATGAATAGTATGAATTCAGTATACGACGTTATGCAACTTTTGAAACGATTTGGGATATATGTATATACGAAAGATCGTCTAGCAGATTTAGAAATAATGGAAGATGAAATTCGAGAGCTATATAAAATGCAAATGATTGAGTCAAAAGAATTTCAACTAGCCATTTTATTATTGAGAAAAGAACAGAGTAATTGTAAAGTTTAGAACACGTCAGAGTTGATTTTGCTCTGACGTTTTATATTTTTATAAAAAAATGAAACTTTTTACTGGTTGAATCCGTCTAATATAGGGTATGGTATGTAAGACTTGTACAATTGTATCAAAATCCTTATTCTTTTATGTTGATTTATTGTAAAGAAAGGATTAAGATAAGTTTTGTTGCTTTTAACATATTAAATTAAAGAGTAAAAAGGGGAGGGTGTAGGCATGAATAAAAAAAATTGGCCAACACATTCTATTCTGATTCTTGCTATTGTGGCAACATGGATAAAAACATATATCGTTTACCACACGAGCTTTGACATGGATATTGAAAATTTGATGCAACAACTGATACTTTTTATTAATCCGCTAAGTTTTTTACTATTTATCTACGGACTTTCCTTATTTTTTAAGAGTCCTAAAGCTAGAAATAGATATATAGTAATTGCTAGTATAATACTTTCAGCTGTTGTATATGCAAACGCTGTATTTTACCGTTTTTTCACAGATTTCATTACAATACCGGTACTATTTCAAACAAGTAATTTTGGCGATTTGGGTTCCTCTGCAGCAGAAAGTATCTTTTTAACTGATATTTTCTATTTCACAGATGTTGCCATCATCATTATTGCATTGAAGTGGTTGAAAATCGGGGACAAAGTTACACTTGTAAAGCCTGCTGTAAGAAGAGCTTATTTTGTAATGACTGCAGCAATTCTATTTTTAAACTTAGGTTTATCTGAAATTGAGCGACCACAGCTACTAACACGAAGCTTTGATCGTGAAATGCTTGTAAAGAATATCGGACCGTATAACTATCATTTATATGATATATATATCCAATCTAAATCACATGCTCAAAGAGCACTTGCTGATGGTAGTGAATTAGTAGAAGTTAATAACTATGTGCGATCAAACCAATTAGATGCTAACGAAAAAATGTTTGGAGTTGCAGAAGATCGTAATTTAATCGTAGTTTCTATGGAATCCTTACAATCATTCGTTATTAACAATGATATGAATGGTCATGTAGTGACGCCATTCTTAAATTCTCTAACGCAAGATAAAGACACATATTATTTCTCTAATTTTTACCATCAAACAGGGTTAGGGAAAACGTCTGATTCTGAGTTTTTATTAGAAAATTCTTTGTACCCATTAGGTGGAGGAGCAGTATTCTTTACCCATAGTGGGAACACATTCCATTCGATGGCAGAAAGCTTAAATGAAGAAGGATACTATACAAATGTATTACATCCTAATAATAAAAGTTTCTGGAATAGAGATATAATGTATCGCGCATTGGATATTCAAAAGTATTATGATGAACAAAGTTTTGTAGTGAATGAAGAGGATTCTGTTAACTGGGGTATGAAGGATATTCCATTCTTAGAGCAATCAGTTGATTTAATGGCAGATATGCCTCAGCCATTCTATTCACGTCTAATTACATTAACAAATCATCATCCTTTTACTTTGGATGAAGAAGATATGCTTATTCCGGAGTATAATTCTAACTCTAATACACTCAATAGATATTTCCAATCTGTTCGATATATGGACGAAGCATTGAAACTATTCTTTGAGGACCTGAAAGAACAAGGGTTATATGATAACTCTATTATCGTTATGTACGGAGATCACTACGGAATTTCCGAAAATCATAACAAAGCAATGGAGCAATATTTAGGGAAAGAAATAACTCCATATGAATCGGCTAAACTTCAACGTGTTCCATTATTCGTTCATATTCCGAATAGTGGAGAAGGTAAAGAAGTTACCGAGACGTCTGGTCAAATTGATTTGCGTCCAACAATTTTACATGCATTGGGTGTTGACACATCTAAAGATATGCAGCTTGGAGCAGATTTGTTCTCAGAAGAACATGAAGAATTTGTTGTATTCCGAGATGGCGGTTTTGTAACTGATAAACTTGTTTATGCAGGCAATGCTTGTTATGATAATGGAACAGGTTTACAGATTGAGATGGAAAGCTGTCAGCCTTATATAGATAGAGCCACTCAAGAACTTGGATATTCCGATCAAATTATTAATGGTGATTTACTGCGTTTTTATGATTTGAAAACTGGGAACTTGCTTATAGATGAGGCAATAAAAGAAGATGAATAAGAAAAAGCACGGACATTTTATTGTCTGTGCTTTTTTATGAAACAAAATCGCTTTACATTCGTCTATTAAGATAAGAAGGGGGGAGTATGTTGAAAAAAGCTTTTATATTATTATTTTGTGCCATCTTCCTCCAAGCATGTGCAGACATTGAAACAAACATTCCTAAAAACGAGGTTGAAAAACCATCCGATATTGATATAGTTGAAGTCGATAAACCAACTGATAAAGAAATACCATCAATCTTGTTGGATAACAATGCCTTTCAAAGTGTGGTAGGGTGGATGTCTAATGAAGAAATAGTTTTTATTATTGCGGAAAAGGGACAATGGTTGGTTAGATCATATAATGTTTCAACGAATAGTTGGCGAACAATTTATACTACGACTACTCCTATTATTCAGGGTACCATTCATCCTTCTAAAGAAATGATTTTATTACATACTTCCAAAGACTCTTCAACAGCAGAAATTCAATTTTTACATAAAAATGGTTATGTTTCTCAAAGCCTATCGTTCGAATCCGCTGAAATTTACATGGATTGGCATCCAACAAATCCAAACTTAGTTGTTTTTTCTACCTTCTATGAGGATTGGTCTTATAGTACATTCGTATATGACGGTGTTACACAAGAGTTAACTTCTATTGAAGTAGAAAATCCTTTTGTGAAATGGTATGACGAGGAAAAATTAATGGTTTTTAGATGGTCTGACTCTGGATTAGATGGTAGTGAACTTTTGCTTTACTCAATCTTAGATGGAACATTAAAGACTACTGGTGAAGAAAAAATATTAGACGTAACAAACATAGGAGAAGCAATTGTTTACGTTCAAATTAACGAAGAGAAAAAGCAATTTGAGTACCGTCTTGAAGAGTTAAATGGTACTAAAAAATATGAGTGGGTAACACCTGCAGTTTCAAATTATTCCGAATGGGTCACTTCGTCTATGTCTATTATTTCACCAACAGAATTTATCTTACTAAACGCAAAAGAGTTTCGTAATCAGGATGATGATAACCAACAGAGTGTATTGTCAAAGATATCTTTAGACGGCCAACAGATATTGGGAGAAACAAATGAACAGCCTATATCTTGCTCTCCTAACGCAGAAAATTGCTTGGGAGGATTTGCAAAGGAAAATTGGATTATTACGAATCCGATGGTCGAAAAGAAATGGATTCATTTAAATGAATAGAAAAAAGCTGCTGTACATATATGAAATGTACAGCAGCTTTTTTAATTACGTTTTAGTGTAAGCTTGGTGGGAAGCCTTGGTTCACAATAGTCATGACTGTAAAGAAGCCAAAAACAGCGAATGTACCAAAGTTAAATAGAACACCTAACACATTCTTTTCTTTAAAAGCTTGATAAGTGCCAACTACAGCTAAAAGTGTAACTAGACCAAAGATAACCATTAATAAGTTCATGAAAAGACACTCCTTTCGACATCAGAAAATGAATGTCGCATTTGCATATTCCTCTTCTATTGTAATTCTAATTGTAAGTTTTGTCGAGTAGAAAAGTGGTGAATAATTGAACAAAAGATGGTATTTCGTTTATGATAGGTAAGAGGTGATTATTATGTTAAATGTTCGAACTTATCCACTAGGTTATATTCAAACAAATTGTTATTTGGTTTCTAATAACATGAAGCAATGCTTAATTTTTGATCCAGGAGGAGAAGGGGAAAGAATAATTAGTGAACTTCATCGTTTAAAGATGAAACCGCTAGCTATTTTATTAACTCATGCACATTTTGACCATATCGGAGCAGTAGAACAAGTGAGAGAGTGCTTTGATATTCCAGTATATATCCATACATCAGAGAAAAAATGGTTGGCAGATCCTTCAAAAAACGGCTCATCCAAATATGCTGAAATCCCTTCTATTATTTGTAAAGAGGCGGATTATTTAATAAATAATGAGTCAGAGTTAAAAATTGGAGAATTCCACATGGAACTACTACATACACCAGGACATTCACCTGGTAGTTTAACCTACTATTTTCAAGAAGAGAATTTTGCTATTGTGGGGGATACCCTTTTCCAAAACAGTATCGGGAGGACAGATCTCCCTGGAGGTAACCAATCTGAGCTAATGAAAGCCATTCATACAAAACTGCTAACACTACCCGAAACAACACTTGTTTATCCAGGTCATGGTCCATCCACAACTATTGAAGCAGAAACGGAGTCGAATCCATTTTTAAATGGATTTTAATAGATGTGCTCCTCCTAAATTAAAATTATATTTTGGGTTCACGGGACATATAGAATGTTTCAGGTAGACGCTTTAGGAGGCGTTACCTCAGCTTAACACGATAGATGGTCATGAAGGTGTCGCGATCGCGAGGGGGAAGTCTCAGCCTTCTTATTATAGTGTGCTACGTTGTTCAGCATAATATGTATTTACCCAGCTATATGATATTTACTTAGTTGATGAAAATGGTCATTATCACTAAAAACCCACTTGGGAAAAATAATACAAAACGTCTGTCCAATGGTCTTCGAGAACATTAGAAACAGGTTTATCCTAAATAAGCAAAAAAGCAACTCAATAAATGAGCTGCTTTTTTGGGGAATGAATTATTAATGTCCCGCGCCTGGTACATGCATGAATGTCGTGTAATATGTAAATCCTGCGAAGAAGAACATTAAGTAAGCTCCGAAGATGTACATATACATACGCTCTGAAAGGTTTAAAAACCCTAAAAGAAGGAATAATCCCGTATTTGCTAAAAATAGTAAAGAAGCTTCTGTCATATCACCTAAATAAAACATAACTGCAAAAATCCCTGTCCAGAAAGCCATTACTTTATACATATTGCCCATTTGTAGTCCCTCCTTTTACAACCATACAAATAATTCTCATATTTATTATAAATGAAAGTGTTGATACATGTAAACTGATTATTAGTTTTCTTTACACATTATACTCTGCATTGTCACAAATATGTATTATCTATGCACTCATTATAGAACTTCTATTTGATATACGCAATTGCTACAGTGATTTTGTTTACTTTCTAGCTGAACAAATTCATTATTTGGAAACAAAGCATCAAACTGTCCTTTTAAAAATGATTCATGGATACTACAAATAATGTGTGGATGATTAGACAGTTGTCCTTTATAGGGACAATTATAAATAGAAAATGTAATAATTTGTTTATCATCTTTATTCGTGATATTTGGAATATAGCCAACAGAGAGAGCGGCGGCAGATAGTAGCTCTATTTTCTGATCGAAGCTCTGCTCAGCTAATAATGACTGTTGGATAGAATTGTGCCCAGAAGTATAGCTGATATTTTTGGCTTTTTCAAGCGCTTCAATACCCATAGTTTCTACTAACTCTAATAACCACTCTAACAGTAAATGATTTTCCTGTTTAGGAAAACTTAAGTGTATTGGTAGATCTGCAAGTGAATATATACGTGCAGGGCGACCGCCTTTTTTGTTATTAAGTAACTCAGAAGTAATTAACTTAGATTCATTAAGTTTGGTTAAATGGAGTCGAGCAACATTTGGATGGATGCCGAATTGATCTGCAATTTGTTGCACATTTACTGATTGGACTTGTTTAACAATATATTGATAAATCGAATACCTAGTTTCGTCTGCTAATGCATTTGTTAGCTTTAAAGTATTTGGCATACAATTACCTTCTTTCTGATATTAGTTACTATTATAATAAAGAAAGAGAGATTAACAAAATAATTATCATATAACAGAAAATTTAAAAAACTACTTCCATTTCTCAATGTAACCAAGTATAATACTTAGTACAAGCTGTTTGCGGTCGCAACTTGTATCTGGGGAAAGGAAAATTATGCAACAAATAGAAAATATGATTGAACAAAAGTGTTTTCGCTTACTTAGTAAAGCCCATAAATTCGGTGCAACAGACTTGCACATGATTCCTAATGAAGAAAACTACATTTATTACTTTAAAAAAAATTCTCAGATGTTTGAAGCAGGCAAGCTCCCTTTGAATTTAGGTGAGCGTATCATTTCATTCTTCAAGTTTTTATCCTCTCTTGATATCAGCGAAAAAAGAAAACCACAAAGTGGTTCCTTTCAACAAGTATTCGATTCTCATAAATTCTCATTTCGTGTTTCTACACTTCCTTCCATTTTTAGAAAGGAAAGTATGGTAATTCGCCTCCAACTGCATGACAACGCCAAAATTATTCATTCCCTCTCTCTATTTAGAGATGCAACTGAAAAAATTGTAGATCTTGCGAATAATCGCCAAGGATTGATTTTATTCGTTGGCCCCACTGGCTCAGGAAAGTCCACCACTATGTATTCACTTACCAAATATTGTGCAGAAAACTTAAATCGACATGTAATTTCGTTAGAAGACCCAGTCGAGAATAGTCAGTCTCACTTACTTCAAATACAAGTAAATGAACGTTCCGGAGTGACCTATTCTGCAGGATTAAAGGCTATATTACGCCATTCACCAGATGTAATTATGATAGGGGAGATTCGAGATGAGTCCACTGCGAAAGCAGCTATCCAAGCAGCGCTCACTGGCCATCTTGTCGTTTCAACCATACATGCAAAAGACGGCGTAGGATCTCTATATCGTCTATTAGATTTAGGTGTCACTACAGAGGAGTTAAAGCAAACGATTATCGGTATAGTTACTCAAAGACTAGTCGTAGCTTCAGCAGAGAAAGACTCTGAATTATCTGCAGTGTTTGAGATTCTTTCAGATGATTTGTTAGAGGAAGCATTTCACTCTATGTTAATAGGTAAAACTTACCGTATTCCGTATCCCCTTTCTTTATCCTATCAAATTGAGAGAGGTGTAAGAGAAGGTGTTATTGAAAAAGGTTAAAAGTTATTTGGAAAGGAAGCATCAAACAATCCCGCCAAATATGCATTCCTCTTTTTTGAGTAGGCTTAGTGATCTTTTAAAAGAAGGTTACACATTTCACGAATCAGTGACTATGCTATTGCCATTTCATGTGAAAGATTCAGAGACTGTTAGCAAACAAATAACGGATGTGCAAAGAAGTGGATTATCCGCCGTTGATGTTTTTAAGTTATTAGGGTTTCCGAGCAGATTATTGTTGCCATTGAATCTTGCTTCAGTACATGGCAAATTACAACAAACAATTGCTGTATTAGGGGTGAATACTGCATTTTTTGAAGGCGCGAAAAAACGTTTAAATAACTTATTGTTGTATCCAATATTTTTATTTTTGATACTTTTTTTATTGTTTACGATGTTTAGAGTTTATTTCTTACCAAATATGGAATCTTTAATTGGTTCTAGAGTAAATATGTCATCGGATAATTCTTTAAGTTGGACAGGATATCTCTTGCAAATGCCAAATATATTTTTTGTAACGGTGATAATTTGCTCCTGTCTAATTATTTTGTCCAATACGATTGTGAAACGGCTTCCCATAGAGAATCAGCTCTTGATTTATTTAAATTTACCTATAGTTAGAAGTTGGTACCGTTTGTTATTGACGAGAGTATTTGCAAGAGAGATGGGAGTGCTCTTGGAAAGTGGTATGCCATTACAACAATCATTTGAAGCATTGATTGCTCAAAATGAACATAAAGTGCTGCAGTTTATCGGTGATCAGATGAAAGAGAAGGTTATACATGGTGAATCGTTTTCCAGTGCGGTTCTGCTATTAGGCACGTTTACAAACGAATTATTTCATTTTGTTGTGCACGGTGAGAATAGTGGTTATTTGGGTAGAGAGCTATCTCTCTACAGTGAGTTTCTCAGTCAAGAAATTGAAAGAAAGCTTTCTCGATATATAAGTATAGTTCAACCAACTTTATTTTTAATATTAGCTGTTTTTATCATTGGTGCTTATTTAGCAATATTATTGCCTATTTATAACATGATTAACATTGTGTAAAGGAGATATTATGAAGAAACTACTGAAAAATAACAGAGGTTTTACTCTAGTTGAAATGATGATTGTTTTGCTTATCATATCTGTACTAATTCTCATATCAATTCCTAATGTGACAAAGCATTCTGCAAATATTGATGAAAAAAGCTGTCAAGCATTTGTGAAAATGTTGGAAGGTCAAGTTGCTGCATACAAAATTGAACATAAAAAAATCCCTAGTTTAGCTGAACTTGAAGAAGGTGGGTATTTGCCGGGTATTGACACAACATGTCCGAATGGAGATCCAGTTAGTATTGATGCTTCAACAGGTAAGGTCAATAGTAATAATAACAAAAATGGAAAGAAATAAGTTGAACGAGAAGGGGTTCACAATGATTGAGATGTTACTTGTTTTATCGATTGTGATTGTAGTATCTTCTTCGGTTCTTCTATTAACATCTACTAAGATGAAGGAAATGGAGGAAGAAAGATTCTATAGACAACTTCATTTGGATATTCAGCGGCTTCAGGCGATTTCAATTACAGATTACAGATATACTCACTTAACATTTCCTGCGAATAGAACTAAATATGAGGGAAAGATCGCTGATAAGCTTTTGTTTGAAAAAGAGTTACCAAAGCATATGCGTTTAAGTGTTGATAGTACTTTAAAAGGTATTGCATTTCATCCAGGTGGAAATGTAAATGATTTCGGTAACTTTTTGTTTGAAACAGATAAAGGCGAGAAGCGAATAACGCTTTATATAGGTAGAGGTGTCGTAAATTATGAAAAATAGTAATGGTTTTTCTTGGCCGGAGACAATTTTATCATTAAGTATCACTTTTCTAATTGCTACGACAATATTGCCGTTATTAAGTAATATGATGGTTCAATTAGAAGATCAAAAGAGGAGGTATCATACTTCATTGGTCTTGTATGAGGTTGCAAAGACTTATACATTTGAAAGTATTTCGAATGGTGTGATGTATATAGAAAAGGTTCCATATTCTTATGAAATAGATAACGAAAATATTTGTATAAACTACGAAGGGATGCGAGAGGTGCAGCTTAAATGTGTACCATTAATAAAATGAAAATAAGTAATCAATTAGGTTACACATTACTAGAGGGGATTCTTCATCTAGCAGTGTTTATGCTGTTTGCTCAAGTGCTAGTAGCTACTATGTGGTGGTTAACAAACACGGAAGCAAGCGTGACTGATAGTACTGAAATAGAATGGGCGTTGTTCATACAATATGTAGATTCCTATCTAACCGAAGTGGACTCCATTGAGATAGAGAATTTAAACAACTTTACGATAAGAAACGATAAAACAACTTATAAAGTGGGATTATACAAAAATCTGGTCCGGAAACAAAAAAACGGAGATGGTCATGAGCAGATGTTGGTTAATGTTGAGTCCTTATTTGTTACGATGGAGGATAAGTTACTTCAGATTAAAGTTAATTTCTTGAATGGTATAGAGAAGGAGCATGCGTTTTATGTTACATTTAGTACAGAATGAAAGAGGGGTTTTCTTTCCAGCTGTAGTTATTTTGTTGCTAGTTGTAACTGTCTTCTTACTGACAATTACCGCAGCATATCAATCCAAATATCAAACGTACGATGCCTTGGAGAAGTTTTATACAAATGCAACAGTTGAAAGGTTAGAGATATTTCATCGACAAAATATGCGATAGTTGTTACTGAATCCATTTTTTTATAGTTGTAATAAAAAAAGCCACTCTCTATAATAAAGAATAACTTGTTGGAATTATGGCACCGAGAAAATTGGAGTTTAGTGAGTTGGTGAATCATGTATAAAGTATATTTAGTTGGATTTATGGGCAGTGGTAAAAGTGCGATTGGTAGGAGATTGAGCTTTTTCTTAAAAATGCCCTATTATGATATGGATAAGGAAATTGTGAGATTACAAAATAGAACGATTCCTGAAATTTTTGAGCAAGAGGGAGAAGCTTACTTTCGGAAAGTAGAGACTGACTTCCTAGAAAATTTCCGGAACGAATCGTGCATTATTTCTACAGGTGGTGGGGTTGCCATGAACGAAAAAAATATTGAAGTGATGCGAAGAACTGGACTTGTACTTTATTTAGATGCAACTTTTGAAGATATATGGATGAGAATTAAAAGTGACAAAAACAGACCAATTGTGCAAAATAGTACAAAGGAAGAATTAGAACAATTGTATAAAACGAGGAAATGGTTTTATAAAAAGGCTGCACATATAACAATTCGGACAGAACATCGACCATTAAGACAGATTACGGAGTATGCTGGATACCAAGTGAATCGTCTGAAAGGCGAATGATTTTATTTATTTCGATTTAAATGTTCGTGTTTTACTAATTTTATTAAAAAGTATTGCTTCTGATTTACTTGAATGTTAGGATATAGACAAAGAGTGAGTTATACAGATATCGCGAATGATTATACGGGGAGAGAACGCATTAGCTGCGTCGCCGAAGGAGCAAGTAATGAAAATTATGAATCTCTCAGGCAAAAGAACTCGTATAGGACGCAACTCTGGAGAGCGCTTTCGTTTATACATACGTGAAGCCACCAAAGAGGAAAGCCATTTTTGGTAAACTTTCAGGTCCCAGGACAGAGAACCCTTGTTTTTTCAAAGGGGTTAATCTGTCCTTTTTTGTATGGAAATAGTGAAGGAGGAGATTATTTTGGCAGAACAGTTGAAACGAACACCTTTATTTGATGTATATGCAAATTACGGAGGAAAGACCATTGACTTTGGAGGTTGGGAGCTTCCAGTACAATTCTCAAGTATCAAGGCAGAACATGAAGCAGTAAGAACGAAAGCTGGTTTGTTTGATGTTTCTCATATGGGAGAGATAATCCTGACAGGAACAGCTAGTGAGGAATATCTTCAAAAACTTATGACGAATAATGTCTCAAAATTAGTAAATGGTCAAGCACAATACACAGCCATGTGTTATAAGGATGGCGGTATCGTTGATGATCTATTGATTTACAAAATTGAAGACAATCATTATCTTCTTGTTGTTAACGCTGGAAATATCGAAAAAGATTTTAACTGGATGCAGGAAAATATTACTGGAGATGTAACACTAGTAAATAAATCAGAAGATTATGGTTTACTTGCTTTACAAGGACCGTTAGCGCAAGTAATTTTACAGAAGCTGACTACCAAAAATTTAGATGAGATTGGATTTTTCCGTTTTGCAAATAATGTCGATGTTGCTGGTAAAGATGTCATTATCTCTCGAACTGGCTATACAGGGGAAGATGGATTTGAAATATATGCATCTGCAAATGATGTAACAGAGCTGTGGAGCAGCATATTAGAAGCAGGTAAAGAAGAGGGTATTATTCCATGTGGTCTTGGTGCTCGAGATACATTACGTTTTGAAGCTTGTTTACCACTATATGGACAGGAACTAACAAAAGATATTACTCCTCTTGAAGCTAATATTGGATTTGTCGTAAAACTTAACAAAGACCAAGATTTTAATGGTAAAGCTATCTTGCTTGAACAAAAAGAGAATGGTGTACCAAGAAAAAGTATTGGTATCGAAATGATTGATAAAGGAATTCCTCGTACGGGCTATCCGGTATTTGTAGATAACAAGCAAATTGGTCACGTTACATCGGGTACACAATCTCCTACTCTTAAGAAAAATATTGGTTTAGCTTTAATTGACACAACATTTGCAGAACTTGGGCAAGAGGTGGAAATTGAGATAAGAAATAAACGATTAAAAGCAATTACAGTAGCAACTCCGTTTTATAAAAGAGAAAAATAAGACATAGAAAGAGGTTGTCCATTGATGAAGCATCGTTATTTACCAATGACTGAACAAGATCAAAAAGAAATGCTAGATGTAATTGGCATTTCTGCGATTGATGAATTGTTTGCAGACATTCCTGAAAAAGTTCGTTTTAAAGGTGAGTACAATATTAAACCTGCAAAAGCGGAATCAGCTCTACTTAAAGAATTGAGCCAGCTAGCTGCAAAAAATGCTGACAGTAAACAATACGCGTCATTTTTAGGTGCTGGGGTATATGATCATTTCAAACCGATTATTGTAGATCATGTTATCTCTAGATCTGAATTTTATACAGCTTACACTCCTTATCAACCAGAAATTTCACAAGGTGAGCTTCAAGCAATTTTTGAATTTCAAACAATGATATGTGAACTTACGGGAATGGACCTAGCGAATTCATCTATGTATGACGGTGGTACGGCATTAGCAGAAGCAGGGAATCTTGCTGCAGGTCATACACGTCGTAAAAAGCTAATTGTTTCTGAGGCTGTTCATCCTGAATATATCGATGTAGTGAAGGTATATGCACAAGGTCAGAATATTGAAGTAGTTACTGTGCCGATGAAAGACGGGGTAACGGATTTAGTGAAATTAGAAGGGTTAGTAGATGAAGATACTGCGGCAGTAATGGTCCAATATCCTAATTTCTTTGGACAAATAGAGGATTTAGCGGCAGTGGAACAACTGACACATGCGCAAAATGCGCTATTCGTTGTATCCTCTAATCCACTTGCACTTGGTGTGTTGACACCTCCAGGTAAATTTGGAGCAGATATTACAGTAGGAGATGCGCAAGTCTTTGGAATATCTGAAGCATTTGGTGGGCCACATTGTGGATTCTTTGCGGTAAATTCTAAGCTTATGCGTAAAGTACCAGGTCGTTTAGTTGGTGAAACTACGGATGAAGAGGGCCGTCGTGGCTATGTGTTAACGTTGCAGGCTCGTGAACAGCATATCCGTCGTGATAAAGCTACTTCGAACATCTGTTCAAATCAGGCATTAAATGCACTTGCTGCTTCTGTTGCGATGACTGCACTTGGCAAAAAAGGTGTAAAAGAAATGGCAACCCAAAATATCGTAAAAACACATTATGCAAAACAATCCTTTGAAAAAGCAGGATTTGAAGTGGTGTATCAAGGAGCTCATTTTAATGAAATCGTTGTAAAAGTAAACGGTTCAGTTGCAGATGCAAATAAAGGACTTCTTGAAAAAGGAATTATCGGTGGTTTTGACTTAGGTCGCGTAAATGCTGATCTGAAAAATCATGTATTAATCGCTGTAACAGAACAGCGTACAAAAGAGGAAATAGATGCACTCGTGCAAGAAATGGGGGCTCTTTATGCATAAGGATAATCAACCACTAATTTTTGAAATAACAAAAGAAGGTCGTGTAGGATATAATCTACCTGAACTAGATGTGCCTGCAGTAGATTTATCAACTCTATTACCAGAAGGTATGCAACGTGCTGAGGAAGCTGAATTACCAGAAGTATCTGAACTAGATATTATGCGTCACTATACAGCTTTATCTAATCGTAACCATGGTGTGGATACAGGATTTTATCCACTTGGATCATGTACGATGAAATACAATCCGAAAATTAATGAATCAGTTGCACGTTTCCCTGGCTTTGCTAATATTCATCCATTACAAGATGAAAGCTCTGTTCAAGGTGCAATGGAATTAATGTATGATCTTCAAGAGCATTTAATCGAGATAACTGGAATGGATGAAGTGACACTTCAACCTGCTGCAGGTGCACATGGTGAATGGACAGCTTTAATGATGATTCGAGCTTTCCATGAAGCAAATGGGGATACACAACGTACAAAAGTAATCGTTCCTGACTCTGCACATGGAACTAATCCTGCTTCAGCTACAGTTGCAGGCTTCGAAACGATTACAGTAAAATCCAATGAGGAAGGCTTAGTAGACTTGGAGGATTTACGTCGTGTTGTTGGCCCAGATACTGCTGCGTTGATGCTAACTAATCCAAATACTTTAGGTTTATTTGAAGAAACTATTCTGGAATTAGCTGAGATTATCCACGGTGTGGGTGGTAAATTGTATTATGACGGTGCAAATTTAAATGCTGTTATGTCAAAAGCACGTCCTGGAGATATGGGCTTTGACTGTGTTCACTTGAACTTGCATAAAACATTTACAGGTCCACATGGCGGCGGAGGTCCGGGTTCAGGTCCAGTTGGAGTTAAGGCTGATTTGATACCGTTCTTACCAAGTCCAGTTCTTGTAAAAGAGGAAGACAAATATACATTCGATTATAATCGACCGCAAACAATTGGAAGAGTAAAACCATTCTACGGAAACTTCGGTATTAATGTACGTGCATACACGTATATTCGTTCGATGGGGCCAGATGGTCTTAAAGCGGTAACAGAGTATGCTGTATTAAATGCAAACTACATGATGAGACGTTTAGAGGAACATTTTGATCTACCTTATAATCGTCATTGTAAGCATGAATTTGTACTAAGTGGTCGTCGTCAAAAGAAACTTGGTGTTCGTACGCTAGATATGGCAAAACGCTTGCTTGACTTTGGTTATCATCCACCTACGATCTACTTCCCATTGAATGTAGAAGAGGGCATGATGATCGAACCAACAGAAACTGAGTCAAAAGAAACTTTAGATGCTTTCTGTGATGCGATGATTCAAATTGCGAAAGAAGTAGAAGAAAACCCAGAAATCGTTCAAGATGCACCGCACACTACGGTGATAAACCGTTTAGATGAAACAAAAGCCGCACGTAAGCCGGTATTACGATATACAAAAGCATAATAGCAATCGTGCGATTCTTCCTAGGATCGCACTTTTTGCCATTCATTTCTAATTTAAAGGAATTATTGAACTTCCAATAGAATAAATACTTTATAAAGTATAGGAGGGGTTATAGTGCAAAAAATACTAGGAAAAGCTGAATATGCTCCGTATTATCAAAGTTATGTTGAACTTGTTTCTGAAGGGGATTTTGTTAATCTATTAGAAGAGGGTATTGATAAAACTACTAGGCTCGTTTCCCAATTATCTGAGGAACAGGGAATGTTCCGTTATGCGGCTGAGAAATGGACCGTTAAAGAATTGTTAGGGCATATGGCAGATACAGAACGAATTATGGCTCACAGACTATTGTCTGTTGTTAGAGGGGATGCAGTATCACTTCCAGGCTTTGATGAGGAGGTATATGTAAAAGCAGCGTCATTCAATGAGCAATCGATAAATGATTTGTTACAAAACCTCCAAGCTGTTCGTAGTTCAACTATTCATCTCGTGAAGAGTATAGATGCGGAGAGTATGCAAAAAAGTGGAACTGCGAATAATTCTAATGTAACTGCAAGGGCACTGGTTGTGATAATTCTAGGTCATGAGCTACATCATTGCAATATTTTGAGAGACCGTTATTTAGAAAATGAGCAATAAAAAATAGTTTTCCAGATGAGTGCTTTCTTCCCTTCTTCAGACGGCGAAGGACAGTTAATCCCCATAAGGGTACCGAGAAAAGAGAGATTGTTCGTAACGTCAGCTACGAATAATCTCTCTTTAATCTGTCGTTTGTAATATAGCTACAAATCTGTCCAAAACCTACTGAAGACGTTAGAGGCAGATTTTGACTTTAAGATGGGCTTACGACGTTCATAACAAGTAATAACATATATAATTCTAATGATAGTTACACCACTTAGTAGAAATCCATTTATCCAGCAAATAAGCTAATAAAATACCAATAGAATATCGTATCAAATCTTCAGGAAGGAATCCTTTGCCAAGTATTAGAGAACCGAGCAAAGAACCTCTTATTGTATTTATCCAGTCTGCCTGATATAGCTGACTAAATTCGATGCAAAAACAAAAAACAAGGCTTAAATAAATCGCCAAAAGCAGACTTTTGTGTACAAAGATAATTCGAAATAGAAAATACACCATAATTGCCCAAAGTGTATCACCAGCATGATTTACTATAAACATAGGTAAAGCACTGATATATCTACTAGCTAGGCCAAAAACTATGGAGACTAGAATAGCGATTACATAGTAAAATCTTTTCGATTCTTTAGTAACATGCATATTATATCACTCAGTTCATTAATAGTTAAACCCAATTGAACTTTCATCATTTTCCCATTTGTTCTTATTCGTACGGTTATTTTGCTTCGTTAATTCCTCAATTCGCTTCTCGAAGTCTAATTTTCCATCATAGTGCCAGTTCAGAGCTACGGACATATATAATTCGTTTAATTGAGACATTGAAAGGCCTTTTGAGAGCTTTGCCATTTTTTTTACTTGATCGTCAGAGAAGATTTCTTTGATATCAAGTCTACGTAAATAATTTTGTCGTACCGTTTCTGTTGGAGAAGGAATTTCATATGCCCGATCAAATCGACCGGCACGATTTATAAGTGCTGGATCTATTTTTTCAGGGTAGTTGGTTGTCCCTATGATAAATAGTCCTTCTCTGGATTGCGCACCGTCTAGGGTATTTAAAAAGACCGAGCGAGTATATTCAGGCATGGAGTCTATATCCTCAATAACTAAAATAGCAGGAGCTAGCCTCGTAACAATACCAAATACTTCTTGAATAGAATGACTGCCAGTGAACTCTGTGATCTGCCAATAGACAACAGGTGCTTTTGTAGAGCCTGTTATCGATTTTACTAATGTTGTCTTTCCATTACCTGGAGCCCCATATAGCAGAATTCCACGTTTGTACGGAAGTCCGTAATCCTTGAAAAAATAGCCATCTTTTTTAAAAAACTCATCAATCGAGCGGAAAATATCCTGTTTAATACTTTCTGCTAGAAGGACATCCTCCCTATTAACTGCAGCTTGCTCTCCGTAATTTCTACGCTGGACACCATTTTCCGTATCCACAAGATATGTAACGGCCTGCATTAATAATTGTCTCAGCTTTTCGTTAATTTCTTGTAAAAAATTTAACGCCTGTTCAACAGATGTTGAATAAAGTTGATATTCCGGCCATGTATTTCCGCCAGAATAATTGAATGCTAAGGTCAATGCAACATTATATTGTGGAAATAAAATCAAATTGTTCTCAAAGGTCTCTACAACCTCTAGTTTATTTTCGAAGGATAATTGAGACTTGCTGGAAATTTTGCCCTGAGATTTTGCTTCGAAAATGGAGCAAAGCACCTCATATTTTAGCAAGTTTTTTTCCATCATTTCTAACAAGTTCCCATCTAGTTGGAGGATGGATTCACCAATATCGATAGATTGCCAACTTTCATTCGTCCGTTCGTTCAATAAAGCAATAATTCGTCTAGAAACTATCGCAAAATCTTCATAATGTGGGTGAGTCTTTCTAAAATCTTCTGAATGGGAAAATAATATATGTTTTTGCATCTAAACCCTCCAAAATAATATGGATGAAAGAAAAAAGGTTCCTCTTAAATTAGAAGAACCTTATGTATTACTTAGATTTAACTTTACCTGTCCAAGCTTTGAATCCGCCTTGGAGTTGGAATAATTGTGTATATCCTTTTTTCTTTAAAAACATCGCTGAACGAGAACTTCTTGCGCCACTTTGATCATACAAATACACTGGCTTGTCTGGTCGAATTTCTTTGTATCGTTGACGAAATTGAGATGAAGGGATATTTCTTGCTCCCAAAATATGTCCACCATCAAATTCTTTCGGTTCACGAACATCAATCAGTTGGGCTTTACGATAGCCTTCAATGAATTGCTCTTGCGTGAGGTTAGTAACAATTTTTTTTAAACGATATGCCGAGATTCCAGCATAGACTAAAAGTACAACGAGTATAGCAATGACAAAATACAATAATTCTAACACGGTCTTTCCCCTTTCTATGTTTCCTATTCATTATAAAAGAAGTGCTAGATACAATTCAATCTATTTGATAAAATGATACTCGTTGTGAAGGGAGAGATTAAGGTGGAAAAGGCAAAATGGTACTTCATAAATTCTGGACCCTGTAGTCCATCTTATAACATGGCGATGGATGAAGCATTACTTGATTGGCATAGTGAAGGGCTTATTCCGCCAGTTATTAGATTTTACGAATGGAATCCAGCTACATTATCAATTGGTTATTTTCAAACCGTAGAAAAAGAGATTGATATGGATGCAGTAAAAAGATTAGGACTAGGTTTTGTTCGTAGACCTACTGGTGGAAGAGGGGTGCTTCACGAACACGAACTTACATACAGTGTGATCGTTACAGAGAGTTACCCAAGTATGCCTGCTACTGTAACAGAAGCTTATCGTGTTATTAGTGAAGGTTTACTATTAGGATTTCAAAACCTTGGTTTAAACGCTTATTTTTCTATTCCGAATACAGATAAACAAAAAGAAAATTTAAAAAAACCAAAATCCGCAGTATGTTTTGATGCACCGAGTTGGTATGAACTTGTGGTAGAAGGAAAAAAAGTGGCTGGAAGTGCTCAAACAAGGCAAAAAGGTGTTATTCTACAACATGGTGCGATTTTACTTGACCTCGATGAAGATAAGTTAATTGAAACGTTTAAATTTACTTCTGACGAGGTAAGAAATAGAGTGAGGAAAGGCCTATCTCAAAAAGCTGTCTCTATTAACAAAATAATATCAAAACCGGTAACGATTGAAGAATGTAAAGTTGCCTTTAAAAAAGGATTTGCTGATGCTTTGGAGATTGAATTGGTTGAATATACATTAACAGAAGAACAACAAAATTACGTAAAAGAACTAGAAGCGACAAGGTATGACAATGATGAATGGAATTTTAAAAAATAAAAGTAACAATGTCTTATAGCAAAAATGAAATATAGGAAATTAGTTCTTATATTTAAAATCCCTAATCAATTTGCTTTACCTTCTACATATTGTGTCGTATTATTATTAAAACCACTACATATTGTGTCAATCGCAATTTGTAGAAAGGAGGAAGAGTAAATGGTGACAGCCAAAAATGAAACCAAACTTACTTTAAATGTCGAAGCATTAAATAAAGATATCCAATTATTTCCACAAGTTCACCCTATTACGCAAGATATGACACTTACACATAAAGGTGTGTCGAGACTTGTCATGATTGATCGCTATTCTTTTAAGGATACTGAAAAGAAAACGTTAAAAGCAGGAGATTTTGTCGTTTTAACGGTAAAAGAAGATCCGAAATTCCCAGCTCGTGGTCTAGGCTATATTGTTTCTATTAACGAACAAGCAAAAACAGCTGAGGTGCAGATCGAGGAAGATTACCGAAGTGCAATTGAGGATGCTGCTAAAATCGAGTCTGGAATTATTACTCGTCCTTTAAGTGTCATTGAAAAACCTCTTGAAGTTTATTACGAGCAAATTGCAAAAAGAAATGCAACAGGACTCGCATCTGTAGAAGAAACAGAAGAAAAACGTGGAGAATGGTTTGAGAAATTCTATCAACAACTAGTTTCTTTGAAATTTATCCCAGCTGGACGAGTATTGTACGGTGCAGGAACAGGAACAGATGTAACTTATTTTAACTGTTATGTAATGCCATTCGTTGCAGATTCTCGTGAAGGAATCAGTGATCACCGTAAGCAAGTAATGGAAATTATGAGTCGTGGCGGTGGTGTTGGTACAAACGGCTCTACTCTAAGACCAAGAAATACGTTGGCTCGCGGAGTGAACGGAAAATCATCTGGTTCTGTTTCATGGTTAGATGATATTGCTAAACTGACTCATCTTGTTGAACAAGGTGGATCACGGAGAGGCGCACAAATGATAATGCTAGCAGATTGGCATCCTGATATTGCAGAATTTATAATTTCGAAAATGCAAAATCCTCGTATTCTGCGTTTCTTGATTGAAAATACGAATGATGAAACAATTAAACAACTAGCGAAGGACAAGCTTAAATTCAAACCTCTTACAATCCAGGAAGAAGCTATGTATCAAGGCATTATAAATTATAAAGCAATTCCAGGTTTAGGTGGATTTAATAGTGAGATAATTCGTGATGCGGAAACAAAATTACGTGATGGCGGAACTTATTCTGTTCATAATTCCGAGTTTTTGACTGGTGCAAACATCTCCGTTACGCTTACGGATGACTTTATGAAGGCTGTAGAGGAAGACGGCGACTTTGAATTGCGTTTCCCAGCAACCGAAGCTTATTCTCCAGAAGAGATGAAATTCTACAATGAAAATTGGCATAAAATTGGTGATGTTCGTGAATGGGAAAGAATGGGCTACGAAGTACGTACTTATCGCACAGTAAAAGCGAAAGAGTTATGGAATTTGATTAACATTTGTGCTACTTATTCAGCAGAACCAGGTGTTTTCTTCATTGATAATGCTAACGAAAAAACGAATGCAACAGCATACGGACAAAAAGTTGTCGCAACTAATCCTTGTGGCGAACAACCGCTTGCTCCATATTCTGTATGTAACTTGGCTGCTGTGAATTTAGCACAATTTGCAAATAAAGACACAAAAACAGTCGATTATGAAGCGTTAAAAGAAACTGTTCGTGTTGGTGTACGCATGCAAGATAACGTGATCGATGCTACGCCATATTTCTTAGAAGAAAATAAAGTACAAGCACTTGGCGAAAGACGTGTAGGTTTAGGTGTGATGGGTCTTGCCGACTTGTTAATTTATTGTGAAAAAGAGTATGGTTCGGATGAAGGTAACGTTTTAGTGGACGAAATCTTTAAAACAATTGCAATTGCAGCATATGAAACATCTGCAGAACTTGCTGTAGAGCGTGGAAGCTTCCCATTCCTAACTGGTGAAACAGAAGAGGAAACGAATCGTTTACGTAAAGCATTTACGGAAACTGGATTTATGAGTTCAATGCCAGAAGACATTCGAAACTCTATTTTAGAAAATGGTATTCGAAATTCTCATTTATTAACAGTTGCACCTACTGGTTCTACTGGAACAATGGTAGGCGTTTCTACTGGACTGGAGCCGTATTATTCATTCACTTATTACAGAAGTGGACGTCTAGGTAAATTCATCGAGGTAAAAGCAGATATTGTACAAGAATATTTAGAGAGCAATGAAACAGCAGAAGAAGAAAATCTTCCAAATTGGTTCGTTACTGCTATGGAACTTGCTCCAGAAGCACACGCAGACGTACAATGTATAATTCAGCGCTGGATTGATAGTTCTATTTCTAAAACGGTCAACGCACCACGTGGTTATACAGTTGAACAGGTAGAGGGTGTTTACGAGCGTTTATATCGCGGAGGAGCTAAGGGTGGTACTGTGTATGTCGATGGAAGTCGTGACTCGCAAGTTTTAACCTTAAAAGCAGAGGAAAATACATTAGAAGATCATCCAAAGGAAGAAAAAGTAGAAAAAAGACATGTAGTTTTAATAGATACCATTCAAGATTTACGTTCAACTAATGTAACAATTGGTTCAGAGGTAGGAAATACATGTCCTGTTTGTCGTAAAGGTACTGTAGAAGAAATGGGTGGATGTAATACATGCACCAATTGTAATGCCCAACTGAAATGTGGGTTGTAATTTAATAATTATAAAATCGCATGCAGCATTGAAATAAAGTTTTATAAAAAGTAACCTCTTCGGTAGGATGCCGAATGAGGTTACTTTTTTATATTTCTTAAAAATATAGTTATAAATGTACATTAATAAATCATTTCTATAAAAACGTGCTAAATAGTTAAATCCGAATAACGCTGATTTCCGCGGGCATATCTTCAATCTTCTCTGGCCCAACGGGATGTTGTTCAGGAAAGCGTTGGATCGCGTTATGGTGCAACATAGCCCTTGTGCCTTACAAGCTTTCCTCGCGCTGGTCTAGCTGGAGTCACCACCTGCTGCTCCAATCAACGTAAAGGACTTTTTAAACAACCTAAAAATAAATTGCGATTAAAAGTAAATATTCGTTTTATTACTTACTCTAATTCACTTCAAATGCAACAATTTTTTAAAAGTGGGGAGAGAGCAAAACGTAAAAGTAGATTGCTAAGAAAATATTCAATAGAAGAAAGGAATAAGGATAACTGTTGAAGTAAAATAGCGATTTATTTATGCTATTAAGAATTTTAGCAAAAAGAAAACATCTTTCACTTATGAACTTGTACAGAACAAGCATTATTGAAAACATATATATAATTTTAAATTTTTAAAAAATATTGACAGTATTATTTCCTCTTGATATATTGTGTATATAAGGTATACACAGTATACACGGAAGGGGATGTAATATGATTGCTTTGGAAGTTAAGAATATAAATAAAAAGTATAAAGATTTCCAATTAAAAGATGTATCGTTTCAACTGGAAAAGGGTTATATTATGGGTTTTATTGGTGCTAATGGTGCAGGAAAAACAACTACAATAAAATCGATTTTGAATATGAATCATCTGGAAAGTGGCGAGATTCACATTCTTGGTAAAAATATAGTCGAATATGAGCTTGAATTGAAACAGGACATAGGATTCGCATTTGGCGGCACTGATTTCTATACTCGTAGCAAAATCAAAACGTTGACCAATGTAATTAAGAAGTTCTATAAAAATTGGGATGATGAATCCTATTACAACTATTTAAGGAAATTCAAATTGGACGAAAATAAAAAAATCGTCGAATTGTCTACGGGAATGAAAATTAAGTATAGTTTATCACTTGCCCTATCCCATGGTGCAAAGCTTCTCATCCTCGATGAACCGACTAGCGGACTTGATCCGGTTGCTAGAGATGAACTGTTGGATATTTTTCAAGAACTCGTATTAGATGGCGAAATCAGTATTCTTTTCTCCACCCATATTACGTCAGACTTGGAGAAGTGCGCCGATTTTATTACTTTCATTGAAAATGGACAAATAATTCACAGCCAGGAAAAAGAAGAGTTTAAGGAGTCCTATCGTCTTCTAAATGGCAACGAAAGCCAGCTAAACGAAGTTAAAGCTAAGTTGATTTCCTACAAAATTAATTCATTTGGCTTTACAGGATTAATTCAATCAAAAGATTTTAATTTGGCATCCAATATTAAAGCAACCATACCAAGTCTTGAAGAAATCATGATTTATCTAACGAGAAAGGAGAATAAGCATGTATAACTTAGTGATGAAGGATTTAAAATTAGCCATCAATCCTTGGTTTCTGGCGATGCCTTTTTTAACAGGTGCTTTAATGCTTATACCTGGTTGGATATATTTAATAGTTCTTCAGTATTTTTTTTGGATATCGATACCGAATATTTTTGGTCAATTTAAAGCGCAGAACGATCTGATATTTACTACATCAATGCCTGTATCTAGAATAGACATGGTGAGGTCAAGGGTAATTGTTATTGTTACCTTGGAATTATTGCATATTGCAGTTGCAATGTTCTTTGGTATGTTCACGATTCACTTATACCCGAATATGATCTACTATTTCTTCGCACCGCATATGGGTTTTTGGGGGCTGTGTTTTGTTATGCTTGCAATCTTCAACATCATCTTTATCCCCATGTACTACAAAACAGCGTATAAATATGGTGCTGCGGTGACTGCATCCATTACGGCTTCATTGCTTTTCTCTGTAGGTGTGCAATGGTTGGGAATCCAGAATTCTTTTGTATTCAACACTTTTAATGGTACTGGTGCTGAGAATATGATGATTCAACTATTAATTTTACTTGCAGGAATTGCAATATTTACATTGTTTACTGTTACAGCCTGCAAACTAGCAATTAAACGATTTGAGAAAGTAGATATTTAATGAACATAGCTATTTCTAACACATCTGAAAAACCAATCTATCAGCAACTTTTTGAACAAATCAGTGCCCAAATTATCAAGGGCGAGATAAACCAAGGCTATAACTTACCACCAATACGACAAGCAGCCAAAGAACTTAGTGTTAGTATTATTACCATAAAAAAAGCTTGGGAAGAACTCGAAAGATGTGGTTTGATTTACACTATAACTGGTAAAGGGTGTTTTGTCTCTGAACTCTCATCTGTTGAGGTGCTTCAAAAACGTAATGAAATGATTATGAAGCAAATGGTTAAAGACGTGTCATACTATAAATCTTTTGGCCTGACCTTAGATGAAATAATTGAACTGTTACAAGAGAGTTATTAACAATATTTTTATTGTAAATGAGTGTTGTACTAAACTTCACAATAAATAATCTGTTTTAATCCAACTTCATTTTAAAGCCAAAGCACAAGCTGATAAGCCCTTATCACTTGTGCTTTTATTTTATTCCTACGTTTAATAACTAGTCCATTCGCTTAAACTATGGAAAAACAAAGGAGATTTACATGAAAGGATTATCAATTAGTACTAGTCTCGTTGCAGCAATTTTCACGACCATTCTATTTAAATTTCTGGATTATTTCCAATTTATTAAATGGGATCCTATAGGATATACAAAGACGTTTCAATTTTTAAAAGGGAGCAACGTATATGTTAAATGGATAATTTTATTTTTAGTCATATGGGGGATTTGTTTTCTTTTATATTATGTTTGTTTATTGTTTGCCAAAATTCCAGTGTCCATAACTAGTATTGCTTTGGGTCTCCTAATCGCCATAGCACTTGAATGGATTATTTTAGATGCAGATTCAATAGAGAAAACAATAAAAAAATTATCTATACCATTTATATGTATAGTTATTGTTGCTGTTCGTTTCATCATGGAATCAGCGATATTTCACTCCCAGGACACCCCACTTGGAAAATGAAAATTTACCGCCCCCACTTACTGTGATAAAATATATAAATAGGATATTTTAAAATGAGAAGAGGGCTAAAAATGAAACTAGGTAAATTACGTGCAGCACTTGAAGAAAACGGAGTAGATGCTTTATTAATAACGAACGGTCATAGCATACGATATATGACAGGATTTACTGGAACAGCTGGTGTAGCAATCATTTCTAAAAATGACGCTATGTTTATAACGGATTTCCGTTACACAGAGCAAGCAGCGAGTCAAATCAAAGATTTTCGTATAGTACAACATAAGAAAACAATAATCGAAGAAATTGCTACTCAAGTTACAGATATGGGGATAAACTCATTAGGATTTGAAAAAAATGATGTCACTTATAGCGACTTTGAACTATACAAACAAGCAATACAAGCCGATTTAGTACCACTATCAGGACTTGTTGAAAAAATTCGCTTGATTAAGACGGACGAAGAGATTAGTATAATAAAGGCAGCTTGTCGTATTGCTGATGAAGCATATGAATATATCTTAACTTACATAAAACCAGGTATGACCGAGCTTGATGTATCCAATGAATTGGAATTTTTCATGCGTAAAAAAGGAGCAACTTCCTCTTCCTTTGATATAATAGTTGCTTCTGGAACACGTTCAGCACTTCCGCACGGGGTTGCTACTGATAAGGTCATTGAAAATGGAGATTTTGTAACATTAGATTTCGGTGCATTATACAATGGGTATATTTCAGATACTACACGTACGTTAGCTGTTGGAGAACCAAGTGATAAATTGAAAGAGATTTATCAAGTAGTCCTCGACTCACAGCTACTGGCTTTAGAAAAAGTTAAACCTGGAATGACTGGGAAAGAAGCAGATGCTATTGCTAGGGATTATATAGCTTCAAAAGGTTACGGTGAAGCATTCGGTCACTCATTAGGTCATGGGATCGGATTAGAAGTACATGAGGGTCCGGGATTATCATTCCGTTCTGATATTGTTTTGGAGCCAGGTATGGTTATTACGATAGAACCAGGTATTTATCTTCCGAACATTGGTGGAGTGCGAATCGAAGATGATGCTCTTGTTACGGAGAATGGTTTAGAAAAGTTAACGCATTCGACAAAAGAATTACTAATTTTATCTTAATTTGGAGGGAAAATAATGATTTCAGTAAATGATTTTAAAACAGGCTTAACAATACTAGTTGATGGGGTACTATACAGAGTATTGGATTTCCAACATGTTAAACCTGGTAAAGGCGCAGCATTCGTACGCTCTAAATTGAGAAATTTACGTAACGGTTCAGTAAATGAAAAAACTTTCCGTGCTGGAGAAAAAGTAGAAAAAGCACAAATTGATAACCGTAAAATGCAATATCTATATGCTAGTGGAGATCAACATGTATTCATGGATACAGATTCTTACGAACAAATCGAATTAGGTGAAAACCAAATTGAATACGAACTAAAATTCTTACGCGAAAATATGGAAATACATGTAATTCAATTCCAAGGAGAAACATTGGGAGTAGAATTACCAAAAACAGTTATTCTTGAGGTAACAGAAACAGAGCCAGGTATCAAAGGGGATACTTCAGGTGGCGGTTCTAAAACTGCTAGTCTTGAAACTGGTTTAGTAGTAACGGTTCCATTGTTTATAAATGTTGGTGATAAACTAATTATCAATACAGATGAAGGCTCTTACGTATCAAGAGCTCAATAATTTAATGATATACAATGTAGAGTCTCACATTTGTGAGGCTCTTTTTTAATGAAGAATTACTAAGAAGTCCTAGTATTTAAAAGAATAATATCTATAAGAGAGGGACGTTTTGGCTGAAATCAAAGATATGTAGGAGTTATAAACGCCATGGAAACATACGATCGCCCAGGACACAGGTGTATGAACCCTCGCCCAGCAGTAATCCTCTCTTGAAACGCTCAAACGCTCGGGAAACTAGTGTAACCACCCTAGCTCCTCAGCGATTTGCCTGATGAACTGCTATATCCACCTGATCCCGATTTAGGAAAGGCTTGTCGATCTAAAGCCCACAAGAAACGAATTAAAAGTGGTTTAGTACTTTCTTTCATAATCCATCTTACTTCATCATATGTTGTTTGTATGGAAGGGGGAGGCATTGTGGAACTTCACGATGTACTTCGAGTTGCGGGTATTGGTTTATTAATAGCAATACTTCACTTGTTTTTTGAATCCACTGGTAAAAAGGAGTTTGCATTTTTTTTGTTTTTTGTTGGTTATATATATATGACAATTGAATTATTGCGACTGTTGAAACTATTTTTTTACGAAATATCTACATTTTTAGAATGGCTTATGATGACGAGTTAGCTAATGGTCATTTACATTACAATTATACTAGCATTTGTTTTGCTGCAATTAGTAAAAGAAACATACCCTCGCATTCATTCAATTGTATATACGATTTACATTTTTCTCTTTTTAACTTATATATTCACGGTACTTATCATTCCTTATGTCTCCCAGTACATCTCCGTCATTCCAGCAAATCTACTACCAGTCTTTAAACTACTTTTATTTTCAGTCGTATTATTATTTCTTTCACAGATCATCGAAGAACTTTTTTTGGACTATGAATATACAAGCCTTGCCACGCTATTCACTTTTACGACAAAAGCTATTTTGCTCATTGTCTGGCTAAATCATATGCAGCAATTCTATGACAAGTTTTTATCAATTTTGGGACTACTCTCTTGAAGGAATGAACAGCAATGGAAGAAATACTAATGTCTTTACTGCAGCCTATAAAAGAGGTAGCGCAAACATTTTCGTACATTCTATTATTTGGATTTGTCTTTATATGTCTAGAGTGGTTTATTCCGTCTAGTAAAAGATTGTTTAAATTATTATTTATGCTCATAGTATGCATCTACTGTTTGGAACCCGCTATTCGAGCATTAGAAATGATACAGGCTATGACGAGTGAACTAGTTACTCTCTTCCTTGGTATATATCCCATTTTAACACTCGGGATTGCTGCTTCAGGAGGAGCATTTCTAATTACATCATGGAATCCAGCTGTGATGTTATTTGCTTCCTTCACTACAGTATTAGCTGGGAAAATTTTAATACCTGCCATTATGGCTGCTTTTATATTTGACTTAATAAGTAGAATTCATCCTCCTACTTCATTTTCAAAAATGTCTGATCTCATCCGTTTAACTTTAATAGGATCTACTTCTATTATTCTTCTCTTATATAGTATTTTCATGTCAGTGAACGGTGTGATTACGTGGTCTGTAAGTGGGACCGTTAATGAGACTGTAAAGCGGTTAATTCAAAATAATATTCCGTTTGTCGGATCTTTATTGACGGAAAGTATTAGTACAATGAAGAACTTTTCCTCCTCTGCTTCAGTTATAACAGGAAACGCAGTTATTCTATCTGTGCTAATGTTGGTATCAATTCCAACCATACAAACAATTCTTATTGCTTTTTTATATCGTTTACTCGGTGCTATTTTAGAGCCTTTTGTTGACGGCAATATAAGTGGACTACTAGATGATATTGGTAAGACGCTGTTCGTACTTTCTATAATTTCAGTGCTAATTGCGTTTACGTTTTTCTTTACAATTATTTTAACAATGCTATTTGCAAAACTATTAATAAGTGGGAAAGGATAGTAACCATCGTTACGACACTTCTCTTAGGTATTTTAATGATTGTTCTAATTGGAGAGTTAATCTCTATATTATTGGAGCATACCGATAAAGAAAGGAACGGATTTCTTGTGAAAATTGCAATTATCTATTGGATTCTTTCCTTTCTCTTCATATAAACAGGTTGTCTTGCATAAAGTATTGTAACCATCATGAAAAGAAGGGTGATTCACAATTTCATTCAAACAAAAACCCACTTTTCGTTTTGTTGTCATTTGTATAGCTGTTCTTTTCATTAGTCTACTTTTTTCTGACCTACTTACTCGTGATGAAGGGAGCAATGTTGAAACCCAAGTTCCAGCCTATCAAGACTCAGAAAATCTAATATCTATTTTAGAAAAGATTAATGGGGTAGGTAAGGTTGCAGTTTATTTTCATTACGATGTTAGTTCTGAAAACACTTCGGAAAGTGATGATCTTTCATTATTCCAGTGGACAAGTGACAGTAAAAAGGACAAAGAGGAATTGATTGGAATACTAGTAGTTGCGGAAGGGGCGAACGATAAACGTATACAAAATAGTTTAATAAAGACACTTTCATCTGTACTGCAAATATCTCCACATCGAATTGTGATAGAAGAAATGGAATTGGAGGATAAATAATATGAATAGAAAAAGATCTGTATGGTTTTTAACATTATTTAGTTTAGTAGCAGTAGTGACGGTTTTCTATGTATCGGATCGACCATCTCCATTCGATGGGATTCAACTATTTTCCGATGATACGTTAGATGAGGTAGGGCTAGTAGAGACTTCGTCGACAAATGAAGAATCATTTGTTTCTAAAAGTAATGCATTTGAAGAAATGAGAATGGAAGTAACTGAAAAACGCAGTCAACTTCGTGATCAATTAACTACAAAAGTAGGTTCCAATGAATTTACTGCGGAACAAAAAGACGAGGCATATAACCAAATTGAGGAACTAGTTAAAATTGATTCCACTGAAGCGATGCTGGAATTAATCATCAAGTCATTAGGTTATGATGACGCATTAGTTCGTATAGAAGAGAGTGATGTTTTTATAGATGTTGTATCAAATGAACAATCGACTAAAAAAGCATCAGAAATTATTTATCAGGTTAAACGTGAGTGGCCGGAAGCTTATAATGTTGAAGTAAGTTTTGATGGTCAGTAATCTATAAAAAGATTAAAATACTTAGTATATAGTAATTTAGAAGAGTGCCTGAATAGGCGCTTTTTTTTATGAGTAATTGTAAGTGAGCACTGGTTTCATGATATTTAAAGGATGAATAACCCAGCCAGTATTCATATGCAGTGAACCTTCCGCTTTTCATTAGCAGTGCTCAATAATATATTTTACATAGCTGATTGATGTTACAAGAGCAGGGACATCCCATCCGTAAATTCCGGTAGGTAATTGTTAAATGTAGTTAACTCACTAAACAAAAAGTAATTTAAACTATTGAGATATGGAGTAATTTCATTTTAAGAGTATTGGACGACAAAGATCTAGTTGGAGTACGGCTGACAGACAAATGCCATAAATTACCGAAAAAAGATAGATCAGTCTTGACCGCACTAATTAATAGGTTCTAAAAATCAATGTTAATATAACGAGCAGTATGTCTTTCCGAAGCCTAATGAAAAGCCTAGAAACAGTTTTTTAAACTATAAAGACGAAGCTTATTATTTGTCTGTTTTTATTTATTATTTCAGAATAATTAACCCTATCTATTTCAAATTTGCACGAAAACGTCTAAAATAGAAAATGGAGCAATTAATAATGTAGATTAAAGGGGAATAGCTAAATGAAGATTCAAGAAATAAGAGAAATTATTAAACTAGTCGATCAGTCGTCATTAGATGAATTTTTATACGAATCAGAAGGTACAAAAATTAAACTGAAAAAAAATGCAAAAGGTACTGTAAATTCTACTAGTGAAACATTTGATAGTTCATCAATTGTAGAACAACCAAAACAAGTAGAGGTAAAAGCCCCTATCGTTCAAGAAATACCAAAAGAACCTGCTGTAGTAGAAACTGCCGAAGATGTAGTGGATAGCTCATTACATACCATTATTTCACCAATGGTTGGTACGTTTTATCAATCCTCTTCACCAGATGCAGCTGCATACGTTGAAGTTGGTACGAAAGTATCGTCTGATTCTATCGTCTGCATCGTAGAAGCAATGAAGCTGTTCAATGAAATTGAAGCGGAAATTGATGGAGAAGTAGTAGAGATTCTTGTGAAAGACGGACAACTAGTTGAATATGGTCAACCTCTGTTCCTCGTTAAAGGAAACTAAGAAAGGAGCAAGGATGATGAAAAAAGTACTAATTGCGAATCGCGGAGAAATAGCTGTCCGTATAATACGTGCATGTAAAGAATTAGATATTGAAACTGTTGCTGTGTATTCAGAAGCAGATCGTGAAGCACTTCATGTTCAAATTGCTGATGAAGCTTACTGTATTGGTCCGAGACTTTCAAAGGATTCCTATTTAAACTTCTCGAATATTATAACTGTAGCAAAACTAACTGGCTGTGATGGAATTCATCCTGGTTATGGATTCCTAGCGGAGAATGCCGAGTTTGCTGAGCTATGTGAAGAGTGTGATATTAAATTTATCGGGCCAACTTCTTCTGCTATTAAAAGTATGGGAATTAAAGATGTTGCTAAAGAAACAATGCAAAAAGCAGGAGTTCCAACAGTGCCAGGATCTAAAGGCATTGTAGAAACCGATGAGGATGCATTGAAAGTTGCAAATGAAATTGGTTTTCCAGTAATTATTAAAGCTACTGCCGGTGGCGGTGGTAAGGGAATCCGTGTAGCTAAAGATGAAGAAGATCTTCTAAAAGGAATTAAAATAACTCAAAAAGAAGCGGCAGCAGCATTTGGCAACCCTGGCGTTTACTTAGAAAAATATATTGAAGTATTCCGTCACGTAGAAATTCAAGTGTTAGCTGATGGTCACGGAAACGCGGTCCACCTAGGAGAGCGCGATTGTACCGTTCAACGTCGCATGCAAAAGCTAGTAGAAGAAGCACCATCACCAGCATTGTCCGAAGAGCTTCGCGCTGAAATGGGAGAAGCTGCTGTGAAGGCAGCCCTTGCTGTTGGTTATGAAAGTGCGGGTACAGTAGAATTTATTTTTGATCATATTGAACAAAAATTCTACTTTATGGAAATGAACACACGTATTCAAGTGGAGCATCCTGTCACAGAAATGATTACAGGTGTAGATTTGATCAAACAAATGCTTTTAGTTGCAGCTGGTGAAAAATTGCCTTTCGAACAAAAAGATATTAAACTTAATGGATGGTCAATTGAATGTCGTATTAATGCGGAGAACCCTGCGAAAAACTTTATGCCTTCTCCAGGACTAGTTGAGTTTTATTTACCTCCAGGTGGGTTAGGAGTTCGAGTAGATTCAGCTGTATACCCGGGTTATACGATACCACCATTCTATGATTCGATGGTTGCTAAGCTTATAGTCCATGCTGCAACTCGAGAAGAAGCAATCGCTAAAATGAAACGTGCACTAAGCGAGTTTGCTGTTGAAGGGGTAGAAACTACGATTGGATTTCATTCGAAGCTCATGAATCATGAAGTATTTGTGTCAGGAGATTTTGACACGAAATTCTTAGAAAAATATGATGTAATGAATTCATAATAAGGAGTGAAGGATATGACAGAAACTACTGAACAAAAATTTGTTCAAATGACTCCTGAAGGAAAAGAATATTTAGGGACAATAGAAATTGCTCCTGAAGTAATTACAGTAATTGCTGGAATTGCTACAAATGAAGTAGAAGGTATTGCTGGTACACGAGGAAACTTTGCAGCAGGAGTAGTAGAACGCTTAGGGAAAAAAGTACATGGCAAGGGGATTAAAACGGAGATAAACAATGAGGGATTATTTATCGATGTATATTGCCTTGTGAAATATGGCTCATCTGTTCCTATAGTTGCAAGAGAAGTCCAATCCCAAATTCGCCAATCAATCGAGAATATGACGAGTTTGACACCTAAAGAAGTGAATGTACATATAACAGGTGTTCAATTCGATACAGTAGAATAAAAGAGAAAGAGCTATCCGTTAGATGGCTCTTTCTTTTTTTTGCCTTTCTAATACACATACTGCAAAAAAATATGCTATGATTGTCTAGATAGTTACATTTAAAGGAGAACTAAATAATGAAACGAAGACAAGCGAGAGAATTAGCATTACAAGCATTATTTCAATTAGACAATCATGAAATTTCCATAGAAGAAGCTATTGGACATGTTACGGAAGAAAAAGATTCCTTCCTAACTCAAGTAGTGTCTGGAGTCGTGAATCACAAAGAGGAAATAGATGCTTCTTTAACAGATAAACTAGAAAACTGGTCGCTTTCCAGACTTCCGAAAATTGAACGTACGGTGCTAAGAATTGCAGTATTTGAGTTACTATACACTGAAGAAACACCAGCTAAAGTTGTAATTAATGAAGCACTAGAAATTTGTAAAGTATTTGGAGACGAGAAATCAAGTCGTTTCGTAAATGGTGTTTTATCTAAATACGCAGAGTAATAATCTACATTGACTTAAGGAGCGTTTGAAGTGTCTACTAAAAAAATTGATGGAAAACAAATTGCAGGATTAGTTACAGAAAAAGTGAAAGAACGTGTTGAAAACCTAAAATCTAAAGATATCGTTCCAGGATTAGCGGTTGTTTTAGTAGGGAACAATCCAGCATCACAAACTTATGTAAACAATAAAGCAAAGACATGCGAACGTTTAGGCATGTATTCCGTATTAATAGAGCTAGACGAAAATATTTCTGAAACGGAGCTTCTTAAAAATGTAGAGGCACTTAACCAAGATGATAAAATTCATGGTATTTTAGTTCAATTGCCATTGCCTTCACAAATTGATGAAGACCGAGTAATAGCAGCTATTTCTCCATTAAAAGACGTGGATGGTTTCCACCCAGAAAATGTTGGGAAAATGATGATTGGCCAACAATCTTTCCTTCCTTGTACACCTTTTGGCGTGATGAAATTACTTGAATATAGTGATGTAGAAATTGCAGGAAAACACGCTGTTATTATTGGTCGAAGCAATATTGTTGGTAAACCGATGGGGCAATTATTATTACAAAAAGATGCGACAGTTACCTACTGTCATTCTAGAACAAAAGATTTACATTCTTTTACTAAACAAGCTGATATTTTAGTTGTAGCAACTGGTCGAACTAAAATGATTGATGCTAGTTATATTAAAGAAGGTGCAGTTGTTATTGATGTAGGCATCAACCGTGACGAAAACAATAAGCTTTGCGGAGATGTAGATTTTGATTCCGCACAGGAGGTAGCTTCGCTGATTACCCCAGTACCTGGTGGTGTAGGTCCAATGACAATCGCGATGCTTATGGAAAATACTTGTTTAGCAGCTGAAAGTACATTAACTAATAAATAATTGGTGAGCTGTTTTTCTATGAAAGACAGCTTTTACCTTGAAGGATAAACCTACTTTTTTATGTAATCCGTTAACGCTACTGATTTCCGTTACATGTGGACGCTTTCCACGGGCGAGGCCGAGCCTCCTCGGTAGCTACGCTCCCTGCGGGGTCTCGACTTTCTCGCTTATCCCGCTGGAGTCGCCGCATTTCACTCCAATCAATAAATTGAGTATTAACTGCAATTAGATTTTGTAAAGCCTATCGCTAGGTAGAAATAGATTAAGATTTAGCATAGATAAATTGGACTTCTAAAAGCTGTTGAATTAGAGATGCTACTAATTTTATCTGATATTTGATTTAATTATCCTTATTAGAAAGTGGATTTCGTTGATTGAAGCGTAAGGGGGCGACTCCAGTGGGAACAACGCGAGCTGAAAGCCCCGCAGGAACGAAGTGACGAGGAGATTGAAGCCGTGCCCACGGAAAGCGTCCGCCTAAAGCGAGGATCAACATTGTTCGGATTTCAATATTTCATATGTATTTATGAAATTGACTCAAGTAAATTTATTTTTATACTAATGGAGTTGTTTTTTTGTGACTACAGAACCGAGTAAGTACTTAACTGTAAAAGCTCTAACTAAATACATAAAGCGAAAATTTGATGCTGATACGCATTTACGAGATGTGTACGTAAAAGGAGAACTTTCCAATGTGAAAGTTCATTCTAGCGGACATATCTATTTTACGCTTAAAGACGATGCTGCTCGACTTACTTCTGTCATGTTCGCGATGAATGCCAAATCATTAAAATTTGTTCCCGAAAGTGGCATGAATGTACTCGTTCGAGGAGATATAAATGTATTCGAAGTAGCTGGTCAATATCAATTATACGCTGCTACTATACAGCCAGACGGTATAGGGGAGCTTTTTTTAGCATTTGAACAATTAAAAAAGAAATTGCAGCAAGAAGGGCTCTTCCATCCGAGTCGTAAAAAACCAATTCCAACATTCCCTAAAAAAATTGGTGTAGTTACCTCTAAGACTGGAGCAGCTATACGAGATATCTTAACAACATTAGAACGTCGGTACCCTATTTCTGAAGTTATTGTATTTCCTAGTATCGTTCAAGGACCTCAAGCTGCGCCTACCATTGTAAAGTCAATTGAAAAAGCCAACCAAAACAATGATATGGACGTTTTGATCGTTGGACGAGGAGGCGGTTCCATTGAGGATCTATGGGCTTTCAACGAGGAAGTAGTAGCAAGAGCAATTGCAAATAGTAGAGTTCCAATAATAAGTGCAATTGGTCATGAAACAGATACAACTATCGCTGATTTTGTTTCAGATTTACGAGCCCCGACCCCAACAGCAGCTGCTGAAATGGCAGTGCCAAGCAAAGAAAACCTTATGCAAAATATCCTATCATTTCAATCGGCAAGCTTACGTTTTATCACTAAGCGGATAACAGATGAAAAAAACAGATATAAACGAGCAATGGAATCACCGATAATGGCAACTCCCGAGAAATTATATCGTCCTTTTATTGAAAGGTTTATTCGTACAGAACAACAGCTACAAAGAGAAACAAACCTTCTTTATAACAGTAAGCATCGAGATTTCTTGCAGGTTCAAAATAGATTTTCTCAATTATCTCCACAAAAATTAATCGATCAACATCATAAATCTGTCCAGTCAATAACTAACCAATTGAACCAAGCATCACTATCCACGTTTGAAAAATATCGTCAGCAATTTGTTGGCTCTATACGTACTTTAGAAGCGCTAAATCCGTTGAAGATTATGGACCGTGGATACAGTATTATATTCAAAGAGGGTAAACTAGTTAAATCCGTGGAAAATGTAAAGAAAGATGATTCGATATTTGTTACATTACAAGATGGTCAATTAGAAGCTATCGTTAGGCAAGTTGAAGTGAAAGAAAGTGGGGACTAATACTAATGACTAAGAAGGAAATTCTATTCGACGAAGCAATGCTGCAATTAGACAATATAGTTCGTCAGCTAGAACAAGGTGATGTACCTTTAGAAAGTGCTATAGAACTATACCAAAAAGGTATGGAGCTTTCCAAAGTGTGTAGTGACAAGTTGCAAAAAGCGGAAAAACAACTAGTAACATTTATAGATGAAAACAAAGAAGACGTTGGTGTGGACAATGAGTAATCTATTAACTTCATTTATACAAACCAATCAGCCGCTTATTGAAGAAACATTACATGATCTTATAAAAGATATAAAGGCACCTCAGCCTCTAAAAGATGCTATGCTGTATTCACTTCAAGCAGGTGGGAAAAGAATTAGACCATTATATACACTTGCAGTTTTAAAAGAGCTAGATTATCAGAATGAGGACGCTCTTATTGTGGCAAGTACGATTGAAATGATTCACACGTATTCCCTCATTCATGATGATTTACCTGCGATGGACAATGATGATTTACGACGTGGAAAACCAACCAATCATATAGTATTTGGCGAAGCACTTGCTATATTAGCAGGAGATGCACTTGTAACGATTGCCTTTGGTATTATTGCTAGACTTCAAAATATTTCCCCTCAGCTAAAAGTAGATTTAATCGAAAAGTTAAGCTTTTCTGCTGGTGCAGAAGGAATGGTCGGCGGTCAAGTATTAGATATGCTAGGTGAAGGTCAAACTCTAAATTTAGAGCAATTGGAAGAGATTCATGTCAATAAAACAGGGGCACTCTTGTCCTACAGTATTTTAGCGGGAGCAATCATAGCAAATGTTCCCGGAGAAATAATGAGTGCATTAAAAAAATACGCATTTCATATTGGTCTTGCATTCCAGATTCAAGATGACATTCTAGATGTAGAAGGTACATCGGAACAGTTGGGTAAAACTGCTGGTAAAGACTTAAAAAGCGAAAAAAATACATACCCTTCAATTTTGACTATTGAAGGTGCAAAAAAAGAACTTCAAAATCAGTATAACCAAGCTTTCCAGGCCTTAGAGAATGTTCAAATGCACAATGGTTTACTAGTAGAGTTTGCCAATTACATTACGAAAAGATCAAAATAGTAGCGAATAATTTGTTTTTTATACAATTATTGCTATGATATTAACTAGTTGTAAAGAAGGAAATCTAATAGAAGGTGTGTGATGGCAATGGATTTAACTTCAATTTCTAGCCCATCCTTTTTAAAAAGTTTAGATAATGAACAATTAAAGGAACTTAGTGAAGATATTCGATCGTTTTTAATAGAAAATTTAGCCGTAACAGGTGGGCATATTGGGCCGAACTTAGGAGTAGTAGAACTAACAATTGCTTTGCATAAATCATTCAACAGCCCAGAAGACAAATTTCTGTGGGATGTTGGACATCAAGCATACGTCCATAAGATTTTAACAGGGCGAGCGAGTCAATTTGATACACTGCGTCAATTTAAGGGATTATGTGGGTTTCCAAAGCGTATTGAAAGTGAACATGATGTATGGGAAGCAGGACATAGCTCAACTTCTCTTTCTGCTGCAATGGGAATGGCAAAGGCTAGGGATATTCAAAACAAGAAAAATTATGTTGTACCAATAATTGGAGATGGTGCTCTTACTGGCGGTATGGCATTAGAGGCTTTAAACCATATTGGACACGAAAAAACCGATATGACAGTTATTTTAAATGACAACGAAATGTCTATTGCACCAAATGTAGGAGCTCTCCATAATGTGTTAGGTAGATTACGTACTCATGGGACTTATAACAAGGCAAAAGATGAGCTAGAATCATTGCTGAAAAAAATCCCAGCAGTTGGTGGAAAACTTGCAGTTACAGCAGAGCGGGTGAAAGATAGTCTAAAGTATTTACTAGTTTCAGGAGCATTTTTTGAAGAACTAGGATTTACCTATCTCGGTCCAATCGATGGTCACGACTTTGTAGCATTAGAAGAAAACTTGCAATATGCCAAGAAGATGAAAGGTCCAGTAATTCTGCATGTTATAACGAAAAAAGGAAAAGGTTATAAACCTGCGGAGCTTGATAAAATTGGTACATGGCATGGAACAGGTCCATATAAAATGGAAACTGGTGATTTTGTCAAATCAACTTCAAAAGGACCTTCATGGAGCGCACTAGTTGCCGAAACTGCGAGGAAGCTTGCGCGAACAGATAAACGTATTGTAGCAATTACTCCAGCAATGCCAGTAGGTTCCAAGTTAGAAGGATTTGCTTCTGAGTTTCCAAATCGTATGTTTGATGTAGGTATTGCAGAACAGCATGCTACTACTATGGCTGCAGGTATGGCTGCAGATGGTATGAAACCGATGCTTGTCATTTACTCGACGTTTCTTCAACGTGCTTACGATCAAATTCTTCATGATATCTGTCGACAAAACCTAAATGTTGTCATTGGTATTGATCGCTCAGGCTTAGTCGGAGCAGACGGAGAAACGCATCAAGGGGTATTTGATATTTCTTTCTTACGTCATATGCCAAATATGGTTATTATGATGCCTAAGGATGAAAATGAAGGCCAGCATATGGTTAAGACTGCCTTCGATTATTCGGATGGACCAATAGCACTTCGTTATCCAAGAGGAAATGGTCTTGGCGTTCCAATGGATGAAGAATTGAAAACTATTCCAATTGGTTCTTGGGAAGTACTAAAAGAAGGTACACAGGCAGCTATTCTTACATTTGGAACAACTATACCAATGGCTATGAAGGCTGCGGAAATTCTTTCAAAAAATAATATTTCAGTAGAAGTGATTAATGCTCGTTTTATAAAACCATTAGACGGAGAAATGCTTCGAGACCTACAGGCTCGTAATATTCCTATTGTTACATTAGAAGAGAGTGTTCTTCAAGGTGGTTTCGGAAGTGCAGTAATAGAGTTTTATAATGAACATAACTTACATGCAAATGTTCACCGTATGGGTATTCCAGACATCTTTATCGAACATGGTGAGGTAAATCAATTGCTGGAAGAAATTCATATTACTTCAGACGAAATTGTAAAAGTAGTGACTACCAAAGTAAGTGAATCTTCAAGGTATATCTCATCATGACTAAAATACCGAAAGAAAGAGTAGACGTATTATTAGTCGAACAAGGATTATTCGAAACAAGAGAAAAGGCTAAACGTGCGATAATGGCAGGACTTATTTATAAAAACGAAGAGCGAATTGATAAACCTGGAGAAAAGGTGGAAAATACCTCTGTTTTAACTGTAAAAGGTCAAGTATTAAAGTATGTAAGCCGTGGTGGATTAAAGCTAGAAAAAGCATTGGATCAATTTAACTTAAGTATCGAAGATAGAATTATGCTTGATATCGGTTCTTCTACTGGTGGATTTACAGATTGTGGTTTGCAAAATGGTGTAAAGCATGCCTATGCGTTAGATGTAGGAAGCAACCAATTAGCATGGAAAATTAGGCAAGATGCTCGTGTAACTGTTATGGAAAAAACGAATTTTAGATACTCAACTCCTGCAGACTTTTTAGAGGGTTTACCATCATTTGCATCAATCGACGTATCATTTATTTCCTTAAAACTTATCTTTCCGACTTTAAAAACAATTTTAGTACCTAATGGAGATGTAATTGCTCTTGTAAAGCCTCAATTCGAGGCAGGCAAGGATCGCGTGGGGAAAAAAGGGGTAATAAGAGATAAGGCAGTCCATGTAGATGTTTTGAATGACATAGCTAATTTTGCTGAAAGTCAGCGTTTTCGATTAAAAAATGCTTCTTTCTCCCCTATCACTGGCGGAGAGGGAAATATAGAATTTCTTTTTCACCTCACGAATATTGTAGGTGAAGAATTTCCACCGCATCAGATAGATTTTGCAAAACTAGTAGGCGAAGCACATCAACTACTTAAATAACTTGCGACTCTTGTGAAAGAGTCGCTTTTTTCTTGTTACTTTTCCAATCCAATGCTATTGTATAAAGTAAACAGTATAAATATACAATGAGGTGAACCCGATATGAACAAGGGACAACGACATATTCGCATAAGAGATATTATTGGAAAGCATGAAATTGAAACACAGGATGATTTAGTCGATTTTCTAAAAAATGCGGGATATAATGTCACTCAGGCTACAGTATCGAGAGATATTAAAGAACTTCATTTAGTTAAAGTGCCATTGCCAAATGGTAATTATAAATATAGTTTACCTGCAGACCAACGCTTTAATCCTATACAAAAACTACGAAGAGCATTATCTGATGCGTTCGTTAGTATTGATGGAGCTAGTCATTTCTTAGTAATGAAAACATTACCTGGTAATGCACATGCAATAGGGTCCTTGATAGATTACTTAGATTGGCCAGAAATTTTAGGAACTATTTGCGGTGACGATACTTGCTTGATCCTATGTAGGCAGGAACAAGATAGTCAAACTATTAAAAATCGCTTACTCGAAATGCTCTAAAATGAGGTGAAAACAATTGCTGAAGGAACTAACGATAAAAAACTTTGCGATTATTGATGAATTGACCGTCAGTTTTGAAGAAGGTCTTACTGTGCTTACAGGAGAAACTGGAGCAGGAAAGTCTATTATAATTGATGCTGTGCATTTATTATGTGGTGGTAGAGGCTCACATGAATTCATTAGACATGAGGCTAAAAAAGCTGAGTTAGAAGGCTTGTTTATTATTTCCAATCCTCAACATGGTGTTGTGAAAAAGCTAGCAGACGTTGGTATTGATATTGAAGATGAATCTATCATTTTAAGAAGAGATATCAACCAGTCAGGTAAAAGTGTCTGCAGAGTCAATGGGAAACTTGTAACAATTGGTATTTTAAGAGAAATTGGTGCTTCATTAATAGATATTCATGGGCAGCATGAAAGTCAGGAATTAATGGACGATAAAGCACATATCCATTTATTGGATCAATTTGCTGGAGATAATCTAAAAGAAGTGAAAGAATCTTATCAAGAACTTTATAAGCAATACAAAAAGTGGAAAAAAGAACTAGATAAATTATCCGAGAACGAACAACAGATTGCTCATAAAATTGATTTATACACGTTTCAGGTAGAAGAAATCGTCGATTCAAATCTAGTCATTGGAGAAGAGGAGCAACTACAGGAACAGAAAAAGAAATTACAAAATTTCCATAAGGTTTTCGACAAAATGAGTACTGCGTATGATGCTATTTTGGCGGAATCAAAAGGTTTAGATTATATAGGTACGGCAATGGCTGATCTTCAGGATATAGCAGATGTCGATAAAAATATGATGGAGCTAAGCGAAAACGTATCATCAGCTTTTTACATATTGCAAGATGCAGCCTATCAACTAAAAAATGAACTAGATGAAATGGAATTTGATAACAATCAGTTACAAATCGTAGAAGAGCGTTTAGCTGCTATCCAAACCTTGAAAAGAAAGTATGGTTCAACTATTGAAGAAATTTTACAATACAAAGACCAAATTCAACACAGTTTAGATCAATTAGTGAATCGTGATGAGCAAATTCAAAAAATGACTGAAAAAATACGTCAAATTGAAATTGATTTAGAACTAGAGGCAAATGACTTAACGGATAAACGTAAAAATGCTGCTAAACATTTAAGCATTGCCATCATGGAGCAATTACAGGAACTATACATGGAAAAGGCAACTTTCTCGGTTATGTTTCATGAATCAGTTAAACCAGTTTACAATGAAAATGGGTTAGACGATTTATCGTTTTATATTTCAACGAATGTAGGAGAACCTCTGAAGTCATTAACTAAAATTGCTTCCGGTGGGGAACTATCACGTATGATGCTTGCTCTTAAAAGTATTTTCTCCGAGCATCAAGGCATTACATCTATTATTTTCGATGAGGTTGATACAGGAGTAAGTGGACGTGTTGCGCAATCAATAGCAGAGAAAATTTCAGGGATTGCTTCGAATTCACAAGTACTTTGTATTTCTCATTTACCACAAGTTGCTGCAATGGCCGATCAACATTTAATGATTAAAAAAGAAGTCAGCGGTAATCGGACATTTACTGTATTAGAAGAAGTCCAAAATGAAAAACGAGCAGAAGAGCTTAGTCGGATGATGTCTGGTGCGGAAATTACAAGCACCACTTTACAGCATTCGAAAGAGCTTTTAAAATTAGCGAAAAATCGAAAAAAAATTATAAGAAATCTTTAAAGACCTTGAGATCAAGGTCTTTTTTTTACCATGTTTTAAAGGATCCCAATATTCCCACTTCAATGTTTGAGCCAAAACAAAATCTTTATGGTAAAAAAACCCATTGATTTCAGTTTTATTTTATCAATTATTTACCTTTCATAGCCGACATTTTGTAGGACATAGTATCAATATAGGGAGGTGAAATATGAAGAAAAACTATCGTAAATGGTCGCTAATTCCACTACTCTTCTTTACTTTATTCTTCGCGAACAATTCAGCTTTTGCAGAGGAAACTTCAGTAGTACCACTCGGACAGTCCATTCAAATTGATTTACAATATGGCTCCGTTTTTGTAAGCAGTGATGTTTTACTTTCAGATGATGAATGGTTGCGAACTGGTGATTTGATTCATCTGATTAATGATAAGCCAGTGACAAATCTAATGGACGTAAAAAGTCATATAAAAGATAGTACACAAATTATTATCCAGTATGAGCATAAAAAAGAAAAGTATACGAAAAGTATAAGCTCAGTTCAAATGGTGAAATTGCTTCCTTTTTTGAAAGATGCTACAGAAGGTATTGGTACTTTAACCTATTTTGACCCCATTACGAAAGAATTTGGTGCGTTAGGTCACCAAATAGTGGACCAACAATCCGGAATTACTCCGAATTTTTCGGAAGGATCCATATATTTATCTTCGATCGAACAGATAAAGAAAAGTACGCCTGGAAAACCTGGCTATAAAATAACCTCCCATAAATCAAATACTTTACCAATCGGTGGAGTAAATGAAAATAATGTATACGGTGTTTTTGGAAAATTGGACAATAGTGCATTAGAAAATATATCCATGCAACAAGTAGAAATTGTAGATCAAGAAGAAATAAACACAGGTAAAGCAGTTATGAGGACCTCAATCGATGGTGAAAAAGTACAAGATTTTGCAATAGAAATTTCTTCAGTAGAAGGCCATATTTTTCAATTTACAGTAACCGATAAGAAGCTTCTTCAAAAGACTGGCGGGATTCTACAAGGTATGAGTGGAAGTCCAATCATGCAAAAAGATAAACTAGTCGGAGTCGTTACTCACATGTATGTAGATAAACCGGAAAATGGTGCAGCATTAGCAATTACAGAAATGATGAAAAAGAATCCATGATAAAATAAAAAGGATAGATTCCGTTTTTTTTGGGTCTATCCTTTTTATTGTTTTAGATATAAGATGAAATAAAGATAATTCGACATTGTTGTTTTAATATTCAAAAATTTGTCGCAATATAACGAAAATGTATTATAAAAGCCTTATTTTTAATAAGAATAAAGGATATTAGGAAATTAAAGAGAATAGTATCTGAGTGAAAAATTACAAAAGGTGGATGAGAAAATGGAAAAGGTAAAAATTGCAATAGTAGATGACAATAAAGATTTAATTCGGACGATGGAATCCTACTTTGATCAGCATCCTGAAATCGAGATAATAGGGACTGCGGCAAATGGGAAACTTTGTTTAGAACTTTTAGAGAATATTCAGCCGGATGTATTACTACTCGACATTATAATGCCACATTTAGATGGAATTGCTGTTTTAGATAATCTACAAAAAGACAATAAACTTAAAGATATCCAAGTAATCATGCTCACCGCGTTTGGACAAGAGGATGTAATGAAACAAGCTGTAGACTTGGGAGCATCCTATTTTATGCTGAAGCCTTTTGAATTCGAACGCTTAGTAACTCAAATTAAACAAGTAGCAGCCAAAAAAGGTTTTGTTCAGGAAGCGCCTGTAAAAACTAGTCCCGAGAAAGAAGCATTACAAAATAAGCGTATGATTGACAATACAATAACGAATGTTATTAAAGAGATTGGTGTTCCTGCACATATTAAAGGATATTCCTACCTACGAGAGGCTATCCAAATGGTTTATAGTGATATTGAATTGCTAGGCTCCATTACAAAGGTTTTATATCCAGAAATAGCTAAAAAATTTCAAACGACACCATCTCGTGTAGAACGAGCAATTCGACATGCTATAGAGGTAGCATGGAACCGTGGAAACTATGAAACTATATCTAAATTGTTCGGCTACACTGTCCATCATTTAAAATCAAAACCTACTAACAGTGAATTTATAGCAATGATCGCAGATAAAATTCGTATGGAGAATATGGCTAGTTAAATTCCTGTTACCGGACTAATCATAAATTATAAACCTTCCAATTTCTTAAATTAAAGCAATATAAACTTGCCACCAATAAAGCCAACGAATTAATTATTCGCTGGTTTTTTTGATGAATAAGTTTTTACTAGTTATTCAAAAACACACTTAACTTTTCTAAAAAGTAATTAGGTGAATCAATTTCATAAAGAATATTGTATTGTTAAATCCGAACTACGCTGAGTTCCGCTCTAGGCGCGGAAAGACATCAGTCAAACAAAGTTTGTCCAATATCTTTCCAACGGGCTTTTCAGCTCTCGCTGTTCCCGCTGGAGTCGCCGCCTGCCACTCCAATCAACGGGATTGATTTTAAAAAACTAATAATATATTGCGATATTAAGTAAACATTTGTATTTCTAAATGAAACAAGTAATTATGAAATTGACTCAGGTAATAATAGAGCAATTATTATTTTTGAAGCCTTAGAAAACTATTGAAACAGTTATGAACTTAAAGATCAGGAGCTTTATTCCCAGTTTTACTTATTTACAAAAGTATGAAAAAGGACTTTTTATATTGGTAAGAATTATTTTTATCGCTACTTTGTACCCTTCAAAAGAGGTCGGTTATAAGTCTAAATATCTGGATTATTTGAAGTAAGACTAATTAAAAATAATTAGAATTAGGTATTAATAGCGATATTTTAAGCAAATTCAAAATTTTTAGCACTCTATTTTTAATTGTGAGTATAATAATGATGAGAGGAAGTGTTTGATGCAATGATAATCATTGAGAATGATGAAATAATGCTTTCTGCAGATAATGGACGAGTATTTATGACTATTAAAAAGGATAACTACAATCTGAAGAAAGTTGATGAATTAACTAGTGCTCATCCGAGGCTGAAGATTTCTAATTTCATGGCTGTAAAAAAAGCAGTAGAAAGTGGTTCACATGATCCGATTGAAGTTGGAAGCTGGATCGACAGTATGGAGTTAGAGATAAGTATTGATAAAATGGAAGCGTTAATCACTATTTACGAGTCTCAGAACTTTATACAAGAAAACATAGAAAGTCTTCAAAAGAATATACAAAAATTACTTCAGGACAATGGAATTGTATTTGGTCAGCAACCATTGGATTTAAATTCGATTAAAACGGGTAAATCATACATAATTGCAAAAGGAGTTCCACCTGAAAAAGGTGCTAATGCCAAAATATCTTATTTACAGCAAGCAGAAAAAACACCAGTAATCAATGAAGATGGCAAAGCGGATTACTTTGATATGAACTTCATCGTAGAGATTGATGAGGGATCATGGCTTGGTGAAAAAATTCCTGCACAGCAAGGAACAGAGGGTAAGAATATTCTTGGAGAATCCGTACCTGCATTGATGGGTGATGATTTACCTCTAAAATATGACACTAAATCCGCGTATGAAGTGGAAGAGGACGGTAAGACAGTTTTACGTTCAAAAACAAAAGGAGTAATTGGAGAAGTAAACGGAGTACTTACGGTTCAAAAGCATCTTGTCATTGATGGTGATGTGGGATTGGAGACAGGTAATTTGAAATTTGACGGCTCTATTCAAGTTAGAGGAACTGTAATGGCTGGTTACTCAATAGTCTCTTCCGGTGATATCTCCATTGAATCTAATGAAGGCGTACATTCAGCAGAACTTATAAAATCGACAGAAGGAGACGTGTTCATTAAAGGCGGCATATTTGGCAGAGGAATCACAAAAGTAGAGGCACATCATAATATATTTGTTAAACATGCTAATGAATGTACTTTAGAGGCAAAAGATACTATTCACATTGGATTTTATTCTTTAGGGTCTAAGATTTTCTGTAATGAATTGATATTAGATGAGCGTAAAGGGAAGATTATTGGTGGTAAAGCTATTGCTATCAATTCAATCACATCTGCATATACGGGAAACAATTCAGAAAGGAAAACGGAATTGGTAGTCCAAGGAATAGACCGAAAAATTCTAACGGAAAATGCGAAAACAAAAGCACAAGAGATGATGAAGTTACAGGAAGAAACGACTAAGCTCAATTTTAGTTTAAGTCAATTAAATCAATTTAAGAGTTCAATGTCTGTTCAACAAGTAGCTGTATATGAACAAACGAAGCAAAAATATAATGAAATTCAACGTGAAGTGAAAGAGTTAGATGAGGAGATTCAGCGAATTTTGAAAATGTTAAGACAAACTTCAGATTATTTTATCGATATTAAAAGAGAAGCAAATCCAGGTACGGTTATTCAAATTGGAAACAAATCATCCTATCTAACAAAACAAACCCAAGGGAAATTCAAATTGGAAAATGGGGAGTTAAATGTCTAATATACCTGTGTATGCTCACCGTGGTGCTGCAGCAAAAACAGTTGAAAATTCAATGAAAGCGTTTAAAAGAGCTGTAAAGCTAGGAGTAGATGGGATTGAATTAGATTTACAGCTTTCAGCAGACGGCGTACCTTTTGTTACGCATGATATTGATTTTTTTCGATTAGCGGGAAATAAACGAAGAATTACTGATATGCTTGCAGAGGAAGTTTTGCAGCTAAAACTCGGTCGAGTGTTCTACCGTAAGTTTTTCTATTCTAAAGTAGTGACCTTTGATGAATTCATTCACTATGTGACTCCATTAGGAATAAAATTAAATATAGAATTGAAGGAATCCTTTCTTGGGAAAAATGAAAAAATTCGAGAGGTCGTAGAAAAAGCATCACACATTTCAGATGTTCACTTTTCTTCCTTCGAATTTAGTATCCTGCAAACAATACACGCGATGGGAAGAGAAGTACAAACAGCTTTTATTGGTAAAAAAAATTCAGATTGGGATTATGTGCTGTCTATTAAAGAAATAGATGCAATTCACTTCAATAAAAAGTTTTACGATACTATTTTAATGAAGAGAGTATGGGATGCTGGTTTTCCAATGCGCTTTTATAACATAAAGGGCAACGAAAAGTATATTCAGAATCCACATGAATCTGTAATTGGATGGATCACTGATTACCCAGAAAAAGTAATTCAACAACAAAAAAGACCAGGTTAAAGACGCCCGGTCCTCTAAAAATAAAAACGCAGATTTATTTGATTTCCACTCTGAGCGACCGCATGAAACGGATGTTAGTAGTATTATTCATTCTTTTAAGTGCCATAAATCAAGTGTTTCACGGAATTTTGACGTAGGCTTTTATTATAAGTCTACGTCTTTTTTCTTTTGAAATCGTGGAGCTACTTTCCCATTTTTACGATCACGGTTCAATAAGAACCCTGCAAAGAAGCCTAATCCTAGAACCGTAAATATTAATCCGCTTATAAATTGTATGACCAAGCCACCAATAGGGAGGATTTGTAATCCGAAAAATGTATCTCTCATTAATTTAATCCCAAATGCTGCTAAAATTCCAGGAATTAATAACACGATTAAAGCCGCTAAACGAGCCATTTTTTTCACTCCTGTTCTTACTAATTTAATTTTACTATCAACAATATGATTGTCAACGAAAGAAACTTGCGTTATGATAAATGAGAAGTGCAATAAGTTGCAGATGATTAATGGGGGTGTGCATATTCTTGCAAAACATACTTATAGTAGGTGCTGGTAATGGAGGATGTGCACTTTTGAAATTGATACAACAGGCTGAGTATCTTCAAGTAAAAGCTATTGTAGACATTGATGAAAAAGCTCCCGGGCTAAAACTTGCAAAAGAGACTAATATTCCTACGTTTAAAGATTGGAAACCTCTCCTAAATGATGATATTCAGATCATCATTGATGTTACGGGAAACAAAGAGGTATTTCATGAGCTTCTTGCAAATAGGCCAGCCACTGCGGTATTAATACCGGGCGAGATTGCCAACTTAATTGTTTCACTTTTAGAAGAGAAAAATAAGTATATAAACATTATTGATCACAAAACGATGATGCAGGAGTTAATCTTCAGTTCTGTTGAAGAAGGTATGATTGGAATTGATGATCAAGGCATCGTAAATTTATTTAACAAAAGTGCAGAAAGAATGACACAAATATCTGTCGAAAATGCCATTGGAAAACATGTGCATGAAGTAATTTCCTTAAGTGAATTACCTAAAGTATTCGATACGGGTCGTGTCGAACTAAACAAAGAACTCATTCTTGAAAGCGGTACCAAAATTGTCACCTCGCGTTATCCGATGATAAATGAAGAAGGAAAACAAGTCGGGGCATTTGCAGTTTTCAAGGATATTTCGGAAGTAGTTCGACTAGCTGAAGAAATTACAAACCTAACAGAAATTCAAAAAATGCTAGAGGCAATTATCTATTCAAGTGAAGATGCTATTTCCGTTGTGGATGAAGAGGGTAAAGGTATTCTTATTAACCCTGCTTACACAAGAATAACTGGATTTAGCGAAGCAGAAGTAATTGGGCAACCCGCAACAGCTGATATTTCCGAAGGGGAAAGTATTCACCTAAAAGTGTTGCAAACTCGCAAGCCTGTTCGTGGTGTTAATCTACGAGTAGGGAAACTGAAAAAAGATGTTATCGTCAATGTCGCGCCTATCATCGTTAACCAACAGTTAAAAGGTAGTGTTGGAGTAATACACGATATGACTGAAATGCGCGGGCTAATGAAAGAATTAGATCATGCTCGCACGCTAATCAGAACGTTAGGGGCAACATATAGCTTTGAAGATATTGTTGGTACTTCAAACGAAATAAACTTCACGATTGAGCAAGCAAAGTTAGCAGCAAGCGTTTCAGTAACCGTACTTTTAAGGGGAGAGGTTGGTGCTGGAAAAGACTTATTTGCTCTTGCAATACACAGTGAAAGTAATCGATCGCATCATCCGTTTCTTCGTGTAAACTGTAGCTCAACGGAAGAACATTTGCTAGAAACAGAGTTGTTTGGATCTGAAAAAGATGGGTTTATACAACCTGGAATTTTTGAACAAGCAATAAATGGTACAATTTTCTTGGACGAAGTTGGGGAACTTACGAAAAAGACACAGGCAAAGCTGCTACGTGTTCTGAGAGAAAATGCAATCATTCGAGTAGAAGGAACGACATCAATACCTGTAGATGTGAGAATCATCGCATCAAGTAGTTTGAACCTCGAAAAAGCAATGCTAGAAGGTACTTTTAGAGAAGATTTTTATTATCAATTGAATCGGATGCCAATACATATTCCTTCCTTACGTAATCGTAAACAGGATATTCCGGCAATAGCAGAGCATTTGCTCGTGAAGTTAAATCAAGAATTTGGTCGCAATGTTGAAGGTTTTTCAGAAGAAGCAATGAAGAGTTTACTTCTATATGACTGGCCGGGGAATGTTCGAGAGTTGGAAAATGTCATCAGTCGTTCAATGATATTTTTGCAGCCAAATGATCGAACGGTAGAAGAATACCATCTACCAAAGTCAATGTTAGTTATACCAAGTGAGGACAAGGGAGAGACTTCACTTGGTACGTTAGCAGAACAAATGGATGAAATGGAAAAGAAAGTATTGGCACAAGCATTAAAACTTTCTGGGGGAAACAAATCACGAACCGCCAAACAACTTAACATTTCACTCCGCACGCTTTATTACAAATTAGAAAAATATCATTTAGCATAAATGGGAGACACTTCTAACAATAGGGGTATTGAATATATAAGTAAGGCCCATTTAACTACTAGGAGGAACTACACATGGAAATCTTTAAATATATGGAAACTTATGATTACGAACAATTGGTATTCTGCCAAGATAAAACTTCAGGGTTAAAAGCGATAATTGCAATTCATGATACTACTTTAGGTCCTGCACTTGGTGGGACACGTATGTGGAATTATGCAACTGAAGAAGAAGCGATTGAGGATGCATTACGTCTTGCGAAAGGTATGACTTATAAAAATGCAGCAGCTGGATTAAATCTTGGTGGCGGAAAAACTGTAATTATTGGAGATCCATTAAAGGATAAAAATGAAGAAATGTTCCGTGCTTTTGGTCGCTTCATACAGGGGTTAAATGGTCGTTATATTACAGCTGAAGACGTTGGAACAACTGTAGCGGATATGGACTTAATCCACGAGGAGACTAATTATGTAACAGGTATTTCAGAAGCATTTGGTTCTTCAGGTAATCCATCGCCTGTAACAGCTTACGGTGTTTATGTAGGGATGAAAGCAGCAGCTAAAGAAGCATTTGGCTCAGATTCTTTAGAGGGTAAAACTGTAGCAGTACAGGGTGTTGGTAATGTTGCATACACGCTTTGCGAATACTTACACAAAGAAGGCGCAAAACTAATTGTTGCAGATATTAACCAAGCATCGGTTGACCGTGCAGTGAATGCATTCGGAGCAGTTCAAGTTGATGTTAATGATATCTATTCGCAAGAAGCAGATATTTTTGCTCCATGTGCTTTAGGTGCAATTATTAATGACAATACAATTCCACAACTAAAAGCGAAAGTAATTGCTGGTTCAGCAAACAACCAATTACGTGATACAACGCATGGAGATATAATTCATGAGATGGGCATTGTCTATGCACCAGACTATGTTATTAATTCAGGTGGCGTTATCAATGTAGCGGATGAATTATATGGCTACAATGCGGAGCGTGCGATGAAACGTGTAGCTACAATTTACGATAAAATTGAACGCATTTTTGAAATCTCAAAACGCGATGGCGTGCCATCATATGTTGCTGCTGACCGTTTGGCGGAAGAACGTATTGCACGTGTAAGCAAATCACGTAGTCAATTCCTACAAAATGGCAAACATATCTTAAACGGACGTTAAGAAAACAACTAATTTCATCTATTGAACTAAAGTAGGCCGTCTTTCTTTTAAAGTAAAGCGGCCTTCTTAGATGGATATTAAAGGAGATGGTAAAGTTGGCAAAAGATTATGATGTAGTAATTATCGGTGGTGGTACGGGCGGATATGTCGCTGCTATACGTTCGGCTCAACTTGGATTAAAAACAGCAATCGTGGAAAAAGGAAATTTAGGTGGTACTTGTTTACATAAAGGGTGTATTCCTAGTAAAGCGTTGCTTCGTAGTGCGGAAGTATATGCAACTACTAAAAATCATGCAGCTGACTTCGGTGTAAATACTGGAGAGGTAACACTCGATTTTAGTCGCGTACAGGCACGAAAGGAATCGATTGTTAACCAATTACATCAAGGTGTGCAAGGGTTGATGAAAAAAGGCAAAATAGATGTATATGAAGGTACAGGAAGAATGTTAGGACCTTCTATCTTTTCACCTTCTCCAGGTGGAACTATTTCTATAGAAATGAATAACGGCGACGAAAATGAAATGCTTATACCTAAAAATGTAGTAATCGCAACTGGTTCTAGACCACGTACTTTACCAGGATTAACAATTGACGGCGAATTTGTCATGAGCTCTGATGAAGCCTTAGCAATGACAGAGTTACCAAAAACTATGTTAATCGTAGGTGGCGGAGTTATTGGAATAGAATGGGCATCTATGCTTAATGATTTTGGAGTAGAGGTAACGGTGGTCGAGTATGCAGATCGTATTATACCGACTGAAGACAAGGATATCTCGAAAGAAATGCAAAAGCTACTTGCTAAAAAGGGTATAACATTTGTTACAAGTGCAAAAGTACTTCCAGAGACATTAGAAACAAAAGAAAAAGAAGTACAAATTTCTGCAGAAATAAATGGTGAAATGAAAACCTTTATAGCAGAAAAAATGTTAGTTTCTGTTGGCAGACAAGCGAATGTAGAAGGTATTGGCATTGAAAATACAGATATCGTTGTAGAAAAAGGATTTATCCAAGTGTCAGAAACATTCCAAACAAAAGAATCTCATATATATGCGATTGGAGATGTAATCGGTGGACTTCAATTAGCACATGTGGCTAGCCATGAAGGAATTACTGCGATTGAACATATCGCGGGTAACGACATCTCGCCAATTGACTATACATTAGTTTCACGTTGTATTTATTCGAATCCTGAAGCTTCAAGTGTTGGTATTACGGAACAACAAGCAAAAGAACAAGGATTTGATGTAAAGGTTGGTAAATTCTCATTTAAAGCGATTGGAAAAGCACTTGTTTACGGCGAATCTGATGGATTTGTGAAGATTGTTGCAGATAAAAAGACAAATGATATTCTAGGGGTTCATATGATAGGACCACATGTAACTGATATGATTTCAGAAGCAGGTTTAGCAATGGTTCTTGACGCAACACCATGGGAAATTGCGCATACAATTCACCCACATCCTACACTAAGTGAAGTAATAGGCGAAGCAGCATTAGCTGTAGATGGTAAAGCTATTCATATGTAGAAAAGTGGCAAATGCCGACCAGCAGCAAAAAGCGCTGGAAGACTTGAAGTAAGATGCGTCCTTTGCCTTTCTCTGTCATTCTGAGACGACTCAAGAGGGTGGGCTCTGAGCTAGGGAAATACTGAAATGAGAACCAATTTGCTTGTATATTAATCGAGGGGGAGTTCTAGATGACAACAAACCGTCATGAAGAATTAGGTTTAACAAATGAAGATGTGTTAACAATGTTTGAAACGATGTTAATGGCACGTCGTATCGATGAACGTATGTGGTTATTAAACCGCGCTGGTAAAATTCCTTTTGTAATTTCCTGTCAAGGTCAAGAAGCCGCTCAAGTAGGAGCAGCTTTTGCACTGGATAATACAAAGGATTATATTGCTCCTTATTACCGTGATATGGGCGTTGTTTTACACTTTGGCATGACTGCCAGAGATTTAATGCTTTCTGCTTTTGCAAAAGCAGAAGATCCAAACTCTGGTGGTCGTCAAATGCCAGGTCATTTTGGACAAAAGAAAAATAGAATCTTAACTGGTTCTTCACCCGTTACAACTCAGCTACCGCATGCTGTAGGAGTAGCTTTAGCTGCGAAAATAGAGAAAAAAGACTTTATTACCTTTGTTACTCTTGGGGAGGGTTCCTCTAACCAAGGTGATTTCCATGAAGGATTAAACTTTGCAGGAGTTCACCAATTACCATGTATTACAATGGTTGAAAACAATAATTATGCTATTTCTGTACCATTTGAGCGTCAGGTTGCGAGTAAAACAGTTGCAGACCGTGCTTCCAGTTATGGTATGCCTGGGGTAACTGTTGACGGGAAAGATCCAATCGAGGTATATAGAGTAGTGAAGGAAGCTGCAGATCGTGCGCGTAATGGCGAAGGGCCAAGCTTAATAGAAGCTGTGACGTACCGTTTGACAGCTCACTCTTCCGATGACGATGATAGACAATACCGTACTGCGGAAGATATTGCAGAAGGAAAAGCGTTAGATCCACTTATTACATTTGCAAAGTATTTGCGTGATTTAGATATTTTATCTATAGATTTAGAAAAAGAGATTAATGATCGTATTATGAAGGAAGTAAACGAAGCAACGGACTATGCAGAAAATGCTCCATATGCTGCTCCTGAAGATGCCTTGAAGCACGTCTATGCTGAACAAGAAGGAGGGAATGCATAATGGCAATCATGTCTTATATTGATGCAATCACACTTGCAATGAAAGAAGAAATGACTCGCGATGAACGCGTTTTCGTACTTGGAGAAGATGTTGGTCGTAAAGGTGGAGTGTTCAAAGCGACAAACGGTCTATATGATGAATTTGGAGAATATCGCGTGCTAGATACACCTCTTGCCGAATCTGCTATAGCAGGTGTTGGAATCGGGGCTGCGATGTATGGGCTACGTCCCATTGCGGAAATGCAGTTTGCTGACTTTATCATGCCTGCGGTAAACCAAATTATTTCCGAAGCATCACGTATTCGTTACCGTTCTAATAATGATTGGACTTGTCCGATCGTTTTCCGTGCTCCATTCGGTGGAGGAATTCACGGAGCACTCTATCATTCCCAATCGGTAGAAGCAATTTTTGCTAACCAGCCTGGTCTAAAAATCGTTATTCCATCTACACCTTATGATGCTAAAGGTTTATTAAAAGCTGCAATTCGCGATGAAGATCCTGTTATGTTCTTTGAGCATAAACGTGCGTATCGTCTTATTAAAGGTGAAGTTCCTGAAGAAGATTACACAATCGAAATCGGGAAAGCGGATGTGAAACGTGAAGGGGAAGATATCACGGTTATTACGTACGGTCTTGCTGTGCATTTTGCGCTACAGGCTGCTGAACGCTTAGAAAAAGACGGTATTTCAGCACATATTTTAGATTTACGGACAATTTATCCTTTAGATAAAGAAGGAATTATTGAAGCTGCATCTAAAACAGGTAAAGTTCTGCTAGTAACAGAAGATAACAAAGAAGGTAGTATTATTGGGGAAGTTGCTGCAATCATTGCAGAAAACTGCTTATTTGACCTAGATGCACCGATTATGCGTCTTGCTGGTCCTGATATTCCAGCTATGCCATATGCACCAACGATGGAAAAATTCTTTATGATCAATCCAGATAAAGTCGAAAAAGCGATGCGTGAGCTAGCGGAATACTAACTTCATACAAAAAAAAGACTTAGCCAAATAAAGTTAATGCCTCCGGCGGATGTCACAGATTTTTTAAGGAATTTATCGTGCAAGCTCGATAAAAATCTGGACCCAAATACGCCAAGGCGAATTTGATAAGGAGGAAAACGAATGGCAATCGAACAAATTAAAATGCCCCAGCTAGGAGAAAGTGTAACTGAAGGAACGATAGAAAAATGGTTAGTAAAACCAGGGGATCATGTAAACAAATATGATGCGCTAGCTGAAGTTAACACGGACAAAGTAACTGCTGAAGTGCCATCTTCCTTTACTGGAATTATTAAAGAACTGATCGCAAGCGAAGGAGACACACTAGCTGTAGGTGAAATCGTTTGTACAATAGAAACAGAAGGTGGAGCTTCTGAGGAAATAGTGGAGGTAAAAGAGGCTGCTCCTGAAGAGCCTACTGCAGAAACTGTTAAACCTACGGAAGTACAAAAGCATGCTGCACCTCCTGTAAAACGGGAAAAAGGAGCTAAAGCTCGCTATTCACCAGCAGTTTTAAAAATTTCACAGGAACATGGTATCGACCTTTCTTTAGTTACTGGTACTGGTAACGAAGGACGTATAACTCGTAAGGATCTACTGAAAATTGTAGAGAGTGGAGAAATTCCAGTAGATGCAAAAGCAGAGCCTAAATCGGTATCCACTCCTTCTTTACCTACTGCAGCAAGTGCACCAGCACCAAAGTCTACATCAGCTAATGTTCCAGTAGCAGTTGGAGATATCGAAATTCCTGTGACTGGTGTTCGTAAAGCAATTGCAGCAAATATGCTACGCAGTAAACACGAAGCTCCTCATGCATGGACTATGATTGAAGTGGACGTTACGAACATGGTTCAATATCGTGACTCTATCAAAAATGAATTCAAACAAAAAGAAGGATTTAATGTTACATACTTCGCTTTCTTCGTGAAAGCTGTATCGCAAGCATTAAAAGAATTCCCGATGATGAATTCCATGTGGGCTGGGGACAAAATAGTTCAGAAAAAAGACATTAATATTTCTATAGCAGTAGCGACAGAAGATGCGCTATATGTTCCAGTTATTAAAAATGCTGATGAAAAAACGATTAAAGGTATTGGCCGTGAAGTAAATGAGCTAGCATCAAAAGTTCGTTCTGGCAAATTAAAATCAGACGAAATGCAAGGTGGTACATTCACGGTAAACAACACAGGGTCATTTGGTTCTATTCAATCAATGGGAATTATCAACTACCCTCAAGCTGCTATTTTACAAGTAGAATCTATCGTGAAACGTCCAGTCATCATGGACGGTGGAATGATTGCTGCGCGTGATATGGTAAATCTATGTCTTTCACTAGACCACCGTGTACTAGACGGCCTAGTTGCCGGTCGTTTCCTAGCACGTGTAAAAGAAATTCTAGAAAACATAACAAAAGAAAATACATCTGTTTATTAATAAAACGATAAAAAGGTAGAGCATTCTTGCTCTGCCTTTTTGTTGTTTATGTGCTAAATACTGTGTGCTACAAACAAAAAACTGCCGCCACAGAGAAAAAGTGACCTATGGGAAAAAGAACAGGAACAGCTGATCGGTACGATGATTACTGCAGCAACTTTTCAATCGTTGGAAGGAAAGAAAGTTAAGACGATGGAAGAAAACATAGCGGAAAATATTTATTATTACAGAGGTCATCATAAAATGTATAAAAATAGTTTATATGAATTTAATTACCTTGATTGGCTAAATGACTTTCAAGGTTTTAAACTAAATTTATACTAATTCAGCTAGAAGATATTGAAAGGGCAACCTTCGAGCGTATAGGTGAGGAAATTCAAGATTGAAAAGATAGCATATTATTTGCCTATAATTTCTCTAATTAAGTTCCGGTTGTGGACATCGCAAGTACAGGTGAGAAGCATGCTGTAAAGGAAAGTAGGGTAAGAAAATAGAGGATATTCATTATGCGCAACATATCAAGGGAGTACTTTTAAAATTTATTCTTCTGGTTCATCTGGTTTAAATTATAAGGATGGAGATTCATTTGCATTTTATTTGTTTCCACAGGATAAAGAGGTAGAAGTTGATATTGAAAAGGATTCCATTATAGAAGTTAAACTTTCAAATTTATATATGCATAATTGGGAGAGGTAATAAATGCTTACTTTTATAACTTTCTTCAACTCCCATGAAAATTAAAAAATGCTCAAAATCAACAAAATTGCATAACCAAAGAGACTCAGAAATAGCTTTTTTAAAAAAGGCTGAGCCTTCAGATTATTTATTTGGAGTTAAAGAGTAAATCAGGAACCAACTCCTTCTTCTTAGAATAAAGGCAAGGCTGGTGCAATAACCAGAGTAGGATTAATCTCCCATGAGTGCTACTCGTATAGAGTGCGACAGTCTGTGATGCACCGTGGTCGTTGGAGTCAGACTAACGGATGGGCTCTATGGCACCATAGTTCATCGACCTTCTTCGCCAGCCGTAGTATCCTATACCCGATTTTCACATTTTCATTCTCTGTGGTGAAGCGCTGATTTTGCGCTTCATGGATGGCTAACGGGTGCTTAGTAAAAAACAATATCAAAGTAAAATGAGCCAGGAGAAAATATCCTAGCTCATTTATAATGTGTATTTAAAATCAACCTTAACCTTTAACATAGCTTTTTATTAATAGAATTCCAGAAAAATATTTCTCGTTCTTATATAAGTTGTTGTTTATAGAAAAAAGACCATAAAGGTCTTTTTTAGTACTTAAGGTAAATATTTTTCTTCTATCATAAACAGTTTATTAGCATCATCATAAAGAAACGCAAAAAGCGCTCCTTTTTTATTTGCTATATTTTCAATTGAAGCAACTGATAGCTCAGTTCCGTTCAACACATACAACTGAACATTATCTCCCACAATGACTTTATCTTTCCCTACTTCTTTATTAGCAACATAAAAACCAACATCATGTGAGTTATCAATAACAAACTCAGCAAAGTCCACTGTTAATTGGTTTCCAGCATTCGTTTTTTCGATGTTGGTAACGTACCCCACTTTTTCTGCTGAATCATAATAAGATTTAAGGTAGTCCTCTTCTGAAATGTCATCCATCGGTTCACCATCTTCTACGCTACCTGTAGCTGGCGTCACTTCTTTTGGTTCATCTTTCGTAACTTCCTTCGTCGTACCAGATTCAACAGGTGTTGTTTCTTTTGGAGTTTCTTTTTCTACCACCACTGTGTCCACTTTTTTATTGCTTTGTTCTACCACATCTACCACAGGTTCTTTTTCTACTACTTTGGCATCGTCGCTACAACCTACAGCAAGCAATACAACCATTGGTATAAGAAATAAGTTTTTTTTCAAATTTTATTCTCTCCTTTCTAATAAAAATCGAATTAGTTTCAATTCAATCTTTATTTCAATCAAACTCAAGCTTATCACAAAAATTCAGACCAGAAAAAGGAATTGTGGAGCAAATTATATGAGAAAATTATGCAAACTTCTTATGATGATCCTAAAGTTGTCTTGATAAAGGTTAAAGCGGAAGCAGCCGAATATTGGGAAACCGGTAATTTTACGAAGAAAATCGCCTTTCTCTATAAACGCATGACGGGGCAAAGTTCTAAATCGACAGATGTTAATGAAACAGTTGAATTGAATTGAATAAATAACAGCAAAGGATAAGTTAGTGAAAGGTTTCACTTAAACTAACGGAGTGCTTGTGCGGCCGAGCCTAGGTCGTATCATATAGCGGGTGGGATTCCCGTCGAGAAAGAACTAGCCATTCACTCGTAGCGAGTCTTGGAGGGCTAATGGTAACATTAGCCTTTAAGCGTAGACAGTTAGGTGGCGGGCCGAAAGCCAAATGGTTGAAGGGATTGAGCTCCATAATGTTAGTAAATCGAGAGGGCTGATGCCTTAAGCACAGCAGAAAGCTACATTTTATCTATCGTTAAAGGCAAGAAGGATAAAACCTCTCTGGAGTCAGAGACCTTGGCACGTCACACATTGATATGATACGGCAACTCGGGAGGCCCTACCGGTCTTTTCTTCTTATAGAAGAGTATGGTGTACAAGCGATAATAAGCAAGGAAACCAAATGCCGTTGTAGGGAGTCGGATAGCAGCGTAGTACCAATGAAGTTGGGTAATGCCGATGGAGGAAAGGCTGCTACCAAATGATCACCCTCACTAGGGACACATTTACTACACACAGCGGTAGAAATAATAAATGTAAACTAAACTATTGAGGATAGCAGAATCACCATTTTGTGAAGGATGATTTGGAGGAGCCGTGTGCGTAAATAGCGCAAGCACGGTTCTGTGAGGGGGGTGGAACACAATCTACCGTAAGGTAGAGAGGTTCCCTTCTACTCGACTACTTCAAGAAGGAGTATAGCCTTTTTTCTTATTGAACTAACTCAGCAGTTTAGTTGAATAAGAAATCGGAAAATATAGAAAAGAAAACTCGCTTCAAATTTGGCGAGTTTTCTTTTTTTATATACAAATAACGATTTTAAAACAATTGTCATGTTGGTTTATACCACTGGGAAAGGACCTTAAAACTGGCAGGAGGATTAAAAATCCTTGACTTAGAGTAAACTCTAAGAATTACTCTTACTTTGTGTCACAAATAAAATAATAAAGAAGATATAGACATATAAGATTTCATGAATGCGGATAAATGACATATTCTATTGGAGAATTTAGCACATGTGCATTTCATAAGTTCATTTCCATCAAAAACTACTAAGTAATTAGGTAGTTTTTTTGTATTGTATTGAGGTGATTTGTTGTGTTGGATATTAGTTTTAAAAGCAAGAAATATGAAGAAAAATTGCTATAGACATAGTAAAGGAAAAAAACTAGTGGAAATTTCGGGAATAATAATAGTATAATTTTCTTATTTAGAGGAACTTGAACATGCAATTATTTACAGTTAAAATATATATGTTATACCAATTTCAGTAAGGGGGAAGAAATCATTATGTTAGACGATCCAAATGATTACACCAATCATCCAGACGATAAAGAAGGTAATTGGGATTACGATTCAATGCCAGATCTCCAAGAATATTTCGAAAAAGATGGCAATTTTGACCAATTTAACAAGGATTATGATAAATGGGAAGAAAAACAATATGAAAAAGAAGATAAATTAAGAAAGGGGTAGGGATTGTGGAAGTTAAAATTGAAAAAAATTATCCAATTTGTAATGGTAGTGGTTACGATTTTGAAGATGGTTGTCAGTCGATAAAAGAGTAACTCAAATAAATTTTAATTAAAAAAGCTATCCTACATTTCGGGTAGCTCTTTGTTAATCATTATAACAATTATCCGGCGCTTTTCTTGAATAAGAAAGCGTCTTTTTGCACGGATAACATATTTAATGGATTAAGTTTATGGCGGTACTAAAAAAAGATTGTGAAGTATTCTACTTAAACTCCCATGAAAATTAAAATCTTCGATTTATAGAAAAAGGCAATACGAAATCGGACGCAGCTCAATAATTTTTTAAAAAAGTGCAGCGCCTAAATGAGAATTAAATTATGGGTTGGACTAGGAGGGATTTGGTTCAGTGATTGTACGTTGTAACCTAAGTTTTCAAGTCATCGAACAGAATATCGTAAAATCGATTGTTCTTTTTGTTTGTCAAAGTGATCTTCCCCTAAGTCTACGTACATTTCTTTGCGTGTTAAGATAATAGCTGATTTTAGATCAGGTGTTTCCTGAATACCGCAAGGTTTTTGGTGATCTTTATTCGAAGGTTTCTTTATTGATGTTAAAGAAATATCCTTCTTCAGAAGATGTACTAGCGGCTGGAGAAAGTAAGCTAGCGGAATGTGTGATGGAGTTTTGTCCAAGAAGGTCTAGTCTATGGGCATTGGAAAAGGCAAAAAAATTAATGGATTCCGCATCTCGAATTCCATTTCAAAAAGTGGTGTATCACAGTCACTTGATCAACCTTCAAATGTATATTGAAATGCTTTTTCAGTACCAAGGACATCTTTCAGAGTTGGAAATTCGTATAGTGACCTTGGCAAATGAATTAGAAGATTACAAGATTGTCCAATCGATTCCAGGAATCGGAGAAAAAATCGCTGCCACGATCATCTCTGAGATTAGTGAAATCGATCGGTTTAGTCATCCCAAAAAACTGGTTGCCTTTGCAGGAGTAGATCCCAGTGTTCACTCATCCGGAAAGTTCACTGCTACAACCAATCGTATTACTAAGCGAGGTTCAAGTAGATTACGCCATGCTTTGTATCTTGCCGTATTGTGCGGTATCAGAAGTTCAAGAAACAACAAGCTGAAAGAATTCTATGATAAGAAGAAATCAGAAAAAAGCCTGCAAAAGTGGCAATAGTAGCCTGCATTAACAAACTGCTTCATTGGATTTATGCTTTATTAAATCGAAAAGAAACTTTCCAAGATATAGCGTAATTACTGGTTACAAGTGATTAAGTAAAAACCTTCCATAAGGTTTTTGGAGGGCTATTTGTCATGCACAAAATAGTATAACATAAGATTAATACTAATTTTAAAGAAAAATATTGACATCCTATTAGCTGGTTTACTTCAAGAAGGAGTAAAGCCTTTTTTTCTTATTGAACTAAAGCCGCAGGTTAGTTCAATAAGAAAATGTAAATTTGAAAGATATTCAGCAGTCGAATAAATTGAAAGGGGACGTATAATTTTGATTGATTATTTTGAACGTAAAATTAGATTAAGAGATTTTGAAGTGTGGGATGTTTGAATTAGCGACCAACAATATGCTTTAGTCATATTAGATGAATTTCGACCTGCAACATTTGAAGATTTTGAAATGCCAGTGCTAATTTATGAAGATGATGACCAACGTGCAAACATTGTCTCAGCTACATACTTCTCTGTTGAGTCTGTTAAAGATGAACATAGAGAAAGACTCGGTGAATTTGCACGAATGCTTACAGCACATTTAGCATTGGCACATTGTGAAGTTATTATTCAGATATTCCTTTAGAAAAGCTATGGCACTTTAATCAAGAATAGAGTTTCCTACTTTTTCACTAACAAGGTGCTTTACTTCAAGATGGGGTAGAGCCTTTTTCTTATTGAAATAAAGGGGCAGCATTCCTGTTTGAAACTTATTCGAGGTCTTGCAGAAAAAAGAGCCCTCTAGTATGATGCTGAGTGTCAACGTCGAATTGACCCAACATCAAATAGGAGGACTCTATCTATGAATTCTAAATGGAATGAGAAACTAAATCAAGTTACTGAAAACACATTAATTGTCGGCATGGATATCGCTAAACGTACACATTATGCATGCTTCGTAGATGAACGTGGCCGTGTTTTGGAGAAATCTTTTGCCGTGCACCAGTCCAAAGAAGGATTTGAGGTATTATATGAGAATGTACTTCATGCGATGAAAGTTTATGAAAAAACAGATGTGATCGTTGGGATTGAACCCACTGGGCACTATTGGATGAACCTTGCTTATTTCTTAGATAACTATGGAATCCCGCTTGTCATGGTCAATCCAATGCACGTCAAGAAGGCAAAAGAGCTTGATGATAACTTACAGACAAAGAACGATAAGAAAGATGCAGTCGTCATTGCTCGACTGATGAAGGACGGTCGTTTTAGCTATCCCCGTATTCTGAAGAATATCGAGGCTGAGTTTCGGAATGGATCTACACTTCGTTCAAAGATGACAGAGGATTTGTCGGGCATCAAAAACCGAATCGTTCGCTGGCTTGATCGGTATTTTCCAGAGTTTACACAAGTCTATCCAACCTTCGGAAAGATGGCACTTGCTACACTCGAAAAGACACCGTTCCCAAGAGACATCATAGGGAAAACGGCTGAAGAGTTAGTCTTTCTCTACCGGCAGGTAGAGGGGATGAGAGCTCCGCAATTACCAAAGGCTAAACTTCTGATAAACGTAGCCAACAACTCGATTGGATTGAGAGAAGGACTGCAGATGGCACGACTTGAAATCGCCACGCTACTTCGTCAGTACCGATTGTTAGAGGAAGAAATAGAAATGATAAATAGTCACTTAGCCGAGCTGGCTAAGTCCACAGAAGATTACGTATATCTCACTTCTGTGCCAGGCTTAGGGGATGCCACGATTGTTGATCTGCTCTCAGAAGTCGGTAGTTTTTCACAGTATGAGAATCCACGCCAACTCATCAAACTAGCGGGATTAACATTACGTGAAAATTCATCTGGTCAACATCAGGGGCATAAACATATCTCGAAACGCGGCCGGAAGAGGTTAAGAAGCGTATTATTCAAAGTAATAGTTCCACTGGTTAGACACAACATTGCGTTTAAACATCTTCATGAATATTATACAAGCCTTCAACGAAACCCCCTAAGGGGAAAACAATCGATGGTCGTGCTCTGTGGTAAATTATTGAAGGTGTTACATGGTATTTGTAAGAAGAAAGTTCATTTCAACGAGCAACATATGATGAACGATGTCCACTGTCTCTCAACGGCAGCTTATGCATTTTTCTATCGAACGAACTAAGACAATAAGGATGACACGGAGAAGCCAGCACAATACTAAAATTAAGACCTTGAGTCCCTGCGGCAGCATAGCAGGCCTCTGCCTTATGAATAGACCGAACGAAGGAATGTAAGCGCGCTGACGCTAAGAGACATGGGAGGGTACGTCATCATAAGCATCGCAGAGATCCATTGTGCATCAAATAATGGGTAAGAAAAGCTAATGTTTTCCATTAGTTTTAGCGAAGCGTACGCTCTTCTTGGTAATAAAAACAAGAAATTCAAATCTATGTTTATTTGTTAATAGAAAAATAATTTTTCTCACATCACGAAGTGATGAAAATCGTTGATACTTCAATGTTTATAGAGGCAGTTTAGTTCAACAAGAGAAAAGATCGTTCACAAAAAATGGACAATCTTTTTTAGGAATTCAACATGTCGACTAAAATTATTTAAAAAATATCTTACAAGAACATGAAATTATTTAACTATATAACTCGTTATTAGAGTATAGAGAAAAAAACGAGACATGCTCATACTCGTTTTAGAAGGAGGTTCATATGGAAGAAGAGTTGCAGTGGATTCAAGAGGTATTAACCGGAAATAAGCAGGCTTATTCTCACATTATAAATAAATACAAAAACCTACTATATGCGACTGTTTTACGGATGACCAAAAATCCGCAGATTTCTCAAGACTTAGTTCAAGAGGCATTCATTAAAGTATATCAACAACTTGGAAAGTACGATAATAAGGGATCGTTTTCAAGTTGGGTTTATCGGGTGACTATTAACCATTGTATGGATGAATTTAGAAAGAAAAACTACCAATTGAAACATGAACAAATAAACGAAGAAAGAGTTGTAGATTCTATTCATCCGGAGATTATTTTATTGAAAAAGGAAAAAAGTAGACAGTTAGAACGATTGATCTCGACGCTTCCTGAAGATGAAAGACTGATTATTCTATTACGATATGTAAATGAATTAAGCTATGAAGAAATAAGTGAACTGGTTAAAGTGCCACTTTCAGGGGTTCGAAATAAACTTCACAGAGCGAAGAAAAAAATGAGAGAAACAACAAATCGTGAAGGAGGCTATTTTTATGAACTGTCCGAAGGCCGATAAACTTTCCCAGTATGCTGATAACCTACTAACACAGCAAGAACATTCTCAAATACTTACTCATTTAAACACTTGTGATACCTGTTCGAGTATTGTTCAAATTTTTAAAGAGGAACAGGAATTTTTAAAAGTTAATTTACAATCACCAACATTACCAGATCATTTTGCATCACTTGTATTGGAACAACTGGAACCCTATGAACAGAAAGATGTTCGAAGAAAAAAACTGATTTGGAAACGCATCGTTCTACTGGCTGCTAGTATTATGTTAGCTGTAGTTTTAACTGCAACATTAAGCCCTGCCTTTGCCCAGTTTATAGGTGGCATGTTTAGTACAAAACAGGTAGATGAAGGACTAAATATGGCTTCAGATGAAGGGCTAGGAGAAAGAGTTGATTTGGAAGTGTCAGATCAACAACTTACATTTAAAGTGGAGGACTTAATTGTAGATTCATCACGAGTAGCATTATCTTTACAAGTTATTAATGAAAAAGGTATTGTAGTAAAACCGAACATAGATCAGTCAATAAAAGGGAACCGTATTTCCGTTACCGGTTTTAATGGTGAGTACAATTATAAAATGGGTTACAGATTGGATGGAGGGTTAGATTATAATTCTTTTCAAGTGTTTATAAGTGATGAACCTGGATTAGAGAAAGTAACAATCAATTTTCATCTTGTCGAGTTAAATGGCAAACAGGGAAATTGGGACTTAGAAATACCAGTAGAAATATCAGGTAACAAAGATAACACCAAAAACGTGAATCTTAATAAAGAAAACCAAACGATAAATGGAGTAGCAATTAATTTAAAAGAAATACAATTCGCACCTACGTCGAATACCTTGCTTTATGAAACTTCGTACGAAGCATCAGAACAATTAGAAATCGAGAAAAATTTTATAGCATTAAAAGAACAGTTCGGATTGGACGTCAGCGAACTCACATCCTTTGGAACATCTATTAAATATCATATAGAAAATGAAGATAACAATGTCATAATGAAATTTTCTCCTTATATTCAGGCCGAACCTATGGATGATAAAATAATCATAAGTTCTGCAAGCGGAAAAGAAAAAATAGGGCATGCTGCATGGAAAGAAGTATTTGTACCTGATAAAAATGACAGCAATCTCACATTCGTATTGGAAGGTGTCTATAAAGTAATTCCCACTGATTTTTCTATTAAGTTTAATCCTAAAGAAATTAAAGAGAATCCTGTATCGTTTAAATATATGGGAAATGAAGTAACAATAAAAAAGGCTGAATTACAAAGTAGTGCAAATACAAGTGATCCAACTATATTTGAAATTGAAATGGCAGTGAATCAAGAAAGCAACGAAATGGAATTTGGTAAGTGGATATTGAAGGATAGTACTGGAAAGTATTTTAGGATTGATAGTGAAACTACAACAGATGGAAAAGAAGATAACAAGCATACGCTCTACTTCAAAACTAATGGTTTAGATGATATCTCGGAAGAAATGTCTTTGCATTTGCTAACTGCAACTAGCTACTATGAGATAGAGAACAAATGGCGAGTTCCGTTATTTGAATAAATAAGTCAAGAGGATAGAAAATGAAGAACCGAATGTCTTCCTCAATAAATTCTGTAGAAATTGTCACATTATTAATTGCGTGATTGCAAATTAGAACGACTTCAATTCTACTGCAATAAACGGGGTACTTTAATATAAAGTTAGGAGGGTTGCTTAGGCAACTCTTTTTTAAAACTAAGAAGCAGGATAGTTGAATATGAAGGTTTTTTTGAATGGTAACGAATAAGTGAATATATGTAAATTACAAAAGAAAGTTTTTAGGGGAGTGAAGAAATATGTCAATGGAGCAAGAAACAATGGGTATGCTAATAGGTGGATTTTCACTCACGAAGCTAATGCGGAATTCTTTCCGTATATAATGATGTGAAATAATTAATATTGGGGATGGAGTGATTTTATGAAAAAGGTGATTTTCATGTTTACAATACTATTTAAAGTTGCTTGTTCCAACAAAGACGGGGAGACTAACCAAGCACCTAAGATGGATATTGCTGAGGCACTAGCACTATCCGAAAAAAAATTTAAGGAGTCGGGTATAGAAAGCGTTTCGGCATTTAACGGAGAAACTATAAAGTATTTGAAGGCAATAAAGAAAAAGCTAAAGATTTAATAGTTAAGCCTATTTAAAAATATTATCGTCTTCCTACTTCAAGTAACGAGGTGCTTGTGCGGCCGAGCCTAGGTCGTATCATATAGCGGGTGGGATTCCCGTCGAGAAAGAACTAGCCATTCACTCGTAGCGAGTCTTGGAGGGCTAATGGTAACATTAGCCTTTAAGCGTAGACAGTTAGGTGGCGGGCCGAAAGCCAACTGGTTGAAGTGATTGAGCTCCATAATGTTAGTAAATCGAGAGGGCTGATGTTTTAAGCACGGCAGAAAGCTATATTTTATCCATCGTTAAAGGCAAGAAGGATAAAACCTCTCTGGAGTCAGAGACCTTGGCACGTCACACATCGATATGATACGGCAACTCGGGAGGCCCTACCGGTCTTTTCTTCTTATAGAAGAGTATGGTGTACAAGCGATAATAAGCGAGGAAACCAAATGCCGTTGTAGGGAGTCGGATAGCAGCGTAGTACCAATGAAGTTGGGTAATGCCGATGGAGGAAAGGCTGCTACCAAATGATCACTCTCACTAGGGACACATTTACTACACACAGCGGTAGAAATAATAAATGTAAACTAAACTATTGAGGATAGCAGAATCACCATTTTGTGAAGGATGATTTGGAGGAGCCGTGTGCGTAAATAGCGCAAGCACGGTTCTGTGAGGGGGGTGGAACACAATCTACCGTAAGGTAGAGAGGTTCCCTTCTACTCGACTACTTCAAGAAGGAGTAAAGGCTTTTTTCTTATTGAACTAACGCGGCAGTTTAGTTTAATAAGCCAAATGGATTTTTACTTATTATAAATGGAGAATTTATATAAAGTTGGAACATCTATTTGTTTCAGGCGTATTAAAGTAAAGCAACAGGTTAGTTCAAGAGTGTTGTTTAACTTATGTTCATGATTCGGACAGCTTGTGATAAGGTTGCGGTAAAAACAAACAAAGGAGTTGGATAAATTTGAAGCAATTTTTATTACTAATTTTAATTGTTTGCGGTATTCTGACAGGATGCGGAGGAAATAAAGTAACTATTTCAGAAATTAATTTAGAAAAGGCAAATGACATTGTGAAAAATTTTATTATGGATGTAGAAAATGATGAAAAAGGTACAGGAACTGGCATTTATATGTACAACGATTCCAAAAAACGCTATTTGTATCTTAATCAAGATTTTTTGGATGATGGAAAAGAATTTGGAGATATAGATATCAAAACAGATGAAAATTCGATTAACATTTATCTGAACGACATTTCTAATTCTGAGGGGGAAGCAGACACATATAAGTTGTACAAAATCAATGTCAAAGGGGACTATGAGTACCTGAAAGTTTTTAAGAATGGTGAAGAAACCCATTTTGAAGGGATAGGGGCTTAGTGGATGATGCCACAAAGGGGCACGATTTAATAGGTTCTCATTGTACTTCTTCGACTAAACCAGCCAATAGTTTGTCTCATTTTGATAGTGAGTTGAAAGTTTCATTTGAAAGTATGCCATAGTCAGTGTTTGTGAGTCTTCTACTTCAACTAACGAGGTGCTTTACTTCAAGACGGAGTAAAGCCTTTTTTCTTATTGAACTATAGGTGCAGGTTAGTTTAATAAGGTATATTAGGATGAATATGGTAATATGAAAATAAACAATAACTCAAATGCTTATGTTCAGCTACCTCCATTGAGCTAAGAACAATATATTTTAGGGGGATTTTAAATGGAGAAAATTTTAGTGAAAACGGGAATATATTCATTGATTTTAACCTTCTTCTTATTAATAGTCTTTATGAAAAGAGAAGAAAGCACAACTGATTTTGAGGGGATGACATCATTTGTTGTAACGCCTTATCCAGAGTTTTTCTTTCAAATTTTTAGATACTCTATTATCACTTCAATCATTGCAGTAATATTTGTATGGCTATATATACTGTCAAATAAGGGAAAAGAATAACAAACTCAACAGGTGTATTATTACTTTATAGATATTGTGAAAGTTTGTACTTAAATTAATGGGTGCTATAGTTCAATCAGGAGTATAGCATTTATCTTATTTCAGTAACGCAGCAGTTTTTTGGAAGAAGAACTTTTATTAGGAGGTGGATTTTTGTTCAATTATTCTCGTAAAAAGTGGACAGTTTGGATGATTATTTCTTTCTTAATAGTAGGTTTTTTATTTTATTTTAATTTTGAGGAAGGAAAGTCTTATAAAAGTAGTGCTATGACCTTTGAAATTAAAAAGAAAGAACATCATATTGAACCAGGAAAATATATGGAAATGTGGGTTATAGGAACTAACGCTAATGATAATAGTCCAAATAAAGAGAAATATAAAGTAATGATTGAGGACTCAAGAATATATAATTTGTTAGATGTAGGTAATGAATATTTTGTAAATATTCATGGAGTAAAAAAGAGGAATCAATCAGAATACATATATACTTTTGGACAGTTAGGTTTGGTTGATGGAACACAACTGACTGGAGAAGGGGAAATTGAATAATTTACTCCCATGAAAATTAAAATCTTCGATTTATAGAAAAAGGCAATACGAAATCGGACGCAGCTCAATAATTTTTAAAAAAAGTGCAGCGCCTAAATGAGAATTAAATTATGGGTTGGACTAGGAGGCATTTGGTTCAGTGATTGTAACGTTGTAACCTAAGTTTTCAAGTCTTCGAACAGAATATCGTACAATCGATTGTTCTTTTTGTTTGTCAAAGTAATCTTCCCCTAAGTCTACGTACATTTCTTTGCGTGTTAGGAGATAATAGCTGATTCTTAAAATGGCATGAGCGACTGATATCCCTGCACGCTTTTTACCCTTTCTTGATGCAGTACGCCTATACAGGGCTCCCAAGTAGGTTTTGGATCCTCTAACAGAATGAGCTGCTTCAATTAATGCCGATTTCAAGTACTTGTTTCCTTTTTTCATGTTGGTTGATTTCCTCTTGCCCGCACTTTCATTATGTCCAGGTACTAATCCTGCCCAGGAACATAAGTGCGCCGAACTGGGAAATTGCTTCTCCACATCTGTACCGACTTCGGCTAAGATTTGTTCGGCCATTCGAGTGGCGATGCCAGGAATGGAATCCAATCGTTCTATATCTTCTTGATGGGAGGATAACCTAGTAGCAACCTCTTCGTTTAATAGCTCAATCTGCTCAGTTAGAAATTCTATATGGACTAGAATGGTTTTTAACATGAGACGTTGATGTGGATTGATATACCCTCGAAGAGCTAGCTCCAGTTCACTCTTTTTCTTCTTCATTGATCGGCGGGCAAAGCTAGCTAATTTCTCAGGATCATTTTCGCCATCGGCGATAGCACGGAGCATATCAAGAGACGAAACACCCATGATGTCGGAGACAACGGAACCGAGTTTGATATTCGCTCCTTCTAAAACCTTTTGAATCCGATTATGTTGTCTCGCACGCTCTTCAATAATACTTCGACGGTATCGAACTAACTCTCTTAATTCCCGCTGATTTCGGTCTGGAATAAAACTTGCTTTAAGTAGACCGTGACGAAGAAGTTTGGCAATCCATTCTGCATCTTTTACATCGGTCTTACGACCTGGTACTGCTTTCATATGTTGAGCGTTCACTACTAAAAACTCAATGCTCTCGGCTTCTAGCAAGTTGACAATAGGCTTCCAAAATACACCTGTACTTTCCATTGCTACGTGAGTACAATCATGCTCCTTAATCCAGTCAATTAACTGTAATAGAAATACAGTTTTAGTGGAAAACGTTTGAATCTCCTTTCCTTTTGGGGTAATAATACAAGCAGTAATGGAATCCTTATGGACATCCATTCCACAAGCACGTTCAATGATTACTTCCATTGTAATCATCCTTTCTACGGCAAATAGTATTGGAGGCTGGTGCAATAACCAGAGTAGGATTAATCTCCCATGAGTGCTTCCCGTAAGGGAGCGACAGTCTGTGATGCACCGTGGTCGTTGGAGTCAGACTAACGGATGGGCTCTATGGCACCATAGTTCATCGACCTTCCTCTCCCAGCCGTAGTATCCTATACCCAGGTTTTCACATTTTCATTCTCTGTGGTGTAGCGCTGATTTTGCGCTACATGGATGGCTAACGGATGCTTTACTCAAGTTTGTGGGTGGCACTTTTTCTTGAATTAACGCAACAGGTTGGTTGTAGAGTGTTGTTTAACTTGTGTTCAACAAGTGGGCAATTTTGTTGAACAATGTTTCGGGAGATGGAAAGGATGATACTGTGAGAGATAGAATATACAGAAGTGGTTCCAATGTTTAAATCTGAAAAACACAATTTAATTGCTGACATTACTTTTAGGATTATAGCTCTTATAGTTATTTATAGTACTATAACTTTCAAACCACCTTTATGGTTTAATATTCTTTTTCCATTATTAACGGGTTTGCCGATTATTGAAGGTGTTTACAAGATGCTTAGAAAAGATAGTGATTTAATCAACAGTCGGGATGATTGTTGAATAAGCTCCTTACCTATTCAACTAACGAGGTGCTTGTGCGGCCGAGCCTAGGTCGTATCATATAGCGGGTGGGATTCCCGTCGAGAAAGAACTAGCCATTCACTCGTAGCGAGTCTTGGAGGGCTAATGGTAACATTCGCCTTTAAGCGTAGACAGTTAGGTGGCGGGCCGAAAGCCAACTGGTTGAAGGGATTGAGCTCCATAATGTTAGTAAATCGAGAGGGCTGATGCCTTAAGCACAGCAGAAAGCTATATTTTATCCATCGTTAAAGGCAAGAAGGATAAAACCTCTCTGGAGTCAGAGACCTTGGCACGTCACACATCGATATGATACGGCAACTCGGGAGGCCCTACCGGTCTTTTCTTCTTATAGAAGAGTATGGTGTACAAGCGATAATAAGCGAGGAAACCAAATGCCGTTGTAGGGAGTCTGATAGCAGCGTAGTACCAATAAAGTTGGGTAATGCCGATGGAGGAAAGGCTGCTACCAAATGATCACTCTCACTAGGGACACATTTACTACACACAGCGGTAGAAATAATAAATGTAAACTAAACTATTGAGGATAGCAGAATCACCATTTTGTGAAGGATGATTTGGAGGAGCCGTGTGCGTAAATAGCGCAAGCACGGTTCTGTGAGGAGGGTGGAACACAATCTACCGTAAGGTAGAGAGGTTCCCTTCTACTCGACTACTTCAAGAAGGAGTATAGCCTTTTTCCTTATTGAACTAACGCGGCAGCTTAGTTGAACAAGCTTAGGCAATAATTGAGGAAGATAGAATAGCTAAAGAGGTGATTTTATTGATACTCCCTAAAGGCATTACTGGATTTATTGATAATATGGAGGAAATGATAGACGGACAACAATTTAAAAAAATTTGTTATGAAGTATTGAGAGAGGCTAAAGGAGAAATTCTTAATTTCGAGGGTCCTCTCTATCCACATAATTACTTTAAAGTTCATATTCGTTTAGAGGGGGAGTTATTTTATATCCTTTTAAATGAATACTACCCCTATCTTGCCTTCGCTAATAAATGGGAAGATATTGTGATTGAATTTACGGATTTGCCAACATTAACGAAAGCCTTCGGAGAATATTATAATGTCCTCACAAAAAAAGAATTAAATTTACCATTCTCCAAAATGGAACATAATTTAGAAGAAGTTGAGTTTAGACAAGCAACCTATTGGCAACCCCGTTCAATCGGTGAAGTAATTTTCAACTGTTGGGATTAAAGAAAACACGAAATGCGGCTCTTTTAGCTTGTTCTACTTAAGCAGCAGTTTAGTTGAAGTAGAAAATCCTTTAAAATGATTGTAGGTTTTAAAGGTTAACTGGGTTTCAATAATAGATGGAGGTCGTTGCACTAACGGATGCTGTACTTGAAGAAGGGTTAAAGCCTTTTTCTTATTGAACTAAAGAAGCAGTTTAAGTCGAATAAATAAAATTAGAAAAAAGCGGAATTTTAGTTGGTTTATATTTGTATATTATTATGAGTTGATTATTATGACACTTGAAAGGTGGATTTTTTATGTACAAAGTGAATGGTATAGAAGCTTATGAAGCACATAATCGAACTGAGTTATTAGCAGGTTTAGAGGCAAAATCTGAATATATCTTTATTAAAGGAGACTATTATAAAGAAGTAAGAAAGATTATGGATACTCATCTTCCAGAGAACGAAAGTATAGGAGTGGCATTAGGAAGTGCAGGTGTGTTATCAATTCTTAATTATGCAATAGATGCAGTAAGAAATTCATTCAGTGATGCAGATAAAATGGATAAAAAAATTGACAGAAAATTAAATTCATTCAAGGTTAAAAAGATTACAGATGATGGTTTATTATTGAGCTTAAAGCAGTTAGATTATTAAAACTTGCATATATAGAATTATTTTGGATAGTTCTATGTGAATAAATACACTTAAACAAACGGGAGCTTTACTTCAAGAAGAAGTAAAGCTCTTTTCTTATTGAACTAAAGAAGCATTAGTTGAAGAAGGAAATTCAATATAAAAAGGTTTTTTTAATGTTGAGTTGAATAAGTAGAAAGGATCTTACTAAATCTTGGAGGGATAATGATTTTGTTAAATACTATACAAGCAGTATTCATTGATAGAGATGGAACAATTGGTGGAAATGGGCATTTTGTTCACCCTAAAGTCTTCACGCCTTACCTTTTTAGCCAACATGCTTTAGAAATGTTAAAAGAAAAGGGTTTTAAACTGTTTGCGTTTACTAATCAGTATAGAATTAGTTCAGCTGAAGCTTCTATCAGTGAGTTTCAGAAAAGTTTCTGTCATATGGATTCGATGATGCTTTTATTTGTCCCCATAACCCAAAGGAAGGTTGTATTTGCCATAAGCCCAACCCTGGTATGTTAATTGAAGCATCCCATAAACATAATTTAGGTTTAACAAAATGTGGAGTTATTGGGGATGTCGGTTCAACAAAGATCTTAGTTTTGACAGGTTGGGGAAATAGTTCTTATAACAAATACAGACATACTTGGTATGACGTCGAACCCGATTATGTTGCTGATAATCTTCTTGGTGCTGTCGAATGGCTACTTCCTAATCAATAGCTAATTCATCTTAAAGGAGATATAAAATGAATCCAACAAAAATTGAAGTGAAAACAATCTTTTTTGATGCTGGTGGTGTTCTTTTTGATACTTTTGTTAAAGGAGATGACAGAATAAGATATCTATTGATGGAAAGAGGTTATCAAAAATCATCTATTGATGTTGCTATTATGAAGGCAAAACGAATTAAACTGACTTTCATTACAAATTGGAATGAAGAACAATACTATAATCGGTATTATGGAACTATTGCAGAAGAACTTGGAGAAATTGAACTAATAAACGAATTATTTTTCTGTACTCATTTTGCCGTTCAATGTGAACTTTTTCCGGAAGTAAAAGATTTGCTAGAGGAATTAAGTAAAGAGTATAAATTAGTAATCATTTCAAATGCGATGCCTAGTATGGACTGGATATTTGATAGGTTAGGAATTCGTAAATATTTTGATTCAATTATTCTTTCTGCTTTTGTAAAGGAAGAAAAGCCAGGAGAAGCAATCTATAATATCGCTCTTAAACACGCAAAAGCAAAAAAAGAAGAAAGTATATTTATTGATGATAAAATTGAAAATATAGAAGGAGCCGAACGGGTTGGGATAAGAGGACTTCACTTGGATAGAAATATGATGAATTTGGTAGAACTACTTAGAGAACTAGAACTTATCAATAATTTAACAAAAATAAATTGAGAATGAAACTACAATCTAACCTTGTTCAACTAACGGAGTGCTTTACTTCAAGAAGGAGTGAGGATGCTAACATCAATAAAGAATGAGTAATAAAGAATCCAATTATCAATGTTAAATGGTGAATTAAAGAAACTGAGAAATGAGAAATGAGAAATGAGAAATGTGAGAGGTAATGTACAGTTGCTTGATCATTTCTATACAAGGGGATGTTTAAATGTTTAATGTGGGAGACATGATTTATCAGGTTATAGTATTGGGGCTAATCGTTTTATTTGTGGTCTCATTTTCACTATTTATTAGGAGAATGCTTTTGAATCAACAGGCAAAAATGCGCCAACTTAATGAAATTGAGAAGAAATTGGATAAAATAATAGAGTTAATGGATAAGGATGAAAAAAAATTTTATTTAAGAAAACAATAGTTGTGAAATATTACACTTAAACTAGCGGATGCTTTACTTCAAAAAGGGGTATGGCCTTTTTTCTTATTGAACTGATGCAGTAGGTTAGTTCAATAAGCAGGAACTATTGATGGGTTGTCGAAACTGTAATGATAAAGGTAATTTAGGCAATTTAAAGAAAAAGACTTGATCAAAGGAGTGAGTTTATGAAAAAAAGAATTTACCTGTTTAGCATAGTAGTCGTAGCACTTCTTATTGGAATATCTGCTTTGACCATAGTGTTAGTCAACAAGGACACTTCTGAAAAAGGAGCAGAAGAAATAACTGAAGTTGTAATTGACGATGAATTTCTAAACGGCTGGAATAAAATTAACATTACATTGAAAGAGAAATCCCAAAATAACTATAATTTCGAAGATATGGATTTGCACAATGGTGATATTTTCTTATTAAATGGAGAAAGTAAGGGGTTGGAATTAAAAGAAGGTGATAATGTATTGGTGGATTTAACCATAATCCCTGATGGTTTAAGTCATACTGGAGTTGGATACATATTAGATGGTAAATATACAGAGATTTTTTTTGCTCCCGTTTCTGATAAACTGATAACCTCTTTTGATGTAAAGGTGGATGGAGATTATATAATTTGTATTATCGGTGGTAACGCAAACTTTATAACGATTAAAGGTGGCGTAATTTCAATTGATTAAATTTAATAATGTCTGTTAGGTGGGGGCCGAAAGCCAACTGGTTGAAGGGATTGAGTTCCATAATGTTAGTAAATTGAGAGGATTGGGGACTTTTTAATGAAATATAACATTAAAGGAATATGTAAAATTTATCATAAAGAAGAGGGATGGGGGTGGATTTCAATTGATGGAGAGGATGATGTTTGGATACATTTCAGTAGTATTCAAATGGATGGGTTTAAATCGTTTACCAAAGGTGAGGCAGTATTGTTTGACCTTGAAGAAAATTCAAATTTAAAAGAACAATCACGTCGAGCTGTAAATGTTAAGAAACTCGTAAATAAGTTCAATTAACATATGTTTTACTTGGAAGAAGGGTCCAGCAATTCTATTATACAAATAACAATTTATTAGGAGGGATTAGTACGTTGAAAACAATAGGTTTAATAGGTGGGATGAGTTGGGAATCATCAAGTGAATATTACCGTTTAATAAATGAAGAAATAAAGAATAAATTAGGTGGATTACATTCAGCCAAATGTATTTTATATAGCGTTGACTTTGACGAAATTGAACGTTATCAGGCAAATGGCGATTGGGAAAGTGCTGGACACACTTTGGGGAATGTGGCAATCTCTTTAGAAAAAGCAGGAGCAGATTTTATTGTTATTTGTACAAACACAATGCACAAGGTAATAAACTATATTGAAGAAAAAATAAATATTCCAATTCTACATATTGCTGATGCGACAGCAAATGAAATAAAGAAAAATAATGTAAATTCAGTTGGGTTACTTGGAACTAAATATACGATGATACAAGACTTTTACAAATCAAGAATTGAAGCTAATGATATCAAGGTATTAATTCCAGATAATGAGGATATAGAACTTATAAATGAAGTGATTTATGAAGAATTATGTTTAGGTAAAATCAATCAAACGTCAAAAGAACATTTTAAAAAAGCTATAAAGAGTTTAGTTGATAAAGGTGCTGAAGGGATTATATTAGGATGTACAGAGATTGGATTATTAATAAAACAAGAGGATTCTGAAGTTCCAATATTTGATACTACAGTAATTCACGCTATTGAATCAGTTAATAAGGCAATTGATAAGTAAGGATACTTTATTCAAATGCTATAGAAATATATAAACGTCACTTACCAAAGAGATTATAGTTGTTTCACTAACGTGGTGTTTTAGCAAAATATGGCCATCATGGTGCAGCACCCCATTAGATGGTCTATTTTTATGTCCAAAACATTAAGTTAATCTCAGATATGCATTGTGAAATGTTATACCTAAACTAACTTAGCAGTTTAGTTGAAGAAAGTAGGGGAGGATTTAATAATTGGGGGTGTTTCTATTGAGACCGATTAGTCAGGATGTTTTGAAGAGATTGACTAACAGTGTGCTTTACTTCAAGAAGAGTAAAGCTTTTTCTTATTGAAACAATGAAGAAATTCACTGGAAGAATAGTGGATTTTTTATTGCCCTTATTGAATAAGCATAATGTGAGAGAAATTCAGTTTGTTGAGAACATAAATAAATATATCATTTGACATTGAAGAGCTCTTAGATAATGAAAACAATAATTTGTATATCCTATAGATTTTTAGTTTCATTCTCTTCGATTAAAAGCTCCAGTGCCTCGCGAAGGAGATTAATATCTTGAAGAATTTGTTTTTTTATTAATTCATTAGGACATTTTTTATAGTCAAATACCAATTGATTGAGTTCCTTTGTAAAGAGTTCCATAGGTTATTCTCCTTCTAACTAGGTCTAAATAGTATTATGAACCATTTTTCTTGTAAGTAAAAGTAAAATGTATTTTAAATACTACTTTAAATTAAGGCAATATTAAAGGAAAATGGTGATTATCGTAAAATGGTATTATGACGTTATTAATGGGAAATAGATGGGAGATAAATATGCGTAATAAGAAGTTAAGGGGTTTAAAACGAAAAACAAGAAATATGATAAAGCGAATATGGGAGGAAACTTCTGATTTTCCTTTGGAGTTTTATAATGGGCATTGGCATCTTCATTTACCAGTTGAACAAAGTTTTATTGATTCCGATAGCACTCCTTCTGGAATTAAGAGACTTTGTGTTCAAACTTTATTAGAACAGGCTAAAAATTTAATTGAAATCAAACCAAATACTCGTAAAAAGTATCGAGTGGTTGTTTATATTAGCTTCCAAGCATTGTTTGATTCTCAAATCATAGTGTTTGCTGGGGATTCTCACTACGATGGGTTCTTTAAAAGAAACGGTGAGTTTCAAAAATGGATTCCCTTGTCCGAAAAAAGAAATTTTGAGAGTGATTGGAGAATAAATATCCCCAAAGATATGAATGTCTTAGGATTTAAAGAAGAAATAATCGATGAAGATGGGGAAATTTATAAAAGAGATACTTGGTTTATAGGTGAATTAAAGTAGGCTAAATATTACATTCTTTTTCAACTAAAGAAGCAGCATTCCTGTTTGAAACTTATTCGAGGTCTTGCAGAAAAAAGAGCCCTCTAGTATGATGCTGAGTGTCAACGTCGAATTGACCCAACATCAAATAGGAGGACTCTATCTATGAATTCTAAATGGAATGAGAAACTAAATCAAGTTACTGAAAACACATTAATTGTCGGCATGGATATCGCTAAACGTACACATTATGCATGCTTCGTAGATGAACGTGGCCGTGTTTTGGAGAAATCTTTTGCCGTGCACCAGTCCAAAGAAGGATTTGAGGTATTATATGAGAATGTACTTCATGCGATGAAAGTTTATGAAAAAACAGATGTGATCGTTGGGATTGAACCCACTGGGCACTATTGGATGAACCTTGCTTATTTCTTAGATAACTATGGAATCCCGCTTGTCATGGTCAATCCAATGCACGTCAAGAAGGCAAAAGAGCTTGATGATAACTTACAGACAAAGAACGATAAGAAAGATGCAGTCGTCATTGCTCGACTGATGAAGGACGGTCGTTTTAGCTATCCCCGTATTCTGAAGAATATCGAGGCTGAGTTTCGGAATGGATCTACACTTCGTTCAAAGATGACAGAGGATTTGTCGGGCATCAAAAACCGAATCGTTCGCTGGCTTGATCGGTATTTTCCAGAGTTTACACAAGTCTATCCAACCTTCGGAAAGATGGCACTTGCTACACTCGAAAAGACACCGTTCCCAAGAGACATCATAGGGAAAACGGCTGAAGAGTTAGTCTTTCTCTACCGGCAGGTAGAGGGGATGAGAGCTCCGCAATTACCAAAGGCTAAACTTCTGATAAACGTAGCCAACAACTCGATTGGATTGAGAGAAGGACTGCAGATGGCACGACTTGAAATCGCCACGCTACTTCGTCAGTACCGATTGTTAGAGGAAGAAATAGAAATGATAAATAGTCACTTAGCCGAGCTGGCTAAGTCCACAGAAGAGTACGTATATCTCACTTCTGTGCCAGGCTTAGGGGATGCCACGATTGTTGATCTGCCCTCAGAAGTCGGTAGTTTTTCACAGTATGAGAATCCACGCCAACTCATCAAACTAGCGGGATTAACATTACGTGAAAATTCATCTGGTCAACATCAGGGGCATAAACATATCTCGAAACGCGGCCGGAAGAGGTTAAGAAGCGTATTATTCAAAGTAATAGTTCCACTGGTTAGACACAACATTGCGTTTAAACATCTTCATGAATATTATACAAGCCGTCAACGAAACCCCCTAAGGGGAAAACAATCGATGGTCGTGCTCTGTGGTAAATTATTGAAGGTGTTACATGGTATTTGTAAGAAGAAAGTTCATTTCAACGAGCAACATATGATGAACGATCTCCACTGTCTCTCAACGGCAGCTTAAGCATTTTTCTATCGAACGAACTATGACAATAAGGATGACACGGAGAAGCCAGCACAATACTAAAATTAAGACCTTGAGTCCCTGGGGCAGCATAGCAGGCCTCTGCCTTATGAATAGACCGAACGAAGGAATGTAAGCGCGCTGACGCTAAGAGACATGGGAGGGTACGTCATCATAAGCATCGCAGAGATCCATTGTGCATCAAATAATGGGTAAGAAAAGCTAATGTTTTCCATTAGTTTTAGCGAAGCGTACGCTCTTCTTGGTAATAAAAACAAGAAATTCAAATCTATGTTTATTTGTTAATAGAAAAATAATTTTTCTCACATCACGAAGTGATGAAAATCGTTGATACTTCAATGTTTATAGAGGGAGTTTAGTTTAAGAAGGAGTTCAGAAGAGTGGGGAAATTAAATAATAGGGGGAGATACAACTGAAAAGAAATATATTTATAGGATTATTATTTTTCATAGTTTTTTAGTCGGGTGTTCAGACGAACAAACATTTGGAAATTATTTTCAACAAAAAATGATAGAAATGCATTTAGATGAAGAAAATTATTCGTATTCACTTGTTGAGAAACAGTTTAATGTCGTACATGAAGAAGATGCAATCGCTGTGAGACATCTGTTCACTACTCACCTAAACATGATGTATTGGTAAATATAAGATTGCTTGAAAAAAAGAAATAAAATCAGAAAAAAGAGTATAATTTAATTATAGAATATTTATAAGAGGAATTGGAATATTCGAATGCTGAAATAAATTTAATATATGAACAAGAGTTTAATTAACAAGATATATTGGATCTAGAAAAGATGAATGTAGAATAGATGTATGGACACATCTTGGTTAAGTCAATAAAATTGAACTAACGAAAGGTCGTGTCTGTATTATGAGTAAAAAACGGTATAACCAAGAATTTAAACAAACAGTAGTGGAGCTTCACAGCTCAGGTACCCCGGTCAGCCAACTATCTAGCGAATATGGTGTTTCAGAAGTAACCATCTATAAATGGATTAAACAGTTCTCTACAATCGAAGGGACAAAGGAATTAACTGTATCCGATGTAGAAATGATTCAAAAAGAAAACCTCCGGTTAAAACAGGAGCTTGAAATCCTAAAAAAGGCTATGACCATATTCGCGAGAAAATAGAGGACGAAGAACTGATCAACTACATTACAAATGAAAGCGGGCATCATCCAGTACAAGTGATGTGTCGCATTTTAAAGATGCCTAAAAGTACTTATTATCATTCATTTCATAAGAAACCGAACAGCTACCACGTGGCCAATGAGGCAATATTGGATCGTATAATAGCCATTCATAAAGGAAGCAAAGGTATCTATGGCGCTCCCAAAATACATCGAGTACTTTTAAAAGAAGGCTATTCTTGCAGTATAAAAAGAGTCCAACGTCTGATGAAACAAGCAGGCATCCAGTCAAACATTGTGAAGAAATACCGTCCAGCAAGCACACAGACACCAGTGGAAGAACGAGAAAATGTGTTGAAGCAAGATTTTACAACAACCACAATCAATGAAAAATGGGTGGCAGATATCACGTATATCCATACACTTCGAGATGGCTGGTGTTATCTAGCGTCTGTCCTCGATTTGCATTCAAAGAAAATAGTAGGCTACAAGTTTTCCCATACGATGACCACAGAAATCGTGTTGTATGCTTTAAAAAGTGCCGTCGATTCCCAAAATCCTTCACCGGGATTGATCATCCATACGGATCTAGGTACCCAATATACAAGTGAGGCATTTCAAGAACAGTTAAAAAAATATGAAATGATTGCATCATTCAGTCGTAAAGGATGCCCTTATGACAATGCATGCATCGAGTCCTTTCATGCCACACTCAAAAAAGAAGAGGTCTATCGGAAACGATATGAAGATTTTGAGAATGCGAGAATCTCCCTATTTCAATATATAGAAGGCTGGTATAATCGTAGACGAATTCATGGAAGCATCGGCTTTGTAACGCCAGAGGCGTATGAAATAATGTGTCGCGCAGCATCCTGAGTCTTAAGGGTAAAAGCCAATCCCCCTCCACATTTTTCATGCACAACATCCATTGGTTAATCTCTCCACGTCCCAAGTAGATTGTCAAAGGCTCTTTTCACTTTGACGATCTACTTGGGATGTGGAACACTCCATGAATGGTGGTTGTGCAGAAAAAACTTAATCTTTTTGTGTCCAGAATCTTGACGTAGATCCAAGATATATGGAAACATTATACTTACAGTAACGGGTGTGCTTAGTTAAATAATCGAGGTGTTTTAAATGACATACTTTAATTTTAACGGGGATGATGGTTAAGTGAACAAAAGAGTAGATGGATTTTACTTTTAGGAATGGTTACTTCGTGGATTAGATTGGGCTATTTAGAATTATATTTGATATTACTACCTGCACTTTATGTTTGTTTTTCAATTAACGATAACAGTATTAAAAAAATAAAAAAAGTGTCAAGTCAATACTACAAGTAGTTTTAATCTTGTTTGCATTTATTGCATCAGTGGGGATAGTATTCGGGTTTATTCAACTAGCCAATTACTTGATCAATGATAAGTTGCACCTAACAGGATGGATGAAGACACTTAGTCAGTTTATTGCTGTTATTCTATCGTTATACCCTATCAAATTTGCATTTAGTAGTGTTGTTTATAAAATAAATAACGATTTAAATACAAGAAATATTGGATAGAATTATTAAAGTAACGGTTCTGTTTAGTTCGTTAATAGGATTTTTTTTAGAGTGTAACAAAGCAAATGAAATATTGGTCTTATATTATTACTTATTGAAAAGCTACGTTTTTTAGAAATTTGCATTTAATGGGTATCATTGTTTGCCTAGGGCTTTGGATATTAGTACACGTGATAGGATTAAGGAATAATGTCTTATCATATCAAGGAGGTATTTCGTGGAACCACTCATTATGGTTTTGTTCGGATTCTTAGTTTGTTTTTGTATTGGTTCTGTACTGAATATACTACTTAAAACGACTCAAAAAAGAGATTGGCTTATTACATTTTTTATAAGTTTAGCTTTAGCAATAATAGTAGTGCCTATATTAAACTCATATTAAAAATTAATATATTATTTGGTTAAAACAGCTGATTATAAGCTAACGGTGTGTTTTAGTTAAAATAAGTTACTCCCTGTAAGGGTTGCTTTCTTATTGAACTCCCATGAGAATTAGTTCTTCAGGAAATGAAAAATGCCAACTTATGAAGACCTCTACTTAATCGTTAAAAAAGAGGAGAGTGTAAATAGAATACGGTTGACTGGATTAAGATCAGTATCAGTATCAGTTTTGACACATCCTAATCATTTTCATACTCTGTAGTTCAGCACGGATGGCTAAAGGGTGCTTAGATAAGATTGTGTTCAAATATCTGTTTAGATAATAAAATTTCGTTTTGAAAGGGAAATTATAAAATGAAAAAAATTAGAGCGATATTTATTGGTGATGTTAGATATGATCAATGTCCTGTTTTTGAACTAAATAATGAAACAAACTACTTTGAAATGCTGATTGATAAAGAAAGCAAATATGAAAAAGAAGTTGTTGAGGAAGATAATGATTTTTTAATTTTTGAAATAGAAAAAGATATTGCAACATTAATGGATTAATATAGCACATTCTTTATAAGAAATACAGGAGAAAGCAAAGGTTTACTTAAGCATTTGGATGAGATTGTTTAATAATTGTCTCTGTTATTATTCAACTAACGCGGCTGCTTAGTTGATTAAGAGGAATATTAAAACTAATAACAAATTAATAAAATACAAGAATATTCAACTAATTCGATATCTCATGGGAGTTGTAAAATCAAAATAATAAGTTCTTTACTTGGTTGTTTTCTAATAATTTTTGTTGGTTTATTGTTTTAGTACCACCATTTTAAAGGAACCTAATAAAAACGTAATGGTTGAAATAGTAGGAATAATTATGCTTGTTTGGGGATTTTTGTTTTGAAAAAATTGCGAATTTTGGAAAACAAAAGCCATCTTAAACTCATAGGTTAGTTGAAGTTTCCATTGCTATGTGAGTACAACCATGCTCCTTAATCTAGTCAATTAACTGTAATAGAAATACAGTTTTAGTTTCACATTTTCATTTTCTGTGGTGTAGCGCTGATTTTGTGCTACATAGATGGCTAACAGGGCAGGCTAGTTCATGTGGTAACAGTATATAGTGTATACATTAGGAAAAATCCACTTGAATCGTAATAAATGAACTATACGATTTAGGGCTTTCTCTTTTTTAGTTTACTATTTTAAGTTGCAAACAATATCTTAATGACGCTTTTCCTCTAAGATATATCCGTCTCGATTTTCTTTCTCAATGTTGAAACTAACATAACAATCATATATTGTTGTATTCAGTCATATGGTTCATCAACTTAAACCATTAAACAGTTTATTAGAGGTGTTTTACAGAATGAATAAACAAGATCAGCTAAAAATAATCAAAGAGGATTTTATTAATAGTCAAAAAGTTCTGTTGGCAATTGGTGATGAAACCCGTCAATCGATCTTATTAGTCCTAATGGGGACGGATTGTCAAACGGGTTTACGTGTAGGTGAAATCACGGAACAAACACATCTCTCACGACCTGCTGTGTCCCATCATCTTAAGATTCTACGAGATGCCGGTGTTATTTTAATGCGTAAAGAAGGAACAAAAAACTATTATTATATTAATGTACGTACAGAATTAGGTTTATTAAGAACACTTGTGTCAGATATTGATAAGTTCATGCAGAACTTTTATTGAAATGAAGGAATTTAAACAGACATTATTTGGAGGTGTAGGCTATGAGAGCAATGGTTATTGAGAGGTATGGGGAAAATCCAATGAGTTTGGTAGAAATGCCCACACCTGAAATTGGGGAAAATGAGGTACTCGCAGAAATTCATGCAGCTAGTATTAATCCAATTGATTTTAAGATACGCGATGGTAAGGTGAAATTGTTAGTTAAATATCAAATGCCACTTATCTTAGGGAATGACTTTGCTGGTGTCATTGTACAGGTTGGCGCAAAAGTGACTCGTTTTAAAGTTGGTGATGAAATATATGCACGTCCTCGTAAGAGTAAAATTGGTACTTTTGCTAAATATATTGCTATTCATGAAGATGACATCGCCTTAAAACCTAAAAATTTGAGCTTTGAAGAAGCGGCGTCTATCCCACTGGTTGGACTAACCACCTATCAAGCTTTAACAGACATTTTGCAATTACAAAAGGGACAAAAGATTTTAATTCAAGCTGGAGCTGGTGGTGTCGGCACCTTTGCTATTCAATTGGCCAAATTAATGGGTGCCAATGTTGCAACGACTGCCAGTGAAGCTGGTGCGAATCTAGTAAAATCTCTTGGTGCTGATGAAATTATAAACTACAAGATAGAAAAATTTGAAGAGATACTGAAAAACTATGATGCCGTATTTGATACTCTTGGGGGCGAGATACTCGAAAAATCATTTGAAGTGATAAAAAGCGGTGGAAAAATTGTTTCCGTTTCAGGATTACCGAATGCTCGTTTTGGCAAAGAATATGGTTCAGGATTTTTTAAAACAATGTTGTTTTTTGCAGCAAGTCATAAACTTACTGCGCTTGAAAAAAAACATAATGCTCAATATACGTTTCTGTTTATGAAGCCAAGTGGAGAGCAATTACGTATAATCACGAATTTTATTGAGACTGGCAAAATCAATCCAGTTATTGATAGAGTTTTTCCTTTTGAAAATGCTCAAAAAGCGATGGAATATGCAGAGTCTGGTAGGGCTAAAGGGAAAATAATATTGAAAATTAAATAGTTATGAAACAAACTATAAAAGTACTGAAAAAAATATTTTAGGAGTAGTCTTAACGTTTGTTTTTATCTTTGCTCTAATTTACTGCTATGTTGGAACCCTCTAAATAAAATAGATTGTGAACTATTGTACTTAAACTCCTATGAGTGCTTCCTGTAAGGGAGAGGAAGTCTGTGATGTACCGAGATAGTTGGAGTCAGACTAAGGGAAGGGCTCTATGGCACCATAGTTCATCTACCTTCTTCTCAGATACTATACCCTAAGAAGGGGGAAAGCCTTTTTTCTTCATCAACTAAAGCAGCAGCTTAGTTGATGAAGAAATTCGAAGTAGATTGGATAAATTCACCAACAATAAACTTGAGAGGTGATCCCCAGATTAAATTAAGAGAGCATAAAAGCTTTGTTCGTTTTTGGACTGCATCCACCACTTCAAATTTTGGCACCTATATTACGACTATTGCTCTACAAGTATTGGTAGTGGTTAATATGGGAGGTAGTGCTGTTGATGTTGGATGGGTATCAGCATCTAGGTGGTTTCCGTATGTATTGTTGGGATTAATAGCAGGGGTTTTTGTTGATCGTTTTCACCTAAAGACTGTATTGGTAGTAACAGATATGGGGCGCGGCATAATATTTGCTTTTATTTGCTTATTAGCTGTTACAGGAGTACTTAGTATTGGTTGGCTAATGATACTGTTGTTGCTCTTTGGAGCCATGTCACTTTTTAATGATGCTGCCCACCAGTCCTTTGTGCCACAATTAGTCCCACGCCCTTTATTAACACGTGCATATGCGCGGCTAGAACAAAGCGCAGCTGTTGCGGAAACGAGCGGTCCAGCCATTGGAGGGGGGCTTGTCTTATGGATTGGTGCACCTTTTGCCCTACTTATAGATGCAGTCTCGTATCTGATTTCAGGTGTTTTAATGGCGACTGTTAAACACCAACCCTCAGATAAAGTAAAGCCCGGTCCACTTGGTAAGCAATCAAGGAAGGTTTGCAATGGGTCTATCAACACCAATACTTAAGTATACTTGCATTAAACACGCATGTTTGGTTTCTTTTCCATAGCATGACTATGACAGTCCTAGTATCCTTCTTTTTGATCGAGCTTGGCTTCGATGCTTCGCTCTTTGGGTTTGCTCTCGCGGCTGCGGGTGTCGGTGCGATCGCTGGAACCTCTCTATCTTCTCGAGCTGGTGAGCGCTTTGGTGTCGGCCGTGCAATGGCTTCTTCGCGAATTCTCTATGCTCCAGCAGTAATTCTGATTGCTTTAGCTCCACCAGCTATCAACTCTGAACCGCAGAACATAGCTATCATTTTTGCGGTAGTAGGGCAGCTCCTGTACGGCTTTTCCATGGGAATCGAAGGTCCTCTCGAAATGGGTTATCGTCAGTTTGTCACGCCCTCCCATCTGCAAGGTCGTATGAATGCCACGCTACGATCTATTAACCGTAGTGCGGTCGTTATTGGTGCCCCGCTAGGAGGTGCCATAGCCGACGGACAAGGGTTCTTGACGGCTTTATGGATATCGATAGCTGGTCTAGCTTTATGCGGACTATGGTTCAGTCTTTCATCGATGAGAAAAGCTCAAATAAAAGAAGTAGAAGAAATCTAAACCTCATTAAAACAATAAGACTCTGACGACCTAGCTAATAATATTATTATTTAAATTTAGAATCTAGCATAGGAACTAGTAGTGTATTAACGGTGTTCAGTTAAAATGAATAAATAAAAAAGTCGATTCCTTAATACTGGAATCGGCTTTTTAAAGCTTATTAATCACAATACCTTTTCTGCTATTTTTTGATTTTGAAATCCATATCTATATATACCTAGCAAAAGAGGAAACATGATAATAAAGGTAAAAACAGCAAGAAATATAATTCCTTCTGTTCCTAGTTCAGCATCTTGAAACCCATAATAAATTATAGATACAACTACATCTATTACAGTAACTATGAATATAATTTTCCAAAAAGATTGAGAATAGAATTGTTTCTTATATACATAACCATAAAATCCTAATGTGTTAATAATGGCAATAATCGTACTCACTATTCTTAATACAGTTTCTCCCCGACCATATTCATTCTCCAAAAACATTGACACTATCAACAAAACTAACATTATCCAAAAATAGATTTTCCAAAGTATGCTTATACCTCCAATTTTCTATATATCATATTGGCAGATATTTCTTTATCAATATACATACAATATTTTCCAAAGTACTGTTTGATGTGAGTTGGCAACCTCGTTAGAAATAAGGCGCATTGTATTGCAATTACCGACTGCAACATCCGTTGAAAAATTAGCTATAGTGATACATGCGGTCTTTGATAAACTGTTTTCCGTGAGTGAAAAACATTCGATTAATAATTGTTATCCATGTGATTTAAAAACTTGGAACAAAATTAATAGCAGTGAATTTCCAAATGAAATAAAACGACATCTAAAAACGACAATAATCAAAAGAAATATTATTAAGCTAAAGGCTTAATTCAAGAAGAAGTAAAATATTTTTCTTTATTGAACTAAGGTGGGGGGTTATTTCATAAAGATTTATATAATAGCTTTTGAAAGAAAGGAAACACAGATGAAAAAGAAAATTAGATTTTTTGGAATTGGATTTTTATTAATGGTTCTTTTATTCGCAGGAACGTTTAAAGTTACAAAGTTAAGGACATTTCAATTATTTGGAGGATTAACATACCAAATTGAAACGGAAAACAAGGTCATTGCTTTAACATTCGATGACGGTCCGACAAAGAACGTGGATCAAATTCTGCCTTTATTACAAAAATATGAGGCAAAAGCTACTTTTTTCCTTATCGGAAATGATATTGAAAAACACCCTGAAGAAGCAAAAAAGTTGGTAGTCGCAGGGCATCAAATTGGAAATCATACCTATTCACACAATAGAATGGTTTTAAAATTTCCTTCATTTATTAAAGAGGAAATAGAAAAAACTGATGAGTTGATCAGAAAGTCTGGATATAAGAGCGAAATTGACTTTCGACCTCCCTATGGAAAAAAACTTGTGGGATTACCTTATTATTTAAATAAGAACAACAGAGAAACTATTATGTGGTCTATAGAGCCTGATAAATATTACACAATTGCTGAAGAAAAAGTAAATTATATAGTGGAAAACATTAAACCCGGCTCGATAGTCTTGCTACATCCAATGTACGATCAAACAGGTGGAGAAATCCAAGTGATTGAAGATATTTTACGAAAACTTACGAACGATGGGTATAAATTTGTGACTGTGGATGAACTTCAGGAATTCTGATTTAAGCTTTTCACTTAAACTAACGAAGCAGTTTAGTTTAAGCTCTAAGTTGTACTAATAAATAAAGGGGAGGTGTAGATGATATGACATTTGAGAATATAGTATATCCAGCATTTATTAAGCAAGAAGAAGGTTTCGGCATTCATTTCCCAACATTGCTCCCAAAGTACGGGTGGGAGACTCCGCTAAGCTCTGGTCCCACGAAAAAAGAGGCAATTCAAAATGCAAAGAAGGCCTTAGCTTATTTGTTGGCTGGTGCTCTATATGATAATGAAGATTTACCAAGTCAAGCACACATTCCTGCTAATCTTGTGACAGAAGAGATGGAACTAATTTTTATTAAAACATCATATAGTGATTATGCAAAGGAAATTGAAGAGCATATACACTTCCGCCATTGGCATATCTATTTTAACAGAGATGAGAAAAGTGATTTTCAAGCTGTTGCATATAAGAATAGGCAAGGACTTTGGGATGTAAAGGTAGATGGTGATTTACCAATCGAAATGGCACAGGAGAAGTTGATACAACTTTGTCCTACATATCCTGTAATTTGTAATGTACGACGTCGAGATGATGCGGAAGAAGCGTTCGACAGTTTAGTACTCAGAGTAAAAAAGATAAAAAAGCAATTGTAGATTATATTGTGGGAAGCTAATCTTGGAATATGGCAAATTAGTTATTAGGGAACCACTAAAGGATAATCCATTTGATCGTTTTAAAGATCCAACCAATTTAGTATCTATACATTATGATGGAGATGATTTGGAATTAACATTCTCGGCATTGAACAGTGGACAGGAATTCAAATTCACATACAATCAAGATGGAACTAATTTTTATGCCATCCCTCATTTTCGTATTCTGAAAGAATTAACAAGAGACAAGAGATGATATTGAAATCCTTATTGGTAAATTACGAGAGGAAATGGAAGTCATAGGATTGGCAAGGTTAGCATACGATCCAACTTTTTACAAAATAGAAAATTCAAGTTTTGAATCCTGGTATAAGGATATTGATCTTTCTTTGCCATTACCTGAGAATTCTTATCTTGAACATCACTTATATATAGCATCCGACTATTTTATAGACGTACTAAGTGAACAACAACCCACTATTAATAAATCAACATAGATAATATAAAAACTGAGTACTATTGTTGAATTTCAACGAAACAACGGCTGCTTGAGTTATACATGACCATCATCTTGATGGTCTATTTTTACGCTGAAATATCAAGAATACTTCGTCTATATGAAATGGATTATTACAATTAACTAACACAGAAGTTTAGTTTAACAACAATTTGTCTCATTTGACGTGAAGTTTTTGTATATAATTATAAAAAAATTCTATTTATTCGCTGAAGGAGATAAATCACTATGAAAATTGATACAAATATAATATTAGAAGGAACAACAATCACTCTTGTTCCTCTTGAGATGAAATATAAGAAACAAGTATATGAAGCTATTAAAAACCCTGATGTATGGAAATATACATGGAGAGAAGTTAAAACATTTGATGATATAGAACAAATATTATTAATAGCTGTACAAAACAAAGACGATGGAAAGCAATTACCTTTTATGGTAAAGGATAAATTGTCAGGTGAAATAATAGGGACAACCCGTATTGGTGATATAGATACAGCAAATCGAAATGTTGAAATAGGATGGACTTGGCTTTCTCCATCAGTTTGGAAAACGAAAGTAAACACAGAATGTAAATTTTTAATGCTTCAATATTGTTTTGAGGAACTGAAGGTACTACGTGTTCAATTTTCAATTAGTGGACAAAATATCCGCTCTCAAAAAGCAGTTGAACGAATAGGGGCAGTAAAAGAAGGAACATTTCGTAAACATAGGATTAAAGCAGATGGAACTATTCACGACAATATATTTTACAGTATCGTGGATACCGAATGGATTGATGTAAAGGGAAAATTGATTAACTTATTGGAGAAGAAATACTGATTTCATTCACATCCAATAGACTGATTTCTATTTTAATAAATAATTTTTTATTCAACTGTCGGGTACTTTAGCAGAACAAGGCTGTCAGTAGACAAACTATATACCTTTTTCACCTACGCGGTAGTTTAGTAGAATTATAGAAAAATGGAAAATCCTTTTAGAATTGGAACCATAATTCGTTTCAAACGTATTAAAGTAAAGGGAAAGTTAGTGAAGAATGTTATAAAAGTGGTGTAGTCTATGAGTGAACGACTTGAATTAAGTTTTAAAAACAAAGAAGTATAAAAATGAAATTTTATTTGGCAGTGACAACATTTATTATAGGAAGCCTCGTTATATTTTATGGTGAACAAAAATATCAGTGTATTCCTTTGGTAGTATTTGTGATAGCATGGACTTTCTTTTATATGTGGCGTTTTTATTACCGTAAGAAACAGAAGAAAGATGTTAAAATTTCTTAATGGCTATTGAGTGCTTTACTTCAAGAAAGTAGGGAAATAAGTTGAGAAAAATCGCAAAGTTGGTAGCTGGTTTATTTAGTGTACTTTTATTAACTGGATGTATAGGGGAAGAGTATGATTACTCACCCCCTAGCGTTACACTTTCTCACAGTGAAGTTAAATTAGCAGATGCGAATATTAATTGGGAAAAAGATGGTACAGTAAAAAAAACAGACAGTTTGGAATTAGCAAGAGAACAACAACAAGCAATTGTTAAGGCTGGACAAGAGAACTTTGTAAATTTTGATAGTCAAGATTTTGAAATCTTAGATTTAACCGTTTCAGTTTGGAGAGATGGTGAACAAATACATTTAGATGTAAATAGACTTAAACAATTTAATTTTCCCAATGAAAAAGGTGAATATTTAGTAGAGGTAAATCTTACTTCTGATTTTGGAACGGCTCAATATGTTGGGAATATTATAGTAGAGTAAATAGATTTTCATGATAGAAATACCGGTTTATTTAGAGGGAACTAACAAGTATGTGAGAAGGGTACTGATTTTTAAACTTACAAAGCAGGTGTTTGTTCAATATGAAATCACAAAAAGAATGCGCAGTTACTGTAAAAAACTGAGATAATGCACATTAGTATAATTACACGACAAAAATAAAATATATTGGAGGTTAATAATGTTATTTATGATATTTGGGGTTATTGCAATAGTATCAACATTTATAAATCTTTATATGTATAGAGCAGGAAAGGATTATAAGCTTGCTATGGCGATGGGATTATCATTTACAGCATTAACACTCTGTGCAGAATACAGTCTTGTATCGGTCTGGGTAGAAGTGGAAGATTGGGCAGCTTTAATGGATGTAGTACCTGGTATGGAAAGGGCATTATGGTTTTTGACAATTGTTTCTATCTTACTAAATATAGCACCTATACTTTTAGAACGAAAAGGTAAGAAATAATAATTTATTGTCACATAATTTATATAATATGCAATTCCTGTGTAAGACTTTATGTATATCTAACGAGAGCTTTACTTCAAGAAGGGGTAAAGCTGTTTTTTCTTGTTGAGCTAACTCGGCAGGTTAGTTTATAACAAGGTTAAAATATAGATAGAAAATATGAACTGGGAGAAGGAGATTTGAATGAAAGATTGTATATTTTGTAATCTAGAATTAGAACCAACCCAAAAAGTTATTTTAAGCAACGAGTATTGTATGTTTTTACAGTTAGAACAAGCACAAGAGAAAGGTATTCAGCTTGAAGGTGCTGGGCTAATTGTACCTAAAAAACATAGGGAAACTGCATTTGACTTAACGATAGAAGAATGGAATGCAACCTATACACTTCTTCATGATGTAAAAAAATTCTTAGATGAAATGTATCAACCTCAAGGATATAATCTCGGATGGAATTGTGGCGAGATTGGAGGACAACATATTTTTCATTCTCATTTTCATGTATTACCGAGGTATGAAGATGAACCACTTGCGGGTAAAGGTATTAGGCATATGTTTAAAAGAGCTGATAATAATAGGATAAATTATGTAATAAAAAGGTGAGCAATTATGAAAATTTATATTGCATTTACCTTAATAAATACAGATCAGATATGTAAGTAAAAGGTTAATATCTCACATGAGTGCTAAATTCTGTGATGCACCGCGGTCGTTGGAGACAGATTAACGGGATGGCTCAATGGCACATAGTTCATCGACCTTCTTCGCCAACCACAGTATCCTATACCCGTTTTACCGTGATCATTCTCTGTGGTGTAGCGATGGTAGTTCGCTACATGGATGGCTAACGGGTGTTTAAATAAAAAAGGACATCAAAATAAAATGAGTTTAGAGAACATATCTAAGCTCATTTTATATACGTAATTTAAATCAACCTTTAACATAGCTTAAAATTAAAAGAAGAATAACAAGAGTCGTCCTAACAAATCTTTATTTTACTATTATCAAGTCCCTTTCGTTTACTTTTTATTTTTTATTCGATAGCATTTGAATAGTGAAGTATTCAATGAGCATTTGTGGAAGGGAAGATATATAGATGAAATTAAGTGTACTAGACCAAGCGCCAGTCACAACTGGCAATACAGCAGCGGAAGCATTAAAAAAAGCAGAAGAACTGGCTATTTTAGCAGATGAACTAGGCTATCACCGTATGTGGATGGCCGAGCATCATGGAACCGATGCGTTTGCAAGTTCGGCACCGGAAGTAATTGCAGCTCACTTAGCTGCAAAAACCAAAAATTTACGTATCGGTACAGGTGGAGTAATGATGATGCACTATTCACCACTAAAGCTAGCCGAAGTATTTAAAACACTGAGTGCACTTTCTCCAGGTCGTATCGACTTCGGTGTTGGACGTGCTCCAGGTGGAGATAATCATGCGATGTACGCCCTTTCGGAAGGACGTCCTCCAATGGTCAATAATATGTATGAAAAACTAGCGATTGCCCTGCAACTGATTAATGACGAAGTTCCAGAAGAAAGCCTGTATAACAGAACGCTTGCGACACCTTCTAAAATCGTGTTACCAGAAGCTTGGTTACTTGGCTCTACTGGTAATAGTGCTGTACAAGCTGGCAGAATGGGTCTCGGATATTCCTTTGCGCAATTTTTCCAAGGTGGTATGACTCCAACTATATTAGATACGTACCGCAAAAACTTTACGCCATCTGCTTTAATGGAGAAGCCAGAGATTAATGTTACCTATCTTGTCACTGCTGCAGAAACAAATGAAGAAGCTGAGTTTCAAGCATTACCGCAGGATATCTCTCGTTTGTCTCTTCTGAAAGGGCAAATTCGTCCATTGATGACACCAGAGGAAGCGCAGGAATACCCATTGACGGAAATGGATCGAATGATGATACAAGAAAATCGTAAAATTCATCTGGTCGGTTCTGCTAAAGAAGTGGCTCAGACTTTACAGGAAGAGCAAGATAATTATGGCTTCGATGAAGTAATGATTTGTAGTATTCCGCATTCACAAGAAAAACGTTTGAATGTCTATCGTTTACTCGCAAAAGAATTGATGTAACTAGCAATTGGGCGCACTTGTCATGGGTGCGTCTTTTTTGTAGCCATTTATTCCCTCTTGAAATAAGAACAAATGTTCTGTATGATAAGTGAAAAAGAAAGAACGTGATAACATGGCTAACTTTGAAGATGATTGGAACCAATTAGATTTATCTCGATTACAGGATCGTGGGTCAAAGAAATGGGTAGCAATGATGGTGCCTGAGCATGTGAAATTGCTTCGTGAGTACAGTGAGGAGATAAAAAAAGAGCCTTGCCCAAACTTAAACGAGTTTGATTATGAAGCTATTCAGGATCAAATCGCACTTGCAATGCAAAGAAATGTTGAAATTAAAATAAAACGGTGGAAAGAGGGAGAGTTTATCTATAACCGCGGTACGATACAATGGATTGATTTGAGGAAAAGAACAATCGAACTAGAGGATCCTTTTCGCTCATTTGAGCTATATATTGATGAAATCGTAGACGTCACCATGTTGGAATAGCAATTACCTAAAACATCATCCTTTCAATGTGGATGATGTTTTTATGTATGAAGTAAAAAGAAGGAGTTTGTCAGGAAGATGTGGAAGATTATTCAAGGAGAATTGATTAGGTAAAAAATTCGAAGGAGAATATGAATGAAAAAGTACACTGTCTTACTCGATATCGTATTCTATATGGCGCTACCGTTTGCAATCTGGACATATGGAAGAGAAAGTCTAGGTGATTACTGGGCGATGCTTTTATCGACAGCACCTGGTTTTATTTATACGATCATAAATTTTGTTAGAGATCGTCAGTTTAATATAACGGGCATTTTTATATTACTAAGTCTACTTGTTGGAACAGTTGTTGATATACTGTCAGGAACTGCAGAGCGGATGCTATGGAATCAAGTATTCGTGGGAGTTTCATTTAGCTGCGTATTCTTAGTATCGATGCTTATTAAAAAGCCGCTTCCCTTATACTTTATGATGGATATGGCACATTTACAAGGATATCCGCGAGAAAGTAGTAGAGTGATTTATTTCAAAAAAGAAATATTACGATGGTTCCAAGTACTTACATTAATTTTTGTACTGAGAGGTATTACTCTAGCACTATTAAAATCCTGGTTGCTAAATAAACATGGAGTAGATGCATATGGCTCCATGCTTATATATTTAAGGGTTACTAGCTGGGTATTCGGTGGAGTAATGATCATAGGGTATATTTTTATTGGAAACGAAATAAAAAAAGTAGTTAGTAAGCTGACAATTGCAAAGAAAGAGATAGAGTTAGTAACAGAATCTAAATAAAAGGGTGAATAATAATGATAAAAGCAGTACTGTTTGATTTGGATGGTACGCTACTGAATAGAGATGAGTCGTTAAAGGTTTTCATCGATAAGCAATATGAGAGACTGTTTGATTTTATAGGTCATATACCAAAAGATACGTATACAACAAGGTTTATACAACTAGATAGTAGAGGGTACGTTTGGAAGGATAAAGTATATCGGCAATTAGTAGAGGAGTTTAGATTAACTAAAGTTACTTGGGAAGAGCTGCTTGAAGATTATGTGAATGAGTTTAAGTTTTGTTGTGTTCCTTTTGATAATCTTTTGTTAATGCTAGAGGAATTAAAGAAAAGAAAGTTGCTAATTGGGATGATTACGAATGGATATGGCCGGTTTCAAATGGATAATTTAAAGGCTTTAGGAATAGAAGATTATTTTCAAGTCATTTTGGTTTCAGAATGGGAAGATATTAAAAAGCCAGATCCCCATATATTTTTACGTGCTGTGGAGAAGCTTAGTGTGCTGCCAAACGAATGCGTTTTTATCGGTGATCATCCAAAAAATGATGTGCAAGGCGCTAAAAATGTAGGAATGATAGGTATCTGGAAGAAAGATATTCACTGGATAGGCGCTCAGGCTGACTATGTAGTAAATGATTTAATGGAAATTCCAGCTTTAGTAGATGGTGTTATGGAAGAGGGAAATATGTATGAGAGGGGGTAAAAGACGCATCAAAATGCAATGCTATTCAGAAGTGTAAAATTGGGGGTTGTTGCATGTTTTTTTATACAGTCATATGTTTATTTTGCAAAAAAGAATTTAAGCTTTATGATAATGAGCCACAGTACCAAAAATATAAACGTAATATGCAGGGGAAATTTTCTTGTCCTACATGTAAAGAACGAATTGAAAGTGATGCGAGAAAAATGAGGCTTTAACCAAACAGCTATGAGTAGATATTTGTATGAAACTCTGGAAAAAAGAAACTTTAATTGAGTGGAGATTGAGGGAATAATGAAAATGCTCATCTTGGGAGCGACTGGTTTTTTAGGTTCAATGATATTTGGATTAGCTTTAAAAACACAAGATATATTCGTACAAGGAACTTCACGTTATGCAAATGAAAATAGAAATATTGTTCAAGTAGATGTAACAGATAAACTATCCTTAGAAAAAGTTATCAATCAACTAGAACCTGAAGTTGTTATCTGGTCTCTTATGAATGGAGAAAAAGAGGATGTACTAATTGATAAAGGACTTATAAATTTATTTACAGTTATTAAGAAAGAAACAAAACTAATTTTCCTATCAACGGATGCCCTTTTCGTAGATGGTGCTGGTAATTACATGGAGTCTGACCAAATAGGTTCGCTTCCAAAGGATACACCTTTACATACATATGTGAATGCAAAAAGAAATGCTGAAAACATCATAAAAACTAGACATTTAAATCACGTAATCCTTCGAACTGGTCCTTTGTATGGAGAGGATTACAATCGAAATATAGAGCAGCGAACCGAAAGGATGCTCAAACTACTCAAAAATGGTGAACAACCTAAAGCAGCTTCAAACTTATATAAGACTTTTGTTCACGTTGAAGATCTATCAAAAGCGATACTTGAAATCTCAAGAAATGAATTTACAGGAATATTACATATGGGACCTATGCAAAAAGAGAGTTATTACTCCTTTTATGTGAAGCGGTTGTTACAGCTTGGATTCGATAATTATGCTATACGGGCGTATTTAATTGAAGAAGGTGATAATTCACATTTACCTCTTGATACTTCCTTAAATACACAAAAGGCAAACTATCTACTAGAAACTAAATTTCGTAATGTCTAGCTGGTCAAATAAAGGGAGAAAGTTCAATTTAGTTGGATGCAATGAACTTTTATACCTCCTTTTTATTCGAAAAAGGAATAATCTTAATACATTCACTGAAACAATTTATCATCCTCGGAGGTGTATTGTTTATATGCTGCATGATGGCAACGAGGAAGTTTAGTTCAATAAGCAGGTTTTTTACTAGAATATAGGAATACTTATGTACTTATTATTAAGAGTTCTATCTCCAAAATACTCGATAGGAGGAATTGTAATTGTGTAATTCTAACATAAATTTTACGAATAGAATGCTAAGTATATTGAGGGATGCAGAAAATGAAGCACATTTTCAAAAATTAGAAGTATTACAGCCAATACATCTCCTAATTGCCTGTTTGAATGAGAAGACAGGAGTTCTAGGAGAGATATCTCTGAAAATTGACTTATATAAGACTACATTGAAAGCTATGATGAAGGATACTTCGTATCAGCATTCGACAAAGAGTTTTTTTTTCAACATCAGGGTAACAAATGAAGTAATTAATGTTATGGAAGTTGCTATTAATTATATGAAAAGGTATAACCAAGTCTATGTAAATGAAGGTCATTTGCTTAAAGCATTATTAACAACTAATGTAGTTGACAGTTTTTTATCAGATGAAAACAGAAAAATAATTTTGTCCCTCGGTACTACTTCACGAGATATGATAACGCATCTTGGAAATTATATAGTCCCAGAAATTAACACCCATCTTATCCGTAAAGTAAATAAAAATGAAATTACTGAACTTGTTCATTTTATTGAAAAAAATTTTTCTACTGAATGGTCTAAGACTATAAGAGAGGCATTCTCATTAAGAAAACCACCGATATACATTGCTTTAGATAATAATGGAGATATTGTTGGGTTTGCTGCTTATGATATTTATAAGAATAAGAAATGTTATTTTGGTCCTATGGGCGTAGCATTATCCAACAGAGTTAACGGGATAGGATATTCTTTACTACATCACTGTTTAAAAGACATGAGTGATATTGGTTATGAGTATGCAATTATTGGTGATGCAGGGCCAATAGAGTTTTATGAAAAAGCGTGTAATGCCGTTGTAATACCTTCAATATAGTTTAAGTGTATAAATTAGACAAAGTACGGTTATTGTAGCTTAGTAATCTAACCGGGGCTTTGTTGGTTCATCAAGCATTTATTGGTTCAATTGTAATTCATGGAGTCTATTTTGCCGGTATGATGTTAGTCGGTTACATAAAAACAAGAAGTTATAAAGCAGATTTTGAAAGGTCGTGGGATAAAGTAGAGACACTTCAAAGTGAAGTAGTTTTTAGTAAGGTTGGTTCTTCTTTTCTTTACTTTACTTATTCACATTTGTAGGAGTGGCTGTAATTTGTGGTATTACACTATTTTCATACAAGAAACTCTTCAACTAACGAGCGCTGCTTTACTCCATAAAAAGTAAAGCTTTTTTTCTGATTGCCTAAAACTAAAGGTACAGTTTAGTGAGGAGATTAATATAAAATGTTTGTTTCAGTCGATTATAGCAGACTTAATTATAGGGGGAGAGACAAATGGGGAAAACAATACATTTTTCTTTTAGTAGTACAAATTATGAAGGAACAGAGGCAAAAGAAACATTCACTTTTGAAAAATTAGGTATTGATGAGGATATGGATAATAAAGCATTAATAATAGAAATTGAAAGACTTTTTCATTCATGGGTTTGGGATAAACTTAATATTTCCTATAGTATAGTCACTGGTGAGGAGAACGCTCTTGGTTCAGATGAAATTCAGCAATAAAAGAAGTTGTTTGTTTGACTAGCGAGGTGCTTAGTAAACTATAGGGTTAATAATGCAGCTCTCTTTTCTGAATGAACTAGCACAGCAGGTTAGTTGAAGAAGGAACAATTAGGAAAATGCAGGAAGAATTTATAGTTTAATGACTATTATAGATGTAGATATAAATCAGTTCATAAGCGCTTTCTCCTTGGTATTAAGTTAAGCATGAAAGGGTTAATTCATTTGAAAACGGTTATTCTTCTCTTTGTATTTCTAACCTCACTATTTTAATAACTGATTTTACGATTAGTAATTCCTAAAAAATATAAGAAACAAATAAAAATCAGAATTGTAGATGAGAGAGTATAAAATTCTTGACACGGAGGAAAGGATCAGATGGTTAGAGTATTTATGCCCATATTAATTGCTATTATGTTGACTGGATGTACTAATGGACTCCCAAACGGTATTCATAGGCCACCAGAAGGAAAAGTTATATTAGATGATGAGCATTACACAATGATTCAAAGTTATTATGAATGGACAGAAGAAGACTTTGACATTACTACAACAGCTAATCCCAATGAATTAGAAGATAATTTCGAAACATTTGTAGCTGAAAAAGGAGATACATTAACATTTAAAATTGATAATAATCCAATTTCCTTTACGGTCACTAAACTGAATGAAGACGGTACTATTGAAAGTGTTCAAATTAAAGATAATAAAATCAATGGACCATTAAAAGAGGGATATTATATTTATGAACTTAATACAACATGGGATCAAGGTAAAGCAACTTTTACTTTTGATATTAATGTACATTAAAAATATAGCGACCTCGGAGTTTCAAAGGATTTTAAACAAGTGTATGACCTAAAACCCATTTTACACAACTCAATGGGTTTTAGTTAATCAAGATCATCAATTTGATGGTCTATTTTTTAGTCCAAAACAAGAAATAGATTTCGGCAACAAATTCTGAAATGCTCCACTTAAACTAAACGGTGGCCAGTATATCACTAAAATGATTGGGACCCGAAGCACCTTTTACGTTAAACATCTGAGGATGTCGAGAAGTTGTTGGAAAAACAAGGAATTGGAATTAAGTTCTAGTTAATGACATAGACAGAAAGTGATAAAGACGAAGCGGAATTGCCAATAAATTAATGAAACTAAAGCGACAGTTAGTTGAATTAGCAAAAATGAACTTTTGTTGTAAAGTTCGGATTGGAGGAGGAGGTCCTATTAAGTGGTAATGAGAAGTATAGTAATACTAACATAGTTGGAGATAAAGATTTTTAGAGAAGGGATTTTGTACATTAGAAACGAATTATTTCTAGTAGGGGGAATTGTAGGGAGGAAATCATTTAAAACGTTGGAACAAGCAAAAGAAGGGAGAGGACGCTTTTGATAATATGGTTTCGACACTTACCTCAAATAAGTATGGATTTGAAAGACTGGACCCCTTTCATAGAGAATAATTGGTTTAGAAAGCACTATATGAAGTTTGTTTATTTATTTCAGGTCACCATTTTTCTAATGTCACGCTTCTTTGATGTATGGTTCATTCCTATTAATACATTCGTTCTTATCTTAATATTTATCGTTGTCTTCATCATTCATGAATCCTTTCACATTCTTGTGATAAACAAAAAAGGCGATATTAGCTTAACATTTCGCGGAACATTTTTTTGGCTACATACAAATGCAGTCTTATCCAAAATGAGATTTTGGATCTTTATGAGTCTACCCCTCATTGCATTATCCGTAGTGCCTGCCATTGTTTCATTGTATGTATCAGGAAATATTAAATCAGTATTATTATTTATAAGTTGGATTAACTTATGGATTTCTGCCTCTGATATCATAAATTCATTTTTAATTGTAATTAAACCAAAGAACTCAGTATTTTGCAGAGGTTATTACCAGGTGGAAAAAAACTAATAGCATTTCTACTAAAAAGGTATACCATATGAGAGATTATATTATTCAATTACATATGAACCCTCTAGCGGTTTGGGCTGGTAAATATATATCATTGAAAGAATTATGGGAGAAAGTAAATGGCACAAAAACGTTCGTTTATACACCTAGTTCTATTCTAATTGTTTTAAAAAATAAATCTTTAAGAATATATCATTTTTGGGGAGAGGTTATATGATACAAATTCAAGGTCTAACCCAACAATTTTCAAATGGAAGGGGAATATTTGATGTAACCTTTGAGGTGGAAAAAGGAGAGGTGTTCGGATTTCTAGGACCTAATGGTGCAGGAAAATCCACAACAATTCGTCATTTAATGGGGTACATGAAGCCACAAAAAGGAACTGCTATAATCCATGGGTTTAACACTTGGGAACAACAAGAGAAAGCAAGAGAAAAAGTAGGCTATTTACCGGGAGAAATTTCTTTTTTGGATGGAATGAAGGGATTGGAATTTATTAATCTAATGGCAGGTATGCAAGGATTAAAAGATAAGAAAAGGAGGAATGAATTAATTGAACGGCTTCAATTAGAACCTAAAACACCATTTCGTAAAATGTCAAAAGGGATGAAACAGAAAGTAGGTATTGTTGTTACATTCATGCACAATCCTGAAATATATATATTAGATGAACCAACGTCAGGATTAGATCCTTTAATGCAAAAAGTCTTTATCGATCTTGTTTTAGAAGAAAAAGCAAAAGGGAAAACATTTATTATGTCTTCTCACAGTTTTGCAGAAATAGAGAGGACCTGTGATAGAGCTGCCATTATTAAGGATGGAAGGATTGTGACTGTTAAAAACATCAATGACCTGCAATATATGCAACGAAAAATCTATGATATTACTCTTGAGAATAAAAATGATGTAGAAAAAATTAAAGAATCTAATTTAATCATTGAAAACACTAATGACAATGTTGTTCGCATTGTGGTCCAAGGTGATTACAATGAGTTAATAGATGAATTATCTAAATTTAACGTTATAAATATAAGTATTATTAGTCAAAGCTTAGAAGATATTTTTATGAACTACTATGATACGAAGGTGGCTGTAAAATGAATATTTCTTTATTCAATCAAATGATAAAACTAAATATGAAGAACTTTCTTAGTTTTGGGTTTGGTTCGGCCCTCTATGTAGTTCTAATGACATCTTTATATCCGATGTTTGCAGAAAATGCCGAGGCAATTAACGAATTAATAAAAATAATCCCTGAAACACTGAAAAACGCACTTGGCTTTGATTCTCTTACTAGTTATGGTGGATTTATTTCTGCTGAATATTTCGGTCTGTTTTTCCCTATTATTTTAGGTGTTTTTAGTGTAATGACAGCAACTCAATTGTTAGCACATCTAGTTGATAAGGGATCTATGGCTTATTTACTTTCTACAAAGGTTTCTCGTACTCAAATAGCTTTTACTCAAGCTTTAGTCTTGATTAGCGGATTACTTTTTATAGTATTATTAACATTTTTAGGTGGTATCGTTGCTGGAGAAATGTTAATTGATGATCAAACCTCGCTTGAATTTAATACATTTTTCCATATATGCTTGGTTGGATTTTTATTGTTTTTTGTTGTTGGTGGGTACTCATTTCTAGTTTCTTCTTTATGTAATGACGAAAAAAAGTCGCTTGGTATAGCTGCTGCTTTAACTTTTATTTTCTATGGATTAGATATGGCAGGAAAAATCAGCTCGGATTTTGAATGGCTAAGGAACATAACACCGTTCTCATTATACAATCCTAGTGGAATTGCCAGTGGTGATGCTGAGATATTCATACCTTCTTTTATTCTCTTAGGAATTGGATTTTTTAATTATTCAGCAGCTGTTGTCGTGTTTAAACTTCGTAATTTACCACTATAAATACATCATCTACGTATGTACATAATTAGTACGTTAATCACTTATTTGCCATGCTTTCTAATAAGTGTATAAACTACTCCTCGTTTTTTATCTAAATAAGAAACTGTTAGAATTTACGAAACATTTTAGTAAATAAACTCGTAGAATAGATATAGGAGATGATTATATGGAAAAGACAATTGAGAAATATTCTAGTGAAGGAATAACAATTGAATATTCATTGGTCGGTAAAGGGGAACCTATTTTAATTTTCCACGGTGGACACTCAAATTGTAATGAAGAGTTTGGATACCAATCATTGTTAGACAATGGTTACTCCATAATTACACCTTCAAGAGCAGGGTATGGAAGTACATCTAAAGAGGCAGGTGAAAGTTTAACAAAGGCTTGTGGACATTATGATAATTTACTGAAACACCTAAAAATAGATCAAGTCCATGTTATAGCAATTTCAGCTGGCGGTCCAACTGGAATACGTTTTGCGTCTTTGTATTCAGAAAAAGTAAAAAGTCTTATCTTAGAGTGTGCAGTTTCAAAGGAATGGTTGACAAGCAAAGACATAGAGTATAAAGCAGCTCATATTATTTTTCGGCCTTCTATTGAAGGGGTTACATGGAAGATGCTTAGTAAACTTAGCCACCTATTTCCGAATACTATCTTTAAGATGATGGCTCCACAGTTTAGTTCTCTTAACAAAAAAGAGCTCCAACTAAAATCTGAGGTTAGTGATGTTGTAGAATTTACAAAAATGAATGCACGTCAACGTTCTGGTCATGGTTTCCTTATTGATCTAAAGCAATCTAAAGAAATAAAGGACCAAGATTTAAAATCTATCAGTAGTCCAACTCTTATCATTCATAGTGAAAATGACGGTTTTATTTCTCTTGAACATCCACAGAATGCTCACGAAAAAATAGCCAAATCAGAGTTATATGTAGTGGATACATGGGGGCATTTAATTTGGATTGGAAAATCAGCAAAAAAAATTAACCAAAAACTGATTTCCTTTCTCAAATCGGTTTGAAATTCGATTTTTCTCATCCAGCCGTCAATAAGTATGGACGGTTTTCATCAATTTTGATGAAGCTCTGTTTTTGCGCGTCGTGGATGACTAACGAGCGAGTTTGAGTACGCTTTGCAGATATACAAAATCCCACCAGTATTATTGGTTGGAAAAAACTTATTGACTCAATTGAAGAAAATGGCATATTTGTGATATCAAATAAAAAAGTACCTGATGCTCATACGCACCAAGTACTGAAAAATTATGACTGAACCATTTTCGTCTTGATTCGCCAAAAGAAATATAAAACGGGTAAAATCAGGAATGCAGAAGCCGAAATACCTCCTGCAATTGTTGTGTATAATGCGAATAATCCTACTAATGGTCCTCCAACAATTTGTCCAAAAGCATCAAGTTGTCCGAACATGGAAAGTGTTGTTGCACGACCTTTTGATTCAATTTGTTCATTTGTAATGATGCTCATTAATGGGTAATTTACGTTTCTCAGTGCACTTGTCACCCAGTACATCGCTACAGCTAACCAGAAATGACCTGTCCATGCGAAAATTAGCATCGTTCCCGTCAACACGGCATTTGTAAGCAATAGCACATCTGCGTAGCGACCTTTCACATTTTTCTCAACAAAATGGAGTACCCCAATATTAAGTATAAATGCTATCGCATAAAAAGCACCGAGCCAATAGATGGACTCATCTTCCGACAAATCAAAGTTAGTGATGAAATGGGCACCATATAAACGATCGAATCCTTCACTAGCAAGTCCCCATAATAACGTAACTGCCGATATACTAACTAGCATAGTCTTTGAATTACTTTCCTTAGTTTGGGAAAATATTGCTGATTTAAGTGTCTTTTGTACAAGCAAAAAAGAATATAATCATAGATTATGTTGTTTCCCAGAAGAAGTAGAAGAATTTTCTCGTAAAATTTACGCTGAGGCACAAAACGTAGAAATTATTTATGTTGTTTTATGGGTCGAAAGAAAAGAACTGTTGAGAAGGGATGCTTTAAGGATTAAAGAACATCAAATGGGAGTAAGATGTTTAGAATTAATGACTGAATTTGAAATAAGAGTAATAGATAAACGCTTTTTCTATAATACAACCGACTTACAACCATCGAATTTAGAAGAAATCTATATGAATATTAAAGAAAACCCTTCATTTAAATTTTGATTTATTCTTAAACGAACTGTGCAGGTTAGTAGAATATGAAAAACTTTTGATGATTTAATTGGTAAATTTACCTAAAAAGGGAACTGCAATCCGTTTAAAACGTTTTAAAGTAAGTGGTAGATTAGTTTAAGAGTAAAATTTAATATGGAGGGATTAGGCATGAAGCAGTCAACCTACCTAATTGGTGTATTTATATTTGGAATATCGATTGTTATATCTTCTTTAATATTGTTTAGTGCCTTTTCAAATTCAGCAAGTAAGGTAAGTGATACTCAAATAGTAACAAATTCACTACCTAATTTAATGACTAAAATGCAACTTTCCGAATATCTTCAGATAAGTGAGCAATCAATAGATGACATAATTAAGAAAGATGAACTTGAAAAAGCAAGCTTAAATAGCTATGACACCTATAAATATATCCCTTACTTAGAACTCGATAATCAGAAAAGGTTTTTAAAAGCAGAGATAGATGAATGGTTGAAATATAAGAATGATTTCCACTAATTTAAAAACGGATGGTTTTGTTAAAGAGGAATAGCTTGGTGAACTATATTTAACAGTTCCTAAAATGTACGATGCATTATATAAATTTAAACTGGTGCCAGTCAATCACAATGAATCAAAAACAACCTTTTTAACTGAAATGGTTAATGAGCAGCTCATATTCCACTATTCATTAACAAGTGTAATAACCATTGTAGAGTATAAAGATTTTAACGAGAATATATATAGCTTACAAACACATATAGTTTTTCACTGGAATTCAATTAATAGATAACCTAGGAAAGAACATAAGGTTGCTGAGGCAACTCTTTTTTCTAATAGAACTATGGGAGAAGGTGTTATTTTGAAGGGGGGATATATAGCTCTTCTTATTACATTAGCAGTAGTTATGAATGTAATATGTGTCTGGTTGTTTTTTACCCTTGGGGAAATGATAGCCCAAGGTGAGTATAGGAAATATAACAAAGGGGTTACTATTGAGGTAAATAATTTGAGTAATCAAAGTCTACCTGATCTTATATTTTCATACAGCGTCAATCAGACAGATTTTAAAGAGGTAGGAACGATAAAAAATCTTAAAGCTGGAGAAAAAACTCAAATAACTGGTAGCAGCAAAGAGATAAAAACAAGTGATACAAGCCTATATTTGCATTACTACATAAATAATGGTGGAAAAGCAGTGAATAGTTTAGCTTATTTTTATACTGCTGAACCTAGAAAAGCTGTCATTGTTTTAAATATCTATGAAGTAAAACCTCATGGATTTTTAAAGTATGAGTATAGAGGTTATAGCGGTTGGGACCAATATGGACCAGATAAAATTAACTATTGAATAATGAATTATTATTCAATAACGTTAAACTCCCTTGTAAAATGCTCACATCTATGCCGAAAGATAGTATTTTAAGGTGCCTTGGCAATGACAAAAATTTACTAGGAGGACGTAAAATGTTTAAGTACATAATACAATTTATCGTTGGATTCTTTGCTTTAATAGTATCAACATTTATAGCTTGGTATGAAGGAAGTACAATAACCAATAACTCTTTTGAATGGGAGTATTCAACACCATTTTCCAAATTGCTTAACATTGAGATTACAAATGGTCGTGATATTAGTCAACTCGATTATTTTGTTTATGCAGCTAAATTTCATCCGCTATTTCCCACTATTATGATAGTTAGTGCATTCTATATTTTGAGTGTAGTTGGTTATCTTTTAATACAGAATAAGTCTAAATGGACAATAGGATTTTGGGGATTAATAAGTTGTATGATGATATTACTTAGTGGGATGATTTTTAATTCACCAACAACTGGTGGAAGGATTTTATTCTGGGTTGCTTTAGTAAGTGGACTTATTTGCATAGCTGTTGCTATCTTAGTGGGCTTAAGAAATTTCAAGAAAAAGCTGACGGTTGATTTATAACAATGTAATGACAGTGCGAAATAGGGTTAAAAAGGAGTAAGCATCATATTTAGTGTGTTATAGCTGGGTAAAGCCTTTTTCTTGTTGACTAACCCATCAGTGAAGTTGGAGATGATATAATTAAATAAATCTGATTTATTTTAAGGAGAAGTATAGTGTTGGATGCAAAATGTATTAAATTCTATGAATTCGGTAGCCCTAGAGATGTATTAAAAGTTGAATATAAAAGTATTGAATCACCAAAAGAATCCGAAGTCCTTGTTCGAATGTTAACACGTCCTATAAATCCTTCTGATTTAATACCAATTAGGGGGGCCTATTCACATCGGATAACTTTACCTAATATTCCGGGTTATGAAGGGGTTGGTATTGTAGAAGAGGTAGGTCCATTAGTTTCTCGACACCTTATTGGTAAACGAGTTTTACCCTTGAGAGGGGAAGGTACATGGCAGGAATTTGTTAAAACATCATCAGAATTTGCAGTTCCAATACCAGATTCTATTGATAATTTTACGGCATCACAGATGTATATCAATCCAATCACAGCATGGGTTGTTTGTACGGAAGTTTTGAAATTAAAACCATATGATGTTTTACTGGTTAACGCATGTGGTTCTTCTATTGGGCATATTTTTGCTCAATTATCAAAGCTTTTAGGTTTTCGATTGATAGCAATTACTAGAAATAATAAGCATACAGAAAAATTAATTAATCTAGGTGCTTCTTTTGTAATTGATACATCAAAAAATCCACTTTATGAAACGGTTATGGAATTGACAAGTGGGATTGGTGCTGATGCTGCTATTGATTCTATTGGAGGTTCATCTGGAAACGACTTGGCATTTTGTGTGCACCCTAATGGCAATTTTTTAACTATCGGTCTTTTATCAGGAATACAAGTAAATTGGTCAGATATTGTAAATAAGGCTAAGGTTAATGCTAGTATCTTTCATTTGCGGAATTGGAATAAAAATGTCTCGGCAGATAAATGGCAAAATACATTTAACCATTTGATAACTCTAATTGATAATAAAAGATTAAGCTTGATGATGGTAGATTCCCAATACGACTTATCGAACGTAAAAAAAGCTGTTGAAGAACTTGAAACATTAAAAGAGACCAAAGGGAAAGTATTTTTAACAAGTTACTGAGTTAACTCTTGTTCAACTATCACGGCAATTAGTTGAATAAGCGAAATGGATCTATTGTAATTTAAAATGGAACATTAATTATTCTCAAACATATTAATGTAAAATAGCAAGAATACATAAACAGACAGTGGGGGCATGGTTAATAAATGAATAGTGATACATTGCATTCACTAAATTTACTGAAGTTTAAAGAGGTTGACTTTAATGCTTATTTCAGCCTTGTATCCAATGAAAAAGTTATGGCGCAAATTACCGAATACGCTATCCCTTTAAAAGAAGCTCAATTCAATTTTCAAAGATTATTAAAACGTAATGAAAAACATGAACACTTTGGTACATATAAAATCTATGATAATTAAATTAATGAATTTATAGGACTTGGACACTTAACTATTGATGAAGAGAATAATGAAGAAGCTGAAATTGGCTATATGTTAAAGCCAGAGTATTGGGGTAAAGGATACGGCGGTCAGATAGCGAAGGTATTGATTGAACGGGCTTTGAAATTAGAACTAAAGACTCTGAAAGCGATTATTGACCCAGATAATATTGCTTCTAGGAAAATTCTAATTAAAAGAGGATTTGTCTCTGAAAAGATCGGCAAATTTGACGGCTTACCTGGAGAAATATTAAGTAAAAAATTATAAACAAAATCGACAATAATAGTGTATTTCATATTAATCCCCCAATATAATGTTGGAAATCTATAATATTGCATAAAAAATTGAGACTCAGAAAAGCTATTTTAAAACAGACTGAGCCATCAATACGTTTATCTTGAGATAAAATGTAAAACAGACGAACATGTTGGTGAATACTAATTTTTTTAAACTTTTAGGGGGATTAATATTGGAAAAAACAAAAGTGCAAGCATACTTTAGTCTAAGTAATGATGATGATTTTCCATTAGATGAGTTAACTAAAAGAATGAAAATACAGCCGTCTAGGACAACAAAGGTTGGGGAACCATTACTTTTAAATTCAGCTAGACATTATTTCTCTACCACTTGGCAATATGGTTTAGGATATAAAGAAACACTTGATGTGGATGAAGTATTAATGCCTGTTATTTATAAATTGGAATCAAAAGTCAATGATATTTTACTTTTGAAAAAAGATTATAATTTAGTAGCAAAATTCTACATTGTAATTCAAATACATAACGGGCTTTCTCCAGGTCTTGCCATTAACACGAGGGCTAGTAAGCTAGCTACTGAAATTGAAGCAGTTTTTGATATTAATTTGTATGCATATCCTTATAGTGAACTAGAGTAAATGTAGCAAATATTTTTGAAGAAGTGGATAGATGATATTTAATTAGACTGCCAATTCATTGTGCTAGCTGTATTTTTAAGTTATTCCATAAAATGTTTTGTCATAAATACTTGTGAAATATCAGTGTTTTTAAATCCATTATTTTTTAAAAACGGAAGGACATTTTGCATTTTGTCTTCCAAATTATAAGTATTTCTTTTAATGGAACGATTAAAATGGAGCCCTTCCTGAAGCGCTGCTTGAAGAGCGCGTATTCCATCTGGATGTTCATTGTTAGTAGAAGCTTGAAATAATGTGACACCTTCAGCTTCGCTACCAAATTTTTGTTTTGTTCTTACTAAGCAAGCTGCAAGTACTTCACTATCCTTCATTGCGATAATTGCCTCTCCACCAGCTTTTGGTGTAATAGAAGGATCTACTTGCCACGGTACTAAAGCAGGAAAAATACTTGAATTTACTGCTTGCAGAGCAGGTATTCTTTTCAATTCAAATTCACTAGCAATTTTTTCATCATAGTTTAATACACCTTCTGCTTCCCAAAAATGTAGCGTATCAATTACTTTATACCCAACTTTCTCATATAGTTTAATAGCTGGTTGATTAATTGACAGAGCCTCTAATGTAGCAATATTTACTTTTTGCTGACTTAACAATTCAAGAGCCTTTTCAATTAGGATTGTCCCTAGTTTTTTTCCTCTGTATTCTGGAATAATTCCAGTACCACCATTCCAAGCAATTTTCTCACCATTCACTTCTCGAATGCCTTGTAATACAAAACCTACTGGTCTATCCTCATCAAACATAACAATAGATATTCCTGCTGATAGATTATCATTTCCAAACCGAGCTATAAATGCATCCAATGGCATCTTCATCGGAGTAAAATATCCTTCAAACCCATTTATAAAAAGTTCGTGTGCTTCCTTGAAAGTTAAATGCTCCATTGTTTTAAATGTAATCATTTTAAAACACCCCTTGTTAAAAGTAGTATACATTTCTCTTTAAATTTCCGAATAAGGAAATGCTAGCTGCCAAACAGTAGCATAAAGAAGAACTTCATCAATTTTCCCAAATATTATTAAGCGTGGGTAGATTTATTTCTTTTGAGAACTCACAACTCTCACGTTCATCATTTAAAGTGTAAAAAAACGGTAAAATTGCTAATAATGTTGTTTGCTCGTGGAAATGAGTAAGGTGATGGATATAACTATATCTAAGAAAAAAAGGGCCACTGTTATGTAAGCAGCCATTTTGTATAGCCAGAGGTATTTGTTTGTTTTATATTACTATTATAGCACGGGGTATTTTGAATTATAAGACTATTAAAGGTTTGATGACTTCTACTCGGTTTGAACGTTTGGTATGTGCATTTTGTGCTTCTTCTTTGGTGGTTAATTGATGAGTTTTAAGTGTAACGCCATGGTTTTTTTCAACTAACGTTAGTAACGGCGTATCACTTAAGTGATTACACCTGTAAAATAAATTAATCCCAAACACGTACTCTTGGAACCTCAGCCATTCTTAAGTAATCTAGCAATTGGCCGGTGTGTACAGATTCATGATAGGCGACTCTTAGCAACATGTCTCCCAAACTTCTTATGTAGCCTGATTCTGAACGATCAATTTTAATATTTGTTAAATCTTCTTCAGAATATGTCTTAATAGTTTCTATAAACTCATTTCTAAATGGTTCTGCAACTTTCAATTCTGCATTTACAGTGGAAAAAGGTTGTTTTTCAAAAGGAGAGTCAAAGACTGTCAGACTGGCTTGGTTTTGGATAGCTAGATGGTAATAATGTTCACTTTCCAAAACATGCCTAACCATCTCTATACAAGTCATTGCTTCTTTATCTGGTTTCCAATGTAGTTTTTCTTGAGGAATAGATGTCCAAACCTTTGTACTTCTTCTTCGTACTTCGTTTAAATTTAAAAGAATTAAATCAATTGAGTTCATAACATATTCTCCTTTAGTTGGTATGTTTTAATTATACACGAATGCACGTTCGAAAAAAAGAGAGTGATTTTGGTTAAAAGATTATGTCACAGTTTGACCGAACTAAAGAGGAGGGGATATATGAGTTAAATTAATGCGTTGGATTATTATATTAAGGTCACAAACAGTTAAAAAACAATCTAGATTCTAGTGCAATTAAATTAAAGTGGCTGAAAGTGATGATGGACCAGATTGGTAATTAGGTTCTTATTCAACTAACATATGCTTAGTTAAGTATATGGCTGTCTGAAAGGGTTGCTTTTTCTTATTGAACATATCGCAGTAGGTTTGCTCAATAAGAGCAGGAGAATCAATATTATAGGTAGAAATATAATAAGATGACATTGTTTAGAGGTTTTGAAACACTATTATATTTATATGAGGAGTGTTAGTTATGGTCCATGCAAAAGATGTTATATCGGATCAATTGTTGGCAAATGCAAATGACCCTAGTTGGTACCTACCATTTTCAGATTCAATAAGAGGACTGACTGAGGATCAAGCATTTTGGAAACCAAACGAGGAAAGTAATAGTATTGCTGAAATCGTACAGCATCTACTATATTGGAATCAAACATGGCAAACAAGGTACAAAAAATCTCACGTTGATGCCGTTCCTTCCATTGGAAATAATAATAACAGCTTTATTATTCCTGAAAATCATTCATTTGCTGACTTAGAAAAACAACTATTAGAGGTGCTTATACTTTGGCAAGAGTTATTGTCTGAAGAAAAAGTTGAGAGTGAAGTGAATGGCTTTTCTGAACATGTAAAATGGTGGGAAGTTCTCGGAAATGTGTCAACTCATAATGCGTATCACATAGGTCAGATTATTTATATCCGAAAGTTGCAAAAAAGCTGGAAAATAAATGTTGGAGAAGATGAATAAATAGAATGTATACAAGTGATTTCTTGAACTAAGGCGCGCTTATTTCAAGTAGGAGATAAGCATTTTTCTTTGAACTAAGCAGTTTAGTTGAAGAAGAATTTCCCTCTAAAATTATCGAATTGCTACATGAGAAAGGATGTAGAATATGAAGTTATTTATAGAAAATATGAATGAAGAAATAGCAAAAGATATACTTAGCTGGGAGTATGAAAAACCATATGATTTCTATAATAATGAATTAACAGATCAAGAAATAAAGGAAAGACTCGATGGTTCATATTATGCACTTGTAAATGATAAGAAAGAAATATATGGATTTTTTTGTACTGGAGAGAATGCACAAGTTCCAATCGGGAAAAAAATTGGGGTTTATTCAGATGACTCAATAGATATGGGACTAGGAATGAACCCTAAAATGGTAGGGAAAGGTAACGGTTTTGAATTTTGTTCTTTTATTCTTCGTTACATTGAAAAAAACTATATAGGTAGTCCAATTCGATTAACTGTGGCAAAGTTCAATCAAAGAGCTATTCATTTATATGAAAAGCTTGGTTTTGTTAAGAAAGACGAATTTAACACGGATTATTCAGAATTTATGACGATGATCAAATTATAACAGCGCTCGAAGATACTTTAAGGAGATTAATATTAATAAGAAAAAAACGTTTAAGTTATGTACGATGGTCACCATATTCAAGTGGTGAACTGGTTTACAGGAGAAAAGTTATGTGTAAACAGACAATTTCAAGATGAAAATCTTGGACTTGCTGTAAGAGCTAAATTAAATGGTGAACAAAAAAGTAGTGACAATATACAGTTCATACCAACTTTTGATTTTAAAAAGAGACGAAATAAATAAAAGGGGAGATTGCGGTCATTCCAGTTTTTAGGTGCAAAAGGGTGCTAAAACGTTTCTCGTTGTTGTCAAAACTTTCAAATGAGATAGAAATTCTTTTCACTTTGAGCGTTGTAGCTGAATGTTAGTTATTTACTTTTCGATACATAGCTTTGTTATTATAATAAAATATTTTTGGAAGTATTTATAGTATGAAATAACATGAAAAATATGTAACTAAGATAATGGAGAGTAAAATGTATACAATTGGACATGTTGCAAAATTTTTAGGTGTATCTAGAGATACCTTAAAATTTTATGAAGAAAAGGGATTAGTTAAACCTAAACAAAACAAGGAGAATGGGTATAGAAAATATAATCGTTTCGATATATATGATATAACCACAGTAAATTTCTATAGAGAAATGGATATTGAAATAAAAAAAATTAAGGAATTAAGAAAAAGCAAGAGTATAGAGGGAATAAAATCTTTATTAGAAGAGAAAGAACAAAAGGTTTTAGAAGAAATAGAATATAAGAAGCTTCTTTTAAAAAAGATTCAGATCGTAAAAGAAGATTGCGAGAAAATAAAACAATTCTTAGGAGAATACACAGTAAAAGAAATGAAGCCTTTAGAACTAAAAGGAGAAATAGAGCATTTCACTGCGTTTGATGAATATGAAACTCTTAAAGAGAATACGGACAGCTTGAAAGATGCCATTACTCTAACGTCTTTAAGAAGAGTCATAAGATTCAATGACGAAGGTATTCTTGAAGATAAGTTTATCATTGTAAGAAAAGTAAATGACACTCATGAAGAAAATGAAGGTGAGATTTTATCTCATCCAAAATGTATGTATACCATTATTGAAGATGGAAGGTGGTCGACTGGTGGAAAAAATATTGACCATAATGTGGAAGCGAGTTTAAGAAGAGTAGCTATAGAAAAAGGATATGAACTTTTGGGGCTAGTTTATATCAATCTATTACTTACTACTTATGAAGAAGGACTTGAACGTGTATTTTTAGAAATGTATGTACCTATAAAATAATGCAGATATGTATTGACCTGTGAGTAACCCCTAGGTTTAAGCTGAAGGTATTCGTAAGTAGAAGCGATAATAAATTTACGAAATACTTAGCTTGAAGAGGGGATTATACATGAATGGTGAAAAGAAACTAAAAAATCCAGTCACTAGTTTTATTTTGCTAACCAATATCATTTTTTTACCGCTTTTTATTCTTGTAGGAGTCACCAGAATGTTAGAATTTCCTGCATGGGTCTTTGATGTTATGCTCTGTATATCAGCTTGGTCCTCAACCTTTGCTTTTGGAGTGTTATTTAAAAGGATCTATCCTGGGCAGAGTTTTATTCAATTTGCAAAAGATAGGTTCAAGAATAAACTCAAATTTTCTGTGATTCTTACGGTAAGTATGATTCAAGCTTTCATATTTTTAGTGATTTTGTTTATCGTATCTAATAATAGTGAAGCAGACTCTATTTTCACTAAAACTTCATGGGGAATGCTGGTTTATTTCTTTTTTAAAAATCTTCTGTCAGGTCCACTAGGAGAAGAAATAGGGTGGAGAGGATTCGCTCAAATTGAGCTTCAAAAAAAGCATTCGCCATTAAAAGCTTCGATAATCTTGGGATTTTGGTGGGGGATATGGCATTTACCCATATGGTTTACTACAGGGTATGTGGGCATTGATTTAATCAAATATATGCTGTTCTTTATGATTTCAATTCAGTCCACGACAATCATCATGACCGTATTCTATAACTTAAATCAAAATTTGATTGTTCCCATTATCATCCACCAATTCTTTAATTTTTTTATTGGCATAATAAATGGAAACTTGATCGATTTAATCATGTATAACGCATTATTTTATTTAGTAGTTGCCGTTTTGATAATCGTTATAAATCCAAAGAAAGTATTGTATGGAAAGAAGACACAAACATTTTTAATGGATAACATTACATGATTTATTGATAGTTTGTACAACTATATATCTAAACTATCGGGAGCTTTAGTTGCAAAAGTCCTTTTTCTGGGTCCCTCTTTAAAACATCAAGAAGATTTTGGGGATTACTTGTGAAATGTTGCACTTAAACAACGATGAAGGCTAGTTGAATAAGAAGGTATTTTGGCGATTGTGCTGAATAAGTTAAAATATGTAAATTGTTGAACAATGGGTGCTCTACTTCAAGTCTAGGGCACTTTTTTCTTTAATTAATGCAACGAGAGTGTTTCGGCTGCAATTATATTACTTAATGACCAAAAGAAAATATTACGAATTAAGATCTTTTGAGAGGTTGGGAAATGCCAGGTGGAGTAGTTGAGCAAGGTGAATCTCTGAAAGGCGTAATGTTAAATGCAATGCGAGTAGAACATTTTATTGATTACACTCTCACGAAGAGCCCATTGGCGGATGGGTTCTTTTTGGTATAAAAAGAAAAAATAGATATATCGGTTTATGATATAAGAATAGACATATGTATCACTTAATGATATATTATTTTTAGATGTATCACTTTAAGATATATCTAAAGAAGATATAGAAGGTGATTGATTGAAGAAAACAGAGCAATTAACTGATTCAATGTTTTATATTATGGCTGCTCTAACCAAACCAAAGCATGGTTATTCAATTATGAATTTAATTGAAGAAACAACAAAAGGGGCAATTACTATAGGTCCTGCTTCGATGTACACTATTATAAAAAAGCTATTAAAACAAGAGTGGATTTATTTGCATGATGGGTCGGATTCAAGACGTAAAACATATCTACTTACTGAAAAAGGTAGAGAAGTATTAGAAGAAGATGTGAAGTTAAGAAAACTGATGATTCAATTAGCGGAAACTGGATTGAAGGAGGTTGAAAAATGAAGCATACAAAGTATATAACCTCAGGTGGGTTAGCTTTTTCAGAGGATAAGGACATGGAAAAATTACGCAGATTTTCTTTGAAGGGTTGGCATGTCAGTGATTTTAAGTTTATGGGCTATACGCTTGAAAAAGGGGAACTCGAAGATTATATCTACAGTGTAGATTATCGCTCATTAAAAGAGGATGAAGAAGAGGAATACTTTGACTTTTTTTCATCTTCTGGTTGGTCGCATATTGCTTCTGAAGGATATATTCATTTATTTCGAGCATATTCTGGTACGCAACCGATTTACAGTGACCGAGACACATCGGTTGAAAAGCATGATAATTCAATTAACTCGATGAAACGCTTAGCAATTCCGTTAGTTTTAATAACGATACTCGCATGGGTTGGAGCAATGATAAGTTCGGGTACTTTAAAATCATTACTACAGGTAATAGCTGTTATTTTCACTGTAATTGTCATCCCAACTGCTTGGACTGTTATCGCAACATACAATAACAAATGGAAGGTAAAAGAAAAAAAGGGATTAGTTAATCTATTGAAAATTATACCTTTCCTTCTTTTCATAATTGCTGTTATTATTTTGTTATTTGTTGATGGTAGTGAACTCTATCTCATAGCGTCTATGGTAATTGGAGCAATCGCACTTCCAACTGCAATTTGGGTCATCATGTCTCTTTTTCACAAAATAGGTATGAAGAGAGCTTAGTAGAAGAATCCAATGATTCAGTTTTTAGACATTTTGGAGTTAATGAGTAACTTTTGTTAAACAAGTGGCTACCTGTAAGGGTAGCTATTTCATTTTAGTTGAATAAGTATTAAACAGTTTTTAAATCTTAGAAGGTATTCAGTTATGAACAAGGGAGAGAAAACAATGCTACAATCACTGATTTTTGATATGGATGGAACTCTATTTCAAACAGATAAAATTTTAGAATTATCACTCGAAGATACTTTTAACCATTTACGATCATTAAATAAGTGGGATACAGTAGCTCCTATTGATAAATATCGTGAAATTATGGGAGTCCCTTTACCAAAAGTATGGGAAGCTTTGTTGCCTAATCATTCCGATGAAGTAAGAGGACAAACTGATGCTTATTTTCTGGAAAGATTAGTAGAAAATATTAGAAGTGGAAAAGGTGCTTTATATCCTAATGTAAAGGAAGTTTTTAGTTATTTAAAAGCGAATAGTTGCTCCATTTACATAGCGAGTAATGGGTTAACGGAGTACTTAAACGCAATTGTGAGTTATTATAATTTAGATAAATGGATTACAGAAACATTTAGTATTCAACAAATACAAACGCTGGATAAAGGGGATTTAGTTAAAACTATTTTAAAGAAGTATGATATAAAAAAAGCAGCAGTAGTCGGTGACCGTCTATCTGATATATATGCGGCTAAAGATAATGGATTAACTGCAATTGGATGTAATTTTGATTTTGCACAAGAAGATGAACTCTCACAGGCAGATTTGGTAATAGATGACTTAATTGAACTAACCACTTTATTACCTAAACTGTAAAATAACTTCTTCCACCACTAACGAGGTACTATAGTTAACTATTATAAAAGCACCTTAGATATTTTCATATGGAAAAGTTTATTAAAAAGTTGGAACCTATAATTGCTTCAAACGTATTTAAGGAAAGGCATGTTAGCAAATGGGGAAATGCCGGGGGATGCTTTTGTGAGAAAAAATGAAGACCAATATATAACACCAGAAAATTTTGGACATTTCTTCTTAAATGGAAATTCTGAAACACTTTATAAACAATGTATTAAAGATTTAAAAGAGTTATTAACGATTGGACAATTTAAAGAATTAGTACAGTCATTTAATAAGAATGTTGAAAGTTACCGACTAATTGAAACGACATTGATAGGATCTTTTGTTCAATATTTATGGTTAGATAACCATAGCGAAAAAATAATTTGTGTTTTATTCGATTCGATGGACGCTATCCATCGCCTTTTATTAAAACCCTATATAACCTTTCCCAAAAGTGACAAACGTTATTCGAAAAACGCATATACGTTTCCTGTTAAAGAAGATTGGTTAGTCTTTTGGGGTGGAACAAATGAATTTATTAACTATCATTATATTTATGAATCACAACGTTATGCATATGATTTAGTTGTGATGAAGGATGACCAAACCTATAAAGATAACAGAATGCATAATAAAAATTTCTATGCATTCGATAAAGAGGTCGTTGCACCAGCAGATAGTAAGGTCGTAAAAGTGATTAATAATATTATTGATAACATTCCGGGCGAGATGAATGAATCACAGCCAGCAGGAAATTGTGTCATTTTAGAGCATTCAAACAAAGAGTATAGTTTACTTGCCCATTTGAAACAACATTCCATTATGGTAAATGAGGGAGAAATTGTAAAGCGAGGTCAAATTGTTGGACTATGTGGAAATTCTGGAAACTCATCTGAGCCACATATTCATTTTCAAGTGATGGATTCGCCGGATTATATGAATTGTCAATCTATTCGTATCAGTTTTATCGATGGACTAGAGCCAATTCAAGGGGATACTGTAACACAATGTATTCAAAAAAAGAAAGAAAAAATGGATACCTTTGATAAAGTTGAAAATGCATTTACACTAGCAGACTTTTTCTTATTTATTCCTCGAATTATAGGCTCTTTCTTTAAATAAGGGTTATGGTAAAGTAGTTAGTTTTATAAGGGAATTGTCTAATAAATTGCATATAATGGAATTGTCATATTGAGGATTTGAGGGATTATTATGTTTAATTGGCTTACAGAGATTGAAGAACCCCCATTCCAATTTTATAATGATGATAATGGTGAATTAAATTTCAAGAGATTGGATTCAACTGTTGAATTAAGTGAAATGAGCACTGTTTGCCAGCTTTTTGCTTCTTTTGATTTAATTTTTGGTGAAGATTCCCTAACAACATTACCAACCCCTAATGACAATGCTTTAGAAACTATACTGAATGAAGTAGTTCCTCATTATTTAGATATAAAGCAAATATTCATTGATGGGAAGCTTAAAGAAATAAATGTTAGATTCCTTAAAAAAGAGTCTAAAAAGATTGTACAGGATTTGCTGTCAAATGGTATATATCCAGTTATTCCTGATTTATATCGTACAAGACATCTTAATTTGGCAACTGAACCAAGAGTAGTGAAACACTATTTGGTGAATCAAGAATTGATCGACCCATTAGACATTAAAGAGACAGAGAAGATACGAGGATTTTTTATGTGTTCTTTCTTTATTGAAAGTGGGTCAATATTACTTCAACCAACTGGATGGAAGTTGGATGATAATTTAAAAGAGTCATTGACCATTCGTGCATTTATTACATTTGCAAAACAAATTGTTTTAGTAGTAGATAATAAAGACATGAGTGTAATTGGACTTCATATTTACGGATGATTGTATTGGTTTCTAGTTCTATGGACTGGTGCTTTGCTTCAAGAAGAAGTAAAGCTTTTTTTATTGAACTAACCCAGCAGTTTAATTAAAAAAGCAGGAGTTTAAGGAATTATGTTGAATTGGCTTTTATAAGACAATCAAATTAAAGAGAAGGTGGAGTCATGAAAGCACTATTAGTAATTGATGCACAAAATATAATTGTGGAATTTAAAGATTTTCAGCAAGAACTAAACAAAATTGAAAGTATTATTCAAGACTTTAAAGAAAATGATGAACCTGTAATATTTATAAGAAATATAGATGATGATGAAACAAGCCCTTTCAATAAAGAATTGCCAAGCTCAGAACTGCATCACTCTCTAAAGGGATATGCAGATATTGTAATTGAGAAGAAGTCACCAAGTGCTTTCTTTCATACAGAACTTAGTGAAAAGTTAGACCAACTCGGTGTAGAACATCTTTTTATAACAGGATTTAACACTGAGTTTTGTTGCCAGTTTACTGCAATATCAGCATATGACAGAGGTTATCAAGTCACATTTATTGAAGATGCTACAGGAACTGTTAATGACGAAGCCACATATGAAATGAAAGAACTGGATGTAAGGGGTTTCGTAGGGACAGTTTTACATTGGTCTAATGTTATTCAGGTATTGGATATAGAGGAATATATTGAAGAGTATAAATCAAGGAGAGTTTAAATAATTTATAAGTGAAGTGTTATTGTACTATCGGTGCAAGAGTTAGCTTAAGAACAAATGTTATGATTATTTAAAATAAATATGATAGGTGATTTTGATGAGCAAAAGTTTAAGGTTGATAACGTTAAGCGGGTTAGATCAAGCACAAAATGCGAAAGTAAAATCTCTTCACTCTGAACTAGTTCCTTTTTTTGAATATATCTTAGAGTTAGTTTACCGTGAGAAAAATCCATATATGTTAAATAAGCTACTAGCATTAGATTTATGTAAACCTTTCCCTTATACCGATACGTCCAAAATAATGAGTGATTTTAAAGAATTGATCTTGGAAGACGACTGTATAAATGCTGATTTGAATACATACTGGATGAACATTAATGGGATTTTAAGTTATATTCTTAGGGGACGTTCTCAAAACATACCACAAGGTCAGATAGATTGGCTTCAAATGTCATTCTTTAATCTCTTCCAACAATATAGTTTTTTGGAAGAACATATCGGTTTATATCCAGGTTTTTATGAAGAATATATTAAATATGAAAAAGCACGAAATTTAATATTCTGTTACCTGTTTCTTGAAGCTTTATAAAACAAACGGAATCATAGTTCAATAAGAGGAATATGTTGGGGGCTTATCGATATAAGTACACGGACCAAGAAAGTCATAGGAGGGAAACTGTATGTTTTATAGGAGGAAATTTTATATTGTAAAAAATGATTTCGTTGAAAAGTTTAATGATCATTTCGACAAAACTAATTTACCTAATCAACTAAAGTACGGAGCAAGATTGGTTGGACGATGGTTGAAGGATAATAAGGATAATACTACAGAAATATTTGCTATTTGGGAATATGACAGTTATGACAATTATATAGAAATAGAGAATAATTTAAAAGGTGACAATGCTCACGTCAAACGAATTAAAGAGTGATACGAGAAAAATGGTGGTAGGGAACACATTTTCACTGAATATATATTGGAAGTGAAGAATGAAGAGTTAGTATCTACCCTACGATAAAAAACTAATAATGTTCAAGAGATGGAATAATTAGACAACCATATTGAAGCCCATTCTGCTAAGACAGGTTACTTGAGTTTATGATTTTATCTGCTTTAATTTTGGTTATTTCTACAGGAGTATATGGTTGAATGACTTAGAGGATTTACCTTTTACCTTTACTTATTGTGGTAGGCCTTACATTCTGACACTACCAATTACAGCGATATTATATTCAAGAAACTTTAATATTATAACTTATCGATGGTGATACCCCATCTACAAGTTAAAGGGTGTCGAAATAGATTATAGAAAAGTAAAGAGGAGTGGAAGCATGAAAAATAAGTATAATAAATCATTGATTTACTTATTTTCAATTGGGGTAATAATAATTTTTTCTTTTGGTATTTATCAATATTTGACTCACTTTTCAACTCGTGATGAAGCAATTGAAAAATATATCACAGAAATGTTTGATATTGATTCTACACAGTTAATAGATGTTGTTGAAACGGATATATCTAATGCTTATTATTTGTTATTACGAACAAATGGTTCAGATGTTATTAATACGACATCAAACGTGAAGATCCAAGAAAACATGTTTGGTTGGAAAGTTACAGCAGGATATGAAAGAGCCTATGCAGATTTAGGTAAACATCTTATAGATAGAGAAACTAACACATTAAAATAATTCATATCACTGATTGGCAAGTTCTTATTGTGCTAAAGGCTGCTTTAGTTAAACAGTAACCCTACTTCAATAGACGCTAATCAGTGGAATACAGATTTTACAAGTACTACGATAGAAGTTAAAGGGAACAAAATAACCATTCCATCAGAAAAAGGATATTATATTTATGAAGTTATTGTTGAATGACCGCAGGGAAAAGCAACTTATATTTTTGATATTGATATATTATAACCAAAAACTGTTATAGAAAAGCTATTGCATATAGTAACTCCTAGAACGTAAAAAGGATAGTTCACTATATAAATTCTCAGAAATAGAATATGTATATAGGGGTGATAATATGTCATTGATTTGCATAGAAGGAGCAAGTGCCGTAGGAAAAACAACAACTTCTCATGAATTTGCAAAAAGAACCAATGCTTTTATAATTCCGGAAGTAAATCTATTATTCGAGCGCCCGAAGGTAGAGTCAAAAACGTGGTATATAGAACGTCAAATAGAACGTTGGTTAATTGCTCAAGAAAAACTTAAAACTTATGATACTGTTATTCTTGATGGCGATATTTTTCAACTACTAAGTTATAACTGGTGTTTCGATTTTAAATTATATAATCATAGTCTAGATTTTATTTCTGGATTTTACCGAAATGAAATTAAAGAGGGGAGAATTAGATTCCCTGATAAGTATTTCTATCTATATACTGACAAAGAAAATTTGAAAAGTCGTAAGGAGAAAGATATTACAAGAAAAAGAGGTAATTTTGAAAAACATTTAGAAATAGTGGAACCTCATCAACGTTATTATGAGACATTAAACTATTTTATTCCTGATTATGTTGAACTAATAAATGCAGAGAGCATACAAGGAAATATTACATCTATATCAGAGAATGTTTGTTCTTATCCTGTAAGTTTCCATTCAGTAGATTTACTTGATAATATGACAAAATGGTTAGCAAATAACAATGCATAGTCTTGCTCCTATTTAAACTAACGAAACTTTAACTTCAAGAAGGAAATTGATACAAAATATGAATAGTTCTGCTGCATGACCGGCTAAAAGGGTGCGTTTAGTTAGATGATAATGGAGTTTTCATGTCCAATACGAAGGGAAGATTCATATAATAAAAGCATTAGTTGGATTTAATCTTTATCGAAAAACCTGAAATTAATATTAAGCTATATGCCCATAGTAACCATGCAGCGAAAAAAGGTAATGAATCAGTATGTAAGTTTAAAAAGACTTTATCAAAAAAAATAACACTAAATATATCCAAAATCATTCCTGGGAGAGCAATTTGGACTGATGTCATTAGACGCTTTGATTCAGGTATCTTTCTCAAATAATAATAAGCATACGTTGCAATTATTATTAAAGGTATGGTCAGAATAAAGGTAATAATCAATAAAGGCACATTCCCAGGTATCAGAAATAGTTGTCCGTAAATACGGAAAAGTAATGTCGCTAAAACCCACAATAAAATGCCCCAGCTTACATTTATCATAAAATTCACCTCTAATAAAGATTTAATATATATTATTCTACATAGATTATTAATCTTCTCGTATCTTCGGTAAATTTTATGTAAAGATGAGGTGCCGAAGCTAAGTTACGGATAAAAGTGTAAAACAAGATTTATAACTAATTGGGAGAGTTATCCAAAAAGTGTGCCGAATTCTGATAGCTCTTTAAAACTGCTTGAGTGGGAACAATACCATAACTGATCAGGAGTGTGGAAGAAGGAATTTAATATAAAAGTGTAGAAAATATAATATTCAACATATATTTTAATATTGGCAACTATTAAATGTAAGGGAGCAATCACCATGAAGGCGATGGTATACGATAGGTACGGAATGACAGACGTTCTTATGCTCAAAGAAGTAAAAATACCAGTTATACAGGACAATGAAGTACTGGTAAAAGTTCATGCTGTATCTGTGAATTCATGGGACTGGGATCTCCTAAGAGGTAAACCCTTCTTAACTCGTATTGGAGGATTGCTAAAACCAAAATACAAAATCCTCGGAGCGGACATAGCGGGGCGGGTTGAAGCGGTTGGCAGCGATGTAAAACACCTTCTTCCAGGAGATGAAGTATTCGGGGATATTTCCTGGTGTGGCTGGGGTGGGTATGCAGAGTATGTATGTGTGCATGAAGACGCATTATCTTTAAAACCACCAAGTATGACATTTGAACAAGCGGCAGCCATTCCACAAGCTGCTGTTCTTGCCTTGCAAGGTCTTCGCGATAAAGGACATATTCAGGAAGGGCAAACGGTTTTAATTAACGGTGCAGGCGGAGGTGTGGGCACGTTCGGGTTGCAGATTGCCAAATTACATGGTGCTGAAGTAACCTGTGTAGATAGCACGGATAAGTTGGAAATGCTGAAGACAATGGGAGCGGACCATGTTATTGATTACACTCAAGAAGATTTCGTACAAAAAGGTATATTGTATGATCTTATTCTTGATGTAGTAGGAAACCGGTCTATTTTCAATTATAAGGATTTATTAAAAACTAAGGGTACGTACGTCATGGTCGGTGGTCCAATGTCACTAATCTCTCAAGTATTGTTTCTGGGACCTATAATTTCTAAAATGGAAAAAAAGAACATGAAATTACTTGTCCATAAACCCAATAAATCTGATCAAAACATCCTACTGGATCTTTTTGTACAAGGAACAGTACAACCTGTAATAGATAAAAGTTATCCGTTAAGCCAGGTTGCAGACGCTATAGAGTATCTTAGTGAAGGAAAAGCACAGGGGAAAGTTGTCATCAGTTTGGAACAAAAAATACTTTAAAGAATTGTACTTCAAAAAGATTTTAATTATATTATTAATCCTGTTTATGGTCCTGAAGTAACTATTCGTTTAGTTTTTTGTTCAACTGGGTTTTTGACTCTTGATATAGGGAGGAGAAAGAAGGAATTCCCCTAAAATAGTAAATAAATGCATAGACTCTTTCTGTCGAAACACTCAACTTTCCCTAATAGTCTGGGTGTTTTTTTATTAGTTAAATTATGTATTTATTATAGGTATTCTCACTTACCGGAGCTTTATTTCAAGAGGGGTATTGCATTATTTATTGAAATAGCGCGGAAGTTATAAGAGTATCTATCAAATGTACAAGATTATACAAGAAGCATTGATTATAAAGGATTCTTACATAAATATAAATCACAAATAGAAGACCTTTATATATTAGGGTATTTTACACATTTAATCGCCGATGATATTTGGTTAAAAGGTTTTTATCTTCCTTGGTTGAGAAACAGGATGGAAGAAAATAACGAAATACTTCATTTGTATCATAATGATTTCCGATTATTAAATGGTAAATTATTAGAATACTATGGCTTAAAAAATAATTTAAGTAGAAGGTTAAGTAAGTTTCCTACAATTTTAGATTTGGAAGAGGTTAAGTCTGAAGAGGTAAAAAATTTCCTTCCTTTTCTTTTAAATGAGATGGAATACGATAAAGAAGTTTTGAATGAAAAACTTGATGTTTTTACGTTTAATCAGATAATTGGTTATATAGAGACATCAGTTAATATGGGATTATTAAATATCAAACTTTTATCACGATAAGATGTTATACTAGCTGGTGCTTTAATTCAAACAGTGGAAAAGCTGGTGAAAGAAGGTTAAGTATTAGCTTTGGTTCCTTAACATCAAGTGGTAAGAAAGGAGTTATTCATTTGAAATTAAGTATTTCTCTGTTTGTAACTCTGTCTTTCTTGTTAATGATAACTGGTTGTACGCATAGAAATTATTTAGAACAAGATGAATTAAAAAAGGAAGATGTTATCGATATAGAAGAAGAGAAAGTATTATTAATTGATGACTCAGAAGAAGAGTTTTCATATTTATCCGACCTGTCGGAAGAAGAATTAAAGTCATATGAACTATTTACAAGGGAGTATGACACAAATTACTTAAAAGGTTTTTCACCAGAAAAGACTATACTTATATATATTCATTCAGCAGTTATCGACGATATAGAAGCAATCTATTCATTGGCTTATTTGGATGGTGAGCTACCTGGTTATGATTCTTTTAAAGAAAAATATTATGAAAATCTGAACATATCCAATTTAGAGATAGCCTTAGATTTTAGATATTATGATTCAATCAAAATAAAACAAGAGAATAGTAATGGCCTATTAGTCGAATTAATGGTTAGCTATGGGAGTTTCACGGCTACTACATTAATGGGATTAAAAAAAGAAAATGAAACATGGAAAATTGAAGTACCAGACTTACTTCAAAATTGAGCTTTTCAGTATTTAGCCTTATTTAACTAGGGGGGCTTTATATGAAGTGGATCTACGTCAAGATTCTGGACACAAAAAGATTAAGTTTTTTCTGCACAACCACCATTCATGGAGTGTTCCACATCCCAAGTAGATCGTCAAAGTGAAAAGAGCCTTTGACAATCTACTTGGGACGTGGAGAGATTAACCAATGGATGTTGTGCATGAAAAATGTGGAGGGGGATTGGCTTTTACCCTTAAGACTCAGGCTGCTGCGCGACACATTATTTCATACGCCTCTGGCGTTACAAAGCCGATGCTTCCATGAATTCGTCTACGATTATACCAGCCTTCTATATATTGAAATAGGGAGATTCTCGCATTCTCAAAATCTTCATATCGTTTCCGATAGACCTCTTCTTTTTTGAGTGTGGCATGAAAGGACTCGATGCATGCATTGTCATAAGGGCATCCTTTACGACTGAATGATGCAATCATTTCATATTTTTTTAACTGTTCTTGAAATGCCTCACTTGTATATTGGGTACCTAGATCCGTATGGATGATCAATCCCGGTGAAGGATTTTGGGAATCGACGGCACTTTTTAAAGCATACAACACGATTTCTGTGGTCATCGTATGGGAAAACTTGTAGCCTACTATTTTCTTTGAATGCAAATCGAGGACAGACGCTAGATAACACCAGCCATCTCGAAGTGTATGGATATACGTGATATCTGCCACCCATTTTTCATTGATTGTGGTTGTTGTAAAATCTTGCTTCAACACATTTTCTCGTTCTTCCACTGGTGTCTGTGTGCTTGCTGGACGGTATTTCTTCACAATGTTTGACTGGATGCCTGCTTGTTTCATCAGACGTTGGACTCTTTTTATACTGCAAGAATAGCCTTCTTTTAAAAGTACTCGATGTATTTTGGGAGCGCCATAGATACCTTTGCTTCCTTTATGAATGGCTATTATACGATCCAATATTGCCTCATTGGCCACGTGGTAGCTGTTCGGTTTCTTATGAAATGAATGATAATAAGTACTTTTAGGCATCTTTAAAATGCGACACATCACTTGTACTGGATGATGCCCGCTTTCATTTGTAATGTAGTTGATCAGTTCTTCGTCCTCTATTTTCTCGCGAATATGGTCATAGCCTTTTTTAGGATTTCAAGCTCCTGTTTTAACCGGAGGTTTTCTTTTTGAATCATTTCTACATCGGATACAGTTAATTCCTTTGTCCCTTCGATTGTAGAGAACTGTTTAATCCATTTATAGATGGTTACTTCTGAAACACCATATTCGCTAGATAGTTGGCTGACCGGGGTACCTGAGCTGTGAAGCTCCACTACTGTTTGTTTAAATTCTTGGTTATACCGTTTTTTACTCATAATACAGACACGACCTTTCGTTAGTTCAATTTTATTGACTTAACCAAGATGTGTCCATACATCTATTCTACATTCAGAAGAGCTTTTAATAACACATTAAAAAGATTGATATCATTTGTTTAAATTTAATAGAGTTAACGTGAAGATTAAAACAAGTAGCTAATAATAGAATACAAACGACGGGGGAGAAAAGTCCATGGGATTTCCAAATTTGGAAACAACACGGTTGAACTTAGTTCAAGTTGAAAAGGAACATGCTCAAAGCTTTTACGAAATTATGTCAAGAAACGAAGTGACCAAGTACTATGGAATGGAGAGTTTGAAAAGTCTAGAAGATGCTCTAAAAATAGTCGAGTCTTTCCAAAACACATACAAGATACTGGCGAGTTTGTAGGTACATTGGGATTAAACAATCTTAGCACCAGGAGTAAAAAAGCTGAGATTGGTTTTGAGCTGCATCCTTCACATTGGAACAAAGGGATTATGACTGAAGCTGTAAGGGAAATATTACGATATTCATTTGAGGATTTAGAAATATATAGAATTGGTGCTATAACTTATCCACAGAATGAGCCATCTATACAGTTATTAAAACGGTTGGGTTTTACTGAGGAGGGATTATTAAGGGGTTACCTCTATCAAAATAATCAGTCTCATCATGCTTTAGTTTTTTCATTGTTAAGAACAGAATGGCAATAAATATTATTGAACCAGTATAGTTAAACAAGTGGTACATGTCCATCTAAGGCGGAGATAACAAGGGTGATTGCACAAAAATTGCAATCGCTATTTTGGCAGAAAATATTCTTTAATGATATCGATCTATATACATTCCTTAAAAGAAAGGAGAAAATTATAAATTTGATTAATTATTTTGAACGTAAAATAAGATTAAAAGACTTCGAAGTTTGGGATTTACGAATTGCCAAACGAAACTTATCATTATTCATATTAGATGAACATCGACGTGCTACATTAGAGGATTTTGAAATGCCAGAGCTAATTTATGAAGAAGGTGACCAACGTGTGAATTATGTATCTGCTAAGTATTACTCAAAAGAAGTTGTTTTAGAAGAACATAAAGAAATACTTGGTGAATTTGCAAGAATGCTAACAGAACATTTAGCATTGGCACATTGTGAAGTTATTATAAAATTTTATCAAGAAAACCCTAAAAAAGCACTAGACCGAATTATGTTAGCTAAATATGGTTTCAAAGAGTCTGAAATTCCTTTAAAAAAACTATGGCACTTTAATCAAGAATAGAAGTTGAGTTTTTTCCCTAAAGTTTGAAAATTAAAAATGATAAAAGGTTGTGTAGGACTGTAGAATGACTATGAAATAGTTGATTTAAATAGATACATATGGGGAAAGAAGGTATAAATATGCCTGGTGAGCTGAATAACTTTGCTCAAGGATACATAGAAAATCCAGAGAGAATAAAAAAGTTATATAAACGAACATTGATCATAATCGTTATTTCTCAAATGTTTGGAGGAGCAGGATTAGCAGCTGGAGTAACAGTTGGAGCATTACTTGCAGAACAAATGCTTGGAACAAATGCATTTGCAGGGCTTCCAGCAGCTTTTTTGACTTTAGGATCAGCAGGAGCTGCTTTTTCAGTAGGAAGACTTTCTAACCGTCTTGGTAGACGCATGGGTCTTGCAACAGGCTTTATAACAGGCGGCCTCGGAGCAATAGGCGTTGTTTTTGCGACTGTTTTTAATAGTGTGCCTATATTATTTGCTTCCTTATTTGTATACGGTGCAGGAACTGCAACAAATTTACAAGCTCGCTATGCCGGTACAGATCTAGCAACTAATAAACAGCGGGGCACTGCTGTAAGTATAGCAATGGTTTCCACGACATTTGGAGCAGTTGCTGGTCCAAACCTAGTGGATGTAATGGGGAATTTCGCACTTTCAATTGGTGTTCCTGAATTAGCAGGTCCGTTTATTTTATCGGCAGCAGCATTTATATTAGCAGGAATTGTGATATTTACTTTTTTACGTCCTGATCCACTCATTATTGCGTTAAACATAAATACAAATAAAAAAAACACGATACTTAACGAGACTCTCGAAAAGAAACAAAGTAATAAAAAAGGAATTACAATTGGAGCTACCATTATGGTTCTTAGTCAAATTGTGATGCTTGCTATTATGACAATGACACCGATTCATATGGGACATCATGGTTACAGTTTAAGGGAAATCGGACTTGTTATCGGGTTTCATATAGGTGCAATGTATCTGCCTTCACTCTTCACGGGGATTCTTGTTGATAAGTTTGGTCGAACTGCCATGGCGATTGCTTCTGGAATCACATTGCTGCTTGCAGGAGTTGTAGCTGCAATTGCACCCGCTGACTCTTTATTCCTTCTTGTTGTTGCATTATCGTTACTTGGAATAGGATGGAATTTGGGGTTAATAAGCGGTACAGCCTTAATTGTTGATTCAACAGAACCTTCAACACGTGCCAAAACTCAAGGGACTGTGGATGTTTTTATTGCATTAGCAGGTGCAACCGGAGGTATCATGTCAGGACTGGTTGTTGCTGGTACAAGTTACGAAACGTTATCACTTGCCGGAGGGATTTTGTCTTTAATACTCATTCCAGTTGTAATATGGTCCCGCAGTGGAAAAGAATGATGGTACAAACGAAAATATTTCTTGTTTAACAAACGAGTGCGATTGTTGAACAAGATTATCAGTTATTAACAACTCTCCACTCTTAAGAGTTTGGAATAATAATGATTTTATATTGGTTTTTACTCTTAGTTTGAATTTAGACCTCCAGGGTACAATAGTACAGAGGACAAATTGTAGGTAGGAGGTGTTTACATGAATCAGAAATATGAAGAGTGTCTTAAAGCTTGCAACGAATGTCTAGAGGCTTGTAACAAATGTTATGATGCTTGTTTAAGGGAAGATCATGTAAAAATGATGGTAGAGTGCATTAGATTAGATCGAGCTTGTGCGGATGCTTGTGCATTTGCTATACAAGCAATGACTTCTAATAGCCCTTTTATGAAAGAGATTTGTCAACTTTGTGCGGAAATTTGTGAACGTTGCGCGGATGAATGTGCTAAGCACGACCATGAACATTGTCAAAGATGTGCTGAATCTTGCCGAAAATGTGCAAAAGCATGTCGTGAAATGAGTATGTAAGTTAAAATTACTAGGAATTTAATTTTGATTATTAAAAGGCTACTGCAAAAAGTAAGCAATATACTTTTTGTGGTAGCCTTAAATTTCTCTAAAAGAAAAAATGAAAGTGATGTTCCATCTTGCTGTGACATAAATGTAGAAACTCGTCAGAATGAGTCTCTTTAATATATAGACATTAAATAATAGCTCTGAAATTTTCTACTTTACATACCACACCATGGTATGGTAATATGAAACCAAGTTAGGAGGTTGAGCTGATGGAAAACGTATTGAAAGATACTATTTACGATAAAGAGTTTGTCACATCCTGCCGGAAAAGCCATCATCCAGAACGTGTAAAAAAGGATTTAACAACTCGATTAAATCGTATAGAAGGGCAAATACGAGGGATCAAAGGCATGATAGATAAAGACGTTTACTGTGACGATGTAATTACACAACTGTCTGCGACACAATCTGCTTTAAATAGTGTAGCCAAAATTCTTTTGGAAGGTCATCTAAAAGGCTGTGTAGTTGATCGCCTTTCAGAAGGTGATGAAGAGGTATTAGACGAACTACTTGTGACGATTCAAAAGCTCATGAAAAAATAAAAAGATATAACTAGCATAATGCAAAAATTTTTAATTAAAATATACCCCAGTGGTGTATGTGGGTTATATATACTTCAATTAAGGAGAGAAAAAATATGCAAAATTTAACATTAAATGTACAAGGAATGTCTTGTGGACATTGCGTGAACGCAATCGAAAAAAGCGTTGGTCAATTAACTGGAGTAGAACTAGTAAAAGTAAACTTAACGGACGCGCAAGTAAATCTAGCATTCAATGAAGTGCAAGTATCACTCGATAAAATTAAAGAAACGATTGAAGATCAAGGTTATGAGGTAGAATAAAAATTGATGGAGTGCTTCCATAGCACTCTCTTATTTTCAAAATTAGATACCCCTAGATGGTATGAAAGAGGTGGAAAGTAACATGAATACAGAAGTTAAAGAAGCTAACTTGCAAATTACAGGAATGACATGCGCAGCGTGTGCAATTCGTATAGAAAAAGGGTTAAATAAAATGGATGGTGTCGAACAAGCAAGTGTGAACTTGGCACTTGAAAAGTCATCGATTAAATATGATCCGTCCAAACTGAGTGCAGCCGATTTTGAAAAAAAAATCGAAGCACTTGGTTACGGTGTTGTTAAACAAAAAGCGGAATTTGATATTACAGGAATGACTTGTGCCGCATGTTCTACTCGCATTGAAAAAGGGTTAAATAAAATAGAAGGTGTTGCAATTGCGAACGTCAATCTAGCGCTTGAAAAAGCAACAATCGAATTTAATCCATCAGAAGTAACAGTTGCGGACATTATTGCCAAGGTAGAGAAGCTCGGTTATGGTGCACATCAAAAGCAAGAGGATACAGAACAAGTGGACCACAGAGAAAAGGCAATAAAAGATCAGAAACGTAAATTCATTATTTCGGCCATTTTATCGTTACCTTTACTATGGACGATGGTAGGGCACTTTACATTTACATCATTCCTATATGTACCGGATTTTTTAATGAATCCATGGATACAACTGATTTTGGCAACACCAGTCCAATTTATTATCGGGAAACAGTTTTATGTGGGTGCTTATAAAGCACTTCGTAATGGTAGTGCAAACATGGATGTACTTGTTGTCATGGGTACTTCCGCAGCCTATTTTTATAGTGTATATCAAGCAGTTGTTACAGCTGGAACACATCACGGTCCACACCTATATTTTGAAACAAGTGCGGTACTGATTACACTTATTATTTTAGGTAAATTATTTGAGGCAAAAGCTAAAGGACGTTCGTCTGAAGCTATAAAAAAATTAATGGGGCTTCAAGCTAAAACAGCCATAGTCGTTCGTGATGGAGTTGAAAAAGAAGTACCCTTAGAAGAAGTAGTGATAGGTGACACAATTTTAGTGAAACCAGGTGAAAAAATCCCAGTTGATGGGGAGGTTTTAGAAGGAATTACAGCAGTGGATGAATCCATGTTAACAGGTGAAAGTTTACCTGTGGATAAAAATACAGGCGATGTATTATATGGATCAACCATTAACAAAAATGGTTTCATCAAAATGAAAGCAACAAAAGTTGGTCGTGACACTACATTAGCTCAAATTATTAAAGTAGTAGAAGATGCACAAGGGTCAAAAGCTCCGATCCAACGAATGGCAGATCAAATTTCGGGTATTTTTGTACCAATAGTAATAGGGATTGCTATCCTTACCTTCCTAGTATGGATTATCTGGGTGCAACCAGGTGAATTTACAGCCGCACTTGAAGTGTTGATAGCGGTACTGGTTATTGCTTGTCCGTGTGCACTTGGTCTGGCTACACCAACTTCAATTATGGCGGGTTCTGGTCGTGCAGCTGAGTTAGGCATTTTATTCAAAGGTGGAGAGCACTTAGAGCAGACACAAAGTATTGACACGGTTGTAGTTGATAAAACTGGAACTGTTACACATGGTAAACCTGTTTTAACAGATGTTGTGCTAGCATCTGGTCAAGAGGAAGAAAAACTCCTGTCCTTAATCGGTGCGGCCGAGAAACAATCAGAACACCCATTAGCACAAGCAATCGTTGAAGGTATTCAAGACAAAAGCATTGAACTGGGTAAAGTTCAATTTTTCGAAGCAATCCCCGGTTACGGTGTCCAGGCAACCGTTTCAGGTCAGGCCGTTGTTATAGGTACACGCAAACTTATGCAGCAATATGGAATAGAAATACAATCAGTTCTTCCAACGATGGAAAAGTTAGAGAGTGATGGCAAAACAGCAATGTTAGCTGCCATTAATGGACAATATGCAGGAATAGTTGCAGTAGCAGATACAATAAAAGATACCTCTCGGGAAGCTGTAGACCGATTACAACAAATGGGCATCAAAGTGATCATGATGACAGGTGATAATGAACGTACAGCCCAAGCAATTGGAAAAGAGGTAGGCGTTGATGCAGTTATTGCAGAAGTGCTTCCCGAAGGTAAAGCAGAAGAAGTGAAAAAGCTACAACAACAGGGCAAAAAGGTTGCAATGGTTGGTGACGGTATTAATGATGCACCAGCACTAGCAACAGCCAATATTGGGATGGCCATTGGTACTGGAACTGACGTAGCGATGGAAGCTGCTGATGTGACATTAATTCGCGGAGATTTAAACAGCATTGCTGATGCGATTATAATGAGTCGTAAAACAATGCGCAATATTAAACAAAACTTATTCTGGGCATTTGGCTATAATACACTTGGTATTCCAATTGCGGCAATAGGATTACTTGCACCTTGGGTAGCAGGTGCAGCGATGGCATTTAGTTCCGTGTCAGTTGTACTGAACGCTTTACGTTTACAAAGAGTGAAATTAGATAAGTAAAATTACTGGTGACTATAGAGTAAACTACATTGTTTGCTCTATAGATTACATATGAATAGTTTCATTGAAAGGTAATGGTGAAAATGGAGATAACCCCACTCAATAAAAAGATTAAACTGGCTGTAAATGGTGGCATTTCATTTGGTGCAAAACTAAATGCTAAACAATTGGCTGTCATTATAGATTATATGAGCGATAGTGATGAACTGGAGTTGACCACATTTCAACTACTTTACATCGAGGTACCTGAGAGTAAGTTGGAATTAGTAGAAGAGAAATTTAAGGAAGTAGGATTGTCATGTTATCCAGTTGGAAACTTTGTGAAAAGCTTAAGAACCTGCAACTTTTGTAAAGGTTTAGAAGAAGAAGGAATGCCTGTAGCCATTGAACTAAACAAGCGAATAGCAGGTAAACCAGTTCCTTTCACACTGCGCCCAGCTTACACTGGATGTCCTATAGGATGTGGTGAACCGCTTGTAAATGATATAGGCATTATGAAAGTAAAAAACGGATATGACTTATACATTGGCGGAAAATCAAAAGGAAAGGATGCTCAAATAGGTACTTTATTGATGGAGCAACTAATGCCTGAACAGCTGTATAAAGTTGTCGAAAAAACTATTCATATTTATGCTGAACAAGGCAAGAAAAGGGAAACCTTTATAAAATTCATTAACCGTTTTGGATTTGAAAACCTGAAAGATGAACTAGCTATATAGGGTTTTGTATTGAAACCCAAGTATCAGCCCTACATCACAATAAAATATAAATAAAAAGCTAGTTGTACTATTTTGTATGAAATCACACCTTTCGATTACTATAACGGAATCATTCGTAAAAAAAGACTGTCCAGAAAAATTAATTACATCTGTACAGCCTTTTACATTTATCTCGTATACTAACTTCTTATTTTAGGAAATCTTCGGTCGATGTAACATCACAATACATACCGTTAAGCGCACCGACAAACGCATAATGAACTTGATCAGCTGGAACGACCTTACCTTCATAAGACAAGTCTCTTGTTGCACATGCATCTTCAATAAGTGTAGTTTCATAGCCAAGATCCACTGCAGCTCTGACTGTGGCATCAATACACATATGTGTCATCATACCCACAACCACTACCTTAGTTATTCCTTTTTCTTTTAGTTTGATTTCTAATTCAGTCTTTAAAAAGCTGTTAGGGAAATGTTTGATAATAATGCTTTCATTTTCCAATGGTTGAACAGTTTCATGTATTTCAGCCCCTACGGTATCAGAAATGAAGAAGCCTAGTGCTGGGTCAGCTGCGATATGTTGAATATGAAAGATGTTCTCTTTGTTATTCTTTCTAAACCAGTCAAGTACTTTCGCAGCATTAGCGGCCGCTTTTTCAGGGTTACTTAATTCCATATTTCCTTTTGGAAAATAGTCGTTTTGAATATCTACAATAATTAGAGCTGTGCTCATTTTCTCCACCTCATTCAAGTTATTTTGTTACACTATAATCATAGAACGTTTAATAGTTTATATCGATAGGTTGACGAAACACTTTTACCTCTAAAAATTTCATGGTGAAAGGAATTTATAATGGAACTTGATAATATTGATTTTCAAATTCTTCGGTTATTATCCGAAAACTCTCGTGTTCAATGGAAAGACTTAGGTGAACAAATTCATATGACGGGACAAGCAGTAGGTAATCGTATAAAAAAACTGGAGGAGAATGGGGTTATTAAAGCTTACTCATTAATAGTTGATGAAATGAAATTAGGACTTACTTATACTGCGTTTGTCATTATTTATATGAAAACAGTCAATCATGATTCATTTATAAGATTAATGAATGATCGAAAAGAAGTGGTAGAGGTTCACCGCGTATCGGGAGAAGCCTGTTATCATATAAAAATAAAAGTGAGTTCTCAAGAACAATTGAATCTTTTTTTGGATAAAATTCTTGAGTACGGTAACTATACTGTACATTTATCTATCCAGGAGATTAAACTACAGAATCCGTTACTGCTACATGACAATAATAGATTAGAGTTCTAGGTGTGTGGTTAGATTAGGTCCTTTAATTTAAAGTCCTTTTTTAACGCTTCGGTAGACTTTGGATAAATTTGTCGCTGTATCCTTACCGATTGATTTTTAGAAGGTGTAATGTTAAATTACGTCACCATCACACCTTCTTAATTCGATAATTTTATAGCGTCTGTCCTTCGTCCTCCTACACCATCTCGAGGGTTTAAATAGACATGCAAATCATAATTATAGATTGTCATAATAAGTAGTGTGCATTAATAGACCAGGCAAGCTGTCTGTATTGACAACATACCTATTAGGGTATAATATAATGCTTGTCAGTATGTTATTGTTTAACCTGGAGGAGAGTATCTATGGAATACAATGATCAAATGAAAAACAGAGTGAAGCGTATGGAAGGTCAACTTCGGGGAATCTTGAAAATGATGGAAGAAAACAAAGATTGTAAAGAAGTCATTACGCAGTTGTCAGCTGTTCGCTCAGCAGTAGACAGAACAATTGGTGTGATAGTGAGTTCAAACTTAGTTGAATGTGTCCAAGAAGCCGGAGTAAATGGAGAAAAAACAGATGAAATGATTAAAGAAGCTGTCAACTTGCTTGTAAAAAGCAGATGAAACTCAAGGGTTGACATCTTTTTTTTCTTTCGTTATTATACCCATAGGGGTAATTGTGAAAAGAAAAGGAGGAATAAAAATGAATGCTGATAAAGTATTAGATGCAAAAGGATTAGCATGCCCAATGCCAATAGTAAAAAGTAGAATGACCATAAATGAACTTGAAGGGGGCCAAATACTAGAGGTTCACACAACAGATAAGGGAGCTAAAAACGACTTTCCAGCCTGGGCTAAATCTGGTGGGCACGAGCTTCTGAAACATGAGGAAGAAAATGATGTATTAAAGTTTTGGATTAAAAAGGGCTAATTCTATTTTTTTATACAATTTTATACCCTAGGGGGTAAAAAGCATATCTATAAAGGTGGTAAAGATTTGGAATACGTAACTTACATCGTTATTGGTCTTATATTGCTTTTCATCTTACAACGCGTTGTACCAACAAAAGGTGTTAGGCATATTTCAACAACTGATTTAAAAGAGGAGTTAAATAACAAAAATAAACAATTTGTTGATGTACGAACACTTGGAGAATTTAAAGGAAATCACATTAAAGGCTTTAAAAATATTCCTCTCCATCAACTCTCTCAGAAAGCGGAGAAGGAGCTTTCAAAGGAAAAAGAAGTGATTATCATTTGCCAAAGTGGAATGAGGAGCCAAAAAGCCAGTAAGATGCTCCAAGAAATAGGCTTTACAAAAGTGACAAATGTAAAAGGCGGCATGAGCAACTGGAGATAGTAGAATAAGGGGGACTTACAATGAAAGAAATGACTGCAAAAGAAGTAGAGGCTTTAATTAATGAAGTAAAGCTATTGAATATCATCGATGTGCGTGAGGTAGATGAAGTAGCAGAAGGGAAAATTCCTGGAGCAATAAACATTCCATTAGGATTAGTCGAATTTCGTATGCATGAATTAAATAAATCAAAAGAATATATCATAGTTTGCCGTTCAGGAGGAAGAAGTGGCCATGCAACACAATTCCTTGAAGACCAAGGTCATAAAGTGATCAATATGCAAGGTGGAATGCTTTCTTGGGAGGGCAAGATAGAGTAAAATTTTTTAATAGTTTTAATACCCATACCCGTATTAAAGTAGAGGTATGAAAAGGATTTATAAATAATGAGTGAGGAGAGATTTGAAAATGAATTCAGTAACAGTTTACACAACAACTCAATGCCCGTATTGTGTCATGTTAAAGAACTTTTTATCAGAGCAAAACATCTCTTTCAATGAAGTGAATGGTCAATGGATTATAGGCTTTGATCCAAATAATATCATGATCGCATTAAGAAATCGGGGGGAAAAATAAATGAATAAAAAAGTAGCAATTATCGCAAGCAATGGTGGATTATTTGATGCATACAAAGTGTTTAATATCGCAACTGCAGCTGCAGCAACAGATCAAGAAGTAGCTATTTTCTTCACATTCGAAGGCCTAAACTTAATCCACAAAGAGGCTAATCAGCAACTTCCGATGCCCGAAGGAAAAGAGCATTTTGCTGATGGATTTACGAAAGCTAATGTTCCAGCCATCCCAGATTTGCTTGCTATGGCAAAAGAAATGGGTGTTAGATTCATTGGCTGTCAAATGACAATAGATGTTATGGGATTAGATGAAGAGGATCTTATAGATGGAATTGAAGTAGGCGGTGCTGTCACATTTTTAGAATTTGCTATAGACGCGGATGTAACATTGACATTTTAACTTCATTCAGTAGAAGTCTTCTATTTCTAAAGAGGTAAAGTTTTTTGAAATAATGACGCAGTTATAACTTGAATATTTTATTTTTTTGTAAAAATATATACCCTAGGAGGTAAAGGTATGGATATAAAAGCTATGAATTCAATAGAAGTAACTAAAAAAGTAATTAACAAAGAAGAACTATTTATTTTAGATATTCGAAATACAACTGATTTCGCAGACTGGAAAATCGAAGGTGAAAACTTTGTTTATCTAAATGTTCCATACTTCGATTTAATGGATGGTGTGGAAGGAATCCTGGATGAGATTCCTGCTGATAAAGATGTACTTGTCGTTTGTGCAAAAGGGCGCTCATCTATAATGGTTGCAGAGATGCTAACTGAGGCGGGACTTTCTGTTTCATCCCTAGACGGTGGAATGAAAGCATGGAGTGAACATTTATCACCTGTTAAAGTGGGGAGTTTAAAGAATGGTGGAGAGATTTATCAGTTTGTACGTATTGGTAAGGGGTGCTTGTCTTATATGATCGTCTCAAACGGTGAGGCAGCCATTATCGATTCGGCAAGAACTACGGATATCTATCTTGAATTTGCAGAACGTATTGGTGTAAAAGTTACCCATGTATTTGATACACATCTACATGCCGATCATATTTCTGGTGGAAGAAAACTTGCTGAGAAAACAAGCGCAACCTACTGGCTCCCACCGAAAGATGCCGTAAATATAACATTTGAATATGAACCATTGGAAGATGGAAATGAAGTGGTAATTGGCAATACCGCTATCACTATTCATGCCTTATATTCTCCAGGTCACACAATTGGGTCAACATCCTTTGTTGTGGATGAAAAGTTCTTACTATCTGGGGATATTTTATTTATCGATTCAATTGGTAGACCAGACCTTGCTGGTTTAGCAGATGACTGGGTCTCAGATTTAAGAGAAAGTCTCTACGCAAGATATAGAGGATTATCTGGGGAGCTAATCGTTTTACCAGCACACTTTATGATCATCGATGAATTAAATGCAGATGGAAGTGTATCTGAAAAGTTAAGTACGCTCTACGAAACAAATCATGGGCTAAATATAGAAGATGAAAATGAATTTAGAAAACTTGTGACTGAAAATTTACCGCCCCAGCCAAATGCATATCAAGAGATTCGAGAAACGAATATGGGGATATTGAACCCTGATGAAGAAAAACAACGTGATATGGAAATTGGACCAAATCGTTGTTCGGTTCGATAAAAGTAATCAGATGCTGATGAGGTTGTTTCAAAAGAATTTCAAGGGATCAAAGAGGGAGCCGAAACAGGTTCCTTTTAAAAGGAGGAGGAAAATGGATATAGGTTTTATTGTTACCATCTTCTTCATTGGATTGATAGGCTCGTTTATTTCTGGAATGTTAGGAATAGGTGGATCCATTATTAATTTTCCGATGCTGTTGTATATCCCTTCTGCACTTGGTATTGCCCAGTTTACAGCCCATGAAGTATCAGGAATAACTGCCATCCAAGTATTTTTTGCTACGATTGGTGGAGTCTATGCATATCGAAAAGGAGAATTTTTAAATAAGAAATTAATTGTTTACATGGGTGCTAGTATTCTAATTGGTAGTTTCTTTGGGGGATTAGGTTCTACTAAAATGCCTGAAAGTGGAATCAATTTCGTATATGGAATTTTGGCAATAACTGCGGTCATCATGATGTTAATACCTAAAAAACGACTTGATGACAAACCCATTGGTCAAATCAGGTTTAACAAATGGCTTGCTGCTCTGCTCGCATTAATCGTTGGAGTTGGGGCAGGAATTGTTGGTGCAGGTGGGGCATTTTTATTAGTACCAATCATGCTAACCGTTTTAAAAATACCTACAAGAATGACAATTGCTTCGTCCTTAGCAATAACACTTATTTCATCAATAGGTGCCATCGCCGGAAAAATATCGACTGGGCAAGTGGAACTCTTACCATCACTTATCATGGTGGTTGCTAGCTTACTTGCCGCACCTCTTGGAGCTATGGTTGGAAAAAAGATAAATACAAAAGTGTTACAAATGATTTTAGCAATATTAATATTTATAACTGCAGTTAAAATTTGGTTAGATATATTAGTTTTTTAAATTTAATAAGCAATATTTATGGGAAATACATTAATTGGAAGGGTATAATTGCTTTAACTAATATGGCACCTGATGATATAAAAAAAGAAATTCAGCAATGGTGATTAAATGAGCACTGGGTCTAAACTAATTGCTTATGCGGCACTTTGCACGTAATCCATTCGCCGCTAGTTGGAATGTTGGAGGTAAAACCACATATGAAACGGATTAAATCAATAGAAGCTTGGCGAGAGTTATTGGAAAAGTCCAAAGAACAGCCTTTTCTTCTATTTAAATTCAGCAAGACATGCCAAAGTAGCTTATCAGCTATGAAAGAAGTACAAGCGCTTGAAACAGAACTTCCTAAATACATAGTCATTGTACAGGAGGACAGAACTGTTTCAAATTCAATAGAAAAAGATCTCAAGGTGAAGCATGAATCCCCTCAACTTCTAATCTTGAAAGATGGAAAAGGAATTTGGCAGGCTACTCACTACAAAATAAAGAAGTCTCTATTAAACGAGGCAATTAATACGTATGTTTGATTACTAGCGCCTATGACTGTTCAAGAATTAGGTCAGCTCTTTTATGGGGGTTGAACAAAATATTACTAGTGAATGAGATTCACAAAATTAATCCTTTGAGAAGAAAGGAGAAGATATGGTTACATTAACAACGGTCACTGCAGTTGAAAAGTTTATGGAGGATCATCAGTTTAGTTTCTTATATGTATCAAGAACTAATTGTGGAGTATGTCACGCTATACTGCCTCAGCTTAAGGATTTACTGAAAGAATTTCCACTAATACATTTAGGGCATATAAATGCAGATGATGTCGAAGAAATAGCTGGACGTCTTTCAGTTCTTACTGTACCTGCACTAATTTTATTTGTAGAAGGTAAAGAAATTATAAGGGAAGCACGGTTTGTTCAAATGCAATCTTTGCATGAAAAGATAAGTAAAGTTTATAACATGATTGTTGAGAAATCAGATTGATTTTGGTTCATTCAGTTTTATAGAAAATATTTCTCTTAGCAATTATAGATTCAAAAGCATATGAAAGGATGATAAAATGATGAATCATTGGAATATACGTTTTCAAACAGAGGATTATGTTTATGGTAAGGAACCGAATGCTTTCTTGAAGGAATTTCAGAAGAAAATAAAAGTTTCGGGCGAGGCTCTGGCCATAGCTGAAGGGGAAGGGCGTAATGCGGTTTACTTAGCGGAGCAGGGAATGAAAGTCACGGCATGGGATTATGCGGAATCAGGGCTAGCAAAAACAAATAAACTCGCAGATGAACGTGGGGTAGTGGTTAAGACTGAGCTTGTAGATTTAAACGAAGCAAACTGGAGTGAAACTAAATGGGATGAAATTGTTTGCATCTTTGGTCACTTCCCTGTAGAGCTACGACAAAAAACTCTTCTAGGTGTGAAAGAGGTTATAAAGCCTGGAGGTTACTTCCTGACAGAGGTGTATTCACATCACCAGCTTCCTTATAAGAGTGGTGGACCGCAAGATCTAGATTTTCTATATAAACCTGATGAGTTTTTGAAAATTTTTGCTGAATGGCGTATTGTTCACTTTTTCATGGGAGAGGTTGTACGTCAAGAAGGAGAACTTCATAATGGCGTGTCGCATGTTATCCAATTTGTTGGGCAAAAGCCGGGGAAGTTACAGCATTAAAGTGAATAAGATAACGTGCTGTCTCAAATGAATATAAGGTTATGGCTTATCCAACTGCCTATATGATTGACACTAATGGTCGCATTCAATTTAACACGATGGGTGCAATGAATTACGAATTCATGGTGCAGCAGTTTGAAATGATGCAATAGGTCACTTATATCAGGAATAGACATAGTTCTTATGAAGTAATTAGTTATATTGTAAACAACACCGTTCATAAATAGAACAGTGTTGTTTACCTTTGAAATATTCTAGATCAATTCTAATATTAACACTTGGCATTTTTTTCACAAGAGGAAGAAGGTGAACAAAAATGACTGAAAAACGAGATAGATATAGTTTCCTATACAAAGATGATTGTTTCTACCATTTTAATTTCCTTTTCGTATATCGTCATTGTTATCCCTATAGACTTTGACGAAAAACCCCTCTGTCTCAGACCATTCCGCATACAGTATATCGTGAATATTAGTATATCCTTCCTGATACAGTTCCTCATAGAGCCATTCCTTTGACTTGCCCGTGTATCTTAGAATTTCTTCATTAATTTCCCCTTCATCTACAAATAGAAAATTGAGGGACTCATCTTCGGGCTTTAAATTGAGCATAGTCGGAGTGACCATATCAAATTTAGCGAACTTTTTCAAGCTGACCGTACCTCCAGGTTCCAAGTACAAATCGCAAACTTCCCGAAGAGAGAAGACCCCTTGCTGTCGTAGCATGATTCGTAATTGCTCCATTTCTAAATGATTTGCTTCCAATTCTTTTACGTTGAATTCGCCATTTCTGATTAATATTGAAGTTTCCCCTTTTAGAAGAACCCTTATTTTGTCAAAGCGCTTCGACAGTTTTTCAATGATAAACAACAACACTCCCCATACCGCGACAGCGAACCATACTTTAAGAACTGAAACTTTGTCATCATAGATACTTTCTTCTAATATCCCACCAAGTACAAGAGAATAAATAAAATCAAAGGGGGTGAGCTGTGACATTTCTTTTTTCCCCAATAGACGCGTCACAATTAATAGAGCAATCAACCCAAAAAACAACTTCAATCCAATATCCACATATGTCATCAATTCCACTCCTCTGCTTTTCTTACTTCTAATATTTTCTCGTGCTAATTGACAATATAGTGTCGTAAACACTCCAGTAATATTAATGTTCATTAATTGAGATCCTGTAGAAGGATGTTCCTTAAAATCATTAGGATCTTCCATCAACCGTTCTCTTTAGCTATATAATCCTATACCCATTCTGTGAAAATTTTCATCCTTTTTGCTGTAGTTCAGGTTACCTCTTATTTAATTAAAAGGAAGAGTGTGATATAGAGAATTATTTGTTGTAATAAACACTTCGATATTTGAAATCTATGTAAAAATTTAAACTAGAAATGAGTGAAAAGATAAAGCATATCTTACTTTTCATTTAATGAAGTATTGTCTTGGATTTTTAATTAAAGGCTTTTAAATGCGAAATAAAAAAAAGAAAATGCAGAAAAGCAGCAGGTAATATATTTATAGTTTGATTACTAGTAGCTTGCTTTATTTGAAATGGTATCTCACTTTTTTTCACTTAATATCTCCAATTTTAAAGTTGTCTAGTGACAGTCATATTAACTTGTATGATAATGTGAATATTAAGAAAAAATTATGAGGTGATGAACGTGTCTGTAAAAGGTCTCAATCATTTTTTATTTTCAGTTTCACATTTAGACAATTCTATTGCGTTCTATCAAAATGTATTTGATGCAAAGTTGTTAGTTAAAGGTAGAAGTACTGCTTATTTTGACTTAAATGGAATATGGCTAGCACTAAATGAAGAGAAAGATATTCCTCGTAATGAAATAAGCCAATCTTACACTCATATCGCATTTTCAATAAATGAAACAGAATTCGATAATATGTTTGAGAGACTAGAGAATTTGAATGTAAATATCCTACCAGGTCGTCAACGAGTGGAAAAAGACAAAAAGTCTATTTATTTTACTGATCCAGATGGTCATAAGTTTGAATTCCATACAGGTACTTTACAAGATAGGCTAGATTACTATAAACAGGATAAGAAACAAATGGATTTTTTTGATTGAAGTGCTATTTTGTTAAAATTAAAGGGTTCGATATAGGAGGAATTGTTGATGGATACGAAATACCCTATAGGCATTTTTCAGTTTGATGGTGAAATTACTAATAGCGTTACTAGTGAATGGATAAATGATATTGAAGACTTGCCCAGACTATTAAGAGATACTGTAAAAGACTTAGATAGTGAACAGCTTGATACAGCCTATCGTTCTGGAGGATGGACTGTTCGTCAAGTAATACATCACATTGCAGATAGCCATATGAATGCCTACGTTCGTTTTAAATTGGCACTTACGGAAGAAAATCCCGTAATTAAACCATATATTGAAACGAAATGGGCGGAACTAGCTGATTATAAAATGCCAATCGATACTTCACTTTTACTTCTAGAAACGTTGCATAAACGTTGGACCAACCTATTACGTAATTTAACTTCTGCCGATTTGGATAGGACATTTATTCATCCAGATTCAGGTGAAGTAACATTAGGTAAGAATATAGGAATCTATGCTTGGCATGGGAAACACCATCTAGCACAAATTACTACTTTGTGTAATCGTAAAGGGTGGCATTGAATTTTATAATAAAATTCTGGTGATTTACTACAAAAAGGAGTAATACCTTTTATTAAGAACTCAAGCAGCAGTTTGGTTGCAATACGAAAATGATTATTTAATTTATTGGTAGAGTTACGCTTGAATATATTGTTTTTAAAAATAACAGCAGAGGATGGTATATAATATTGAAAATTAAACTAGATGACTTGACTGATAAAAGAACTATTGAACTAATTAGCACACACTTAGCAGGTATGGCTGAAAACTCACCTTCTGAAAGTATACATGCGTTAAATGTGGCAGGGCTCAAGCAAAATGAAATTACTTTTTATAGTGCCTGGGAAAATGACGAAATTATGGGGTGTGGTGCTTTAAAAGAACTAACGTTCAAACATGGAGAAGTAAAGTCCATGCGAACAGCAGAGATACATTTGAAAAAGGGCGTTGCTAGAGCTATATTAAAGCATATCATTAATGAAGCTAAAATGCGTGGCTATTCAAGATTAAGCCTTGAAACAGGCTCTATGGAGGCATTCCAACCAGCTCTCAAGCTATATGAAAGCTTCGGCTTTACATACTGTGAGCCTTTTGATAAATATACAGATGACCCAAATAGTCTGTTTATGACATTGAATTTACTTTAGAGAATTCTCCCCGATTAGAGAGGAATTATTAAACAATCTACAAAGTTATAATGAAATAATAAAAGTACTCAAAATTTATCAATTTTAATTTTACTCATATGCTATCTTATTTAAAAAGTAATATTTACTTACTATTCACTAGAAAGTCTTTACTTCAAGAAGGAGTAAAGACTTTTTTCTTTCTTATAACTAAGAAGTTGTGATGATTAAAAAGTTATATAAAGTAAAAGTATATGTGCTAATCGATTTTTATCCTTATTCAAATATCAAAAATATGTTATTTTAAGATAAAAGCTAGAATAATTATTACGATATAACTGGTATTGTTGCTTTAATTATAGGAGTGTTTTATTTAAAAACCGGTATTTAGTTTTTTTAGATGATATAAAAGAACTATTGTTCCTCTTAGATGTACTTTGCCCTAAAGTATCTGAACAATAGTAGCAAGTTATTTGAATAAGATCCTATGAAATTCTATGGTGATACAGACTTTAATTAGCAAAAAAGAAAGTTAATTAAGAAAAGTTCGATTGTTGAAACTTATTTGATCAAAAACCGTATTATAATGTATAGCAGTTCTCAACGAAAAAGGGAGATGGAAGCGATGGCTGAAATGAAATGGACTGAAAAGTCATGCATTGGGTGATGTGGATTTTTTGGACTTCTATTGGAGCATTAATTATAGGCAGTTATCTTGTGAATGTTTTGACTGGGCGGAAATATAATTTAAAAGAACAAGAAAAGTCTTTAAACCAAAACATTGCTGAAGCAGATTCTCTACGAGAAGTTGATCGGTATAACCATCAAAATGGACCGTTTTAAATTCACGGAACACTGAAATGAAATTAAAGATCGTTGGGTTGCTTATGCAGCTCTTTTTTTGTTCGACCAAAGTTGTCGTATAGATCTTATTAATATTGCATGAAAGTTTATAGAAAAAGACACTACAAAAATAAACTGTACCCTATAAGATAGACACTTTAAAAAAGGTCATCTTATAGGGTCTTTTTGTTTATAATGAAAAAAACAGTATTCGGAGCGATAAATTATGACTAAAAATTATTTAACACCTAACCAACAAAAAGAACTAAAAAAGAATCCATATGTAAAAGCTGTAAGCAATAAAGCGATTACGTACACAGATGAATTTAAACGATTATTTATTACTGAAAATGAATTTGGGAAGTTTCCGCGTGAAATTTTTGAAGATGCAGGATTTGATATCGAAATGATGGGGATGACACGCATTCATAAAGCGGCAGCTCGATGGAAAACAGCATACCAAAACCAAGGAATTACTGGGTTAGAAGATTCTCGGAAATATAGTTCTGGTCGCCCACTTGAACGAGAACTAAGTCTCGAGGAAAAGTATGCACGATTAGAAGCGAAGACTCGATTACTTGAGGCAGAGAACGAACTCCTAAAAAAGCTCGATTTACTCGAAAGGCAGATGGTGAAGAAGAAATAAAAATTGCGCCAGAATTAAAATTCGAACTCATTAACCAGATTATTAAAAAGTATGAGTTAAAGCGTATGGTAAGTTATCTTTGCGAGGTAATGGATGTATCTCGATCAGGTTTCTACAATTACTTTGATGAAAAATCCATTCAAAAACGTGCAATTAAAGGCGGTTCGGACGAGGTGGTGAAAAACATCATTTTAAAGGCGTATCATTTCCGAGGACGCAAAAAAGGAGCACGCCAAATTAAAATGACACTCCAAAACCAGTACCAGATTACATATAACTTAAAACGTATTCGCCGCATTATGAAGAAATTTGAGATTGTTTGTCCAATTCGAAAAGCGAATCCCTATCGCCGCATGGCGAAAGCAACAAAAGAACATCGCACATGCCCGAACGAATTGCAGCGCAACTTTAAACAAGGGTTGGCTGGAAAAGTGTTATTAACGGATATCACATATTTAAACTACAGAAGCGGAAAGCGTGCTTATTTATCCACGATTAAAGACGCAGAGACGAATGAAATTTTAGCGTATGAAGTCTCAGATAAAATTACATTAGACATCGCATTAGATACACTTCACCAATTAAGACGTCGTCATTCACATATTCGAAATGATGCCTTTATTCATTCGGATCAGGGATTTCATTACACAAATCCGACCTATCAAAAATTAGTGAAAAAGATGAATCTTGGACAGTCAATGTCACGCCGTGGAAACTGTTGGGACAATGCTCCACAAGAATCATTCTTTGGGCATTTTAAAGATGAAACAAATATAAAAGAATGCGAAACATTAGAAGAAGTAAAACAAGAAGTGAAGTGTTATATGATATATTACAATTATTATAGAGGCCAATGGAATTTAAAAAAGCTGCCGCCTGCAAAATACAGACAGCAGCTTCAACAAGTTGCCTAACCTTTTTCAAAATGTCCTTTACAAAGGGTACAGTTTAAAAAGAATTAGCTCTTATTTTTATAAAATGTTGAGTATTGTACGATATAAAAAAATTGAAACAATATTTAATTCTAATCGTTTCTATAAAGTAAGTGGGAAATAGGAACAAGAAATCGGAATCTAATTAATACAATTAAAAGTGGAGTAGGTAATGTACTTGGAATTTTTCACAGCGCAATTAGTAATGATTGCATTATTTATCTTAGTTATTCATTCAATCGAAACGTTAGCTTATTCAGTACGTTTGTCAGGAGCAAGAGTGAAACTATTAGCATCTGCACTCTCCTTATTTAATGTGATGGTAATGGTTTCAAGGCTAGCAAATATGATGCAACAACCTTTTACGGGAAGTTTAATTGATAATGCACCAAAAGTAAATTCTTTGGAATTTGTGGAGAGCCAGTATCGAATTCTAATAGGTTCTGCAACATTAGGGACAGTAATAGGTTTACTTTTGTTACCGACATTTATTGCTGTTTTTTCGAGGGCAATCATTCACTTAGCAGAAGAACGAGGTTCAATTCCAGCGTTATTGAAAAAAGGATTTACGTTATCATATTTTAAACGTGCAAAAAAGCATATTCACTTACCGAGATATACTTATTTGAAAGATATGAATTGGCGAGATATACCTATTAAATTGTTTTGCATTAATATATTAATTACAGCAATTTATACTATCGGAGTATTATCTGCACTATATGCAGCTTTGCTGACACCTGAACGTGCAACAACTGCCGTTATGGCGTCGGGTTTAATAAATGGTATAGCTACAATCTTGCTGATTGTATTTATTGACCCTAAAATTTCAATCCTCGCGGATGATGTGATCAACAAAAAAGGGAACTATGTAACATTAAAAAGTGCCTCTATTATGATGGTTACTTCAAGACTGTTAGGTACATTGTTAGCGCAGGTCTTTTTCATACCTGGGGCAAAGTATATAGCATGGTTTACGCAGTTCCTTATGTAGTTTAAGAAAAATATTTTAGAATAAAAAAACTATTTCTCTTATTGAACTAAAGTACCGTGTTAGAGATAAAAGCTTTACACATCTATTACAAAGGAGTATTTAAATGAGTGATAATCAACTGCTTATTACATTCAAAAGTGAGCTTTCCAACTTTTCGCTGGAACAACTAAGATATATATCGGCAGTAGGGGTTTGGTCTATTGGACAAATGTATGACCATTTGATAGTTGTTGCGAATGAGTATCTCGATAATATGGAAACTTGTTTTACATTAAATAAGGAACAACCCCTAGGGAAGACACAATTTGGTGAGGAATTATATAGGAATAGAGGGTTCCCACCTATTAAAATTAAATTACCAGATGAACTAAATTCTCCACCAAATAATTCGAACAATATGGAAGACCTTATTATTAGGATGGATCAGTTAATTGAAAGATTGAGTCAATTGAAATCGAAAGTAGAATATATTAACCCTTGTTATAAAGTTGAACATGGAGGTTTCGGTTGGCTGAATGCAAGGGAATGGTGTGATTTAGTTGGAATGCATTTTCGTCATCACTTGCGTCAAAAAGATGAGTTGAAAAAGTTAATTATGTAGGTGGAAGTTGGTAAACATATAAACAGTGTTGTATTTATTAGGAGTAATAATTAGTGACAAGAGATGAAATTGCGAATTTATTAGATGGTATTGGATGGAAGGTAGAATTAATCCCATTTTATAGTATAGGTTATGGTGACTACTTTTGCCTTCTTTCAAATGAATGTTCCAACACAGGAGTCTACTATTATTCACATAATGCAAATAATATTGAAAAAGAAGCTGATAACTTTGAAGAGTGGTTAAATCAGTTGCCGACTTTTTTGAGTTAATCGAGTAAAGTGCCGAATAGGCTGCTTTTTAATAAAAAAGCTACATATTGTTAAAAAAAACCTTGCACTCTTTCTATACTCGTTATAAGATGTAAATCGTAATGATTACATTTTAATTCCGGGTGCGAGATTTACAAATTTGTAAATGTACAATCGAATAGCTTATCCAAAGTTAAACTATGCCGTAATTAATAGAACACTCATATACATATTGACCTGGATAAACACATTGTTTTACTTTACAAATAGCTACTGAACAAATGGAAGTTAAAATTTTTTGCGGTTTTTTAAATCGTAACGATTACTCTTTAATTTCTTTTCTTTAGCTATAACTGTTTTCTCGCATGTATCTTTGTTTGAAAATATTACCGGAAATCCTTGTTTAGGCAAGGGTAAGAAATAGAGGAGGGTATTTAATGTACAAATTATACAAATCATTAATCGTATCAATTTTAACAATATTACTTTTGACAGCTTGTTCTTCCAAGTCAGTGGAGCAATCGGAGAATGGAAAGAAAGAAATCAACCTGCTCTTTAATTTTGCTACAAGCTCGCTTGATCCAAATGTAGATACAAGCTATGTATCATTGAGAGCAGGAATTACCGAGACCCTAGTGCACTTGAATGATGAAACTTTAAAGATTGAACCTTGGTTAGCAGAAAGTTGGTCCAGTAAAGATGGCCAAACATGGACGATTAAGTTAAGAGAAAATATAACATTCCAAAATGGTAATCCAATGGATGGAGTGGCTGTGAAGGCTTCTTTGGAGCGTGCGATGAAAGACAGTATAGCGATTAAAAATGCACTGCGCATTGAATCGATTGAAGCGGATGCCAATACACTCACTATCAAAACTGAAGTCCCTTTTCCAGAATTTCCTTCCGAATTAGTTCATCCTAACACATCCATTATAGATATAACTGAAACGGATTTTGTTAAAAAACCGGTAGGTACAGGACCTTTTGCTGTTTCTTCATTCACTCCTGGAACTTCTGTGGATTTAATACGATATGACGAGTACTGGGATGGGGCTGCAAAATTAGAAAAAGCAAGATTCTCCTTTAATGAAGATGCTAATGCAAGATCTCTTGCCCTTGAATCAGGAGGTGCTGATGTCGTTTTCCGTCCGGAAGTTGAAAGCTTAGAGAACTTAGAAACAATTTCAGGGGTTACAGTAGAATCGACTTCGACGTTTCGTGTACATCAGATGACGATGAACCTTCAGCGCAAACCACTGCAAAATATCAATGTTCGTAAAGCAATGGATGCATTAATTAATCGAGAAAGCATTGTGGATACAATTTTAAGAGGACATGCAGAAGTCGCTACCGGACCTTTTCCATCGTCATTTACTTTTGCCCCAGATTATTTGGAAAAGCAAACTGGCATTGAAGTTGCGCGAGAGTTCCTTAGAAAAGCGGGTTATGAAGAGGTGGCAGGAGTGATGAAAAAAGATGGTGAACCCTTGGAGCTTACTTTACTTACATATAGCGCCCGCGCAGATTTGCCATTAATTGCTCAGGTTTTCCAATCAGATGCAGGGCAGTTAGGTATTAATGTGATTATCCAGCAAATTGAAATACCGGAAGAATATATGGCGGCAAATCGGGATTGGGATTTGACAACCTATAGTAATTTGACTGCTCCCCGCGGAGATGCTGGATATTATTTGAATGCAACATACCATCCAAACGGTGCACTAAATTTTAGTGGGGCGGATGATGACAAGTTAACAAGTATGATTGATAAACTGAACACCACTGTAGGACAGCAGGATCGTTCGGATATTGCGGAAAAAATTGCATCCTATGTGGACGAACAAGTATACAATTCCTTTATCCTTCATCCGAATACACTGGTCGCCTATAACTCTGACAAGGTGAAAAATTGGGTAACTTCCCGAAGTGAGTACTACATGTTAACGAATGAACTGGACGTGTATTAAGTGATTCACATATTGAGACGCAGATTGGTTGAAGTGACGCTTTTTCTGCTATTAATTACATTTATTAGTTTCCTTTTTGCTAGACTTGCACCAGGGGATCCAGTTCTTTCCATTCTTAGGGTGGATGACGTTTCTGTTACAAATGAACAGGTAGAGCAATTGAGGGAAGAGTTGGGTTTCAATGAGCCGCTACTAATTCAGTATGGTCATTGGTTAGCTGATTTTGTGAAAATGGATTTTGGAAATTCCTACATTACCAACCAACCGGTAATGGAAATGCTTTGGAGTGGTCTCCCGGCTACGTTGGAACTGACTGCGGGTGGGTTGCTTGTTATGATATTGATTGCAGTTCCACTCGGCTCACTTGCAGCAATATACAGGGGAAGTTGGATTGATCAAGCTAGCCGAGTAGTTTCCCTTTTGGGTGCTGCAATGCCAAGTTTTTGGCTAGGACTCATATTGATTGATTTATTTGCGGTGCGATTTGGAATTCTTCCTACTATGGGGAGGGACGGCATTATCTCTGCTGTCCTACCATCTATTACGTTAGGATTAGCAATCTCCAGTGTATATGTCCGATTGCTTCGTTCGAGCTTAATTGATTCTTTGAATCAGGAGTATATTCGGGCGGCACGTGCTAGAGGGCTCTCGGAGACGCGGATTTTCTTTGCACACGCGCTACGTGCAAGTCTACCCCCAGTCATTACCGTATTTGGTGTTAGCTTAGGTAGTTTGATTGGAGGGGTAGTTGTAATTGAAGTGATTTTTGCTTATCCTGGAATCGGAAAAATGGTCGTTGATGCAATTAGAGGAAGAGACTACCCTGTAATACAAGGATATATTTTAGTAATGGCAATTATTGTGTTTATGGTGAATAGTGCAGTTGATTTATCATACCGTTATTTAAATCCGGAATTGCGCTTTAAGGAAAGGAGGAAGAATTGATGGAGTTGAGGATATCTAAATCTTACAAAATAAGCTATAAATCCACATTATTACTCCTCGCTTTGATACTAATGTTAGGAATTGCAGCATTTACTTTCCTAGTCTTAAAATATGATCCCTCTTTCGTCAATTTGAATGAAAGGCTCCTTCCAATGAGCTTGGAGCATCCTCTCGGAACCGATCACTTAGGACGCGACATACTGACCCGTATTCTGCTTGGTTTCCAATTAACTGTTGGATATGGTTTTTTGGCCTTGCTAATGGCTGTAGTAATTGGTGTTCCCTTTGGTATAATAGCAGGATTTAAAGGAGGAATTGTAGATCGCATTCTAATGCGAATAGCTGATGCATTCCTCTCATTTCCCGATACAATTGTAGCCATTGTGTTAAGTGGTCTTTTAGGTCCTGGCATTGAGAATCTCTTGATTGCAATTGTCGTGGTTAAATGGGTTAACTATGCTCGTTTAGTGCGTAGTACAGTCATAATTGAACGTCAAAAGGAATACATAACTATGGCTAAAGTAAATGGCTTAAGCGAATGGAGAATTATGTTAAAACACTTGTTTCCTCATGTTGTCGGCCATGTACTTGTGCTAGCAAGCCTGGATTTAGGAAAAATCATTTTGTTAATATCCTCTTTATCTTACATTGGTCTTGGCGCACAGCCTCCGACTCCTGAATGGGGTGCAATGCTTAACGAGGCACGACCATATTTCCAGTCGGTCCCTTCATTGATGGTTTTTCCAGGATTGGCTATTGTTTTGGTGGTTCTACTATCGAATCTATTGGGTGACTATTTGCGAGATAAATTTGATGTAAAAAAGGAAGTGACTTCATGAGCCTTTTGAAAGTCAGCAATTTATCAATTTCAAAAAAACACAATAATATTGTTGAAAATGTTTCGTTCAATATTCGAAAAGGAGAATGGTTAGCTATTGTTGGGCAAAGTGGCAGTGGGAAAAGTCTGACAGCTTCGGCTATTTGCCAGCTGCTTGAGCCAAACTTACAAGCTGCTGGGGAAGTCCTTTATGAAGGGGAAAACCTACTCAATTTAATGCAGAAAAATATGCGAAACTTAAGGGGAACCCGCATTTCGTATATTTTTCAGGATTACCAAGGTTCGTTTACCCCTTTGTTGACGATTGGCCAGCATTTTGAGGAGTTTTTGAAAAGACATCTTAAACTTGCGAAAAGCCAGAGAAGAACAATGGCGGAAGAGGCTTTGACGTCTGTCGGGCTAAAGTCTGAAGTTTATCTACGTTATCCATTTCAGTTAAGTGGAGGGCAGCTTCAACGTGTTTCCATTGCACTTGCACTTCTCATGAAACCGGATCTCCTTATTGCAGATGAACCGACAACTGCTCTGGATAGTATATCCTCCTTCCAAATATTGCAGTTGCTGGCGGATTTACAACAGAAAAATGGTTGCGCGATATTATTTATCACACATGATTTACGCCACGTAAGAAAATATGCGGATCGTATACTGGTGATGAAAGAAGGGAGAATTATTGAGCAAGGGGAGAAGCATCAGCTACTAAATAATCCTAAACATTCTTACACACAACTGCTGATCAAAGCATCATTATCCCTTAGAACAACTTCCTCATTATTTTCTCCGGAGGTGTTTAAATGAGCCTGCTAGAACTTAAGAATGTTAGTAAAATATACGAAAATGGAGTTCCTGTACTCAATAACATTAATTTTAAAATGGAAAAAAAAGAGTGCATAGGGCTGGTTGGGGAGAGTGGCTGTGGCAAAAGTACGTTGGCGCGTTGTGTCCTACAGCTTGAATCCATTGAAGAGGGAAAAATCTTGTATAATGGCACTTCGTTGCATGATAAAAACGAAAAAAGCTTAAGACCTTACCGAAAAAATTTGCAAGCAGTTATGCAAAATCCTTCTTCCTCCTTAAATCCGAAGCTGAAGGTACAAAATTCTTTGATAGAGCCATTTCAGCAATATGGCAAAGATGCAACTCTGCAACATTTTAACTATACAAATGAAAAAAAATTTGCAGATCAACTAATGGATGCTGTAGAACTTCCACGGAAATTGATGGACCGATATCCACATGAGCTTAGCGGCGGACAAAAACAACGGATTTCCATAGCGCGCGCAATTAGTATAGAACCTGCTTTGATAGTATTAGACGAACCGACATCAAGCTTGGACGTATTGACTCAGGCTGCTATTTTAAAGTTGCTAGATGACCTTCGAGAGCGACTTGAACTTTCTTATTTGTTTATCTCTCATGATTTGTCGGCAGTCAATATGATGAGCCAACAAATTATGGTCATGAAGGAAGGGGCTATAGTGGATCATTTTGTGCAGGAAGATCTATTTTCTGTAAAGCGACATAATTATACAAAGCAATTAATTTCACTGTTTGAATGATATATTCATGAGCATATAGGTAAGAACTAGTGGAACGAATAGGAGCATTTTTTATGAACCACAAATCATATTTAGCACTAGCAGTACCTTTAACACTTTCTACTGTTACCACACCCCTACTGGGAGCAGTAGATACAGCCGTGGTTGGACAAATAGATAATCCAGCTTATATAGGTGGTGTAGCTATAGGAACGGTTATCTTCAATACAATGTATTGGTTATTTGGTTTTTTGCGCATCAGCACATCTGGTTTTGCAGCACAGGCTCATGGAGCTAACGATGAGCTGCAGGAAAGGCTTTCTTTAATACGTCCCTTTTTAATTGCTTTGCTGGTAGGAAGTATTTTCTTGCTTCTTCAAAATCCGATCGAATATGCAGCAATGACGCTGCTAAACCCCGCATCTGATGTGGAAGCTTTGGCAACTGAATATTACCAGATACGCATATGGGGTGTGCCAGTAACGTTAATAAATTATGTTATTCTCGGTTGGTTAATGGGGCTGGCCCGCATCAAAGTAGTAGTAATGATTCAAGTAACAATGAATTTAATTAATATTGTTCTGGATATAGTTTTCGTTAATGTTTTTTCATGGGGAGTATCAGGAGTAGCTACTGCTACATTAATCGCAGAAGTTGCAGCACTAATAATCGGACTTTACGTGATAGTCAGGGGAACTACGGTTACCTTCAAACTTCTGCCTGTAAAACAGATTTTAGATGCGTCAGCATTAAAAAAGATGTTATCCGTAAACCAGGATTTGTTTATACGAACCGTATGCTTGCTACTCGTATTTAATATTTTCACGTATAAAAGCGCATCTTTCGGAACCGAAACTTTAGCAGCCAACGCGGTATTACTTCAAATACATTACTTGATGGCTTATTTTTTTGATGGTTTTTCTAATGCTTCAAGTATTCTATCAGGAAAAGCACTGGGATCAAAAGATTATAGTTTATATAAAAAAACGGTTACCATTTCGGTACATTGGGCTATAGTCACTTCGATTTTACTCACAATTTTGTATTGGGCATTTAGCCAAGAAACCATTGGACTTTTTACGAATATCCAAGAAGTTGTTGACATAGCGGTAGTCTATAGTAATTGGCTTTTATTGTTCCCGATATCTACAAGCATCGGTATTATTTTCTATGGCATTTTCACAGGGGCATCAGAAACAGCACCTATTCGAAAATCCATGATTTTTTCCTTACTTTCATTTTTCCTAATTTTCGTACTGGTAGTCCCTTTTTTCAATAATCACGGACTATGGATTGCTTTTATTGCTTTTAGTGCCGGCAGGTCGTTATTTTTGTCGTTTTATATTCCAAAACTGAATATATATTTTTCCAGTTTAAGTAAGAATTATTAATGAATCAAATAAAATAAGAATATGTTAAAGGTAATGTTTGAGTTTTCGTAAGGTGGTATTGTTTGTGAAATATAAGACTTAAACTATCTAAGCAGGTTAGTTTAAGAAGAAAATAAAATTTATTGTTTATATATTCAATTAAATGGGATGAATTATAGGTGGATTGGTACCAATGAATTCGCCAGCCATACTGTACTTATGTCCATTCCTCACCAATTTTCATCCTCTGTGGTGCAGCATTCTATGCTGTATGAATGGCTAACGGGTGCTTTGTAAAAATCATGGGGTTGCTCAGGCAACTCTTTTTTTATTCAACTAACGAAACGGTTTAGTTGTGCGAAATGTTCCTAGTTAAACAACTGCAATATAAAAAGGGGAAGGGGCTATGTTCTTTGTCTTTAACACAATTCTCCTAGAAATTACATATGAAATAGTGAACTACATAGAATGTTACTAAATTTTCTTGCTTTTTTATGTACATGTAAGGTCATATGTACAGCTAGTGAGAGAAATTCTAAATATAATGAGTAACATGAACTCAAATTGACACCCATATTCTATGCACATAGTCAAAAGGAATATTCTCTATCTTCACAAATTTCTAACGCTATTTGACTATTAATAAATTTTATTACTAGTATGCAAAGGCGGGTGTTTAACTACAGTTTATTAAAAAATAAGGAGGGTAGAAATGGATAAAGACAGTAAACATAATAAACATGAAACTCTAAATGCATTAACTAAACGAGTATCAACATTGGAAGAGTTATACGAGAAAATGGAAAAGCAACAGGAACTATTGAATGAAATTCCTACAGAAATTAGAAAAAATCCTCGACCATCTGAATCACTTTTTAGTATTTTGGAAGACTTAGACTTGGATATGGAGAAATTTATAAAGATGGCCACATTTATTTGGCGTTTATATACCGATAGTAATGAAGAGAAAATTCAACAAAAAGAAGCTGATTAATAAATCAGCTTCTTCCTCATTTATAACAACTTATATTTATGAAAAGTTATTTAAATGATGCTCCAACAATGATTAATAAAATAAACAATACAACAATTAATACAAAAGTTGAACCGTATCCGCTCGTAGTCATAATTCACACTCCTTAAACCAAATTTAGTAAGCTTACTTTAATAAGTTATTCTTGTTAAATAGAAATAATATGGACAACTATCTTGCCGAACAAAAATATTATGGACAACTAATTAATTGTTTTGTAGAAATTAATAAAATCTTAAAGAAAATAAAAAGGGTATTAGATAATGTAATATTGAAATATAAGAATGAAGAGAAACATTAACTAAAAACAACTTGAGATAGAAAACAACTTAATAATTAAAAATGTTCGATTTCATACATATGTCTTATTCAACTAGCGAGTGCTTTACTTCAGCAAAGAATAGAGAAAGGTAGGTGATTAAATATGAGTTTAGCAAGCTATATAGGGTGTAATATAGAAGTCCATCTCAGTAATGATGAAGAAAATAAAGGATTAATTTATATTGGGGATTGTTTTTCAAGTAAGTACAACAAACAAGATGTACAAACATATCAATTTACCACACCTTTTGTATATGAAGTATCGAGTGATTGGGAAATTGAGATCTCAGAAGAAATGAATCAAACAACATGTGCTGAATCAAAAAAGAAACTAATTGCATTATTTGAAATTATGGATCGTTACCTTAAAAAAGGTGATTATTTTGAACTGTATAGTTGTTGGGTTGGCGAAGAAAAGGACAAACGAGTAGGTGAGCTAACTTTGAAGATAGGTAAATTAAATGTTGATTTGATTGAATTACCTGAAAAAATTTGGTGCGAATAGAAAAGTAATGCCTGTTTTTTCTATAGATAGAGAATAGAATGGGGGACATATCAGGGATGAAAGCTGTTTTTCATTGGTAGTACTGGAGGAGAGGCATCAATTTGTTTTCAATGCAAAATTTTACTCAAAATATCTTAATTATATGCTAACAATGTAGATTAACTCTAATAAAATGAAATTTAATTAGAGTTAATCTAACTAGCATGGAGATTTTATAATTGATTTAGTTTCTTAAAAAACTAGTCCACTAAATTTTAAATTGGTTGATAATAACCTGCAGATCATCAGCAAGTTTGGCAAGTGCCATTGAAGATGATGTTATTTCTTCCATCGATGCAAGTTGTTCTTGTGTTGCTGCTGATATATTCTGGGTAATCGCAGAAGTCTCTTGGGCAACATTACTTACATTTTCAATGGAGTCGTTAACTGAAAGTGTTCCATTTGACAATTTCTTAAGTGAATCTGAAATATCTTCTATTTGTGAAACAACCCCGTTAACAGCTTGTTCAATTTTCTCGAAAGAACTTCCTGCCACACTAACTACATTAAGACCAGATTGTACTTCTTCAGCTGCTTTTTCCATTGTTTTTAATGTTAAATTAGTATCATTTTGAATTAATTGAATTAGGTTCGAAATTTGTTCAGTAGAATTTGTGGATTCTTCAGCTAGCTTTCTTACTTCATCGGCAACAACCGCGAATCCTTTGCCATGTTCACCAGCTCTGGCAGCTTCAATAGCAGCATTTAATGCTAATAAGTTAGTTTGAGCTGATATTCCTGTTATTACATTAGTAATCTGACTGATTTCATTAGATCTTGCATCGAGGTTTCCAACTGCCTTAGATAAGCTATTTACGTTTTCATAAATAGAATTCATTTGTTCATTTACTTTTTGAATAGCCTTATTTCCTTCAGTTGAGAGTGTTGATGCTTGAAGGGCGTCTTTTGTAATTTCCTCTGTATGTTTGGAAATTGTTTTTGTGTGATTAGTAATGTCTTTCATAACTCTAAAACTATTTTCGACTGTATCCAACTGTTTATCTGATCCCGAAGCAAGTTCTTGGACAGTTAGGGTAATGTGTTCGCTAGCATTGCTATTTTGCTCTGCACTCGCACTTAATTGTTCAGATGCAGATGCAACCTGTTGTGAAGAGTCTTGGACAGTAATGAATACAGCTTGGAGAGAATTTGTCATATTGTTATAGGAAGCGGTAAGTTCTCCAATTTCATCCTTAGATTCATATTTACCTTTACCTGTAAAGTCTCCATTTTCAGCTTCAATTAGTAAACCCTTAACTTCTTTAATTGGACGAACTATCATACGGGTAATTATTATGCTTAAAGTAACTAAAATTAGTAATACTACAATAGCTATACCAGCAACAAAAACTAGTACTACCTGTTTTTTATCGTTATTTTCGTTATTTATTAAATCTGCATTTTCTAAGTTATAGTTCTGCATTTCTTTCAATACGTCATTAACAGCAGCTCGATTTTCTTCAACTGCACCCATGTACAAAGAATATGCCTCTTCATTTTTATTGCTTGCTGCAAGCTCCATTACTTTATCTCTATTGTTAGCAAGTTCTTGTGCACGCTGTTTGTATTGCTCATTTAAATTTATTTCCTCTTTCGTTAGATCCGTTTTTTCAATTTCAGCGATAATTGAATCAATCTCTTCCCAAGCGGATGAGATTTCATTGTTTAACTCTTTGGTTCTTTCAGGGTTCTTCGTTACTAGAGCTTCTAGTGTGTAGGCATCACTCGCTCTGGCATTTACTCTGATTTGCATTATTTTATTCAGATGCAATAGGTTATCTTTATACATAACATTTGAACCTTTTGCCATTTCGTTTATATAGCTGATTCCAAGGGCTCCGATTGAGCACAGCCCTAATGCGCTAGCTATAATAATAATTAATAATTTTTTGCTAATACTTAAATTTCTTAAAAACTTCAAATTGAATACTCCTCTGCATTTAATTTTATCTACATTTAACTATCGGTTTGAAAGTATATATTTCAAATTGAAAATAAAATTTTATAGATTAATATTCATTTATGAATACGATAGTTCGCCGTAAATACTATTTAGATATAATTATAAATATCCTTGAATAAGAAAATAATTCCATTTGAATTTACATGGATAGAAGGAAAGGGCGTATTTATGCTGATCAATAATGTACTAATTTCCAGAAAGTTAATTCAATTAGATGGATAATGGTATTTTGATATATAAATTTCTATAATAGGCTATTTTTTATAACCAGTACGTTTTTCAATAAGTGGAGATACATATTTTTTTAAAGTTAGGTTTACTCTTTTATATAAGAAGGAGTCGAATAACCTTAAGTTGAATTTACCATAGAGAAGGGTGGTTGAAAGATGAAAATAAATAAAATGACCAATACTGCTTTGTAAATTGTTGAAAGGTCAAGTGCTGATAAGAAATATGTGAGAAGGTGGAGAATTGGATTTTTCAGAATTAGTTATAGATACCGAAAGATTAATTATACGGCCCTTTAAAAAAGATGATTATAGCGATTGGTTCAAGCAGTTCGATAATAGAATGCCCTCGAAATATAAATATGATGACGGTCGTCCTTCAAGCATGTCTGCTTATAAGGAAGAATGGTTTGTAGACTGGATTAATGGTTTCAATGAGTCAGCAAGAAAAGATAAAATGTACAACTTGGGAATATTTTGTAAAGAAGATGGATTAAACGTAGGGAAAGTAGAACTTATAACGATTTTACGGATGGATTACCAATGGGCGATGGTGGGCTACTCGATTCACAATCAGTATTGGAAAAAGGGTTATGGGTTAGAAAGTGTATTAGCAGCCACGGAAACTTTCTTTTTAACTTTAAATTTTCATCGAATCGAATTGCATATAAATACGGATAATTATCCCTCGATCCGACTAGCTGAAAAAGCTGGTTTTATGTTCGAATGTGTAAGGGAAGAATTTTCACTTGATAATGATAAATGGACGGATTTTTTGATTTACTATAAAAATAGAATATAAGATTTGAGACAATGATTAACCCTAAGAGTGGGTAGAAGAAATTCTGAATGTACTCATAAAAAACTTCTACCAAACCTTCCGCTAGAAACTTTATCACTAATTGATTCAGTACTAAAAATGAGCTAATGATATAATATTTATTAATTCACAACTCGAATATCAAACGAAAGATGTACTCGATGCAATGGAAGCAGATTCCGGTATATCATTGAAATCGTTGAGAGTAGATGGTGGGGCTGTAAAAAATGACTTCTTAATGCAATTCCAAAGTGACATACTTGACGTTGAAGTAGATCGTCCTGTTATTAATGAAACAACCGCTTTAGGAGCAGCGTATTTAGCGGGATTAGCAGTTGGTTATTGGAAAGACAGAAGCGAGATCTCTGAGAGATGGAAAAATGACAAGTCATTCCAACCAAAAATGGAAGAAGAAAAAAGAAATAATTTATATGATGGATGGCAAAAGGCAGTGAAAGCTGCGAAGATATTTAAATAATAGTTTATCAACTTAAGTAAATACATCAGAAATCAGCCTCAATAGATGGGGCTGATTTTTTGTTTGGTTTGACGAAAAATTGATTTGGAATCACCCAAAATAATACTTAGATATTTGTTCAATAAATAATTTTTCTAAATCTCCTTTCTTTTTCAAGATGATAAAAGTGGAAACAGTAGGTAAATCGAATAAATCGAAATGGGGCTGCATTATTTTGCCTTCCAATAACTCACGGCGAACGATTGAGTGTGGCAAAAAGGATACTCCTAGATCATCTTGAACAAACCGTTTGGCAATATGGGCCTGTGTTACTTTCATTGTTCTAATTCCATTGATATTCTTATGTAGTTTCACAAGAAGATCATCCCAAAAAACAGGATGATGATGGGTAAACAAATAATTGTTCTGCAAAACCCCCTTAATATCAATGGGAGGTCCGCTTTCCTCATCGTAAATGTCTACTGGCATAACGAATAAAATTGGTTCCTTATAAATAATAATGGATTCTACGCCTTTTGTTTGTGCGTCGAGTGCCGAAATGCCGATATTTACTGCTCCTGATTCTACCAGACCTTCGATAAGATAGGATTCCTCCACACGAATAGTTATTTCCAAGTCAGGTTGTAGCTTCATAAACGAACGTAAAAAATAAGGGAGAATCGTCTCAGCCATAAGTGGTGAAATCGCAATTGTCCAAGTTCGGCGATATCCTTGTTTAAAAGCATGCATTTTGTGAATTGTGCTTTCAGTATTGTTCAAAAGCTTTTGTGCTTCGGGTAGAAAGTATCTTCCTGCTTCCGACAAAGTTACTCGATTATTTTGCCTATCAAAAAGAGTGGATCCCAAATGTTCCTCAAGTAAACGGATATGAACGGTGACACTTGGTTGGGACATCATCAATTTTTCAGATGCCTTTCGAAAGTTAAGTGTCTCTGCAGCAATACAAAAAGTTTTCAGCCATTGATATTCCATATAGTCATCACCTTTGATTAATAATTATAATTAATATGATTATATATATTTAATTTTTTTTATCAAGTTCTTCTCTTATACTAAAGAAAAGGAGTGGTATATATGTTTCAAAAGGGATTAAAAGATGTTGTAGCAGTTCATACAAAAATTGCCTCAGTGGATGGGGAAGTTGGGGAACTAAGATATAGAGGAATACTAGTAGATGAGCTAGTTGCTTATAATACATTTGAACAATTGGCAGCCTTTTTATGGACTGGGGAAAGCGGTACTGAAAAAAAGCTCGAATTGAATCAATGTCGAGAATTGCCTGCACATATAATAGCGATCATTGATGCACTTCCAACCGAAATATCTTTAATGGATGCAATGAGAACGGCTATTTCTGCATATTCACAACCAGCATTTAAAGAAAAATTAATAGAAGAGCAGGCAGTCATATTAACAGCTGCACTTCCGATGATTGTGGCTAGACATTATCGAAACCAGCAAGGACTTCCTATTATAGAATCGAATAAGAACCTTTCCTACACAGCAAATTATTTATGGATGCTAACTGGGGAAATTCCAAGTGATGTACAAGTGGAAGCGCTAGAAACGTACTTGAAACTTACAATGGAGCATGGTCTCAATGCATCGACCTTTGCTGCACGTGTAACGATTTCAACCGAGTCAGATTTAACAGCAGCGATTACTTCTGCAATTGGAACAATGAAAGGACCACTACATGGAGGAGCTCCATCAGGTGTTATTTCTATGTTAAATGAATTCGAAGAACCTACAAAAATCCGTACGATTGTTAAAAATAAAATAGAAACCGGAGAAAAGATAATGGGCTTTGGTCATCGAATATACAAAACAGAGGATCCTCGTTCAATTATACTGCGAGAGAAATGTATAGAGCTTCAAGGAAAAGATGCATGGCTAGATATTGCAACAATCGCAGAAAAAGAAATAATCGAGTTATTAGCGGAGTATAAACCAGGTAGGAAGTTATATACGAATGTAGAGTATTATGCGGCAGCTATTATGCGCTCTATTAACATGCCGTCGGAATTGTTTACTCCGACATTCAGTGTAGCTAGAATGGTAGGTTGGACAGCCCATGCAATTGAACAGTTGGAAGACAATACAATTTTCCGTCCACAGTCTATATACGTAGGGCAAATAAAATAATTCTTATAAGATACCGTTTCAGTAACAGAAAACGGTATCTTTTTTTTGGATGGAAAAGGAAATCTATACGTCGAGGCGAATATATATATAGTGAGATGTAAATGAAAGGGGAATGTATATGAAATTTATAATAATGGGAGCAACTGCAATCCTTTCAGGAATCATGTTATTTGGGATGACATGGATTGCAGCTGCTATATATACAACTAGAGGAGGCGGATATGGCAGATTTTCTGATGCTATAGATGTGATAGGGTATTTTCCGATAATTATAAGTATTATTTTGGTTATAATTGGTATATCTTTTTTTGGAACTGCCTTTAATAAACATTTAGAAGACAAGTAAACTTGTGGTGAATTATTAAATGTCAGTGAAAAGTGTTAGTTCATTTTAAGAATTTCATGTGATTTTCAAGGAGTATATTAGCCTATTTTTTAGGTGATCTTTTCGTTAAAGAATATAAGAAAAGCATGGAGAATTAAATACTATTATTGCATGGAAAGATAAAAATTTTGAAGCAAAATAGCGCTATGGCTATCTCAAGAAGGAGCAGATAAAAGTGAATCATTTTGAAGAATATAATGATCCAATTTCATACGATATTGAAAACGATGCCTATACTAGTGAACTTAATTTACTTACAGAATGGGCTATCAAACAGGGAGGACCAATTATAGATCTGGCATGTGGGACCGGTAGAATGACGATCCCTTTAGCTAAAAAGGGCTTTGAATTGATAGGGGTAGATTTACATAGAGGTATGCTTGAACATGCGAAGAGGAAAGCGGAAAATTTGGTAATACAAATTAAATGGTTAGTTCAAGATTGCACAGTGCTTCAACTAGAAGAAAAAAGCCCGTTAATGTTTATGGTTGGGAACTCCTTTCAACATTTTCATACAAATGAACAACAAAATCTTGTTTTGAGGTCTATACATAGCCATTTAGAAACAGATGGAATTTTGGTATTTGGGATTAGGTTTCCAACGGCGGAAGAATTGCTCCAACCAAGTACAGAAGAGTATTGGAAAACATATATAGATACAATTGAGAATAAAGAAGTAAAAGTATATACGATTAGTAATTATAATCCTTTAGAACAAATACAGCATTATACAACAATCAGAAAATATATGGATAAAGGCAATGTTGTAAAGGAAAGAAGAACGAACATTAGTTTAAGATACACATATCCTAAAGAAATGGAACGGTTACTATTTGAAAACGGACTAGATATTTTACATGTCTATGAAGATTGGAATAAATCATTACTAAGTAAAGATAGTGATGAGATGATTTATGTTTGTAAAAAAAGATAAAATTGCACTAAGCAATATCTGTCACTAATAAGCGTGATATATGTTAGGTAAAGTATAATAAGGATCATTTATGTGTGTTTAAAAAGACACTCATAGTCTTGGTAAATTAAACGGTCAAGATGAGTATTTAAGATACCTAATGTTTCTAACGCAGCGCTGATTTAAGAGTGAGGATTATTCCTCACTCTTTTTTATAGGACGAATTAGTTAAATTTTCTATATTATAATACCTTTACTATTTGATTCAACTTTTCTAAAAAGTTGATTGACAGTACAAGTAAAATGTTTTATCTTTGTGTTAACCTTAAAAATATATAAGGTTAACACATTAGAGGAGGTATTATGTTTTGGAAAAAAGTAATATTTATCAATACTTATTAGCGGCAATTGGGGCTGCAATTATAGCAATACTCGCACAGGTGACAATTCCTCTGCCACTTGTACCAATTACTGGGCAAACTTTTGCGATCGGTTTAGTAGTTACCATTTTAGGTATGAGATTAGGTGTATTATCAGTGATGGTATATATATTAATCGGTGCGGTTGGAATGCCGGTATTTAGTGGGATGTCAGGAGGATTAGGAATTGTAGTTGGACCAACAGGTGGCTATATTGTTGGTTTCTTGCCATCTGCATTACTTATGGGACTTTATATGAGAAAATTTGGTGTCACAATTTCACATGCTATTATAGCTAATTTAATTGGTATGGTTGTTACATTGGTATTCGGGACGGTTTGGTTAAAAATAATAGCTGATTTGACGTGGACTGCAGCATTTATGGGTGGTGTTGCTCCATTTATTATCGTAGGTGTAATAAAAGCGGTACTAGCTGCATGGTTTGGTGTTGTCGTTCGTCGTCGATTAGAAACAGCACGTTTAATCGTGGCTAATACATAAAAAAAATGTTTTTTGTTTTAATAACTTCCAGGGTAGTTTTAAATGATGTTGGGTAACTTTGAAATATTTGTAGAGGACCTTTTTTATATCGGAAAGAGGAGGCAGCAAGTGGAATAGATAGCTTGCTGTCCACTTGCTGCCCTTAGACAGGTAATTAGTTTTCTGTAGATTGGATAGTGAGTCAGGGAATGATTTGGGTTTGATCGATTAATTGATTGAGAAAAAGACAGATAAATTATACCTTGCTCATCATCTTTCACTTGTTGATAAATTTTAGTAATGAATGATTTATGTATTTAGATGGAAGTTATTAGAAGGTAGTAGAAATCCATTTAAATAAAAGTGCTATAAGATAAAGAGGTACACCGACAATAATTAGCCCTGCTATAAAGTACGATACATAATACAGAATATCATGTATAGCACCAGCAAAATCATCAATAAAACTTTTCATGATATTTTACAACTCCTTCACTATTTACTATTTTAACATAAAATAATTAAACTTCTTGTGAAGTTCAGAATTTTATGTATAATTATCTTAACTAATATAAAATAGTAGCGATGAAGAGGAAAAGTAAAGTGATGATGTTATAAAGAGAGCTTCTGCTGGTGGGAACGAGGCAAACTAGTCATTTGAACATGATCTCTGAGCTTCGTACTGAACGTTATGTGACTAGTAGGATACGACAAGGTTTGGCACTTGTTATCCCTGTCAAAGTATAAAGGCTTATTGCCATGTACTTATAAAGTCAAGCGATGTGAGTTGTTTGAAAATTAAGGTGGTACCACGAGTATAATAACCTCGTCCTTATCGGAATTTTTCCGGTAAGGACGAGGTTTTTTGTTTATTAAAAAGGAGGAATAGGAAATGAGTATTTTTATTGGAGGGGCTTGGCCTTATGCAAATGGCTCTTTGCATTTAGGACATATAGCTGCATTATTACCAGGGGATATACTGGCAAGGTATTTTAGACTAAAGGGAGAGGATGTACTATATGTTTCGGGAAGTGACTGTAATGGAACACCTATTTCTATAAGAGCCAATAAGGAAGGGATTTCGGTAAGGGAGGTAGCCGATAGATACCATTCTGAATTTGAATATTCGTTTCGGAGATTAGGGTTTTCTTATGACCTCTATTCGCGAACAGACAGTGAGAATCATCACCAAGTCGTAAAGGAACTATTTTTAAAGCTATTAGATAATGGATTTATATATAAAAAAGAAATAGAACAGACCTATTGTGAGCAAGACAAGCAATTTTTACCGGATAGATATGTAGAAGGGAAATGTCCAAATTGTGGTAGCAATGCTCGTGGAGATCAATGTGATAATTGTTCCAAGATATTAGACCCATTAGATTTAATCGACCGAACGTGTAAGCTTTGTGGAAGTGAACCGACAACCCGTAAAACGGAGCATTTTTACTTTATGTTAAGTGCTTTTCAAAAACAATTAGAGAAATATGTTCACGAAGCAAGAAATAATGAGTTATGGAGAGATAATGCAATTCAATTAACGGAGCGGTATTTAAAGGAAGGACTGTTGGATCGAGCAGCCTCTAGAGATTTGCCAAATGGAGTTAGTATTCCTGTAAAAGGCTATGAGGAAAAGAAAGTTTATGTTTGGATAGAAGCAGTAGCAGGATATTATTCAGCAAGTAAAGAGTGGGCAAAAAATTCTAATAAAGAAGATAAACCATATTGGTCAAAAGAGACGATCTCATACTATGTGCATGGAAAAGATAATATCCCATTTCATACACTAATTTGGCCAGCAATCTTATTAGGGATAAATAACCAGGCATTACCTACACATATTATTTCAAATGAGTATTTGACGCTTGAGAAAAGAAAACTATCTACAAGTCAAAATTATGCGGTTTGGATACCTGATATTTTAAAAAGGTATCATCCTGATTCCATTCGTTACTTTTTAACTATCAATGCTCCAGAGAATCGTGACACTGATTTCTCCTGGAGAGAATTTATATACAGCCATAACTCGGAACTACTTGGCGCATATGGAAATCTGGTGAACCGAACATTTAAATTCGTAGAGAAGTTTTATGAAGGTAATATACCTGTAAACAGTATAAATGAAATAATAATAATACAAACAGAAAGATTATATGAAGAAGTAGGAGAGCTAATAGAAAAAGGTCATTTTAAATTAGCATTAGAAAAAATATTTCAATATATTCGTAATGGTAACAAATATTTTGATGCTCAAAAACCATGGATTCAACTAAAAGAAGAGGAAATAGAATGTAAATGTACGATTGCTACTTGTGTATACATTATTGGCAATATAGCGCAAATATTATCACCATTTCTACCCTTTTCAAGCGAAGAAGTAAAGGCAAATCTCCAAATAGATAAATTCTCTTGGCAGCCTTTTGAGCCGGCGCCAATTCAGTTGCAAACGGTTAGACCTTTATTTGAAAGAATAGATATTAGTGCTATACAAGATGAACTAGATAAACTAAGGGAAAGAGAAATTAGGCTATCGTAACCAGGTAAAAGGAGTGGAATTCCATGGCATTTCATGAAATTTCACTCAAGTTCTACTTTTCTTTTTTCACTATAGTATAGTCAATATCCAAAAAAGGAATGGAGAAGATTTTCATCCGATGTTTAGCAAAAAGGTCTCCACTTGGTTCTTCATCTATAAAAAACTGCTCCTGAAGTGGCAGCTTAAAGACAATGTTGCGAAACGTCAAGTAAATTCCAGCATCAGAATTGCCGTTTCCGCGACTTGTTAATATTAGGTTTCCATTGTTTTGTTCATGCAGTTCAAGTATGCCAATCATGGATGTGAAAGGGAGTGGAAGTGCAATATTCATATAAGTTTTCTCGCCCTTTACATATGAAGAGTATAAGGCCACAAAAATAACGTCAGATTCTATTTTTCGAAGCCATGCCCTAGTTCTAATACGACCGTCGTTAACAGCAATAATGTCACCAGTCATTTCCGTTTTCTTAGAAGAATAGGGTAAATTCAACTGTTGGATTCTTTGACTAATAACTCTATAGACAGCCGCAATTGGTTTAAACCACGGATACCAATGTACTTCTGAAAACAAATAGTACTGTTTAGTATTTTCGTAGAATTCTATAATTGTAGACTTCACATTATCCCTGTTAACATAAACCCCCATATCATCTACGAGTCCAGTGTAGCATTCGTTACCTTTGTTTGGCTCTAGTATTTGTTCACCAATAACAAATTTCCCACGTATATGACTTATTGGAACATTCAATTCTTTGTATAGGGGAGCAGGTGTTGAAATAGACCAACCGATAATACCAACTAATCCAAATAACAAACAGTTAAAAAATCCGTGAAACTTTAACATAAACTCAATACTGACCTGGAATACTCCAAAAGCATTTCCAAGCGCATATAGTAAAGAGAAAATAATAGTAATTCCTAATGCACTAAACGAAATTAAAATCAGCGTTTTTTGTACAAGTCCTTTAAATGGAATTCTAAACGCTAGAACGATAAATCCATAAATACCAATAATATATAGTAGGACAGATACTAACTCAAGCCAAGGGGAGAATGTAATCCCTGCTGCAACTATTAATGGTGATACTAAAATTATCGTAGCAAAGAATGGGTAACTCTTAGGTTTATAAAGTCTACCAGCAAACCCTATAAAAATAGGTAATAGAAAAGATGAATAATGGAAATGGATTGCCGTAAGCCAAGTTAACATAGGGGAGAACCCAGTATCAAACCCTATTTCGTAAATAAAAAACCATATCCCCCCCATGGATAAATACATGAGACCAACATCAATGGAAAACTCCTCTAAATGAGTAAATCCTCTTTTAGCAAAACGAATAAATCCGCATATAGCAACGGCAAAAGTAAACAGTAAATAGATGAAAGCAAGGATAAAGTCAAAACTAGTTTTTTCTGTTATTTGAAGTACAATAACCGAAAAAACAGCAGGAAGAACAAAGTAATACATTCGTAGTTTTAGTTTTAGAATGAGTTGCAAAGTTAGCGGGACAAATAAGAGTTGTGCTATTGTCAGCATTAAAAAGTACCAAGGATTCACAGTAAATAATGCAGTAAAAGTAAATAAAATTATATGTATACTAGCAAGAATCTTATAAGTCATCAGCTCGGAATTCCCCCTTATATTCAAATAAAGTACCAATTAGCGGGTTCGTAATCCATACATGTATACAAAAACTCTCATTTTCCTTCACATAACTTTCCTTGACTAAAACGTTTCCTTGAAAAGATTTTGGAATAGGCAATTCAAATTTTCCAAGTACGAGTCGTTGTTTTTGTGATTCGATTCTTAAATGTCCTTGATCTGTAACTTCAAAAGTCAACTCAGAGTAAATTAGACTAGGTTCACCTAAGTAGTCTTTCACTAATTCCTTATTTATATCTAAGGTCATGAGAGCATTAAAATCCCGGTTATTATTTGGGAAATAAAATTTTCTTTCCCAGTGAACCTGTTGTTCACCGTTAGATCCAATTTGTGGTTTATTGACAATTTGAAAAGGTATATTATTCCCATGTTCAGGGAACAAGAATTTTCTGCGTGCAGCAAATAGTTTGAATAGATATAGCCACTTTGGGCCACTAGTTATTTCATGCATTACTCCGGTTGCTTTAAAGGTTTTACCATCTTTAAACCCATATCTTTTTTGAAGCATTGGGTGCATTTTATAAAATTGGTTACCAAGAATTTCTTTATAAATGGACATGTATAAGCTCCTTACCTTACGCGTTTACAGCTTCTAGCTGTTGGGATATCCTTACCTGCTAACAAACCAATAATTGTTAGAACGATTAAAGATAAATTAAATGTTATCGGATTGAATGGATGTGAAAGTACTGAAGTGTCGGCAAAGATTGCAGAAATAGTGAGTAGTGGAAGTATGACTAACTGCAATCTAAGTAATCTTGTTTTATTTTGATAGAGAATCCAAATTAATCCGAAAATGATTTCAATCACGCCAATAGCAGCGACCATATTATTAGTATCACTTGGCTTGAGAGGTAGTAATGCGTTAGTCAAAGCAACTTCCTCTGGATGCATCATGATTAATTTGGGAACTAACCCTTGATAAATCCAAACGAAAAAGAATAGAAAAGTAATTATCCAATGTGTAAAAAATCGTATATATTGTCCTGATGGGGCATCTCCTTTTTCAATCCACCTTTTTAAGACATCAAAGCTTAGTGCAGTTGCCCATCCCATTAAAGGTCTAATAGCAATTCTATCCAGCAATTTACCAGGTGTGCCAAATTGCACTTCATAATCGTATTGAGTGAAAAACTTAGTGTTACTCTGTTCAGGAATATACTTCCAATAACCTTTTCCTTCTTTAATAGGAGATAAATAATGGTCCGACCCGAAATGAAGGGAAGATGTTCTTGAATCGTTCTTAGAATGTAAGGTACCGACACTTTTGCCCCAGCCATTTATAGCTATTCCGAAACCTATTTTCGTTTTATATTCAAATAGTTGTGCTTCATTTTCTTCTTTTGGCAAGTAAGTAATAGAAGAAAAGCGTAAGTCCCATTGCTCATGCAATGTGGGATTTTGGGAAGCCTCCCAAACACGTTCTACATTATCTTCAATCAGAATTTCTACATATATCGGTTTGTTTTTCATTATTGCACCCCTTCCTGAGAATACCACAAAGGTATGATCTTTTGCCTATTCGTTATCATTAAATTTCAATTTATTCCGTTTAATTTACTTCTTCTTTCAAAAAGTAAATTATCTCTCCATACTCCATTTACTTTCCCAATTCGTTCACGATATCCGACATCTCTAAAACCATGGTTTAAATGCAGATGAATACTAGCAGTATTTTCCGGGAAAATAGATGACTGCAAGGTCCAAAATCCATTTTCTTCAGATGTTTTTATTAAATGATCTAAAAGCATATGTCCCACGCCCTTTCCTTTTGCTTTCGGATGGACATAAATACTAACCTCGCCGACCCCATCATAAACCATTCTGTTAGAAACAGGAGAAAGTTTATACCAACCTAATAATAGATCCCCATCTTTAATAACATTGCTACATTTTTTGAAACTGTTAGATATCCACTTGTCAAAAGTCATAGGTGCTTCCGTTTCGAAAGTAGCATTATTTGTTTGAATGCCACATTCATAAATATATTTAATTTGCTCCCAATCTTTACTAGAAGCTTTCTCGAATTTTAAAAGCATAGTGTTTGCTCCTTCAAAAAGTTATTTTATACTTGCATTATACAAGTAATTATAATATAAATAAATAAGGGAGTGAATTCGATGGAAAACAAACGAGAATTATTTCAGCTTTTAACAAGAAGATTTGGACTACTCAATAAAAACTGCTGTTCCATTGGTGCAGTAGAAATATCAACTGTTCAAAGTCACATTATATATGAAATCGATAAACAGCCTGAATCCTCTATGCAGCAAGTAGCAGAATTATTAGCGATGGATATTACTACCTTTAGTAGGCAAATTCAAAACCTCATTAAAATGGAGCTCGTCACAAAATCACCTTCTGCCCAAGATAAAAGGGTTTCCTTATTAGCTCTAACCGTACAAGGTAAGTTTGTTGCCACTACAATTGATGAGTCGATGAATACTTATTTGGAAGAAGTGTTCTCCCACATGAATGAATTCGAACGTGACACAGTTTTACGTTCAATAGAACTATTAAATAAAGCTATGTCCAAATCTAGTGTCTGTTGTAATACGGTATGCTAATATAGAATTTATTTGTAAAATACAAGTATTTAAAGAAAGGAATCCTTTATTATGATGAATTTTAATATTATTGATAAGTCTTTATGTTGTATACCTAATAATGACATAGATCATTTGCCTGTCGCAATTATCGGTGCAGGGCCTATAGGACTTGCGGCTGCTGCACATTTAGCCGAGCGCGGGGAACCTTTTATCCTAGTGGAATCGGGAGAAAAAGTTGGTTCTAACATCCGTCAATGGGGTCATGTTCGATTATTTTCTCCATGGCAATATAATATTGATAAAATTGCCAGAAAGCTCCTAGAACATAATAATTGGATTGCACCACCAGCTGAGGAATTACCTAATGGTAAGGAATTAGTTGAACTATATTTAGAACCACTTTCAGAATTACCTCAAATACAACCACATATTTTATTTAATTCTATTGTTACTGCGGTAAGCAAAAAAGGATTAGATAAAATGAAGACCGAAGATAGGGAAAATGCATCGTTTGCTATATATTTGGAGCAAGATGGAACTACAAGCCGTATAGAAGCAAAAGCAGTAATAGACGCTTCTGGTACTTGGTCACATCCGAATCCTATAAACACGGATAATGTTTGGACACTAGAAGAAAAAGTCTTACAAGATCACATTTATTATGGCATTCCTAACACTGCTACTATCAGGGGGAAATACAGTGATAAACGAGTTGCAGTAATTGGGGGAGGTCATTCTGCTATTAACACTATTCTTGAACTTACAGAGTCAGGTAGTCAAGAACTTTACTGGATTATGAGGAAGAAAAAAGTAGAAGATGCTTATGGTGGAGAGGAAAAGGATGCACTGGAAGCAAGAGGTGAGCTTGGTAGTAGAATTCATCACTTAGTGGATAATGGAACAGTAAAACCAATTACTCCATTCTATATACAGCAACTAAAGGACGCACCAACAGGAATTCAAATAATTGGTCAATTAAACGGAAAACCTTTTGAACTTGAAGTAGATGAGATTATTGCCAATACAGGAAGTCGTCCAGATTTTTCTTTCTTGAGAGAAATTAGATTAAGTGTAGATGTTGGCACAGAAAGTGTAGAAGCTCTTTCCACTTTAATAGATCCTAATTTGCATAGTTGTGGGACAGTTCGTCCTCATGGTGAAGAAATTTTGCGTCAGCCAGAAAAGAACTTTTACGTTGTCGGGATGAAAAGCTATGGCCGTGCTCCTACATTTTTAATGGCAACTGGTTATGAACAGGTTAGATCGGTAGTTGCCTATCTAACTGGAGATTTAACAGCATCGAAGGCGATAGAATTGGATTTACCGGAAACTGGAGTGTGCAGCACGGATATTAAAGCATCTCAAGCAGGTTCATCCTGCTGTGGAGGATGCTAAAGGAGTAAATAATTATGACTGTTAATAATGGTGGCAAATTATCAAAAGAGTATTTTATATCCTATTTAAAACTAATTATGGCTACCAAAACGTGTTCACTGGAAGAAGCAAGAGAATATATGTTCGAACATTTTTTTAAGGGTAACAAGGATACATTTGGAGAGTACAGTTACTATCACTTTTTACAGGCAGCAGATATATATAAATCCAAAATAGTTTAGCAACAAGGGAGAGTATAAATTGACAGATGCAATATTAGCATCACTGATATTCCTAATTACACTTGCATTTGTTATTTGGCAGCCGAAGAATTTATCAATAGGCTGGACAGCATGTGGCGGAGCTTTAGTGGCTTTGTTAGTGGGAGTAGTTGGTATACAGGATGTTCAGGAAGTAATCGGAATAACATGGAATGCAACGTTGTCTTTTGTTGCAATTATACTAATTTCATTGGTTTTAGATGAAATTGGATTGTTTGAATGGGCGGCACTCCATATGGCAAAAGCAGCGAAAAGTAATGGAGTCAAGATGTTCATTTATGTAAGTATATTAGGGGCAATAGTCGCAGCGTTTTTTGCAAATGATGGAGCAGCATTAATATTGACCCCTATTGTATTGGCAATGGTACGTCATTTGAATTTTAAAGAAGCAATGATCTTTCCATTTATTATGGCAAGCGGATTCATTGCAGATACGACTTCGCTACCATTTGTAGTTAGTAATTTAGTTAATATCGTTTCGGCAGACTTTTTCCAAATTAGTTTTGTGGAATATGCTTCAAGAATGATTATTCCGAACTTATTCTCGTTAATTGCAACGATTAGTGTGTTATTTATATATTTCAGAAATAGCATTCCAAAAACATATGATTTATCCAGATTAAAAGAACCGAAAGAAGCTATTAAAGATTTAAAAATGTTCCATCTTTCCTGGTACGTATTATTAATACTACTAGTTGGTTATTTTACTAGTGAATTCATAAATCTGCCTGTTTCAATTGTAGCAGGAGTTGTTGCCATATTTTTTATATTAATGGCAAAAAAGAGTCATGTAGTGAATACTACTAGTGTAATAAAAAATGCACCATGGAATATAGTGTTTTTCTCGGTTGGTATGTATGTCGTTGTATATGGATTAGGAAATGCATGGCTTACACATTCGTTAGCAGGTGTAATTCAGTTTGTGTCAGAACAAGGTTTATTTGTGGCAACCATGTCTATGGGATTCATTGCAGCATTTCTATCATCAATTATGAATAATATGCCTACAGTTATGATTGATGCACTTGCGATTGCTGAAACGAATACTTCGGGAGTAATACGAGAAGCACTTATATATGCAAATGTAATTGGTTCCGATCTTGGCCCAAAAATTACGCCAATTGGTTCACTTGCGACATTAGTATGGCTACATGTCCTATCTCAAAAAGGGGTGAAAGTATCCTGGGGCGTATATTTTAAAACAGGCATAATTTTAACGGTACCTATTTTGTTCATCACTTTGTTTGGACTTTACTTAACGTTATTAATTTTTTAAAGGAGATTTTTATGACAAAACAAACGATTTACTTTCTATGCACAGGCAATTCCTGCCGTAGCCAAATAGCTGAGGGGTGGGCAAAGAAATATTTAGGTGATAAATGGGATGTATTTAGTGCTGGGATTGAGGCGCATGGACTTAATCCGAATGCTGTAAAGGCTATGAATGAGGTAGAAATTGATATTTCTGGACAAACTTCTGATATTATTGACTTAGAAATTCTAAACCATGCAGATTTAGTCGTAACGCTTTGTGGCGACGCAGCAGACAAATGCCCAATAACACCACCAAATGTTAAAAGAGAACATTGGGGCTTCGAAGACCCAGCGAAAGCTACTGGAACTGCAGAGGAAAAGTGGAGTGTATTCCAACGAATTCGTGATGAAATCGGAATTAAAATTCGACAATTTGCATTAGAAAGTAATAAATAGGGCTAATATTAAAAGCACTTTTCACTAATTCGGAGTGAAAAGTGCTTCTTTATTTACTCGTTTGAATTATCAGACGAATTGTCTGTGGTATCATCATCCTGTATTTTTTCTTCTTCATCATTCGCTTCATTTTCAATTCCTGCGTCATTTTCTCCATCATCTTCTAACAATGGATCATTTACTTCAATATCATCCACATCTGCATCGTCATCACCACATGCTCCGAGAATAAGTAATGAAGATATTGCTAAAGGTAATGCAATCATTTTTCTTTTCATCTTATTTGCCTCCAGTTTATCGTAAATTATTTTATAGACTTAGTTTCTATGTACCTCTTATTCAAAAACATAAACTTTTAGAATCTGTTTAACAACTAAAAAAGTAGATGGAGAATATTATTCCACTCCATCTACTTTTAAGCAGAAATCTATATTATTGTATGCTTTTTAACGCTTGTACTCGATTTAAATACCAAAATAATCTTCACTTAAAGTAAAATCAATAAGTAGGGTAAATACTTTCATATAATAGACCTTGTATAAAAGGGAGTGGTCGGAATGATAATGAGAGAAGCAAAGGTTTCTGACGCAACTGAGATAGCTTTAGTGCATGTGGAAAGCTGGAAGGACTACTTATAAAAACATTAGAGGATAATAGCTCAAGGCTGTTTTATGAGGCTATGGGCGGCAAACAAATTGGAAAAGTTGAGGTAGAGTTTGCGGGTGAGAAATTAAATGAACTCATATATGGATGGGATAATATTAACAATATATTTCATTGAAAGTACTGACTAAAATAAACCACTGTTTTACAAATTCTAAAAGGGCATCTAGGCTATTAAGCTAATAGAATTTGTATCGATGACAAGATAGGAGATTTACATGAGAGTGTTATTGGAGTTAATCCGAATTATTATTATGTTTGCTATTGTGGGAAGTGCTTTAGGTTATATATTGGAAAACGTATACTTAGAAATGGGCATTCATCCAGAAAAGTTAGGTTCGATTGGATTTATTGCTATTTTTGTTTTGTTTTTTGTTCTATATAGAAATAAGTTGCAATTCAGTGGTTGGTACAAGGGGAAAGGTATAGAAAAACTTCCGAGAAAAGTCTCGCAAATACTTATTATAAGTTCCATTGTTTTACTATTAATACCACCAGTTTTGAAATTGTTATTAGGGTAAAAGCAGGTTGGTCTATGAAAAATTGTCAATTACATAACGGAATTCCCTGTCAGAGGATATAAACCTTATAAGTTTACTCTTCTCTCATTTATTTTCACTCTAATTAGATCCAGAAAAATTTTGTTGCATAATATTTATATACAATTGGATACTAAGCAGGAATGTAAAAGGAGAGATACTACTTATGGCCATATGTCCTTTATGTAATTCATTAAAAGTACTCAACATAAATTGTCCCAAATGTAAAACTCAGTTGGAGGACTCAGGAAAAATATCTGATTATTTGGATCCATACGGTCATTATAATGATGAAGAGACCGTGAAAATGGGAGATGGCTATCCGAACACAGCAAAAGATAAGATTTGTCCACATTTAATGGTTTGCCAAAACTGTCAATATGATGTGGTAAAGTTTATACAAGAGGAATAGGGGAGAATTCGCTCATCTAGTCGTGTCTCCGAAAAAAACTCAAGTAATAACTACTTGAGTTTTTTTGTTTCTATTTGATCATTAGAATTGCATATCACTTAGGCCAGGACTGTGTTCATTTGGCATTTCTGGCATCAAGGGGAGTGGAAAACCAGCGGGTGGATCTGTAACAGTTAGGTCACCATGATTACGACTAGGGCTAGTGCCATGAATGATTTCAGCAATTCTAGTAGGATCCAATCGAAAGTTGAATGTGGAGTTATGATAACCCATATCTATATACTTCTTACATTCGGGGTATTTGTTAATATCGTAATTTGGTACAGGGAACAGTTTTCCCCACTGTACACCAAGTGTTTCTAATGCCTTAGCAAACGCGTTTTGGTGGGAGTTATCTCTTACGATAAGGAATGCAAGCGTTTCTCTGAATGTTTTGTTGGAACTCATTTCATAAATTCTAGTTTTTTGGAGGACTCCTGTTGACTCAAGAACAAGGTTGTCAAGTAAATCTCCTATTAAATTTCCATGACTATAAACCCATGAACCATTCCAGGGATTTCCTACCGCATCGGCAGGTAAGGAAGCTTGCGCACCAATAATGAAATGATGAGGGTTTGCATGTTTTATTGCTTCATCGAGAGGAGCCCCATCTATACCAGTATTTCCAGGCACTGCGGATTCACCTGACCCATTTAATAACTGATTAATCGTATTTTGTACTAATTCTACATGAGCAATTTCCTCTAGAAACACTCCTCTAAGCAAATCTCTAAATTGTGTTTCCTTTCCTCTAAAGTTAGAGCTTTGAAAAAAATACTGCATCATTGTACGCATCTCACCAAAATGACCGCCCAATATTTCTTGTAATACCTTTGCAGCAGCAGGGTCTGGCTGGTCTGGGACTATTTGATTTATCAATTCTTCCTTATAATAATACATTCCTCATCCTCATTTCATTCTTTATTGATACCTAGTATTTGAATCGCAATCACCTTTATACATTAAATATAGTAGATGTTTTTATTTGTGTAAGAAACTGAAGATTAATAAAATGAAAGAAAGGGAATAGTCTTAGTGTGAAAGGGGAGTGCTATATGATTTATTTGAAGATATTAGTTCAAATTTTAGTTATCTCATTCTTCATCTTTTTCGTGAGTGGACGATTAATGGGCTCGCAGATCAACCTTGTAAAACGTATTATGGCGGTTGTAATTAGTGTGTTTTTTACTTCCTTTGTCTATTGGTATGCCTATTTACGTGGAACAGATTTCTTATCAGAAAGTTTTGTATATACGTATATGGATGTAAGCACAATTATATGGATAGGAAGTATGTTGTTAATATCAATGTTGCTGTACCTTTTCTTTGAATTATTTGATCCAATGGCGATTGGTGAAAAGGGGCAAAGAGTATCTGGGAATATATCATTATTAATTCGCTTAAGAAATAATTGGCGTAGTCAGAGAAGACTGAGACAGGTTGTCCAAATTGCTATGAAAAATGGTATATCTCGGACAATTAAATATTCGAAGTTCAAGGAAAGTGAGAGAGAACTAGCAAAAGCATTAAAAGATACATTGGAGCAATCTGGTGGTGTTTTTGTGAAGTTTGGTCAAGTTCTTTCTACAAGAGGGGATATATTGCCAGCTGCATTCGTAAAAGAATTAGAATCATTACAACAGCATGTTAAGCCTTTAACGAATGAACAAGTGAGTTCTATTTTAGTGTCCTTTTTGCCTTATAAAATGGAGGATATGTTTGTTGAATTCGATTTAACACCTATTGCTTCTGCATCTATAGGTCAAGTACATAAAGCAATACTTCGTTCAAATAATAAAGAAGTAGTAGTGAAAATTTTACGTCCTGATATTAAAGATATGATGCGAGATGATTTAAATATATTAGTAGATTTCGCTACATGGTTCTCGGATAAATCTTCATGGGCTGAGAAGCTTGGTTTTCGTGAACTTGCGCTAGGATTCGCGGAGAATCTAAGAGAAGAAGTTGATTTTGAGATTGAAATGCGAAATGCCTTACAAGTAACAACAGCCTTGAAAGATAGTTCGTATACAGTGAAAATACCACATATTTATACGGAAATAAGTAATGATCATTTGATTATATTCGAGTATGTTCATGGCCAAAGTGTGGCATATGGGGATACACTTTTCAGGTCACTCGGAGTGGACAGAGAACAGTTTGCCCGTACTGTCCTATATTCATTTTTTGATCAGCTGCTGTATTCTGGAATATTCCATGCGGACCCACATCCAGGTAATATCTTTATAGATGATGTCGACGGAACCCCAATTTTCTTAGACTTTGGAGCAGTTGGTCGCTTAGCACAGCCCCAGCAAGAGGGAATGAAGTTGTTTTTATTGGGTATTCAACAGAATGATTCGGATATTTTATACGATGCACTATCTCTATTGGTAGAGGATGTAGATCATATTGAGCGGGAGAAATTAGAACATGCTATGGCTCAATTATTGTTAAGAATTTCTTATATTTCTCATATTCCAACGGAGGAATTGATTCAAGCATTTTTTGAAGTCGTTAAGAAATTCGGCTTATCTTTCTATCCATCCGTAGGTATTGCGCTAAGAGCTTTAGTTACACTCGACGGCACATTACACATGGTAAAAAGTGATTTTGATATTTTTAATGAGGCAAAAGAGTATTCTACAGAATATATGGCATCGTTATGGAAAAAACCATTTAAAAAACCAAAGCAGACCTTTGAACGTTTAGAAGAAGAATTTGCTTTGCTGTTACCTACGCTTCGTAAAATTCCAAGACGAGTAGATCATCTTATTCAGCGTGTGGAAAGTGGGAAGATAACATTACACCATGATATTTTTTCTGATAAAAGTAATTCTATGTTTATCACACAATTATTTTCTCGCTTCATTCTATTAATGGTAGGCATTACATTTGGAATAATATCGGTTGCATTATTAGCAATAGGGCAGTTTATAGAGGCAGAATTTGCAATATATTTAAACACTGCAGCGTATGTTGGTTTGTTTTTATGTGCTGTGTTACTAGTTAGATTATCTATACAGGCTATACGACTGATGAAAAGTGATAGGTAAGTTTTTGCTGATAAAATTGCAAAATAGCAGAAAGCCCTTAAATTTTACAATTGAGCCTATTATCGCTGATAAATAGTTCATAACTAAGCATTTGGGTATTAACAACGTGAGAAAAGCCCATAATTTCTCCGATATAGTTCATAGTCCATGCATTATATCCCATAAGCAACGGTGTCTTATTTTTCAACGTTAAAAAACCATTTCAATTTTGAAATGGTTTTTTGATCTGAAGGATAAAAACTAGTACATTCGGTTACCCTATGTATATTCAATTTTTTCCTAAAATGGGGTGTATACATTGTGTGCGAACGAGAAGCCGAGTACTCCTAAGCTGATGAAAGAAGTAGTTGAAAAAATGAATAATTCTGAGGATATTTTGACAATACCTTTGCAGCTTGGTGATAATTATGCTTTTGTGCTCTACTTAAAGACAGTTGTAGATGGATTAAAATTACAAAATATAATTATAAAACCCTTTTTTGAGCTCAAATCTACAGAATTTTTCTCTTCTTATATACAGTCCCTCCCAGATATTGCAAAGATGAAAACGGGGGATGAACTTTTAATACAGTTGACGAAAGGGCATGTATTAATAGCGATACAAGAACAATTTTTTCTAGTAGATATAAAAATGATTACGGCAAGTACACCTCAACCCGCTTTAATGGAGCCTACTATATATGGCCCCCAGCTTGCACTAAGTGAAGCTATTGAAACCAATTTAAATATGATTAGACATCGTTATCTTGAACCTTCACTTACAATTGAAACGGTTCAATTAAAAGATAAATCACACCAATCAATAGCGCTTATTTATGATAAGAAAATTGTTAAACAATCTGTATTAGATAAAATACAAAAAAAAATCAAAGAAATGGACAATCCTCTTATAGAATCTTCAGGAGACTTACAACTATTTTTAAATAGCACGAAATTTTCTCTATTTCCAGTATTACTTTTAACGGAACGACCAGATCGAATTACTTATAATTTGGCTAATGGAAAAGTAGTGATTTTGATGGACGGTAGTCCCCAAGCAATAGTAGCACCAGTTGTTTTCTATGATTTTATGGTCTCTATGGAGGATAACTATCATTCATTTTGGATTTCTATTTTTACTTTAATCTTACGATATGTTGGGATATTAACTTGTATACTACTCCCAGCTATGTATGTAGCAGTCACTTCTTATACACCTGATATTTTTCGTGTGGAACTTGCACTATCAGTAGCTGGGAGCAGGCTGGGTGTACCGTATCCATCATTTATAGAAGTACTTTTCATGCTGCTTTTTATGGAGTTTTTAATAGAGGCGAGTATCCGATTACCAAAAGCTATAAGTGCGACAGCTACAACTGTTGGGGGATTAATATTAGGTACAGCAGCCACTGAGGCCGCACTTACTTCCAATATAATGATCATCATTGTATCAGCTGTAGCAATCACTAGTTTTGTTATTCCAATAAGCGAAATGAGCTTTGCCATAAGAATATGTAGATATGTATTACTAGCATTCACGACCCTATTCGGCACGGTTGGTTTAATGCTTGGATTTTTAGGAATCATAATGTTCTTAACAAACAAAGAAAGCTTTGGTGAACCGTTTTTAAAGATAAATTGGAAAAGTACGAAGAGGGAAAAAGAGGTGTAAATTTCCATTGAGCCGCTATATGTATTATTTAATTTTTGTAACTATGGTAGCAAATATAATCGCAACAGTCCCTCGAATATTAGTGATTGAAAGTAAAAATGGAGTAATTTTTTCTATGATTGCTGCGCTTTTTGTAGGTGTAATATTTACTTATTTTGTAATTTTATTTTTTAATAAATTCAGTGGACTAAGTTTTCCTGAAATATTGAAAAAGCACACCTCAAAGTGGTTTTATATACCTGTAATAGTTTATTTTGGGATTTCATGGTTTTTAGCTGGGACTATTACACTTATTACTTATGTATTTTTATTTACAACTTTTGTTTCACTAGAAACTCCTTTAATTACAACAACTCTTGCATTTGTCATAATAGTTTCTTTTGGTATGTTGATGAAATCTGAAAGTGTATTGTTTACGCTTGAAACAGTATTTGTTTTACTGTTACCGATCCTAATATTTTTATTCGTAAAGATAATTACTGATAGCAATTTAGAGTGGAATTTTGTCCAAGTAGCTATGATGAATATTAATATTACTCCAAGCTATAGGTCTTTTTCAGCGGCATCCTACATTTTTATTGGAGTTGTAAATATTGTTATCTTTAATAGCTTCTTTAAAGAAAAGCTCAAATTTGGATTTAAGCAAATATCTATCATCAGTACTGTAGGTGCAGTTGTATTATTTATAACTTACTTCATACCCATTGGATTTAATGGTTTTGAACAAATTGAACATATGAACTTTCCATGGGTATCTACAAGTGATTCCGTAAGGATGAAGTATGGGGTTATTGAGCGTTTGGTTTTCATATTTATTATTATCTTTTTAGGGATTTCTTTTTTGAGTTTATTAGTTCATTGGCATGTATCGTTAAAGTTATTTGAAAGTATTTTTCATTTTAATAAATTGAAGTGGAAAAATAAAAATCTGACATCCTACTTTTTTGTTGTTCTCTTCGGTGCAGTCTCTATTTATTTGGTTACAAAAATTGATGAATTTGAACTGTTTAAATACTCAAGTTATTTCTATAATATTTTTCCACTATTTTATTTTATTTTATTCCTTTCTTTGTTTGTAGCAAAAAGGAGGGCAAAAATATAATGTACTTGTTGGACAGAAGAAAAGCGGTTTTTCTGTATGTTATTGTCATCCAATGTATAGTTCTATTGGCTGGTTGCGGATTTAAAGATATTGATAATAGATTGTTTATAATTGGAATTGGTGTTGATCCTTCTGAAAAAGAGGAAGGTCATTACAAAGTTACACTTAAATTATCCATTCCAGTAGCTTCGATTAAACAAGAAAAAAAACCGAGCTATCAGTACCTCGTACATGAAGGAGAAAACATTGAAGAAGCAGTACGAATACTAGAAACTCATACAGACAAAACGTTAGAATTTGGGCATACTAAAATCATTATGGTAAACGAAGCATTACTCGAGAATAATATTAAAGATGTGATGGATTATTTTGTTCGAAGAGGTGATATGCAGTTAATTGCATGGGTAGGGGTAGCTAAAGAATCTGCAGAAGAGGTTTTAAGAGCTGAGCCAAAAGCGGAAGAAGCTGTGTCTACATCGATAACAAGGTTTTTCGATAATACTGGAACGGAAAGTCCTTATATTGTCTCCGCCTTTATGTTTGAATTTAGGCGAAACACCCGTAGTTTAGGTATTGATCCTGTTCTACCAATTGTTGAGACAAACGATGATGGTTCTCAGTTAATAGTAAATAAATCATTAATCGTTCAAGAAGGGAGAGTTCCTTTTGAATTATCGTCTAGGCTGACGAGGGAATACAACACTCTTGCAAATGATCTTGGAGGATATAGTTATAAAATTGAGTTTGAAGGAAATAATATTGTAGTGAATATTGGAAAAACAAAGGTGAAATACAAAATAATTACGGAGAATAAAAAGCCAACTGCTATAAATATGAAAATCGAAATGACTGGTGAAATTATTGAGTCCGATAAAGACTTATCATTAAATAATTTAGAAAAATATAATAAACTAGCTGAAGATGAAGTGAAAAAACATGTGTTGAAATTTTTAACGACTGTCCAAAAGGAAAATTTAGATCCAATCGGTTTTGGGTTAAAGTATAGAACTATGCACATTAATAATAAGGATACTATGAAAAAATGGAATGAAGCCTATCCAGAGCTGCCAATTGATCTGAAAGTGGATGTAAATCTTAAAAGCACTGGGACAATAGAATGATGAATCTACCTCTTCTTAATTTTTGAAGAGGTATTTTATATTTTGGGGATATAGTGTCTATTCGGCGGACAATGCAGGATGTTCCCAGTAGCTATCTGCCACTGCTGATAGATTGTCTGCTTTAAAATTGTTAAAGTTAATTTTATTTAACGTTTCCCTACTCATTAGCACTATCATTACATCCCCATTCTCCACATTGCCGTACCGATCTGTAAGTGGGGCTTGTACTATCAAAGTCGCTTGAGTAACTTCTTCTTGTGATTTCATCACTTTCATAAATTCCACTGTGTTGTATAAAAAGGAATGTCTTGTGGTTTTTGTGGATATTATTCTTTCTTCCAATGCAATAGTTTCCAATATTCCACTTTCAAATCTAGATGATACCACAGCATTTTCCTTTTCGATGTATGTTGTTCCAAAGTTCTTCATAATTATTTCCGCGGCAATCACTTCGGGATTCATATGGCTTTGCATCATTTTTTCTTTTAGTTCTTCTTTTTCCATTTTCTTGTAAAATATAATATCGGCAACATCTATGCTATCTGTTTCTGTTTTTTCTGTATGGATTACTGAATATAAAATGATTCCTATCCCCAAAAATACTAAGAACAAAATAAACCACCATCGCTGATAAATAGGTTTCTGCGTCTCATCTATCAAAGTAAATCTCCTTTCATACTTGAGTTGTATTCTACTATTTTATGCAAACTTGAAAGGGAATTATGTCTAGTAGCTTCTAATAATCTCGGTTTACTAAAGTTGAATATGCCATCGATAATATTTACAATGAAAAAGAAACTAATAATGAAGTGGAGTCGGTGTAGAATGTATAGAACGGTAAATGATTTTATAGTAGATTGGTCTGTAGCAGCAGAGGGTACACTTCGAGTACTACAATCTTTATCTGATGAAAAATTAGATCAGGCAATTGTAGAAGGACATAGTACTCTTGGGTGGCTAGGATGGCACCTTGCAACGAGTCCAGCATTTTTCTCTGGGTTAGTAGGTTTAAATGTTGAATCAGCTATTGGTGGAAATAAAGAAGAAATTAAAGTTAGAGAAATTGTGGAAACGTATAAAAAAATCGTTGAAGCCGTAAAGAGTGAAGCAGAAAGTAATCTAACAGATGAGAAATTGGTTGAGAAGATTGAAAGCTTTGCTGGAGAGACAACAAGAGGAACATTACTACGTAAATTAATCGATCACCAAACTCACCACCGTGGTCAAATGACTGTTCTTCTTCGACAAGCAGGACTGCCTGTACCTGGTGTAATGGGGCCAACAAAAGAAGAACAGTTATAAAGTTGTCCCTGTGTGAGACACAACTTGGAAACAATTCTGAATAGTGTCTGATAGTAGATTTTTAAATGCCATACTTGAAATAGAATGGAATATACATAATAAGGCTGCTTATTATAAATTCTTCTGATTAAAGTATGATGACAGCATGAATAAAACAATAAAAAACAATGCCTGAAACCTCGTTACTTAGGGTTTTAGGTATTGTTTTTCATTTTCAATGAAGTTAAGTTTCATAGCATCTATTGATTAAAATGAAAATGCCCCTAAGAGATTATAGTTTTACAAAACAAGGGGAGTAAGTTGTGAACGAGGAATAGTTATAAGTGAAAAGTACAAAAATGAAGTTTAAAATGCACGAATAGCTGTGAGGAGTTGAAGAGTGGATTGAACTAACAGCTGTCTAAACAAAGAATAGAAGTTAGTTTTCTCGTTTTAAAGGTTATAATACAAAATCCAAAAAGGATTTTAAGAGCGCGGTGAAGAATATTGTATGAATGAAATATAGTTTGTAAGTAAATATGTATTAAGAAGAGATAGAAATGGGGTGTTATTTAATTTGAAGCCGAAGATCCTACTAGTTGGAGTGTTTCATATGGGTGGTTCATCAGATATGATTAAAAATGAAATAGATGATGTTTTTTCGCCGAAAAGACAGTTGGAATTAGAAGATGTCATTCGAAAACTAAAAGCATTTAAACCGAATAAGATTGCTGTCGAAGCAGTGAAAAAAGCTGATAGGGAGATAAATAATACATATCATCAATATATAAATAATTCCTTGAAATTAAATAAGAACGAAATACAACAAATTGGATTTCGACTTGGTGCAATGATGGAGATTGAGAGAATTTATCCTGTCGATTGGATGGGGGATGTAGGTCAAAGAAATATTGAAGAAGTCTTAGAATGGGCAAAAACCAAACATTACGAATTATATAGTTCGATTATGGAAGAATATATTCCGAAAATAGTGGAACCTCCAACAACCGGGCATACAATTGGTGACATGTTAATCCATCTTAATCAAGAAAAAAGAGTACAGCAAGACCATGCACTTTATATGCAAATCGCACGTATTGGGACAGGAACCGATTATATCGGGGTGGATTGGGTGAGATGGTGGTATCAGCGAAATTTAACCATTTTCTTTAATCTTTCAGGTTTAGTCTCAGATTCAAATGATCGAATAATATTGCTGATCGGAGCGGCGCATATATATTTAGTTAGACAATTTCTGCTGGAAAGTGGGGTTTTTGAAGTGGAATCTACCTTACACTATTTGCAATAGAGGAGAATAGCTGGATTTAGTTATGAAGTCAAAACCGCCACCAAATGATGCGCTCTTTCTTTTAATAGAAAAATTGTAAATTTTATGAGGGGGATTAAAGATGCAATTTAGGCTAGCAGAAAATAAAGATATTGACCAGTTAATTCAAATGAGATGGAATTTCACGCTTGAAGATAATCAATCAAAAACGTATACAGAGGATGATTTAAAAACATTTAAATTAGAATGTCGATATTTTTTAGAGACTGCCACCAAAAGTGAAAATTGGTTTATTTGGGTTGCAGAGAAAGAAGGGGAAATCGTATCTCACATTTATATACAACTAATACATAAGTTACCGCGTCCTGGTAGAATAACTATACCATTTGCATATATGACCAATGTCTTTACTATAGAAAAATACAGAAACCGAGGTATTGGGAGTCAATTAATCACTACTATTAATAAATGGGTGAAAAGTAAAAGTTATGAATTTATAATCGTTTGGCCGAGTGAAGATAGTGTCGATTACTATAAAAAGAATGGTTATATATATTGCAAGGAACCTATGGAATTTTTCCCATCTTAGAAGAAAATAAATAAAATGCAGAGAGGAGCTTTAATATAAGACTCTTTCATGTTAGTGAAGAATCTAATATAGAATCATTTGTACCTAGAATACCAACACGGATGGATTTAGATCCGTCAAAAAAACTTGTATGGTCCATTAATGAAAAGTGCCTCCCGAATTTTTTAACTCCTAGAAATTGTCCACGTGTTTGCTATCATATTGGAGTCAATACTTCCGAGGTAGATAAGAGGACTTATTTTTCATCCAAATCTAGCTCTCATGTAGTAGTAATAGAACGTAACTGGTTTGATGTGATGCAAAATACGACATTATATTTATATGAATTTAACACTACTCATTTTACTCTTATAGATGAAAATGCAGGTTATTACATAAGCGAACAAAAGCAGAATCCTATTAAGAAGATTGTAATATCTAACCCATCTAAAGAGCTAAGCAGAAGGAATGTCGAATTACTGCTGGTCGACAACTTATGGGATATATCTGATGAAATTCAACAGACATCATTGAATTGGTCCATGTGTAGAATGGGCTTTGCGCAGCAAAGGGATTCCTTTAGTGAAAAAAGGAGGTAAATAATGTATTCGTATAACTTTGAAGGTCTTGTCATTAAAATTGCAACTAGTAGTGATACCCCAAGAATAATTAATATGTTAAAAGGGTTAGCTATATGGATGAGAGATAATGAAATTAATCAATGGGGATTTCTTTTAGAGGGTGGTGATGACGAGGAAATTGAACAAGCAATATCTGATCAGGAAACGTATATTATCTTGAGGGATGATGAACTAATAGCCACATTCACACTTTTATCTAAACAAAGTGAGTGGGATAAACATATCTGGGGAGATGATTTAACTTCCAATACTTATTACTTACATAGACTAGCAATTATTCCTTCTTATATGAATAAAGGAGTAGGTAGTAGTATATTGACCTGGATACAAAACAATCTTAGCTACACTAAAGATTATTTAAAGCTAGATTGTGTTGCAAACAATAAAAAGTTAAATGCTTTTTATATAAACAATAACTTTGAATTTATCAATTTACATGATGGACATAATAAATATCAAAAAAGCTTGCGTCCCTGTGTAAGAAACAATTAAAATCTATTCTGAATACTTCCGGAACTTCTTCTAACACAGGGATCGCTTATTATTTAGATAAATCTGTCTAAGAAATCCAGCATTTTTCCATAGACTAATATTTCATTTTGTTTTTTAGAAAAGCCGTGGCCTTCGTCTGGTAGAACAATATATTCCACGTCTCTACCTTTTTCCTTTAAAGCTGCGACAATTTGGTCAGATTCTTTTTGTACAACCCGTGGATCATTAGCCCCTTGAATAACTAGCATAGGTTTCGTCATTCCATCTAAATAAGTAATTGGGGAATCTTCTATAAACTTTTCTTTATCTTTTACTGGATCACCTACCCATTGAATCATGAAAGACTTCCAAAACTCTGGTACTGATTCCACAGAGGAAAATAGATTACTCGGACCAAATATATCTACGACTGCTTTAAAATACTCTGCATGCCGTCCGTGAAGTAAGAGGGACATATAGCCTCCATAGCTGCCGCCTAAGAGTAGAATTTTATCTCTTTCAACATATCCTTCTTTAATCAACCATTCTAATCCTTCCAAATTATCAAGTCGCGGGCCGTGACCCCAGTCTCCTTCAACTAGTTTCATGAACTTTAAGCCATAGTTTGAAGAACCCCGGAAGTTGGGAGCGAATATGGAATACCCTCTATTGAGCAAGAATTGGAACATCGAACGGAACCATTTTCTTTCCAACGATTGAGGACCACCATGTGGCCATAAAATGACATGACCATTGGAGTATTCTTCTTTTGCTTTGAAAAGTAGTGCTTCAATCTCTAGTCCATCAAAAGAAGGGTAAGTTAGTATGGTAGGTTCTACCAGCATTTCATCTGGAACGCCTGGAATTCGAAATTTAGTTAATTCTTTCCATGATTCACTATTATTTTTTGAAACAAAGACATTGTTTGGTCTAGTAGAAGTTCGCCCTTGAATATATAGATTACCAGATGGCATCACGATTACTTTTTCTATTACATTTGTCGGTGTTTTCACTTCGTTAATTTTTTCACTTTTTAAATGGTATTCATAAAGACGATCTTCTACACCGTATGATCCAATTAAATAAAGACTTTGGCTTTTCTTAGAAAAATATATACTAGAAAAATCCTCTTTTTTAATTTCTAAAACTTTTTTAAATTCCTTCGCTTCTAAATCGAACTTCGCCAAATAAGTCAAATCTGAATTATAGTTTGTTAAAAAATAAATATCTGTTTCCGAAGTATATAGGGTGTCTGTAACCGTATGTTGTTCCTTTGTCTCAGGAGTTAATAATATAGTCTCGTCATCGAGATGAACATATGCAAGAGAGTAAGTATTTCCAAATTGTTTGCCGGAAACAAAAGATTTTTCAGCTGGGGAGACAGCTTCTATAGATGTCGGTGCAATGGTACCTTCCTGTAAGAGTTTATCTTCACCAGTTTCAATGTCATATATATAGTTATTAAGGAAGGTTGCATTACCTGCTGTTGTAGAATAATAAAGACGTTTTCCATCTTTAGTCAAGTAGTTGAAGAAATGTCGTTCTCCTTCATTTCTTCTGATCGAGACAAGTTTTCCACCTTTAGGAGCAAGAGCATATATTTGTGTATTCTCATCCCCGTCTTGATCAAAACCAGCAACCATAAACTCACCAGTTTTTGCATAGGTTAAAAAATCTACACTCTGATTATTAAATGTAAGTGGATAAGGAAACTGATTAGGCAAATCCATTGCCCAAATATTAAAGTGACCGTTAAGGTTTGAACTAATTACCAGTTGTTTTTCATCAGGACTAACAGTGAAATTCTCAACAGTTAATGTTTGAAAAAATTGTTCTACTTCTGGTTTATCAAATTTGACCATTTAAACTCCCCAATTCTTGTAAGATACTTTCATTTTATCATAATAATTTGTTAGTTTAAGATGTTTTGACTTAATATTAAATATAATCAAAATATTTGGTGTTCTACTAAAATATATCCTATGATAAATGGGTAAGAATTAAATTTTTTTTGTGTAGAGGTAATAAAAATAAAAAGGTCTCTTTAAAAGAACTAACAGGTTTCTTAAGTGTACAATTCCAACGGATTTAGAAATATAAACTTACACAAGTCAATCATGAAAACATGAGAAAAATAGGGAGTTTCTTTAAGTAAATGTGTAACAAAAAGAGTTGGACAAAGATATATGGATATGAAAAAATTTAATAGTAAGAATTATCGGCCGATTTTCTTCTTAAGTATTTAGTTTTCCTGTTAAATAAAATAATTATGGATACGGAGGAACTTTCTATATGAAAAAAAATATTATTTTAATATTAAGTTTAGTTGTTGTTTTAAGTTTAGGATTCGCAGTTCAAGTTGAAAATGTACAAGCGGCTCAAAGCAAAGAAAGAATGATTAGTGTAGCTTCTGAAGAAATATTTGTTACAAAAGTAGTTCCTTTTACAAGGCAACAATCTATGTGGGTTACTGAAACTAGAAATGGCAAAACTTATTCAGGATATATTTATAATAGAGGTTTTTCAGATGGGACTGGAAACTATTCATTTTTCTCGGGTTATTTAAAAACAGGACCTTATGCCCCAACTGTACTTCAACTTGAAGAATAGTAAAATATAATAGAGTAGATGAAATAATGGCAAAGTTTGACCGCTTCCCTTTAAGTAGTTGTTTAAACTGCAGTTCTCTGTGGATTTTACTATTTAAAGGGTTATTTTCTTTTCTGAAATATACGAACGGTTTTCAAGGAGGAACTCATGAAAGAAGTTACAAGTTTCGTTATGAAGGGAATCTTGAAAAGTAAATATATATTATTAGTTCCTATTGTTCTCATTGTTTTTATGGCTACTTTGTTGACTATCAATAGTCAACAATCAGGAGCTACTTCACAAGAGTTACAAGATAAGTTTGAACATCGCAAAGAAACAGTTAATTTTTTGATTGGTAACCTGTTAAATAAAAAAAGTCATCTTGGTTTACCTGAAGAGCAGCAAATAGCACTTGATAGTTTACTCGTTCAAGAAGAGTATTTGAAAGAGATATCAACTAAGTTAGGAATAGGAGATTTAGACATTTCTACCGAAAACCTAGCATTTCTCAAAGAATATAACGTATATGAAAACTATGACTTTATAAATTATAATAATACAAAGCTTTTAGAAGTTGAGCAGCTGAAAGCAGCCACTTTACAGAGACATGATTTAACCTATACAGAACAAGAAACGCCTTATAACACAGCACTATTTTCAAAACAATTATTTCAAATTGTATTCAGTCCATTTACTGCATTTCTTTTCTTACTCATTTTTATTTATAAATTGATATCCGATGACCAGAATAGAACATTCGAATTTTTTAAAGTCAACTCACTTTCAAATATAACAGTCTATTATGGCTACTTGATGCCATTTTTAATACTCTTATTAACGTATACAATCCTAGCTAGTTTCTTATCATTGTTGCCCCCAATAGTGACAGGGAATTTGGGTATGATTCACTATCCAATTGAAGTAGTCATTGATACAGATACTTTATTGGTGCCTGTGTGGAAATGGCTACTATACCTTCCTATCGGTTGGGGGATATTTGTTTCATTAATGCTGGTACTAGCAATATATTTGTTCAAAAACCGAATCTCTTTTTGCTTTCTGATAGCAATCATTGCATTTCCAATCGTAATTGCTTACATTTGGTCCGTTCACTTTGGATTTCACGCGGTAAATCCAATTCATTTAATAGTTTCATATGAGAAACAATTACTAGAACCGAATCGTTTTATAATCTATTTAGTTGGAATGCTTATCTTGCTTATAATATGTTTTGCTGCTTGTTATCCGGTATTTAAATCTAAACGGACTGTTCTAAGAACTTCTTTTTTTTCTCTCGCTCGCAAGAGGTATATTCCAAAACCTAAGTGGAAGTTGCTTCAATTTGAACAAATTAAAAAGAAGCGCAAAGGCCATGTAATCTTCACGTTTATCTTGTTGGTTGGGATTATTGGGGGTACATTTGTTGTTGTGAATCAAGCCTTTCAAAAACTACCAACAATATACTTGAATGTCATTGAAGACTTCCAAAATATACTTATTGATCAACAAGTGCAGTGGAAAGTAATTGAAGAAGAGTTTGATTTGGAAGCTGAAAAAATGAAGTCGATTTCTGAAGAATCAAAAGACAAGTCAACTGAGTTTCCTGAAGAAAATCCATACTCGATATTGATCAAAGACATCGAAAATGAATACAACAATTTAGAAGGATTGAAGGATGAAATTGGTTCTATAGATTTCTCTAAAAAGTATAGGGAAATCATGGAATCTTCGCAGTCTTATAAAGAATTAGATCCTTCCATGTGGAATGTAACCGTAATGGCTTCCGAGGAGCAACAGCGTATCTTAGATGAGAAAAATATTACACCTTGGCCAATCGGGCCTCAGTGGATATCTCATTTCAATGACCCAAGTTATGCAGTGGATAGCGTGCATTACAAATTAATGAAATCGTCACAAGAGAGAAATACGAAATACGGAAATAGTGGCTTGTTCTCTCTTTATAAATTTTTAGATTGGAATATGATGCTAATTGTCTTGGGCATTTATATTCTTCTGTTATGGACGAGTCTTTCTGAGGAGCAGCGACCGAATCCATCCATTCATTTTTTGACCACTAAGCCGATTACTTTCAGGTCAATTTACGCAAGCAAATGGGTGTACAATCTAGTGATCGCTTATAGTATGCTGCTGATTAGTGGAGGTATCGTATTCATAATCAGTTTATTAATAGGCGGTTTGGGTGAATCAGACTATCCGATTTTGGTCTATGCAACTGGAATTACGGATGATGAGATGTTTTTTTCAAATGTCGATAATGTCCACTTTTTCTTTGAAAGTTTAATCGTGCTTATCGTAAAAAGTGGAGTTCTTATCGTAGCTCAAATCTTCTTCTTGAATAGCTTATTCAGTCTAATTGGTAAGTGGGTGAAAAATCACTATGTGACTATAATTATCACAGTACTAGTCTCAGTTGCAGGGTATTTTTTAGCAAACCAATACATTACTGCATCATTTATGCATCTGAATCCATACATATATTTTGATACATGGCATATTGTCGATGGTTGGAAGTCAGTATTATCGAACTCTTCTACCGTCAACTTCAATAATGGTTGGATGATTCTGTTGTTTAGTGGATTGTTGTTGTTCCTCATAGGATTCATACAAAAAAGGAAGAGGGTGTCATGATGTCCTTATTACAAGTTCATCAGCTCAGAAAAAAGTATGGGAACCTACTTATATTGCGAGATATTTCATTTGATATTAATGAAGGGGATATCATCGGTCTAGTTGGTCCAAATGGGGCGGGGAAATCTACTTTATTACGATCTATTATGGCAATAGAGGAGGTAGAAAGGGGATCAGTGAAGGTCAAAAATATTTCTAATCAGAATTCCGATTTTTACAAGTTTGTTTCGTTTATACCGAGCGACAACTATTTATATATGCAGTTGACTGGGTATGACCATTTAGCTTTTGTCGCAAACATTTATCAGTTAGGAAAAGCAGCGATTGAAGAGGTCATTGATCAAATTGGAATCAGCACTTATGTCGACCAACCTGTAAAAACCTACTCATATGGGATGAGACAGCATTTGCTTATTGCATTAAGCATATTAACAAAGCCTTCTATTATATTAATGGATGAACCTTTCAATGGATTGGATCCGACAAGTACAATCGAATTAAAGGAATTAATCCGTAAATTACATGCCCAACGGATTAGCTTTATCATCTCCACACATAATTTGGATATTTTAGAGGATTTAACGAAAACAATTTGGTTCATCAGGGACGGAATGTTGTTTAAAGACAATATTAAATTAGAGATGAAGCTTCCCTATCAAATTGAGGTTAAAGTTACTGATGTAACCCTATTAGAAAATCTAATGACGGACTGTCAATTGCCACACCAAATATCGGAAAACATCGTAATTACAGATCACAATTACGATGTTGGTAAATACTTGGAGTGGCTACTGATGAATAAGGTGCAAATTCAATCGGTCAATCAAATTAAACCGAATCTGGAGGAAAGATATAAGCATTTTTATGAAGTTTTAAAAAAAGATCAAGCTTAATAACTTTAAGCGGTAAAGCTGTTTTACAGTAATATGGAACCGACTAATAATCCGAGATGTAAAAGTAATTCGATACGAAGGACAAATCTTCGAAAAGTAGGGGGCGTAGATCGGGGCAATATTTAATTGTAAGGGGGTGTTATAAAACCGTAGTTTAAAAACCTTGGACATAAACTTTTCTATGTGCAATGGACAATTATAAATAATCTAGAATTGTCCTGGAATTGTTTCTTACACTGGGCACTATTACTATTGACTTCACGGCTACTACGTGTTACGATGTACTTGTAGTAAGCGATACTTAATAGCTTATATCACAAAAGCTATTAAGTAAAAATTATCCTTAGTACTAAGTTGTACTGAATATAAGTCATACAAAATAGAGGAGGCTCTGAACATGGAAAATTTAACTGAAATGCTGAAGGGTTCCCTGGAGGGCTGCGTTCTAGAAATCATCAGCCGCCATGAAACATATGGCTACGAGATTACTCGTAGCCTGAACGAACTTGGATTTACCGAAGTCGTGGAAGGGACAGTTTACACCATTCTTGTGCGATTAGAAAAGAAAAAACTTGTAAACATAGAAAAGAAGCCGTCGGATATGGGGCCGCCTCGCAAATTTTATTCACTTAATAAGGCCGGTCAGCTGGAATTAGAATTATTTTGGAAAAAATGGGATTTCGTATCCTCAAAAATCAATGTCTTGAAGTCACACTAGCTTCATAAGATAAACAGAATAATATTTTGGACTGTCTTTTTCGGCTATATAAAAAGAGGAGGAAATATACATGATGGAAATGTTCAAAAAATTGATTGGTGATAAGAAAGAGTACAAGGTGATGATGGCTCGAGTTGAAGTCTTGCCAGAGGACTACAATTTTGTATTTAAGAAAATCCAAAATTACATGTGGAATTTTTCAGCGGGCAACGGGATGGATATGCTACACATACAGTATGAACTAATCGATTTGTTTGAAGCCGGTGCTGCGGATGGCAGACAAGTGTTAGAAATCACTGGGAACGATGTGGCATCCTTTGCGGATGAATTAGTGGCAAATGCTAAAACTTATGTCGCAAAGTATCGTGAGGATTTGAATCTCAGTATCATGAAGCAATTAGGAAAAAAATAAATTCAATAAATATTACTGACTGAATAGCTCGATGTAAACGTGAACTGTCACCTTCGTTATTCAGTTATATTTACGCACAGTAGTAAGTAGTACAGATTATCAGTCAGACTATATAGAGGTATAAAGAAAATCTTGCTTTGCGAAGCGTTTATTAAAAAGGAGGAAACAAGTATGGGGAATGCAACGATTTTTGTGAAAGGTTTAAAAAAATCCTTTAAAGAAAAGGAAGTATTAAAAGGTGTGAATTTTGAGGTGCAGCGAGGTGAAATCTTTGCACTACTGGGCTCTAATGGAGCGGGCAAGACGACTACGGTTAACATACTATCAACGTTGATGAAGGCTGATGGAGGTGAAGCAGTTATTTGTGGCTTTGACGTTTATGGGCAACCAGAACAGATACGTCAGAACATCAGCCTCACTGGGCAATTTGCAGCATTGGACGGAGTGCTCACAGGGAGGGAAAACCTGCTGATGATCGCTAAGTTGAGGGGAGTCTCCAATCCAAATCAAGTCGTAGACAATTTGCTTACACGTTTCAGCCTAGTTGATGCGGCCAACCGCCGGGCGGACCAATATTCTGGTGGGATGAAGCGCCGGCTCGACATCGCCATGAGTCTGATAGGGACGCCAGCGGTCATTTTTCTTGATGAACCGACGACAGGACTTGACCCCGAAGCGCGGATTGAAGTCTGGGATACAGTCAAGGAGCTTGCCGGAGGTGGCACTACCGTCTTACTGACGACTCAGTACTTAGAGGAAGCTGAACAACTGGCGGACCGCATCGCCATCCTACATGGCGGAAAAATCATTACGACCGGTACCCTTAATGAACTTAAAGAGATGTTCCCACCAGCCAAAGTAGAATACATCGAGAAGCAGCCGACATTAGAGGAAATTTTCCTTGCGATCATCGGTAAAAAGGAGGAAAGTAAATGAAAAGCAAGACAGGTGTATTACTAGGGCGTTTAATTCGTAACATCATGCGTAGTCCAGATACGATTATCACTGTGGCGATTACGCCGATTATGATGATGCTGCTATTTGTTTATGTATTTGGAGGAGCTATAGAAACAGGCACGGACAACTACGTTAATTATTTATTACCGGGAATTCTGCTGATGGCTATCTCATCCGGTGTGGCTTACACTTCCGTGCGGCTGTTTACGGATGTAAAGAGTGGGTTGATGGCGCGTTTCATTACCATGCCTATCAAGCGCTCGTCCATATTGTGGGCTCACGTGTTAACCTCGCTCGTTTCCAATGCACTTACTATTGTGGTTGTTATTCTCGTCGCGCTCCTGATGGGCTTCCGTTCCAGCACTGATATTCTGGATTGGCTCATGGTAGCCGGAATACTCGGCTTGTTTACATTGGCGCTTACATGGCTAGCGGTCATTCCGGGATTAACAGCAAAGTCTATGGAAGGTTCGTATGCCTACTCGTACCCGCTAATTTTCTTGCCGTTTATCAGTTCGGCCTTTGTCCCAACTGAAACTATGCCTAAAATTGTCCGTGCGTTCGCTGAGAACCAACCCGTAACTTCAATTGTTAATGCGATTCGTTCCTTATTGTATAAAGGGGAAGTTGGCAATGATATCTGGACTGCACTTGCCTGGTGTGTTGGCATTATGCTCATCGCTTACTTTTTCGCCATTAAAGAATTTAAACGCAAGTTAGGGTAGTGTCCCTGTGTAAGATACAATTAGAAACAATTCTGAATTATCTTGAAATGACTACAATAGATAGATAACGATAATTACTAAAATAATGTGCAAATACTAAATAATGTTACCTAATTTATAAAAAACGACAGAAGAAAAATAAACTTTTCTTCTGTCGTTTTTATTGATTGGTTGCTAAACAGACTTTTGCTTTAGAACACCATATGAAACAAGAAACTGATAACAAATCCCATAGTTACAAAAGTAGTGGATGTCCTAATTGATAAAGCTCGAACATTTTGTAAAATGAATTCTTTTATACTCGTAATTGCTATTAGACCAATAGAGACACCTAAAAGAACACTTTGAGCTTTTATGCCAAGATGTATGTGATTACCAATCCATATAAACAAACTAAAGCAGAATGACAAACCAATAAAACAAAGGATTAAACCGATTAGTTTCTGCCCCTGTGAAAGAAATATAGAAGTAAGAACGAATCCTTCTGGTATATGATGCAAAATAGTAGACATTGTTAAAGAGTGATTGAAAAGGGAGTCACCAAGTAAGTTTCCAATCGTTAAACTTAAAGGAATTGTATGTATAAGAAGTGCGATAGTAAGTAGATAACCAGATGGTCTAACTGAAGAATGAAGTGATTTCTTAACAAAAAGTAAAAACATATAACCTAACAATATTCCAAGAGCAATACCAGGAGTTTTGTATGAGTTTAATGCCGACGGAATGATGTCTAATGTTAGAAGGCCTATCAAAAATCCACCGCATAAAAGAGCCATACCTTCATTAGAATGTTGAAATATTTTAGATACTATCCCTGCGATTACTGCCCCTACAGTTACACTTAAAAAAAGTAATCCCCCAAGAACTAATGCACTCAAATTTATCATTTCCTCTGCATACAAATTAGATGGATGTTGTTTAAGTGTATGTGTTCATCATGCTAAACTTTCATACATCTGAAGATAATTTTTTGAGGTGTCCCTGTGTAGGACACAATTCAGAATCGTTTCTAATTGTGTCCTACACAGGGAGCAACGAAAAGAGCAACAGGAGATCCTTAGTAAAAAGGAAGTTTCCCTTTCTAATGCAATTAGAGTCAGTTAAAATATAATTAGTATTACTTTTATACATAGGGGGAAGCGAAAGCGTTCATATGACAATAGATAAAATGAAACAAACTTCGTTTAATAGAGCAACACTTGACCAATGGGAGCAAGTAGCACTTAAATCACTCAAGGGGAAAACTTTGGAGTCACTATCAACTAGAACATTAGAAGATATTATTTTGAAACCGCTTTATTCTTTAGAAGATATGGAAAATATTCCAGAATCACAAACGGCTATTGTTCGTGATGCAAAAAAGTCTTCTGGCTGGTTGATCGCACAAGTTGTAGAAGGTTCTTCAAGTAAGGAGATACTTGAGGAAATCAAAGAGTCACTTACAAAAGGTAATGATGTTGTTCATTTTAAAATAGAAAAAGAACATAATTGGCAAACAGATGAAAAAGATGAGCTAGCAGAGCTATTGAAGAAGCACACTGCTATTTTAGATGTTACAAATGATCCAGCTTTTTTAACTTATTTCTCAGACCTAAAAGGATTAGTAAAAGGTGTAGAGGATGTAGAACTTTTGAATGCTAGAACATATTTCATAAATGGCTCTACCATCCATCAAGAAGGTGGAGATGCTATTAGTGAGCTAGCTAGCGTATTAGTACAAGCAGATAAGTTTGCTAAAAATTCGGGGATAGAGAAGCTTGTTTCAAACGCATTTGTACAATTTTCGATTGAAAATAATTTCTTTATGGAAATAGCGAAAATTCGAGCATTTCGTATTCTATGGCAAGCTTTCGGACAAGCATATGGGAAATCTAATATAGCAGCAATTCCTGTACATACCGAAACCTCTTTAAGGTCTTACTCCGTATTAGATGCAAACGTTAATATTTTGCGTTCTGGTAATAGTGCGCTAGCTGCCGTTCTTGGTGGAGCGGATAGTTTGACAACGTATCCACATGATTATCTGACTGGTGCAACACCGACATCCAATCGAATCGCAAGAAATATGCAACTCGTATTAAAAGAAGAAACGCATACCCAGCGTATTGTAGATGCTGCGGGTGGTTCTTACTATGTAGACACACTAACGAATGAACTTGTCGAAAAAACGTGGGCATACTTTTTAACGTTAATGAAGGAAGCAACTGTTGAGAATAGAGAAGCAATACTTTTAGAAAGAGCAGAAGTGAAATGGAACGAGCAACTTGCTCAACTCTCTACACGTAAAAAATCGTTAATTGGAACGAATACTTATGCAAATCCAGATGATATTCTAGGAGTTTCTATTAAACAAACAGATTATAAACGACTAGCAGAACCTTTTGAACGATTAAGAAAATCATTCCAAGATAATCCATTAAACACTGCAATTATTCCCTTTGGCATTTTAAAAGAATATAAGGCTCGGATGGATTTTGTTAACGGTTATTTAATCGCATTAGGGATTTCACCAATTGTAGCTCCTGAAAATTTAAAACCATTTGATCTACAAAAATGGATAAATGAAAAAAATATTAACTATGTTGTATTTGTTGGTAACGATGAGCAAACGGCTGGTTTAGTACCTGCAATACTAAATGAAAATCTGTCCGTTCCAATGGATGTTGCCGGGAAATTTGAGGAGTATGAAGACTGGTTAGATGCCGGGTTATATGGAAGTATCTATGCTGGACAATCACTTCTTAAAAAAGGGCAACAATTACTTGCCCTTGCTAAAAAGGAGGATTCAAATGACAATGCCTAATTACGATAATGTATCTATTAAAGAAGTGTTATTAAATGAAGGACATCCAAAAATGGCAGCGGTAGGTTCCTTTTTAACGAATGAAGGAATTCATTTAAAACAAATGTATATCAAGGAAGATACGTCTGAATTCCCACATCTAAATGATCTACCAGGTATCGCACCGAACACGAGGGGACCTTATCCAACGATGTATGTTGCGAAACCTTGGACTGTTCGTCAGTATGCTGGTTTTTCAACTGCGGAAGAAAGTAATGCTTTTTATAGAAGAAACCTGGCTATGGGACAAAAGGGATTATCGGTTGCATTTGATCTTGCTACACATCGTGGCTACGATTCTGATCATGAACGAGTTACCGGGGATGTAGGAAAAGCAGGAGTTGCAATTGACTCTGTTGAAGATATGAAGATATTATTTAATGGAATTCCATTAGACCAAATGTCTGTATCAATGACGATGAATGGTGCAGTACTTCCAATACTAGCCTTCTATATTGTGACTGCAGAAGAGCAAGGCGTTACTACAGAGCAGTTAGCTGGTACGATTCAAAATGATATCTTAAAGGAATATATGGTTCGTAACACATATATTTATACACCGGAAATGTCTATGAAAATTATTGCAGATATTTTTGCTTATACAGCTCAAAAGATGCCGAAATTTAATTCTATTTCAATATCCGGTTATCATATGCAAGAAGCTGGAGCAACAGCTGATATTGAACTAGCTTACACTTTAGCTGATGGCTTAGAATATGTTCGAACAGGGTTAGCTGCCGGAATAGATATTGATGCATTTGCGCCAAGACTTTCATTCTTTTGGGCAATCGGAATGAATTATTTTATGGAAATCGCTAAAATGCGTGCAGCTCGTAGAATATGGGCGCAAATGATGCAAAGCTTTAATCCGAAAAATCCGAAATCATTAGCTCTTCGTACACATTCTCAAACGTCTGGATGGAGTTTAACCGAGCAAGATCCATTTAACAATGTTACAAGAACTTTAGTAGAGGCAAACGCAGCTGCAATGGGGCATACACAATCACTTCATACAAATGCTCTAGATGAAGCAATTGCCTTGCCGACAGATTTCTCAGCTCGAATAGCTCGTAACACTCAACTTTTTCTACAGGAAGAAACGAATATGACAAAGGTAATAGATCCATGGGGTGGGTCTTACTATGTCGAGACACTAACACACGAATTAATGGAAAAAGCATGGACTTTGATTGAAGAAATTGAAGAACTTGGAGGTATGGCAAAAGCGATAGAAACCGGTCTTCCTAAAATGAAGATAGAAGAAGCAGCTGCTAAAAAACAAGCACAAATTGACTCTTCTAAAGAAGTTATCATTGGAGTAAACAAATACCGTTTAGAGCAAGAAGATGCTATTGATATTTTAAATATAGACAATACTGTCGTTCGTCAAAAACAAATGGAACGCTTAGAAAAAGTTAAAGCTGACCGTGATGAAAAAGCAGTACAAAAAGCGTTAACTAAATTAACTGATGCAGCAAGAACTGGTGAAACAAATCTGTTAGAAGCTGCTGTTGTTGCTGCTAGGGAACGTGCAACTATTGGTGAAATTTCAGATGCAATCGAAGTGGTAGCAGGCAGACATAAGGCGGTGATTCGTTCTGTGAGTGGTGTATATAGTGCAAACTTTAATGATGCTGAAGAGATTGATGCAGTGAAACAAATGGCAGAGGATTTCCGGGAAAACGAAGGTCGTCGCCCACGTATTTTAATCGCCAAAATGGGTCAAGATGGGCATGATCGCGGAGCTAAGGTTATTGCAACTGCATTTGCTGATTTAGGATTTGACGTTGATATTAGTCCACTTTTCCAAACACCTGCAGAAACTGCACTACAGGCGGTAGAAAATGATGTTCATGTTGTCGGAGTAAGTTCATTAGCTGCTGGACATATGACGTTAGTACCTTCATTGAAAGAGGAGTTAGCTAAGCTTGGTAGAGAAGATATATTAATCGTTGTTGGTGGTGTTATCCCAGCACAGGATTATTCTTTCCTGCGTGACAACGGCGCTTCCGCTATTTTCGGACCAGGAACAGTTATTCCAGTAGCAGCACAAAAAGTTATTGAAGAGATTTATAAGCGCCTTGGCTACGAGGAAGTGGAAGATTAATGTCAAAAACGGATAATAATAACGATTCTACTATGCATGTGATGAGTGGTATTAAATCGCAACATGATGGTGTGGGGAAGGCTTCTATTAAAAAGTTCTCCAAAAAAAAGCCTCTTCAAATCAATGAAGAGGAATATATCCGAAATATACAAAATGGCTCCAGGTTACATTTAGCAAAAGCGATAACATTTATAGAAAGTACTGTATTTGATCAGCAGCATATCGGACAGCAATTATTGAAAAACTTACTTTCATTTACTGGTAACAGTGTTCGTATCGGAATAACTGGAGTTCCTGGAGTAGGAAAAAGTACCTTTATCGAGTCATTTGGTAAAATGCTATGCGATCAGGGATATAGAGTAGCAGTACTAGCTATAGACCCTAGTTCCTCCTTGACAGGTGGAAGTATTCTAGGGGACAAAACAAGAATGGAAGAACTCTCCAGACATCCGAACGCATTTATTAGACCATCCCCAACTGCAGGTACACTTGGAGGCGTACACAAAAAGTCTCGTGAGACGATGCTTCTTTGTGAGGCTGCCGGTTACGATGTGATTTTAGTTGAAACGGTTGGTGTAGGTCAAAGTGAAACGATTGTACGAGGAATGGTCGATTTCTTTTTATTATTAGCGCTTACAGGTGCAGGAGATGAACTTCAAGGGATGAAAAAAGGAATAATGGAGCTTGCTGATGCTATTATTGTTCATAAAGCAGACGGATCAAATGAAAAGCTAGCCAAAAAAACAGTTGCTGAGTATAAGCAAATACTTCACTTTCTAGCACCTTCCTCACCATATTGGAAGACTCCCGCACTAGCAGTATCTTCGCTACAAAAAATTGGCTTAGATATCGTTTGGGAAAATATACTTCATTTCCAGCAAGTGATGAAGGAAAAAACTGTATGGCAACAAAGAAGAAAAGAACAAACAGTTGAATGGTTTAAATCAATGATTGTCGATCGATTATATGATGACTTTTTTTCTTCTAATGAAAGAAAACAATCAATGGCAAAATTAGAGCAATTAGTGCGGAACGAAAAAATAACGGTTTCGCAAGCGGTTGACGATCTTTTTTCCTCGAATCCAAACCTATAATCTGATAAGATAAATATAGTTTAAAAAAGGAGAGTGGCATAAATGAATATGGATTTCAATCTATATATGAATGATATACTGGTACAAGCTCGTGGAGAAATGGAAGCAGCAGGCTATGAGCAACTTGAAACACCTGAAGATGTAGACGCTGCATTTGCTCGAAAAGGAACAACATTAGTAATGGTAAACTCAGTATGCGGATGTGCTGGAGGTATTGCTCGCCCTGCTGCAGCAAACTCTGTACATTATGATAAACGTCCGGACCATTTAGTTACTGTTTTTGCTGGTCAAGACAAATTAGCAACTCAACAAGCACGTAATCTATTCGGTGATGATCACTTACCTTCCTCTCCATCATTTGTACTGTTGAAAGATGGACAACCAGTAGCAGAAATTGGTCGTCATGAGATAGAAGGCCATGCTCCAACTTCAGTAATCACACATCTTCAAGGATTATTTGAAGAATATTGTGAAGAAGTATAATTAAGTAAAAACGGGAGTGCCCTTTAAGTTAAAACTTGTTTCTATTAGTTTTGGCATGCTTTGGACAGTCTTGAAACTATGTTATTATCGATTGATTTTTTCAGAGGCCGGTCGTGACGTCAGTCACGACCGGCCTCTGTTTTTCGGTAATCTTATGGCATTTGTTTGTCCTTCGCCCTTCTACAATTTCTAGAAACAGATTAATGCATTTTTTGAATAACTAGAGAACAGACACTCTTCTATTTATAAAGCAAGCTCTCGAAGATACAATTTCATTCGCTATTGCGCTTCTTTTTCAGAGGACACTTTCTATTTTTCTTTATTTCCACTAGTAAAAGGAAATTTACTTTCTTCACCCTTCATTACAGAATAACATCCCTAATTTAGCAGATGGTTTTATCACTTTATTAACTTTGAATAGTCTTATCTAAGCGATAAGCTATGCTGAATCTTCTTGTTGGGTGCTACTCATTTCATTGATTGAAGTGAAAGGTGGCGACTCCAGCGGATGAGTGAGACAGATGAGTCATCACATCGACGCATAAGCGACGGTGATGGCTCATCGCTCACCCCGCGGAGGCCAACAGGATGTTGGTCACGAAGGCTTTGCCACAAGATGTGGCGCTCTTAGCCTTCGTTCCTTTGTAACGCCTGAAAAGTAAATCATTGCGGTATAATTCATTTGTTTAATCATCATAAACACAGTGTTCATGATTTTTATATACTTTTCTTAAAAGAAAATAAAAAACCAGCGAAAACATATATATGCTTTCGCTGGTTTTTCTTATTTCTTAAAGGACGAAACTTAGACCGAATAGTAATGTAGACATTACCATTACAAAAATCATTAAATAAACAATAATTTTACGAAATGTTTGGTTGCGCATAATTTCTCTCCTTTAGCTTGTACCTTTATTTTAACAAAAACATAAAAATGCACAAGAGGTAGAGATTTTTTTTTGAAATAGGTACAATAGGAAAAGGTAAGCGTTTTACAAAAGGGGTGTAAAAATGGAGAAAATTGATCATATTGGTATTGCTGTAAAAAGTATTGAAGACTCTCTTCCATATTACATAGATACATTGGGGTTAAAACTAGTACATATTGAAGATGTTGTATCAGAAAAAGTTCGTGTAGCTTTTATTGATAGCGGCAATGTCCATTTAGAATTGCTTCAACCAATCGATGATACAAGTACGATTCATTCATTTATCGAAAAAAAAGGTGAAGGTATTCATCATATAGCTTTTGGCGTTACAAGTATACAACAGCGTTTGGATGAGCTAAAAGACAAGGGAGTTCGGCTTATACAAGAGACTGCAAAAGCTGGTGCCCATGGTGCTCAGGTGGCTTTTATACATCCAAAAGCATCTCATGGAGTACTTTATGAATTAGTCGACAAAACCGGGGGAGAGAAGTAATTATGGATATTTATGAAAAAATTAATGATTTATATGATCGTAAACGTAAAATCGAACTTGGTGGCGGAGATGAACGGATAGAAAAGCAGCATGAAAAAGGGAAGTTGACTGCTCGTGAACGTATTGAATTACTAGTAGACAAAGATTCGTTTGTAGAGTTAAACCCTTTTATCAAGCACCGTACAGTTGACTTCGGAATGGACAAGCAAGAAGGTCCTGGAGATGGGGTCGTAACTGGTTACGGGAAAGTGAATGGTCGTCCAATTTATCTATTCTCACAAGATTTCACAGTTTTTGGTGGAGCTTTGGGAGAAATGCATGCACTTAAAATTGCGAACGTAATGGACTTAGCAGCAAAAAATGGAGCGCCGTTTATTGGGTTAAACGATTCCGGTGGTGCTCGTATTCAAGAAGGCGTTGTTTCACTAGATGGATACGGACAAATTTTTTATCGTAATGCCATATATTCCGGCGTTATACCTCAAATTTCTGTAATCTTAGGTCCATGTGCTGGTGGAGCTGTGTATTCACCTGCTATAACTGACTTTGTGTTTATGACAGATGAAACTAGCCAAATGTTTATCACAGGTCCTAAAGTAATAGAAACAGTTACCGGAGAAAAAATTTCTGCCGAAGATCTGGGTGGATCGAAAGTACATAATACTATAAGTGGAAATGCACATTTCCGTGGGGAGACTGAAGAGGTAGTATTAGAAAGTGTCCGTCTGCTATTAAGTTATCTACCACAAAGCTATGAAGAAAAAGCTCCTTTAGCTGATGTAGTAGAAGAAGATGATTACCGTTCTGAATTAGCAGATATCGTTCCTTATGAGGCAATCCGCCCTTATGATGTTAGAAAGGTTATTGAACAGATAGTTGATACAGATTCTTTCTTAGAAGTGCAAAAGGAGTTTGCTAAAAATATAGTTATTGGTCTAGCTCGTATTAAAGGCGAGGTAGTTGGTCTAGTTTGTAACCAACCAAAAGTAATGGCTGGAGGATTAGATATAGACTCTTCAGACAAAGCTGCACGTTTTATTCGTTTTTGTGATTCCTTCAATATCCCTATCATTACGTTTGAAGATGTAACTGGATTCTTCCCAGGTATTAAACAGGAACATGGTGGAATTATTCGCCACGGCGCTAAAATATTATTTGCTTATTCAGAAGCAACCGTTCCTAAAATAACAGTTATTTTACGAAAAGCATACGGAGGTGCTTATGTTGCTCTAAACTCCAAGTCTATTGGGGCAGATGTTGTTTTTGCATGGCCTAATGCGGAAATAGCAGTTATGGGGCCAAACGGAGCTGCCAATATAATTTTTGCACGTGAAATTGCTCAAAGTTATGATCCTGAAGCAGTACGTGCGGAAAAGATTGAGGAATACCGTGAAAAATTTGCAAATCCATATGTAGCGGCCTCAATGGGAATGGTCGATGATGTTATTGACCCTCGAGAAACACGTATTAAGTTAATTCAGTCATTAGAAATGATGCGTAATAAGAAAGAAACTAGACCAAACAAAAAACATGGTAATATTCCATTATAAAAGGAGACTTTTAAATGAGTCGATTAATAGATGAATTTTTAGAGCTAGTTCAAATAGATTCTGAAACAAAGTATGAGGGAGTAATTGCACCTATTTTAAAAAGTAAATTAGAACAGCTTGGATTTACTGTTATTGAAGATGATTCTGCTACTAGAAATGGTCACGGAGCTGGAAATCTAATCGCAACTCTAAAGGGATCTAATCCAAACGTAGACCCAATATACTTTACGGTTCATATGGATACTGTTGTACCTGGAAAAGGGATTAAACCTGTAATAAAAGAAGATGGCTATATATATTCGGATGGAACTACAATTTTAGGAGCTGATGATAAAGCTGGAATAGCCGCATTATTTGAAGCTATGCGTCGTTTGAAAGAGCAATCTATCGAGCACGGAGATATACAAGTTGTTATTACCGCTGGAGAAGAAAGTGGTCTAGTAGGAGCAAAAGAATTAGATGCTTCTTTACTAACTGCAAAATATGGCTATGCGATTGATAGTGATGGGACTGTCGGTGGAATTGTAACAGCTGCGCCTTTCCAATCTAAGCTGTGGACAACTATTACTGGAAAAACTGCTCATGCTGGAGTGGCTCCTGAAAAAGGTATTTCTGCCATAACTTTAGCTGCAAAAGCTATTTCTGCTATGAAGTTAGGAAGATTAGATGCTGAAACGACTGCTAATATCGGTCGATTTGAAGGTGGACAAGCAACTAATATCGTCTGTGATGAAGTGCATATTCTTTCTGAGGCACGCTCGATCAATGAAGATAAACTTAATGCGCAAGTTGCACATATGGTAGCAACATTTGCAGAAACAGCTGAAAAATTTGGAGGTAAAGCGGTAACTGAAACACAATTAATGTACCCAGGCTTCCATTTTGAAGAACACCATTCTGTTGTACAGGTTGCTAAACGTGCAGTAGAGCGAATTGGAAGGACTGCTGAGATTAAGACTAGTGGCGGTGGCAGTGATGCAAATGTTATTGCTGGATTTGGTATTCCTACTGTTATCTTATCTGTAGGGTATGAAGAAATTCATACAACAAATGAACGCATGCCTATTGAAGAATTAGAGAAACTAGCCGATTTAATAGTAGAGATCGTTTTAGTAGCGGCAGAATAAATAGGAGGTGACTTTGTTGAGCAATGAAAAAGTAGTAGTATTTCAATGTGGAAATGAAGATTATGCAGTTTCAATTGAACATGTAGTCTCCATTGAGAAATTAGAGCATGTAAACCCAATACCGCACTTGCCAGATTATTTAATTGGTTTGATGAAGATTCGAGGAGAGCTAGTGCCAATAATCGATTTCGAACAAGTTTTGTATAATCGTAGCGGTATTGATCAAGAGTTAGCAAGAGTAGTTACTATGCATACTGAAGATATGACGGTTGGCCTTCTTGTAAAAGAAGCGAAAGAGATTCTGGATATTGATCAGGACAATCTAAAGCAAATTGGTCTAGTAAATTATACGAAAACACGTTATTTCACAGCTGTTGCAAACCTAGAAAATCGAATGATTACAATTGTAGATGCTTCTATATTAGTTAGTTCATTAGAAGGTTTTGAAGACATTCAAACATATGTTGAAGAAGTAAAGAAAGAAGAAACTATTAATAACTAGTTTCATGTTTTAGTTAAATGAAATGAGGTAGCTTATATAGCTACCTTTTTTTAATGATAAGAAAGTATATAAAAATTCTCCTTGAATACTGTTTCATGTGGGCGCTTTTCACGGGCGAGTTTTTTGCGACGAGCTTGCGTAGGAGCAAAGGAAGCGGCTGAAGACGTGCCCACGGAAAGCGTCGACCTTTGCTACAATCAACAGCATTTCTAGGTAATGTTAAGAAAGGACTAGGCGTCTTTTAACCATTCTTTATTAAGTGAAGAGAAAGAATAATAATAATAATTTGCGACCTAAATACATAGTTTCCGGTTTTATATTTTTTGAAGCTACTGATTCCCTTTTCAGGCTATTGATTTAAATGCTTCATGTGTTAGTAGGGAATATATACATATGGGTCCTCTGGCTGTTCAATTCGTTCTATCTTGTTAATTTGTAAGTTTGGTAAATCTTGGCCATCTACATTTGTTTTCGCCAAGATTCCAGTTGCTTTAATCCATTCATCCATGACTACTGGGTGAGATATATCCGTTGTGGCTATAGTTCCAAATACAGAAGAATCGGCTACACAACAAGCAATTGCCACTCGTGATATAACAAATTGATCTGGTTTTAAGTCAGGCTCCTTATAGACAAAACCCATAATCTCAATTTCTTTTCCGATAAATGAATTTAAATCATTAACAAAAATATCTAAAGTATCCAAATAAAATTCATCTTTTACAATGATTTTCGGGTTATTAAGTAGTTCATTCTTTAGCTCTAATCTATTATTATAAACCGTGTTTCCTTCATCCAAATAGCTTATGTCACTATTTTCAGAAAGTGCTGAAGAATCCCCGCCAAATTCTGTCTGCTGTAAGGACGAATTTAAACCATAGTTGATGCCTCTATTTGCGACAATGGAACTATCCATAATCGTATCTGGAAACCAAAATCCAATTAGTATAGGTAAAAAAAATAAAGAATAAATAAAACCACTTTGGAGGAACGAGCTATTATTATGATCAAAACCACAATTACAGAAAAGATCCATCTTATTCTTGGAACCACTTCTCCAAATTTGTATTACTGCTAATATCAATAAAACACCTATAGCAAAGTAAGAGAAGGGTATCATTTTTGGTGCAATATAGTATTCGATATCTCCAGTCAAAGCCAACTTAAAAGTAAGCAGAAAAAAACCAATCAATATAATACCTCTTAATAATATATGAAAACCATAATCTCTCTCTTGTTGCATACTCCACCTCACAAAAATAAATATTGGAAAACTAAAATTATCGCATACACGGATAATGTAATAATAATCATATAGCCAATCACAAATTTAGTTCTGAAGTATGCAAATAGCATTATAGAACTTTTAATATCTAACATTGGTCCGTATACTAGAAATGCCAGTAGTGACCCTGTAGAAAATGTATGTGCAAAAGAAGAGGCCACAAACGCATCCGCTTCTGAACATAGAGATAAAATAAATCCAAGACCCATCATTACTAGAGGGGCTACTATATCGTTTGCCCCAAGACTAACCAAAATCTCTCTATCGAAAAATGTCTGAAATAGACTAGCTAAAATTGTTCCGAAAATTAAGTATTTCCCCATATCGAAAAATTCATCGCTTGCATTAAACATTAATATTTTTAATTTTGAGCTTTTCTTTTCGTTTACCCAAACTGAACTATCCAAAAATTCATTTTTTGTCCATTTTAATTGATTGTGATTTCGATAAAAGAGGTGAATTAAGAAACCAATTAGTATAGCTAATGTTAGAGCTAGGAACATTCGAGCATACGCAATACCCGGTGTAGATTGGAATGCATAATAAGTAGAAGCAAAAACAATTGGATTTAATATAGGGGATCCAACTATAAAAATAACACCCAAGTGTAATGGCATCCCTTTTTTTATTAATCTTCTTACAACTGGAATAATAGCACATTCACATACTGGAAATAATGCGCTTAATAATGCAACAGGTATAATTGCAATTAAAGGATTTTTGGGAATCAGTTTCTGAATAGTATTTTCAGAAACAAAAGTTTGAATTAAAGCTGATGCAAATACACCTAAAAAGACAAAAGGTAATGCTTCTAAAACTATACTTAAAAAAATTGTAGCAGCATTAAGCCAAACCTTAGGAATTTCAAAATGTATTTGTATATAATCTGCAGCTATAAAAGAAAAAACAATTACGCCAAATATTACTGTAATCGCAGTTTCCTTCCATGTTGAAATTCCTTGACCTCTCATGGTTTATCCTCCGAATCTCTAAAAATTTGTAAGTGCCGTAAAAATTTATAGAGGATTTATAATACTCCCTCTAATAATAGTTTAAAATGATTGTTCAAATCTTCATTATGAAGGTCTGTTCCAATCAAAATGATAACGGTTTTTTTATTATTAGTGAAAGGTACAGGTATAAATTTAACTTTCTTTGAAGCAAGTTGAAAACTCAGTAGATCACTAGAGTTTTCTATTTGAATGTACCCTTTCCCTCTTAGAACGTTGCTTGGAAGTTCTTTAAACCATTTTTCAAAAGTTTTTTTGGGTAATGATGGGATACCCTCCAACTTAAATGCAAACACAGTAGAATGATGATCATGATGATGAGAGTTAATATCTGTTTCAAGCGGATTGATAGAGAATGACTGAAACCTCTTATCAAAAAGTATTTTCGGGTCGACTATACCATTTGTACAAGGTATTATTTCTTTGTCTTTTCCGGCTATTTCTTCTATTTTGTTTATAACTTTCTCAAGTTGTTTAAAGTGGATCAGGTCTGTTTTGTTTAAGAGTAAGAGACTTCCACAAATAATCTGTTCTTTCATTAAGTTCCTGACTTCTGCTGAACTCGTAAAAAAACTTTGATACTCCAAATAATTACTGGCATCAAGTACCGTTATAATAGACATGATTTCAAACTGGTCTATATATGGATCACCCAACAGGACTTCTTGTATTTCCAGTGGGTTTGCCACACCAGTTCCTTCAATGAATAAAACGTCCAAGGAACTTCTGTTCATTTCTTCTATTAACATATTCATTGTTTCTTTTAAATCATCTTGAATGGTACAGCAAATACAACCATCTAAGAGTTCAAATACTTTTCTGCCTTCAAACAAATGTCCCTCCACGTTTTCGCTGCCTAATTCATTTAGTATTATCCCAGGTTTTTGACCTTTTTCTTTACAATGTTCTAGCATTTTCAGCAATACAGTTGTCTTTCCACTTCCAAGAAATCCACCTAAAATGTAAACGGGAATTTTAGTAGGGGTTCCCATTAAACCTCTCCCTTCCTTGTTAAAGCATCTTATATTGTAATTGTTAATTATATGCTTTTATCCTGTGTTGCATTAGTATTTACATTCTGACTGAAATTTTCAGTTATAATTTGTATAGAATTAGAAAAATGTAAAGTCTCTAATATAATTTATATTATTATCTTTGTAAACTTATGTACTGAGATTACTAAATTTTTAAACACAGCGATGTTTTATAAATATCTACATTCAAAATTGCAAGGTAGTCATAGTTATTCTTATAATAAATTCATATTTACTTTTTTTCTCTTTCACTAAACTTTCCATATCAGTAAGTGAAGGAGCAGGAATTTCTATACGAAGAATTCACAATTCAATATCGAGTAGATTTATAATATTAAATTGTATACTGTTGTCATTCTAAGTTTAAATCTATAGATAAAGAAAAGGAGGGAAGTAAATTGTCGGGAAAACATAGGATTATATTTCATTTAGACATGAATAGCTTTTATGCATCAGTCGAACAAGCACATGACCCCTCGTTAAAAGGGAAAGCAATTGCAATTGCAGGTAATCCTAAAGAGAGAAGGGGAATACTAGTTACATGCTCTTATGAAGCAAGGGCTAGAGGGGTGTATACAACAATGTCCGTGTGGGAGGCTAAACGAAAATGTCCTGAACTGATATTATTACCTCCAAATTTTGAACGTTACCGAATCGCTTCTAAAGCAATATTCGAAATTTTAAGGTCCTATACACATCTTGTAGAGCCTGTTTCGATAGATGAGGGGTATATGGATGTAACGGAAGTTGATATGAACAACGATGCAGTGAGTTTTGCAAGATCTATTCAGGATCGCATTATACGAGAGCTAGATTTGCCTTGTTCCATTGGTATTGCCCCTAACAAGTTTCTTGCGAAAACGGCATCCAATCTAAAAAAGCCTATGGGTATAACTGTTTTGCGGAAAAGACAAGTAAATGAAATCTTATGGCCACTCCCAGTAATAGATATGCATGGAATTGGGGAGAGTACTGCAAAAAAATTAGAAACGATTGGTATTATTTCTATAGGAGATCTAGCAAGTGCAAGTCCTAATTTACTAAAAGAAAAACTTGGGAAAAATGGAGTCCGACTTCAAAATCGGGCGAATGGGATTGATAATAGGGAGGTAGATCCTGAATCTATATATGACACTAAAAGTGTTGGGAATTCAACTACACTGCCATTTGATGAAACGAATATAGTGGACCTTGAAAAAGTATTTATTCGTTTATCGAAAAAAGTAGCTGCTAGACTTGATGCCAAAAATCTAGCTGGACGGTCCATTACGATACATATACGTGACGCTAATTGGAAAAACAAAACAAGAAGTAAAACTGTAACTAACCGTCTCTATAAAGAACAAGAAATTAATCAATTAGCATTAGATCTATTTCAAGCTTCTTGGAATGGGGATCCAGTTCGCTTACTAGGTGTAACAGTGAACAATGTCTATGATAAAGGAGAATCAGTCGAACAACTATCTATTTTTAATTTTGAAGAACATGCTAAAGAAGAGCCAATATTAAAGCTTGTGGAACAATTGCAAGGGAAATTCGGAGAAAATAGTATTAAACGTGGTATGAAATTAAAAAAGAAACCTTCATTGGAATCAAAAACAAGTTTTAGTAAAGACTTTTTAGATGACCATGACCATCATAAATGGTTCTGATGTACAAACGAATCGTTCAAATAATTCAATGTATGTAAATCAGATAAAGTAGGTAATTCAAATTTTTGTTGATAATTTTCAATTCCTTTACCAGTAATAACGATTAAGTCATTATACTGAGCAAGGTCCCATGCGTACTGAATAGCTAAAGTTCGATCTGGAATAATCACACATTTATTCATCGGATCCAATGAAGTGAGTTCTTCTATCATTTGTTGAGTTGATACACCATTTAAGTCATCAAAAGTTAATATACATGTGTGACAATTATTTAAAGAAATCTGTATCATATTACTTCTTTTTTGGACGTCTCTATTTCCCCTAAAACCAAAAACATGCACTATTCTTTCGGGATTATATAAGTTAGCGGTTTCTAAAATGTGAGAAAAAGCATTTCCAGTGTGAGCATAATCCACAATGAAGTTTGCTCCATTTGGATGTTGAAACATTTCGAATCTACCTGGAACTCCGCTAAAATGTTGCAATGAATTCTCAATATCTAATGGTTCGATATTTAAAGAGACTGCTGTCGAAAAAGCAAGTGCAGCATTTTCTATATTGTGTTTACCTTTCATACGATTATTAATCGAATAGCGCAGCGGATGTCGCTTATTCAACACTAACGATTCATTACTTATGATATGTGTAGGATCTGTCCCATTTACTTTAATAACTTCTCTATTCAATGAAGAGACATACTCACAAAGCCGTTCTCCCCATATTGAGTCGGATTTGATCACGGCAATTCCACTCGGTTTTAAATAGTTGAATAATGATTGCTTAGCCAAATAGTAGGATTCCATATTTTCGTGGTAATCTAGATGCTCATGCTCTAAATTAGTAAAAATACAATAATCAAATCGTAGACCCTCCACGCGAGCCTGAGCTAAACCATGGGAAGACACTTCCATTATGATAGCACGATCATTACTAGTAGCCATAAGCTGATTTAATGTTAAAGCATCAAGAGTTGTATGTGTAGATATGTTTTCAACACCATTGATAATAGTGCAAATACTCCCAAATAAAGAACACGAAATACCTGCTGATTCTAAAATATGCTTTAACATATAAGAGGTAGTTGTTTTTCCGTTCGTACCGGTAATTCCAATCATTATCTTGTGTTGTGTCGGGTTTTCGTAAAACATATTCGCTAATAAGCCTAATGCTTTTCTTGAATTATTTACTTGAATATAAGGCACACCAATAGATGAGAGATTTTCTTCACCAATGACAACGGAAGCTCCATTTGAGATTGCATCCTGTATAAACTCGTGTCCGTCTTTGTGAGTTCCTGATATGGCAACGAATATGTAATTGTTCTCTACTTTTGCAGAGTTAAAAGCAAGACCATCTATTTCAATGGATTCGTCTTCTTTACTTATGTTAATGCCTAAAGGCTTTATCAATGTCTCTAATTTCATAAGTTATGAACTCCTTTTGATTGTTTAATTATTGTTAGCAGTTTTGTTTTTTACATACATGGAATTTAGGGGTAGACTTATAATTACAATATGTCCTATTGAACAAAGGAAGTGAGTAAATATGCAATTATTATTTTTAGGTACTGGTGCAGGAATGCCATCGAAACAGCGTAATACGACATCTACTGTATTGAAACTATTAGAGGAGAGAGGTTCTTTTTGGATGTTTGATTGTGGGGAAGCCACTCAGCATCAAATTTTACATACGACTCTAAAACCTCGTAAACTGGAAAAGCTTTTTATCACACATTTACATGGAGATCATATATATGGGCTACCTGGTTTGCTAGGATCCCGTTCTTTTTTAGGTGGTCTAGAACCTCTTACAATCTATGGACCAACAGGGTTGAAAAATTGGATAGAAGTAACCCTGTCTGTTTCCAAAACTCATGTGAAATATCCCTTAACAATTATAGAAATTGAAGAAGGCGTTGTTTTTGAAGATGAAGAATTTATTGTAGAGGCTAAACTATTAGAGCATGTAGTGCCCTGCTTTGGATATACTGTCAAACAAAAAGCCCTTGCACCTGAACTCTATATTGAAAAAACAGATGCTTTAGGAGTTCCAAGGGGACCTTTACTAAAACAATTGAAAGAAGGGCATGATGTGTTACTTCCAGATGGAAAAGTTGTGAAGAGTGAGGAAGTAACTGGTGCTCCAAAAGATGGATTTAAAGTAACGATATTAGGGGACACAAAATACTGTGATAACTCTATATGGTTAAGTGAAAATGCAGATATCGTCGTCCACGAAGGAACATTCGATATTGAAACTGCTGAGCTTGCCCGACGTTATGGGCACTCTACTATAGTGGATGCAGCGGAGGTTTGTGAAAAAGCAAATGCTAAGCATTTAATCGTTAATCATATCAGTGCACGCTTCATGCCGTCTGACTTAAACAAAATGCTTAGCCAAGTTGAAAAATATAGTTTTCCCATTTATATTGCCGAAGATTTTACAGAATATAGTTGGATTAATGGTACATTAATTCCCCTAAAATGAAAAAAGAGATTCCGCGAGGATTACTTCACTCGGAATCTCTTTTTTTCTCTAATATAACTCAAACTTACGGTAGCGATAGGCCGGAACCAATTAAGACCGCTTCGATTTTTACCTTGAGCAATTCCAGCATTAATAAATGCCAGTGTACCCCAACCAACAAAATATGAATTTTCCATTTTATTTCAAAATCCTTTATAATTATTTTTTTCAAGTTTCAAATAGTTTCCCGAGTTCTCGTGATCTGTTTTGTGCAGCATTAATACAAGCAAAAATAGCTTCATTCACTTTATGCTCCATTAGTTGTTCCAAACCTGCTTCTGTTGTGCCACCTGGACTAGTAACTTTTCTACGTAGCTCTTCAGGTTCCACATCACCTTTCTTCAGCATTTGTGTTGCACCTTCCATCGTCTGTATAAATAGTTGACGAGCATCTACCTTGTTTAAACCATGCTCAATAGCTGCGGATTCAAACTGTTCAGCAAAATAGTATAAGTAAGCTGGACCGCTTCCTGAAAGTGCGGTAACAACATGTAAATCTTCTTCTGCCACGACCTTTACAGAACCAATAGATTCTAAAAGATTGATGATGGGTAGTTTGGATGCTTCTGGAATAAGCTCATTCCAGCATATAGCAGATGCACTCATTCCAACGGCTGCAGAAGTATTTGGCATTACACGTGCAATTGGTCTATTACCCAGAGAATTTGTAATGGTTTGTATACTTATACCCGCAATAACGGAAATTATTGTAGTATTATTGTTTAAATATGGTGCCAGACTTGTAAGAGCTTCATTTGCATCTTTTGGTTTCATGGCTAGAAAAATAATATTAGCTTCAGTTAGAGCTTTTTTCTGATCACATACAATTTGCACATTGTATCTTTCTTTTAAATAGTTAAGCTGGTTTTCATCTGATTTATTCGTAACATAAATAGATTCAGGTGAAATTATTTTTTCTTTTGTTAAACCATGTATAATAGCCTCCGCCATAGCACCTGCACCTACAAATACAATTTTCGTCATATAATTTTCCTCCCTTTAGTTTACCTGATTTCCATTAAAGTTAATGAAAGTAGAGCGGTATTAAAACTAGGACAAAATAAAAAAGCGCTCTCATCCCATACAATAAGGACGAAAACACTTGTTTTCCGCGGTACCACCTAAATTTGCTGATAATTTTCAGCACAACTTATTCCTTCGTATCGAGAAGGTACGACCATGTTTACATAGTTGCTCCGAAGTAGGTTCTATAAACGAGCGGGAGGTGAAACTTGCACCAGGTCATTTCACTCTCTTAACTCCATCGTATATGTACTAATCTTCATCTTAGCTTTTATATTCTGAATTAATGAAATTATATGCATCTTATCATAAAAAGTCAACCATATTTCCGTGACGGTAACCCGAAATAAGAGTACAATGTAATGAATGACTATTCATTAATAAGGAGAATTCAAATGATACATAAAATTATAGTTCCCACTCCCTTTGCAGTAGGGGATGTCAATGCATATATAGTTAAAGGCGATGCATTGACATTAATTGATGCTGGACCAAAAACAGAACAAGCATTATCCGCATTAACACAAGGTATAAAAGAAGCGGGCTATGAGCTTACTGATATTGAGCAAGTTGTTTTAACACATCATCATCCCGATCATGCTGGTTGGACAGATGCATTTGAACAAGCAACTATTCTTGGTCATGAATACAATCAAGTATGGATGACTCGTGATGAAGATTTTCTACAGTATCATGACCGATTTTACTTACAGTGTCTAAAAGAAGAAGGGGTTCCAGAGGAGTATTTTAATTGGGTGGAGAAGATGAGAAGACCATTAAGCCTTTTAGGGAGTCGTTCTCTAGATACTTATTTATGTGAAGGGGACATTCTACCAGGTCATCCTGATATCCAAGTGCTTGAAACGTTAGGACATGCACAAAGTCATTTGGCATTCTGGTCTGAAAGTTCTAAAGTTCTAATAGGTGGGGACCTTATTCTCGAAAAAATTTCATCTAACCCATTAATTGAGCCACCATTAAATCCACAAGAAGAACGCCCAAAATCGATGCTACAGTACAATGCATCATTGAAAAAAATACAGCAACTACCTATTGAGAAGGTTTATAGTGGTCATGGTAACGAAGTATTTAATATAAAGGAACTAGTTACAACTAGACTAGAAAAACAAAAAGAGCGGGCACTTAAAGTACTAGATATGATGAATGACGGTGAAAAAACAATTTTTGAATTAACTAAACAATTATTTCCAAAAGTTTATGAAAAGGAACTTGGCTTGACACTTTCTGAAACAATTGGTCAAATAGATTATTTAATCGATAATGGGCTTATAATTGCAAAACGAAATGAAAAAGGAATTTTGTTATATGAGCAAAACTAAAAAAATTTTAATAACGGGTGCTACAAGTGGGGTTGGACTATTGCTTGCTAGAACTCTACATGATGTTGGTCACCAAATATGGGCGTCTGGTAGAAATAACGATGTATTAAACAATTTATCAGCTATTGGTATACATTCAATTGAAGCGGACTTAACTATCGAACAATCCTTCGATTCACTTTTTAACAAAATGGGTACACCAGATACCGTAATTCACTGTGCGGGTGTTGGAACCTTTTCTTATTTATTGGATATGGATGAACGAGATATGGAGAAAATGTTTAATGTAAACGTATTAGCACCGATGAAGCTTACAAAGTACTTTGCAGAAAAGATGAAAACACGGGGGTTTGGTCATTTTGTATTTGTTGCATCTCAAGCAGGTAAAGTAGCTACTCCTAAAGCATCTGCATATGCAGCATCTAAGCATGCCATTCTCGGGTTTGCAAATGCTATCCGAATGGAACTAAAGGAATTTGGTATCGAGGTTACGACTATAAATCCAGGACCAATTGATACACCCTTTCTAGATTTAGCTGATCAGACGGGTAATTATAGAAACAGTATGAAAAAACATCTATTGACTCCGGAAAAAGTGGTAGAGTCTATAGAAAAAGTGATTGAAAAACCGGTAAGAGAGGTTAATCTTCCTTCTTACATGAGTATTACAAGTAAACTATATGCTATGGCTCCGTCAATTGTCGAAACAGTTGGGAAAAAGTATTTCATAAAAAAATAACACATTAAAAAACCGACTCTTCCTTTAAAAAGGATAAATCGGTTTTTTTAACAATTTTTGATGTTTTTACTCAAAGTTTTTGTAGAACCATTGGAAGTTAAGATAGGTATCTGTATATACCATTTTTAGGAAACTTTTCGTTGGTATCTATTGAGTAGTTCATCCAGCTCCTGACTGCAAGTAACGACAATTGGATGAGTAAATCCAAGTCTTTTTGCCTTTTTATACATATCCTGTTTTTTTAGCTCGATTCGTAGCAATAACGATTTTTGGTGCAATTGACTTTTCACAATATTTCTTCCTCCATAGTGTGTATTAGCTTCATCTCATGAAGTGTATATCTTGTAGGTTATGTAGCAACTTGATTATTGTATAATAAGGATATTGCAAAGAATGTCGGATTGTGAAAAATATACACATTTCACAAAAGTGTCACATTTGGATGATTTCTATTGTAATAATTATAACAATTGAACATTTTACTGGACATTTTTCAGTTTTTATATCTCTGATATTTTATATAATCTTTCGACATAAAAGGAATAATGAGAGCTGATGAAGAATATTAATAAAATTGAAATTGTGCAAACAAGGCAGAAATTTGAAAATAGCTACATAAAGCTATTTCAAAACATAAAGTAGGAAAGTGGGGTTTTGAAATTGATAAAAGGAGTTATATTTGATTTTGATGGTTTAATTGTAGATACAGAAACTACATGGTATGAAGCATTCAAAGAAGTTTTTTATGAAAGTCATCATATAAATATAGATTTACTAGGATATTCTCAATGTATTGGGACAGGAAATGATGTTTTATACAATTACTTCCGGGAACTAGCAGGTGAATCCGTCAATTGTGAAATGCTAGAAGAGCATGCAGCAATTAGGTACGAAACTATGATGAAAGCACCTATACTACGTGAAGGTGTTAAAGATTATTTAGATGAAGCTAAACAAAATAATCTTAAAATAGCACTAGCTTCTAGTTCATCAAAGAGCTGGGTACATAAGTACTTAACTCAACTAAACATAATGGAGTACTTTGAAGTCATCAATACACAAGATGATGTGAGCAATATTAAACCTGATCCCGAACTATATCTTAAAACATTAAAAGACTTAGGACTGTCACGTGAAGAAACAATTGTTTTTGAAGATTCTCTTAACGGATTGAGTGCAGCAAAACAAGCAGGTATTCGCTGTGTCATAGTTCCTAATAATGTTACAAAACATCTGAAGTTTGAGAACTTTGATGAACGAATAAACTCTATGGGGGAAATCTCTTTAAGTGAGCTATTAAAGAGGATAGAACAAAGGTAATTTTATAAGTTGGAAGTACAAAAAGGAGTGTTAACATGATATTAGAGGCAGTAATGCTACAAGTTAAATCTGGTACTGATGAAAATTATGAGGAGGCTTTTCGTCAAGCATCTAAAATTATTTCAACTATGCCAGGTTATATATCACACGAATTACAACGTTGTATGGAAGTTAAAGGTAAATATTTACTGCTAGTAAGTTGGGAAACCTTAGAAGATCATACAGTTGGTTTTAGAGAATCGAGCGAGTATCAGGAATGGAAGAAACTACTTCATCCATACTACGATCCCTTCCCAGTTGTTGAACACTTTGAGAAAGTGCATATATACTAGAACAAAACATAGACTTAGTACTCTAATTAATAGAGTGAACTAAGTCTATTTTTTTTGTATCTTTCATATAGTGTTGCCGTATTGCATCTATCAAACAAGTTGATGTCACCCATATATTTAGTTTAAGCCATCACCACTTCACCTAATCATGTTGACTTCTCTATCTGTATCCAGATGATTAGTCACCATATTTACGAAAAACAATTAAGTGACTAGTCCACAATAGGATTTTACTCGGGTTATATCCTCTATAGCGGACACCATCGCATTATTATATTTAAATACTTACAAGTGCCTGACAACTTTTTTGAAACGTAATCCAATTGCAGTCATTCCAAGTACAGTTAAAGAAGAAATGAATAATTATTAATATTTATTAATAATCAGTTGTATTTAAACATAAGTCATGATACATTATGTATATTAATACTAAAAAGTTGTATATAAATTCATTGGAGGGGTATATAATGAACAAAAAAGTTGTGTTAGCATATTCGGGCGGGTTAGATACATCGGTTGCAATTACGTGGCTAAAAGATGAGGGGTATGATGTTGTAGCGGTATGTCTAGATGTTGGAGAAGGTAAAGATCTTGCATTCGTTAAAAATAAAGCACTAGAGGTTGGAGCTATCGAAAGTTATATGATTGATGCAAGAGAGGAATTTGCTAATGAATATGCACTGATCTCACTTCAAGCACATACTTGGTATGAAAATAAATATCCATTAGTTTCTGCCTTATCTCGTCCATTGATTTCTAAAAAGTTAGTTGAAATTGCAGAACAAACTGGAGCAACTGCAGTTGCACATGGTTGCACAGGTAAAGGAAATGACCAAGTTCGTTTCGAAGTTTCCATTAAAGCATTAAATCCAAATTTAGAAGTGATTGCACCAGTTCGTGAGTGGAGTTGGAGTCGTGAAGAAGAAATTGCTTATGCCAAAGAAAAAAACATCCCTATCCCGATTAACTTAGACAGCCCATTCTCTATCGATCAAAACCTATGGGGGCGTGCAAATGAATGTGGGATTTTAGAAGATCCTTGGGTAGCTCCACCTGAAGAGGCTTATGATTTAACAGTGTCTCTAGAAAATGCACCAAATACTACTGATGTAATTGAAATTGAATTTTTAAAAGGAGTACCTACTTCGATAGATGGAGTAGCGTATCCATTACACGAATTAATATTAAAACTAAATGAGTTGGCTGGGAAACATGGTGTCGGCCGTATAGATCATGTTGAAAATCGTTTAGTTGGTATTAAATCACGTGAAGTATACGAAATTCCAGGTGCTCATACATTGCTACTTGCACATAAGGAATTAGAAGATATAACACTAGTAAAAGAATTGGCTCATTTTAAACCAGTTATGGAGAAAAAGTTAACAGAACTTATATATGAAGGACTTTGGTTCTCTCCACTTAGAACTGCACTTGAGGCATTCTTAAAAGAAACGCAGCAATATGTGAATGGAACAGTAAGAGTGAAATTATTTAAGGGTCATGCAATTGTAGAAGGACGTAAATCACCTAATTCTCTATACAACGAGAAGTTAGCGACGTATACAAAGGATGATGAATTTAATCATGCTTCTGCTGTAGGATTTATCGAGCTTTGGGGTCTTCCAACAAAAGTACACGCTATGGTGAATAAGGGAGCAGAGAAGGTGGAAGTATGACAAAACTATGGGGCGGCAGATTTCAAAAATCTGCCGAACAATGGGTTGATGAATTTGGAGCTTCCATCGGATTCGACCAAACATTGGTAATAGAAGATTTAGACGGTAGTATTGCTCATGTACAAATGCTAGGAGATTGCAATATATTACCACCTGATGATGTGCAAGCAATTTTAGGTGGTCTTGTTCAATTAAAAAAACTGGCTTTAGAAAAGCAATTAGATTTTTTAGTTGCTAATGAAGATATTCACTTAAATTTGGAAAAAATGCTTATCGATTTAATCGGACCAGTTGGTGGAAAGCTACATACTGGGCGTAGCCGTAACGATCAGGTAGCGACAGATATGCATCTATTTTTAAAAAATAGAGTAGGAGAAATAATTGAGCTAATCGATCTTTTTCAACAAACACTTGTGGCACAGGCAGAAATGCATATAGAAACACTTGCACCAGGATATACGCATTTACAGCGTGCACAACCTATTTCATTTGCTCATCATTTAATGGCTTATTTTTGGATGCTAGAACGGGACAAAGATCGCTTCAAAGATTCAATGAAGCGTATTGATATTTCACCGCTTGGAGCAGGTGCGCTTGCAGGAACAACATTTCCGATTGATCGTCAGATAGCAGCTAATTATCTTGGTTTTGCAAATGTCTATGAAAATAGTATGGACGCTGTTAGTGACCGTGATTTTATTATAGAATTTTTAAGTAATTCTTCTATGATGATGGCTCATTTATCTCGGTTTGCTGAAGAAATTATTTTATGGTCTAGCTCTGAATTTAACTTCATTGAATTAGATGATTCTTTTTCAACTGGATCTAGTATAATGCCTCAAAAGAAAAATCCAGATATGGCAGAGTTAATCCGCGGAAAAACCGGTCGAGTTTATGGAAATCTAATGGGATTGTTAACTGTCATTAAAGGACTTCCATTAGCTTACAACAAAGATATGCAAGAAGACAAAGAGGGCATGTTCGATACTGTACATACAATAGTTGGCTCATTGAAAATATTTGAAGGGATGGTCCGGACAATGGTTGTTCATACGGAACGACTACACAACACGGTCCACAAAGACTTTTCTAATGCCACAGAACTTGCCGACTATTTAGCTGCAAAAGGACTCCCATTCCGAGAAGCACATGAGGTAACTGGCAAATTAGTTTTCCTATGCATCCAACGTGGTTATTTCCTGCTTGATTTACCACTTGAAGATCTCCGTAAGGCAAGTGCTTTGATTGAATCGGATATATACGATGTATTATCACCACTAGCTGCTGTTAGAAGAAGAAATTCACTGGGTGGTACTGGTTTCGATCAAGTGAAAATCCAAATTGCAGAAGCTAAGACGCGACTAGCATAACAAAAGAACCTGTAGACATTCGTGATTACGAAACTGTCTACAGGTTTTTTGAATTGAATCACTGGATGTTATAAAAAATACCTAATTATAATTCTAAAGACAATATTAATTTATTGACAATTTAGAATTATATATTTATAGTGGAATATGTAAGGGCTTACATAATAGTTATTAACCTAAACGTTTTTTGTGAATGCTCATAATGGCTTCTACATTAAAACGTATTTTTTTTCTATAAAACTAAAACGTTTTCGTAAGGTTTACTTAGGCTTTAGGAAAGGGGTTTTAAGTCACATGATAAGTTATTCACGTGGTAAAGGAAATCTGGAGAATTGGATAGTTTCTGAAGAGTTATTCCAACCAGATTCGCTTGGGAAAAGTGAAGCAATTATGTACCTTGGTAATGGGTACATGGGTTTGCGCTCTGCTGCAGAGGAGCCTTATATGAAAGAAGTAAGAAATTTATTTGCTAATGGTACTTTTAATAAAGCAGGAGAAAATGAAGTCACAGAATTACCAAATATAGCGGATGTGACACGGTTAGATATTCGAATTGACGGTGATCGGTTCAGCCTGGAATTTGGAAAAACAAAGGACTATATAAAACAATTAAATATAAAAACGGCAGAGTTAATAAGGTCCTTTGTATGGACGTCTCCAAAAGGGAAAGTTTTACAATTTGAATTTAAACGATTTGTGTCTTTAGATAATTTACATCTAATTGGCATGAAAATGTTTGTTAAAAGCTTAACTGATCCCGTTCATATTTCATTTGATACTGGAATAGATGCACAAATGAGTAATTCTGGCGCTCAGCATTTTCTAGAAGGTGAACGGAGAATATTTGATAAAAAGGATATTCAGCTAGTTCAAACAACTAGAGAATCTAAAATAGATGTGGTGATCAGTTCGACTCATAAAGTCTTTGTGAATGGTGTTGAAAGTATAAATGAACCAGAAATGAACATGGCTCGAAGAAAAGTATGGCTCACTTATAATATTAAACTTGAGCCAAATGATAGGTTGGATGTAGAAAAGCTGACGACAGTATATACAAGTCGTGATAATGATTTAGATTTTACTGAATATACAACTAGACTTCTCCGCGAAAAATCATTAAGTGATTTAAGAAACTGTGCAATAAAAGGATATGAATCAAACTTTCAATTGCATAAAGAAGCATGGAATAATCGGATATGGAGTTCATACGAATTAGAGATCAATAGTGAAAATCCTTATGATTTGCTTGCTCTGCGCTTCTCTCTATATCATTTAACAATTATGGCTCCTGCTCATGATGATCGAATGGGGATTGCAGCAAAAGGATTAAGTGGAGAAGGTTACAAGGGACACTCCTTTTGGGATACAGAAATATTCATCCTGCCATTTTTTACTTTTTCTAATCCAGCAGTAGCAAAATCACTTTTAACATACCGTTACTTCTGCTTAGAAGGTGCTAGAAAAAAGGCGAGGGAAAATGGTTTTAGTGGTGCGATGTTCCCTTGGGAGTCGGCATGGCCGACTGACGGAGAAGTAACTCCAAAACTAGGAGACATTGATATTGTTACAGGGGAACAAACGAAAATTTGGTCCGGATTTATAGAACAACATATTTCAGCAGATATCTCTTTTGCAATTTATCAATACTTTAATGTTACTGACGATCAGGAATTTATGAATCACTATGGCTATGAAATAATTTTTGATACTGCAAATTTCTGGGTAAGTCGACTTGAGTGGAATGAAGGCAAGCAGGCATACCATATTAATAATGTTATAGGACCTGATGAGTATAAAGAGCATGTAAACAACAATGCTTTTACGAATTATATGGTTTTTTTTAATATGAAACTTGCCATTCGATATTACGAAACACTTATGAAAGAAAAACCTAGCATACTAAAAAAACTGACAACGAAGTTTGATATGAAAAAAGCTTACTCTTTATGGAAATCAAACGTGGGAAAAATATATTTGCCGCAACCCCGAGCAGAGGATTTTGTAATTCCACAGGATGATACTTACTTAACGTTAAAAGAAATTGATTTAACAAAATATAAAAATCAAAAAAAACTTAGAACAATTTATCGAGATTATAATTCAGAACAAATTAATGCCATTCAAGTTACGAAGCAAGCAGATATACTGCTAATGTTGTATCTGTTAAACCAAACTTTTATAAGTGATGCCGTTCCACTGTCAAATGCAGTAAAAGAAGCTAACTTCTATTATTACGAAAGAAAAACGTTACATGATTCATCGTTAAGTCTATCAACTCACTCCATTCTAGCAAGTGAAATTGGGGACAAAGATTTAGCTTATTCATTGTTTAGGAAAGCTACCGAAGTCGATTTAGGACCCCGAATGGACACATCAGATGAGGGGATACATGCTGCATCCATCGGCGGAATATGGAAAGCATCTGTCTTTGGCTTTGCTGGAGTCAGGGTAGTAGATGGAAAACTGAGGATAAACCCGAAGTTGCCAAAGCAGTGGCGTCACTTGAAATTTAAGATTCACTGGCAAGGTCAGCCAATCACATTAGCACTTAGTCATACTACTTTTTCTATTAAGGTTGAAAATAAGAGGAAAATAGAATTTGAGCTTAATAATCAAATCTATGAGTGTGATGATGTACTAAATATAGATTTTGAATATAAAAATGGGTAGTTATAAAATGATTCTTCATTTTATTCACTATAGCAATTCAAATCATAGGGGAGGAATTTAAATGAAATTCCAAAAAAGAACATTTAGTTGTCTATTTATAATCGCTTTTCTATTGCTTTTAGCCTCTTGTAGCGGCAGTGATGAAGGGGGAACTAAAAAAGAAAACAATGGCGATAGTGATGAAGCTACAAATCAAAAAATAACTATTTTCCAAAGTAAAGTTGAAATTTCCGATCAATTAGAAGCGCTAGCGAAGGAATATACAGCTGAAACTGGTGTTGAAGTTGAAGTATGGGGAACAACAGGTGATGATTATTTTGAACAACTTCAAATTCGTTTAAACAGTGATCAAGGTCCATCCATATTCAGTCTTCAAAATGTAACGGAAGCTGAAAAAATGAAATCTTACGTAGCCGATTTATCTTCTGAAGAATATGCAAAGGACATTGCTCCTGGTATGGAATTAAAGGTAGAAGATAAAATTGTAGGGATCCCATATGGAGTAGAAGGGTTTGGTTTAGTTTATAACAAAGATTTAGTGAAACCCGAAGATGTTGCCGATTATGAATCTTTTGTTAGCACTTTAGAAAAGTTTAAAGCAGAGGATATTACGGGACTTGGCCTTTCTAAAGAAGCTTATTTCTTAATTGGGCATATTAGTAACTATCCATATTCTTTACAAAGCGATCACTATGAATTTATCGATAAGCTAACAAGCGGTGATGTAACAATGGCAGAAACAAAGGAATTTCAAGAGTTCGGTAAATTTATGGAAGCTATAAAAGCAAACACACCAAGTCCTTTAGATGTGACATACGATAAAGAAGTGGGTGACTTTGCAGCTGGGAAATCAGCCATGATTCACCAAGGTAACTGGGCTTATGGGATGCTTGCAGATTTTGATGTAGATTTTGAGGTAGGTATGCTTCCATTCCCATTAAATGGTACGGATAAACTAGCAGTTGGTGTAGGAAATAACTGGGCAGTCAATGGTAAAAAGGATGAAGCAGAAACGAAAGCAGCAAAAGACTTCTTAAATTGGATGTTTACAAGTGATACAGGGCATCGATACATTGTAGAGGAATTTGGATTTGTTCCTGCGCTTACAACTATTGAAGCAAATGACTTAGATCCACTATCTCAAGACGTTTTAAACGCTTCCAATAGTGGTCAAACAATTCCTTGGGCACAAAATTATTATCCAGCTAATATTGTTCCGAATGATTTTGCTCCAAAAGCGGAAGAATTCTTTTTATCTAAGGATATGACTGGTGAAGAATTTATAGAAAGTTTAGATGATGCTTGGAAAAACGCTGTAAAATAGTTTAATTTGTTAGGATGATAGATTAATAAAGTCTGGACATCGCATTTAAATGGTGTCCAGTACTTACCTATTCAATCAATCCATTTATAAACAAACTATTAGAAAGGAGTGTTTCACATGCAAAATAAAAATAATAAAGGGTGGTATTTATTATTTACGGCGCCGTTATTTATTATTTTTTTGACAGTAGTAGTTATTCCATTCGTAATTGGAATATATTATTCCTTTTTTAAGTGGGACGGTATAGCAGCCAATCCAAAAGTGTTTGTTGGCTTTGATAATTTTATCAAGTTATTTGGTGATACACGTTTTCTTGAGTCTACATGGAAGACGACTCTATTCACCATATTAGCGGTTATCTCCGTAAATATAGTAGGACTTGTTTTTGCACTATTGGTAACATCAAAACTTAGAACATCAAATGCGGCACGTACTATGGTATTTATGCCATATTTAATAGGTGGTCTAATATTAGGATATATTTGGCAGTTTATTTTCCTTGATGTTTTTACACTAATCGGTCAAATAACTGGACTTGAAAATGTCTTTTTTAATTGGCTTATTGATATGGATTTTGCCTTATATGCTTTAGTCTTCGTTTTTACTTGGCAAATGGCAGGATATATTATGATTATTTACATCGCTGGAATACAAAGTATACCTAATGATGTAATGGAGGCATCCATGATTGATGGTGCAAGTTGGTTGCAAAGGTTAAAAAATATTACATTTCCTCTATTAATGCCTGCTTTTACGATTAGTCTATTTTTAACGCTGTCATCAGCATTTAAAATCTACGATGTAAACCTTTCATTAACGGGCGGGGGACCTGCAAATTCCACTGAAATGTTTGCAATGAACATTTATAACGAAATCTTCGGCTATGGTAATTATGGATATGGTCAGGCTAAAGCAATTATTTTCTTCTTAATAGTAGCAGCAATCACTCTGACACAAGTTTATATTACGAAAAAGAGGGAGGTAGAGTTGTAATGAATAAGTTTTATAAATTTATAAAAGAGCTTTTACTCCTCATTACAGCACTTTTCTTTCTATCACCGATTTATATAATTATTGTCAATTCATTTAAAAATCGACAGGAATTATACGAAAATGTTTTAGCACTTCCTAAAGAATTCAGCTTCCAATATTATATAGAAGCGATGGAAAAAATGAACTTTTTGAATGCACTTGCTAATTCATTATATATAACGATACTTTCTGTTCTAATTATTGTTGTCTTATCCTCTATGACTGCATGGATGCTAGCAAGAACGGATAATAAGTTAAGTAAAATTATTTTCATGATTTTCATAGCAACCATGCTTATTCCCTTCCAAACACTAATGATGCCTTTAATGCAATTCATGAGCACTATAACTAATACGTTACATATTCCAATGATTAATACTCGTGAAGGTTTAATATTTATGCATATTGGTTTTAGTTCTAGTATTTCCGTCTTCCTATACCATGGATTTGTTAAGTCTATACCAATTACATTAGAGGAAGCAGCTACAATTGACGGTGCATCGAAGTTTGGGGTTTTCTGGAGAATTATTTTTCCAATTCTAAAACCAATCACAGTAACAGTAATGATTTTAAACGTTATTAATATATGGAATGATTATCTACTACCTTCTTTAACACTTACTGATAAGGGACTTCGAACAATCCCACTATCTACTTTTTATTTCTTTGGAGAATTTACGATTCAGTGGAACTTAGCAATGGCTGGCTTGATGCTGACAATCATTCCTGTTGTAATTTTCTATGTTCTTGCACAAAAACATATTATTAAAGGTATTGGGGAAGGGGCTGTCAAATAGAGTCTATTTCTGTGGGAGGTTAGTAAATGCAAGGATTTTCAGGTTTTACAGGAGCATTGTACAGTACAACTGAATGGATTATGCGATTTTCTGTTGTTAATATTTTGTGGTTGATAATCAATCTTCCTATCGCAATTATTCTATTAAGTTTGTACGTTAATAGTTTCAGTATAGAGTTTGTAGCTTACTATGTACCCTTAATACTTCTAGTTCCTATATTATTTGTTCCAAGTACGATGGGATTGTTTGCAATGGCACGGGATTGGGTGTTGAAGATAGAGCATCCATCACTTATGAGAGCGTATTTTTCGTATATGATATCAAATTACAAAAAGAGTTCTATAGCTGGTCTAATGTTGACCTTTGTTTGGGTTATTTGGATAATGGATTTTTACTTTTTTGCAAATGAAAACGATTTATTGCTTATGGTAATTTCGATTTTGGGAGTTGTATTATTTGTATGCACAGTTAACTTTTTTTCCTTGAATGTGCATTTTCAAATGAGCATTCGAGAATTATTAAAAAACACGTTTTTTGTAACGATCGGAAGTCCTTTATTATTTTTGTTAGTTCTTTTGATTAATTTCTTATTGCTTTACTTAAGCGTTACCAAACTTATTTTTATGTTTCCTCTATTTACAGGATCATTAAGTGCCTTTGTATCTTTTACTATATTTTATAGATTTACATTGAAGATTCAAGAGAAAGCTTTAGTCAATAAAAGTAATTAAATATTATCGAATTTTGAACCTTTAGGGCAGAACTTAATGAAGGTTTACTTATTAAAATTGGGAAGTGATTCATGAAAATGACTACTATAAGAGATGTTGCTAAGGCTGCTGGATTATCAGTGAGTATTGTTTCAAAAGCCTTTAATAATTATACAGACGTAAATGAAAAAACAAGACAAAGAATTTTTGAAATCGCCAATCAAATGGGCTATACCCCTAATTTAATAGCTAAGAACTTATCATCTAAAAAACAAACGACTATTGGTTTGATATCATCAGGAGTTCTAAACAATAGTGAAAAAGATAATAATGCATTTAATATATTCAAGGGAGTATATACCGCTGTAACTACAAGTCAATTTGAATTATCCATCTACCTAATAGATTCACAGCGTCAGAAGCAAAAGAGCTATGCACAATACTGTCGAGAGCGAAATATTGGAGGTGCACTTTTACAGGGAATACGTGTAGATGATCCATATTATAAGGAGCTGATAGATACAAATATACCTTGTGTTGTGCTTGATATTATACCTGAAACGAATAACGGGTTAGTAGGTAGTGTTTCGATAGATAACGTAAAAGCGAGTAAAGAAATTGCAACGTATTTAATTGAGAGAAATCACCGAGATATTGCTGTAATGGCTGGTAGAAAAAAAACTTATGTAAATTCAGAGCGGATTAAAGGAGTTCAAGAAGCTTGTAAGGAAAATGAGGTAGAGTTACAAGACAACGAAATTTTGTATGCTGATTTTTCAGAGGAAGAAGCATATGTAATAGCAAAAGAATATTTGAAAACTAAGCGTCCTACGGCTTTTCTTTGTTTTAGCGATCTAATGGCCTTTGGAGTTATGAAGGCAGTAAAAGAAGTTGGTTTGAAAATTCCTGAGGATATATCTATTACAGGATTTGATGATCTAATATTTAGTAGTTACACAGAACCGCAACTAACCACAATCGGTCAAGACTTTTTTGAAATAGGAAAAATGGCTGCCGAATTACTTCAAGACTTAATGGAAAATAAACTAGAACGGAAGCATGTAAATATTGATCATCGATTAGTAGAACGCGGAAGTGTCAAGACTATTTTTCCATAAACACAAATTTTTCTACTCCACTTTATTTATCAAGAAAGGAAGGATTTAATGTCACAGTACCCAAAAGTCTTTATATTTGATTTGGATGGTGTTATTACGGATACAGCAGAACTTCATTATTTAGCATGGAAAAAACTTGCAGAAGGAATTAACATCTCATTTGACAAACAATTTAATGAACGACTAAAAGGAATTAGTCGCATGGAATCCCTTGAACTGATATTACAGTTGGATACTTCTTTATTAAAGCTGGATAATGAGAAAAAAGTGAAATTGGCCAATAAAAAAAATGAATACTATTTAGAATTAGCAGAATCTATAAATAAAAAAGATGTCTTACCAGGAATTGAAGATTTATTAAAACATATTAAAAAACAAAATATTAAAATTGCTCTTGGTTCAGCAAGTGAAAATGCAAAAAATGTAGTAAAAAAACTAGGACTCTCTAGTTACTTTGATTATATTGTGGATGCATCTAAAGTGAAAAAGGGAAAGCCAAATCCAGAAACGTTTATAATTGCTGCAGATTACTTTGGTATTCCTTACAAAGAGTGTATTGGAATTGAAGATGCAGCAGCGGGAATAGAAGCAATAAACAAAGCAAATATGTTTTCGGTTGGTGTCGGTTCTGTAGAAAATTTATCTCAAGCGAACTATTTAGTTGAAGATACTTCTAAGTTGAATTTTGAAGAAATAATAAAGAAATACAGCGATAAAAATAGCTGAGGTGAAATTTAATGACATGGAAATTAACAAGATCCGAATTAGATAACCAAAACCTTCTGTTAAATGAAAGCCTTTTGTCTTTAGGGAATGGGTATCTAGGTGTTAGAGGAAATTTTGAAGAGGGTTATAAAAGTACATATAGCTCTATTCGTGGTACATATATTAATGCTTTTCATGATGAAACTGAAATTAATTATGGTGAGAAACTACATGCATTTCCTGAGATACAACAGAAAATTTTGAATGTCATTGATGCACAAACTATAAATATCTATTTGGATGATGAACAATTTTCTTTATTTGAAGGGGAAATATTACATTTAGAAAGAAACTTGCATATGGATACAGGCTACTCTGAGCGAATTGTTCATTGGAAATCTGCAAAAGGTAAGGAAGTCAAAATTCACTTTAAAAGACTTATTTCGTTTGTTACGAAAGAATTGTTTGCGATAGAAGTCAAAATAGTACCAGTAAATAATATTAAACGAGTTAAAATTGTTTCAATTGTCGAAGGTAGCGTTTCTAATTTTGTGGATAAAAACGATCCTAGAGTTGCTTCTGGTCACGCTACAAGACTTCATATATCAGAAGTACGGCAGCATGAAAGTTTTAGCATTGTAAAAAATATTACCTATGCAACAAAGCTAGAAGTTGCCTGTGTTACCTCTTCTGAACTTAATAGAGTTGAATACGAGTATGTCAGCAAAATAACGGATAGCAGTGTGGAAGAGACCTATTTGTGTAATGGAAATGAGCCAATCCAATTTACAAAATATAATGTGTATACGGACACATTAAGGCATGGAAAGGATATTGTCGACGAAGCGCTTGCTATTCACCAGCAACTAGAAGATATATCTTTTGAAAATCTCCTTCTAATTCAAAGGAATTACTTAGATCACTATTGGCATAATGCAGATGTAAAAATCAGTGGAGAGGATTCCCTTCAAGAAGGAATTCGTTTTAACCTTTTTCAGCTATTACAATCAGTTGGTAAAGAACAACAAAGTAATATTTCAGCTAAAGGTTTATCAGGAGAAGGATACGAAGGGCATTATTTTTGGGACACTGAAATTTATATATTCCCGGTCTTCTTAATGACAAATCCAGAAATGGCAAAAAATTTACTAATACAAAGATATTCAATTTTGGAGAGTGCTAGGGTAAGAGCAAAGGAGATGGGACATAAAAAAGGGGCATTATTTCCGTGGAGAACTATAACAGGGCCAGAAAGTTCAGCATTTTTCCCAGCAGGAACAGCACAGTATCATATAAGTGCAGATATTGCCTATAGTTATATTCAATATTATTTAGTAACAAAAGATGAAGAATTTTTAAAGTATTATATGGCCGAACTTTTATTTGAAACAGCTCGTCTTTGGATCGATGCGGGACATATGAAAGAGGAACTCTTTAGAATTGATTGTGTTACAGGACCAGACGAATATACTTGTATAGTCAATAACAATTACTATACCAATGTCATGGCAAAACATAATTTACTGTGGGCTGCTAAGTTATATAATCTTTTGAAAGAAGATGATAGCAAGTTACTAAACCAATTGGGTGATAAATTAAATTTATCTGAGCAAGAAGTGAGTGAGTGGATTGATGCAGGTGAGAAGATGTACCTGCCATACGATGAAAAGTACAAAATCAATGCACAGGATGATAGTTTTTTACAAAAGGATCGGTGGGATTTAGCAAATACCCCTAAAGAAAAATTCCCACTGTTACTGAATTATCATCCACTAACTCTTTACCGATATCAGGTATGTAAACAAGCGGATACAGTACTAGCACACTTTTTATTGGAAGATGAACAGGATCTTGAAACAATGAATAATTCCTATAATTACTATGAACAAATTACAACACATGATTCTTCCTTGTCTTCCTGTATATTTAGTGTGATGGCTTCCAAATTAGGTGATAAAGCGAAAGCTTATGAATATTTTAGAAAAACAGCTCGGTTAGATTTGGATAACACTCATGGTAATACGAAGGACGGGCTTCATATGGCTAATATGGGAGGGACTTGGCTTGCAATTGTTTATGGTTTTGCAGGCTTAAGAGTGAAAGAAAGCGGTCTTTCATTAGCACCTGTCCTCCCTGATAATTGGAATTCACTTGAGTTTCATTTGCTATATCAGAATAGAACAATAAATATCAAAATAGAAAGACGTACTGTAACCTATTCGCTACTAGAAGGTGATAGTTTAACCATTTCGCATATGGGGGAACCTATTTATCTCCAATTTGGTAAGTTTGTGAAAAAAGCTATATAAAATAGCGGTTGTACGGTTGTTCCTTAAGACAAGATCGAGTTCATAGGTTATTGGTATTGTTCTGCTTGGAGCAGTAGCTTTTGATGTACTTAATAGGAATAAGTAATTTAAAATAAGAGAAAGATCAAACGTTACAGTAAGAATCTGTAGCGTTTTTATTATTTCTCTTATTATTTAAATATTATGGTAAAATTTAGAGAAGTCTTCTACATAGTGAATTCAAGCATTGAGTAGAATAAAAGAGGTGTGTCAAATGATTGAACAGTTAAAGGAAATATACTCTACACTAATAGTATATAAGGATGGATCGGATCAATTAGGCTTAGATTATAAATGGTTTGCAACAGAAAATGATGAAATCATTGGTATACGGAACGATGAGTTAACTTCCAAAGATGTCTCATTATTAACTACTTTTCTTTCTCCGTATATTGTGAAGTTCCCTACACCAACAGAAGTAGAAAGAAACTGGAGAGAAATTATTTTCTCTTCTGTTTTAAAGAAGGAAGAGAAAGATTGGAAACCTAGTAACCCTTTTCGATTTGTTTATTTTGCGTTTAATAAAAATCAAATTGAACCGGTCTTGTTTAAAGATGCCATAGAAGCCCTTTTTAATAAACAGGTTCCTATTTTATGGGAAAGTGAGCACGAAGGTTTTATCATAGAGCAGCAAATGATGGAAGAGGAAAGCATTTCATACGAACAAATAATTGATATTTTAATGAGCGATTTATATGTGAAAATTAACTTTTTTGTTGGACCATACAAAAAGGATATTATTGAGCTTACACCTCACTACAATTCATTAACCAATGTGGCCAAACGCGTTTTCCTTTATACAAACAAATCGGTAGTGACTTATGTGGAAGCTATACCATTCATACTAACAAAGCAAACTGAAGAAGGATTGCGATTGGATATTTCTCAAACTATATTGCAAGAGTACATAAACGACGAAGAGACGATTAAAATGATAGAAACTTTTTTCAATTGTAACTTAAATCTTTCGGAGACAGCAAAAATCCTCCATCTGCACCGAAACAGTTTGCAATATCGATTGGATCGTTTCGTTGAGAAGACTGGGATTGATATTCGTCAATTTCATGATGCGAAGACCGTATCCTTAGCATTACTAGCTAGAAAATGACTAGTATTTAGTCAATATACACTAAGTTCTTCATCATCTTTGTGCACTATTCCCATTTCTTGAAAATTTAAAATATAGTATTCTATTAGTAATGAAAGCACTTTCAATTCAAGGGGGAAATAGGATGGCTGAACTTAAGTTAGTAAATATTAAAAAGGTATATGACAATAACGTAGTTTCTGTAGAAAACTTCAATTTAGAAATACGGGATAAAGAATTTTTAGTATTAGTTGGTCCATCTGGTTGTGGGAAATCAACTACATTACGTATGATTGCTGGATTAGAAGAAATTTCTTCAGGAGATTTATTTATTGGTGATAAACGAGTGAATGATGTGCCACCAAAAGATCGTAATATTGCGATGGTTTTCCAAAACTACGCGCTTTACCCACATATGGATGTATACAATAATATGGCTTTCGGGCTAAAACTTCGTAAATTTAAAAAAGATGAGATTAAAAAACGTGTAGATAACGCTGCGAAAATTTTAGGATTAGAAAGTCTGTTAAATCGTAAGCCAAAAGCTCTTTCTGGTGGTCAACGTCAACGTGTAGCACTAGGTAGAGCGATTGTTCGGGATGCGGAAGTTTTCTTGATGGATGAACCATTATCTAACTTAGATGCAAAGCTTCGTGTGCAAATGCGCGCTGAAATTCAAAAGCTACATAGCCGTTTGCAAACTACAACGATTTATGTAACGCATGACCAAACAGAGGCTATGACTATGGCTACTAGATTAGTAGTTATGAAAGATGGAATTATTCAACAGGTTGGTGCACCAAAAGAGGTTTACGACGAGCCAGATAATGTATTCGTCGGTGGTTTCATTGGATCTCCAGCGATGAACTTTTTAAATGGTAAGTTGGTTGGCAATCATTTTGTGATGGATGATGTAAAATTGTTAGTACCGGATGGTAGGCTTAAAATTCTTCGCCAGCAAGGATATGACGGAAAGGATATTATTCTTGGTATTCGTCCAGAGGATATTAATGACGAGCAAGTATTCCTAGATTTTTCTCCTGAAACAAAGGTGAATGCATCTATAGAGGTTGCTGAATTAATGGGTGCTGAAATTATTCTTTATTCGCAAGTAAACAATCAAAACTTCGTTGCACGAATTGATTCGCGTTTCAATATTTCAGCTGGGGATACAATAGACTTAGCCTTTGATCTTAGCAAAGCACATTTCTTTGATAAAGAAACGGAACAACGTATTAAATAAAGAAGAAGACCGCCAAAGTGAATCTTTAGCGGTTTTTTCTTTTAAACTATTTGAATATTCCTTGTTATCAAACTAGTTGTAATTCCTACAAAAAAGATTGTAATAATTGACAGGAGTAACGTATCAGCAGACAATAATAGCCCCCCACATAGAACAACGATGGTATCAATAATAAAGATAAGTATACCTACATTTACCCCTGTTTTATCACTTAGTAACTGAGCAACTAAATCTGTGCCTCCTGTACTTGTCTTAAACCGTAGCATTAAGCCAATGCCTAGACCAACAAAAATTCCACCTAAAATTGAGCTATATATCGCCTCAATATGTATGAAGCCTACAATTGGCTGAAAAAAATCAATCAAAAAAGACGAAATGATCATCCCGTGTAAACTATTATAAAAATATTCTCGATAATTAAACCATGCAATGATAAAGATTGGAATACTAAAGAAAATAATCATTAACCCTGGTTTTAAAGCCCATAGATAATTTAAAATCAAGGCTATCCCGATAATACCGCCATCTAACACTTTATATGGTATTAAAAATAGATTAATACCTAACGCTATAAAAATACTCCCACCTAGTATAACTAACCCTTTTCTCATCAAACGCATCTCATCACTCCCAAGGATACCCATGTATATAGAATATGAGAAAATGAAAGTGAAAATGTAAAAAAATATGTTTATGTTAACGATAAAATTAATTTACTATAGCTATGTTATTAACACCTAACCGAGTCAATTTCAAAATTACCTTTTTCATTTTAAACCAAGGATATTTGTGTGATTTTCAATTCTTTGATTCGTTTTTATAATATCGTTGATTGGAGAGGAAGGTGACGACTCCAGATACTTTTATGAATAATTGAATCACCCTACAATATATTCAGCCTTTATACAATAATAAAGGGAAAACGATAGTGTGTAACGAATGTTTTAAGGTGCTGAAAAGTTGAAAACGATATTTAAGGAGAATGTTGTAGTGGGAAATTACATAGTAGTAGAGGAATTTAATGAAATACAATTAGAAGAATTACATAGCTTATTTAAAAACGAATGGTGGACACAGAAGCGCTCACTACCTGAAATTAGTAAGTTGATAGACAACAGTAGTGTAGTACTTGGTTTGATAAACAGTAAAACTGGAGAATTAATAGGGTTCGCAAGGGTAATTTCAGATACTTTATATAGAGCATTTATATTTGATGTTATTGCTAAAGAGGATTATAGAAATAGTGGTATTGGTACTATGTTGATGAACAGAATTCTTGAGCATCCTCAAGTTAAAGATGTTGAGAGAGTAGAACTTTACTGTCCCGATAGGTTAATTCCGTATTACGAGAAATTTGGTTTTTCAACAGATGTAAATGGAAGTAAATTAATGAGAATTAGTAATCACATTATTAGATGATTTAGTTAAATGTGAATATCATTTAAATAGTATATTTTTACAATTAATATCAAGAGGAATTTGACTGTACAAAACTAAGATGCAGGTAATGTTGGGGGATAATTATGAAACTAAAAAGTATCAACATGGAAGAACAAATGAAGCATTATAATGTACTAGGTTTAAGTATTGCTTTGCTTGAGAACGGTCAAATTATCGGAACGCAAAATTACGGCTTATTAGAAGCAGGAAGCGATAGAAAAGTAAATGAGAATTCTATCTTCAGTGCCTGTTCTATTAGCAAGTTCTTAACAGGAATGATTGCTTTAAAACTAGTAGAGGAAAGATTTCTCAACTTAGATGAAGATATAAATAAAAGACTAGTATCGTGGAAAGTTCCAGTAAATGAATTTACTAAAAATAGTAGAGTTACATTGAGAAACTTACTTAGTCATCTATCTGGAATTAAGGACCCAGAAGGGAGTTTTTTAGAACTAAATTTTGAGTTAGGTATTCCTTCGATGGTTGAATTATTAAACGGGACAACTCCTTATTGTAGAGATCCTATTAGAGTCCAGTGTGAACCAGAGAGTGAATTTCACTATTCAGATGCCGGTTTTTGTATTGTGCAGCAACTTATTGAAGATGTTGTTGGAAAACCGTTTTATCAAGTGGTGAATGAGTTAATTTTTAAGCCATTAGGAATGGGAAATAGCTATTTAAATACAAAGACAATAATAGAAATGGATAAAAAAGAATTTTCTTATGGACATAATAAAAACGGTGAATTGATAGATCAAAACTATGCTATATATCCATATCCAGCTGCTTCTGGATTATGGACAACTTCTTTAGATTTAGCCCGATTACTTCTTGAACTACTTAATGCTCTAAGAGGAGAGAGTAAGCTTGGTATTTCAAAAAGGTTAGCAAAAGAAATGATTACACCGCAAAAAGGGAGGAGTTGGACTGGATTAGGCGTGTTTCTAGAAGGTCCCGAAATAGATTTAGAAATTACATCACTTGGTTGGGGAGTAGGATTTCAATGTATGTTGGTAGCACTTCCAAACATTGAAAAAGGGGCAGTTATCATGACGAATGCAGAATTAGGTGTTCATCAAATGGAAGGAATAATCGGACAAATATATAAATCACTTATGTCTTAAATTGCACTTTCTTTCTATTACAAGTTTGCAAAGTTGAATGTGGCTGTGAAACTCTAGTCTTACATGGTAAAATATACTAGATAAGTATAAAATATTAAACGAATGGAGAATAAATAAGTGAAATCAATCAAAATATGGACAGGTTTTTTAACTTGTTTACTGTTTTTATCTTTTTCTTATGAAGAAGCATCCGCCGAGTCAACATGGACATCTAAATGTTCAACATATGGAGAAATTAAGCCAAATCAAAACCCAACTTTTCAGCATATAAACTGCCTACTTACGAATGCGGCTTTAGAAGCAAATATTCCGCCCGAAGTAGTAAAAGCCGTGGCTTCAACAGAAAATGGTAATTGGAAACAATTTGATGATAAAGGCAAGCCTATAATCTCAAAAGATAATGGGATAGGTCTTATGCAAATTACCAATCAATTAGATTATAATCAAGAAAAATTAAAATCCGATATCACATACAATATACAGGCAGGCGTCGAAATTCTTAGTAAAATGTATAATCGCACAGATCTTCCAAAAATAAAAGATGCTGGACCACAAGTAATCGAAAACTGGTATTTTCCTGTAATGGCATATAACGGTACAAAGCCTGTTAACAGTCCAATATATAAATCTAGTGGATTAAAGAATAAGAATGCCTATCAAGAAAAAGTATTTTCATTTATTGAAAGAGATAGTTATATGAATGATACGAAATTAGGTCAGTTTCCATTTAGTACAGCTGACTTTGAATATGATTCTAACAGTAGCGACAATATTGGATTCCGTAAGAAGGATTATACATTAACTGATCAGTTATATGTCTCTGCATATCATTTTCAAATCGGCGACAAGGTATCGATAACAGAAGACACTGTAAATTTAAGGTCAAAACCTAGTACTTCTTCTGTTCCAAAATCCATATCCAAAAACTCTACATTAATTATTGATGGGAATTTCTTGTTTGACCAATCTTTAACAAGTTTAAATCAATTCGTATGGTACCCAGTTAAGACGGAAGATCAAAAGTTAGCTGGTTATATTTCCTCTGCTTACATTACGAAGAAGTTGAGTGCACCTGTAAGAGTTATGTGGGGAAAAACAGAACTTAAACTTGGGCAAATAGGCAAAGTGACTATTCTATCTAATACAAACTTAGTCAAATTGGCGAACGACGGTTCACTAACTACAGTGCGTCCTTTGAAAAAAGGAGAGGAGTTCCGACTATATAGCTATAAGAGTAATCATGGTGGTTTATATGGTGTTGGTGGAGGAAGTTACGTTCAAAAATCCACAAAAGTAAAATACGAAACACCCTCTAAAAGAAAGTTAGCATTACTTACAAAATAACCATGCACAAAGACCCTTATTCAATGATTTTTTTGGTTCAAAAAATCTATACTGCATTCTGTTAACTTAAATGCCACTTACTCCAATACCTTATACGTTGGAGTAAGTGGCATTTGTTAATTTATTTACTTGAGCTATTTTCTAATTGCTTATATATACAATTATCCGTTTTTCTAAAAGTGATCGTCATTGATAACGCGCAAGGTGGCGACTCCAGTGAGCGCAGGGCGCCCTCTGTGACCAACGACGCCCTTTTGACCCACAGAGATAGAAGTCGTGCACACGGAAAGCTTACGCTTGGAGAGCTATTAAAAGGCGATAAAGAAAGGAGTAACATTTTTTATGTAGAAATTATTGATAAAGAAGAATTTTTACTGAAGAAGACTACCTATAAAAAATAGAGAATATACTCAATATATTATTTTAATCATAGATTAGGAGGGGGATTTTTTGAGTAAGAAAATTTATAACGGTAGGTTTGTTGCTAGTACAGATGAGAGTTTTGTTTTATTTTTTATTGGCATGCGTATTAATAAAATCTTTTCATTTACAAAGTGGGTACCAGTTTTTCGCGCAATGGGACCTATGATAAAGGAATTGTATCAGAACCCTGGATTAGGATTTATTCACACTGAATTTCTTCTAAATTGGAGGGGAGTTACACTGATCCAGTATTGGAAGAGCTTTGAGGATTTGGAGGCATATGCTCATGGGAAAACTCATTCTGTAGCTTGGAAAACTTTTAACCAAAAGATTAAAGATGATGGAAGTGTTGGGATTTACCACGAAACATATATAATTGAAAAGAGTGCATCGGAGGCTATATATAATAATATGCCAAGGTACGGACTTTCCAAAGCTTTTTCTCATATTCAGGTAGTTTCGAAGACAGATACAGCAAGGTGGAGAGTAAGTAAATAATGTATCTATGCCAGTTGCTTTAACACAACCAAACTAGCAGTATGATTTAGTTTTTGCTCAACCTGCCATCAATTTCTTTTGCAATTTACTAAAAATTTTCTATCTTTTGTTTTCACTATGTTATGATAATTTCATCATAACTTATAGGCAACAGGGGGATTTTTTGTGAAACGTTTTATACAGTGGATGCTGAGGTTAGCTGTTGCATTCATCGGTATTCTACTAATCAGTGGATTGCCAATTCTTATTAATGGTTTTCAAAAAGGAGAGCTTTGGTGGAGGGAATATGGGGAACATTTACTCGTTATCTTTCCATTGAATCGTTTCCTAGATACATATTATAGTAGTTATATTGGGGAGTATATCCTCTACTCACTAGAAATATTATTTTTAGCACTGCTTGCTGCAGTTATTTTCGCTTTATCATTCACCATAATTACTATGCTTTTTAAGGAACGTTCCCGACAAAGAATCAAGACATTGTTTTTCTTTTTGGAGTCATTACCTGATATTCTAGTTATTTTGCTTATTCAATTACTAGTTATCTTTGTCCATAGACATACGGGTGTTTTTATGTCAATCGCATCTACTGGTGGAGAAAAAATCTACCTACTTCCAGTTTTTTGTTTAATGATTTTGCCGATGGTTCAGCTTTACCGCTTAAGTATGCTGACGTTTGAAGCAGAAGAAAGAAAGTTGTATGTGGAGCTAGCAAGATCTCTTGGGTTTAATAAGGTTATCATTTTACTCATACATATTTTTCGTAACGCTATCATTAGCATTTTCTTTCAATCTAAAAAAACGATGTGGTTTATGCTGTCAAATTTATTCATCTTAGAGCGTATGTTCAACATGCCAGGAATTATGTTCCACTTAAGCGAACATATGTCTGGAGAATTATTTTTAATAACTGTTTGTAGCTTTTTCATACCAGTGTTCATAATATATAGCTTTTTTGAGTGGTACTTTTTACGTCGAACAAGCCGTGGAGGTACTATTTTATGAAATTGTTATTGAAGCAACCTTATTTTGTATTCGGTTTTCTCATAATAGCTTTCTTTCTTATCGGAAGCTTTGTATTTGAATGGTTAAATGGTCCAGACCCGAAACAAACCTATTTTATAATGGAAAAAGGGCGAGTCATAGAGGCTGCACCGCTCTCTCCAAGTTGGCTTCATCCGCTTGGGACCGATCAATTTGGCTTTGATATGTTCGCAAAAATTATGCTCGGTGCAAAATATACGATTATTTCAGCTATGGGTGTCGCTGCGGTACGTATGCTAATAGCCGTGCCTATTGGATTTGCAATCGGAACATATTGGCAAAAACGTCGAACAGTTATTAATAGTTTCATTGATCCTCTACATTATATACCAATGACTATTTTTTCTTATTTAATTTTGTTTCCTGTGTTATGGGAGCCGATGGAAGGATTCTCCACAACTGTCTGGGAGCGTATTGTCATACAAGTCGTTTTAATGGCCATTATTACAGTGCCGATTGTTTCTTCACTTATTGGCAATGAGGCGAACTTATTGTATCAGCAGGAATATATTCTAGCCTCGAGAACTCTAGGGGCAAGTAAGTCCCGAATTATTACTAGACATCTATTCCCAATGATGCGAGAAAAGCTATTCGTCTTATATGGTCAGCAGGTCGTGGAAACATTAGTTGTCTTTACTCATTTAGGGCTTTTACAATTGTATATTGGAGGGACAGATGTCAGTTATGACCCAATGTTCGCTGATCCTCCTAAATCGATTGCATATGAATGGGCAAGTCTTTTTGGATCCTCCTTCCGTTATTTGCAGGGAGTTCCTTGGTTGCCGCTCGGTCCAGCTATTTGCTTTGCACTTGTCATTTTAGCCATTGCTTCGATGATAGAAGGCTATACTCGAGCTGTTAGTGGTCAAGTGAAAATACCGAGGCGTAAGAAAGTCTCTTTTGTCTCTGATAAAACTGTGGAATGGAATCAACAACAGCTAAAAGAAAAAATGCAGTTACTTTATAAGGAAAAACAAAAACTGTAGAAAGTTATCTGCAGCTTTTGTTTGGAACATTTATTCTTCTACTTTTTTACCTCTTGTTAACTTTTCAAATGGTTCCATTTCTTTATCTCCATTTGGAAGATAGTTGAATGGATTTCTTTCTTGTGCAAATTCTTCTTTTGCATTCAATTGAATACCGATTTTAGCACCAGTAGTTGCTGTTGGATCATTTAATATATTTTCTATTTCACCATCAAAATGTGGAGAGGGGTTCACATGTTGATTGTCACTTCTTCGTGGCATTATATCATCTCCTTTGTAGTTAATATGACAAAGTAGAGGTTGTTCTATTCGAGGTTTGGGTTTTACCTTTTGCTAATCAAAATTTATTTTACAAATGAATCGAGGTTTTAACAATGACTATGCCAATTATTGAAACATCAAGATTATTATTAAGAGAAGTTACAAACGAGGATGCTTCTGACATGTTACGCTATTTGTCAGATAAAGATGTTGTAAAACATATGGGATTGGAACCTTTTCAATCTGTAGAAGACGCAGTGGATGAAATCAGTTGGTATCAGTCTATCCGCAAAGATGGATCTGGCATTAGATGGGGAATTACGCTAAAAGATGCTGGAAAGGTTATCGGAAGTTGTGGATTTCTTAATAGAAGTACAAAGAATTACCGTGCTGAGGTAGGATTCGAATTAAGCAAAGAATATTGGGGAAAAGGAATTGCTTTTGAAGCCTTAGAAGCAGTTATTAAGTTCGGTTTTAATCATTATTCATTCGAACGAATCGAAGCCTTGATCGAACCAGCCAATGCCCCTTCACAAAAGTTAGTGGAGAAACAGGGGTTTAAAAGAGAGGGTTTACTAAGACATTATGAATATACTTGTGGAAAATTTGATGATTTGTATATGTATTCTATTTTAAAAGATGATTTAGACAGTTGACAGAATTTTGAACTTCTTGTAAGATATCTAAAATCATAATGTTAAATTCATTGAAGAAGAGAGTAGTCGATACGAGACTGGGAAGCGAGTTAGGGATGGTGTGAGCCTAATACACGAAGAATCGATGAACCGCACTTTGGAGAAATGTCCTGAAAGTCTAGTAGGGAAAATCGGGGAAGACACCTCGTTAAGAACGGAAAAGCGGTCACAATTGTGGCAACTAGAGTGGTACCACGGGAATTTTAGCTCTCGTCTCTTATTTAGAGACGAGAGCTTTTTATATGGGAGGAAAATACATGAACCTGACAAATCAAATCGCAAATGTCATTTCAATTGCTTTAGAAAATGAATGGACTGCTGAACAAGTAGAACTGTTACTGGAAAAGCCAAAGCAGACAGAATTAGGAGATATTGCATTTCCTTGTTTTACATTAGCCAAAAAATTTCGTAAAGCTCCGCAGCAAATAGCGTTAGAGTTAAGTGCGAAACTAGAGGATCAATTAATAGCTAGCGTTCAAGTTGCTGGTGGATACGTGAATATTTTCCTCAATCAAGCTTTTGTTACAAACCAAGTTTTACATTCTATTATGACGGATCTACAGAAGTATGGAAGTAAAAATAGCATGCATGAAAAAATTGTAATCGATTTTTCCTCACCGAATATAGCGAAGCCTTTTTCCATGGGGCATCTACGTTCAACTGTAATCGGTAACTCCTTAGCAAATATTGCGGAGAAGAATGGGTATGAAGCTCTTCGCATTAATCATCTAGGAGATTGGGGTACACAATTTGGCAAGCTGATAGTTGCTTATAAATTATGGGGAAACAAAGTGAAAATACTTGCAGCACCTATCGAAGAGTTATTGAAGATTTATGTACATTTTCATAATCTGGCAGAAAAAGATGATTCTTTAAATGATCAGGCTCGTGCAGCTTTTAAATCACTTGAAGAAGGTGACGAAGAGGCTCTAACCCTATGGAATTGGTTTAAAGAAGCATCTTTAAAGGAGTTCCAAATAATATATGAACTTTTAGGAGTTCATTTTGACTCTTATGCTGGGGAGGCTTTTTATAATGATAAAATGACTAGAGTAGTTGACGACTTAAAGAAAAAGGGATTGTTAATTGAATCTAACGGTGCTTTTGTAGTAGAACTCGAAGATATGCCACCTAGTCTGATTACCAAAAAAGATGGGGCGACTCTTTACGCGACACGCGATCTAGCAGCAGCTATATATCGTCATCAAACATTTCATGCGTGTAAAACGTTTTATGTTGTGGGGAATGAACAAACACTTCACTTTAAACAACTTTTTTCTGTACTTGAAAAAATGGGATTTGAATGGTCCAAAAATCTAGTGCATGTTCCATTTGGTATGATGCTCAAAGACGGTAAAAAAATGTCTACACGTAAAGGTAAAGTAATATTGCTTGCGGACGTAATAACTGATGCTATTAAGACTGCTCAGCATAATATTGAAGAGAAAAATCCAACATTAGAAAATAAGGAAGAAGTTGCAAAACAAGTTGGAGTAGGTGCAGTGATTTTCAATGATTTAAAAAATGACCGGATGAATGATATTGAGTTCTCGTTGGAACAGATGCTTAACTTTGAGGGAGAAACTGGTCCTTATGTACAATATACCAATGCTCGAATTTGTTCATTGCTTCAAAAAGGTAGCTTTGAGGTTGAAGCATTCACTTTTTCTTCTATTGGGGTTGAAGCTTGGCCAATTATCCAGCTACTTGAGGATTTTCCACGTGTAGTAGAAAAGGCATTTGATAATGCGGATCCATCTCAAATTGCAAAGTTCAGTTTACTGCTTGCGCGCCAGTTCAATAAATATTATGCTAGAACAAAAATTTTAGCCGATGATGGAACGACTTCTTCTAAGTTAGCATTCGCATTTACAGTTTCTGTTGTCCTGAAGGAATCCTTACGACTTCTAGGTGTACCAGCTCCAGAGAAAATGTAATACTAATAGAACTATGTACAATTTGATTAACGAACACTCCCATAAGCTTGGGAGTGTTGTTTTATTTGAGGGCTATATGAAGGGATTATTGACCTTAGATAGAATAAGTATGGTAGTACGTATTGGAGGATAGTAGAAAAAGATAATTGAATCAGTATAAAAGCTCTGGATGCATATTTTCTAGAAAAAATAATATAACCGGGAATAGTGCAGATTTAGCAATTCTAATTGCAAATAAAATCGGACTTTCTCATAATAATTCTCATTATCGGAAATCTGGACGAAGCCATTGAGCCGTGAAATCATTTAATCTTTCCATCGAAGTAATTGAGTCGAAAATATGGATGATGCCGTTGAACAAATCAATGAGTTAAACCGGAAGAAATAGGAAAGGAAGACTTATATGAAAAATAGAGAAGTGAATCAATCTGACTATTATGACCAAAAGCTTTTGCCGCTCGATGACCAATTATGTGAACTTTTAAAACAACGTAAAGAGCTTTCAAACAACAATCCAGGTGTTCCACCAATTGAATCGATCTCCAATTGGGCGGAAAAGTATGGAGTTTATGAGGATTTGTTAAACTCGTTATTTGGATTATTGAGAAATGAGGAAATCTTTCGGCCACAGGTTGAACCAAATAATTTCAGAAGACATCTGCCAGTTATGAAAGCGATTGAAAAGGATGAACGTTTATATGCAATTACATTCATTCGGCAGTTTCACAATGCAAGTGTAATATACCTTACTATAGATTGGGATGCCCCGAACATTTCCGATCCTCTGGAGGAAATGCGTCGGAGTCGTTCTGAAGGTGCTTTATATCTATACATCAATGATAATTTTGATTGTCGTACTACTGGAAAAAGAGGATCGGAAGGTCATTTTACACACAAATTTATTGTATCTCCAGCACTTCCAGATGATTTAACCGGATTAAGTTTAATTTTTACTGAGTATACGAGTCATTTAAAAGAGAACCTTACCGGTCTCGAATTTGTCATTAATCTCGAATAATTAAAAGCATTCCTACGATAAGAGCGTTTTTTCATACACTATTATTTACCATTGAATAAGAACTTGTGTTCGTAATATACTATAGAGAACGTACATTCCTAGAAGGGAGTAAATAATATGTATGAGGGACTAAAAAATCGGCAAATTATATGCATTGATATACGAAGTTTTTTTGCAAGTTGTGCAGCAGCAGACGCAGGTCTGGATGTTACGAATACCCCGATTGCGGTCATCGGAAATTTGCAGCAAAAAGGAAGTATTGTGCTTGCTGCATCTCCACCTATGAAAAAACAGTTTGGTGTAAAGACTGGAACTCGTTTGTTTGAAATACCAGATCATCCTTCGATACATCTTATCGAACCTAAAATGGAGTTTTTCGTTCGAGTATCGATGGAAATTACACGCTATTTACACCAATTTGTCCCTCACGAATCAATTCATGTATACAGTGTTGACGAGTGTTTCGTAGATCTTGGAGGAACAGAAAAGCTTTGGGGACCCGTTGAAAACACAATAAAACGTATTCAAGATGAACTGTATGCTCAATTTCAATTACCTTGTGCGGTTGGAATGGGACCTAATATGCTTATGGCTAAGTTAGCCCTAGATCTAGAAGCGAAAAAAACTGGTTTTGCTAAATGGACGTATGATGACGTTCAGGAAAAATTGTGGCCAGTAACTCCCTTAAGTGAAATGTGGGGGATTGGTTCTCGTCTCCAAAAGACTCTAAATAATATGGGGATTTTTAAGGTTGGGCAATTAGCAAATACTCCATTATCTCTACTCGAGGAGAAGTTTGGTGTGATGGGAAACCAACTTTATTTTCATGCGTGGGGAGTAGATATATCTGAGCTTGGAGCACCTCTAGCAGAAGGACAAATTAGTTATGGAAAGGGTCAAATATTATTTCGGGATTATCGTAGTAAAAAAGAAGTTATGGCAGTCGTTTTAGAAATGTGTGAGGATGTTGCTAGGCGTGCACGTGAAGCAGAGATGGTTGGTAGAACGATACATCTATCCGTTGGGTACAGCCAAGACGAATTTGGCGGAGGTTTCAATCGTTCTCGTTCTATCGATGAACCTACAAATGCTACATTGACCATTTATAAAGTATGTGAACAAATCTTTGATGAATTTTACGATCGCCGTCCTGTTCGGAAATTATCCATCTCGATTACCAATTTAGAACCAGAGTATTCGATGCAATTAAGTTTGTTTGAAGAAAATAAATGGAAAGAACGAAAGCTTGGGAAAACTATGGATGCCTTACGTAGTAAATACGGATCTACTGCAATTTTACGTGCAGTATCTTACACAGAAGCAGGAACTGCAAGAACACGTGCAGGATTACTTGGTGGGCATAAAAAGTAAAAGGAAAGAGTCAGCCCGTAAAAGGGAATGACATAGTAAAGAAATTATGCTGTGCCAAGTCAAATCCTTAAACGTATTTATGGTACATCACGCGGCATTCTTTCACATGTTCTTAGATACTGTAGATAAGTAAGGAATTAGTTGTAGAAAGACCAAGCTAAATGGAGGTGCAAAAATGTTATTATTATGGCAGCTTTCATTATTTGTTTCAATTTTAGCTTTAATGCTGGGTATTGTTAAAAGGTCTTGGGTGTTCATAATAATTAGTACTTTCACATTCATACCGATAGCATATTACTTTTCAGGGGCAAATAATGAATGGAAATATGTTGGTTTGACTCCGATAATACTACTTGTTCTAACGATATTTATTTGGTTCATAAGCAAGAAAAAATTGAAGTCAATTAAAGGATAAATCGGAAGCGATTGTTTCAACAGAAACAGTCGCATTTTTACTAAAGAGTTAGTTAAGAGGAGTAATTCCTTTTCTCGAGAGTCACGCATAAGTAACTTGAAATACCATTGAAGCCTAAGCCTATAGGTCACTCCTCAAACTCCGCATAGAATTTAAACAAGTCTCTTTGGCAAATTTTTTCGAAAATACCCACGTAATAACCTGCAAGATTACGAACTTTCTTCTTTTGTGATGCATGCAATGAAATAGTCAATGCCTGGTATCCAATTTTTTCATAGAAGTCCTTATGCTGAGGAAAGTAATTAGTAACACGGTAAGTCAGGCTAAGGTAAACACCATATAATTGACTTACTGTCTTTTGGTCTTCTCCAAGCATCGAGAAAATAGTTGATTGGAACAGTTGGTAGAATGTACTCAAATTTTTATTTGTAGAATTATCTACGGAAAATGAAGAGGATACAATTTCGTTAGAATACGTATTATGTAATAATTCTTTTTTAGAGCTTAAAGAATAATACGTTTCTTCTTGCGAAAGGTGCTGTTCAGTACTTGGATTCACTAACGTTTGAGAATCTACTCGACTGATCATTTCCGATTGGTCATCGTAAGGCAAAATGATTAAAATGTTAGCTCCATAACCCTTTGTCACACGTCGAATAGTTGAGATTCTCTTAATGACATAAAGGCTTTCTAGCTTGCGCAACGTCCGTCGAACAGTCGCATCCGATTTAGTTATTGCTTGAGAAATTGTCTCAACTTTCAAATGAGTAGCTCCAGCATATTTACACGCATACTGCGCGAGCAAAGATAGCACTGTACGATCCGTATCATTTAACTTATAACAATTCTGCGTTATATGCGACCTAATATGTGTATCCATTTCTTGAACGCTTTCAAATACTTGAAATGTCTTTAGATAGATAGTCATCTAATTTCCCCCTAGAGTCCGAAGTGAATTTGCGATTAGTCAACTGCTTCCCAACCATTACATAGAAGAAAATAGGGAGAAAGGATACAATATGAATAGATAGCACAGTAAACAGAACTTTAAAATAATGACTTCCAACAAAGGGGGTCATTTTTTATATGGAAAATGAGAAGGGATTTAGAGCAATTGAGGAGAATACATTTAAGGACAGGAGCATTAAACGAAATTAGGGGGAGTAGGATTGGAACAAAAAATTTTTGAGCATATGCAGACAGTAAGGGGAATAACAGAAAAATCTATCCAACAGATACCCGAGGAACTAGCAGATATTATTCCAAAAGGATTTTCGAATAATATTCGTTGGAATTTTGGTCACATTGCATATATACAGGAAAAACTAGTATTTGGTGTCTCAGGAGATAAGATGGCTCTTCCTGAAGCATATGAAGTCTTTTTTAGTGCAGGTACGAAACCAGCTAATTGGATTGGAACTCCGCCTTCACTAGCAGCAATTTCGGATGAACTGATTGCACAAAAACAAAGAATAGAAAATTCCCTACCTGGAAATCTACAAAAAAGATTGCCTGAACCTTTCACTAACAAGTCTGGCATTACATTTCACACACTAGGAGAAACATTTCTATTCAGTTTCTATCACGAAGCACTACATATGGAATCCATCAAAAGGATTTATAGAACTATTAAACAATAAAAGGGGGAAACTATGAAGTTTTATATTGCATCTAGCTTTAAAAATATAGAGTTGGTGAGATATGTTAGTGAAAATTTAAAGAATAGAGGGTATATCCATACGTATGATTGGACTGTAAATGAAAATGTAACAACATTAGAAGAATTAAAGATAATAGGTGAAAAAGAGAAAACTGCTGTAATAGAAGCAGATTTTGTTGTAGTTATATTACCAGCAGGTAAAGGGAGCCACATTGAACTAGGTATTGCAATTGGAAATAGGAAAAATATCTATCTGTATTCACCAAACAAGGAGATAGATAATATTGAAACAACAAGTACCTTTTATCATTTACCCGAAATCGAAAAATGCTTTGGAACATTAGATGAGTTAGTTGAAATTATAGACAATAAATCATTTAAACTATCGTAAGCAGTGTAGTGATAATCCGCTATTGGAAAGGATGAGAAGGTGTTTGTTTAAAACCAAGAAAATGTGTTATTGAAGCAACTTTCTTAATCCTTAATGGTGCGCTTTAGCGAAATAGCACTGTCATGAGACAGCCTAGGGCGTTAATAGGTTTGTTACATATCCTAGAAACAATTGGAAGTATAATTCGTCATCTATTTTAGGGTGATGTTTTGAAAAAACTGGCAATTATTATGCTTTACTTATTAGTAGTTATACTATTTTTTATTTGGAATAAAACTGCTTTAATAAATCCACTTGGAATCATATATTCGTATAAAACCGAATGGGGAATTAATGTTCCGATGCCTGAAAAAAGAGAAGAAGTATGGCAATCTGAAGCAAGTTTCCATGGCGATGGAGAATGGGTCAATATTTTTCAATACTCAAAGCAAAAAATCTCTATTGAAGATAGTGGCATGATCGCACTGTCAACAGATAATGTAGATGAAGCAAAAAATAAAATTGAACACTTTATAACTACTACCATTGCAATGTACCAATTGCAGGGAAAAGATATAGAACAGGTAAAAAAGGCTTTTGAATATTGTTCTATTAAACCTCAAGTAGGCGATTTTTACTTTTATAGAGAAAATAATGGAGGACTAGATTACTTTATCGCTTTATTCAAACTAGAAGAAAACAAATTGTATACATTTGAGTGGCATCAATAATTTTAAAACAGTTGTAAGCAGGTTAGTTAGCATAACGCTGGAAATTCTGTTTAAAGGAAGAGTGAAGAATTGACAACCAAATATGTGAACTGGGGAAATTCAAAAGTAAAATTAACCTGGAAGTGTGATTCACAACTTCCGCCAAGAAAGTTAATTACAAGCGTACACGGTTTCTGTTTTAAAGAAGAAAAGATACTTTTGGTTAACTTAGATCATAGAGGGTGGGATTTTCCTGGTGGTCATATTGAACAAGAAGAGACATCTGAAGATTGTTTAAAACGTGAGGCGTACGAAGAGGGGTATGTAACAGGTAAAGTCTTTCTTTTAGGTCATATTATAGTTGACCACAATGAAAATCCAAATTGGGATGCAAGTAGTAATTACCCAAAGGTAGGTTATCAAGTATTCTATCGTATGGACATTGAACGACTACACGATTTCCAAGCAAAGTTTGAGTCTGCTGAAAGAACTCTTATAAGTCCGTGTGAAATAACAGAATACTATCAAGACTGGAATGAACTATATCAAGAAATACTTGATCATGCTCTAGTTCTAAAATAATTCATCTTTAATAAACGGATACTTTAAAGAGCTGATATTACAGCTCTTTTTTCTTCTTCAATTAATGCCAGCTGGTTAGTTAAATAAGTCATCCAAATAAAGGAGGAGACAACTATTGAGTTGAGAAATTATGTATTATGAATATAAATTACTACTAAAGTCAAATGGTAGGTGCGAATAGTTATTCAATAAACGAGTGCCCAAATTAAATAAGGCTTATAAAAAGACAGCAAATAAAAGGAGAGTGGTTCAAATAATAACCTCTATATCCGTTATTATATTTTTTTTTATAATGGCTTTCATTCTAACTTTTAAACGTTCTTGGTCACTTAATCTAATGATATGGGGTATGTATTTAGTGATAATTTTTACGCCTATATTCATTGTTGCTGGTTCAATCATTGTTAGCGACATAACACAAGATGGATTTGCAGGAATTGGATTTCTGTTAATATTCGTACTTCTTGAAATAATTGCAATCCTCATGTTTATTGTTGGCTGTATAGGGAGTATAACGAAAAAAATTAATAAGAAAAAGGCGCAACATGAAAATCCATCAGATGTGTCATTATAAAATGGATTATTCTATTAAATTCTATCGGATGCTAAACTTCAAGAAGGGTGTTCAAATGGTCATGTAATATTATCCATAATTCTTTTAAGAATAGGTAGGTAAAAAGTTTGAGGAAGATTATACTTCCATTATTTTATGTATGCGAATGGGTTCTATTTTTTTGTGTTCTTGTTTTTCTCTTTATATTCAATTTGACCAATATCTTTAACTTAATCTATATAGATATGCCTTGGGAGGAGCAAATTTCTTTAACTTCATCTTTCATGAAGCCATTGCTTTGGTATTAGGTATTTAATTGGGAATAGAATCTATAAGATAATAAAGCTTGTTATTTGGACACTTCTATTCGGGTTAAACTCATTTATTTGCATGCTTTGGTTGAGTGTTAATGATACTAATTTGTATAAGAATGATCGTATTATACTTTTACTAATAATATTATTTAGCATCATATTTACAATCCAAACCATCTTAAAATTCCGTAATGAAATAAGGTGAAAAACGCTTCTTAATTCAACTAATAGTATGACAGTCCAAAAATCTGAAGTAGCTCTTTATATATAGTTTAAGAAGGAATTCTGAAGACTATTGAAGAAATAACTAATCAGTATAATCTATTGTGTGGAGTGAGTAATATGATTATTAGAAAGCTAGTTACCACTGTAACCACTTGTGTATTGGTTATGTTAATCTATTTCTTCGAAGAACAGACTGCTTTTGCAATCGTAGTGGTTCTATATTTATTTCCAATACTTTTGATTTATGGAGTACCAGCATCACTCCTTTCTGATTTCGTCACAAAAAAACTTAGAGGACTATCTAGAAGAAGTTGTGCATTATTAATACACTTATTACTAGGCGCTTTGTTTGTTGTGATTCCAATCTTGTTAACAGGATGGGAGAGGAAATTTCTACTTTCAGACATCAAGAGCTTATTTTCTAATTTTTATTTTATTACCTCTCTTCTATCTTCATGTTTGTTCTACTGTTTAGATGAGTTTCTTAGATCTAAATTAGCTAAATGTTTGTATAAAAGAGCTAAAGCTCTGTTTGAAAAGATTGGGGATATGAGAATTTAGAAAAGTGAAATTATCTTGTGTTCAGCTTCATTAATAGCAAATTATTTTGACCTAAATTGTTGGCAAATGATGGGCTTTAATGAAAGTTCATTGATTTATTATTTCAATACATTTTTCTTGTTCAATTTTAGACGCAGCTATGTTGAACAAGTAGTAATTTATACAGAATTGTAACTATAACAACCGTGAAGGAGGTTCTTTAATGGATAATCAATTTTCAAAATTTTTAGATATATATTTAGATATTTGGAGAGAATCATCTTTAAAGGACTTGAAAAAATTAATATCACGTGATTATAAAGCAAGAGAAATAATAGGTGGAGATATATTTGACTTTGGTTATGAAGAATCATTAAATGGATGGGAACAAGGTTTTAGCTTTGCTAAAGAAAATAATGCTCAATGGAATATAAATGTAATCTCAATTCTACCTCTAAGAGAAAATGAAACTATGGCTATCTTATCAGCTACTTTGATTATACAAGGTAAGAGTATTGAAACAGCAAATTTGTTCTTTCAGACGTTTAAAAAAGATAGCATTAACGATTGGAAATTAGTTAGAAGTTATATAGAAGCTGGAATTCCTTTTATTAGTACAAATACAGTGTTATTCAACAAGGACACAAAAGTGAAATAAGGGAGAATTGTTTCCAATATCCAATGGTAATTTAGTAGAGATGATTTTAAATTATAATACGAGGAAAGTGAAAAGGGGAGCTTCTAATGACTTGTTCTATTGATAAGGATGTTAGGGACAATATTTTTGAAGCGATTACCAGTATATTTGGTTTTAATATTCTAGGTTTTTCTCAAATACAATTAGGTTATATGAATTTGAAATGGAAAGTCAAAACCGATATAGGCGATTTATTTGTTAAACAATACAATAAAACTCGCTATCCTAAACAATTGTTACAGGGATTAGAAACTTCACTAACTCTTCAAAATATGCTACATAGTAAAGGTGTTCCTTGCCCTAAACTTTACTTACATAAAGAAAAATATGTAATACAGTCTTCATATGGTGAGCGTTTTGTTCTGATGGAATTATGTGAAGGAAGAAATATTCAGGCAGGAATAGCAAGCGAAGAACAAATGTATAGTTTAGGTCAGAAAATTGGAGAAATGCATAAAATATTAAATTCCAATAATAAACTTCAGTTGCCATTACATTGGGATGTTCGGTCAAAGGGAAATATGCTGAAAAATTGGCATGAAAGATGGACAGAAGCGACTAAATTTGAATGTATTAATACGCTTTCTAATTTAGAAATACAAAGGGAAATTTTAGAAAGTAACGACTCGAATATTTTTTCAGAATGCGAAAAGGGTTGGAGTCACTGGGACTTATTTATAGATAACATTTTATTTAAAGATAATAATGTCTCAGCACTTCTCGATTTTGATAGGATGAATTTTGTATATCCTGAATTTGACATATCAAGATCTATTTTATCGTGCTGTGTTAACAATGGCCAAATACATTTAGAAGCAGTTTCAGCATTTGTTCAAGGTTATCGAGAATTCCATACACTTACACATCAAAAATTAATACGCTCAATAAAATTAACTTGGTGGAAAGAGTCAGAGTGGGTTCGAGCCAAAATACGAAATTCTTCTCCATTAAAAAGGTTTAATGAAGAAAATATATGGATTGGTTCGAATTGGGATGACTTGGAAAATATATTTTCTAATATTGGTTAACATGAATTTGGTATATTCTATCTAATATATTGACCTAACGCAGAAGTTTGCTTTAAATAACAGGTATTAATAATGGTAGATTGAATAAGTTAATTCAAATAAATGCTATATATTTTACAGAGAAAGAGGTGTTAGGAGTGAAAAAAGCAAAAGAAAAAAATGAATTATTGGAATGGGTAAAAGCAATAGGAATCGCAATTTTATTTGCATGTGGTATTCGATATTTCCTGTTTACGCCTATTGTAGTAGACGGTGCTTCTATGATGCCAACATTTGAAAATGGTGATAGAGTAGTAGTGGATAAAATTGGACCAAAATTAGTAGAGTATGAAAGATTTGATGTGATCGTATTTGAAGCTAGAGAAGATATTAATTACATCAAACGCATTATTGGTGTTCCTGGTGACCACATCGTTTATGAGAACGATGAACTTTTTATTAATGGTGAGAGGTACGAAGAACCCTATTTAGAGGAATATAAGAAAGCTATGATGGGCAAGGGAACCCTTACTGGAGACTTTACATTAGATGAAAACTTAGGTGAATTAACTGTGCCAGATGGATACTTTTTTGTACTAGGTGATAATCGTCTTAATAGCACAGATAGCAGAGATCCTAGTGTTGGATTTGTTGCTAAGGATAAAATATTGGGTACTGCAAAAATTGTATTTTTACCTCTAGAAAATTTAAAGATTATAAAATGAATAATAATATTTCGTACTAAAGCCTAAAAGAAATTTAAACCAATACCAATCCGTATGGAGGTGTTGGCGCAGGATTGTAAAAGTTGTATTTAGGAGTGATTTCTAGAAACTGTGATTTATCATACTATAGAGGGGGAAATAAAGTGTCAGAAACAACAATGCAAAATAAGACTATTAAAGAGCTTGATGAATTAAGGTTAGTAGGTTTTCGAGTTTTATGTTCTAATGATCAATATTTAGTTGAAATACCCAAAGCGTCATTAAAGTTAAGTCACCGTTTAAGTGAAATTAAACAGGTTGTTAATCCAACTGAACAATTTGGTGCATTTGTCGTGGAAAATGAAACTGTTGATGAAGATGGCTACTGGGTTTGTGTGGAAGTTAAAGAATACACAGATATTCCATCTGATATGGTAACTCTTACGATACCAGCTCAAAAATATGCTGTTATGAGACATAAAGGTTCAAATTATAAAATAAAGGAAACATATAATGACTTACATAAGTGGATTGAAGACAATAATTATGTGAGACTAGCAAATAAATGGCATATTGAAAGGTATTATGATTGGAAAGATACCGAAAAAGTAGATGTTGAGCTGTTAGACACTATTGAATAAAATCTTTTCAGTCTTAAGATAAGCAGCCTTAATTGTGAGACTGAATTACTGTATCGGGATTGCTATTTGTTAATATAACACTATTATGTTGAAAACAGGTATAAAATACCTAGTAACAATATAATGGTGTTTTTTCGCGTTTTGACATGTATCTTTGAAGAAAAATGATGTGAAAATATTTTTATTACTTAATGAATTGATGAAAAACGGAGTTAGATTATCTGTCAAAGGAAGTCTAAAGTAATTAAAGATATTCTCCTAGCTATTCAGATAATTGCTAACTAATTTATTTCATGGGAATTGACTTTTGGACTTGTAAAGTTATTTTAAAAGTTGTCGATATAGTGAGTAGATATAAGGAAATAGTGCTTAGGTCATAGGACTTAATTGTTCATAGAAATGGGAGGATAAAGAATGAAACGAGAAAAAACATCTTTTTTAAAGACGAATAAAATATCTACTAAATTATTGTTTCTAATCAGTACTATTATTTTATTGACAGCTATAATCGTGGGTGGAACTGGATATTTTTTAGCAAAGAATGAACTCATTTATAGCGGAAAGTTGGATTTAAGTCATATAGCAAATAGTTCCTTGGCTACACTCACCACTTTAAATGAACAGGTTGAAAGTAATGAGTTAACGCTTTCCGAAGCACAGGAAAAAGCACGTGTACTCCTTAATGGCCCCAAACTTGCGGAAGAGGGTTATGATTTCACGAAGTCTAATTTTGTATATAAAGATAAAGGGTATTTAGTTGCTTATGGGTCAGATTACTCCACTAAACTACATCCTAAAAATGTAATTGAATCCATTCCAGAAGATACCACTAATCGTGAAAAGATGGTGAAAGGCGCACATGAAACGACATATAATGAACAATTCGTAACCTATCTCGATGAGGACGAAAATGGAGATATGAAAAATAAAATAGCGTATATGACCTACTATGAACCATGGGATTGGAATGTTGGAATAGCCGTTTATGAAGATGAATTCTATGCCCAATTAAATAAATTGAAATATATTCTAATTGCCATCACGATAACCATTACAATACTAAGTCTGTTGTCTTTTTATTTCCTAACGAAAAAGAAAATTAAATTCTTAGTGGACGTAAAATCTGCAGCATTAAATATTGCAAATGGTCAACTACAAAATAGTCAATTACATGAATCTAAGGATGAGATTGGTCAATTAGGTTACGCGTTCAATCAAATGTCATCACAGCTAAGTCAACTCATAAGTGGTTTACAAAGTACTAGCGATAATTTATTGGAATCAGCTACTGAGCTATCTGCTGTATCTGAAGAAACGTCTGCAAGTAGTGAAGAAGTTGGAAAAGCCATTTCTGAAATTTCAAATGGTACACTAACACAGTTTAATGATTTAGAGAACACAAACCAACGGATAAATCATTTACAACAATCTATTAATACTATGAATGAACAGAGCCATGTAATAAAAGAGTTATCCATTAACTCTGAAAAAGCGACTCAGCAAGGTAGAGAGATTGTGCAACAACTTCAAAATTCTAATGAAGAATCTCTTAAAGCTTCTAGTCACATTAATACAGGAATAACAAGCCTTTCCTCTCGAGTGAAAGAGATTTCTCGTATCACTGAAACAATTGAAAGCATTGCAGCTGAAACAAATTTGTTAGCACTAAATGCTAGTATCGAAGCTGCCAGAGCAGGGGAACATGGAAAAGGATTTGCTGTAGTGGCTAGCGAAGTACGAAAACTTGCCGAACAATCTAATAAGGCTACACACCAGATTCAAGAAATGATCACTGGTATCGCAGAAGAAACACAAAAGACTGTGCATGCCATGTCACAAACTACCTTGCATTCAGAGCAATTGAATCAAGTTGTTAATAAAACCGAAAAAGAATTCAGTAATATCGCAGCTTCAATTTTCCAAACTATACAAGCGGTAGATACGTTAAATACCGAATTAGAACAAGTAACTGAAGAAAATAATAATATTACAATTGCTATACGAAATGCCACAAGCGTATCGCAACAAACTGCTGCGACTGTCGAAGAAATCCATGCGTCCGTAGATGAGCAAATAAATGCAATTGCTAATGTAGCTAATTCTGCCGAACATCTTACGCACCTCAATCACCAATTAAATAGTATGCTCAATAAGTATTCGAATTAAAAGAACGGATGTTAAGAAGCTCTTTCCCCAAAAAAAATATTGAACAAAATTGTTATTGAAGAAATCAATAGCAAGTTCAATTTTGCGACTTTCTCATAATGAGTTAGTCGCTTTTTTTATTATCGAAATTATTTATGAAGTGTTCTATAGCAAGGAATTACCATTTAAAGACAATTATTGTTTAAATAAAATCACAATTGAGCTGATTAATTGAAGTCCAATACTTATAGAACTTTACATTTTCATCTGATTGCACCACTGAAGATCATAGAATGTAGCCAGATCGATATATGAACCCGATGGAATCCTAAATTTTGTTAAATCAAAGTATTTTAAGTAAATATAAAGATGTCGCATTATTTTGTATAAGTTTACTTTACTTTTATACAAACAAAGTTTATAATTTGATTCAAGAGGTGATGGTCATGAAGAAAGATTTTGGTGATTCAATAACAAATAAGGTTTATGAATATCGAGTACTTGCCAGAATGTCTCAGCAAGAATTAGCTGAGAAAGTTGGGGTTTCCAAACAAACCATCTTCGTAATGGAAAAAGGAAATTATATACCGACTATGCTGTTAGCCTTTCGAATTGCCCAATTTTTTAATGTGGATGTAAACGATATTTTTACTTATGTGAAAGGAAGTGATCAAAATGCAAATTAATTTCTCAGATATTTCTAACGCAATTTTTTATCCTTTAAAGTCCTGGGCTGAGCAATCTACGGGAAATTGGAATTTACTTATTGGATTTGGTTTTTTACTACTCATGAGTAGTGCGATTTTTGCTTATGTATTTTATAAGAAAATTGGGAAAGAAGACGAACGGACGAATAGCATCTTTTTGAAAAGCAGTTATTGTATGCTGTGGGCAATTATTCTATGTGACCTGATTTTTCCTAAAGATTATATGTGGACCATTTTTTTCTTGTTCAAATATGCGCTTACATTTTTAGCTGGTGGAATTTACTTAGCAATACAATATAAAAAGGGTTTTTAGAAGTGCTGTTTACACGATTTTAACACTCAAATTGTTCTTTTTCCGAAACACTTATGAAGATTTATCATTTTAAAAAGGCTGGGACAGAACCTCAAAACAGCATTTTTCTCTGTGAGAAAAATGCTGTTTTTTGCTGTGCACAAAATTGATTTCCATTCCAGGGACGCTTTCCACGGGCGTGGCCTGAGCCTGTAGTCTCAGGCGTCACGCTATTCCCGTAGGAGTCGCCCCTTCATTCCAATCAGTTTTATTAAATATCCATTATTTGGTAAAGGTTTCTCCTTATCCAATAAAATTTCTGCTTCTGTCCCAATCTCTTTGTATGCGTGGTGAAACTAAGATATTCAGTGATGCGATCAGATAATAGGTATTCAATATCCTTCAAAAAATTCATCGTATGTTGATTTATGTTAAAAAATAGGCTCTTTTTTATACCACTGATGATTTGGGAATATAACTGATAATACAGTTGCAGCGATTGCACTTGGAAGTAAAATAAAAGCAAAAAATTGAAGCATCATCATCCCACTTACATCAAAGTGACTATGAATTGGTCCTAAAATTTGCAATGCTGTCATTATAGCAACGTGGAATCCTATGGAAGTCCATATGTTTCCTGAAACCGCCCTAAGATAACCCAGTATCAGAGCAAATCCGGGAATGAATTGAAGCTGCTCGAATGAATAAATCGCCCCTATAAAATAGGCGAAAAATGAAAAAAGTATTGTCTGAATAATAAGCGTTATCCAATGAGGAAAATCTACATTTAGATAGCGATAAATATATCCTCTAAAAATAAGTTCTTCAGGTAACGCTTCAATCAGGAATACAGTAATGAATAAAATCAAGATACTAAACAATAAGTTTTCTAAACCAGAAAATAATGTTACTTCAACCCATCCTAGTGTTAAACAAATAATTAAACCAACGGATGCAGGTACAACCCAAAGAAAAAATCCAAGTGAAAATAAAAAAATATTCGTTTTGAATGTTCCTTGTCCGATTGATTTCCAATGTACTTTATCAACTTTAAGTGCTATTTGGATGAGGATAAAGGTTAATGCAGAAGTAATTACAGCAATAAAAAAATGATTTGTTCTACTATATCCTTCCCCTATAAACGTATCACTAAGGTAGGTTATAAAATTCCAAATGGTGATGCCTATTATCACTACTACTAAAATTCTTATCCACACGTTTTTCATATTAAATGTCTCCATTTCACCCATATACTCACTCACATCTTTTTATATTTCAATTAAAAACACCGTTACTTTAAGTACATATCTTCATTGCAATTTCTTTATTTTAGCATATTTAATACACTAAGTATTCACCATCTGGTCCGATAAACGAATAGCAAAACTTGCGTTTTCAAACAACATTATTGTTATTTATCAGTAATATTCACTTATGATTCTCTACACCACTATTAAAATGTTGTTCTCTATGAAGAATGTCCTTTTGCGGCAGCAGAAACAAAAAATTGTATTTAGTGGAAATTTACGAATTGACTATATGGAATATAATGCTATAATTCAATTGTAAATCGTAAATAGTAATCATTACTATTTAAGATTATTTTACTCTATAAGGAAGGATCATTGGAAATAGTATAGGAGCAAACGATTGAAAATATGACTCGACTTAAAAAATAGGTTCATATACTGACAACCACTGGAATCCGCTAGAAGGTGGAAGTAATTTAAGTTAGATCATGTTAACTCATTAAAACGCGTTAATTCAAATTAATAAGGCTGAAGGGGAGAAATATGTTGTTAATGAAAAAGTTTAAGTTAGTGTGTTTAATATTATTGATTATATCCATTTTGGCGGCTTGCTCAGCTGAAAGTTCTAATAATGAGAAAACGGGTGATTCTGCTAATAATAAAAATGAGATTGTTTATGCATCTGCTAAAGATATTAATGATATGAACCCACATTTGTACTCAGGTTCAATGCCGGCACAAGGGATGGTCTATGAATCCTTGGTTGAAAACACGGAAGATGGGATCAAACCTTTACTCGCTGAGTCTTGGGAAGTTTCAGAAGATGGAAAAGTATACACGTTCTTTTTAAGACAAGATGTGAAATTTCATGATGGGGTGCTGTTTAACGCAGAGGCAGTGAAGAAAAATATTGAGGCTGTACAAAATAATGCAGAGAAGCATGCCTGGATTAAGTTATCTACAAAAATTGAAAGTGTGAATGTAGTAGATGAGTTCACAGTTGAATTAGCACTGTCCGAAACATACTATCCAACTTTGGCTGAATTGTCTATGACGAGACCTTATGTATTCATATCACCAAAAGATTTTAAAAATGGGGAAACGAAAGATGGCGTAAGTGGCTATAACGGTACTGGTCCATATATGCTCACAGAACATAAAATCGATGAATTTGCCACTTTTGAAGCAAATGAAGACTACTGGAATGGAACACCTGAAATAAAAAAAATTACGTCAAAAGTACTTCCTGCTGGGGAAACGACATTGCTAGCATTACAAAAAGGAGAAGTCAATTTTGTATTTACAGATGATCGTGGAGCAGATAGTCTCGCTATCGAACCCATGAATCAATTAGTCGATTCCGGAGAATATCAACTTATAAGAAGTGAACCAATGAACACTAAAATGATAGTAGCCAATAGCAGTAAACAAGATAATCCAATAAGTGAAATAGCGGTTCGTGAAGCCATATGGTACTCAATTGATAGAGAAACAATTAGTAAGGATATCTTTAATGGTACAGAGTCAGTGGCTAATACACTATTTTCACCAAATGTAAACTATGCCAATGTTGACTTAAAGGAGCGAGGCTATGATGTAGAAAAAGCCAAAGATATTCTAGAAAAAGATGGATGGAAACTAGAAAATGGAGATGAAGTTAGAACCAAAGAAGGAAAAAAATTAGTTATGAAGCTCTATTATGATAGCAATTCTTCCTCTCAAAAAAACCAGGCTGAATTTATACAAGCCTCTTTAGAAGAGATTGGCCTTCATCTGGAGATTATAGGTGAAGAGTCAACTTCAATAGCTAATAGAAGATCTACCGGCAACTATGATTTATTATTCAATCAAACCTGGGGTCTAGCGTATGACCCACAAAGTACAATCTCAGCTTTTACTTCTGAGGCATCTTATTTGCACACGACAAAAGGCATTGAACATGCAGATGAACTTTACAAGAAAATTGAACAAATTATGGTCTCGACAAATGAAGAAACTAGAAAATCATTGTACGCTGATATTTTGACAATTGTTCATGAAGAAGCAGTTTTTATCCCTATTTCAAATGGAAGTGTCACTGTAGTAGCCCCACAAAATCTAAAAGGAATATCATTCAAGCAAACTCAATTTGAGCTTCCATTTGAGTTGATGAACTTTAAGTAAAAATATTAATAAGAGAGGGGATTTCCCCCTCTCAGCTTGACGACAAAAATATTTTTATAAACTGCTATGAGTAATAATAAATATCTTTAAAAAGGTTACTTTATCTAAATAAAAGTATATATAGTAGAAACCTTTAAGGAGTTGTTTATAAGGCAAGGACCACCACGAAGACTCCGGTGGGACAGCTTGAGTAGAAGACCCCGCAGGAAAGACATTGGTCGAACTTTGTTTGACCAATGTCTTTGCGACGAGTAACCGCAGGACCATATGTTTTCGCAGTGACGAGGAGGCCGAAGCCAAGCCCACGGAAAGCGAAGTGGTGGTCCTTGCCGATTTTAGTATACAACTCTATGCACCAAAAATTGAGTTTGTCTACAGTCTGAGAGGGGATTTCCCTCTCTTTTACTAGCAAAAAAAGAATAAATGTTTAAAGTTTGATAGTTCAATGGAAAGGAGATTTGCTATGGGAAGTTACATTGTTAAAAGGATCCTCGTATCCGTCCCTTTACTTTTAATCATTTCGTTTTTGACGTTTGTCTTAATTAATCTCTCTCCCTTAGATCCAGCTGAAGTGGTATTACAAGCGCAAGGTGTTCCAGAGATAACAGAAGAATTATTAGAACAAACAAAAGAAGAATTGGGCCTAGATAAGCCATTTATCTTACGTTATTTTGATTGGTTCATTTCCTCCTTACAGTTGGACTTTGGAGATTCATACATTAATGGTAAACCTGTATGGTCACTGATAGGTCCAGCATTCTTAAATACCTTAAAGTTAACGTTAATTTCATCTATTGCCATTATCTTTATGTCCATATTATTAGGAGTTACTTGTGCGTTAAAGGAAGGGCAAGTAATCGATAAATCAATAAGAGGATTATCGTTTGTTTTAACAGCAATGCCGTCCTACTGGTTAGCGACAATTATGATTTGGTATGTCTCCGTTAAATTAGACTTATTACCAACAAGTGGAATGGATTCGTATAGCAGTTATATCTTACCGGTTATTGTTATCACGATAAGTTATGCTGGTATATATTTTAGAAATATTAGATCATCCATGTTAAACAATTTAAATGAGGATTATGTCTTGTATGGAAGGGCATCCGGTTTGCCTGAGAAGAAAATTACCATGCATCTATTAAGGAATTCATTGCAAGTATCCATTTCAATATTTGGTATGGCAATACCTATCATATTGGGAAGTACAGTCGTTATAGAAAATGTTTTTGCGTGGCCAGGATTAGGAAGTCTAAGTGTGAAAGCAATTCTAGGTAGAGACTTTCCTATTATTCAAGCATATGTGCTTATATTAGCAGCTGCCTTTGTTTTGTTTAATACAATCTCCGATATTATTAATGCTTTTATGAATCCTAAGTTAAGGAATGATCTTTAAATGAGAATACTGAGAAACTTAAGTAGAGATAGGTTAGCTACGATATCCTTATTAATCATTGCTGTCACAATTATTGCTGGTATTTTCGCACCATTATTTGCACCATTTGATCCTAATGAAATCAACATGAGTCTTAGATACGCTTCACCTTCATGGGAACACTTATTAGGTAATGACCATCTAGGAAGATGTATTTTATCCAGAATTATATATGGAATCCAACCAAGTGTATTATGGGTTTTAGTTGTTCTGTTTATATCTGTTTTAGTTGGTGCCATTCTAGGTTTTCTAGCTGGTTACTTTAGAGGGAAAATTGATGCAATAATTATGAGAACATGTGACACGATGCTTTCTTTTCCTGGTTACGTTATGGCGCTAGCAGTTATTGGAATATTGGGGGTAGGCCTTGAAAATATCCTAATTGCATTTGCTTTGATTAAATGGGCTTGGTTTGCTCGAGTTATTAGAACTTCTGTTATGCAGTATGCCGAATTGGATTATGTGAAGTTTTCTAAAGCAACGGGTATTAGTGATTTTAAAATAATTTTCAAACATATAGTTCCGGTTACATTCTCTGATATCGCAGTGATTTCGAGCGGATCTATAGGATCAATGATCTTGCAAATTTCTGGTTTTTCATTTTTAGGTTTAGGAATTCAAGCCCCAAATCCAGAATGGGGAATGATGTTGAATGAAGCGAGGGAAGTTATGTTTACGAGACCGGAATTAATGTTGGCTCCCGGATTAGCGATTGTCATTGTGGTATCGGCATTCAATTTTTTATCTGACTCACTTCAAGTTGCTCTAGACCCAAAACTAGTAATCTCTAAAAATAAGTACAAAAAAAATTCTCCTTATTCTGCTGTAAAGGTTCGAGAAAAAGAGGTAGCGAATTAGATGAAGAATATACTAGAGGTTAAAAACTTAATGGTATGGGATATAGTTTCTGGGAAAAAGATCATTCAAAATAGTTCATTTGATTTAAAAGCAGGAAGCTGCCTAGCGATTGTAGGAGAAAGTGGTAGTGGTAAGTCTGTAACTTGTAGGGCAATCATGAGATTAAACAGCACTTCACTTAAACAATCGGGAGATATACTTTTTAAAGGGGAGAATATAAACCAACTTTCCACAAAGGAGTTGAGAAAAAAAAGGGGAAAAAACCTTTGCATGATTCTACAAAATGGAATGACTGCATTCGACCCCTCCTGTGTAGTCGGTGTACATCTAAGGGAAACACTTGCTGAACATTTCGATTGGAGTAAAAACGAAGCGGAAGTAAGAATGAAAAGTGCCATGGAAAGTGTCATGTTAATAAATCCTACAGAAATTATGAATAAGTATCCACATCAGTTATCGGGTGGGATGCTACAACGCATTATGATCGCGTTGGCAATTGTGCTAGAGCCAGATATTATTATCGCTGATGAACCGACAACAGCACTAGATACCATCTCCCAATTTGAAGTAGTTGACCAATTTATTAACTTACGTGAAAGAATTGGTTGTTCCATGATTTTTATTTCCCATGATTTAGGTGTTGTAAGGAAAATTGCTGATGAAGTTTTAGTGATGAAGGATGGAAAAATCATTGAAAGCGGTAATACTGAAAAAATTTTTTCAGGAGCAAAACATGAATATACAAAATACCTAGTTTCTACAAGAATGGCTCTGAGTAATAACTTTAAGAGGATTATGGGGGAGGGACAATAGTTGCTGAAAGTTGATAAAGTGCAAAAATCCTATAAAAAAAATGGGTTATTTTCTTCGGAAAGGCAGATTGTTTTAAAGAATGTTAGCCTCGAATGTAGAAATGGAGAATGTCTTGGTATTATTGGAGAAAGTGGCAGTGGTAAATCAACTTTAGGGCGTTTGATGTTGGGAATTGAAAAGCCAGATTGTGGGACGGTTTTGATTGATGGTATGAATGTAGAAGACAGAAGAGTGAGATTAGGTAATATAAGCGCTGTTTTTCAAGACTACAAATCTTCCATTAACCCATTTTTTACTGTTGAAGAGGCGATCTTGGAGCCATTGAAGATTCAAAACAAGAGTAAAAAGGAGAATATAGACAAGATTACTACTCTATTAAATCAAGTTGGACTGCCTTCGTCTTATCGAAACAAATATTCTCATGAGTTATCAGGAGGAGAGATTCAAAGAGTTTGTATTGCAAGAGCTATATCAACAGAGCCAAAATGTATTTTATTAGATGAAGCGATCAGTTCATTAGATGTATCTGTTCAAATACAAGTGCTTGAATTGCTCAAGGATTTAAAAAGAATCTACAATATGAGTTATGTTTTTATCACTCATGATATACAGGCTGCTGCTTATATTTGCGACAGAGTCATTATTTTTAAGGATGGACAAATAGAAGAAATCGTGGCAATTGAACATTTGAAGGACGTTAAATCTGTCTATGCAAGAAAATTACTAAAGTCGTTGATAACGGTTTAACCAGGTAAAGCCATAAGTACATAATTTTTAATAGTTTGGAGGAGAAAAACTTGTGAGTGGAGCTATGTCTTGGCCATTTATACGATTATATTTGCTGGTACTACTTTATTTTAGTGCCAATTCTATACTAAATGTTATTATTCCTTTACAAGGGGGTGCCCTAGGAGCAACTAATACAACAATAGGTTTGATCATGGGGGCATATTTGTTTACTACCATGTTTTTTAGACCATGGGCAGGTCATTATATTCAAAAACATGGCCCCATAAAAGTGTTGAGAGTTATTCTTATTATTAATGGATTTGCTTTAATATTATATACATTAACTGGTCTTGGTGGGTTTTTGATTGCTCGTATGTTACAAGGAGTCTCAACAGCTTTTTTTTCAATGGCATTACAGATCGGAATTATTGATGCACTACCAGAAAAAGATCGTTCACAGGGAATATCACTTTATTCTTTATTTTCTTATATACCAGGTATTATTGGACCTTTATTGGCATTAGGAATTTGGCAAGGAGGAATGGAGTACTTTGCAGTAGTGATGGTAACAATTGCTATCATAACTGGAGTATTTGGATACAGTACTAAAATGAATAATTCCGAAACCCGACCTACAAAAATGGCTGAGCAGGGTGGAAGTATGTTTAATTCATTTAGTCAGTTAGTAAAAAATCCACATTTGTATAAATGTAGTGTTCTTATGTTAGTTGCTTCCATTATATTTGGAGCGGTTACTATTTTTACGCCACTATATGCTGAACAAATAAAAAACGGCAATGCTGGTATATTTCTAATGCTAATGGCAGGGACTGTTGTCTTTTCACGGTTTTCCTTAAGAAAAAAAATTCCTTCTGATGGAAAATGGCATTCATCTTTTATAATGGGAACAATACTTCTTTTAGCTATTGGAGCACAATGCGTAAGTTTTGCAATAAATGGTGGGGTACTCTTTTTCTATTTAGGTGCTGTTTTAATAGGTATAGCTCAGGCAATTCTCTACCCAACATTAACCACATTTTTAAGCTTTGTCCTGCCCCAGGCAAAACGCAATATATTACTAGGTTTATTTATTGCGATGGCAGATTTAGGTGTCTCCTTAGGTGGTCTCATTATGGGACCACTCTCAGACCTTTACTCCTATTCAACTACATATATGATTTGCTCGATTTTAGGTGTGTTAATGCTCTTCGTTGCCTATGATCGGCGAAAGTTGTTTATCGGATAAATCTATATAGACTAAGCTGCTTAAAAATTATCATTATCCAAATAAATTGTATTAGTTAGTTTTTGTGTGTTGAAATTTTCTCCAGGGGTCACTTTATCCATTATAAAAGGAATAAGTATTTATCAAATATTTATGCACTACGTAATATCCATATTTTATTGGGAAATTGAAAGAAAGTCATAAATTCATTGAATACGTAGGTGTTTCTGTATTAAGCAGAGACACTTTTTTAGTTAAGAGTAGCATAGTTAAATATAAGAATTTGACACAAACTCGCAGTAAAACGAACTAAAAAAACGAACACCTATTGATGTTCGTTGAGAGTAATTATTTTTCAGTGGCTGTATTACCCATTGCAATTGAAATTCTGTTCCAACTGTTGATTTGATTGATGATTAGAATAAGGTCAACATATTGTTTCTCGTCATAGTGTTCTCGTACCCGCTGATAAAGTTCATCTGGAACACGTTTTGTCGGTATTAATGTCACGTGCTCCGTCAATTCTAAAGCCACTTTCTCTGCTTTAGTGTAGAATTCACACTCTTCCCATGCGCTAACACAGTATAATCGCTGTTCTGTTTCACCCATTTTTCGGGCATCGGTTGTATGCATGTTTAAACAAAAAGCACATCCGTTAATTTGAGAAGCACGAATTTTAATTAGCTCACGAATTTTTCGTTCGATCGCAGATGTTTTCGTATATTTCTCCATTTCCATCATAATATCCATACCTGCTGGTGCAATTTCAGAATAAGGTAACCTTTGTGCCATAAAGCAAGACCCCTTTACATTTTAGATAAGGCTATTATACCCTAAAAAGAACGTTTGTACTATTTTTTGCGCTTTTGACATTAATATAAGAAGAAATCCAATTGTAAAGGTAAATGTTAAATTAATTTTCCACCAAACTATAATTTGGTGGATTGTCGGAACCACTATATGGGGGATAGGTAGTAACATTCTTATAAGATTTAGTTAGTAGGGAAGTATCTAGTTTAAAAACGGATGTTTTACCTAAGGACCATAGTCACAATAGCGTATAAAATAAATGCCAAAACGTTGTGCAATCAATGTTTTGGCATTTCATATTTTGAAGAGAAATATAATTATGAGCGATACATCAGATTAATTTGCTCCGCAATATATGCTGAATCTAGATGTAAGCCATTTTTTAACCACCACATAATGATGCCGATAATAGAGGCGGTTTTAATATCTGGATCGATAATGCTTTTTCTGCCTATATTCTTCGATTGACTTCTCCGGGTAACGATTAAGTCTTTCATCAATAAAAGTAATTGATTCTCAATTTGTTCAAACTGTGCTAAAGCAAGAATATTGTTTCTTTGCTCATGAAGGTAGTTCAAAAGCTGTATTAAATGCTCTTTACGATTTCTATCAAAAATGGAAGTTAAATTTTCTAATTTATCAGTTAGCTCTTGTAAAATATCATTTGTTAAATGCTCCTTTAACTCATTAATATTTTGATAGTGTAAATAAAAAGTGGTTCGGTTCAATTTTGCCCTTTGCGTTAATTTATGAATAGAAATTTGATGAAAAGAATGATCTTCTTGTAATAGTGTTAACAAGGCTTCTTTAAGCAATTCTTGGGTACGAATTGCACGAGGATCTTCTTTAAAAAGTCATGTATATCATTCCTTTACAATATAAAATTATCAACTAATCGACAGAAAAGAGCTAATTGTATATGGCTGTTTTAATTCTTCTGCTATTATATTTTTTAGACACTCTGTCGACAATATATATTATATGGGAAGGGATTTTATATGCAAAATGAAATATCAAGTAGTACTAAAAAATTACTACTAATCATAATGATAACGGGAACTTTTTTTTCTACATTAAATCAAACATTATTAAACGTTGCGTTTAGTGATTTAATGGTTGTTTTTGATGTAAATACCGCAACGATTCAATGGTTAGCTACAGGATTTATGCTTGTAAACGGAGTGTTAGTACCTATTACAGCTTACTTAATGCAACGTTTTTCAACACGTCAGTTATTTATTAGCTCATTGTTATTTTTGCTAATTGGCTCTATTGTTGCAGCCTGCGCGAATAGTTTCGGCGTACTATTAACAGGTAGAATGATTCAAGCAGTTGGTGCTGGAATTATCATCCCGTTAATGATGACTGTAATCGTTTATCTATATCCAGCAGAAAAGCGTGGATCAATTATGGGGAATATTGGCTTCGCTATTATTTTTGCACCAGCAATTGCTCCAACATTAGCAGGTTTTATTTTAGAGTATTTATCATGGAGATGGTTATTTATCATCATGATTCCATTCGTAGCAGCGATTATTATTCTAGCGACTAAATATTTAGTTAATGTGACAGAAACTTCTAAAATAAAGCTCGACATAGTCAGTGTAATATATTCAACGGTTGGCTTTGGCTTTGTTCTATTTGGCTTTAGTAGTGCAGGCAGCCGAGGGTGGGATGATTTAATCGTCATTACATCAATTGTTGGAGGTTTGGTTGTAACGATTTTGTTCTGTCTCCGACAAATAAAGGCTACTGAACCTTTATTGAATTTAAATGTTTTCAAATTTAAAGTATTTTCGATGACGACGGTAGTTAATATTGCAATTACAATTCTAATGTATGCTGATTTAATATTACTGCCGATTTATTTGCAGGATGGACGTGGGTTTACAGCACTTGAAGCAGGATTATTATTGTTACCAGGTGCCATTATTAATGCAATGCTTTCCCCAGTTACCGGAAAACTATTTGATAAGTTTGGAGCAAAACCTTTATTCATTTTAGGGACAGGTTTAATCGCAATTTCGATGTTTACAGTTAGTGATTTATCATCTGAAACAACAACTATATATATTTTAGTTAGGACAATTTTATTGCGTATAGGTTTAGCGTTTATTACAATGCCATTAAACACTGCTGCTCTAAATGCACTGCCGAGGGAATTAGCCTCTCACGGATCGTCTATAAATAATACAATACGGCAACTTGCTGGAGCAATCGGTACAGCAATTATTATGACTGTTTATTCAATTCAATTATTGAATGTTTCTTTAGAATCTAAGCAAAGTTATATTAATGCCGCAAGTAGCACGTACTTCTATATGTTTGTTCTTTCAATAATTGCATTCATAATCACCTGGTTTACGCCGAAAAAGACAAATTAACTTAAATTACGAAAATACTAGTGACTCAAATATGTGAAAAATAAAAAGACTTAAATCCTATTTAGTTGGATTTAAGCCTTTTTATTTGTATGATACAGTACACTTATTTGTTACGTTCGCGATTTCCTCTTTTATACCACCATAAGCAAAGGACAAACCAACTATATCCAAGCATCCAACCAGCTAAAACATCAGAAGCAAAGTGACGTCCCTCTGTTATGCGAGAGAGCCCAATTAATAAAGTTAATATAATGGCTGAAATCCAAACGATGATTGAAGCCTTTTTTGAAATGATTACAGTTTGATTGATTAAATAGGCGATTGTTAAAAGATACAATAAACCATGTACTGCATGTCCAGAAGGAAAACTAAAAGTGAAAAACTGATCTACAATCTCAGGACGTGGTCGTTCTATTACACGTTTTAAAAATTGGTATAAACCATATCCAGCACCAACAGAAAAAATGACAAAAACCGTCAATCTATAGTCATGTTTACGAAACCAAATAATGATTAAAACAATTATGGTGACAGCAAATATGAACTTAGTTTCACCTAAATAATGAAACATTGTAATGAATTTATTGCCATATAATAAATCCGAGGCTTTTCTGTCGAAGGATTGTATGAATGATGTCTCATAGGTCATCCATATAATACAGAATATAACGAAAGTAAACACAGCTATAACATATTTAGACTTGTTCATATTAATATTCCTTCCAATAATTATACTTTTAAATCCCAATATCATAAAATATAAATTAGTATGGCTAAGCTTGAATGAAAAATACAAATTATATTATAGATTAGTTTTAAAATATAAAAACAGTAGGAAGCTGATACTTTTTACTGTTTTGTTCTGTTATTTAGTTTTTTTAAACCTTATTGGAAATTCAATTGATTTATTTTCGCTAACAAATGTCGAACCTAAAAGCAATGCACCACCTAGCATTTGAATAAAGGTCATTTGCTCTTGCAAGATAATAGCAGAGATTAATAATGATGTGATTGGATCAGCATAGCTTAGTGTAGCGATGCTTTGCCCTTTTAAATTCTGCATACCAGAGAAGAATAATAAGAATCCAATACCAGTGTGTATAATCCCTAAGATTAATATAAATGGTATTGAAGAACTTGATACTCCCAAAATTCCGAATCCCTCCGTAAAGAAAACGTATGGCATGAGAAGTATTGTCGCTGTTCCAAGTTGAAGTAACGTGGTTTCTAAGCCATCCATTTTCTTTATGAACTTATTCAGTAACATTAAAGACGCATAGAATACAGCTGCTAGTAATCCATAGCCAATTCCAATTAGATCATCTAATCCAGCTGTACCTAAACCACCATTACCAACAATGAATAACATACCTAGCATTGCTATACCAATGCAGATTAGTTTTTTAGCTGATAATTTTTCCTTGAGTACTAGAGGTGAAAGAATCAGGACAATAACAGGTGCAAAATAGTAACTTAATGCAGCGTTAGAAATGGTCGTATGCTTATATGATTGGAACAGGAAAATCCAATTTCCGCTAAGTGCAATACTCGAAAGTACTAAAACTAGAGCATTTACTTTGACCATTGCCCACGAAATTTTCTTCTTCATCATAAACAAGACTGTAGTTAAAAATAAACTACCAATTAAACCACGTAATAAAGCTATTTCACTCGAAGATAAGTCAATGTATCTTACAAAAACACCAATTGTTCCGAAGATTATCATTGATAATAAGAACTGAATTTTAGATTTCATCGTCTACTCCTTCGAATCTGCGAAAGAGCTCATATATTCGCAGCTTCTTAATCTGTTTTTAATATAAGCTTATTCAATGCCGACAGTGCAGCAGGAGTAAACTGTGGTGGTGGTGATGTTGAAAATGACTTCCGAATGCATTGATTTACAGTTGATAATTGCATGAAAATTCCCCCTATTTTTGATGAGCTAATTATACTAAATAAACAATGATTTGACTAACTCTCTTATAATAGATTTACTCAATCATAATGTTCTAATAGGAAACGGATATATAGTGAATATTACAAAAAAAATGGAACTTCGTATCAGTTGAAACGTATTAAACTAAAGATGGTTGATTAACGGAGAAATTGTATGAAAAATGAGAACAAACTAAAATAATACTCATTTATAATGAATAGGGGATTTTTATATGACACATTTGGTTATTTCCAAACTTAGCGAATTAGAAGAAATAGTGAAAATTGATATAGAAGTGTTTGGCAATGATAGCAGACGAAAATTCATAAAGAATGCTATTGAAGAGGAGAGATGTATTGCTATTAAAAATAAGTCCTCATTTGTTGGATTCTTGATTTTTGATATAAATTTCTTCGATAGTAGCTTTATATCTTTGATAGTTATAAAGCCAACTGAAAGACGTAAAGGATATGCAACATCCCTCATTGAGTATTTTGTAAGCATAGCACCTACAAAGAAAATATTCTCTTCCACTAATCAATCAAATATAACAATGCAAGAAGTATTCAAAGTAAATGGATTTATACAAAGTGGATTTGTTGAAAACTTAGATGAAGGGGATCCAGAGATAATTTACTTTAAATCAACAATCGCACCAGTTTTGTAATAATTAAGTACAAAATGGGGTGGCTGACAATGAAAAAGATTGCATTAATTGGTTCAGGGGGAGCAGGGAAGTCTACATTGGCAAAAAGATTAGGAGAAAAATTGAACATAGAAGTTTACCATCTAGATGCATTGTTTTGGAAGCCAAATTGGGAGCCAACATCTAAAGAGGTACAAAGGAAAGTTCAAAGCGAATTGGTTATAAAAGATCAATGGATTATTGATGGGAATTATAACGGGACCTTGGATATTAGACTGAATGCGGTTGACACTATTATATTTGTTGATATTAGTAGGTTAGTTTGCATTAATAGAGTTTTTAAGAGGATGATTCAATATCACGGCAAATCCAGACCAGAAATGGCAGAGGGTGTTAATGAAAGGATAGATTTTGACTTTCTGAAATGGGTTTGGGATTATCCAAAAACTAAGAGACCTGCAGTGTTAAAGAAACTTAAACATTTACCTAAAGAAAAGAAAGTTATTATTTTAAGGTCTCCTAGAGAAGTAAAAGATTTTTTAGATAAAGTTATTAATGAATGACCTTGACTTTTTAATGAACTACCATTTTAGAGGAATGTATAACATTGTATTCCCAAAAAGCTAACTCAGTATTTTAGCAGAATAAATATATAAAGACTTCTAGTTGTATTATAGATCTTAGAGCGAAATGAGGATAAATAATATGTATGTGCAAAGCTATTTTAATGAGAAAATTTGTTTAGAACATGCTTTAAAACTACTGATTAAAGTGGGTGAAGTACATTTAAATGAAGTTATAATACAAAGAACTTTTGAAGAAAAAGATTGCTCAGAAAAACATTATGAAGAATTACATAATTTTTTACAAAGAAATCATTTTAAAGAAAGGTATAACAAAGTAGTTATAGATAATCCATATAAAACTATGCCTTCTGAATTTGATGCGGAAATTTGTTTGGTAGCGGCGTTATCATTTCTAACAGAAATAGGTGAATTGAGAGGTGAAGAAGTAGCGGAAATTATCATGAACGAAAGTTATCGAGGTGTATACAAACTTTTAGAAAGAGGTATCCAAGGATAATATTGTTATCAAACTGATTTCCTATTTTATAGCTGTTCATGTTTTAATGTGGAGAATAAAAAGTAGTTATTGCATGCAACAGAACAGAAAAATTATAATTACTGAATACATTACAATTTCAGAGATTATAGATTGAAAGTTTATTTGTAAAAGAGTTTTAATCTGCCAAGACAGCGGCTGAAGCTGAGCCCACGGAAAGCGTCCGTCCTTCGTTTACATCAACGGCATAATGCTTGTCTTTTTTTAGAGGACCGGGCATCTTTTAGGGCACAATCGAAACATTTATGGAAAAGAAAACAATCTCCCTATTTTCAATGTAAATTGTGTACGAGTTTTGTTTATCCCAAGCTTACCTAAATAGTTACAGATATGCTTAAAAAGCATACTATAACATTATTAGAGGGAGGAGGGAATTTTATTGACAAATACTTATTTAGATTTATTAGCTTATTATGGAATTGGTGGTGCTCATCCTGGTGGCTTTAATTTAACAAAAGCTATATTGGAAAATGAAAACATTCAACCAAATGAGTCTGTGCTTGATGTTGGGTGTGGAACAGGGCAGACTGCAGCCTTTTTAGCTGAAAAGTATAATTGCCAAGTGACAGCGATTGACAATCACCCAATTATGGTTCAAAAAGCTAGGCAACGTTTTAAAAAAATTAAAGTACCGGTAATGGTGTTGGAAGAAGACGTGCACAATTTAGATTTTGTAGATAGTTCCTTTGATTTGATTATATCTGAGTCTGTTATTGTTTTTACTGATATTTCGAGGACGTTAAAGGAGCTTTCTCGAGTTTTGAAAAGTGATGGAAGCTTGATAATGATTGAGATGACTGCTGAACAATATCTGTCAGAAAAACAACAAAAATTAGCATGTAGTTTATACGGGATTAAGGAAGTATTAAATACCGAAGAATGGATACTACGGTTACATCAAGCTGGATTAACCCAAGTAGAAATAATAAATACTCCACCAGAACTTATTAAAAGTGAAATTAATGACACAAATCCTTCTATTCAAATAAATATGGATCTCTTTGACATATGGGAAAAGCATAACGAATTTTTACTTCATAACGGGAATTTCATCAACTATCGAGTATTTAAATGTCGAAAATGATAAGAAAAGGTTATTCCTACTACAAAATTTTCACTTTCTAAACTAAAACAATACACAGAAAACAGTATGAAATAGAAGTTTTTATTACTATAACTCACAATAATATATGGTCGCATTTCTTACACTTTTAATAAACTACTCCAAGTTATTCCTCATCATTCTACAAATTTATAAAACAATAAATAACCTCAAACTTTCATTTTCTAGACGGTTGTCTATTACACAATCTTTTCAACTGCATATGTTAATAACGACATATTAAGTAGTCTTGAAAGGAGGATGAAAATGAATCGATCTGATTTATATAATCAATGTTGTAGGTTTAATGGACAGCGAGTGAGAATTACTTGTCATGATGGCAGGGTTCACGTAGGGGAAATTACAAGAGTTAACAGAAATATGGTCTGGATACGACCTGATGAAAATCTTGGAGGTTATGGTTTAGGATTTTTTGGTGGATATGGAGAATCTGGCTTTGGTTTTGGTATTGCGCTGGGTGCTATTGCCGGCATCGCTCTAGCTTCAGCATTTTTTTGGTAAGATAATCTTAATACATTTTTCTAGTTAATTCATTATTCCAACGGTTATAAATGGTGGTTTTGAAATTGATAAAAATTCTACTGCTTGAACTTGGTGTGGCAATTATTAAAGGCTAGACTCTGGAGTATATGTCAACTAGCTCTAATCTTTATAAAAATAAGATTTTCACAATAAAAGAGACAGTGCGAACTGTCTCTTTTATTAGTACCAAGTTGGAAACTCTGGATGACACGGATGTCTGTGACAGAACTCAGCAATAATATTTGAAAGATTTTTTTCCAAAAACTTTCACATTGTAATAACGATTTTTCCTTGAGTATGCCCTTCTTCAAAATACCTGAAAGCGTTAGGGACTTCACTCATTTTATAGTATCTATCTATTACAGGTTTTAATTGACCGGCTTCTATAAGGTCCCTAATAAAAATCAAATCAGTTTGATTTGGTCTTTGCAAAAAGCTGCCCAATTTCTTACTTCCTGTCATGGAAAGTAGTGGACCCAATATCATAGCTTGAGTCAATTGTGCTCCGGAACCACCGACCATTACATATTTACCATTCTGACTAAGAGAACCCTTATAAGCCGAAATTGGTTGATAACCGTTTACTGCAAGAATTATGTCATACAGTTCGTTATTTTTGGTGAAGTTTTCTTTTGTATAATCAATGACATTGTCTGCTCCAATAGATTTTATAATGTCTAAATTTCTTGTGCTACAGACCGCGGTTACCTCTGCCCCAAATGATTTTGCAATCTGTACTGCAAAAGTACCTACTCCACCAGATGCTCCATTTATCAAAACCTTTTGCCCTGATTTGATCTTGCCCTTATCTCGTAAACTCTGAAGGGCGGTTGTGGCGGCCATAGGCACAGCAGCAGCTTCCTCATATGATATATTACTTGGTTTCATCACCAATGAATTTTCAGGAACTGTTGCATATTCAGCAAAGCCTCCCCACCCACAGCCAGAGAGGTCACCAAATACTTCGTCACCTGGTTTAAAGTGTTTTACATTTTTACCAACAGATTCAACCTTCCCGGATATATCACCTCCGGGAATAATGTATTTAGGTTTAAAAAGTCCAAATGCAAATCGTGCTAGGAAGGGTTCTCCTTTTAAGAGAACTAGGTTTCCATAATTCAAGGAGGCAGCGTAGATTTTAATAAGCACTTGATTTTCGTCAGGAATAGGGTTTTTCACTTCTTTAAATTCAAGATTATCAGGTGAGCCATATTTATTAGAAATTATTGCCTTCATCGGTTTCCTCCTAAATGGTATGAGATTTTCCCATTTATCTCATTAGAAAATATGCTATAAAAAAATAAAAAGACCTGAAATTTGAACAAATGAAAACAAGTGAAAAAAATCCATAATACCCAAGGTAAAATTACCTTGGGTATTAATAATTTATTGGTGCTTGGTTTTAAATGCGATCATGAAATCACTTAGAGCTTTACATGTTTCTAGTGGAACCGAATTATAAGCAGAAGCACGACAACCTCCAACAGAGCGATGCCCATTTAAACCGATAAAGCCTGCTTCTTTTGCTTCAGATAAGAATTGTTGTTCCAATTCTTCGTCTGCAACGCGAAATGTTATGTTCATTAGAGAACGGCTTTCTTTTGAAGCATGGCCTGTATAGAAGCCGTTACTATTATCAATCACATCATATATCAATTTCGCTTTTTCCTCATTTTGTTGTGCGATTGCAGTCAAACCGCCTTTTTCTTCTATCCATTTTAACACCTCTCCAAGCATATAAATGCCGAATGTTGGTGGTGTGTTGTAAAGAGAGTTACTTTCAGCATGTGTGCTGTATTTTAAGACTGTTGGGATTTCTGAATTGGCTTTTGCGAGAAAATCCTTACGAGCAATAACCACAGTTACTCCGGAAGGTCCTAGGTTTTTTTGAGCACCTGCATAGATCATATCAAATTTACTAATATCAACAGGTTTTGACATGATATCACTAGACATATCTGCGATTAATGGAACTTCTCCTGTATTAGGAAACTCGGACCATTGTGTTCCGTAGATTGTATTATTCGATGTGACATGTACATATGCGTCATCTGTGTCGATATCAATTTCGTCAAATGTAGGAATATTACGGTATTGATTTTCTTTTGTACTTGCAATCTGAACAGGTTCACCAAAAAGTTTAGCTTCTTTATAAGCTTTTTCTGACCAAACACCAGTCATAATATAGCTTGCGGTTTTCCCGTTTTTTAAGAAGTTCATCGGAATCATAGTAAATTGAAGACTTGCGCCACCCTGTAAGAAAAGAATTTCATAGTCGGTTGGAATAGCGAAAAGTTTTCTTAAACGGGAAATAGCTTCATTATGGACTTTTTCAAAAGTTGCACTGCGATGACTCATTTCCATAATAGACATACCTGACCCTTGGAAATTAACTAATTCCTGTTGTGCCTTTTCTAATACTTCTAGTGGTAGCGCAGAAGGTCCTGCATTAAAATTATATGCGCGTTTATTTGAATGATTCAAGATGACCTCTCCTATCGTATAGTGGTTTGAATATATTTATCTATTATATACGTTTTTTATCCTACTATATAAAAAATTGTGTAATTTTTTAAAAGTTAATAAAGTATTAACATTCTAATTTGTATTGAATTGATTTAATTAATATTAAATAGTAAATTCCGAACAAAGTAGATATGGACTCCAATTAACTTTCATCTGTTGAAGTAAGCAATTATGAAACTGACTCAACTATCAAATATACATTATTCTAGTGAAAATATTTCAGTAACCGAATTATTTTGTTATCCCATCTATCGGAATGTTCAAATATTTGCTAAAATAATAAAGTCTTAATATATATAGTGGGGGAAGAAAAGTGAAAGTATTTTTGGAATTAGGATGGTTTTTTAAACAAAGAAAAAAGCAGTATCTGATTGGGATTCTGATGTTATTGTTTGTTGCATTTCTACAGCTACTACCACCGAAGATAATAGGGTATGTTGTAGATGAAATCAGTCAAAATACGCTAACTACTGAATTTTTGGTTAAATGGTTAGGTATCTTAGCACTGGCGTCAATTGGGATGTATATTTTGCGTTATTATTGGCGAATTATGATTTTTGGTTCATCGATATTTTTAGCAAGACAGCTTAGAGAAAATTTGTTTCGTCATTTCACAAAAATGTCTCCTTCCTTTTATCAAAAAAAACGTGTTGGAGATTTAATGGCCCACGCAACAAATGACTTATCTGCTGTTCAACAAACGGCGGGTGCAGGTGTATTAACGCTTGTGGATTCACTAGCAACAGGAGGATTTGTAATCGCTGCAATGGCTATTACGATTAATTGGAAGCTAACATTAATAGCATTATTACCCCTACCGTTAATGGCTATTTTAACAAGCTATTATGGAAAACTGTTGCACCAACGGTTTCGTTATGCTCAAGAAGCTTTTTCTAATTTAAATGATAAATCACAGGAAAGTATTTCTGGAGTTAAAGTCATTAAAACGTTTGGACAGGAAAAAGAAGATACTGAAGATTTTGTTCAATTATCACAAGAAGTAGTAGATAAAAATATACGTGTAGCTAAGGTAGATGCATTATTTGATCCGACGATTTCTTTAGTTGTTGGGATGTGTTTTTTCCTATCCATTGTATTTGGTACTCGTTACATACTCGCTGATGAAATGACTATCGGTGATTTATTTGCGTTTACGTCTTATCTTGGTTTGCTCGTTTGGCCGATGCTTGCTTTTGGGTGGCTATTTAATATTGTTGAGCGAGGTCGTGCATCTTATGATCGTATCAATAATTTAATGGACGAAAAGATTGAAATTGATGATATTCCAGATGCTGTGAATGTAAAGCCTGAAGGAGATATTCACTTTCAAATTAAGGAATTCAAATTTCCAGGAGACGATCGAGCAGCATTACATCATGTAGATTTTACGCTTAAACGAGGGGAAACGCTCGGGATTGTCGGTAAAACAGGTTCTGGAAAAACGGCAATATTGAAGCTCTTAATGCGGGAATTTGAAGGATATACAGGTGAGATTCTATACGGAAGGTATGCGATTGACAAATATAAAAAACGCAGCTTACGTGAAGCAATTGGTTATGTACCACAGGATCATTTTTTATTCTCTACAACTGTTGCAGGTAATATAGCATTTGCTAATGCAGGAGCAACTATGGAGGCTGTTGAGGAAGCTGCAAAATTGGCTTACATACATGAGGATATTTTACAGTTTACTAATGGCTATAATACGGTCGTTGGAGAACGTGGTGTATCGTTATCAGGGGGACAAAAACAACGTATATCAATTGCTCGTGCACTAATGATGGAGCCTGAATTACTCATACTAGATGATTCTTTATCGGCAGTAGATGCTAAAACCGAGGAAGCAATTTTAGAAGCATTAAAAGCTAATCGTATCGATGAAACAACTATTATTACCTCTCATCGTTTAAGCGCGATTCAGCATGCGCATCAGATAATTGTGATGAATGAGGGAACGATAGTAGAAAAGGGGTCTCATGATCAATTAATGCAGCAACAAGGTATGTATTATGAGATGTATCAACTACAGCAGTTAGAATCATTAGTGGAGCAAGGGGGTGAATCTTAATGGACGAAAAACAACCGCAGCTGACAGGAAGAGACCAGTGGGTAGTTTTCAAACGTTTACTCAGCTACTTGAAACCACATAAAAAAACAATCGCAATCGCCTTACTTTTACTATTATTAACTGTTACAGGTGATATTCTTGGTCCATATTTGATCAAAACGTATATGGATGATTTTTTAACACCTAGATATTTCCCGACAGGTCCACTTGTAGGCCTTGCAATAGGTTATATTTTTATACAAATTGGAAATGTAATTGTCAGCTATTTTCAATTATTAACATTCCAAAAGCTAGCGCTGAAAATTATTCAACAGATGCGAATTGATGTATTTACGAAAGTACACAAATTAGGAATGCGTTATTTTGACAAAACTCCAGCGGGGAGTATTGTATCCCGTGTGACTAATGATACTGAAGCTATTAAAGATATGTTCGTTAGTGTATTGGTGGGATTTGTACAAAGTGGTTTTTTAGTAGTTGGTGTGTATATTGCAATGTTTATATTAAATGTGAAGCTCGCACTTGTGACAACTATTTTATTACCAATATTAGCTATAATTATCCTGACGTATAGGAAATATAGTTCGGTAGTTTACCAGGATCTTAGAGAGAGATTAAGTCAACTAAATGCAAAGCTAGCAGAATCATTGCAAGGCATGACAATGATTCAAGCATTTAGGCAGGAAGATCGGTTACAGGACGAATTCAATGAGATCAATGATTCACATTGGAATGCAGGTAAAAGAAACATCAAACTTGATAGCTTATTACTACGACCTGCCATTGATTTGGTTTATGCTTTAGCAATTATCATGGTACTTAGTTATTTCGGAATTACATCCATGAATAATATCGTAGAAGTAGGTGTTATATATGCCTTTGTCACATATATTGATCGTTTCTTTGAGCCAATTAATCAAGTAATGCAGCGACTTTCTATTTTTCAGCAAGCAATTGTTGCAGCATCGAGGGTTTTCAAGTTATTAGATGAGAAGGACTTGGCCCCAAATCAACAAAACGTTGAAAATGCAAAAATAGAACAAGGTAAAATTGAATTCCAGAATATCACTTTCTCTTATGATGGAAAAACTGATGTGCTAAAGAATATTTCGTTTACTGCTGAACCTGGTCAAACTGTTGCTTTAGTTGGTCATACCGGTAGTGGTAAAAGTTCTATTATAAACTTGCTTATGCGATTTTATGAATTTGAACAAGGTGATATTAAGATAGATGGTCACTCTGTGAAAAGCTTCAAATCAGAAGAGATGCGAGAAGTTGTTGGCCTTGTTCTACAGGACCCATTCATGTTTTATGGGGATATTGAAAGTAATATTCGTCTTCATGCAAACAACATGACGGATACAGCAGTAAAAGAAGCTGCAGAGTTTGTGCAGGCAAATAATTTTATCGAAAAACTACCAAACGCTTATAAACAAAAAGTGACGGAACGTGGATCCACTTTTTCGAGTGGGCAGAGACAATTGGTAGCATTTGCTCGAACTATAGCTACTAATCCAAAGATTTTAGTACTAGATGAAGCAACTGCAAATATTGACACAGAGACAGAAGTAGCTATTCAAAGTAGTTTAGAAAAAATGAGAAAAGGAAGAACGACTATAGCAATCGCCCATCGTTTGAGTACTATACAGGATGCAGAACTAATTCTGGTGCTGCATCATGGTGAAATAGTTGAACGTGGGACTCATCAGGAGCTATTAAATCAAAAAGGTTTGTACCATAAAATGTATCTACTACAGAACAATGTGGTTAATGACATAGCATAACCTTAAACCAGCTAGAGTTTTGACTCATAGCTGGTTTTGTTTTGTAAAAAAGCGGATAAATTGTAATGACTATTTATTTGTGAAAGGATATAGATGGAACATTTTTGAAGGGAGACGATCTGATGAAAGTAGGAGTAATTGGAGCAAACGGACAAATTGGACAACATGTAGTGAAGTATTTACAACAGAGTGACATACACTCTGTGACCGCGGTGGTCCGCAAAGAGGAACAAGCAGAGAAGCTTATTGCTAACGACATCCAAGCAATCGTAGCTGACTTGGAAGGATCTGTTGAGGATCTTGCAAAAGCACTTGCAGGAGTAGATGCCATTATTTTTATAGCTGGTTCAGGAGGCCATACAGGTCCTGATAAAACATTATTAATCGATCTAGATGGTGCAGTGAAAACGATGGAAGCTGCTAAACAAGTAGGAGTAGACCGCTATATTATGGTAAGTGCATTCGATGCTGACAAACGTCAAAATTGGAACGAAGGTATGCGTCCCTATTATGTAGCGAAACACTACGCCGATCGAATGCTCGAATCAAGCGGTTTAAATTATACAATAGTTCGACCTGGTGGGCTTGTAAACGAAAAGGCAATTCGTAAAATTACAGTAGGACCAGAAGCAAAACCTAGTACCATTGCGCGTGAAGATGTGGCACATACCCTTATAGCTTCATTAGAGAATAAAAACACATACCACCGAGCATTTAATTTAGTAAATGGGGAGCATTCTATTGAAACAGCGCTAAATAACCTTAGCTAGAAAACTATTCCATTATATATTGGTCGTCTCTTGAGAGTATACTCGAGAGGCTTTTTTTAGCATTAGCGATGCTACTGAATATCTTATGAGGATTTTAGTTAAGAATGGCACAGTATCCACGCCTCGTTTTAGGGTCTTACTTAACTCATATCTAGTTGGAGTGGCAACTGTAACAAAAGTCAATAATGGAGTGGAAGTACGTAACTAGAAGATTTACTATATGAAAGTCTTTTCTATATTTCAGAAATCGAATTATTTAGACTTCATGTCTTCCACAATGGTTGAAGATTTGCTAAACTTAAAAAGTCTTAAAATATATTCTGAAAAAGTATATATGTGAATCAATTTCATAATTACTTGTTTCATTTAGAAATACGAATGTTTACTTAATATCGCAGAGTGGCAGGTGGCGACTCCAGCGGGAAAAGGGCGAGCTGAAAACCACAAGGAGCATTTGTTCTCGTAGTGACGAGGAGATTGAAGCCGTGCCTGCGGAAAGCGTCCGCCTAGAGCGGAAATCAGCGTTGTTCAGATTTCACAACTTAATTTGCATTTATGAAATTAACGAACTTACTTCTGAATATAGTATAAAGACTTAACTGTTTTAAAGAGTCAAAAAGCTGTCACAAGCAATTATGAGGTCAAAAAGAAAGAAATTTGATACGATAGGTACAGTAATTTGGAAAGGTTGACTGCCGTGAGTACAGATGTAAACCTCCTACTGGCATTTGGTGCAGGGTTTTTAAGTTTCATTTCACCTTGTACACTACCATTGTATCCTGCATTTTTATCATACATTACAGGAATGTCATTAGAAGAAATTAAAACAGACAAGAAATTAATGCAAAAAAGAGGAATGCTCCATACATTATTCTTCTTATTAGGTTTTTCTATCATTTTTATTGCGATAGGCTTTGCAACATCCCTAGTAGGTACATTTTTCATACAATATGATGATTTACTTCGTCAAATTGGAGCAATTTTCATTGTTATATTCGGTTTAATCATTGTAGGTATATTTAAGCCTGAGTTTTTAATGAAAGAAAAAAAAGTTCATTTTAAAAACCGCCCTGCTGGCTACTTAGGAACTATTTTAATCGGTATGGCATTTGCTGCTGGTTGGACACCTTGTACAGGACCTATTTTAGCTGCTGTTATAGTAATGGCAGGATCAAATCCTGATGCAGGTATGTGGTATATGCTAGCTTATGTATTTGGGTTTGCTATCCCATTTTTCGTATTATCATTCTTTGTTACACGCCTTAACTGGATACGTAAAAATAGTAATTTAATCGTAAAAGTAGGCGGTTATATTATGATTGCTCTTGGATTAATTTTATTTTTTGACGGTTTAACGTATATAATTCGTATATTAAGTCCGATTTTCGGAGGTTTTACTGGATTCTAATGTAAGGGGGGCATTGCAATGCCAACAGTATTAGTAGTAGACGATGCAATATTTATGCGCACGACGATTAAAAGAATGCTAGAGAATCATCAGTTTGAAGTTGTTGGCGAAGCATCAAATGGACTAGAAGCAGTAGAGCAATATAAGACGCTTTTGCCAGATGTAGTAACGATGGATATTACCATGCCTAGGATGAACGGGATAGAAGCAGTAAAAGAAATTATAGCAGAATTTCCAGAAGCTAAGATAGTAATGGTTACTGCTTTAGGTCAACAAAAGTTAATCGTAGATGCACTAGAATTTGGAGCAAAAGATTTCATCACAAAACCTTTCGATCCAGATCAAATTATAAATGTGTTACATAATGTTACTTCTGATATGTAAACCTTTAACGAAGTTTAGTAACTAATGAAATAAAAGATATGGGGAATAACAAATGCTAGATAAAATATCTCCAAATATGATGCTGATTGCTTCCACAGTGGTCGCAATTGGCATGGGAATACTCGTTACCACGGTTCGTGCAAAATCTGCTAAGAGACCAGCAAGTGTGAAAAAAATATTATTGCCCCCAATGTTCATGTCAACTGGAGCATTAATGTTCATTTTTCCATATTTCCGTGTAAATTTGATGGAATTTATAGAAGCAATTGGTGTAGGAATGCTATTCTCTATTGTTCTTATTTGGACCTCTAAATTTGAAATTAGAGAAGGAGAAGTATATTTAAAGCAATCCAAGGCATTTATATTTATATTGTTCGGTTTGTTGATAGTCCGTATTATTGGCAAAATAATACTAAGTGCTACCATTGACATTGGAGCACTTAGTGGAATGTTTTGGATATTAGCATTTGGAATGATTGTCCCTTGGAGAATTGCGATGTACGTACAATTTAAAAAATTGCAAAATAAGATAAAAAAGTGAGCATCCAGTTATAGGATGCTCACTTTTTTATTATAGATTAGTTAGTAGTTTTGTCCACTGATAGCTCAAAATACTTGTTAAAAGGGGTTACATCAATGTTCAATTCAGCCAGTTTTTTTCGTAAAAATTTATGATCTCTCTTTGGTGTTGCGATGATATAACCGCGTATTAAAAGTTCCCGAGTTATAGAAGTTGCTTTTTCCTCTAAAGCTAACTGTCCAATTTTTCCTGCTATTTTTTGTTTAGCAACAGGTCTAAACAAATCAGGAACAGGTGTAACTAATTCATTAAGCAACAGCTTTTGCTCATCATTCCAAAGATGGATTGTTTGATCCACATAATATTCTTCCCAATCTAAATCAGATTTTCCGTCTTTCTTAGGCAGTGACTTTCCAAACTTACGGAACATAAAGAAGCCGCCAATACCCATAAGTATCACTAAAAGTACTACCCAAAAAAGGATAAACCACATAAACCAACCTTCTAGCAAACTATTCACCTCATTCTCTTATATTCAGTATAAATCGTTCCTTAAAATATTTCATCCTCCATGTATACTTTCTTTTAAAAAAGTTCTATCTACTAGTTGAAAGGAGGGACACACATGGCAAACCTAGAGCATAAGTATGCAGTTTTGAAACTCATTTTTGAAGGAGAAGTAACAGAAGCAGGCAAGATGATAACAAAGTCAAAATCTTACCGTAATGTTCGAGCAAATGCAACAGCAGACCAACTAGATAATGTTGCAAAAACACTTAGTTCATTTTCCGATAGGCCATATATCGGAGCAGAGAAAATTGAAACAATGCAAGTAATCTAATAAAAAGAAAGGAGAGAAGGGAAAATGAGTAAAACACTTCAGCTACAGTTTGAAACAGCACATGGAAAGAACGTAACAATATCAGTAGATGAACCGAAAAGTAATTTAACAGAAACAGATATTCAAACAGGAATGCAAGCAATTATTGCAAGTAATGCTTTTCAGTCTGATGGCTCACCACTAGCAGTTATTAAAAGTGCTAAAGTAGTGGACAGAACAATTACCGAATTTATTTAACTTCTTAAGACTCTCCAAAAAAGGAGAGTCTTTTTTAAAAAACAAGAAAATGTATAAGAATGTCCGTGAAGACTGAATTGATGGTACTTAAAAAGAAGGAATATAATATGATTTCCGTTCAGGTGGACACCTCCACGGGCGAGGCAGGGCCTCCTTAACTTAGAACAATGCTAGCGACAAATTGTCGTCAAACGATATGTGATACTGGTCTTCTTCCTCAATAAACGCTGCCTGGGGATCTCGCTTTTCTCGCTATCTCGTTGGAGTCGCCACCTTGCACTACAAGCAATGAAATGAGTACTACCCTACCTAACGAGAGGATTAAGCATAGCTTATCGTGACGTTAGGTAAGACAAGCAGCATTTAAAATCAGTCGGTAATAATATATTAAAATGTTTGTTCGCTTACTAAAAAGGATAGAAACGGATTTTGAATTGAGGACAAGGTATCTTATTGCCCAGTTTTTATTAATGAATAAAAATGGATGGATGTGAATAATATGGAGCAGTGGCTAAGTGTAATTCAAGATATTGGCTTTCCTATCTTTGTGTCTTTCTATTTGATGCACCGAGTGGAAACCAAACTAGAAGAGATAAAAAACGTACTGTTATCACTTAATTAGTACATTTATTCACAAAACTGTTGAATTAAATAAGACAATGTAGTTGAAGGTGGAAACTTGTTTCGCTAAGATTAGGCTATGAAGAGAAAAGCGAGGTCTCATAGATGAAAAAGTTATTTGTTATATTATGTATTTCCTTATTTGTTCTTGTTGGTTGCGGGAGCAGTGGCAATTTTGAAGCACAAACAAACTGGGAAGTTTCAGATTTTGAATATGATAATCAGCGTGGAGAAATGGTTTCTTTAGAAGACTTAAAAGGAACGGTATGGTTATCGACATTTATTTTCACTAATTGTGAGACGGTATGTCCACCAATGACATACAATATGAGTGACATTCAAAAGATGTTAAGTGAAAAGGGTATTGAGGATTACAAAATTGTTGCATTTAGTGTCGACCCAGAAGTTGATACTCCAGATAAACTCCAGGAATATCTCGGAAATTATGATGTAATAGATGAAAGTAAATGGGAACTCTTAACTGGCTACTCACAAGAACATATTGCAAGTTTTGCAGCGGATTCCTTTAAAACTCTAGTAAAAGACGACCCGAACAATAACCAAGTTATTCATGGTACATCCTTCTATTTAGTTGACCAAAATGGTGTAGTTGTAAAAAATTATAGTGGTAATACCGATGTGCCGAAAGAGGAAATTGTGATTGATGTGGAAACATTAATTGAAGATGGAAAATAAAGAACAGCCTTTCCTAATGGAGAGGCTATTTTTTTATTATGCGTTATTTTGCTTTTTTAGTAAATCTCTAATCTCTTCTAGTAATAGCTCTTTTGAGTCAACAGGAGGTGCATTTTCCGTAACTGCTACAACATCTTCTTTACGTTTAAACTTTGATAATAATCGTATAAACATAAAAATAGAGAATGCAATTACTAGGAAATCAAAGACCGATTGTATAAAATTGCCGTACAAAATTTCTGTTTCCTTATACTTGAATGATAGAGAAGTGAATTTTACACCATTTAAAAGTAAGCCAACTAAAGGAGTTATAATATTTTCAACTAAAGATGAAACAATTTTTCCAAAAGCTGCTCCAATGACCACAGCAACTGCTAAATCTAGGACATTACCTTTAAAAGCAAATTCTTTAAAATCTTTCCACATATTTTTCACCCCCATACAGTCATACTACAAAAAATCCAATAGTTTGTATATACCGACATTATCTGCATTTAGACTATTGTTTGTAATGAATTTGTGCTATTGTTTTTATAGAATCCAAGCAAGGAGTTATACATATACCGGTGGAAAAACATATTGAAAAGTATCTGTTATTATTTATATAAACATCAGGTTGTTGTGTATACTATTATTTGATTGTAATGTAATTTAGATTTCTCCTAGAAAGATTATCACATATAACATATCTAGAGGGATTATCTAATGCTAGTCAATTTTATGAAAAAGAGTTTATAACCTGAACAAAACAATTTATAAAAAAATATTATCTAGCTTTACATAGTCTATAAACGAAGGTAAAACAAAAGCGATTATACATTCCATTACTTCACTTGCACATTACTTAGATGAATTTTTAACAGAAGGTTAAAAACCTCTTCCATGTGACTATTTGAAAGGAAATAGATTGACCTATTTACAATAGTATTTTTTCACTAAACCTTTAACAATAGACTATCTTTTACAGTAATATAAGCAGAATAGGTGAATGAATAGATGAAGAAACAAAAAGGAATATCCTATAAAACAAAGCTTTGGATGATTGTGTTACTTCTTCCATTTACCATCACAATCTATATACTAGCAATTATAGGATGGAAAGAACTCGTGAAAATACCAGTTGTACAGGAATGGGCTGAAACGCTACAAAAAAGTACCGTAAAATTGGATGTGCCATCTGAATATATTGAGTTGTATAAAAAAGCAGAAGAAAATTATGGTGTCCCTTGGACATTATTAGCAGCCCATCATCGCATTGAAACCAGATTTTCGACTATGGACCCTTTACTCTCTCCAGTTGGTGCTGAAGGACATTTACAATTTATGCCTTGTACATTTGTTGGTTGGTCACACCCCAGTTGTGGGGGATTGGGTAAAGGAGAAATTCCAGAAAAGGATAAAATAAATCCAGCTATTATTGAAAAGTATGGTGGCTATGGGGTAGATGCTAATAATGACGGTAAAGCAGATCCATATGATCTAGAGGATGCTATTTATAGTGCAGCCAATTATCTCGCAGCAAGTGGTGCTGCAGATGGTGAAATAGAAAAAGCCATTTTCAATTACAATCACAGCGAGAAGTACGTGGAAGATGTTCTTTATTTTTATAATTTGTATGAAAATCAGTTAAAAGAAATTCAAGCAGCATATTACCCAGCTGAATGAAATGAAGATTCCAGCTTGGAAAGTACTAGCCAATAAGACTAAATTTTAAATACACATTAACCTTAAAAAAAGGAAGTACTCATAATGAGCACTTCCTTTTTTCATTTTTAAGCTTTACGCATAGCTTTTAAGATAAAGCTTAAAATTAGTACTAAAATAATTGCGCCGATTAATGCTGGAATAATTGCCATATCCCAAATTACTGGACCCATGTCGGAGAATATTAATCCGCCAATCCATGCACCGATAATGCCTGCTATAATATTACCGATAATTCCGCCTGGTATATCTTTACCTAAGATAAGGCCAGCTAGCCAACCGATTACTCCACCAATTATTAAGTATAAAATAAATCCCATTTTTTCCATCTCCTTATGAATGAATTATTGCTTCACACTCTTTATATATCCATTCAGGAGAGTAAATAAACCTATTACAATTATTTTTCCTTACATTTGAACTTAGTGACCTTAATAAATGACCTAAAGCCCTCTCATAACCGGCAGAATAATAGGTTGCAACTTCATAACTGACTTCCCTTAGACAAGGAGCGCCTTTATTGAATTCTTCCAACACTTCTTAGGGATGACAAAGGGACTTGCACTTTTGTTATTTAACTGAATCACTTACAAACTGTTCATCTTTATAATACATATTTTTCACTAAAATATTTGGTCCTAAGCATTTAACAGCAGGACAATGGCAATTAAGTGATTTCGAAAGAGGAGAAGCTAGCCATCTATCAAAAATTGCTGGAAGCGTATCTGTTTGAATGTTTCCAAGAGCAGGTGCATCTCCAAAATCAGTGACAATAACTTCACCAGTAAATATGTTAACGTTCAGCCTAGATCGACCATCTGGATCATTCCTAGTGGAAACATTCTTCGTTTGGCGTAGTCGTTCTAATAATTGAATGCTTTTTTCATTTTGACTGCATGGATAAAAAGGTAATGTTCCAAATAACATCCATACATTGTCATCTCTGAAATCTAATATTTGTTCGATTGCTTCATGCGTTTCTTCTAATGTTAGTGACGTTAATGCGCTAGCAAAATCGGAAGGGTACATAGGGTGAATTTCGTGTCGAGCACATTTCATATCTTCTACTATTTGCTTATGAATATGCTCTAAATAGGGAAGTGTTTTTTTGTTCAACATTGTTTCTGCTGAAACCATCACTCCAGCCTCGGAAAGCATACGGCTATTTTCTATCATTCGTTGGAATAGGTTAGCTCGCTGTTCATATGTAGGTTTTCGTTCCATCATGGCAAATCCAGTTTCGACAAATTCATCTACAGTTCCCCAGTTATGAGAAATATGTAATACATCTAAGTAAGGCGCGATCATTAAGTAGCGTTCTGGCTCTAATGTTAGATTTGAATTCATCTGCGTACGAACGCCTCTATTATGAGCATACTTTAGTAATGGAAGAACATAATTGTTAATGGATTTTTTGGAAAGCATAGGTTCTCCACCAGTAATACTTATAGTTTTTAAGTGAGGGATCTCTTCTAATCGTTGGAGGATAATTTCTATTGGAATTGCATTAGGATCTTTCGTTTGTAATGTATAGCCAACTGCACAATGGGCACAGCGCATATTACATAAAGTTGTTGTAGTAAATTCAATATTGCTCAATATTAGTTTTCCAAACTGCTCCATGTCTCGGTAGGCTTCCCACGGATCATTTATTGGATTCATCGTTTTCATTTCAATCATTATTTAAACTTCCTTTCAATAGTATATTGTCGCATATTTGAAGTGAAAAGAAAATAAGAGCCGATACTTGCTTGTTTATCATTTATAATGGGTATAAAGAAAGTACAACGTAAGGAGTGGAGGAATTATATGTTTATAGAAAAAATTAATGAAATAAGAAAGAACTTGTTTGTACAAATCGATTCACTAACGAATGAGCAATTTAACGAAAAACCAGATGAGGATTCTTGGTCACCGAAAGAAATAATAGATCACTTAGTGAAAATGGAACATACTATTATTAAAGGTATTAAAAAAGAGCTCGATAACCCAGCTAGTCCAAGGGCAAAGAAAAAACCAATACAATTATCAACATTACGAATAGTTAAAGTGAAGGCTCCAACCCATACCGTGCCATCCAGTGAATATAAACGAACGGAAGAAATGAAAGCACAGCTACACCAAGCAAGAATGGAACTCCTCTCTATTTATAAATCCAGCAATCCTTCCTTGTTAAAAGGAAAATCTCTAAAGCACCCTATATTTGGACAAGTTCCTTTAATACAGTGGTTTGAGTTTACGGGATTACATGAAAAAAGACATGCCAAGCAATTAGAAAAGACAATCGAAAAAATAAAAGGTCATTAACAATAATTATGACTTATAATAATTTTAATCTAATTTACTTATCAAGTATATTCAAGTATGATTAGTAGTGGAGAAAAGTCACTAGATAGACACTTTTCAATAGATCTTAGGAGGAATACACATGGCAAAAAGTAATTTACACAATAGCCGTACTTCGTTTTCTCTAAATGGTAAAGAGTATAACTACTATCGTTTAGCAGCATTAGAAGAAGCTGGCATCGCAAAAGTTTCACGCCTTCCTTATTCAATTAAAGTATTATTAGAATCTGTTCTACGTCAATACGATGGATATGTGATCAAAGAAGATCATGTAAACCAATTAGCAAAATGGGGTAAGGATGCTAATACTGAAGCAGAAGTACCATTTAAACCTTCTCGCGTTGTGCTTCAAGATTTCACAGGAGTACCAGTAGTTGTAGATTTAGCATCACTTCGTTCAGCGATGAATGAAATGGGTGGTAACCCAGACAAAATCAATCCTGCAATTCCAGTTGACCTTGTAATTGACCACTCAGTACAAGTTGACAAATATGGTACTGCATCGGCTTTACAAGCTAATATGGATCTTGAATTTGAGCGTAATGCAGAGCGTTACAACTTCTTAAAATGGGCTCAAACTTCATACGATAATTTCCGTGCTGTTCCTCCAGCTACAGGTATCGTTCACCAAGTTAACTTAGAGTACTTAGCACCTATCGTACATGTGAACGAAAAAGCTGATGGTACACTAGAAACTTTCCCAGATTCAGTAGTAGGTACTGACTCTCATACAACAATGATCAATGGTCTTGGAGTACTTGGATGGGGTGTAGGTGGTATTGAGGCAGAAGCAGGAATGCTTGGTCAACCTTCGTACTTCCCAATTCCGGAAGTAATCGGGGTTAAATTAGTTGGGGATCTTCCAAACGGAACTACTGCAACTGACTTAGCACTTAAAGTTACTCAAGTATTGCGTCAACAAGGCGTTGTTGGTAAATTTGTTGAGTTCTTCGGACCTGGTGTATCTAAATTACCATTAGCTGACCGTGCAACAATTGCGAACATGGCACCAGAGTATGGTGCTACATGTGGTTATTTTGCAATCGATGAAGAATCTATCAACTATTTACGTCTAACTGGCCGTGACGAAGAGCACATTGCTGTTGTAGAAGCTTACTTGAAAGCAAATGATATGTTCTTTGATCCAACTCTAGAACCTGTTTATACAGACGTTGTAGAGATCGATCTTGGGGATATCGCAGCAAACCTTTCTGGACCGAAACGTCCACAAGATTTAATTCCACTTACTGATATGAAAGCTCGTTACCGTGAAGCAGTTGTAGCTCCACAAGGTACACAAGGATTCGGTTTATCGGAAAAAGAATTTGATAAAAAAGCTACTGCTAAATTTGCAGAAGGTGATGTAGAAATCCCAACAGGTGCTGTAGCAATTGCTGCAATCACTTCTTGTACAAATACATCTAACCCATACGTAATGTTAGCTGCTGGTTTAGTTGCTAAAAAAGCAGTAGAAAAAGGTCTTACAGTTCCTGCTTACGTTAAGACTTCACTTGCACCAGGATCTAAAGTAGTAACTGGTTATTTAGAGGATTCTGGTCTAAACACGTACTTGGATCAAATCGGTTTCAATACAGTTGGTTACGGTTGTACAACTTGTATCGGTAACTCGGGTCCATTATTGCCAGAAATTGAAAAAGCAATCGTTGAAGAAGATTTATTTGTAACGTCTGTTCTTTCTGGTAACCGTAACTTTGAAGGTCGTGTACATCCACTAGTAAAAGCAAACTATTTAGCTTCACCACCATTAGTAGTTGCTTATGCTTTAGCTGGAACTGTAGATATTGATCTAGAAAAAGATTCTTTCGGTACAGACAAAGACGGCAACGAAGTATACTTTGCTGATATTTGGCCATCAACAGAAGAAGTAAACGAAGTTCTTTCAACTGTTGTTACTCGTGAATTATTCCAAAAAGAATATGCACGTGTATTTGATGAGAATGAAGCTTGGAATGCAATTGAAACATCAACTGAATCTCTGTATTCATTCAATGATAAGTCAACTTACATTCAAAACCCACCATTCTTCCAAGGACTATCAAAAGAACCTGGTGCTATCCAATCACTTGATAAAATGCGCGTAGTTGCTAAATTCGGTGATTCGATTACAACAGACCACATTTCACCAGCTGGTGCAATTGGTAAAGATACTCCTGCAGGTAAATACTTGCGTGAAAATGGTGTTGAAATCCGTGACTTTAACTCATACGGTTCACGTCGTGGTAACCATGAAGTAATGATGCGTGGTACATTCGCTAACATCCGTATCCGTAACCAAGTAGCTCCTGGTACAGAGGGTGGATATACAACTTACTGGCCAACAGGCGAAATTATGCCTATCTATGATGCAGCTATGAAGTATCAAGAATCAAATACTGGTTTAGTAGTACTTGGCGGAAAAGATTACGGTATGGGATCATCTCGTGACTGGGCAGCCAAAGGAACTAACTTATTAGGTATCAAAGCTGTTATTACAGAAAGCTTTGAGCGTATACATCGTTCAAATCTAGTAATGATGGGCGTATTACCACTTAATTTCTTACCTGGTGAAAACGTTGAAACATTAGGCTTAACTGGTAAAGAAGAAATCAGCATAAATATCGCAGAAGGTGTGAAACCTCGTGATATTTTACAAGTTACGGCTAAAGCTGAAGATGGATCTGAAAAAATCTTCAATGTGCTTGCACGTTTCGATTCAGAAGTAGAAGTAGACTACTACCGTCATGGTGGTATCTTACAAATGGTATTACGTAACAAAATGTTAGAAGTATAAGAAAAACACTAAAGAGACTTTTCCTTCATAGGAAGAGTCTCTTTTTTTAGGGATAAGCAGAATTTATTTAAAACTTTCTCGTGAACATCATTTCGCAGGGGAATATTGTTTAACGACCCGAAGTAGCAACGTAGAGGCAAGTAAACAATAGGTGAGAGTATGTAAAGAAGAAATAAAATTATAGATATGACTTTACTTTGTAAACATAGATAGGATTTTAGTTTATACTTAAAGGAACAGCAAAAGGGGGAGTCTCAGTGTTTGGAAATTTATTTAAAAAGAAAGATCCCATCGAGAAATTTTGGCAGTACTTTATAGATCATGAAAAAGAACTATATAATTTACGAGATGAGGACATAGAAAGATTATTTGGAGATTTACATAGATTGTTAAACAAAGTAAATAACCAACTAGCGTTCTCCACACCATTACCATTAATTGAAGGTAGAAGGGAATTTACAATTAGTGGTTCACGTATCACAAAAAACTTTCCCGATGTTAAACGTTTAGTTGAGGCAGCTCCGGAAATGGATAAGTTTACAATCTTCGCATTTAACCAACCGAATGATGATGAAGATGGAGTAACACATAATGATGTAAAGCTTTCTCGAGACGATGTCTTTTTTGACTATACATATAATCAGGAACCTGATGAACTCTTTATTACACTGTATATTAAAGGGTTTGAAGAAGAAAATGATGATTACTATGCAGTAGCTTTGGATTTGCTAGACCTAGTCATAGGGGAATATGTGCTCGGTACTGAAATTACCGAAGTCGAGTTTAACAAGCTAAATACAGAAGATGAACTATTACCAATCAATGATTTACCCAAAATACTAAAAGATGTTAGAAGAAATAAGAATGATATGAAAAAAATGTAAAGTATTCTTAAACAGTATTTTTATTTTCTTTTTAGTATAATGGTCACTGAGGTGACCATTAATGTTTTTAAGTGAAAAACAAATTGAAGTACGTTATGCGGAAACAGATCAAATGGGCGTAGTATACCACGCAAACTATGTCATTTGGTTAGAAATCGGTAGAACCCAGCTTATTAAGGACTTAGGATTCTCCTATGCAGGTCTGGAGCAGGACGGATACATATCGCCCGTAACGAATGTGAACGTAAACTATAAAACTCCTGTTAAATACGGGGAAACGGTTGTTATTAGAACATGGATTGAAAAGCACAGTAAGCTTCGAACAACATACGGATATGAAATTGTTCATGAAGATGGAACTGTAGCCTCTAACGCTACATCTGAGCATGTAATAGTAAAGAAAGATAACTTCCGGCCTGTATCTCTAAAGAGGGTTCATGAGGCTTGGGATGCAAAGTATGTTGAAATAGCCAAGGTGAATGCTTAATGGCATTTGGGATTAAACGTCACGAGTTGAATGAATGGAAACTGGATGTAAAGAATGGAAAGATAGCATTTTTAACACACTATTGGATCGACGATCGATTTCCTGGCTGTAACACTGTGACTAAAGTCGGCTGCAATGATGTGGCAAAGTTAATCGAATGGGGCCAGCAATACGGCTTAAAGGCAGAATGGATCGACTATAAGGAAGCATATCCTCATTTTGATTTATTTGGCAAATATGAATTAGAAATTATGAAAAAGGAAGGATTGAAGGATCAGTTAGATAGGTTTAAACATTCCTGAAGTCGTTAAGGTACAGAAAAACAGCTTGTGATATGTAAAATCACAGGCTGTTTTTATTTACTACTAGCAGTTTATAGATACAATTAGTGAATTATTTCATTCTAAACATTCAGATTCGGATTAGCGTCTTGAGTATTTTTTACTGGGTCACCATAAGCAGTATTATCTTTCTTTTTTGATTTAATATTTAATCTTATATTGCTATCATTTTGGGTGCTTTCAGCAATTGGTGAAGTAGCTTTAGCATTTATATTATTGCTTGAAGGAGAACTATTTTTTATAGGATCACCGTAAGCAGTATAGGTAGAAGTATCTTTATTATTATCCAAACTTTCGTTTGAATTAATTTTGCTTTTTTGTTGGGTCATTTGTGCGTACTCTCCTCTCTTGTTACAAATATCAACCTTATAATCTCCAAGAGAGGAAAAATTATACGTGATAAAACTTTGAATAACCATTATGTTAAAGTACGTTTAAATCCTAAGAAACTACGAAGAAACTATCCAAACAAAAAAGCGTAACCTCTAAGGGTTACGCTTTTTTGTATGCATAAGATAATTCATCTCTAGTAGAATCTAACTCTACATATAAATCATGTACATCAAAATACCATTCGTCTGTTTCTTCTATAAAAAATAAGATATCATCTTTTTTATAGGTTACAGTAGGCTCAAATGGTATGTCCTTAGTGACACCTAAGGAAAATCCTTCATGAAGAGGACTCGACCCTCCGTAACGAGCAAAAAAACGAATTGTATCGCCTTTTACAGCTTCCATTTCTGTATGAAACCAATTCATTGCTTCAGTAGATATTAGTATTTTCATACGTACCACCATACTTTCATCAGATTAGATCCAAGTTACTTTTGGTTCGGTACCCGCTTTAATACGTTTGATATTTGCTCGATGCCTATAAAATATAAATAGTGCTAGCAATAACACAATAATTATTAGCGGCCAATCATTATCTATCGTAAAGTAATAGATAACACTATAAAGGACAGCAACAATTGCTAAAATCATTGAAGTTAATGATACCATTTTCGTCAGTTTCAAGATGATAAAAAATCCAATAACTAAAATGACAAAAATTGGCCAATTATAACCTAGCAGAAGACCACCTGAGGTTGCTACAGCCTTTCCACCCTTAAACCCAGCAAAGATTGGGAACATATGACCCACAACTGCTACAATACCAAGAATAAGTGGATGAACATTTGCAGCTTCAAAAACTGCCAATGAGCCTAACAGTGTTGCTGCAGTCCCTTTCAGAATATCCAAAATAGTAACAACTAATCCAGCTTTTTTACCAAGTGTTCTAAAAGTGTTTGTACCACCTAAATTACCGCTACCATGCTCACGTATATCTATATTGTAAAATAGTTTACCAACCCATAGTCCGGATGGGAGGGAACCAATAAGATAAGCGAGTAAGAGTAAAAGAATTATAATCATAGAATACTCCTTTAATATAAATCTATATTATCCTTAACATTTTAAGTGTACCATGTACATTTGTTAGTATTCAATGCCCTAGCTAGAAAGGTTTTTCAAATCTTTTCTTAAGTCGTGATACAATTGAATAGATAAACGAAAGAAAATTACATAAAACCAAATAAATTGTTATTATTAGGTTATAATCAATGGTAGTCGAACTAGTAGAGCAGATGGGGTAGCTATACGCTTACTCCAGTTTTTTATTCCCTAATTCTATTAGTCAAGAAGGAATACTGTAAGGAAATAGAGATTGCATGAAAAGGTGGTTTGCATTCTTATAAATCTTTCCTTACAATTATATTCTGACATTAAATACTGAAAAAATTGACATAATGAGTATCCATTTGTACGCTTAAGAAATAATAAAGAACAGATGTTTTTTTTTGGAGGGAACGTATTTGAGTAAAGTTGGAACAGTAAATAGCTATAGTGATGATGATATCCAGGTCTTAGAGGGCTTAGAAGCAGTTCGTAAAAGACCAGGTATGTATATTGGTTCAACAGATGCAAGAGGTTTGCATCATTTAGTATATGAAATAGTAGATAATGCAGTAGATGAAAGTCTTGCGGGTTTTGGAGATCATATCATTGTAACAATTCATGAGGATCAAAGTATAACCGTGCGTGATTTTGGCCGAGGAATGCCAACTGGTACACATAAAACAGGAATACCAACTGCAGAAGTTATTTTTACTGTTTTGCATGCAGGTGGTAAGTTCGGTCAAGGTGGATATAAAACAAGTGGAGGACTCCATGGTGTAGGTGCATCTGTTGTCAATGCACTTTCAACGTACGTAGATGTGGAAATCCACCGTGAGGGTAAAAAGTTCCATCAAAGATTTGAAAATGGTGGTAAAGTTGTTCAATCGTTAAAACAAATTGGAACAACGAAAGAGACTGGGACATCAGTACGTTTCTTACCTGATGCCACGATTTTTTCTGTATCCAAATACAATTACGAAACATTATGTGAAAGGTTAAGAGAATCTGCTTTTCTATTAAAAGGACTAAAAATTGAGTTAATAGATGAGCGTACCGAGGCACATGACGTATTCTTTTATGAAACAGGTATAGAAGCGTTCGTTTCTTATTTGAATGAAGAAAAGGACATCCTGCACCCTGTATTTTACATGGAGGGCATACAAGATGAGATTGAAGTAGAATTTGCCTTTCAGTTCAATGATGGATATTCGGAAACCATTCTTTCATTCGTAAATAATGTACGGACACGTGATGGCGGAACTCACGAAACAGGAGCAAAAGCAGCTTTAACTAGAGTTTTTAACGAGTATGCACGTAAAACTAATCTGTTAAAAGAAAAGGCGAAAAACCTAGAAGGCTCAGATATAAGAGAAGGTATATCTGCAATTATATCCATTCGTATTCCAGAAAATATATTGCAATTCGAGGGTCAAACTAAAGGGAAACTTGGAACTAGTGAAGCTAGAGGTGCTGTCGATTCTGTTGTTTCTGAGAAATTACAATATATTTTAGAAGAAAATTCAGAGTTAGCATCCTCTCTAATACGAAAAGCAATTCGTGCACAACAAGCAAGAGAAGCTGCTAGAAAGGCACGTGAAGATGCTCGTAACGGGAAAAAGCGTAAACCTTCTGAGTTATTATCGGGTAAGCTAACTCCTGCCCAATCTAGGAACGCTGCGAAGAATGAACTTTATTTAGTCGAAGGAGACTCGGCAGGTGGGTCTGCAAAACAAGGTCGAGATCGGACATTCCAAGCAATCCTTCCACTGCGAGGAAAAGTTATTAATACAGAAAAAGCAAATCTAGCAGATATTATGAAAAATGTTGAAATTGCAACGATTATTCATGCAATTGGTGGAGGCGTTGGGGCAGAATTCCAACTTGATGATATTGCATATGACAAAATAGTCATCATGACGGATGCAGATACCGATGGTGCACATATTCAAGTACTTTTATTAACTTTCTTCTACCGTTATATGAAACCATTAATTGAAAATGGAAATATATATATTGCATTACCACCACTTTACAAAGTTTTTAAAGGTGTAGGTAAAAAAGAAGTTTCTGAGTATGCATGGACGGAAAAAGAATTGGAAGCTGCTTCCCAGAGGATTGGAAAAGGATACATACTCCAACGTTACAAAGGTCTCGGGGAAATGAATGCTGATCAATTATGGGACACAACGATGAATCCCGAAACAAGAACGCTCATTCGAGTGACCATTGAAGATGGTGCACGAGCAGAAAGACATGTGACAACTCTTATGGGAGACAAAGTAGAGCCCCGTCGAAAATGGATAGAAGCAAATGTTAACTTCAGCTTAGAAGATGATTCGAATATATTAGAAAATGATAGATTACACACGGAGGATGAATTAGCATGACACAAACCGAAAGTTATCAAAATTTGCCATTAGAAGAGGTGATCGGTGATCGGTTTGGTCGTTATAGCAAATACATCATTCAAGATCGTGCACTGCCTGATGCCCGAGATGGCCTTAAGCCCGTTCAACGCCGTATCTTATTTGCCATGTTCCAAGAAGGCAATACAAATGATAAACCATTCAGAAAATCAGCTAAAACAGTTGGGAATGTAATTGGGAACTATCATCCACATGGTGATAGTTCCGTTTATGAAGCTATGGTTCGTATGAGCCAGGACTGGAAGCTACGCCATATGACCGTAGAAATGCATGGTAATAATGGTTCTGTTGACGGAGATCCCCCAGCTGCGATGCGTTATACAGAAGCCAGACTGTCAGCTATTTCTCATGAACTACTTCGCGATATTAATAAAAATACAGTTGACTATATTCCAAACTTCGATGATTCTGATTCCGAACCGGTAGTATTACCAGCAAGATTCCCAAATTTAATCGTAAATGGATCTACAGGTATATCGGCTGGATATGCAACTGATATTCCACCCCATGCGCTACATGAAGCACTTGATGCAGTACTGATGAGAATTGAAAATCCTGCTGCCACTGTAGATGAGTTAATGAGCGTTATCAAAGGTCCCGACTTCCCTACAGGTGGGATAATACAGGGCGTAGAAGGTATTAAAAAAGCATACGAAACAGGAAAAGGTAAAATTGTAGTTCGTTCCAAAACGGAGATAGAAACTATAAAAGGTGGTAAGCAACAAATTGTTATTACCGAAATTCCTTTTGAAGTGAATAAAGCAAACCTAGTGAAGAAAATTGATGAACAAAGACATGATAAGCGTCTAGAAGGTATTGCGGAAGTTCGAGATGAATCCGACCGCACTGGTTTACGCATTGTCATTGAAATGAAAAAAGAAATAGATGCACATGGTATTCTTCAATATTTGTTAAAAAATACTGATTTACAAGTAACTTATAATTTCAATATGATTGCCATTCATAATCGAAGACCAACAATGATGACACTACCACTTTTGTTAGATTCGTATATCGACCATCAAAAAGAGGTAGTAACTCGACGAACGATTTTCGATCTGAAAAAAGCTAAGGATCGACTACATATTGTAGCGGGTCTCATTAAAGCACTTTCTATTTTGGATGAAGTAATTAAAGCAATCAGAGCATCTAAAGATAAGAGAGATGCAAAAAACAACTTAATTTCACTTTTTGATTTTTCAGAAGCACAAGCTGAAGCAATTGTTTCCTTGCAATTATATCGATTAACTAATACAGATATTACAGAACTCAAAAATGAAGAAGAAACACTCAATAAATTAGTTAAGGAATTAGAGAGCATCCTTGCAAAAGAATCAGTTCTGTTAAAAGTTATTAAAAAAGAACTTTTAACAGTACGAAAACAATTTGCAGAACCACGTAAATCAATAATTGAAGATGAAATTGAAGAGATTAAAGTAACATTAGATGTCCTTATACCAAGTGAAGAGGTATACGTTACTGTGACGAAGGACGGCTATATTAAACGGACAAGTACACGTTCATATACAGCTTCTAATGGCCAGGATTTTGCTATAAAGGATTCGGACTATTTACTTTATAAAGAGCCAATTAATATGCAGAGTCATCTGCTATTATTTACTTCTAAAGGCAATTACATTTATCAACCTGTACATGAATTACCAGATATTCGTTGGAAGGATCTTGGTCAGCATATTTCAAGCATTGTACCTTTGGATTCACAAGAAAGAATTATCCAAGTTATGGGAATCGATTCCTTTGATAAAGATTTGAGCGTTTTAACAGCTACCAAGGATGGACAAATAAAACGTTCATTGCTCTCTGATTATGTTGTACAAAGATACGCAAGACCGATTAAAACGATTAACCTGAAGAAAAACGATGAGCTAATCATGGCAGAACTCGTTGCACCATCCGATGATGTATTAATAACGACTTATGCTAGCTATTCAGTTCGCTTCTCTTTAGATGAAGTGCCAATCACAGGTGTGAAAACTGGTGGGGTTAAAGCCATTAATCTAAAAGATCAAGATTTTGTAGTAAGTGTCAATCCGATTTCACAAGAAAGCAAAGAAGATATTATGCTAATCACCCATAGAGGTGCTGTTAAAAAGATGGTCATAAATGAAATTGAGTCTGGCGTCAGAGCTAAGCGTGGGGTGCTCACATTAAGAGAGCTAAAATCGAATCCTCATCGCGTATATGATGTATTATTAGTAGAAAAAAATGACCTACTTGTTATTGAAACAGAGAAAGGTCAGGAAACAATAGAAGTAAATGCTTTCCGCCCATCGGATAGATATTCTAATGGTTCATTTGTTGTTGATACAGACAAAGATGGTCCTTTAGCTCGTGTGTGGAAACAGTCAAAAGAAGAGAATTTATAAACAAAAAAGACAGGCAAATGTAAGTACTTGTCTGTCTTTTTTTATTGATGAGAACAAGGCTCTCACATGTGGAATTGATTCTAAACTGAAAAAAAGGTTATTCAAATTCACTTACCTAATTGGCATCTCTCAACCATGTTTAAACGTGCTAATGAAAGTATGTGAAACGAAAATCAATGTTACTAAGAAAAACATCAATATAAAAAGCATCTCCATCAGGTATCATACCTTTTGTGAAATGCTTTTTGTATTTTGTATATTGCTGCTGTAGTTTTCCTTTTTTTGATTTAGTCATTCGAACGTGCGTACTAAAGTCAACCTCATTCCTTGCTATTGTTACATCTTTACCTAGATTACGCAATTGGTGCTCGCGTTTACGTTTAGCTGCGGATTTAGCCACTAAAATCACTCCTATTTAATATTATTTCTCTTTAAGGGTATCTCATCCGAAGTAAAAATACAAACTTCACACTTTCTTCATAGCTTTGTGGTATAAGTAGAAGGTAGTAAATAAAACGTATAAATTTTTGGAGGCAAATTATGAAAAAAATACTTTGGATGACAATTGCTTGTGTATTATTATTTAGCAATCACGCATTAGCACATACTGGCTTGGAAAGCTCAATTCCAGCTCAAGGGAGTACAGTAACAGAAAAGTTAAACGAGATAACACTTACGTTTTTAACAAAGATCGAAGAAACAAGCTCATTTACAGTAACAAATTCATCGGATGAACCAATTGAAGTAGACGGTATTACTGTAAATGAGAATGTGCTAACTGGTAATGTGACAGATAGCTTAGAAAATGGGACATATAAAATCAATTGGAAAATAATCGGTGCTGACGGACATCCAATGGAAGGTGTAATTGATTTCGTACTAGACGCACCTGAAGAGGTTGAAGCGGTAGAACCTATAACTGAACCAATTGATGTAGTAGAACCAAATGAAACCATTAAGGAAGAATTGGACACAACAGTAGCAGCAGATAATGAAGAAGAAGAAGAGGGATCCAATTTCACTATAGGAATTATTATTGTTCTAGTCATTATCTTGGCACTTGCTGCTTGGTGGATGACTCGGAGAAATAAAAAATGATATTTATTTTGACAACTATTAGCGAAGCACTTTTATATGTGTGCTTCGCTTTGTTGATGGGAAGCTATATTCTTTCTTTATTCCCAGACGATTTAGTTCCTACTATTGTTGTTCCTAGAAAAGTGAAATTATTTGCAGTAATTGGCATAGCGTTATTTTCTTTTGTTCCACTTATTAGTCTACTCATGTATTTATATGAAGACTATGGTTTCATCAATTCTTTACAATCCATTTTATTGACCTTTGAGGTAGGTAAATCATGGTTGTTTATGTTTATTGTAACTGTTTTTTTAGGTCTGTATATTCTTTTCTTTCATGAAAAAAAATCAGCCTATTATTCAATAGTGGGAATTTTATTAGTTTTTGTTGCAATCATTGGTGTGAGCTGGTCAAGTCATGCCAACTCTATTGAAAGCTTGAAGGGGTTAATCACTCATTTTTTACACTTTGCATCTGTTGTCATTTGGGTTGGTATATTGTTTGTAGTAGCTTGGTTTTCCCAAAATACGAATAACTGGCTTTCGTTTTTAAAATGGTTTCATATAACTGCACTTTACTGTTTTGGGATAGTTATAATCACTGGACTTTCACTGATGAGTTTTTCAACCCCATTAGATGCATATTCTGATACTTGGATGGTTTCATATGGACAAAGTTTACTTATCAAACATTTACTTATTATTCCTCTAATAGGATATGCATTTATAAATGGTGTTCTCATGAAAAAACGATTACTTAAAAACAAAAACTTCGATGCACGGCCTTGGACAAAAGCTGAGTTTTCCATACTTCTACTAATTTTTGCGGCGACTGGTGCTATGAGACAACAATCACCACCACATAATCTTTTCGAAACAATAAATAATGAAGGTTTCTCTTCTTTAATTTTACTGTTTCATGAAGTTATTGCTTTTTTAGATATAGCTGTACAAATGGTATTTAATACAGAAGGAGTAATCTTACTATGTATCTCTGCCATATTTCTTGTAATAACTCTATTCTCATTCGTTAAAAAGCAGCCAGCCATATTTGGCTTCATTATGAGTCTATTCGTCGTAATAGCGGCTTATTTTGGCCTGATGTTAAGTATTCAAATTATTTAATCGAGTTCTTTTAAAAGCATTTCCAAGGGTGTATAATCCATCTTGGAAGTGTTTTTATTTAAAGGAAAATGGGGAATATGGATGAACAAAAACATTGTGATAACTGAAATGCTACATTCTGATTGGGATTATGTAAGAGAAATTTTCATCGAGGGTATTAGAACCGGCAACGCTACATTTAGAACAGAAGCCCCGACCTGGGAAGAATGGGATGAGGATCACTTAACTAATAGCAGATTTGTCGCCAAAATGAATGGGGAAATAGTGGGGTGGGTTGCATTAACTCCAATTTCCAGTATGCGAGCTTTTTTAGGAGCAGTGGAAGTAAGTATATATATTGCTTCAAATGCTGCTGGAATGGGCGTTGGTAGTCTTTTGCTTAAACATATAATTGACTCCAGTGAGCAAAACGAAATATGGACAATTCAAGCAATGATCTTCCCAGAAAATATTGCTAGTATAAACTTACATAGGAAATTTGGTTTTGAAACTGTAGGTATTAGAAAACAAATAGGGAAATTAAACGGAGTTTGGCGCGATGTGGAATTACTTGAGCGTAGAAGTTCTAAGGTCGGTGTATAAAAGCATGGATTTTGAACTTATACCAAGATGTACGTTTAGTATAATAGTTGATATAAAGATTAGTAATCTAATGTGGGGGCTCTCTTCTTCTATTTCTGTCCTTGAAAAGTAGACAGGAAGGGGGTGCTACTTCTGACTGTGTAAATACGATTAGTATTTCAACGCCAAAGGTTACGCTTATTACAGTTAATTTTCAGATGTCATGAAAAAGTAATCGACCTATGAGTTAACTTTCGAATGAATGACACTTGCCAAACATGCCGATGCCCCTTGAAGGAAACTGATCTATTTTACCGTTTAGATGCATCCACATCTAAACGGTTTTTATATACCTTTACTATCTTGAATGATTTTAAGTTAGCAATGCATGTGAAGGAGTTGAATTTTTATGTCCCTCATTTCTTCGATAACAGAGTTATAGTTATGATTAAAAGGTTTGGATTTGTACATAATAGAAGAAGTCCGATAGACATATTTCAATTTGATCAAACGGCGGTCAAAGAGAGGTAGCAATGTACATATATAAGCTCCTCATATAAAAAGAGGCGGAACGCATAGAAAAGTTAATGACGCACTGTTCCTCTGTTTATTACAAGATAGAGTGAATGATAACCCCAAAAAAGATGAGGAGAGACCTAATTGAAGGCAATAGCTATAAAGCAATATGGTGGAAAAGAACAATTAAAAGAAATAAATATTCCAAAGCCAACTCCTAAAGAAAAACAAGTGATCGTAAAACTACACGCTACCTCTATTAATCCTATTGACTGGAAACTTCGTGAAGGATATCTAAAGGCAACGATGCCATTTGAATTTCCTATAATTTTAGGATGGGATGTTGCTGGCATAGTTGAGGAAGTAGGGGATCATGTTCAAGACTTTAAAGTTGGGGATAGAGTTTTTGCTCGTCCCGAAACAACTAACAGAGGAACTTATGCGGAATATACAATAGTTGACACGCATTTACTTGCTAAAATTCCAGATAATATAAGTTTTGAAGAAGCTGCTTGTGTTCCTCTTGCTTGCTTAACTGCTTGGCAATGCTTATTTGACTTTGGAAACATCCAAAAAGGGGATAAAGTTCTTATTCATGCAGGAGCGGGAGGGGTCGGAACGTTTGCCATCCAACTAGCAAAAAGTGTTGGTGCATATGTTGCAGCTACAGCTGGAACACATAATGTTGAGTTTTTAAAATCACTCGGAGCCGATGAAGTCATTGACTATAAAAAACAAGACTTTGAAAAAGTACTTACAGAATTTGATTTTGTACTTGATTCACTTGGAGGAGAAAACCAAGAAAAAAGCTTCACTATTTTAAAAGTAGGTGGCAAGTTAGCTTCTATTGTTTCTGAACCTAATCAAGAAAAAGCTAAAGAGAAGAATATTAAATCGGGAAATGTTTGGCTTGTTCCCAATGGACAACAGTTAGAAAAAATCGCTAATCTGTTGGGACAAAATAAATTAAGAGTAATTATTGGGCATAAATTCCCTTTTTCAGAAGAAGGTATTAAGGAAGCCCATGCTCTAAGTGAAAGTCATCATGCTAAAGGAAAAATTGTTATTCAAATAAAGTGAACAATTTAATAGTATTTTGTTTAATATAGAAGAGCTGTGTACAATTCTATTTTTTCGTCGAGAAGCTATTTTCTCCTCTCAGTAATTACTATTAAAAGTGTTAATCGCAGAGGAACGAAAAATTCCAATTTTTCAACACTAACATTGAAAAATTGGAATTTCTTTAAGGTAATAAACGTGACCAAGATATTTTAATTGATAAACATTTGTTCCTCCTTTAGTATAATTTTTTTTACCAAAAATGAGATAAAAAACGTCTTTTAAGGCGGACTCCTCTTAATGCTTCTTCCCACAAAGCATGATTCCCTTCCCATCTATCAATATTAGGAAATTCTAAAATGCATACTTTTTCAAGTGGACTTGATTTTTCGACTAACCCTGACACAGTGCTATGATTGATTAACAAGATGCTAAAATCATGTTTAACTAACTTAGACAATATATCTTGAAGGTGTGCTGCTTCCGCTAAGGTTCCTTCCGTACGAACAAACAATATTCTTTTCGCGGTTTTCATTTTTTTAAGAAATCTTTGAATTCTTCTATCATATTTCTCCATGACTTCTGGATATGAGCTTAAACTTTCAAGTGTATTAGTTTCAATACTAAAATCATGATTTGACACAATGTTATTTCTATCATCTGATACACAGATGTTGTTATCGGCATACCCAATAACCCTCAAGTTTTTATAATCTAGAAAACTCACAAAACGATTTTCTATTAGTTCACTAACATTTGATAGGTTTGGGCTAGCTACCCAGTCAAATACACCAGAGTAAGGTCTTAAATTGTGTTTTTTTAATTGGATAGAAGTTAAACAAAGATCCCCTAAACTAAATATTGCATCATATTTCCCTTTAAGTTGTGACAATTCCATTATTTCACCTCCTAACTTTAAATATTTCTCTACTATACTAGTAAATTCACTTATTCAAAGTTGCGAAGGGCATCTTCCTAATTTCCAAAAAAATAACGAGATAAGATTCCTAAAGTATATTGAAGAGGTTTTGAAACATCTATGGAAATGAATCAATTTCATAAAGAATATTATATAGTTAAATCCGAACAACGCTGATTTCCGCTCTAGGCGGACGCTTTCCGCGAACACGGCTTCAATCTCCTCGTCACTATGAAAACATATGCTCCTGCGGTTACTCGTCGCAAAGACATCGGTCAAACAAAGTTTGGCCAGTGTCTTTCCTCCGGGGCTTTCAGCTCGCGCTGTTCCCGCTGGAGTCGCCGCCTGCCACTCCAATCAACGCGATCACTTTTAAAAAGAATAATATATTGCGATATTTTGTAAACATTCGTATTTTTAAATAAAACATGTAATTATGAATTGACTAAAATATATGGATGGGGAATAGGTGGAAAAGTATAATATATTCATTTTATAGGATGGCAGAGTTCAAGAAAAACACCGATAAGAGGATTTATTTATGCTAAACCATTTCTTGATGAATAAAGTATAGTAGTAGAATTAAATCTTTTTGGTATACAGATTCGTAAGTAGGGCAAAAAGTATAGACAGAAGTGTCTTATTAGTCAAATTAAACATACTATAAGGAAATTGGGATTGGGAATGTAACAAGGAGGGGCTTTACTTGGTAAAAAAAGTACTATTATTCGGAGATATCGGTATCGATGATACAGTTGCTTTAATTTACGCAAGTTTAACTAAAAAAATAGAGATTGTTGGTATAGTTGCCGATTATGGTAATGTATCTAGAGAAGATGCAGTGTCCAATATCTATTATTTGATGAAATTGTTTGACTTTCCACAAGGTATCCCTGTTATTCGGGGAGCAGAAGTACCTTTAACAGGTGAACAGCCGACTTTCTATCCAGAAATACATGGGGAGCGTGGACTAGGACCAATTATACCGAATGATGATCACAGTTTAAAAATAGAAAACTTTTTAGAAATAGTGAATCTAATTGAAAATTATAAGGATGAACTAATTATTGTAAACATTGGTCGCCTTACTTCACTTGCGACGATGTTCATACTATACAGGGATCTTATGACAAACGTAAAAGAGTTTTATATTATGGGTGGAGCTTTTTGGATTCCAGGAAATGTTACAACCGTTGCAGAAGCAAACTTTCATGGGGATCCTGTTGCTGTGAATATCGTCTTGACGTATGCTAATAACGTTACAATTATTCCATTAAATGCAACTCAAAAGGCAATTGTAACACCTGAGATGGTTGCGTATATAGAACAATTCGGGAAAACTAAAATTTTCAAACCATTAATGGATTATTATACAGATTTTTATAAAGAACGAGACCCGTCCATTCAAGGAGGTCCCGTCCATGATGCCCTAACACTAATGGCAGCAATTCATCCTGAAATGTTCATGTTTGGATCTTATTCGGTTAAAATTGTTGATGAGCTGGATGGCCATTCAAGGGGGCAAAGTATTGCTGATACTCGACCTTACAAGCAACAAAATAGTGGTGAGAAAATACATCGTATAGCGTTTGATATCCATTATGAAAAGTTCTTTAATAATTTTTTATCTGTTATGACAAGTCAAGATTTAAATAATGGATTAACTTAAGTATGAGTATATAAGGGATTCGAAGACAAACAGCATTACTCAAAAACTCCATTTCTTAAAATGATAAAATCTATATCCACATTTACTTTCATATTTTTATACATTTCATGCCATTTTTCCTTGGTCAGTTCAGAATTTCTCACTTTGCTTCTATACTTTTCTCCAAAGCCAAAAATATCAGATTCTACTTCCTGAGCATGGGCAATAACCCTGGATATTTCATTTGATAGGTTTTTACTGATTGCTTTTTCTAGTTTCTTTACACTTTCAGGATCACCAAGATTTACATCTGGATATATTTCTAATACTCTTGCTTTTAACTTTAGATTTAGGTCAAATTCAAGTGAGGAAGTGGAAGCATCTTTTAATTTCAATTCTCTTTTTGAGCGAATGGCATCAAATACAATTGAAATTTCGCTCAAAGGGTTTTTCAGTAAACCGGGGGGGATTTCTTCTTCCTTTAACTTAGTCTCAAAAAATCCTGACTTAAAACTATCTCTTACCAGCTTTACGAAAAAACTATCCTTCACTGGAAGTGAACTTACCATTGTGCCACCTTTGAATAGAGCTATTCCACTCATTTCAATATGTTCTTCGTTTCTTTTAATAATTGGCATAGCAATATCCCTACCGATGGAATAAAAATCGTGTGCCGTTTCATGCAGAGTTGGCGAGATCATATATTCCTGACTGATGTTTTGTTCTAACAGCCTAAATATATGTTGCCCAATATCATCAATATTTTCATATTCATAATTGAGCAATGGTGCCGTTTCATCTTCTACCACAGCCATATATAGACCATTACTTACATTTGCATTTTCTAGGTTTAAGTCAATATAGTAATGGAGGTTTTCTTTAGCCAACTTTTCGCCGAACAAAATGACCCTCATTTGGCCAACCGTAATTTTTTTAGATAGTTGTCGATTAGCTTTCATACGATTACCCTTACTAGTGTCATTTTCTGTTGTAATTATTTCCACGTTACTTTGAAATTCAGGATTCACTTCGCGAATAACTGCAGTAATTTCCATTTTATCTTCAGTTCCCAAATCATAGCCGACTAAAGTCGTCAATCCTATTTTATCAAGAATACTTGTCTCAGCACATCCCGATAGAAGACTAGATAAAAAAAGAAGCATGAGACAGAAATTATACTTTTTCATCTTTTTGTCCTTTCCTTGATGTGATTTTTTTCTTCAACATAGTAATCATGAATAAGAAAATAGGATAAATAAATACGATATAGAAAGCGATTTGTCCAAAATGAGTGTTAATTGAATTTATCTGTGTGCGGGTCTGGACTATTAATGTACCAATGAAAATAAGTAAAGAGAATATCCAAACAAATTTCGTTCCGCTTATTTTGACTAATCGTATAGTCCCCCGATAAGCAGCCCATAGATAAAGACAAAGATTAGGTAAAATGATCAGCATCCAAAAACAAACCGCAACAAATTCAAATCGCTCCATAAAAGGAAAACTGATAAAACTAAACAATGTTAATGTCGCCCATATTGTTTTAAGTAACTTTCCTTCACTATAATAGGTAATCGATACCATCATGACCGAAAGATAAATAAAGGTCGTAGCTAACAAACCTAAATGCACATACTTTTTGACTTTTTTCTTTTCTTTGATGAAGGGATAAATCACATTTAAGATTTCGAAGCCAATAATCGTAAAAGTCATAGATTGTGCTCCTTTTAGTATAGAGCTAATGTTTGTTTCAAAAATAGGAAATAGTGCTTCCGATGAAGAAAATTTCATAGGGAAAATTAACATTGGAAAAATCCATAGTGCGAGTACGACACTAAAAAAAGAAACGCCGACCACTACTCGAAGTCCACCTGTAAACGCATATATAATGATAAGTAATAAGGTACCCGAAAGAAACCAAGTACCTAAATTAGGAAAAATCCATGCTTGGATAACTTCAATATAATTTCGTAAAACGGAGAAAAATGCGATAAAACAATAAACTACATAAAGGGCATTTAAAAAATTTCCAATCCAAATTCCAAAAATATCTTGTTGAATTCCATAAAGGTCATTGGAACCGTACACCTCTAGTGTCTTAATCATACAAAAAGCAACAATGTGGGTTGCAAGACCTGCAAGTAACACTGACATCCATGCATCGTGCTTTGCATCTTGATATATAATACGTTGGAACCCCTGTATCCCCACTCCAACTTGCGCACTATGAATCACAAAAAAAAGTAAATATGCACTAATCATATCTTTAGAACTAAGTCGTATTGAATTCTTCACTCATGTCACCTACAGTTCAACTTTTTTCAGGCTTTATAGGTTGGGGATCAAATTTTTCTTCATTTGTCGGTCTTGTAAGAGCCGGTCTTTTGGCAGTGAACGGTATAGGCATTCTTATAATACTATTTCGCATATCTTTCAGCCTTGGCGGATAAAAAGGGGATAAATATGGCGCACCCATACTAGATTGACGCAAAAGATGAATGAGTATAAAACAAAAAGCAAGCATAATACCATAAAAACCCCAAAATCCTGCTAGTATAATAATTGGGAAACGAATGAGTCTGATAACATTGCCCATCATATAACTTGGAGTTGTGAATGATGCTAATGCGCTTAAAGCGACAAAAATGAGTAGTATATTGCTTGTAATTCCTGCTTGGACAGCTGCTGTCCCTATTACGATACCGCCAACAATCCCAATAGTTTGTCCAATTTTTGTTGGTAATCTCGCTCCGGCTTCTCTAAGTAATTCAATAATAAATTCAAGAAGTAATGCTTCAAACACAGGTGGAAATGGAACTAATGCTCTCGATTCACTAAGTGGAACCAGGAAGGCTTGCGGGATTACTTCATAATGAAAGGTCAGTGCTCCTACATATATCGGTGTTAAAAATACTGATAAAAGAATTGCAGTAAATCTTAATAACCGAGCAAAAGTAGCAATATGCCATCTCAGGTTTTGATCCTCTTGGCTTTGAAAGAATTCAACAAACGACTGAGGACATATGATAGCCATAGAGCTACCGTCCACAATGAGACCTATTTTGCCATTTAACAGACCGTCGCAAAATCTATCTGGTCTTTCAGTCAATAGCATTTGAGGAAAAACCGACAATGAGTTATCATCAATCATCTCTGAAAGAACAGCACTGTCGATTAAAGCATCTAATTCGAGACTTGTGATTCTTTGCCTCAACGAATTTATCATTTGATCGTTTGCAATACCATTCATGTACAATAACGCAACTGATGTATTTGTGCGCTTGCCAATTGTAAATTTTTCATTACAAAGATCAGAACTCGCAATATAACGACGGATTAAGGAAATATTTGTAGAAAGGCTTTCATTAAAACCTACCTGAGCACCTATTACTTGTGATTCGTTTTCAGGTGCTGACAAACTTCGAGATTCTCGTGTGGTGATATTTGCTACCACTGCTTGAGGGTAACCATCCAGATGTATAAGGACAGATCCATGAATGATTGATTCAATCGCTTTCTCTAGTTGACCATATATATCAACTTCAGGTATGGAGAGAGCACCTTTAATATTTTCCGGTGTTTCATTATGTTTATTCTGTAAATTGGATATGATATGCTCGTTTAAGGTCTGGTCTTTAACTAAATTATCTATATAAATAATAGTAATATTGGGTGGAATAAATTTAATTATTAAATCAAATGGATTGTTAGTAGCATCTTTTATCTGCTGAATAAAGCCAGCCTTTGAAGGAGTAATCATTTTTCCATCTACGTTAGATTCTTCTACTATTATTTTCATTTGCTTCTTATTGAAAGGTAGTTTAAATTTCATCCTGAATATTAGTCTCCTTCCATTTGTTTACTTTCTTTATAGAATAGGCTTTAATGGGTTAATCTATACTTTTGTCATTAACTTTTAGTATTTCTGGATTTATTGAATAACGCAAATAATATAAAAAACCAAACGCTTGAGGCATCTAAAAAATACCTCAAGCGTTTTTTGTTCTTTCTTATTATGTTTAGTTACACAATTCCTCTCCATACGTAAAACGCAATAAAAAAATAACGTAAACCAATAATTATATATTGATAATCGATAAATGTTCTGTTATTATAAAAATTATATTAAATGTAGGAGGTACTTTTATGAAACGAGGATCAACAATTTTCTTAAAGTTAGCTGTTATTCTTATGGGAATCCCCGTTCTTGCTATGTGTATTTTTTTATTGCCCCAAATAGCTGGTGAAGCAAATGAAGCAATAGAGAAGGGATCAACATTAGCTTATGTCGTATATGGACTTTTAACTGTAATGTACATTTCGGCAATCCCATTTTACTTAGCTTTGTATCAATCTTTTAAACTTTTAAGCTTTATTGATAAAAACCAAGCTTTCTCGGAGTTATCAGTCAGAGCTCTGAAAAAGATCAAAACATATGCAATCATCATTAGTGGTTTATACGTAGTTGCTCTACCATTTGTAGCTATCATGGCAGAAGTAGATGATGCTCCTGGGTTAATAATAGTCGGTATGATCCCTATTTTTGCTTCCTTGGTGATCGCCGTTTTTGCAGCTGTTCTTCAAAGACTTTTGAAAGAAGCTATAGATATAAAAGAAGAAAATGATTTAATAGTCTGAGCTGAGGTGAATAATATGGCAATTATAATCAATATTGACGTGATGCTCGCTAAGCGAAAAATGAGTGTAACGGAACTTTCAGAAAGAGTTGGAATAACGATGGCCAATCTTTCAATCTTAAAAAATGGAAAGGCAAAAGCGTTGCGATTATCTACATTAGAAGCAATATGCAAAGCTTTAGAATGTCAACCTGGTGATCTGTTAGAATACAAAAATGAGGAAGACAACCAGGAATAATTCAGTGGCTAAAATTATTATCTAAAGAGATTTAAGGTGTGATTATGATCAAAGCAAAAACCGTTTATCTCCTTTTAACTGATACAGGAACTATTTTAACAAGGATAATTAAATCCTATACTAAAAAACCCTATAACCATGCTTCCATAACTTTTGATGATGAATTGATCGAGACATATAGTTTTGGTAGAAAAACAGCTAAAAATCCTTTTATCGGAGGATTCGTTAGAGAAGATATTCATTCTGTATTATTTAATCAAGCATACTGTGCCATCTATTCATTAACTATAACGAATGAAGAATATCAAAAGATGTATCAATATATCCAAGAAATATCTGCCAAAAGGGAATATTATCGCTATAATTTTATAGGATTATTTGGTGTAATGTTTAATAAACCAATAAATAGGAAGAATGCATTCTTCTGCTCCCAGTTTGTTGCATCAGTTCTTAAGGAAAGTCAGATCATTGGTTTTGAAATAGACCTTTCACTGGTGGAACCTTATGACTTGCCACATTCCGCAAATTTTCAATTGATTTATGAAGGAAGACTAAGTGATTATAAAGATAGTATTATGAACAAAAAAGTACATGTGCCTTATCCAATAGTTACTAGTTAAATTAGAAAAGCTACGAGTTATTATATTCAAATGCTTTAACAAAGTAAAAGTCCAATTTCTCCTTTGTAGGATAGAGAAATTGGGCTTTTTATGTTTATAAGAGAATATTATCTGCAAACCAAACATTGTTAAGAAAATATGAAGCTAAGTGAGTCAATTTCATAATTATTTGTTTCATTTTAAAATACGAATATTTACTCAATATCTCAATATATTGCTCGTTTTTAAAATACAATCCCGATGATTGGAGTGGCAGGCGGCGACTCCAGCGGGAACAGGGCGAGCTGAAAGCCCCGCAGGTACGTAGTGACGAGGAGATTGAAGCCGTGCCCGCGGAAAGCGTCCGTCTAGATCGGAAATAAGCTTGTTCGGATTTAACTATATAATATTCTTTATGAAATTGATTCAAGTAAGCAAAAATATAAAATAGTATTTGAGATATTTTTAACATTGTCAGATCAATGTAAAAGTGGGAGCGGATTAATATTATTAGTATTTTAAATGTTATAAAAGTAAAGGATACAGTTAGAGGTTTTATAAAGAAAGCAAATGAATTAAATATCGAATATCAGTGGTATACTTATTAGAACAATTGATATAAACAATTTGCTATAGATTAGTTTCAGAATAATGAATCAAATTTTATCGAATAGTTAATATATCAGGCAAGTAGCGCTTTAGTTTCAAGCTCCACTAACATGACCAATACTAAATAGAAAGAATGGATAGGATATCATAATATGAAAATAAATCAATTGATTGCAAACAATATCAATAACTTAAATTCACTACTACCAGTAGATAAATCATTAGGAATTGCTGGTTTATCTGGATCTGGTAAAACAACTTTTTGCCAAACAATTGGGGAGGAATCCAAGAAACGTCTCGTTTCATTATTACCAAAGGCTGAATATCAGTACTTATTCCCAACTATTATGGAAACCAATTTTAGTGCCATCAAGATGGAAGAAATGCCTTTAGTACTTTTTCTCGGAAAATCATCCATTTCATCCAATCCACGTTCTACCATTGGCACACATACTGGTGTGTTTAAAGAGATTCGAGATACTCTTGCTGAGCAATTTAATGTATCTCCAGAAGTTTTTTCATTTAATAATGAATTAGGCTGGTGTACCGCATGTAAAGGACGTGGTACTACCAAAAACATTGTATGTAAAAAGTGTGATGGTATGCGCTACAATTCAGAAATTCTTCAAAAAAGAATAGTATTATTGGATCAACCCCACAATATTTCAGACATTAACAACTTAAGTATCGAAACGATTCTTGCATTATCTGATGTTTTACAAATTAGTGAAGCGAAACAACATATTCTTAAGAATATTATTAATATGAACATTGGTTACTTGACATTAAATCGTATAATGGGCACTTTGTCAGGCGGGGAATTAACACGTCTTTACTTAGCAGAATTTATGGCAGCAAGTGAAAATACCGTCATAATTATAGATGAAATCTCCGTAGGGCTTGACCAACAAACACTATTGAAAATTTTAGAACAGATTAAACAATTGGGTTATAGAAATCAAATTTGGCTTATTGATCACTCAGATACAGTGCTCGACACAACCGATGAGCAGTTGTACTTTGGACCTGGAAGTGGAAAGTACGGCGGAAAAATTGTTCAAGAATCTCCGCGTCCTGAGCCAATCAATCGTGAACGAAATGAAGAAATGCCAACAGAATTCTATCATTTTCACGATCTGTATAGTCGTAATATTCAAATGGCTGAAATCCAAATTCCACAAAATAGAATTGTTACTTTTACGGGAGAGTCAGGGTGTGGTAAATCTACACTGGTTAATGAATGTATAGCCAAAGATTTTGTAAAGCGATATACAAAAGATAAACTTGTAATGGTGGGGCAAAATCGAAACCAATCAATTACAAGTCGGTCAACAGTTGCGACTTTTCTTGATATAAAAAGAAAACTCACAAAATATAGTGAAGATATCGATGATATTTTTCTGCGCTCGATTGAAGATATTATTGATGAGCTGCCAAATGAAGATATCGTTCATAAAAGATTGAGCTTATTGATCAAGCTTGGTCTTGGTTATTTGACGTTGGAAAGAAAAACACAGTCCTTATCGAATGGTGAATTTCAATGTGTTCATTTAGTTTCTGAGCTGTTTGCCAATACTAGAAACCCACATACGCTTTTCATATTTGACGAGCCTTCAAAAGGATTATCACAGAATATATTAAATCAATTCATTGATAGCGTTAGGATCATCCTTCAGGACGAGTCTGTTTCAATCATAATGATAGAACATAACTCGTACATGCTTGATAACTCAGATTTTATCGTGGATTTTGGTAAAAGACAGCTTTCACCTGTAGAACATCTTGCTGTTGAAAGTCATGATGAATACTATCTTAAGCAAAACAATGAAGATAGCATTGATTCATTACACATTGCTTCTAAGGTCCATCAACAAACTGAGATTAACTACTTAAACGAAAATCAAATCGCTTATTTTAAAGATGCTGAAAACGTCTATAAGGGAGGTATCTTAAAAAGCCTATCCTCAATGGCACGTTTGATATACGGTGAGTACGAATCTGATAAAATTGCACCGGTCATCGCCATTGATCTAGAACGTCATTTATATAGCCAATATAGTTTCCTTTATGAAATTGGGGGACTGATCAACCATATAGTAGCTGCACATCCCACCAATAAAGATACGCGAAGTTTCGATTTTTATTATCAAGACAATCATTGCCCGAGCTGTTCTGGACGCGGGGTAATTGAAGAATTTGATTTTGATGTGGTTATTCAAGATAAAACTGTGCCATTCTGGGAGGGCCAATTGCATCCTGATGTAATGGAAGTACTAAAATACTACCAATACCCAAAATTAGAGTTTTTATTTGAAGAGATAAAAAATGAACTTGGTCATGATATAAGTAAAAGTTATAATGACATGTCGGAACAAGAAAAGCATACGTTTTTGTACGGATACTGGGACAAGTCATTTTATGATAAAGCAGGCAAGACACAAAGAACATGGCAAGGCTTTAATAACATAATTGGGATGTATATGTTCATTTCGAAATCGATTATTAAAGAGCATATGAAAGCGTCTAAAGAAATGATTACTTGTCCGATTTGCAAAGGCTCCATACTAAAACATCATAAACAGCTCAAATTTGGAGACATGGATATTAGAGAAATTATAAAACAACCGCTTAACAAAGCTATGAAAACTGTAGGAGAATTACCGGAGCTAGTAAAATTAAAAGCTATTGTTGGTAGCGAAATGATTTTGACAGAAGATGTCTCACTGTTGCCTAGAGAAACACAAGTATCCCTTAAAATGCTTGAATTAGAACTTGCAAGCTTTGCTGGTTATGAAATTGTACTACAAAATGTATTACCATTCTGGAACAGCATTAAGGACAATATTGAATCTATTAGTAACAATAATAAGGTAACCATCTGTGATTTTGACAATATTAATGAAACTAGAGAAACTATCATTGATAAGTATTTCACTAATGGAAAATACAAAAAACTAACATATGTATACGAAGCATTCGGATACAAAAAACTTGTTACCCAAACTAATAAAATAAAGAAAAGTCATCCATGTCCATTCTGTAAAGGAAAGAAAGTCATAGCTGAAGATAATCTACATGACGGCGTGCATAAATTAACGATACCTTGTGTAAGTTGTAATGCTACTGGTATCAATGATGAGGGACTAGAGGAAGTTGTGGAAGGGGTAACAGTTAAGACTTGGCTTACCGGAAAAGTTAGCGATGTTGTTAATGAAAGTACAAGCCTTGAATCTGTTACAGATCTTCTAGTTTTCAAGCGTATTCGTGAGTTAAATAAAAAGGAAATGATGGCAATTTACCAATACCTTGAGCAAAATAATTAAATTGGGACAAAAATTTATAGCTAGTGATAAAACTCATTTGCATTAATTGCGAATGAGTTTATATGTTATTCAGGAGACGGTCTTCTGTTAAAATGTTGTTAAGCATGTTTTAACAGAACATGTTAATTGAGGAATAATTATGTTTATTAATATCTAAATATTTCGTTTTTTATAACAAGTTTTTTTAGGAGGAATTATTAGTGACTATTATTTTTAATAAGTTTTGCAAAGAAGAATTAACGATTAGTGATATACAAGATGCAATGGAAAAAGGGGACCTAACATCAAAAGAATTGGTTATGTATTACCTATATAGAATCGCAAAGTATGACCAGGATGAACCAAACATAAACTCAGTACTTGAGATAAACCCAGATGCTATTTTCATAGCTGAAGCATTGGATCATGAAAGAAAAATAAAAGGTACTCGAGGACCATTGCACGGAATTCCTATATTGTTAAAAGATAATATTGAAACATGTGACTCAATGCATACGAGTGCAGGTACTCTTGCATTAGAGAATTATACTGCAAGCAAAGATGCATTTCTTGTTGAAAAGCTTCGTGATGCAGGAGCAGTCATTTTAGGTAAAACTAATATGACGGAGCTAGCTAACGGTATGTCAAGTAAAACGTGGGCAGGTTACAGTTCAAGAGGTGGACAGGTATTAAATCCTTATGGAGATTCAGACCTTTTTGTTGGCGGTTCTAGCTCTGGATCTGCAGTCGCTGTTGCTGCAAATTTCACTGTTTTATCCGTTGGTACAGAGACAGATGCTTCCATTCTTAGTCCGGCAATTCAAAACTCAGTTGTAGGTATTAAACCAACAGTAGGCTTAATTAGTCGAAGAGGAATTATTCCTTTTACATACTCTCAGGACACAGCAGGACCATTTGCAAGGACCGTTACGGATGTTGCGATTTTACTTACGGCTCTATCTGGTGTGGATAGGTTTGATCCTGCAACATATAAAAGTGAAGGTAGAGTCGAACAGGATTATTCTATTTATCTAGACTCCAAAGGTCTTAGAGGAGCTAAGATAGGTGTATATAATAACGTAACTAGTAATTTTCTTAACTCAGATGAGTACGATGATGAATTATTTAATAATGTTATAGATTCGATTCGTGACCAAGGAGCTGAAATATTTAAAGATATTGATATTCCATCATTTCATAGAAATTGGAAGTGGGGAGTAACTCTATACGAGATGAAACATAGTTTAAATAATTTCCTTTCACAGCTACCACCTAGTCTACCTGTTCACTCAATTAATGAGTTAATTGAATTCAATAAAGGTATAAAAGATAAGGCACTTAAATATGGACAGAATAAATTAGAACAAAGAGAACCTCTCTCTAATACACTAAGAAGTCCAGAATATTTATTAGCGAAATTGGAAGATATATATTATTCACAGGAACAGGGAATCGATCTTGTTTTGAAAAAATATGACCTCGACGCCATTCTTTTTCCGTCTTATATAGGATCAACAATTTGTGCAAAAGCAGGATACCCATCTATTGCTCTGCCTGCTGGATATATGAAAAGTGGAAGACCTTTTGGCATCACATTTGCAGGTACTGCATTTAGCGAAGGAAAATTAATTAAACTAGCATATGCATTTGAGCAGGCGACAAAACTAAGACTAAGTCCGATATTGCCATATGCTTAATACTTATACTTCAAGTGAATTGTTTTTATCTATGAAAATTAAATATATTTATACAAACTCACCATTTTTTAGGTAAAAGTGTTATACTCATAAATATATTTATTAAAGGAAAGGGAGGGGTTCTAATGGCTTCTACAACTCTAATGAATCTAAGTAGCACTGCTTTATATATATCTTTTATATTATATTTAATCGCTATCCTGCCTTTTGGACTATCTATTAAGTCAAAAACAAAATCTTTTGTTTATGCTGGAATAAGCTTAACATCGTTAGGTTTTATATTTCAGATTTTCTACTTTATTTCTAGGTGGTATGTAATTGGCCATGCTCCGGTAAGTAATTTATATGAATTTATGACTTTCTTCGGCATAATGCTTATTGCAAGTTTCCTCATTTTGTTCTATATGTACCGCCAATCTATTATCGGTCTTTTTACTCTCCCAGTCGTACTATTAACTTTAGGCTTTGCAAATTCATTTTCGAGTGACGTAACACCATTAATACCAGCATTACAAAGTGAATGGTTAACGATTCATGTGCTAACTGTAGCCTTTTCAAGTGCAGTATTATCTATTTCTTTTGTTACCGGCATAATTTATCTTTTAAAAGTAATTGCTCTAAATGAAAAAAGTATACGAGCATTCTTTTTAGAATTAGTTATGTATTTTTTAGTTACAGTCTTTGGTTTTATAATACTTACAGGTATATTTAGTTTTACGGATTACACTAAAACAATAACATTTGAGGATACTAACTCAATTCAAGAAACATTAGAATACAATATACCTATAATAGTTGCTCCATCAAATATAATAACAGAACAGGAAGGACTTACTGACGTTCCACTTTGGCTAAATGCAAAAAAACTAAATACAATCCTATGGTCATTCTTAGTAGGAACTGTACTCTATTTAATAATTCGTCTTGTTACACGCAAAAAAATTATCTCACTTTTAAAACCACTCACAAATAAAGTAAATATTGACTTGATGGATGAGATTACGTATAGAGCTGTTGTTATTGGATTTCCTTTATTCGCTCTAGGAGGATTAATTTTTGCAATGATTTGGGCACATATTGCCTGGGGAAGATTTTGGGGATGGGATCCCAAAGAAGTTTGGGCTTTGATAACGTTCCTTTTCTACGCTACATTCCTACATCTGCGATTCGGTAAAAACTGGATTGGAGAGAAAAGTGCCTGGATGGCCATTGGAGGATTTGGTATTATTGTCTTCAACCAAGTTTTTGTTAACTTAGTTATTGCAGGACTCCATTCCTACGCTTAATGATTTATTAGAAATAAATAAGACTACGAATTTAAACTTGGATAATTCTTTTGTTAAATATTACGATCTTCCGCAATTTAAGATATCACAAAGTAAATAAAGCCTAATTTCTCATTTATTATGCCGAGAAATTAGGTTTTTTCAATTTATATTCCTTAATTTTGTAGATCCACATTTTCCAGACACTCAAATTTCAATCTTAAGGTGCATAAGAATTCGGTCTTGAGATGTACTAATAATTTTTAATTATCTGTTAAATTTGTTGTATGAAAGTAAAACGAATATGGAGGTGACTTATGTATAACAGAATAATATGGAATGACATTTTAAAAAGCAAATTGATAACGTTGACAACAATGATATTTGTAGCTGCTGCTGCTATGCTTGTTTCGCTAGCGGCAATACTCGTCTTTAATCTTTCTGGCACGTTAGATACACTTATGAAAAATGCTAAAACTCCTCATTTTATGCAGATGCATTCTGGTGAAATTGATACTGTGCGGCTTGAGTCCTTTGCTGAGCAAAATAACAATATCAATAATTATCAGGTGGTTGAATTTCTTAACATAGACAGTGCCCAAATCATAATGGGCAATAATTCGCTTGCTAATAGTATTCAGGATAACGGCTTGAGTGTACAAAACGAACAATTCGATTATCTACTTGATCTTGACGGTAACATCATCCATGTTTCCGACGGTGAGATTTATGTCCCAATATCTTATATGAGGGACAACACTACAAAGATAGGTGACCATGCGATCATAAGTGGGAAGGAATTTATCGTTGCGGGATTTCTCCGTGACTCCACTATGAATTCATCGCTATCTTCATCAAAACGATTTTTGATAAGCACCAATGACTTCGCAGAAATTAAAGACCTTGGAAGTATCGAGTATCTAATTGAGTTTAGGTTAAAGGATTACTCGGGGATAGGTGAATTTGAAGCAGCTTATACTTCAGCAGGACTTGAAGCGAATGGTCCAACACTTACCTATACGCTTTTCAAAACGTTGAACGCGATTTCTGACGGGATGATGATTGCAGTTATCCTTCTTGTAAGTGCACTTGTCGTTACCATCGCTTTTATGAGCATACGTTTTACGCTTCTAGCAAAAATTGAAGATGATTACCGTGAAATTGGTGTTATGAAAGCAATAGGGATTCATCTTTCGGACATCAAGAAGATTTATCTTGCTAAATATGCAGTTATTGCCGCGACAGGTAGTATTCTTGGTTTTATTATTTCGCTTATATTTCAAGGAATTCTTCTTGAAAATTTACGGCTTTTTATGGGCAAAAGTGAAAATTCTTCTTTTGCAATAGTTTTAGGAATTATTGGAATACTGATTGTATTTCTTGCAATTGTTGCTTATGTAAATGGAGTGCTCAAACGTTTTAGGAAAATCTCCGTTGCGGAAGCTATTCGCTTTGGTACTTCTCAGGAAAAAAGAGTGATAACTAAGGGTTTCTCCTTAGTTAGAAACAGACTGTATAGTACTAATATTTTTCTTGGAATCAAGGATGTCTTTACAAGAAAAAGACTTTACGCCACAATGCTTATGGTACTAGTGATTTCAACATTTATAATTATTGTACCGCAAAACCTGTACAACACAATTTCTGAGAAAAGCTTCATCCAATACATGGGAATCGGCAACTACGATTTACGTATACAGACCAATAAAGCTGACAAAATCAATGATATTGTCAAGACAATAGACAGCGATAGTGCCACTTCAAAATATGTAGTTATGACAACAAAGACATTCAAAGTAAAAACGAGTAACGGATCTGAGGAAAACATTAAGGTTGAACTTGGTGACCATTCGGCATTTCCTATAGCATATTCTGTTGGCAGAGCCCCTGCTGCAGAAAACGAAATCTCTCTTTCATCGATAAACGCAGATGAACTGGGAAAAGAGGTTGGCGATGTTATGAAGCTGGTGATTGAAGGGAGGGAGAAAGATCTTAGAGTAAGCGGAATATATTCAGATGTCACCAATGGCGGCAAAACCGCAAAGGCATTATTCTCCGACAATACGACGAGTGTCATGTGGACTATCATTTGTGTTGAGTTTTCGGATAAATCTCTTGTCGATAGCATGGTTTTAGGATATTCGAGCAAATTCGATTTTGCAAAGACATCCGATATCGATGAATTTGTTTCTCAGACTCTAGGTTCGACAATTAGTTCAGTTCAAAAGGCTTCCTTTGCTGCAATTGCTGTTGCGCTGATTATTACCATAATAGTTACACTGTTGTTTATGAAAATGCTTATTGCCAAGGACAGATATTCGATTGCCATCATAAAAGCACTCGGTTTTACAAACTCAGATATTAGGACACAGTATGCTTCACGTTCTGTTTTCGTTCTAATTGTCGGAATTATTCTGGGTACTCTTCTCGCGAACACTTTAGGAGAGGTACTTGCTAGCGCACTTATCGCTTCGTTTGGAGCAGCAACTTTTAGTTTTACAGTTAATCCACTAACCGCGTATTTTCTTAGTCCATTGATGATGTTAGTCGCGGTGCTTTTCGCTACAAAGTTAGGCACATCAGATGCTGGGCAAATAAATATTTCTGACAATATAAAGGAGTAGGCATATGAAAAAGATTATTATCGGAGATCACATTGTGAAATCTTTTGGCGTGAAAGATGAACAGCGAAATGTTCTTGACGGAGTGTCTGTTGAAATATATGAGGGTGAATTCATTGCAATTATGGGCCCTTCGGGATCGGGAAAATCTACACTGATGTTCGCTTTAAGTGGAATGGATAACGTCAATGACGGTAGAGTCATTTTTGATGGTATGGATCTAACGGAGGTAGGGGAGAAAGAGCTATCAGAAATTCGTAGAATAAAAATGGGATTTATATTTCAACAGCCAACGATGCTGAAATATCTAAATATACTTGATAACATTGTTCTACCCTCAATGCGAAATAACAGGAAAAATGCACCGAAAATAGCTGAGAAAGCACTCAGGCTAATGCGAAGATTAGGTATAGGAGATCTTGAAAAGCGTGATATAACACAGGTTTCGGGAGGTCAGCTTCAGCGAGCAGGAATATGCCGAGCGCTAATGAATAACCCCAAAATCATCTTCGGTGACGAACCTACTGGCGCGCTCAACTCTAAATCTTCGGAGGAGATCATGGACATATTTTCAGAAATCAACATGGACGGAACTGCGCTTATGCTTGTAACGCATGACGCAAAAGTGGCTGCTCGTTCAGATCGTATTATGTTTATGCATGATGGAAAAATCAGGAGCGAATTGAAGCTAGAGAAATTTAACGGGAAGGGTATAGAAGATAGAATCAATGAAGTTACAGTTAAAATGAGGGAATTAGGAATATGATTTCACCTTAGTTTTATTCTCTCCTCCTATTTAACTACCATAATCGTTAAATAAACTTAAAAAGAGGGAGCCTACATAAATAAATTTATGAAATTCGGTGGATCTCAACACTAAACTAAGAGGCTGCTGATTGACTCCCACCACCTCCACATATAAGAAATTTCATTAGAAATAGGTTTTTGTGTGACTTAAAGCATAAAATTTCCTTTTGGAAACTTTATGCTTGATTTTTTATTCGATAAAGAAGCGTCTTTAATTATATCATTGCCATATTGGCAAGAAGTTAATGTAAGAAGGATTAACGCAAAAACGACGGAAAATCAAGCAAATAGGATGGAATTAAAGAAAAAAAGGTTGTTTTCAATTGAGTTGGAGAAAATGATAACAGGAGATCCGATTTTATTTTAAAAAAATTCATGGGACCAAATTGGATGATTATGTTAATATTTGAATAAGCTTGTGAAGGTTTTCACTTAAACTAACGCAGCAGTTTAGTTTAATAAGCAAAATGGATTTACGGTGAGTTTAAACGGAATCTTTATATAAATGTAACCTCATTTCATTTCAAATGTATTCAAGTAAAGAAGCAGTTCAGATTCAAACGGATTTATGATGAAAACTACACAGTTAAGACTAGGAGGTATTTTATGGAACCACTCATTTGGGTTTTGTTTGGATTTTTAGTTTGTTTTTGTTTTGGTTCAGTACTGAATCTACTACTCAACACGACTGGAAAACGAGATTGGCTTATTACATTCTTAATAAGTCTAGGTATAGCAATAATTGGAGTGCCTATATTACTAAATTGAATATACCATTTGGCTGAAGACTAACAGATGCTTATTAAGCTAACGAAGCAGGTTAGTTTAAGTGTGTTGTATAATAAATGGATATCTTTAGTTTGAAAATCACATGTTGGTACAGGGAGGATTGTATGTGGAGTTTTAGCATTTATAAAGACAAACGTTACTGGATACTTTTGATTACAGCTATAATTATCTTGTTCTTGTTCGCTGTTTTTACCCCTGATTATATTCTTGAAAAAACTTACGTTGTACCATTTTCAATGCCTATATTTATAGTTTTATTCTGGTCGACATACCATCTTTGGAAGTATTTTGGTGATAAAAAGAAGAGGAATAATACGGATGACAGTTGCGATTTGTAACTTGCTTGTTCAAGTAACGGGTGCTTACTTCAAGAAGGAGTAAAGCCTTTTTTCTTATTAAACTCCCATGAAAATTAAAAAATGTTCAAAATCAACAAAATTGCATAACAAAAGAGACTCAGAAATAGCTTTTTTAAAAAAAGGCTGAGCCTTTAGAGTGGAGTTATATTAAGTTGCAAGGTAAATCAAGAATCAACTCCATTCTTGTAAGAATAAAGGCAGGCTGGTGCAATAACCAGAGTAGGATTAATCTCCCATGAGTGCTACTCGTATAGAGTGCGACAGTCTGTGATGCACCGTGGTCGTCGGAGTCAGACTAACGGATGGGCTCAATGGCACCATAGTTGATCGACCTTCTTCGCCAGCCGTAGTATCCTATACCCGATTTTCACATTTTCATTCTCTGTGGTGAAGCGCTGATTTTGCGCTTCATGGATGGCTAACGAAGCAGTTTAGTTCAATAAGATATAATTAGCATAGCTGTATTCAAAGACAATCGATAAAGGAGAAATATCATCTTATGTTTGGTTTCTTATATAAAGCAAAATTAATAAAAGATGATTTAAAAGGCATTGCAAAATTAATGTATCGGGATGTATCGAATGATTCATGGGATAAAGAGAACCTTACTAAAAGAAACTTAGACTTTACCATTGAAAGCGTTCGTTATATTGATATGTATACAAAAAGATTAATGAATACGGAGTTTGGAACTGAACTGTTAAATAAGCATTTTGATAATTTAGTCGTTCGTACAGGTGCGTATATTGGTGAGGTTATCAAAAATAATATTAAGCAGGACTTTTACTGGTACGAGTCTGTTTCTGTATACAATTATTCTCCCAAGCTTAATGGAGTCTTTAATAATACCAAAACGCAGAGTGTTCTTTATTCTAAAAAGAGGGATACTGTGATATTACCTTTGAATATAGTATCGCAATTTTTAAAGGGAAACTCCTCGTACAGTGATTTACTTACTTACGTAGAAGAAACTATTAAGCAAAATGCTTAAATAAAAATGGTATCACAACTTTTACAATGCAATAATTTTTACAATGTTATTCAACTAACGGTGTGCTTTAGCAAAATATGACCATCATTTCGATGGTCTATTCTTATGCCCAAAACACTAAGTTGATCTCAGATATGCATTGTGAAATGTTACACTTAAACTAAAGCCTAGTTTAGTTCAATTTTATACATCAAGGATGTGATTTAATGAAAGTATATATGAGGATCTTATTTAGTGTTATAACAATGTTGGTAGGCATAGGTATTGTCGATTATTTTATTGAAGGCGGTTTTTTCAAGTATCTTTTGAGTGGGATAATTGTGGCATCAATTCTGCTTTATAATGACAAGAAAAATAAAGAGTTAAAGAATGTTCAAACATAGGTAGCTCTCTTTTCTTATTCCACTAACGAGAGTTAACTCATTTTCATATGCATGTTGTTCCGAGATATGAAGGACAAAATTTTGCGAACTTTTATACCGAAAAATCTGAACAAGTTGTAGTAGATGAAGTTGGGTTATCTAATACCAAAAGGAAAATAATCAATGCAATGCGATAAACAGTGTTTAGTGTAGTAATGGCTTATTTAAGTAACGGGTGCTGAATGCTTAACATGGGTATTTGCCTTTCTTGTTGACTCAGTAATACCAATAATAAACTCAATAGGGGGTTACATATGTTAAAAAATGCTTCGAAATGGCAAATATACACTGCCTACTTCACCGTAATGCTAACGTCATTGCAATCATATAACTGGTGGGGAGAAAAACAAGCTCTCTCATTATACTTTTTAATAGGGGGCATTGTTCTTTTATTAATGACCATTGTCAGTACGATTTACTATATAAAAAAATCTGATATCAGCATGAAGAATGAACAATAAGTTGCCCTATAATCCAATTTGTGAAAATGTATACTAAAACTAGAGGTGCTTTACTTCAAGAAGGAGTAAAGCCTTATTTCTTATTGAACTCCCATGAAAATTAAAAAATGCTCAAAACCTATAAAATTGCATAATAAAATAGACTCAGAAATTACTTTTTTTTAAAAAGACTGAGCCTTCAGAATGATTATATTAAGCTGAATGTTAAATCAAGAATCAACCCCATTCTTGTTAGAATAAAGGCAAGACTGGTGCAATAACCAGAGTAGGATTAATCTCCCATGAGTGCTACTCGATAGTGTGCGACAGTCTGTGATGCACCGTGGTCGTTGTAGTCAGACTAACGCATGGGATTCGTGGCACCTACTAGTCTATACCCGTTCTGAACCAATTTTCATCCTTTGTGGTGCAGCGTTTTTTGCTGCATGGGTGGCTAACGGGGCAGTTTAGTTGAAGAAGGATTATTTGGTATTTGTAATGAATTTAATAACACATACATCAATCAAAAGCAGGTGAAAAATTGCATACACTTAAATTTAATTTTGAATTTGTCCCAACACTTACTGTTGACAAAAAATTACTAAAAGAAAAAAATGGTAAACTCCTTGTTGATATTCAAGGTAAACTTGAGATATGTATTAATAATAAGCGTTTCTTTTTAGAACCTTCTCTTGCAATTCTTGAATTAGGAGTGCATTTAGCAAGGTGGAAAAGAGATATAGATGATACTCAAAAAGATTTTTATTACTTTACTATGGAACACGATGAAAGAGATGGTCCTATTTTAGCCTTGGTTAATAAGAGGGATAACAAGTGGTCTTTGTTCTCAATTTGGCAGGAATATGAACATAAAGAGTCATTACCCATTAATGTAATAACAGTTGCTGTTGACTTATTTTTAACGCATTTAAACAAAGAATTAATAAAGAATTTTGGGATTAACATTGGTGATTTCACAAATTCTTATTAAGCTAACGGTATGCTTTTGTTCAAGAAGTGGCTGCCTGTAAGGGTAGCTTTTTCTTATTAAACTAACGCGGCAGCATTCCTGTTTGAAACTTATTCGAGGTCTTGCAGAAAAAAGAGCCCTCTAGTATGATGCTGAGTGTCAACGTCGAATTGACCCAACATCAAATAGGAGGACTCTATCTATGAATTCTAAATGGAATGAGAAACTAAATCAAGTTACTGAAAACACATTAATTGTCGGCATGGATATCGCTAAACGTACACATTATGCATGCTTCGTAGATGAACGTGGCCGTGTTTTGGAGAAATCTTTTGCCGTGCACCAGTCCAAAGAAGGATTTGAGGTATTATATGAGAATGTACTTCATGCGATGAAAGTTTATGAAAAAACAGATGTGATCGTTGGGATTGAACCCACTGGGCACTATTGGATGAACCTTGCTTATTTCTTAGATAACTATGGAATCCCGCTTGTCATGGTCAATCCAATGCACGTCAAGAAGGCAAAAGAGCTTGATGATAACTTACAGACAAAGAACGATAAGAGAGATGCAGTCGTCATTGCTCGACTGATGAAGGACGGTCGTTTTAGCTATCCCCGTATTCTGAAGAATATCGAGGCTGAGTTTCGGAATGGATCTACACTTCGTTCAAAGATGACAGAGGATTTGTCGGGCATCAAAAACCGAATCGTTCGCTGGCTTGATCGGTATTTTCCAGAGTTTACACAAGTCTATCCAACCTTCGGAAAGATGGCACTTGCTACACTCGAAAAGACACCGTTCCCAAGAGACATCATAGGGAAAACGGCTGAAGAGTTAGTCTTTCTCTACCGGCAGGTAGAGGGGATGAGAGCTCCGCAATTACCAAAGGCTAAACTTCTGATAAACGTAGCCAACAACTCGATTGGATTGAGAGAAGGACTGCAGATGGCACGACTTGAAATCGCCACGCTACTTCGTCAGTACCGATTGTTAGAGGAAGAAATAGAAATGATAAATAGTCACTTAGCCGAGCTGGCTAAGTCCACAGAAGAGTACGTATATCTCACTTCTGTGCCAGGCTTAGGGGATGCCACGATTGTTGATCTGCTCTCAGAAGTCGGTAGTTTTTCACAGTATGAGAATCCACGCCAACTCATCAAACTAGCGGGATTAACATTACGTGAAAATTCATCTGGTCAACATCAGGGGCATAAACATATCTCGAAACGCGGCCGGAAGAGGTTAAGAAGCGTATTATTCAAAGTAATAGTTCCACTGGTTAGACACAACATTGCGTTTAAACATCTTCATGAATATTATACAAGCCGTCAACGAAACCCCCTAAGGGGAAAACAATCGATGGTCGTGCTCTGTGGTAAATTATTGAAGGTGTTACATGGTATTTGTAAGAAGAAAGTTCATTTCAACGAGCAACATATGATGAACGATCTCCACTGTCTCTCAACGGCAGCTTAAGCATTTTCTATCGAACGAACTAAGACAATAAGGATGACACGGAGAAGCCAGCACAATACTAAAATTAAGACCTTGAGTCCCTGCGGCAGCATAGCAGGCCTCTGCCTTATGAATAGACCGAACGAAGGAATGTAAGCGCGCTGACGCTAAGAGACATGGGACGGTACGTCATCATAAGCATCGCAGAGATCCATTGTGCATCAAATAATGGGTAAGAAAAGCTAATGTTTTCCATTAGTTTTAGCGAAGCGTACGCTCTTCTTGGTAATAAAAACAAGAAATTCAAATCTATGTTTATTTGTTATAGAAAAATAATTTTTCTCACATCACGAAGTGATGAAAATCGTTGATACTTCAATGTTTATAGAGGGAGTTTAGTGGAATAAGCGGGTTCAATTAAAAGCAAATAGAATTAGTTATTGTAAGTGGATTTAATTAAATTTGTTAAGATAGCAATATTTATCAAAAATTCTTTCAATTAATCCGTTATGATTATCATGAGGTGAGCGAGATGTATTACAGTGAAATAACGCTAAAAACAATCTCTTATATCGAGGTCAATCTGACGGAAGATATTCAACTGGATATTTTCCCTTCCGTTATTGGTTTCTCGAAATATCATTTATCAAGGATATTTAAAAAAGAAACAGGGAAGTCGATTGTGGAGTATATACGTTTACGCCGATTAGCAACAGCTGCTACGCTTATGTTACAAACAGATGAATCAATTTTAACAATCGCTTTCTTTTTCCGTTTTCAATCTCAAGAGTCGTTTTCAAGAGCGTTTAAAGAAGTGTATAGCTTGCCACCAGGAAAATATCGCAAGGTGATGAAAGTTGTACGAATGATAAAGGAGGAGAATGATTTGAACACAAAAGAACAAATTAACGGATGGAACTTAAGTGGTTCTAATCCTGAGATGTTTGAATTAATGGTAGATGAAAATGTATTCCACACAGGTACAAAATCAGGCTTGCTTTATGCGAAAGATGAGGCAAATGAACAACAATTTGGGACAATGATGCAAGGTTTCCAAGCAGATGATTACAAAGGAAAACGAATAAAGATGTCATGTTTCTTAAAAACAGAACAGGTGACAAAATGTGGGGCTTGGCTTCGTATTGATAATGTTACTGGTGATACCATTCAATTTGATAATATGGATAGTCGTTCTATTCAAGGTACTACAGAGTGGAACCACTACTCAATCGTTTTAGATGTTTCAGAAGAAAGTGTCTCCATTCACTTTGGCGTTTTACTTATTGGCAAAGGAAAAGTATGGGCAGACGGTTTCCGTTTTGAAGAAGTGGGTGAGAACGTAGGTACGACGAATATGATTTTACAAGACTACTTACCGAAAAAGCCTAGTAATCTAGATTTTAGTGAATAATCACTGTTTATATATGATTTCCTTGTAGGTAATGTAATACTTCAACTAAGGGGTGCTTAGTTAAACAGGACCATCAAAAAATGATGGTCTATTTTTATGTACATGTGAAATGTTACACTTAAACTAACGAAGCAGTTTAGTTTAATAAGTAAGTGTTAAATAAAGGCTCTGTTTAAGAATAACGTTGGAAATATTCGGAAATATTCTTTTGTATTGTACAACTTTTATTATGTGAAAACGTCTGTGTAAGAAGTAGAAAAAGTGAGGTGATATTATGGGGCTTATGTTCAATAAAATAACACTTTTTAGCATAATTTTTATATCAATTTGTTTAATAATAATTGGATTTATATTACAAACCATCCTTATCCCTTTACAAGATATCAATCTTATAAGTAATAAAGAACTATTGGAATATCAAAAAGAATATGCAATAAATTATCCCTTAGGGACAGGGCTACTCCATTTAGGTCAGTCTCTTATGATTTTAGTAATAATTCTATTCATTATTAAGTTTATAAAATTAAAAAGTAATAACCAAAAATCAGATGTATAACTATCCAACTACAACATTTGTTCTTAAACTCCCATGAAAATTAAAAAAAGCTCAAAATCTATAAAATTGCATAACAAAAAAGACTCAGAAATAGATTTTTTTTAAAAAGGCTGAGCCTTTAGAATGTTTATATTAAGTTGATAGTTAAATTAGGGATCAACTCCATTCTTGTTAGAATAATGGCGGGCTGGTGCAATAACCAGAGTAGGATTAAACTCCCATGAGTGCTACTCGTATAGAGTGCGACAGTCTGTGATGCACCGTGGTCGTCGGAGTCAGACTAACGGATGGGCTAAATGGCACCATAGTTGATCGACCTTCTTCGCCAACCTGAGTATCCACCCGATTTTCATATTTTCATTCTATGTGGTGTAGCGCTGGTTTTGGGCTACATGGGTGGCTAATGGGGCAGTTAAGTTGAATATGAAGGTATTTTTGCTATTTTGTTGAATAAGTTAATATATGTAAATTAGTGAACACTTCAAGTCTGGGGGTAGCACTTTTTTCAAATATTATTCGCACAATCCGTTCAATAATGCTGTCATATCTCTAGATGATACGAGGAGAGGTTATATGAAGAAAGAAAAAATTATTAAAACCACACTTGGATTCCTTGGATTTCCATTAACATTAGTAAATATGTACTCTAATAAGAAAAATAAAGTAAACGGATTGGGCAATCTAGTAAAAATAAATGATAGAGTAATTCATACAATTGATTCTGGAAGCGATGATTCAAAATATACAGTAATATTAGATGCTGGATTAAGCTGTTGTTCAATTGATTGGTATTATATCCAACCCCAAGTTTCTGAATTTTCGAAGGTTATTTCATTCGATAGGGCGGGATATGGATGGAGTTCATCGGTAAAAGGAAAATATACAAGTGAAAACGTGGTTGAGGATTTGTTAAAAGTGTTAGAAAAATTAAACTCAAAAACTCCGTACGTGTTAGTAGGACATTCATTTGGTGGTTTAAATATGCGATTATTTGCTAGTAAATATCCTGAGAAAGTGGCAGCTTTAATTTTAATTGATTCAGTACACGAAAACAGATATTTGAGTAGTGAATGGGATGAAGAACGTAAGAACATTCATAAGAAAAACTTGAGGTTATTTAGATTGGGATATATAACTTCAAGCTTAGGTATTCCTAGACTACTAAACCAACCAGTTGGCAGAAAACGTTTGCCAGAACCTTATCAAAAATATATAAACTATATTGGTTATAACCCAAAAACATTCGAAGCAGTATATAAAGAATTCTTTTATAGTGAAGAATCAGCCTTTCAATTAAAAGAATCAAAACCATTAAATAAAGAACTACCAATAACTGTTTTAAGTTCTAACAATAATGATGTTTCTTGGGTAGAACATCAAAATATTCTTTCTAATTTAACAAATAATACGGTTCAAATTAAGACTGAAGATGGGCATTCAATTCATTTGGAAAATCCAGAAATTGTAATAGATACAATAAAAGAAGTTATTAACGAACTAGATTAAAACAAGTCCTTATTAAACTAACGGATGCTTTAAAAATCAGGGGGCTTAGGCAACTCTTTTTTCTTATTAAATAGAATTAAAGCGGCGGTTTAGTTGAAGAAAGGCAATTATAAATTTAGGAGGTAAATTGTGAAAGTAAGTAGAGTTTTATTGGGGATAATTGTTATTGTGTTCTCTAGTTATATCTTAATAAGTAAAAATTATGAGTTAATGCCGTTTATGATGTTGTTATTAGGGACGTTGATGTTGGTATCGGGAATAGTCGAACTTCAAAAAGACAGAAAAAAATTTGAAGGATATTTGTTTATTATTGTTTCTTTGTTTATTTTCCTTGTTTTTATACAGTGTATCTTTTAGAACTAACGAGGTGCTTTAAGTAAAGTTCAATAGGGTCGCTTCGGCAACTCTTTTTTCTCCTTAAACTAAAGCGTCAGTTTAGTTTAATAAGAAGGAGAATATATAAATTGTCGCGAATAAATCTTGTAGAATCGAATTCGATTTATGGAGGTAGTTTATGAATCCTATATTAAATAAAATCGGAACAGTTTTTATTCCTGTAAACAATATTGAAGAAGCACGTAATTGGTATTGTGACATATTAGGGTTACCAGTAGATGGTGAGGTTTTATATGGTCATTTATATATAGTGCCTATGAATGGAACAGGAATTGTATTAGATAGCAAAATCTATTCAGAGGATAATATCTTCAAAACTCCACCTTTTCATTTAAACACTAATAATATAGAACAAGCATATGAGTATATGAGAGGTAAGAATGTCGAATTAACAACAAAAATTAAGCATAACCATTGGTTTAATTTTAAAGATCCTTATGGGAACCAATTGATGGTCTGCAAGTGTTGAACCTTGTTCAACTAACGGATGCTTTACTTCAAGAAGGGGTAACGCATTTTTTTAATTGAACTCGCAGCGGATTAGTTCAACAATATCTGCTGAAAAATTATAGAAAGAGGTAATTTCATGAAACAAATATATGCTTTTGAAAATAAAGAGGACTTTGAAAAATTTCAGGATATAATTGAGAGGTTTACCCAAAAGTTATTGAAGTATCAATACGAACTAGAAAATAAGTATGGTTTAAGGGATTTACCAAAAGGAATAGTTTGGACATCAGAAGAATTAGCAACAAATATATTTTCCCAAGTGCCTATACCTGCATATACAAGTAAGGATATTATTTATATTTCCCCTGATTTAAAAAGTTGGAGGGAATTATTTGTTAGTCAATTAGAAGAACATAATAATCCAAATATAAAAGAGTTCTATGAAAATATGTCCGAAAACCATTTATTTACTATAGTAGGACACGAATTAACCCACCACTCAGATTTGTTTGTAGATGAGTTTGATGATGAGAGGAAAGACAGCATTTGGTTTGAAGAAGGAATGTGTGAATACTTACCAAGAAAAATTTTATTGAGCGAAGTTGAGTTTAATGAAATAACAAAAGTAGAGTCAGAAATGGTAGAAATATTCAAAGAGAAGTATGGAAATCATTCCTTAGATGAATTTGGGAAAGCCAGTTATCAAGGAAGTTTAACGAGTATAATGTTTGATTATTGGCGTAGTTTTCTTGCTGTAAAGTATTTAGTTGAGGTTAGTGCAAATAATGATGTTAAGATAGTATTTGAAGAATACCTTAAATGGGATAAGGAAGGTAGAAAAATACCACTAACTCAATATTTTAAATTAGATTCCTTACTCAACTAACGGATGCTTTACTTCAAGAAAGAGTATTATTGTGGAGGTAGAAAAGCAGCAAAGTTATGTTTGTTTACTATATTATGTAGAATTAAAAGGAGTCCATTATGAAATTTTTTCAGAATATACTTTTATTAGTATTTATTTTATCTGCAATTCTCTTGTTTCTATGTGTATTAAACAATATTCTAAATCTAATTGAGGCTGAAAATGGGGTATCTTACTTATTTAATATTAACAATTTTTTCTTCTATGGATTAACTGCACTGATTTCTTGCATAATTTATATTGTGATAAAATTTAAAAGATAATTTGAGATATTTTACATAAAACATTTGTGAAATAGTGTACTTAAACTAAAGGATGCTTTACTTCAAGAAGGAGTAAAGCCTTTTTTCAATAATGATTCTTTTTGCTCGTCTAATTCGTATGCAATATAAAAATCATACCTTTTTGTATTATATAACAATTATAGAATCATAATTTCGTTTCCTGCTTTATAACAACTCCAGTCGATAAACTATTTATAAAATTATTCAAAGGAGTTTATGCTGATGCTGACGATACCAGAATCAATACAGCCATCAATCATTTATGTTACATTCGCTTATCAAACTTGTTTATTCCTATTTGTTTTTTTTAGAATTGTCGTTTTTATTTTCGCTCTAAAAAAGATTAAACGCCCACTAAGTATCGCTTACGATATTTCTCTTTTTGTCATCACAACACTTTGGTTACTTTATTTGGAATTACAAGACTTTATTGATTTACAAGGCTTTTTCAGCAACCCTTATGATTCCCCTATATTCTTTTTTGCTGGTTCAGCCTATTTCGTATCAATATTCGATTTTATATACAATTATTTTTCATATAAAAAAATAAAATCCACGAATTTGTAAATTCGTGGATTTTTATTCTTATCGCTTGTAAGGTACTTACCTAATAGCAGTCCACTGACAATCAGTGTAAATATTTGTACTTACACTAACGGCGTGCTTTACTACAAGAAGGAGTAAAGCCTTTTTCCTTATTGAACTAACACTCAGTTTACTTGAATAAGGATTATATTAATTAAACTGGACAAACTAAACCTAAATAAAACGTATATTCCACTAATTTGAATTAGTGGAATATACGCTTTTTGGTGTGTTTTGGATAGGGGTGCTCCTCATGTAACCTTTTAACGCAAATTAACATTTGTACTTAAAACAGTCAAACCTCTTATATGACAAGGGTTTTGGCTGTTTTAATTTTCACATGAGGTTATGGAAAGAAGGATTAACACAAAAACGACCGAAAATTGAGTAAAAAGAAGTAATAAAGGGAAGGAGAAGTTGTTTTTGAACGAGTGGAACTTGAAAAAGAGTTTGGAGAGAATGGATAAAAATAAGTAGGAGCTTTGATTCTGGAAGGAAGGGATTAACGATTGTTTTGTTGAACTTATTATACTAATAGATCAAAATACAATAAAATTGATTTTAGAAAGACCTATAAATAGGTAATCAGAAACTACTTGTTAGTGGAGATTGTGAAACATTTCGCTTAAACTAACGCGACAGTTTAGTTGAATAAGGATATTGAAAAAGTATGGTTAAAAAAGGGGTGTAGCATTGGAAAAATTAGAAAACGCTGAATTAGATTTAGAATACAAAGTTTTTGGTACGGGGGAGAAGATTCTCCTTATAGAAATAGGAATAGGAAGTTCAATTTACAACTGGTTTCCCTTTGTTAAAAACATAATGAAAGATTTTACTATAATTATGTATCACAGGGCTGGTTATGGTAGTAGTAGGATTTCAAAAAATCCAAGGACAACTAAAAATATATCTTACGAGTTAAACAAATTTATTGAGTCATTAAGAATAAAGGAAAATGTCACTATAATGGGACATTCTTTTGGAGGACTATGTGCATTACATTATGTAATGCTTTTCCCAGACAAAGTTAATGGATTAATTTTATTGGATTCAACTTCACCAAACTTTAATCGTTTATATAATCTTGATATTCCAGTAATGAATTCTCTAATATCAATAGACCAAATGGTACAAAGTAATATGGACAATTCATATAAATCAAAAGAGGAACTTAGAAATCTTTATAATCAGTCAATTGATGATTGTCAGGGCATCCTTACCAAGAATGAAGTGATTGGATTTGAGGAATTTATCACCAGTCCTAATATGTTTAAAACTGTTGCAGAAGAGTTCCAAAATTGGGAATCAAGTAGTGAAAGTATAAAAGAACTAGGTGAATTCCCTAACATTCCACTAACAGTTATAGCAAGAGATATAGAGGCTTCAGTTAATGCCTTTGTTCGATACAATATTCCAGAAGAAGAGGCAGTAAAATATGAAAAAGTTTGGAGAGAACTGCAAATAGGATTAACTCAATTATCTACAAAAGGAGAACTTATCATAGCAGACCGTAGTGACCATAGTATTCATCTCGATAGACCTGATATAGTAATTCAGGGGTTAAAAAGATTTTTATAGAAATTACTGAAATCGTTGATAGATTGTGAATGATTGTACTTAAACTAACGAATGCTTTACTTCAAAAAGGGGTAAAGCTTTTTTTCTTATTGAACTAAAGCAACAGTTTAATTGAAAACTACAAAGGAGTGAGAATATGATTTATGCAGCTGCATTCATAGGATTGTTATTAATGCCTATCTTGTGCGTTATATTTTGTTTGAATTTGGTTTCTATATTGAAAATGGTAAAACACGAAGAAAAAACTACGGTTAATACTGTTTGGCTTACAATATCGTTTACTCTTATTATGTGGAGCATCGCATGGCTAGCAGTAGGCACTGATTAAGCTAACGGATGCTTTAGCTAAACGAGACCATCATTTCGATGGTCCTTTTTTACGTCCAAAACATCAAGTGGATTTCTTCGATCCCTTGTAAAATGTTACACTTAAACTAAGAGGCAGATTTGTTGAAGAAGCAAGTATATATGGATGCTTTATGTAGGAATAGTTCAAGTACAGATAAGTGTTTTGAAACCACCAGAAATTTCAATCGTATATTACTTATTGATTTTTGGAGGGAGATATGAAGATAGGTGATATAATCATAGGTTTTATTATAATCATTCCATTATATGGGGTGTTAATCTGGAGTTATTTAATCCAAAAGAAAGTGTATTATGGGGGAAACGGTGGATGTACCAAAAAGAACCTGAAATTTCTGATGGTCCAATTCGTTAAATAAAACTTGCATCCTTAATTAGTGATATAGGAATGACATTTGTTATTATTATTTTAATACAATATTAGTAGGCGATTCCTCAATAAGAACATCGCTTTGTTTTTATTCTACTAACGAAGCAGTTTACTTTAAGAAGGAATTGTTATAATTTATGTTGAACTTAGAAGTATAAGGAATACCTGGAAAAGAGGTAGTTAAAATGAAATTTGCTAGATTTCTATATTTTTGTATAGTGTTTATATTTATTATGTTATTTGTGAATCTTTACATTCTTGATAGACCATACCATCATATTGTTTTTATGATAGTCGGTACAACTTTTATAGCATCTTCATTTGTATATTATAAATACCAAGAAAAGGCAACAAAGTCATAAAAACTTGGAGTTGCTGAGATTTTTAGAACAAAAACGTAAAAAACATTGTGAAAATTACACTTAAAGTAACGGTGTGCTTTACTTCAAGAAGGAGTAAAGCCTTTTTTTATTGAATAAACGGGCAGTTTAGTTTAATAATAGTATCTTTTGAAATTGTCAGATTATCAGCGGGAGGTATAAATAATGGAAGAAAAAAAGTTTGATATTTTAATGTTATTTCAAATAATATTTGTAATCTTTGTTATGTTAATTGGTATTTACGGTAAGGTTACGGAAAACTATAACTTACTACCATTGATGTTAATACTTCTGAGTATAACGTTACTTATAATGGGGTTACGAGAATATAAAAGAACTAAGAGTTTATTGTGGGGTATCTTCCTTTTATGCACTTCGTTATACATTTTATTCTCTGTGGTTGAAGGCATTATGAATTATTAAATTGAATTATTATTCAACTAACGAGGTGCTTTAGTTAAACAAGACCATCATTTCGATGGTCTATTTTTATGTCCAGAAATATCAAGTAGATTTCGGCAATCCAGTGTGAAATGTTATACTTAAAAAGGGGAGTTTTGTTTAATAAGGAAAAAATTACATATACAAAATAAGGTAATATATTGGTAAGATTTGAACGGTCTAGTATTCCATCGAAAGATATTGAGCGACAATATTAAATGATTTTTTCCCTAAAAATCACCCTAGCGATTAAGAGTGAAAAGTTATATAAATAGGGTGTTGATTTAAAGAACTGTAGTATAAAGTTAAGTAAATATAATTGTTAAATCATTGTAGGGAAGTGAAAAATTTGTTTTATATTATGCTCATATTAGGAATTTTGTCAGTTCTGATGGCTGTATTTATATTTAGTTTTATGTATGTTGACAAAGACTTTACATTGCGTGAAGACCGTTGGAGCCTTTCTATTTGGTGTATTACTTTTAGTACCTACTCATTATATATATCAATTTCTTAGTCCAAAAACTTGTTTGTTTGGAACTTAAAAATTATAGGGAGATTCTTTAATTCTTTGTTAAGGACTATCTATATACCAAGACATTTTTATTCCCCCTTTAATCTTTTATCAAGATCAGGATGAATCCAAAAACTTTCCACTTCGTATCCGTTCAACTGATTATCATCCGTATTATCTGATTCAAAGGTTTCTGCATTTTTTAACCCCTTAATAAAACTTTCAAAATCTTTAGCTACAAATGTGATTTTATAATCGTTTTCTTGATCTACATGTACAACGCTCGGTTCTCCTTTTGGCCCATACTCTCTATAATCAAGAAAGATCATATCATGACCAGCCGAAGGGCAATCACAGATAGCAATTCCTATTTCTGGATACTCCCAATCTTCAATCCAAAACTTACTACCAAACTCTCCACCTAGTGAGCAATTTTTTTCAAATCCTATGCCGTAAATACCGGATATAGATATGTGGTCCTCCGCCCAGCTTGTTGGAATGCTTGTGGAATGACAGTCTTTCGTTGGAATACCGCCATTCCGTTGTTTCATTAACCAGATATATGACGGAGGCAATTTATAGCCTAATTCCGTTTCAATGCTTTGGATAACTTCATCTGTAGGTGGATTAGAAGTATATTCGTTTTTTGCGTATTCACCCTCTTCCCAAAAATTGTCGAAATTAAAACCCACAAAATAGTGCATTTTCATATTTCTCCTTTCTCTTTAACTAACCTGCATATTAATAATAATTTCCCTTGCAATATAAGTGCCTTTTCCATTATTGGAATGACGTTATTGTTGGCTTACGCCAAGAGGTTCCCTCAATTTATATTAAACCAAAAAAATTCAGGTATACTTTTAGGTGTAATCTGGAAGAACGTTTAATCCACCGATGGACTATATAACGCCCTCACTTACACTAACTATCTTAGTGATGGTATAGTTAAATGAATATTATGACTTAACTTCAAATTAAAAAATTATTCTTTAATTATTGAGTAGTGCGTATAGATATTTTTAGAAACGGAGCAAAGCAGTATGCTAAAACTATCTCTGGACGATTAAATGGAACTTAAATTTGTTAAATCAATAAGTCATTCAAACAAATTATCACGCTTCCTTTACTTTCATAATATTCTATCATACCATCAATTTTCCTTTTATCATAACTGGTAATGCAATCTGATAGTACACTAACCCCATAGTTTGATTTACGTAAGTTAAAGCAAGTTGACTTAACACAAGCAATAGCATCTCCTCCAGTGATGTAGAAGTCGTCTATTTCATTTTTACTAATAAAGTCTGTGAATTCTTCACTTGTTAATGCGTTTCCTTTATATTTTGTAAAAACATTTTCTGATACTATTTTCAAATCTGAAGCTAATTCGGCACCTAGTGTACCTGTTTTAAAAGTTCTCGTACCGGGTGACAAATTCTCATGTCTTATATAAACAACATGAATATTATTTTCGACCGCCCAATCAATTGATTTGTTGATATTGTCAATGATATCTTTGTAATTCTTTGTCATGTCATTTTGAATATCAATTATTACTAAAGCTTTTTTCTGCATAATACTTCCTCCTAATTTAATTATGAAAATTCTATTAATTTGATACTGTCTTCAGTATATAATGTAATAGTGACAAATGATGACACAATTAGCAAAAGGGTGAAAATCTTGAGTAAGGCAATTAGATTAAATGAATTAAGGTTGTATATTAATCGAGTCAAAAAGTTTAAGGTAGATGATTTAGCAAAAGAATTTAATGTTTCAAGAAGAACGATTCTTAGGGATTTAGAAGAACTAAGTATTTTAGGGGTTCCATTAATTTCAGAGGTAGGAGCTAATGGTGGATATCAAGTTTTGGAAGAAAAAAATCTACTTGCTGTCTCTTTTACAAAAGAGGAAACTTTCTCTATCTTTTTTGCTCTTTTGTCTTTAAAACACTTTATTAGCCTACCTTTTGAATCGGAATATAATTCAATCATAAAAAAATTCTATCTGAACCTAAACGGAAAGATGAAAGATGAAATTGATTTAATCAAAAACAAGATTGATTTCAAAATAGATAATCAGAGTAAAGAAAGTCCCCTATTAAAAGAGCTGTTTATGGCGGCAATAGGAAATGAGCCGCTTTGGATTTCTTACTTGGGGGTTAAAAGAGAAATTCAACCAGTTGGATTATTTTCTCAGTATGGAAGATGGTATTGTCCTTCGTATTGTTATCTTAGGAAGGAATTTAGACTTTTTCGTTGCGATCGAATATCAGAGATCGGATTAAGTGTAAGAAATGACAAGATGAATCTAAAAGAAACCAACTTAAATGATATTATTAACATTTTAACTACAAAAAAAGAGTATGATCTTATTGTGGAATTAACACCAGAAGGAGTAGAAAAATATAAATCTAATCTTTCGCTATATTATCAAATATCAATAGACAGTAAAGGTTATGGAGTCATTAAGGGTTCAATAAGTGAAACAGAAATAGACTTTTTGGCTGACTATTTCATACAAATGGGAAAGCATGCAAAAGTAGTTGAACCCATAGAGTTAAGAGCTGAAATAAAAAAGAAAATTTTAGTATTGAGTGATTTATACCGTGATTTGATATAGGAAACAAATGAGCTTTTTCAACTAACGGATGCTTTAGCAGAACAAGACATATGGGTTATCATGGTGATAGGAAGTTGTATAGGGGGTGTCTAAATGTTGTTGTTCCTTCAAGCATTTATTGGTTCAGTTGTAATTCATGTAGTCTATTTTTTCGGTATGATGTTATTTGGTTATATAAAAACAAGAAACTATAAACCAGATTTTGCGAGTGCTTGGGATAATGTAGAGACACTTCAAAGTGAAGTGAGTTTTAGTAAGGTTAATTCTCCTTTTCTTTATCTATTCACATTTGTAGGAGTAGCTGTATTATGTGGAATTATAATAAAATTTATCAACTAACGAGTGCTTTACTTCAAGAAGGAGTAAAGCCTTTTTTCTTATTGAACTAAAAGGGCAGTTTAATTGACAAGGAGAGGTTTTTTACGTACTAATTGTTGTTTTAGTTGTTGGATATGTTATATATAAATTATTTTTTTGAAAATTTACTTTACCATGTTCTACTAACAGTGCAGTTTAGTAACCAGTTGAAGGGCGGAGAATGAGAAGAAAGAAGATTATTAAAATAACGAAGGAGTAAAGCCTTTTTTCTTAAACGAAGCAGTTTAGTTGAAAAGTAATTTACCCAACTGTGGAAAGGGGTTATTTGTGAACCTGGATTTCATCGATTCGCCACTTGCTGAAGCCATTTTAACCATATTTTCAACTCTATTAGACATGCCTTTTTCTTCATAGAGTGTTTCATCTGCATAGTCAAAAACTATAGAGCTTCCAGATAGGACTTTAGCAAATAAATGTTTAATCAGGCTTGAATTTTCATCTCGAATTGAGATAGGACAAAAGGAGGTTATTGTAATAAAAGAAGGTTTTTTTAATAACATATAAAATGTTATTTTTACAAAAAGCGTTGGGAGAGTTGCTAAGCATGATAAAATATCCAATCTTAGAAAAAGGTGCAACAATAGGAGTAACTGCACCATCATCTGGAGTCCCAAGTGAATTACATCATTTGTTGAAATCTGCACTCAAAAGTGTGGAAAAGAAAGGCTTTAACTTCATCTGCGGAGAAACTGCATGGACACAAGTTAAAGAAAAGTCTGCATCTGCTAAAAAGCGTGCAGAAGAGTTCAATAAAATGATGCTTAGTGATAATATTCAACTTATTATTCCTCCTTGGGGCGGAGAGCTACTTATTGAGACACTTGAATATATTGACTTCGAAAATATAAAAAGTAAGTGGATATTAGGTTATTCTGATATAAGTTTGCTACTGTTAGCAATTACATTGAAAACGGGTACTGCTACAGCACACGGAACCAACTTAGTGGATTTAAGAGGAGAGTATTCTGATGATACGACAGCAATGTGGCAAACAGTATTGTCAACCAAAATGAATGAATCAATTCTCCAACATTCATCAGAAAAATATCAAAAAGAATGGCAACCTGATAACCCTACTCCTTATATTTTCAATCTAAAAGAACAAACTTACTGGAAATCAACGGCAAACGAAAAAGTTAAGATACAGGGGCGGTTACTTGGTGGTTGTATTGATATAATTAGGCATCTGATTGGTACACCATATGGGAATGTACAAAATTTTAAAGAGAATTATATTGAAGGAGATTCTGTTATTTGGTATCTCGAAAATTTGCAGTTATCGACAACCGAATTGCGTAGAACCCTCGTGCAAATGAAATTAGCAGGTTGGTTTGAGGATTGTAGTGGCATTATGTTTGGGAGAAGTCCAGCAAATCCAACTGTTACAAATTATACAGTTGAAGATGTTTATAAAGAACTTTCTAAAGAGCTTCGAATTCCTATTTTGTACGATATTGATTGCGGTCATGTTCCACCACAAATGACTTTTATAAATGGAGCATTCGCTGAAGTTGAATCAGATAATGGTCAAGGTACTGTGTTACAAACTTTTAAATAAAATTATAGATGTGTTCTTTAATAATTTTTTTGTAATGAATTTAAGGGCTTATTCTTAGGTAATGTTCGAACAGACCAAGAAGACTATGAAATGTTTCATAATTGGGTTGAGACAATGCTATCGTACTGATATAGAACTAAATATAGTTAAGTCTTATGAACGGTGTGCTTTACTTCAAGAAGGGGTAAAGCCTTTTTTATTGTACTCTCATGAAATTCGATTTAGAGAAAAACGCAATACAAAATCTGTCGCAGCTCAATAATTTTTTAAAAAAGTGCAGCGCCTATATGTGATTGAATTGTGGGTTGGACTAGGAGGCATTAAGGGGGGAGTTGCTGAGTCTTTGAGAGCAAGTTGTGCCCTCCTAACGGAAATTACGCCATGTTTTACTAAGGAGCGGTAAAAATATTCTACAAAATGAAACCTTTTTGATAAATCCGCACTCTAAGTTATTAGGAGGGAATGCAATGGAACAGTATGTACTACAAGCACTTGAGAAGGATGAAGGATCGATTCAGCATTTAATAATGATATATAAGCCGAGATTACTCGCTAAAGCATTTACCTATGTAAAAAATAAGCAGGATGCGGAAGATATTGTGCAAGAAACTTTTATAAAAGCGTTTAGTGCGCTAGCTCAACTAAAGGAGCTGAAATATTTTAGTACGTGGTTGCACAAAATATTAATTCGTGAAAGTTTTTATATGTTGAAGAAACAGGAACGGATGAAGATCTTAGAAGTAGAAATGCTGGAACAATTTCAGTTACTCTCTCAAGAAAATAGCGAGGATTACAGTGCATTACATAACGCGGTTGCAAGTCTTAAAAAAGACTATCAAATGGCAATTGTGTTGCATTATTTCTATGACTTTAAAGTAGTTGAAATTGCGGAAATGCTCGATAAGCCGACCAATACAATCAAAATGCATCTGCATCGTGCTAGGAAAGCGCTTCGTGGAAAGCTAGAGCAAACGATGCAACAATCATTACAACCAAAGGACGTGAAACGGATGTTAAAGGAACAGTTATTCGAATTAGCACAACAATATGCAAATGCGCCTACATCCTATGAGCTCGAACTAGAAAATTACCTAGAGGATGGGATTTCTTCGTTCATGTGGAAAGGGCAAAGCAAGGATGAAGGGGTTTTTATTCGATTAGATAATAATGGACGCATCGAGGATTTTGCAAAAACGCCCACAAGAGACGGGTCACCTATTACAGAAGAGAAAAAGCTTACAATAGCCCATCAGATACTGCGTGAGCAATACCCAGAAGCAATTGCCTATTATACACTAGTAGAACAACAAAAAAAGGAATCATCGACAGGCTTTAAGTATGTGCAAGTTGTAGATGGATTGCCTCTAGATGGCTATTATTGTCGGATAGAAGTAACCGATCCTGGTGAAATTATTCAATTCACCTATACAGGCTATATGGAAAATCCACCGACAATGCCAAAAGAACTTTATCCTCCAGAGCATATTTTACACGCATTGAACAAGGGGGAATGGTCGCTTACTGCGGAATGCTTTAATGAACAATATGATTCCGTTTCAGAGTCAGGTATATATGCAATTTATGAGTCGGAGCTATTAAGGCAGGCGTATGATGCGGTGACGGGTAAACCCTTGTTTGAAAATGACGATGAGCCAAAGCCAAGCTATGTGCCGTTCCCAAAAGTAGAAGCGTTGTCAAAAAAGGATACAATTGAAGAAATACTGGGCATTAGTGATGAATGGGAGCGATATGAAGAGGAAAATATGGATGAAGAATTTGACGAGTTAAACTGGCGCCCCAAATCTTGGAAGGATGAAGAGGGGAAATCATACGAGCACTACATGAGGCGTAATTTTGAACATCGTATGAAAGCAAAGGTGGATAAACAGACGAAACAATTAAATAGCTTCATCTCGTTTACGAAAAGTGAAGGAGAGGCAAAGCTTTCTGAAGAGGAATGCTTACAAATTGCTATACAGTTTATTCAAACCTATTATTCTGAGTTCGCATCTTATTTATATGTAGAGATGAAAGATGAAGAGGATATAGTGGAAAACCGTGCCCTTTTCCGATTTGTTGTTCAGAAGGACGGCTACTTTGTTGGGAATGAATTTTTTCACATGAATATAAGTAAAAAAACAGGTGCTATTTTGATGTTTTCATCACCGAATATAGCGATTGAAGAGATTGAAAAGTTTGAGCCAAAAACCATTAAGCCTATTAAAGAATTACTACCACTAAAAAATCTGAAAGTACAAGTTGAATGGGATAAGGTTTATGGGGAAACGGAGCAGGATGGGGGCGAGATGCGGCTCATTTATCGTATTCAGACAACAGACGGAGCCTTTGTAAAAGGAATTCATGCGGAAAATGGAGAGGTTATTTATAGTGTAATCCAATCCTAAACCAGTTTGCCATGAGAGTAGTACAGTTTTATTGGCGTGTCAGCCACTAGTGGCATATAGATTATGTGCGTGTGGAAAAATCAATACAAGTTGTTAAAACATCAGCAGGTTAGTTGAATAAGAGAAAATTTTTCTCGTGGGTATATGGATAGACATTCTAGTATTAAAGTCAATAACAAATCTATAATAATATTTAAGTATAAGAGATAAAGTTATTATGATGATCTTGGTAATAAAGAAGTAAAAATTATTGAGTTAATTACTAAAATACCTAATGATGTATTAGACAATATGGAAGTCATATATGGAAGTCATAATTGATTTAGATGGTAAAGTCATAAAATCTAATTGGGTTTCGCATTTCTCTCAACCAGGACTACATAGGTACATGTTCAAAGTAAGTGGTGTCTTATTGCGATAACAGGTACTTTAGCGAAATAGGGCCATCATGGTAGTGACACCTTAAAGTTAGAGTTTTATTTATGCAGCCAATTTTTGTTTAATTCGATCGTTGTTATAAAAAGTGCTGTATGAATTTTTTCAAAATTGGGCCATTTTGCGGAAGATCAACAGAAGCTTTTGAGATCTTAATTAATATAGTAATTAATCTATTGAAGTTGTAAAATAAAGGTAAGAATAGTTCTGGGGGGATTTATATCAATTATAATGCTATTAATCTAAGCGAGAAACTTTCCAAATTCAGTGAACACTGGTCGCCTAAAGTTATTGGTGAAATGAATGATTATCAGTTTAAGTTAGTTAAGATTTTTGGGGATTTTGTATGGCACGATCATAAAGACACCGATGAGGCATTCATCGTGATAGACGGTGAGATGTCCATTGCTTTCCGCGATGGAGAGGTTAAACTTTCCAAAGGTGAAATGTATGTGATACCAAAAGGTGTGGAACATAAGCCTTATGCTGAAAAGGAATGCCATATAATGCTGGTAGAGCCTAAAGGTGTAGTCAACACTGGTGAAACTAATTTAAAACTTACTGCTGAAAATAACATATGGATTTAAACCAATAATTCAGTTACTTCCTTTGAATTAACATATAGTGGAAGAAGTTACGTATTTTCCGTAATCGGGAGCGATTCTTTAATAAGAATCGCTTTTCTTATTGAACTAACATTTAGATGGTCTATTCTTATGCCCAAAACATCAGGCAGAATTGTACGATTGTGAGATATTACACTTAAATGTAGAAGTAGTTTATTGGATGAAGACATAATCATATCAATGTAATAATAATATCTTTAGTATGTTTAACTACTTTAAGGTAGATCTGAAATAGAATGTGTGGTAAGTATAAAACAATACATCTCAACTCACATGAACATTATTTTAGATAGGCTTTGTATAAATACTAAGCAAAGATGTTCAATAGTAAGCAATAAAAGGAGTTGAGTAAAATTGGAAGTCAATAATGGACAGACTATTAGTATATTTGAAAAAATAAGTCGTGTTTTATTTATTATAATGGGAGCACTTATTACAGCTATCGGTTTAGAAGCGGTACTAATCCCAAACGATATAATCGATGGTGGTATAACAGGAATATCTATCCTGTTATCTCATTTAACAGGATTCTCATTAAGTTTATTCCTGTTTATTCTAAATATTCCCTTCGTATTTATCGGATATAAGGTACTTGGAAAGTCATTTGCATTTAGTTCGGTAATAGGTATCACTTTCTTGTCGATTGCTACTAGTTTATTGCATCACATTCCAACTATTATTTCAGGGGATACCATGTTAGTTGCAGTATTAGGCGGTATTATGATCGGTTTAGGGGTTGGTATTGTTTTACGAAAAGGTGGTGCTTTAGATGGTACAGAAATTTTAGCTATACTAATCGCAAAGAAATTCCCTTTATCGGTGGGGGAAGTTATTATGAGTATTAATGTCTTAATATTCTCATTCGCTATGTTAATTTATGGACTAAGGGGTGCCTTATGTTCGGCTATAGCTTACTTTATAGCTATGAAGGTAATAGACATGGTGCAAACCGGCTTTGACGAATCTAAAAATATTATGATTATTAGCAATAACTCACGAAAAATTGGTGACGCAATTCAAACACGTTTAGGTAGAGGAGTTACTTATGTGATTGGCGAGGAAGGACAAACCAATGCACGTGTTGAAATAGTTCTCTGTGTTATTAATAGGTTGGAAGAACCTGAACTTAGAACACTCATTAAGACAATTGACATAAATGCTTTCATAACAATTAATGGTATTGTGGAAGTGCGGCAATATTAATCTACTCTACAAAAGTGGCTATATAATCCTAATTTATCACTAGCAACTGGTTAGTTGAATCCATGAATTTGGTGGTAAGCTTAAAAAGTGGTATTGGAAGCTTGTTAAGAGCGATATAGGATCCTTATAAAAGTAATTCGACAATTATGTAGTTATTCTTCCACGATAATGAGAGGTGAGATTATATGGAAAAAGACTGGGACAAAGTTTTTTTATCTCTTTCCAAAATTAAAGTTTTTTCAAATGCAAATAATGAGCCTGTAACCATAAGTGGTGACCTTGATGACTTGAAGTGTATAGGTGTAGGGACAGATGCGGCTGTTTTTCAATCTCTTTCCGTCCCAGACTATGCATTTAAATTATATGCCAAAGACAAAGTAAACAAAGTAAAAGTTGAAGCAAATGTTTATCATATACTAGGGGATTCACCCTTCTTTTCAACATGTTTTGCTTCATACGACGAATACCTTGTTTTAAGCTACGAAGAAGGGAAAACTCTCTTTGACTGCATTCTACAAGGTATTCACATTCCAGAGCAGGTTGTAAATGATGTGGAGAATGCAAGAGAATATGTTCGAAATAAGGGCCTTAATCCACGTGATATTCATTTAAAAAATATTTTACTACAAAATGGAAGAGCAAAAATAATTGATGTCTCAGAATACGTGCTGCCTGGTAATGATTATCGATGGGAGCATCTAAAAAAAGGATATGAGCAATACTATCATTTAATAGATGGAAATTCCGTTCCTTTTTGGTTAGTAGAAACGATTCGAAAGTGGTATAACCAGCGGGCGGAGACTTCTTCTTCATTTGAAGAGTTTACAAAAAAGATTTTAAAACTTCTGTAGAAAAAATAGGTGAACTAGCTCTATTCAAAATATTGTACATGAATTTAGCTTATTGTACTCCATTGAAAATTAATAAACTATCAAAATCTATAGAATTGCATAACAAAATAGACTCAGAAAAAGATTTTTAAAAAAGTATAGCTTTTAAACCAAACCATTTAAATTGAATTAATCAAGAATCAACTCCATTCTTGTTGAATTAAAGGTAGACTGGTGCAAAAACAGAGTAGGATGTGCTACTCGTAAAGAGTGCGACAGTGTCTGTGATGCCCCGGGGTCGTTGGAGTCAGACTAACGGATGGGCTCTAATGGCACCATAGTTCATCGACCTTCTTCGCCTGCCATACTATACCCATTCTGAAACAATTTTCATCCTCTGTGGTGCAATATCTTAAGTGCATGAAATATATTCAATAAGGAATGATTTAATGAAAAAAATCTATTTTATCCTCTTATCGGCAGCTGTTATCATGATAGTTTTTGTTTTAAACAATATAAATGAAAAGCAGAATCAAGCTATTTACGTATCTCTAAATGGAAATGATCAAAATGATGGTAAAAAATCAAAGCCATTTCGCACACTAAAAAAAGCGGCGTCAGAAGCAAATGCCGGGACTACCGTTCTCATACGAAAAGGAACCTATAATGAAAAGCTTGTCGTTAAATATAGTGGGACCAAATCAAAACCAATTACTTTTAAAGCCTACAACAAGGAGAAGGTTGTTCTTAGTGGAAAGGATATAAATGATGTTGAAGGGGATACATCCTTAGTTACGATAAACAATAAAAACTACGTGACCATTAGCGGGCTAATTATACAGGATTTATCTACTGATTTAGCAGATGAAACTGTAATGGGGATATATGTAACAGGCTCTAGCAATCATATAACACTAGAAAATAACCATGTGCAACGGATTGAAACCCATGCAGATGATGGGAATGGCCATGGGATTGCTATATATGGAACTGGCACAATGAGAGATATAAATATTTTGAGTAATACGTTGGAAAACTTAAAACTCGGTTCAAGTGAATCTCTAGTTCTAAATGGAAATATTGACGGTTTTAAAGTAGAAAAAAATATAGTTCGCCGAAGTGATAATATCGGAATTGATCTAATTGGTTATGAAGGTACCTCTAATGATAAAAAAGTGGACTATGTACGAAATGGTATAGTAAAAAAAAATCAAGTTTATGAAATATCCTCTTACGGTAATCCAGCTTATGATGGAGATTATTCTGCTGGCGGAATTTATGTAGATGGTGGAAAGAATATAATCATTGAAAAGAATACCATTTATAAAAGTGATATTGGAATTGAAGCAACCTCTGAGCATGCTAAAAAATACGCTGATAACATTAAAATAATAAACAATATTATTTATGACAACTTTTATACTGGAATATCAATTGGTGGGTATGATAGGGATCGGGGAGGTACGATCAATTCTACTATCACTCAAAATATTCTATATCGAAATGACACGAAGGGGTTAGATGGGGGACAGCTATTATTACAACATGATACAAAAAACAATTTGATAGAAAAAAATATTTTAACCGCTGGACCATCGCGGATTTTTATCTCCAACTATTTTACAACCAATCAAGAAAATAAACTACAAAAGAATGTATTTCATAAAGAAAAAGGAGAAAAGGGTATTTGGATATGGAAAGAGGAAGAATATACATCTTTTCCTAAATTTAAAAAAGCTTCAATAAGTGATAAGAAATCAATTTATTTAGATCCGAGATATCAAAATGCAAACAAATATGATTTTAGGCTGAAAAAGGATTCGCCTGTAAAAAAAATTGTAGACTAATTTTGTATTCTAATTATCTATCCGCCCAGGAAAGGTCAATGACAACAGTCGTTTTGGTGTTTTTCAGATGGTGTTTAAATAGCTCCGTATCTTTTAAATTAAATTCATGGTATATAAATTTATCTTTTAAATGTGGATAAGAAAGAGAGTAGACAATTGCTTCTTTCTGTTCATAATCTATCAAATGAATGACGCAATTATTCATTACATGATAGATCGGATCTTTCTCATCCTGTACAGAGTTATTTAGGATGGAAAGTATTCCGTTCGCCACACCACCTGCACTTCCCAGTATTGTGATAATATGTTTATTTTTCTCCATTTCAAAACCCCGTTTAGTTTTATACATAGTCTATGTTTAAGAGAGAAAATGGTATAGGTGGTTTTCAGCTGTCTTTCTAAATATATACTTTCATGCTAATTCAAACACTTAAACTAAAGGTGCAGGTTAGTTGAACAAAGATAGTAAATAAATTATCTTTAATGATGTAATAACTACATAAAGAGTGGTAGTATATAGAAAAATGAATGGGGAATGATATTATGGGGAATTTTACCGGTGTTGAACTGAAGCATTTTTCAAGTGAGCATATGATAGTATTGAACTCTTTTGTCCTAACAGAAGAACAAAAACAATTTTCTACATTACCAAACAAATTCGGGGAAGTTACAGAAGGACAATATCGTATTGTTATTTTAAGTGAAAAAACACCTGTTGGTTTCTTTCTACTAAATTCAAATGAGCGAGTTAAGAAATACTCCACTAATCCGAACGCTTTGTTATTAACTGCACTATCAATTAATCATACAGAGCAAGGAAAAGGCTACGCTAAACAAGGGATGTCATTACTGATTGAGTTTGTTAAATCAGAATTCCCTAAATGTAATGAAATTGTATTAGTAGTAGATATAGATAATATTCCAGCTCAAAAACTATATTTGAATGTAGGATTTGAAGATACAAATGAGAGACAAATAGGACGTATCGGCGAAGAAATTATCATGAGACAATCCATAAAATAATGAAAAAGACCATAACTAAAAACAACTGCATTTTACACTATCAATTATACAATAGAAAAACGATTAGCTAATTACCATAAATTTTAAATAAATGCCCAAGAACCAGGATGATTCAATTTTATTATATCAACTATTTTTTGGCACTTAAAACCTATTCCCTCGGTGGTAACAATTAAATTGACTTCGAAATGTAAGAAAATTCATGATGTAAAAAAACTCTCTCTTTTTCAAGAGGGAGTTTTTTTCTTTTAGTTTGAGATAGAAGAGAAGAATGAAATTAGAGTTTTTAGATTCATATAACCAAACAATTATAAATCATTCCGAGTTACTTAAGCAATGTAAGTAACTCTTTTATTGCATTATCAACAAATGATTGCTTTGGACGAGATTTCATTATTACGGTAAGTCCAATTAACGATACGATTAGTGCCTGTGCTAAGGCTTTCGCGTTTACATCGGTCTCAAGTTCACCTGATTGTATACCTCGTTCAATGGTTTCTTGAAATATAATTGAAAGGTACATTTGATGTTCCCTTGTAAGAATTTCAAATTTCTCATCATGAGGCGCAAGTTCGACCATTGTATTAATGCAAAAGCATCCTCTACTGGGGCTTTCTGTGTATTCCTCAGCAACCACTTCTTCAAAAAAAGTGCAAAATGCTTCCTTTACTGATGGAAAGTTTTGAAGTCTTGTTCGGATGTCAGAAGCATGGGACATCGTGTATTTACGTAGAGTATTCCACTAACGGGTGCCTGTGAGGCCGAGCCTAGGTCGTCATATAGCGGGTGGGATTCTCGTCGAGAAAGAATTAGCCATTCACTCGTAGCGAGTCTTGGAGGGTTCATAGTAACATTAGCCTTTAAGCTTAGACAGATAAATGGCGGGCCGAAAGCCAAATGGTTGTAGAGATAGAGGTCCACAATGTTAGTAAATTCGGCAACTCGGTAGACCCTACCGTTCTTTTCTTCCTTTAGAAGAGTATGGTGTACAAGCGATAATAAGCAAGGAAAACAAATGCCTTTGTAGGGAGTGGGACAGCAACGTAGTACCAATGAAGTTGGATAATGCCGATGGAGGAAAGGCTGCTACTAAGTTATCACCCTCATAAGGGACACATTCTACACACATCGGTAGATAACAAATGTATACTAAACTATTGAGGATAGCAGAATCACCATTTTGTTAATGATGATTTGGAGGAGCCGTGTGCGAAAATAGCGCAAGCACGGTTCTGTGAGGGGGGGAACAATCTACCATAAGGTAGAGAGGTTCCCTTCTACTCGACTAGTTAAAAAAGGGGCTGCCTGTACGGGTAGCTTATTTTTTTCGAAGAAGGTATTAATAAAATAATATCGAAATAATAAAGAAGCAGGCTAGTTCAATAAGGTATGCAGCAGTCAAGAAAGTTCATGGGAGTGATAATACTTGGAGCGGTGAAAACTAGTATTAGTGGTATGAATGGTATTGGAATATGATATAAGTAGAATAAATGATTTGAAAATATCGTTATGGTATAATTGGGAAAAAAAGGAGTGAAATTATGAAGAAGATAATTCTTTCCGTCTTATTATTAGTCTTAGCATTTACTACTTTTTTTGTAAAAACAGAAGCAGCAATGCCAACAAAAATCATGTGGGATAACATGGAGCTTAAAACAGGACAAATAGGTAGGGTGACGATGTTAAAGTCAGGATTTACCATATCAAAATATGAGAATGGTGAATTTCGTCCAGCTAGAGTCGTTAAAAAAGGAGAAGTATTTAGAGTATACGGGATAAAAGTAGCTACTTACGCAACTCACTTAGATTTGGGAAATAATTTATGGGCATACCATAGTAGCCATAGAAGTGATGGTAGTAATGTTTATCTTCAAAAGACTGTTAATTATGAGACACCCTCGAAGTCTAAATTAGCATTGTTAAAAGAGTATATTAAATAATTTCAGAAGAACCAATTTTTTTGTTTTCATAATCAAAATAGGTGCTTTAGTTAAAAATTATCGGGTAGCATACGCTGCCCTTTTTCTTATTGAACTAACGCAGCAGTTTAGTTCAATAAGAAAGCTGCAACTTTGGTACTCAACGAATAAAAGAAATTCTGCTAATTAAAGGTCCGATGAGAGGTTAGGAAATGCCCAGTTGAATAGTTGAAGAAGGGGAGTCTCTGAATAGACGCTGCAATAAGGGAGACTAAAGAGAAGTCAGGTATTGATATTGAAGTACTTAAATTCTGCGGTGTATAGTAAAGTTTGATAGTGTGGAGGGATAAGATGTCAAAGTATATTAGTATATTTTTCTTAACTTTGTTAGTTAGTGTAATTTGCTTTTTTATATTTTCTAATGTGTTTGATGGCGGGGATTATGCCGAAACAGCGATTTATACATTCAGTGCAATAATTATCATACTACTATCATTTTCCGTTTCACTCATGTAATACTTAATAAATTTATTAAAAAGAAAACTATAATCTGACTTTTCATTAACGAATGCTTTCGTATTATAAAGTTAACCAGTTTTTACTGGAAGGGTTAAAGCCTAACGCGGTAGGATAATAAAACAACGCATTAGAAAATTCAGAAATTATAATGGAGGTTATTAGCTTTGCAAAAATGCGAGAAATGCAATACACATTTTAGTTGGAGTAAAATCTATGAATCCTTCTGGCTAAATTATAAACCTATTAATTGTAACGAATGCGATACAACACATAAGATAACAACACCAAGCAGGATAATTTTTGTTTCTTTAACTATTTTTCCAATGCTCTCCTTCGGTTATTTTCTGTCTCCTTTTAGCAATGGTCTTGTAACACTTGGCATAGCTATTTTTATTTTACTAATTGGTTCGTTGTTGGCACCTTTTCTTGTTACTTATAAAGAGTCTTTGTGACTAATGTACTTAAGCTAACGGAATGCTTTAGTTGAAGAAAATCCAATACTGGAACACAAATACATATAAAAGGAGGAAACGACAAGTTGAAACTAATTTGTAAAACATGTAATTTGGAAATCTCTGAACCACTATCAGAATTAAAAGACCTCAATTTGATTAATGGAAAAGATGGTCAAGATTATATTCCTAGAGGCTTTTATTTAATTCAAGAGGAAACATCTTACGAACTATTAAAAGGTTCTATCATTATAAACATCAAGGATTTAATCAATTCAAACCGCCATTCAGATAGCAGTAGATTAAATGGTTGTTGTGGACTTGACGGCTGTGATGGAATGAACAGGGTTTGCTTGCATGATCACGAAATTGGTACAGAATACTCTGATTGTTGGAGATTTCATAAAATTGTATTAAATCCAGAGTTAGTACAACTTATTTGAGATTTACATTTTCATTCCGTATCAAACTAACGCTGCTGTTTATTTGAAGAAGAATAAATGTTCATAATGAAGGTATAATGATGATAAAGGAAATGGATATTCAATGCCATTTAAGGTGAGAAATCGCCAAATATGGTGGGGGGGTGGCTGAGTCAAAAAGTTTGTTAGTGTCACATTTCAATTAGCAAAAAGCGTATTTCTTTTTTATAGGAGATTCGCTTTTTTCTTATTAATGAAATTGTGAGGGAGTGATTCATTTATAAGAAGCGTTAGTATATAAAACCGTTATATAGAAGTTTCTGACATTTATAAATTTTTGCAGCAAATGAAAGTATGAAAAGCATAACTCTAAAATGATCTATAAAAGCTAGGAAAATTGTTAACTAAAGTTTATGGAAGTTCTGTCTCAAAATCAATTCCTCGAACCAGGAAAAGTGTTGTATAGAAGTTCTTGTCCGTATATACAATATTTTTCTCTGATATCTCAATATTACTAGTATACTTATATACTGAAACGCAACTTAGTATAATATATATTATGACCACATCCCTATTTTATATATTAATTAATACACTCTTCTTTACTCCTTTTCTATTCTATATCTCCAGTTTGCTTGTTTAACCTCATCTAAATTTATATAGTTCTCACTAGCTTCAATAACGTCATTTAAATTGAGCTTATTACTCTTTGCAAATGAGCGTAAAGCCTCCAGTATTTCTTTATCACAAGTTGTACGTAATTCTACGCGATCTTTTGGTCTATTTTTCTTATCAAAGATTAATGAGCTTTCATTTAAAATATTCGTAAATCCATTTTCTAATATGTATCCTATATGCGAATTATTTTCTGCAGCCATTTTTTTTAGTTTTTTTATAAAACTTGAACTTATACGTGTTTTATATTCTGTTCTTGTTTGATCAACTGTTTGCACTAATTTTCCATTTATAATTTTCCACATGCTACATTCCATCCATTCCTCAAATACTTTTTTATTTCATTTTGAATATTGATCTAAATACCGATATAGTGTTGATTTACTAATGCCCGTTTCATCTTTAATTTGTTGGAGAGTAAATGCTTTACTTTCATACATATCAAATGCTTTCTTTAAATTATCGTCTGATTTTTTGGGTCTACCAATACTTTTACCTTGTTTTTGAGCTTCTCTAGCACTAAAAACTGACTGATGTCGCTTAATCTTAGTTTGTAAATCCGTTACTAAAGCTAGTAAATCTACTAACTTCATCGATAAAATATTTGTACTTTTTATATTTTCTTCAACAAATGTTACCGTTACTTGATCTCTTTCAAATACACGGAGTAAGTCTTGGAAATGAGATAAAGAATCCGCCAATACTACTAAACTTTGAACATATAGCTCATCCCCACTAGTTAATCTCATAAGTAGTTCTTCCAATTCGTTCCTTTTTTTCATATATGGATGATTTTCACTCCATACTTCTAAATGAAGCATATTTTGAAGTTGTTCTACTCCCTGTTCATCGTTTACTAAAGGTCTCTTATATCCGTATTTCATTTTATTCCTCCAAATTCCCAAAATCATTCCTTTTTAGGAAAAGTCATGTTATGATATGAAAAGCTTGTCCTAAAAGTAAGGCTTTTGGGACTTATTATTGACTATATCTGAAGGAGAAAGTTTATGCAAACATTACAACAACAATGGTTTGGAAATATTAGGGGCGATATTTTATCAGGAATTGTAGTCGCTTTAGCACTCATTCCAGAAGCCATTGCATTCTCTATTATTGCGGGTGTTGACCCTATGGTTGGACTCTATGCTTCATTTTGTATTGCTGTTATTATTGCCTTTGTTGGTGGTAGACCCGCTATGATTTCTGCAGCTACTGGAGCAATGGCGCTTGTTATGGTCAATTTGGTAGCCGATCATGGCTTGAACTATTTACTAGCTGCAACTATATTAACTGGTGTTATACAAATACTCTTGGGCGTATTTAAAATTGCAAAGCTTATGCGCTTTATACCTAATTCGGTCATGATTGGCTTTGTAAATGCGTTGGCTATTTTAATTTTTATGGCACAGGTCCCGCATATTTTAGGAGAAGGAATTATTACGTATATTTTTGTCGCTGTTACTTTATTAATCGTGTATACAGTCCCCCGCTTTTTTAAAGCAATACCGGCTCCACTAATTGCCATTATCATTTTAACAGCAATTACTTTTATTTTTGGAGTTGAATTAAAAACAATTGGGGATTTAGGGATCATTACACAAAGTTTACCAAGTTTTTTCATACCAGATGTACCTTTTAATTTGGAGACGTTTCAAATAATATTACCTTACTCTCTAGCTCTTGCAGGCGTAGGTCTTTTAGAATCGTTACTAACCTCTCAAATTGTTGATGATATGACTGATACTAAATCGGATAAAAACCGTGAAGCACGAGGACAAGGTATTGCTAATTTTATCACTGGTTTTTTTGGTGGTATGGCTGGTTGTGCGATGATTGGACAATCCATGATTAATGTTAAATCTGGTGGGCGTGGACGCCTATCTACTTTAGTAGCTGGCGTATTCCTAATATTTTTGATTATTGTACTTGGTGACTTAGTAATAGATATTCCAATGCCTGTTTTAGTTGGAATCATGGTCATGGTTTCCATTGGAACATTTGATTGGGGTTCGTTTAAGTATGCCATAACAGCACCACGTGCAGATGCTATTGTAATGATTGTGACCGTTGCAATCGTTGTATACACAGATAATTTAGCAATTGGTGTCGTTGTTGGAGTTATCTTAAGTGCGCTGTTCTTTGTTGCTTCCATTTCAAAGGTTAAAATAACTGAACAGGATGGAACATATATTATTGAAGGTCCTCTCTTCTTCGCTTCAACGCAGCATTTTGTTCAAACAATCGAACAAGCAACTGCTAATCATATTACAATTGATTTATCAAGTAGCCATTTATGGGATGAATCTTCTGTTGGCGCAATCGTAAAAGTAGTTACTAAATTAGAAGAACAAGGGAAAAAAACTACTGTAAAAGGCTTAAATCCTGCAAGTGAAATACTTTATCAAAAATTAATAGGTATATCTACATCACATTAAGGAGGAAGTTCCATGTATAAACACATTCTATTAGCAGCTGATGGCTCAGAAAACTCTGTTCGAGCTGCAAATGAAGCGATAAAATTAGCAAAAAGCTCAATAGATTCTATTTTAGAATTAGTAATGGTTGTGGATATTGAGAAATCTAAACAAGATGTTCTTCATTCCAGGTCCTCTGAATCCTTATTAATTGAACGCCGACGTAAAATTGCGAATGTTGAACAATTACTTATCGACGAGCATTTAAATTATAAGATAACAATATTAAAAGGTGCACCCGGACCAGAAATTATTCGCTATGCAAATGAACAGAAAGTAGACATACTTGTAATTGGAAGCCGAGGCCTGAATGGATTACAAGAAATGGTCCTAGGAAGTGTTAGTCACAAAGTGATGAAACGTGTGCATTGTCCTGCATTAATAGTTAAATAAATCTCCTATTTAATGATTTTTGTATATATCATGTATACATTAATGATAAATAGCTCATAATAAATTTTGTAAGATAACTTCTATTCCAGAGTAGCTCAGTGGTAGAGCAATCGGCTGTTAACCGGTTGGTCGTAGGTTCGAGTCCTACCTCCGGAGTAAAAAATAAAAAGAATGGTTAATCGTAAAAACATTACGATTGGCCATTCTTTTTTTAAACGGTATTTTTAAACCTTCAGTATTTTCTTTTTAACATAAGTTTGGAGGAATTGTATCTGTATTAGCATTTAAAACTGCTGGAGGTGTGTTGAAAATATTTGGAGGTGCTGGATTTAGTTTTGGCACGTCTCCAAAAGGCACTGGATATTCTACATAATTAAATACCCCTTCCCCGTCTGGAGCCATCCCATGAGCCCAAGGACCTGCTGCGCTCGCATTACCTTGAGAATAATTGAATAACGTATAAGCAACTTCTCTTTTTTCGAGACTTTTTGGGAATGTACTAGGTACTACAACGTTTTCTTTTGATTCTAACTCTCTTATCGCAGCGATCCACTGGTTCTGATGCATCGTATCACGAGCGATTAACCAAGAAAGCATATCTTTAACGCCACGATCGTTCGTCATTTCGTATAGACGACAAACCTGTAGCCTTCCCTGCGATTCAGCATTTAAATTAGCTCGGAAATCGGCAAGTAAGTTTCCACTTGCAATAATGTAGTCTGCTGTCCATCTATTTCCTACACTATCTGCTGGCATAGCACCAAGTCCAGACACTATAGCATGTTGGGGATTCATGCCCCCGAGTATTGCTCCGATAATCGGATTCTTAGCAGCGGTCTCTAAATCACCTACAGGTGCGCCATCTAACAATCTAGCAATCATAGTTGCAAGCATTTCAATATGTGCTAATTCTTCTGTACCCGTATCCATTAACAGATCTCTATATTTGCCATCACCTCTTACACTCCACCCTTGAAACAAATACTGCATAGCAACAGAAATTTCTCCAAACTGACCACCTAATACTTCCTGTAGCTGCGTAGCAAAAATTGGATCTGGTCTCTCCGGTTTTGCATGATACTGTAACTCTTTCACATGATAAAACAATATATCTTCCCCCATTATGTTTTTCATCATTCCATCTATTTTATGAATACTTTATTTACATGTTACTAATATAAGTGAGTCAATTTCATAATTACTTGTTTTATTTAAAATTACGAATGTTTATTACTTAATACCGCAATGTATTATTCGTTTTTCAAAAAAGCAATCCCGTTGTTTAAATGGCAGGCGGCGACTCCAGCGGGAACAGCGCGAGCTGAAAGCCCCGTCGCAAAGACATTGGCCAAACTTTGTTTGACCAATGTCTTTGCGACGAGTAACCGCAGGAGCATATGTTTTCATAGTGACGAAGAGATTGAAGCCGTGCCCGCGGAAAGCTTCCGCCTAGAGCGGAAATCAGCGTTGTTCGGATTTAACTATATAATATTCTTCTTTATGAAATTGATTCAAGTGTAAATTAAAAAACTCCTTATAAAACTAGAATATGAGGCAATACTTAGTATAGCTAGTTTGAATGGGAGGATAACGATGAATACTGAAAACAAAAAAGTATCGATTTTCGCATTAGGTGGAATAAATGAAATTGGGAAAAACATGTATGTCATTCAATCAGATGACGATATCGTTGTAATAGACTGTGGTTCTAAATTTCCTGATGAAACTTTACTAGGAATAGATCTAATCATTCAGGACATTTCCTACTTATTAGAGAACGCGGATAAAGTGAGGGCTTTAATCGTTACACATGGGCATGAGGATCATATTGGAGGTATCCCTTATTTCCTTAAACAACTTAATATCCCGATATATGCAACAAACCTAACATTAGGTTTAATTGAGATTAAATTGAAAGAACATGGTTTATTAAGAAATACACAACTTTTCTTAATAGACTCGGAATCCAAGTTAAGACTTGGAACAATAAAAACGTCCTTCTTCCGTGTAAGCCATAGTATCCCAGATTGTTTAGGAGTGGCTTTTCATACCTCTCAAGGAACAATTGTTCATACAGGAGATTTTAAGTTTGACATGACACCTGTAGATGAACAAAATCCCGATATTCACAAAATGGCCGAACTCGGTCAAAATGGCGTATTATTGCTCCTTTCAGAGAGTACTAATGCAGAAAGACCAGGCTCTACTCCCTCTGAGCGTAAAATTGCAGACCATGTAGAAGAAGCGTTTAGAAAAGCACCAAGAAAGATTTTCATCTCTACGTTTGCTTCCAATGTCCACCGGGTACAAACAATAGTAAATGCGGCTATCAAGACTAATCGGAAACTGGCTCTATTAGGTAGAAGCATGGTAAATGTAGTGTCCGTAGCTATGGAACGAGGATATTTAAGTATACCCGAAGGAATGCTGGTTGATCAAAATGAAATCAATACAATGAATCCAGAAAATATTGTGATATTATGCACAGGAAGTCAAGGAGAACCTATGGCGGCTTTATCTCGGTTAGCAAGTTCAAGCTTTCGTCAAGTTGAGGTCCTTCCCGAGGACACCGTCATCTTTGCTGCTGGGCCAATCCCTGGTAATGAAAAGAGTATTACCAGAATTATAGACAACTTATATACGTTAGGTGCCCACGTTATCTATGGCTCAGGTAATGTCACAGGTATGCATGTATCTGGTCACGCTTGTCAAGAAGAGCTGAAACTTATGCTCACATTGATGAAACCAAAATACTTCATCCCAATCCACGGCGAATATCGTATGCTTCATCATCACCAGCTTTTAGCTGAGGCAGTAGGCGTAGAACGTGATAATATATTTATCATTCAAAACGGAGATGTAGTTGACATTGTTAATGAAGAGGCTATACAAACTAGAAGCATTGAAGCTGGAAATGTCTTTGTTGATGGTTTTGGTATTGGGGATGTTGGCGAAATCATTTTACGTGACCGAAAATTACTTTCTGAGGATGGGATGTTAGTTATTGTTACTACATTAAGTAAGGCAAATGGCAAAATAATTTCTGGTCCTGATACGATTTCACGCGGATTTGTATATGGGCCTGATTCAGAGGCACTAATTAATGAAGTAAATCAAAATGTTCGATCTACCGTTTCAAAAATCAGAGATACAAATAGAAATCAACGCGTTTTGAAACAAAACATTAAAAAGTCACTAGAAAAACTTTTATACAGTCGTACAAAGAGAAAACCTATGATACTTCCTATAATTATTGAAGTGTAAGTAAATTGGAGGTAAACAAGTGGCCGATTCAGAAGAAAACTTGGTAGAACAAGGTTATAAAAAGTATTATGGGGATGAAATAGACATATACTTCCATCCCACTAAATGCACCCATGCCGCAAACTGCATTAAATACCTCCCTTCCGTTTTTAATGTTAATCATAAACCATGGATTTATCCAAACGGTGGCCTAAGAGAAGATGGTAAACGTGTTGTTCATAATTGTCCCAGTGATGCCTTAAAATTTATAGATAAAAGAAACGTTCATTAGAGGAGTCTCTAGTGAACGTTTTTCATCTATTCATATTGGGGAAATGATACGAACACTGGTTTCATGCTATTTAATAATTGAGTAATCATGAGATTTCGTTTCATCTTTTTTGGTGGCAACCTCTGGATGAATAGCGCCAAACGTATCGTAAATTGTCCACAAATCTATGTGCTACTCTACTATAAAGTTCAAGCACTTTTTCTCCAAGTTTTTTATTTTCAGAAAAAACATATTACTTTAATGAGATTTGTTATAAAATGGATGAAGTGAATCTATTTAAGTGGATTGTGTTTAATAGAGCTGAAAGCCCCGTAGAAATATTTAAAATGTCCACAGGCTAAGTTACACCAAATTTTCTGATAGCGCTTTCGGGGACCAACTTCCTGTTAGGCAGGAAATTGAAGTAGCGCCAGCGGAAATTATCCCACTATTTATGCATTGCTACGCGAGCGTCAAAACATGAAATTGGGCTGAAACAACAATTAATTCGGATATCACTACTAAAATCTACTTATAAAGGAGTTTCTATGTTAAATACTAAACAATTGAACGATATTGAAGCACTACAAAAAGAATGTGAAACACATGACAATATTCAGCTTAAGCTAAATTGGGATATGCTAAAAACTCGTTTAGACGATAATAATGATTTCCTGTTATATGAAAAGGATGAGCTGATTGCGTTTCTGGGCCTATATCCCTTTGGAACGACGGTAGAGATTTGTGGCATGGTAAAACCACGGGAACGTAGAAAACACCATTTCTCTAAGCTATTTGAACAAGCTATATCTTTTGCTAGAATGCAAGGCTTTACAAAAATTTTGTTAAATGCTCCAGCTGGTTCTGAAGAAGCAAGAGCGTTTTTGAACGTCAATAAAGCCGTTTATAACTTTTCTGAGCATCAGATGAAATGGGAACAAACAGAATTAGAAGAAGTGCATGGATTTGATCTACGCTTAGCAGAACAAAGAGATCTACCGTTGCGAATCCGTTTAAATGTTGAATCCTTTGGACTTAATGAACAAAGTTCCTTAGAAATAGAAAATAGAGTCGATCTCGAAAAAGACAATAGCGTGTATATTATTGACATTCAAGAGAAATCGGTAGGTAAAATAAGAGTAAAGGTAGAGGATAACGAAGCCTGGATATATGGATTCAGTATTCTTCCCCACTTTCGTGGGAAAGGGATTGGACGTAAAGTACTCCAATATATAGTCAAAAAATATTCAACAAAAGGCAATACTCTCCATTTAGAAGTAGAAACAGAAAATGCACATGCTCTAAATTTATACAAATCAATGGGCTTTCAAATTGTCCATGCCCAGGATTACTATACGTATAAATAATAATAACCCTGATGTAACATTAGCTATGTTCCATCAGGGTTTATTTACTTTTTCCAATCACTTGCTAGCATTCCATAAACCACATGATCGACATAATGGTCATATAACCACTCTGCCTGCCTTACACAACCCTCTTCTTTGAAACCTAATCTTTCAGGGATAGCTCTGCTTTTTTTGTTTTCCACAGCTGCTCGGATTTCCACACGATTCAATTGTAAATCCTGTAATGCATAATCTACAAATGCTTCAACTGATTTAGTCATTAACCCTAGTCCAACATAATCGTTCCCTAACCAATAACCAATACTGGTCGATTTGTTATTCCAATCAATTTTATGGAAGCCTATAACACCAGCAAGGCTCCCATCATACCAAATTCCAGCTTGAAAACCATTATTATCACAAAACTGTTTCATAGTCGATTGTATGAAACTTTTCGTATCGTCCGAAGTCCTAGTAAAATCAATAAAAGGAAGCCACTCTCTTAATGTATCCTTAGACTGAACCGTTAATGCGAACAAATGTTCAGTGTCCCGTAAATTTAGCATTTTTAAATTCGTTTTGTCATCTAATTTGAATAAAAACATTTATTTTCTCCTAATTCTACAGTTTTAGTTTACATAATAATAATATTTTAAACTATACTGGGTTTTTGTACTTCTAATAATAGCTTATATTATTTTATCACGGAGCAACACCACATGACTGTCTTATAACAAGTCTATGAGGTATTATAATTCGTTTAACAGGTTCATTATCATTTTTTAATAGTTGTATTAAGCTACTTACGGCTTGGTAACCAAGTTCTTTAATATTAATATCAATCGAGGTAAGTGGTGGTCTAGACATTTCTGCGAACAATGCATTATTGAAACTAACGATAGATACCTTGTTGGGAATATCAATTTCCATTTCAGTGAGTGAATTCACAACACCAACTGCCATCAAATCATCCGTTACAAGCAAAGCTGTTGGTGGAATAGTTCTTCTGAGAAGTTCTTTGACCGCCTCTTGACCACCTTCACGTAGAAAGTCTTCATGGATAATATAGTCTTCATTAAGTTCTATATTAGATGCTTTTAAAGCTTCTTTGTAGCCCTGAAGACGATCTATTGTAACGGTTAAACTTGGGCTCCCTCCAATAAATCCAATCTTATTGTGACCAAGTCCGATTATATAATCAGTTGCTTCTTTAGCGGCCATATAATTGTCATTATCTACATGGGTAATTTTATCAACAAGATCAAATGGTTTTCCTATTACAACGAAAGGAAAGTTTCTTTTCGTTAAATATGAAATAATCTTATCGTCCACCATGGAGTACAGTAGGATAATACCATCCACTCTGCCTCCTTGAACCATCTGTACTACACCCTCGTAGGAATCGAATTCTGTTTTCCCACTAGTCATTTGTAGTGCATAGTGATTTTCATGTACACCCTCGCTTAACCCTTGTATAACCTCCGAAAAGAATGGATTTTGAAAAAACACGCCAGAAGAGTGAGGTAACACTAAACCTATCACTTTTGTTGATTGGCTCGCTAGACTCCGGGCGATAAAGTTAGGATGATATCCTAACTCATCCATTGCATCCCGTACTCGTTTCTTCGTGGTTTCACTTATACGGGGACTATTTGCAATCACCCGTGAAACAGTTGAAGGAGCAACATTAGCTTGCTTCGCCACATCTTTAATTGTAATTGCCATTAGAAAATCCTCACTCTCTTTCTTTTCCTATATCCATTATAAATCACTTAAACAAATATACTCTTACTTCGTACGGTTTTAGAGATATAGCTTCTGATAGCTGCTCCGGTGCATCTATATAATTATATAATATTAGTTCTGTATTGCGTTGTGGAAGATGTTTTAATGTAAGTTCCGAACTATTTTCCCTGAAATTGCACAAAACAATTGTAAACTGATCTTCCATAGCCCGTGTATATATATATACATCCGGATGGTCTTCTTGTAATACATCATATTCTCCATAAACAAACACCGGATTTTCTTTTCTAACCTGAATCATTTTTTTATAGAAATGATAAATAGAATCCTTATCCTCTAGCTGATTAGCAACATTAATCGTCTCATAATTTGGATTAACTTTCATCCAAGGTTCCCCTTCGGAAAATCCACTATTTAACGAACTATCCCATTGCATAGGAGTTCTTGAATTATCTCGCCCATTCCTCCAAATTACCTCCATCACTTCATGATGTGTGCGACCTTTCGAAATTTCTAACTCATAAAAATTCTTCATGCCAATATCATCATAATCATCAATGGATGGGAACTGAACATTTGTCATCCCGATTTCCTGTCCTTGATAGATGAATGGTGTTCCTTGCATTAGGAAGTAGCATGCTGCAAGCATTTTAGCACTTTCATTCCAATATTCTTTATCATTTCCCCAACTTGAAACACTACGTGTCTGATCGTGGTTCTCAAGAAATAGCGCGTTCCAACCTTTTTCATGTAAACCTTTTTGCCATTTAGTAAGTGTTTGCTTTAATGCAATTACATCTACAGAATTATTAAGAGCCTTGTTCCAAAGACCAAGATGTTCAAATTGAAAAATCATATCAAATTTTCCGTTCTCTTCTCCAACCCATTCATCAGCTTCATCAATACCAACACCATTTGCTTCTCCAACTGTCATAATATCGTATTTAGCAAAAGTCTCTACCTTTAACTCTTTTAAATACTCTTGTATACCAGGTTGATTCGTATGCATGTCAAATGAGGAAACATATTTTTCTTTATTGGGATTTGGCATATTCGGCAATTCATCACGTTTTTTAATATGACTAATCGCATCTACTCGGTAACCATCGATTCCTTTATCTAGCCACCAATTCACCATTTTAAAAAGTTCATTGCGAACGTCCGTATTTTCCCAATTTAAGTCAGGCTGCTTCGTTGCAAATAAATGTAGATAATATTGATCCGTCAGCTTATCATGCTCCCATGCGCTCCCAGAAAAAATACTTTCCCAGTTATTCGGTTCAAGCTCTCCATTGCCATCTCTCCATATATACCAATCCCTTTTAGGATTATCCTTAGAAGAACGTGATTCAATAAACCAAGGATGCTCATCGCTCGTATGATTAATAACTAAGTCAAGAATTAGTTTCATACCTCTTTTGTGAATTTCTGCTAAAAGCTCATCAAAATCATCAATAGTACCATACTGCTCTGAAATGCCCTGATAATCACTTATATCATAACCATTATCTGCATTGGGTGACTTATAAAACGGGCTGACCCAAATAACATCGACACCCAAATCCTTTAAATAATCTAATTTAGTAATAATACCTCGTAAATCACCGATTCCGTCACCATTGCTATCCTTGAAGCTTCTTGGATACACTTGATAACTGACAGCTTCTTTCCACCATTTTTCTTTCATGATTGAAGTACCCCTCTCGTGCTGCTCTTTCTTCTATCTGTTTCGATTACCATTTTAAATTGAGCATATTAATAGATCACTATTTCTACTTGTTTCGTTTTGATCGAACTAAACGGTTGAAAAGAACCAATAATAATAGAATAATAATCCCTATTAAAACACCTAAAGATAACCGGTTATCTTTGTCACGATCAACTAATTCATATATTTCAGACTGTCCACTGTCTAAATGTATTGCATATCCATTCTTACCAGACTTAACTACCCCACCACCTATTAATCCTTGTAAATCCATTCCCGACTCTATCTCATCTTCTAGTACTACGCTTTGAGATTCTGAGGTATTATTAATTGCTACAATAAGCGTCTCATCAGCGTGGCTTCTCTTATAAATAGCTAAACCTGTATCGTCTACTAAAAGCTCCATATCTCCTCTTGTTAATGGTAGCTTCTCCTGTCTGACTGCTGCGAGTTTCTTTATATACTCAGTAAAATTATCATCTGCATTGAAATCCATCATTCGACGATTATCTGGATCGTTTCCTCCATCCAGTGCGGTTTCTGTTCCATAGTAGATAATTGGAATACCAGGAGCAGTATACATATAAGTTAAACCAAGCTTTAATTGCGCTATTGGATCCTGATTGTTTAGTATTGCTAAATTAGTGAACCGCTGCATATCATGATTGTCGATAAATTGCCCAAGCAATTCTGGACGCTTAAACAATTTATTATTTCGTTCATTATTTGAAAACAACCAACCCAGTGATTCATTTGATTTTTCAAATGCAGTTCTAAGACTTCCATTTTGGGAGAAATCCATGAAGCCATCGATACCGGTGTCCTGATAGCTAACGATGACATTTGGGTTATCATGCCAAACCTCTCCTATTAGAAAGAAGGATTCTTTCACTGATTTTACTCCTGCTGAGAAGTCGGTCCAAAATTCCTTTGGTACATGTTTGACCGTATCTAATCTATAGCCATCGATATTTGTTTCTTGAATCCACCATTTTGCAGCATCGACTAAATACTTACTAACCTCTGGATTTTCTTGATCTAAGTCGGGTAGGTCATATAGCCAGCCTGTTTCAACTTCTATTGGATCATTCCAATTAGAAATGGACTTATTTTCGTGAAACCAGTCTCTTTTAACAGGATCATTTAGCCATTCATGGTTGGGACCAACATGGTTAACGACAAAATCCAAAATAACTTTTATATCCCGTTTATGAGCTTCTTTTACTAACGTTTTGAATTCTTCCATCGAACCAAAATATTCATTGGTCTGATAAAAATCCTTTATCCAGTAGCCGTGATATCCTTTGTCCATATTCTCAAAAATTGGTGTTAACCAAATAGCTGTAAAACCCATTTCTTTAATATAATCAAGCTTTTCAATGATTCCTTTAAAGTCTCCGCCATGATATGCAAGTGGGTCGTTAAGGTTAGCATCGAGATCATTACTCGTATCACCATTATTAAATCGATCCACCATAATCATGTAAATGATCTCATCTTGCATTTTTCGTTCCTCACTAGCGAGAGCAGTCTGAGTACTTAAGGAGGAAATAACAAGCATTACTAGAATGAATACCGTAGCCCTTTTTCTCATGGTCACACCTACCCACTTCTTTCCGTTTAGGTAATTAACCTTTTGTACCACCAGCTGTGAGTCCAGAGATAAAATACTTTTGAAATGATAGGAAGAGTATTGTAATTGGAATTGCTATCAAAACTGAACCCGCTGCGAACGTAGTAAATTCATTTCCAAACTGCTTGGAAACTAATTCGTATAGACCGACGCCCATTGTGAATTTTTCTTCACTTCGAAGCATAATACGCGCAAGGATGAAGTCTCCAAAAGGAGCGATAAATGAAAAAAGTGCTACCACTGCTATGATTGGCTTTGATAAAGGCATAATAATTTGCCAAAAAATTCGTAAATGACCTGCCCCATCCATACGTGCAGATTCATCCAATTCTTTTGGAATTGTATCTAGGTACCCTTTCATTAACCAAGTATTCATCGGAATTTGGCCGCCAACATAAATAAGTATTAGTCCAGCATGTGTATCTAACAGATCCGTTCGTTGCGCAAGTACAAAAATTGCAATAAGCGCTGCGAAATTGGGTATCATTTGAAGGACTAAAAAGGTTAAAAGTCCATTTTTTCTACCGATAAAACGGTACCGAGAGAAAGCATACCCGGTAACTGCCACACTTAGTACTGCAAATACCATCGTTATTAAACTAATTTTCATGGAATTTAAGTACCATAAAACATAATTGGAGGTCTCTGTATCAAATAAGCTCTTATAGTGCTTGAATGTAGGGTTTTCAGGAAACATTGTTGAGCCTGAAAGACTTTGACCTGGGTTAAAGGAAGATCCTAATACCCATAGTAGTGGGTAAATAACGATTATTGCTGCAATCAGAAGAATAAGATAGGAAACTGACAGTCTGATTATTTTTTCAGTCTTATTAGTCATTACATCATATCCTCCTCTTTGAATGAATTAGTACGTTTAAATTGCCATAACGCTACAACTATTACAATCAGAGATAAAAGCATCGTAATTGCAGCAGCCTTCCCATATTGTCCAGAAGTCATCGTCAATTGATAAATCCAAGAGATTAGGATATCTGTTCCACCAGCATTTTGCCCTGGTATTGCAGGTCCTCCACCATTAAACAGGAAGATGACATTGAAATTATTGAAGTTAAATGTATATTGCGTAATAAGAATTGGGGCAGTTGCATACAGCACCATTGGTAAAGTGATACCTCGGAATTTCTGGAAAATAGATGCTCCGTCTACGTTTGCCGCCTCGTATAATTCTTCTGGAATAGATTGAAGTACTCCAGTTGTCATGGCAAATATAAATGGAAAACCGAGCCATGATTGTATTAAAATCAATGCTAATCTAGTCCACATTTCTTCTGTCATCCAAGGGATAGCATCGATACCCAACATACTAAGTATTTGTGTATTAATGACTCCAAAAGATTCATTGAACATACCCGAAAAGATTAAAATCGATACAAATGCTGGTACTGCCCAAGGTAAGATTAATATAGTACGAAAAAATGCTTTACCTTTTAAATCTTTTTGATTGATGACAACCGCTAAAAATACACCAATCGCAACTTGTAAGGTCGTTGCTCCAAAGGTCCAAACAATTGTCCAACCTAATACACCGAAGAATGTGGATCTCCAAAGATCTAATTTAAATATATCAATATAGTTTTGAATCCCTACCCAATCTACTAGTTTTGCAGGTGGAGAATGATATAAGTCATAGTTTGTAAATGAGAGAAGGATTACAAAGATAATTGGGAAAATAACTACGAAGATTAATAGTAAAAATCCAGGGGAAATCATTAGATATGGAAAACCATTATCCAGAAGATTATGATATTGCTCCCTCACACTGTTTAATAGGAACCCTTCATCCCGTTTTTTTCCATTGTTATATGCATCGTAAATATTGAATGCATAAATTCCAAGACCGATGATTGCTACCAATAATGCGATAATTCCATCGATTAATAAGAATATGGAATGATCAAGAATTGGAATTTCTCCAAGTGTGATCAAACCCCAGAATCCCCAATTTAGCGTTTGTGAGAAACTACTGAAGAATGCTACTGTTAATACTAAGAAAATGATCCCTTTTACAAACTGTTTATTATAAAATTGCCCAAAGCCTGGAATGATAGATAAAAACCCTGCATTTTTTCTATGTTTGGTTGTGACATTACTATCCATCGTAAATGTCGCCTCCTTCTTTCCTATCAAAGGAAAATACTCTCTTATTTTCGTGCAAATTTTCTTGTAATCATTATGTTTATATTAATATAGTAGCAAAGTCATGCTCCCTAATAGGAAACATGACTTTGCCTTGTTCATCAATTTGGGTGGTTTGTTTCTATATTTGTTTGAATAGTTTTTAGTGCATCATCCATTGCTGCTTTTGGTTCTGCTTTACCAGTAGCAAGCGTTTGTAGTGCAGATGCTGCTGGTCCCCATACTTCAGCCATTTCTGGAATATTTGGCATAGGTACTGCGTATTGAGATTGAAGAGCTACTGCTTTTGCCCCTTCGTTATCAGCAATAATAGGATCTTCAATCAATGATGTAACCGGTGGAATTTCTTGAGTTAATTCAAAACGAATTTTTGCATTTTCTTCATTTGTTAACCATTCCACTAACTTAGTTGACCAGTATTTATGTTCTGTAAAAGCTGATACATGCCACCCTTTAACTCCCATAAATGTTTTCATATGTTCGCCATTTGGTAATGTTGGCATTGCTGCGACTCCGATATCAATTCCAGCATCTTTCATACCTTGGAACGCCCAAGGACCATCCATCACGGAAGCAACTTTTCCTTCATTGAAAAGACCATCTTTAGCTGAACCGCCACTATCTCCAATAATTCCTTTAGGGAATAAACCTTCTGCATACCATTTTTGAATATATTCTGCTCCAGCGATAGCTCCTTCGTTGTTTAAACCAATATCATCGCGGTCAAGTGCTCCATCGTTCTCTTGGAATACATATCCGCCCATACCTGCGATGACACCATGTGCAAAGTAGAAGTCATCCCATTTTGCTAAAAATCCAAACTTTTTACCATCAGTAAAATCATTTGCAAACGTATATACTTCATCCATTGTCTCTGGCGCTTCCGGCATTAAAGCCTTATTGTAGATAAACACAGGTGTTTCTGTAGCCTTTGGTAGTCCGTAGAGTTTACCATTATATTTTTGTGCAGTCACAGCTGATTCACTAAAAGTAGAAAGTACTTCATCACTTACTTCGATTTCTTGAAGCAATCCTTCTGTAACAACTTGCCCGATTTGATCATGAGGTAAAGTTACTACATCTGCTCCAGTTCCCGAGGGACCATCTAAGCGCAGTTGATCACGCATTTTATCTGCCATACCTAATTCTTTAAATTCTACTTTAATACCGTATTCTTTTTCGAAAGATGCTATTGCGGGTTCTAAAGCGATAGATTTATCTGTATCTTCCCAAACAACAAGTTTTTCTGGTTTTGCTGGTTCTTCAGTTGATTCTGCTTCAGTTTCTGTTTCTTTTTCATCCGTGCTCGTTGGAGTTGTTTCCTCCCTTTTTGGGCCACATGCAACAAGTAGAGCAGCGGTAATAATGAGCATGAACAACAATTTTAATGACTTTTTCATCTTTAAACCCCTCCTATGTTCTGTTTAATTACTACATCTTCCAAGTTGGACAACCGTTTGCACAAAATTATAAAAGAAAGCGCTAACATAAAATTGCTAAAAAATAATCTTTTCCAACTACAATCAGTGTTTATATGTGATTTGAAGAAAAATACTATCTTTAATTCTATGAAAGCGATTGCACAACTTATTGTTTTATTATACATTTATTTTAGGAGGAAACAATCTATTTTTTATAAATTTTTTAAATATTTTATTTTCACTCGCTCTACCCAAGTACTATGACATGGTGTGCACAGGTATTCACATTAATAAACGCATTCATAAGCGTTTAAAAAGGAGATGTATTATGGAAAAAACAGCTATTTTTCACCGGTCGACCGATAACTATGTATATTTACTAGACGATCAAACGCTTCAAATACGAATCAAAACAAAGCATAATGATGTAAATACTGTTTCTCTAATAATGGGTGATCCGTACATTTGGAGTAATGGACAATGGCAGTATTCAAAGATGCCCATGAATTTAGTTGGAAATGATGGTCTCTTTGACTATTGGGAAACAGAAGCCTTTGTTGCAACTAATAGACTAAGATATGGCTTTAAATTGAGTTCATCTACTGAAGAGGTAATTTATACTGAAAAAGGATTTTATGACAGTATACCTGAAGATAGTGACTATTATTTTTGCTTTCCCTACTTACACGAAAATGAACTATTCCAAGCTCCAAAATGGGTAAAAGATACTGTTTGGTATCAAATATTCCCCGAACGCTTTGGTAATGGTGATCCCACCATTAATCCCGAGAATACAAAAAAATGGGGTAGCGAACTACCCGCCGTGAATAATTTCTTTGGTGGTGATTTTGCTGGTGTTACAGCTCATTTGGATCATTTAACTGATATCGGTGTAAATGGTATTTATTTTACGCCAGTGTTTAAAGCACACTCAAATCATAAATACGATACAATTGACTATATGGAGTTAGATCCGCAGTTTGGCGATGCAGCGGCTTTAAAAGAGCTTATTACACAATGTCATAAGCGCGGCATTAAAGTGATGCTTGATGCCGTATTCAATCACAGTGGTTACTACTTCCCTCCTTTCCAAGATGTCCTGAAAAATGGTGAAAACTCAGTTTATAAGGATTGGTTCCATATCCACAACTTCCCGGTTGTTGGAGGAGATAAGCCTAATTACGAAGCTTTTGGATTTGTAGAATCTATGCCAAAGTTAAATACAGCTAATCCGGAGGTGAAAAAGTATCTGCTGGATGTAGGTGCCTATTGGATTGAGGAATTTGATATTGATGGATGGCGACTTGATGTTGCAAACGAAGTAGATCAGCCTTTCTGGCGTGAGTTTAGAAAAATAGTAAAAAAAGCAAAGCCAGATGTATATATTCTTGGGGAAATATGGCATGATTCAATGCCATGGCTACGAGGAGATCAGTTTGACGCTGTGATGAATTATCCGTTTAAAACGAACGTATTGAATCTCTTAGCAAATAATAGTATTAATTCACAGCAATTCGTGGAGAACATGAGTAAGGTTTACTATAGCTACCCGAAAACTGTGTTTGATTATACATTTAATCTTGTAGGCAGCCATGATACGCCTAGAATTCTTACCGAATGTGGGGATAATATTAATATAACGAAGCAGGTATTTACTATTCTCTTAACATTCATGGGCACTCCCTGCATTTATTACGGGGACGAAATAGGTCTCACAGGTGGTCAAGATCCTGGTTGCAGAAAATGCATGGACTGGAACGAAGATAATCATGAGTTGGAGCTTAAAAACCATATCCGCATTCTAAATTCACTTCGGAAAAAAGAAAAGTTGCTAGCTAATGAAGGTTTTGTAACATTCCTACATCCTACAGAACCTAATGGTATATTTGGGTATAAGAAATATACTGCAAATAAAACTATTTTAGTCTTACTTAATCCAAACTCTAGTAACCAAAAATTTTCGCTTGAGAAGAGCGAAAATTATAACATACTTTATAGTTCTAATATCGTAATAGAAGGTGCTCAAGTTAACATAGATCCAGATGGATTTGGAATAATTGAATACAATGTATAAATAATCTATCTAGGCAAGTTTTACACTTGCCTAGATTAATTTTTAATATAATTTAGTTTACATAATAATATTATTGGTTATTATTTGTTAATCAAACCATTTCAAAAAAAATTGATGACTTCACCACTAATCGATACCCCCTATATAGAAATCGTTATAAATTAAAACAAGTGAATCAGTTTCAAATTTCCGCTCTAGGCGAACGCTTACCGCTGACACGGGGCTTCAATCTCCTCGTCACTACGAAAACATATGCTCCTGCGGTTGCTCGTCGCAAAAAAAGAATAATATATTGCGATATTAAGTAAACATTCGTATTTTTAAATGAAACAAGTATTCATGAATTTGACTCAAACTGAATACCAATACATATATTTTATTAGTAATAGATGTAAGAAGTAACAGTATATTAAATGAAAAGGGGCTGACAGAATTACACCATATGAATATGAACAAAGAAAAAAGGACATTCTTTCAATGGATAAATTTTTTAATTCCGTACTTTTATACAGCAGGAATCACACTTATAATATCGTGGATGATTGTTGCATCTGTACTAATTGGTATCCATACATGGAAAGAAAATCCCCAGGCTTTTCTTCTGCAGACTGAAAGCACTAGCAATAGTGTTTCTACAATTAATACAGGAGAAACCGCGTTTTCAATAATTGTTAAGCCTTTTGTTGAATCCAATTTTAATCAAATCATTTTTCGTGGTCTTTTTTTGCTTTTCATATGGTTGCTTCTATTTCTTACTGTACCTGTTGCTTTTAAACGTTTAAAAAGATTTAAGTTTTTAAATCTTGAATTTGAAGTAGATAATATCGAACAGGCTGCTATAGAAACTGTTGAAATCAGTGGAACTAAAGCAAGACTTATGGCATATTTTACTGGGGATGACGCCTCCGGAAGAACATTAGATTTTTTGACTCATTCTACAATAGATTTTAAAGAAGTACTAGAATATTTCCTAGCTGAAACTCAACTTGGATACAAAAATCATCCGATCAATGGCGTCTTTACGTATGAAATATACAATGGTGCCGCACCTGAAAAATTATATGAGTTAGTGGAGGAATCCAAAGAATCTGGGGAATCTGCGGTTTTCAACAAAATCAATGAAGATAATTTGTGGAAGAAAAGCTATCTTGTGTATTATTTTCCTTTTAATCATACAGAATACATTACAGTAATAGAAAGTTATTCCTATTCCTTTGATATACTAGATAAGTATTTATTTGAGCTGCTCCATAAAACGATTAGTAAAAACCTGGAGAATATTGAGTATATGGTAGCTTTGACAGACACTGAAGAAGATACGAACGATGGTGATTACTGATCTTGACTATGTATTAAAAAATCATATATCCTAGAAAAAAGGAGTCATGAATATGGTAAGTACCAGAAATCCGATCAATACAGATGATGTTAGAGTGCGTGCAGCAGAAAAATTAAGCCGATTTAGTGCAAAACAAAAAAATAGAAAAGCTAACAAAATTACAGGTGATATTGTTAAACCAATTTACCTTAATAAATCAGAACCATTAGTAAGACGAATGACGTGTTTTCAAAAACATAATTAATACTAACCCGCTTTCTTCAAAGCGGGTATTTTTGTTGGTGCTTTAAACTTTTGGAGTGTTTTTTGGCTATTTCTTGCATAATGGGTGAAGATCCAACCAAATCTGCCGCATGTTTTATAGGCAGTTTTCCTAGGTTTATTTCACTAATGCTTTTAAATTTTTCTCCATTTAAATACCTTTTATAAATTTCTGATATTTTCAAATTGTATTGCCCCCCTCTTCCACCAGCGAAACCGTATGCGCATATTGTAGTATATTCTCTTACTTCAAAAAGTTATAAATGAAAATGAAAATTATTCATATTTCGTCTTATTTCAGCAATTTTTCTACAAGTGAAACTAAATAATTCCATTGATTTTAGTTTACATAATAATATTATGTTAACCTAATTGGTTGAAAGGATTATTTTCTATTACTCGTTCAATTTCTTTATCTTCCACATGTGTATAAATTTGTGTAGTAGATACACTAGTGTGACCTAAAATATACTGTAGACTTCTAATGTCTGCACCACTTTTATACATAAGAGTTGCAGATGTATGTCTTAACTTGTGCGGAGTTAGTTTTTCTTTATTTAAACCAGAATCCTGGTTTATTTGTTTGATAATTTTTGCTACTGTTTGCCTTGTTAGTCTAGTTCCTTTTTGTGACAGGAATAGCGCTTGATTTATAGATGCATCTTGAATGTATTGGCGTTCTTTTTCCATATATGTATGTAGTGAAACAATACAAGCTCTGTTTAGAAAAACGGTACGTTCTTTATCCCCTTTACCTATCACATGCAATACATTATCCTGAATGGATGTAAGGTTTAAGCTGCAAAGCTCCGAAACACGAAGACCTAGATTTAATAAGAACATGATCATACTATAATTTCGATAGTAATGATTACTTTGTTTTATTCCTGCAATAAATATTTCTGCCTCTTTTTGATCCATATAAATCGGCTTTTTCTTACCGATTTTCGGTGTTTCTAATTCATCCGCTGGATTTTCGTCCAACATTCTTCTTTTCCCTTTCAAATATTTAAAAAAGGACTTAAGTGTTGCTGCCTTCCTAGCTCGCGAAGCAGCACTATTACTACGCTTTAATTCACAGTATTCCAAAAACAAATACATATCTTCCAGAGAGATTTCTCTTATAAAATCTATCGTTACATCTTTAATAGAAATTTCATCGATTTTTGATATATCTATATCATTTTCCACTGCTATTAGAAATCTCAAAAATAAAGTGATGTCATACTCATACTCTTTTCGTGTTCTTAAAGATTTCCCCTTTATAGTCGTTAAATAGACCAAAAAATCTTTTACTACTTTTGGTAATTCTTTTTGCATTGCTTCCACCTCTTCTACTCCCATTTTATCACATAATAAGGTTCCCAAATATGTATTTGGGAACCTTATTTAATTTTATAGTATTTTGTAGTGAAAAATCCAATTTCGCGGTAATTTATTCCCAAATATTAGGGTGCTTCAAATTAGCATTGAGAGCCTTTTAATTTTATTTTGATGAGTTGTTTTACGTAACTTTCTTCTGAGGTGAAATTTGATTTAAGGTAATCACTTAGGGCTAGGCGAGTTTACAATAATCTTTGATAAATTTCATTATTATGTCGGATACCTATTTACGTTTCTATGGAATTTTAAATACACAAAAGGATCGAATAATGTTGGAACATTATTCAATCCTTTTCCGTGGAAACTCCACAATGAATTTCATCTTATCTAAAATTCTAAGATTTAGATGAATCTATTTTATAGAAGAAACTCCTTCTTTTAAGTACACCAATTCTCCTTTCATAAAAGTTGCTTCAACAGATATTTGGTCAATTTCTTCAGGAGATATTTCCAATATATCTTTGTTTAGCACTATAAAGTCTGCACGATAACCTTCTTTTAACTGACCAACGTTCGGTAATCGCGTAATGTGTTGAGCCCCTCTTGTATAGAGTTCAATTGCAGTTTCAACATCAATTTTTTCCGCATCACCTGTATTAGTACCATCATATGCAACACGAGTAACTGCAGATTTGATACCAACAAATGGATTGACTGGATCTGCCCATGCAGTGGCAGGAGCGTCAGAAGAAAAAGCTACAGGAATACCCGAATTTAACATTGTTTTAACCGGATAGGTTGTTTTCGTTCGATCAGGACCTAAATTAGCTAGATAACTTTCTATTTCAGCATATAAGAAAATTGGTTGTGGAACAAAAGCAATACCCATTTCTGCTGCACGTTCTATTGCCTGCAATGTTGGCATAGCAGCATGTTCTATTCGAATGGATGGACCATCATGAATCCAAGGTTCTTTCCCATAAAATGTGTTTACGATTAGATCGATTGCCTGTTCACCCATTGCATGTACCACCAATTGTACTCCATGTTGTTTCGCATACTCCGCCGCTTCTAACAGTTCATTTTCAGAAGTAGTCGAAATACCATAGTTATCTTCTTCTCCTAGAAACGAAGGATCAACCCAAGCAGTTCTTCCAGATACACTTCCATCTGCAAATAGTTTTACTCCACCAATATGAATAGGATTTTCACGATCCGTGTTTTCCACATTTAGAATAGGATTGATTTTTAAATCATGCCACATATAGTATAGAACAACATTTTGCGTCAGACCTTTTTCCCTTGCTAATGTATAAATATCTATATAATCCATCGGTTTATGGCTAGCCATAAGATCTGTAATTGCTGTAATACCATGTGCATATAAAGATTTTGTTAGTGCAGCAAGTCGAGAAGCATTTTCTTCCATAGAAAGCTGCGGCATTTTATTTAGCACTAATAATCTAGCACTTTCTCTTAATACACCTGTTGGGTAACCATTCGTATCTCGGTCGATTTTCCCTCCAGCGGGATCTGGTGTGTCTTTATTAATTCCAGCGATAGAAAGTGCTTTACTATTCACAGAAATGATATGTCCGCATGTACGTGTAACGACAATTGGCTTATCTATAGAAACCTGATCTAAATCCTGTCTATTTGGTGCGCGTCCTTCTTCCAACTTACCTTCATCATAGCCCCACCCTTCAATCCAATTCGCCTTATCCATTGTCGATAATTCACGAATCATATCCACTATGGAATATACTACTGGAGGTGTACACGCAATTTGTTTGGAAAAATTGGCTAGTAATAATGGATGCATATGAGCATCAATAATCCCAGGCAGAACTCGACGACTTTTTAAATCAATTACTACCCCTTGAAAATCGTAAATTTCCTCTTGGTTACCTATCCACTCAACAATTCCATTATGAATTATCATCGCATTTACGTATTTTTTTGCTTTATTAGAGGTAAATATTTTACCATTAATAAACATTCGTTTGTTCATTTCCATGATACTTTTCTCCTTTATACTTGTTAATTAGATTTTTCTACCTCTAAAGAATGAATGGCATTAGAAATATTATTTTCTTTCCCCCAAAATTTATATAGAATACTTCCAACGATAAAACCTACAATTGCTGGTACTAACCAACTAAATCCATCTGAACTTAAAGGTAGTTTCATAATAATGTCAGTCAAAAACGGTATAGTTAATCCTAATGAGCCAATTGTTTCAAACAGACTAACTATGAACGTTAATAAAATAGCTCCTTGATAAGAACCAGCATTTGGAACGAATTTGCGGAAAGTACCTAAAATTACTAAAACAATTGCCACTGGATATAAAGCCGTAAAGATTGGCATTGCATAAGTGACAATTGCCCCAACCCCAGCGGAACCTATTACACTACCAACAATACATACAATAGCAACCCAAAGGCGATAGCTTAGCTTGTTTATCGTTAAGTCATTCAAGAAGTCAGCGATTACTGCAATTACACCTATAGCTGAAGTTAAACACGCTAATGCAATCGCAACGGCTAAAGCTATAGAACCAAAATTACCGAGTGATATTTCTATTAAGTTAGAAACTAAAGTAGTGTCTTCAATTCCAGTTTGAAAAAGACCACTTCCCGAAGCTCCGAGATATAATAATCCTCCATATACAATTAGTAACCCTAAACCAGCAATGAGTGTTCCTGTTAATGCCATCGAACGAGCTTGCTTACCTTTATAGCCAAAAGCCGCTATTGCTGCTATAAAGATTGGTGCACAAAAGATTCCAGTTACTACGTCCCCAGTTTGATAAGCACTAATGAAAGCATTAGAGAAAGAATTCTTTATATCGGTTACAACGGGTACGCCGATCGGATCAAAAATACCTTTTCCGACGATGAATAAAAGAATAATTAGTAGTACAGGTGTGAGAAATTTACCAATTTTATCTATAACATTTGATTTATCCATTGCAAAATAAAAACAAATCGCAAAAAAGACTAAAATAGTAACTAAAGATGGCACCTTGGGAAACAACAGGTGAACCCCTAATTCATGTGTTGTTGCGGACATCCTTGGAATAGTTACAAGCATTCCAATGCCAACCATCAATAACAAGTTGAATACTTTATAAAACCACGGACTAATCGGTCTTGTTAAATCTTCAAATTTACCTCCAGCATTTAATATGGCAATTACAGCTAAAAGCGGCAGTACTATACCTGTGATACTAAACCCAATTAATGCTGATATCCATTCAGATCCCGAAATATTTCCTATAGACGGTGGGAATATTAAATTACCAGCACCAAAAAATATTGCAAATAATGCAAATCCCACTATCAAGTTATGTTGAATTGATTTGTTCATTCCTTTTCCCCTCTTTTCTTATGTCCCCATTGAAAACCCTTACAAAATTAATGACTTTTTAAGCACCTAAATTAGAAATCGATGTTTTAATTTTCTAATAGTTGCTTTTATCTTAATTAATAATGACCAATAAAAAAAGGAGGTAAATTTTTCACCCCCTTTCGTAAAAATATTTTTACTTCAATTCGTATTTACTCATTTTATATTTTAATAATTGCTTTGAAATACCTAACCTTCTAGCGGTTTCTACAAGTTTTCCTCCAGTATTACTTAGCTCTATTACAATTAAGTTTTTTTCATATTCCTCCACTTTATCTTTTAAATGAAAGCTATTTTTAGAAACAGTTATTTTCTCTGATACACTAGAGTAATCTCTAATTTTCTCTGGAATATCGTTTAGATTAATCACTTTTGAGCTTGCATTATTATACGCAGTTTCCAATGCATTCTTAAGTTCCCTTACATTACCTGGCCAATTATATTGTTGAAAAGCTAAAAATACTTGATCATCTAATTTTTCAATTTTAGTTTGCATATGACGATTATAAAATTCGATAAAATAATCAATTAGTACGGTAATATCCTCTTTCCGGTCAGATAATCGTGGTAAATCTAATTGAAACACACTTAATCGATAATACAAGTCTTCACGTAATAGTTTTTCTCTCACAAGTTTATCAGGATTTTCATTAGTAGCTGCTATTACCCGTATATTCAAGTGAATATCCTGTTTTCCACCAACACGACGAATGAGCTTGTCTTCAATTACTCTCAATAATTTAGCTTGGTGCTTAATATCCAATGCACTTATTTCATCTAGAAAGATTGTTCCACCGTTTGCTTGTTCTAAAATACCAAGGATACCTGGTGCAGCATTTAATGTATCATTATCCGTTCCGAAAAATATTTGTTCTATGAAAGTGGTAGGTATTTCACCACATTTTATCGAGACAAATGGTTGAGTATATCGACTACTTAAATTATGGATGGACTGTGCAACAATTTCTTTTCCAGTTCCGGTTTCGCCATTTATTAAAATAGTTGAATCGGTATTTGAAACATTGTGTATTTTATTTTTTATTTCTTCCATCACAGTACTTGTTGAAATTAAATCGTCAATCGTATAAATGGTATTATTTTTTCGATATATTTTATGACTTGCGAATTGATCAAGTAATTGTATATTTTCCTTTTGGTAGAAGTGTTTTGAAAATTCAATAGCTCCTACAATAGTAGACCCATTATGAATAGGAAAGGTAGAACTTCTGGAAGTATATGTGAAGCCATTTTTAGAAGTTAGTTCTTGCTCGACATTCCATAACGGTTCACCAGTTCTTAATACAGTCATTAACGTACTATCTTCTATCGACAAGTTTTTATAAAAAGATGTAACACTTTTTCTTAAAAACTCTTCTGGCTTGAGACCTATATGCTTTAGAATATGCAAATCAGCTAAATCATAGAAAATTGTAATACCATTCGTATCGACGACTAACACATTGTCATAATCAGCTAAATGATTAAGTTCATTTAAATTCATTTATCCAACGATCCTTTCTTTTCAAGTACCAAGTTCATTAAAGCAACAATATGAGTTGATGTCTAAATTAGGATCCCCTATTACAACTTTGGATTGATTGCTTTCGATCACTGTAGATTCGAATGATTACAATAGCATCTAAGATATTAATCCCCATGAAACAATTCTTACTCTCTACATAATCATTATTTATATGAATCTATTGAAATCTAACTCTATTATCATACTTGTTCGGGATTTAACTGCAAGATTAATATATTCTTCGATTTATCTTTTAACAAATTACTACAAATGCAATATTTGTCATCTCTTGCTTATCTCTTTTTAAGTGGAAACAAAATAACTAAAAAGAGTAAATTACTAATTTTAAAGTTCAGCATCACCTTTTTTTCATATTTAGCTAACAAAAGTAAGTAACATCTAGTTCTTAAATTGATTTTGGAATATCTTTAACTCATAATATTAATTTAAGAGTGTTCAGCATTTTTTTTCAATTGTTTTTTTCGAATAATATATACGAATACCATCAAAAGAGGTAAATAAAGTCCGATCATTAATGAATAATAAACAGATGTAGTAGAATCAAATCTTTGTTGCTCCATGACGTTAGGAAAAATAACTAGTGACAGGACAATGACTATTATTGCTAACGGATATGTTAATGGGCGATAATCTTTCAAATTTATAGTTTGCGCAAAACCATAGACCGATGCGAAAAAGTATAGAACCATCTTAAAATAGAGGGATATAATCCAAAGTGTTGCCATCAGAGCCTCAATGCGGTTAATAAAATTCCCGATGTTTATCTTTTTGGCTAATCCGTAACTTGGATACATTTGCCTGGCCGTTAAATCCGGACCTAATACAAAAATACACAGTAGTGTGATAATAGTGATGACTAAACCTCCTAAAAAACTTCCAATTAAGAAGTATTTTTTTGCAGTTTTAGGTTGATTTATTAATGCCGGAAAAACCATTAATAAACTCACTGCATTGACTGAAGATACAATAATTAATGATAATGATGCTTGACCGATACTTTTTATATCCTCCTGAAATATAGGCTGAATGTTTTCATATTGGATTTCAGGTGCTATAAATACAACTAAAATGAGGAAAAGCAGGATGAAAATTACGATGAATATTTCTGCACTACGAGCAATCGTCTCAAGTCCAAGACGAACAGCCATAACCATTATAACCCCCATTAATATATTCGTGGCTGCCATAGGTGTATTTGGTATAACATGGGTAGTTAGGAATGAACCTGAATAATACAAAAGAATAGAAGTAAATAAAAGGTTAATTGATAGAAAAAATATAGAAATGGCTTTCCCTACCCATTTTCCAAATAGAGTTTCATTCATTTGTACAAAGGTGAGGTTTGGAAACCAAAGTCCTATTGTGGTGAATAACCATATGATTAAAATTCCAATAGACGTTCCTAACAATGCAGCAATCCAAGCGTCTTGTTTAGCTTCGGTAGCTAAAATTGATGGTACAACTAATATTCCTGTACCTATCGTAAATAATGTAACTAATACAAGAAATTGGTATGAGTTTATTTTAACTTTTGGCATCATATTTAATCTTCACCTCAATCTTTACTTTCTCGTATAACTAGTAAGTGCATCATGAATTGGCTTAATAATAAAAGTTAAAAGATCAATTGGATTTGGAATAGACTTTCCTAAACTATGTACTATACCTAGTCCAACTCCAATAGCAAGAAGAATTAAAAACACTATCAATTCTTTTTTATAGTTTTTCTGTAAAAGTGGCGGGACTTCCAAAAATAGGATAGCTGCAGCAACAAGGAGTATTCCAACGCTTTTCAACATTCTATGTCAGTCCTCTCATTTCTCTATTAAAGTATTATCCACTGTACCAGTTTTCAAAATCTTCACGTTCACTTTAATATTCACTTCCAAATCGGTAAAATGCTGATCCCATTCCTTTTTCATCGTATTCCATAATTTTGGATTTGTTCGATGAATAGCGTTACCAAATCCAAAAATATCTGAGTCATATTTTTCTTGTACGCTTTCAATAGATTGCTCTATCGACTCTTTTACTTCTTTCGCGTAGATATTTTCTAGTATTTCAATTGATTCAGGTTTAGTTATATTAATTGAACATTCTAATGCACCTAGATTTGCTTCAATATCAATACTGACATCCACTTTCGGAATTCCGTGAAAAACTTCACCCTTAACATCTGTATTGAAATTAAGTACCTCTATCGAAGCTTTTCCTTCTTTAGGACAACTTATAGTCGATACTGTATTCTTAACTTGATTTATAATTGCATTATAGCTTCTACTCTCTTCCTCATTTAACCATCCCACTAACTTATCGTTCTTAAACACCGCTAAATCTTGATATTGGATTGTAGCTGAAGGAGTTATTGTTTCCACATTCTGTAAACTTGAAGCATTTTCTGGATTCCCCCTTATAATAATTCCAGTTAAAACTGCTTCTTTTCCATCACTAATTAAGTCTGCTATTAGATCATCTAATGTAACTCCGACTGTAGCTGACCAATTTTCTTCTGAAATTTTAAGTGTGTTAAACATTTTATTTGATGGTATGCTTTCCAAGGGTGTTTGAATATTTAAAATGTCTTCAGCTTTAGAGTCCTTGGCCACAACAACATAGAAATCAGATCGGAGTTCCCAGTCCCTTGATAGCAAATCTAAAGAATCTCCAATACCATCTTCAGCCAACGACTCACCTATTACTAGCATTCGAAGATGTCCAGGATAAATTTTTCTAGGTGACTCTTTTGTTATTTTTCGAATAGCTTCATAAACGGTTTCTCCTTGCGCCTGTAAAAGGGTTACTGGAGAACCTCCATTTCCTGCGTTCATGGAAACTTCTTTAGGCACAACTACTTGAGCCGAAATCAAATATCCGTCCTCTGACTTATCAATACCAATAGCCAAAGTTATTGCTAACTCATTTAACTCCCTGCGATTCCAGCAACCAGTGAGAAATAGGCTAAGTATTAGCAATAATAAGATGCCTTTTTTCATAAATCTCCCACCTCTCCCTATTTATCTGGTTCAGGCTTCGCAGAAATTGGATTTTGTTGCCTCTTTATATTTTTTTGACTGATTAAATGAGGACGAGTAAACATTTTCCAAATAGGTACTCGAATAAATGTATCCTTTTGTCCAGAAATATTGAATGGCGCAATTGGATACATATATGGAATCCCAAAAGAACGTAAACTGCATAAATGCAAAATTAGCGCAATCAAACCTACTGTAACTCCAAATAAACCAAAGGAAGCTGCGAGACCCATAAAAAGAAAGCGTAATATTCTGACAGACATAGCCATGTCATAGGTAGGAGAAACAAAACTAGCAATAGCTGTTATGGAAACGACAATTACCATTGCAGCTGAAATCATACCAGCTTCTACTGCCGCAGTACCTATAACAAATGCCCCTACAATTGACATAGCTGACCCAATGGCACGCGGCATTCTTAAACCCGCTTCACGCAAAATTTCAAACGTGATTTCCATAATAAGTGCCTCAATAAATGCTGGGAATGGTACACCCTCCCGTTGAGCTGCCAAGTTAATGAGCAGTGCAGTCGGTATCATTTCATGATGAAAAGTAGTAGCAGCTATAAATAAAGCAGGAGCTAATAAAGAAATGCCAAATGAAAAAAATCGAAGGATTCGAACAAGACTGGTTAGATCAGCACGTTGAGAATAGTCTTCCGAAGACTGGAAAAACTGAACAAACAATGCTGGAACGGTAAGAACAAATGGTGTACCATCGATTAAAATAGCTACTCTACCTTCCAAGATAGCTGCAGCAACAACATCAGGTCTCTCTGAATTATATACCGTTGGAAAAGTAGAAATTTGTGAATCCTGAATCAACTCCTCAATATTGCCACTTTCAAGTATTCCATCGATGTCAATGCGATCTAGTCGCAAACGAAGTTCTTCCACTATATCGTCATTTGCAATGCCTTTGATATACATGACTGCAATATTCGTTTTCGTGCGTTTTCCTATTATTCTGCTTTCCATCCAAAGTTGTGGATCTTTTATTTTTCGCCGTATTAAGGCTGTATTTATACGTATATTCTCTGAGAATGCTTCCCTTGGACCCCTTATTACTGTTTGTGTCGTACTTTCAGTAACTCCACGTTCAGCCCAACGTTTATTACCAATGATTAGTCCTTCAGAATAACCTTCAATCAAAATAATGACATCCCCTGATAAAAGGGAAAGAAATAACTCATCAAAATGGGTAAATTCTTTTAATTCTCCTACGGTCATGGCAAAATCTTTTAATGTGTTCATAAGGTTAGGACTAGGACGAAGCTCGCTTTCTATATTAGTATCTTTAATTTCCAACATTAAAGACTCCATAATGAAGTGTTGTATAGAAGGTGCATCGCTTAAACCATCTGTATACATTATTCCAGCTTTAAGCACTCCTTCTTTTCCAATTCGAATCTCTCGAATTATAATATCGGTGCTCTCACCTAGAGTATCTTTTACGGTTTTTATATTTTCCTGAAGGTTTGTTTTTAGTATTTGTTTTTCATTTGACTCCTTCGTTGGACTCTTGGAAGGAATTGTGGGTTTTAACTGATTATTTACTTTCTCATAAAAAAATCCCATCGTATCCCTCTTTTGCTGAAAAAAGTTTTATATGTACTTATTAAGTTTGTACAAATAAATTCAAAAATATTCCTTTCATCAACAATTAAAAAGCCGATATCCCTAAATATAGGAATATCGGCTTTGTTGTTCGAAAATATAATAATCTTTAATTTTTTGCGAATTCACCAACGACTTCAACCGTCTCAAATATATTGATAAATGCTTTTTCATCATGCTTATGAATAATTTGCTTTATTTGCAACATTTCATATCTAGTAACGACCATCATTAGAATATGCTTTTTTTCTAGCGTGTAGCCACCATATCCTTCTGTGACAGTCACCCCACGATAAATGCTTACTAATAATTCCTGACGAATTGGTTCAGCTGCCGTCGTTATTATTTGCATCGTTAGTTTTTCATGATTGGTATAAATGGTGTCAATCGCTTTACCAGTTAAATATATGGATAATAAGGTGTATAATGCTATCTCCCAGTTAAATACAGTTCCAGAAATTAGCACGATTACACTATTCATCCCAGTAAGTAAAAGACCAACACTAAAATTACTTGAGCGAGAAATAATAATAGCTATTATATCCATTCCACCAGAAGTTCCTGAGTATTTCATAATAAGACCTATTCCAAGGCCACCTATAGCTCCACCAAATATAGCAGATAGCAATATATTATCTGAAATAGACTCCGCTGGAATTATATATAGAAAAACAGATAACGATAGTACACATACAAGCGTATTTAGCGTAATTTCTTTTCCAAGCTTGTAATACCCTAATATTAATAAAGGTACGTTCATAATAAAGTTAAGTATACCTGTGTCAAAAGGAGTTATAATTCCTAATAAAATAGCTATACCACTTATTCCACTGCTTAAAATTTCATGAGGTACTAAGAATGCATTAAATGCAAAAGCTATTACAAAGGAGCCCACAATTACAATTAGGTTTTTCAACATGACTGCTCCTTTCTTCCATAAAAAAACTCGCCCATTAAGGACGAGTTTTTCTTCTACTAGAATTTTCTCTTCGCAAATGATATAAGAAATAATTTAACAAAGATTAACGCACTCGTCAATATATTGCTTGTATTTCTTTATTAATTTCCCTTTTTCAAAGAAATTATTCCATTATCAGTATTTATACTAATCTTATTCTCTCCATTACCAAAAACGGTCTTTTCATTCGAAGAACCAAATATATCGATTCTTCCATTATCTATTTCCGCTTGTATTGTTGCATTCTTAGGTTCAGATGTTGTACGAATATCAACAAGTCCATTATTCGTTTCTAAAGTAATTGATCGATCTAGATTATCGGTAACCATTGAAATTTGACCATTATCTGACTCCGCTTGTATATCTCCGGTCACATGATGAAGATCAATCTTCCCATTGTTTGTTTTTACATTGACCATCTTACTTTCCAAATCCTCTAATACGATTTTTCCGTTATTCGACTCAATTTCGATGTTTTCAAATTGTAGTTCGTGTACGAAAATTTGACCATTGCTAGTCTGCGTTGTCAGCTCATCGTATTTTTCATCTGGAACTGATACGATAATTTTGTTGCCGGAAAAACTGAATCCAAAGTCGAAGACATTAAATAGCTTCTTTTTCATTTCTACATGAAGAGTATCACCTTCCACGTATGCATTTAATTTATTGCTTGAGCTTTTTTTACTTATAAACTCAACTTTGCCGTTAGAAGCAGATGTTCGAACTACTTCAATAGCCGTGTTGTCCCCTGTAATATCTATCCGCGAGAACTCTTCCGCTAACTCAATTTTTTCTGTATTTTTGATAAACCCACCTGCAATATTCATCCCTACGTTTATAGCTGCTCCTAAAACTACAACTACTATTGCTATAATACCAATCTTTTTTAAACTCACTACTGTAACCTCCATTTGTTTACCTGTTACATTTCATTATAAAGAAATAAATACCATTTCCTATGGTCTTGAGATGGGAAGTTCTCTAAGCCTTAAGATGTATATAATTTAAGGATAACTTGACAACTGAAGCTAAAATCAATCGTATACACTTTTCTTCTCCCAAGAATAATAGAATTATAAATACTTGACGCTCTCTGGCTTAGTTCCAAACGTCATCAAGATGCTTAGAGTAAAATTTTAATGCTCTTTCATATTCAAGAATTTGTTTATCTTCAGTCGTTTCCAATAGTACCTCTAATAATAATTCGGTGGCATTTGAATGGTCACTAAGATTATATAAAGTGATGGCATAGAAAACTTGAATAGCTTTATTATTTGGAAATAGTTCGATTCCTCGTATAAATACTCGTTTCGATTTCTCATAATCACCGAGTGCTCTGTATGTGCTCCCCAATCCTATAATGGCCCCTTCCATTTCATCATTTGGGAGGCCGAGATCTATTGCTTTTTCATAGAATGCTACTGCTTTTGTCTCCTCACCTAAAATGTCGAAGCTCCAAGCACATTGGTAGAAGATGCTTGCGTTACTCGGGTATTTCTCTACTAACTTTAACAAGAGTTCGTTTGATTCATTTTTCATGCCATTATTTCTCAAAATAATCGCTTCCTCTATTTCCTTAATCATAATTGAATACCCCTCTCTATCATGGTATTTGTTATTGAATGTAGAATACTAGTATGTAAGAAGTTAAATGATGGATCTAGCAAGTATTCTATTTGAACTTTTTTTTATTGTGTTGAATATTCGTATAACTTACGGAAGAAACGGTTTCACCTAGGTGTATTACCAACCCATTGATGATGAAATGTCCGGAATCGTTTCTGAGAAAAAGCATAATAACCAAGTATATTAAGAGATACCAAGCATGAAAAGAATAAGAAGAATTAACTTCGAACAGACTAATTCTTTTGTATTTTATATGCAATCATTGCATGTTTTATTTGAAATCCTGAGGCCTTATAAAGAGCAATTGCAGTTTTATTATTTGCCCCCACACTAAGTGTGATTTCTTCTATTTCTTCATAAGAAAATAAATGATGAAGAGCAGCTTTCATTAACTTAGTTGCTATTCCTTGCCCTCGATACTCTGGTGAAACAGCAATGTATTCAATTACTCCTTCTCCGTGAAGTGGGACAGCCTCTACGTACACATATCCCTTTACATCGTTATTGTCTTGGATGATGAATAATTGATTGACTTCACTAATTCTTGAAAGAATTTGGTTACTATTATAATAAGTATTTGGAAAGGCTAGTTCATGAAGGGCACTAAATTTCGTATGAAAGGAATTTTCATAAGTTTGAATATGTAAATTTTGTCCTTCCGTGATACTATTTCTATCTATCCTTAAAATAAGATGATTCCCATTTTCCTCTCCATTTTTAATTTCAATAAATTGCCTAACTAAAGTATTTTTTTCATTCAAAAAAAACAGGTACTCGTTTAGTTTAAAAGGAATGGTATCCACTAATACTTCCCATAAATCATTTGCCAACTGAGGATAGTCGTCCTTATTTTTTATAAATGGGCCCCATACTTCTGCACTTTTATTTTCTTCATCAATGTCAAATCCTAAAGCTCCAATTATGTTGTTTTCGGAATAGGCAACGACAAATGATTTCGTTATATCGATATCAGAGAAATGAGTTGTAAGAGTATCGTAAATCTCCTTTTTATATTGCCCACAATAACCAATATGATAGGAATCATCACTATTTAAAACCTCTAAGAAGAAAGCTAATTCCTCCAAATTCCTAGGGAAACTTATATAGGTTGTCATAGAAATCACCTTTCCTAAATATCTTTATCAAAACATTTTATCATTTAGATAATTGTAAAGATATACACAATTGGTAAAAAGAACTATACCTTTGATAAATAACTTTTGACAAAGGATAAATTTATCTTTATATTATTCTAATAGACCGGTTGGTATAATATATGAGGTGATTTAAAATGTCCGCTAAAAATAATTCCAAAGACATTCTTATTGAAACAGCTTCACGGCTTTTTCGGATAAAAGGCTACTATGGAGTAGGACTTAAAGACATTCTTGAGGAAAGTGGAATTCCAAAAGGATCTCTTTATCATTACTTTCCACAGGGGAAGGAACAACTAGCGATTGCAGCGATTAATCATACTAAAGAAATTGTTGTAAATGAAATTCAAACATTGTTTGATGAATTTGAAGATCCTATCAAAGCATTTCAAACACATTTGCAACATTTATCCGAAATCATTATAAAAAGTGATAACATAGGGTTCCCCATTGGAACTATTGCTGGTGAAACCTATTCAACAAGTGAACCAATCCGAATGGCTTGTCATTTAGCATTTGAAGAATGGCAAGCTATTTATAGGAAGAAATTACTTAAATGCGGATATGACAAAGTTCAGTCAAATGACTTGGCCCTTGCGGTAAATCTAATGATTGAGGGTGCTATTCTTTTATCTTTAACAAATAAGAGTAATAGACCGCTTGAAGTTGCCAAAGAGCAAATTACATTATTATTAAGAAAAGATTAATTTAAATTCTTCAGAAAATGTATTATATAGACGGTCTATGTAGTCATTAATTGGAGGAATTTGTTCATGATTGAAAAAGAAACACAACAAGAAAAACAAGTATTTAAAACAACCCCTATCTTAATTTCGTTTTTAATTGCAGGGTTTGTCGGATTATTTAGTGAGACAGCACTGAACATGGCACTAGGAGATTTAATAGTAATATTTGATATTAGTCCACCCTCAGTCCAATGGCTAACAACTGGTTACCTCTTAACATTGGGGATATTAGTACCTATTTCAGGATTTATCATGCAGTGGTTCACTACAAGACAATTATTTATAGCTTCTTTGCTATTTTCTATTATTGGAACACTTATTGCAGCACTTGCCCCAAGCTTTACTGTTTTACTGCTATCACGGGTTATACAAGCAGTAGGAACAGGATTACTACTACCATTAATGTTCAATACCATTTTACTCATTTTCCCTGTTCATAAAAGAGGAGCAACAATGGGAATCATGGGATTGGTGATTATGTTTGCACCAGCAATTGGCCCGACTATTTCTGGTCTGGTGCTTGAGAAACTTACTTGGCACTGGATTTTTTGGATTTGTTTACCATTCCTTCTACTCGCTTTGTTGTTTGGAATTAAATTCGTGCAAAATGTAACAACTGTAACGAAACCTAAAATAGACATAATTTCTATTATTTTATCAACTATTGGTTTTGGTGGAATTGTGTATGGCTTTAGTAGTGCAGGAGAAAAAGGTTGGGGTAGTACTATAGTTATTGTTACTATTATTGTAGGTCTTTTCGCATTGACTTTGTTCTCTATGAGACAATTCAAAATGGAAGTTCCAATGATTGACTTACGTGTTTTAAAATATCCAATGTTTACACTAGGTTTATTGAGTGTATTTATTACCTTTATGGTAATCATGTCCTCAATGATACTATTGCCTTTATACTTACAAACAGGACTGGCATTAGCAGCATTTACGGCTGGGCTCGTACTTTTACCAGGTGGGGTCCTAAATGGTTTTATGTCCCCTTTGACTGGGCGAATATTTGACAAATATGGTCCAAGAGGTCTTGTAGCACCTGGTTTCATCATCATGATTATTATGTTATGGATGCTGTCCAATATCACTGTGGACACTGCTATTATTATGGTAATTATTATGCACTCTATTCTATTTATCGGGGTGTCTATGGTTATGATGCCAGCTCAGACAAATGGACTTAATCAGCTTCCAAGAAACCTGTATCCTGATGGAACTGCTTTGATGAATACATTACAGCAAGTATCTGGTGCGATTGGAACGGCTGTAGCAATTACAATTATGTCAACTTCTCAGAACGCTTATTTAAAAAACGCAACCAATTTAATGGATCCGGAAACAGTTAGTATGTCATTAACTGCTGGGGTTCAAGATGCTTTTATATTTGGCTTAATCCTAGCTATTATTGGATTAATTATGTCCTTATTTATCAAAAAGGCATAAAATCCAAAATACAACCCTATTCTATGAGTTCTCTACTCAGAATGGGGTTTATTTCTATGTTTTTGCTTAGATTGTTCGGTATTACAATTATTTAATATCTTTTATTTTATACATACGCATGGATTGAAGGTCTCCCTCATAAGACAACAGTCCTAAATGAATAAGAGAACGTACACGGTATTCTATCCATGCATCCGATACCACTTGCTCCGATAAACCAACCACTTCACCTATCACACGTGTTGCATTCAAAAAATCTGTATTTTATCGTTCACTATGTAACTTCCTCACACATTCCATTATAAACGAATCATCTCTTGTTTCTAATTCATCGATGATTTCCCCTTGCTTCCATGACCGAACAATGCTTGTACTCTGTAGCAGTTTTTCCCCGTCCTGTTCTAAAGTTCTTGTCAATCCATCTGAAATCTGAAAAATGGAAAATTCATGAAAATGAGCTAACTGCTCTGCATTACACTCCCCGGTATGACGAATTTCAATTCGCAATTTCTTACGTTCTGTATAATCCCTCATTGCTTCGTATGTATTTACAACATTTATTTCAACTTTTTTTCTTTTAATAAATTACAGATGATGCGAAGTCCAATTTGCTCTGTAGCATTTTCACAAGTCCAAATCGTTACTTGGTCACCATGCTTTATATCCGCCAATTTTTGTAATGACTGTTGATACATAGTTTGGTTATCTTCAAAATTACCCCATACTGTGTGGTATGAATTTTCCAACCAAGTAAAATAACTTTTAATACCGCTGTTTTCATAAACATTTCTAATTGGTCCGATAGAAAAGTCTATAGGGAAACCAATTATTTTGTGATTATGTTCGCTTAAAGCGTGTTTTAAGCTACCAATCGCAGAATCTCCAAAAATGAGATGAATCACACGAACACTTCCGATTCTAAGTATATTTTTCTTTATGTTAAATTATTTGTACATGAAATATATGAAATATGAATTCATTTCTACTCACTTTAAATCTCTTCCACTTCTACCAATATTTGAGTGACATAATTATCACTTCCACTTACAGAGATTTCATCTAGTATATATTCCTCGTACGAATAGCTTCCAAGCTTTATTTGATGTTTATCGATAAATTTCATGATTTCTTTATAAGTTTTAGAAATATTTTTATCGTTCCCTACATGATAAGCGACTACATATAATCCTTTTGGTTTCGTGTAAAATGAAATATTTTTCACATCGGCCTCTGTTTTCGTGTACAAGTAAGAATAATTGTCATAATCCTCTTCCATCAGCTTCGCCCTATTTACCATGGCACCAATTGGATAACCAATATCAAGTTCATTTTTGTATAAAAAATCAATGAAATGGGAGACAGATTTTAAGAAAGATCGATCAGAACAATCCAATATAGAGTCACTTAAAAATAATAACTCCTCTTCCTGTATCTCTAGACTGATTTGTTTAAAATCTAACTTTAGTGCATTTTCCGTTAGAGCTATCTTTGTATCGATTATCTTTTGTATTTGGTTCAAATTATTTATCTTTTTTTGGATTTCCAATGACTTCCCTTTCAATAGCTCAATCAATTCGTCAGGGGTCTTGTTGTTCAAGAATAGTTTAATTTCCTTTAAAGGCATGTCCACCTCTTTGAGGAGTTCAATAACGTTAAAAACATCAAATTGATGATAGGAATAATATCGATAACCTTTTTCGTTTTTGATTTCAGGTGAAAGAAGCCCAATTTCATCATAATGAAATAAAGTCTGTTTTTTCACGTTACATAACTTTGCGAATTCACCTGTCGTAAAATATTTACGTAAATTCTCGCTCATTTACTTATTCCCCCTTGACTGTATGGTTACCGGATACTTTAGGATGTAACTATACCATTTAAAACTATCTATTTGTACTAAAAAGAAAGGATTTGATAGTCATGAATATTTCCATTCGTGACGTAGCGCAAGATAATGTTCAAGATATATTAAAGTTAAGTGTCGGAGAGTTACAAGCTTCTTTTATAGAAACAACTGAACAATGTTTAGCAGAAGCCCGTGAATGCACTATATATAAACCAGTGGGTCTCTATTCTGACGAGTGTTTAATCGGCTTTGCCATGTATGGGTTTTTCTCTGAAGAAACAGACAATGGTCGAGTATGGTTGGATCGTTTTTTAATCGATTCCAGATACCAAGGTTTTGGTTATGGAACTATTATGCTGAATGCATTAATACAGAAACTAGTCAATGAATTTTCATGTACCCAAATATATTTAAGTGTATATGAAGAAAATAAAGCGGCGATTCTCTTATACAAAAAATTTGAATTTCATTTCAATGGTGAATTCGATCTAAAAAATGAAAGAATTATGGTGAAAAATATAACAAACTTAAACGGACAGCTAGAATAACTCTACTCTACAAAACAACAGGTGAATAATATGAATGAAACATTAAGAAATACGCCAACTAATAAATTATTTCTAACGTATCTAATCCCTTCCTTACTCGGAATGCTATTAATGGCAGTCAATATTTTAGTCGACGGCATTTTTGTTAGCAATGGAATAGGTCCCGAAGCCCTTGCAGGTATTAATATAGCGGTACCTATATTCTCAATTCTACTATCTATTTCGCTCTGGATTGGGATGGGGGGAGCAACACTATTTTCCATTTCACTTGGAGAAAGTAATATTAAAAAAGCACGCTCAATCTTTTCACAATCTTTTTTCCTAGCTGTTATCATTGTTGGTGTACTTGTCATACTAAGTTTATGGAAGCAAAAAGAAATCGCTTATTCGTTTGGTGCAAGTGATGAAATTTTCCCTTATGTAAAAAATTATCTTCATATCATTCTAGTGTTTGGTGTCGTTTATGTGATAGAAAATATATTAAGTATTTTTATACGAAATGATGGAAATCCAAAACTTGCTATGCTTGGACTGGCTACTACCTCAGTTCTTAACATTGTATTTAATTATTTATTTATTTTTGTAATGGAACTTGGTGTTGAAGGTGCTGCCTATGCAACTGTTATATCAACTGCTATTGGATTAGTCGTTTTACTACTCCATTTCACTCGAAAAACTAGTATGTTGAAATTCACTAAATTTAAATTTGAGCTAAGGACAGTTATTGAGATATTGAAGATTGGCTTGCCAAGTTTTATAGTAGAAGGTTCTGTAGCGATGACAATTATTGCGTATAATATAACGTTTATGCATTTTGTTGGAGCAGTTGGTGTTACTTCGTATGCTGTTGTGAATTATTTACATGCGGTTTTCATCATGATATTTATTGGTATTGGTGCGGCACTTCAACCTATTGTTAGCTTTCACTACGGTGCGAAGTTATATGATCGTCTACAGCAATTCTTGAGATTAGGTGTGATAACAGGGATTTTATTCGGTGCTTGTATATTACTAGTCGGGTTGTTGTTCGGAGATGTGATTGTTTCGTTATTTGGAGTTACCTCTGAAGAAGTGTTTACTTACACGAAGACAGGCATTTCAATGTTTTTCATTGGTTATTTATTTTTAGGTTTTAATTTAGTATACGCCGAATATTACCAAGCGATTAAGAAGATTAAACTATCTTCTATTATAATCGTTACTAGAAGTATTGTGCTTTTTTTACCACTTTTATGGTTATTACCAACCTATGTAGGCAGTGATTACATTTGGCTTGCCTTCCCACTAGCAGAAGGAATTACAGCAATTGGTTTAGTAATTGCCAGATATACACTAAAAGCCTTAGCTCCGTTTAGAGATACCTCTGTGCAAGGAGCCAAATCATAACAAAAGTATGTATATAAAATGTCTCGGGAACACTGGCGTCATTGGACTGGAAAGAATGATTAATACCGCTGGTTTCCGTTTAAACGGACGCTTTCCTCGTGGGAGAGATGAGTCTTCACCGCACGCAGGTAGTTGCCGTCATTCACTCCAATCAGTTTGCTGTATAGTGCGCACTAAAATAGGTGCGCTAAGGACAGACAAAACCCACCCATAAGATTATCAAAAAAATGATATTGATTTTGACGAATGTCAAACCAATATCATTTAAGATTCACACGGTTATTATATAGTAAAACGTCTTTCTAAACACTTCGAAAACGATAGATACAGATTATAAACTTAAAGGACCGGGAGCGTTTTTTGCCCGGTTTTTCTTCGTTTATAGTCAGAACAACAAATCTAGTCAAGACATTAAATCCAATTTAGTTAAGCACTTTCTTAGACGCTTCAATTAGCTCCTTTATTTTTTCTAATTCAGTTCGATGAAAAGCCTCGACTATCGCGCTTCCCACAATTACACCATCTGCCAAGGAACCTATTGATTTCACTTGTTCGAGAGTTGAAATTCCGAAGCCAGCGAGGATTGGAACCGGGCTAACGTCTTTCAATTGCTTTAAGTGCTTTTCTAATTGATCATCAAATCTATCCCTTACCCCCGTAATTCCATTTACTGTTACCGCATAGATAAAGCCTTCACCAGCAGCAACTATCTTTTCCATACGTTCCGGTGAGCTAGTTAGAGAAACAAGTTGGACAAGTGCGACATCTGTTTTTATAAGTAAACTCTTCAATAATTCACACTCTTCTAACGGTACATCTGGAACGATTAATCCCACAATACCTAATTTATCACATACTTCTGCAAACTTTTCCAGACCGTAATTTAACAATGGATTATAATATGTCATTAGAACAAGTGGTACACTTACCTCTTGATAGAAGGTCTCTAGTTCCTGCAGGATTGATCGAAGTGTTGTGCCATTTGCAAGTGCACGTTCACCTGCTTTCTGAATGGTAGGTCCATCTGCAACAGGATCAGAAAATGGTATACCTAGTTCAATCGCTGTAACTCCTGCAGCTTGAAGAAATAATATTTTAGACTTTAATGTCTTCAGTCCACCATCACCTGCCATTATATATGGAACAAATGCCTTATCACCATGAGCATTTACTGATTGTATAGCATTTAAAAGTTTCGCTTTAGCCATTGTCATTCACCCCTAACGCATCACGAACGGTTTGGACATCCTTATCTCCTCGGCCAGATAAACAAATAACTAAAATCTCTTCCTGAGACATTTCTTTAGCCAGCTCCGTACCAAAATAAATAGCGTGGGCACTTTCAAGAGCCGGTATTATACCTTCTTTTCTCGATAATAGCTGTAAACCTTCTAAGGCTTCAGAGTCTGTAACAGAAGTATATTTCACGCGACCAATATCATGTAAGTATGAATGCTCTGGACCTACTCCAGGGTAATCTAAACCAGCGGAGATAGAATGTGCTTCTTGGATAAATCCATTGTCATCCTGCAAAATGTACATATAAGAACCATGTAGAACTCCTTCTTTTCCTCCGGCAACAGCGGCTGCGTGAAGTCCGGTTGAAATACCACTTCCCCCCGCCTCTACGCCGTACAAGGTAACAACCTTATCTTCCACAAAAGGGTGGAACATGCCAATTGCATTGCTACCACCACCAACACATGCTACTACTGCATCTGGTAATTTCCCAACTTTTTCTAAAATTTGCCGTCTCGTTTCTAGCCCGATCACCCGCTGAAAATCACGAACAATTTTCGGGAAAGGGTGTGGTCCAAGCGCAGAACCTAGTATGTAATGCGTATCTTCTACATTTGAAACCCAATATCTTAATGCCTCATTGACTGCATCTTTTAATGTGGAGGATCCCTGATCCACAGAAACAACTTTTGCACCTAATAATTCCATTCGAAATACGTTAAGTTCCTGTCTCCGCACATCCTCTTTTCCCATGAAGACAACACATTCTAAATCAAACAATGCGCATACTGTTGCGGTTGCTACCCCGTGTTGACCAGCTCCAGTTTCTGCTACTATTTTCTTTTTCCCCATACGCTTGGCCAGCAGCGCCTGACCAATAGTATTATTTATCTTGTGGGCCCCAGTATGGTTTAAATCTTCTCTTTTCAGATATATTTGAGCCCCTCCAAGTTCCTTTGTTAGTCTTTCTGCAAAATATAATGGTGTTTCACGACCAACATAATCTTTTAAATAGTAATTTACTTCATCTAAAAACAATGGATCACAAATAGCGTCCTCATAGGCATTTTCAAGCTCTATCAAAGCAGTCATTAATGTTTCTGGAACATACTGACCACCAAACCTACCATATCTACCAACTCTTTGTTCCTCTGAATAATTAACCATCATTCCCCACCCCTATCTTTTACAGCATGTATAAACCCTTGAATAAGTTCTTTATCTTTGATGCCATTTCGTTCTACTCCACTAGACACATCTACCATATAAGGATTTACTCTCTCAATAGCATCTTTTACATTACTTGGGGTCAAACCACCTGCTAGAATAATTTTTTCAGTCGGTATATTATTAACTTCCATCAGCTGCCAGTCAAATACTTCTCCACTACCGCCTTGATAATCTGTACCAGGTGCATCAAACAAATAAAACTCTGTCTCGTACTTTTTCGCCTGAAGAACATCCTCTTCATTGTGAACCGATAATGCTTTGATTGAAGGTAGATTGTTTGTCAGTATAAATTCAGGAGTTTCCTGACCGTGATATTGTATATAATCAAGCGGAACCTCTTTGAGTGCATTTATTAGTTCCTCTTTTGTTGGATTTACAAAAACTCCTATCTTCAAAACCCTAGGAGGCACTTCTTTGGCTAGCTCGTGCGCTTTTGCAACAGTTACTTTCCTCTTACTTGGTGCAAAGACAAAACCAATCGCATCAACACCAGCATTAACGGCGATTTCCACATGTTCTTTCTCCATAAGCCCGCAAATTTTCACCTTCGTCATGAGGTAATTACCTCCCTTTTAACCTGTAAGCTTCGAACAGCATTTTCAATTTCTCCACTACGCATTAACGATTCCCCCACTAGCACTGCACTAGCACCATAGCTAGCTACTTTTATAGCATCAATGGAATCCCAAATACCGCTCTCACTAATGAGCACACGCTCTTCTTCAAACGGAAATATTGCTGCGATTTCCGCAGTTCTAGATAAATCTACTTGAAATGTTCTAAGGTCCCGGTTATTAATTCCGATTATTTTCGCATCTAGCTGCAATGCTCGATCTAGCTCTACAGAATCATGAACTTCCACTAACACTTCCAAACCCTTACTTACTGCATATTTATATAAACTATTAAGCATCCCCTGCTCTAGTGCAGCTACGATAAGTAAAACAACAGACGCTCCAGCATTCTTTGCATAGTCTATTTGGATTGGATGAATGATAAAGTCTTTACAAAGTATTGGGATATCTACGGTACGAGCAACTTCTGCTAAATCATCAAATGTTCCTTGAAAAAAAGGGGTATCGGTCAATACAGAAATACAAACAGCTCCTGCATCAACATATCGTGTTGCTTTTTCACCAGGATTGATTCCTTCTGCTATCAATCCTTTTGAAGGAGAAGCTCGCTTAATCTCGGAAATTACCTGTAACGTTTTAGATTGATAAAGTGCATCAAACAAAGACTTTCTGACAATAATTTTAGCTTGATCTGAAACCGGTCGAAGAAGCATCTGCTCGATTTCCCCTTTTTTAGCATCCAATATCTTATCTAAAATTGTTGTCATAATACCACCTCATGTCTTACAGATTGTTGACTAAAAGCTATAGCTGCTTCCAGCTTTTCTAATGCTTTTCCTGAATGGATAGTATCTTTGGCCAACTTAACTCCTTCTTGAATCGAGCTAACAATTCCTGAGGCAAATAAACCAATACCACTATTAAAAAGAACTGTATCTAAATAGGGACTTGTTTCACCTTGGAGAACATTGTGCAGGATTTTGGCATTTGTGTGACTATCTCCTCCTTGTATTGCAGAAATAGGAGCAGAAGCTAAACCTACATCATTTGCTGTCAGCTTAAAGGGTATTAAATCACCGTTATCTACTAAGACTAATTGATTAACACCTGCTAGAGACGCCTCATCCATCCCACCAGCACCACAAACAACTATGGCCCTTTTTCTACCTAAAATTCTTAATACATCTGCATATTCCATTGTGAAGTCTGAGCGATTAATCCCAGTATATTGTGTCAGTAATCTAATAGGATTAGTTAACGGTCCAACTAGATTAAAAATAGTCGGTTTTCCAATCATCTTTCGCGCAATTCCAATTTTCTTTAGTCTGGGATGTACATTTGGTGCGTAAAGAAAAGTTAATCCTTCTCGTTTAAGTAATTCTATTGATGCTGCTGGGCTAATTGAGGTATGAATCCCTAACGCCTCCAGTACATCGGAGCTTCCAGCGTTACTTGAAATTTTTCGATTTCCATGTTTTGCTACCGTAACTCCTGCTGCAGCTAACACAAAGGCCGAGGTAGTGCTAATATTAAAGCTATTCAAGCCATCACCACCTGTACCGCAATTGTCCATATATTCTCCAATAGGCTCATTCAAGTTAATAGCAAATGACTTCATAACTGTTGCAAGTGCAGCAACTTCCATGGAAGTCTCACCCTTTTTGGAAAGTACACTTAAGAAATCTACAATATGTTGTACTTCCGTATCTTCCGCAAACATTGCCTTTGAAGCTGTAATCATTTCCTCATACAATAAATGTTCACTCTTCTCAACTTTTTCTATAAATCCTCTCATCTCAATCTCTCCTCTGCTCTGCTCGTATCTTGAAAATAAAAAAAGTCCTCTTCCAAGGGATTTCAGAAAAATCCCTTGGAAGAGGACGGTATGGACCGCGTTGCCACCTCTAGTTGGAGTGTAATACTCCCGCTTAAGCTCCTGTAACGTAGGAAAACGTCTGCCTCTATAACACTTGATGTGTTTCGAGGAAGCTCTCATAAGCCCATTCACTTCAGTAACAAATCAGTTTTCACCAACCACTGACTCTCTAAATTGTCCACTAAAGCTACTATTCTTATTCAAACAATTTCTCAGCTATACTAAGCTATTCTCAGCTCATCTGTTCTTAGGCGACGCTACTTTTAGCGTCTTCTACCTATATTCGAACATAAAAGTTAACTATTATGATAGTAGGAATACTTTTAATTGTCAAATATTTTTTATCCTTTTCCTCTTTATTTGCATAACTTAGGTTATAAGCAGACAAGGAGGTTTTTTTATCAGTGGTAAATCCAATATATGGACAGCGGATTACTTTAGAACAAGCAATGAGTATTGCCTTACAGAGAATATCCGGGGAAATTGTCCACGTGGACTTGGATATGGAAGATGGCATTCTAGTATACGAAGTATTCATCATGACGCCTAACAACCAGATTTTTGAAGTAGAAATCCACGCAAGAACAGGAAATATATTAAAAATAGAACAAGAAAATGACATTGATTATGATTGAATAAACAAACATGTCACAAAAAAAGAAGTAGTGATATTATTGGGAACAACTACTCCGTTGATTCCCTTCAGGATAGTTGGTATAATAAAGGAAATACAGGTATACAATAAAATACCGACTGGATGTTAGTAGCATCCAATCGGTAAAATAGATTGATTCCCTTCAAGGGTGTCGGCAAAGTAGATTAAGTAATCCATCCGAGCGCTAACTCACAGGTGGATTACTTTTTTCGTGTCATTGAAAAAGTCAGCGTAATCAATGCAATGATTAGTGAAGAAAAACTAATCATAATTACGAGAGATTCAAATATCGTCAAAAGCAGCACCCCCTTCTGTAACAGTCATTAAACAGAAAGGAAAAAAGTGCCGTCCACCCATGAGATCATCAATCTATATACTTAATTATACCACACATACGTTCTATTTTAGGTTTTTAACTTATGAAAAAGTAAGTTATTTTTGTAACTTTCTATTCTAAATTTGAGATTCTGTAATTTGAGATTCCAAAAAATTGGGTTAAAAATCTCCATTTAATCCATGGGTAAACCCCTTTTTCCATTAGTTGTGTTATATTTTCCTCAAGAGATATTAATCTAATACAACATTCGACTATACCTGATCTAGCAAGTTATTACCTATTTGTTCAAGATCACACTTTAAAAGTGACTTTCTATTTCAAATCGTTAAAAAGTAGAATTACTAACACTACTTGATTTCGATTCCATACACAACCTTCTGACCTCTATCAACTGCTGTTCATAAAAAGAGAGTTGGTAGAGGTCAGGCATTTCAAGTTCCTTCCAAAAACTAAAATCATAGACAGGGTCAAAGTAATTCATTATTAAAACCATTAGATTTCCATGTGTCCCTATTGCGACATTTTGCCCTACATATTTCTCCAAAATCTCTTTTACTCGGATGTGAAAAGTCAAAATCAGACCACACTTGAAGAATTGCTTCATTGAAATTATCTACCGGCTGTTCAGATAAGACCCGTTCCTTTAAGTCATCATTAATTTCTATTTCTTGCTCTAAGTGGAGTGCAATTCCTTCAACAGTTTGATACGCTCGCTTATAGGGACTCGATACAACAATGTCTATATCTTCTTCTATTAATAAATCAGTTACTTCTTTGGCATCTATTAATCCCTGCTCCGACAACGGTCTACCTAACTCATCTGTTGAATAAATGGAGTGCGCGTGCCGAACAAAATATAAATTTGTTATCATTTCTATTCACTCCTTTTTAGTTCGCTTTGAAAATATACTTTTTACAAATGGTTCTTTCAAATCTGTATACAAATTTATAGTAATATCCTTTATTTTAGCACTGTCTACTTTGATCTTTTGGTATTCATCTCTAGCTTCAGCGTTTGAATTTAAATAATTATGAAAATATAGTTGGTTTCTCCATAATTCATTTTCATATTCAACCATATGAATGAAATGTGTTTTTACTTCATATGTATCATCTGTAAACTTAGCAAGAACTATTTCACCAGGTCTTTCTACTCTCAGTCTTAGAAATCCAATATTTTGCAGGGCTATAAATAATGACTTATCTACTTTTGCAATATCATCTACCCCCACTAATATATCTATGATTGGCTTTGCAAGCATGTTAGTTATTGCGGTACTTCCTATATGTTGTATTCGGTTTTCTCCAAGTCCTGTAACAACAATAATTTGTTGCTTTACTCTGTTAAACTCTTTTTTCCATTCAGCTGTGTAAGGAAATAACTTCACTTCGTTTTTTTCTAATCCTAGCTCCAATAGAAATCCTCCAGTATTAACTTTGTTTTTTGGGAATAGATAATGTGGTCCATTTCTCTTCAGTAGTTACTTGTTTGGCAATGTATATCACTTGACCAACATGGGAGGATGTATGAGAAAGACTTCTTATAACAGCTTCCATTACAGTATGCGGCTCATTTCTAATATAAATGGTTTGGAGCAGGTGTTCCGGTTTAATAGTATCAAGAGCACTCAAAAATACCTGACACCCTTCAGACCAAATTTCCATCAATTCTTCACGAGTTTCAATTGTACTTTCAAATTCTTTGTCCCGATTCCTAGTAGTTTTTTCGCCATCTGTCGTCAAGAAGTCTGTCCATCGTGAAATCAGATTTCCACTCATATGCTTAATGATTACCTCTACACTATTTGAATGATTATTTGGTGCCCAAAATAACTTATCTACTTCCATCTGAATAACTGCTTTTTCTGTATCCTTCATTAAATCTAAAAACTTCTTCCTAACTACTCGTATAAAATCAAAGTGTATAGATGATATGTCGTTCAAAATAATCCACTCCTTTTCTTTTATTATAAAGTAAATATTCAGAAAAACTATATACCCGTAAATAATCAATGAACATAATCTAGATGGCCTATTCATATTTTATCTTTTTCCATATTATGCAATAGAGAAAGAGATTTTGTCTTTCTACTAATTCTAGTATTCATACTAGTAAAAGAAAGGAGGAACTTTAATGGCAGAAAAAATATTTATCAATAACACATTAGCAGCATTTCAAATTACCCTCTTTGTTCGTGAAGGAGAATTCCCGTACAACCAGGATGGAACCGTAACATTTACACTAGAGCCTGGTGAAACAGAGATTGTTACCTATGGTAGCGACACAAATATATTTTTAAATGGACTAACAATCTTTACAATTTATGAAGGTGATCTTTTCAGTTCAGTAAAATTTGTAACAGCTCAAATGAGTGAGTTAGACAATCTTCTTAATACAAATGACACAATAACTATTTCACAAGTACAAACCGATTATGTATTATCTGGTTCCAATATATTTCTGGATGCGGTTAATGATGCTCAGACAGTAGCAGAAATGAGAGCAGCGATTGAAGATCCTGGTTTGGGGCTAAATTTAACAGCTTATAACGTTCTTTCCGAAGCTCAGAGAGATGAAGTAGTAGAAGTATTGCTAAATACTAGACCTGTTGGGGGTTATCCTTCCATTGCAAGTGTCCAAGCATCCCTAGATACGGCAATAAATGAGCTTGTTGATCCAAACAATATTTACGTAAGTGCAGGAGCAGTTGGAGGAGATGGAAGTATTGCAAATCCTTTTGGATCAATTACCGAAGGAATTGCAGCTGTTAATCCTGGAGGAACCGTGCATATTTTAAGTGGCACATATCCAATCACTTCCCAAATTTTAGTTAACAAAATGGGAATAACCTTATTAGGAGAACCTGGAACAACTCTTCTTCTTCAAGCAGATATTATAGCCTTATTAATTACTGCAACTGATACTACGATTAACGGGCTAACAATAACTAGTGATATTCCATATGCAAAGGAATTCATCCAAATTGGTGGTACAAATACAACCTTATTAAATAATACGATATTTGGTCCACCTCAAGCATTGCCAATGTCAAACTGGGTTGTAAACCGGGCAGTAGTACCACAAGGCGGGATAAACATTGTAGTTGAGGGAAATACGTTTTATTCATTACGAACCGGGATATACATTAATCCAAATGTAACCGGCGAGATAGATAATAATGTAGTATATAATACAAAAGGCGGCTTCTTAGTAGACAGAGCTTTCACTACTTTTGTAGGCAACTCATGGGGTATTCCAATGAATGAGTTTGATATCGTATTATTTGCCGGTACAACTACCGGACCACCATATGATAATCTTCAAGCTCTTAGTACAGCTAATAATAATGCAACCATATCTGACCAACGTGTTTAATATAAAGGAAGAAGTAAAAGCCAACTTATTATTTGGAAGTTGGCTTTTTTTCCAGGCATTTCACATATCCCGAATGTTAAGAAGCATTTTTATTGTCCCCCATTTTATATTGGTGAACTTACCACAAAGTACCTGTATCTATTAATTTAAAACCATAGTAATCTATGAAGGTTATAATACTACTTTCAAACTAGAGGAGAATGGGTTTAAGTGAAAAAAGTACTTCCTATTTTTATTATATTTGTCTTATTTCTAAGTTCTCGCCCTATACAAAGTACAGCCACTGGTAGTTCACTTTCAGTGGGGACTGTTCAAATAGATAACGTTAGAGTATTAAGTTTACCTAAACAAGGTTCAACTGTTATCACCACATTAAAAAGAGGAGAAGAATTCCCTGTCATATCTACTTCATCAGGAGACTCATCTACCGATACAGTGCATACTGTAAGTCCTGGAAATACATTATGGAAAATTTCAAACCAATACGGGATTCCACTTAGTGCACTTCAAGAGACAAATAAGCTTACTTCAGCAGAAATTCGAATTGGACAGAAATTAATAATTCCACAAACACATACACTATATACTGTTATAAAGGGTGATACTTTATGGAAGATTTCTGAAAAGTTCAATGTAACTATTAATGATTTAACTAAGTTGAACAGACTACAATCTTCAAACCTAGTTGTCGGTCAAAAATTAAACATTCCCGATTATTACGTACAAGTTCAGTTGTTGGGTGGTAAAAAAGGCTGGGTTAATAAATCACTTTTAAAACAAAAGAACCAGCAACGAATCGTAATGGGATGGAAGTATAACGGAAGTTCGCAAAATTATACACAACAATTGAAGCACTCTAATTTAAATGTGGTGTCACCAAGATGGTATACTTTAAACAACACAGGTAATTTTGTTCTAATTACAGCTGACACAAATTATCTGAAAGATGCACACAACAAAGGCAAGAAAGTTTGGCCCCTAATTGGAAACAAATTCGACCCAGTTTTAACTGACTTGGTATTAAGTAATCCAGAAAAACGCAAAAAATTAGTGTCAACTCTTAAAAATTCTTTAGTTCAAACAAAAAGCGATGGAATAAATGTGGACTTTGAAAACATCGATCCGAAAAACAAGCAAGATTTTATCCGCTTCGTAACCGAACTTAAAAACGCTCTTCATCCACACGGAATTAAAGTATCTGTTGATGTTACTCGTGAAAACAATGATCCTTTTTGGTCTGGAAGTATAGACCGTTATGCGTTAGGTCAGGTTGCTGACTATATCATTATGATGGGTTATGACGAGCATTGGGGAGGTAGTCCAGTAGCGGGCTCTGTAGCTTCTATGCCATGGGTTCAAGAAGGTATTGAACTGTTAATGAAAGACGTACCATCTCACAAGATTATCTTGGCGGTACCTTTCTACACAAGAGAATGGATTACTAATTTAACGACAAAAAAAGTGAAAAGTATCGACCGTACAATGGGTGAGGTTGAACAAATTATCTCTTCAAAAAATCTTATAAAAGTTTGGGATCAAAATACCCAGCAAAATTATGTGGAATTTACTGTAAACGGGGATAAGCACCAAATATGGGTGGAGGATAAACAATCTATCAAACTTCGTATTGACCTCGCTAACCAATTTAACTTAGGTGGAGCAGCTGCTTGGTATATCGGCTCTGAAACACCTGATATTTGGAATATATACCATTTCAACAAGTAAATGGAGTGTGAAATCCAAAAATTTAATAACTATTTTCAACCTGAGTCCATATTTAGATGAACTCAGGTTGTTTTAATTTTCCACTAAAAGTAAAAGTCCCCAGTCTTTCTCTGAATTATGAGTTGTCTGAGAACCTAGTACCATACATCTTCTCGCCTGAATCTTATTTCTCATATCAGGAAGTCACCCATACTTTATATATATTTAATCCATCCTGCTGAGTATTGACTCTAAATGTGTGTATCGAAGCTAATCTAAAAGCAAGAGAATAAGCAATTTTGTAGTCTGGGGTTATATATCCATCGTAAATTCTTTCGTAAATTTCATTTGCTAAATAATCGCCCCAAACATCGGCTTCATACAATGTTTCAAAAATTATTTCTTCTCTTTTCCACCTAATATTCATAGCTACACCAACTTTGTAAAGTTATTCCCATTCATATGGTGTTTCTTGGTAAACATAATAATTCAACCAATTGGAAAATAGCAAATGTGTATGTGACCGCCATGAGTTCATTGGCTTTTGTGTTGGATCATTGTTTGGAAAATAATTTTCTGGAACATCAATCTCCACACCTTTTGCTATATCTCTTTGGTATTCATCTGCAAGTGTTGTTGCATCATACTCTAAGTGACCAGTAATCATAATATGCTTTTTATCTTTAGATATTACTAGGAAAACACCTGCATCTTCCGAATTGGAAAGCAATATCAGTCGAGGGTCTTGTTTAATCTCGTCGTATAACACAGCAGTGTAACGAGATACAGGTGCATAAAATTCATCATTAAATCCTCGTACTAATTGAATGGTTGGATCGGATAACCGATGACTAAATACACCAAAACATTTTTTGGGCAGGTCGAATTTACCAATACTATAATGATGATAAAGCGCTGCCTGCGCTCCCCAACAAATATGAAGAACAGAGGTCACATGCGTTTTGGACCATTCCATTATTTCAGTCATTTCTGGCCAATAATTAACATCCTCGAATGATAAATGCTCAATTGGAGCACCTGTAATAATCATTCCATCAAATTTTCTGTGTTTGATATCCTCAAAAGTAGTATAGAAAGTATCTAAATGAGTTTTACTAACATTTTTGGAATCATGTGTTGCCATATGTAAAAATGTCACATTTACTTGGAGGGATGTATTCCCTAATAATCGTAACAATTGAAGTTCGGTTTTCTCCTTTTCAGGCATAAGGTTCAAAATAATTATGTTTAATGGACGTATATCTTGAGTTATTGCTCGGTCGGTATCCATGATAAATATTTTCTCTTTTTTAAGAAGTTCAGCTGCAGGTAATTGTTTAGGTATATTTATCGGCAAAATAGTACTCCCCCTTAAATTTAAAAACCCTCTTTCCTTTATATAAGAAAAGAGGGTGAACGTTTTGCTCTCGATTCTTATCTTTCAAGAAATTATATCTTGTAGGAGTTAGCACCTTTCTGATAAATCAGAGGTTGCTGAAGCTTCAACGGGCCATGTCCCTCTGCTTCTCTTGATAAGAGTTATTAAATTATATTGTTCTTTATTAAAGAATATTAACATGTGTTTTCCAATAATTCAACTTCTTTTAAACTTTGAAACGATTCACTGCTTCCGCAAGTTTATCACTAAGATCTGTTAATGTCTCAGATGCTGTAGCTACCGATTGAATTGCTCGTAACTGCTCATCAGATGACGCACTCACTTCTTCACATGCAGCTGCAGTTTGTTCTGAAGTTGCGGCCATCACTTGAATAGTATCTACTACCTGATCTTTATAGTTGGAAACTTGTTCAATTTCTGCTGAAACTGCATCAATAGATGTTTGTAAACTATTCATCAATATTGATATTTCACTAAATGTTAACTCTGTATCAGTTACAACAGAACCCTGTTCACGGAATGTTTTGATGGTGTCTGTCATTTGTTCCCCTACAATATGGGATTCACTTTGTAGCTCCGTAATAGTTTGTTTTACTTCCTCTGTGGCTTTAGCAGATTGCTCTGCAAGCTTTCGCACCTCATCCGCAACGACCGCAAATCCCTTTCCATGCTCACCTGCACGGGCCGCTTCGATACTTGCATTCAATGCGAGGAGATTCGTTTGTGATGAGATTTCCATAATGGTTTCCATAACACTGCCAATCGCTTTTACTCTAACTTCTAAAGTTGTAAACAATGTAGACATGGAGGTAAGATTAGACTCCCAGTTTTGGAAAGAAGTTTTCAATTCACTCATTTGGTTTTGACCATTTGTATTCATTAAATTTGCTTTAGTAGCTATATCAGTCATCGTTATTGATTTTTCGTTAATGAGATTGATTTGCTCGCTTAAGTGTACGGAACTCTCGGTTACTTCACCAGCATCTTCTGCTGATTTAGATGCACCTTCTGCAATTTCACTAACTGCTAATGACACTTGTTCCGCTGAAGCATTTGTTTCTTCAGCTACAGCACTTAAATTTTCAGAATTTGACTGCACATTATTTGCGGACTCTTTTACAACCTGAATAATTTCATTCATACTGCTAGTCATTTTGTTAAAGTTTGTAGCAAGTTGACCAATTTCGTCCTTAGACCTTATATTCGCTTGTACAGTTAAATCTCCATCAGCAATAGAATCCATTAATTTTTTTAGTTGTCCGATTGGTTTTAAAATAGCGCTAATCATGAAATATAATACGATAAATATGGTTGCCTCAATGGCTAAAACAATTATTATTATCATTGTACGTATACTGTCTGCTGTTTGGTTTATCTTATTTCCCTCATAAACAGCTCCTATTTTCCAATCCAATTCTGGTATAGTTGTAAATACAGTAATTGTATTAGTACTCTCCGTTCCGTCAGTTACATTTCCACTTTCCGAGGAACTAGATAGCATTTTTTTGACTGATGAATTCTCAGATATGTTTTCACCAAATAAAGTAGGATGAACTATAGCATTACCATCTGCATCCACAATAATCGGATAACCTTCATAACCTAACTCATTGTTTGCTAACGTTTCTGTTAATTTGGATAATAGAATATCAATGGCTAGTACTCCAACCACTTGGCCATCTCTAATAACAGCTTTTGCACCAGAAATTGCATATTCTCCAGTAGAAGCATCTACAAAAGGTTTAGACCAGCTGAAACTGTCTTTATTGGAAACGGCATTTAAATACCATTCCCTTGAAGTAGGATCAAAATCTGCTCCTAGGTCTGCTTCTGGAATAATTTCAATCGATTTATCAGGTAAAGCTATATAGACTGAAGCTACAGCGTCATACAATGAAACAAATTCATTAAATCTAGTATCTAATCGTTTCTCTAATTGCTTGGCTAAAACTTTATCAGTCGCTTTAGCACTATTTTGAAAATCTACAATATCATTTGAAGTTGATAATTGAATAAGCCCTTTTTCATATGTAGCTAAATAATTCTGAATTGATGTAGACATTTCTTGAACTATAACTTGGCTTTGATCAATTAAATCTTTTTCCGTCTTTTTACTAATAGTGTTCGTACTAATGGTTATTAATGGTGCCATACTTACAATAATTAGAGCCATAACAGCAATAATTATTTTCCACTTTATAGATTTACGCATTACTCATCTTCCTTCTCTATGTATTGAATATGCTCCGATATGAATATTCCATATATAAGTATATTTATACTATTATATCGGCACAATGAGAGAATTTTAATGTATGAATAATAACTTGCTCTTCAAAAAAAAACAAATTTCGGGGAAATACCTTCTTATTTACTTTTCTATCATATTTTCTACAGATGATGAGTTTAAACATAATATTATTGAAAATAAAGGAACTAAAAATAAATCTTCCAATTTGAGATACCTAACTTGTAATCTCACAAAAGAGACCACCTTCTTAAAAGGTGGTCATTAATATTATAAGTAATTCTAATACTTCCTAACCAATCCATTCCTCCAATAAGATTTCAAGTTGTTCTTCTTTTGCTTGAATAGATTCGATAAGCTTTTCATAAATTCCCCAATCAGTTTCTATTATTGCATTTTCTTTTAAATATGAAATTTCACTTTCCAAACATGAAATTTCTTCATCAATTGTTCGCTCTTTTACACGTTCCCTTGTTGGTTGTTTAGTTTTAGTCTTTTTCTCTGAAACATCTTCTACTTCTCGCTTAGAATACATTTCCTCCCATTTTGTTCTAGCCCACTCATATGGTCCTTCAAATGTAGTCAGTTGGGCTTTTTCCAACCAGACAGTTTTAGGAAATAATTTATTTAAAAAATACCGATCATGTGATACGGCCAATATACTTCCATCAAAATCAGCTAAAGCATCTTCAAGTACTTCTCTGGACTCAATATCTAAATGGTTCGTCGGTTCATCAAGAATTAGGAGATTAATATCCTGATGCATGAGCTGTGCTAAGCGAAGTCTCATGCGCTCACCACCGCTTAAATCACCTATTCGCTTAAATACATCTGGTCCATAGAACATAAATTTTGCAAGAATATGTCGTGCATCTCCCTCGACCACATTTAACTCACTTCGAAATACATCAATTAGCCTAGACTTCGGATCCTGAATTTCATAATGCTGCGACAAATAACCTGCCCTGACATTACTACCTAACCGAGCTTCTCCATTGTCAATAGTTATCTCTCCACGCAGAAGATTTAATATAGTGGATTTACCAGAACCGTTTCGACCAACTATCGCAACTCGGTCCTTCCAGTATAGATTTAGCTGAGCATTTTCTAGTAATGCTTTATCACCAAATGATTTATATACATTTTTCATCATTACTACTTCTTTTCCACTTCTAGAAGCAAATTCAAAGGAAAGCTTCATCTTTTTAGGGTCGATTAAAGGTTTTCTAACTTTTACCATTCTCTCTAGTGCCCTTTCCATATTACGTGCCTGACGAAATAACTTTGGATTTGGTGGAACCGCTTCATTTGCCCATTGTCTGAGTCGTCTTATTGCATCCTTCATTTTTTTGATCTTTTTCTGTTGTTCCTCATACTCCTGGAACTCACGCATTAATCTAGCTTCTTTCTCTAAAATAAAGGAAGAATAATCTCCATGATAAAGAGAAAGCTCACCTTCTTCTAAATCTGCAATTTTGTTTACGACCTGGTCTAAGAAATATCTGTCATGCGATATAATTACAACAGTCCCTGAATAGTTAACCAAATATTGTTCCAACCACTCAACTGCAAATATATCTAAATGATTCGTCGGTTCATCCAACAATAATATATCTGGATTTGACAGTAAAATTTTCCCAAGCATTATTTTTGTTTGTTCCCCACCACTTAAACTAGCAAATGATTGGTTTACGAATTGGTTCAACTGAAGTCCCTGCACTACTTTTTCAATTTCAGACTCCATTGTATAACCGCCTAAAAGTGTAAATTGTTCTTGTACTTCTCCGTATTGTTGGAGCAGGCGCTCCATCCCTTCTGAATTTAAGGTTGTCATTTGTTGCTCCATCAGAATCATTTTCTTTTGTAACTCCGTAATCTTTTGAAAAGCATAATGTAGAACATCAAGACCTGTAATATCTTCTGATAAAGTAGGTATTTGAGCCAAATAACCAATGGATACACCTTTCTTAAAGTTGATATATCCTTCGTCAGGTTTTTCATTTCCTGCTAACAATTTGAACAATGTAGTTTTACCACTACCGTTACGACCAACAATGGCTAACCTGTCTCCCGTTTTAATATCAAGAGATAAGTTTTCGAAAATCGTATTTCCTCCAAGCATTTTTGTTATATTTTGTATTGTACATATCATTATGATCGCTTCCCTTCAATTCTTTATGAGCTAAGAAGCGCCTTTTTTTTGCAACAAAAAAAGACTGTCTAAAAAGCACAGTCTTCTCCCTACCATTTAAGATCCGAAAGAATGACTTCTTAGCTATGAAAATTACTTTGAAATTGTCTGAAAATGGACAGACCTGTCCCGTTGTTAGCAATTTCATGAGTAATTGCACAAGAAGTGGATAAAAATTCCAACATAAAATATTGTGCATTCATAGCGTTTTTCATTCTTTCTTCACCTCCGTTCGAATTAGTTAAATAAATAATAGCATAATTATTCAAACAATTCAATCGTTTTTTTCATTTGGTTTTTCAAAAGATGGATCATTTATGGAATCGTCCACTTTGGGAATACCTACATCATTTTCTTCATTAACCTCTTCATTACCTGTATTTGGAATTTTTTGATCTTGATTGTCTATTTGCGTCTCAGGATTAGCTGGTTGATTGGAATCTCTTTGAAATCCACAGGCAGAAAGTACAAAAGACGAAATAATAAGTATCGAAAACAATCGTTTAAACATTTTTAGTTTCCTCCTAATTTAACATTAGAATGCTCTACCTTCGTAACTTTATACTTTATAATTTATTCAATTATCTTTTTTATTAACTTAAGTTGGATGATGTTTTTTGCCAAGTAGATTTCTTATAAAAAAAGAGCTCTAGCACGAGGCTAGAGCTTCATATATCATTCTTCAATATCAAAATAAATTTCATCTTCGTCGTTATATTCAGACCCATTTTCGAATAATACTGTTGTTCTTAAAATTAGTCTTGTTACTTCCTCATTACTATCTGGAATCCATCTTTCATCTGGCATAATTTCAAAAGGTATCATTTGCATATCCTTAGATGCAGCTGCTCCAACTAACTCAATTGAGTGCTTCGATACAATTTTAGGTGATTCACCATTTGTCAGTTTAAATACTTCTAATTTGATGTTTTCTACCGATTCATCGTGTACTCCTTCTATATATATTGTGCCCGACAGATTAATACCATGTTCAATATAAGGGTGATCGACAATCGTGTCTATCTTTATAGATTTTACTTCTATGGAAGATTCAAATTTCTTCGCCATTATTCTCAGTCCACCTTGTGATTTGTATACTCATAGTGATTTTCTATTACTGGTTCAAACTTATTATAACGCTTTTTAAACAATGTATAAAAGTGTGAAACGATTACTTTCAAAATTGCATATCCTGGAATTCCTAATATTACTCCTGGAACACCAAATAATGCACCTGATGTAATAAGAACAAAGATAATTGTAATTGGGTGAACATGTAATGATTTACCCATAATTTGTGGTGATATAAACTTCCCTTCTATTAACTGGACAATCGTCCAAACTATCGCCAACCCAACTAGCATAAGTGGTGATTTTACTAGGGCTATAATAGCAGCTGGAGTAATAGCTATCACTGGACCTAAATATGGTACTACACTTGTAACCATCGCTATGACTCCAAGTAGAAGTGCATACGGCATACCGATAATTGTAAATCCAATGAAAATCATTATTCCAATACACATTGATACTAGTATTTGTCCTTGAATATAAGAACTAATTTGTCTATCTATACCTGTAAATACAGATTGTAAATCATCTCTCATTCTTGGAGGAAACAACTTCAGAACAAAGTGGGGTAACTTCTCGCCGTCCTTTAAAAGATAAAAAACGATAAAAGGTACAGTTACTATAGCTAAAACAAAACTAGTTAATACACCAACAATCGATGAAATCCCAGTTATAATACCTGTTACAGTATCTTGTACAAACTCTCCTATTTCAGCTGGAAGACCATTTAATACTGAAGTAACATCATTCTCAATTTGTAAATAATATTCCTGAAAAATAGATGTTCGTAAAAATTCATCTAAGTCATTGAAGAGCTGAATAAAGTAAGTCGGTAATTCTTCCACTAATTTAAAGACTTGACCCTTTAAAAAAGGAAATACTAGAAACACTAGTAATGTTATTAATCCGATTAATACTAAGAAAATAATAAGTATGCCCCATACTCGTTTAATTTTTATTTTTTCTAATAAACGTAGTATTGGTCGTAATAAGTAATACACAATAACAGCTAGGATTATAGGTAAGATTACATTACCCAGAAATACCGTCAAAGGCACAAATATAAAAGAAATCTCATCATAAATCATAATAACAAGACCGATCATCAGTAAAAGAACCAATGAAAAGATAGTATTACGTCCACCTAAAAATTTTATGTATCTAGTAGAAAAAAAAGAAGGTTTTTCTGGCTCCACTTCTATCAAACTTCCTTTCTATATATATTTATTCTACGGAGGAAAAATAAATATGGCAATCTTAAAGCAAGTTATTTTTCTAAAAACTCTGTAATTGCGTTTTTGTTTTTCTCTTCGTCGAGTACAATGACTGACCCAGCATGACTATAGCGCTTAAATGAATATGTTCCTTCCACTGGAATTGTCATTTTTTCCATTTCTAACTGACCACTTACGAGTGCATCTAATACTCGTTTTGTTTTGTCAGAACGTGAATAATCTGTTTGGATATATCCCTCTGTTGCGCCAATGAATTTAGGTAAATTTGGTATATTTTCCATGGATAATAGCTCATCTTTTAAGATTTCCATCACCAACTGTTGTCTTCCAACTCGTCCAAAGTCTCCTTCAGCATCCGAACGGAAACGAGCATAACCGAGCAATTCTTGTCCATTTAAGTTCTGTTGCCCTTTGGTTAATGTAACACCAATTTTCTCTGACATGTCCTTCTCTACATTAACTGGAACTCCATCCGGTGCAATTATGTCAACAAGGGATTCAAAGCTACTAAAGTCTATTAATGCATAGTGATGAATTGGTAAATCGAACATCTCTTGCATTGTATCTTTCAATAATTGTACTTTCCCTAAATAGAAAGCTGTATTTAATTTGTAGGATTTATTTCCAGGGATATCTGCATATATATCACGCATGAAAGAGATTACTTTAACATCATTATTTTGCTTATCCCAAGAAAAAATCATCATCGTATCTGTACGAGCTTTGTCTTCCCCTCTGGAATCCACGCCTAGAACCAAGATGTTTTCTCGTTCACCCTGCTTAAGTACATCTCCTTTAAAGTCCATTGGTTCTTTTTTATCTGTGTCAGCTAATTTATAACCGCTAGAATATTGTGTAAATGTATAAATACCAACTCCTACAGCCGAAAATAATAAAATAACAAAAAGCATACGTCCTATTCTTGGACGTCTTTTCCTTCTACGTCTTCTAGTTTGTTGTAATTCTTCTTCCATCTTGAAATCTCCCCTTTATACCCTAATAATAACGTATTTCAGTTAGGAAAAGTTTCAGATTTTTGTACTACTACTAAACAAGTGGTAAAATCTATTATACATAATACAATTATCAATTAGTGAGAATAATAGGAGGAAAGATCATGGTAGAAACAGCAACTTTCGCAGGAGGATGTTTTTGGTGCATGGTAAAACCATTTGACACTTGGGACGGAATACATAAGGTAACTTCAGGATATATGGGTGGTCATCTTGATAACCCTACTTACGAAGACGTAAAAAAGGGAGATTCTGGTCATCTAGAAGTTGTAGAAATACAATTTGATCCAAGCATTTTCTCCTACAAAAAGCTTTTAGAAATATTTTGGCAACAAATTGATCCTACCGATGATGGCGGTCAGTTCCAAGATCGAGGAGAAAGATATCGCACTGCTATATTTATTCATTCAGATGAACAACGAGAGCTTGCGGAGCAATCGAAAGAACAGCTTGCAGCAAGTGGGAAGTTCTCTAAACCTATTGTTACCGAAATTCGTGATGCTAAAACATTTTATGAGGCAGAAGAGTATCATCAAGACTATTATAAGAAAAGCCCAACTCACTATAAAGAGGATCGTGCACAGTCAGGTCGAGATGAGTTTATAGAAAAAAATTGGAAATAGAATTTTAGATCTACACCAACAAAAGTACCTTCAAAATTTTGGATGACATCTGTTTATAAAGAAGGAATAAAATTTAGACGAAAACCACTTCAAAATTGAAGTGGTTTTCATCATTGTGATGCAGTCCTTTATTCTCGTGAGATGAAAAAGGAGACACTCCATTCCACTGATAACAGGGAAAACCTATTAATTAGAGCCTGTCTAGCAAGAATATTTGCTTTAACCCTCATTAACAAAGGGATTCTGTATTTTGTTTATAATTCATGTTATAATTAGTTCATTGTGAATTTTAGGAGGTACTAGCATGATTGCAGTAAGTAACGTAAGTCTTCGTTTTGGTGATCGTAAGTTGTTCGAAGACGTAAATATAAAGTTTACACCAGGAAACTGTTACGGTTTGATTGGTGCAAATGGAGCTGGAAAATCAACATTTATCAAAATCTTGTCTGGTGAAATTGAGCCACAAGAAGGTAATGTTATTATGAATCCAGATGAACGTTTAGCTATTTTAAAACAAAATCACTTCGAATACGAAGAACACACTGTTTTAGAGACAGTTATGATGGGGCATAAACGTTTATATGAAGTAATGAATGAAAAAAATGCTATCTATATGAAAGAAGACTTTTCAGATGAAGATGGTATGCGTGCAGCCGAATTAGAGGGTGAATTTGCTGACTTAAATGGATGGGAAGCTGAATCAGAAGCAGCAATACTTTTACAAGGTCTTGGTATTCCTGATGACATGCACCAAAAGAAAATGGCTGACTTAACTGGTTCAGAAAAGGTAAAAGTTCTATTATCTCAAGCCCTTTTTGGCAAACCAGATGTACTTTTACTAGATGAGCCTACTAACCATTTAGATATTAAAGCTATCCAATGGCTAGAAGACTTCCTCATTAACTTTGAAAATACTGTAATTGTTGTATCCCATGACCGTCATTTCTTGAACAAAGTATGTACACATATTGCGGATTTAGATTTCAGTAAAATTCAAGTTTACGTAGGAAACTATGATTTCTGGTATGAATCGAGTCAATTAGCTTCTAAATTAGCTTCAGATCAAAATAGTAAAAAAGAAGAAAAAATCAAAGAACTACAGGCATTTATTGCTCGATTTAGTGCCAATGCTTCTAAATCCAAACAAGCTACATCTCGTAAGAAAATGCTAGACAAAATAGAACTAGATGATATTAGACCATCATCTCGTAAATATCCATATGTAAATTTCGCGATGAAACGTGAAATCGGTAATGATGTATTACAAGTTCAAGATTTAGGTCATTCGACAGAAGACAAAAAACTATTCTTTAATTTAAGCTTCACTATGAATAAAGAAGACAAAATTATTCTTTTAGGTGATGAATTAGCGAAGTCAGCTATATTACGTATCTTAGCTGAAGAAGAAGAACCAAAAGAAGGATCAATACGTTGGGGTATTACTACAACACGTGCCTACTTCCCGCTTGATAACGCAAAATACTTTGAAGGTAGTGAGCCTTCATTAGTAGACTGGTTACGCCAATATTCTCCAGATGATGAAAGCGAAACATTCCTTCGAGGATTCCTTGGCCGTATGCTTTTCTCAGGTGAAGAAGTAAAGAAAAAGCCTTCTGTTCTTTCTGGTGGAGAAAAAGTACGTTGTATGCTTTCAAAAATGATGCTTTCGGAATCGAATGTATTATTACTAGATGAACCAACGAACCACTTAGATCTTGAATCTATTCAAGCATTGAATAATGGACTTACATTATTCAAGGGTGCGATGATTTTCACATCACATGACCATCAATTCATCCAAACAATTGCAAATCGCGTAATCGAAATTCGTGAAGACGGATCTATCTTAGATAAACAATTGACTTACGATGAATTCTTAGAGTGGAAAGAAACACAAAACTTATAAGATAGATGAAATAAAGAGTACAGGATTGTGACAATGTGTCATGATCCTGTACTCTTTTTTGTTAATACTGTCCTTCTGTCTAAGTTAATCTCTTAATTTTTGTTGTTTTAACAATGATGAAAGTGCTCAAAGTAAATTTTTATAGGAAGTACTATTTAAATCTTCTTATCTTTAAAAGGATTAGTTTTTAACTAATCTGTCCTTTTTGGAAGTCATAATAAATCGACCGAGTAATGACCTTGTTGGTAATTTGCCTAGTAATGAATCACTTGTTTCTGAGATACTCTTCAGGACGTTTAATAATTTATCATCCCCTGCCCAATGTTCTTCAATCACTTCTGGTTTAAATTTATTTAATAACATGTTGACTACAAAAGTAGCTACAATTATATCGTCTATAAACCCTCCTGGCCCAACTAATCCTTCAGGTAATACATCTACAGGAGTGATGAAATACAATATCCCACTACCAACGAGTGTTTTACTTTTGGCATCTAATCTGTCATCGAACATCGACTTCACTAATAAATGAAATAAATCTGGCGCAAACAGAAGATATGGAGTAAACTTCCCTGCTTTCCCCGATTTACTTTCTACATAATCTGTGATCTTAGAACGTAATTTTATATAGAAGTCTTGTTGCTCCTCATAAGTTGGTAGCTCTTTCTTGAGTTCTACATTCATCGCCATATCCCCTTTCTCTTTTCACTATACCAAAAAAAAGACAATTTGAAACATTATAAGCATTTCTAAAACTAATCAAACATTTATACTAGGGTCAAGAGAACTTAAAAGTTAGGAAATAGCTAAATCCGAAAAACTATTAAAAGGTGATTCGTATCTATTTTCACGAACCACCATTCCTTTACTGTATTAAGTATTGGTTTAATGCTTGTTGCAGAGTAGCATAGGTTTTTGTTTCTTGATCAAACTTAATACCTAATTGAATCATTTGTCTAACAACATCCGGTCTTAAACCAGTAATAACTGTATCACAGCCCATCATTGAAGTACCATAAATAATTTTCATTAAATGATCTATTACCTCTATTTCCATTTTCGATATTCCCGATAAATCCATTATTAATGTTTGAATGTGTAAACGACCAATCTCGTTTAATATTTTACCCTCCATTATATTTGTTCTATAAGTATCCACTGATCCGATTAAAGGTAAGATACATATAGTTGGTGTAATCGGTATTATCGGTACCGAAAGTGCTTCCACTTCTTTTCGTTGTGATGAAATAAGGGCATCTTTATACGTAGAGTAGTTAATAAAGAATTCATTTAAAAAGTAATCTATTTGATTATTAATTTGTTTTTCTAACTCAAAAAAGTCATCGATAGAAATTTGTTGTACTTCATTGTTATATTTTTGAATAAAAGCCCACATCGTTCTCCTAATCGCTTGAATCCACTCCAACTTAAACGATAATGTTAAGGAAAATGTAGCCCATGCAATACCCTCTTGCCTTGAAAATGCACTAAGTTTATCCTGCTCATTTCCATCAATAATAAGATGAATAAGATTATGTGCATTATTGATCAGATCGATATCTCCAACTTTTAATATATCATCGATTTTCTCTCTAACATTCACAGCTTGGTTCAATAAATATTCTTCAAAATTTTGTTTGTTTGCCAGCAAATATTCTTTCAATTTATGATCAAGTAATGCCTCATCCAAAATTATTCCCCCTATGAAAATAATAAACTAAGCTCTTTATACCCTCGTTGAAAATAATTAAATCTACTAATATATATTTAATCTATCTGAATATGTATAAAAAATATAAAAAGTGAAAAAGAAGCACACCCTAACGGTGTACTTCTCTGTACTCTTATAGTTTTGTAACGTTTGCAGCTTGAGGTCCGCGGTTACCTTCAACTACTTCAAATTCAACTTTTTGTCCTTCTTCAAGTGATTTGAAGCCTTCTCCTTGAATTGCTGAGAAGTGTACGAATACGTCGTTTTCACCCTCTACTTCGATAAAACCAAAACCTTTTTCTGCGTTAAACCATTTAACTGTGCCTTGTTTCATTCTATTACCTCCAAAAAATTAATCAATACGTGAAAAAAATTCACATATTCCATGAAGTACCGATCTCACATCGATCACTTCATAGGATATGTGAATAATTAATACGGTATTTTTCACTTAAATTGTTAATTAAATTATATCAGTTGCTAGAATTTAGTCAATTAATTTTTTCGCAATTCTAAATAGTTTGTTGCATTTCATTCCATATTAGTCCATGGTAGATTTGTAAATCATCGTCACAGGAATCACAAAAACATACTTCTTTTTCTGACCAAAAAGCCCAGTATTTATCATCCTTATTTTTTTCTTTTGGAAATGTCTCCCGCAATTCCATAAGTTTACTATCTAAAAAGGATTTGGCCACTGCTTCATTTTCAAAAACATGCTTTTCTACGATATACTGTTCCCAACCTTCAAAAAGCCACCAGGGTTCGTAGTCTGCCTTCATGTAAATTACTTCATACATTTTCATCGCCTCTAACATTTTTTATTAACTCATATTTTACTTCTCCAATATAAAATGTCTACTTAAACGGCTTAGGAATTTATAAATTGAAAATTCCTACTTTTTCAGTTAAGTTATAGATACCATTATTTACAGGTTAGGAGACTTAGTTATGAAAAAGCGAGCTTTTATTCAAATGCACGGGGATGTGGATGGAGTAGGTTTTCGATTTCTAGTGAAACAAAAAGCTCAATCACTTGGATTAAAAGGTAGCTGCAAACAGACGAACGACAAACTTATCGTTATTGATATAGAAGGCGATTCAGAACAGTTAGAAGAGTTTTTAGAATATATTCAAAAAGGTGTTTCGCCTTTATCTCAAACAAATGCATTTAGTATTGAATTATATGATGATTTAAAAGGTTATACCACAATGGAGTCAGATATCGTTTAAATTTTTATGTTAATGAAACCTTCTTCTGATTGAATCGTATATAATAGTATAGAAAAAGTGAAACTTCAATCGATGGAGGTTTTCAAACCCACTGATTGTAAGTTGAGCCATTCAGGCTTTTACGGGCAGTTATCTCCCACTAATGCTTGGTACTTTGGCCCAAAACTTTAAGTGGGATAATTATTGCCCGTTAATGCGGGATAAAAGGAGGTAACATCATGAGTGAAGTAATTCAAACCTTCATACGCCATTGCTTAAATATACCGATCATGATTACTTCTTGGTTTGTTTTCTTTTTTTCAATCGAAAGTGGATTTTTTTGGAGTTCCGCTTTAGCTATAGGTGTATATATTGTTACTAATTTTTCGATAAAGAAAATACAACAAAGAAGAATTATGAAAAAACATCAAATGACCCTTTCTGAGTACTTCCATATCCAACAACAATTAAAAGAAGCAAATAAAAAGATAAAAGCGCTAAATAGTCAATATTTGAAGGTACGTTCTATTAGTTCGTTTAAACAATTATTTGAGATGAATCGATTAGCGAAACGAATTATATCACTTGTTAAATCTAATCCGAAGAAATTTTACCAGGCAGAAAATTTCTTTTATGCACATTTAGATTCGGCTGTAGAACTAACGTCAAAATATACACTACTAGTTTCACAACCGGTGAAAAACAAGGATATGAAGTTAGCATTACAAGATACAAGAGATACATTAGAATCAATTAGTACAGTCATGGAAGATGATTTAAACAATGTACTTGCCTCTGATGTAGAGCACCTTAAGATGGAATTAGACTTTGCAAAATTATCCGTTAAAACAGCAGAAAAACCTTTATATTTAGAAGGAGAATCAGAAGATGAGCGAAAAGTTATCGAATACAAGTGAAGATATATTAATGGACGAATTATTATCTAGTCCATTTAATTTGGATACTACTAAACCACAAGCAGTTTCTTCAGAAACAGAAGCAACTCCAACTAAATTGATAGATCGATTAACAGAAGCGGAACAGCAAAAGGCTCGACAATTAGCAGAACAGATTCCTGCTGGTAACTATGAAGCCATTCTAACTTATGGTGCTAATGCACAATCGGAGCTCACACGTTTTTCTCACCAAATGTTAGATCATGTTCAAAAGAAGGATATAGGGCCTGTTGGAGATATTTTAAGTGATTTAATGAAAAAATTATCTGAGATTAATCCAGAGGAGCTATCCACCGAGAAAAAATCGGGTATTAAAAAATTGTTTAGTCGTGTCAATCGCTCCGTTCAAGAACTAATGACTAAGTATCAGAAACTTAGTACACAAGTAGACCGTATCGGTATTCAATTGGAGCATTCCAAACGAGGACTTGTTGAGGATGTTCAAATGCTCAATAAACTCTACGATCAAAATAAAACTTATTTCCAGGCATTAAACGTCTACATTGCTGCAGCAGAATTAAAGCGAGATGATATAGTAAACGTAACTATTCCAGAGTTAAGACGTAAAGCAGAGCTTTCTAATGATCAAATGGCATTTCAAGAAGTAAATGACATGGCTCAATTTGTCGACCGATTAGAAAAGAGAGTTTATGATTTACAGTTATCTCGACAAATAACAATTCAAAGTGCACCACAAATACGTATGATCCAACAAACAAACCAAACACTTGCCGAAAAAATACAGTCATCCATTATGACATCTATCCCACTTTGGAAAAATCAAATCGCTATTGCTTTAACTCTAAATCGTCAGCAAAAAGCTGTTGCTGCACAAAAACAAGTAACTCAAACAACGAATGACCTATTACTTAAAAACTCTGAGATGCTAAAAGTTAATAGCATTGAAACCGCAAAAGAAAATGAACGAGGTATTGTAGAAATCGATACATTGAAAAAAACTCAGGAAAACTTATTACAAACAATTGAAGAAACTATGCGTATACAAGCAGATGGACGCGTAAAACGTAAAGCTGCAGAAATAGAAATTGGTCGTATGGAAGAAGAATTAAAACAACGTCTTCTACTTATAGCCGACCAATCTAAAAACCGTTCTTCTAATATATGAAGCGCCGATGATTAGATAACACATATACCACAAATAAAAAGAATTCATTTTAAAATCATCTTTGATTTTAAATGAATTCTTTTTTATGTCGCAATGTCGCAATAAAATTCAAAATGACTTTAACATGTTTTTCTTACTCTCTTCATTAAACACTATTACTTCATGGGAAGCATCATAGGAATCACCATAAAAATCCTCATCTTTATATGTGTGGATATTCTCGTACGTCCATTTCATTGCTTCATAAATTGCATACTCATCTTCATCTGATGGCGACCAATATAAAATTTCCAAAATAGTATTTTCACCTGTTGCAAGAGATCGTCTTGAATAACCAATACGGGTAGCATGTTTGAATTCTTCACGCGCATAAAACCTTAGACGTTTTTCTGAATCAGAATCTTCGTAGTTAATAGGCTCTACTTCCAATAGAATTACCTTATTTTTTTCTTTTAATTGATTCAATAACTTCCGTCCAAGGCCTTCTCCGCGAGCTTCCTTTGAAACAAATAAATAATCCACAAAGACAAAGTTCTCAAATTCAACGTACATTAATACATGTTTTGGCCCCTCATCTTTTATATAAACATTTCCCTTTTCGGTTAATAGTGTTTCCATATGATCTCTTGATTTCATCTCATCGACCGGAAAGTATTGATTGAGCTTTTCATACCAATTCATTCGGAACATTTCTCCTTCCAAAATTGTATTTTGCTCGGTTTTTTTATTTTTAAGAGAAACAAAATTGCCGAGAAAAATCCTCGATTATATTTATTCCCTATTTTCCGGGTCATAAACATATTAAGCTCTCTCTAACAGTAATTCTCTATTTTCTTAGGAACCTTGCACAACAAGATGGAGCATTTTGCGTAGTAATCTAAGTGTTTCCTCGGAAAACTTTTCTAAGGAAGAAGCAGTTGCTGATTTCTTGCCAAAAATTAAGCGAAACAAATTCAATTGCTCCTCTGTAGCCTCATGATCATTTAAAAATAGATGTAAAACGTTTATACCAAGCTGCTCTTGCTCTAACACTGCTTCTGCGGTATCCATAATACCATTCTGGGCATAACCAAATGCAGAGGGTTCCCCATCCGAAAATACAAGCAGGAACTTATGATTCTCTGCTCTATTCTCTAATCTTTTCCCCAGCCATCTTATTGCAAAGCCATCTCTGTTATCTTCATGGGCAATCATGGAAAGAATGTCTAAACCGTTATCCTTTTGACCATCCTCTAACTTATGAATCCATTCAAATGCGTTTGGTTGGGAAGTTTCTGTTGCTTCATAGGCATCTTCATAATGAAGTACAATTTCATGCGTAATTTTCAGCTCTCTTAATACATCATGAAAAAGTAAAACTGCCTTTTTAGTTTCATCCATTTTGTCTTGCATAGAAGCAGATCCGTCTACTAACAAACCAAATACGGCATTTAACTGGATACTCGGAGCATCTTTTTTATAAAAAGGTTTAGGTCTTTCATCTGTCCAAAGAGGAGTCAATTTTGTAGATAATCTCCCTTTTGTAAGGTTTGTACGCTTATCTATTCGCTTTTGATCTAAACGTTTTTTCATTTCTTGCACAAAAGCCTTTAGAAATGGTGCATGCTCCTGACGATACTTGTATAGTAGATTCTTATTGTCAGAAGCGTCAGTGATTGCAATACGCTGTTCCTTATAAACGACGTTTATATGTTCTTTACCGAAAGACTTACCAGCTTTTTTCAAATCACTGGATTGATCATTAGAGGATTGATCCACCTGTCCTTCCTTACTATTTCCGCTAGATTGGCCTTTACCAGTCATCGTAATCTCATGACCTTCTTGTCCTTCCTCAGCATCAATTGCTTGTTCTGCTTTTCCATCTCTTCCATGCTCAAGTTCATATTGAAGGTGGACTCCATTCTCCTGCTCATTTTCCCGATGCCAAGATCTAAATATCTCTTCAATCGTATCTTTCTTATCTTCTTCACCGAGTTCAGCGTTTGTTACCCCTCTATGATAATGAAAATCCTTTGGTGGTAAACTGGTGTAAGAAATAATTGCGTAATATTGCAGTAAGCTATCCTCTTTCACATATTCGTTTAAAAGAAAATACAGCTGAAAAACTAAATCAATAGACTGCTGAGTTGTTTTAGATTCATATACTTTTTGAATAATATTATTTGCTAGCTTAAACGAATCTGGTCCTTGTACATACATCGTGCCCTCATATAGGGAAATATATAAATAACTGATAAAAGCATCTGCTAAGAAACCTTTCTGTATATTTACACGTAGCTGCTGTTTATGAAAATCCAAATATGTTTTTATGCGAGTTTTAAATGTTTTTTGCGTACCAACTCTTTTTTCCTGAACCACTTCAACCAGTCGAAATTCTTCTATACAAAATAATAACTGATCCATGAATTTTGATAGTTCAGTTGGTTTTTCTTCTAGAAAATCCTGCCATATTAGCACATCAAAATACTTCCAAAATCCTTCTGACATCAGAAAAATATCGGACAATCTACCTTCATGCATCACTTGTTCATCCCGATGTCTCCAAAACACACTTATAGAAATAGTTTGATCCACAGGTTGAAATTCGATTAGTTTTCGTTCATTTATTGCTAATAACGTATTTTTTGTTAAAGCTTTTGCAACATTTTCATAATGCATTAGCTGTCTTGCATCAATAGTTTCATTATTGAACTGTATAAACCTGTCAACTGAATCCATTTATTTCCCTCACTTTATCCAAGAAGAAGCCAATGCTAACACAAGTTGTTTTTCTTGGTCATCCTCTAGCTTTTCAGCGATAGCATAAGTTATAGCTCTTACTGGATCCATATATAATGCCAATTCTGTTGCATATAGCAAACTTCTAATAGATGCCGCTTCCTCTGAAAGCAAACCTTGTTTTACTTGTTCCATCAAATCATCTGCTAGGTTTAACATAAGTGTATGTAATGTCTTCGGTGCTGTTGGGAACATCTCCTGCCATAGTTTTTCAAGATGCTCACCGGATATATAAGGAACGGAAAAGGTTACGAAACGATTTTTTAGTGCTTCATTCATGGGTGTTGTGCCGATATAACCTTCATTGATCGCAGAAATCACCGAAAAATCAGGATGTGCCTTTATAACTTCTCCAGTAAAAGGGTTTGTTAGCATGCGTCTATAATCGAGCACACTATGCAATATAGGAAGAGTCTCTGATTTAGCCATATTGATCTCATCAATATATAAAATATGCCCTTTTTTCATCGCTTCAACTACAGGACCATCAACAAAATCAATTTCACTCACACCATCATTAGTTACGATTGTTTTAAATCCTAGTAAAGCCTCCGCATCTAAGTCCACCGAACAGTTTATACTTTGGATCGGCTGAGTAAAGAAGGCTGAAACTGTTTCAGCAAGCTTTGTTTTACCTGCACCCGTTGGACCTTTTAGCAAAACTGGCTTTTTTAAAGAAACAGCGATAAGTACGTCCTCTAGTAAATGTTCTTCTGGCGAAAGATATCCACCAGCTCCAATAAGAGCTCTGTCTTGTGCAATATGTACTCTATTTAATCTCTTCTGTTGTTCTTCCTTTACGATGTCTACCATATTCTACTCTTGTCTCCTTATGAAAAAAAACCGATGAGTTCACATCGGTTTTTTATTGAAAATATTCTTTGTAGTAGCCGCCAACTTTTCCTGTGTTGTCAATAACAAATATAAATTCTTCTGTTTCATTTTTAACTTCATATGTTTTTCCAACGGTAAGTACATTACTCACAAGAAATTTTTTAGCATCTGTATGAGAACACGTCACTGTTTTGATAGTCGGCTTTGTAGCCCAATTTGTATGTATCATATAACCACTTCCTTTATAACTAGTATACGGTTCAAGAGAACTTTTTTCAATTAATCATTGAACGAAAAAAGGAGAAAATTATATAGTTCCTTATTCCGGTTTTATTATGGGAACAATTGCTAGCACACGATCAATTCTAAATGTTCGGTTCGCATGCTGTTTGAAACAGTATGCATGGAATAAATCTCCTTGTACTTTTAATAACCTAATTTTGCGCTTACTTATTTCACCAGCTTTTGAGATATACATCATATCGACAATCCAACCTCGATTTAAATATTTAACCAAATCATTACCCACAATTGTTCCCTCCTCTTTTATAGCATATGCGAACGTACGTTTTTCTGTGATTCCTGTTTATTTTTCTACAAGTTCTTTTAATTGGTTTAATACAATCGCAAATCTTTCATTTTCCGCTCCCACTCGGAAGTCTTGAAAAGGATTTCCTTCATATTTTATACGGTCTAACACATGTGGAATCAAAAATTCATCTGGTCTCAAGGACTCTCTAACCTCCTCCCATTTCAATGGAGTTGCAATAAGTCCCAATTCGTTCCCTCTTGGTGAAAATGGAGAAATGATAGTTTTCCCTTCTTTATGTTGAACATAATCCAAATACAATTTATTCCCGCGATTCTTTTTCAACCTTTCAGTAGTGAACCATTTTGGTTCCTGCTCTACTAAAAACTCTGATATAAACTTAGTGAAAATACCAGTTTCTTCATACGAAAAACTATCCTCCTCTAGTGGAATATATAACTGAATTCCTTTTCCACCAGAGGTTTTCACATAGGATTTAAGCTGAAATTGATCAAATATAACTTTCATCTGTTGAGCAGCTTCCACTGCTAATGAGAACTCATGAACCGAGGGTGGATCCAAGTCAAATACAATCTCTGTAGGATTTGTAGTATTTACAGTTTGAAAAGGAACATGAAATTCTAATGCAAGCTGGTTTCCTAACCAAAGCAAGGTGTCTAGATCATTACATAAAATATATTTAATATCTTCTATTTGCTTTGTCATAACAAAATCCGGAACATAATCTGGACTATTTTTCTGATAGAAGCTTTCACCTGCTGCACCATGCGGAAAACGAATAACAGTAAGAAGCCTATCCTTTAAAAAAGGTAAAATATATGGTGATATGCGTTGAAGATATAAAAGGTAATCATCCTTTAGTATTCCCGCATCTGGCCATATAGGCTTATCAGGATGAGTTATTATAGTAGATGATGGTAAAGGATATAACTGCTTTTGCATTTGTTGCCAATTACACTCCTGTATAGGTTTATTCAGATTAAACGAATGGAATCTTGGTTCCCTTAACTTTTTACCATCAAAATCAATACAGGCAATTTCTATGCAAATAGACGGTTCTAACTCCCAAATATTATTCGATAGTTTTGTTCCATTCGTTTGAAATAATTCTGTCAACGTACTTAACTCCATTTCAGATAGTCCGTGACGAAACGTAGTGATTTCAACTAATGAGTCCTTTTGATAAAGTGCACCATGAAAAAATCCATTATTTTTATCGTACTTAGTTAAAATGACACTAATAAATCTCCAGTTTTTAATTTTCAACCATTTTTTAGTGCGTTCCCCGCTATTCCATGTACTGCTTTTTTGTTTAGCGATTAAGCCTTCCCCATTATTTGAGACTATTGTATTCCACAATAATGTATTTTCCTCATAAACATCAATCATCTGTAGCTTATTTATATCTTGATAATTTATAGATATAGGCAACTGAACTTTGTTAAACAGTCTCGCCATCTGTTGCTTTCGCTTTATCAATGAAAGTTTAGTTAAATCCTTACCTTTATATTTGAGTAAATCAAACACAATATAATGACAAGCAAATATTTCTGCATTATTCTTAATGGTCTCGAAATTTTGCATTCTTCCTCTAGTTTGCACCTTTGAAAATTCACTTTGAAAGTTATTTATTAAACATACTATTTCCCCATCCATTGTTAGTGGTAAAAAAGATTTGATTTTGTTATAAATTTCATTACAGAATTTAATAATTTCTGGAAACATATCGTTTAGTAATTTTCCGTTTCTGCTTTTAAGTAAAGGCTCATTATCCCATTCCAAAATGCATCGAAATCCATCATATTTCGCTTCGTACAGCCAATCATCTCCTACAGGAATTTCTGGCGAAGCTGTTAAAAGCATGGGCATCAATTATATTCCTACCTCCACAGTTTTTTCTTAGTTTTCATATTAAATCTACTTTTGATACATAAAAAGACGTAAAAGATTGCATAGTAAGAAGAAAATGAAAAAGTGGTGAACATAATGCATACAGTTTGGAAAGGAAGTATAAGCTTTGGTTTAGTTAATATCCCCATTAAGCTACATGCAGCAACGGAAAATAAAGATATTAAATTACGTCAACTCCACAAAGATTGCCATACCCCAATTAGCTACGAAAAGGTATGTGAAGGCTGCAAACAAGAAGTGAAGAATGAGGATATCGTCAAGGCATATGAATACTCTAAAAACAAATTTGTTATTTTAGATGCGGAGGAATTGGAAAAACTGAAAAAAGAAAATGAGGATAAAGCTGTAGAAATAATTGACTTCGTAAAATTAGAAGAAATAGACCCAATTTACTTTGAACGAAGTTATTTTATGGCTCCTGATAGTGGTGGTGGAAAAGCATATTCACTTTTAAGAGAAGCACTCCATGAATCAGGTAAAATTGGCGTAGCTAAAATTATGATTCGTTCGAAAGAACAACTAGCAATCGTGCGAGTATACAAGGAAACTTTAATTATGGAAACAATTCATTTTCCCGATGAAGTCCGTAATACTGCAGATGTACCTAATATTCCCTCGGAACAAACTGTAGTAAAAAAAGAACTGGATACAGCACTAATGCTTGTAGATCAATTGACCACAGCGTTTGAACCGGAAAAATACACAGATGAATACAGAACTGCCTTGATGGAACTAATAGAAGAGAAAAAGGCTGGAAATAATGTAGTAATGACAAGCGAAAAACAAACTGAATTACCTTCAAATGTGACAGATCTTATGTCTGCACTCCAAGCTTCTCTTGATAATACAAAAAAGAAAAAACCTACAACAAGAAAAAGAGCTCCTAAAGCTAAAACCTCTTGATGAATCCGAGAACATTTTAAATAGAATTAAAAACGCAAAAATGCTTAAATTAGCATTCTTGCGTTTTCAACTTTATGTTGTAAGTTAAGAATCGGCGGCATTTATAAAAAAATAGTTGTACTTTTTGATTGATCACAAATGGCCATTATAGTATGAGTTTCTTCGTGTAAACAAACTCGTGAAATAATATATTAGAATTTTTATATAGTTTTAGTACAATCCGACCTTGTTCTTAAAAATTCAATTACATCTTCTAGATTTGTAGTATAGAGAAGTGTTTTTGTAAAATCATACATCGTATTATGTTCAACTACAAGATATTCATCTAGATGAATGGTACCGAATAATTTTTTCCATTTGAATTTCTTTTCCATCTTTTTTGTCTCTTCATTGACTCTATCCATATCTATTTTTAAAACTGCAAAACTTGGAGCTTTAATTTCAGTATTTGGAAACCTTTTCTCTAAGGAAACAATGGATTCTGATGTAAGTGCCATCTCTGTTATGACCTCTACGTTTCCTATTTTCTCCATTCTATCTACTAATTGTACATATTCATCTTCTTCTAGGTCTTTTTCAGCAAAAATTGCAATACAGTAAAAATCCATTTCTACCTTCTTCTTAAAAAACATAAATCTTCTCCTTCCTTTTGAGATCCATGATTATATATAGGTTTAAGTCCCCAACTAGTTTATGTATCTGACTACTTAAGTCTAAATTTCTACTTCTTTAATGGTATAACTAAGTTAATAGAATAAGATTATTTTACAACATCTATTAGTTGTTCTGTTGTAAGTATAGTAGCGAATTCTTCATTTAAAGTGGCTAGAGAAGTATTATGTATAGTCTCGGCATCATAATAATTATCATTTTGATCCTTCATACCAAACGCTGCTGTCACATCTGAAATAAGATATGTATTAAAACCTAAGTTCCCACTCATTCTAGTAGTCGTAGATACACAATGGGGCGTAGTCAAACCCGTTATTATTAATGTTCTTATATGGTTTAATTTTAAAAACTCTTCTAAATTTGTACCGATAAAACTACTATTCACTTTCTTTGTTATAATTACTTCCTCATCAATGGGTTCGACCAATTCTTTTATAGTAAATCCTTCATTCTTTGGATGGAATACAGAACTAGGGTTATCGGACATATGTTGAATATGTATTACTTGCCACCCTTTCTTCCTCCACAATGTTAGTAACCTACTAATATTTTCTTCCGCACTTAAATTGTTTCGTTCTCCCCTTTGAATTTACCATTTATTACATTTTATATATCTTTTCAATTGTGTACAACTGGTATCGTTATTGAATTAAACTGTCTCGTTAGAATATACTCTCATAATTTTATATAAATCTTAACATAATTATCCAGCATAAAATTATGAAGGGAAACTCATTCCTACATTCATTAACTCAAGAAAGTTACCGTGAGATACAATCTTCAATCAAAAAAGATGTTACGATTTCCAGATTCGGAGTTATGAACCCTTCTTTTAAAGTAATTTTCATCATCGTTAATCCTTGTATAGAAGCAAAATAGAAAAATGCCATCTCCATAGCATTTCCCTTTTTAAATTGACCAAGTTTCTGACCCTTTTCAATTAACCGGGCAGTTTGATGTAACATTGCTTCACTCTGCTTGTTAAGGTGTTTTATTTGAGGAGAAGGGTCTTCTATCGTTGCGGATTGATTCATCAGCATGTGAAAATGGGAATATTCATCATCTTTATCAAGATCATTTAATATTTCCAGTGTAAATTGTTGAATTAACTCTACTGGTGAATCATCACTTTTAAACTTTTTCACAACTCTATCTAATCCCTCTGCGGCATAGGTAACCAACTCATTAAATAAATCTTCTTTCTTTTTGTAATGACGATACATTAGCCCTATGCTGATTCCCGCCCCTTCGGCAATATCTTTAACACTTGTAGCAGCAAACCCTTTCTTTGCAAATAGCTTTATTGCTGCTGTATGAATTTTATTACTTGTTGCAATTCTCATTGCCTCGTATTGTTCTTCTGTTCTAGGCAATATTTCTCTCTCCTTTTCAACTTCTCCGTTAAATGGAAAAAACATTTTTTATTTTTCCACATATTTCAAAGACAAAAGATTATTAATTCCATTTTTCTTAGCTATCTTTACCGGAATAGGCTTCCTTCTGTATTCTTCAAATCCCAATTTTTCATACAATCGCATCGCTGGAATATTCGTATCTGCAACTTCTTCAATGAGATAATCATTGTATGGAGTGTTTTCAATGATATGTCCTATGATTTGAGATGCTATACCCTGACCGCGGAATTTCTGAGCTGTTCCAACAAACTCAATTGAACCAGCATTTGGAGGGAAACTTTCATAAGGTGCTTCAAATTCCTTTCTTAAAAAGATTCCTGCCAAGCTTCCCTTAATAAAACCTAAGTGCTTTCTCAACTCTTTAGTATTTAATCTAACCGAAAAAGTTTTTCCATCTGTACATGCAGTAACTCCTGCAACTTGACCATTTACTATAGCTACATAAAATTGATCTAAAATAAACATATGAGCAAAAGCCTTTGAAATAATTTTTTTATCTTTGGAAAAAAAGCCAAGCCATTGTGTGAAGCCTTCTGCAAAGATTTCAGCCATCTGTTTTCTTACATCTAAATCCGTTTTATTAGCTTTGACAATCGTAACCTTATAGTCACTTGATTGCATGTATGATTCCCCTTTTTTAATGAATGAATATATTTTCATTATAAAATAAGAATGCAACATTGTAAAGACTTATTGATTATATTTGGACTTTACCAGTTATGTTCGGCCATTTAATTCATTATTTCTCAAATTAGTGAAATGGCTACAGAAAAGGATTGGAAATGTGGCAATTTTGAGACATATTATAGTTAGGTAACCCACGAAAATGATTGGCTACATAATATTCCTTCAATTGATATTCTCAACTTTTCTTCTTAAAATAAATAAGGATTATTTTGGGGGACATATGTGCTTTTGTTAAATTTGCGAAAGTTATACTGTATAATCTTAATTGACTTAATTTTAAAATTGTGTATAATACAAGGTAATTGCATAGATAAAATGTTTTCTAGGGTTCCGCTGCAGTCAATGTTGGTCTGGTCCGAGAGAAAACTCACGGCTATGCTGTGTCACGGAAGGATAAAAGCCTGGGAGAAACTGTTTTTTACAGTTATCTCTTAGGCTTTTTTTCTTTTTTGAGAAACTATAAAATTGGGGGTGTATTTTAATGAATACTGAATGGACTAAAGTATATATTGCTGCTTTATTTGAAGTATTATGGGTTATTGGTCTAAAACATGCTGATGACTTTTGGACTTGGACTGGAACAATTATTGCTATATTCATCAGTTTTTATGTAATGATCATGGCAGGACGAAAACTTCCTGTGGGAACTGTATACGCTGTTTTTGTTGGATTAGGAACTGCGGGGACTGTTTTTTCTGAAATTTTATTCCTTGGTGAACCTTTTAAAATGGAAAAGATACTTTTAATTCTACTTTTATTGGCAGGAGTTATTGGTTTGAAATTAGTTACAAAGGACAAAGTTCAGAAAGGGGATGAAACTTAATGGCATGGATTTCTTTAATTTTAGCGGGAATGTTTGAAATGTTTGGTGTAATAATGATAAATAGATTGCATCAGGATCCTAAATGGCAATCAATAATTCTATTAATTTTGGGGTTTGGATCTAGTTTTATTTTTCTTGCTTATTCAATGAAAACACTACCAATGGGAACTGCCTATGCAATTTGGACAGGAATTGGTGCTTCTGGTGGAGCAATTCTAGGTATGGTTTTATATGATGAATCAAAAGACTGGAGAAGACTTGTTTTTATAGGTATGGTTTTAAGTGCAGCAATAGGTCTAAAACTTGTCTCATAGGATATTTTATGATGAAGATAATTTATTTTTATTTAATTACAAATTATCTTCATTATTATTCTATGAATTGTGGAGTTAGTATAAAAAGGTCATAATTAATAACACATAGTTAATAGCAATAGTACAGTAAAAAAGAAAAGCTATAGATGTTTTGGCAGCTTAGAAGAGAATAACTACGGAATTAAGAGAATATTGGTAAGTAAATCTGTACCTCTTCCTCTCCCTCTTCGACCGGATGATATGTCTCTACAATATAACTCTCAAAGTTTCGTGTATGACCTTGCTCTTCTGTCCACCTCAATAACTGAGAATGTAGATTACCGATATTTGATATTTTCCCTCTAGTTGAGACATAATCGTGAGCAATTTCAATAAAATCCATTCCATAAGGAACTTCTATTAAAGAATCTTTCACTTTCAATCCCACATAATATTCGCCTTCATGGTGATCACTACTCTTTTTTGGTTCAAATAGAGCAATTTCAATTCCTAGATGATTTTGTATTTCGTCAGAACGACTTATTAATTGCTTTGCAAGTTTTGGAATTTCTATACTCAAGTTCTCAAATGCCCCTCTGCCTTTAATGCCCACCACTTTAAATTCTACCTTAACTCTTTTAAACTCCATTGTAACCCCTCCAAATAACCTAATATATTTGTGCCATATTAAATGGATATCTCTTATTCTTCTACTCAAATATATAAAAATCCTTCTTTTGCATTTATTATTGACCTAATAATTTATGTACCTTCTATGTAAAGTAATATTAAAGTATTGAAAATATAGGAGCAAAATTTAAACTAGAACTGATTTTTTTATTATTCCAAGAAACAAATACTTCCATAAAAATAAGACTCCCATTTGGGAGTCTTTTTTTATAGATATTAAGATTCTAATAAAAGATCTTCTGGATTTTCAAGTAACTCTTTCACTGTTTTTAAGAATCCAACAGAATCTTTACCATCGATTACACGGTGGTCATAAGATAATGCCACGTACATCATTGGACGGATTTCAATTTCGTTTCCAATAGCAACTGGGCGTTTTTGGATTGTATGCATTCCTAAGATACCCACTTGTGTACCATTGAGAATTGGTGTTGACATTAGTGATCCGAATACCCCACCGTTAGTGATAGTGAAAGAACCACCAGACATATCTGATAGAGCTAATTTGTTATCACGAGCTTTTTTAGCTAGTTCCCCGATATTAGCTTCGATTTCTGAGAAGTTTTTACGATCTGCATCACGAACAATCGGTACTACAAGACCACCTTCTGTAGAAACAGCAATACCAATATCATAGAAATTATTTTTTACAATGTCAGTTCCGTCAATTTGAGAATTAACGTATGGATATTTTTTAAGTGCAGCAACTACCGCTTTAGTAAAGAAAGACATAAATCCTAGACGAACATCGTGATCCTCAAAGAATTTATCTTTTTTACGTGAACGCAATGCCATAACATTTGTCATATCAATTTCATTGAAAGTTGTAAGCATAGCAGTATTTTGTCTTACTTCTAATAAACGTGATGCGATAGTTTGACGACGACGAGACATTTTTTCTCGAGTTGTTCGGCCGTCATCTTCTTTTGTAGCACTTGCTGGTGATGCAGGTGCTGCTTTTGTAGGAGTTGGTGCAGAACCATGGGCTGAAACATCTTGTACACGAACGCGACCCATTGGATCTACTGGTGAAATTTCACTTAAATTAATGCCTTTTTCACGAGCTAATTTACGCGCTGCAGGACTAGCAATAGTGCGGTCTTGCTCATTTGAAGTTTCCTCAACAACTGGTGCTGCTTTAGGTGCTTCAGTAGCTTTTACCTCTTCTTTTGCCTCAGACTGTGCAGCAGGTGCAGATGCAGTTGAACCTGAACCAGCTCCTACTACAGCGATTACTTGCCCTACTTGTACTGTGTCTCCTTCAGCAGCTAGAAGTTCACTTACTACTCCAGCTTCTTCAGAAATAACTTCTACATTAACTTTATCTGTTTCAAGTTCTACGATGAACTCACCTTTTTCAACTGTATCACCCGGTTGTTTTAACCACTGTGCAATGGTACCCTCTGTAATCGATTCTGCTAACTCTGGAACAATAATTTCTGCCACTTCAATTTCCTCCTCTTATCTTTCCTAACTTATAAGCTCTTTAATGTTTCTTCAATTATCCGCGTTTGTTCGACTTTATAAGTATCGCCGTCACCTTCAGCAGGGCTTGCTCTATGCACTCGACCAACATAAGTAATTTCTTGATCTTTAGCTATATCTAATAAATATGGTAGAGCAAAGTTCCAAGAGCCCATGTTTTGTGTTTCTTCTTGAGCCCACACAAGTTGCTTCACATTCGGATAACGAGAAACAATTTCTTGAATTTTTTCTTGTGGGAATGGATACAGTTGTTCAACACGTACAATATGAACATATTCGAAATCTGCTCCATCTTTTACTTTGTCTGCCAAGTCTATTGCAAGTTTACCACTAACAAAAACAATTTTCTCTACTTTTTCTACTTGTTCGCCTAAACCTGGTTGCTCAATAATTGTTTCGAATTGACCTGTAGTCAATTCAGACACATCCGCTCCAACTAAAGGATGACGTAATAATGACTTTGGTGAAACAATTATTAATGGACGAATTGCTTCATCTTTAAGCATTTTTGCTTGTCTGCGTAGAATATGGAAATAGTTAGCCGCACTTGATAGGTTGGCTACAGTCCAGTTATTTTCAGCAGCTAATTGTAAATAACGTTCTAAACGTGCACTAGAGTGTTCGGATCCTTGGCCTTCTGCTCCATGTGGCAATAGCATTACTAAGCCAGATTTAAGCCCCCATTTAGCTCGTGCCGAACTGATAAAGTTATCAAACATTACTTGAGCCATGTTAGCGAAGTCACCGTATTGTGCTTCCCAAATAGTTAGGGAGTTATTGTCTTCTAAATTATATCCAAATTCATACCCTAGAATAGCCGCTTCTGTAAGAGGGCTATTATGCACAACGAATGATGCTTTCCCATCACTTATGGAATGAATTGGTGTTAATTCAGCTCCAGTTTTTTCATCATGGAGTACTAAATGTCTATGTGAGAATGTTCCACGTTGAGCATCCTGACCAGATAAACGAATTGAATTACCATCTTGTATGATTGTTGCAAATGCTAAAGTTTCTGCATGGCCCCAGTCAACTTTGCCCTTACCTTTAAATGGTTCCTCACGACGCTTTAATATTTTTGCTAATTTTTTGAATGCGTTAAAATCAGTTGGCCAAGTAAGTAACTCTTCATTAATTTTAGCAAGCTTACTTTCTTCAACCCCTGTTTGAAGTTCTGGAAAACCATCTAAAACTACTTGTGGTACAACAATTTCATGAGCCGTTGATTGTGGAAGTTCTTTAACACGATCATAAGCTTGTTGCATGCCAGTGAAAACCGATTCATCCAAAGTTTTTACTTCTGAAGAATCCATTAAACTTTCTTCAACTAACTGCTGTCCATATAATTCACGAACAGTTGGATGCTTATGAATAGAATGATACATAGCAGGATTTGTTACTAGCGGCTCATCCATTTCGTTATGACCATATCGACGATAACCTAATAAGTCAATTACAATATCTTTTCCAAATTTTTGGCGATATTCATGAGCAAATTTAGCAACTCCAACTACTGCTTCAGGATCATCAGCATTAACATGAACTACAGGCACTTCATATCCTTTTGCTGGATCAGAAGAATAGTTAGTAGAACGTGAATCATAATGTTCTGTAGTAAAACCAATCATATTGTTCGCAATTATATGGATAGAACCACCTGTTTGATATCCACGAACTCTGCTATAATTCAAAACTTCAGTTACTACCCCTTGCCCTGGGAATGCAGCGTCACCATGCACTAGTATAGCAAAAGCAGCATTTTTATCCTGAACAGGGTAACCAGCAGCATCAGTTGTTTCTTGTGCAGCACGTGTTTGACCTGTAACAATTGGACTAACCACTTCTAGATGTGAAGGATTATATGCAAGTTTTACTGTTAAACCAGATTGCGAGCGGTAACTTGCTCCTTTATGGTATTTAACATCCCCGAACCAGCCCTCAGAAAGTTCCAATGAACCATCTTTTGGTAAAAAAGAGTTTGAAGGTACATGGGCAAATTCAGCAAACATCATTTCATACGGTTTGTTTAGAACATGAGTCAACACATTTAAACGGCCACGATGTGCCATACCAATATTTACTTGTTTAGTTTTTGTTTTATCTGATTGACGAACTAACTCATCCATTAATAATACTAAAGAATCTAAACCTTCAATTGAGAAGCGTTTAGCTCCTACAAATGTTCGATGAATGAATTTCTCGAATCCTTCAACTTGTGTTAAACGTTTTAGTAATTGTTTCTTGTCTTCAGCTGAAAGTTTTTCTTTCACATTGCCTTTTTCAATCTTTTCTTGTAACCAAGCACGTTCATCTGAGTTGACTATATGAGCAATTTCAAATGCAATCTTATCAGAATACATTGAACGTAAATGTTCAATTGCTTGTAATCCATTCGTAATATTTGCTGGTGCATTGCGAATTAGGAACGATACAGGTACTTCTCTTAAATCTTGCTCAGTTAAACCATAAGTACCTAGATTCATCTTAGAATCTTCTTTTGGTCCATCATTTAATGGATAAATATTAGCAGTTAAGTGACCATGAGTGCGAATTGCATCTGCAAGCTGAATTGCGTTAATCACTTTCTCGAAATTATTCGGCTCGATAGCTGGTGTATCAGCGTTACTAGATGAAACAGAAGCGGGAATCTTAGGAGCACCGTATTGCTGAAATAACTGTACTAATTCAGGATCTACATCGTCAGGAGACTGTAAAAACACATCATACTGCTCCATCACATAACCAAGGTTCGGACCAGAAAAAGCTGACCAAGGTGTTTGATTGTTCGACATTTAAAAAAACCTCCAACATTTTGTGCCTTCTAGGCATTTATAAAAAAATACATTTTAATGGATAAAAAAGTTCCAGTATATATAGAACATAATACACGCAAATACACGTATATAGTTTACCTCTTTTTTATATATCTCAAACTATCCTTATATAAGAACAATTTTTCCATCTCAATCTTACTACTATAGGAAAAAAATACAATGGTTTTTTTCAAAAAAAACAAAGTAATTTGTCATATTTTTTATACTTTTGCACTGAATGATTATTCACTTGTTAATTTAGGGAATAAAATGTAAAATTTTGTGCCTTTACCTTTTTCACTTTCCACTGAAATTGTACCGCCGTATTCAATTATCAAGCTCTTAGTTATACTTAATCCTAACCCTGAACCACCATTGCTTTTAGTTCTCGCTTCATCAACTATAAAAAAGCGTTCAAAAATTTTAGGTAATAAGGAATCTTTGATACCAACTCCATTGTCTTCCACTGTAATTTGCACCTGATCTATATAGTTTACAACTATCACCTTGATATATGGTTGATTATCATTATATTTTATCGCATTTTCTATTAGATTACGCAGAATTTGCTCTAAAGCAGTAGGCGGAACAGGTACTTTTATTTGTTCATCTCCAAGAATTTCTATTGTTGTCCCAGTTGATAAATGTAAATAACTTTGCTGTAGCTGTTGAAGGATATTTGTTACGGAAGTTGCTTCCTTCATGTTATTATGCTCATTTTTTGCAAGCTTTAACATTTCTTCGATTAATAACTTCATTTTTTGTATTTCAGAGAGGGATATCTCCAGGGAATCATCTAGTATAGAGCGATCTTCTTTTCCCCAGCGGTTTAATAGCGATAAGTGCCCCTCCACGACCTGTACGGGGGTACGCAATTCATGGGAAACATTTTGGATAAATTCGTCTTGTCTTGTAATCGTTTTGGATACTTCATCCATCAATTCCTTGTAAATTTTTAGAAGTTCTCCGATTTCATCTTCATTGTCATATTGAAAACTCACTTTTTGGGTGAACTTAGTCTGTTTCGCAAGCTGCATCTCATCTCTTAATTCTTTAATTGGCTTCAGCAATATCGAGGATAGTACAAAGGCTATCAACGCAGATAGAACTAGTGCAATGATTGTGAATATGCCCATAGCAATCAATATATAATTCATGAGCTGAGAAAAACTTTCTAAACTATGAGAGATTTGTACATATCCTTTAAATAATCCAAAGTCTATCTCTGCTACCTTATGAAAAACTAGTTTTCCATCTATCTCTTCTCTAACAAATTCCTCCGTTTGGAATGTAGTTGTTTCTGGAAACTCGCTTGCATCGTTTATTCTAAGAATTTCTATGCCATCGTCATTTAAGATACGAACCGATTGTTTTTGATTGACCAATTGATTGAGTAAAGTCCTATTTTTTTGAATATCTTGTATGGAAATAATGGGACCATTAGAAATAAAAAAATGAGAAACTTCATCTAATGTATTCTGGGCAATTTTTTTCTCGGAAATTTGCAGCCAATTGAAAAGAGAAAAATATAATATAATACACATCATAAGAAAGCTTAAAAATATGGAAATCGCGGAAGCATACGTCCATTTTCTTTGTAAAGTCCATTGTCTAATCATCTCATAACATACCCTACGCCTCTAACCGTCTCGATTATAGCAGCAATTTCAGTAGGCAGTTTTTTTCTCAAATGCCTTATGTATACATCAACAACATTTGTTTCAACCTCAACATCATAGCCCCACACTTTTTCCAGAATAGCATCTCTAGACAACACCATATTATAATTTTCCATTAAATAGACGAGCATATCGTATTCAGTTTTTGTTAATTCAATTTCTTTTCCATTATAGAAGACTTGATGAGCTTTCTGTTCAATAGTTAGACCTTGGATTGTCAATTCACTTTTATCATTTTCTACAGGGGGCTCTACCCTTCTAAGAACTGCTCGTATTCTTGCTAATAGCTCTTCGATAGCAAATGGTTTCACCACATAATCATCTGCTCCTGTCTCTAGACCGGATACACGATCTATTATCGCGTCTCTGGCAGTGATTAGTATAATAGGTGTACTTTTCTTTTTGCGTACACGTCGACATATTTCTAAACCATTCAAATTTGGTAGCATGACATCGATTAGCATAAGGTCGTAATTATGATTTAAAGCTAAATCTGCTCCTTCACGCCCATCATAAGAAACAGTAACTAGAAAATTTTCATGCGTTAGCTCAAGCTCCACAAACTTCGCTATATTAATTTCATCTTCTATTAATAAAATATGTTGTGTCATCTCTTACATTCCCTTCTAAGTTTACGTTCCTTTGTTCACCTATCATAGGTCAATTGAAAGAAAAAGCCGTTCCATTAAGTCTGAACGGCATTAGTATATATATAATTGTTCTTTCCATTTTTCTTTGCGATGTATAACGCTTGATCTGCATGATCTAATAGCTCGTCTATGGAAGAGCCGTCATTTGGGAACATGGCAATCCCGATCGACGAAGTGGGCGAAAAGTAAGACTCCTCTATAATCCAACCTTTTCGTAGACTTTGCTGGATTGTCTGAACAATTTTTTCAATTGTAATGCTTCTACCATTCAAATAATCTGCAATCTGATCAATGATTATGACAAATTCATCGCCACCAATACGATATATATTGTACTTATAATCTAAACTGTGCTGGAGATTTTCAGCAAAATGAGTTAAAAACTGATCCCCAACATCATGTCCGTATTGATCATTAATCGCTTTAAAATTATCGCCATCAATATATAATAACCCTACATTCGGAAACTCTGAACTTACAGACGAGATATAAACTGGAAAGTCTTCATAAAAGGAACGTCGATTTGGTAGACTAGTTAAACTATCATGATAAGCCATAAACTTTAGCTGATCTTCTAAGGCTCTTTTCTCTGTAATTTCACGAGATACAATAACGAACCATTTTTCCTTCTCATCATCGACTGTGTTCTCTACTGTCGTTACTGATGTATCTGTCCAAATAGAATTTCCATCCTTTGTTTGTAGAAGAAGTTCTACTCGGAACTTATCTAACATCTTTAAGTTAGATAAACTTACTGTTTCCGTTTGATCTGTTATCAGATTAAAATAATAACTACCAAGTAATTCTTCTTTATCATATTTTAATATTGATTCATGACTTGGCGACGAGTAAAGTAAGAAACCTTCTGCATCTGTTATAGCTATTAGATCATTTGAGTGTTCCGTGATTAATTTAAAGGAGCGTTCTATATTTCGTAGTTCGTTCATCATACGTTTCTTTTCCGTATCATCAAATTGTATAGTTAAAAACTTTTCAATTTGTCCTAAATCATTTTTTATGGGTACAACGGTCGCATTTACCCAAAAAAAAGATCCTTCCTTTGTTCGATTACGTATTTGGCCATGCCAAATATCTCCATTACCTATCGTTTCCCACAAATTAGAGAAAAAAGATTCGTCATGATAGTTAGAATTTATCAAATGAAATGTTTTACCTATCACATCTTCCCTTTTAAATTTCGTTGTAGTTTCAAATAGTTCGTTTACTGTTTCAATTATTCCATCCTGATTTGTCAACGCAACTAATGCAACTTCATTAATGGCTTTACTGTAAGACTCCAAAACATAGGTATAATCTTTCATATTCTTTGTCCGAGAAACTTCTTTAGTTGTTGCTAAAATATAACTCATTCCATTTTCATAAATGGGTATAGCTGTTGTTTCATTTATATTTGTTTCACTTTGTACACAATGATGATCATGGTAGGAAACAGATTTTTTTTGCAAGCATGCTCGATTATAATGTTGGATAATGGTTCTATTGTGCAGTTCACTAAAACATTCATCCAGTGTCTTCCCTATAGGACTTTCTGAAAAAAGCTCCTCTGCTTTTTTGTTGATAAACTCATATACATAAGAAGAATCTTCTTTTCGCATAAAGAACACATATTCATCGGCTAAATCATATAATAAATGAAATTGAGTATGGTTTAAGAAAGACTGAGACATCTATTTAAAAACTCCTGTCAAGTTCTATACTAAGCTAATTTAATCATATGTATTTAAGAAGAAACATACAAGTATTTAACATATATTTTTAGAAAATATTTTTTCCAAAAGTTTAATTATTTTTAAAATACTTTCTACTATGCAAAATAGAAAAAACAAAGTATATTATTAATGCAAATAATTTTATAAGGCAAAGTTCGCTTTGCCGAGGGAAGGCAAATGGTGCGCCACCAGTTTTGAGCTGGTCCTAGTAGGTTCGATTCCTACCCCGAAATTTTTTATGCACGATGAAGTGAAAAATTTCAGGGGAACTAGGATGACTCTGCTCATTTATTGGTTCTTTTTAGGGGGCGCTTTTTTTGATAAAAAAACGGGATTTATTCGAATGTACATCTCTTTATGAACTAATGTCAGAACCAACTATTTTGCCTTTCGTACGTCATAAAGCAAGTTCGGCCGATGAGTATTGGTTTGTTACAAAACAGTTAATGGAAGAAGAAGAAAAAGGAACTGTTATTTCTCGAACAATTGTCAGCGACTTTGGTCAACCAATCGGAACAATTAATCTGTTTGATGTAGAAGATGGTGCAGGATTTTTAGGCACTTGGATTGGCTGTCCTTTTCAAGGTCTGGGATACAATAAAAAAGCTAAAGAACAATTTTTACAGGAACTTTTCTTTGATTTAGATATCCATACAGTATTTTTACGAATTCGCAAAAACAATGCGAAAAGTATACGTGCCACGGAAAAACTTAGATATGCATTAAAAGCAAATGAATCACATCCTTCTATCTATGCAGAAATAAATGCCTTAGATGGAGCATTTGATCTATACTATATACCAAAAGACTTGTTCCACTTAGTCCTAATGCAACAAGAAAACGAAGAGGAACAGGCAATGTAAAAAATTCCCGTCACTTTACATAGTGACGGGAATTTTTTACTTTTTGTAAGTTAGTAATAATTCAACGAACTGCTCGGGCGTTTTTGAAGCGTTAGTCTCGAACATCCGATCAATCATTTCTTCCTTATTGTTAACAATATGATTTATGGAATCCATAAAAGTAGTGGGTTTAAGATTTTCTTCTTCAAGTACATTTGCAAAACCTTTTTTCTCAAAGTATCTTGCGTTCAACACTTGATCCCCTCTACTTGCCTGAATTGATAACGGAATAAGTAACATAGGTTTTTTCAATTCTAGAAATTCGAAAATAGAGTTTGATCCAGCCCTGCTAATTACATAATCGGACAGTTTCATCAAATGAGGTAATTCATTTGTAACATATTCAAATGCAATATAATTAGGTTTCCCAACTAAGAACTCATCTTTGTTTCCTTTACCACATAAATGGATAAGTTGAAATCTGCGAGTAAGTTGATCTATATTCTGCTTAATGACATCATTTATCTTAGCTGATCCTTGACTACCACCCATAATTATAATTGTTTCTTTCGTTGCATCAAATCCAGTTAATTGTTCTGCAATTTTGTCATTACCTTGAAATAAATCAGGGCGTAGTATTGCCCCTATAGAAGATGCTTTGTTCTCAGGTAAGTGTCTTATTGTCTCTTCAAAAACAGTGAAAATATGTTCAGCAAAAGAAGAAGCAATTTTGTTCGCTAGCCCTGGTGTTAAATCTGATTCATGAATCACAACTGGTATATTCGCCAATTTAGCAGCAAGCACAACAGGTACAGATACAAAACCACCTTTTGAAAATACGATAGAGGGTTTGACTTTTTTCAATACTGATAAAGCCTGTAATGTACCATACAAGACTTTAAATGGATCAGAAAGATTTTTCAGTGAAAAATACCTTCTTAACTTCCCATTAGAAATAGGATGATAAGGTATTTCTGGAAATCGTTCCCCAATGATTGTTTTTTCTATTCCATTATACGATCCAATATAATGGATATTATATTTTTTCTTTATTAACTCGGGTATTATAGCTTCATTTAACGAAACATGACCGGCCGTTCCCCCACCAGTTAATACTATTGTGTTATTATTCATTAATAATCTCCTAACTAATTTTATAACTTAAAAGGATGTATGCCAACATGCACGAAATGAGAACTCTACCAGAAAAAAGTAAGTATATGATTAAGATCGTCTTGCCCATACTAATCACACAAATTGCACTCTATTTAATGACCTTCTTTGATATTTTAATGACAAGTAAATATAGTATTGCCCATTTAGCTGGTGTTTCTATAGGTTCTTCTTTATGGGTACCTGTATATACCGCCCTAACCGGTATATTAATAGGCATTACGCCCATTGTAGCACAATTAATAGGAGCAAAAAAGAAGAAAGATGTACGTACCTTTGTACAACAAGGTTTTTATATAGGAATAGTACTAGCTATTATTGTATTTTTAGGTATTATCCTGCTCACTGACCCAATATTAAATTTAATACCTCTTGAAGATAGTGTACGCATCGTGGCAAAGAATTATTTGTTAATGCTGAGTATTGGTCTGGCCCCATTATTTTTATATAGTGTCTTACGTTCTTTTATCGATGCTTTAGGTAAGACGAGAGTTTCCATGTTAATCACCTTGATATCCGCGCCGATTAACATTGTTTTAAACTACTTGCTTATATACGGAAAACTGGGCTTTCCAGAATTAGGCGGGGTCGGAGCGGGACTAGCCTCTGCGATTACTTACTGGCTAATATTACTTATAGCATTTATTATCGTTCTTCGCAGTAATCCATTTGCGAATTTAAAAATTTTTCACGGTTGGACCAAGCCGTCTTTTGTGAAAATACGCACACTGATGAAAATTGGAGTTCCAATAGGAATATCGCTTTTTGCAGAAACAACTATCTTTTCAGCTGTCACAATATTGATGAGTGTATATTCAACTCAAGTTATTTCAGCACACCAAATAGCCATGAATTTCACATCTCTGCTTTACATGGTACCTCTTAGCATTGCAATGGGTGCTACGATATTAGTAGGTCATGAAATTGGCGCTAAACGATTCTCAGAAGCACAGACCTATAGTTGGTTGAGTGTGATAACAGCAATATGCTTTAGTCTACTTTCCATTTCGATATTGTTATTATTTAGAGAGCAAATTGCTTCTGTTTATACAGATGATCGGTATGTTATCGAATTAACAGTTCAATTTTTCTTCTTTGCTGCATTGTTCCAATTATCTGATGCAGTTCAAGCGCCAGTTCAAGGGGCATTGCGAGGTTACAAGGATGTTACGATGACATTTATCATGGCTATCATTTCCTATTGGATAATAGGTTTGCCAACTGGATATTTCCTAGCCAACTACACTTCATTTGAGCGCTTTGGATATTGGATCGGATTAATTGTAGGATTGTCTATTGGAGCAATAACACTTACCTCACGACTTATTTATTTACAGAAAAAAATGAAGAAGCAGTAATAATGTCTTCACAGCAATCAAAACGATTAGATACTACGGATGTGCGCTGCTGCTACTTGGGAAGCGCACACCCTAGTTAGCGCTGAAAAATAGGAATGAATTATTTCTAAAGTGATGACTAATAATCGCAACAGTAAAAAAAACGACGCAAAATTGATCTGCGTCGTTTTTTTTGTTAATTATTTACCGATGAATTGTTGTGTCCAATAATATCCACTATCAGATAAACCTACTCCGATATGTGTAAATGAACCATTCATAATATTAGCTTTATGTCCTGGAGATTTCATCCATGCATCTACAACTTCAGCTGGGCTACGTTGACCCATCGCAATGTTTTCTGCTGCAGATTTATACGTAATTCCCATTGACTTCATTTGATCAAAAGGTGATCCATAAGTTGGGCTTGTATGAGAAAAATAGTTTTTATTTTTCATATCTTGAGATTTTGCTTGAGCTGACTGAGTTAGTTTTGTATCAATTTGAAGTGCTTGTAATCCTGCCTTAGCACGTTCTTTGTTCGTTAAGTCGACAACCTGTTGAATTTCAGAAGTAACTTTAACCTCATCTTTCCCTTCAGTTGATGGCTCTTTTACAACTGGTTCTTTTTCAACATTTTCTTTTACTGGCGCTTCTGGTTCTTTTACTACTGGTTTTTCTTGAACTGGTGTTTCTGGTTCTTTTACTACTGGTTTTTCTTCAACTGGCTTAGTTGGAGTTACCACTTCTGGTTTTTTTTCTGACTCCATTGGTTTTTCAACTTCAGGTTTTGGAGTTGTCTCTTCTTTTTGTTGCTCATTTTCTTTATCTATTACTGCTGGTTTTTCTACTTGGTTTAAAATAGTTAGAAGCTTCGCAAATGATAATTGCGTATTGTATTTCCATTTTACATTATAGGAAAAGCTTTTTGGAGCGTCCCATTTGTAGGTAACGGATGTCTTTGCCTCGGAAGTAGTTGGTGAAAACCCAGTATTCATAGATGCGTTAGCTGTATTGGTAGAGATTAATAATCCACTAGCTAAAATTCCAGCCATAATCATATGTTTTTTATTCATGTTTCATTTCCTCCTTCTTTTGTGCTCCCCTATTGTAAACACAAAATAGAATGAAATTTTCACATAAAATATTCCAACGAAACCAATTGAATCTTTTTATCTTTAAAATCTACAAATCTAGTAAAGAATTTTGGATAACATAACCACTTTGCTAAAATATTAGTTATTATCTTCGGTTGACAGTTTTTTTAATTCCTCTTTATATAGTTCAACCATCGCTTGCTGCTGCTTGTTGGATAGCTTACTATTTTCAATCCGTTCTAATGCCATACTATATTTTTTTTGAATCGATAATCTAGCTCTAGGGTGAGTATATTCATCTAATAACTCAGAATGAATGATGGCTCTGAGCTCTTCTTCTGTCTTTATAGAACTAACTGACTGACGGTTTTGATAAAGTAATTGAAACGCTTTAATCATTTTCAGTGTTTCCTATGATAGCGATAGATTCTACCTGATCACCTATAATAACAATCTGTGGATGCATTTTAATGTATTCAGGAAGCCACTGTACCATCCCGTATGCATATTGAAATAGAAAAGGATTTTTATGGCCTTTTAACGGTACATAGCCCTTCATACGATAAATAGTATCTGGAAGTTCCTTTACCCACTTTTCAAATTCATCCTTGTTAACAGGCTCTGTAAATGTGTGTAATCGCGAAGACAAGGATAGCTGTTTCCCTATTGCCGTTTGTTGTATTTCTTGACTAAAGTAAGTGGCTTCTAGGTTTGTAATCATTTTTAAAGGTAATTTGGCATTAGATGTCTGAATAATAGGAGCGTGATTATTTACCCCCTGAATTTGCAATGTTACCATAGCTATTTCATTGTCAGAAAGAAGGTCAACCTTATTTGCTACTATTAAATGCGCATGTTTAATTTGCTCCATAAATAACATACGTGTTTGTGGGGTCATTTTGTCTCTATCTATCCATCTTTTACAATCTGCCACTGTAATAATACCTTTCATATTCAGTCTACTTGCAAAATATGGAGATAAAACTGCATCCATAGCTTCTACAGGATGAGCCGCACCAGTTGTTTCTATTAATAGTACATCGAATTCTTCACCTTCTAATAACATTTGTAATTGTGCTTCCATTTTTTCAGAACCAGTGCAGCAAATACAACCTTCTAGCATTTCTTTTATAGGCACATCTTCATCCACGGATTTACTATCAAAAGGCAATTTCCCTAATTCATTCATAATAACAGCAGGTTTTAGTCCTTCTGCTTTCAGTTGTTCTATTAAATGAGACAGTAAAGAAGTTTTACCACTCCCTAAAAAGCCACTTAGTAGATAGACATCTTTCATATTCTTTAACTCCCTTAATATCGTCGAAAAAGCTGACCATAAAGGTCAGCTCTTATTCAACTATTTATTTGTTTAACAAATCTGTTGCAATTTCCTGTGCTTTTATTAACTGTGGATCCTCTTCTAAGATTTTCGCTCTTAGTTGATCCATCAATAGGAAAGATGTTTCTCCATCTATATCACCTGATACAGCAAGTTTGTTGTCTGATTGGAACTTCTTCACAGCAGTATTCATCTGTTCGTCAAAGTTCCCGTCAACTACTCCTACATCATATCCTACTGCTTTCAACATTTCTTCTGCAGTTTGGACAGCTTCGGACGATTGGTTTTTTTTCAACGTTATAGCTGTATCTAAAGGAGGTAACATTGCATAAGATGGATATTCAACTACATGATCAGGAAGAATCCCTACGTCATGAATCCAGTTTCCATCAGGTGTTAACCATTTAGCAGTAGTAATTTTAATATTTGAACCGTCTGGTAAATCATTTACTGTTTGAACAGTCCCTTTACCAAAGGAATTTAATCCTACTAACGGTACATTTGCTGATTCACTTAATGCGCCAGCAAGAATTTCTGATGCAGATGCACTACCTTCATCAATGATTAGTGTAACAGGAACTTTTACACGTGACCCAGGGGTAGCAACTGTAACCTCTTTATCGCCCTGAATTTCAATTTGAAGTAGGTTTTTACCTTCATCTACGAATAGATTAGAGATATCAATAGCAGAAGATAGTAAACCACCGGGATTTTGACGAACATCAAGTACTAATGCTTTCATGCCCTCTTTCTCCATGGAATCGATTGCTGTCAGTAATTCATCATATGTGTTTGTAGAAAAGCTCGATATAATAATATGTGCCACTTGATCATCCAACATTTCTGCATAAACAGTTTCAATCGGAATATCGTCACGTACAATTGTTACTTCCATTTGAGCATTAGTACCTCTTTGTATAGACAATGTTACTTCTGTTCCCTTACTACCTCGAATAAGTAATACTGCCTCCGACGCACTATATCCTTTAATATCTTTACCATCTACCGCCAAGACTTTATCATTTGGCATCAAACCAGCTTTTTCAGCTGGAGAGTTTTTGATAGGTGACACAATGTTAATATAACCATCTCTTTCTTGTATCTCTGCACCTATACCTTGAAAACTCGACGAAATATTTTCATTGAACTGTGATGCCTCGTCTCGATTCATATAATCAGAATATGGATCTTCTAATGCATCGATCATCCCGTTAATTGCGCCATTGATCACCGCTTCTTCATCTACTTCTTTATAGTATTCTTCCTCTAATTTATCATAGGCCAAATACAATTTAGAAAACTCAGAACGCTCAGCCTGATTAGCTGTATTAATGTTTACGACTTTTTCGTCTCCCCATGTTAAAACAATCATAGTAATTGTTGCTGTTGCTACTATTAGGGCAAAAATACTCAATAGGAAAACAAATGGTTTCATTTTTATATATTTGGATGCTGGTTTTACCTCAGTAATGTCTTCTTCATTATTTTGTTTTTGATCGTCCAAATTCTTTCACCCTTTTCAGAAAAAACTTTCCTTAATATGATATGTAGTTTTTAATACTTTAAGTCATAGTTTCATTTTAAAAATAGACTGTCATATATATGACAGTCTATTTTTAACTTAGTCTTGAATTGCTGCTTCTAATGCAACAACAATCATATCATTAAACGTTGTTTGACGTTCCTCAGAAGAAGTTGCTTCTCCAGTGATAATATGATCACTAACTGTTAAAACAGCTAATGCTTGACGACCGAATTTCGCAGCAAGTGTATATAAAGCTGCTGATTCCATTTCCACAGCAAGAACACCATAGTCAGCCCACTTCTCATTTTGAGCGTTTTCATTGTAGAATAAATCTGCTGTAAATACGTTACCTACTTTTAAGTTTAGACCAGCTTCTTTACCTGCATTGTAAGCTTTGTATAAAAGGTCAAAGTCAGCTGTTGGTGCATAACTAATATCATCCAACAACACTTTATTTAATGTAGAGTCAGTTGATGCACTTTGAGCAAGAATTACGTCACGAACTTTTACATCTTTTTGGATTGCTCCACAAGTTCCTACACGGATTAATTTTTGTACATCGTAGTCATTCATTAATTCATGAACATAAATAGATATAGAAGGTACGCCCATTCCCGTACCTTGTACAGAAATTCTTTTTCCTTTATATGTCCCAGTATATCCGAACATATTACGAACCTCATTATATTGAACTACATCCTCTAAAAATGTTTCAGCAATATACTTTGCGCGTAATGGATCTCCTGGAAGTAAGATTGTGTCTGCAATTTCACCTTTTTTTGCACTAATATGAATACTCATTTAAATAACCTCATTTCTTATACGTTTCGGCTTAATGATACCGTTTTTTTCCTTCAATTGCAATGAACTACCTACTTTGAATCTTCTATATAATACTCCCATATTTCATCAAAGACCGTTGCAGGCATATTCGGGTCAGCAAGCTCCTCAATATATAACGATATTTTATCAAAAGAAGTTTCCGCCTTTGGAAAATCGTGATGGTTAAACATACTATTGGCGAATTTTACCTTTTCATCTCCCTTTTGACCTCCCCGGAATTTTAAAGCAAACAAATAAAACGATTGTCTCATAAAAATAACCCTCCTTTAGTCATGAAGACTTATAAAAAAACAAAAAAGTGTAGATAATTCAAACTAAAACAAGTAAACTTAAAAATGTTAATAGTTTGACATATTGAAAGGATTGATATGGTTGAGAAAAAACTTTGCAAAAAACTTAAAATCAATGAATTTCCCAAAAATAAAGACCCGTAAAAAGAACGAAGGAAAAACTAAAAGAAGCAAACCTATCTTCCTATTTAAGAAGTCTAGGAAGGAGGATAAAAAGCTAAATCTAAACCGTACAGCCAAGGCCAATTTTCTGCATTCGATTCGTGGTCGAGTTCTTATAATTTTTACAGTTCTTATTGTTGTTTTAATATCGATGCTCGTCCTAACGTCTACAAAAATGTTTTCTGCTCAACAAGCATTAGAGAAGTTCACTAATGTGGACATTAAAGAACAGATGATGGTAAATCAAATTGCAACTGAGATTGCACAGCTTGCTAATGCAGAACAAAGTTATATCATAACCGGTAAGAATAATTATATGGCAAGCTATAGAAAATATAAAGATTCAACTATTACAAACATTAAAGAACTGTACAAAACATACGAAAATCGCCCTGAAGAGTTACAAAAAATTCAATCTATTGACCAATTTTTTACAACTTATTTACAATATTCTGATCGAGTTATCAACATTCGTGATGAAAAAGGTATAGAGTCAGCCCAAAAATTAGTGAATACTGGAAACGGTAAAACTGCCATGAATTATGTTGATGTACATATCGCTGCAATGAATGAACTTCTTGAAAAGAATAATGCAAATCAGATTGCTTTATTGAAAAAAGAGAATAACACCTCTCTTATGATATTTATAGCACTAACTATTTTCTCTGTAGTACTAACCTTATCTTTCGGTATTTTCTTATTCTTCTCTATTAAACGCAGTACGAATGCTATTAACCGATCCATCTTAGATATCGCACAAGCTGGTGGTGATCTGACGAGACGAGTAAAAGTAAGATCTAAAGATGAATTTTCAGAGATCGCGAATAGTACAAATGTCCTGATAACATCCATTGCCGATCTTGTAAGAAGAGTCAGAGAACTTACAGTGAATGTTTCTGCCAGTGGTCAAGAATTGATGGCATCATCAGACGAAACAGCTTTAACAATTCAATCTATCGCTGATTCTACGAATGAAATTGCTGCTGGAAGTGATCAAACATTACGAAGCATGACAGAAGCAATACAAAAAATGAATTCATTAGAAGAAGCAACAAGATACTTAAACAATGACGCACAATCAGTGAAAGAAGCTACGGACCATATGATTGAGGCGGCACAAAAAGGTGGAGAATCTGTACAGCATTCTTCAAATGTCATGATGAGTATTGAAGAAACAATGGCAAATACTACTCAAACTGTGGAATCACTAGGGACCAAATCAACTGAAATTACCTCTATTATCAAAACTATTACAGCTATTGCAGAACAAACGAATTTACTAGCTTTAAATGCTGCAATCGAAGCTGCTCGTGCTGGTGAACATGGTAGAGGGTTCGCAGTAGTTGCAGATGAGGTACGAAAGCTGGCAGAGCAATCCCAGAAAGCAGCAAAAGAAGTTACAGGTATTGTTACTTCAATACAGTCAGAAGTTACTTCAATTGTTAAACAAAATCACGAGGGTGTCGAAAGTGTAATACGAGGAGTGGAAGTTGCAAACGAAACGAATGCTTCTCTTGACCAAATCATGAATCAAACAAACGAAACGATTTCTATTATTGATAAGATGGTGAAGCAGATTGAAGAAACGCTAAACTTTAGTCAAGAAGTTGCCGCATCGTTTATAGAAGTAACTCAAATTGCAGAAAATACAGCAACTAACACGGAAACTTCCGCTGCTGCTGCAGAACAAGGATCTGCTGCTATGCAAGAAATTAATGCGTCTGCGGTAGAATTATCCCACCAAGCAGATGAATTAAGTAAGGTAGTAAATGAGTTTAAATTATAAAATGTATCATCATAAAATGGTTGGTTATGACTTTCGTCATGACCAACCATTTTTTATCGCATATTTAACGAGTACTTTTGAAGACTCTTGCACGATGATCCAAGGAAATACATCCTTTAAAATTATGTTATTCGCATAAATTTCTAGTGAATTACAATAGTTGATGGATAAATTTCCCGATTCGCAAGTAAATCGCCCTTATGAGCAAGTAATGTAAGTGTGAGGGCAAGTATACGAAGAGTACAGCAAGTAAATTCACTTTAAGCGCAAGTATTCGTTATGCCAAAGCAAGTAACATAATCACAAAGGAATTTATCAATTGAAAAGCTCTCTAGTAAGAGTTACTTTTTTAAAATATTTTACAAAATAAAAAAGAGCAAGCGCCCTTTCGATCAGTACTTCCATCTATCGTTTCCGAGAGATGGTGGTAGTTTTATAGGAGTTGTTTGTCCTAAGCGCTTCTACCTCTTTAGTAACTGAATTATTACATTTTGTATAATGATAGAAATGATATTTTCTAATTGATAAAGAAAGCTCACGAATATACAATTTCGTGAGCTACTTCTTTTATTAATTTAGTTAACCCCTACTATTTCTCTTTATATCCACAGATATAAAAGAAAATATACTTTCTTTCGTGGTGCTCTAATCCCATTGTTCGCTCGATTGGCTATTAGAACATTTTGATATACTCTTCATAACCTTCTTCTTCCAATTTATCTTTAGGTACAAAACGAAGTGCCGCGGAATTGATACAGTAGCGCAGTCCTGTTTCTTCCTTAGGTCCATCTGGGAATACGTGGCCTAGATGAGAGTCCGCTGTTTTGCTTCGTACTTCAACACGTCTCATACCATGGCTATCATCAAATTTTTCTAAAACCTCATGCTCCTCAATTGGACGAGTAAAACTTGGCCAACCGCAACCAGCATCATATTTATCTTTTGAATGAAATAAAGGCTTACCAGATACTACATCTACGTATATTCCTTCATCAAAATGCTTATCATACTCACCTTGAAACGGTGGTTCTGTACCATTTTGTTGTGTAACATAAAATTGCATTTCAGTTAAGTTCTCTTTCATTTATTGCCCCTCCTTCATTCTTTCAACAAACGCAGCTCTACCAGATCCCGTGAAATAACGATTATAGTGGCCTGGGTTTTTCTTATAATAATCTTGATGATAATCCTCCGCAGGATAAAACTCAGCGGCAGGTAGTATTTTCACAGCAATTTTAACATTAAATCTGCCAGATGCATCTAAAGCATCCTTTGAGGCGATTGCTTTTTCTTTTTGCTCTTCTGTATGATAAAAAATGGCCGTTTGATAAGAAGAACCACGGTCAAAAAATTGGCCATTATCATCTGTTGGATCTATATTGAGCCAAAAAATTTCTAATAAACGATCATATGAAAATACAGCTGGATCAAAAGTGATTTGTACTGCTTCGTAATGTCCAGTTGCATTAGAGCAAACCTGTTCGTATGTTGGATTAGGTACATGTCCACCCGTATATCCAGAAACCACTTTTTCAATCCCATCGTACGAATCAAAAGGCTTTACCATACACCAAAAACAGCCGCCTGCAAAAGTTGCTTTTTCCATTGTTTCGCCCCCTATTCTGTTGGTATTACAATTTCAAGCGTAATGATATCCTCTGCTAAATTCAACTCTTTTGCTCGGACATGAACACCAGAGGTCATCGGAATATCTGACAACTGAATGAGGACCTCTTCTTCTGCTGGGTTGACAACCATCCAATTTGGAAGTTCAACTGAATCTCTCAACAGCTTTAAAATTGTTTCCGGATCCAGTTGTAGTTGTCCAATTTCAACAGAGGACTGTTCTAATCGAATATTTCCGTTCTCTTCTACATATGGTTCAAAAAACATTTTTACTGGCAAATTTATAGAAAAAGCAGTAAACTCTGATGATAAAACAATTTGATCATCTACAGAGATTTGAAGGGGAAGAGGTTTTCCACCTATCGCTTTTTCAAGATACGTATTTGCAATAGCTTGAAAATCCTCTTTTGTTGCATTTACAGTTAACACATTCCCTTCTGGAGGCGTGTTAGCTTCCTCTATCCATACGGATTCTACAGGAGTTGTTATCCAATAAACGAAGGTTCCAATACTACCGATAATAATTATTACTAATATAAAAAATGCAATTTTCCATTTATTCAATCCATCAACTCCTTAAAACAACAATTCCCTACTATCCGCATCTATTAAACCACAATCTTGCATAGAACTAACTATTTCTTCAATCACAAGTTGATAACCTTTACTGTTTGGATGGAAGAAATCAGTGTGATAAACCAAATTAGCATTAGTTACGAAAAGGTGGTCGATTGGTACATAACAAGCATTGCTATCACTATCAGCAATCTCCTGTATGGTTTCATTCCAATCATTTAAAATAAGGTCAAACTCACTTTTTTCATCTGTGACAATTGTAATAGGATTATATAAACCCATTAATATAATCGGAGCAGTACTATTAATCTCCCGAATCTCCTGAATAATTTGATCATAGTTCCTTTCAAATTTGCCTAATTCTTTTTCAAAAGCCTCTACTTTAAGGTTAAACAAGTCTTTCTTAACAACTTTCATAATGTCATTCCCACCTATAGTTAAGGTAATGATATGGGCTTTTCGTATTTGGTGGTCAATTTCTCCATCCTTTAACATCTTTAAAAGTTGATCGCTTCTACGACCTCTTTTTGCAGTATTGGTTAATGGAACGTCTTCTATTCCTTTATATTGTGAAAAATGTTGCTGCAGACGTCCTAAATAACCTTCTCTCTTTAATTCATCCCCTACTCCTTGTGTCAGAGAATCTCCAAGTCCAACAACTTCAATTGTTCTAGGAAAAAACTGAAAAGGAATGACATAATCCTCAAAAAGAACCTCCTGCTTTTCCGAAAAACTAACTTCCACTAGGTCATTGGAATTACATCCAACTAGAAAAATAACGCTAATAATTATTAATAAATATTTCATCAGAAACCCCTTTTTTGAAAAGTGAAACTTCAACCAGTTGGAGATCCTTCATCCCATTGATTGTTAGGTTTGCCTATCTGGATAAAACAAAAGCAGGGATAAGTATTCCTCCCTGCCTGCCTTTTGTCTATTCAGTCGTATACATAAATCCAATAGCTCCAGGTCCTGTGTGCGTACTTATAACAGGTGATGTAAATGAAACTTGGATGTCAAGAAAACCTGATTCCTTAATAAGGTTCATCAAAGGTTTAGCCATTGAAAATCCATTTGCATGAGAAATACCAACCGCTTTGACAACCTTTCCTTTTGTATCTGCTATATATCGGTCAAATAAGTAATTGACAACTTGTTTATGGCTTCTTACTTTTGCAATTGGTGTATACTCTCCACCTGCTAAACTTGCGATTGGTTTAATAGAGAGTAAAGAACCAAGCATTGCTTTACCTTTACCAATTCTACCACCTTTAACGAGATTATCCAAAGTATCTACGACGACAAACAAATCAGTCTTTTGGCGAATATCTTCTACTTTTTGAATGATTGCTTCTTTTGTCTCGCCATTTGAAGCCATTTTAGCTGCTTCCTCAACTTGGAAAGATAACGCGAAGGAAATAAATTTGGAATCAATTACTGTAACATCTGATTCAGTCATCTCGGCAGCAGCCTGTGCCGATTTTACAGTTCCACTCATACCACCAGTCATATGTATAGAAATAACTTGATCACCATCTTTTCCAAGCTCGTCGTATAATTCTTTAAAGACCCCGGATGATGGTTGTGATGATTTCGGTAATTCTTTAGCTATCGACATTTTTTCTAAAAATTCTTCTGCTTTTATATCCACCCCATCAATAAATGATTCGCCATCAATTTGAATGGTTAAAGGTATGACATTTATATTGTATTGTTCAATCAATTCTGTTGTTAAGTCCGCTGTGGAGTCAGTTACAATGTGAACTTTCGGCATATGCTATCCCTTCCTTCCTACTTACTACTATTATAAGAAGAATACTGTTGTTCTGTAAACTATTTGCTAGTGGTTCTAATCATTTCAATTTTTCTAGCAATAGAAGTATGTAGATCCTCTATAATTTTATTTGTATCATTTTGGTCAATACTCTCTATAGTGTATGTAGGTAAAATGCTAATTTGAACGTTTGCTGGACAGATTTTATTATTATTTTTTTCCATAATTTTTGAAGTCCCATATATCGCTATTGGAACAATAGGAACTCTCGCCTGTTTTGCGATTCGGACAAATCCAGATTTAAAAACACCTATTTCTTTTCCCTTACTTCTTGTACCTTCTGGAAAAATTAAAATAGAATGACCATTCTCTAAATGGGTAGCAGTATCTTCAATGGATTTATAAGCGCTCTTTCTATTTGACCTATCTATGAACACACAATTCATTTCTTCCATCCATTTCGAAATAATCGGTAGTTTTTTCACTTCTATCTTTGAAATAAACCCAAATGGCTTGGGAATATACGCTAGTAAGCTTGGAATATCGAAATTACCTTCATGATTGGCAATAAAAAGCACAGGTCCACTTGGAAGATTTCCCTCTCCTTCTAAAGTAAATTGGCTTTTAGTTCTTTTTAAAATTCCACTTGCCCATAATTTTGGTACATTATGGACAAGTCGATCGTATTGCTCAGTTGAAAGTTTATTCTTTTGATCCTTTATTTTTTTATATTTAAGTAAGGAAACTGGTAAATATCCAAATAAAAAACCAAAAGTTCTTAGAGAAGAAAACAACTTATTCACTAACCTTTCTTTCATAAACCAAATAAACATACGTAGTACCATCCGGAGTTTTCATATCTGCGGTTGTGTCAACTAACACCCATTCATCATAACTGTATGATGGGAAATAGGTATCTCCTTCAAAGGTTTGTTGAATAAACGTTATATAAAGTCTATCCGCTTTTGGCAAAATCGCACGAAAAATTTGTTCACCGCCAATTACCATTACTTCCTCATGGTGGGCTGTAGCTATTTCAATAGCTTTCGCTAAATCTGTCACTACCTCGGCGTCTTCTACTTGATAATCTGCATTCCTAGTTACAATAATATTTTTACGGCCAGGTAACACTCTTCCAATCGATTCGAAAGTCTTTCTCCCCATTACCATCGCCTTGTCCATAGTCTGTGCTTTAAAATAAGCAAGGTCCCCTGGAATATGCCAAGGCATTTTGTTTTCAAACCCGATTACTCTGTTAGGATCATGTGCAACAATAAGTGATATCATGTGCTTCCTCCTTTAACTTATTTAAACAGCAATTGGTGCCTTAATTCGAGGATGTGGATCATATCCTTCTAATTGAATGTCTTCTATTTCAAAATCAAAAATAGACTCTTTTTGGTCATTTAATAATAATTGTGGCAACGTACGTGGGTCTCTTTCTAATTGCGTTGTAACCTGGTCCATGTGATTTATATATAAATGAGCGTCCCCTAAAGTATGGACAAATTCTCCGACTTCTAATTGGCATTCTTTTGCTATTAAATGAGTTAATAAAGCATAAGAGGCAATGTTAAAGGGAACACCCAAAAACACATCCGCACTCCGCTGATAAAGCTGACAGGATAGCTTCCCATTTGCCACGTAAAATTGCATAAAGGAGTGACATGGAGGTAAAGCCATTTCATCTACTTCAGCTGGATTCCATGCAGTGATTATATGTCTTCTAGAGTCAGGATTTTTCTGTATTTGCTCAATGACATTTCGTAATTGATCGATTGTTTGTCCATCCTTTGTCGGCCAGGATCTCCATTGACGACCGTAAACGGGACCTAAGTCACCGAACTTATCAGCGAATACATCATCAGTTAAGATTTTTTCACAAAATATATCCATTTGTTTCTGCACAACATCCTTAAAATCAGGGTCTTTTGCTGCTCGCACTCCAAAATTTGTCATATCAGGACCTGTATATTCATCACTGTTTACCCATTTCTCAAATGCCCACTCATCCCAAATATGATTATTAGCCTGAATAAGAGTTTTCACATTTGTATCACCTTTTAGAAACCATAGTAGCTCGGTTGCCACTAAACGGAATGCCGTTTTTTTCGTTGTAAGAAGGGGAAAACCTTCTGATAAGTCAAAACGCATTTGATAGCCGAAGACACTTTTCGTACCAGTTCCAGTACGATCTCCTTTTTCAACGCCATTTTTAATAATATGTTTGCACAAAGTAAGGTACTGCTCCATGTCATATCCCTCTTTTCATTTTTCATACAAAAAGGCTCTCACTAAGAGAGCCATTTTGGTGGTGTGTTTATTGACCAAAACACAATCCGTTTAGCGATGTATATAATTTTAATAACTAGACGTAGAAAAATCAACGTTTTCTATCTATTACATTTTTAACTACTTAATAACTTTAGTATATTATATCATATTGTTGTGGGTATGTTTGCGGTAAAAGTAATTTGTACTTTATCAAATGAAAAAGTATCAAATTGGTTCTTCTTCAGGACTTGTCGATGGTTTGTGTACTAAATCTTAATTCAATCCGCACTGGAACTTAAACTCGTTATCTCCATATTCTTCGTGACTTAAGTAGCTTTATATCGACCACTACGAACTGTTATATCAATTAACTCTTTATACTCTAAATGGAATTGAACATTCTTTCTCGTAAGGTATTAATAAGCTTGTCCAAGATCTGTATTTGGTTTTACACCCAGCTAAGGAGATTGCATGATTGCTGCAAAAAAGATGTTTGGTCACAACTAATAACTTAGGTGTAATACCGCTGTATCCATATGTTTTGGCAATAGCTCATTGGATTTCTGGACCCATGCTCTTAAAAAGGGCATTTAATATTTGCTCTGGAGGAACTGGTTTTAGTCCCCCACGGTTAACATTATTTGATAATTATTGTTTCACTTGTGTATTTGTAGCAAGTACCATTTTCCACCTATTTGATTAAGAATCTTCGTTCTGAAGTAGTATTCGAATATTTTTTAAATAGTTCTGGTTCCTCTTCTTTTAAGCGTTTCGAATCAAAGCGTGTAACATCACTTGACTTCCAAGACACTTTCCGAGTAGCTGTAAAAGCTTTTTCGTTCACACCCATAAAGGCTTTGATTTTATTTTTATATTCCTTCTCTTTTGTTTGAAGGTCAGTCAAATCAACTTTGATTTGGTCTAATGAATCAATAAGTGTTTCCACTTCAGAAGGTAGAATAATTTCCGTGTCATGTTCCGATTCAGGATAAAGCGCTTTCAGCAAATCTGCCGATGCATCAGAACCATCAAATGGAGGCGGAATTTGTTTCAACACGTTGTTTTCCCAAAAATCTTTTTCTATATTTATAAGGTATGTGATTAATTCCTCATCACGGTCAATTTTTTTATGGACAAATTTATTTCCTCCAACAAGTACTGCTATGTGCCAAGCTTTAAAACCTGTAACTGCCATGTAATGCTGACATTGGAGATTATAAGCGGTTGGTATTTCTTCACAATCCCACTCACCTTTTAGGTATTCAGAAGTTGTTTTACACACCAAACCTTCTCGTTTACCAATTATCAAACGATCCACATTAGCTAACATGAAAGGATAATCTGGGTGTTTCAATATTGCGTTTCTTCTCCGAACCTTTAAACCAGTTCGTACAGTAAATTCTTTAGCAACTATGTCTTTCATAACATTGCCCCAGTATGCAGCTTCCCCAGCCAAATCCTTATGAGGTGTTTGACCGAGCTTATCTAAATAAACTCCAACCGGAGACTTCCACTTGCTTAAACCTGCAATTGCTGAAACATCACTACCACCAATACCAAGCCGTCTTGCTTCTAACCACTCTTCACGGCTCAAATCAACTGTTTGTATTAACGTTTTCGCTTGCAAAATACTCCTCCTTGAATTTCTGAATCCTACCGATAAAATACAATTATAAATTTAGTTCCTGAGTTCTTTATCAATGCAGAATAGTGGTTTTTCTTATTTACTTAGATCGGTTGCCTCGCCTACTTCGATAAGATGCTCACCCATGCATCCTGTAGAGCAATATAATTTACCATGAAGTTCGTATCCTTCACCTTCGTACAGTTCTTCTCTACAATGTTTGTAGATGCATTGACCAACCTTTCTAGGTTCTCGTAATGGCTCTTCGTATCCATAGCCTGCTACCATTCCATTTTCCAACATGTTTCCACCTCTTTGTAATGGTTGGAATCCCATTAAGAAATCTTAGACTTCTTGAAGAGAGCAAATGCACTCATGCTATAATATTCATAAGTATTCAATTTTGCTATTTGACTTTGCCGAGTCATTTAGCTTTTTTGTGCCTGAAACCTCTCTCCCACGTATAAATAAACTGATGTTATTATCATAGTTACATTCACCATTACACCTTCTGGACTACTAATCATGTCTTCTCACTGCCATCACTCTGACTTCAGCTGCAACTAACTGAACTAACAAACATAAGAGCTTCTTTAAAGTCACCTATTTTAGCACTCACAATGCTACGGGAAAGAAGCATGCAACAATAATGAACTAAAAAATTCTGACCCTTCTAGAAAATTGGTACATTTATAGAATTCGATGATAACTAAACAAAAATGGCAAAATCCAAGTGAATTTTTTAGAAAAAAGAACTCTAACGCCTACAATTACAGTGATATTGTTGATTTTGAATTATTGAAAGATGCCGAACTTATCAGTTCTGGTGGCTAGTAGAGCGTTAGCTAATAGGTGGGGTGACCGGTAAAAAGACAAATGGAATTCGATGAAATTCAAAATTACTTTAAATTATACGCAATCCTGTTGTCTATTTAGGTTTGATTAATTCTGTGACAAACCTTTCCTGCCATTTGGAGTGATTTAGTTTTACACTGAAAATAGAACGCATGTTTTGAATTGAGAGGCAATAGCTTGCCGGTTAGATGCAACAATTATTTTATTCACTTTATGAATCTGTAGTGGTCCATGAGCTAATCCTGATACATGATAGACTCACTAAATGTGAACAAGGGCAAGACTTTAATCATGAACTGTGCCATATCGAGTGTCTTCTTCGGAACATCAAGATGGAAAGCTGATAATTTTGCATATTATGACTAGGTACCGACTTTTATGCTGAATCGAATGGATTTACCTACATCGAAAGAAAAGCTGTATGATTGATTGAAGAGGCGTTTCATGTAGTGCTTGAGTTTGCTGAAAAAAGACTGCACCTGTGTGAACAATTGCAAACAGCACAATTACTAACTTGTATAAGCTCAGTTTACAAAAAGTACAAATACTCACCTAAAGTAGACCGTCACAGAATTCTTTCATTGTGACAATAATAAAGATAATGAAATCAGAAGTTTCTAGAATGTAACAGCATATGTGAAAAGAAGTGTGGAGATGGCTCGTGAAAAAATGACTATAACAAAAATATATTGCATTTACTGATATAAACATGAAAATAATAAGAAGTTTGCATATCGCTATAAGTATTACGAGCAGAAAAGAGTAAATAAGGCTTTAATACGAATGAAAAGGATAAGCGTGTCCTGATTGAGATCGGCCGCTGTATTAGATTGAAATGTTAGTTTAGTAGAAATTAATAATTTAATAGTGATAAATTTAATCATATTTATGTCGATGCTATGAAATCGAATTGGAAACCTAAAACTGCTCGAGAAACCATGAGTATATTATGGAAAAGTATAACCTAAAGTTGTTTGGTAATCATAAGATCTAGAACGTCACTACACAACAATATAAGATAGAACGATTTGTATGAAACCTCGAAGAATAAGCGATTTTGGGGTACAGTGTCTTATTCAAAATTTTTATATATGCTTAACTAAAATAATAATACAATCTCACCTAATAGAAACATTGATATATTAACAACTCCAAACAAAAAAACACTCATTTTTATATGAGTGTTTTGGCTTTTTTAGGATAACCATTTTGGTGGTGTGTTTTTTGACCAATATATGTCACCCAACACATAATGTTTAGAATACTTATCTTCCGCCAAGTGATAATGGAAATTGAAATAATATCCATCTTGTGGCTTTTTGTCCGTTCTTACATGAAAACGGATTAAATCTTTTTTAGTAGAATCATTATAAATATTAAAAATCTTTTCATGATAATCTCCAGATGGCTGCTCAGAAATAGATAAAAGCGGTATTTCTTGATCGGATGTTTTGGCAATAGTCATATCAATTGCTTCTTGGATTTTTGGAAATATAACATCGTCAAACTCATGCCGAATCACTGGCCCTATTCGATTCCCGAATTTTATGTATGCTTGTTCTCTGGCTGCATTCGCCATATTCTCATAAATGGAGGAGTCATCTGTAATTGATACTTGATCATAATCTTGTAAATCAGAAGAAATAGCCCTAGAAGGACTTTTAGTATCTAATATTTGTTCCCATATGAAATGGCTAGGAGATATTAGACCAAACGTTAGTAATGCAACAGTTATAATTATTGACTTTTGGAACCACTTTTTCAACCTATTCACCTTCAATATTGGACAATTTTAGTAAAACTCTTCATTCTATTAAACGTTTTGATTAAGTAAAGGTTTCATCTTCTTACTATTCATTGTACAATAAAATGTGTAAACATACCACAGAGCTTTTTGAACAAAGGAGGAAAATCACGATGGACGCAGGATTAGTTATAGGTATCGGATTTTTATTTTTATTAGCATATTTAACATCACTTAACTTTACGGATTGATTTAAATTATTAACAAAGTTTTAGGGAGGGTCGTGGCTATCGTCATGGCTCTCTTTTCCATATTACCTCTTTGTCATACTATAAATCGATAATTCCATAATGAAACTTAGAAGAGAACCTAATTTCTCGTTTAAAACCAAATTCTTCAAATAGATTTGAACGGAAATGTGCTTTTAATACTACTCTCTTTCTTGCAAGTCTTCTTGCCTCTGACACCCACTCATCGCTCAAAGAATCATGGGCACCTGCCTCTCTTAATACATGAAAATTGGAGGCCTCCTCAATTATTTCTTCGAACATTGGATCTATATAAACTACATCATAGGTATTTGACGGTACTGTTTTCATGTAAGCCACTGAATCGTGATTAATAAGACGTATATTCTGTAAGCTTTTTAGCATCGCCTGATTGTTTGTTTTGTAATTTTTTAGCCCTTCATCTACCACGTACGCTATAATTGGTTCCTTTTCACAAGCATGTACAATCCCAGTAACTCCTACCGCATAAGAAGCAATAATACTATCTGAGCATAGGCCAGCTGTGGTATCTAAAAAATGATCCCCCACTTCTAGACTAGTTGCTTCCAAAAATGAATCATGCTCCCCTTTTAATAATCTCTTCATGCGAAACGCAGCAGAATTAGGATGAAAGAAAAAAGGAGAAGTGGAACCGTAAGTATACAGTTCCAATCTCTCATTGCTCACAACAAGTACATTTGCTTGCTGTTCTTTTTGTATAGTAGAAACTGATTTCTTTTGCCGTTTAAAATAAGGTAAATTTAAAAGTTTAGAAATCTCTTTTGCTTTTAAAATATATTCCTCTTTTGTTCTTCCCGCTGTTGTTACTACGGTATTCATGAAGAAACAACTTGTGAAAGAACACCAGATAGATGGTCTTTAATTGTCTCCATTGAGTTGCTCTCAATTTGCTCACGTGGAATGAAATACGCTAACTGATCATCTTTCCAAATGGCAATAGATGGTGAACTTGGCGGAACTTCTTCAAAATACCCTCGCATTGTTGCAGTAGCCTCTTGATCTTGTCCAGCGAATACTGTCACTAAGTTTTCAGGTTTTACTTCTAATTCATTTAGTGCATTAACAACAGCAGGTCTTGCAAGTCCAGCAGCACATCCACATACTGAATTTATCACGATTAAGGATACTCCACTAGCAGTTGACATATGTTCTTGGACATCCTCAGGTGTTATAAGCTCTTTAAATCCAGCCCCTGTTAATTCACTTCGCATTGGTCCAACAATACCCTTCATATACTCATCGTATGCATTCATGACTTCGCCTTCTTTCATTTAGTTTCACATAACCTATTATAACAACATTTTCACAACAGAAGCTAATACCCTGTTTTCGTATTTTTACATAGTCTTTTAGGATTTTAACGACTCTTTCGTGACTTTTTTCTTCTTTTTTATGACGTTCGAACGACTTTTGCTTATATTACCATGATAAATAACTATACTTTATATGATCCAATAGATTACGCTCCAAACCATTCATTAAAATTATACAAAAATCTATAATCCAGTTTTTTGTTTATGGATGAGAATCCAATTGTTCTTACAACAAGTCAATTTTGTATTGAATTGATATAAATACTAATTAATATTAATTATAATTAATTTCGTTCAAATTTCACAATTTTTTTATAAAATGTAATTTGTATTAGGAAATCAAATTTAATAACAATTAAAAAAGTGATTATTATTAGACAATGATCCTAATTGCAATTTTGAAGTATATATAGGTTGTGAGAATCATTAAATTATGGGGGAAAAAATTTGAATAATAACAAGAGATTTTATAATATTTTTTGGCGTTGGCACTTTTATGCGGGGCTATTTATTGCTCCACTATTAATATCACTAACATTAAGTGGGATTGGGTATTTATTTTATACTAATGTTGAAAATCAAATGTATGACGATTTATTTTTTGGTGAGTCAACTATTAATGAAAGTATATCAATTGATGAAGCGATAAAAAACGCTGAAAACCAATATCATGGTTTCAATGTTACAAAAGTTATAGTTTTAAAAGAAGATTACAATACAAGATTTACAATGACCGATGCAACTGGCGAACAGAAGTATGTATTTATAGATAATAATAACCAAATAATAGGTAGTCAAAATGCAGCAAATACCTTCTCAAACGTAATGAGAAGTTTGCATAGTTCTTTGTTTGTAGGTGGAACAGTTGTAAACTATTTGGTTGAATTAGCTGCATGTTGGGCTATATTTTTACTGATTTCGGGAGTTTATATGTCATTGAAAGGGAAAGTCTTTAAAAGACATAAAGGTACTCTAAATAAAAGACAGAGACATAAAAAACTTCATGCTATAACTGGCACTATAATAGCTATACCCATGGTCATTTTGATATTTACAGGTTTACCTTGGTCCGCTCTAATGGGTAATTTCATACATTCTGTAGCCCAATCTCAACCCTCTATCGGTATTCCAGAATTACAACTAGTTCCGCCAACATCTGATATCAACGAAATTCCATGGGCTATTCGTAAAAATCAGACACCTAAATCTGAGGATCCTCATGCTCACCATAAAATGATTACGATTACTATAGATAATGATAATATGGTTAGTATGCAAAAACTGATGAAAGAGGTTGAAGAAACCCAAATCTCCGAACCGTATTCTATCATCTTTCCAATGAGTGAAGAGGGTGTATATACAGTATCGAAAGGAAGCAACACTGGAGTTGCTGGCTTAGATGTTAGCCCATATGAGGAAGTGACTGCTTATTTTGATCAATATAGTGGCAATTTTATCTCAAAAGTTGGTTACGAGGAATATGGTATTTTAGGGAAATGGTTTACATGGGGTATTCCATTACATGAGGGGCATTTATTTGGGTGGCCAAATAAAATAATAAATCTACTCGTTTGTTTAGCCTTTCTAGCAGTAATTTTTTGGGGATTCAAAACATGGCTAGATAGAAAAGTAAAACATCAAATATCAGCTCCTCCAAAAACCCCGGTTGGAAAAAGTTTTGCCGGATTCATAGTTCTATTAATAACTTTGGGAATAATTATGCCACTTTTTGGTCTTTCTCTCGTGGTAATAGCTTTAATAGAATTAACTATATATGTATTAAAAAAAGACAAAAGCAGAAACATTAACGAACTTCCATAAGAATTAATAGAACTATAAAAGATTTATATAATGCGGGCTTACGACATCAAGTGTAAGCCGCTTTTTAATTGTTTTTTACTGCATCAATTGTTAAGTGAATAATCTTATGTGTTTTTTTAAAACATCATATTAGTGGAACAATATATTTCTAAAGAGTTTACTTGAAAAGGAAATAAAAAAGCCCCACTCAAATTAATTACTTAATGAGAAGGTCGCTTTTTATGAAGAGAAAATAAATCTGGATTTTCTACTAAACATATGCCCTTTACCCTAAAAGAACTTGGTACAGTAGACAAATTATATCCCATGAACAAAAGGGATGTCGGCAAAATTAAAACACCCTTTTAATTTACAACAGATTTGTTTAGTAATTCATAAAACTTGCTCCTACGATAATAAGTAAGATAAATAATACTACAATTAATACAAAAGTAGATCCGCTATTACCATAGTCGTTATTACATTCGCCTCCACCATATCCAAACATCTTTTTCCCCCTCCTTTCCAATTACTACTTTTTATAGATTATGCAGTGTTTAAAAATGGTTAAGGTAATTTATCTCGTATGAAGAAATTTATTTTTATCTTTCTTTGGTATTCCGTTCAACAAAGAATTTTTCACAAAAAAAAACCACTCAAATGAGCAGGGAATAGTGCTAGTTATATTACTTTTTCCTTGAACTTTTTTATCCCTATAGTTACCGGATTCCCCCACAGAACGTTCACTTATTTTCCTATAGGCTCACATGCCCAACCATCTTTGTCCACATCATGTTTAGATGCATATGCAGGATGTCCTTTTTTTACTCCATTTGGGATAATACTCTTTCAATGCAGTACAATTCTTATAACCGATAGGTGCTCCTGAAATAACCGCTAATCCATCTTCGACATTTGAATGTATAGGCTTTTGTGTAGGTTCTGGATTTTCACTAATCTCTTTTAATAAAGCTAATTTCGATTTGGAAATAGTGAAGTCTATAGTATTAGAAGCAAAATAAAAAGCCCCACTTCTTCAACAGTGGGGCTCCAATCTAATTAAATTAAGATTGTCTGAGAATCACGAAGGGAGAACTTCAGCTTCTCATAGACTTAAATTACCCGAAACACTCAAGAAATAACCTGGTAATTATATCTAAATAACTTTTACTATTTCCATACACCGTTTTTTTTAAATCTCTTACCATGGCAGCTTGAATTAAAATTGCGCGAATATTTCTCCACTATACATCTTAAAATATTTCACCATATTGGCACGTTGAACTAATACATCTTTCTCTTTTAGCTGATAGAGCTCCAAAGGATTTGCATATACCTTGTACGTGTTCCTTAACTACTTCCTTTTGATAATATTTGTCTAACATTAGTCTTGACGCACTCGGACTATCCATGAAACCATTTTCGGAAGGTATAGAAGGATCCATATTAATATTAATTAATTATAAATGCCTGAATTAAGCACTGTTCATCATCCATTACATTCTGTATTTCTTCAAATTGAATATTCATTTCACTATAAATTCTTTTCCAAAACGAAACAGCAGGACTATTCTCCATTAATTCAATTACAAAATATTTCCCTTTCTTAACTTGGAATAATTCTCTTATGGCCTGTCTGCTTAATCCCATACCTTTGTATTTATTTAATATAAATAGGTCATTTACGCCGAAGTCATAATCTTTTTTTAAGAACGGTCGTTCCAATAGTAGTATAAAACCGATGATGTTTTTATCTAAAATGATGAAATATGGAGAAAGCCCTTCTGTTTCCCAAAATTCATCTATTTCCTCATATTCAAAACAACCGTCATCTCCAATATCAATTAGGGAAGTATATTTTGAAAGGTCATGAAGATACAAAGAATAGAGGTTTCTTAAGATAATTTTTTCAGTTTCTAACACTTCCTTCAGAATAATATTCATTTGAAGTTTCTCCTTTTCAAGCTATCATTTATACAATTCCTTATATGCTAATACTTTTAAAGCGAGCATTTCTTCCTCAGTTAAGTTACTTTCTAACTTATTAAAAATCTCCTGTTTTTCTTCTTCAGTCATTCCATTTTGAGCTTTTGATTGAATTTCTTGGATTTCACCTAGGCCAAACTTTGTAACCAATGCTCTTGTAGCTTCTTCTTTTGTTTGAAAAGGTAGTTTGCTACTATCCACATCCTTACCCTCAGCTATAAATTCCTGAAGCTCAGGATCATTTTCAATTTCCTCTTTTATCGTTTCTAGCTGTCCGCTATCCTGTAACTCTATTGAAACTTTTTCCATCACTTGATCGGCAACTAGCTTTGGTCCAAAATAATAAGCGGCTACCACAAGAATACCTATAAAAATGATAATCCCAAACAGTACTTTGATAAACTTCACCGTTATTCCTCCCAGATTTTGATTAGTCATATCATACTACAATCTCAAAAATAAAAAACCTATTCATATCTAATGCGTTTGACATGAACATCCTCAAAGGCTTAAGCATTGCGTGCGACAATAGCACGTCTGTATAGAATATCTTTTGTTGGCCTTTGTATAATTTCTTCTTAATAGTGCAAAAAACGCAAGAATAATGTTCATATATATATCGAACAGCATTCTTGCGTTTACAATAGAGATTATTTTCTCTTCATGGTACTATTATTTAGTTCTATTTTCTTGCTTCACTCATTTGTTTCCAAACGGATCCTTTAGCTTCTTCTCCGCCCTCAATACGAGAAATAGCCATTAACACCTGAAGCTTTACCTCATATTCTTTATCATTCATTGCTTCTTTAAGGGCTATAAGTGCATCTGTTTCGCCAACTTCGTAAAAATACATTGCTGCTCTCCAGCGAACTAATTTGTTTTTATCAAACAAAGCAATCTTCATCGCATCTGCAAATTGTATAAATCCTAAGTCACTCATTGCATCACCAGCTGTTCTTCTAACTGCTGAGCTCTTGTCTTTTAGAGCCATTTCTAAAAAAGGAACAACTGCTTCGTCCTCTATTAATCCCAGATAAACTGTTGCTAATCGTCTAATAGATACTTGCTCATCTTGCAGTGCTCTTTCCAAAATTGGTAGGTCGTCTATTTCTGGATTGATCAAATTATTTAGTAATTGAAAACGTTCCTCCCATTCACTAACCTGAAATTGCTCTAATGTAAATGGTACTCTTATAGCTTTTTTATCTTCTTCATTTACATCCTTATCTGCAATCAATTGCGCAAGTTTGCTTTCTGGAAAAGTTGCTTCTAGCTCTTTTACTAACTGTTCCCCTATTTCGTTCTGATCTCCATAACGAACGCCATAATCCACCCATTTGCGCAATAAGATATAATTTTCTTTATCGCCTTCCATCGCCTCATCTAGTGCCTTAATAAAACGTTCGGATAGTCCATATCTCGATTCTGATTCACTATCGAATACCTTCACCTGAAGAGGTATTCCTTTATACTGTTGAACGTGAACGTATACTTCCCCATAATGTTCTAATGGTTTGTCTGTGTCATTTAGTTCAGCATTTTCAGCGCCAAACACATTTTCAACACTGGCTAGAATTGTTTCCCAAGTGAACTTCGCAATACGCTCAATTGCAAGGAAGTCTGCCACATGGTAAACACCCTTAACGCCATCTATACCAAAGATTGCTTGAATTTCCTTTGGAGCATCGGTTATATTGTCTTTTTTATAGTTATAACTTTTGCCAAAAGGAAGCTCCTGATCAATTACAACTTTCATCGTATTTGGACTCGGTGTTGGCTCAATAGTTACTATTTTCATATTCTAAATACCTCCAGTAATTAAAGTTAAGAAGAAGCTATCTCTTCCAAATAGGACCATCTCTCAATAAGTTCCTCATATTTGGCGTTAGCTTCTGCTAACTCATTAGTTATATCCTGCAATAATGTAAAATCAGAACCAGCCGTTTGCATTTTACCTTCTAATTGCTCAATTAACTGTTCAGTTCGTTCTATTTCTTGACCTATAGTTTCCCATTCTCTTTGCTCTTTGTAGGAGAACTTTTTCTTTTCTTTTGTTACTTTTTCAGGCATTTCAACTTTAATTTGTTCTACTAATTCCTTTGGAGTTTCCTTTGGTGCTTCAAGCATATCTGAATAAACTCCAAGCCATTCAGTTACTGTACCATCACCATTTAATAGCCAGAGCTTTTTAGCAATGCGATCTAGGAAGAAACGATCATGGGAGATTGTAATAATTACACCAGGAAAAGATTCCATGAAATCTTCCAATACAGATAATGTTTGGATATCTAAATCATTGGTAGGCTCATCTAAAAAAAGAACATTCGGCTGCTCCATCAGCATTTTTAATAGCACCAGCCGTTTCTTTTCCCCACCAGAAAGTTTCCCAATTTGAGTCCCATGTGTGTTTAACGGAAACAAGAAACGTTCCAACATTTGAGCAGCAGAGAATTTTTCTCCAGAACCAGTTTCTATTAAATCAGAGGATTCACGTACATATTCAATCATTCTTGTTTGTGGATTCAGTTCTGGTAACTGTTGAGTAAAGTGCATTAACTTAACGGTGGAACCTTTTACTATCTCACCCGAATCCATCGGAACTTCGCCTGCAAGCATTTTAAGAAGCGTACTTTTTCCTACACCATTTGGTCCTACGATGCCAATGCGATCTCCCGCTTGTAGCAAGAACGAAAAATCCTCCACAATGTTTTTAGTGTCAAATCTTTTAGAGATATTTTTTCCTTCTAACACTTGCTTTCCAAGTCTAGTAGTAACCATTTCCAACTCTAAGTTTAAGGCTGAATTGTCACGATCTATACTTGCGTCTATCTCTTCGAATCGATCTTTTCTTGCTTTCTGTTTTGTAGATCTTGCCTTTGCACCTCTGCGAATCCACTTTAATTCATTACGATATAAATTTTGTAGTTTTTGCTGAGATGCGGCATTCATTTCTTCGCGTAATGCTTTTGACTCTAAATAGTCTGCGTAATTTCCTGTATGCGTATATAAAGTTTTATCAGCTAGCTCGTAAATATGTGTTGCAACTGTATCTAAAAAGTACCGATCATGAGTTACAAAAATAATAGAACCTTCCACTCTTTGTAACATATCCTGTAACCAATCCGTTGACTCTTTATCCAAATGGTTAGTAGGCTCATCTAACAATAAAAGATCCGCTGGTTCGATTAACACTTTTGCAAGTGCTACTCTTTTTTGTTGACCCCCAGATAGATGCAATATAGATTCTTCAAACTGTGTTATACCTAATTTAGTTAAAGCAGTCTTAGCTAATGAATTGACATCCCATGCCTGCAAATCGTCCATTTTCTGCTGTAGATCCATCAATTTATTTTGAAGTTCCGTTGAATCTGAGTTATCCATTAAGGCTAATAAGGCATCCTCGTATTCTCTATTAATCTTTAGTATAGGGGAATCGCCACCAAATACTGTTTGTATAACGGTTTCTTCCTTTTCAAAAGTCGGTTGCTGTTCCAAATAGGCAATGCGATATTTGTTCGGGTGATCTCGTTCAATTGAATCTGCTTCAAGTTCGCCTGCGATAATAGATAGAAAAGTAGATTTTCCTGTTCCGTTTATACCTATCAAGCCTGCTCTATTTTGATTATTAATTGTAAAGGATATATTTTCGAATAAAGTTTTTTCACCAACTGTTTTTGTTAAATTAGAAATAATTAAATGACTCATAGTTGTTCACCTGTTTCTTTACGTAAATTTTCTAGAAATAGTTCCATGAAGGCATGTCGCTCGACTGCAAGTTCTTTACCTTTTTTAGTTTGCATACCATCAGATAGTTTTAATAATTTTTCATAGAAATGTGTAACCGAAGCCGTTTTTTTCGTACGATATTCTTCTATTGACATATTTTCTCTCGGAGTTTCAGATGCATCATAAAGTAGTCGCCCTTTAGCTCCACCATATGCAAATGTCCTAGCAATACCTACAGCACCAATTGCGTCTAACCTATCAGCATCTCGAACTATTTTCGCTTCTATCGTCACAGCTTCTAACTCATGACCTCCATTGAATGAAATAGCTTTAATAACATCTTTAACTTGAGCTTCCTTTTGTTCCGTTAAGTTCAATTGTTTAATGATTCTTTCTTCTTCTCGCTTTTCTTCTGTAGAATATTTTGGATCACTAACATCATGTAGTAAAACAGCAAGCTCAATAATCTCTTTATTTGCAGAAGGTTCTGTATCTGCAATATCAAAAGCGTTTTTACGTACTCTCTCTATATGTTGAAAGTCATGACTAGCATCAAAATGCATGTACACTTCTTTGACTAAATTCTCACATTGCTCAATATGATTCATCTCTTATTTCTCCTTAAGTTTGATTCATCCTTTCTATTATATACAATAAATCTCTTTGACTGTAATATTTGCATTTATTTTTAATGGACTTGAATCTTTCAATAGGTTTTCCCTAGCTTCTTGTATAAAGCAAAAACCCTTCATCCACTCTTTTGAAATAGTTTTATTAGTCTAGTCAAATAAACTATACCCTTCTTTAAAAAGCTCATATGTTATATAAAACCGGTTGTAAAATTATTGCAACCTGTTAATCAATTGAGGAAGGAGATTAGAAAATGAGTCATTGGAAATGCACACATTGTAAGTATGTTTGTGAAGAACCTGCTAAAAAATGCAAACGATGCAATAATCATCATTGGGAGCAGGGGGAAGAAGATAACAACTGGGCTTCCTCTGGAAATAATGAGGATGCAACAGTTTTTCAAGGTGGTGGACAGTTTTCATCTGTCGATCAGGAGTCTGACGAATTAATCTGGATTAAAGATTCTTGTAACGTAACTGTTCGGTCAACCGATACACAAGCTGCTGTTTCACTTCAAGTTGGCCTACAACTAGCTATTGCATTAGTAATTAGCATCGCAATTGGTGATACCGTTCAAGGTCAAGCAGTATCGCAAGAATTGTTCCAAAATTTTAATGATGAGCAAACGAACAAACAAAAAATTTATGTTGATAATTCAAAAGACGTCAACATTGTAACAACTGATACGGACTTATCAGTTAACATCGAAGCTATGTTACAAGTATTGGTAGCATTAGTTGCGAGATTGGATATTCTTTAATCTAAAATAATAAGTAAAAGAGGTGAATAGACATTATGGAGAAAAAAAAATGGAGAGCATTAGATCATTGCGATACTTCCTGTAATAACGACAACGATGTCCTCCAAGACGGGAAACAAGTAGTATCTACAAAACAACAATCATTTGAACGGATTATCGTAAAAGATTCTGAATGCATTGAAGTGCGATCAACAGATACACAAGCAGCGATATCGCTACAGTTAGGAATACAAGCAGCAATTGCAGCAGTTATTAGTGTTACTATCGGGGATTCTGACCAAGGAAGAGCAGTAACTCAAGATCTCAGCCAATTTATTAAAACAAAGCAAAGAAATGTCCAAACTACAATAATTGAGGGCTCTAAAAATATTACTGTAACCACTACTGATACAGACTTAGCAGTAAATATCCAGGCACTACTTCAAATTCTTGTCGCTATCGTTGCAAGATTAGATATTCTATAGTTTTTTACTCAAAAAAACCATTTGAACAAAAATTATTTGGAATTTCTTTGTGTATAAGAGATGAACACTTATCAGAGTAAATAACCAAAATTTTTTATAGAAACATCCACTCATTTAAACTGCTCAATTTTCCAATAATTGCATATATTAATATTAAACCGGTTTTAATTGAAGGAGTGAACAATATGAGTAATTTACCAGAAAAACCAAACGTTATCTCAAACAAGGTAATTGATCTTCTAGTGGATGATACACTAAGAAGAAATGGTATTAATCCAGAGAACATTAAAGAAAAGTTAACTGATCGACAAAAACATCAACTAAAGGAATTAGTTGATGAACTGACACAGCAGGTTAACACATTTACTAATCAACCAACAACTGATAAGAAAAATTAAAAATAAATTACATGTTACAGCCAAATATATAAGTCTAGAAAAAAGATAAATGATATGCTCCCTATTTGCTAAACAGGTGAACAAATAAAATCTGTTTAACAAATGGGGAATTTTTCTATTTCACAAGTTATTCAGCTAAAAAGAACTTATTGGCATTCAATATGCTAAAGAAGGTCTTTATTCATTATTAGAAATCTAAAGATGTTTGATGATTCCACTTTTTATATTTAACATACAAAGTATGAATCTCGCGGTATTGAAATACTCACTCGTCAAAAAATAAGGATTAACCAAAAGGCCGTTGAAGATTATATATATCTCTTAGTAGTTTGTTGGAATTCAAAAAGTGGTTAAAAAATCTATACTAGTTATAGTAATTAAAAAGATTCGTGTAAAGGGACGAGCCAAACCTATGCCTAAAGGAAGAACAAACTACTCTAAAAGAATTAGAAAAAATATTTTAACGTGTGAATTTAAGACTAAAAAAGGTTGTCGTTACATTAATAACCGACAGTTTGAAGGCAATCGTCACGAACATCCCATTCTATAATATAGTATAGTAAATTTAAAAATTTACACGCTTGCTGAAGAAGAATTCCGGTGTTCCCACTTTTAAATAACAACTAAATTAATTTCAATTTTAATCTAAGCGGAATATTTTGTATTTACATTACTAGGTCAAATGATTATTAATAATTTCAGTGTATAGATTTATAAAAATATTGCTGCGTAGTAAGAATTTTATATTGTAGTTATTCTCCTGACTTTCTTATCTACTGATCTTCTTAAATAATTTATATTCACATTTGAACAATTTCCATATACAAAGCTAAAATTCGACATATTATTGACGATGACTGACAATTCAAGTATAGTTTATGTATCCATTTATAGAATATTTAGTGGATTAAGGGAGGAACGTTTATGCAACAGGGGAAAGTAAAATGGTTTAATAATGAAAAAGGGTATGGTTTCATCGAATACAACGATGGAGAAGATGTATTTGTCCATTTTACGGGAATTCAAGGTGATGGATTTCGAGCATTAGATGAAGGACAACAAGTAACGTTCGAAATTGTTGAAGGAAACCGTGGACCTCAAGCTGCAAACGTGATAAAAAACGAATAGAAACGCTTCTTCCCGCGGCAAACTAGTCGTGGGACTTTTTAATTTTTGAGCCCTTTAGTTTATTACCAATTTGTTTAATACTCTCACCAACAGTGCATTGTTCTAGACAAAATCTATATGCAGTTGTTTTGCCACTCTCTTTCCTTAATTGCTTTCGAATAAAGCATCCGTCACAATAAGTATCCGATAAATAATCAATTTCATTTATTAACTGTGTATTTTTCATACTTTACTACTCCTCACTATTTCATAATTGTACTATTATGTTTCTTTTGTTTGCAACTATCCCTCTAATCATTCAAACTAACTATATCCATTATTTTAAAAAAAGGTGATTATCATGTTAGAAGTATACATTGACGGTTCGACCACTGGTAATCCAGGACCAAGTGGGATAGGTGTGTTTATAAAAGGAGAAGGACACCATGTCAAAGTAAGTGAGTTTATCGGTGAATACTCCAATCACACCACCGAATTTATTGCATTACAAAGGGGTTTAGAAGAAGCAAAAAAACTATCACCCTCTCTCGTTTCAGCACGTACTGATTCACAAATCGTTTGCGCAGCAGTAGAAAAAAGATATGCGAAGAATCCAGAATTTGCGGCTATTTTAGAGAAAATTCTAACCATCGTAGATTCATTTGACCTATTTTTCATTAAATGGATTCCAGACGATCAAAATAAAGCTGCCCATGCTCTTGCACGAGAGGCCGTATTAAAACAACTGCCTAAAAAATAAAGGCAGTTGTTTTTAGCTATATTCTACTAATTCGTTTTGTTCTTCTTTAAATCATTGTACTTCCTTGTTCTGAGATTGTTCAAAATCTAATTCAATTGCCAACTTGGCTTTATTCAAAAAGTTCACAATAACCTCGTCACTGCCAAACAATTGAAAAATCGACAGCAGTGGATTTTTCGGTTTATTTATAGAAGTATAGATGAATTTTGTTATTTTGTCACTTTGACTTACTAATTCGTATTCTGTCGTCATTTTAAAGCGATTATTAAGAAGGAAACTTTCTTGTATTGCTTTGTAGTTAGAATCATTGGTATATTTTTTTATCGTAATTTCATACTGCTCGATCAAAGATCCATTTTGATAGCTTTGATTTATAATTGTACCTATAATTGTTTCTGTTTGTTTAATTACTTCTTCATCTACTACTTTCGGAAATATCCTTTTCTTTTTTGAAATGTCTCCATAGAAGTAAAGCCATGCAAATTCAATAGGTACATTAAGCAGAATTTCTTTTTTCCATTTTTTCATTGGTTTTTCATCCTATCCTATCTTCGATAACATCTTTTCAAGTTTGACTCTCCATTCATCTGCTAGCTCATCTACTTTGAGAATATTTTCAATTCCTTCTTTTGAATCTTTTTGATAAAAATAAATTGAATGAGCGTAAGAAACAGTGACTTTTTCTGGGTGTTCAAAAATTCGCTCGATACGATCAGTGTTAGTAATTTTTCCTTCTTTAATAACACGACATAGATAACCAGTATGTCCAGTTTCTATCATACGTTTCATCAAAGGTTTTATACCAGTTCTTTGGTTGATAGTATTGCACGGTATTCTGCCTTGTGTTACTTCTATAATTGCCTCGCCAATGGAAAATCGATCTCCTATATGTATGTTTTCTTCTAGCATATTTTCTACTAGTAAATTTTCTCCAATTGCACTTACTGGAAAATCCATTCGAAATTCTTTTGACCAACTTCTGTAATGTTCCACGCTATACACGCAAACGGCTCTATCAAGACCACCGTGATGCTTTAAATCTGCAACTCCGTCGTTATCAAAGCCATCATTTGTCAAATATGCTTCAGTCACCTGAGTTTTGAAAATTCCTGATCGTAGTTCTTCTCCTAACTCATTCTTCACAGTTTTAGGTTTCCCTACTGATATTGCAATTAGTTTCATTTTCTCCAATTTTCAAACACCTCCAAAATATTACTATAATCATAGCATAGTTAGTTGAAACAAACGGCTGCTTTATATGCAAAAAAAAAACAGACTCTCTGATGAGAGCCTGTTAAAGTTAAGTTTTAGGTTTAAAATTAAGCTTTAACTACGTTAGTAGCTTGAAGGCCACGTTGACCTTGCTCGATTTCAAAAGTTACTTCTTGACCTTCGTCAAGTGATTTGAAACCTTCGCTTTGAATAGCTGAGAAATGTACGAATACGTCGTCTCCGCCTTCACGTTCGATAAATCCGAATCCTTTTTCTGAGTTAAACCATTTTACTTTACCTTGTTCCATGTGTATTTCCTCCTCGTATGCAGCAGCTGCACACATTGTGTTACTATCCTTGCTCAACACTGTTAAGTAAAAGTGTTGCCACCTACTAACTAACCGAACAAAAATAATCCTCTTTAAATATAACACGCATTTTCTGATAATGCAACAATTATACCTAATATTTTTTAGTGTTTTCTAATAATGCTCCTATTGCTCCGCTATAGCCATGCTTAGCTAAAAAGGTTGGTTTTTTAAGCTTTAATACTGTATAGGATTCAATGATTTGCTGGAGTAATTCATTGTCCTCCAATGTTGTACCTATGTAGATTATATCTTCCACTTGATGAGCATCTGCAACTTGAATACAAAGTGAAGCAACTACTTCCCCAATTATCCCTTGGACACCAGCTAACAAGTCGGAAGAGCTTCTATTGTTGCTATTATTTAATGAAATACCGCCAAAATTACTCGCTGTTAAAGTACCTTTTATTGGAAGCTTATTATTCTTATATATATCGCTTACTAAGACATCAATCTCAGACCTGCTTCCTTCTCGAGATTGTTTTATGATTTCCTCAAAATCGGATATACCTGTTAAAGCCATTCCCAAGCCAAGAAGGGTTCCCCCGCCGATTCCAGTACCACCTAATCGTTTATGTATACTATTTTGCATAATATGTATAGAGGTGCCAGTACCTATATTCGCTATAATTGCTGCTTTAGGTTCGATTGACCTTTGCTTCATTTGATACATGACACCATTCATAGTTGCATCAAATTCAACTATGTATGGTATGTCCTCTTTAGAGCTTAAATGAACTTTTAATTGCTCTGCACGACCACCAGTGACGCAGATAGAAGCATTTGGATGATTAGATTCAATCCACTCCTTAACCTTTTGGAAATCTGAAGAAAGAAATCGATCAAAGACCATTTCATTATTTTCATTCCAATAAGCTATTTTTGTTAATGTTCCACCTGCATCAATACCGATTCTAGTAGTCATTCTAATTCCCCTTTATGTTAAGACACTTACTTTATCCATGATCCTACAATAGGATAGTTAAATGTGTCTCCCGTAATCGCTTTAACAATTCCAATAATCGGAACTACAAATGCCATTATACCAAAAATAATGAGCATCGGAATACCAATTAGAATTAAAATTAAAAATGCAGATATAGTCAGTAATACCGCCATAATTAATTGAAACAGTACAGCTTGAATGGAAAGCTTTTTAATTTCTTCATCATTTACTACTAGAAATAAAATAAATGGCACTAGAAAAGGAGCAAACCATGTACTTGCATGCAGCAGGATTTTTAAACCTGTGTTTTCCATTTCCTTATCCCTCCTCTCTTAATATTTATACGTTGAAACTAGATGAATAGTTTCACTTTTCCTTCTGATACACAATTTCCCCTGCTACAACTGTCTTTACTACCGAAGTAGAAAGAATGTTTTCTTTTTCAAGTTTATTATCTAATATAGTAAAATCCGCATCAAAACCAGGTAATATCAATCCTCTCTTACATTCCCTCCCAATTGCTTTCGCACTTCCAGATGTATAAAGCGATACAGCTTCAAAAACGGTTAACTCCTGTTCTGGTAAGTAGGAATTATTAACTGCTGCATCTATCCCAAGCAATGGGTCTGCAAGTTCTATTGGTGAGTCAGACCCTCCTGAACAATCGAATCCTTGCTTCAGTAATGATTTCCATGCGTATGCCCATTGTAGTCTTGAATGTCCGAGTCTTTCTTTTACCCAAGGGAAATCGGATGCGACAAATATTGGTTGCAAATCTAGGACGACGGGGAGCTTTTTCATTCGCTTAACAAGATCAGGACGCAATACATTCACATGAATTAACCGATCCTTTTTCCCATCTGTTACTGGATACTCTTCTATTAAATCTAAAATTCTTTCAACTGCAAGATCACCTATTACATGGACTGCAATATTCTCATTATAGCTACGAGCCAATTTCACTAAGTTCTCTAGCTTTTCCGAACTATGGACCTCCACGCCTTTATTCCCTGGTTCATCAGTGTAGTCTTCCCCTAGTAACGCTGTTCTGCCACCCAAAGAACCATCTATAAATATTTTCATCGCTCCAAATTCGATAAAAGAGGAAGATTCTTCTCCTTGCATTTGTTCAAAAACATCATGATGGCGTAAAAGGTGAACTCTAAAATCATTTTGAACAACCTCTCGATATGCTTGTAATGGAACTTCATAGTGTCCATAATAAGCCATATCCTCAGAATGGACACCAGTTATCCCTTTGGACTTTAAATCCTTCAAACTGGAGCTAATAATGTTCTTCAAATATGATGTAGTTGGTAATGGTATATGCTCTGTTATTAGACTTTGTGCTTCATCGTAGAACAGTCCATTAAGCTCACCATTCTCATCTTTACCTATTACTCCTCCAACCGGGTTAGGGGTTTCTTTTGATATGCCAGCTAATTTCATTGCGGCTGTATTTGCTACTAAAACATGTCGGCATACTCTTTTTAGCACTACCGCTGTTTCGGTTATGAAGTCGATATCAGTACAAGTTAATGGTCTGCCTTCTTCTAATTTATTGTCGTCCCAACCTTCTGTCATATACCATTCTTCGTTAGTTATATGAGAAGCTATCGTTTCTTTTATTTGTTTTATAGAAGAGAAAGTAGATAAATCTAAATAAGATAGTTTCTCACCATGACCAATCAAGTGAATATGGCTATCTACAAAACCCGGATACATGACACATCCATCAAGTGATTCCACGTTATCTGCTAATGGTAGTAGATCTTTTTCCAATCCAGTATGCAAAATCAACCCATCTTCTACTAATATCGCTTCGACGAATTTGTCCTCAGCTTCCATAGTGAAAATTTTTCCATTTGTCCATAGCGTCCTCACTACTTTGTCCCCTTTCTTAGTTCCGTTAATTCATCTACCAGCAATTCTGCCGCTTTTCGATAAGCATTACTCATATTCGAAAGAGAAGCTATAAGTAAAATTAGCTTATCAATTTCTTCAGTTTCCTGATTTTCAACTTCTACTTCATGAGCCTTCATTTCACTAAGGAAATTTTGAGCATTTTTTTGTTGCAGTTTAACCCAGGAATTATAAAAATTTGCTAACGGAAAATCTTCTACATCCATTTTTTCATTTATCGGCTCTAATACAGATTTAATATCTTTAATAGTTAGTGCCCCTTTTAACTGATATATCAAGCTGATCAGCATTATATGGTTTTTGGAATATTTTTTATTTTTAATAGGTATAAACAATTTTCCCTTGGCATAATTATTGATCATCGTTTTAGTCAGTACTTTTTCATCTTCATTACGTAAAGACTCATTATAGGTTGCATCAAATAACTGAATCACTTGGTCCATATACAGATCAATAGCGGGTATATCCTCTTCATGTATTGTGGACTCTAAACTCAACTTTTTTATAATTTCTTCTGATTTACTCACTAATATACCTCCAGTTTGTGCATTACGTTTATCATAACTTATAAAACATATAAGGTAAACCTTGACTAAGTGTTATGATAGTAATATATTTATACGTAGTTATAAAAACTAGATAGAGAGGTTGAGGTACTACATGAATACATATATAAGAGAGCCGTTTAATAGTCTTTCACATTTATTAGGAGCTATATTTGGTCTAGTAGGATTAATCCTAATGTTAATGAAGGGAATAGAAATCGATAGTTCCTCATTAACTTTAACAGCAATCAGCATTTTTGGTATTAGCATGATATTGCTTTATACTGCATCCGCTACTTATCACTGGTTGATAGGTAATGTTCATCATATACAATTCTTAAGACGCTTAGATCATTCAATGATTTATATTTTAATCGCAGGCACCTACGCACCATTTTGCCTTATCACTTTAAATAACTCTGCTGGATATATCTTGTTTACTATTATTCTATTCCTAGCTGTTAGTGGAATTTGTTTTAAAATGATTTGGTTTGCTAGTCCGAGATGGGTTTCGACTGCTATTTATATCGGCATGGGATGGATGATTATCTTCTTGGCACCTACACTAGCTGACTCTCTAGGGTCTGCAGGATTATTTTATCTAATATTGGGTGGAGTTTCCTATACTATTGGAGGAATTATATACGGGATAAAACCAAACCTTCCATTTATTAAGAAGTTAGGATTTCATGAAATATTTCATATTTTTATATTGTTGGGGACATTATTTCACTTCATCTGTGTTTATGGATATGTATTGTAAGAGAACAGGGCAAAAAGTTGCTTGGTCCATTAAGTTTAAAAACTGTTCCTATCGTTATAGAAGTGCTTAGGACAGAAGTTTTACTTAAGGAATACCTGGCTGAATTTTTAGCGAATATTGGTTGTGGCAGATGTTCCAACCAATACTTATCTTTTTCGGTAATCTTATGGTAGTATCCTGAGCATCACTCTCCTACAACATTGAGAAAAAGGTTAGTACATTTTAAGATAACTAGAAAACTGCTAATTCCCTAATTATAGAGAAAGCTCACGAAGAGGTAATTTCGTGAGCTACTCCCTTCACTATTCAACTTATTAACTATTTTTCTTTATTCCACTAGGTAAAGAGAACTCTCAGCATTCCTCTGTAAATGAATTATAGATTTCTCATTCATCCGCGATTAAAAATAATTTGTAACTAAATAAAACTCGGCTAATCATTCCATCTAATCGATATGCTCTTCCAAATTTTATAGTCGGGTATGCTTAATGTGACCTCAGAAAAAGAAAATAGCCATGTTCCCTCTTTCTTATGGCGTTTAAACTCCCACTAGCAGTGTAGGCTGAAGCTCTATTTCTACATTACCTTTGAGAGCTTTACTAATCATACAAGTGTCTTCAGCCTTCAATAGTAATCGAGTTGCCATTTTGAAATCTTTTTCATTTATTATTACTAACGTTGGTCGATGTATTATTTTTTTATATGTAAAAATACCATCCGTCACATCTACTACAGCAGATGATTCAACAACTAGAGATACTTTTTCTATCTTACTTCTCTCTAGCATGGCAGCAAGTGTGATAATATAGCATGTTGTGGCAGCTCCAAGCAGCATTTCGTCTGGATTTGTACCTACCCCTGGTCCATCCATTTCTTCTGGAATCGAAATTTTAGTCTGGAGATTTTGAGCATGTATAGATCCTATATCATTGCGATTACCTGGCCAATTAGCTTTTAAATGAAAATAATGTTCCGTCATAAATATCATTCCTCTCGTTTTTTTCATATTCTAATGGAAATATTGTCATGTTCTTAGTATGATTAGGTAGTGAAAGTAGGCGAATTGATTGTTTAAAAATTATGGTAAAGTTGCAATTTCAATTATATTTATTTCAATGTTTTTACTTATTTTAGGAGTTAAATATGTACTAGGTCAAGATTTAGTTATTATGAACTTGCTTGCATTTGCTGCATTTTCAGTAGTAATTGGCGTTTTAGCAGGTGCCATGTTATTGTATAATTTACAAAAAGCGTTTTATATATTTGCCATCGGTTTAATAATTGGTTTTTTTGAAATGTACCGCTCCTTTATTACAGGACCTGAGGAATTTGGAGACTTAGCTGGTATTCTCTCCTTATTTATCTTCACTGCTTTTGGGTTTGTTATAGGGTTAATCGTTGAAGCCATTTATTACTTACTAAGAAAGAACGAGCAAAAGGATTAGCTGTCTAAATCCTTTCAGCTCGTCTTTTTAGTTCATTATATATACCATCACGCTGTGCTTATTCTAATTTTGCAATCACTGTATTATTACGTCCTTTTGCTTTTGCTTCGTAGAGAGCCAAGTCAATTCTGTTCATAAATTGTGTTTGTGTTTCACCGCATTTATACTCACCAACACCTAAAGAAACAGTAAGTTTTGTTTGAATAGGTGGAACCGAATTTTCTATAGTCATTCTTATATGTTCCCCCAGAATATACGCTGCTTGAATATCCTTTTTTGAAAGTAAAACGAGAAATTCTTCGCCTCCAAGTCTAATACACTCTCCTTGTTCAGAACATAAATCCTTCAAAATAATGGAGATAAACTTAAGAACGTCATCACCAGCAATATGCCCATATTTATCATTAACTTGTTTAAAATGATCAATATCTAGCATGATTATAGAAAAATTAGTCTGTTGATCGAATAATTTACCGAACAATATATCTGCATATCTTCTATTTTTCAATCCCGTCAATGGGTCTGTTACTGATATTTCCTTCATACTTTCAACTGTTTCTCGCTGACGTTTCCTATAGTTTTCAATCGTCATAGTTAGTTGTTTCGCCTCGAAATACCAAGTTGGAACATCGATTACCTCTTCTTGATCATCCACATCTCTTAGCGTGTTAATAGCGAGCTTCCGTAAAGGTGATGCCAACTTAGTTGAGACATAAAACGCAGAAACTAAAAAAATAATAATAAACGGCAATGAAAATATAAATATTGTTAACATTATTCCTGATAATGGTTTTAATGCGCTAGTATATGGAGTCTGTGATACTACTCCCCACTTACTTTTTTCTATGTATGTATAACCTGCCAAAAAGTTAGTTCCAAGTGTATTGTCTAGTTGTAAAGCGCCACTTTTTTCTTCTAATAACTTTTGTACAACGAGGTTACTTTCAACAGATTCGCCTATTCTAGTTTTATTAGGATGATAAATTAGAGTACCATCTCGATCAACCACATAAACATAGGATCCGTCCTGAGAGTAATGTTCGGCAAGAATATCTCTGATAAAGTTATCTTCCTCCAAATACACAGTACCATTTAGCATACCTAAATATTCACCACTATCTCCAAACAAAGGAGTGGTTATTAGTATTAAGAGTCTACCAGTTTGTGCATAATATGGCTTAGAAATAAACGCTTCTTTCCTTGCAAAGGCTTCTTTTACACCGAACGAGGAAATTTTACTCCCTACGATTCCAATATTCGGGGTAGTTGCGATTGCAATTCCTTGGTCATTTATAACGGATAAAGAGTTAAAGTTCTCACCACTAATATTAAGCTGTTGTAATATGTTAGTTACTGTTTTAGGATCATTCAGATGTTTTACCACATCCGACTTTCGGGCTTCCAGGTTGCTTTGCATATATGAAAACACCTCATCCGTCATATGAGCTAATTTCATAGAATAAACTCTATTTTGCTCTAAAGAGTTTTCAACCAAGATTTTTTTCGTCACAAAATAGCTTGAAGAAAAAGTACTAACAATTATCCCAAACATAATAAAACAGATCAATGACAGAGTCCAGAATCTTAAAGTTTTCAATAAAACCCTCCTAAACAAAGGAATTGCAATGTAATTCCGACAAATATTTGTTACTAATCATATAACATTAACACAAAAAAACTACGACTAATATAGTCGTAGTTTACTATTAATGTCCACCAAGGTAGGCAAGTTTAACTTCTTCACTATTTTGTAATTCCGCAGCTGAACCAGATAGTACAACTCTTCCCGTTTCAATTACATACCCCCTACTTGCTATAGATAGCGCCATATTGGCATTTTGTTCAACCAATAAAACAGTTGTACCTTCACGGTTAATATCCTCAATTACTTGGAATATTGTTTTAACCATCAATGGAGCAAGTCCCATAGAAGGTTCATCTAATAACACCAGTTTAGGCTTTGCTATAATAGCTCTTCCCATAGCTAACATCTGTTGCTCCCCACCTGAAAGAGTTCCAGAATGCTGTTTTTTACGCTCTAATAATCTCGGAAAGATTTCATATACTTTTTGCATATCTTGATGAATTCCTTGTTTATCTTTTCTAAGAAAAGCTCCTAACTCCAAGTTTTCTTCAACAGTTAAATTCGCAAAAACACGTCTTCCTTCCGGCACATGAGATATCCCTGCCTTTACTATCGTTTGTGCCTGTTTACCGGAGATTGACTTATCCAAAAACTCTATTTTACCTTTTTTGGGTTTCAACAGCCCAGAGAGAGTTTTAAGTAATGTACTTTTCCCTGCTCCATTAGCACCAATCAACGAAACAATTTCTCCTTCATTAACAGTAACAGAAACATCACGAAGCGCTTGAATATTCCCGTAAAACACATCTATATTTTCTACTTTAAGCATTGTCATCGTGAACTTCCTCCCCTAAATAAGCCTCAATAACCTTAGGATGGTTACGGATCTCTTCTGGTGATCCTTCCGCAAGAAGTTGACCATGATCGAGTACATATATTCTTTCACAAACTCCCATTACTAAGTTCATATCATGTTCTATCAACAATATAGTCAAATCGAATTTTTCACGAACAAAAGCAATTAAATTCATTAAATCTTTTGTTTCCTGTGGATTCATACCAGCAGCAGGCTCATCAAGTAAAAGTAATTTTGGTCCTGCAGCTAGAGCTCTTGCAATTTCCAATCTTCTTTGCTGACCATATGGTAGATTTTTCGCTAGTTCATCTTTGTACTTTTCAAGCTTGAAAATCTTTAGAAATTCTAATGATTTTTCTTCCATCTCTTTTTCACCTTTGAAATGAGATGGTAAACGAAGTATAGAGCTTAACATTGTATGTTTAGCAAGAGAATGGTAAGCAACTTTAACATTCTCTAATACAGATAATTCATTAAAGAGTCTAATATTTTGGAAAGTACGACTTATACCTTTTCTCGTTACTTTAAAAGGCTGCAAACCATTTATTCTCTCACCATTAAATAATATATCCCCTTCTGTAGGAACATAGACACCTGTCAATAAGTTAAAGCTTGTAGTTTTACCGGCACCATTAGGACCAATTAAACCAACTAGTTCTCCCTGATTCAATTTTAAGTTTAAGTTCTGTACAGCCTTTAAACCACCAAACTGAATGCCAGCATTTTTAACTTCAAGTAAAGGTTTATTTTCCATGCTGATCGCCTCCTTTTGGCGTTCTCCAGAGCTTGAAATAATCTGTAATTTCCATCGTACCCATTAATCCCTTCGGACGATATAACATTACTAGAATTAATACAAGACTATAAATTATCATTCGAGTTTCCGGATATCCTTGAAGATAAGTAGAAACTACAGTTAATAAAATTGCAGAAAGTACGGCACCAGAAAGACTTCCTAAACCGCCTAGAACAACAAATATTAATATATCAAATGATTTTAAAAATCCGAATTGACTCGGTTGAATGATATAAAAGTTATGAGAATACAAAGCACCGGCAACCCCAGCGAAAAAGGAACCAATCGCAAATGCAGCGACTTTATAATAAGTAGTATTAATCCCCATCGCATCTGATGCAATTTCATTTTCCCTAACAGAAATAGCAGCAATCCCATGTCTTGAATTAGTAAAGTTCACTATTACTATAATGGTAATGACAAGGCATACAAACGCATATGTCCAAGTCGTTAGATGAGAAACTTGCATTCCTGCAGCCCCACCAACATAGTCAATATTTAGAAAAACAATACGTATAATTTCAGCAAAACCAAGCGTAGCAATTGCCAAGTAATCCCCTTTTAATCTTAAACTCGGAATACCGACAATCAGCCCCGCCAACGCAGCAACAATTCCACCGACAATAATCCCAACGATAAAGGGAAGATCTAATTTCATAGTCACTATTGCCGACATATATGCTCCTACAGCTAAGAAACCAGCATGACCAATAGAAAATTGTCCCGTAATACCAATTACTAGATGTAGGCTGACTGCTAAAATTATGTTGATAGCTATAAATATAAGTGTATTAGAATAAAATTGATTCATCATTCCATTTGCTATAAAAATTTGAACCACTGTGTAAACTAATACTGCAGCTATAATAAATAGCCAAAACTGTTTTGACTTTTTCATAATTATGTATCACCTACACTTTCTCTCGTGTATTTTTTCCAAAGATTCCCGATGGTCTAAAGATAAGAATTAATATTAAAATGACGAATGCTGCAGCATCTCTCCATAAAGAGAATCCTAAAGCACTAACGATCGTTTCAACAACTCCAAGTACCAATCCACCAACCATTGCCCCAGGAATTATACCAATTCCTCCAAGAACTGCAGCAACAAACGCTTTTACTCCTGGGATAACACCCATCAGTGGGTCAATCTTTGTATAATATATACCGAATATAACACCAGCTGCTCCAGCTAAAGCTGAACCAATCGCGAAAGTTGCAGATATTGTATTATCAACGTTTATTCCCATCAACTTAGCAGCTTCTGTATCATGAGAAACGGCTCTCATTGCTTTTCCTGTTTTGGTTTTGTGCACAATGAACTGTAATAGGATCATTAATACAACAGAAACAGAAAGAATAAGAATAGATTGAATGCTAATTTGTGCCCCTAAAAATGCAAACGAACGATTGGAGAAAACATCTGGATATGCTTCTGGTTGTGCCCCTCTAATATAAATTACTCCATATTCGATTAATAACGATACACCGATTGCGGTAATAAGTGCAGCTATTCTTGTTGCATTTCTTAAACGTTTATATGCAATTCGTTCAATTATTACACCGAATAAGGCACAAGCTGCCATCGATAGAATAAGCGCTGGAAAAAACCCTAATCCGAAAACGGTAATAGAATAAAATCCAATGAACGAACCTACCATGAACACATCCCCGTGCGCAAAGTTGATCAGTTTAATAATCCCATAAACCATCGTGTAACCGAGGGCGATTAAGGCATATATACTCCCGAGTGAAATACCGTTTATCAATTGTTGTATCCATTCCATAAATTTTCACTCCTATTACTTAAGATTTCAAATATTTTAGAATTAGAAAAGGAGGGATATCAATCCCCCCTATAAATCATAAGAATCTTAAGGATTAACTTTCGTTTTAAATACTTGTGCACCATCAACATATTCAATAATTACAGCTGATTTGATTGGATGATGATTTTCATCAACCGAATATAAACCAGTTACTAATTCCAATTGATCAGTAGCTTCTATTGCTTCTTTAATTTTCGTACCGTCAGTTGAACCAGCACGTTCAATCGCGTCTTTTAATAGATAAACCGTATCATATCCAAGTGCATTGAATGAGTTAGGGTCTTTTCCATACTTTTCTTTAAACTTTTCAGAGAAATCCTTCGCTTTACCGTCTGGATCTTCAGATGAAAAAGCAGTAATTATGAATGAATTATTCAAAGCATCTGCTCCAGCTAAGTCAACAAGTGTAGGTGAATCCCAACCATCAGCACCCATTAATGGAACAGTAATTCCTAATTCACGTGCTTGCTTAACAATAAGACCCACTTCTTCATAGTATCCTGGGATAAAGATAAATTCCGGATTAGAAGATTTAATATTTGTTAAGGTTGAACGGAAGTCAGTATCTTTAGCAACATAAGATTCTTCTGCAACGATTTTACCTCCAGCTGCTTCAAAATCTTTAATAAACGAAGCAGCAAGACCTTTTGCGTAATCACTCGCATTGTCAGCATACACTGCAGCAGTTTTAACTTTTAACTCATTAGCAGCGAAATTTGCTGCTACTGTTCCTTGGAATGGATCGATAAACGCTGTACGGAATGTGAATGGATTAACCTTTCCATCATCTCCTACAGTAACTGTTGTACTTGTTCCTGAAGGAGAAATCATTGGTGTTTTTGTGTCTGTTGCAATTTGAACTTGAGCAACGGAGTTACCACTAGTTGCAGCGCCTATAATAGCTGTTACTTTGTCTTGACTTGTTAATTTAATAGCAGCATTTGTCGCTTCAGCTGCATCAGATTTATTGTCTACTTTGATAAGTTCGATTTTTTTCCCGTCAATACCTCCAGCATCATTGATTTCCTCAACAGCTAAATCAATTGCATCTGCTTCTGATGTACCATAAGATGCCGTCGCTCCAGAAAGCTCAAGATTTGCTCCAATTTTAATCGTGTCTCCGCCTTCTGAACTACTTCCTTCTTCCGCTCCGCACCCTGCTAAGATCCCGATCAATAAAGAAGATGACAGGAAAAGTGAAGCAAATTTCGATTTCTTCATAAAATAACCCCCATTTTGTTTGATAATTCTGAATTTATAAGTTATACTACTTGCCCTTCTCTTTTTAGCAAGCATAAACTCAAAATCTATCATTTTGTAAGAACAACCCTATTGTAAAACAAACTTTTAATTCAGTCTACACTAATTTTTCGGTATTATTAGAAAATTTATAATATTACACCAGTATAATATTTATTTACAGTCGATAAGTCCTTATACAATAAGGATTTATAGGAAAAATTCCCCTTATGACATTCCCACTATTTACATAAAATAATTTTTATTTAAGATTATGCAATATATTTTATTATTTATACTAATATTTCTTACAATTAATCAAATTCTATGAAATAATTAATTGTTTTTACTTTTCTATTAACTTTATATATACTATTGAATAGTTCGAAATCCGTAATAATAAGGAGAGATAAAATGGTAAAAGAAATGCCGAGTCGTGATCAAGTAAAAGTAGAAGAAACGTGGAATTTAGTTGATTTATTTAAAACTGAAGACGATTTTGAAGTTGCATTAAAAGAAATCGAAGTTTCTTCATCAGAGTTTAACAAACGTTTTAAGGGGTCCATCCAAATCGCTTCTGATGTTGGTGAAGCACTTCACGAATATACGAAATTATATGAAAAAATTGTACCAGCTGGAGCATTTGCTAGCCTTTCCTTAAGTACAGATCAAACAAATACAGACGCTCAGATGAGAGCAAGTAAATTTGGTTCTCTTTCCGCAAAAGTTAGCAGTCAATTATCGTTTTTAAATAGTGAGTTAGTGGAATTACCTGATAATATAATTGAAGAAGCAATTTCTAAATTCCCTCCCCATCAGCTTTACTTAGAAAAGTTATTAAAGAAGAAAAAGTATCAATTACATCCAGAAGTAGAAAAAACACTTGCTGCCTACTCTGCTTCGTTTGGTGCTCCTTATAAATTATATGATACGACTAAAATGCTCGATATTTCGTTTGATAACTTTGAGGTAAATGGTCAAGAGTATCCTCTTAGCTATGTGTCATTTGAAAATGACTGGGAAGCCGAATCAGATCCAGAAAAAAGAAGAGCAGCCTTTGATGCATTTTCCAAAAAATTAAGAGAATATCAGCATACAACAGCTAAAACCTATGATATGCACTTGCAAATGGAAAAAACAACTTCAGATTTACGAGGTTATAGCTCTATATACGATTACTTATTATTCAACCAAGACGTGGACCGTTCCTTATATAATAGACAAATTGATTTAATTTCTAAAGAACTTGCACCTCATATGCGTAGGTATGCAAAATTACTTCAAAAAGAACATGGGTTGGACAAAATGACGTTCGCGGATTTAAAAGTATCTTTAGATCCTGAGTTTGAACCTAAGATTTCTGTGGCAGAGTCAAAAAAATATATAGATGATGCTCTTTCAGTTATGGGTGAAGAATATATAGATATGGTCAACCGCGCTTATGATGAACGCTGGATTGATTTCCCCCAAAATGTCGGAAAATCAACTGGCGCTTTTTGTTCTAGTCCATACGGAAGTCACCCTTATATTCTAATTTCATGGTCTAGTCGGATGAATGAAGTGTTTGTTCTTGCACATGAATTAGGTCATGCTGGTCACTTCTATTATGCAAATAAAGAGCAGAACATCTTTAACGCTCGCCCTTCTCTTTATTTCATCGAAGCTCCTTCCACAATGAATGAAATGCTAGTGGCCAACCATTTACTGAAGAATTCGGATGATCTTAAATTTAAACGATGGGTGATTTCTTCTATAGTAGCTCGAACGTATTATCATAATTTTGTAACTCATCTATTGGAGGCAGCATATCAGCGTAAGGTTTATGACCGTATTGATAAAGGCTTAAATGTTAATGCACAAATTCTAAACGATTATAAACGCACTGTATTAGAAGAATTCTGGGGAGATACGGTAGAAATTACAGAGGGAGCCGAACTCACTTGGATGCGCCAACCACATTATTATATGGGTTTATACCCGTACACATATAGCGCAGGATTAACTATCTCCACTCAGGTATCTAAGCGAATATTGAAGGAAGGTCAGACTGCAGTAGATGAATGGACGGAAGTATTGAAAGCTGGTGGTACCAAATCACCGGTAGAACTAGCACAAATGGCTGGTGTTGATATTACAACTGATGAGCCTTTAAAAGATACAATTGCTTATATTGGTTCGTTGATAGATGAGTTAGAATCGTTAACAGAAGAAATAAATCATAACGCCTAAGAAAAAACGGTCAAAAGACGCCCGGTCCTTTAAGATCTAACCTGTTTCTAAAGTTTTCGATGTGCTTTGGACAGCAGTTTTGAAATATTATTACCGAGTGAATTTTTAGTGATATTGGTAGTGACGTCCGTCGCAACCAATATCACTTTTTTTTGCAATCTTATGGTGTTTGCCTGTCCCTCACCCTCCTGCACCTCCTAGAAACAGGTAAGTGCGTTTTTGGATAACTAGAGATAAGTTACTTTCCAATAAATAGAGTAAGCCCTCGAAGATACAATTTTGTTGGCTATTTTACCTCTTTTTTAGTAAACACTTACTATTTCACTTATTAGTAAAATAAAATCTACTTCCGTCCTCTATTATTGGGTAGACTTATTTCTAATTCAAATCGATTACAAATCATTTATTACTCTCTAAAATTCTACCTAACCTTATCATCTTGGCCATAAGCTCTGCGGAAGTACTACACACTAATGGATTGTAGTGGAAGGTGGCGACTCCAGCAGGATCAGTGAGACAGATGAAACATCACAACGTACCCGAAGGGGCGGTGATGGTTCATCGCTCACCCTGCGGAACGCGTCCACCTGGAACGAAAATCGCTGTACTATCCCTAGCATAAAACAAAATATGCTTCCTTCTCTATCATTGGATAAACTTATTCTTAATACAAAAGCGATTACAAAAAATTTATCACTCGCTAAAATTCAACCCAATCTTATCATCTAAGCGATAAACTATGCAGAAGTACTACACACTAAGGGATTGTAGTGGAAGGTGGCGACTCCAGCAGGATCAGTGAGACAGTTGAAACATCACAACGTACCCGAAGGGGCGGTGATGGTTCATCGCTCACCCTGCGGAACGCGTCCACCTGGAACGAAAATCGCTGTACTATCCCTAGCATAAAACAAAATATGCTTCCTTCTCTATCATTGGATTAACTTATTTTTTATTCAATAACATTACAAATTATTTTCCTAAACACAAAAAAAGCACTTGCTTACGCAAGCGCTTTTCCATGTTTATTTTACGTTAGTTGGTTTTTTAGAAACATCCACTCTTTTTACAAATAGCGATAATACTAATGCAAGAACCGTAACAAGCGTAGCAATAAAGAAAGTGAAATTAATCCCTTCTAACATTGCTTGACCACTAATTTGCAATTTAAATTGCTCTAATGCATCTGCAGCTGTTGGAACATTCCCTGCTTTCGCTGCCTCCGCAAACAAACTAGCTCCTTTGGATTCCATTCTTGCATTCATAATTGTGATAAATATTGCAGAACCTATAGCACCCGATACTTGTTGTAACGTATTATTGACAGCAGTTCCGTGCGGGTTCATCTTCATTGGCAATTCATTAAGACCATTTGTCATGATAGGCATCATTACCATAGACATACCAAACATTCGTATTGTGTAAACAATCATGATGTAGTAATAATCTGAGTCAGCCGCTAAATTACTCATCATATATGTCGCGATCGCTGTTATTGTTAACCCGATAATTGCTAACGAACGAGCACCGTATTTATCAAACAACTTCCCTGTAACTGGAGACATTAACCCCATAGCTAAAGCACCTGGAAGCATTAATAGACCAGAATCTAAGGGTGAAATACCTCGAATTGTTTGCACATACAGTGGGGTTAGAATCATACCTGAAAACATTGCAGCTGAAACAACTACAGAAATAACGGATGACAAAGCAAACATTGGGTACTTGTAAATACGTAAATCTAACAATGGTTCATCTAGTTTTAATTGTCTAAGTACAAAAATTACTAGAGCAATTACTCCAATTGCAATCGTACTATATACAATTGGTGCATCCCAGCCTTTATCTCCAGCTGTACTAAATCCATATAGAAGACCACCAAAACCTATGGTCGATAAACCTAAAGAGAAAACATCTAGTTTCATATCTTTGTTCGGAGTAATATTTTTTAGTTTAAAAATGGATAGTAACAATACTATAACAGCCAATGGTAATATTAGCTCAAACAATACTCTCCAAGTATAATGCTCAATGATGAAACCAGACAATGTGGGTCCGATAGCTGGAGCCATAATCATTACTAAACCGAATAACCCCATCGCTGTCCCTCTTCGTTCAATAGGGAATGCAGTTAACATAACATTCATTAGTAATGGCATCATTACCGCTGAGCCCGCTGCTTGAATCATACGAGCTAAAATTAGCACCCAAAACTCTGGTGCGATAGCTGCTAATAATGTACCCAATGAAAATAATGACATTGCAGTAATAAATAATTTTCTATTTGAGAACTTAGTTACAAAATACGCACTTGCCGGTATTAATATACCGTTTATAAGCATATATCCAGTTGTTAACCATTGAACAACAGAAGCTTTGACTGCAAACTCTGTCATAATAGTAGGTAAAGCTACGTTTAATAACGTATTATTTAAAAAAGCTATGAATGCCCCTACAAAAAGGATTGCAATCATGGCATATGGTGGTTTTTGTTGCGTTTCGTTCATTCTTTTTTTTCCTCCTAATATTTCGGAACTATAATTGCACGAGTTGTACACTACTTTGAACATTTTATACCCTTGGTCCAAAAAATGCAATAACGAAAAACGCTTACATTTAAAATTCATTGATTTAACAGCTATTATTTTGTATTATATTATTTAGACTTGTAGTATAAAGGTGTGTGAATATGAAGAATAGGAAGCATCAAGTATTATTGACAGCTCAAAAATTATTTATAGAAAAAGGTTTTGCAGCCACTTCTGTTCAAGACATTATAAATGAGAGTAAAATATCGAAAGGTACATTTTATAATTATTTTTCATCAAAGAATGAATGTATTATTTCTATTATAGATAACGCTAAGGAAGAAACTGTTCTTAAACGTAGAGAATTATTAATTCATCAAGACATATCCAATAAAGATATACTTATAAAACAATTAATAGTACGCATGGAAGTATACAAAGAACGAAATTTGGTTCCCATCTTCTTGGTCATCTTCCACTCTCAAGATTCAGAGCTGAGGGATATTATTAAGAATAATCATTACGAAGAAGTAAAATGGTTATCCAAACGAATAGTTGATATTTATGGGGCAAAATCAAGGAAATATTCAGTAGATAGTGCAATTTTGTTATTGGGAATGATTCAACAGATGCAGCACCCTTGGACTGTTAAGTCTAAAGAGGTTTCTTCTATTGAATTAGTAAATTATGTTATGAATCGATTGGATTCATTAATGACAGATTTAGTAGAGTCTGATGAAGTTATTATAGACACATTTGTTTTTAATCACTTTTATGATGAAGTACGAATTACCAAAGATCATGTAATTCAGCTAATTCAAACATTTAAAGAAACAAATTTAAAAGAGTTGAAGGCACAAGAAATTGAGTTAATAAACTTTATTATAGAGGAACTAAAAAGCAACCATCCTAGGAAATTTCTACTGGAAACTGTAGTAAATAGCTTCTCAAATACAATGATTAATACTGCTCAATCAATAGAAATAAAAGAAATATCCTCGAATATATGGCAAGTAATCGATTCTCTATAACTGGAGGTATAAAATGAAAAATAAAGTAATTGAACAATATGAAGCAGATGAAAATATGATGATACAAATCTATGTACAATGGTGTGTTAATCATGATATTAATCCCGTAGATCTTTATAGTAGAGCATACCCTAACCAAGCTTCAAATGAGGTTATTTTAGAACTAATGGACAGCACAGAGAAAAATTCTACCTTAATAGACATAGGGACCGTTTTATATGTACTTCAATTATTTGGAAATGACGATCTTGCTTTTGTAGTTTCAGAAGTGGAAAAAAGTAATTTACATTAATAAATACAAATAATTCTTTCAAAATAAAGGAGCTGAACCAATGGATTCAGCTCCTTTACCTATTCTTCTGGTATATACTTTAGTGACCTTTCTAACAAAATTTGCTGACTATCTAATTTGCATTCAGTTTTGTCTTTATAATGATATTTGCCACTTTGATCTTGGAATCTGGCTTTAACAGTATCTCGCAATTCTAAATCTAGAATTTCCATCACTCTCTTTTTTATAGGAGGAGATAAAACAGGAAATAATATCTCTACACGTTTCACCATATTTCGAGTCATCATATCCGCTGAGGAAAGGTATAATTTAGAATCACCATTTCGATGGAACCAATAAATTCTAGAGTGCTCTAAAAATCTACCGACAATACTCGACACTGTTATATTTTCACTTACTCCTGGGATTTTGGGTAGTAAACAACATGTACCCCTTACTATTAGATCCACTTTTACTCCCACAGATGAAGCTTCGTAAAGCTTCAATATCAAATCTTTATCTGTAAGAGAATTCATCTTTAGTTTAATGTGACCGTTATGAAATGCCTGATGGCACGCAATTTCTTCATCTATCAAACTAATAAATTTATCTCGTATATCATATGGCGAAACGACTAATTTATCATAATTTGGTTTATCCGTATATCCGCTAAGAAAATTAAAAAATTGCGTTGCATCTGAACCAATTTTTTTATCTGCCGTAATAATTCCCATATCAGTATACGTTCTCGCAGTTTGGTCATTATAATTTCCTATCCCAAGATGGACATATTGTTCGATTCTGTTATTCCTTCTTCGAACAACTAACGTTATTTTGGAATGAGTTTTTAAATTATGCATCCCGTAAATTACGAGACAGCCTGCTTTCTCTAACTCTTTTGCCCACTGCACGTTATTTTCCTCATCAAAACGAGCTTTTAACTCAACCAATACGGTTACCTGTTTTCCGTTCTCAGCAGCACGCTTTAAAGCTAGTATAACAGGAGAATTCCCACTAACTCGGTACAAGGTTTGCTTAATAGCCAAAACAGATGGGTCTTCAGCTGCTTTTTCGATAAAATCTATTATTGGTTGAAAGGATTCATAAGGATGATGAAAAAACAAATCTTGCTTTTGAACTTTCGCAAAAATTTCCTCATCACTTGATATATCTAATGGAGGTTGCGGTATAAAAGGTTCATAGAATAAATTTATATACTTCCCTTCAAAAGTTTTAATAAAGGAAAATAGGAAAGTCACATCTAATGGACCATCTAATTTATAAACATCTTCTGGTATAATTTCTAACTCATCCAGTAAAAAGTTTAACAGTTTCGGTTTGATTTCACTTACTTTTACTTCTAATCTGCTTACCGCTCCCCACTTACGCTTTTTCAACTCTTTTTCAATTTCAATTAGTAAATCCCGAGCTCCCTCTTCATGAATTGTTAAATCAGCATTACGGGTAATTCTGAAGGGGTTTGCATGTTTCACATGATACCCGTGAAATAGATTGGAAATATGTTCAACGATGACATCCTCTAAAAGAACAGCCACGAACGAACCATCCTCTGTCGAAACTTGGATAAACCGTTTTAAAACCGACGGCACCTGAACTATAGCAATCTTATTTTGTTCGGTGTTTGCATCTTGGCTGTCTTCTATCATCACTAAAATATTCATTGTTTTACTTAATAAAATTGGAAATGGTCGATATGTATCAACTGCAATTGGTGTTAAAACTGGAAAAATTTCTTCCTCAAACAGTTTCTGTAATTCCTGTTTTTGAGGAATTGATAATTCAGCATACTTGACTAAAGAAATACCATGCATAGGAAGTTGTTCTTCAATCAGCTCTTTATAAATTTTCATTTGTCTGCTTACTAATTCTTTCGTAATTAAAGCTATTTGATTTAACTGCTCTTTTGGTGTTAATCCTGCTTTATTTTCAGGTTTATTGAATCCAGCTCTAACCTGATCCTGTAAACCTGCTACACGTACCATAAAAAACTCATCTAAATTGGAACTAAAAATAGCTAAAAATTTCAATCGTTCCAACAGGGGATTCGTTTCATCTTCAGCTTCCTCTAGTACTCGCTCATTAAATGCGAGCCAGCTTATTTCTCTATTATTATAATAGGCATAGTTGTTAAAAGGATGTTTTTGTACCGCTCCGTCATTCATTCCTGAATTTCCTCCATGTCTACAAACTTCAACTTAACTTCCATATCAACTATTTTTTCAAGATGTCTTTTTAATTTTTCCGCTTGGTATTGTTCTAACATGTATTTTTCAGAAACTAAAAATATAAATTCGATAGTATTTGCAGCAGTTTTTGTGAGGAATACATCTTTTATAGGAGATTTTCCTAGTACATTTATTCCTTTTATAAAGCGAATTAATGCTCCAACATCTCGAAGCTTTTTACTTTCCATAGTACTAATAATATGTTGATAGGGTTCAATATATTGTTTAAATGTACCCTTATTTTTATATGAGGCAATTAAGGCAATTTTTAAACGATCTTCATTAGATATACCATCTATTGTTAAGTTGGTTATAATATGGAAAGTTTGCTGACTATACGCATCTTGCTCAATTTCCTTACCAATATGAAATAGTTGGAATGCATGGAGAAGTAACTTCTTATTGTGAAGTGGTGCTATATAACCCCACTGCATGAATTTATCATATATAGAAGAAAAAATTCCAAACAAATGAAGTGATTCATTTTCATTCATATTAAACTTTCCTAACACATGACGGATAGCGTTCTTAGTCACATCATTTACTTTAAAATCATCAGGAGATTGATCGATAAGATGAGCTAAAATAATTCCTTCCCGTAAACCCTTTTTGCTATAAATAAAAGCTGAACTTTTTACTACCTCCATAAATATCCGAAAGGTTTCTAGTGCAGGCACAATAATATCCGCTCGATCTGCGGAAAAACCGTCTAATTTCTTTAAACGTTCGAAGGGAAATTGAGCAAATTCATAGCTAATCTCCTGTAAATCCGATGCACTTAACTCATATTGATGTATCCCATGTAGTGCAAAGTTCTTGCGTTGCTGATCCACCTGCGCTAAATTTCGTGCACTACCGCCGATAGCAACCACAGGTGCTTGTAAGTTATGTAACCAAGGTAATCCTTGAAATTGTTCCCACACATAAGCAATAAGATTTTCCTTTTCTTCCAATGTAATTGAACTACCCTGTATAAATTTCTTTTTTAAAGAGACAGCTCCGAAAGGAAAACTGTGTGAAAATTTTATCTTTTTGTTTTCAAAATATGTAACTTCCGTACTTCCTCCACCCATATCTATCGTTACACCTGTAGTTATATTAGTTGAATGAATAACAGCTAAATAACCATAATAAGCTTCCTGTTCTCCAGATAATAAAGAAATTTGAATCCCCGTCTGTTTCTGGGCCTTAAGTAAGACCATTTCACAATTGTTTGCTTCTCTAATAGCAGCTGTAGCTGCTGCAAACACGTTCGTCACAGAGATATCGTTTAATATGTCCTTAAATTTCAATAAATTTTCGATTAAAATATGTATACCTTCAGAACTTAAGTTTCCTTCTTCATCAATATGCATACTTAATCGTGCTACAGTTTTAATATTAAGTTGCTCTATTAAACCCTTGTCTCTACTATAGCTAATTACCACTAAGCGGATGGAATTGGACCCAATGTCTATTATTGCTTTCTGCTCATTTTTAGTTTCCATATTTTCTACTCCTTCATATATAGTTTATTCCTAATATCACCCGTCGAATGTTAAAAGTATGTAAATTTTGATTGGAAGGTGACAATGTTCATGTAATTATTTTGAACTTTCTTTGTAAAATTTAGGTTATTTTTCTGAATTATTCTACTAAGCCTGTTTTGTTTGATGTACAATAATTTATAACAATGATTGGAGGGATGAATATATTGAAAAAATTCACAAAAGAAGAGAATAGTTGGTCTCTTTATGATTGGGGCTCTTCCGCCTATTCAATCATCATTACTACAGCTGTTTTCCCTATCTTTTATAAAGAATCTGCTACAGCAGGCGGGGTAAATGCAGCAGATTCCACAGCTTACCTTGGATATACGATTGCAATTTTCACTTTTATATTAGCCATGATAGGCCCAATTCTAGGAACAATCGCAGACTATCGTGGGATGAAAAAAAAGTTTTTTACTTTTTTCTTTGTATTAGGTGTTACGTTTACTACAATGCTAGCATTCGTACCTTTTGATAATTGGCTATTATTATTAATCTTTTATACACTTGCAGCACTTGGTGCAACAGGAGCGAATGTCTTCTACGATGGCTTTATCGTAGATGTAACTAATAATGAACGTATGCATAAAGTATCTTCACGTGGATATAGTTTTGGCTATATTGGGTCCACTATTCCCTTTTTACTTAGTATCATTATTATTTTGCTAGCCGGAAAGGAAATTATTCCTATTTCAACAACGAATGCTAGCCGACTAGCATTCGTTATAACAGCAGCTTGGTGGGTAATATTCTCTATTCCGATGTTCAAAAACGTGAAACAAATTCACTTTGTCGAAAAAGAAGGAAATATCATCTTAGAAAGTTTCAAACGATTAGGAAATACCTTTAAAGAAATACGTCAATACCGGGCTCTTTTTTTGTTTTTACTTGCTTACTTTTTTTATATTGATGGCGTAGGTACTATCATCTCCATGTCTACAGCATATGGTTCTGATTTAGGTTTGGAATCTACCAGTTTGCTTATAGTTTTATTTGCCACACAAGTTGTTGCTGCACCATTTGCTATACTATATGGAAAATTAGCTACTAAATTTTCTGAAAAGAAAATGCTTTATGTTGGAATAATAGTTTATATAATTATATGTACATATGCATTTTTCTTAGATACTATTGTAGATTTCTGGATTTTAGCAATGCTCGTAGCTACTTCTCAAGGCGGTATTCAAGCGCTAAGTAGATCCTACTTTGGTAAATTAGTTCCAAAAGAGAATTCAAACGAGTTTTTTGGATTTTATAATATTTTCGGAAAGTTTGCCTCTATCATTGGACCATTACTAGTAGGAATCACTGCCCAGTTAACCGGGAACTCAGCATATGGGGTATTTAGTCTAGTAATCTTGTTCATCATCGGATTTATCATTTTAACAAAAGTTCCAGAACCGAAAGAAGCAGTTCCTGTCGATCAAATTGTAAAAGCATGAATTTTTTAAGACATACTAAAATTTAGTATGTCTTTTATATTGAAACTATCTAACATTTAGCTCATTTGTTATAAGACGTCTCTTAGTCCATATCAAAGTAAATATCAAAAATAATTCAAATGCGTTCGTCACTGCTCCACTTTCTACATTTATAGGTATTGCACTTCCAAAAGTCATAACTACGGCACCTATAAAGAAAACTGGCCATTTCGTTTTTTTCCACAAGATTGCACTTGCTACAATGAGAATGATAGTAACTAATAACACCATTACAGGGGGACCAGTTGATTCTTTAACATTTGAATAGCTTATAACCCCGTATTCTTTCACTACTTCAATGTCTAATCCAACAACCTCTTTAGAAAATTCTAATATCATTAAACCAATCGTATATATAATACCTGAAATAAATAACCACTTTTTCTTTGCCCATTTGATACCACTTTCCTGCAATGTCCCTAAAGAATACATAACAAGTAATGGTGTGATTAAAGCATGTAAGCAAAAACGAGAAAAGTTTAAGCTTTCCAATAACTCCCCTTCTCCAATCCACTTTCCTGTAGCAAGTATTGCGTTATCATAGATCAATGGTAGGATCACTAAATAGATGACACTTGTCCATTTTGCTAAATCCTGCTTTCTTATGCCATATACCCCCCAAATTAATAGCGCAGTATATAAAACTACATAAAGAAAATATAATAATGTATCCATTAAAATCAACCTCCTATTCCTTTCATTCCCAAATTTTGAGTGTTTTAATCTTAAGGAAAAGCTTGATAATAAATAGAAAATCAAATGAAACGTACTTAATTTCGAACTATTTATTTCAATTTCATAATGAATTGATTATCAGTAAATTACGTGCCCCATTTAAATAATTCATCTTTAAATAAACAATAGGATGGCCGACCAACTATGGTACCGTTGAGCCCGTTGTTAGTCTAACTCCAACGTCCACGGCACATCACAGACTGGCGCACTCTATACGAGGAGCACTCCTGAGTGATTAATCCTACTCTGATTATGTCACCAGTCATTTTTATTATGTAATTTTATAGATATTGAAAGCTTTTTAATTTTAACTCTGTTCCTCAAGAACTTCATAATTTACGACAAAAAAGCTAACACCATGTGCTAGCTTCCTCAATCGTATAATGTAAGTTACTTTGTCTTTAGGATAAATTAATTCATTGAACTTTCATCCATGAAAAAAAGCTCCCAAAGATGCCCGTCAATATCCTCAAAACTCCACCCATACATAAAACCATGGTCTTGTGGTTCCATTGAAGGTTTTCCACCTGCTTCTAAAGCCTTGTTTACAATCTCTACGACTTTTTCTTTACTTTCAACAGATAATGCCAATATTGCTTAGTTACTTGTTGTAGAATCGGAGATTTCTTTTTTCGTAAAAGTCTTAAAATGTTCTTCAACTAACAACATAGCAAATATATTATCATTAATAATCATGCTTGCTGCAAGCTCATTGGTAAACTGAGCATTGAATTCAAACCCCAATTTAGAGAAAAACGCCTTAGACTTATTTAAATCTTTTACTGCTAAATTTACGAATATCTTATCAGCCTGAAACCCCATGTTACTCACCTCTACTATAGTATTGTCATTTACTTTATAATTCTCTATTCCACAAATGAATTCCTTCCAAGAATAAAAATATTTTATAGAATCCGTAATGCGACATAAGTGGCTAGCTTTTCTTCTTCAATTAATCTGCTGTGGTTGTTAAAGTGAATATTTCAATACCACCTCACGGAAAATCAACACTTTCTTTTTAACATAGCCAAAATAAAAAAGAACCTGCTAATAAAAACAATTTGTTTATTAGCAGGTTCTATATAATTTATTGTTTCCCAAAAGATGCAGGCATTAGAACAGCGATCACTTCACCACGAGCGCAGAGAACTTCTCCTGCAAATACTTCTGTAGTAACTTTGAATTTTTTAGGATGAATTTCTTCTACATGGCCAATTGCTTTTAGAACAATTTTCTGCGGAGTTGGTTTTAGGAAATCTACATGCAAGGAACCAGTAACAAAGCGAGGTGGTGTTTCTCCACTACCTGGTTCAAATCCATTCTTTCGATGTAGAGCAAGCGATGCAGAACCTGTACCATGACAGTCGACTAATGCCCCAATTAGCCCGCCATATACGAAACCAGGTATCGCTATATGCTCTTCCTTCGGTTCATAAATAGTTACTGTTTGCTCTCCATCCCATACTGTACGAAAGTGATGCCCTTCTTTGTTCATTCTCCCACAACCATAACACCAAGCAAAATCCTCCGGGTACTCATCTTGAATCGCGCGAATTATTTCTACCATTTTAATTCCCCCTTTAGAAAACCATACAAAAAAGCTATCTGTACGTCAATACAGATAGCACTATATCTTTTAATATAGGTCCACTCTACGGTCTTTAAAAACCGGAATCCTTTTTCTTACTTCTTCCACATCATCCATGTTTACATCTACTAAACCTATTGTTTCTTCATCAGCTCCAACCCAAAGAACCTCGCCCCATGGTGCGATTACCATCGAATTTCCGTTAAATGAATTGTTAGGATCTTCTCCGACCCGGTTTACTGCAACGATGAAACATTGATTTTCAATCGCCCGAGCTTGTAATAATATTTTCCAATGATCAACTCTAGTAGCCGGCCATTGAGCAGGTACAAAAATAATTTTCGCTCCTGCCAATGAATGGGCACGGAACCACTCTGGAAAACGTAAATCATAACAGATAACGCCCCCCATTTCGACATCATTCAGCGTGAAGATATTTTTGCTTGTTCCTGCCTCTAAGTATAGATGCTCATCCATTAATTTAAACAAATGCGCTTTATCATATTCAGCAATCAGCTCTCCAATATTATTTACTACGTACATCGTATTAAAGAAATGGTTGTTTTTTTGGGTTGAAACGGAGCCTCCAATAATATGAATATGTAACTCACTAGCTAACCGAGTTAGGAGATTTCTAGTTTCTTCTCCGTTTACATCAGCTGTTACATCAAGTTTTGTTAAGTCATAACCAGTATTCCACATTTCAGGCAGTACGACGATTTCTGCATTTAACATCGCTGCTTTCCGAATCTTTTCTTCTACTTTTCTAAAATTTTCTTTTGGGTTACCAAAAGCTATATTTAATTGGACACATGCAATTCTCATTTTTGACACCCCTATAGACATAATAATAAAAAGGTTATAAGATTTGACTAACAAATGCAACTTATTAGAAAACGAGGTTACGAACATGGAATTTTCAAACCGTTTAAAAAATCTACCTTCACAGTTTTTTGCTACACTAGTAAAAAAAGTTGGAGACGCAGTTTTAGAAGGTAGAGATGTGATTAATCTTGGACAAGGTAATCCTGATCAGCCTACTCCTGAGCATATTGTACAAGCACTGCAGGAAGCGGCAGCCAATCCATTAAACCACAAGTATAGTCCATTTCGTGGAACTGGAGAATTTAAAAAAGCGGCAGCCAATTTCTATAAACGAGAATATAATGTTGACATTGACCCTGAAACTGAAGTAGCGATATTATTTGGCACTAAAATTGGCTTAGTAGAGCTCCCGTTGGCACTGATGAATGAAAATGATTTAATGCTACTTCCTGACCCAGGCTATCCTGATTATTTATCTGGGGTAGGACTTGCTAATGTAGCGTTTGACACGATGCCATTACTCAAGGAAAATAATTTCCTTCCTGATTACAGTTCCTTAACAGAGGAGCAAAAACAAAAAGCTAAACTTATGTACTTAAACTATCCAAATAACCCCACTGGCGCTATCGCTAATTTAGAATTTTTCCAAGAAACTGTTTCGTTGGCAAAAGAAAAGGACATTGCCATTGTCCATGATTTTGCATATGGTGGAATAGGTTTTGATGGAGAGAAGCCAATTAGTTTCTTACAAGCTGATGGTGCAAAAGACGTAGGTATTGAAATGTACACATTGTCCAAAACGTATAATATGGCTGGCTGGAGAGTTGGTTTTGCTGTTGGGAACGCTAAAATTATTGAAGCTATAAATATAATTCAAGACCACTTATTTGTTAGTCTCTTCCCTGCCATACAGGATGCTGCAACGGTTGCACTCAATGATAGTCAAGAATGTGTAAAGGAATTAGTGGATTTATATGAGGGCAGACGAAATGCTCTTATTGAATCTTGTAACAGTATTGGTTGGCAGGTGAATGCACCAAAAGGTTCCTTTTTCGCATGGTTACCTGTTCCCGATAATTTTACAAGTGAAGCTTTTGCAGATTTACTTTTGAACGAAGCCGATGTAGCAGTTGCTGCTGGCAATGGGTTTGGTGGATACGGCGAAGGGTATGTTCGCGTGGGTTTATTAGTAGATGAAGATCGATTAAGAGAAGCAATTACACGCATTGGAAAGCTTAGTTTATTTTAAAAAATTGCAGCCCTTTAATGTAGGGCTGCAATTTTCATTTATTTAGCTGATTAGGTTTTTCTTTATTTGTTTCTACAGGATAAAACTGATTAGCTCCAGTTTCTTCGTCAAACTGTCTCTTAAACTCCATATCAACAGTTTCTGCCAACACTAGGTCTACTGTAATAACAGGATTTTCACCTTTAATAAAATGACCACCAAAAATTTTGCCATTTTGGTCACATATTGTACCGTGGAAATGCGTTTCAAATTGATCATCTCTTTGGCATACAACTCCTGTACCCTGCAAGAACTCAATTGGCCCCTCTTTCACCACAAGATTATTGTATCCTACACCTATAGGGGAATCTTCATTTGGTACTAAATACACAAATCCACATCTTTGAAAACTACCAAAACAACTAAGAATTGTAGCTGATTGAATTCCATTTACTTTACACAATTCCTCTATCCCTTCCAGCAGATCAGTTCCATAAATTAAACGTGCGCTCACTATCTTCCCTAGCTGCCCTACAGCATAATTTGCTCTAATTTTTGACAACGCTTACACACTCCCTATGTATAATTATTTATTGTTATTAAACATAAACTAATTCGAATGATATATGCAACTATAAAAAAAGTCTGTTGACTTTAATAATTTGATGTAGTAAATTATATTTTATGAACTGTTGGAAAACTTAATAGCTGATATCTCTTATCAAGAGTAGCTGAGGGACTGGCCCGATGAAGCTCGGCAACCATCCATATATTTTTTGTATATGGAAAGGTGCTAAATCCTGCAAAACATTTTGTTTTGATAGATAAGAGAGGACAAACGTATGTATGCGCCTCTCTTTCTACTGGAAGAGAGGCTTTTTATATTTATACAACGTTCTTAATAATTATTCGGAGGAATGACAAATGAAAAAGATTGGATTTTTATTATCAACGGTATTATTAACTGGAACTCTTGCAGCTTGTGGGTCTGACGCTGCGTCAGAAGCTAAAGCAATCAATGAAGACAAAATAGTAGTAGGAGTAACTGCCGGACCACATGAACAAATTGTAGAAGTAGCTGCAGAAGTAGCAGCTAAAGATGGTTTAGAAGTAGAACTTAAAGTATTCTCTGATTATATTCTACCTAACACTGCATTATCAGAAGGTGATTTAGATGCGAATAGCTATCAACACGAACCTTTCCTAGACACGTTTAACGAGGATCACAGTACTGACTTAGTACCAGTAGGAAAAACAATTTTAAATCCAATGGGTGTATATTCAGAAAAATACAAGTCAATTGATGATCTACCAGACGGTGCAACTTTTGGTTTGCCAAATGATCCAACGAATGGCGCGCGTGCACTATACATTTTAGAAGAACATGGCTACATCAAAATTAAAGAAGACAAAAGAGAAACAGCTAGTATTTATGACATTGAAGAAAATCCAAAAAACTTGGAATTTATTGAACTAGAAGCTGCTCAAATACCAAAACAATTAAGTGAAGTAGATGCAGCTGCCATTAATACAAACTTTGCACTTGAAGCAGGAATTAGCCCAAAAGAGGATTCTATATTATTAGAGTCTTCTAACTCACCTTATGTAAACTTTGTTGTTGTTCGTGCGGAAAATAAAGATGATCCAACGATTCAAAAATTTGTAAAAGCATATCAATCGGAAGAAGTACGAAAGTTTATCGAAGAAGAGTTTAAAGGTTCTGTATTAGCTAGCTGGGACGAATAATGGACTTGAAAACGTTACCGACTTCGGTAGCGTTTTCTTTAGAAAGGAAGATAGTAAATGATTGAGTTAGAAAATGTATCGAAAGAATTTAAAAGCAAGAGTGGAATAGTAAAGGCAGTAAACCAAGTAAATATTCAGGTTAATAAAGGAGAAATTCATGGAGTCATTGGATATAGCGGTGCTGGTAAAAGTACACTGATTCGATGCGTAAATTTACTCGAACAGCCAACGGAAGGCAAAGTTTTTATTAACGGTGTTGAACTTACTTCCCTTCCCCTCCCTAAATTGCGTGAAACCCGCAATAAAATTGGTATGATATTTCAAGGATTTAATCTATTAAAAACAGCAACTGTTTATGATAATATCGCCATTCCACTTAAGCTACTTGGATATAATAAAGCGCAAGTAAAAAAACGAGTGGATCAATATTTAGAAATAGTTGGATTAACTGACAAGCATACAAACTATCCAAACCAGTTATCTGGTGGCCAAAAGCAGCGTGTCGCAATAGCCCGTGCACTAGCGCAGGAACCCGAAGTATTGCTTAGTGATGAAGCAACAAGCGCACTGGATCCGGAAACTACTGATTCCATATTAGATTTGCTTCTAAAGATAAATCGAGAATTAGGTATTACTATACTTTTAATCACGCATGAAATGAATGTCATTCAAAAAATTTGTGATCATGTGTATGTCATGGAAAATGGAGAAATTGTTGAACAAAATACAGCTATTAATCTATTTACTAAACCTACACACCCTACTACTAAAAAGTTTTTAAATACAATAAGTCAGCGTAATTTATCCACTTCTTTAATTTCTCAGCTAAATGTTACGGGTGCAGTCACTCGCTTAACATTTGTCGGGGACAGCACTGGAAAACCTTTATTAGCTGAAGTAAGTCAAAAATTTAATGTCAAACCGAACATATTAACTGCCAATATTATCGAACTTAAAAATGGCATTGTCGGAAATATAGTGGTCCATTTAATTGGCGACAAGGACCAGGTTAGAAATGCTATACACTATTTAGATTCTCAAGGTGTAGCAACGGAAGAACTGGAGGGACAGTCTCATGAGTAGAATCGATCAATTTATAGAACAATGGCTACCGATTATTGGTGAGTCTGTTGTACAAACATTTCAAATGGTGGGTATCTCCCTATTTTTCTCAGTATTAATCGGGATTCCATTAGGTATTTTAATCGTCCTGACCAGACCTGGCCAGGCATTAGAAAACAAATTTATATATCAAATCACTAATTTAATCATAAATATTGTACGTTCTGTTCCCTTTATCATTTTACTATTTTTCATAATTCCTTTTACAAGATTAATAGTTGGAACAACTATTGGAGTTCAAGGCGTTATCGTGCCATTAGTAATTTATACAGCTCCATATATTGCTAGACTAATGGAATCTGCTCTTTTGGAAGTGGAAAATGGTGTCATAGAGGCATATACTGCTATGGGTATTAGTACACGCGCAATCATTTGGAATGTTTTACTTCGAGAAGCTCGTCCTTCTATTGTTTTAGGATTAACCATTTCAACTGTCAGCTTAATCGGTGCTACAGCAATGGCAGGTATGGTTGGTGCAGGTGGTTTAGGTGACTTGGCATATCGTTTCGGACATTTACGTTATGAAGTTGATGTAATGTATGCGACAGTAGTAATTTTAATCATCCTAGTACAAAGTATTCAATCTATCGGAAATCGTATTGCTGCAAATATTAAAAAAGACTAGCAGGAGGCGAACTTATGACGAATCTTTTATATGTTGAACGTAGTGGATCAATCGCAACACTTGTATTTAACCGAGTGGATAAGAAAAACTCTTTCTCCCTAGCTATGTTCAAAAAGCTCGGTGAAATATTAAATGATTTAGAGAATGATCAGCAAGTTAAATTGTTAATCCTTAAAGGTGCGGATGAAACTGCTTTCTCCTCTGGTGCAGATATTACAGAGTTTTTAAAAAATCGTTTCTCTGCCCAAAAAGCAAAGGATTATAATGATGCAACACTTGAATCAATTGAAAAATTATATCGTTTCCCCAAACCTACTATTGCCCTTATTAAGACATTAGCCATTGGGGGTGGATTAGAACTTGCTAATTCCTGTGACTTCCGATTCGCATCTTCTGGTAGTAAGCTTGGCATAACCGCTGCAAACATCGGCATTATTTATAACCTAGTAAGTACAAAACGGTTAGTTAACCTTATCGGAATTACAAAAACAAAGGAATTATTGTATACTGCAAAACTAATTACAGCAGAAGAAGGAAAAGAAATTGGCTTAGTTGACTATATTTATCCGATGGAAGAGATAGAGGAAAAGTGTCATGAGTTCGCTCATCAAATTATCCGTAAGTCTTCCGTTGCCAATAACGGTATTAAACAAGTAATTCAAGCAATTATTGATGGTGATAATGAAGAAACAAAACAAATTGAAGAACTTATCTTAGATTCTTTCAGCTCCGATGACTATAAAGAAGGCATCCAAGCATTCTTAGAAAAAAGAAAACCAAATTTTACATAAGAGGTGTTTCATATGTCCACGAATGATCTATTATTAAAAAATATTGGAGCAAACTCCCATTATCCTATTAACTTTGCAGAATTAGAAGAAGGAGCAAAACAAATATTAGAACCCGGCCCATTCGGATACATTCGTTCCTCTGCTGGTGGTGAAGAAACATATAAAAAAAATACAGAATCTTTTTTTAAGTATTCTATCATCCCGCGTTTTTTAACGGATGTATCTACTTTAAATACAGAAGTCACGATTCTAGGCTATACATATCCCCACCCCCTTCTCATTGCTCCCGTCGGGGTGAATAAAATTGCACATGAAGATGGCGAATTAGCGGTATCCAAAGCTGCAGCAAAATTCGGATTTTCTTATATTCAAAGTACGGTATCCAGCTATTCTATTGAAGAAATTGCTGCAGAAACAAATGGTAGTTCTAAATGGTTCCAATTATATTGGTCTTCTCAAAATAAAGAAGTTTCCTTTAGTATGGTAAAAAGAGCAGAAGCAGCGGGCTATGAAGCAATTGTATTAACAATAGATACTACGATGCTTGGTTGGCGAGAGGAAGATATTCGCAATCAATACTCTCCATTGAAACGCGGATTCGGACAAGGAAATTATGCATCAGATCCAGTATTCATGGCTTCACTTAGCGATCATTCTCAAGAGACTATCGTAAATAATATTTTAGAAAATATCTACCACCCTACTTTAAATTGGATGAATATTTCTGAGTTACGCGAGCATACAACTCTACCAATCCTAATAAAAGGAATACTTCACCCAGAGGACGCTAAACTTGCTGTTGAAAAAGGGATGGATGGAATAATCGTCTCGAATCATGGAGGACGCCAATTAGATGGTGTTATTGCTAGCATTGATGCCCTCCCAGAAGTCATCCGAGTTGTAAACGGGAGAATTCCTGTTTTATTTGATAGTGGAATTCGAAGAGGATCAGATGCAGTAAAGGCTTTAGCACTTGGAGCCACTGCAGTATGTATTGGTCGCCCCGTCATATGGGGATTAGCTACTGGTGGCCAAATTGGTGTGGAACGTGTATTAGAGAACTTCCTACAGGAGTTTAGAGTTTCGATTTCGTTAAGTGGTGCTCGTAATTTAGAGGAAGTAAAAAATCTTCAGCTCTTAAAAGATTAACGGAAAATATAAGGTGGTAGATAGACGATGGAACAAGCATTAAAAGGTATGAAGGTACTTGATTTATCGCAGGTTCTCGCTGGACCCTATTGCACAATGGTTTTAGCGGATATGGGTGCTGAAGTTATTAAAGTGGAAAAATTTCCAAGTGGTGACGACACTAGAAGTATGGGACCATATATAAACGAAGAAAGCTATATGTATATGATGGTAAATCGTAACAAACGCGGGATATGTCTTAATTTAAAAACAAAACAAGGACTAGAAGTATTATATAGACTTATTAAAAATGCGGATGTTTTTATCGAAAATTATCGACCAGGTGTTACGAAGAAACTTGGAATTGATTATGATACGCTGAAAGCTATAAACCCGGCGTTGATATATTGTTCTATTTCCGGCTATGGCCAAACAGGACCATATAAAGACAAAGGTGGCTATGATATTATGGCTCAAGGACTTTCAGGGCTGATTGATATGACTGGAGAAAAAGCTGGAAAACCTGTCAAAGTAGGCATTGCAATACACGACATTGCAGCTGCACAAACCGCCATCCAATCTATTTTATCCGCCTATATTTTTCGGTTAAAAAAAGGTGCTGGACAATATATCGACGTCTCCCTAGTAGATTCTGGTCTTGCATGGACTGTGTGGGAAGCTGCAGCATATTTTGGCAAAGGTGAAGTACCACAAAGAAATGGTACAGCACATCGTGTTTCTGCTCCATATCAAGGCTATAAAACACAAGATGGATTTATACTTATTGGAGCAGGAAATCAGAAACTGTGGGAAAAATTTTGTTTACACGTCGTCCATAAACCGGAATGGCTCACGGACGAACGATTTTTAACAAATAGTATTCGAGCAAAAAATGCTAGCGAACTTGAAATAGAAATAGAGGAAGTTTTAAGCGAACACCCCTCCTCCTACTGGCTAGATTTACTAGATTCAAGTGGCGTCCCTTCTGGACCTATCTATTCGTATGACCAAACATTGAATGATGAACATATTCTATCAAGAGAAATGATAGTAGATTATGTACATCCGATAGCAGGTCCAATGAAAACACTAGGTTTTCCAGCTAAATTTTCCGAGACACCAGGACAATTCAGAACTGCAGCTCCCCTACTTGGTCAGCATAACAAAGAAATACTTTCGGAGCTTGGATACACAGAAGATGAAGTACAATTATTAATATCCGCTAAAGTTATGAATGAGTAATTGTTGTAATGGGTCGTTGTAGTGCTTTTATTGGCTATGCGTTATAGTTTAAGGGCTATCAAGCATTTTTTATAGTCTATATACAAATATTTATGGGTAATAATAAGGTTTTCTATGTTGTGGGAGTCGTTTATGGGCTATTTCCAATACTTTATGGGCTCTACAAGCAAAAAGACCGATTGCGCTGTGCAATCGGTCTAGATTATTGGTTGCAATAGTGTCCAAATTACTTTTGCTTCTTCCGGGCTATCGGGCGTAATTGCAAGAGAATTGGGATATGGTAAGGCGGGAACTTTTATACGATAATAGTTTGCTACGTATGCATTATCTTCAATTGCCAACTCATATGCTCTCTGTGTTTCCTTAGAGAAGAAGCTTTTCTTTTTCTCCATTGACCAACGGAACCAGCTGAAAAACGCATTATCTGAATCCTGGTAATGGCTCATTAGACTCTCTGCTTCCTCTATTCTGTTTAAAGCGATCAAAGTTGCAACTGCTGGATAGCGGACACCTTGATGATCGGCTGGATTTAACTGCAAAATCTTATTAAACAAATCAAATGCTTTCTCAAAATTCATTATTTCAAAACACGATAATCCGTATTTAAACAAGGCTCTTAAATAAGGTCTATTCGGTAAATACCCCCATACAGATTCAAAATTTGGATCAAACTGGTTTTCTCCAATACGTATAGCTTCTTTAAAGAAATTAGTTTTCTCTGCAATATCTACATAATCAGCTTTTAACAAAATTGCATCTACATTTTGTTTATCTAATAAATAAGCCAGTGAAGTTGAATTTTCTCTTAGCAAATCTGAGGAGCTATATGCTTCATACGCATATTTTTGGGAAGCTTCTTTATCATCCTTTGGTATATAATCTTTATCTTTATAAATATCTATATATCTACTCATCTCTTTCTCATTTTTAATAGAAACCTTGCTAAGATGCATACCCATTTTCCAATTTGAAAATTCCACTAGATTTGCATCTGTTCCAACTTCAAAGGCAAATACAGTATTCTGAGTTAGTTCTTCTTTTGAAATTTCATGCTCATAAAACTCCTTGAATAATTCTTCATATTTGTTAGCCGTAGTAGTTGAAACTTCTAAAAACGATGAGATTTCTTTCTTTGTCCAGATATATGAAATGATAGAATTTAGCATACCAAACTGCAAGGCCCCTGCCACTAACGCAGTAGGTTTTTTAATCCCCTTAGGAATACCTTTTCTTTGAATATATTCGATAAAGATGTACATTAGCTTATCACTCTTGGTATCCATTTCTACTAGACTACTATGTAAAATAGAAATTAGCTCCAGCTCTTCTTCACTAAATAGCTCCTCGATGGAAGTTTCTTTATCTCCTAAAATTACATAGCATTCAATAATATAATTATTATAAAAATCAAGTACTGATTCACTCTTGCTGTTGGTATATAAAGCCTTCACACGTTCAACAAGTGCTTCATCTTTCGCAGGGAATACGATTAAAGAATTTAATAATTTATAGTACCGTTCTTGTTGCCTGGAATCTAATAGAAAATGTCCAAAAATAAAATCTCCCACTCCACCTTCGAATGGATTTGGAATTTCTATCATTACCTTTTCTTCAGAAAATACATCCACAACTTCCGCACTATTATTACTTATTTTCAAGATAGTTCCTAGGATTATTTCAGGATTCATCCAACCTTCTAAAACAGTTTGAACTCTTGGTCTTTTCGATTTGGCTGATTCTCTTTCTAAATGCATTTGCCAAATATCTACACGATGATTGAAGTAATAACAATCTCCCATAATAGCACTCACTTTATCATTATCGAAGCGATCTGATAAATATTCTTCTCTGTCACCAATCCACTCATAAATTTCGTTTGTTTCCTTTTTAGTCGGGTGAGCATGAAAAAAGTTTAGTAGCACTTGTTCTAAATCTTTATTTAGTTCTTCATCTATTGAAATAATATTTTCTTTCTTTAAACAACAAGCTTTATATTTTTTCCCACTATTACAGGGACAAGGGTCATTTCTACGAGTCATTTGTTAAACTCCTTTTCATCGAACCATACTTTCATATCGTTACAATTTCTATTAGAATAAAAGACGTTCTTCGTCTCTACTATGAATTTCGTTGAGTGTTAGAAGTGCATAAAATCGTTGGATTACAGCCTCATTTAAACCGTGCTCGTTTCGAATTTCCTTAATGTCTTTAGCGATAATCCGGAGTAAATCATGATCTCTTTCTAGTTTTATAACAACATCTCTTAAAGCCGGATTCTCCTCCACTTTTTCTTGGTAGAATCCTGATTCCTCAGCATCTGCATGGCTAATAACTCTTGTTTCCCAGTAATCTAATAAGTCGTCCGCTGCTAAATTTGCTGCTTCTAGCTCACGTGATCTCAATAATTCTAAAAAGTTATTCGTTTTTTGTATGGCACCTGACAGCCCTCCTTCATGTATAGCATGGTGTGAATGCAACTGTTTCAATGCTGGTCCTGGTTTAGTCATTTTCATGCTCCTTTCTTATCCACCAATATAAGACATATTTATTTTTGTACGGTTTTTAGCAGTTTCTTCTGTTCTTTCATCTGAATACCGATCTGTTCTACGCTCCCACACATTCTTGATAGCATCTGATAACTCATCATCTGTTGCTCCATTTCGTATGAGTTCTCGTAAGTCAAATCCATTTGTAGCGAATAAGCATGTGTAAAACTTTCCATCAGATGATAGTCGTGCTCTCGTACAAGACGAGCAGAATGATTCCGATACTGATGTGATAAAGCCTACTTGTGATTCAGTTCCTACATATCGATAACGTTCAGCAACTTCACCAAAATAATCTTTATCTACGGGCTCTAAATCAAATTCTTGTTGTAGCATCGTTAAAATTTGTTTTTTTGTTATTACTTTTTCAAAACTCCAGGCGTTATCATTTCCAACATCCATAAATTCAATAAAGCGAAGAGTAATTCCTTGTTCTTTAAAATACTTAGCCATTGGAATAATCTCTTGATCGTTCACATTTTTTTGGACGACCATATTTACTTTCACTTCAAAGCCAAGATTCTGTGCAAATTGTATATTTTCTAAAATGAAAGAAGATTTAATCCCTCTTCCATTGAGATTTCCAAATAAGTTTTCATCTAATGCGTCCAGACTTATATTGAGTCTTGTTAATCCAGCATCTTTCAATTTTTGACCATATTGCTTCAATAATACTCCGTTTGTAGTTAGACCTACGTCTTTAATATTGTCCAAAGTGAGCAGTTTTTTAACCAGTTCATCTATATTTCTTCGCATTAACGGCTCTCCACCAGTTAATCGAATTTTTCTAACACCAAAACTTTCAAAGATCTTTGCTAATCTTTCCATTTCTTCAAACGTTAATAGTTCATCTCGAGGTAAAAACACATAATCATCACCGAAAATTTCTTTAGGCATGCAATATGAACAACGGAAATTACAGCGATCGGTTACTGAAATTCGCAGATCTTTCATTGGTCTATATAATCGATCTTGCAATATATTCACCGACATACATTTCACTTCCTTTTCATAGTGGTTTATTTATATTTTGGAACACAGAAGCTGGATTATCACTAATCTGATCTGCAAGAATCCACATTGTACTTACAGTTGACATAAACTGCATTACACTAAAATTTTTGTTCATTAAACTTTGATATATTTTTTCTTTCAAACTTCCACTCCATATGCTTACAAGCGGTTGAAATATTTCTCCTTGTTTTACGGCTTTAATGTCTCCAGTAGAACGATAAAGCATTAACCTCTTTAACTCATCACTTGTTATAAATGGCATATCACACGGTAGCACTACAAATTGATCAGCTTTTATGTTGTTCATACCCGTAAAGATACCAGCTAAAGGTCCATCCCCAGAAAACCTATGATCATCAATAAGTAGGGAAAGATCCTTTGGAAATAAAGGCAATAACTCTTCTCTCGTAATAATAATCACTTCATCACATACTTTATCTAATGCAGCATAAGACAAGTTATAAAAAAACTGATTGTTCCATGTTGCGAACGCTTTGGGAGAACCAAATCTCCTAGACATTCCCCCAGCAAGTAAAATCCCAACTGTTTTCATCAGCCACCACTAACCGGTGGAATCAATGCAATTATGTCTTTTTCTTCAATAATATCTTCTGGTAAAGCATATTCCTCATTGATAGCTACCTGGATTATTCCTTCTGATAGTCCTTCATATTTACGTTGAAGTTCCTCTAATAATTGTTTTACTGTTTTTCCCGAAAATATAAACTCTTCTTTATCTAATCCAGTCTTTTCCTTCAAACCTGCAAAATACAATACCGTAATCATTTTAGCTCTCCTTCCACTATTGGCTTCTGTTTTTGTTCTCCTATCCATTCCTGACCATTTTCCCAAACTTCTTTCTTCCATATTGGTACAATTTCTTTTATGCGTTCAATTGCATATTCATTTGCCTCATAGGCGACCTTACGATGAGGAGATGAGACGGCGATAACAACTGCAATATCCGATATTTCCAATTTTCCAATTCGATGGGCTATAGCAACTTTAGTGTTGGGCCATTGTTCTTCAATTTCTTTCCCAATTTGAGCAAGTTTTTTTTCCGCCATCGGTATATATGCCTCATATGCCAAATAAATAGTTCTTATTCCCTTAGTCCATTCCCGAACATGACCCGTAAATACTGTTACTGCTCCAGCAGATGCATGTAGCACCGCTTTTCTATAAGATTCTGGGTCAATCACTGTTTCTACGATTTCAAATAATTTCAAGCTTATCTCCACCAATCCAATCTATTAACCATTCTTTTAATAGAACTGTATTTTCAATATGTATCATTGGATAATTTTCTATTTTCAGGTCACCGTGTACAATTACACAAACTATATTCGTCAGATACTGAAGTGTCTCCCAATCCTTTGAATCTCTTAAAATAACTACTTTCTCATAATGTTCCTGTTTGTACCCTTCTATGAAGATAACCTCGGGTTCACTGATTTTTGCTATTTGTACTAATTGCTGAAGCGTCCAATTATTCTTTGCTTGATGCATTTGAATCGTTTGATCATCTACTGCAATCGAGCATGTGGCTCCAGAAAGGAAAAACTTCATACTATCTGTTTCGCTATTAGGAAGATTTAGACCATTTGAATGTCCATGATGCTTGATAATGGAAACTACCTTATCAGTTGAAACAAGTTCTTTAACCCAATTGTCTATTAAAGTAGTCTTTCTACTATTTTTATACCCTACAACTTGTAAAATATTCACGACATCCATGAAGAAACACCATTTTCATTTCCCAATAATAGAACATCTACTATGTCACCTGCTACAAAATTTCTGGTGCCACCTGGGAGCACCATCAACGCATTACCTCTTGCAATCGACGACACTGCGTTAGATTTGTTAAAACCTGCGGGAGTAATAATTGCTTCATTCCCCTCAAACCTATATACACTTCGAACAAATCGAGTGAATGGATTAGGCCTTAAAAAGTCCTCTGTCAATTTTGCCTTTATATGAGGAGTATAGGGACAATTATTTAGCATCATATTTTCAATAGCTGGTTTTACAAACAATTCATAGCCCGTAAAACAAGCGGATGGATTACCAGACAGTCCAAACAGTAACTTACCATCTGCAAATGCTGCAGTTGTCACACTACCAGGACGCATAGCTACTTTGTTAAATAGTAGCTCAGCCTGAAGTCTACGATAGATTTCTGGTAAATGATCGAAATCACCTACTGAAACTCCACCAGTAGTTATGACACAGTCAGTCTCCTCTAACACTTTTTTTACAAGTTGGAAACAGCTTTCTAAATCATCCGAAAGAGTTCCATAGTAACGAGATTCAATACCCCTTCTCTTTAACTGTGCTTCTATCATTGGTCCATTGCTATTACGAATTTTTCCTGGTGCTAATTCATCTTCTACCTTTAAAAGCTCTGTCCCTGTGCAAAGAATACCGACAATCGGTTTTTTTCTAACCTTCACTTTTGCATATCCAAAAGTTGCTAAAAGCGCTATAGTTCCGGGATGGATAAAAGTACCTAATGGAATCAACATTTCTCCCTTTTTCGAATCTTCACCCTGTAAAGAAATGTTTTCAAGCTGTTTAAATGGCTTGCGAATAGTAAAAGTGTTTTCACTTTCTACTGTTTGCTCTAACATGACAACTGCATCTGCACCTTCTGGAATAGGAGCGCCAGTCATAATACGTACTGCCTCATACTTTCCAAGAGCATGTTTAGAAACTTGTCCAGCACCTATATGATCTATCACTCTAAAATGAAGTCGATTATCTCCACTGGCACCAATCGAATCCTCTGAACGGATCGCAAAACCATCATATGGCGAATTATTAAATGAAGGCACATCATGCATTGCAATAATTGGTTCTGCCAAAATGTATCCATAACTTTCTTCAAGAGCAATTTCTATTATTGGCAATGCATTCGCTTTGTCCATTACACGTTTTATAGCATCTCTTACCGCAATTGGTTTTCTGATTTCTACCATTTTTAACAACTCCTTCTACTACACATGCTATAATTTGTTTATCCCACTTGAAAGGATGTAAATGATGTCAGAACTTACACACTTTAATGAACAAGGTCGAGCAAAGATGGTAGATATTTCGGAAAAAAACGAAACTACTAGAACTGCCGTTGCCGTTTCCTCTATCACTGTAAATGATACTATTAAAAGCCAAATCACCGATGGAACTAACAAAAAAGGAGATGTATTTGCCGTTGCACAAGTTGCAGGTATAATGGCTGCAAAAAATACTTCTACTATAATACCTATGTGTCATCCAATTCTCTTATCAGGAATAAATATTACATTCGAATGGTCTAGGAATGAAGAAAATGTAATTAATATCCAATCCGAAGTGAAAACTATCGGTTCAACAGGTGTCGAAATGGAAGCCCTTGTAGCGGCATCTGCTGCTGCCCTAACTATTTACGATATGTGTAAAGCGGGTGGCAAAGATATGGTAATCGGATCTACTATGCTAGTATCCAAAACTGGTGGCAAAAATGGCGATTATCAACGGGAAACTAGTGTCTAGTTTCTCGTTTTTATTTTGTCAATTCGAATACAATATGTTCAAGCTCCGGAAGAATTAGCTTATTTACCGCTAACTTAATAGCTCCGACAGATCCTGGAAGAACAAACACAGCTTTATCATTTACTACTCCAGCAACCGCACGACTAAGCATTGCTTTCGTTCCAACATCCTCCGTAAAACTTAGAAAACGAAAAAGTTCTCCAAAACCAGTAATCTCTTTAGTAAAGCTTGGTAATATCGCTTCAATAGTACAATCTCTTTTTGCAATACCTGTCCCACCAGTTGTAATTATGGCATCTATATTGTCATTACTTGTCCAAATTTTGAGTATAGCCTGAATTTCATTTATTTCATCCTTACATATTAACTTCTCCACCACATGTACAGATGCCTGCTCCAATAATTGTGAAATTAGTAATCCACCTTTATCCGTTTTCTCTGTTCTAGTGTCGCTTACTGTTAATATTGCAACGTTTAAAGTACGATTTAATCCAAATTGAGTTGACAATTGACTAGTCCCCCATCATTTATCCGAAAATTTCTGTATATAGTCTTCTACCTAGGTTTACATCTTTTATACCGTGTATTAGCAATCTTCCATCTGCGAAAAGTACCATTCTATGTTGTTCTCGTTGGAATTCTACAAAGTAAGGGGTTCTTTTCTTGAATGCATTAATACTTTTTGTTAATTTTTCTGCGTCTTGTAACGTAACTTTCCTACCTGGACTTGGTAAAACTTGCACCGCATCTCTTCCACATAACACAGCATATTGTGATTGCTGATCTCTTTCTAGAGATGGATATGTAGCATGTTCACCACATGTTTCACAAGTTTCTTTTTTAAGCTTCGAAATACCAATATCTAAAAACGTGTTATTCCAACAGTCAAAATGATGCACCTTTGAACGAATAGCTCCATCATTTCCAGTCAAAAGTTTAAGAGCTTCTGTACATTGTGTAGCTGCCGTAATTTGAACTGCAGGAGAGATTATTCCAACGGTATCACAGGTTTCGTTGACAGTTGGCAAAACTGGCAGCAGACATCTGAAACACGCTGTTTGTTTCGGTATAAAGGGAAATATAACACCAGAGCTACCAACGCACGCTCCATAAATCCACGGTATATTATGTTTGTATGCTGCATCATTGATCAGCTGTCTTGTTTCAAAGTTATCGGTGGCGTCCATAATTACATCTACTCTAGAAGCTAAATACTCTATTTGCGTATAATCTACGTTTTGTAAGTAAGTGTGCAAAACTATATTGGAGTTAATCGTTTTTAATCTTTTCTCAGCCGCAACTACTTTTGGAAGCATTTCCACAGCATCTTGCTCTGTAAAAAGTTGTTGTCTTTGAATATTTGATAACTCTACATAATCACGATCAGCTATATGAATTGTACCAACTCCTGCTCTCACCAATGTTTCAGCAATTGCAGAACCAAGTGCTCCACAACCAATAATCGCCACTTTTGCATCACTTAAATGTTTTTGACCAGATGCTCCTATATGTTTAAATAATAGTTGTCTTGAATATCGCGATTCCATTAAAACACTTCCTTTTAAGAAAAGCGCAAGCGCCAATGTAAGCCCCGACTATCGCTGGAAGGACTTTAAGTAAAGGCGTTCTTTGCCTTTTCTAAAATCCTAAAGCGACTCGAGGGGCTAGGCGCTGGAGCTAGACATATTTAAAATAGGGGAAGGCCCCCTATCTTTACGATTGGTTGCCCTCGTTGGTCCGGTGTTCAGTTATATCAGTAAAGGTTCCAACATATCTTACATCTTCACCTGTCTCATCTTTAACTGCACTAATATTTAACCATTCCAAAAATACTTCCCCATTTTTTTTGGTATTCCAAATCTCACCTTGCCACATTCCATCTTTTTGAATACACTTCCACATTTCATCATAAAATGCTTTTTCTTGACGATTAGATTTCAAGATTCTAGGAGTTTTCCCAATAGCTTCTTCCTCACTAAATCCTGTCAATTGTGTAAACGATGGGTTAACTGTAACAATTGTACCAGCTGTGTTTGTTACCATAATTCCTTGACCAGTTGATTTGAAAACTTCCTGAGCCAATTTTAATCTATCTTGATAATACATAAATACTACTAAAACTAAACTTGCCAAAGATACAGAAGATAGTAGCATAAATCCTATTGAGTACTGTCCAGTTATTGAGAAAATTGTCGCTAATAATAGTGGTGGGAAAAATCCACCTAAACCACCCATCATCGAAACAATACCATTGGCAATACCAGCTTGTTTATTGAAATAAAATGGTACTAATTTAAATATTACACCATTTCCTATTCCTGCACTAATTCCTATAACAATACATCCAATTGTATATAGCATTATAGATGGAGAGAAAGCTAATAATATTGCAGCTATTGTATAAACAGAGAATACACCCATCAATAGGAATAGCGGTTGAAATTTATCACCCAACCACCCACCAACTGGTCTAAAAACTGTGGCTACTGCGATAAATCCAGCAGTTCTTAAACCTGCATCGACTTTATCTAATTCAAAGTTACTCACTAGGAAATTTGGTAAATAAACAGTAAATGCCACAAACGATCCAAAAGTTATGAAATAGAATAAAGAGAAAAACCAAAGCTTATCATTTTTCCAAACACCTTTAATCTGTTCGATTATAGGTGTTTTTACTTTCACCTCATGTTTGTCTCCAAGAAAAATATTAATAACTATAAATACTAATAGTAATATTAAATATAATTTAACAGTCAAAGACCAACCAATTTGAGTCGCAATCATTGGAGCTGCAAAAGTAGAAATTGCAGTACCAATATTTCCTGCTCCGTAAATACCATTTACAAAACCATGTTTTTCTTTCGGATAATATTTAGGTAATGATGTAACACCTACAGAGAAAACTGCTCCCCCAACCCCTAAAAATAGACCACCGATTATTAAATCTATATAACTAGAAGCTTCACTTATATAAAACACGGGGAACATTAGAAGTACAAAGCTAATAAGAAATACAAGTCTTGCACCAATTACATTTGCATAATAACCAAGCGGTATACGTAATATAGATCCCAGTACTACAGGTATAGCAGTCAATATTGCTATTTTATCAGCTGGTATATCAATATCTTCCTTAATAAATGGAAGTAATGAAGAAATGATTACCCAAATCATAAAGCCTAAAACTAAGTTCATTGTCTGTAACGGCAATTGGACTTTCTTTATCATTCATATCACCTTTTCTAATTGGTATTGAATGATTCACGTATTGATTCCCTACTATTATTTTAACTAAAATATGAAAAGTTTCTAATAGGGGACTCCCCTTAACGGCCAAGGGTATTCCCTAAAAAGATTATATTAATGTAGTTTCTTGATTTTACTGTAATTACTGAATGCTTATTCTATGAAAATGACTCCTGTTATAAAGTTTAAAGTGTGAATTCATACGATTGTTTGTTTACTTAACATCATCATTTTAACAATAGAAAAATCAGGCAAAATGAGGTCGGTCCATTAAGTTCAAAACCTGTTTATCTTATCTTTTAAGAATTATTGAATCATATTTTATCTTTACTTGCTCTCACCTTTTGTTTACTTACTCCCATCTGTGGATTACTTGCGGTCGTATAAGATACTTGCTCAAAGCCTATATTTACTTGCGGACTATTACTTTTACTTGCGGAATGGATAATTTCACCAAATTACTTTCCCATTTTACAGACTGAATGTGTAGAATTGAATTACTTTTGGTTTGTTCTCTAATCACGTGGGAGAATGCAAAGGATAGTGTTTACTTGTATTTCATCGTGTTTACCATAAAGCACAAGGGATTGGATCCGTGTCCGCGGAAATCGATGTGTATTTTAGTTTTCATCACTCTGTGGTGAATTTGATACAAATAGAAAAAAATAACCCATAGAGTGAAATGAGTTATTTTAAACAATTAAAGTATTCAGTTGTTCTAATAATTTATCTTGGTCCACTGCTTTCATCACTCGATCAGTCATAGGAAACAATACAGATTCTTCTTTTACAAAATGAACCATTAACACTTCGAAGGCTTCACCTGCGTCCTTCGCTATTCGTTTCATATCATCTAGGCTTAAATGATCTATACCTGCTCTAGTATGATGTAAAAAATGACCTATATATGCATCTATTTCTTCATGCTCTGCTTCGATAGTTACTATTGGACCTTGTTCTGTTCCAATATAATGCCCTAATAACGGGAAAAAGAACTTTTCTTCTTTATCAGTATGATTTTTAAGAGGCTCTAAGAAATCGATTAACAGCTTACGTAGCACCGAGAACTCTGTACGAGCTTCAATTTCCTCATATGCATCGTTTTCAAAGTTTAAAACGATCGCATGCCATTCATTCATTAAGTGCATTAAATATTGATGTTCGTTTTCTAATATTCTCATAGCTGGAACGGGACTTTGGAAATTAGCATTAGCCATTATTAAAGACCTCACTTTTTAAAATTCTAATAATTTCTTTTTCAGTGCATACTCAACTAGCTCTGGACGACTTTTTAAATCTAATTTTTCCATTATTTTTGCCTTGTGTGCTTCTACCGTTTTTACAGATATAAATAGTTTTGCAGCAATATCTTTATTGCCATAGCCTTTTGCAACTAACGGTAGAATCTCTATTTCTCTTTTGGAAAGTACTCTAAATGGATCGTCGTCTACTATATTTTGATCTTTTTTTATGAATTCTTTTACGAGAGAAGTTGCCATTTTGGGATGTATATATGTTCCCCCTTTATAAACCATGCGTATAGCGCTCAAAAGTTCCTCATCTGGTGCATTCTTTAATATGTATCCCGAAGCACCATTTTTCAATACATGGAACATATACTCCTGATCGTCATACATTGTTAAAATAAGAATTTTTGTATCTGGAAAGTCTTCACTAATTTTCCCAGTCGCTATTAACCCACTCTCTCCAGGTGGCATACTCAAGTCTAGAAGAAGAATGTCGGGTTGATGCTTTGCGACCATCAAATGTGCTTCTATTCCGTCGGCAGCAGTTGCAACAACTTCCATATCCTCTTGATAGTTTAGTATCATTGAAAATCCACTTCGTACAACTGCATGGTCATCTGCAATAACAATTTTCATTCGTTTAGCGCTCCTTTAGTGGGATGTATAGTAGAACTTCAGTCCCTTTACCCATAGATGACATAATAGACAATTTACCACCTACTAGTTCAGCTCTTTCCTTCATACCAAACAATCCTAGGCCAGTACCCTTAAACACTCTCTGTGAAGTATCAAAGCCAATACCGTCATCAACAATCTTCAATATTAAATTATCATCTTTCTCATATAGTTCGACGTTAACCTCGTCCACATCAGCATATTTTAGTGCATTTAGAATTGATTCCTGGCATATTCGATAGACAACCGTTTCCATTTCATTAAGGAAACGTTTCCCTTTGATTTCAGATGTATAATGGACAACTAATCCATAGTTTTTTTCAATCCATTTAAAATGTGATCTTAGTGCTGCTTCAATGCCTAGATCATCTAATGACGAAGGTCGTAATTCTACAGACATATTCCTTATTTCATCTAGCAGTCTTGTTAAAGATGCTTCCATATGCTGAACTTTCTGGGAGACTTCCTCAGGACTTTTCAAATATTTCATAAGTCTTAAATCTACTAATGAACTCAATATTTCCTGTGCTACACTATCATGAAGTTCTCTTGAAATTCTTTTGCGTTCGTCTTCTTGTGCTTTAATTATTTGCTTAATCGTTGTATTTTTAAATAGTAATTCTCTTGTTTCAAGTAACTTTGTTAAATTTCTTAAGATAAGTACTTTTGTTCCATTTTCACTATCAATAGTGTGAAAACTTGCTACATAGGGAAGAACCCCTTTATCTTTCGTATCTAGATATACTTGAAATGAACTGAAATCTTGTTTTGGATCGGAGAAATAACAGTTTTCACAGGAAATTAACTCTGTTGTATTCGTATAGCCTTTACATGTTTGACAAGTAGACCTTTCTTGACCTTCCAACATAGCATCTAATGCATCTGTATCTACTATTTCTCTCGCAATCGGATTCAAATGTAATAATTTATTATCTTTATTAAAAAAGAAAAAGGCTTCAGAACTGTTTTCGTACATTCCTATTAAGCTATCAACTAACTCTGAATGTGCATTATTTGTCAATTCTTAGCCATCTCCTTACCGTAATATTTTGGAAAATCAATATGGATATTATAAATTATTTTTTCAAATAATTCATACGTCATCTTATCCTCTTCCCTATATCCCAACAATAATACTCCTTGAACTTTATTTTTTTTATAAAGTGGCAGAGCACAAAAGCTTTTAATCTTTTCAGAAACAATTATTGGGTAATTAAACAAATCTCTATCAGGATACTCAGTCACGACATTTGGTACATGCATAGGCTTTCCAGATTTAAAAACTTGACCTGCAATACCTTTGCCGGATTGTAGAACAATTCTTTTCAAACGATTATTAATATTTCCAATAGCGTACTGCCATGTTAGCACATATTCAAGCTGTGCTGGTTGGATAAAGGCTAATGCCACTAAATCTACTTCATACTTGTCTTTAAAAGCGGTTATCACTTTTTGAAAATCAATATCATTTTTCATATAAATACCCCTTATGGATAAAAAAGAAGACCGAAGTCTCCTTTTTCTTTATTCTGATCGATTCTTTCTATATAAGATATAGCTTCTACCTACGTAGTTTAATGGTACACTCCATACGTGAACTAATCTAGTAAATGGCCATAATGCAAATATTAAAAACCCTGTTACTACATGGATTTTAAAAGACATAGGCACATTTAACATATAGGATGCATCTGGCTGTAAGATAAATAAGTTTCTAAACCAGACCGAAATGGAGGTTCTATAGTCAAAATCAGGTTGAACTGCATTTGTAACCAGCGTTGCATACATCCCCATAAAAACGATAAATAATAAAATCACATTTACTATTAAATCTGACGTACTACTCAATTTACGAACAGTTGACTTTGTGAATCTACGAGATGTCAAAATGATCATCCCTGCCAATGTCACAAATCCAAAGAATCCACCAATGTAAATTGCTCCAATATGGTATAAGTGATCATTTACACCAACTGCATGAAGCCATGATTTCGGTATTGCTAGCCCAGATACATGCCCCATTATTACCGGAATAATACCAATATGGAACAGTAAGCTTCCAATCATTAATTGTTTTTTCTCTATAAATTCACTCGATTTTGCCGTCCAGCTAAATTGATCTGTTCTATATCGAAAAATATGACCTACAATAAAAACTGCTATACAAATATACGGAAATATAACCCATAAAAACTGATCAATCATGTTCATGATTTACAGCCTCCCTTTCTATACAGGCTTTGAAGGTTTCTCGTAAGCCTCTGACAAGCCGGAGATATGGGCTATTAAACTTTTCCAATGCTTCAATTAAATTATATGTCCCATCTTCCAGTACAGCAAATAGAATATTAAAACTATCTTTCGCTCTAGAATCACCTATCCATTCTGCGGCGTATAAAAATTCACAGATAAGTGGTAGAAAATCGGAAAGCTCCTCTGCTGGCATATCTAAACCAAACATCTCATACATTACTTTTAACTTCGCAAGCATTTGACCTCTCTCTTTTGCATCCTCAAATTTAAAATAAGTCATATATAATGTTGCACTTTTTTGAAAGTCAAATGTCTGAACATATAGTTCCTGTATATCATCCAAACTATACGTATGAATTTCATCCCAGTACGCTTTCACTAATTCGTACGCAGGATCATTTGGTGAAAATGATTCTTCGATTAGGGTAGGGTGAAAGGTTAGTTTTTCTGGATAAGTTAATTGCTGCGCAAAAAAGCCGAAAGCCGGTTTATGTTTATATAGCTTTTCTAAATCAATCACGCCAAATCCCTCCGTAGAAGTTCTCTTCATAAATTTCCTTACCCGTTTTAGTTGCTGTTGGGTTAGGAGAAGCTGGTCCACATCCGTCGCAGCCCATATCATAACCCATTGATCCTTGTGCACGATAAGGATCCATATATCCTTCTCGATGAGAAGTAGGAACGACGAAACGATCTTCGTATTTAGCAATTGCCAATAATCTATACATTTGTTGTGTTTGATGTGCTGTTAATCCTACACGTTCTAAACGACTTTCATCAAATTCTTTACCAGAAGAAATTGCACGCATATAAGAGCGCATCATGGCCATTCGTTGAAGAGCACCTTTTACCGCTGGTGCATCACCTGCTGTTAACATATTTGCTAAATATTGAATTGGTGTACGCATCTCTTCAATTGCAGGGAAAATCATATCCGGATTTTTGATGGAATCTTTCCCTTCAAAATAGTTCATGATAGGGCTTAAAGGTGGAACATACCATACCATTGGTAATGTTCTATATTCCGGATGTAATGGGAATGCTAACTGGTATTCTATTGCTAGTTTATAAACCGGAGAGTTTTGTGCACCTTCAATCCACTCTTCTGCTATTCCATCTTTCCTTGCCTGTTCAATGACTTCAGGATCATTTGGATTTAAGAAAATTCCACACTGTGCTTTATACAAATCTTTCTCATCTGGGGTTGAGGCTACTTCTAGTACACGGTCTGCATCATATAATAGTACCCCTAAATAACGAATACGCCCTGTACAAGTTTCAGAACAAACCGTCGGAAGTCCTGATTCAATACGAGGATAACAGAACGTACATTTCTCTGCTTTGTTTGTTTTCCAGTTAAAGTATACTTTTTTATACGGACAACCAGTCATACAATAGCGCCAACCACGACATGCTTCCTGGTCAACTAGAACGATCCCATCTTCTTCGCGTTTATACATAGCTCCTGATGGACAAGATGCTACACAACTTGGATTTAAGCAGTGTTCACACAATCTTGGTAGATACATCATAAATGACTGTTCAAAATTGAACTTAATCTCTTCCTCAATTTTTTGGATGTTTGGATCAGTAGGTCCCGTAATATGAGCCCCTGCCAAATCATCCTCCCAGTTTGGTCCCCATTCTAAATCCATATATTCACCAGTAACTACTGATTTTGGACGAGCAACAGGGGAATGCTTCACCTCAGGTGAATTTGTTAACTTTTCATAGTCATATGTCCAAGGTTCATAGTAATCTTTCATTTCTGGCATATCGGGATTGTAGAAAATTTTTCCTAATGCTATTTTAGAAAGCTTTGAACCGGATTTCAGTTCCAACTTTCCATTTCGCATTTGCCATCCACCTTTGTATACTTCTTGGTCTTCCCAGCGTTTAGGATAACCAATACCAGGTTTAGTTTCTACGTTGTTAAACCACATGTATTCGGCACCCTCACGATTTGTCCAAGTACTTTTGCAGGTAACACTACATGTATGACACCCTATACACTTATCAAGGTTCATCACCATTGCTATTTGCGCTTTAATCTTCAAGCCAATTTACCTCCTTCATCTTACGAACAGCTACGTATCCATCTCTTTGGTTACCTATTGGACCATAATAGTTAAACCCATAGCTTAATTGTGCGTAACCACCGACCATTTGAGTTGGTTTAACATGAATTTTAGTAGGTGCGTTATGACTTCCCCCTCGTTCTTCTGTTATTTCAGAACCAGGTACATTAATATGCTTATCCTGTGCATGGTACATGAACATAGTTCCTTTTGGCATACGATGACTAACAACTGCTCTAGCTGTTACTACACCATTTCGGTTATAAACTTCTAACCAAGCGTTATCTTCAATGTCATGCTCCGCTGCATCGTCATTATTAATCCAAACAACTGGTCCACCTCTAAATAATGTGAGCATATGCAAATTATCCTGATAAGTACTATGAATATTCCACTTTCCATGTGGTGTTAAATAACGTAAAACTAGTGCATCTTTCCCGCCGACAATAGGTTTATCCTTAGTACCAAAGACCATTGGCGGCAATGTTGGTTTGTAAACTGGTAGCGATTCACCATATTGCAAGAATATTTCATGATCAATATAGAAATGTTGGCGACCCGTTAATGTTCTAAAAGGAACTAATCGTTCTATATTTGTTGTAAATGGTGAATATCGTCGACCTAATTTATTCGAACCACTAAACACAGGTGTTGGAATTACTTCTCTTGGTTGAACAGTTATATTTTGGAACGTAATTTTTTCAGCTGCACGATCTGCAGAAATATCCTTCAGCTGCACACCTGTATCTTTTTCTGCTGATTCAAATGCTTTTTGAGATACCTTACCATTTGTTGCTGATGATAAGTGAAGTACAGCGTTTACTGCCTGTCTTGCTGAGTGAATCATTGGAAGACCGTTTTTAATAGTGTCATCAAAATGAGTCCCGTTTATTTTTTTCATATCCTCGTATTCTTCTGCTACAGAGAAACTTACACCATGAGCTCCGATTTTTCCTTTTTCAGTTAAAGGCCCAAGCGAAACAAACTTATCATAAACCTTTGTATAATCTCTTTCCACGACTATAAAGTTAGGCATAGTTTTACCAATGACTGGTTCAACCTCACCTTTTTTCCAATCCTTCACTAATCCCATTGGTTGAGAAATTTCACTCTTCGAATCATGTGCTAGCGGAGATGTAACTACGTCTTTATAAACTCCTGGTAAATGTGATTCCGCCATTTTAGAAAATGTTTGAGCTAATGAGCGGTATACATCCCAGTCGGAACGTGATTCCCATAGTGGGTCTACTGCCGGATTGAACGGATGAACAAATGGATGCATATCAGTAGATGAAATATCTGTTTTCTCATACCAAGTTGCAGCAGGTAATACAATATCTGAGTACAATGGAGTAGTTGTCATTCTAAAATCAATAGAAACTAACAGATCCAACTTACCTTCTACATCATCTCTCCACTTTATTTCTTCAGGTTTTTCATCTTCATTTGGAGTCGCTAATAATCCATCACTTGCACCTAGTAAATGCTTCATAAAATATTCTTGTCCTTTGGCAGAACTAGAAATTAAGTTTGATCTCCAAACAAATAAGGATTTTGGGAAGTTTTCAGGTGAGTCTGGATCTTCGATTGCACCTTTTACTTCGCCTGAAACGATTTGGTCATATGCCGTTTTTATTATTTCTTCATTTGTTGTTTTCCCTTTTGCCGCTGCTTCTTCAGCAAAAAGTAAACTATTTTTGTTAAACTGTGGATAAGATGGCAACCAACCAAGTCTTGCAGCTAATACATTATAATCTGCAGGATGTTGGTACTTAAGTTCTCCAGCTAGAGGAGATTTTAGTGAATCATTACCCATTTCTTCATACTTCCACTGGTCCGTAGCAAAGTAGAAGAAGGAAGTAGCATTTTGAAGCCGCGGTTGTGCTTGCCAGTCTTTAGCAAATGCAATAGTGCTCCAGCCTTCAATAGGACGAACTTTCTCTTGACCAACATAATGGGCCCATCCGCCGCCGTTAACTCCTTGAGACGCTGTCAGTATAACTAGGTTTAAAATAGAACGATAAATTGTATCACTATTGAACCAATGGTTAATACCCGCTCCCATAATAATCATTGATCTACCTTTTGTATCAATAGCATTTTGAGCAAATTCTCTAGCTACTTGTACAACTACCGATGCTTTTACGCCAGTGACTTTTTCTTGCCAAGCTGGTGTGTAAAATGATTCGGCATCATCATATCCTTTTGCGTTAAATTCACTTTCCGCGCGATTGATACCATACTGACTTAGCATTAAATCATATACAGTAACTGCTAGACGAGTACTTCCATCAGCCAAAGTAACTTGTTTAGCTGGGATATGTCTATTAAATGTTCCATTTGCAACATTATCAAAGAACGGGAAAACTATTTCTGTTTGACTTGATTCATAATTTTCAACACTCATTGCCGGCTCAATTCTAGTTCCATCTTCATTTTCTAAAATAAGATTCCAGTTTTTATCTTGTTCCCAGCGTTGCCCCATTGTCCCATTAGGTACAATTATTTTAGATGTAATTTCATCAATAATTACAGGTTTCCACTCAGAATTCTCTGTTGTATCTCCAAAGTCACTTGCGCGTAAGAACCGTCCAGCTTTGTGAATACCTTCATGTTCATCCAATAAAATTAAAAATGGCATATCTGTATATTGTTTTGCATAGTTAATGAACATTTCTTCTTTACGTTGAACGTAAAACTCATCCAAAATAACATGTGTCATCGCTTGAGCTACAGCAGCATCTGTTCCAGGATGTGGAGCTAGCCAGTTATCTGCAAATTTCACGTTTTCTGCATGGTCAGGAGCAACCGAAACAACTTTTGTTCCTTTATAACGAACCTCAGTCATAAAGTGGGCATCTGGTGTACGAGTTAATGGGACATTTGAGCCCCACATGATTAAATAACCCGAATTGTACCAATCAGATGATTCCGGTACATCTGTTTGCTCTCCCCAAATTTGTGGTGAAGCTGGTGGTAAATCAGCATACCAATCATAGAAACTTAACATTTCCCCACCAAGTAAACTGATAAATCTCGAACCAGCAGCATAGCTGATCATTGACATTGCCGGAATTGGTGTAAATCCAGCTATTCTATCAGGACCATACTTACGAATCGTATAGATCAATTGTGCACATATCAATTCCATTGCATCCTGCCAGGAAACTCGGACATGTCCACCCTTACCTCTGGCTCTTTTATAAGTAAATGCTTTCTCTGGATCTTCAACAATACTTCCCCAAGCATCCACTGGATTTGTATGTTCATGTAAAGCAGTTTTCCAAAGTCTCCATAGTCGACCTCGCATATATGGATATTTCACACGTAATGGGCTATATTCATACCATGAAAATGATGCTCCACGAGGACATCCTCTAGGTTCAAATTCTGGCATTTCAGGACCACATGATGGATAATCTATTTGCTGATTTTCCCATGTAATAATTCCGTTTTTCACAAATACTTTCCAACTACAAGAACCAGTACAGTTAACTCCGTGTGTTGTCCGAACTACTTTGTCATGTGACCAACGTTCACGGTACATATTTTCCCAGTCTCGGTTTTTTTGCTCAAGAATCGACCAGCTTCCTGAATATTTTTCTGTAGGCTTAAAATACTTCAATCCAAATTTTCGTTTCATTAGTATCGATCACCCTTCCTATTCGAATGACTAGCATGACGGGAATCAATTACTTGCTCATTCTTATACTATTATTATGAAAGACTATGACAATATTCGACATTAGGGAAAGTCCTAAACACTACCGGGTTTTCCCTAGAGCACAAAATTCTAAGTAGAGAACACAGAAAATGAGAGCATATTCCAGACTATATTTGATAATTTATGGGTTTTATCCCCGTCTGCTTGACTATGGGCTACATTCGTAGCATCCTTTTTGGCGACTTTAAGTCGTTAATGGGTCATTTACACAGAGTATTGGCTATATTAGTATCCTTATGAGCTATGATCTCAGAACGGAAATCAATAGTATTTTTATTCAAAAAAAGACTTAAGCAATTAAGCTTAAGTCTCAAATAGTATTCAATAATTCTGGTTACGCTGTATAATCATCAACATGATAAAGGATATAAATATAATAGAAGTAACCCAGAGCCAAGCTAATTCCATATTTCCAGAATCTATCGCAGTATAAATTGCTGTAGGTAGAGTTTGGGTTTGACCTGGGATATTACCTGCAAACATTAATGTGGCACCAAATTCACCAAGCGCGCGTGCAAAACTTAAAATTGCCCCTGACATAAGTGATTTAGATGCAAGCGGTATAGATAAGTAATACAAAATCTTCCATTCACTAGCGCCATCAACTCTAGCAGCCTCTTCAATGTTAGTATCGATTGCTTGAAATCCGGACTTTGCAGATTGATACATTAGAGGGAAAGCTACTACTACCGAAGCGATCACCGCCGCCCACCAGGTGAAGATTACCGGCTGGTTGAACAACCTTTCGATCACTTGCCCAAAAATACTATTTCGACCAAATATAACAATTAACAAAAATCCGACAACAGTAGGGGAAAGCACCAATGGTAGTAATAGCAATGTTTCCACTATCGATTTTCCCTTGAAAGAATTTCTCGCTAGAAGTCTTCCTACTAATATTCCTGAAATAATCACAATAACGCTGGCTATGATAGTAATTTTTAGGGATAACCAAATAGGATTAAAAAACTCGTATAATGTAATGTTAGTTAATAGTAAATCCATAATCTTCAAAAACCTTTAAACCTTTCTCACTCTGAAGATAATCATAAAAATCTTTCGCTTCTTCATAGTGTTTGGTATCTTTAATGATCCCAAGTGGGTAAATAATTGGAGTATGCATTTGCTCTTCCACTGAAGCAATTACCTTAATTTTTTTAGAAGAAATTACATCTGTTTTATAGACGATTCCAGCTACAACATTCCCCGTCTCAACATATGATAGTACCTGTCTAACATCTTTAGCAAACACTATTTTATAATCTATATCATTCCAAATCCCTAAGTTTTGTAACGACTCTTTTGCATATTTCCCAGCAGGTACTGTTTCAGGCATTCCAATAGAAATTTTCTCTACTTCTTGCTTGTTTAAATCTTGAAAGCTTTTTAAAGTTGTTTTCCTACCATTTTGAACGATTAATACTAACTCATTTCCTAATAAATCTGTAACATCATTTTTATCCATTAAGCCCTCTTTCACTAATAAATCAAGTTTGTCCTCCGCAGCAGAAAAAAAAAGATCTACTGGAGCACCCTGAGAAATTTGTTGCTGCAGGGAACCGGAAGCTCCAAAGTTAAATCGTAGTTTAATATGAGGGTTTTCTTCTTCATATGTATGTTGTATATCCTCCATCGCTTCCTTGAGACTAGAAGCGGTTGAAATGACTAATTCTGTTTTTGCTTCTTCTCCAGCTGTATTTGAACAGGCTGCTAAAAATGGGACGATTAATAAGAAAACTATGATTATTTTGATAAATTTGTTCATAATATCCTCTCCTACCTTACCTACATATCTATCATTATAGCTTCTATACATCTAAATAAAAATAGTCGCTATATTTGTCAATGTATCTTCGACTAAATAGCGACCTTTCTATTAAATTGCTGTCCTTACATTTTCAAACAATATATTATTCTCCAAATGAATATGTTCAAATGTATCTTTTTCGAGTTGTTCCAGACGTTGGTATACCAATCTAAATGTACCGCAAGCACTTTCTGGAGGTGTGAAATTATCGGTAATTACTCGGAGTTCTTTCAGTAAATTACCTGCATTTTCGTGTTCTTCTTCCAATTCTAGTACATGTGGTTGTAATTGTTTTGCGTGTTCTTCCGTTGGGTTTTCTATAAATTGATTTATTAGTGGAAAAACAACATGATCTTCATCGTCGGTATGATCGATTAACTCACGTTTTAAAACGGTGAAAATCTCTTTAACTCTCATAAGATGAGGATGATTTTCCCCATGCACTTTTGATACTTTAGTTATATACGGTGTTAAAGAAGGTAATTCTTCACGTAAATATGCATGATGTTTTGTTTGTATATGTTCGATCAACGCTTTCTCGTCTAAAGAAGTTGGTAGCAATTGTTTATATTCTGTTTGTTTCGATTGAATGCCTTTCACTTTTTCAAAAACCTCATCTGGATCTAAATGTTGATCTATTGCGGCAGTTCTAAGAGGTATTTTCCCTCCACAACAAAAATCTATACGTAGTTTTCTAAACAAATCACCGGTCTGTGGTACTTCTTTTACAATCTCTGAAACATTTGTTTCTACGGATAACTCAGTCATTTTACTTCATTCCCTTCTTAGTTAGCTACAAACTAATTGTAAATTGTTAAAGAAAAATAAATATTAGGGAGTTCCCTCTTCCTACAATAATTTTCTCTATCGTTTTTAAAGTCATACGAGATAAGATTTTATATGGGTAAAGGAACATGCTATGATAAGTAGGGTGATATAATGATTAAAAGATTGTTAATAACAGGTTATAAAGCACATGAATTAGGTATATTTAATGATTCACATAAAGGAATACCTATTATCAAAAGAGCTATAGAAAATCAACTACGTGTTTTATTGGATGAAGGATTAGAATGGATTATATTAGGTGGCGTCCAAGGTGTAGAAACTTGGAGTGCTGAACTAATTCTAGAACTAAAAGCCGAATACCCAGATGTGAAATTCGCCATTATTACCCCCTTTTTAGAGCAAGAAAAAAATTGGAATGAACAAAAGAAAGAAAAGTATGAACGCCTATTAATGCAAGCTAATTATCATACTAGTGTGACTAAGAAACCGTATGAAGCTCCCTGGCAGTTTATCGAGAGAAATAAGTTTGTTGTACGCAATTCGGATGGCATGTTACTAGTTTATGACGAAGAAAATGAAGGCTCACCTAAGTTCATTAAAAAATTAGCTGAGCAATATGCTGAAAAAAATGATTATCGAATAATCGTTATAGATGCATACGACCTTCAAGTAATGGCAGAAGAAATAGCAGAAGAAGAGAGGAATCAATTTCTATGATTAAAAATAAACTCACTAAAAAGATTGAAGAAACATCAGACCAAGAAATAGTACTGACGGAGGAGGAAAAAGATTTTGCAGAGAAAAATCATTTACTTCCTGCAGGATTAAATGTCATCCCACAAAACTTATTTAGCGAGGCAATTATTGAACGATATAACAAAGAAACAGATGAACTGATATCTAAAGAATCAATAGCATTTTTACAATCACCTATTTCATATTTTAAAGACAATATTCAAGAGTATACTTTTTTAGAAACTAAAGTATTGGACATTGTTAGTGTTGATGCAATTGCAGTTGAATACGATGAGGTATTTGAAGTATATACTGCAATGTTCGGGCTATATATTCAAAAGAAATATTCAGCAGAAATAAGAGCTTTTCTAGATGAGCATTATAATTCAGAGAAAATGCAATATAGTATGATGTTTGCAGCTAATGAAGGTTTATGGGAAATAAATTTACCTATCAATTATTTAAATGGATTCAATGACTCCTCTTCAATCGAAGAAATGTATCAATTCTTATATTCCCTAATATTTAGGTTAGCCGCGACTATCGAATAGTTTATCCCAATGATTAGACAATTAAAGATTTTTAGTCACATAGACAAATCCACATGTGACGCTTTACGTCCAGTTGTCTCACACTTATACTTTTTTACTTGATCCAAGCCTTAATCGGAGTATTACTACTAGTTAATGAGAGCTAAATTCAAATCGACAGACAATCCCAAAGAAACTTAGGTGGGATTGTCTTTTTATTTTTTTTGCCCTGCATATTATGTTTCATTTTGTTCAATCTATAAAGGATGTTTCATCACATTTTCTAAAAGGAGGAAAAATTGGAATGACACAAAACCCATTTGGACAAGGTCAAGGGCAAACTCATCAAAATATGCAAACAGGTAGCATACCGCAGAATATGAATCATGGTGGTCATGAGGTTTTTGACGTTCATGAAGTACTTTCAACAGCTATTTCTGGTTTGAATTTAAAAACGCTTCTACGTCCACATGTCAAAGACCAAGAATTGCTCAATATTTTAGACCGACAATACGCATTCGCAGTAGATGAGTATAATATTACTGTAGAATGTTTTAAAACCGGTAAAGATCCGTCACATCCTACAACTAGCTATAAAATGCAAACAGGAAACGATTTTATATATGGCATCAAACCTTCACAGCCAAAAAAACCAATCCAATCTGCAAATGAGCTTTCGGATGAGATAATTTCAGGTTATCTGCTTGATGCTGCTAAAGCCTCTGCCACTGCTAAAACTACCGCAGCATTAGAAACAACCAATCCAGTTGTCCGCCGTGTACTTGCAGACTCAATTCCAAACTGTATTGAAATGGCTTATGAGCTTTCCATTTATCAAAATAAACATCATTATTATCAAGTTCCACAACTAGACGAGCAAAGTATGCAGGCAATATTGAACGCTTATGCTCCAGCACAAGGCAAAATGATGAGCTAAATTATAAATCTCGCCCCGTTAGTTTGGGGCGATTTTTTAATTATTCATGTGAGTCAATTCATAATTACTTACGTAATATCGTAATTTGGGAATAGTGAGAGCTAAAAGCCCCTAGAAACTAATGAGGAGATTGAAACCGTGCCCGTGGAAAGCGTCCCCCTAGAGCAAAAATCATCGTTGTTCGGATCACACTAGTTTATTTCCTTTTATGAAATTGATTCATGTATAATAATTTTATAAATTATTATTTGAGAAAAGGGTGGAATTTATGCGAGTAGCTATATTTGATTTTGATGGAACTCTCTATGCAGAAGAAACATTTACCATACTAATGAAACATCTAAAAGAACACCCTATCTATCAATCTTCATATAAAAGCTTTTATCGTGCAATTGTTCCGCCATACATAGCAAACAAACTTAAACTATATCCAGCTAGCAGGATGAAAAGACGTTCTATGCAATTATATTTAGAAGCTTTCGAAGGTCTTTCAAAACAGGAAATGGATGCATATTTCGAGGAAATCAAAGTTGTCATGCAACAGGATTTTAACCCAAAAGTGTTGGATAGACTAAAACTTCATCAAGAAGAGAATCTTCACATATTACTTGTATCTGGAGCTTACACACAATTTTTAGAGCGTGTAACAGACGGACTTGTGTTTAACCAGATAATAGGAACTGATATTTTGTATAAGGATGAAAAAGTTTATACCAAAAATATTATTAACCATATAAATGGCGAACAAAAAACATTGAAGGTCCATGAAGTATTGAATGACCATCAGATAGACTGGGAAAATAGTTTTGCATATGGCGATAGTTTTTCAGACTTGCCTGTTTTAAAGTTAGTGGGTAACCCTGTAGCAGTTAAACCTGAGGAGAAACTACGGAAACTGGCTACAGAACGGGGATGGGAGATAATCGAATAAGATAGCCTTCAGAATCTGCAGGACTTATTGATCGATTCTTAAACCTATTCTAGTGATTCTCTCAAACATTCTAGCGATTCTTAAACCTATTCTAGTGATTCTCTCAAACATTCGAGCGATTCTCAAACACATTCTAGTGATTCTCTCAAACATTCGAGCGATTCTCAAACACATTCTAGTGATTCTCCCAAACATTCGAGCGATTCAACATTTCCCCACCAACATTCATTTAAAAATTTAAGCCAGAAAAAATGACTTAGTCTCAGTAAAAACTAAGTCATTTCTTCTATTAAGTAAGTCGTACATTCACATTTTTAGTTTGCAAATAAGATTTGATCTCTCCAATTGTATAATCACCGTAATGAATCATGGATGCAACTAAAGCCGCATCTGCTTTCCCCTCCGAGAAGACTTCCTCAATATGTTCGATTTTTCCTGCTCCACCTGAAGCGATTATTGGGATATTTACTTTTTCAGATAATAACTTTATTAGTTCTACATCATAGCCGTTTTTCATGCCGTCTTTGTGGATACTCGTACAAATTATTTCTCCAGCACCTAAGTCAGCGGCTTGCTGTGCCCACTCAACAACATCCAATCCGGTTTTCTCATGGCCAGAATGAGTGTAAACTTCCCACCTAACAATCTCCCCTTCATCATTATAAATTGGCATGGCATCTAAGCCTAATACGACACATTGTTTGCCGTAAATATCTGCTGCTTCTTTAAGTAACTCAGGACGCATTACTGCAGCTGAGTTTACCCCTACCTTATCTGCCCCAGCTCGTAGTAAATTTTTGAAATCTTCTACCGTACGCACACCACCGATTACGGAAAATGGAATATTTACTTGTTCAGCGACACGCTGTATCCATTCCAGTTTTAAATCTTGGTTTTTCAAGGATGCCGTAGTATCAAGATAGATTAATTCATCAGCACCATCTTCGGTATATTTTTTTCCAAGCTCTGCGGGATCACCTATAATAGTAGGGTTTCTAAACTGAACATACTTGACTGCTTGATCATTTAATACATCAATGGCTGGTACAATTCGTTTTCTAAGCATATTATTTACCTCCTTGCTTGCAGAAATTATCTAAAAGCTGAATACCATACTTACCACTTTTTTCAGGATGAAATTGTACACCCATCACTTGTGAATTACCAATAACCGAAGCAAAATTAATACCATAATTTGTTTCACCTAATATTTCTTCCTGTAACTCTGGTTTCGCAAAATAGGAATGAACAAAGTAAAAGTCCGTTTCATCTGGAATATTTTCAAATAGAAAATGACTTTGAATATCTTTCACTTGATTCCAACCCATATGTGGAATTTTCTCCGATTCATCGGTAAATTCAGGTACTGCTCCTTTGAGTAATCCTAGACAAGGAACATTCCCTTCTTCGCTCGTTTCTAATAAAAGTTGCATACCAAGACAAATACCCAATAATGGAACCCCTTTAGAAACCCTCACTTTAAGATAATCACTTAGGCCTGTACTATTTAAAACACCCATAGCCACTTTTGCGTTTCCAACACCAGGGAGTATAATCTTTGAAATCTCATCAGTATGATCACTATCTCCCGTTATGAGTTTCGTTTCATATCCAAGTTGTTTAATTGCTTTTAATACACTATGTAAATTTCCTGCACCATAATCTATAATACCAATCATGTTATTGCCTCCATATTCGTTATGTAACTATTATGACATCTTATGGGCAAAAACGGAACAAAAACTTTAGTTCGCTAGCACAGTAAAAACCGGTCATGAGACTATGACCGGTTTTTTACTAACATATTCATCTACTCGTTTAGCTACTTCTTGGCCTTCTTTAATAGCCCAAACAATTAGGCTTTGTCCTCTTCTTGCATCACCAGCTGTAAAGACTCCCTCAACGTTTGTTAAGTAGTCTTTTGAAGATGCAGCAATCTTTTTATTGGTAATTCGTACACCTAATTGGTCTGCTAAAGTAGTTTCTGCTCCTTCAAAGCCAATAGCGATAAATACAAACTGAGCAGGCCATACTTTTTCTGTACCTGGCACTTCTTTAAAAAAGTAGAACCCATCTTCACCAAGAATTTTTTCCATTTGAATGGTATGCAATTCTTTTAAATTGCCATTTGCATCCGCGATGATTTTCTTCGTTTGAATTAAATACTCTCTTGGATCTTTTCCAAACTTTGCATCAGCTTCTTCGTAAGCATATTCTAGTTTAAAAATAGTTGGGTCAGTTGGCCATTGATTATCTTCCGCACGTGTTAATGGAAGTTGTGGATGCTTACCAAATTGAACTACACTACGGCACTTTTGTCGAAGGGCCGTCGCCACACAATCGGCACCCGTATCTCCTCCACCAATAACTATGACATCTTTACCTTTTGTATTGATAAACTGGTCATCCTTAAAATTTGAATCTAACAAACTTTTAGTAGTCGTAGTAAGATAATCCATCGCAAGATGTATTCCTTTAGATTCGTTACCCTCCATGTGAAGAACACGTTGTTTTTGAGCTCCAATACACAAGATTACTGCATCGTACTGTTCCTTTAAATAGTCGGCTGAGATATCCACCCCAACTTCTGTATTAAGTACAAAATCAATTCCTTCTTGCTGGAGCAATTGAATTCGACGTTCAACAATATCTTTTTCCAGTTTCATATTTGGAATCCCATACATGAGAAGTCCCCCCGCTCGGTCTGCACGTTCGAAAACTGTAACAGAATGACCTGCCTGATTGAGGTCATCTGCACTTGCAAGACCAGCAGGGCCAGAGCCGATAATAGCAATCTTTTTACCAGTTCTCGATATAGGAATTCTAGGGACTATCCATCCATTCTCAAATCCTTTATCGATAATAGTGCGCTCAATATTTTTTATGGAAACTGCTGGATCTGAAATAGCCAAAGTACACGAACCTTCGCATGGTGCAGGACAGACTCTTCCAGTAAACTCCGGAAAATTATTTGTCATTTGTAAACGCTCAAGCGCTTCTCTCCATTGTCCTTTGTATACTAAATCATTCCATTCGGGAATCAAGTTATTAATAGGACAACCTGAAGTCGCACCCCTTACCTCTATTCCCATATGACAAAACGGAGTCCCGCAGTCCATACATCTTGCGCCTTGCTTTTGTAGAGACTCATCAGTTAATTTAGCTGAGTATTCCTTCCAGTTATTAATACGTTTGAGAGGGGCCACCTCTTTACCTTTTTCACGCTTATATTCCATAAATCCTGTAGGTTTTCCCATTAGTATCTCCCCTCTCCTTATTTTTTTGCTAGAACTTTCGTTTCTTGTTTCGTCACATTTGAAGTTGCCAAAAATGCTTGCATGGCAGCAGCATCATCTGTTAAGCCTTGAATTTTAAATGACTGAATCCTATCCACCATTTTTTTATAGTCATTTGGTACAACCTTCACAAATTTACTAGCTGCATCATCCCAGTTATCTAATAAATTCATCGCTTTTGTACTCTTCGTGTAATAATAATGATCCATTATTAATTGTCGTAAAGCATGTAGTTCATCTGTTGTTTGAATTTGTTCAAATCCAATCATTTCTGTATTACATTTTTCTTTAAACCCGCTCACATCATCGACAAGAACATATGCTATTCCTCCAGACATTCCTGCTCCGAAATTCTTCCCTACATCACCTAAAATGACAGCACGGCCACCTGTCATGTATTCACATCCGTGGTCACCAATACCCTCCACGACTACATCTACTCCACTATTTCGAACTGCAAAGCGCTCCCCAGCACGTCCATTTATAAATACAGTTCCGCTTGTTGCCCCGTAAAGCGCGACATTTCCAGCAATTACATTTTGTTCAGCCTTACCTTGTATAGGTGCTGTAACAATTAGTTTTCCACCTGATAATCCTTTTCCAAAATAGTCATTTACATCGCCTGTAATATACATCGACATTCCTTTTGGTATAAATGCACCAAAGCTTTGCCCTGCCGCTCCGGTAAATCTTAAAACGATCGAATCATCCGGTAACCCTTGTGCACCGTATTTTTTAGAAATTTCACTTCCAATTACTGTTCCTACAACACGCTCTCTGTTAGTTATAGGGAAATATAGCTCCGCCTTCGATTGAGTTTCTATTACTTTTTTCAATTTCGGCAGTAAAACTCTCATGTCAAATGATTCATCAATTTTATGATCTTGCTGTGACTTCCAAGTTCTCGTACCTTCTGGTTGGAATAATAGGGCATCTAAATTTAGTTGTTTTGCTTTCCAGTGCGATTTGGCACGCTCACTAATCTCTAATACATCTGTTCGACCTACCATTTCTTCCACTGTTCTAAATCCTAATAATGCCATGTATTCTCTAACTTCTTCCGCTACAAATTTCATAAAGTTTACTACATATTCTGCTGTTCCTGTAAATTTATCACGTAACTCTGGATTTTGTGTGGCTATCCCAACTGGACAAGTATCTAAATGACATGCACGCATCATAATACAACCCATTACAATAAGAGGTGCTGTTGCGAATCCATACTCTTCTGCACCAAGTAGAGCTGCCATTACAACATCTTTACCGGTCATTAATTTCCCGTCAGTTTCTAACACTACACGATCGCGTAAACCATTTAACATTAACGTTTGATGTGCTTCAGCAAGTCCTAGTTCCCAAGGAAGCCCGGTATGCTTAATGCTTGTTTTAGGTGATGCACCTGTTCCACCATCATACCCACTAATTACAATTACATCAGCCGCTCCTTTTGCTACACCAGCAGCGATTGTGCCTACTCCCGATTTTGCTACAAGTTTCACACTAATCCTTGCTGCCCTATTTGAATTTTTTAAATCATGGATAAGTTGGGCCATATCTTCAATGGAATAAATATCATGATGTGGCGGTGGAGAGATTAAGCCAACCCCAGTTGTAGAACCACGGACATCTGCAACCCAAGGATATACTTTGTTGCCTGGTAATTGACCACCTTCTCCTGGTTTTGCACCTTGTGCCATTTTAATCTGTAATTCATTTGCTTGAACAAGATAATGACTTTTCACACCAAATCGTCCTGATGCAATTTGTTTAATAGCGCTTCTTCGGCTATCACCATTAGCATCTAGCTCATAACGGCTCGGATGCTCTCCACCTTCTCCACTATTGCTTTTCCCACCGATTCGATTCATCGCAATAGCCAATGTTTCGTGTGCCTCTTGACTTAATGATCCATAAGACATGGCACCTGTTTTAAAGCGTTTAACTATATTATCAACAGATTCCACTTCCTCAAGAGGGATACTTTTAATTCCTTTATCGAAAGTGAAAAGATTTCTTAAAAATCCAATTCGTTCCTCATTTGCCATCTCTGCATATTGTCTATATAATCCATAATCTCCTCTTCTAGTTGCCCATTGAAGTGTATGAATTGTTTTAGGATTGAATGCATGATGTTCTCCAGTACTTCTCCACTGAAAATCACTACCTGATTCTAAAGATTTATCTGAAGCAATAACTGCTTGTTCATGCCTATTAACAGTTTCCATTGCAATAGTTGATAAATCGATTCCACCAAGTTGTGATACTGTACCTGTAAAATAACGCTCAATAACGTCTTTACTTATACCAACAGCTTCAAATATTTGTGCGCCTCGATAACTTTGGACAGTAGAAATCCCCATTTTGGACATGACCTTAACTACACCATCTGCAATTCCTTTACTATATTTAGCGACAGCCTCTGAATAACTACTCGTTATATGTCCATCTTGGATAGCCTCTCCAATCGTCGCATAAGCAAGATAAGGATTGATAGCATCTACACCAAATCCGATAAGTGCAGCAAACTGATGTACCTCTCGCACTTCCCCAGATTCCACAATAATACTTATTTTCGTACGATTTCCATTACGCAATAAATGTTGGTGTACATGACTTGCTGCTAATAATACAGGAATTGTTTGCTGCTGTTTGGAGATCGATCTATCCGAAAGTATAAATAGGCAGGATCCTTCTTCTACCAATTCATCCACTTTTTTTGTTAGAAGATCTAAATCTAATTCTAAATCTTCTGACATATCAAGTGAAAGAACAGCACTTGTAAATGTTTTTATTTTACTCTCTTTTAATTGTGCTAATTGACTATTTGTTAATATAGGTGTATCTAAGAAAATTCGTTTCGCATTAGTTGCGTTCGGATGTAATAAATCCCCTTCCGCTCCAAGCAGTGTCATCGTTGAAGTTACAATATGTTCTCTAATAGAGTCAATTGGAGGATTAGTAACCTGGGCAAAAAGCTGTTTAAAATAATTGAACAATGACTGAGGTCGATCAGATAATACCGCTAATGGTGTGTCATTCCCCATCGACCCGATTGGATCCTTACCATCCATTGCAATAGGAATTATATACTTATGCACATCTTCAAATGTATAACCAAATGCTTTTTGTCGAAATAACAAATCATCTATTTGTTCAACTTTTTCCTTAGTTACTGGAAGCTTATACATATTTTCTGTTAACCATTGTTGATAAGGCTGAGCTTGCGCCATCTCTGTTTTTATTTGTTCGTCAGAAATTATCCTACCTTCTTCCAGATCAACTAACAGCATTCTACCAGGGCTTAGACGTTCTTTATATAGAATTTTTTCTTCATCTATGTCCACTACTCCAACTTCAGAAGAGAACACAATATAATTATCTTTTGTAACTAGGTAACGAGCAGGTCGCAATCCATTACGATCTAAAATAGCTCCTATTTGTTTTCCGTTAGTGAAGGAAATTGCTGTTGGACCATCCCACGGTTCCATTAAACTGCTATGATATGCATAGAAAGCTTTTTTTTCCTCTGTAATATGCGGATTCTCAGTCCAAGGCTCTGGAATAAGCATCATAGCAGTATGGGCTGGTGTTCTGCCAGCTAAAACAAATAATTCAAATGCATTGTCTAGCATGGAAGAATCACTCCCATTTGTATCAATAATGGGTAGTAATTTTGCTAGATCATCACCAAATGCTTTTGATACAAATTGTTTTTCTCGAGCTTTCATCCAGTTGATATTTCCACGTAATGTGTTGATTTCACCGTTGTGGACAATATATCGATTAGGATGTGCACGCTCCCAGCTTGGAAACGTATTAGTACTATAGCGAGAATGCACAAGTGAAAATGCAGAAGTGAATAATTCGTCCTGCAAATCGATATAAAATAAATCGACTTCTTCTGGAGTAAGCAGTCCTTTATATACGATCGTTTGACTAGAAAGACTCGCACAATAGAATTTTAGGCCATGACGTTCTGCCCAATGTTCAGCTTGTTTACGAATAATATATAATTTGCGTTCAAAAGCTAAAGATTCCATTTCGTCATTCGATTGTATAAAAACTTGTCGAATAAAGGGTGCCGTTTCCTTCGATTTATCACTTAACTCACTTGTATCAATTGGTACAGTTCTCCAACCAATGAGAACTTGCCCTTCCGCAACTATCAATTCGTTTATTTTTTGTTCTATTAATTTGCGTTCATCAGAATCGTTTGTGAAAAATAACATACCTACTCCGTACTTCCCTTTTTCGGGTAAGACCCATTCGTTACAAACAACCCGAAAGAAAATATCAGGTATTTGAACCATTAATCCAGCTCCGTCACCTGTTTTACCATCGCCACCTCTCCCAGCGCGATGCTCTAAACGACATAACATCTCAAGTCCTTTTTTTACGATATCGTGTGTTGCATTACCTTTTATATTTGCGTATAAACCTATCCCACATGCGTCATGTTCAAAAGACGGGTCATACATACCTTGTGCTTGTGGTAGTTGGTGAAATGTCATGTTTATACCTCCCTTTAAACTGAAAAAGTGTCTTAGGAATATTGTATGTTTTCAAAATAATATAAACAATATATAATTTGGATATAAATCATCTAATATTGAGATAGATAAGGAGAATACGATGGAACTACGCCAATTGAGATACTTTATAGAAGTTGCAGAAAGAGAACATATATCGGAGGCAGCGATCCATTTACATGTTGCACAGTCTGCTGTCAGTAGACAGATAGCTAATTTAGAAGATGAACTAGGGGTCCAATTATTTGAGCGAATTGGTAGAAATGTAAAATTAACACCAATCGGTAAGATTTTCTTGGAGCATAGTGTCTCTGCAATTAAGGCAATTGACTTTGCAAAGAAACAAATTGATGAATACTTAGACCCAGAAAAAGGTACTATTAAAATAGGTTTTCCTACTAGTTTAGCTGGTCACTTATTGCCAACAGTAATTTCTGCTTTCAAAAGTGAGCATCCAAATGTGGCTTTTCATTTGCGCCAAGGATCATACACTTACTTAATAGAAGCAGTTAAGAATCGAGAGATTAACTTGGCGTTTTTAGGTCCTCTACCTCCTAAAGATAGTATTTTGAATAACACGATTCTATTTACCGAGAACTTCTCTGTTCTTTTGAATGCAAACCATCCATTTGCTAAAAAAGATAAGATTCCTCTCATTGATTTACGAAACGAGGATTTTGTACTATTCCCTGAGGGATACATTATGCAGAAGTTAGTTGTCGAGGCATGTAATTCTGTTGGTTTCACACCAAAAGTTTCTTCTGAAGGTGAAGATATGGATGCAATCAAAGGATTAGTTGCGGCAGGAATAGGACTAACACTACTACCTGAAAGTACCTTCTATGACTCTACACCTAGATTCACAAAAAAAATACCAATTGAATTGCCTAATATACGAAGAACAGTAGGAATTATTAGCCCAGCTACACGGAATCTCTCCCCTTCTGAAAAGGTTTTTCATGATTTTGTAGTACAATTTTTCTCGCTTCTGGGCCAATATCAATAGATTATCAATTCTTTTAACTAATAGCACACAACCTGTTCCTACGATAAACGAAAAGAGCGATGCCTTTTAAAGCATCGCAACTAATCTTGATAAATATAGGACTGGACGTTACAGAAGGCTAACAATCATAATTCAATGGTATTCCATTCACGAAAGTTTACATGTTCTCTACATTTGAGGATTCTGCCACCTTGGTTAAATAATATTTTTCTTCTCTTGCCATATGGTCTGCCATTGAAACGGTAAAAGTCCCAAGTACTTCTGCACTAAGTTCCATTTCTTCTAGTTCATTTAAAAAAGTTAAAAATAAATCCATTTCTACTTCTACATTATCATTAAATCTACTTAATGCTGGAAACTTGTTGATATTTGTGCGTAGGTAACCAGTCAATTCAACCGCTTTTATATAAAACTGATCAAAATGCTTGGCAAAGGTTCGACTTTTTTCCTTTAGTCTTTTTTCTACATCATCCATTCGAGCATCGATTGCTCCAGCATGACCGGAAGCGTCCATGAGCCAAATTAAATGATGGTGCAATTCGTGAAAAATTGGTGGTACTTCACCTTTTTCCAGGTAGCTTAATACCAGTTGATACTCTTCTAATTCATTAACCATATGACTCAAGAAAGTAGGCGTGAGGTGGATACCCATGTCCCCTAGTAAATGTCTTTTAATAATAGATAGTTTAAATGATTTTAGTTGTTCCACATACTCTGCGGCAATACTCGCGAAGGAAATGGCATTTGCTTCATTCAAAGAATTTACTTGAGGAAGAAGTTGATGGAACTGCTGGATAAAATAAGTTGCCTTTGCGATGTCCTCCTTCTGTGAAGGATAAAGAGAATCATGAATAAAGCGAGAATGGTCTCCTAGCACCCGAAGCCAAAACTGATGTTCAAAGACAGCACTTTTCAAATAATTTTCCAATCCGAATACATCTCCTTTAATTTTACCTCTACTACACTTTATTCATATCAAATAGTATTATTAATGAAATTATGTGTAACCCAAAATGTCCTTTAGCCTCTATAAAATAAATTTGCATAAAGAGGCGGGGACAGAAGTAGAAATTTTATTGGATATGGAGAAACCTTTACTAAATAATGGATATTTAATCAAATTGATTGGAATGGAGGGGCGACTCCTACGGGAATAGCGTGATGCTTGAGACTACAGGCTCAGGCCACGCCCGTGGAAAGCGTCCCTGTAATGGAAATCAGTTTTGTGCATAGCAAAAAAACAGCATTTTTCTCAGAGAGAAAAATGCTGTTTTGGGGGTTCTGTCCCAGCCTCTTAACATACTTATTTAACTTTGTTATAGAATTCCACAAAATTATTAACGACTTGATCTAAGAAATCACTTGTCGCTTGGTCTGTGATTTCATTTTGTTCATTTATCTTTGTATGAATAGCTCCAATATATACTTCATTGCCTGGCAGTAATTTTGGTTGAAGAGTCGGGTTGGAGATAATTTCTCTTAAATGCATTTGCGCACGTACACTACCTAGTACACCCATAGAAGATCCTACGATAAAAGTTGGTTTGTCTTTAAGGTCATGTCCACTGCGTGACATCCAGTCAATCGCATTTTTCAATGCGCCCGGAATAGAGAAGTTATACTCTGGAACTGCAAATAGTACAGCTTCTGAATTACGAACTTTCATCTTAAATTCCATTGCTCCTTTTGGAGGATTCTCTTCTATATCTGCACTAAACATTTCTACATCATTAATGGATACTATTTGAATATCCAATTGCTCGGAATAACGTTTTTTTATGTACTCCACTAGTTTTAAATTGTATGAACCTTTTCTATTACTTCCTATAATAGCCGTTACTTTAATTGTCATTTGAACATCTCCTCTTTCTCAGTTGTTTAAGGAATTGGTAATGTTTACTTACGGTTGTTAGTATATCACTATAATTCAAAATTATGCTGAGATTTACTCATTCACATCCATAAAAAATAAGATCGCTAATATTTTAGCGATCTTATTCCAATAGTAATATTTTTAACCCACGATAGCATTAGCGGTTACTAACATGATTAATGCAGTTAACCAAGCTAACGTTGTAGGAACCGACCAAACTAAAACCTGTTCCTTCAATTTAGTAATACCAAGCATACGGTTAACAACCCAGAACATGGAATCGTTAAAGTATGAGAATAGCATTGCACCTAATGCGGCTGCTTGAGCAGCAAGAGCTAAGTTGACATCTAAATTCGCTAAAATTGGCGCCGATATTGAAGCTGCAGTAATCATTGCAACTGTCCCACTACCTTGTATTAATCGTACAATAGAAGCAATGAAGAATGGAATTAATATTGCTGGAAGCGGCAATCCTGCAATAATTTCCGCAAGATAGTCACCAGTACCACTATCACGTAAAACAGTACCTAAAGCACCACCGGCACCAGTAACTAGTAAGATAATACCTGCTGTTGTCATACCTTCTTCCATTCTGTCCAACGCTTCTTCACGCTTCATATAATTAGCCAAGCCGTAAATAGCTGCTACTAATCCTAGAGCTAAAGCGATAATTGGTTGACCTAAGAACAATACGTAATCCCAAGCTCCACCTGTAAATTCCAAAGCAGACAAAGTTGTGTTTAAGAATATTAAAATAATTGGTAATAAAATTGGGAAAAACGATTTAAATAAACCAGGAAGTTCTTTCTCACGATCATGCGATGCTGCTAAGAAATCATGATACACTACTTCAGATGAATCTTTACGAACAAATCCTTCTCCATCTTCTTCTGGTAATTGATAGATTCGTTTCCCAAGCCACTTTGCATATAATACTCCTACAATGATAATAGGCACTGCAAAAATGAGACCCCAAAATATCATTTCCCCAATATCTACACCAAAAATACCCGCAACTCCTAATGGTCCTGGAGTTGGTGGAACTGCATGGTGAGTTGCCACCAATCCAATTGCAAGTGCAACTCCAAGTGTAACTACTGATTTACCAGTTTTACGCGATAAAGATTTAACTAAAGGATTTAAAATAACAAACGCTGAATCTACAAAAATTGGAATCGAAACGATATAACCAGCAATTGCCATTGCCCATTCTTCTTTTTTCTTACCAACTAGTCGTATTAATGAATATGCAAGTTTTTCTGCTGCACCAGTAACTTCTAAAATACGGCCCATCATTACCCCTAAACCTACTACTATACCAATAGAGGCTAACGTATTTCCAAAACCAGAGGTAATTGAGTTTACGACTTTAAGCGGCTCCATTCCTCCTATTAATCCGGTAATTGACGCAGCAATTATTAAGGCTAAGAAAGCATGAATTTTAGTTTTTAAAACAAGTAAAATAAGAACTGTAATACCAATTGCTAAACCAAGTAACATTTGCATTTCTAAAGTCATTCCCATGTAACCCCTTTCAAAACTCTATTTTTAAAATAGAAGGAAAGTAAATTACTTTCCTTCTATTATATTACTTACAATGATTCACGAGTAAATTTCGGCGCATACTCTGCAGCAAGTTTGATACACTCGTACATACTTACTTCAGAAGCAATGTTTTTCCAAGCAATATCAAATGCTGTACCATGATCAACAGATGTACGCAGGAAAGGAAGCCCATTTGTAATAGATATCGTACGGTGGAAATCCGTCATCTTCGCAGCTATATGACCTTGATCGTGATATAGAGAAAGAACCGCATCATATTTACCATGAAGTGCTTGGAAGAAAACTGAATCTGCTGGTACCGGACCATAGGCATCGATTCCATCTGCTTTCGCAAGCTCAACTCCCGGTTTAATTTCTTCTACTTCTTCCATTCCAAATAGACCGCCTTCACCTGCATGAGGATTTAATCCTGCAACAGCAAGCTTACGATTTTCAACTCCAAGACGTTGCAGAGCTTTGTCACATCTATTTAAATAATCACGAACTCTTTCTTTTGTCATTTGTGTGATTGCTTCTGCTACTGACACATGACGAGTTAAGAAGAAAATTCGCATTCCATTTACTTGGAACATTGTTAGTGGATCAGGTGCACCACCTAAATCTTCTAACATTTCTGTATGGCCGATATAAGGAACTTTTGCTGCTTTTAATGATTCTTTATTGATCGGTGTAGTTGCAATTGCTTTAACTTCTCCAGCCATTGCAAGTTCTACTGAGCGTTTGATAAATTCAAATGCTGCTTGACCGTTTTGTGCCGAAACTTGCCCAGGCTCGAATTGTTCCATATTAATATTAGCTAAATCCATTACATCAATTGTTCCATATTCATAAGAACCTTCAGAAGGAGATGTAACAACACTAACACTTAACTTTACTCCTGTTACCTCGATTGCTTTACGAAGTATGTTCGCATCCCCAACTACTAATGGTTTACACATAGTATAAAGTTCTTCTTTTGCTAAAGATTTCACTGTTATTTCAGGACCAATACCGGCCGCATCTCCCATAGGAATCGCAATAATTTCTCTTACTGTAGTCATTTCCTAAACACTTCCTTCTTCTTTTTTGTTTGTTAAAAATCTTACACATTTATAAATAGAGTATTTATCCCCTACCATGCCACCTTTAGTGATTACAGGAATGCCATCAAAAACTCCTCCTATAAAATGACCATACGCCGCTAAAGGAAGTACTTCATCCTGCAAACCGATAGCCTGCGCTTCGCTAACAGAACATAAAGCTGCTGTTACATCTCCACCACTGGAAAACATTCCATCAATTGTGTGCTCTGTTTGGTCAATAACACTATGAGTAACCCTTGCCAAGCCTTCCGTTAAACGTTTAGCAAGTATTTCTTCCGTTACCCCTTCCCTAACGGCAATTTCTTTTAAGTTTAATTTCCCCGCACCAGGTGCATAAGTAGTGATGATTAGAACTTCTTGCTCTTCAAGTTTAATAATCGCTTCCTTCATTGCGCGCTCAATTTCATCTTCCCACGTACTACTGGTAGAAGCTAAGGCCGCCGTATTTACGTAAACCGGATCAGCGTTTTTCTTTTCAATTAAGTAATTAAGCTGTCTTCCAGTTAAAGGAGTTATACTACCAACTGTCACAATGAATTTGTTAGTCAAGACATGTTGATGCGCTTTCAAACGACTATAAGATGCGGATAATGGACCTGGATCCACTGGTACGAAAATCACACCCTCAATTGCAGCCATCGATTCCGCTATATGATCGATTTCCTCATTGGTTACAGCATCTACAACAATAATCCGATTACCTGCCTCTATTTGTCTCATCATTTCTAGATGTATACTATTTTTCCCTTTTAAAACTCTTCCTAATCCTATATGAGAAACCGGATACTGACTTTGCTCACTCATAATAGTTGGCACATGGGATATCGTAATTGGATTCATAGGATCTTTTGCAACATCAGTAGACTCCACAGGTACGCCATCTACTAATAGATAACCTCCAGATAAGATACGTCCCGAATCTGGATAAGAAGTAACTACTACTGCCACACTGTTTTCTCCTAATGCATCTAATAATGTGTCTGTTTCTACTCCAAGGTTTCCACGTACAGTACTGTCGATGCGCTTACAAAACACACTTGCTCCCCATGTTGAAAGCTGTTCGTACGCTTTTAAAACTCTTGTTTGTGCAGAACCCGGCGCGCAGTATCTGCTATCTGTATCTACACTAATGGAGGTAAATCCACCAATTGTTGGTACCTCTCCTCCAAATACTACGGTAGCGCTATTAAATCCGTTTTTAGATAACAACACCCCTGTCGCATTAGCACCAGTTAAATCGTCTGCAATAATTCCAACTTTCACTTTCTCACACCCTTTATAAAGGTAGTCATTTCGCTGTATATTTCTTCTACTTCTTCTGGTAGTGATTGATCTGTTATTATAGCCGTCACAGAATCAATACTTGCTATTTTAGCAAACGCTTTCTTTCCAAACTTCTGTGCATCTACTACTAAATAAACAACTTCACTACTGTTAATCATCTCTCTTTTAATAGAAGCCTTTTCCAACGTGGCAGACGTAATTCCTAATGTAGAATGAACTGCATGTGCACCTAAAAATAGTATGTCTACATGGATTTCTTTTAACATTTTTTCTGCATATGTTCCAAAAACGGCACCAACACCATTTTGTATTTTTCCACCAAGCATAATGACATCCACTTTACTATCCATTAATTCTGCCGCAATTTTGATATCATTTGTAACAATTGTGAGATTTTCTCTCCGTTTTAGACGTTTAGCAATCTCAAAGTTTGTTGTCCCAGAATCTAGGAATACTTTCATGCCATCTTGTACTAGCGTAGTTGCTATTTCAGCAATTTCCATTTTCTGAGGGTGTGCCTCTGAAATTTTTTGTAGATAACTCTGTTCAGCAATAATAGCCTCGGGTATTGCAGCTCCACCATGAGTTCTTATCAGTTTTTTCTGCTTTTCTAATTCATCTAAGTCTCGGCGAATTGTCATAGCAGATACATCAAGCAAATTCACTAAATCTAAAATATCTACTTTACCTTTGACGGAGAGTTCTTCAATAATGCGTTTCTTTCTTAATAATGGAGTCGTCATACAATTCTCCTTTTTATAAAAACGTTTACTATGAACATATTATGTTCGTTTTTATCGATAAAGTCAACATTTTTTGTTAATTTCACATTTTTAATGTGAATAATGAACATTAAATCGCATTTTATTGTTTAATAATTTAGAATTTTATATAAAACGCTGTTGATTTAACGATGTAGTGTGTTAAAATATAGTAATCTTTATCAATAACACCTATGCGCCATTACAGCAGTCATCTCCGCATTTAGAAGTAGGAGGCTTATTCAGACGCAAGTTAAATATAAAAATGGAGGTACCGTTCCTATTATGCAATTAACAGATACGAAATCTATACAAGTCGAGAATGTTCTTATTGCACATCAGTTTTTAAAAGATGTTGTCTACCATACTCCCCTACAAAAAAATGAATATTTATCCGAAAAGTATGGAGCATCTATTTACTTTAAACGCGAAGATTTACAACATGTCCGCTCATTTAAATTACGTGGAGCATACTATAAGATTAGAACTATTGAGGTAGAGGCAAAGGAAAAAGGGGTTGTCTGTGCCAGCGCAGGTAATCATGCACAGGGAGTCGCATATGCTTGTGCACAATTAGGAATCATTGCGAAAATTTTTATGCCATTAACCACTCCCTCACAAAAAATTGAGCAAGTGAGAATGTTTGGACGTGAATTTGTTGAAATCATTCTTGCTGGGGATACTTTTGACGACTCTGCAGACAGTGCAACTGCTTATGCAGAATTAGAGGATAGAATTTTCATCCACCCATTTGATGATGCTGAAATCATTGCGGGTCAGGCTACTGTCGCGGTAGAAATTATGAATGACATCGATGTTCCTCTAGATTTTCTGTTTGGTAGTATAGGAGGTGGCGGATTAATATCTGGTCTTTCTACATATATAAAAAACGTCTCACCTCATACTAAAGTGATTGGCGTTGAGCCTGCAGGAGCTGCTAGTATGAAGGCTGCCTTTAATAACGAAGGCCCAGTCATGTTAGATTCAATTGATAAGTTTGTGGACGGCGCGGCAGTAAAATGTGTCGGAAATCTTTCTTATAATCTTTGCAAAAAATACGTAGATGATATTATCCTTGTACCTGAAGGAAAAGTTTGCACAACGATTTTAGATTTATATAACAAACATGCCATTATCGCAGAACCTGCTGGAGCCTTATCAGTTGCGGCATTGGATTTATACAGTGAAGAGATCAAGGGGAAATCGGTAGTTTGCGTTATCAGCGGAGGGAATAATGATATTGGTCGTATGCAAGAGATTAAAGAGAAATCATTAATCTACGAAGGATTACTCTATTATTTCATTGTAAAATTCCCTCAAAGAGCTGGAGCATTACGACAATTTCTTGATAAAGTTCTTGGACCAGATGATGATATTACGACTTTTGAGTATACAAAGAAAAACAATAAAGAAAGTGGACCGGCTCTTGTAGGTATTGAATTAAAAAATAGAAATGACTATTCTGGCATACTTTCTCGTATGAATGAGAATGGATTTTCCTTTAAGGAAGTAAATAAGGATAGTACCTTGTTTGAATTGCTAATTTAACGAAAACCTATGTAACATCAACGTTTGTAACGATTGATGTTGCATTTTTTATTGTACTAAAATAAAGTTTTTTAAATCTCCACACCTCAATTCTAGCAATATATTCATCCGTTTGATATAATGATTCTTGTATTATAAATATTCTAATCTAGGGGGAAATTGAATGTCAGAAAATCAAAACAACAACAACAAATTGACAACTGCAGCGGGCGCGCCAGTAGTAGATAATCAAAACTCGCAATCAGCCGGACCACGAGGACCACTTTTATTACAAGATGTATGGTTATTAGAAAAACTAGCACATTTTGATAGAGAAGTAATTCCTGAGCGTCGTATGCACGCAAAAGGATCAGGTGCTTATGGTAAATTTACTGTAACTCATGATATTACTCAATATACTTCAGCAGCTCTTTTCTCTGAAATTGGAAAAGAAACAGAAATGTTCGTTCGTTTCTCAACTGTAGCTGGTGAACGTGGGGCAGCAGATGCTGAACGTGATATCCGTGGTTTTTCTATGCGATTCTACACTGAACAAGGTAACTGGGATCTAGTTGGTAACAACACTCCTGTATTCTTCTTCCGTGATCCACTTAATTTCCCAGATTTAAACCATGCTGTTAAACGTGACCCACGTACTAATATGCGTAGTGCTAATAATAACTGGGATTTCTGGACGTCATTACCAGAGGCTCTTCACCAAGTTACTATCGTAATGAGTGACAGAGGAATTCCGAAATCTTACCGTACAATGCATGGCTTCGGTAGTCATACATTCAGTATGATCAATGCTAATAACGAACGCGTTTGGGTAAAATTCCATATGCGCTCGCAGCAAGATATCGAAAACTTAACTGACCAAGAAGCAGTTGAAGTTGTAGGGGTAGACCGTGAAAGTCATCAACGTGATCTTTACGATAATATTGAAGAAGGTAACTTCCCTAAATGGAAAATGTACATTCAAGTAATGACTGAAGAGCAAGCTAATAATATGCCTTACAATCCATTTGACTTAACTAAAGTTTGGTACAAAAAAGACTTCCCACTAATCGAAGTTGGTGAATGGGAACTTAACCGCAATCCTGAAAACTATTTTGCAGAAGTTGAGCAAGCAGCTTTTACACCAGCTAACGTTGTGCCAGGTATTAGCTTCTCACCAGACAAAATGCTTCAAGGTCGTTTATTCTCATACGGGGACGCTCAACGTTACCGTTTAGGTGTAAACCATCACCAAATTCCAGTTAACACACCAAAATGCCCTGTACACTCTTTCCATAGAGATGGAGCGATGCGTGTTGACGGTAATAAAGGAAGCACACTTCACTATGAGCCAAACAGCTATGGTCAATGGAAAACTCAACCAGAATACAAAGAACCTCGTTTAGCACTTCAAGGAGATGCTGGTATTTGGGATTTCCGCGAAGATGATGATAACTATTATGAGCAACCTGGTAAGCTTTTCAGATTGATGAGCTCAGAGCAACAAGAAATTCTGATTGATAACACAGCACGTAATATGAATGGTGTAGAGGAATTTATTAAGATTCGTCATATCATTCACTGCTTCAAAGCTGATCCTGCTTACGGACAAGGACTTGCAGAAGCTATGGAAATTCCATGGGGTAATGTCGAAGCTGCAATGGCTTAAGAAGAAAAACTTAGAGTGGCTAGTCGTAACTAAGGTTACGACTAGCCACTTTTTTAAAAAGCAAGTATATAAAGACGTCTCGTGAACACTGGATTCATTGGAGTTAAAAGATTAAACCCCTGATTTCCGTAACAGGTGGGCGCTTTTCGCGGGGTGAGCGATGAACCATCATCTGTCTCACTAATCCCGCCGGAGTCGCCACCTTCCACTCCTATCAACTGAATGTGTTGCCCTAAACAATGTAGATTTTCTTTTAACATAGTACATTTCATTATTACTAATATTAATAAAAAAACACTTACTTGCGTTAAGAAAATAATTACTTGCGAAACAGAAAATCTATCAAATATCCAGTTACCCAAAATCACAAAAAAATGAAAGAGCAGCACTTTAGCTACTCTTTTACTTTTTTATGACGATAATAGTGTTCGGTCACTCGTAAACTTTTGACCTCTAATTCGTTGGAATTCTTCCATTAGAATTTCGATTGTTAGATTTTTCTTTTCTACTTCTCCGACCTCTAAAATAATTTGTCCTTTATCCATCATGATTAAGCGATTTCCTAAGTCTAATGCTTGTTGCATATTATGAGTTACCATTAGAGTGGTAAGATTATCTTTTTTGACCAGCTTTTCCGTTAAATTTGTTATTAATTCCGCACGAGAAGGATCAAGTGCTGCTGTATGCTCATCCAGCAATAAAATGGAAGGCTGTGTAAAGGTAGCCATCAATAAGGATAATGCCTGCCTCTCCCCGCCAGAAAGTAATCCAACTTTAGCGTTTAATCGATTTTCCAGATTTAGATGCAATCTTTCTAATGAGTGGAGAAAAAACTCTTTTCTTTGTTTATCCACACCAATTTTTAGACCTCTTTTTCTATTTCTAGAGTATGCTATTGCTAAATTTTCTTCAATTGTCATAGTAGGTGCAGTTCCCGACATCGGATCTTGAAACACTCTTCCGATAAACTGAGAACGCTTAAATTCTGGTAGTTTTGTTACATCGTTATCACCTATTGTAATTTGTCCGAAGTCTGGTGATAATGCTCCAGATACCATATTTAACATGGTAGATTTACCAGCACCATTACTACCAATAACCGTAACAAAATCCCCTACTTTTAATTCAAGATTAATTTGATCTAAAGCAATTTTCTCATCTGCGGTACTTTCATTGAAAATCTTGTTAATATTGCGTAATTTAAGCAAGGTTCTCACCCTCCTTACTTTTTATCAAAGTTTGAGACTCACGAAGTTCATGACGTTTTGCTTTCCTAATTTTTTCACGACGTTTATCAAAATACTGAGGTAAAATTAGCGCAACAATTACAATTATCGCTGTGATAAGTTTCATATCACCAGTGTCCATTATTTCCACTCGAAGTGCTAAAGCTAAAACAATTCGATAAATAATAGCACCTGCTATTACTGCAAGAGTCGTACGAACAATTGTTTTTGTACCGAAAATGGCCTCGCCTATAATTACAGATGCAAGCCCGATCACAATCATACCGATACCCAAACCTATATCCGCTGCTTTAGAATATTGAGCGAACAAAGCTCCCGAAAATGCTACTAATGCATTTGACAGTCCAAGCCCTAATATGACAAGCGTATCTGTATTAACAGAAAAACTGCGAATCATTTTTTTATTATCTCCAGTAGCCCGAATCGCTAATCCAACTTCAGTTTTTAAGAACCAATCAAAAACTAATTTTATAATAACTACTAAAATAGCAACAATAACCACTGTACCCCAAGTCTTTGGAACGTACTGTATACCCATAGAAGTTAAGAATCCATTAATCGAATCATCAATACCTAAACTTCCCCACCAATTAAAAAACTGACTAAAAAGAGTTTCTGAATTCATTAAAGGAATATTGGGGCGTCCTACCGAGTTCTCAACAGTGAATCCCATTATCCGTAAATTAATCGAATACAAAGCAATCATCATCAATATCCCAGAAAGTAACGGATTAATCTTTCCTTTCGTGTGTAAAAGGCCAGTCATACAGCCCGCTAAAAAACCAGCAACAATTGCTACAATTGTTGCAATAGCTGGATGATAACCGAGAACAATCATTGCTGCGGCAGTACCTGCACCAGTCACAAAACTACCATCCACCGTTAAATCGGGAAAATCTAACACTCGGAATGTCAAATACACGCCGAGTGCCATAATTGCATATATAAATCCTTGTTCCACTGAGCCAAAGATTGCTGAAAACATAATATATCAAACTCCTATCTATTCCACAAATTCAGATTTCCACTCATCTTTCACTTCAATCCCAAGAGTATCAACAGTGCCTTTATTCAATACAAATCGCAAGTTTTGTGGATATTGAACTGGTAAATCTGCAGGTGTACTTTCACCTTTCAGAATTTTCACAGCCATCTCTCCTGCTTCGTATCCAATATCAAAGTACTCAAATCCATAAGCTCCTAAACCACCACGTTTTACCGAATCAAACTCACCAACCATCATTGGAAGCTTATGTTCATTTGCAACATCTACTACTGATTCAAGTGCTGATACTACTGTGTTATCCGTAATAATATATAAAGAATCTACTTTTCCAATTAATGATTCTGTTGCTTGTTTTACTTCTGCTGAAGTAGAAACGGAAGCTTCAACAACATTTAATCCAACTTCAGCCATCTGTTCTTTTACTGCATCTACTTGCGCTCTTGAATTTTGCTCACCAGAGTTGAAAACCATTCCAACATTTTTAGCACCAAGTTCATCCTTCAAAAATGCAATTGTGCTAGGAATAGCTTCTGGCTGGGTATCTACAGTACCAGTAACATTTCCACCTGGACTTTCCATTGAATCAACAAGCTCTGCACTCACTGCATCCGTAACGGACGTAAAGACTACTGGAATATCTTCTGTAACAGCAGAAACGGCCTGTGCGCTAGGAGTTGAATTAGCAAATATTAAGTCTACTCCCGAGCTTACTAGATTATTTGCAATTGTTGTATTGGCACTATTATCATTTTGTGCATTTTCTACCTGGTATTCTACCACTAGTCCAGCATCTTCAATCGCTTTTTTGAAACCATCATATGCTGCATTTAATGATGGGTGCTCAACGATTTGAGTAACCCCAATTTTAAATTTATTTGTTTCACCTTTTATTTCTGATTCGGTAGATGTAGACTTATCTTCACCACATGCAGCTAAAAATAGTATTGCTGCTGATAAAATCACACTTAGCTTCTTCTTGTTCTTATTCATCTTCTAAATACCCCCTATTAGCAATACATCAGCGATTCAACTCGCTAAAGCATTATGATAAAGCAATGTTACACTGGAAATGCATAATAGTCAATAACATTATGAATTATTAAAAAATTTTATAGCGTTATGTGATCGTTACAATTTCTTAACATAGAAATCAAATGTAGGTGACAATTCTTCTTTAAACTATAAATTAGGATATTTTGCTTTATTTTAGGGGGAAATTAAAATGGCAATTTTAGAAAATGATTATTATGATCTTTTTAGTTATATTTTAGAAGAAAAAGCTATAGAAACAGTTTTCCAACCAATTATTTCACTACAAACTGGGCAAATATACGGTTATGAAGCATTAACGAGAGGACCGATTAATACCGTATTATATAATCCCGAGAATTTATTTGATTATGCATTGAAGACCGGAAAGTTATGGGAGCTTGAAAATGTTTGCAGAGCAAATGCATTGAAATGTGCACATGAATTACAAGCTGAAGGGAAACTTTTTTTAAACGTAAATCCCAACGTTATGAATGACCCTAAGTTTAAACAAGGGTTTACGAAAGAATTTTTGTCACTTTTTCAGATGGATCCTGATTCAATAGTATTTGAAATAACTGAACGGGAGGCTATCAACAACTTAAAGGATTTTATAAATACGATTGATCACTATAAAAGACAATATTATCAAATCGCTATTGATGATGTAGGATCCGGATACTCTGGACTAAATATTATTACGGATGTACGTCCGCATTTTATAAAGTTAGACATGAAACTAACCCGTAACATTAACAAAGATAGAACAAAACAATTGCTCGTTAGAAGTTTATGTGAATTTGCTAATTATTCACAAATACATATTATTGCAGAAGGCATTGAAACAATGGAGGAATTACATACACTGATTGCTATGGGAGTGCATTTCGGACAAGGATACTATATTCAAAAACCAAATTCGAAGTTATTTCCAGTTAGCAGCGAGTTAATAAGTATTATCAAAAAAGAAAATAACCGAAAAAATAGTATTATTTCTAATCGTCTAACCGACACATCAATTGAACATATCGCTACTCCCTTACATATGATTTCTAGTGATATGCCTATCTCCAAAGTTAGTAAATTAATGGAATCAAATGACTCCCTTCCTGGTTTTTGTATCAAAGAAAACAAAAAGTTAATTGGAGTAATTACAAGAAACAAACTACATTTGAAATTCAGTGGTCCTTATGGATACAGTTTATATAATAAAAAACCAGTATCAGCAATTATGAGTAGACAATTTATGAAAGTAGATGCTAGCACACCTATAGATGTTGTTGCTAAAATCGCTATGAAACGAGATCCATTACACTTATATGATTTCATTACAATTACGAAAGAAGAAAATTATTTCGGTATTGTCACCGTCAAGGATTTATTGGAGAAAAGTATGCAACTAGAAATTGATTATGCGAAGCATTTAAACCCACTTACAGAATTACCGGGGAATATTATAATTGAACAACAGCTACAAAAATGTATTGAATCTTCGAACGATCTGATTGTTCTCTATTTAGATATTGATAATTTCAAACCGTACAATGATGTATATGGATTTGAAAAAGGAGATAAGGTAATTATAGACCTTGCCAAAATATTAGAGAAAGTTTGTCCTTCTGAAGGATTCATCGGTCATATTGGTGGAGATGATTTCATTCTAATTACAGATATAGCTAGATGTAAAGATGTTTGTGAAGAGATAATTGAACAATTCAATCAATCCATTGAGCATTATTACTATGCGTATGATTATATAAAAGAATATATTATCTCAAAAAACAGGCACGGAGTAGAAGAACAATTCCCTCTCTTAAGTATTTCAATAGCAGGATTAACAAATCGAGAGAGTCATACTATTTATGAACTTTCAGAGAATGCAACAAAACTAAAAAAACAATGCAAGCAGTTGATAGGAAGTAATTATTTAATTCAGTACTAAATGAGTCAGTTTCATAATTACTTGTTTCATTTAAAAGTACGATTGTTTACTTAATATCGCAATATATTATTCGTTTTTTTAAAAGCGATCCAGTTGATTGGAGTGGCAGGCGGCGACTTCAGCGGGAACAGCGCGAGCTGAAAGCCCCAGAGGAAAGACATTAACCGCAGGAGCATATGTTTTCCTAATCACGAGGAGATTGAAGCCGTGCCCGCGGAAAGCGTCCGCCTAGAGCGGAAATCAGCGTTGTCCTGATTTAACTATATAATATTCTTTATGAAATTGATTCAAATGAGTAAGTTTAACAAAAGCAAATTGTGGAATCTGAACAACATTTGATATACTCTTATGCTATGATGTAGCTAACAACTCATTATTAGGAGGATCTTGGATGATTACCGTAATAATCATTGGTATATTTATATTCCTAATTGTTTTAGGGCTCACAATTTTCACTATAAATAAAGGATACGCATTTAAGCATACAATTGACGAAATACCTGTAAAAGACGATAAGAAAAACCGGTGAAAAAGCGGTCCGGTTCTTTAAGTTCAAAAACTGTATCCAACACTTTCGAAGTGACTTGGACATACTTGTAGCTATATTATTACCGCTAGATTTTTTGGATAACTAGAGAAATGCTGCTTTCTTATTCATGAAAGAAACCTACAGGAATGCAGTGACAAAGGGATTAAAGCAGTGCACGCAGAAATATAAAACCCCATGAACCCAGTGTTCACGGCACATTTTTATAAATTTTCTTGTCTTTAAAAAAACGCATAGCCACAATGGCTAATGCGTTTTTTCGTTCATATAAAATTCTTAATTGGAAACTTTTACTTTATCTTTTTTAATTTGTTTACTTCTCAATTGTCCACATGCAGCATCTATATCTGTACCCTGCTCCATCCGAACACCACAATTAATACCTTTGTTTTTCAATGTTTGGAAGAAAGCACTAATAGATTTTTCACTACTGCGTTGATATTGACCGTGCTCATCTACTGGATTGTACGGGATTAAGTTTACATACGAAAGATGACGTTTGTTTTCTAGAAGTTTTGCAAGTTGTTGCGCTTCTTCTACATGATCATTCACATCTTTAAGTAGTATATACTCAAATGTTATTCGGCGATTTTTCTTCTCTAAATAATAGTCCACTGCAGCCATTACTTTTTCAATTGGAAACGCTTTGTTGATGACCATAATTTTCGAGCGAAGTTCATCATTTGGTGCATGCAAGGAAACGGCAAGATTTACTTGGATATCCTCTTCTGCGAAATCCATGATTTTCTTCGCAAGACCACTTGTCGAAACAGTAATATGACGAGCACCAATAGCAAGTCCTTTTTGATCATTTACTGTTCGCAAGAAATTCATAAGGTTTTTATAGTTATCAAACGGCTCCCCAATACCCATTACAACGATATGGCTAACACGTTCTTCTTTTTGAATTTTGTCTAAATGGAATTGCACCTTCATAATTTGTTCCACAATTTCCCCTGCATCAAGATCACGGCTCTTTTTAAGCAATCCACTTGCACAGAAGCTACATCCGATATTACAACCTACTTGCGTCGTTACACATACTGAAAGACCATACTTAAAGCGCATTAGTACTGTTTCGATTAAATTTCCATCCTGCATTTCAAAAAGGAATTTAATCGTTCCATCCGCTGATTCTTGTTTTACACTTTCTTTTAGCGTCTGTATGACAAAGTTTTCTTCTAATACTTGAAGACAATCCTTATTTACATTTGTCATTTCCGCAAAGCTTTGTACGCGTTTGATGTACAACCAGTCCCAAACTTGTTCAGCCCGGAATTTCTTTTGACCATGTTCCATTAGCCATTCAATTAATTGATCTCTAGTTAGACCATATATAGATTTTTTCATTATTAGCCCTCATTTCATGCGTATACAATTTGCCTATTATACTATAGTTATTTACCCAAGACAACTTATTATACTGGAAATAAGGTTGAAAAGAAATATTTATGCTCGTTTAACTTTATTCAGCATGTTTTTTACGTTCAGATGGAGTCCACATCGTTAAAGCCTCCGGCGGATGCCACAGATTTTTAAAGGGATTTACCGAGCGAGCTCGAAAAAAATCTTGGCGCACTGTTTTCTGCGACGAGCTTGCGCAGGAGCAAATATGCCAAGGCGTATTTGATTATTAAGTTTCCACTTCATTCTCTCTTATCCAATCACTATAGCTACCAACATATAGCTGGACATCTTCGTAGCCAGCCTCTTTTAAACATCCATACAATGGCGCCGCTGTAACACCACTACCACAATAAGCTATAACTGGTTTGTCATTTGGAGCCAAGTTACTCAATTTTTCTTGTAACTCTTTCTGCCCTAAAAATTTTCCATCTTTTTTGAGTTGCTCCCAGTCAAAGTTTATCGCAGTTGGAATATGACCAGCAATCGGATCAATGGGCTCACTTTCACCTCTATAGCGGACATTGGATCTAGCATCTATTAATTGACCATCTTTTTCGTTTGCAACAACTTGTCTTACTTCATCTATTGTAAGTAATCTACTGTTGTTCCACTGGGGTATCGTAGTTGAGTGTGTTATGACAGGCTCGATTTTAGATACTAAAAGTTTGGTCTTCAATTCTTCAAATCCAGAACGGGATACATATATATTTTTAAAGCCTGCCCATTCCAACAAGAAATATGCACGTAATGCAAAAGGAACAGCTCCTTGGTCATAAATTACGATAAAATCATTCAGGTTTAAACCAGCTTGCTGAACAAGGCTTGTCATTTTTTCCTTAGAAATCATCGGGTGGCGACCATTTTGGCTGAACATATCAGATAGATCATCTTCTAAATCCCAATATATTGCACCATCTATATGTTCCTGATTATACATAAGACGCCCTGCATTTTTATCACTTAAGTCAAAGCGAGCATCGATAAAACGGGGATTATTCTCTAAAATCTCTGCTAATTCTATAAATACTTTAGCCATATAACCACTCCTTTTATAGTTGTGCGTATACTGTTTTCCACATTTGAAGTGTTTCTTCTTGCTCTAATAATTTTCGTTCGGCATCGATTTGAGTAATCGACTCTTGTAATAACTTCAAACGTAAAGCCTCCGATTCAATATCAGAGTATTGCTCAATCCAGTTGCCTAAACGCTCTTTTTCTTTCGTTAAGTACTCATCTGCCTCTACCTTAGATTCATCAGATAACGTATCACGTAGTTTTTCTTTTTCATTGTTTTCAAAAAAGCTTTTAGGATTTTTATAGTAGGATTTAACGTGTTCATATTTAACAATATTATCAAAAGGCCCTACAAAATCCAGAAGTTCTCTCTCCATAACTTCATGCGGACTAAAGGTAAAACTTAAATTCCAATCTTTGAGTACGCGTATTTCTTCTTTTTCTAATTGAAGGATTTGTTGCTGAATATATTGTAGTATACGGAAATTTGAGACACGCATTTCTTGTTCTAAGTCGAAACGTATCATTTTAATAATATCTTTTAAAGCAAGATCCAATGCAACTGAAGCAGAGTTATTAGCAAACAACGATGGATTATATGCTTCTTTGAAGAACTCATTAAAACGATAATATACACGTTGCAACACATAATACAACAGCGTATCTAGCTCCTGCTTTGCTTCTTTTGCAATTTGTGTAGATTTAGAATTTGCATAACGCTTACGAATATTTTGTTCTTGAGTTCGAAGCTCTATTAATCGTTGTTCTTTTCGTGCAAGATTTGCTTCCGTCTGTTTTATTAAACCAAGTAATTTCGATTGCTGGCGAGTTGCTTCCTCTTCTAGTGCTGAAATGGAAATTTGCTTTAAATCTTTTTCTAGAAACTGATGAAATGATTCTTCAAATTGTTGTATTCCTTCATGCAATGATAATCCACCGAGTTTCTCTTTTAATCCTTGTAAGCTAGATACTCCATACACTCTTGGGAAACGTATACCAAATCTTTGAAGTTCATCGTGGACATATTGTTTTACTAAATTGGCTTCCTCTTCAGAGTCTGCTAAATCGATTGCATTTACTACGAAGAACATTTTATCAAGCTCGAATGCATCCTTAACTCTTCCTAGCTGTATTAGGAACTCACGGTCAGCTTTAGAAAATGCATGGTTAAAGTACGTTACAAACAAGACAGCATCAGCATTCCGAATATAGTCAAAAGCTACACCGGTATGTCTAGCATTAATCGAATCTGCTCCAGGAGTATCTACAAGTGTTACTCCTAGTCTCGTTAATTCACAATCATAATAAAAATCAATGAAGTCTACAAAACAACTTTTGGATTCATCAGCGACAAATTGTCCAAATTCATCTCCAGAAACGTGTAAAACATTCCCTAATTGCTCCTTAAATGTTGGGTATCCTTTATAAAAGGCTGTAACAAACGATTTGTGTACTTCCTCTACTACCTTCTCCTTCATTACAGAACTAGCTTTTTCAAAAGCTTCCTCTAATGTTTGAATACATATTCCAAGCTGTTCATACGCATAAGACACATCTTCTAAAATCTGTTCCTTCGATTTTAAAACAACGTCAGCAGTATTATGCAGATGGTGTTCTGTCACAGGATGAATCTTATTAATAGCGGCTGTTGTAGGATTCGGTGAAACTGGTAGTACATTCGCTCCCATTAATGCATTTGAGAAGCTAGATTTGCCAGCACTAAATGCACCAAACAATGCGATGGTAAATTGCTGATTTTCCACTCTTAGTGCTTTTCTTTTAATCGATGCAGCTGCTTCTTCAAAAGCAGGTAATTCTGCTAATACTTCTCCTATTCTTTTGGCACGACTCACTACAGCCTCTGCCGAAAGAAAATCTTCTTCACGCTTTACTTCCACTACCTCTTCTATATTTAAAATCGGTTCCTCAGAAGAATACTCTTGCTCAACATACTCAGTTATAGAACTTTCAAATTGAAGTCGTTCATGTTCCCAGTTTTTTAATAATTCATCGCGATCCTTCCTAATCGATAAAGAAGGAGTATCAACTGTTTTTTCAAATGTTTGTATTCGAGTATCTATTTCTTCCAAAGCATGTATAGCTAATTTTTTTTCGTTAAGATCCTTTGTTTTCGATTCAATTAGGTCTTCATCTTCCATTGGACTCTCTTCTATATAATGTATATTCTCTTCTTTCCATACATCCGTTTGAGTAATATAATATCTATTCACTGCTTCTGTAACTCGATTGGCAAAATTTAAAATTGCATTTCCAGTTGTACTTGCTCCTTCATGTACTGAATTGTCGATCAGGATAGAAGGAATACTAAATTGCATTTCATCGATTTGTTGAATTTTTTCTTCTGTTAATAACGAAAGGTCTTTTAACATACGCTTCATCAATAATTTCATATGAGTAGTTATATTAGTAGAAATAATTTTTTCTAGCATGCTGATAATGTCATTAAGTCTTCTTTGTCTTTCTTCTTCTGTCTTCTTTTTACTACCTAAAAATCCCACTTTAAAGTTTGACTGCTTACTTTCAGCATAAGACTTTAAAGCCTCCCGCATTTCGAACGTCATAATGGAAGCATTTTCTAGTATGTTTTTCCGTCGGTCTTCAAAAGTCTCTTTCCATAGAGTTACATCTTGAAGCTTTACTTGTGTTTGAGCCAGTTCCAATTGTTCTAAAATATCTTCTTTGTTATTCCACTCTTCTTCACTTAGCTGACTCTCAAAGGTTTCAAAACATGCCGCTTTTTCATCCTCTAAAAAATGTAAATGCTCATCTTTTAACTTTTCTAACGTCGCGTTAGCCAGTGTAAGATAATACTCCTCTTTGTTTTCAATAGAACTAGTAACTATTTGTTGAACCTGTGAAAAATCATTATGTATAAAATCATTATTTTTTAAGCTTGTATAAAAAATTCCTTTTGGATCGACAGACCAAGATTTGAATGCATCTGCAACTGATTGCTTATAGGCTGTAAAAGGTAATTCTTCCTCTCTATGTTTATCCACTTGGTTTACGATTAGATATACATTTTCATTATAATGAAGCAATTGTTTCGTAAATTGAAAGTTTAGCTCTGACTGTACATGATTATAATCCATAACGTAAAAAACTATATCAGCCAAATGCAATGCAGACTCAGTGGAAATACGATGTGCGTCATCAGTGGAGTCAACCCCAGGGGTATCCATTATGGTAATTCCTTCAGGGAGACTAGAACCAGCATGACCTATTTCAATTTGGGAAACTTTACTTCCATCTTTTGAGTATTTTTTAACTAATTGAATATCATACTCCCCAGAAAACCTAACTGGTGGCTGCTCCACAAAGTGGACTAAAGCATAGTTTTCACCTGTATTTTGGACAGTAACGATATTTGCAGAAGTTGGAATCGGGCTAGTTGGAAGTAATTGTTCATTAACCAAAGCATTAATCATACTAGATTTCCCGGCAGAAAAGTGACCTGCAAACGCAATTGTAAATGTTCCTTTTTCCAATTTCCCAGCAAACAGTTTAGATTTACGATAGCGTTCATCATCATTATTTTGTTGGAAAACAGTTGCAAGTAATGCATTTTGTTCTTTTATCTTTTGTAATTCATTTGAGTTCTGCATATTAAAAGTATATCTCCTTCATAATTCGACAATGTACATCTATCATAGCAAAAATTTAAAGCCTGTAACAATATTCTTTGACTCTTTTATATAAATGAAAACCATTAATTAATCGCAGTTTTGAGATGCAAACGCTCTCATTTTACTTTTTGCAATACCTTTCATCTATAGTTACCACCCTTAATGTTAGAAGGATACTCAGTGTAGATTTGCTCTTTCTAAAACTTAGGATAAGTAATACTGTGATTTACGTTTCAGATGGTGCTTTACTTGGGCAGTATCCAAGCCTCCCAGCATTGCGACCATCCTAGAAGGCTCATGCGTAGCGTGCGTCAAGCACACATCTGTGTAAAAAGCATATATAACCTTCCCTACCAAAACGATAAACAGAAAAAATGACTCTATTTGTATGCACAAATAAAGTCATGTGGGTTATTCATATTATTTTGGTCTTTGGCGCAGTAGACTTTAAAATATATACAGTTAACACACTGTACACTATAAGAGATGCTCCAATTATAATTGCCAACATATAAATCGCCCTCTCAACTGAATTTGATATTCATTCTCATCGACATAATACCATAGTATATTTTAAAATTCTACAATACCTATTCTTTTTTCCTATATTACATGATAAAATTGATACATCTATACTAGATGGAGGGAAGAAATGAGCGCTTCAAAACATATACAAACAATTTTAAATGGAACCATCCAATCATTAAAATCAGTCATACCAATTGCAATGGATATTAAATCCCCTTCCTTAATGGTTCAACCATTCGAACAAAAAGAAATGGGTGTACTAATAGGAATTATCGGTGATATTAAAGGGCGTATAATTATTGACTCCTCAGCTGAATCCTTTTCTGCAATTGGAGCAACCATGTTCGGCATGCCATTAGAAGGTGAAATGCTCGAATCATTTACAGGCGAACTTGGAAATATGGTCGCAGGAAATATATGTACCTCCGTTGCAGGAAATGGCGTTGAAATTGATATTACACCACCTACTGTTATAGTCGGCACTACTCGGTTATTTGGATTTCAACATGCTTTCAAACTTCCAGTAGAGATTGAGAATGTTGGTGAGATGACAATTATCTTAACGATAGATGAATAAAAAGCAGAGCCTCCTTTTTAAGGATGGTTCTTTTTTTATGTAAAAAATTCATTCTAATTAAGTAATTACTCATCTATACTTTCACATTTCACATATAGTTCACAGTTTGCATCCGTTCGTGTGATTTTTATCACATCATCTATTAACCAATCAATTTATTATGGAATTATACAAGTTGAATAGGAGGAGGTGTAAGTAAATGTCGAAAAAGAAAGAAAAAAACCCTGATTTAAAAGGAACTCTTTATTCTGTTGGTTTTGTTGGTTTATTTATATTAGTTTCTTGGTTCATGGCATTTTACTTATTCATTGATAGATTTTAATTTAATGGAGGTTAAAGACTTATGCATATTCATAAGTATGAAAAATGGTGGCTAACTTTTGGGATTAGCTCATTGGTATTATTTTTATTTATAGTAGGTTTTAGTGCATTTCATTATGGCTCACATCCCCCAACTGGAAAAGTTTACATCGATCCTGAGCGAGTTGATGAGATTGTACCTTTTAATAATCCAGGGGTTCATAAAGTAGAAGGTAAAGAATGGGATTATGAAGTAGTGCTAGTTGCATCTGCATTCTACTATAATCCGCCTGAGATTGAAGTTCCATTAGGTTCCACCGTAAAGTTCATAGCAACTACTAAAGATGTTGTCCATGGATTTCAAATTGTAGGAACAAATATTAACATGATATTAGAACCAGGTTATGTTTCAGAATATGTAACAACGGTGGACAAATCTGGCGAGTTTTTAATCTTATGTAATGAATACTGTGGCATAGGACATTCTACTATGACGTCCATGTTTAAGGTGGTGGAGTAAATGACAACGATTAAAGAAAAAGCAAAAGAATTTACAAAGGTGGATCGTCGTGATGGTAAGTTAGCCCTTGCTCATATATATGTAGCATTTATCGCATTATTCATCGGAGGTCTTTGTGGGTTATTACAGGTTTTAGTTCGCTCTGGTAAGTTTACACTCCCTTGGGGAATCGGTTATTATCAAGTTTTAACTGTTCATGGTGTGTTACTCGGCCTTATTTTAACAACATATTTTATACTAGGATTCCAAATTGCTGCTATGAGTAGAACTTCTGGAACTTTTACAAACAAACAACGTTCACTAGGTTGGATTGGTTTCTGGATAATGACTACTGGTACGATTGCAGCTGCAACTATGGTATTACTTAATGAAGCTTCTGTATTATATACATTCTATGCCCCTCTTCAAGCACACTGGATTTTTTATGTGGGAATGGCATTAGTAGTAGTAGGATCATGGATTGTTGGACTAGCAAAAATTATGAAGTATAGAGAATGGCGTAAAGTGCATCCAGGTGAATCTAGTCCCCTTCTATCCTTTATGGTAATTGTCAATATGGCAATGTGGATTATTTGTTCTCTAGGTGTAGCTGTGGAAGTTGTATTCCAATTAATTCCTTGGTCATTGGGCTGGGTTGATAAAGTGGATGTTCTGCTTTCTCGTACATTATTCTGGTATTTCGGTCATCCATTAGTTTATTTCTGGTTGTTACCTGCATATATGGTATGGTATGTCGTGATTCCAAAAATTATTGGAGGAAAAATTTTCTCTGATGCCTTAGCAAGACTTTCATTTATGTTATTTCTATTGTTCTCTATACCTGTAGGATTCCATCATCAGTTAACAGAACCAGGGATTGAATCATTTTGGAAGTTTTTACAAGTAGTTCTAACAATGATGGTAGTAATTCCTTCTTTGTTAACAGCTTTCTCCATGTTTGCTACATTTGAATTACGTGGTAGACAACTTGGTGGAAAAGGGTTATTTGGATGGGTTAAAAAACTGCCTTGGAAAGATGCTAGATTTGCTGTACCATTTATCGGTATGGCCGCATTTATACCTGCCGGCGCTGGGGGTATTATTAACGCATCCCACCAGATGAATCAGTTAATTCATAACACTATTTGGGTAACAGGTCATTTCCATCTAACGGTAGCAACAACTGTAGTTCTAACATTCTTTGGTGCTTCCTACTGGTTATTACCTCATCTAACTGGTAGAGTGTTGACAAAACAAATGAATAAGCTTGCTATTATTCAAGCAATCGTTTGGACTGTTGGTATGTCAATCATGTCAGGTGCTATGCATATCGTTGGATTAATGGGAGCTCCGCGTCGTTCGGATTTTTCTACCTACGGTGGTGCAGAACAAGCAACTGACTGGATACCTTACCAAATAGCACAAGCAGTTGGTGGTACAATTCTATTTGTTGGTATCATTTTAATACTATATATTGTGGTAAATCTGTTGTTCTTTGCTCCTAAAGGTGAAACAGAGTTTCCTGTTGGAGAGGTTTCGGAGAATGCAGAAAAAACTCCTATGTGGTTGGAGAATTGGAAGATTTGGCTAACAATATGTATCGCTTTAATCTTGTTTGCTTATACCGTTCCAGTTATAGATATGATACAAAATGCTCCGCCAGGCTCAAAAGGATATAAATTCTGGTAATTAGATAATAATAGAATGGTTAGTCGAGACATATGTCAAGACTAACCATTTTTATATTCTCCACTAGTATTGTAGAGAAGTATCCGTTCATATAAAATCAAAAAATAAAAAATTACCAAATACAATGAGAACATTGCTATTAACAGTGTGCACATTGTTCTTTTGTACGTCCTAGACCTATATCAGTTTTTTGAGATATTTGATAGATAATCATCCAGTTGAATGAAGGTTCCTGTAAAGCCCTTCTGAACCATTTCTTGCGACTCCTCGTAAGTTTTCATTTCCTCCTCAGTTGGAGTTACAAGTGTCCCAATCATCGTAATTACTGTTTTACCTTCATGCTCAGTGAATGTAAAAGTATTGAGAATTTCCAATGGCCAGTTGTCATCAAAAGGAGCACGTATGATGTTACCCTTTTCATCAGAAAAGAAAGAAGTATAAACGAGTTTGTCTGAAACATTTACTTCATGATATATAAATTTGACCCACATGACATTACCGTCAGGAGACGTATGGCTGTAATGAAAGACTCCGTTCTGGCGTAGCTCAAACTTAGATATATCAAAAGCCCATCCTTTTGGGCCCCACCAATTCTGCAGATGTGTTGATTCGGTAAATGCCTTAAATACAAAATCACGAGGAGCGTTGAAACTATGGGTGATTTCGGTTTTTGTAATCATTTTAGTCCTCCAATTATTGTTTTTGAAAAACCTATAAACTCTCTGGTAAATGATGTTTATACATTTCTAATACATCAGTATGCTTTTCTAACACAGCAATCGTTTTTGGATGTGGCTTTTCATAGATAACAGGATAATCCTTTTCATCAAATACCTCTTGAACCGAAAACGCTAACTTTTCTTGACCAACAGAAAATTGAGCATTAATCCCCTTTTTATTTCCCCTAGTGTCCAGCCTCACCCATTTATTAAGTGACTTTAGAAATACAGCATTTAAAGCGTGTATACAATACCCTTTTTCTGGTGTATCAAACAACATTAAACGTTGGTAACAGAAACCTGTAGGGATTCCTTGTGATCGCAGTAGAGCCGCTAATAAATTTGATTTTGCATAGCAGATCCCCTCTTTATACGTTAAGACATCTGATGCCTTACGCGTCACACGGTTCCCTTGAATATCCCAAGAGTGAGATATTTCATCACGAACAAATTCAAAAGCTATTTTCGCTTTTTCAATTTCTGTTTGAGATAGATTAAAAAGCTCATCTATTTTCGATTTTATCAAGGCATTAGAATAATTAATTTCTTCTAATTCAAGCAAATAATCTTCTAATTTATCAGTTTCACATATTAGATGCATTAGCTCCACTCCTAAATCAATTATTCGTGATACTTACCCTATTTGAGACTTTTTATCATAGAAACAACTTTTATATTTATGCCGTTTGGTTTATGTACAACTTCCTCATCATAGATTTCAAACCCAATTGAACTATATAACTTTATATTTTTTTGGCACAGTCATACAAACTTTGCAAAATATCGTAGTCACTCCTTTTTATTGCCATGCTTCAATACATTGGAAGATATCATTTGTTTTTTTACTTTAAAAAATACCCAAGCAATATTCGTTGCTTGGGTCACATTTGTTTAAAGCTTATATATTCTTGTATACTTTTCTTCTAAATAATCTGCCAGATAGTTTCCATTAAGACCTTCGCCTGTCGCTGCTTTTAGAATATCCAATGGCTTTTTAAGAGCACCATATTGATGTACATTTTGTGTAAGCCATTCCTTGATAGGAGACAAATTGCCTTGTTCCAACAAACTATCAAACTGTGGAATATCTTTTAGCATCGCTGCTTTAAACTGTGATGCATATATATAGCCAAGTGCATACGAAGGGAAGTAACCGAAACTAGCACCAGCCCAGTGGACATCCTGTAAAATACCTTCTGCATTAGTAGATGGTCTAACACCTAAATATTCTTCATACTTAGAATTCCAAATCTCTGGTAGGTCCTCTACTTTTAAATCTCCATTGAACAGCCCTTTTTCAATTTCATATCGAATCATGATATGTAGCGCATACGTCAACTCATCAGCCTCAATACGGATTAAGGAAGGTTTTACTTCATTGATTGCCCGAAGAAAATCCTCCACTGAAACGTTTCCAAATTGTTCTGGAGAATAGCTTTGTAGCTTTTTATAGTTTTGCTCCCAAAACTTTGGATTACGTCCTACAAAATTCTCATAAAATAATGATTGTGATTCATGAATACCCATGGAAGCGCCACCAGCTAAAGGTGTTCCGGTTAGTTCTTCTGCAACGTTTTGTTCGTATATAGCATGGCCACATTCATGAATTGTACCGAATATAGCAGAACGGAAATCAAATTCATCATATTTAGTCGTTATTCGAACATCGCCTCTATTTAAGCCAGTAGCAAATGGATGTACTGTTTCATCCAATCTTCCAGCATCAAAATCATAACCGAGTTGTTTAAGTATATCTAAACTAAATGCCTCTTGTTTTTGTTTATCAAAAGAGTGGAACAAGAAATCTGTAGTTGGCTGATTGGGTGATTCCGAAATCCGTTTTAATAAAGAAACAATTTTGTCCCTTAACTCACTAAAAACTTGATCTAAAATTTCAGTAGTCATACCAGGCTCGTATTGGTCCAACAATACATTATACGGATTGTTATCCGTAACTCCCCAATACTCCACAAATTTCTTTAAAGTTTCAACCATTTCTGTTAAATATGGTTGGAACATACCCCAGTCGTTTTTGTGCTTCGCTTCTTCCCAAACAGATTCCGATTTAGATTGAAGTACAACAAATTTTTTATATTCATCAGCAGGAATTTTTTTACTGAGATTGTATTCCTTTTTTACTTCTTCAAAAACACGTTTAGTCACTTCATCTACAGAACCCAGCTCCAATTCCATCTGGTCAAGTAACCCTTTTAGTTCGTCTGAAGTCGATAAGTTAAATACATCCGTTGCAAGTACCCCAACAACCTCTGATCGTTGATCGATACCCTTTTTTGGTGCACCAGTTCGCATGTCCCAATAAAGCACCCCCAACGCTTCTTGGTAGGCACCAATTTTTTTCACATAATCTAAAAAGCTTTGTTCTACTGACATTTCTTTTCCCCCTTGTATCATTACGAAATAGTTGTAGGTAAAATTCCTGTAAACCTATTTTCTAGCTTTGCTTCTGTTTCATTTAACAATAAATGAATCTCCCCATAATCACTAGATGTACGGATTAAGCGACCAATACCCTGTTGTAATCTTAAAAGCATAAATGGCAATTCTACTTCCTCAAATGGATTATTAGAGAAAGATCGTTTTGCATCAAATAGAGGATCTACTGGTGGAAAAGGTAGATCATAAATAACTACTCTAGTTAGTGCTTCTAGTGGTAAATCTAAACCTTCCCAAAGATGATACGAACATAAAGTAGAGTACTCACCATTTTGGAACTCTTTAACAATTGTTGAAAGCTCTCGATCTCCTTCAAAGACGATATCTTTTCTATCTCCTATAGTTGCTCTAAAAGAAGCCATTGCTGCTTTGGATTTGAACAAAATAAGTGTTTGCATCGAATTATTTAACAAGCTTTCTACATAACCGGGTTTTTCCTGCTGTTCCATTTCCTTGGTATATATCTTCATTACTTCATCATAATCAAATGGTGATGCGACGGAGAATGATTGGAATTTTTCAATTCCTAAAGAATCTGCTATATACGTAAAGTCCTTTTCTATGGATAATGTAGCGGAAGAAAAAACGATTGGTATTTTAGAGGTAAATAATTTCTCATGTAAAATATCTGTAACTAATCTCGGCATAATGATTAATGTTTCAAAACCATCAATGATTTCTAACCATTCAATCCCATCCCCTTTTTCGGTAAATAAACGAAGTGAGAATGTATATTGCTCTAAAAACTCTTCTACCATACGGAGCTCATATTCCGGGATTGTATATAACTCAGATTCGAATACAAATTCTTCTAGTAAGCTATCCGCTACTCCTATAGCTTGTTTACATAGTTTCATTAACTCAGGAGATTTATCAACCTTCATCCGATCGATTTCTTCCATATTACTTCCAATTCGTAATAACCCAAATATTTTATCATGTAATTCTTGTAATACTTCCATTAAATTTAAAGTCTTTTCTCTAACACCATCGACCATAACTTTTTCCAATAATCGAATTAGCGTTTCACTTTGGATTTCATAAGTCAAAGCTTTTTGAGCAGCAAATTCAAGTAAATGGCCCTCATCTAGAACAGCCATCGAAACCTCTGGCAATAAAGGCATTTGACCTTCACGGACACGAGATTCCTTCGTCCAAATATGCTCCATTAAAAATTCATGTGAGCATATGATTAAATCTGTAGACTCACGATAATGCTGTCGATGTATTGTTTGACCACAACGATTTCGTAAATCGCATACCATACATTGTTGAGTTGGATGATAGTTTACTTTTTGCCAATCTTCATCACTTACTCCAGCAAATTGGCTGCGCTCGCCATATGGAAAAATCTTTTGCATAGATGAATGAGCATAGACAAAATCTGGAACTTTATCTTCAATTTCTTCTAAGAAATATTCGTTATCATCATCTTTTTGTGCTTCTTCTAGTCGCTTTAAACATAAATATTGATCACGTGATTTTGCTAATCGTACATCAATTTTAATATCCAAATAGTTCTGAAGCTTAAAAATATCCCCAGCTTCTTTTACTAGCTGTTCAATTAATGTTTCATCTGCACATGCTATCAATGCCGGTTTTCCGGTATAACGAGCATATGAAATAGCAGGAAGTAAATATGCTATAGTTTTACCAGTACCTACTCCAGCTTCTGCAAATAGTACATTTTTTTCTTTTAACGTTTTTTCAATCTGATAGGCCATGAAAATTTGTTCATCACGACATTCAAACCCTTTTTCGGGTAATTCATCATATAACACATCACCCATCCAATCCCCTAATGATTCGAAGAAAGAACGGTCTTTTGAAAGTTGGAATGGTAAAGCTTGTTTCATCTAAAAACTCCCTTAAATAATAATATAACAGTAAGGGAGAACATAGTCTCCCTTACTGTTATGAACGTTTACCCCAGAACTGATAGTAATCCGTTCGAATAAATCCATTAAATAATTTACGCTTTTTTGTTGCTCTTCTACCGTATACGTTCTCAAAGTTCTCCATAGACGATAACATATATACGGACCATGAAGGATATTTATCCATTAAATGGCCTAATTCACTTATTACTTGTTCAATTACTTCCACTTCTCCAATACGTTCTCCATATGGTGGATTACTAACCATTACACCGTCTGTAAAATTAGTAGTAAAGTCCTTCGCATGCATTTGCTTAAATGTGATTATATCAGCGAATCCAGATTCAAATGCATTTTGCTCTGCAATTTGGACCATTTTATGATCAATATCTGATCCGATAATTTGAAGTTCTTGATCATAGTTTGCTAAAGATTCTGCTTCATTACGCACTTCTTCCCAAATTGTTTTTGGCATCCATGGCCAAGCTTCACTATGAAAATCTCGATTAAAGCCAGGAGCGATATTTTGACCAATCATTGCTGCTTCTATCGGAATAGTGCCTGATCCGCAAAACGGGTCAACAAATGGTCGGTTGGGACTCCATTTAGAAATTTTTACTAAAGCTGCAGCTAGTGTTTCCTTCAATGGTGCTTCCCCTTGACCGTGACGATAGCCACGCTTGTGGAGACCTGCCCCACTTGTATCTATCGTAATTGTAGCAATGTCTTTTAATATACTTATTTCCAGTTTAAATGTTGCTCCAGATTCATCAAGAAAGCCAATTCTTTTATGGGCTAATTTTAATCGTTCAACTACTGCTTTCTTTACAATCGCTTGACAATCTGGAACGCTGAATAATGTTGATTTAACCGACTTTCCTTGAACAGGAAAAGCTGCATCCACGGGTAAGAATTTCTCCCATTGCACTGCTTTCGTACGCTCAAAAAGCTCATCAAATGTTTTTACAGGGAACTGAGCAGCTACAATTTTAACTCGGTCCGCAACACGTAACCATATATTTGCTCGTGCTATTGCACGCTCGTCCCCTTCAAAATAAATTTTACCGTTTTCTGTTGTTGTTTCATATCCTAGTGCTTTTACTTCATCCGCAACGATGGATTCTAATCCCATAGCCGATGTAGCTACTAATTTAAATGTTGTCATTATATATTCCTTTCCTGTCTATAAATTTCCCATATCTCGATAAAATCCAAAAGATCATTGGGTGCTAGTGGTTTACTATAATAATAACCTTGAATGATATCGCAGCCCATTTCTTTTAAAAGCTTAGCCTGATCTTTCGTTTCTACACCCTCTGCAATAACTTTAATACGTAGGCGATGAGCCATAAGAATGATAGCTTCCACTATAGCTTGTTTGTCTTTTAAGCTAGTAATTTGCTGGATAAAGCTTCTATCTATTTTCAAATAATTAAGGGGAAATCTATTTAAATAACTAAGGGATGAGTATCCTGTTCCAAAATCATCTATTGATATTTTGAACCCCATAGCTTTTAGTTTTATTAGTTTAACTACAATATCTTCTGAATCCTTCATAACTGTGCGTTCCGTTAACTCTAACTCTAGAAGCTGCGGACTACAATTATACTTCATTATGATCGAATTTATGCGCTCGATGAAGTCATCCTGTTGAAAATGAAGAGAAGCAATATTAACGGATACCGGTAATACACTTATATTCCCTTGTGATCTTGACTCCAGTATATCCATACAAATTATTTCTAAAATAACCTCGCTTAAAGGGATAATAAGACCAGTGTCCTCAGCAAGAGGTATAAATTCAACCGGTGAAACGAGCCCTAATTTTTCATTGTTCCATCTAACTAGAGCTTCTACTCCAATAATCTCCTGTGTCGCTAACCCTATTTTGGGTTGATAATGGATATAAAAATCTTTATTTTGTATAGCTTTTCTAAGCTCTGCTTCTAGGACAATCAATCTTTTGGAATCTTTTTTCAAGTCATCAAAATAAAAAGCATATTGATTTCTCCCATTTTGTTTGGCAAAATACATTGCCTTGTCAGCTTTATATATTAATTTCTCTATTTGTTTACCATCCTGTGGAAAAATACTGATTCCTATACTTGCAGTAACATAAACTTCAGTTTCACCCACATAGAATGGTTTATTGAAAAGCTTAGTTATTTCCTTAGCAAGATGTACAGCTTCTTTTTGATTTTCTATATTCGATCTGGAGTATAGAAATTCATCTGCACCATATCGCGCAAAAATATCGGATGGACCTACAATCGAGTTAATCCGGTCTGCAACCTCTATTAAAATATGGTCACCAACTTCATTACCCAAGGTGTCGTTTATCTGCTTAAAACGATCTAAGTTAATAAATAAAATAGAATGGCTATCATTCGAATTATTTACTTTATCAAATAATAATTCATTGAACGCGTTTCGATTTGAAATATTTGTTAAAAGATCAGTTTGCGTTAGTTCCTCTAGTTCTTTTTCCGTTTCTTTTGCTAGAGAGATATCAGAAAAAATCCCATAATAATTTGTTAGTATACCTGTATCATCATATACACTATGTATCTCAAGGATTTCTGGAAATATTTCACCATTTTTACGTCTATTCCAGATTTCCCCTTTCCAATAACCTTTTGAATGAATTTCTGACCACATTACCGTATAAAAGTTAGAATCTTGTTTACCTGATTGTAAAATACTTGGAAATTCCCCGAGTACTTCGTATGACTTATATCCAGTAAGCGTTTCAAAGGCATTATTGACCAGTAAAATCTGCATTTTTTCATTTGTTATCATAATACCTTCTACAGTAGAATGAAAAATTTGTTCAACTAATTTGTTTGAATATGTCTGTAATCGTTCGGGTGGTTGTTGTTTTTCCACAATCCAGTACCTCCCTTGTTACGAAATTTCTTTAAATCATATATATAATAGAAAAGCTCTCCGAAAATGGAGAGCTTCTTAGTTATTAAATATAGCCACTCATACACTCAATAAGCCATGTTTTGTTTCCACGGTACTCAAACGGTGCATTACCTCGTACGTTTGTGGATGGCAATCATCTATCTACAGATTAAATCTGTTCTTCTATCCGTTCAATTCCTTCAAGAAAATGCCCCTACCATAATTTGGGTTTCTCACTCGTGGGGTTTACCTCGTTCCACCTGTATAGTTTCCTATACAGCTCCGTCACTGTGGCACTTTCAGAGATTGTCAGCCATATCCTAAGACTTAGGCCTTCATCCCGCCGTCAGCTATAAATAGCTGCCTTAGTTTATTTTTTCACTAAGCACGAACACTACATTCATCTCAGAATTGTGTGAGCATGGACTTTCCTCTACAATGTCAAGCATTGCAGCGATTGCCCGAATATATAAGTGGTATAACTATTATATACGAAATACTTGTTAGTTTCAATACAAGATTACATTAAATTCGCTTTGTTGTATTGCTTCACTTTGTTCAGATGCTAGAAAAACGTGTATCCTGGTTTTACACCAACTTACATGTTAAATAACACAAAAAAAATTGTGGTTTATGAAAGAGGCTTTATGTTCTCTCAGTAGGCGTTTTCCATTCAATTGAAAGAACTTAAGTAATTATTCGTACAGTTTACTGCCGAAGACATGTTTTTCAAGATGTGAAAGACGCTTTAAAATATCAAAATTAGTTGCTCCCGTTTGTGGAGGTGCAGCAGCCTGTGTTCTCTTTGGTAATTCTTCTAGTTGCTCTGTCAATTTTTTGTTTTCTAATTGAAGTTGAGCTAGTCTTTTTTCAAAAGCCTCGTAATCTTGAATGATATCGTCTAAAAAAACATCAACTTCTTCTTGGTTATAACCTCTTAAGCCCGTTTTAAATTCTTTTTCTAATATATCAGAAGCCTTTAGTTTAAATTCCATATGGTATCTTCCTTCCATCTACAATTAGCTACTCGTATTATAGCATATCATTGTCGAATAATGGAGTTTTTTCAGCCAATTATATGCGCTTTTTGTTGTGTTCTGCGCTTTCCCGGGAAATATTTAATTTCCGGATTATTCTTGTTTCCCTTTTAATAAGTTCTTTTTTCAAGCGTGAATGCATGTCTGTATTCAGTTTTGCTTCATAATCTATACATTGCTGCGTCATTTCTAGAGCTTTTGGGAAATTTTTAAGTTGATGTTCGAATAGCTTGGCCAACTCGATAAATACCTCAATGCGATATTTCCCAGAAATCTCTTTTAAAGCATGGGTGAAAGCTAAATGACTATCCTCGTATAAACCAACTCTTTTTAGATGGAGTCCAACAAAATAATAAGCAATACTTGACTCTTCGTCTGAAAAATTATTTACTACAAAAGTAAACCAATCCAAACTTCTATCCATCGTTTTTAAATCACGAAACCATTTTCCTATATTCGTATAGGTTGTTGCTGTTTCAACTACTTCCTTCTCTTGAAGTAACTCCACTGAGAGAATATACAAAGTAACTAGCGATAGAATATCCCATTCATTATGTTTTAACACTTTCATCAAATTGATAGGATTCCCACTTTTCACTGCATCAAAATATATTATTGGTGCAAGATGACCAGGAACATCATTTTCTCTTCTAAAACCAAGCTTCATTTCCTCAATTTGTTTTAACTTAAAACGATCTAACTCTCCCTTCCAAATTCTTTTAGAGGAATGCATTAAGTCAATTTGGTGATGTTGCATTAGCCGCGGCAGATTATTTCTATTCATCGTCCATCTTGTAACTAATTGAGGTAGGTCAAAACTCTTTCCGTTATAAGTAATCATAGTTTGTTCGTTTTTCCAAAAATCAGTCGCTTTTAAAAAGCTTACCTCTTGCCCTGGATCTGCCAGTACATATTGTGTCAGCAGAAACCCATTGTCTACTACTTTCAAAATTCCGTTTAAGAAAATTTGCACTCCAGCGCCTTTTAACCCAGTAGTTTCGGTATCATAAAAACTAAAAGGACTTTCTTTTTCAATTGTTAATGGGTGAGTAGGATATACTTCTTGCATAAATTTTATTGCCTGTTGTAGCTTATTAAGCCCAATATTTCCATGTATATGCCCCGAATGATAAAAAGTTTCCTTTACAAAGTAAAACCCATTTTCATCCTTTATAAACTTCAGACCCGCATTTTGCCATTGTTCAACATAAAAGGGAAGCGCCATATCCGACACTTCCTTTATTTCTATTTGTTCTACGGGTTTCTTTTTGATTAAACCTTTCATTTCCATTAGCTTTTTTTCATACGACATGACGGCCCACCTGTAATAAATGAAGTAACTTAATAACTTCTTTTTTTAAATTTAGTTCAGCGTCCTGAGCACCGATACACGCCGGACATCCATTAATACAAGAACAATTCTCTACCTGCTCCGTTACTTTTGGTATCAACTCATTCCAAAGGTCGTACATTCTTTCGGACAAACCAATACCACCCGGATAACTATCATACATATAAAAAGTAGGTTTTTCTCCGTGAATAGATTTCACCTGTGGTACAACATGAATATCCTTTGCGTCACAATGAATAAATAGAGGGATAAACGCATGTAATGCATACGAAACTCCAGTCATTGCATCTGACAGTAATGTGTCTTTCCAGTCTTCAGGCTTATCAAAACTAAACCATGTAGAAGAGGTGTGTAATTCTAATGGAGGTAAATGGATTTGACCGGAACCGATGTTATCATGCGTATCGAATTTAATTTTTTTAAATATAGTTGGTTGTGCTAAAACAATGATGTCACCGAACCTGAGCATACCAATTTCCGCTTCTTTTATTTTGTCTTCACTAAGCACTTTTAGCTCTATCGCAATATTGGCATCTGTAAAGTAATCGACATCGACCTCTCTTACAAATGCTTTCTTTTCTTCCCAATCTAAAATTTCTACTTGAAATTGAGTACCTTGATGCAAGTAAATAGCTTCTTCATGAAGTAAGGTCATCGCACTATATTGATCCATTTCACCAATAACCCTCGTCTTAGTTGGAATTGACTGATCAATAATAATGACGTTCTCTTGAGAAGCAGAACGTAGACTTATATTGCTTGCAGGAAAACTATCAGACATCCAATGCCATTTTTCAGACGTTTTTAAAAGGACCCCTTCGCTTTCTAAAAATGCGAGTAATTCCTGTATAGAAAATTCCGCATACGAATCTACAGGTGAAAAAGGCAGTTCAAATGAAGCACATTTCAAATGGTCCATTAAAATAATCATATTATCTGGATGAATCCTAACTTCCTCAGGAGACTGTCCAAGAAAATATTCAGGATGTTTAACCACATATTGGTCAAGAGCAGTCGACCCGGCCACATAAATAATAAGTGCTTCATCCTGTCTTCTGCCTGCTCGACCAGCCTGTTGCCATGCACTTGCGATGTTCCCAGGATAACCCGTCATAATACATGCCTGTAGCTGACCAATATCTACACCTAACTCTAGCGCATTTGTACTTACAACTGTTCTAATTACCCCTTCTCGTAAACCCTTTTCAATCGTCCTTCTTTCTGAAGGTAAATAACCACCGCGGTATCCTCGTATAGTTTGATCATTAATCTTTTTACTTACTAAAGACTGTAAATACGTCACAAGCATTTCTACTCGAACCCGACTCTTCGCAAAAACAATAGTTTGAATACCATTTACGTATAATTCCCCCGCTAAATCTCTCACTTCTAAAACAGCACTTCTTCGTACATTAAATACAGGATGAACTATTGGGGGATTGTAAAATACAAAGTGCTTTCTTCCTGCTGGCGCACCGTTCTGATTGATCAATTCATGAGTTGTATTTGTTAAATTATCTGCTAATTCTTTTGGATTTTTTATCGTCGCAGAAGTACAGATAAACTGTGGATAGCTACCATAATATGCACATATTCTTTTCAGACGTCTAATAACATGCGCAACATGACTTCCAAATACTCCCTTATATGTATGAATTTCATCTATTACAATATACTTTAAATTTTCAAATAGCGTTACCCATTTTGTATGATGCGGTAAAATTCCCGAATGTAGCATATCGGGATTTGTTAATACAATATGACCTGATTTTCTAATTTTTTGTCTTATACCTGGAGCTGTATCTCCGTCATATGTATAACTAAGTATTTCTTCCCCAGTTGCTTCAATCAATTTATTTAGATCACTTTTCTGATCTTGTGCTAATGCCTTAGTTGGAAATAAATATATTGCCCGTGAAGTTGGATCTTCCATAATCGATTGTAATACTGGGAGATGATAACAAAGTGACTTACCAGAGGCTGTTGGAGTGATAGTAGTATAAGACTTACCAGTTGAAGCAGCATCGAAAGCGAGTCGCTGATGTATATATAACTGATTTACACCACGACTTTTTAACGCCTTTTGAATAGACGGATGCATAGTCTCTGGAAAAGGGGCAAAAATCGCTTCTTTTTCTTCTGTTGTATGAATATGTTCAATTTGTGGAAAGCGATTTCCATCCACTTTCCACTCATCTAATAATTGTTGGATACTCTTTTTTTCAAGCATGCTCATCCCCTACCTCCTTAATAGCTTGGGCAATTGTTTCTAGCGTATATTTGGATGAATGGACAGCTGAAAGAAACCTCTTTTTGCTTGTGCCCTTGTAGTAAGATTGGACGATAAACTGTTTCATGGAGTCAAGTAATGAGTCAATTTGGCTCGGGTGGACATATTTTGGACGTTTTACTTGTATCCATTTCCGAACCAGTTGTTCCCATTCAAAACATATCTCATCTATTTTATATGCATGTGGCTTCACATCTGTAAAAAAATCTGGTTCTTTATCTAGTTCTCTATATAAGTGAAAACGCGAAATACAATCGTCGCATTCTTTCATCAACTGGTTACTAAGCTTTAATAATGACAAAGTGATCCCTCGCATTCTAGTTATAGTTTAGCAAATTCTCACCTATATTACTAGTTTTAAGCGAACGTACATTCTTTATAATTTATTTTCGATTTTTTCGAGCTTTCCAAGAAGTCGAAACGAGTTTTTACTAAAATCCTCTTCAAACTTGTCCTGTTCGTCATTTAATCTATTTTCTAATAAAAACTCCAGAAGTTCTAACTGATCTATAAGTCTTTCAATTTTATTCATCATATACTCCTCCTTTTTAGAGGTATATTCGCTAGTTTTACATTCTCTCCTTCCTGTTTGACAAAGCATCTTCTTTAAAGACAAAACAAGTGTTTACTCGACATCAAGAGAAATGAAACCTTATATATTAGCTGTTCGTCTAATGTACTTGTGATAAACTAATAGCATAAAGAGGTGATTATTTTGGCTATTCATTATCCAAATGGAAAAGCGTATATCCCGGTTACCAAAACAACAAAAGAAAAGAAAAAAGATTACTCTTTCAGTAATAGGGGTAAGACGTTAGAAGACGAAATAAATGATGCAAATGAATTTTATATTGCACAGGATATTGCTGTAATTCATAAAAAGCCAATACCTATACAAGTCGTCAAAGTAGATTACCCATCTAGGAGTAGTGCAGTTATCAAAGAAGCATATTATCGGACACCTTCTACAACTGACTTTAATGGAGTATATAAAGGTAAATATATTGACTTTGAAGCAAAAGAAACGGAAAATAGAACAGCATTTCCTTTAAAAAATGTTCATCTTCATCAGGTTGAACATATGAGAAAAGTTTCTAAACAATCGGGAATTACCTTCCTACTCGTCCGTTTTTCTGCATTAGAGCGTTATTTTTATTTACCTTTTGAACAATTATCGTTATTTTGGGATAGAATGCTAACAGGGGGAAGAAAATCTATTGCTTTATCCGAAATGGAAACAAGCGCTATAGAGATTACTCCAAAATATGCACCAAGAATTGATTATATAAAAATAGTTAATGACTTGAACGTATAAAGTGAAAGTGAGGAGACGTTTATGAGTGAGCAAAAAATGACTCGTGAACAACGCAGAAAACAACAAGAAAAAAAGAAACAACCTAAGACACCAGCTAAATTATGGATGAAAAGAATATTGTTAACTATCGTAATTATAGGAGTTGTAGGACTAATAGCTGGAGGATCCCTGTTTGCCTTCTATGCAAGCAGCGCGCCTGAACTGGATGAAACAGCTTTAAAAGATCCTATTAGTCCAAAACTATTAGACGCTAATGGAGACCTATTCGCAACAGTCGGAGCAGAAAGTAGGGAATATATTCCTTACGATGAAATTCCAAAACAAATGGAAGATGCAATCATCGCTACTGAAGATGCTCGTTTCTATGATCATTTTGGAGTAGATGTATTACGTTTAGGAAAAGCAGTACTTGCTAACGTCACAAATGGTTTCGGCGATCAAGGAGCGAGTACAATTACACAACAGGTAGTAAAAAATTCATTCCTTACAAATGAAAAAACATTAAAAAGAAAAGCACAAGAAGCTTACCTTTCAATTCAACTAGAAAGGGAATATGAGAAAGAAGAAATATTTGAAATGTACTTTAACAAAGTTCTAATGTCTGGAAGAATATACGGATATGGAACAGCAGCTCAGTATTTTTATGGTAAAGATTTAAAAGATCTTACATTAGATCAATACGCTGTACTTGCAGGTATGTCGCAACGTCCAAATGCGTTTAATCCGTTTAAGGATCCAGAGCTTACAGAGAAAAGAAGAAATGTCGTTTTACACTTGATGAACCTACATGGCAAGATTACAGAGGAAGAAATGAAAACAGCTCAAGCAGTTCCAATAGAGGATACTCTCCTACCTGAGGATCAGCGAGTTGCCAACCAAGATTCCAAATATGATGCTTTCATAGATATCGTATTAAATGAACTAGAAGCCAATGGTGATGGAAACGCAATTTCTGAGGGAATTACTATCCACACTACACTGCAACCAAATGCACAACAGCAAGTAGAAAAAACATTAAATTCCGATATGTTCCCTACCGATGATATTCAGTCGGCTGTAGCAGTAATTGATACGAAAACAGGAGCTATCGCTGCTGTTGGTGGTGGCAGAAATTATGGAGCTGATAGAGGTTTTAACTATGCTCAAGACATGACTACACGTTCACCCGGCTCGACGATTAAACCATTAATCGACTATGCCCCAGCAGTAGAATTTTTAGACTGGTCGACAGGACATACACTTGTTGATGAAAAGATAACTTATACTGGATCAGAACAAGTAGTACGCAACTTCGATGGAAAATATAAAGGTAAGATGACATTTAGAGAAGCGTTATATAATTCCCGAAACGTTCCTGCAGTAAAAACACTGCAAGAAGTAGGAACAGATAATGCACAAGAGTTTGTTAACCGATTTGGAATTGACCTAGGTAATGTAACAGAAAGTAGTGCAATCGGTGGTACATCGAAAGCAATGTCCCCTATTCAAATGGCTGGAGCTTACGCGGCATTTGGAAATAGTGGAATCCATACAGAACCATATGCAATTAACAAAATTGTTTATCGAGATGGAAAAACAGAAAAAAATTATAAACCAAAAGCAAAAGAAGTTATGAAAGATTCTACTGCTTATATGGTTACCGATGTGTTACGTGATGTAATGACAAAAGGAACTGGTAAGCGAGCTGCTATCAGCGGTTTAGATATTGCAGGCAAAACAGGAACATCTAACTATAGTAGAGATGATATGAAGAAATGGGACCTACCAAGCAGCGCCTTTCCTGACGTTTGGTTTGCTGGTTATTCCACAGACTATTCAATTGCTATTTGGTCTGGATATCCAGAGATGAAAACACCGATGACTACTAATGAGGAGCGGAACCTACCTCAAAATATTTTTAAAGAAGTCATGGCTAACATTTCTGCTGACTCAGCAAATGAAAAATTTAGTAAGCCCAATTCTGTTGTAGAGGCTACGATTGAAAAAGGCTCAAGTCCACTTAAACTGGCAAGCGAATATACACCAGATGAACTAAAATTAACGGAACTATTTGTGAGAGGCACGGAACCTACAGCAGTTTCTGAGGAATATAAACAACTCGAATTAAACAGTCCATCCAATCTTTCAGTGGAATATGATGAACTAACATCAACTGCAACTTTAGCGTGGGATTTTGAACAGGAAGATCTTGAATCTGAAGTTCAATTTGAAGTGGCTGTTACGATAGATAATGGACCACCTGAAGTAATTGAAACAACTAAGCAAAATGGGTTAATCGTCCAAAGCCTTATTCCAGGAAGTACCTATGTATTCAGTGTAACAGCAGTTTCTGATGATATTCGCAGCGAAAGTGTCCCTGTAACGTTAACACTAGAAGCTATTGTTGAAGAGGATTTAGATGATTTAGATCCAGATGGAGAAGACGTAGAAAATCCAGATGGTTCGAATAATGGAAATGGAAACGGAAACAGTAATGGAAACAACAATGGAAATAATAATGGTAGTAGTAACGGTAATAATAACGGTAATAACAGCGGGAATGGGAATGGAAATGGCAATGAAAACGGGAATGGGAACAGTGGTGGAAATGAAAATGGATCCGATTCAGGTGATGAAACTGAAAATCCAGATGGCGGTTCAACGGAAACTCCACCTACTGGGACTGGAGAAACCGGCGGAAATGGTGAATCTGGAACTAATCCTTAATAAGATATAATAAAAGTAGCAGGTCATGACATTAGTCAAGACCTGCTACTTTTTGTTAAATATTGGAAATGAGAGAAGAACATTGATAGTACTGGAAAATGAGAGTTATCTCTAACTTCAAATCCGATCAATCTAATGATTCATTTGTGCTCGTATGCGCGCAATTTTTTTCTTAGTTTCCTTAAATAGCTCCTCAAGTTGAACAAATGCAACATATTTTACCATATTCGATTCGATAAATATTACGCGTTCTATATAGTTTAGTGGAGCAGCTTCTGCTACCTCATTAAGAATAGCCATAAGAAGTTCGATGCCCTTTCGCATTAGCTCAATCTTTTTATTATCATTTGTTTTAATTAATACTATTAGTTCTTCGCGAATAAATTCCCATTCATCCAAATAACGTAGACTACTGAGCGACAATTTTATTCATCCTCTTCTTTCCTTCTCTACAAACCGAAAGTAGGGGGCATTCTGGGCAATTTGGATTTTGCGCTTTACAATGATAACGACCAAAAAAGATTAATTGGTGATGAGTTTTGGACCATAATTCCATGGGCGTCTTTTTCATCAACGTTTCTTCGACTTGTAGAACTGAATCCTTCCACCTGCAAAGTCCCAAACGTTTAGAGACTCTCTCTACATGCGTGTCTACTGCAATCGCTGGGATATCAAATGCGACAGAAACTACTACATTTGCTGTTTTACGACCTACTCCTGGGAAAGTAGTAAGTAAATCACGATTAGGTGGTACTTCCCCATCATATAATTCGAATAGCTGTTTACTAAGCGCTTGAATATTTTTAGCTTTATTTCGATACAAACCAATCGAACGTATATCGGTCTGTAATTCTTCGATGGATACAGCTAAATAATCCTCTGGTTTTTTGTATTTTTGAAATAAGTTTTTTGTTACTTTATTCACTAACACATCTGTACATTGTGCTGATAGCAAAGTAGCGACTAATAATTCGAATGGATTATCGTGAACCAACTCACAATGAGCATCTGGGAACATTCGCTCCATTTCATCCAAGCAATATAACCACTGTACTTTTGTAAGCAAAATTTACACCTACTCTCTTTCTTCTAACCAGTTGTAAAAAGGCACTTTCAAACTGGAAGATGGTTGTTCCGATGTTTTTTGTACTGGAACATGCTGTCTAAATTGTGCCGACTGATTTTCAGCAGCTTCTACGGTTTTAATATTTTTCTTTCTCCAATCAAATAATATTCGATCTATATAGCGAAGACTCAATTTTTGTGAAAGTACTGCTTCCTTTAAGGCTAATCGGATGAGTGACGCAGAATGCTTGTCTTGATCAAACCACATACCTATAGTCTCATATTCCATCGGGGATAATAATCGACCAAATTCTTGCTCGAATAATTTATATATATCCCCTTCCTCTTCCTTGCTACGAAGATCCTTTACATCATTTTGTTGCTGCTCCATATAATCTACTAGCAGCTCCCATAATTGATGGAATGCATAATATTCATAATGTATACCATTTTGATCTAAATGCTGCTCTATTTGAATTAACCCTTTTTGCATTAGGCGTTGTAAAATAGTTACTACTTTATCTTCACTAAAATAAGTACGTTCTACTAAATTTTGTGGGGTAGGAAAATGAATTCCTGCTTCTCCATAAGCGATTAAATGTAATAATAGAATAGCTTCTTCATCTCTTATATTAATCGCTTTATAATGACTAAAAAAAAGCTGGGAAATAGTTACATTCCCCTGCTCAGTCCAGATACGGAGTCGATCTCGCTTTTGCATTTTCGTACTCCTTTCTCTCTATATAATTTCTATTTACTTATTATGGATACAAACGATTTAATAAACGTGGAAATGGAATAGACTCACGAACATGTTCTGCCCCACTAAACCACGCTACTGTACGCTCTAGTCCTAGTCCGAAACCAGAATGAGGTACAGAACCTTGTTTACGTAGCTCTAAATACCAAGCATACGCTGATTCATCTAGATTATGCTCTGCAATACGTTGCTTCATAAGGTCATAATCATGAATACGCTCAGAGCCACCAATAACCTCACCATAACCTTCAGGAGCGATTAAATCTGCACATAAAACTACATCATCACGTTCAGGGTGTGGTTGCATGTAAAAAGGCTTAATGCCTACTGGATAGTGTGTAATAAACACCGGTTTATCATAACTTTCTGCGATAGCAGTTTCATGAGGCGAACCAAAATCATCTCCCCACTCTATATCATCGAAGCCTTTTTCATGTAAAAACTTAATAGCATCATCATATGAAATACGTGGAAATGGCGCTTGAATATTTTCTAATTTCGAAGTATCACGACCAAGACGTTCTAATTCTAATGTACAGTTTTTCAATACTGATTGAGCAATAAATGAAACATACTGTTCTTGTACTTCTAAGCTTTCTTCAAATTCAACAAAAGCCATCTCAGGTTCAATCATCCAGAATTCAATTAAGTGACGACGTGTTTTAGATTTTTCTGCACGGAATGTAGGTCCGAAAGAAAATACCTTCCCTAGTGCCATAGCTGCTGCTTCCATATATAATTGACCTGATTGAGAAAGAAATGCATCCTCGTCAAAATATTTAGTATGGAACAATTCAGAAGTTCCTTCTGGTGATGAACCAGTTAAAATGGGTGGGTCCATTTTTACAAAGCCATTCTCATTAAAGAATTCATATGTAGAACGAATAATTTCATTACGAATTTTCATAATCGCATGCTGCTTTCTAGAGCGTAACCATAAATGACGGTTATCCATTAAAAACTCTGTACCATGTTCCTTAGGGGTAATAGGGAAATCTACCGCTGCATGAATTACTTCTATTTCTTTTACCTGAAGCTCATAACCGAAAGAAGAACGTTCATCTTTGATCACTTCACCAATTACATACATGGAAGTTTCTTGAGTTAGCCCTTTTGCAGTTTGAAAAATTTCTTCTCCAACTTCTTCTTTTACTACTACACCTTGTACAAATCCAGAACCATCACGTAATTGTAAAAATGCAATTTTACCACTTGAACGTTTATTCGCAAGCCAAGCACCCATTTTTACTGTTTCACCAGCGTGGTTGGACATATCTTTAATCATGATTTTTTTCATATTACCCTCCAAAAGTTTTGACTATAAGTTTGATATTCGCTTCCACCATTCCCCATTATCGAATAACAAGTAGACATAATTGAGGTTGTCTTCTGCATTAACATAGGTTATTTCCCACACCGGTCCTATTTCTTCTACACCAAGTTTAGCATGTAATAGCTTACCGTCTTTAACATCCTTCATAGCTAGGTCCACAGCTTTCTGCTCCGATATACCTTCGTCTAAGCTCACTTCCATTATCTTTTCATCCGACTGCTTGTCTGGCAAAAAATACGCTTTTTCTTCTCCTTTAGCTGTCGTTCCAATTACCGTATGAAAAGTGGAAGTATTGTTATATACATAGGTCTTATCCACCTGAGCTAACAAATTGTTATCCAACGCATACGATTCTGCTTTTTCCGCTGAATCCGAGAATGGACTTTTTGCTTGAAAGTAAATTAATAAGCTTAATATTATAGTTAAACTTAATGCAAAAACTACAATAAATAATAACCATTTTTTAAGTGTCATCTTTATGTCCTATAAATGGTGAAAACAGCTTTATTTTCATCCTGCTTATCTAATGCTAGCCCAAACATTAAATCTTTCTCTTTTAAAGTTCGATTTAATGCATCAACTATTTTATATAAGTCTGATTGGTAGTCGACTACAACAGTCGATAGCGTTTCAATTTTGTTTTCCATATTCCTACCTGCTTTCTAAAATCATCCTTCATTAGTATACCAATTTTCTAGCTCCAAGACCATATTTTCTAGCGATACTTTCTTAACAGGAATATTAGGAATTGCCTGTAAAAAGTCTTTCCCATATGATTTCGTCTCAATTCTTCTGTCTAAAACAATGAAAACTCCTTTATCAGCAGATGATCGTATTAAACGTCCGAATCCTTGTCTAAACCGTAACACTGCTTCCGGTAATGAATAAGCAGAAAATGGGTTATGACCATCTTTTGTTATTAAATCTGCCCTTTTTTTGAATAGAGGGTCATCTGGAGACGAGAACGGTAAACGGACCATAATGATCACTGATAATGCGTCACCAGGTACATCGACTCCCTCCCAAAAACTATTCGTCCCAAATAGAACTGATTTGGAGAAACGTTGGAATGATTTTAACAACCTCATCCTGCTACCAGAAGTCATTCCTTGTGCAAATAGCATATAGTCATCCAATAAATGAGTATCTTGTATTAATTCCACTGTTTTTCTAAGCATATCTTGGGAGGTAAATAAAACAAAGCATCGACCTTCCGAAACAAGGACTGTTTGTACTACTGCTTCTGCAACAGCTTCAATATAATCACTTTGCGATACCTGTTTAATATCGGGCATATTTTCTACTATCAGTAGCTCCGCCCCATTATAATAGTCGCTAGAGGCTTTATACTGAAAGATAGGTATTTCTGAATTTAATCCAAGCTGAGAAGTGATAAAATGCCTATTAGAAGGCACTGTTAACGTACCAGATGTCCAAATAACAGCTCCTACTTCACGGTGAGTCTTAATTGCATTTTTAATATCATCTTTATAGTTAAGTGGTCGCTTAATAACAGTGAGGCTACCAGGAATACTTCTTGTATCAATCTCTAGCCATCTCGCCTCTGTTACTCTATTCTGTAAGAAAATCTCATCCCATTCACTAACTTTAATAGTCAATTCTCTTATCCAATACTGCCATTCATTGATGAATGACTGTATTGTTTCTTCTTCAATATGTTTACTGTACGATTCGATCATAGATTTAGTTGAGAAGATAAAAACCTGAATAGAATTAGCAACAGCACGGAAGATAGATTGATCTAGCTCAAGGTCTTCTAATGCAATCATTTTTTTAGTGCTCTTCCCGTTTCTTTTGCTTTTTTGAAGAAAGGCATCAATAACATACGATACAGCGTGATCAAATTTTTCTATGGTTTCTACATATTGCTTTTCTAAACGAACTTGAACAGACAAAGGAACATTCAGAATTTCCAATTTTTGAAGTAACTGTTCGGTATCAAGGGTTCCAAATTGTCCTAACACGTATTTCCAATTAGTATATGAAAAAATACGTTCACCACGGGACATACTAGCATGAATCATTTGATGTGCCTCATCTATAATCATTGCACAACCAGAAGTAAGTATTGGTTGTTCCCTTTCTTGATCGGCCATAATCATCGCGTGATTGGTCACCAAAATATGGCAATCCTTACTTTTGCGAAGAGCTCTTTCATAAAAGTCATATTCCCCTACTTCTTTTAAATTCGAGAGACTTCCTCGTCTAATTTTATCTATAAAAAGTTGGCCACCTCCAGAAACATTTAGTTCTGTAAGATCCCCATCTTCTGTTAAAGTCAACCACACTAATATTTGCATAATCGTAAACGTTTCATCGTATGACTCATCATCGAGTTGGACCTGCTGCCAAAAGCTATATAAATCAATATAATGATGCATGCCTTTTAGTGTTGCAACCTTTACATTCATGTTTAAAATCGTATTTATCTTTGGTATTTCCTCACTAACCAACTGATCTATCAGATGAGTTGTATATGTACTAATGACAACAGGTCTTTTCGTTTTGATAGAATAGAGAACAGCAGGTAATAAGTATCCTAATGTTTTACCTATTCCCGTTTCGGCTTCACACACTATTTCTGATTCATTAATAAGAGCTGTTTGAATTTGATCCATCAATTCAAATTGTCCCGCACGTTCTTCAAAGCTAGGAAAACCCTTACTAAATAACTCTACCTTCTCATCCTTTGTTTTAGGATATAAAAGTAATTCGGATACTTCCTCTATCTCCCACGATATTTGCTTTATCGGTATTCCTCGGTAAATTAGATAGTTTTCTGATGTTACCTGTTTTCTTTTACTCACAAGTACATCAAAAAATAATATAGATAAATTAGATTTTAATTGAAAGGACCTCTTATGTAACAGCTCAATAGTTTTAAGTGGTAACTTCATTAATTGATCAATACACTTTATCAATAAATGAGCAGTTGCTTGAGCATCATCATCCGCTCTATGAGCAGATTCCAAATCTATTTCTAACTCAACTGCGATATCCTGAAGCTTATAACTATAAAGGTTTGGAAACATTAATTTTGTGAATTCTACCGTATCCATTGTTTTACATACTAACTTCGGAAGTCCAACTCGTTTCAATTCTTTTTGAAGGAAGGGTAGGTCGAAGTTAATATTGTGCGCAACAAAGATATGATCCTGCAGCATTTCTAATACTTCCGCTCCAATGTCCTCAAATAATGGTGCATTTTGAACATCGCTATTAGCTATGTTCGTCAAATCCTGGATAAATAGAGGAATTGGCTTTTCCGGATTAATAAAAGACGTATATGTGTTTATTAATTTGTTATTTTCAATAAATACAATTGCAAGCTGAATAATACGGTCACCATTCGTCGATGAGTGCCCTGTTGTTTCAATATCGACAACTGCATATTTATGATTTTTCATCATTCCCCAACTCACAGTCCTTTTGTTCTAAAAAAATTGTACCACATTCACTTTCCAGTGACGAAACTTTTACTTTCGAATATACATCTCGAGCGTCTTTTTTGGCTTTGTTTTAAAGTAAGAACTTGGTAGAAAAGATTGTTAAATCGTTATGACTCTGGTGTTCGGGTTTTCAAATGTTGCGCTGGTTATTTGTATTAAGATTTTGAAAGTCGTCACTTAAATCTATCGGATTTTTTGTCGAATAAGGGATAATTTGATGGTTGTGGAAGTGGGTATTATATGGAGAATATCCTTAATTGAACTAACAAAGTAGCTTCAATATTAACAAAATTGATACTTAGAAAGACGCTTTCTACTACAATCCTATAGTGAAAAAGCGTCTCCATTTTTTTAAAATCGCACTGCGCTGTATAAATTTGAGATATAATGAGAGGCATCTTCCGAATTATAATGTTCTCTGTTAGTTTCACAAACTTCTAACTACATACAAAAAGAAACAAGCAGGAATTGCAATAACGTTTATTCCAATTTATATCCATTTTTCTATGCATATTACCTTTTTAGCATCTGCATCTAATTTCACATTTTTACCGATAGCTAATGGATGCATTGGATGAGTGTGGCAAGTATCGAATTCTGCTAAAATTGGAATATCTATTGTATCTAATTGTTCTTTCAACAAATCTAATGGCTGTTTTCCTGTTCCTAGATCATCATATTGTTCATGTTTACCTAAAATAATGCCCGCGACTTTATCAAAAACACCATGTAACTTAAGCATAGCAAAGTTTTTCTCAACAACAGCAGCATTTTTCATACAGTCCTCAATTAATAATATGTCACCATACTCAATTGTTGGAAAATAAGGAGAGCCAATAAATCCATACATCGCATTTACATTTCCTCCTATTAATCTACCTTCTGCTATTCCACTTTGCCCAGTTATCCACTCATTACGATAAAGAGTTTTTTCAGTCGTTTTTTCAAGCCAATTTACCGGCTCATCGGACCAATATGAAGGCATTGGCACTTCGTAAGGAAGTATATTTTCTTCCATGAAATAATGTTCAAAATAACGATATGTATCTTTTACAAGTGGATCAAATTCACCAAAAGAAGGAATAAGAGCAGGACCATAATATGTTGTTATACTTGTTTTTGCATAAAGAGCAAGCAATACAGCAGTCGCATCAGAGTACCCGACGATTAACTTTGGATTATCCTTAAATGCTTCATAATCTATATATGGTAACAAACTATTTGAATTTGTACCCCCAATAGTAGACATAATCATTTTAATATCGGAATCCCTTAATAATTTATTTAATTCTTCTGCTCGTGCTTTTGGAGAACCAGAACGATAAGTATCTGATACTCCTGTCAGATTCCCTTCTACAATAACAAAACCTTTTTCTTCTATAAAAGCCTTAGCACGTTGAAAACGCCGATAGGCTGTAACAGTTGCAGGAGAAGATGGGGTAAATATTCCTATTTTATCTCCCTTTTTTAGCCTTTGGACCATTTTTCACCCTACTTTCTATATGCTATTTTTAATTAGCAAGCATCAAATAATAATATTTTGCTTCTTGCAACAATCTACTTAAATCAACTGATGCTTTGAATGCGATATATATTGCAATACTCGCTCATATAGTTATAATTACTCCGCTATCTTTAAGCATTTTTCTATTTTCTTATAAATTGCCAGCGATGTTATAATCTTTATAATAAGAAAATCTACTTTTTCTAATTGATAAAATATGAGTTAGTTTAAGCCCCTAAATAATGTAAACAATGTGTGCAGCAGAAACACTGTTTAGTTTAGTATTTTATAGTGATAGCCAATGTACCCCATTCTTCTTCTTTTTCTGGTGTATATATGTCATATGTTCCTTCTAACATTTCCTTCATAGACCAACCCCCACAATCAAAGTCTTCAAACGAAATATTTCTATACATTTCTTCAAAAGTATCAAATATCCTTAAATTTGTAACTCGGACTTTTAATACTTCACTTTGTTCGGGCAACCTTATAAATTCGATTGTATCACCTATTTTAATTTCCCTTCTCTTCTTATCGTTTAAGCGTACCTCAACAATCTTCTTACCTTCTCTAATTGGTGTAAAATAATTTCCATATAGACCCATTTGATGTACCATTTCACTCACTACTAATTCACCCATCTTCCCTAATTTATTTCTCCATTCTCTTCAGTTTCCTTCCTAACATGCCTATTTACTTTACTTCAATAAAAAATGCCATTCTACTTCTTGAAGAATAGCACCTGTTATATGTTCACGTATCATTAAATAAATCTCGCTACTTAAAGTGTTGTTGAACTTGTATCATTCCTTTTATAAACATCCTTCTTCGTCATTATTATATTTAACTTTTCTGAACTCAGAAGCATTGCTACAACAAATATTACAATAGCAATTGGGAAAATTCCTATTGTTGACTGAGAGGCCATGAAACCAAGAAGTGGTGGCATGAAAGTTGTACCGGTATACGCAAGCGCCATTTGATAGCCCATAATTGTCTGTGAGTTTTTTTTCCCAAAACGTGTTGGTGTCTCATGCAACATACATGGAAATATTGGAGCTAAACCTAATCCAATAGTTATAAACCCAATAAGTGAGAAAACAGACGGCAATGGTAAAACTAAAATAATAGTACCAATCAAAGCTATTATTTGTCCCCACCGTATAAGCGTACGGTTAGTGATTTTATAAGTAATAAACCCAGTTATTAATCTACCAATAGTTATCCCTGCATAATAAAAAGAAATCCACCCAGCAGCAGTTACTACGCTCAACCCTTTGACATTTACTAAGAAACTGCTTCCCCAAAGACCAACTGTTGCTTCAACCCCACAATAAAAAAAGAAGGAAGAAAGTGCCAATTTAACTCCTTTAGTTTTTAGGGGTTTTATATTATTATCGCCTTCTTCAAGTTCAACTTTTAAGTCTTCACGCTCATCCTGTATTGTAATATCGCTCTTTCTGCTAACCTTTTTCCATATAGGCAAAGTGAAGAGAAGGAGAATAACCAATGCAAACTGAACACCAGAAATAACCAAATACCCATTTCTCCAGGAATTGTCTTCTGAAATAAACTGTGCCATAGTAATTGGTCCCAGAGTTGCACCGACTCCCCAAAAACAATGTAACCAACTCATATGACGTGCCTTATAATTAGTAGCTACATAATCGTTTAAACCTGTATCAACAGCCCCTGCTCCTAGTCCAAGTGGAACAGCACATACAATTAACCAAACGATTGATGGAGCAAAATGAAATCCAAGCAAAGCTACAGCAGTCATTAGTACGCTAACAAATGTGACTTTTCCAGTCCCATAACGTTTAAGTACCCTTCCGCTAATCAGACTCGAGATAATTGTACCACCTGCTATTGTCATAAAAAGAACTCCTGCAGTTTCGAGTGGAGCTCCAAAGTCTGGCTGCATTACGGGCCATGCAGACCCCAACAAGGAATCTGGTAAACCTAAGCTGATAAAAGCCAAATAAATGATTATCAAAAGAAATGTTGCCATAATTCACCTCATCTACATTCTAAATATTTTTACTGAATTGTTTCATTTATAAGAAGATTAATTCCAAGACTTTGTAGTCCATATAAATAATCCTGCCTCCAATCACTTATAGTAAGGTTCGGAAGATGTTCTGGTGGTATATATTTAGAGCTTGCTATGGCAATTTTATCTATAAATTCTTCATCCACTTCATTATTGCAAAAAATGATGGTATGTGGATTAATGATGGCTGTTAATGATGCTACTAAACTGCTGATCGGTACGATCTGATAATCCTTGCAAAAGGCAATATCATCATATTTAGGTCCATTTTCCAACGCTTGCTGGAAATTTTGATTATTATTTTGAGGGACAAAAGAAACCTCTCCTGCAAAAAATGTATTTCCTCGCACTACATTTCCATTTATCAACAATCCCGCACCGGGACCATTTTGACCGGAATACAAATATACGAGCGATTGATTGTCCTTAACTCCTCTATTTTGGTGATATCCAAGAACTGCAGCATTCATATCGTTTTCTACAACCACGGGTATAGAAAAATGATCCTCATAGAATCCTTTTACATCCAAATTTTGAAACTGCTCATATCCAGGTATATAAAAAATCCTCCCATTATCAACTGAACCAGGAACCCCTATTGCGATTGAATTAATTTTTGGATTATCACTCACTAATCTTTCAATGCATATAGTTAATAAATGCAGATCATTCTCCTCTAATACACTGGGAACTTCTCCGCGTTCCTTTATTTCTCCCAAACAATTAAAAATGACATAATTGGTCTCGGTCTTTTCTAAGTAAATAGCAAGGCCGAGCATATACTCCGGATTGTACTTATATCTCTTTGCCCGTCTCCCACCACTAGATTCATCTAAACCGACTGAAATAATTTCACCATTCATCTCCATCTGTGCAATGAACTTACTTATTGTTGGAAAACTAATTTCTAATCTTTCGCTGAGTTCTACTTTTGTTGCGCTCTCAGATTCTAAAAGATAAGTTCGAATATGAGAAAGAATTTCCTTCTTCATAGATTTTGGAGTAGTATTCACATACGTCACCTCCTACGAAATATACTTAGTAAAATACTTTAATAAGTACGGATAAATAACTTATTAAAAGCCTTTAATAAGTATTTCTCATAACATACCATATGAAAATATCAAAAACAATTAATTTATTTAATATTTCTGATTAATAAAATAATATTATTATTTTTTACATTCAAATGAATATGCACTTGTGATATTATTATGGATTTTTAATATGACTTCTCCATCCACTTCATAACAGCGTGTACTAGCTATATTTATTTCTGAAGTATTGAGATAACTAAATGCAATTGTTAATGAAGTTATTACAAATAAAGTACTAACTAGTATCCAAAAAAATGCAGTAAAAAGTCTATTTTTATATATAATCATTGTTAGAAAACCTCCTATTTGAATAGAACCTATCTATCCTACCCTTTAATACGTTTAAATGTAATAGATGTTCCACTTTCTTTAGTCAATAATCCCTCTATAAATATTACTGATTGGTTACTAGATTAACATTATTTTTTAAACAGTCCTCTATTAGATAAAATATCATAAGAAGTATGATATGGTAAACTATCTACAACTAAAGATTAGAAGGTGAAGAAGTCCATGCTAGAAGTAAGTGAAAGTAAATTAACACAGTATGTAGTCCATTATGTAGGAGATACGCTTGTTTTGGGAGATGGGGTATTTTCTCAACCCGAGACTATGCTTGAAGCAGCTTTTACTCAATTAGCTTTTAACAAAATTGATTTAGAGCAGCAATACGAATTTTTTCACGAATCAAATATAGGATTAAACGAAGTCTATACATTTGTAAATTCAATCTTTGATCAAGATAGCAGCTTTTATGAACAATCCAAGCATATTGCCAATCATTTAAAAAGTGTATCTCAGCACCCTAATATTAAAAACGGTGAATTGTTTATAGGATTATTCGATAACTGCTTATGGCATACAGAAGTGAAAAAGGTGATAGCCATCGTAAAAATCGATGAAAAAGAGATGTTTTTAGATGTAAAAAATGAACATAACAAAATGATAGTGAACGGGATCGACGGTATTAATGTAAAAAAAATCAATAATATGGCTGTCATCATGGACATGGGACCAGACGTAGCACCTGCTGTTTTTATGAAAACGAAGAAAAAAGAAGATGTCGTATATTGGCAAGAGCGTTTTCTAAAGATTAAAGTAGCTGATGAACATTATCATAAAACAAATCTAGCATTAACAGAGTGTAAAAAATATATCATTAAAGAAGAAAACTACACAAACACGGAAAAATTGGGTTATTTGAATAAAACACTCGATTACTTTAGAAATGAAGAAGAATTCCAAGTAGATAGCTATATTGAAACAGTATTCGAAAAAACCGATTCAGTCCAAAAGGATATTATCGTCAATTCAGTAAAAGCTTATGAAACAGTTATTTCTGAGAGTGCTATTGCAAAGGTAGAAAAAACGTATAAACGTAAAATAAAACTAGATTCCAACATCGAGATTCAAGTAAATGTACGGGATATAGAACAAATCGATGAGCTGATTGAAGTTGGCTTTGATGAATCAACCAATCGAAAGTTTTATAAAATTTATTTCCAAGAAGAAATTTAAACTTTAAGACTCACTAAAATCTAATGAGTACAAGAAAGACTAGAAGAAAAGCCAGATCGAGGATATTAACTCGATCTGGCTCATTTTAAATAATTATACTTTTCCACTCTCTTTGCTTTACTCGCAAGCTAGACAAACTAAGTAATTGAAATGGAACTAGCTCGGATTATAAGTTACCAGAAAATCTAAAAAAACCCTACCAATAATATCAATTTTCACTATCTTCATGAGTAGATCGATTCTTTTTCAAATTACATTACTGTAGCTTCAGGTTCGTAATGGATGATTTGATCGATAGAGTTATCTTGATTCATAATCGCAACTGTTGGCTTATGGGATTGTGCCTCTTCATTCATCACATATGCATACGATAAAATAATCACTATATCTCCACGTTGAACTAGGCGTGCTGCTGCACCATTTACACAAATTACTCCACTTCCACGTTTACCTGAAATAATATATGTTTCAAAACGGGCTCCGTTATTGTTGTTAACGATATGCACTTTTTCGTTTGGTAACATACCAACAGCATCTAGTATATTTTGGTCGATTGTAATACTTCCAACATAATTTAAATCCGCTTCCGTCACAACTGCGCGGTGAATTTTACCATTTAACATCATACGTAGCATTTGTTACACATCCTTTTTCTTATATAAATTTCTTAAAAGCAAATGAGATCGACTATTTAAGTTAAAATATTATCTATCAAACGAGCTTTCTCAAAAAATACTGCTGTCGCAAATAAAATTTCCTTCGTTTCGTCAGCAACATTCTGCAAATCTGGATATGACAATGCCTCTAAATAATCAATTTTACCCGACGTATTACTTTCAATATGTTCTTTCCCTTTTGCAATTGCCACAGTTAAATCATTTGTTTTTTCCCATGTTATTTTGGCTAACTGTAACGCTTGGTATAAATGAACTGCCTCATCACGTTCTTGAGCACTTAAAAATACATTACGAGAGCTTTTAGCAAGTCCGTCTGGTTCTCTCACTGTTGGTATACGTACTATTTGTACTGGAAAATTATACTCATTCACAAATGTCTCAATTATAGCTAGTTGCTGCGCATCCTTTTGTCCAAAATAGGCATTCGTAGGCTGAACAAGATTAAATAGCTTAGTAATTACCTTAAGTACACCATCAAAATGACCTGGTCTGCTCTCCCCACATAGCTTTGTCGAAAGATTCCCCACATTTATAGTAATGCCACTTTCAAATGGATACATTTCACTAGCACTTGGAAGGAATAATATATCCACTCCTGCATCTGTCGCTAACTGTGTATCTCTTTCAATATCTCTTGGATATCGGTCTAAATCTTCGTTTGGTCCAAATTGAGCAGGATTTACGAAAATACTTGCCACAACAATGTCATTATCGATTCTTGCCTTATTTAATAATGCGAGATGTCCTTCGTGCAAATAACCCATCGTTGGAACGAAGCCAATTGTTTTTTCTTTATTTAAAGCGATTATATTTTTAAGCTCATTTATCGTTTGTACTATTTGCATGATTGCCTCCATAAAGTGCGGAAAGTTGTTCTTCCTTCATCGTAAAGGAATGCTCTAGTGTAGGAAAAATACCACTTTTAACTTCCTCTACATATTGCTTTATTCCTTCTAAAATTGGTTCACCAACATTTGCATATTCCTTCACAAATTTAGGAATATGATGTGTACCGTATTTCACCATATCATGGAAAACTAACACTTGACCATCAGCTGCTGGACCTGCTCCAATACCAATAGTCGGGATTGTTAGAGATTTAGAAATTTGTTCTGTCAGTTGATGTGGAATACATTCTAAAACGACCGCACATGCTCCTGCTTTCTCACATAATTTTGCGTCCTCTATTAGCTTTTCTGCAGCCGCTGCAGTTTTTCCTTGTACTTTATATCCACCTAGGACGCCCGCAGATTGAGGCAGCAAACCAAGATGAGCAATAACTGGAATACCTGCAAACGTCAGCTTTTCGATGACTGGTAATACATCATCCGCACCTTCTAGTTTCACAGCCTGCGCCCCTGTTTGTTGCATTAATTGTATTGCATTCGTTAGCGCTTGGTCTAATGTAGTATGAAACGTTCCAAAAGGCATATCTACAACTAGGAAAGTATCCTTCGCTCCACGTCTAACAGCTTTCCCATGATGAACCATGTCATTAATCGTTACGAAAACAGTAGTATCATAGCCAAGTACTACCATACCTAGTGAATCTCCCACAAGAATCATATCCATTCCTGCTTCTTCTGCAAATTTTGCAGTCGGAAAATCATAAGCTGTCATCATCGTAATTTTCTCATTGTTATTTTTCATACTTATAAAATTACTCGTCGTTTTCATACTATTATCCCTCCATTTGTTGTGAAGAGAAAACCATATAAAAACCCTTCTATTCCATTTGGACAGAAGGGCAGAAAAATTATGTTCATAGGTTTTCTCCGTCCCTGTCATGTAGATCAAGGCAGACTATTTAGTTAAAAAGATTTTTCTAAAGGTGCAGTTCAATAAGATACTGCCCAACACTTACAGAATAACAAAAATATTTGAATCCGTCCAAATTAATTTTTCCCTAGTAAATGGATATCTGCAGAATACACACCACGTATTTCACCACTATCCAACTTTATTTCTAAAACACCATCATTTGTAATACCTAAGGCAACACCCTCGAGGGTTTCTCGTAACGTAGTGGCACGTATGCGTTTCCCAATCGTACAGTTATGACTTTCCCATAGAATTTTAATAGGTTTAAAGCCATTTTCTACATATAAATCCCCATACTTTTCAAGATAGTAAAGTATTTTAGCTACTAATATTGAACGATCTATCTCTTCACCATTCTCTATTTTCAATGATGTAGCGGTTTTTTGAATGGATTCTTCAAATGCACTCAGTTCTTGATTTACATTAACTCCAATTCCTATAATTATGGAATGGACTATATCCATATCAGCCTGTAACTCGGTCAAAATACCTGTAACTTTTTTTCCGTTAATAAGAATATCGTTTGGCCATTTAATCTCCGGAGTAAGATTTGTCACCTCTTGAATTGCTTGTGTAATTGCTACTGCAGAAACAAGTGTGAATTGAGCAGCGAACTGGGGACTAATTGCTGGACGAATAATAACACTCATCCATATACCTTTATTTGCAGTTGAGTTCCAGCTTCGATCTAATCTTCCTCTTCCATCAGTTTGTTCCTCTGCAATGACGACTGTACCATGTGGGGCACCTTCACGTGCTTTGTCAGCCGCAATAATTTGAGTAGATTCGCAAGTTGTATAATACTCTATTGTTCTTCCTAATTGCTTCGTTTTCAGATTAGGAATGATTTGCTCTGGGATAACTAAATCAGGTATAGACTGTAGTACATAGCCTTTCTTTTTGATGGCTTCAATAACATAGCCATCCTCTTCAATACTTTTCAAATGCTTCCAGATCATGGTCCGAGAGATATGTAATTCATCAGCAAGCTTCTGACCAGAGACCGGTTCACCCTTTGCATTTATTAGTTGAGATAGAATTTTTTCTTTAATGGAGATATTCACGAGAAAACCATTCCTTTATATCATGTCTGTCATTTTTTATTTGACCATTGACTATCATGCTTGTTAATATGTCTAATACTTCTTTTATCCATGGACCTCTTTTTTTGTTTGCCCATTGCATAAAGTCATTTCCGTTTACAACTATATCTTTTTTTGAGTTAATCGGAATAGCACGTTTTTGAAGCAAAAATTCCTCAAGCGGAAGAGCTATATCGTTTGAAAGAATGGATTTTCCATAATGATACGCTACCCTTAAAACTTCATCACTATATTGGAATAATTCATCAACCGTCCAAGCGCCATTTAACAAATTATGAACTGCTTGAATAACATTTTTCACCTGTTTTTTCTCAACATTTGAACATTTATAATGATTTAATAGCTCATTAATATCATTTTCCTCTATAGACTGAATGAGTACAAAGAATGCCCACCCATTTGCTTTAAGATTAAAACTAGAGAAGTTGACCCAACTCTGTAAATTTCTTTCCCAATCTCCCGGAAAAATGCTCGATAATCCACTGTCTACAAAAAGTTTCATGCCTTTGTATGGAAACTCACTTAGCCATATTTTTTCCAGCTCGACTTTCACTCTTTCAATGGAAACATGTCCAATAAGTGCATGCAAGGAACGAATTGCATTTAACGTCTCAGAATCAAGTGTAAAATTCAGCTGTGCCGAGAACCTAACTGCTCTAAGCATTCGTAATGCGTCTTCTGAAAATCTTAACTGTGGATTACCAACTGCTTTAATTATTCCTGCCTCGATAGCTTGCCTTCCTCCAAAATAATCGACTAGCTCATCTTCTTTTGTTAATGCCATCGCATTTATCGTAAAGTCTCGTCTTTGAAGATCCTCTGTTAACGTACGAACAAATTTAACTCCATCTGGTCTTCTAAAATCTGAGTATGTCGATTCAGACCTATAAGTAGTTACTTCAATTGGCTCGTCCAATACAACTAATACAGTACCATGTTCAATTCCAACATCAATCGTATGAGTAAATATCTTTTTGACTTCATCCGGCGTGGCGTTTGTGGTAATATCCACGTCATTTACTGGAGCGTTACGTATAAAGTCTCGGACAGCCCCACCCACTACAAATGCTTCGAAACCTGCTTGTTCCAGTTCATCAATTATTTTATAAGCTGCTGGCCACCGATTTTTCATAACGCTATTTTCTCGCCACTCTTTCATACATCTCTTCATATTGCGCCACAATACTTTTGGAACTGAATCGATCCTGTATAATCTCAAATGATCTATCTACTATTTGTTTATGTAATGTTGAGTTTTGTAAAATTTCCACACCATATTCTGCTACCTTTTTCCAATCTCCTAATTCAACGATATATCCATTTTCCCCATTTGTAATAACCTCAGGAATCCCACCGACATCAGTTCCAATACAAGGTACACCACATGCCATCGCTTCTAATAGTACTAAACCAAATGATTCTTTTTCTGAAAGTAATAGCATAAGATCCGAAATTGCATATAGTTCAGATAAACTCTCCTGTTTTCCTAAAAACAATACATCCTTTTCGACGGAGGTGCCTTTAATAGACTCCATAATAGGATGTTTTTCAGGACCATCTCCTACCAACAAAAGTTTAGCTGGAACATTCTGGTGAATTAGTTTAAAGCTTTCCACAATATCGGGTATATGCTTCACTTTTCTAAAGTTAGAAACATGAATAACTACTTTTTCATCAGGTTTGATACCTAATAATTCTTTTAGATTACCAGGATCTTTTTTAGTATATTCTCGTTCATCTATAAAATTATATATCGTATCAATTTCTTTATTCGGGGCTATTAAATCCATTGTTTCTTGAGCAAGGGAGTTAGATACCGCAGTAACAACATCCGATTTTTCTATACCATATTTAATCGCACCTTTTAGCGACGAATCATATCCTAGCACTGTTATATCTGTTCCATGTAAAGTTGTAACAATCCCAATGTCTGAATTTGCCATATTTTTTGCCAAAATAGCACACACTGCATGAGGAATAGCATAATGGACATGTAAGACATCTAATTGTTGATCAACAATTACCTCTGCCATTTTATTGGCTAATGCAATATCATATGGAGCATATTGAAAAACAGAATAGCTATTCACTTCCACTTGATGGAATGTTATTGTTGGATATATTTTATTTAATCTGAAAGGGATCCCTGAAGTAATGAAATGTATTTCATGCCCTTTTGCAGCAAGCATCTTCCCTAGTTCTGTTGCAATTACACCTGATCCACCTACTGTTGGATAGCAAGTAATACCTATTTTCAATTTACGCACTTAACCACTTCCTTAACGTGAACGTCTCTCTTCCAATAAACGCCAATCTAAAAAACCTTGTTCTATTCCTTTTAATAGTATTTCAGCTGTTCCCATGTTTGTTGCAAGAGGAATCTGATATACATCACAAAGTCGAATGAGCGCAGTTACATCTGGCTCATGAGGTTGAGCTGTAAGCGGATCCCGGAAAAATATGACCATATCCATTTCGTTATTTGCAATTGCAGAACCTATTTGTTGATCTCCACCTAGCGGTCCTGATTTATATCTAAATATTTTTAAGCCAACTTCATCCATAATTCTAGTACCTGTTGTTCCGGTAGCATATAAGTCATGCTCCTCTAATATCGATTTAAAGGCAGTTACAAACTGTATTAAATCTTCTTTTTTCTGATCATGTGCTACTAATGCAATTCTCATTTTATACCTCCTATAAAATAATATCCTCTAAACCGTAAGTCAGTATATTACGTTTCATAACTTCTTCGATAGACAGTACAATTCCAGACATAAAGGAAGCACGGTCAAAAGAATCATGACGTAGAGTTAGCAATTGACCTTCTCCCCCAAGTAGTACCTGTTGATGTGCAACTAAACCAGGTAATCGGACACTATGTATATGCATGCCATCCATATTTGCTCCTCTTGCGCCCTGAATTGTCTCTTCCTCCTCAGGATGACCTTGTTCCATTGAAGTACGTGTTTGTTGAATCATTTGAGCCGTCTTAATAGCTGTTCCTGAAGGGGCATCTACCTTTTGATCGTGATGCATCTCGATAATCTCTACATTAGGTAAATATTTTGCAGCTGTTTGTGCAAACTTCATCATAAGGACAGCACCAATAGAAAAGTTAGGGGCGATAATACACCCTACCTGTCTTTCTTCTACTTTGTTACGTAATGTATCTAATTGTAAATCAGTAAAGCCAGTTGTACCAATAACTGGTCTTACACCATACTCAAGTGCTGTCATAGCATGTTCAAAAACAGCTGAAGGTACCGTCAAATCGACTAATACATCAGGTTCTGTCTGCTCGATTAATAAATTTAAAGATGTGAAAATGGGAATATTATCTCCTAAGCACTCCATATCTTTTTTAGAATCTAAAACCGATACTAATAAAAAATTCTCGTTCTTTATAACCGTTGCTACTGCTTCTTTTCCCATTTTACCCCTAGGGCCGGCTATCGCTACTTTAATGACCATTATTAGTCCTCCTTGATCGTCCATCTATCTTTGTCTCTTGTATTGTATTTGTTTAAGACTTGCTCTAGTGACTGTTGCAGATCTATACCTTCCGCATTTGCCAAACACAATAGTACAAAAAAGAAATCTCCCATTTCATCAGCAATTTCTTTTTCCACTTCTGTAGGTTTCTTTTTCTTTGTCCCATACTTATGTTGAACCTCCCTAGAGAGCTCCCCTAATTCTTCAGTAAGTCTTGCTAATAGCTCCATAGGTGGAAAGTAACCTTCTTTAAATTGATTTATATATGTATCTACCTCTAGTTGTAATTCGGACAACGTTTTTTTCTCTTCCATTGTTTATCCCTCCTATATCCTAATAAAAATAGCAGCTAGTTGTCAAAAGCATCGAAATAATCGATAATAACTTTAGTATGAACTAATAAGTGAGGTGGAACAATGGGACTTGGACTTAAATTTAAAAATATTGTGATGATTATTTTGGGAGCAGCTATATATAGTTTTGGCTTTGTTCATTTTAATATGCAAAACGAACTTGGAGAAGGTGGATTTTCTGGTATTACTCTCGTTTTATACTTTGCATTCAACTGGGATGTAGCCTTGATGAACCTTTTATTAAATATACCAATGTTCATCATAGGTTGGAAGCTGCTCGGCCGTAAAATGTTTGCTTATACATTAATAGGGACCATTTCAGTATCTATATTTTTAAAAATATTTAATATTTATGAATTTCAGTTAGGGTTAGAAGATGACCTTTTTCTCGTATCACTATTTGCTGGTGTTTTTGTAGGATTAGGTTTAGGAATTATTTTCAAATATGGAGGTACAACTGGAGGCGTAGATATTATTGCCCGTCTTGTATTTAAATACAAGGGATGGAGCATGGGTAAAACTATGTTTATCTTCGATGCATTTGTCATTTTGTTATCTTGGGCAACTTTCTTAAATGAGCGTTCTATGATGTATACCCTAGTAGCCGTATATGTAGGTGCAAGAGTCATTGATTTTGTTCAAGAAGGAGCTTATTCTGCTAGAGGTGCATTTATCATTTCAGAAAGACAAAATGAGATTGCAGATCTGATTACCAATAAGTTATCTCGCGGAGTAACTATTTTAAATGGTCATGGACATTTTACAAAAAGTAGTCGTGAAGTAATATATTGTGTTGTAGCTAAAAACCAGATAAGTGTGTTGAAATCAGTTATTAGCTCTGTTGATCCACATGCATTTGTTTCTATTACAGAAGTAAAAGATGTAATGGGTGAAGGTTTCACATTAGATGATGAGAAAAATCCGATAGAATAGTTATAAGGGATTGTTCAAGTATTTTACTTGGGTGATCCTTTTTCTAACTATACGTTCCAGTTCAATTAAAAGAGATTAAAAATTACTACAGGATAAGATTTTACCTACATAGCGGTTGCTTAATACACCATTTACTTGTGGAACGACAAATTCTTCCTAGATATAAATAAACCGGGTAAAAAGACGCCTGAACATCTTCAATAGAAATCTAGATATGCAGTGATTTCCGCAGCCAAACGAAGGATTGAGACAATGCCCTCGGTAAGCGGCGAGAACCCAATGTTTACGGAACACTAAAAATAAAAAAAATGAAGAGGATGACTACTGTCATCGCCCTTCATTCTTTTAAATAATCTTAATCATTCCGAGTCATTCCAGTATAGATCAATACTAAACGTAACAACTCTAAAACAGCGACTGCTGCAGCAGCAACATAGGTTAATGCGGCTGCATTTAATACTTTTTTCGCATGAGGTTCTTCCTCATTGCGAATAATGCCGTGAGACACCATTTGGTTCATAGCCCGGTTAGAAGCGTTAAATTCCACTGGTAACGTAACGATTTGGAATACAACACCCGCAGCTAACAACACAATCCCTATTAATAAAAGATTAGAGAAGCTAGCAAGCATACCTATCATAATGAATATCCAGGAAGCATTAGAAGAAATATTAGCAACTGGTACTAATTTGTGTCGTAAACTTAAAAATGAATATGATTCTTTGTGCTGAATAGCATGACCAACCTCATGTGCTGCAATCGCAGAACCTGCAACAGAAGCTTCATGAAAGTTGTGAGAAGATAATGCAACTATTTTTGTCATTGGATTGTAGTGATCACTTAAAAATCCTCTGCTTTCAACAACTTGAACATCATTCAAACCATTTGCATCAAGAATTGTTCTTGCCACTTGAGCACCTGTCATTCCTGAAGTAGAACGAACTTTTGAATATTTTTTATATGTCCTTTTAACTTTCATTTGTGCATACAAAGGCAATAATAAAATTATCGCAAAGTATATGAGATAAGAAACCAAGTTTCTTTTCCCCCTCTCTAATCTATACTATTTATTTTAATAGGAATAATAGAGACATTCAACTAATAAGCTTTGACCTTTTTTGATATATGAAAGAAGCTAAAGAAATACAAGCAATGGATAGCCAGAATGTAAAGTAACCAATCTGATTAGCATATTTGTATAAACTGCTATAAACTGGCATTTGATCAAATACATAATCTATCACATCATTATGTAATGTCCAAATAGCAGCAATAAATATATGTATCCAAGTAAAGCGATAATAAGGAATGTATAATATAGCTTGGATTGCCATTGCAAAATGAGATGCAACAAGCATCCATCCCATCCAACCGAGATAATCATTTTCCACATACGTCCAAATATTCATCACTACTGCCCATAATCCATATTTTACAAGCGTGATTAATGCTAAAGCTTCGATTAACTTCCAATTTTTCTTAAACAGCCATGCGAACAAGGCAATTGTAAAAAATAAACTAGCTGTAGGACTGTCGGGCACGAATAGAAGAAACTTAGCTTCTGTTTGGGACAACTGTCCTTCATACCAATAGTAGCCATAGAGGGTACCAAATAGGTTTACTATGAGCAATAGCCACATAAATGTTTTGTTAAAGAGAACCATCTTTGTGTACAGTAGCAATTCTTTCATTTATTTTGGCTCCTTTTTAATATGAAAAAAAAGAGAGCCAGTTTCCTGACTCTCTTCACTTGTAAAAATTATTCTGCTGGTTGAAGTGTTGTAATAAACTCAGCTAGTTTTTGTAATTCTTCTTCAGTACCTGTGTAAGTTCCACCAGGCATACCGCCTCTACCTTCATGAGCGATTTCTACGATTTCCTCAGCAGTCATGTCTAAACCTGCTAATGGCAAACCAATACCGCCCTCAAAGGAGTTACCGTGACACCCAATACATGAAGAAGCCTGGTAAAGTTGATAACCCTCCGAGGTTTCATCATATTCAACAGAAACTTCTTCTTTAATTTCACCGTAAGCTTTAGCAGCTTCCCAGTCATGGTTTACAACAGATTCCCATGTTAAGAAAATAATTGAAGCAATTGCAAGAAGCATGAATCCTGTCGGTAATGGACGTTTCCATGGGCTTCTTTCTTTACTTGTATCTAAAAATGGAACTAATAATAGCGCTCCGAAAGCCAATCCTGGCATAACGATTGCTCCAATAATATTATACGGTCCAGAAGCAAATTCATATTTTAATAATTGGTATAAAAATAAGAAATACCAGTCTGGTACTGGAATGTAACCTGTGTCAGCTGGATCAGCTGGGCGTTCAAGTGGCGATGGATGTGCAACTGTTAATACCAAATAACCAACTAAGAAAACCGCACCGACTAACCATTCTTTAAGTAAAAAGTCAGGCCAGAAAGCTTCTGTTTTACCTGGATACTCTGAATAGTCCTTTGGAGTGTTTTTCTTACGATTAGAAAGATCTGGTACACGTGAGTCTCCAACAAATTTCATGCCTTTTCCGCGATGCATAATGTCCCCTCCTTGTTAAGAATTATCTGAACCACTTACCCATTATAGTGGTCCAGAAATACCTTGACGACGAATCATGATAAAGTGAGCTGCAAGTAATCCAAATAAAGCAGCCGGCAAGAAGAACACATGAATCGCAAAGAATCTTGTTAATGTTTGTGCACCGATGATTGTTTCATCACCAGCTAAAAGTGTTTTAATTATTCCACCAATAAATGGAACAGATGCTGCAATTTCAATACCAACCTTCGTTGCGAACAATGCTTTCATGTCCCAAGGAAGTAGGTAACCTGTAAATCCTAAACCTAACATAACGGCGAAGATTAGTACTCCGACCATCCAGTTTAGTTCACGAGGTTTTTTATAAGAACCAGTAAAGAATACACGTAATGTATGTAAGAACATCATAACAATTACAAGTGATGCTCCCCAGTGATGCATCCCACGCACTATTTCACCGAATGCTACTTCATTTTGAAGGTAGTAAACAGATTCCCATGCATTTTCAATATCCGGTACATAATACATAGTTAAGAACATACCTGAAAGAATTTGAATTACTGTGATGAAAAATGTTAATCCACCGAAACAGTATACAAATGCAGAGAAATGGTGTGCAGGGTTTACGTGTTCTGGTACTTCATGGTCTGCAATATCACGCCATATTGGTGTAATATCTAGACGTTCATCCACCCAATCATAGATTTTATTAAGCACTGATGTCGTACCCCCTTACTTTAAACTAATGTGTTAGGAATAGCTTTCCCAATTTCTAAGAACCCGTCATTTTCACGAACTTCATATTGATCCAACGGACCTAGAGGTGGTGTTTTTGGAACATTTTTACCGTTTTTCTCATAACGACCCGCGTGACATGGACAGAAGAACTGATTTTTGTGAGCTGGGTCTGCTTCCCAGTTTACTGTACAACCCAAATGCTTACATACAGGAGATAGTGCGATAATTTCATCGCCTTCTTTGTATACCCAAGCAGCATTGGTAATATCAGACTTGTACCATGCATCCACTTGTTCAAAAGTGAAGTCAACACGTTCTGGAACTTCCGTAATATCGGCAATTTTCTTCTCCGTTAGTACAAAATCTCCGCCTTCTTTTTTCTGCAATACAGGATCAACTGCAAATCGTACCATTGGCATAAGCATTCCAGCTGCCATAAATCCGCCAACACCTGTTAAAGTGTAACTTAAAAATTGACGTCTTGATACTTTATTGTTACTCATCCTTTTCCCCCCTCTTACTTAAAGGTCAGTCCAATGGACATACTTGCTTGAATAATAATACTAGGACATATACATGATATATCAATAAAAAAGGAAGGTCAATAATCGATTTCCTCGAATTATAAACTTTATAGACAAATCATGAAACAAATTGTCACTAATTCGCCCATTTTTTCGCGAAAATAGGAATAAGTTGTCGTAATTGATCTTCTAGTACTGAGTTTCTCATTTTTTGGTCCATGGAATCCAGTGGTACAGATGGAATCCAAATAATATTTTGTTCCTCTCCCATTGTACTCCACTCTCTATCAGAAGTAACGTAAAAGATATGCTTGAAGGATGCTTTGTTTAGTTCTTCCTGCCAATCTTTAAATACGGATTGCTTGTCCTGACTTTTTGTATAGGAGAAGGAAGGAAATAAAACAATCCTTCCTTTGAACTGATTTTCAATTACGTTTGCTAGGGACAGTGTGAAGTCAGCTGCAGATGCTGCAAATTGGAAGCCCTCATCTGAGCCATCAATTTGTATTAATGGAATCACTGCTGTGTCTATAAATTCTTTTTGTGCTTGATATACTGTGCTATCTTTTCCGTTCCAATGCATTTGTAACCTCTCCTAAACCTCTTTTTGTTGTATTTGTTTCCACAATGAAGAAAGCTCCATGAATTTTTCTTTGTTATTATCATCTATCGCTTGATCAATCTGCTTTTTTAATTGTTCCACTTGAAATGAATACAAGCTTTCACTAACTATATCCTCGGCTATCAATTTATCTTTTTCACTAATCTGCAAATATTTCGGCATATATGGATTCTCTTCTAATACCGCCAAATACTCAGGACTAGGTGGCATCATTTGAAAGTTCAATTGAATGTACATATCTTCTTCTGGATGTAACCGCAAATCATGGAAGGACTTTTCAGCATCAGCAGTCATGATACTTCCTTTGTAAAAGCGAAATGGGATACCTGAGGACGTCGTAACCGACATAATCATCGCTCGAGGACAATAATGCGCCTCCTCCACAAAGTGTACATTATTCAACAATGTTTCGTGGCTTATCAAGTAATTCAAGATCCACACGCACTCTCTTCTTTTCATCTGATACTTTTTTAAAAACCACCGAACAAATTCTTTTTTCTCACCAACTGAAACAGAAGCAGTCACGTAACCTCTCCTTCCTTCATTTATTCAAACATTTCAAACCATTCACTATTTTCTGGTTGAAGTTTTTGTAAAATTAACACAATATCTTTTGCCTCTGCTCTTTTCCCTTCTTCTAAAAGGAAATAAACGTATTTCTCTAAAAAAGGAACATCCTCTTTATGTTCAGTATATGCAAGCTGATAAAATTCGTATGCTTTTTCGTAGGATTCTAATCTTTCATACGCAGCTGCTAAAAATGGATACATTGCAGACCATTCAAAATGCTCTTGCTTCAACGTTTCATAGAGTTCCACTAACTCCTCATCTTTCTCTTCTGTTGAAAATAAGGAAGACAAAATGAAAATAGCATCCATATATTCTGGGTCAAGAGCAATTGCTTCTCTTAAAAAAGTTTCTGCTTCTTTCACTTTACCCAATTTCAAGGAAATTTTACCTGCAAATAAATAATATTCTTTTTCATATTCATCACGGGTGATACCATCTGTAATTGTTTTTAGAGCATCCTCATTTTTTTCCAGCATTGCATAGGTCTCAGCAAGAAGCATATACCCTGAGAAGTAGTCAGGATCAATTTGAAGGAGATCTTCTAATTGTTTTGCAGCACTTTCATAATGCTGTACCTGGAAGGATGCATAAGCTGCATGGAAAAGTACGTCTGGGGCAACTTCTTTTTTCAGTGCTTCTGTATAATATGGAATCGCTTCCTCATATGCTGCCCCAGCACTATAGATTTCTGCTAGTTTAAGCGGTAAATCTACTGCTTGTATAGAGTCCTGATGAGGCAGTAAATCCTCCATTACTCGTGCTGCCTCTAGGTATCGACCAGTTTCAAACAACAATTCACCTTTAGCATACATTAGTAAAGGTTCTTTTGGTAATAGCGTGATTGCTTCATTTATCTTTTGTTCTGCAACCTCATATAACCCAATCATTTGATAATAGTCAGCTAATGTAAGTAGGGCCTGCGGGTAAGCATCGCTAGTTTTTTCGATAGTTGTTAGCATCTCTAGAGCTTCATCTTCTTTATCCATTTCTAAATAAAGCTGGGCTTGATCAATCTTCAATTGATTCTCTTCAGGAAATAAAAACTGAAGATGCTCTAAGACTGTAATAGCTTCCTGTATAAAACCAAACTGCGTTAGTAGATCTGCAAGCTGGTATTGCTCATCTGGATCGCCATTCAATAAAAAATTATCAATCATTGTTCCAAGTTTTTCCATGTTTCCTTCTTCCATCGTCTGGATAAAAGGTGTCAAGTTGTCCATGTTATCACCATTCTTTCATTATACCTTTATCCTACAAGAACATTTGTTTTTGAACAAGAAAAAAACCCTCTTCTAAAAAAGAGGGTTTTTATTTTTTTCATTTATTAATGAGGTAAAGCACCCGTGATGTTTAACTATAAAGGTGTTCAGCTAATGATCAGTAAGGAATGAAGCTTTCCCTAATCTAAGATTCATTTGATCACACTCGAAATATCTTCAAAAAATGTAGGGTATGAAACAGCAATACATCCCGCATTGTCAATTGTGACAGGTTCTGTTGTTATTAGGGAAGCAACTGCAGCCATCATACCAATACGGTGATCTCCATATGTGAGAATATCTCCGCCATGAAGTGTTGTCGGCCCCTCTATTATCATTCCATCATCTGTGGCAGTAATATTTGCTCCTAGTTTCTTCAACTCATTTACTACTGCATCAATTCGGTTCGTCTCTTTCACTTTTAGCTCTTCTGCATTTTTAATAACAGTTTTGCCGTTAGCTTGTGTAGCGAGTAAAGCTATTATAGGTATTTCATCGATGAGCCGAGGTATGAGTTCTCCTCCGATTTCTGTTCCAACTAAAGAAGAGGACTCAATTTCAATTGTACCCATCTCTTCGTGACTGCTATTTGCTGCGTCATTAACTGTAAAAGAAGCACCCATTGCTTGAAGAACATCCATAATGCCTGTTCTTGTTGGATTTAACCCTACATTTGTTAAAGTTAACTTACTACTAGGAACAATTGCACCAGCTACTAGGAAGAACGCTGCAGAGGAAATATCACCAGGTACGACAACGGCAGTTCCATTAAGCTTTTGTCCGCCTAGAAGTCTGATCGTCCTATTATCAACGGTGATGTTCGCACCAAAGTGTTCTAGCATTTTCTCTGTATGATCCCTAGAAGTTTCTATTTCTTCAACTACTGTTTCACCGTTTGCATTTAAAGCTGCTAGTAATATTGCAGATTTCACCTGCGCACTAGCTACTGGCATCGTATAGTGAATAGCTTGTAATTTAGTACCTTCTACAGCAATAGGAGTAAACTGACCGTTTTCTCTCCCGATTAGCTTAGCATTCATTTGTTTTAGAGGATCTGTAACTCTTCTCATTGGACGTTTTTGGATTGATTCGTCACCTATTAATACCGAAGATACCGATGAACCAGCTAAAATTCCAAGCATTAAGCGAGTAGTTGTCCCTGAATTCCCCGTATATAATATTTCATCGGGTTCTTTCCAGTGCGTGATTCCCTTACTATTGATATTTACTTTGTCACCTTCTATAGATATTTCAACTCCAAGCTTTTGAAAGCAATCAATCGTACTTAAGCAATCATCACTTTGCAAAAAGCCTTCAACTGTAGTAGTCCCTTCAGCAATAGCTCCGAACATGATAGAACGATGCGAGACAGATTTGTCCCCAGGTATACGAATAGCACCCTCCAATGAGGGCTGTGCATATTCTAATTTCTTGCTAGTTATCAAGATCACCCCTCCTTAAGAAATATACGTTTCATATGATGTATTATTGGCAATACAGTCTACCGCTTTAGCACGATCATCTGTTGATTGAAAGCTTATGACAAGTATTCCGAAAACGTCTTCACGAGTTTCTACAATTCGTAAATTTGTAATACTAATATTGTCTTTAGCTAAATATCCTGTAATCTCCGAAATAACACCAGGATAATCAGGTACATCAACATAAAGGTCGAAAGAGCTAAACATTGCACCCTGTGCATTTATAGGAAGATCATCTCTTACTCTTTTAGCAGTAGCAAAATATTCTTCTATATCACTAGAATCTGCGTATGATAGTAAGTCTTGTAATTTACTCATTTCATTCGTCCATGCCTGTAATTGATTACGTAGTTCTTTACGATTTTGAAGCGTTATATCTCTCCATACAATCGGGTTTGCAGAAGCAATTCTTGTTATGTCTCTAAATCCGCCGGCTGCAAGTTGTTTTGTAAATGGATATAGTTCGTTTTCAAAAGATAATTGATGCACAAGTGAGGCGGCAACTAAGTGGGGGAAATGACTAACTACAGCAGTCATGTGATCATGTTCCTCTGCTCCGACTTTTACCAGCTTCGCTTTCGTCACCTGCAATAAATCTATCAGAACTTGAATACGTTCATAAGATTCGTCTTCAAAAGGTGTGAGCAAATAATAAGCATTCTCAAAAAGAATCGGTCTGGCAGCCTCTACACCACTTTTATGGGAGCCCGCCATGGGATGTCCACCTATAAACGTAATGCCCTTTTCTCTTAAAGAAATGGCAGCTTTCATAATTTCTTTTTTGGTACTTCCCGTATCCGTAATAATTACTTGGTTCTTTAGTTGCCATTTTGGCAATTCATTCATTAATCGGATTGTTTCACTTACTGGAGTAGCAAAAACAATTACATCCGCACACTCCGTTCCATCTTTCATGTTTATGACTATTTCATCTATGACACCAATTCTTTTCGCTGTCCTAAGGGTATGACCATTTTCATCATACCCAATTATTTTCACATCTTTATTGCGTTTTAAACCAAGTGCTAGAGATCCACCTATTAATCCGAGACCAATAATAAAAACTGTTTGCTGCATTATAAGACGCCTTCCTCTTTTAGAACTTCATCTAGCTTTTCTAATAACTCGCTATTTTGCTGTTCTGTCCCAATTGTTATACGAAGGTATCCTGGTTTCCCTAATGCATTCCCACTTCGAACGATAAACCCTCGCTTCATTAATCCTTGGAATACTACGTCACTATTAGCTTTGACTTCCATTAAGATGAAGTTTGTTTGGGAAGGAAAATAATCTAAATTTCGTTCCTCGCAATATGCCACGAATTGAGCTTTTCCAGTGTTATTTTTCTCTTTACATTGTTCTATAAACGCTTGATCTTCTAATCCAATAAGGGCTACCTTCTGACTTATAATTGTATTATTAAATGGCTCCCGAGTTGGTTCTAGTTGAGCTATTACTTCTTCTGATCCAATCGCATAACCAATTCTAAAGCTTGCAAGTCCATAAGCTTTAGAAAATGTACGCATTATTAATATATTTGGGTGTTTTTCTAATAATCCAAGAGAATCCTTGTAGTTATTGTCTGTTATGTATTCTGTGTATGCTTCATCTAAAACGATCAATACATCCTTTGGCACTTTTTCAATAAAATCTTTCAATTTATCGCTAGGTGTTAGTGTCCCTGTTGGATTGTTTGGATTACATACCCAAATGATAGCGGTGTTCTCATCAATCGCTGCAAGCATACTGTTTAAATCATGCTCCCCGTTATTTGTAAGGGCGATTTCACGAACTTCTGCTCCTTCAACAATCGCATTATGCTTATATTGACCGAATGTTAAATCTGCCATAATAGTATTCAACCCAGGTCGTAAAATAGCTCTTGATACGATAAGAATATTCTCGTCAGAACCATTACCAAATAATAATTGTTTTTCAGAGATGTTTAAATGATTCGCTACAGCTGTTCTAAGGTTCGAAGCATATCCATCAGGATAGATGGCAAAATCTAAATTCGCATTTGCGAAGTATTCTTGTACTTTTGGAGACGCACCATATGGATTTTCATTAGAAGCAAGTTTCGTCACTTTTTCTAAGTTAAACATTCTCTTCACTTCGTCGGAAGTTTTGCCAGGCTGATATGCATGTAACCCATTAATCTGTTGTTTGAATTTCATTTTAACCCCTCAGTTCTATAGTTTATTTGAGTAAATCTGGTCTTAACTGTACAGCGTTATTTAAATAAATATGTTGTATCTCTTGCTGCGGTTTTGTCGTATTTACATGCATTAGTAATCGTATACACTTTTCCAACGCTCCAGGAACGTTCATTTCATGCGTGCACATTACTGGGACATACGCCCATCCTTCTATGCCTCGAACAGCTCTTGCAGGAAAAGCAGAAGTAATATCCGTCGTAGTAGATATGATGACTGAAGCGATATCTTCTGGTAAAATACCATTTGATTTTGCCATTTCTTCTACAAGACGTCTAGTTTCCTGAAGTACTAATTCATTTGAATCCTCTGTTACTGTAGTTGCTCCTCTTACGCCTCTAATCATTAGTTGCCTCCTTAACCCATTGCCGCAGTTGTTCATCGCATCTTTTAATTTCTTCCACCGAAATTATTTGCACAAATGGATTCCCAATTTCTTGAAGCAACGCAAAATGTAGTTCTCCATTTGTCGTTTTCTTATCTTTTTGCATAAATTTAGATAAACTTTCAAATGAACACTGAAGCACATGTTCAAAATTATAGCCAAGTCTTTTCGCTAAATCATACACTTTTTTGGCATATCCTTCTTCCACATTTCCATGAAGTTCACTTAGCATTAACGCTGGAATCATTCCAATCATAACTGCTTCACCATGCGTAATTTTACCGTAGCCTACAGATGCTTCAATTGCATGACCATATGTATGACCAAAGTTCAAGAATTTACGATAAGATTGTTCCTTTTCATCTAATTCGACAATACGAGCTTTTACTCGAATTCCTTTTTCAAGCCATTGTAATAATTCTTTATTATTGATTGCCTTTAAGTTGGGAAGAGCAATAAATTCATCCATCCAACTAGCATCACTGATAATCGCATGCTTTATAACCTCTGCAAGGCCAGAGCGAACTTCTGCTGCTGGTAATGTTTTTAAGAAATGAAAATCATATAAGACTTCCGAAGGTTGATAGAAAGCCCCAATCATATTCTTTCCATTTGGGTGATTGATGGCAGTTTTACCTCCAACGGCACTATCATGTGCTAGTATAGTTGTTGGAATTTGATAAAAAGGAATACCACGCATAAATGTTGCCGCCACAAATCCAGTCAAGTCCCCAACTGCTCCCCCTCCTAATGCGATAAGAGCAGAATTCCTTGAACAATTTTCTTCCAGCAAAAAGGTTTGGACTTGAAAATAGGATTCAAACGTTTTGCATGCCTCACCGTTTGGAACAATATAAAGTTTAAAAGACAGATTAAAATTAGTACGAACATAGTCTTCATGAAGTCTCCAAACATGTTCATCCGTGATTATCACTAGTTGATCATATTTTTTAAAATCTGCTGCTCGTCTTTCACAAAAAGATTGTAAAATATTCTCTCCTAAAAAAACTTCATAAACAGAGTCTTTCGTTTTTACTTGGATAGACATCATTAAAACCCCTTTGTATATGCTCTATGACTCTCTATGTCTGCAAGTAATGTATCTATTTTATCTCCATGAAAGGTTTCTAATACCGCTTGTGCAATCTCCCAAGCAATAACTGCTTCAGCAACTACTGAAGCTGCTGGTACCGCACAGCTATCAGATCTTTCAATACTAGCCTTGAACGGCTCCTTCGTATCAATGTCCACACTTTGAAGCGGCTTGTAAAGCGTAGGAATTGGTTTCATCACACCTCGTACTACTATTGGCATTCCCGTAGACATACCTCCTTCAAGTCCACCTAGACGATTTGTATCGCGTGTATATCCTTCTACATCATTCCAAGAAATTTGATCATGAACTTGACTTCCAAAAAGGTTAGCCATTTCAAATCCTAATCCTACCTCTACACCTTTAAATGCATTGATGCTCATCATCGCCATTGCCAACTTGCCATCTAACTTACGATCATAATGGACATAGCTTCCAACTCCAGCTGGCATACCAGAAACGATTACCTCTACCACTCCACCAATGGTGTCTCCAGCTTTTTTTGCATTATCGATTGCCTCTACCATTCGGGCTGATGCTTCCGGATCTAAACAATATACCGGATCTGCCTCAACAATCTCACGAATTGCCTCTACTGTTTTGCCATTAGCTAGACTTAAATCGGCTTCAATCCCACCAATTTTCGTCACATGTGCCACGATGGATATACCTAGTTTACTAAGCAATTCTTTTGCAACAGCTCCTACAGCAACTCTTACCGTAGTCTCGCGCGCAGAAGATCGCTCTAGAACATTTCGTAAATCACGATGACCATACTTCATACCTCCAACTAAATCGGCATGACCAGGACGAGGTCTTGTAATTTGTCTTTTAATATCCTCAGGATCTATTTCTTCTCCAAGAGGCTCAATTCCCATTATATTCGTCCAATGCTTCCAATCATCATTATTTACAACTAGGCAAACTGGAGATCCTAATGTTTTCCCGTGGCGTACACCTGAAGTAATAGCAACTGTATCTTTTTCAATTTGCATACGTCTTCCACGACCATGTCCACCTTGACGACGTTTTAATTCTTTATTTATCATTTCACTCGTTATTTCTAATTGGGCTGGTAACCCTTCAATAATCGCTGTTAGTTGTGGTCCATGTGACTCACCTGCAGTTAAATATCTCACAGCACTTTCCCCCTTCAACTCGCTAAAGTATTTGTTTTTCACTATAACAAAATTTTAGAACAATGTATACAAAAAATGTGTAAGTACCTTTTAAAGGCTAGTTGAAAAATAAAAATCATTCCTCAACTGAAGTCGACCTTTGTTCAGTGAACGATTGTCTTGACTTATCTATACTTTCTTTTCATTAATCATTTACCACTTATCTTCCACTATTGCTGAATTCGTGCGACCTTCTATTCATTATCTTTGCTTAGAAGAAAAACTGTCCGGAATTTCACGGACAGTTTTTCTTATTTTTTCCGATAAAAAAAGGTATCTTCCGTTTCAAATCCATATTTTCCTGGATTGAATATTTGCTCAGTACTACCAACAAATAGTATTCCACCGGAACGAAGGGAATCGCTAAAATTTTGATATATTTGATCTTTTGCTTCCTCTGTGAAGTAAATCATAACATTTCTACAAACAATCAAATCAAAGTTTTTATCATATGTATCTTTCAATAGATTATGTTTTTTGAATGTTACCGTTCTTTTAACTGCATCACTCATCTTATAAAATGGAGTTTGGTTCTCAAAATGCTTATTCTTCATATCAGTTGGAACCTCGGCTAGGGAACGTTCAGGGTAAATGCCAACTTTCGCACGTTGAATTGCATTTTCATCTAAATCCGTTGCGTGTATAGCAACTTGAGTTAAAGGAACATGATTGGACAGAACCATTGCAATGGTATAAGGTTCTTCTCCAGTAGAGCAAGCTGCACTCCAAATTTTTAGACGTTTATTTGTTTCTAATAATTTTGGGAATATTTTAGTCTGTAGTATTTCCCACCGTTTTGCATTCCGATAAAACTCCGAAACATTGATTGTCATCCTGTCTAGAAATTCATTCATTAAATCTCTATTGGAGTCGAGAGCTTGATAAAATTCAACAAAATTTTTATATCCCTTTTTTTCATACAACGAAGTTAGTCTACGACGCATCTGCGCCTCTTTATATGCTGCAAGATCAATGCCTGTCTTTTTCTTAATGGAATCCACAAATTTAATATAATCCGGCAAAATGATTTCGCCCCCTTCTAAAACCTATAATTAGTATATCCTATACGTAGCATTTCGAACATACTAAAAAGACAGACAAATATGAACACTTACCTACCATTTAGTTTGTTGAGTGTGAGTTTCTCTCGTTTAGGTCAACTCCCTCGGATAAAAAGAGATGCCCCTGGTTTAAACTCCAATCTCACTTCTAAGATCGATATGCCATTCGAATAACAATGCATTTCTCTGTTAGCAGTTATTCTCTCTCATTTTAGCTATATTCTATCTTGTAGCTTCTTTTTTCAAAACAAAAAAAGGTTGTTTATGAATGAAGTCATAAACAACCTTTTTCTATTTCTTATTAGTTAATCCAGTTGTTAGCATCTTTTTTGTATGATACTAGCTCTTCTTGCTTGAAGAATAATCCGATTTCGCGTTCAGCACTTTCAGGAGCGTCAGAACCGTGGATAATATTTTTCCCTACAGTTACTGCGAAATCACCACGGATAGTTCCTGGTGCAGATTCTTTAGGGTTTGTAGCACCCATCATTAAACGAGCAGTTGAGATAACATTTTCGCCTTCCCATACCATAGCAAAGACCGGTCCAGAAGTGATGAATTCTACTAATTCTCCGAAGAATGGGCGTTCTTTGTGCTCGCCGTAATGTTGTTCAGCAAGTTCGGTAGGAATTTGCATTAATTTTGCTCCAACTAATTGGAATCCTTTTGCTTCAAAACGACCTACGATTTCACCGATTAAGTTACGTTGTACGCCATCAGGTTTTACCATTAAAAATGTTTTTTCCATAGTTAACACTCCTCGAATATATATAATGGACTTTATTCTCCACCGTTACAAATATTATCATTATAATGCATTATTTTCAAATTAAATTAACAACTTAGTTTTTCGCTACGGAGTTCCAAAAGTAAGCAACTAATCAATCTTCCTCTTAAAATTTCCTTTTGCTCATGAATAGCGCAATATTTTGTAACGATTTCTTCGCTGAATTTGCCGGTAATTGCTTAACCTCATTTAGCGCTTTTTGTAAGTATATATTACTTATTTGTTTGGCACGTTCAATACCGTCTGATTCGCGAATTTTCGTTAACAATATTTGTCGATTGGTGTCGCTAATAGTTCCAGCTAAAATATCACTTAATAAAGGTTCAATGGCTGGATCGTTTTTAACGAATAAAACAGGCAGAGTAATATTGCCCTGCGCGAGATCAGATCCAGCAGGTTTGCCTAATTCCTCGTCAGAAGATGTGAGATCTAAAATGTCATCAATTATTTGAAATGACATACCAACATAATATCCAAACCGCTTCAAATGACTTACAGTTTTTTCATCTGCTTTGGAAGCAATTGCACCTAATTCACAGCTGGCTGATATTAATATTGCCGTTTTTCGTTTAATTCGACGTAGATAGTCTCTAACTGTTTGCTCTAGATAGTGCTTATCCTCAATCTGAATAATTTCACCAATACAAAGTTCCACCATTGTTTGAGATAACACTTCATGTGCATATGTATTTTGTAAATCTGTTATGTATTCAATTGCATTTGCAAAAAGAAAATCACCTGTATACATCGCAACCCGATTGTTCCATTGCGCCTTTACAGTTTCTCTGCCCCGTCTGGTTTCTGCATCGTCTATTACATCATCGTGGACGAGAGAGGCCATATGAATGAGTTCAACTGAAACAGCCACACTTTTTATTGAGTCTATAGAGTAATTTCCGAATTTCGCTGCAAGCAAGACGAAAACTGGTCTAATTCTTTTACCTCCAGCAAGTAGTAGATGAAGAGACGCTTCATTCAATAAGTGAGAAGAAGAATTCACCGCTACAGCTAATTCTTTTTCGATGATTTCAAGATCCGATTTTAAATCGGAATAGAGTAACTTCAACTTCATCTTGTCCACGGTTACAACCTCACTCACTTAAATATCTTTTTTATATCCAATATGTCTAGCTGCCGCTCCACCACTATATGGTTTACTAGTTACATTGACCAAACCCACTTTTTCAAAGAGCTTTGTTAAATCAGCTCTATTTGGAAATTCTTTAGCTGACTCCTGTAACCATGAATATTCTTTATAGCTTTTTGCAAATAGTTTTCCGAATAGGGGCATAATATAACGGAAATAGAATCGGAACAATCCATTAAATAGTTTAGAATCTGGCGTAGATGTTTCTAAACATACAACCATTCCACCTGGTTTAACAACACGGTTCATTTCACTTAATACTTGTGTATAGTCGGGAACATTGCGTAAACCAAACCCAATCGTTACATAATCGAAAGAATTATCTTCGAATGGCAATTCCATAGCATTTCCTTGAATTAACTCAATTTGCGAAATATCCTTAACTTTTTCTAATCCTACATTTAACATGTTCTGACTAAAATCTAATCCTCTTACTTCACCAGTTGGTCCAGTTGCCTTTGCCAATGCGATTGTCCAATCTGCTGTTCCGCAACATACGTCCAATGCTTTGCTTCCACGTTTTACTTGCATAGCCTTCATCGTATCTTTTCGCCATGCTTTATGTTGTTGAAAGCTAATAACCGAATTCATGGAATCATAATTATCGGATATCTTTTCAAAAACTTCATGTACATGTTGTTCTTTTGATTTTCCCACGATTTAACCTTCTCTCAACTGCTTTTCTAAGGTGCATCTCATTAATTTATCTAACAGTAGGCCTTTTAGTTGGTCTTGCAATAGCTCTGAGTTAGTTATTTCTTCCTTGAGTAAAGACTCAACTTTTCCTATCTCCACCTGTAGCAAATTAATATTGGCTTGTAATTGACTAGATTTACTAATGTAAAATGGTTTGCCGCCTTTTTCATATGCTTCTAGTTCTCTTTTTAGAGCAATGAGTAGCAATGATTCTTTCATAACGAATACATATTCATGAAATGAATAATATTCATATAATTGTTCGATAGATTTAGATTCAATCAGTTGGATAGATTGTATGATTTCCTCAAAGCTATATAATTGTCGATCATAAAATCTAGTCTTCTGTTCAGATATAGTTGCGACACCATCCGACAATTGTTGGATTAAGTCTAATTGTTTGTCACTAGCTAGTAACTGGTAATACTTCCCACTATAATAGTCCCCAGCTAATACTTGTAGTTGCTGTTCCTTAGTGGTTGCATTCAATTCTTTTACTAAGTCGTGAGCAGCTAAGGCAGAAAAGATAAGTGTAACTGCAATGGCAGATTTACTTTGGGACTCATCCCATTCTTCCCCATTAAATAGTGGTAAAAGTGTAAAAAACAAACGCTCTTCATCAATGACAGGAGCCCCGGTATATTTTAACAAAGTACTATGTTGTACTTGCTTGAATATGCCATCTTTATACTGCTTTATATGTTGTTTGATCAATGCTTCGTTCATACACTTTACTCCATTTCCCAACTGCGCTTAATCTGTCTATCTGGTTATTTTAATTTATTTTTTAGAATCGGATTGTATAATACCATTTGCAGAATGGATTGATGCTTTTCCTCTGATCTTCATGGCCGACGTATGTTCGGTAAATTGGGCAATCATAACTTCACCATTATCCAGTTTTTCAGAATGATGAAATTTTGTATCTGTTCCTCTTGTAAGACCGATTACATGAACTCCATCTTCCTCTGCTTTTATCAAAATATAATCTGAACTAGACATATTATAGTCTCCTTTGTTCACAGTCTTTTTCCATCATACCATATTCTAAAGCCGACATCCAAAGGTGTTACTTCATCTTTATGAATGAAAGTATTTCTGAGCGCTTCACATCGTCAGTTTCTAAAATTCCACGTGCAACAGCAGTAATTGTTTTTGCACCAGGTTTTTTAATACCTCGCATTGTCATACACATATGTTCTGCTTCCACTACTACATACACACCATGTGGATTTAGCATTTGCATTATATCATCCGCTACGCTTGAGGTGATTCTTTCCTGTAGTTGTGGGCGTCTTGCTGTAGTTTCAACAGCTCTAGCAAGTTTACTTAAGCCCGTCACAACCCCATTACGAGGAATATATGCTACATGTGCTTTACCGTAAAAGGGAACTAAATGATGTTCACACATGGAGTAGAACGGTATGTCCTTTACTAAAACTAACTCTTCATGTTCTTCGTTAAAGACAGTTTTAAAATATTCCTTTGGATCCTGATGTAAGCCTTCGAACATTTCTGCGTACATTTTAGATACTCTCTTAGGTGTCTCTAATAATCCTTCTCTATTTGGATCTTCACCGACTGCTTCTAAAATCATTTTAACAGCTTCTTCTATCTTGTTCAGATCGACTTTTGTCATCTGTAGACCCCCTAAAACTATGTATTATATCAATTGCATCTTAGCATATGACATAATTATAATAAATAAATTTATTCTAATGTCATATCTGCATATTTTATCTCGTTAATAGCTGAAATTCTTTTTTTGGGTTATAGCTTAACAATTGAACAATCTGATAACAGAACTTAATTGAAAAGAACGGCTACCGTGAAGCAAGCTCCACAATAACCGTTCTATGTACTACAACATCAGTTATTTAACTGCGTCTTTAAGTGCTTTACCTGGTTTAAACGCAGGTACTTTGCTTGCAGCGATGTCGATTTCTTTACCTGTTTGTGGGTTACGTCCTTTACGTGCAGCACGTTCACGAACTTCAAAGTTTCCAAAACCGATTAATTGTACTTTTTCACCATCTGCAAGAGCAGTTTGAATTGATTCAAATACAGCTTCAACAGCTTTAGAAGCATCTTTTTTAGAAAGTTCTGTAGCTTCTGCAACAGAGTTAACTAGTTCTGTTTTATTCATACCATTCACCTCCTCTCAAAGGAAGATAGCTTCAATCCTGTAAAAAGAGTATCACAACCAAAAAACCTTCGCAACACAATTTACACGAGTTTAGCTAAGTTTCCTCAAAAAAAGGACATTTTCACACAATAACAGGACTTTTTGCATACTCGCAAAAAGTCCTGTATTGACTTCACAATATAAATGTGACCATCCCTCGGTCACCTTCATTTACCATTCGTTCAATCGTTTCTCGCATTCTCTTCTTCGCTACGTCAGAAACACTTTCTGTTTTATAACGTAAACTTTCTTTTAAAACTTCCACTAGAGAAGTTCCAAAAACCTGTGTTTGCCATAAAGCATCTCGGTCGTGTAAATACCCATGTTTTAAATCCTTTAATAATTGCTGACTATGAAATTCAGACCCGATTAATGGTGCGAATTCAGCTTCCATATCTACACGTATAATGTGGAGAGAGGCAGCTTTTGCTTTTAAGCTTACACCATAGAAATTATTTTGTTTGATAATTTCGGGAGCGGTAGGCTGAAAATCTTGAATTGTTGGTAATGATACGCCATAACCATGTTTTTTAGCTGCTTCCAAAGCATCTGAAAATTTATGATATGCCTTCTTTGCGGTAGATGCTTCTTTAACGAACAGTAGCCAATCCTTCTTCGACTCAATAGGTTCCTCTAACCATTCATCGCAAACTTCCTGAAACACTTCGGGTTTTAAGCCAATTTGTATACATGCTGACCCTCTACCGGGATTTGCTTCTACAACTTCTGCTGACTGGATAAAGGGAACTTGCTTGAATCTAGAAGCTAATTCTTTCACGTCTTTCATTTTGGATACTATTTGCAGCCATTCTTGTAAGGAGGAAGTGATAGCATTATTGACAAAATGGTCAGGTTCTAACACATCTGTCCAATCTGGTTTTACTAATTCGATATCCGTGATCGGAAATTCATAGAGTGCTTGTTGGAGTATGTATTGAATTTCCTCAGCAGTCATACGATCAACGGCAGTTGCAATTACTGGAACTTCATGTTGTCTTTGTAATTCTTCACTTAATTGAATCGTCTCTAAATGACCTGGATTTTTACTGTTTAGAACGATAACGAATGGTTTACCAATTTCCTTTAATTGTGTAATTATTTGTTGTTCTGCACTTTCAGCTGCCATACGAGGAATATTATTTACTGATCCATCCGTTGTGACAACAATACCAATAGTAGAGTGATCTCTAATTACTTTGTCTGTCCCAATTCTAGCAGCTTCCTCGAAAGGTATTGCTTCGCTATGCCATGGTGTATGCACAAGCTTTTGCCCTTCTTCACCAGAGTGCGTTTTAATGCCATCGATCATATAACCGACACAGTCTACTAGTCTGATCTGTAAGCGTAGTTGATCTTCTCCTAAGTGGATATTTGTCCCGTGTGCTGGTACGAATTTCGGCTCCGCTGTCATAATCACATTGCCTGGAGAACTTTGAGGCAATTCATCTTGTGCACGTAGTCGCTCGGCCTCTTCCTGAATATTCGGGATTACTACTAACTCCATTACACGTTTTACAAAAGTAGATTTACCTACTCGGACAGGGCCGACTACACCAATATACACATCTCCATTCGTTCTTTCTGCTATCTGTTCATACAGTTTACTCGACATGGATACTCTCCTTTCTTAGCAATTTAATATATGCACAAAAAAAACGTTTCATGCATATCGCACGAAACGTCCTTTTTAACTTCTAGAAACGATTGATTATTAATCCACATTGTCTTGCTCAAATGCATGTTATAGCTAGACATAGAAACTGTTACTTAAATACTAATATTAGTTAAATATAAAATGTGACAAAACCATTTATAAATGGTATTTGAAACAAAGATGCAATTATTTATTGTGATTTATAGATGTAAAGATTTTCAATTTATATAAGTTTAAATGATTCAATTTCACAAAGAATATTATATAGTAAAACCCGAACAACACTGATTTCCACTAGATTCGCCGGCTACCACTCCAATCAACGGGATCGCCTTAAAAAACGAATAATATATGGCGATATTAAGTAAACATTCGCATTTGGTAAATGAAACAAGTAATTATGAAATTGACTCAAATAGTAAATATTTATCCGATTAGGAAAGAAAAACACAATAACATTTATATTTCGAGAACCACAGGATAAAAATCAAATTCACTATTCTCTCTAATAGTTTTTGAAGGTGGACTGACAGAGAAATGTCATAAAATTATCAAAAAAGTGATTCTGATTGCAACATCCATCACAATCAAAATCACTAAAAATTCACTTGGTAATATTATAACATCAAGAATGATCAAGACATTTTGAAAACAATTTAAACAGTTTTCCACTTAAATTTAAGTCTTTATAACTATTTCTTCTTACTTACTCAACATAAAAACTGGCTCATTTTGTTCATTAATCGTGTAGGGAAGGGAATATGCAGGAACAATTGCAAAATTATCCGTTAACAAAAAACGAATGTCATCTCCCGGTTTTATTTGCTCTTCTGTTTCTTCGAGTAATCTATTCAATTCTATTGAGTAATCAACATAGACCTCCCCATCGCCAGTAGCAACAATCGGTAATTGAGTATCAGAATATGGACTTTGAATGGATAATTCACTATCATATCCCATTTTTTTATAGTCCAACTTATAAACACCTTCTACAATGGTCTCAGCAATAGGTCCGAATCCATTTATCCCTTTTCGATGGTTGATGTCACGAAGGGTATCTGCAATACGTAAGTCTACTAATTTAACAGTAGGATTCTCTTCTACATTCATTAGTACATATTGATAAATACCCCCAGCTTCATAAGAATTAGCAGGAGCCTCTCCAAGTTTAGATGGAATGATTTTACTAAAGTCAATTGGGTATTTAATGTATTGGTCAGTTTCCATATCGCGTGTTTTTATCGGTAATAGTCCACTGGAATCTTCCTGAAAACTATCAACAGCATTTTGAACTGCTAACAGTTGATCTTCATATGGTAATAAATTTTCAGGTTCATAACCACTTTTATAACTACATCCAGCTAAAAAAATCACTAACATAATTACAACAGCAAAAAGTTTAAAGTTTTTCATAGGAATCTCCTTACTAAGCCTTAGTTGGGTTAGATATTATATAAATCATCGTAATGAAACCTATAAACAATAATATGTATGCGATTAAACCTAATATAAATTTCAAGAATTTATTTTTCAGTTTATTCTTTACGAAAAACATAAATGCCATAGCTAAAAACATACAACCCATAGATCCAAACGATATCCACATTTTATCCATTGATGATACTAATAACACCACAACAACTTCCACACCTTTCTTCAATAAAAATACAAAACAAACTAAAAGCGCACAACGCCAATGAAAGCCCCGCCAACTTGCTTATATGACAAGCTTTACTCCGGGGTAAGCGTTGGTAGAATTTCACGTGAAGACGACCCTTTGCAAAAAAGTTATTCTGTCTAAGATCGTGACACCATGTAACAACCAATGACTACTATGTCTCATCCAGTTTCCCTGAAAGCCCGATGCGACTAAGGAAACTAGGCGTTGAAGATAGACAAATTCTAACAAAAAAGTTTGGGGCAACACTTACAAGGAACTATTAAATAAACAACATTTCAAGTATACAGTCAAAAAAGAGTTGTTATTATCAACAACTCTTTCCATTTGTGACAAATTTAGAACGTTTTATAATCTTCTAATTCGTGTTTTTTCGTGCGGTGCATCAAAATATCTACTGCCTCTTTAGGATTGACCTGTTCAAATAAAACGGAGTGCAAGGCTTCTGTAATCGGCATGTCCACTCGTTGCTTAATAGCGAGCTGATATGCTGCTTTTGTAGTACGGACACCTTCTACCACCATTCCCATCTCTTCTAACACAGTATCCAGGGTTGCCCCCTTACCTAACATATTACCAGCGCGCCAATTTCTTGAATGCACGCTTGTACATGTTACGATTAAGTCACCCATACCTGTTAATCCAGAGAAAGTGTATGGTTGCGCACCAAGACTAATGCCTAGACGAGATATTTCTGCAAGCCCTCTAGTTATTAGAGCCGCTTTTGCATTATCTCCGTATCCTAAACCATCAACAATTCCAGCTGCTAATGCAATTACGTTTTTTAAAGCCGCACCAATTTCTACACCGATTACATCATCGTTTGTGTAGACACGGAAAGATTTGTTCATAAACAAATCTTGAATCTTCTCGGCTGCCAGCATATTTTCACTTGCAACTGTAATAGTTGTTGGATGCTCTAAGACAACCTCTTCTGCATGACTAGGACCAGATAATACGACTATTGCTTCCGTAACACCCGCAGTTAACTCTTCCTCAATCATTTCTGATATCCTTTTTAGCGAATCCGGTTCAATCCCTTTAGAAACATGTACAAACAGTTTCTTCTCATCCAAGATAGTTAACATGTTTTCGCAAACTTCTCTAATCGCTTTAGTTGGCACAGCAATCACAATAACATTTGCATGTTGAATTGCTTTTTGAAAGTCACTAGTAGCCTTTAGATTAGCTGGCAAAATAGTGTCAGGCAAATACTTTTTGTTTGTATGGTTAATAGTTATTTCTGTTGCCTGTTCATCTCTGTGTGACCAAAGTAAACAATCATGGTCATTGTTTGCAAGAACCATTGCAAGGGCTGTTCCCCAACTTCCTGCACCCAGTACAGTTACTTTTTCCATCGCTATTTCGCTCCTTTAAAACTAATAGGATTAAGTTCTTGCGCGTGTGATAATCCGGATTGGAGTACCCTCAAAGTCAAAGGACTCTCTTATACGATTTTCTAAAAATCTTTCATAAGAAAAATGCATCATCTCTGGCTCATTAACAAATACAACAAAAGTTGGCGGTTTGATAGCCACTTGAGTTGCATAGTAAATACGCAGTCTCTTCCCTTTATCAGTTGGAGCTGGATTTCTCGCTACAGAATCTTCAATTACCTCATTCAATACAGATGACTGAACACGCATTGCATGATTTTCACTTACCTGATTAATGACCGGTAACAGTGCATGAACACGTTGTTTCGTTTTAGCAGAGACGAAAACGATCGGTGCATAGTCCAAGAATTGGAAGTGATCTCTAATTTTTTTCGTCATCACATTCATTGTTTTGTCATCTTTTTCAATAGCATCCCATTTGTTCATGACAATAATAACTGCTTTTCCAGCCTCATGTGCGTAACCAGCAATTTTTTTATCTTGTTCTTGAATACCTTCTTCTGCATTCAAAACAACTAAAACAACGTCAGAACGTTCAATCGCCTTTAAAGCACGTAAAACACTGTATTTCTCCGTCGTTTCATATACTTTCCCTTTTTTACGCATACCTGCTGTATCAATCATTACGTATTCTTGGCCATCAAAAGAGTATTCCGTATCAATCGCATCTCTTGTTGTACCCGCGATATCACTTACGATTACACGATCATGTCCTAAAAATGCGTTTATCAAAGAAGACTTCCCTACATTTGGACGTCCAATTAGAGAAAATTTAATAACTTCTTCGCCATATTCTATATCTTCTACATCTGGGAAATTCTTCGCTACTTCATCTAGCAAATCACCTAATCCAAGTCCGTGGGAGCCTGAGATTGGGAAAGGTTCACCTAATCCTAAAGCGTAAAAATCATAAAGCATATCCCGCATATCCGGATTATCGATTTTGTTAACAGCTAATACAATTGGTTTTTTAGTTTTATACAAAATTTTAGCAACATATTCATCTGCTGAAGTTATTCCTTCCCGACCATTAGTCAAGAATATGATAACATCAGCTTCGTCCATCGCTATTTCTGCTTGCTGCTTAATCTGTTCTAAAAATGGTTCGTCGCTTAGTTCAATACCACCTGTATCAATAATATTAAATTCATGTGTCAACCAATCGGCAGAACTATATATACGATCACGTGTAATACCTGGAATGTCCTCCACAATAGAAACACGCTCTCCTACGATTCGATTAAATATAGTCGATTTGCCAACATTTGGCCTACCAACGATTGCTACTACTGGTTTTGTCATTACTTTTTCATCCTTCCAACTTCGTCTAAGTTGTATTATACAACAAAAACACAAAAACAGGCGACTTTATTGAAGTCGCCTGTTCAATATATGGTATGTTTTAGTTATTGTTTGTGAAGCCTTTCAACTTGTCTCCTAATACATCACTTATAGAGAATCCTCTTGATTCTTCAGGCATTTGATAATCTTCTATATTGTATTTATCTTCATTTTCAACTAATTCTTTAATGCTTAAAGAAAGACGTTTATCAGCAAGGTTAACTTCAATCACCTTAACTTGTACTTCTTCACCCTCTTTTAAGACCTCTTGTGGATTACTAATATGCTTATGTGCAATTTGAGAAATATGCACAAGCCCTTCAACTCCAGGGAATACTTCTACAAACGCACCATATGAAACTAGACGTTTTACTTTCCCCGTAAGTACTGCTCCTTTTGAAGCTTTTTCTTCCACTTCAGCCCATGGTCCAGGCAATGTATCCTTGATAGAAAGAGAAATTCTCTCTGCATCACGATCGATAGATAAAACTTTTACCTTAACTTCTTGCCCTTCTTTTAAAACGTCTGCAATATTTTCTAAATGCTCGTACGAAATTTGTGAAATATGAACAAGTCCATCCACTCCACCAATATCAACAAATGCACCGAACGATGCTAGACGTTGTACTGTACCTGTTAAAATGTCACCACTTTTGATGGATTCAAATGTTTGTTGCTTGCTAACAGATTTTTCATCTTCTACAACTGCTTTATGAGAAAGAATCAGTCTATTTTTTTCCTTTTCAATTTCAACTATTTTAAAAGTTATTACTTTCCCTTTATAGTCTTCAAAGGACTCTACAAAATGATCCTCTATTAATGAAGCAGGGATGAAACCACGGACACCTAAATCTACTACTAGTCCGCCTTTTACTACTTCTTTAACCTCTGTTTCAATAATTTCTCCAGATTGGAATTGCTGTTCTAACTTATCCCAAGCTTTTTCCGCATCCACTTTTCTTTTAGAGAGAACAAAATTAGTTTCTTCCACTTTAGTAATCATTAATTCCAATTCGTCACCGATGGAAACGGAGTCGGATGCTTTTTCAATATGCAAGCTAGATAGTTCACTTATTGGAACTATACCATCATAAGGTGCTCCTTCAATTGTTACGATTATAGATTTTTCATCTACTTGTGCAACAGTTGCTTTTACTAGTTCACCCTCTTTAAACTCATTCGTGTCGTTTAAGTTCATTTCTTCTGACATATGATATTCCTCCTTCACAGCGTCTCTATTCTATATTATGCGAATTGGCACAGAATTACAAAAGGAAGCACTTTTCAAATTAAAATTTTCTAATTATTTTGATTGGTGCTCTTTTAATAATTGAGCAATATTCTCCATTATTACTTCTGTAACTTCATCTGCTGAAGCCTTTCTTTCACGATAAGGTTTTATATCAATTGGTTCGCCGTATACAACTTTTAACTTTTTAAAAGGTTTATAAGGACCAATTATAGCGCAAGGAACAACATTTGCTTCTCCGCGTAATGCGAAGAACCCCGCTCCACTAAATCCCTTCCCTAACTTGCCATCTTTACTTCTTGTCCCTTCAGGAAATAATCCTACTACTTCCCCTTCTTTTAAAAGCTTAATAGCTGTTCTCAGGGCATCGCGGTCACTTAGCCCTCTCTTAACTGGGAAAGCATTCACACCAGGTAAAATCCCCTTTAATAGTGGGACATTAAATAATTCTGCTTTCGCCATAAAATGGACTGGCCTAGGAGCAAGTATCCCTACTACAGGTGGATCCAATGCATTAATGTGGTTGGAGCATAATAAAATACCACCATCTTTTGGGAAATTTTCGGTTCCAATAACTTCAAATCTATATATTGGTTTTAATGCCGAAAAAACAACCGTCTTTGCAAAGGAGTATATATTCAAATTAGGACATCCTTTCTTTTGCAAGTTGCATAATTTTTTCAGATACTTCATCAACCGTTAAGTACGTCGTATCTATAAAAATTGCATCATCTGCCTGTATTAAAGGTGATGCTTGTCGTTCACTATCTAACTTATCTCTAAGCGCAATCTCTTGTTTAAGTTCTTCTAAGTTTGTTTCAATTCCTCTATTTTGGTTTTCTAGATATCTCCTATTTGCTCTTTCGTCTACACTAGCACTCATAAAAATCTTTAGCTCTGCATCCTTTAATACATGGGTACCAATATCTCTTCCATCCATTACAATGCTCCCATTTTTGCCCATTTCCATCTGTCTTTTTACCATTTCTTCTCGTAATGTCGCATGTGCAGCAACCGCTGATACAGAAGCTGTAACTTCTTTTGAACGAATTTCCTCAGTGACAGCCATATTATCAAGAAATACCAATTGACCATCTGGAGAAGGTTTTAAATCAATCAAAGTATCCTTTAGTAAGTATGTTAATTTATCTTCGTCTTGCAAATCTATGTTTTCTTGTAGTGCTTTATACGTGATTGCACGGTACATTGCACCTGTGTCAACATATGTATACCCTAGTAATTCTGCAGTCTTTTTTGCAATCGTGCTTTTACCTGCTGCTGCAGGGCCATCAATGGCTATTTGTATTTGTTTCTTCAATCTATTTGCCTCCACTCTATTCCTTTACATTTTATCATAGAACTGTATTAATGAGAAAAAAGCAAGTGTCCAAATGATAATTTGGGTTACATCTCTCAAAAAGCCTTTTATGAAATTGACTGAAATTAATATCAAAAATTTTAAGAGGCTACCCAAAAGTTATACTTTTGAGCAGCCTCACTTCTTTTCATTTAATTCATCGTTTTCTTTCGAATCGATAGTTGACGCTCAAAACAAAATCTTACTATTTGTTGTTTATCTAGGTCATCCGTATCTGTAAAGTTTAAAGAAGCAATAGTAAGTGATTCTTTTTCCCAAATCCTAATTACTTGGGCTAGAGTTGTAACATATTTAAGGTCTCCATTGTTAAACAATAGAGGAATTAGTAATGTCACTTCGTCTCCAGCTTTAAAGTTGACTGGTTTATTCAAGATAACAGCGGATCCACCGGCACTGATATCATCTGTAACGAATTGGTATCTTTCCCCTTCAAATTGTACAGAAATATCGATAGAAGTATTTACACGTACAAAATCTCTACGCTGAATTCGCAAAAATTCGGAATCTGCTGGAAATGCAAGTCTAACCATTGGTATTTGTTTTGATTTTTTTCCTAATACCTCTGTTTGAAATGCATAAACTGCCTTTGAATCTTCTACAAAAGTTGCTCTTAGCTGCATGCCGTCCATTAAAAAAACTGTCCTATTGGATATTGTATCCGTCGGGTAATCGATATAAATAAATTGTTCGTCTAGATCAACCACTTTACATCGATACTTTTCTGTTTTATCAGTAAAGGTTGGCTCTAACGTTAATTGTGTACCAACTTTGATTTTCATAAGCAACCCTCTTTAGTGTTATAATATACTTTCTATTATGACACTGAAATGAGTATATTTCTATAGAAAAAAGTTCTATGGAAGCTTATCTGCATGTAAAATTTCATGGTTTTCGGTATCTACATAAATTTTGTACGTGCCAATAGTATCATTTTTAGCTAATACTTGATAGGCTAAACGTTGCTCTAGTTGTTTATTTTCTACATATGCTAAACGTTCTTCCTCAATGTAAAAGTTACTTGAAAAGAGCCCCACATTATCTAACGGTACTATTTCTTGCTTACCAATTTTTTCTTTCTGAATATATTCCATGGCATTTAAACCGAGCAATTCTCCATTGTCCTTAGCAATTTTCAATTGAATACCATCTGCATAAATTAAAGCATCATTATTTTCTTCTTTTCTTGCAAACGATAAATGCCAAGCCACTGAGTTTTCACGATATTCTACCATCTCTGTATCGGTAAACCCTAATGTTTTCATATATTCAGCTGACTTATCTTTCATCTGCTGTACTGTTATAGTCGTCTTTTCAAAAGGTCTTTCCAGCAAAAATGACAGTATGTGTCCACCTTTTTTGGTCAAATCTGCATATCCTATCCGAATACCTTCATGGAATTCGATATGATAAAAAGGATAAGGGGCATCCTGGGAACTTTCTGTTATATGAATTTTTGCATCCTTAAATTCTGGAAACAATTTGACGAACTGTTCCTTAGCCTCATCTTCCGTTATTTCGGAGTCCTTAATATGCTGTAAATCCTTTTTCTTTTGCTGATCCGTTTCACTGGCAGTCATAGGGAAGTCGCTTTCTGTATATGCCTTTACAGAGTTCCCTAGTGACTTCCAATTTTTCTCACCATTTTTATCTAATTTATTTTGAACAAAGGCTGTTACAATATAGTCTTTATTTCCACCGTCTTTGTTCGTAAATGCCCACTGATCTGAAAGGGCTTGCAAGTTTTCTCTAGTACTGACCATATTCTTTTGCCATTCGTCAATTGGCACTTCTCCATTTTTCACCTGCGCAGCACCATTACCTAGTCTGTTTAAATAATTCATCCATACTGTAGATGTTTCGCTACTAATAGGCAATGAACTTATAGAAGTTCTTATATCAGAGGAAATCCGCCATACATCATCTAAGGGCTGTTCTAGTGCTTCTTTATCCGTAAATAGCATTGTCTGATCGACGGATTCAGTTAGCTTAGTTAATTTTTCTGATGCTGAGGTCAATTGATTGGAGTATTGTACTGCTAATGCATTTTCTAACCTGTTATTTTGAGACTGAACTGAGAAATGATACATAAGGAATACTACTGCGACGGAAGACACGATTACCCATATAATTTTTTTCATTTTATCTCCTTATGCACAGAAAATATGCTGTCCTATTGTTTTAATTTGTGGTCTGCTCCATATCCATTCACTTGTTGCAGTGTCTGGATTGAAATAATAAATAGCATTTTCAGTTGGATCCCATCCATTTAGCGCATCTAACACAGCTTCCTTTGCACGTTCATTTGGTTCAAGCCAAATTTGCCCATCCGCTACTGCTGTAAATGCTAAAGGCTGAAAAATTACTTCTGAAACCGTATTTGGAAAATCTGGATGTTCGATTCGGTTTAAAATTACTGCTGCTACTGCAACTTGTCCTTCATAAGGTTCTCCACGCGCTTCTCCATATACAGCATTAGCAATCAGTTTCAAATCTTTTTCCGAATATTGTGGAGGCAGCTGCATATTTGTACTCTCTGCTTTTTTGTTTTTTACTTGCTTATCTAAATCCACCCCACCATAATGTGTAAAACTATTCCCTTTATTTATCTGCTCGTGGACAAATTCTTTATTGTAATCTGAAACACCTACTAATTTTTTCTTAGTGTCTTCTCCTAGTAGGCCGTCGATTGGAAGCCCATATTTTTCCTGGAAATTCCTCAGTGCCCAGTAAGTACTATAACCAAATTTACCATCTATCTCACTCTTATAAAATCCAATATACTGTAACCTTGCTTGGAGTTCGATAACGTCGTCTCCGTAAGCACCCCGTTCTAATATTTGAGCAGAGAAAGCCTGGGTAGTTGGTTGCTCATTGATCAATGAATAACTAAACGTACAAAATAGCAAACTAATCAGGATGTATTTTATTTTTTTCAAACGACATCTCTCCTTTTTATTTAGCATGGAGCATGAAGTGTCAAAATATACAAAAAAAGTCTAGCATATAGCTAGACTTTTTCTTCTACATAATATTCATGATTCTTATATCTTTTTCTACGGGATAAAATATGGGCTTTCTTTACTTTCGATAAACTAAATAGCCACAAAAACAACATAAATGGTACCATTAATAATAACTCCAAGCCTGTAATACCCAGAATACTATTATAAACAGTGTGCAAGGCTAGTGGTCCTATCAATGCGTAAAATATTTCATAACGAGATTTCGTTAAGGTCGTGAATTTTGCTCTACCGATATAATACCCCATTAAAACGCCAAATAGGGCATGACTGGAAACTGGAAGAATTGCACGTAAAATTGCTTCATCCATACCAAAATTCAATAAATATAATATATTTTCAACAGTCGCAAAACCTAGTGCTACGCTAGCACCATATAAAATGCCATCGTAGGGATCATCAAACTCTACATGCCCATAGATAGCTACTATAAGAACCAACCATTTAAAGAACTCTTCTAGTGCACTCGTTACAATAGCTTGATGTAAAAATAAAGAAGAAAAAATCTGTTCCTCTTGAAAAACATGTTGAATAAACATTATTGGAAATGTTAATATAGCGCCATATATAAATGTATGTAACAATAATCTGGAGGGTTCTGCAGATATTTCTTTACGTAAGTAAAAAAAACTTAATAATGCCAACGCTGGGGCTATTGCAACGGAAAGTAGTATGAACATAAACTTACTCCTTCCATTTCATTATTACTATTATACCTTAAATACACAGATTATGGGAGGTACTTACATTGAAAACTATTTTATTAATCCATACAGGTGGCACAATATCTATGCAGGTGCACGCAGACACAGGAGCTGTTGTTCCAGCAGATCAAAATCCACTTTTAATCGAGGCAGGAAAACTTAAATCATTAGCCAATATAGTAGAAATAGAGGCATTTAATCTCCCTTCACCTCATGTTACACCCGACGAAATGTTAGAGCTGAAACAGCTAATAGATCAATATATTATAACTGACGATATAGATGGTGTTGTCATTACGCATGGAACAGATACATTAGAAGAGACTGCATACTTTTTGGACCTCACTGTTGATACGGAAATACCAATTGTCCTTACGGGTGCGATGCGCTCTTCCAATGAAATTGGTGCAGATGGGTTATATAATTTAATGTCTGCTATCCAAGTAGCTTCTTCCGATGATGCAAAAATGAAAGGTGTACTAGTTGTATTAAACGATGAAATACACACTGCAGAAAATGTAACTAAGACCCATACCAGCAATGTGAGTACGTTTCAGAGTCCACAATATGGACCTATCGGGTTTATTTCTAAATCCATCGTACATTTTCATCATTCACCCAATCACCGTATCGTTTTTCCGATTGAACATATTGAGAAAAAAGTTGCATTGTTTAAAGTATATGCGGGAATGGAGCCAGACTTGCTAAAAGCATCGATAGATTTAGGATACGATGGAATAGTATTAGAGGGGTTAGGTCAAGGCAATGTACCTCCAAGCCTTGTTTCTGTCATTGAAGAGACATTAAACAAAAATATTCCAATTATATTGGTTTCTAGATGTTTTAATGGAATTGCACAAGATGTGTATGGTTATAGAGGAGGAGGAAAAGGCCTTAAAGATGCTGGTGTAATTTTTGCACAAGGCTTAAATGGACAAAAAGCTAGATTAGCATTGCTGATAGCATTAAACCATCCTGATCCACAGAAAGCAATTGAGTATATTTTTTGAGATACGAAAAAGCAGTGTAGAATATTTAAGAGTAGTTGTCGTACTGACTATACAACGACAACTACTCTTTTTTCAATCAAGATAATAAAGTGAAGAAATTTGTATAAATGTTATCACAGAAACAAGCATTAAAATATTTGACTCATATAGTCATGAAAATGACTCACATATTGTCTTGTTTTCTTTTAATTTCTTTTGCTATTTGCTCTCCATGGAATCGTCCATTTTCTATAAAAATTTCATTTGCATTATTACCAGCTGCAATTACACCAGCTATGAAAATCCCTTCTACATTCGTTTCCATTGTATCCGCATCATAAGTTGGTCTTCCTGTAGCTTCATCAATTTGAATACCCATTTGTTTTAAAAATGTATGATCAGGGTGATAGCCCGTCATTGCAAATACATAGTCATTTGACACTTGGAATTCCCCAGTTTGACTATTTTTTAATGTTACATTAGATACTCCTATTTCTATTACTTCTGTATTAAAATGCATTTGTACCTCGTTATTTCTTACGAGACCATCAAACTCTGGAAGTACCCATGGTTTTATACTTGGTGAATATTCATTCCCTCTATAAGCTACCGTTACATTAGCTCCAGCTTTGTTTAGTTCTAAGGCTGCATCAATGGCTGAATTTTTCCCTCCGATAACCAGTACATCTAAACCAAAATACGGATGTCCCTCTTTAAAATAATGTTGTACCTTTCCTAAATCTTCACCAGGAATATTCATATAGTTCGGATGATCATAATAACCAGTTGCTATGACTACATATGTTGCCATATAAGTTCCTTTAGAAGTATATACCTTAAAATTATTTTCTTGTTTCTCTACTTTTAGCACCTGTTCATATTTACGGACATCAAGGTTTTTAAGTTTTGCTACTTCTCGATAGTAGACTAAAGCCTGATTTCTTTTGGGCTTTCTCTCCTCTACTATAAATGGAACTTCACCTATTGATAATTTCTCACTTGTACTGAAGAAAGTCTGATGTGTGGGATAATTATAAATAGCCTCCACTACATTTCCTTTTTCAATTATGAGGGTTTTTAGTCCGATATTTTGTGTAGAAATAGCTGTTGCTAACCCGCAAGGTCCTCCTCCAACTATTAATATATCTACCTGTTGAAACACAAAAAAACTTCCTTTCTTTGTTCACTTAATTTCTTCCACTTATGGTTACTAAATGACATTCAGATTTTGCTCCCAGTCTCAATGGTACCGCAGTTGTTCCAAATCCATTACTTATGAGCTCAGCACTATTTTCTTTTTCACGATAGCTACCGTTCTCATAAATCCCAAATGGGCCAAAACGTATTTGGCCACCATGGAGATGACCCGCTAAGAGAAGATGCGGCTTACATACCTTTTTGGCATTATTAAAGTATGCTGGAGCATGAGTTGTAAAAATGATAATATCAGATTCAGTAACGTCTTTGAACGCTTCATATATTTTTACTGGTCCCTCAAATCCATCATTAATCCCTACTACACGAACAGAAAAATTGTTTTTTTCATATTTAATAGAGTTGTTCTCCAATATACAGACATCATGCGAATAAAGGATATCTCGTAAATTTTGTTCCCCAACTTCTCGATCATTGTTACCGAAAACGTAACAAGTATTTCCTAATCTGGCAAGTTGTCTAATATTATCATTCGTCCGTTTTAAAGGGACTCCCCTCTCCGTCAAATCTCCTCCGATTATAACGATATCTACTTTTCCGCTGAGTTTTTGAATAAGCTCATCACTTATTTTTCTGCGATGGATGTCGGATATGAAAAAAATATGAAAATGATCTTCCTTCTTCCATTCATCAATATACAATGAATGGGTATGAATATTTGTTTGAAAAGCTAAAAATAACATATACAAAAAAATAATAAAAAATATAAACAATCCTATACCAATTATCCATCCTATCAAATATATACCCCCATATAACATGGAAAAGGACAGGGAAATTCCCCTGCCCTGCACTCGTGTTTTCTATAAGCTAATTTTACTCTTCTTTGTCAATATGTAAAACACGAAACCCCGCTTTTTCTAAATCTGCTAGAATACGGTCAATTTTTGAATCGTTTTCAATCTTTAATACAATACGTCTGAATAGTTTATCTGTTTCATCAAAAGTTACGATTGAAATGACCGAAGCGTGATATTTATGCAGTACATCCGTCATTTTTTGAATTCGTCCTTCAGATTCTACAGAAGTAAAAGTTATACGCGTTCCCTTACTATTCATACCAAATGCACTTTTAAATTGTATTACCGAATCATAACGAGTTACTAAACCAAGAAATTTTCCATCCTCCACAACAGCTAGGACAGGAAAATCATGAAGCTTAATCATTGCATTTTCGAAAACTTCTTCGTAACCAACAAATATATCCTCGTTTGTCATAATATCTGTTACTTTCGTTTGCTCCATGAAAGTTTGTTTATCAAGATTGCTATAGAAATGCGCTTTATACAAAAGGTATTTGTTAAACATACCTACATATTGGCCGTTGTCTAAAATCGGTAAAGCATCCATTTCTTTTTCCTCTAAAACACGAAGAGCCGACGATACAGAAGTATCTACTTGAACTGTAATACACTTTTCTTTTGGGACCATCACACTTTTTACAAACATATTAGCACCTCTTCCAACTAGAATATACCCTATATTATATATTCAACATTTATGAAAAATATCCTTCTTTGTATATGTTTAAGGTAGTACTAACTTTTGACCAACAGAAATTTCATTTGACGAAAGACCATTAGCAGATTTTATTTTTTCGACCGCTGCTGGATCTTTATAATAATTAACGGCAATACGATATAGTGTTTCATTTTCCTTAACTATATGCGTTTTGGAACTAGCTGCTTCTGTAGGTTCTGTTTTATCTACTGCTACTTCTTCTTGCTTTGGCTCTTCAGTAACTTCCTCTGTCTGTTCAGCTGGTTGCTCAGTTTCTTCAGGAGTAGTTACCACTGGAACTTCTACTTCTTCTTTTTCTTCTGCTTTGGTAGTTTCATCTTTTTCTGTCCCATTATTAATAGCTTGCGTTTCTACATGTATCGTATCATTTTTTACTACTTCTGCTTTATCTGGATCAGCTACATAGAAAAATTGTACGTAAATAAATATACTAATTGGGATTAATATGAAAATGCAAAAAACAACTGGGATTAATAAATTTCTAGATTTTTTCTTTGGTTTCTGATTTGAACTTCTACTTCTTCTCATTTCATTGGTATCGTCATCTTGTCCTATGGATTGTCGATGTTCGTCGATTTTTTTTTGATAATCATCTTGGTTCATTTTATTCAAACTCCATTTCTGCCTTCATTTCTACTTCTATTATGACGAATATTGTAGAAAAAGTAAACTTAACAAAAGTATTATGATGGAAGAAGTATATTTAATCTATCTATCCAATTCATTTCATCTTGCCTATTCTTTTCATCAGTTCTTTTCCTTAAAATGCTAGAAACATTTAATTTACATTTGGAGCAACAATGATGGGGTCGTTCTATTAATGCTTGATCAAAATAATGAAGTAGCTGCTCCCTCAAACAAGAATCATTTCGAATCATTAAGTAAAAACTTTGAATATCCTGCCACTTTTTTTGTTTAATTTGCTTAAATAATTGAATAGTTTGCTGTTCATTTAATTGCTCTTTCCAATAAGCTAGAATGCGGCTTGTAGTCTCTGCCTGTTCAACTTCAGAATATTCTTCTTGATAAGCAAAATGAATGTCTTGTTCCTCTGGAAAATCTTGCATCGCTACGTAAAATGTTTGCTCAACATCTGAAGAAGTATATAAGAGTGAGGCGATCGCCTGATTGCCATCTCTTGCAGCTCTTCCAACCTCCTGCATATAGCCTGCTACAGATGTCGGAATATGATCATGAATAATTTGCCTGATATTATCTTTGTGAATACCCATTCCAAAAGCATTTGTCGCACAGATCCAATCTAATTGTCCCTGCTGAAACTGTTGCTGGATTAATATCCTGTCACTTTGCTCCATTTTTGCGTGGTAATAGGCAACAGAAATTCCTTGTTCTCTTAGCATTGTTGCATAAACTTCCGTCTTTTTACGTGATTGTGTATAAATTATTCCTGGACCTTCAGTAGAGATAACTCTACCTAATATCCATTTCATTTTTTCTTGTTGGTTTTCAACCTCTACTATTTCATATGCAATAGCAGGACGATCAAGTGAATGAATGTATTCAAATGGTTTTGTCATCCGTAAAGTTTCTTTAATATCTTTGACAACTTCGCTTGTCGCAGTTGCTGTTAATGCAAGAACATTTACGGCTTTTAGCGAATGTATCCAACTTGATATCCTCAAATAATCAGGTCGAAAATCAAACCCCCACTGAGAAATACAATGCGCCTCATCTGCTACAACATATGCGATGGAAAGCTCTCTAAGCGCACGGTTAAATTGTTCATTTTGGAGCATCTCTGGTGAAGTAAATATAAATTTAAAATCATCTAAGTGACGAAAAGCCATTTCTCTTTCTTGGAATGGTAAAAATGAATTTATGGCAATAACTCTTTTTTCTCCTAGTAATTTTAGTTGCTCCACTTGATCCTGCATAAGAGATAAAAGAGGTGACACGATAATCACAGTTCCTTCCATTAGGTATGCTGGTAGTTGATAAAGAAGGGATTTCCCCATACCAGTAGGAAGTATAGCAACAACATCCTTTCCTTCTATAATTTGTTCAATTATTTCCTGTTGCCCATCTCGGAAGTTTTCATGACCGAACTTTTTCTGAAGAATTTCATTTAATTTATTCAAGAATTCTTTTCTCCCTTCGTCAATGCTAAGCGCACTTGAAAGAAACTAATTTCCGGTAATCTTTGTTTTATTAATGTGAGTTTTTTTGTTTCTAGTTCGTTTGATAGATGAAGAATTTCTTCTACTTGCTCCTTAGAAATAAAAGCAGAAATAGAGAAATTTTTATCGTTTGAGACTATTTCAATAACATGATCTTCTATTGTATTAATCTTCAATTTTCTTATTTTAGCAATTTCTTCAATAGAATATCCCTTTTCGAATAGACTATTTGTTTTAAAAGCAGATTCAGTTAGAGGCGTATCGATACGAATATCTTTAGCTAAATTAAATAACCGGGGACTTGTCTCTATCGAAATATTGTCTAACATACTATGTAAACATTCTAAAAAAATTATTTTGATGTTCAAGTCTGTCATATGATAGTGGCGAGCCAGTTGTTCCCATGTCAAACCAGTTGTCTTATAGCCACTAAGCCGATAAACAAACAACGTTCTGTGTATGTCATCAAAAGAAGGATTTTCAAGTAAATAAAAAATTTCTTGCTTAATGTCGGTATTCAAGTTAAATTCACGAAAATTATTTTGGATTAAAAAGTCTTTAACAAAATGCTGTATAGAAATATCCTTTTGGTTTGGTACGAATTTTTTTTCATTCGCTTGGAACTGCGATAATGTTTGGATAACTAAGTCTATTCTTTTCCAAAAAAGTTGTTCCTTGCCCCTATATTTCCAACCATTAAATAGAGGTTCTTTATCACTCGGTAGTATTTCAATTCCTTTTTCAGTTATATATACGAGTGATTCATTTACCCGAATAAACTCATTTTTAAACAGCTCATTTATCGCTTCATCATAATCTTCCTTCGATAATTGTGGAAGGATAGAGAAGAAAGCATGAAGTTGAAAATATGTCACATCTTGAATGGTTTGTCCTGATTTTTTGCCTTTTAATAAATAATATGGGGCATTCTCAGAACGTTGCCCAGATATTTTATGTATTATAAATAGTAATATTTGATGAAAATGCATAGGAATACCTCTCTTTTCTGAAGTATTTTGGTTGAAATGTATGGAAAACATCTTTAGAATGAATAAGATAGCATATTCGTTTTAGTAGTTATAAAGGAGAGAATATAATAATGGCAAAATATACAATTGTAGATAAAGATACATGTATTGCATGCGGAGCATGTGGAGCAGCTGCCCCAGATATTTATGATTATGATGATGAAGGTATTGCCTTCGTTATTTTAGATGATAACATGGGTACAACAGAAGTTCCAGAAGAACTAATGGAGGACATGGAGGATGCATTTGAAGGTTGTCCTACTGATTCTATTAAAGTAGCAGATGAATCATTTGAAGGCGACGCTTTGAAATTCGAATAGTATATTGAATGGTGGTTGTGACTCTTGTCATGATCACCATTCTTTTTTATTCTGTAAGAAAAACTGGGAAAAAAAGATACCAGTGCCTTTAAGGTCAAAACCTGTCCCAATCGTTTACGAAGGCTTGGACAGACGTTTTGCTATATTGTTACCAAGTGAATATTTAGTGAAATTGGCGTTTACCTATCCTCGCCCTTCTGCTGTTTGGTATGCGATGCACTTCATATCATAAAGCACTCGGAACATAGGCTTTGTGCGTATACATCCTCATCTTTTATGAAATAATTGAATCCAATTTTATCGTTACTTGCACTCACCTATTGTTTACTTGCTTACATCTGTTTCTTACTTGCGGTCGTAAAGAGCTTACTTGCACTTGGTCCATATTTACTTGCGGTTTATTGCCTTATACTTGCGAAATGGATAATTCCCCCAAAATATTTGATTAATTCATAACCTAATGTAACTGAATTACTAATTGTTGTTTTCTACTTATTAGTTACAATGCTATGAATGATGTCTTAGATGATCCTATAATAATCGCGGTATTATCCATTTATATTTACTATCCTCTAAAAAAAAAGTTGTTCCTCCTAATGGAGAAACAACTTTTTTTAATTTGTATTAGGTTTCATATATGAATTAGTAACCTTATCAAGTAAAGGTTTTATACGTTTAAATAATACAATCATCACAATAGTTACTATTACGCCTTTAATCAAATTAAAAGGTAAAATACCGAAAATGATAGTATTAAACAAGGCAGTACCGGTTTCCATTGGGAAATTTAAGAAATAAGTGTACATTGGTAAAAACACATAATAATTTAAAACACTCATACCAATCGCCATAGATACTGTACCTGCTCCTAGTCCTACCATAATTCCTTTTGACGTAGTAACTTTACGATAAATCAAATACACTGGTGTTAAAAATAAGATACTAGTTACAAAGTTAGCCATATGACCAACAGGTACACCAGTTGGACTTCCTGCAAATAACCAATCTAACACATTCTTTAAAAATGCGACTAGAATTCCTGCTATTGGTCCCATCGTGATTGCAGCGATTAAAGCTGGTATATCACTAAAGTCCACCTTCAAATATGCCGGTAAAACCGGTAATGGAAATGCAAGTAACATTAAAACAAAAGAAATACTACTAAGCATTGCGACTGCAATAAGCATTCGCGTTTTGCCTTTTAACATAAAATCCTCTCTCCTTTTGCGATTCACTCCACAAGAAGAAAGGTTCAGCTCGTTTGCACACTTAAAGAATCCCTTGAACCAATAAAGTTCAAGGGAGAAACAAGGTACACTTAAATAAGCGTATCCGTATAAGCATACGAGAAACGACTGCACCTTCACCTTCTCCCATCCAGACTATACTGTCGGCTTTGGAATTTAACCAAATCAACCTGTTAAGGTTCGCGGGCTGAAGAAATAAATTTCTAATACCGCCGGTCGGGAATTGCACCCTGCCCCGAAGATGAATCAATATTTTGTTGATCTTCAAGATTAATATCTTGAATTAATAACATTTTATCAAATATAAACAATATATGCAACAGACCTGTTTGTAATTGAGACCAACATCCTAATATAGGCTATAATAAAAAATTTACGGGCTTTTTTGATTTAATTAATGGCTATATTTGAAATCTTATGGGCTTTCATCTCGTTATTATTCCTGGATTGATTGTTTATGGGCTATTTCCATAACTTTATAGGCTATCGCTTACCCAGATACAAAAAAACTGCCAAGCTTTAGTTGATAAGCATTGGCAGTTACGTTATTTAGTTGGTTCGCAAAGTAAAACCATTCGGTCCGATTGGAACAGGAAGTGAGCTGCTTAAATTAATTCCATCCCAACTTTCTTGTACAACATTTTCTAATTGGATGGATTGATTAAAGCTTGCGGCAGTTAGGGAAAAAGCTTCTAATAATCGAGATGCCTCACTCACATCTAAAGATTCCAGGTTTAAAGGTTTATCGAAGCGTATTACTAAACCTTTATCCTCTCTTATTGTGTAGGTCACATTATTTGGTATAACAGAAGTGTATATATCATTTCCAGGATCTCTCATATCCATCAATGCTTCCGATAATGTAGCGAATGTTTTATTAAAATTAGGTGCTAAATATGTCTCTCCATTAGAACCATTATATGCAAAGTAATTTACCTTTTTCTCTGTACCTTTTAGCTCCACAGGTTCATCTAGCGTACCGACTTGATCCCAGTCAATCGGCGAACCATCTTCATTGACCCTTAAAAAGGTATCAAAATCAGTGAAAATTTCATTGATAGAAGCTAGATAAGGCGCCATTGTTCCAGGGGCAGCATCATAACCATGATCTACTGGTAAGTAGTGCTTTAACATTTTACCTTCTGTCAAAAAGTAACCTTTGTAAGGATGGTATTCTTGGAATCCAAGGGAAATCTCATCAATCCCAAATGCGTATCTTTCATATAGCTCGAAGCTATTTGGTGTCTTATTTGGAAAATCCATATCTATTTGTTCTTTAGGAATTACAATCGTTATTGGAATAGAGAGAGCATTTTCTAATAAAGAAAAATGAAAAACTGTTCCTCCATTTAAATCGTTCTCGTAAACAGAAGTAATTAGACTGTCGAAAGGAACTAATTCATACGAAGATACTATTTTTCCAGACATAGTCGACATATCGCTAGACTTGTCTTCTTCAGTAGCCATTGATGCTTCTTCTGGTATGTCCATCGTTCTCATATGATCTTTTGCCATAGATGACTCTTGGGCTTTATCAGCTGTGGAACTCTCATTCTTATTTATAAAGGAAGAGACGAGAACTGTTAATATAAGGACAGAAGCTACGGAAATGATAAAAGGTAGCCATTTGTTCATTGAAACCTCTAGTCGATTACGTTTCTCAGGCCTCTCCTGAATTTCTATTTTGGATTTTACCAGTTTATACATTTCATCTTTCGAGCGTTTATCTGTAAACTTCGGCATGTTATTTAATAGCTCATCTAATACACGATCTTCTGTCTTTTTCTCACTCATGATGAACATCTGCCTCCTTTTGCTTATCAGATAATCGTTCACGAAGTGCTTTTATTGCACGATGTTGCGTTGTCTTCACTTTCCCTTCCGACCAATTTAGAATTTCCGACGTTTCCGCAATCGAAAGTTCCTGGAAATATCGCATAATAATAACCATTTTCTGATCTCCCGTACAATCATCCAATGCAATTAATAATGTTCTCATCTCATCATTAAGCTGTACTAAATCTTCCGGTAACATTTCGGAAGATGCAAGTTGCATCGTTTCCCAGTCAAATGAGTCAAATAACCTTTTTTTTCTGACGGTTTGTTTTCTAAAATGGTCAATTGCAATATTTTTGGCTATTGAAAATAGCCATGTCTTTTCTGAGCTTTTCCCCTCAAAGCTACTGTAAGCTTTAAGCACTCGTACATATACTTCTTGAACCAAGTCTTCTGCAGTTTGTCTATTTTTCACCAAATATATGAGAAACTGAAAAACGTCTTGATGATAGGTATCATACAAGCGGTGGAAAACGGAGTCATTCATAGGCTCCCCCCGTTCTTTCAATTAGTCGTTTCAAGTACATATTTGTTACACGCCTTTTCCCACATTAACACAGACAATACAACTCTCATTTAGAAGATTAGATGGGAGAATAACTGCCTGTATAAGCCCAACGTAGAACATAGTTGAAAACGCTACGACAGATGGATCTGTCTCTGTAACACGCTTCCCACGAGACACGGACCATCAGGAAGTTGTTTACTCAGGTATTGCGGTCCGAATCAATACACAGCGTTATATACAAGAGTCCATTTTCATCCCTCGGGATGTGAAGGTAATCTTCACAGTTTGTAGTTTCACTTTATTGGCAAGTTAATAATAAAGGATGTACCTACTCCAATTTCACTTTCTGCAGTTAGCACACCATCATGTCTTTCCACAATGTTTTTCGCAATTGCCAATCCTAAACCAGTGCCACTTTTCCCTCTAGTTCTAGCCTTATCAGCTTTATAAAAACGTTCGAATACATACGGAAGATCTTCTTTTGGAATGCCATATCCAGTGTCGATTACCTTTATAACAAATTGTGTATCTGACTTACATAATTGGACGGTGACAGAACCATTCTCTTTTGTATGCCTAAGGGCATTATCGATTAAATTGGTTAACACTTGTTCCATACGATCTTCATCAATTTCCATCGATAAATTTTCATCTATATTATGTTTAAAGGAAAGTCTAATATTATTTTCTTTGGCAACTTGATCAAATTTTTGTGTTATTCGTTCAATTGTCGGGACAACAGAAACCTTTTCTTTATATATACTTAGATAACCTGACTCTAGGCGGGCTAAATCTAACAATTCGGTTACTAGTCTTCCCATTCGCTTAGACTCATCGTATATAATACGGATCATTTCATTCTTATCCTCTTCGGTTGTAACGACATTATCTATTATTGCTTCTGAATAGCCTTGTAGCATCGAAATAGGCGTTCTAAGCTCGTGCGAAACATTTGCGATAAAGTCTGACCTCATTTTATCTAAACGATGCTGTTCAGTCATATCACGAAGTACTATTACTGCACCACGCACAACATTACCACTAGTGTATAAAAGACTAATAGATGCAGCAAAATAGGAGCCTTTAATCTCTAATTTTTCGTCAAACTCCTCTTGAACATCAAAGACATACTCTAAAAGATGATGAAGTTCAGCAGGTAGCTTAGAATCATCTAACGTCTCTGCATTTGCATACCATTTGTTGAGAAGGATATCTGCCTGTGGGTTACTAACTTGAACTTCAAATTTAGTATCAAATGTAATAACCGCATCCGTCATAGATGTTAGTATACTCGCCAGTTGTTCCTTTTCTTGGTTAATCACTTCTACATGATGTTTCAATTGTTTCCCCATTTGGTTAAAAGCGATTCCTAGTTCTCCAATTTCATCCTTTTGCAGATACGGAACTTTTGTTTCAAAGTTACCTTTAGCTAATTGAATCGCCGCTTCCCTCATAGACCTAAGTGGTAAAGTAATTCGTGAGGTTAAGAAAAAAGTAAACATCGTAGTTAAAAGTAACGCGATAAATCCTGATAAGAAAACAATTTTCGTAGTACTATTAGTCGTCTTACTAACTACTTCCAAACTTTGATAAATAAATACAGCACCATGAATGTTCTTATTGGATTCTAAAGGGGCAGCTAAAATAATATAATCTTCCATCCGATCTTCACTATTCATGGCCGGCATTAGCATTTTCTTCACAATTGGCTCATCTGAAGTGTATATTTTAGATAATTCCTTATTATCCAATATTTTTTTCTGCACTACATCCTTGTTAAGACCTTCATGAACCGATAAAAAAACGGATTCTGCATTCCGTACAATTAAAGTATTAGTTTCTGTACCTAAAATATCTTGTATAATTTTAAACGAATCTTCTACATTGTCATGTTGCTCAACAATTTTACCGATAGTTACTGCCTCTTTACGAAGTGACTCTTCCGCCTGCTCTGTATGAAAATCACCTAGAAATTCAAGTAATAAAACGGTTACAATAAATAACACAAATAAGACGAGAAGCAGTATGGTTCCCCATAGCTTCCCGACAACACTATTCCAAATTCTATTCATTTATGACCTCGAATTTATATCCGACACCCCACACAGTCACAATCATTTTAGCAGACTTTTCGGAAACTCTATTTAACTTTTCACGTAACCGTTTTACATGAGTGTCAACTGTTCTCAAATCCCCAAAGAAATCATAATGCCAAACTTCTTTTAGTAACTGCTCACGATCAAATACTTTATCTGGCGCTTTCGCTAAGAAATATAGTAGTTCATATTCTTTAGGAGTTAAACCTACTTCTACCCCATCCGCAGTAACTCTATGCGCATCATGATCTATCGTTAGATGCGGAAAGACTACTATTTCTTTTGAAATAGATGTTCCTTGAGAAGGTGCAAAAGCAGTAGAGCGTTTCAAGAGAGCTTTTACACGTAATACTACTTCTCTTGGGCTAAACGGCTTTACAATATAATCGTCTGCTCCAAGTTCAAAACCTTCCACACGGTTAGCTTCTTCACCTTTAGCTGTCAATAATATGATAGGTGTTTCTTTATGCATACGTAGCTCTGTCATCACTTCTATGCCATCTTTTTCGGGCATCATTATATCTAATAGGATGCAATTATACTCAAATTCTAATGCGAGCTGTAATGCGATTTCTCCATTTTCAGCTTCTTCTACTTCATATCCTTCTCGTTCTAAATACATTTTTAAAAGACGACGAATGCGTTCTTCATCCTCAACTACTAGAAGTTTAATTGTTTCAGACATAGTTTTATCAAACCTTTCTATCAACATCTACTTTATATTGTACAATTACTGTATCCAAAATGAAAGAAAAGCTCTTCCTCCCGTTAAGTAAAGAGTAAAGAGCTTTCTTACTGTGCACTAGTTCTATTTTATATCTATTTCCAACGCCTAGCCCCTCGAGTCCCTTCAGGATTTCAGGGTCGCACGATGCGGGTCAGTCAGTCGTTGTGACACGATGTCACGACCTTAGACTGACCTCCCCTCTGCAAAGGATGGCTTTACGTGAAATCCTTCCAGCGCTTGCTCCTGCGCAAAGCTCGTCGCAGAAGAACGGTGTCGGGGCATACACTTTTATTGTTATGCGTAAGAATGTAATCCCGCTAAAATTAGATTTACTGCAATCAAGTTAAACATAATTATGATGAAACCAATTAGAGCAATCCAAGCTGATTTCTTTCCTTCCCAGCCTTTTGATAAACGAAGGTGTAAGAAAACTGCATAGAATAAGAACGTGATAAGTGCCCATACTTCTTTTGGATCCCAACCCCAGAAACGTGACCACGCTTCATGCGCCCATATCATGGCGAATATTAATGCTCCAAGTGTAAACACAGGGAAACCGATTAATACTGAACGATACCCGATTTCATCCATCAATTGAGAATTAGACTTTTTCGTAAGTGGTTGTAAAACAGTAGAAATACGTTTACGTAATATTAAACGAAGTAATACATAAATTACTGTACCAAATATAACTGACCAAACAACTGTAGTTAATTTTTTTGCATTTACTAACGGTGGCATTTCCACAAGTGGTTCAAATGCTCCATCTGTAATTGCTTCTGATTCATTCATACCAAATAGAGCTGGCATTGTGTATACAATTGTATGTTGTGTTTCATCTTTACTTATATAGTTGTATTCTGCATTATAATTCACTAAATAAAACGATAGCGAAGCAACAACAAATCCTACAACAAGGACTAAAACGTACATAACTGCCTCAATGCCAAAACGTTCCAAAAATCCTTTGAATCCTCGTCCTTTTGTCAGATCGATATTTTTCAATAAATAAATAAATCCGGCTACAGCACTAATCGCTAAAATTGCCTCACCCATTGCTGCAGTAATAACGTGAATAGTCAGCCAGTAACTTTTCAAAGCCGGTATTAGCGGGGTAATTTCTTTTGGGAACATACTTGCATATGCAATGATTAGTAAAGCTATTGGTAATGCAAACAATCCAAGAGCAGGAGCTTTATATATAAAGTAAATAAGAATAAATGCTCCTACAATCATCATTCCAAATGCAGTAGTAAACTCAAATAAGTTACTTACTGGCGCATGTCCAGCAGCAATCCATCTAGTAATAAAATAGCCGAGATTAGCAATAAATCCTATAATGGTAACGGTAATCGCTAATTTGCCCCATCTATCAAAGGACTTGGTGGTTTGAGCATTTGAAGATTTCACTGCTCCTCCAAATAAAAATGTAGCAACTAAATATGCTACAAAAGCTATAAATAATAAGGTACTACTTAGAGATGCCATATCCATTTTGTTAAACTCCTTCTTCTTTATCCACTTTTTCTTCTAAAGAATCTATATCCTGCTGATCTAGATATTTTGGAAGATGAGCTACTTCTGTAACCTTGTCCAAATCTCTCTTAACACTTAACCAATTTTTGTTTGTATGCGCAGCAACAACCGTCTGTCCATCTTCTGATAATTGAATCCAAATCCTACGATGGTTCCAGTAAGAGCCTTGGGCTACACCTATCATAAATATAAGACCACCTAACGCAAGAAGTGGAAGTGTTAAATCTTTACGAACTGTTAAACCAGATACATCTCTCGTTTCCACGCTTTGGAAAGCAATTTTATGTTGGTTTACCCCTAGAGGTTCTACAGTTTCTTTAATCATGACAAAGCTAGTTTCACCTTTAGGGAATTCAGGACTATACATTTTTATCAAAAAGGCAGGATTGTTTGGAAGTGGTGATTGAGATTGCGGAACCCCTTCTTCAAATCCAGTAAAATCAGCATAATAATCCATTATCTCGACCTTATATCCCTCATCTAATTCATAAAAAGGTTGAGGATCTGCTAAATCAATCGTAAACTCTCCAAATGATTGCTGTGTCTCTTTATCCTGTAATTGGAATGTCATCGTTGCTAATTCATCCAAGCGGAAGTCCATTTGGAACACTGAGAAATTATCAAATTTAATTGGTTTATTTACTTGAATGGAAGCTTCCTTTTCAAATTTCAAGTCCTCTGTATGTCCTGCTACAGAATCTTCTGGTCCTTTATATAAGGAAACGTCTGTTTGATAGTTCTTTGCAATCGTACCTACTCGATCAATTGCATCTCCGTATACTTCTTTAGATTCTTCTTTCGAGTATGTCTCATAGATGAATTCTTTACTTTCTAAGAAATATCCGTCTGTTTCAGGTACATAAAGCGTTTCACCTTCACGTAACCACATTGTTTCATCTACATAGAAACCAGGAAGGGCACGAAGCATTACACCAAAAAGGAAAATAATAAGTCCTAGATGGTTAACGTACGGACCCCAGCGTGAAAAACGTCCTCGTTCTGCTAAAATCGCATTACCTTCACGTTTTACATTGTATTTTAGCTCTTTAAGCTGTTCTTCCGCTTTCAGCAATGACTCTTCAGTAACTTCCGATTTACCCATGCCAAAAATACGTTGTCGCTTCAAGAAACTTAAATGTCTCTTCGTCTTTTGCTTTTTCAATGATTTATAAAGAGGTATGACTCTATCTAAACTTGCTATTACTAGAGAAATACCAAGCATACCAACTAATACCTGAAACCACCATGAGCTGTATAAGTCCGATAACCCAAGCTTATAATACAGGGTTCCAAACCCACCATACACTCTCTGATAATATGCAGCAATATCAGTTTCATTTGTTGCTGGCACATAAAATACTTGTGGAAGTATAGTTCCAATTGCAGCTGCAATTAGAATCGCTACGATTATCCACATACCTACTTTTACACTGGAAAAGAAATTCCATACTTTATCAATTATCGTCTTATTATACGTTTGAGACCGTCTTGCAGATCCTTCATAGCGCATATCTACAATTTTTTTCTCTTTTGTCTCTTCAGTTAATGGACGACCACAGCTCTCACATAACTCTGTACCAGCTGGATTAACGTTTCCACATGCACAAACTATCTTGTCCATTTTTAAGACTCCTTCATGAAGGTTTAATTTGATCCATAAAATTCGCAATATCTTCTTCGGTCATTTCGCCTTTAATAATTTTCTCAATCTTACCTTCTGGATTGATCAAAAAAGTAGTTGGCAGCGGATCAATATTATACGATTCCATTACACTTTTATTACGATCAATTGCTATAGGAAAAGTTAAACCATATCGATTTGAAAAACTATTTACCTTTAGGTCTGATTCACCAATATTAATAGCCAGTGTTTGGACACCCTTATTAGCATATTCACCGTATTGGTTGTCCATGGCCGGCATTTCTTTTGCACAAGGCTTACACCATGTACCCCAGAAGTTCAGAAACACACCTTGCCCTTTATAATCAGACAAACGTCTTTCAGTTCCATCCATATCTACTAATACGAAATCTGGAGCTTTATCGCCTACTTGTAATACAGCATTTTTCTCTTTATTTAAGTTGGAGTAAACTGTAAAAACAATAGCTACGACGAGTACTGCTAATATAGCTGTTCTCATATAAAAACGTCGTTTCTTAGACTGTGCCAATTTGCTAACCTCCATTTCCAAGCATAATCATGAATTATTATAACAAAATTTACAAATTAAAAGAGCCTTACTTATGAAGGCTTTGTGAACACATAGGTTTTATTTTCCTATTTTCCCCGTCTCTGCTAACACTCTCATTTGTTTTACTTCATGAGTAGTCAATTCTCTCCATTCCCCGGCATTTAAACCGTGAAGAGTTAAGAAACCAAATTGTTCTCTTTTTAGCTTTTGAACAGGGAAACCTATTGCATCGAACATTCTACGTACTTGTCTGTTTTTTCCTTCATGTATGGTGATCTCTATAATCGATTTATCAGCTTTTCGCTCGGAAGATAGTAGCTTTACTCTAGCAGGAGCTGTTTTACCATCTTCTAAAACAATACCTCGTTCCAGTGGTCGCAACTGTTCCTTTAAAGGGATGCCTTTTACTCGTGCTACATATGTTTTATCCACTTTATATTTTGGGTGTGTGAGGGCATAAGAAAAATCTCCATCATTAGTAAGAAGTAACAAACCTGATGTTTCATAATCCAGTCTTCCTACAGGATATAAGCGCTCTTTCACATGTGGCAATAAATCCGTTACTGTTTTTCTGCCTTTATCATCCGAAACAGCCGAAATTACTCCACGTGGTTTATAAAGTAAATAGTATACTTTTTGCTCTTTTTCTAATTTAACCCCGTCAACTTCTACTACATCATTGTCGGACACTTTTAACCCTTGTTCTGTTACTACTTTTCCATTCACTTTAACTTTTCCTTGTGTAATCATTTCTTCCGCTTTTCTTCTAGATGCCACACCTGCATGTGCGAGCACTTTTTGTAATCTTTCCAACACATTCACCTCGTCCATTCTATCCAAATCATATGAGTGAATTATGTCATACTTTGGGACAAATTAAAAGAAGACAGTCTTTTGTAATAACTGTCTTCACCATAATTCTATTTAATTTTCATTACGTTAAATTTTAATGCAATCTCATTATTAATCGTAACATTCCAAAGATAGGGTTTTTTTTCTGATGATTTACGTGGAATCATCAATACATTTTTAGTCACATCTTTTTCTTCTTTTTTAAGTAAAAGGAAATAATCTTTTTTCACTTCAATAATCTGTTTATCTAACAGACGATATTTTCCTTTTTCCACAACCTTGACGTTATCGTATGTCTGAAAAACATTTGCTGCAAGAGAAGAATGAGTATTCCAATCATTCGAATGGTTTAATGTTACTACAATAACTTTTTTCCCATTATCCTCAAAATAAGTCACTAGTGTTCTTCCTGCTACTTTTGTATACCCGGTTTTTCCAGCTACCGCATACTTATTAAAGTGCAATAATTTATGTTTATTTCTCCAAGTTACGGATCTTTCTTTAGGAGTATAAGTTTTAGCTGATGCAATTTGAGTATATGACTCGTTCTGCAATGCCAATCGGAACATATTAGCCATATCTAAAGCAGAAGCATAGTGCTCATCATGGTGGAGTCCCGATGGATTAGTAAAATGAGAATTTTCTAACCCAGCTAACTGTATTTTTTCGTTCATCAATTTTGTAAAGCCTTCTATAGATCCACCTGTATGCTCAGCAAGCGCATAAGCAGCGTCATTACCTGATTGTAACAGCAACCCATACAATAAGGATTCGACAGTCCAAACCTCACCGGCCTTTAAGTATAGAGATGATCCTTCTTGTGTTGCAGCAGCATTTGAGATTGTTATTTCGTCATCGAGCGACACATTATCCAACACTGTTAAAGCAGTCCAGACTTTAGTTAGGCTTGCGATTGGTAGTTCTGAATTTGCATTGCTACCCTCTAATAATCTCCCTGTATTTGCGTCAATAACAGCATAAGAGGACGAGGCTTCCACATCATTTACATTCCACAAAAGAAAAAGCAACAGAAACAATACCATTTTTTTTAAAATGAATCATACTCCTCATTCAATTATTTCTACCCTTCAAAGGTCTCTTGAAATTTCGTCATAAATAAATCTGTGTCTTCCATTTCATCAACGGACAAATCTTCAGGTAGTGGCGGAAGTGCTTTAATATCTTTTAACCCAAAGTATTGAAGAAATTCAGTTGTCGTTCCATATAAAATAGCCCGACCTGTCCCTTCTGCACGGCCTATTTCTTGTATTAGACCTTTAGAAGAAAGAGTATGAATTGGTCGCTCTGACTTAACACCACGAATTTCTTCAATCTCTACTCTCGTAATAGGTTGCTTATAAGCAACAATTGCTAGAACTTCAAGAGATGCCTGCGACAATGACTGATTTGTTGGATTCTCTACTAGTCTCTGAATACTATCTATATTTTCTTGCTTCGTAACTAATTGATAGGTTCCTGCTAATTGCTTTATCTCAATTCCCCTAGTGTGATTCGTTTTATATTCCTGTATCATTTCCTGGAGGATCGCTTCTATTTCCTCATATGCCGAACTAGTTAGGAAAGCTAATTGTTTTTTAGTTAGACCATCCTCTCCACTTACAAATAATAGACTTTCTATATTACTCATCAATTTCATCTTGGAATTCACTTTCTATATCTTCCTTTCGCAAATGCACAAACAAATCTTCAAAATTACTTTTTTGTTCTACATGTATAATCTGACGTTTCATCAGTTCAAGTAGAGATAAAAAAGTAGTAACGATCGAGGTCTTATCTCTTGTAGGGAATAAATCGTAAAACGATAATTTCCCTCCTCCCTTTTTCAAAACCTCAATAACATTTTTCATCTGAGCTTTAATCGATATTTCTTGTTTACTTATTCGTGTATGAAGTGGTGCATTTATTTGTTTTCTTCGCAACATTTTTTGAAAAGCACCTAGCATATCGTACACATTTGCGTCTAATTCAAGTAATTCTAATTGTTTACTAGTTTGGTATTCACTTAAATCTGTTGGTGGCCTAGAATAATAGAGTGAACGTGTCTCCTCCATCTCATGCAAGTTTTCTGCTGCTTCTTTATACTTCTTATATTCTATTAATCTTAGTACAAGTTCATCCCTTGGATCTTGTAAATCCATATCGAAATCATCGTCCATGTCATCGTCTTGGTGAATTGGCAATAACATTTTACTTTTAATCGATAGTAAAGTTGCAGCCATTACTAAGTATTCACTTGCTTCATTGAGTTCTAGAACACGCATTGCGTGAACATGTTCCATATACTGCTCTGTGATTTCCGCCATTTTTATATCGTATATATCTATTTCCAAACGATTTATTAAATGTAATAATAAATCTAGAGGTCCTTCAAACGCTTCTGTTTTTACTTCGTAAGTCATAAAACTCCACCTATTATCGGTTTTTAACATTATTATAGAGGAAAGGTGATTGTATTGCACCCTACATTTCATACTAGTTTTGTCGCATTTCTAAAACATTTCAATGAAACCTTCGATTATTTTGAGTGTCACGAGTTATTGGAAGACTATTGGAAGGAAGTTTCTCCAAGGCATAAAAATCATGCGTTAACTGCTCTAATCTTGTTAGCAACTTCTATGTATCACTGGCGTCGCGGAAATCTAACTGGAGCTATTAAAACGATGAGAACAAGTATTAAAAGAATGGAAATAACGAAGAATTCTCCTTTCTTTGAAAACCTAGATTTCCAAAAGTTAACAAAAAATATGACATCTGCACTCGAATTAATGAGTAGTAACCAAAAGTTTCAAGGATTTACTATCGATATAACTAATCCTAGTCTACAAACGCAAGTAAGTCGCGTCCATTTAGAAACGAATGAGGACATACATTTTCTTATTCATAAACATATGCTTCGGGATCGTTCAGAAATACTGGAGGAACGAGAAAGAGAGAAAAAAAAGAGAGATGACTTATAAAATTAAAGTCATTCCTCTTCTTTTTTTGTTTGGCATTTAGTATAAAATGATTCTACATCCTCAGATGGCTTTATGGAATTAGTTTGTAAAACGGCTGGAAGTTTTTCCAACATTTTTTCACCAAGACCTTCACCACGGTGTGAAGGGTTGACTGAAAGATGTTGAATTACTGCTTCAGTACCTTCCATTCGTACTCCTATTAATCCTACTAAGTCGTCCTCTTTCTTCCAAAGAAACAAATGCCACTCTGGATTTGTCTCATACTCATGAATTGTTTCTAATAATTTTTTTACATCTTTTTCATGAGGCATAAAGGAAAGTAGCCCCATTGAAATTTTTTCAAATGTTTTTTTATAGCGAAGTAGCATAATTAAAACCCTCTTTTAATTTCTTGGCTTGTTTATTCATTCATTATTGATATTATACATACGAATATACAACTCTAATTTGAGACCCTTACAAGGGTAATTTAGTTCGCAAAATCTATAAACGTATCATACCCAACACTAAATTAACATAGTCCAATTTCTTAAAATATCTGTATTCGCACCTTAACTTACCATTTTTACAAATTCGCATTTGGTGCTATAAATAACCAGTATATGACACCCCATACTATTCCAACAATAAAAATCATTAGAAATAGCATTACGTTTGCCTTTTTCATCTTGTTCACTCCTTCTCCATTGTTAAAGGAAGGTCAAGATGTATGAGGTCTTCCAACGTCTCTCTTTTCACAGCTAATTGATGTTTACCATTTTCTACAAATACTACCGCTGGTTTCGTTAAACGATTATAGTTACTAGCCATGGAATAACCATAAGCGCCTGTACAGAACATAGCTAGAATATCTCCTGGCTCAGCAACAGGTAATTGTATATTTTCGATTAGCTTATCACCAGACTCACAACATTTACCAGCAATTGTATAATTATTTGTTAACTTTTCGTCCATTTTGTTTGCAATAACTGCGTCATATTCAGCTCCGTATAATGCAGGTCTGATATTGTCGGACATACCTCCATCAACTGCTAAATAATTTCGAACATCTGGTACAATTTTTTCAGATCCGACAGTATATAACGTAGTTCCTGCATCTCCAACTAATGATCTACCTGGCTCTATCCAAATTTCTGGCATTTTAAAAGAAGAATTATGCACGAGCTCTTTTACAATTTGTATCATTTCTTTTACATATACAGCTGGTTCAAGCGGAGCATCCTCATCTGTATATTTTATACCGAAGCCACCGCCTAGATTTAATACACCACATAAGAAGTTATAATCTGTATACCACTCTATCATTTTAGTAATTAGCTTCTCAGCAGCCACCTTAAAACCAGTCGTGTCAAATATTTGAGAGCCAATATGACAATGCAAACCAAGCAGCTGAATATATTCATCCTGATATACATCCAGAAATGCTTGGTCAGCTTGTCCATTCAACAGATCAAACCCAAATTTAGAATCTTGTTGACCCGTTGTAATATAATCATGCGTATGGGCTTCAACACCAGGTGTTACCCTTAATAAAACATTAACTTTTTTCTTGGTTTTTGCAGTAAGAATCTTTAATAATTCTATTTCATAAAAATTATCGACAACTATACAACCAATATTATGCTCAAGAGCTAATAATAATTCTTCTTTACTTTTATTATTTCCATGAAAATGAATTCTTTCTACTGGATATCCTGCTTGAATCGCAGTATATAATTCTCCAGCAGATACCACATCTAATGATAAGTTTTCTTGTTTCATCAATTGATACATTGCAACACTTGAAAAAGCTTTACTCGCATAAGCAACTTGTGCCGATATATGTTGATCTCGGAATGTCTGGATGAATGCATGTGCTCGTTCTCTAATTAGAGACAGATCGTACACAAACAATGGTGTTCCATATGTTTTTGCAAGCTCTAAGCTATCTATTCCACCAATCATTAAGTGACCTTTTTCGTTTACAGCATGCCGTGAAACTAGCACCATTTAGTTCGCCTCTTTTCCCTATATCTATTAAAACTTTATCACAATAGATAAGGAAATGGCAATGCACATTATGAACGTTTACGATCTGGTGATCTTGTTATAAATGGTCGTTTCGCATCATCAGGCATTGGAAACCTAATGATCAAACGCATAAATGCCCTTGGAAAAAAAGGTTGAAGTGGCCATAAATAAGGCACATTTAAAGGTTTAACAGAACATACGTACCAAAGCAATGCTAAAGAAGCTACAAAAAATCCACTCGGTCCAAATAACGCTGTACTCAACAGAATAATCGTCCTAAATATTTTTGTTGTAATACTAAGCTCATATGAGGGAATAGAAAAAGTGAATATCGCTGTTATAGCAGTATATAAAATAACCTCTGGCACAAAAATTCCTACATCAACAGCCATTTGTCCAATAACTAACGCAGCTATAATCCCCATCGCAGTTGATAGCGGAGTAGGGGTATGGATAGCAGCAAGCCTTAAAAATTCTATCCCAATATCTGCAAATAGAAGCTGTAATAACAGCGGTATGTCAGTGGATTCTTTCGGTCCAATGAAATCAAGAGCCTTTGGTAAAAACTCTGGATGTACCGATAATAAATACCAAAATGGTAAAAGAAATAAACTTAGAAGAACCCCTACAAATCGAATCCACCTAACCACTGTACCAATTGCTGGTGCTTGCCTGTATTCCTCAGCATGTTGTAGGTGGTGAAAAATAGTCGTAGGTACTATAACTACGGATGGAGATGTATCTACTACTATTATTATATGTCCTTCTAGTAAATGCGCTGCTGCTATATCTGGCCTTTCTGTAAATCGTACAAAAGGCAAAGGGTGAAACCCTTGTTTAAATAGCCATTCCTCTAATGCTTTGTCCGTCATAGTAATTCCATCATGTTTTATTTGCTTTAATCGATCTCGAATTTGAGTAAGATTATCTTCATTAGCAATATCTTTAATATAAGTTATTGCAATATCAGTTTGACCTAACTCCGTAATTTGGTGTAGCTCAAAGCGCAAATTGGTATCCCGAATCCTTCTTCTAATGAGTGCTGTGTTTTGGATTATGTTTTCTGTAAATCCATCCCTTGAGCCTCTTACAACCTTCTCATTATCAGGTTCTTCAGGTGATCTTCCAGGGTACGAACGAACATCTATTGTATATACTGAACCATTTGTTAATATAAAAGTTACTTGTCCACTCAAAAGTGCAGCAAGCCATTTTTCCTTGGAATCATATTGCGTAATAGAGTAATACGGTAAATAATGCTCAATAATATCATTTTCGCTTATTGTTTTATCTGTAATTTTCATTTGGGTGTTCGTTAATAATTGTGTAATTACTAGGCCATCAATCAGTCCAGTAATAAATACGAGTAGTACAGGAAATTCATATAAATGGGTATGTAAAATTCCCACATCAAAAGACTCGTTTTCACCGAACTTTTCTTTTAAATATAATTCTGCTTCATCCTTACTAGTAAACAAGGGTTTCGTTTCAATCACCTATCTTTTGCATTTGTATTCGTATGACCTACTGGTACTAGCCAGGTTTTTAATTGAGTTAATATTTTCTTCTCTAGTCTCGACACTTGTACTTGGGAAATTCCTAATCGTTCAGCAATGTCACTTTGTGTACAATCAAGATAATAGCGTAAATAGATAATCATTTGCTCTCTTTTTTCCAGCTTTTCTACTAACTCACGTAACGGAATATGCTCAAATGGTTTCTCAGAACGCTCGTCCTTCATTTGATCCATTAACGTTAGTGCATCCCCGCTATCATTTTCATAAAGCTGCTCCTGCAACGATGCCGGATCACGAAGAGCATCTGTGGCCATCACTATTTCTTCTCGTGAAACCTCTAAAATATGCGCAAGCTCCAAAATAGTTGGTTGACGCTCAAACGTTTTTAAAAAGTCATCCGTAGCATGACGAATTTTAAAATTTAACTCCCGAATCGAGCGACTGATTTTCACCATTCCATCATCTCTTAAAAACCGCTGAATCTCCCCTATAATCATAGGAACCGCATACGTTGAAAACTTCACTTCATAGGACAAATCAAATTTATCTACCGATTTCATCAAGCCAATACAGCCGATTTGAAACAAATCCTCTAGATCTGCTCCTCTTGATGCAAACCTTTGGACAATAGACCATACAAGCCTAGTATTACCCTCAATCATTTGCTGCCTTGCTAATTTATCACCAGTCTGTGATAGCGCTATGAGCTCTCTCATTTTTTCTTGAGTTAGTAAAGTAGACGGTTTTTTATTTATCATTAGACGATCCTACAAGATTCCTGGATTGGTACAAATTGCTTTGTTATTGTTACAGTCGTCCCCCTATCAGGAATGGAGTAAATCTCAACTCCGTCACTAAAGCTTTCCATAATTGTAAAGCCCATTCCCGAACGTTCCTGCTCAGGCTTTGTCGTAAATAGTGGTTCACGTGCTTGATTTACATCACGTATTCCACGTCCATAATCTACTATAGAAACGATAATTTCTCTATCTACTCTTTGTGCATGCAATTCAATTTTTCCGATACCATCTTCTTCATAACCATGAACGATAGCATTCGTTACAGCTTCAGAGATGACTGTTTTAAATTCAGATAACTCTTCAATTGTCGGATCAATCGTTGCGATAAAACTAGACATAACCATTCTAGCTAATGCCTCATTCTCACTTTTAGCGATAAAAGATAATGTGATCTCATTGTCCATAAACTATTCCCCCTAACTTAGACATTATTTCAATTTCGGATTCGCTATAGATATAAGGGCTTAAACCTGCAAACTGAAAAATTTTACGCATTGTTGGTGACGGATTTACAATAATTGTTTGTCCATCTATCGGAGCAAGCTCTCTCATTCTGCCTAAAATTAACCCTATCCCTGAGCTATCCATAAAATTCAAATCTTTCAAATTCCAAACTATTACTTTAATAGACCCGTTTTTTATCATTGGAACTATCTCATTTCTAATATCATTTGTACTGTGATGATCTAATTCACCTTTTAATCGAATAATAATAATTTCGTCTCCTACTTTTTCTACTTCATGAATCATACAATCGCCTCCTTAGATAGCGCTATTCCACATGTTCCTTGAAAACTCCTTGCGCTTGACAAAAGTAGAAGAAATCATCTCTTATTAGTCGATTTTCGACAGAGGGTGGTCATTTAAAGTATGGGAACATATTCTTTTTTTTAATCAAAAAATAGGCATCTCGCTAAAGTTTTTAAAAACCTTAGCGAGATGCCTATTTTGAATGTTTTAAACTGGAAAAAAGTCGCCGTTTAGCAAGTAAACGTCACCCTAATGCAAGTAAGTAGACATGGAGAGCAAGTAAACGAAATAATTGTATTTCTCCACTTTGTTGAGACATTGGAAAAATAAACCACTTCGCAAGTAAATGTCCCTCATGAGCAAGTAAAACTACTGCTTCCGCAAGTAAACAGTCACAGAGAGCAAGTAAACCTAGAATACTTTATTACTGCAAGTAGCATTTCTATAGCTTCTTCCTTTGTGGCTGCCTTTTCGCAACTACTACCATTTTCAAAAATATCTTCGGTTTAATCATCAGTACCGTTTCCATTTAATGTATCATTAGATTCCACTTTTCCAGTTTTAAGATGCACCTCGAAAAACTAATTGGATCCTTCAAATTTGTATTAGTTAAGGAAAATTTGAAGTCTATTTAAAAGTTAGCTAATATTATATTAGCTCAAAATGGAATTCAATATATCAAATTTTAAAAAGTGATCTAGTTTTCTTTCATGTATTTTTATTTATTTCTACACTTATTTAAAATAAAAAAGTTGGTAAGCTAAATCCAATTAGCTAACCAACTTTTTTTTACATTATTTTTAAAATAGAATTGTTTTTGATTGGTTCATCTTCAATAATTTTATAAGCTTCTTCAATCAACTTAATTGATTCCGCTACATCATCTTTGTTTGAATATAGAATAGCTAATGTATCACCTTTTTGAACTTCTTGACCAGTTAATGATACCAGTTTAACTCCTGCATCAAAATCAAGGGTATCCGCTTTTGTTAAACGACCTGCACCTACTAATAGAGAAGCCATACCAATCAATTCAGCATCAATTAAATTGATATAACCATCTTTTACAGCTTTTACTTCAATCGTATGCTTAGTATCTTTCGGATTAATATCAGAAGCATCTCCGCCTTGAGCAGTTATAAACTCTTTGAATTTTTCCAATGCAGCACCATTTGTAAGTGTTTCTACTACTTGTTTTTGCGCTTCATCTTCACTTACTCCAGTAGCTAATTGATACATTTTTGAAGATATAGCTATTGTAACTTCTAACAAGCCTTGCTCACTATCTTTATAGTTTCTAAGGAAATCATGTGCTTCTGCAACTTCTAATTTATTACCAATGTTATGACCTAAAGGTTGGTTCATGTCAGTGATAACAACTGATACTTTTCGACCTAAACTTTCACCAATGCTAATCATAGTAGAAGCCAATTCTGTAGCATGATTTAAATCCTTCATGAAAGCACCTTTACCACATTTGACGTCTAGTACAATGCCGTCTGCCCCACTAGCAATTTTCTTACTCATAATTGAAGAAGCAATTAACGGGATTGAGTCCACAGTACCTGTTACATCTCTTAAGGCATATAATTTTTTATCTGCTGGAGTTAAATTACCAGATTGACCAACAATCGCAATTTTATGTTCATTTACCTGCTGTATGAATTGATCAGAAGTTAATTCAACATTAAAACCTTGTATAGATTCTAATTTGTCTACAGTACCACCTGTGATACCTAATCCTCTTCCACTCATTTTTGCAATGGGAATGTTTAATGATGCTAAAATCGGTGCAACAAGAAGACTAATTTTGTCTCCTATTCCTCCTGTTGAGTGCTTATCAACTTTGAATCCTTCAATAGAAGATAAGTCAATAACATCACCTGATTCAACTATAGATTTTGTTAACCATGATGTTTCATCTTTATTCATTCCATTTATTAAGATTGCCATCAACATTGAACTCATTTGATAGTCTGGAATTTCATCATTTGTATACTTATTAATCATATATTGTATTTCTTCTTCGGTTAATGAATTGTTTCTTTTTTTCTTATCGATTAAATTAAGCATATTCATAGTAATTAATCTCCTTACACATATCTTTTATTTTTACAAACTTAATATTAGGCGTCCACCTGGAGTGGAATTTTACTATCCTTATGAAATTAATTCATATAAATATGGATTATCTTAATAGAGAAAGGAAACTCTCTCCGAATTCGGTAGTCGATACACCAAAGTTTTCACTAATCGTTGCTCCAATGTCGGCAAATGTATTACGTAGTGGTAACTCGGTTATTTCCTTAAATTTTGGTGAGTATACGATTAACGGAACATATTCTCGCGTATGATCTGTTCCTGGCATAGTTGGATCATTTCCATGGTCTGCAGTAATTATCAACAAATCTTCCTCTGTTAACTTTGGAAATACTTCTTTTAAACGTACGTCGAATTCTTCTAGAGCTTTACCATAGCCTAACGGATCGCGGCGATGACCAAATAATGCATCAAAATCAACTAGATTTAAGAAACTGATTCCTTTAAAGTCTTTATCCAGTGTAGCGATGAATTTATCCATCCCATCCATATTATCTGTTGTTCTTTCCGTAGAAGTGATACCCTCACCATTATAAATATCGTTAATTTTACCAATTGCGATTACATCTAGTCCCTCGTCACTCAGTTCGTTCATCGCTGTACGACCAAAAGGTTTTAACGCGTAATCATGGCGATTTGATGTACGAACAAATTTACCCGGTCCTCCGATAAAAGGACGAGCAATTATGCGACCTACTAAAAATTCCTCCGACAGAGTTAACTCACGTGCAATTTCACAAATACGATACAATTCTTCTAATGGAATTATTTCTTCATGTGCTGCGATCTGTAGCACAGGGTCAGCAGATGTATATACAATGATGGCACCAGTTTTCATATGCTCTTCGCCAAGCTCATCTAAAATTTCTGTTCCACTTGCCGGTTTGTTTCCAATTACTTTACGACCAGTTTTCTCCTCTAATTGGGAGATTAACTCCTGGGGGAATCCGTCTGGATATACTTTAAACGGTTTATCAATATTAAGACCCATGATTTCCCAATGTCCAGTCATTGTATCCTTACCAACAGAGGCTTCCTGCATTTTACCAAAATAAGCGGTAGGCTCCGCCTGTCTAGCAATCCCTTGAATATCATCAATGTTACCAAGTCCAAGTTGTTCCATCTGAGGCATATGAAGTCCGTTCATTTTTTCTGCAATATGCCCAATTGTATGTGATCCTACGTCACCAAAGACGTCGGCATCTGGTGCTTCTCCAATACCTACAGAATCCATTACAATAACATGTATGCGCTTAAATTTATTCATTTTATAACCTCCTACTATTTTCTTCTAGTTTACCAAAAAAAAACAAAATGTACAGGTCAGACCTCTGACAATTTATGCTCTAGGATGGAATTGTTTATAAACATCCTTTAAACGGCTTTTGCTAACATGGGTATAAATTTGAGTCGTAGAAATATCGGCATGTCCTAGCATCTCCTGAACAGCACGTAAATCCGCTCCATTTTCGATTAAATGTGTTGCGAATGAATGGCGAAGTACGTGAGGTGTAATTTCTTTTGAAATCCCTGCTGTAGTAGCATGCTTATTTAATAACTTCCATATTCCCTGTCTAGTTAGACGTTTTCCACGTTGATTAATAAAAATTGCTTCCGTTTTTTCGGACTTCAATAATTCTGGTCTTGCATTCTCTATATAAGTTACACATGCTCTAATGGCAGAACCACCTAAAGGTACAATTCGTTCTTTGCCACCTTTTCCAAATACACGAACAAATCCCATGGATAAATGAATATCTTCCAGATTTAAGTTCAAACACTCACTAATCCGCATCCCACTAGCATACAAGAGTTCAAACATTGCTAAATCTCTTTGGCCCTGTGGTTTGGACTGATCAATACTATTTAATAGATTATTCAATTCCTCCACTGACAGATATGTAGGCAGTTTTTGTTCTAGTTGGGGCAAATCTAAATGGACAGAGGGATCTGTGTTCGCCACTTTCTCTCTTAATAAAAATTGATGAAAGGAACGTATAGAAGAAATATGCCTAGAAATGGTTCGAGCAGATTTTCCATTTTCTTTTAAAGATCGCAGATACAAAACAATATGCGTGCGCTCTATCTCATTTAGACTATGTAGTTGCTGCACTTCAAATATATGATGTAAATAGTCGGTTAAATCTTTTTTATAGGAGGTCAATGTATTACTCGCTAACTGGCGTTCAATTTGCAGGAAGTGCATATAATCCTCTAAATGTAGTATTCCATTATTCATGTTATTCACTCCTTTTAATGAGACAATCTAGGCAAATTTCGTAATGAAGAATTTAAAGTAAAATAGATTTCCGTTCTACTACCCTTTCATTCTTCGAAACTAGCGAAGCAATGTGAAAGAATTTACCGCTCCCACTGGAATCACTAGTTTGTGTGTAATTATATTGAAATAAATTATGTAATTGACTTAATCATTTAAAAAAAGGATAGCAATAAGCTATCCTTTTGTTTATTTATCCTCTTGGCAACGGTAGCATATACCGTGAAATGTTAGACGATGGTCTTTTATTCTAAAGTTCCACTTCTTTTCTACAATAGCTTCTACATCTTCTAACAAATCTTCTTGAATTTCATCTACAGCTCCACATTCAATACATACTAGATGATGATGAAAATGCGCTGCACCTTCTTGTCTTAAATCATAGCGAGATACGCCATCACCGAATTGAATTTTATCTACCACATTCAATTCGTTTAATAACTCAAGCGTTCTATAAACTGTTGCAAGTCCTATATCAGGTGATATTTCTCTAACTAGTAAAAATACATCTTCTGCACTTAAATGATCTTCCTCATTTTCAAGCAAAACTCGGACCGTCGCTTCTCGCTGCGGCGTCAGTTTATAGCTCGCACCAGATAATTGTTTTTTTATACGATCAATACGGCTTTCCATATGACGCCTCCTTAACTGAATCCATTATACCAATAATTGAATTCTCATTACAAGAGATTCACATAATAATAACTATTAATAAAAACTAATTATTAAATAATATAAATGGTATTAAGATGGATTCTATAATTATAACAATTATATAAAAGGATAGCGAAAAAATATTAATACGATTTGCTAAAGCTAATAACAAGACACAATACACTAGCTGAAATGGAAACCACCAAAACACATAAGGAAAAGTAGATTCCTGTGTTTGTAGTATATAACTCGAACAATATCCATAGAATGTAATCTTAAATGCACAAATAACTAAAATTAGCTTTCGTAAAAAAGGATGCTGATAAAATAAAAAAAACACAATGGCAAACATAAGGTGAGGAAAAATCGTTTCTAAAAAAGTAGGCTGTTCTATTAATAGAACGCGTGCATCCAAGAGATTAATAATCCATTGCTGCTGTTCTGCCGTACTTTTTTCAAATAATACTAAACCTCCGATAAAACTAACAACGAGTACACATAATGAGATGAAAATAGTATAAGTCTGGTTCAAATTGGAACACCCCCCTATCTACTTTCATCATATGCTTGTACTATCTTAAATCATGCTTCTTTAAAATAATCTTTCAACCAAATATATGCAAAGGCAGTTTTAGCATCATAGATTTGTTGTTTTTTAACCATTTCTTCCATCTCGGAAAGACTCACATGTAGTAATTCTACAAACTCATCTTCATCCAGGCCTACTGGTTGCTCCAACTTTTCAATATTCTCTGCAAAATATAGATGAATAATCTCATCAGCAAACCCTGGTGATGTGGCAAATGATTGAATGTATTGAAGTTTGTCCGTCGTATAGCCCGTCTCTTCTTCCAATTCACGCAGCGCAGTTATTTCGGGAACTTCATCAATCTCTATTTTTCCAGCGGGAATTTCAATAATTGATCGTTCTAAAGCTTTTCTATATTGTTCCACTAAAATTATTTTCATATCTTTTGTTACAGCTATGACCGCTACAGCACCAGGGTGTTTGACAATCTCTCTATTACTAGTTTTACCATTTGGTAGTTCTACTTCATCTATCTGAAGAGATATTATTCTTCCTTTATATTTAACCTCAGATTGAATTGTTATTTCCTCAAATTTTTTCAGAACGAATCGTCCTCTCGTTTCTAGTGTTTCACTTTAGTTGAATCTATCTATTTGACATTGTACCATGTAGAAAAGGACGTGATGAAACTTGAAGAAAAGACAATTAGGTAAAAGTGATATATACGTATCTGAAATCGGACTAGGATGCATGTCACTCCCATCAAATCAAATAGATGCGGATAAAATTATTCAAGTAGCACTTGAAAACGGTATTAATTATTTTGATACAGCAGATCTTTATAATAAAGGTGAAAATGAAAAGATTGTTGGTAATGCCCTTAAGAGCAATCGACAAAATATTATATTAGCTACGAAGGTTGGAAATCGACTCAATAATTCTGGTGATGGTTGGTCATGGGATCCAACTAAGGAATGGATAACAGATGCAGTTCATGCCTCTTTAAAGCGACTTCAAACTGATTATATAGATGTTTATCAGCTACATGGGGGCACGATGGAAGACAATGTAGAAGAGGTTATAGACACAATGGAATCTCTTCAAAAAGAAGGGTTAATTCGTGAATATGGCATATCCTCTATTCGCCCAAATGTCATAGACCGATTTTTACGCAAAAGTAATGCCGTCTCTGTTATGATGCAATATAGCCTACTAGACAGAAGACCCGAAGAGTGGTTTTCCTTGCTAGAAGACCATCAAGCTTCCCTGTTCACGCGGGGAACAGTTGCAAAAGGTTTCCTTACAGCAGATGGTCTTAATCGTGCAATTAAAACAAAAGATTATCTTAGTTACACGCAGAAAGATTTAGTTGATACTATCAAAAAATTACAAACATTAGAAGCTCCGATTGCTTCTATTGCACTTCAATTCGTGTTACAAAGAAAAGTGACAGGTTCTCTGATCATTGGAGCTAGTAACTCGGAACAATTACTTGAATCGATCGAAGCTTATAAACAGCAAGTGCCAGACACCATTCTATTACAAGCAGCAGAAATAACAAAGCAAGAGTTGTACACGGAGCATAGAGTTTAAAGGAACCTTCATAATTAGGGAAGTGCTGAAACAAGAATATCGCGGTTTGTGGGACTATGATAGCTTCCTATGATATGAAATCTTTAAGCCATGCTAAACGATGTAATATAGTAAGACATAAAGCCTAATACATCCTACTTTAATAGTTACACGAAAAAACACCCCCTGAATAGCTTTCAGGGGGTGTTAAATATTTTTATACTTTGCGAACAACAATTTCATCATCCATAACATCTACATGGACCTTTTTAATCATTTCTTCCTCTAAAATAAGATCTGTTAATGGATCTTCAATTTTGTCTTGAATCACTCTGCGAAGCGGTCGAGCACCGAACCGTTTATCGTAACCTAATTTGACCAAGGTTAGTTTTGCTTCCGACGAAATCGTCATATCAATATTATTATCTGAAATTGTTACTAGTAAATCTCCAAGCATCAAGTCTATGATTTTTAGTAAATTTTCTTCTGTCAGTTCATTGAATGCGACAATAGCATCGAAACGGTTGAGAAATTCTGGTTTGAAATAAGCCCCTAGCATTTCAAGCATATTGATGGATTCATGTGCTGGTTGATTGAATCCTACACTTACTTTTTTGTCGCCTGTTCCAGCATTACTCGTCATTATTATGACCGTATCCTTGAAACTGACTGTACGGCCATGCGAATCCGTTAATCGACCATCTTCCATTATTTGCAGGAACATATTTTGTACGTCAGGATGTGCCTTTTCAATTTCATCCAACAATAAGATGGAATAAGGATTACGGCGAACATGTTCTGTCAGTTGACCTGCTTCCTCATGGCCTATATAACCTGGAGGAGAACCAATAATTTTAGACACCGAATGTTTCTCCATATATTCACTCATATCAAGACGAATTAACGTATCACGTGAACCAAATAATTCCTCTGCCAGCACTTTTGTAATCTCTGTCTTACCGACACCTGTTGGACCGACAAATAAGAAAGAACCAATAGGTCGATTTTTAGATTTTAGCCCTGCACGACTACGACGGATCGCTTTGGCAATTTTATCGACCGCATCTTCTTGGCCAATTACTTTTTCACTAAGATTTTCTGCGATTCCTTTCATTTTTGCCTGTTCTGCTGCTTGTAGTTTTGTCACAGGAATTCCAGTCTTTTCTTCTACGATTAATTCGATATCTGCTACCGTCACATTTACTCGAGCTATGTCCTCATTTTGTTTTACCTGCTCCAATTGTTTCCGCAACTGGATTTCCTCAAAGCGTAAATTTGCCGCTTTCTCGTAGTCTTCTTTTTCTGCGGCTTGATCTTTTAGCTGAATGACTTCGTTAAGACGTGTTTCGATTGACTCCGAATATGCTGACGTATGTGTCAGATTTAACCGTGCCCCCACTTCATCCATCAAGTCGATTGCTTTGTCTGGTAAAAATCTATCTTGGATATACCGTTGTGATAAAGTAACAAAAGCTTTAATCGTTTCATCTGGATAGTGCACTTCATGGAAGTTTTCATACCGATCCTTGATACCATTTAGAATGTGAATCGTATCTTCTGTAGATGGTTCCTTTACAATAATTGGTTGGAAACGACGCTCAAGTGCAGCGTCTTTTTCAATTTGACGATATTCTTTCAACGTCGTTGCACCAATAAGTTGCATTTCTCCACGCGCCAAAGCAGGCTTCAAAATATTACCGGCATCCATTTTTGAACCTTCTGCCGTGCCTGCCCCAACGAGTAAGTGAATTTCATCAACAAATAAAATCACGTCTTTCCGTGTTTGAAGTTCCTCGATTAATTGTTTTATTCGCTCTTCGAATTGCCCTCGAATACCGGTGTTCGTTACGAGTGAAGCGACATCTAACAAGTACACTTGTTTGTTCATTAATTTCACAGGTACATCGCCTTCATGGATTTTTACTGCAAGTCCTTCTGCAATAGCAGTTTTACCAACACCTGGTTCCCCAATTAGAACGGGATTATTTTTATTTCTTCTATTTAACGTTTCAATGACACGTTTTACTTCTTGATCACGTCCAATTACTGGATCAATCCGCCCATCTTTAGCATCGTTGGATAGGTTTTTACCAAGTTGATCCAACAAACTATTGCCATGAGATTCTTCAAGCTGTCTCGTTTGTGTTCGTGCCTGTTGGCTCCCATTCGATTGGAAAAAATGTTCTGCATCATTGCCAAATGACGGTATTTTTCCTGCAGTCAATTGCCCTTGAATATCTTGAAAACATACGTGGCATAAGTTCATTTGCATTCCTTGATGATTCAACTGCACTTTCAGGCTCATCGTTGCATCATTTTTACTACAATGTTGACATTTCATATTTATTTCCTCCTATATACATAACTTTTTGACTTTGACTATATTTAACCTTTGAGATTAGTATACACTGACCTTTTTTGACTTTCAAATAAGATGCTTAGCTTTTGAATCTATTTTGCTGACTCTTTGCAGACAGAGTTATTTCGCTAAAAACTATGTAATGAATATAATTATCAAACAAAAAAACAGTTTAGCAATCCATTTATTGGATTACTAAACTGTATCTAATTCACCTAGAACTTAGAGCCACCAAAGCCATATTCATCTAGTAGTTCTTCAAATGATTTGTTCTTTTCTTTTTCTTTCTTTTCGAAAGCGAGTTGTGCTTGTCTTTCTTCCTCTTTTTCTTGTTCAGCTGTTACTAATTGTTTCTTCGTTTCTTTTAGTTTTGCTAGAACGTCAGATGAAAGTTTGTCAGACAATGAATTCCCTTCATCCAATTGCTTAGCAGGCTTTACTTGTTGTTGTCTTTGTTTTTTCTTAGCCAATATGTTCACCTTCTTTATTAACGTTTAACTATGGTTGCAACTCCTTGGCCACCACCGATACAAAGTGTTGCTAGACCGGTTTTCGCATCTCTCTTCTTCATTTCGTGAAGTAAGGTAACGAAGATGCGTGCACCACTAGCCCCAATCGGATGACCTAATGCAATCGCTCCACCATTTACATTTAGTATATCATGATTAAAGGATAGCTCTCTATCAACAGCAATCGATTGTGCTGCAAAAGCTTCATTTGCTTCAATTAAATCGATATCCGCTAATGATAATTGAGATTTGTTTAATACTTTTTTTACTGCTTCCACAGGTCCAATCCCCATAATGCTCGGATCCACTCCTGCAGATGCATTTGCTACCACTGTCGCTAGTGGTTGAAGACCAAGTTCATCCGCTTTTGCTTTGGACATCACCACTACAGCAGCTGCTCCATCATTAATACCTGAAGCATTACCCGCAGTTACAGAACCGTCTTTTTTAAATGCTGGACGAAGCCCAGCTAGTTTTTCTTCAGTAGAACCTTTCTTTGGATACTCATCCTGAGAAAAGATTACTGGATCCCCTTTTCTTTGAGGAATTTCCACTGACACGATTTCATCAGCAAACTTACCTTCTTCTATCGCTTTAGCTGCTCTGCTCTGCGAACGTGCAGAAAATCTATCTTGTTCTTCTCTAGTAATATTATATTGATCACATAGGTTTTCAGCGGTTACCCCCATATGGTAATCATTAAAAGCACACCATAGACCATCTGAAATCATGCTATCTACTACCTTTTGATCGCCCATACGGAAGCCATCTCTAGCGTTTTTCAACAAATAAGGAGATTGACTCATGTTTTCCATTCCACCTGCAACAATAATATCTGCATCTCCTGCAATTATAGCTTGAGTAGCAAGATGAATTGCTTTTAAGCCAGAACCACATACTTTATTAATAGTAAGAGCAGAAACTGATTGTGGCAAACCAGCCTGAATAGTGGCTTGTCTAGCCGGATTTTGTCCTAAACCTGCTTGAAGGACATTCCCCATAATTACTTCGTCCACAGCATCTTTAGAAACCCCTGCTTTCTCTAATGCCTTTTCAATTACAATAGCACCTAGTTTAGTAGCTGGCACATCTTTCAAAGCCCCTTGAAACGAACCAATTGCAGTTCTAACTGCGCTTACGATTACAACTTCATTTGTCACGTGATTTCCTCCTTGTTTCCCCTGTATTAAACAAACTTCTACAAAGCAAAATTTAAATTTGCTTGTTTAACCATCCTTTCTTTACAATAAAGAGGGAGGGATGATTATGTTTAGTTTACCAAATAAAGTGACAATTATCGAGGTAGGTCCAAGAGATGGCTTACAAAATGAAAAAAACGAGGTGCCGACAGAAGTAAAATTAGCCTTTATCGAAAAACTGCAACTTGCAGGAATAGAGGAAATGGAATTGACTTCTTTCGTATCACCAAAATGGGTACCACAAATGAAAGATGCCATTGAAATAGTCACCCAAGTTAAAAAGTTGGGTAGACAACTCGTATTAACCCCTAATCATAAGGGCGTTGAATTAGCCAAACAATCCGGTGCACAGAATTTCGCCGTTTTTGTTGGGGTTTCAAACAGTTTTAATAAAAAAAATATTAATAAAACTACGACAGAAAGTATGGATGAACTCAAGCCTATTGTGGGAAAACTATTACAAGAAGGTCATTTTGTTCGTGCCTGTATATCCACTGCATTTTATTGTCCATATGAAGGAAAAGTAGATTCATCGGACACGCTTGCATTATGTAAGGAATTTGTTTCATGGGGTGTAAACGAACTTAGCGTAGCTGACACTATTGGAATGGCTAATCCGCAGGAAAGCTATGAATTATTCGACTCACTAAAGAAGGAATTCCCTGGTACACTAATAACTGCTCATTTTCACGATACTAGAAAAATGGGAATAGCCAATATTCTTGCTAGCCTACAAGCGGGAATTGATCGATTTGATACATCAGCTGGTGGTCTTGGTGGCTGTCCTTTTGCACCTGGTGCTACAGGGAATGTAGCAACCGAGGATGTTGTGAATATGCTACATCAAATGGGCATTGGGACGAATATAAATCTCGACTCATTGCTTAAGGCAGTAGAAGTGGTTGAACCGTATGTGTCCAGGCAGATAGACACGGGAATGTATAAACTATTTAAAAGTAAGTAGGGGTTGATCAGATGAAGAGACGTGTAATTATTTGGACGAGTATTTTTACTAGTGTCTTGACCGCTATGGCTACGTTCTTTGGTTTCTTTGTAACTAATAGGCTTATGTATATGAAGAAAAAAGAAAATGATTTTATATTAAATCGTGAAATAACTTCTAAACGATTAGATGAAGCCTGGTTTAACGCAGTAAATAAAACAGAACAATGGATTGAATCTAAAAACGGATATTCCTTAAAAGCTATTTTTGTCGAGCCATTAGAAACAAATAATTATGTCGTTATTTGCCATGGAGTTACAGAAAACAAAATTAACTCACTCCGTTTCGTTCGTATGTTCGAAAGACTAGGCTTTAATAGTGTCGTCTACGATCATCGTAGACATGGTGATTCTGGTGGCAAGACAACTAGTTTCGGCTTTTACGAAAAGGTAGATTTACAATCTATTGTTGAGGCAGTAAGAGAAAGAGCTGGGAAAGATGCGGTTTTAGGTATCCATGGGGAATCTATGGGCGCTGCTACTACATTATTGTATGCTGGTTCTATAATAGATGACGCTGATTTTTATATTTCAGATTGTGCATTTTCTGATTTTGAGCAGCAAGTTTTTCATATAATGACACAGACGACTCCACTTCGAACTAGTTTAGCCATTCGATTTGCTAATTTGTTTTTGAAACTTCGTGATGGATATACGTTAAATCTCGTTTCACCAATTGATGTTATAGACAAGATTGAAAAACCTGTCTTGTTTATCCACAGTTTACAGGATGATTTTATCTTACCTAAAATGACCGAAGATTTATACGAAAAAAAACAAGGCCCAAAGACTTTAAAATTATTTGATATTGGTGAGCATGCTAAATCCTTCAATGAAAACAGCAAGGAATATGAGCAAGTTGTTGCAGATTTCTTACAAGAAAATGGCTTACTAAACAAATAAAATCTATTTTCAGATGAAGTATAGTTTCTTTCAAATAAAAAAGCACTCAGTTGAGTGCTTTTTTATTTTTGCATTTTATTCATTTGATTCATCATTTGTTTAACTTGTTTTTCAGAAGGCTTACGACCCATTTGTGCCATCATCATACGAAGCATTTGTTCATTGATCGGTGGATTTTCTTTTAAATATTTCATCATATATTGACGTGCCGCAAAAAATCCTATTGCCACACCAGCGATTAAAGCAACGATTATAATAACAATCCAAATCCATGTTTGCATATATTCTCCTCCTTTACGAACTTATCTACGTGTACAAGACACCACCCCAAATTATACTATAGATTCTTTTTGCATTCTATTATAATTTTAAATAAAGTGAAACTTCACTTTGAAGGGCTATCTTCTACAGCAACCGCATGCAATTGCGGTATAAAAAAAAACAATTCGAATACTTAATATCAAAGTATTCGAATTGCTTGTACAACTGTTTACTTTTGAAGTAATGCTTTCATTTTTGCAACTACGTTCTCTACAGAGAAACCATATTCTTTCATTATAATTTCACCAGGAGCACTTGCACCAAATTTATCAATAGCAATTACGTCCCCTTCAAATCCAACATAACGATGCCACCCTAATGAAGCACCCATCTCAATTGCAAGACGTTTCGTTAAATGAGATGGTAATACCGCATTTTTATAAGCCGAATCTTGCTTCTCAAACAAATCCCATGATGGCATAGAAACGACAGAAACTTCGATTCCTTCTTTAGAAAGTGCTTGTTGTGCTTCCACAGCAAGACTTACTTCTGAACCAGTTGCAAGTAAGATTGCCTCCGCTTTTTCATTAGGTGCTGCAACATAAGCTCCTTTTGAAACTCCTTCTTTAGCTAGTTCAACGGAATTTTCAAGAGTCGGTAAATTTTGTCTAGAAAGAACTAAAACTGTAGGGTTATTTTTTGATGATACAGCTAGTTTCCACGCTTCTGCAGTTTCATTAGCATCAGCTGGACGGATCACAGATAAACCAGGCATTGCTCGTAAAGAAGCTAAATGTTCCACTGGCTCATGAGTTGGGCCATCTTCCCCGACAGCGATACTATCATGCGTGAATACATACGTTACAGGAAGTCCCATTAATGCCGATAAACGAATTGCTGGTCTTACATAATCACTAAATACGAAGAAAGTACCACCAAATACATTTAGCCCACCATGTAAAGCCATTCCATTTAAAGCAGTTCCCATTGCAAATTCACGTACACCAAACCATATGTTTTTCCCAGCATAATCATCAGCTGAAAAATCTCCAACATTTTTCATAGTTGTTTTGTTCGATCCCGCTAAATCGGCACTACCACCGAAGAAAGATGGTAGGTTTTGAGCAATTGCATTAATAGCTTCTCCAGAAGCAGAACGAGTCGCATGTGAAGTACCAGCTTCATATGTTTTAAGAGCGTCTGCATAGTTTTCAGGTAATTCACCAGAAATCGCAGTTTTTAATGTCGAAGCTAACTCAGGGAATTCAGACTCATACTTTTTCAGTTTTTCATTCCAAGCGGACTCTTCTTGAATACCTAATCGTTCTGATGCTTGTTTAAACGTGTCATAAACTTCATCTGGAACATAAAAGTCCTCTTCAAATAACCATTTATATTCAGCTTTAGCTAAAAGTGTTTCGTCTTTTCCTAACGGCATTCCGTGAGCATCTGACTTACCAGAACGGTTAGGAGAGCCAAACCCAATAACAGTTTTAACTTCAATAATTGTTGGCTTGTCATTTTGAGACTTCGCTTTTTCAATAGCACTTGAAATTTCTTCAATATTATTTCCGTCTTTTACATGAATGTAGTTCCAACCGTATGAATCAAATCGTTTTGCTACATTTTCTGAGAATGATTTATTTAAATCACCATCTAAAGAAATATCATTACTATCATATAATACAATTAACTTATCCAACTGAAGATGTCCAGCAAGAGAAATTGCTTCTGCAGCTACACCTTCCATTAAATCACCATCACCACATAAAGCGTAAGTGTAATGATCAATAATAGAATGGTTTTCTTTATTATAAGTAGCAGCTAAATGCGCTTCCGCCATCGCCATTCCTACCGCCATTCCAATTCCTTGACCAAGTGGACCTGTTGTTGCTTCTACTCCTGCAGTGTGACCGAACTCTGGATGTCCAGGAGTTTTAGAATCCCATTGTCTGAAGTTCTTAATCTCCTCCATTGGTAAATCATAGCCACCAAGATGAAGTAAGCTATATAAAAGCATAGAGCCATGACCTGCCGATAACACAAAGCGGTCACGGTTAAACCATGTTGGGTTACTTGGATTATGACGTAAATGTTTTGTCCATAATGTGTAAGCCATTGGCGCTGCCCCCATTGGTAAACCAGGGTGACCAGAATTTGCTTTATCGATTGCATCAATAGATAAAGTTCGAATCGTATTAATTGCTAATAAATCGGATTGTAATGACATGAATGACATCCTCTCAAACAAATTTTTTCTATATTTCTAGTTTAGACAAGAATGTCTGTATTATCAATGGTTTCTGAAATGATTAATTAATTCAGAAACTTTCCTTTCTTCGCTTCCTGAACTTTTACAGGTGTCACATCATTTCCTTCGGGGTCAATTATTTTTACACTTTCGATTGTATCTCTCATTGTGGAACGAAAAGTTTCCAAATATTCTTTGCGTAAAGAGCTTTGTTCTTTTGCTTCTTCAATAGAAAGACCCGATGTTTTAGATTTTCTAGATAACTCGCCAATTCTCGCTAATTTTTCTTTGCTTAACAATTTATTTCATCCTTTCACTTTATCTAAATATAAAGGTAAGGAAAAAACACACAGAGTGCAAGTCATTTCACTCCATGTGCTTCTATATACTCAATATAACGTCTATGTACTGTTGCTTTACTAATATTAAATCCTAAACCTTTTAAGGTCATTGAAATCTCTTCATAAGTAAGTCCTGCATTCCGAAGTCTGACTACTTCTTCTAAAGGAACATCTATTCTTTCTCTACCTTCAGGGTTCCCTTTTGTCTTTAAGTTTTTCTCTGGTCTATATCCCTCGGAGACCGCTTTCTTCATACCTCTTCTGATTTTAGCGTTGTGTAATTTCCTTTGATACTCTTCTACAAGCGCAAGTATTTCCAGTAACATAGAATCCATTTCATTTAAATTGATAACACCCTTGTCCTGTAAAGTATATATTGAGGTATTTGTTTTTTGAAGAAGATGCAGAACTGCCATTCTTCCATTTCCTCTACCAATTCGGGTTTCATCTTGAACAAATATCGCTTTAATTTCATTTTCTTTTATATAATCCAGTAAATCTAATAAGCCTTCACGTTCAATATCATATCCACTATGTTGATCTATAAATACTTTCTCTACTTCATAATTGTGTAGCGTTGCAAATTCTAATAGCTCTTCCTCCTGCCTTTGTAAAGATGTCTCTTGAGACTCTTTTTCAGTACTCACTCGACAATATATAACTGATTTCATTTAGGATCGCCCGCTATCTCCGTTTCATGATTGAAATGGTAACTTTTTTCCTCCACTGGGATTTTAAGCATCTCCCCAGCTTTAATATGTCCATCTTGTAAATTATTCATAGCTATAACCTTATTAATCCATACTTTTTTATCTTCCTTCACGCCATACTCATTTGCTAACTCCCATAAAGAATCGCCTTGCTCTATATTAATATGAAGACTCTCATCAGTTGAAAAAGAATTCGAGATTAATATAAACATTATAAAAGCAATACTACACGCTACAAATATTGTTAGAAAATAGTTTTCTTTAATCCAAGTCATAAATAATACCTCCAATAGAATGTGTGTTCGTAATGTATATTTCAATAATAATGCGAACACTTGTTTTTGTCAACAACAATTAGAACCTATGTTTGCATTAAAGTTCTTCGCCTGTTATACTATTAATAAGATAGAAAAGGATAGAGATTAATTACTCTAAAAGAGGTGAGCATATGAAAAAAGCATCTAAGAGACAGGAAGACATTCTAGCTTTTATAAAAGAAGAAGTTCGTAAAAAAGGATATCCACCATCTGTTCGAGAAATAGGAGAAGCTGTGGGCTTAGCCTCTAGCTCAACTGTACATGGACATTTAGCGAGACTGGAAAGTAAAGGCTTAATAAGAAGAGACCCGACTAAACCACGTGCCATTGAGATTCTTGATGGATTAGGTAGTATTGCTGAAAAACAAAATGTTGTGCATGTCCCACTTGTAGGTAAAGTTACCGCTGGTGTTCCCATTACCGCAATTGAAAATATAGAAGAGTTCTTCCCGCTTCCAGAAACTTTTGGTACTGCCGATGATAATTTATTTATGTTGGAGATTATGGGTGATAGTATGATTGAAGCAGGTATATTGAATGGTGACTACGTCGTTGTAAAACAACAGCAATCAGCCAATAATGGAGATATTGTCGTTGCTATGACAGAGGAAGATGAAGCAACTGTTAAACGATTCTTTAAAGAGAAGTCTTACTTCCGTTTACAGCCTGAAAACTCTTCCATGGAACCTATCATCGTAAATTCAGTTAGTATACTCGGAAAAGTAGTTGGTGTTTACCGCAATATTCAATAGATTTAACGTACTTGACAATATACTTAAATATCAGTAAGATAACGAAGAGCCGATATCATATTTCAACGAAAAGTGGACATTTTCGTTGAAATCATCGAAAAACCCCTTTACCTTTATGGTTGAGGGGTTTTATTTTGTCCGAATTTCTTTTTTTGTTAACATATTCTGTTTTCCTCTTAATGTTTTTTATTTTTTCTTTAAAGCAACTAAAGTTCTTGGCCCAACTATTCCGTCAACTGCCAAGCCGTTTTTCTTTTGAAAATCTTTAATAGCTGCAATTGTTAAAGTTCCCTCGATCCCATCAACCATTAGTTTATAACCTACTGAATTTAAAAGCTTTTGTACATCGGTTATATCTGTTTCGCTTATATAATTTAAAGGATTCACTGCATTTGGCTGCCCCGCCTCGTAAGATGGTATGTGAATTTCAAAATGCAAATGTATTCCTGTACTATTTCCTGTTGTGCCCTTTATACCAATCTGTTGGCCTTGTTTTACATTTTGTCCAATCTTTACGGTAAATGATTTTAAATGAGCATACAAGGTTTCATATTTCTTACCGTTTAAAGTATGGACAATTGTTATTGTGTTCCATAGCCACCTATAATTTTTGCTCTCGTCACTACTCCACTTGCTGATGCCTTTATAACCGGACTTCCATCACTTCCGAAATCCACTCCTTTATGCTCTTTAACTATATTATTCCTTCGAATTTCCCCAAAATGCGATGTAATTCTTCCTTCGCATGGTCTGATAAACAATGTTTTCCCCCCCTTCTAATTTAAGTAGAGATTCAATATCCCCTTACTAGTAAATGCTAAAATAAATAGTAACAAATAGTCAATTGCCATTATATTTATCAAATAAAATAATAAAATGGTTAAAAATGCGTAAATTTGGGTATTAGTATTTATAATTGAACATAGGTTAAATTAATTATATTATTTTTATATCAGCCTATATAACTATAAAGGGGCAAAAAAACTTATGAAACTAATTATAGTAGAACTAAAAAAGCTCATTAATGATTACTATAGATGCAATAACTACCATCTGAAGGAAGAAATTTTGATCGATATCAATTTGTTAAAAGATGCTATAAGAATCTTAGAAAAAAGAAAGTTAGAACTAAACACAAACAGCTCACTTGGTTATTAACCAAGTGAGCTGTTTTATATATTTTTTTAAACCATACTTTGTTTTACTGTATCTCTAAAACTCACCCACCTATATAAACTACTTCAAATCCCTCCATATTTATATTATTTATTCATACGAGATAATCAATCTAACTAGTCCGATTAATTTATAGGACATATATTATTGTATGCCGATAATTTGGCAAATCTATTAAAAGGAGGTGATTATATGGTTCTTGTACTTCAAGAGTTTACTACCCCAGCTAATACAGTTGTCATTGCAGATACAGCTGCACCACCCGGAACACTTCCTACACCTGCAGTGTTAACTCCACCAGCAATGGTTTCACCCTTGATAGACGGAAGTAATGCTTACATTTGGTCTCCAAACACAGAATCCAGCCAAACAGTAACATTTCAAAGCACCTTTGATATTGGTACTTTGCCAATTCTAACTCTAGCATTACCACTTTCTGCTTATTATGCTTTTGCAGCAAACGAAACCGTTTCAGTTACTGCATCTTTAGAAGTAGTAAATCTACTTGGTACCGTAATTGCTACAATCCCGCTTTTTGTAGGAGCAAACTCAGGTAGCTCTCAGGACGTTGCAATTACATCCGGAGACACATTACTTGCAGTAGGCCTTTTAGGCAATGCAGGTCGTATTGTAGTTAATGCCACTGTAACTTCTCCAGTAGCTGCTGGATACTCACCAAATCCCGGTAGATATTTGGGACAACTTACAGTGCACAGTATTCTAGCATTGTAGTATGGATGAAGAAATAAAATAAGGTAACAGTTTTTTGCCGTCAGTAACACATTGAAATAGAGAAAAATGCTCCTCTTCTAACAGAGAAAAGCACAAATTTCTAGGAACAAGCCCTCCTTGTTTGTGGAAATGTATATATTTTGGAGGGGCGCGTATAAAACCGCGCCCCTCCAATCTTTCTATTAATAATTAACTATACAATTGCATTATATAAACTTACTAAAGGAATAACAACAAAAAGGAACGATACTAACATTTCAAAAATTATAGGTCAAATTTCTTCCAATTACACATAATTTGTTACATAATATAAAATAGGAAATATAGATCATTAGGGGGAGCACTTTTGCCTATCATTTTAATATATAAAGAACTAAATCACCTAATAGATGATTACTACAAATGTCCCTTTACTCATATAAAAGAGCAAATTCTCATAGATATTAATCTTCTAACAGATGCATTGCTAATGTTCGACGCAGATCTTCAATTGGAAGCTCCACTTAAATCCATTTAAGCACAATCAACTTATCAACGGAATATAGGTGGGGCAATTCTTGTCAAAACATTAAACAAGGACATGTGCTACAAAAGACAATATGCAACTTACAACAAATGATATGGTCAACATATAAAAAAGCGTTGATAGCGTAGTGCTACCAACGCTTTTTTATTTTATCATTTTCAAGCATTGTTCAGGATTAGAGCGTTTCATTCTAAGAATTAATATAAGTACGTGGTAACATAAACAACTACTTATCTAGAGCGTGATTTTTACGCACTTTCATATAATGTAATAGCCAAGGTACTCGATTTTAATTATTTTTACCGAGTTATTCATCTAATATTTCAACCTCAAATTCTAAAACCGTCTCCTAAGAATCTCAATGAGGTTGTTTACTTTAAATCTTTCCAATAAAATGAAATAAAGGGAGATGATAGAGTATGAAAAAAATATTTTTCATCGGCGCTTTAGCTGTATTATTGTTAACTGCTTGTGGGAATGAAGGAAATTCTGATGAAACCAATACCTATAAAGTATCACAAGGTAAAATAACGAATGAAAAGCTATTAATTAATCTAGCAGTTCGCGCAGAAACTATTATTGAAAAATATGATGGAGTCGATAATGTAAAGGTAGAGGATGCTGAAATTGAAGCTAAAAAACATCCAAATTTGAGAAATGATGAAACTAAAGAAATTTATAAGAATGTTTACTATATCGAAGGTGAGTATTCATATCAGGGTAAAAAATATGATTTCGTGTGGAGTGTCTCTTTTAATAATAATGATATTGATTCTGGAGGACAAGTTCTTCAATATATATCGGACATGGAAACAGGCGAAAAAATAAATGTCAATAGATCACTAGCAGATTGATTATTATAATCCTCTACAATAAATAAAAAAGCGTTGGGAGCTTAGAGCCCCAACGCTTTACTATTAATACATTTTTAGATATTGCTCACGTTCCCATGGGTGTACAGTCGTTCTAATGACATACTTATTTAATTTCAAGTTATTTGAGGTCAGAGAAGTACCATTATATTAATGTTATCGTGATTATGAATTATGTGTGATTATGCTTACTATTTTATTTTTGGGGTATTCATGGGGTGAATTATGGTGTACGAAAAATCTAGACCATGCTAACAAAGGTGGTCTTTTATTTTTATTATTCACTACCATAATAACAAATTCTCCAAATTAGGATTACTTTTCACAACTATTCTTTCATCAATCTCTTCTAACCAGTTATAAAACTTCACAGGCTTACTCACACGTAGTTGTTCCTCCACAGATGATATTGTGGACGTATTCTAATTATAAGCTCCTAAGAATGCACTCCTTAATGTCTTAGTTAAAGTTAATGTTCCATCTGTGCAATATCACTTATAAGCTTGAAGATAACATTCTTCGCTTTAATGAAATCAGATACATTATTTAACTCTGTTGCTCATACTGCTTTATGCAGCTGATGATCTAAACAGATGGTTAATAGGTTGTCCAAGTCTAATGCAAGCTCTGGATTCGATTTCTTTAATATGATGGACATGCAACTCAATGCTCTTGCGTTGTCCTTTGACTTTGATTGAATCGATATGAACCTTCCCTTCAGCTTTACATAGTTGGCAATAGAATCATTCAGTTCATTTTGATTTAATGAAAGTGAAATTAAAGCCAATCAAAATCATACTCAATTTCAATCTTTGCAGCTTCCCATTCTGCACCACATGAAGAACAAACTCTATCACCTTCAAACGTTACTGGGAAGCCTTTGTCACAATAACGACATTCCCAACGCTTCACCATTGCCATCACCTCACACTGTTAATTCATCTAAATATCCTACAAGCTTTATCAACATGGCATGTTTGTTATATATAGTACCTTTGCTATAACCTACTTCATCTGCAATTTCATCAAACATCTTTCCTTCGATATATCTGCCATATAGAATCTTTTATTTACTAAACTGAATTTTTGGACAATACGCTTAATATCAATCAAATCATTCATTTTATGAGCGAGATTAAATTCTAAAGTGAAAATTTGTTCTTCAAGTTGCGCTCCGTTACTATCAGTGGATAACTTGACTCCTATCAAGTCACCTCCTGTCCATCGACCTAACTCACGCTTTGAGCGAGTAATCGAATTTTCTAGTTCAATAATATCAATCTCAATTTTTCAATAGTCTTTCAACCATTCATACATGTAATCACCTTCCTTTGTGGTGTTGATATCTCTCAAGACCTGCTCAGCAAATTCACTAGAAACTGACATAGATATATAAATAATTCAATTGTCCAAAGTTTACCAGTAGGATAATTTTAAATGCATAAAAACTCATGTCGAATACTGTAGAAATTATCATACTAAATGCCCTTTATTTTCCATTTTATCAATGTTACAATAGATTTAATATTCAGAAAGGAAGTGATTTTAATGAAAAAAATGCAAAAAGTTATTCTATCTGTCTTACTTCTTTCAGCAATATTTGCAGGTACAGCGTCATCAGTATTAGCTGATGAACAAGGGCCGTGTGGCATGAAGCCATGTCTTCAAACACCTTAAATTATGCACTATGAATGTCTGTTCTTTGTCTTGAAGAGAATATTCTTTAAGGCAAAGAATAAATAATCAAGTGAGAATCTCAATGAGGTCATACTTTTTTATAATTTCCCTCTTTCACATAATGTTGTCTACTGCGTCGTACCTCTCCATTCTTTTAACTCGCTTACATAAATTCAAAATGTATAGAATGTATTCCAATCTACCAATGGCTAGAATAAGTAGGATGAATAGAATGATTGTCATAACCGTTCCCCCTCCTGCATCATTTCAAATCGTTCACGGTACATCAGAATTTGTTGCATCAATCCAACATTTAACTATCAGTCATAAGTAAATCTTCTACCTGTTTACGAAGTCGTTTATTATCCTCAACTTCATCAGAATAATCAGCATATGCTTTTTTCGTTTCTTCTTTTTCAGCAGCTAAGTGTTTTTCATAATTCATCTTTTGTGTAACACGCAGCTGAAAAAGTACAAGAAAAAATACAAGAAGGTTATGATCAATCGGATATTACATTGAGCGCTTATCTAGATTTGTGGATGAAAGAATATAAGGAGGGGAATATCAGTAAGAACTATCATTCTTTCTTAAATAACTGTATAGAAAACCATATCAAACCATATTTTAAAAATATCCCTTTAAAGTCGATTAGTCACGAGACTTATCAAAAATTCATCAATCATCTCTTTAGAGAAAAGAAGCTTGCTCGCAACACTATTTTAAAAATCCACAATGCTATTTACAATTGTATGAAACAAGCGAAGAAAAACAAACGTATTTCTGATAATCCTTGTGTAGACGTGGTGATGAGGAATTAAAATTTATTGACTCAGATAATATTCCAGAACTTTTGAATCATGCATATCAGTACTGTTATATTTATTGGATATTTTTGAAAGTGCTAATTGAAACAGGCATACGAAAAGGTGAAGCCGCCACTTTACAATGGAATGATATTAATTTAAAAGAAAAGACTATTTCTATTAGTAAGAGTATGGATTTTCAACCTGGAGAAAATGGAGAAATATTCGGAGATACTAAGAATAGAAAGACAAGGGTTATCGATATCGCTGATACTTCAGTAAATGCATTGAAAACACATTTCAATTCACAAAACTAAAACAAACTTCTTTTAAACGATATTTATCGTCATGATTTAAACTTAGTCTTCTGCAGGAAAGATGGACAGCCCATGCCCAAAACTAGTCTATTCAGTGCTTTTGGCAGGATATTAAAAAGAGCTGGATTAAACTCTTATCCAATTCATTCTTTACGTCATACGTATGTAGTTATCCTATTAGAAGCTGGTGCAGATATAAAATACATTCAGAAACAACTAGGTCATGGCAGTCAACAAATCACTTCAGATGTGTACGCTTATTTATCTAAAAAAATGAATAAGAAAAACACCGAACAAGTCAATGAAAGACTGAACGATGTTTTTAAAGATATAAGTAAATGATATTTTTTTATAAAAATAATGGGGTGAATATGGGGTGCAAGCTATTTTTCTGAACTACTTTATAATTACACCCCACACTAAAACCCTCTAAAACCCTATAAAACCCTATAATATCAGCTTAATACATTTTCAAGTATTGCTCACGTTCCCATGGGTGTACAGTCGTACGGAACATATCCCATTCAATTTCTTTCGCTTCTACAAAATTTGCATAAATATGCTCACCTAATGCTCTGCGAATAGTTTCACTCTTACCTAACTCTTGTACAGCAGCATGTAAAGTTGGTGGTAGGTTATGAATGCCATTTTCGATGCGTTCTTCTTCTGTCATTACGTAAATATTACGGTCCACTGCTGGTGGTGGAGTTAGTTTATTTTTAATACCATCTAAACCAGCCTGAAGTATTACCGCCATCGCAAGATATGGATTGGCTGCCGGATCTACTGAGCGAACTTCAACACGTGTACTTACACCTCTTGAAGAAGGAATACGGATTAATGGACTTCTGTTTTGTCCTGACCACGCCACATAACAAGGAGCTTCGTACCCAGGTACTAGGCGTTTATATGAGTTAACTAATGGATTTGTAATTGCAGTAAAGCTTTGTACATGCTTCAATACGCCAGCCATAAATTGCATTGCTGTTTCACTTAACCCGATTTCTGCTGATTCATCATAAAATGCATTTTCTTTCCCTTTAAATAAAGATACATTAAAGTGCATTCCTGAACCGTTTACGCCAAATAGTGGTTTCGGCATGAATGTCGCATGTAAACCATGTTTACGAGCAATTGTTTTTACTACAAGTTTGAACGTTTGAATATTATCACATGCTGTTACTGCATCTGCATATTTAAAGTCAATTTCATGTTGACCTGGAGCAACCTCATGGTGAGATGCTTCAATTTCAAAGCCCATTTCTTCTAGCTCGAGAACGATATCGCGACGGCAGTTTTCCCCTAAATCCATTGGTGCTAAGTCAAAGTAGCCACCATGGTCATTCAGTTCAAGTGTTGGCTCCCCTTGAGCATCTAATTTAAATAAGAAAAATTCAGGTTCAGGTCCTAAGTTAAAGCTAGTAAATCCTAACTCTTCCATTTCTTTTAGGATACGTTTTAAATTATTACGGGGATCTCCTGCAAAAGGAGTTCCATCTGCTTTATTTACGTCACAGATTAGACGAGCCACTTTCCCTTTACCCGTAATCCAAGGGAACACTACCCATGTATTTAAATCAGGTACTAAGTACATATCTGATTCTTCAATTCGTACAAAACCTTCGATAGAAGATCCGTCGAACATCATTTTGTTATCGAGAGCTTTATCGAGCTGACTCACTGGAATTTCTACGTTTTTAATCGTACCTAGTATGTCTGTAAACTGAAGACGTATAAAATTCACCTCATGCTCTTGAACGAACTTTTTAATATCCTCTTTTGTATACTTGCTCATTGTTTCACTCTCCTAGTTAATTAATGTATATGAACCTCGATTATCTAAAAAATCGAGATAGGTCCCCTTGTCGCAGAGAAGCTCGTTGTTGTCTTTGAGCTAAATGCATTTCTTCTTTTACTATTGCACGTAGTTCTCTGTCCGAAATTACTTGTCGAACTTCTTTTGAAGTAATTGGACTGTTTTTCATTTCAAAAATCTGCTTGATTCCCGCAATATTAACACCTGTTTTCAATAAATCTTTAATCTCTAATAATATATCAATATCATCTAATGAAAACATGCGCTGTTTACCTTCAGTACGTGCAGGGTGAACCAGTTCTTGCTCTTCATAGTAACGAATTTGCCTTGCAGTCAAACCAGTAAGCTGCATGACAATATTCATAGAAAGTAATGGCATTGAACGTCTCCATTCCTTTTCCATCACTGCACCTCCTAGTAGGTTATATAAATAGTATATGTCATGTTAGTTAACATGTCAACATCATGTTAGGAAAACTAACAAATATTTTTCGGAAAATTAAAACCATTCCTTATAACTCAGAAATGGTTCTACACTTTTTATTTGTTGAATGTTTGTACGGCTCCTAAAATAGCATATTTCACATGTTCGTATGTTAATCCACCCTGAATAAATGCCGTGTAGGGAGGACGGATTGGCCCGTCGGCTGTTAACTCCATACTCGACCCTTGTACAAATGTACCTGCAGCCATTATGACATCGTCAGCATAACCTGGCATATAAGCTGGTTCAGGCATAAACTGAGCATTTACTGGGGAATGCATTTGTATTGCTTTACAAAACTGAATCATTTGATCGGCAGTTTGGAATGATACCGATTGTATTAAATCTGTACGCGGCTCTGCATAGTGTGGTTCAGTTGTCATTCCGATTTCCTCCAAAAGTGCCGAAGTGAATATGGCTCCCTTCACTGCTTGAGATACAACATGCGGAGCAAGAAAGAATCCCTGGTACATATCCATTAATGCATTTAAAGAAGCACCCGCTTCTGCTCCTATACCCGGTGAAGTCATTCGGTAAGCACATTTAGTGACATATTCCTCTTTCCCCGCAATATAGCCCCCTATTTTAGCAAGACCACCACCAGGGTTTTTAATCAGAGAACCAGCCATTAAATCTGCCCCCACGTCCGTCGGCTCCAACTCTTCCACAAATTCTCCGTAACAATTGTCTACAAAAATAATAGCATCCTCTTTAATACTTCTGATTTCGATAACCATTTGTCTTATTTGTTCTATCGTAAACGAAGGACGTACTGCGTAACCCTTCGAGCGTTGAATTGCAATTACTTTCGTATTACTTTTCACAGCGCTTTTTACAGAGTCCCAATTGACTTCCCCGGTATCCATTAAATCCACGTGATTATATGTAATGCCAAAGTCGGCTAGGGATCCTGTATCCTCTTTCCCTCCACTAACTATCGATTGTAAAGTGTCATAGGGTTTGCCCGTTATATATAGTAATTCGTCATTTGGTCTAAGCACACCGAACAAGCTTATAGAAATCGCATGGGTCCCTGAAATAATTTGAGGACGCACAAGTGCTGCCTCTGAACCAAACGTCGTTGCATATACTTTTTCCAATGTATCTCGACCTTCATCATCATAGCCGTATCCAAACGATGGATGGAAATGGTGATCACTAACCCCATGATTCTTAAAAGCCTGAATTACTTTTTGTTGATTTAAAAATGCAATTTTTTCTACAAGTTTGTGATATGGTGCTATTTTGGATTCAACCTGTTCAGCACGATCCAATACTTCTTTTGATAATGTGGTTGTAAATGTCATGTAATATTCTCCTATTTTTCTTCAAAATACAAATAGAAAAGACTAATCTCATAAATGAAATTAGCCTTTTATCTATAAGTTAGAACTGCAACTCGCCGTCCCAGTCCATCATCCCTCCAGCAATATTCGTTACGTTATATCCATTTTCCTCTAGAATTTCACAGGCCATTGCGCTACGGCCACCCGCTTTACATACTATGTAATGAGGAACTGATTTGTCGAGTTGATCCATGCTGTTTTCGATTTGTCCTAATGCGATATGCTTAGCACCGGGAATAATCCCAGTTGCCACTTCATCACTTTCACGTACATCGATGACACTGATTTCTTCCCCAGCATCTATTTTTTCTAAAAGTTGTTCTGTCGAAATAACATTCATATTAAACTCTCCCGCTTCTCTGTTTATTCTATAAAATCATAATAGGAGCATGCCCATCTGTCAAACAATCCATATTACTCCTCTGTTAGCTTAACTGGTTTAGAAGGAGCAAATGTAGAAATGGCATGTTTGTAAATTAACTGTTGCTTTCCATCTGATTCAAACAGGACGGTAAAATTATCGTAAGACTTTACTAACCCCTTTAGTTGGAAGCCATTCAATAAAAATACTGTTACAAAAATATCATTTTTTCTAAGCTGATTTAAATATAAATCTTGAATATTCATAGGTTTCATCCCAATACCCCCATTATACAATTTGCATGTGTATACATACTACATAGTTAATATTCGCTTTAATTATTCATTTTCCTGCATAAATTCATTAATTTCTTTTATAATTTTTTCGGAATCAGTAAACGGATTATACCAATGGATATCCATTTTGTTTCTAAAATACGTTAACTGCCTTTTTGCATACCTTCTAGAGTTTTGCTTCAGTTGTTCAATTGCTTCCTCGAATGAAACCTCTCCATCCAAATATGCATATATTTCTTTATAACCGATGGCTTGGATTGATTGAACATTTCGGATTCCTTTACTGTAGAGCGTCTTTACTTCTTCCAAGAGTCCTTTTTCTAGCATTATGTCTACTCGATCATTAATGCGATTATATAATTGCTCACGTTCTATAGACAGGCCAATAATATAATGTTGATATATATCTTCATGACCCTGGTTTTGTTCAATATCATTCTTTTGCTTCCCAGTTAGTTCTACTCGTTCAATCGCTCGTATCACACGTTGGATATTATTTGGATGTATATCCTTTGCTGCCTCCGGATCAAGTGATTGTAAATGTTCAAATAATTTATAAGGAGCCATATTTTCTAATTCCGCAAGTCTAGTTTCATCTCGATTCGGTTGTTCCGTAAATCTAAAGTCATACAGAACGGATTGAATATAAAGACCAGTCCCTCCAACTATAATCGGAATTTTACCCTTTAATGTAATTTCCTCAATTTTACCTCGTACGAGCTTTTGATACTCCGCAACAGAAAAATTCTCCTCAGGTTCCTTAATATCGAGTAAGTGATGAGGAATACCTTCCATTTCTTCTTGGGTAATCTTTGCAGTTCCTATATGGAGCTCTCGATACACCTGCATCGAGTCTCCATTTATAATTTCTCCATTAAATGCCTTAGCCAGTTGAATACTTAAAGCGGTTTTGCCGACGGCAGTTGGTCCGACTATTGCAATTACATTTGCAGTATTATGCATTTTCTATCATCCAATTTGCAATTATTTCATATGTTTGAAGCTTATTTACCTCGTTTAATATTTCGTGTCGCGCATCCTCTATCAAATGTAAGGTTACGTTTGTCATTCCAACACTTTTTAATCCAGTAGCGACTTTGAATAAATCTTTTCCGTCTTTTCCAACAGGATCCTTGGCACCACTAATAACTAAAACGGGTAAATCCTTTTTTATATGATTATTTTCTATGTCTTGGTGAATTATTTTTAATCCATCGAAAAGGTCAATATAGAATTGGTTCGTTGGTATAAAACCGCATAGCGGATCTTCAATATATTTTTGTACTTCTAGTTCATCTGTTGTAAGCCAATCAAATGGTGATTTCGGATCTTTTATTTGTTTATTGAAACCTCCAAATGCCATACTGTTCAGTACTTTCCCTTCAGATTTGGGACTTTTTACAGCAGATATAAGTTTACCGACTACTTTACCAACGTCCCCCATAACTCCAGGACTATAAGTGGTGCCAGAAAGGACAACTTTCGTTAAGGAGTCACTATATTTTTGCATATATCTTCGAGCAATAAACGACCCCATGCTATGGCCGAATAGAATAAGCGGAATATCCCCTAAATCCTCCCTCACATGCAGCAACACTTCGCGAACGTCTTCGGCTACCCGTTCAAAACCTACCTTATCTGCAAAATATCCAAATTGCCCATTTTTTTCAGCTGTTTTACCATGTCCACGGTGATCATGACCGGTAACGACAAACCCTTTATCAACTAGAAATGTAGCGAAATCATCATAACGACCAATATGCTCTACCATTCCATGTAGAAGATGGATATGTGCAATCGGGGGTGTATCAGGAGAAAACTTAACGATATGAATTAGATGATCATCTGACATTTTGCCTTCTAAGATAGTTTTCAGCTTAATCCCAACTTTCTTTTAATGTAGCTTCATTCAAGAGTGTATCTAGTTGTTTATTAAAAGCCTTTGTTTCCTCTTCTGAGTATTGAAGCAATTTTTTCATCACATTCACTATTTCTTCTTTATACTCGTTAAAATGCTGTATATCAAAATAGAGCATACCAGTTCTTCTTACCAAAAAGTCTTCAGGAGAATATGCCATCTCTTCATGCACTGCGTAATAAATTTGGGCTAGTATTGCTAAAGGCAAAGTTGAAGGGAATGTAGAAAGAATTTGTGCATATTGAAATACTTTATCTACATTCGTCCCGTACATTTTGGCCAGTTTCCTTCCTTCCAAACCAGAAAGTCCGTAAGCTTGAGCTACTTGTTCCTTTTGAGTGAGAAAAGCCTCCCATTGTTTAGAGCCTCCAACGTCTCCTCCGGATAGCGTTAAATGCCTCGTTACACATGGTCCGTATTTTTCATCCCCTAATTGCTTCGATATTTTATCTACAATAGTTTCAGCCATTTTTCTATACCCTGTGAGTTTACCTCCAGCTATTGTAAATAAACCAGCTTCCGACTGCCAAATTTCATCTTTTCGAGAGATTTCTGATGGATTCTTCCCATCCTCAAATATCAATGGACGAACCCCCGCCCATGTAGACTCCACTTGATTTGCGGTAATATGAACTAAAGGAAACATAAAATGAATTGCTTGAATTAGGTAATCGACATCTTCCGTTGTAGCTACAGGATGCCGAATATCACCTTCAAAGAACGTATCAGTTGTTCCTACATAAGTTTTACCATCACGTGGGATAGCAAAAACCATTCGTTTATCAGGTCCATCAAAATAGACAGCCTGTTTAAGAGGGAAAACAGATTGGTCAATAACAACATGCACACCCTTGGTAAGCTTTAGTTTTTTATTGTTCTCAATAGCATCCAAAGCACGAACTCCATCAACCCAAGGACCAGTAGCATTAACTATTTTTTTGGCATGAATGGAAATTCTTTTATTGCTAACTGTATCAACGATTTCCGCACCAATTACTTGATTATAATCGTCATATATAAATGAACGTGCTTTAGCATAGTTTAAGCACACCGCACCTTTTTCCATTGCTTTTTTTAGCACCTCAATCGTTAGACGTGCATCATCTGTACGATATTCAACGTAGTATCCTCCACCTAGTAACCCTTTACTTTTTAGTAGAGGTTCTTTTTCAAGTGTCTCTTGATCGGAAAGCATTAATCTTCTTTCCTCTTTCTTAACACCAGCTAAATAGTCATACATCTTTAAGCCAGCTGATGTAGAGAGTGGTCCAAAGGTACCTTTTTTATGAAACGGTAGTAGCATCCATATAGGTTCAGTCACGTGAACCGCATTTTCATATACAATTTCTCTTTCTTTTCCTACATCAGCAACCATTTTCACTTCCAATTGTTTCAAATAACGCAAACCACCGTGCACAAGTTTTGTGGACCTACTGGAAGTTCCAGCAGCAAAATCTTGCATTTCTACCAAAGCAACAGACATACCTCGTGTAACAGCATCTAGTGCTATGCCCGCACCTGTAATCCCTCCACCTATAACCAACACATCGAATTCATAATAATTTAGTGTATTTACTATTTGGTCACGCTCTACAGAAGACTTCAATTATTCCACCTCTTCGTCTGAAAGTTTGAAAATACGTGTTGCTTCGACTGCTTTTGTCCAACCCTTATATAGTTGTTCTCTTTTCTCACTTTCCATTTTTGGCTCATACTGCTTTTGACTTTCTCGCAAACCGGATAGTTCTTGTTCATCTTTCCAGAAACCAGTAGCTAACCCTGCTAAGAAAGCAGCTCCTAATGCTGTTGTTTCATTGAGCTTAGCAAGTTCTACAGGTAAGTTTAATAAATCACTTTGAAACTGCATAAGAAATTCATTGCTTACTGCTCCACCATCTACTCTTAATATCTCTACATCTACTCCCGAATCTTTTTCCATCGTATCAAGCACGTCTTTTGTTTGGTAAGCAAGAGATTCTATCGTTGCACGTATGAAATGCTCCTTAGATGTGCCTCTCGTTAATCCAAAAATTGACCCCCTTGCTTCAGAATCCCAATAAGGAGTTCCAAGCCCGACAAAAGCTGGAACAAAATAGACACCTTCCGTAGAATCTACTTTTTTGGCATATTGTTCTGACTCAGGTGCACTCTTTATCATGCGAAGCCCATCTCGAAGCCATTGGATCGCAGAACCAGCAACAAATATACTTCCCTCTAACGCATAGGTCACTTTACCATTTAATCCCCAAGCGATTGTCGTTAATAAACCAGAAGGCGAAGTAACTGCTTCTTCACCTGTATTTAAAAGCATAAAACATCCAGTTCCATACGTATTTTTAGCCATACCTTTCTCAAAACAGCATTGCCCAAATAGTGCAGCCTGTTGGTCCCCAGCTGCTCCTGCAATGTCTATTTCTTTACCAAAGAAAACAGATGGATCAGTCTGTGCGTATACTTCAGACGAAGACGCTACTTTAGGGAGCATTCCCATAGGGATAGATAGCTTTTCACAGATTTCTGAATCCCACTTTTGATCATATATATTATAAAGCATCGTCCTAGATGCATTGGAATAATCTGTCACATGTGCTTTTCCATTTGAAAGTTTCCAAATTAGCCACGTATCTATCGTTCCGAAAAGTAGCTCACCCGCTTCTGCTTGCTCTCTCGCACCATCAACATTATCCAATATCCATTTTACTTTGGTAGCAGAAAAGTATGGGTCCAATTTCAAGCCGGTCTTGTCTTGAAAAAAAGTTTCCAGATTATCTTTTTTAAGTTCCTCTATAATGGATTGAGTTTGTCTGGATTGCCAAACAATCGCATTATAAACAGGTTTCCCTGTATGTTTGTTCCATACGACTGTTGTTTCTCGTTGATTTGTAATTCCAATCGCATGTACATCCTCAGGCTGGTTCCCACTTTCAGTTAGGACAGCAGCCAGAACCGATAGCACAGATCCCCAAATTTCTTTCGCATCATGCTCAACCCAACTCGATTTAGGAAAATATTGTTTAAATTCTCGTTGAGCAGAGTGAACAATATTGCCGAGCTTATCAAAAAGTATTGCTCTAGAGCTTGTCGTTCCTTGGTCAATTGATAATATATATTTTCCCATTCCCGTTTCCTCCTACATAACTCGTTTGAACATTTTCTCAACCTCATACGTCGAAAAATGTACGATTACTGGTCTTCCATGTGGGCAAGTCAATGGATGTTGCGCATTTTTTAAGCTTTCGAGCAGCTGTTCCATATCATTCATCGTTAAATAATGATTTGCTTTGATGGATAGCTTACAACTCATCATAATAGCTGCATCTTCTCTAAGCTTTTTTATATCCGTTTTACGGTTGTTCAATACCTGTTCAATCAGACCCTCGATTATCTTCGTCTCATCGCCTTTAGGGAACCAAGTAGGGTAATCTCTTACGACAAAGCTAGCAGAACCAAACTCCTCTAAAAAAATCCCTACATTATTCAATTCGCTCAATGACTCCTTAATACGGTAGGCCTCGTCTAAAGAATAGTGAAAAGTCAGTGGCAGCAATAGTGATTGTCGTTCATTTGCATTTACTTCCCCAATCTTTTCCTTATAAAACTCATATTTTACACGCTCTTGCGCAGCATGCTGATCTATTAAATAAAAACCATCATCACTTTGGGCAACAATATATGTACCATGGATTTGTCCTACAACATGCAAATCAGGAAATGGCTTTTTATCCTCCACATATTCAATCGGTTGAATATCGAGGTCCGCCAATGGCTCTACCTCTTCATATACAATACTAGGCTGTTCTTCAGGTGGATTATGTGTTTGTTCGGATATCACACCCTCATAGTTTGGAGTAATTGGTTCCTTTTGAACTGGCTCATATGTTTGTTTGAAGAAATCGAATTGTACACTCGGCTGCTTTTTCACAACTGGCTTCTCTATAATTTCAGGTGGTTTCTGCACGCGATGCATGATCGAACGTATTGTTACTCGGATCATTTCCATCAGCTCTTTTTCCTTACTTAGACGAATTTGATGCTTAGCAGGATGAACATTCACATCCGTTAGTATCGGATCCATTTCAATATTTAAAACAACAATCGGATACCTGCCAATCGGTAACAATGTATGGTAGCTATCTACTATTGCGTTATTTATACCATAGTGTTTAACCCAGCGACCGTTCACGAGAACGGTTATATAGTTTTTAGAGGCTCTTGTTATTTCTGGTAATGTTGCAAAACCTGAAATACGAAAATCTGATGATTCCTTGTCGAATGCAACCATCTTTTTTACATTAGAAATCCCATAAATTGAAGCTAAAACCTGTTTCAAGTCTCCCCTTCCACTGGTCTGCACAATAGTTTGATGATTATGTGTAAGTTTAAACGCAATCCTCGGGTAACTGATTGCTAAACGGTTTATCAAGTCAATGGAATGCCCTAACTCTGTTTGAATCGTTTTCAAATATTTTAAACGAGCTGGTGTATTATAAAATAGCTGGCTTACGATTATATCAGTCCCTCTTCGAATAGGAGCAGGGGTATTAGATAATACCCTACCACCTTCTAACTCTACTTTTGTCCCAATATTTTCGCCATTTGATGTCCATAAACTAATTTTAGATACAGAGGCTATACTAGCAAGTGCCTCTCCACGAAAACCTAATGAACGTATTCTAAAAAGGTCATGCTCCGTAGTTATTTTAGAGGTCGCATGTCTAGAGAACGATTTTACAGCATCCTCCTCATCCATCCCCTTACCATTATCAGTCACTTGAATTTTAGCCAGACCCGCTTCTTCTAGTGTAATTTCAATAGAGGTACTTTCTGCATCTATTGCATTTTCTACCAATTCTTTCACAACTGAAGCTGGTCGCTCTACCACTTCACCGGCAGCAATTTTGTTGGACAGGAGTTCGTCCATTAAAATGATTTGTCCCATTTCATTCACCTACTTCCTGCGCTATTCTAGCTCGTTTTGTAACTCGTACAATAGTTGAAGTGCTTCTAAAGGAGTCGTACCTGATATATTGACTTTCTTCAACTTTTTTATTATTTTATCCGTCGATTTATCATCTTGGATAACTACTGGTTCTTTACGTGTCTTTGGTTGTTCATCGAAGAAGGATAATTGGGTTTCGCTTACCTGAACAGCACTCCCTCCTTTTTCCTCCTGATCCTCGAAGGTCGCTAGGATATCACGTGCTCGGGAAATAATTTGTTCCGGCAATTGTGCTAACTCTGCTACATGGATACCGTAGCTCTTATCAGCAGGACCATCTTTTAGCTTGTGTAGAAAGACCACTTTTCCATCTTTTTCAGTTGCTGACACATGTACATTTCGGAGCTTTGGTAACGAGTCCTCTAAATCCGTCAGTTCATGATAATGAGTGGAGAAAAGCGTATTAGCTCCTATATTTTCATGAATATATTCCATCATAGCTTGTGCCAAACTCATGCCATCATAGGTAGAAGTACCACGGCCAATTTCATCGAATAACAACAAACTCTTACTTGTAGCATTCATAATGGCATGCTGTGATTCCATCATCTCAATCATGAAAGTACTTTGCCCACCCGCCAAATCATCGGCAGCCCCAATACGAGTAAATATTTTATCGACAATTGGAAGCGTCGCAGATTCTGCAGGTACATAGCATCCAATTTGCGCCATTACAGTTGTAATGGCTATTTGACGCATAAAAGTACTTTTACCAGACATATTAGGACCAGTGATCAATAGCATATTAATATCTTCCGTAAGAACACAGTCATTTGGTACATATAACTGATTGTTCATCATTTTTTCAACAACTGGATGTCTCCCCTCTTTAATAATCATTGCATTGGAATCATGGAAAACAGGTTTCGTTAATCTATGGTTCTCTGCAACCTGGGCAAAAGAGATAAAAACATCTAGCTCACTAATTTGTTTCGCTAATTTTTGAACTAGCGGAATATATGTTTTTATTTCTTCTCTAACTTGCGTAAACAATTCATATTCCAAAACTAGGCTTTCATCTTCTGCAGATAAAATAAGGGATTCTTTCTCTTTAAGCTCGTCGGTAATATATCGTTCTGCATTCGCAAGTGTTTGTTTACGGACATATCTAGACTCATCTGCTAAATGAATATTCGATTTTGTTAGCTCGATATAATAGCCAAAAATCCGGTTATATCCTATCTTCAAGTTTTTAGAACCTGTAATTTCTCTTTCCCTTTGCTCAAGTTCTGCAATCCACTTTTTACCGTTGACAGAGGCATCACGTAGCTGGTCCAGTCGTTCATGGAAACCGTTGTTAATCACTCCGCCGTCTTTTACGGAAATCGGAGGGTTCTCACTAATCGCTTCTTGTAACTTTCTCCAAATAACTTCACAATCCTCTAATGCGTTCCCAAGTCTTTGCAACTCTTGATCTTCCGATTCTACGAGTAGCTGTTTAATAATAGGGACCTTAGAAAGGGACTGCCTTAACTGGGCAAGATCTCTCCCGCCAGCACTACCAAATCCAATACGGCCTACAAGACGTTCTAGGTCGTATACTTCCTTGAAAGCTTCTTTAATCTCTTCACGAAGCATAAAGTCATTCAAAAAACTCGTTACTATTTCTTGACGCGCTTCAATCGATTGTCTGTTTGCAAGGGGCTGATGAATCCATTGCTTTAATTTGCGTCCACCCATTGCAGTCACTGTTTCATCTAATAACCATAATAATGTACCTTTTTGGTCACCACTTCGAATAGATGATATTAGCTCTAAATTTCTCTTAGAATGATAGTCCATTGCTAAAAAGGATTCTCTTTGTTGAAAAGTGAATGGTTGAATATGTAATAGAGATTGTTTTTGCGTTTTTTGAATATATTGTAATAATCGTTTAACCGTTTGATGTGTTTGATCGGGATGGTTCGGAATGTATTTATGAATATCTTCATTCGATAACTCATCTTTTTCAATGGAAACCGTAAAATCATGAATAGCAGATAATTCATTGATCAAGACGTACATTTGTTCACTGACGATCAATTCTTTTGCCTGGATTGCCAGTAGCTCCTGTACTACTTCCTTTTCATCTCCTGTAAGAATAGTCGTAAAGCCATCTCCTGTTGATACATCTAAGTATGCAAAAGCGACTTCATTGGTAGCAGCAAGCAAGTCAGCAGAAGCAATAAAATAGTTAGACTTCGTTTGCATAGCTTTTCCTTCGATTATAGTTCCTGGTGTAACAAGACGTACAACCTCTCTTTTAACTACACCCTTCGCATGTTTAGGATCTTCCACTTGTTCACAAATAGCGACTTTATAGCCCTTACTTATAAGCGTTTCGATATATCCTTGAGCAGAATGATGAGGTACTCCACACATCGGTATATTGTCCTTCCTACTAGTCAGCGTAATTTCCAAAATCGCAGCAGCTTTAATAGCATCATCGTGGAATAATTCATAAAAATCACCTAAACGGAAAAACAAAAACGCATCTATGTGGTCTTCTTTAATTTTTAAGTATTGTTGCATCATTGGAGTTTGTGTAGTCATTTAAATCCTTCTCTCTTCATTACTAATATAATGATTATACCAAAAACAATAAGAAAAGAGGCAGAAGTAAGAATCGCGTAAAGGATATATGCGATTAGTACTAATAAATTGAACCCTGAATTATCGACCTATTCAGGGTTCATAATTAGGTTACTTTTTAATCGGATTTTTTTTAAATGACTCTTCATCAGCACGTTTGAATTCTTTTGGATATATTACTTCTTGCATAGAAGATAATCCATTATCTTTCTTAGTAAACTTCTCATGTGGTTGTTTCCGGTCCTTCATAGTGAACACTCCTCTCATTTTTAATCTTTATTAGTTTTTCCCTTATCATGAGAGATATTCAGTCAGTTATATAATTGAAACAATTGAATAAAACAATAAAAAATAAATTCACGTAAATATTCATTTTCTTGATCAAATAATTGACTCAATAAAAAAAGTCATTTCCTAATTTTTTAGGCAATAAAAAAAAGCCGGAAGAAATAGCCGGCTTGTTAAAGGGACGAAGAATCTTCTGCTTCTTTGGAGGAACCGGTGGATCCTGCAGAACTTGATGACGAACTAGAAGAGCTTTCTTCCCCATATGCCCATTCTTCTTCAAATTCCGCTTCATGAACTTGAATGCATATAGTTGTTTCTCCTACAACCTCAACAAGTATTTCTCTTTCTACAGTTACCTGGAACTGTGTTCCTCCTGAAATAATAATTGCCTCTGTACAATTTGGTTGCTGTAACACACGTACATGTACTTCTTCCCCAGTAGAGTCTTTATCGCGATAATGTAACTTAATACGATCTTTGTAATTGATCGTTTCTGTGAACACAGAAGTTTTGGAATGATCATGATGTGCATACCAAACGTTTATATCAAATTTTCCAGTTACTTCAACATATCTTCCGTGTTTTTTAGACGAACATGTGTGATTAATAACCCAACATCCTAAAATACTCGACGGTGTATTTGGTGGACGAAGCACTTCACAGGATTCTGTTCTCTTTTTACCTTTAGCAACAACAGCTTTCGTCACAATATGGCGCATGTGTTTCATTTTTTTCCTCCTTGTAATCAAGTCATAACATCATATGCGCCCATCGCCCAATCGGTTCATCAAGTTTCAAATGTTATGTAGAATAAAAGAAGGAAAACAAAAACTAATGTACTTTTTGTCACATCTTGCTGTTACTTATACTTATATTTGGCCAAATAGAATGCCAGTTTTTCCTATGGATACGTTGCTCGTAAATTTCTAAAAGTTCTTTATTTGTTGCAAATCGAGGAACTGGTTTCACTGTCATCTGCAGGATATCCACTATTCCATGTGGAGCAACAACTACTATTTCATTCTGATCATTTAATTTCACTCCTATTGCTGTCACTGTTTCCGGAAAATTGGATATTCCATCTTCCGAAGATTTATAAGGCGGCAGGTTATTTATCCTATGCATTCTAGCCTGATTTTTCACAGACCATGGAATATTTGGTCTCAACTTCTGTAGCTGGTCCTCCCATTTTTTCTCCTCTGACTCTTCCGTATTATGAGGATTAAAATAAATAACATCGATATCAGCTAATGGAGTTTTTTCCTTATATCCATGTAAAGTATCCCAAATCTTCGAGCGTACAAACCCTGCGCATATCCACCAGTCTGGCAGCTCCAATTGCTGAGCTACTTTTAATATATCCATCATCCATTTATCTTCTATTATTAAAGTTTCTATATCTTCTATTGTTTGAATAACAATTCATCCCTTCGAGAACATTAACTTCCATCCTATGAAAATACTTATTAACAGTATGAAGGCATATACCGGTAAACCATAAGGAATGATTAAAACCACAGCATGTAACGCCGCCATAAGTCCTACTATGAACATACTACCGAAAACTTTAAAAAAGGCATTAGTTTGTGTATGCTCATGCGAACTAGTGAAGGGAAACTTCCCCTTCTTAAAAATGCCATAAGATACTAATGTTAGTGCAATTGTGGCTAATAGGACAACGACTAAGTCCAGAATTATTTTAAAAGAAAAAATCCATAAAAATATAACACTAAGCATAGTTAAAATAGGTATGAAATAATTCATTATGCTTGCCTTTAGAGTTGCACTATAAACAATTGATTTGTTTTTAATAGGAGCAGCGTAGAAGATCCATTGCCCTTTATAATTACCAGAGTACTCGAGCATTTGCACAACGGATGGAATCATAATTAGCGCAAAATATATGACCATAAATGAATTTCCGCTTTTCATTTCCTCATAAGAACTAGTGCTTAATGTATTGAATAAAAAGATAAAAGGAAAAATAACCGCAAATCCTAGTAAGGGAAATATTTTTAGCTTTAATTCCCTTTCTTCTTTTAACATAAGAGATGCAAACTTATAAAAAGTACGCTCCTCTTTAGTTCTACATAAAATTTTTGCAAAAACTAATTGTAATTTACGATTTTTCTTTTTCCTTCTGTTTGTATCACTTTGTAATTTAGATAGGTTTCGTTCAAAGGTCGGCATTAGACGAATATACACCGCAATCGCAAGAAATGGAGTTAAAAGAGCGAGTAATGATAATACAATTATATGAAAAGAAAAATCTTTATTTAAGATTAATTCAAAAGGTGCTGCGAACCAAAAAGGAGGCAGTAACGTATGCCACCAAGCAAAGGTATACGAAATTTCAATATTAACTATTTGAAATACGCGCCCAACTAATTGATAACTTACCGCCATCCCAATTGCTAAGAAAATTTGTACATAGTTAATAATATCCTTTAACATTTCACCACTAAAAAAACGAAGAATGAACAAATAAACAAAAGCGGTCAACACCACAGCCAAACTACTTATCAATATTATTTCTATTAAAAATAAGAGTGCAAATATAATACCAAATTTAAATATACTTACAATAAGTGGAATAATTACAAACGCACCAGTTAAAAGAACCATATATATCATAATATGAGTAATCTTCGCTGCATTTAAAGTCTTTTCACTAACGGGTTTCGGGTGAAGTATATTTTTATCCCGTATATCAAGCAGAACAGCAGAAAAATCAGATACCATTGATGTCATTAAAATGACAAATAAGGAGCTAAACATAATAGTAAGAGAAAATAGAAACTCATTACCTAAAAATAGAAAAGGAACTAAAAAGAGAATTCCAAATAACGCGTACATCCATAAGGATTTTAGAAACTGGTTCCCTTCTTTTTTTACATTTGAACCACTAAAAATAGCCGGCATCCTTCTGCTATCCATCGTCAGCTTCAGTTGTAGAATCAAACGCATCACATCATAGTCTATATTCAACTTTTGAAAGACAGGTCTAAAACGATCTAGTATTCTAAGTGATGCAAAATCATTCATGGACGCTGCCTCCACGAACTAAATCTACAAACCTGCCTGCAATGTCCTCGTGCTCGGTAAAACCAGTCAACTGATTGAAGATGTCTTCTAACGACCCTTCCTGATTCTGCGATTTTAACTCTTCAAAAGTTCCATCCGCTACTACTTGACCATCTACTAATAATACAATTCGGTTACTGATTTTTTCTACAACATCCATAATATGGGAAGAATAAAAAATAGTCTTCCCTTGCTGTGCAAGCTTTGCAAGTATCTCTTTTATAACCATTACACTGTTCGCATCTAAACCACTAAGCGGTTCATCCAAAAACAATAAATCCGGGTCGTGTAACAAACTCGAAATGATTAATACTTTCTGCTTCATCCCTTTTGAAAAAGAGGAAATTCGTTGATGAAATACAGTTTCTAAACCAAATTCCTTCATTAAACCGAATGCCTTTTTCTCCGCTTCCTCACTACTTAATCCGTATAGTTCACCTGTGAAGGATAGATATTCGAATGCAGTAAGATTTTCATAAAGCTCAGCCGTCTCTGGCACATAGCCAATTCTCTTTTTATAGGAATAATCACTTTTGAGAATATTTTCTCCAAAAATTTCTATAAATCCAGTATAGCCATCTAAAAGGCCAAGCATCATCTTTACAGTTGTACTTTTTCCTGCTCCGTTTGGTCCGATATAGCCAATAATTTGACCTTCAAATACATCTAGATTGACACCTTTTAACACTTGTTTATTTCCAAAACTTTTAGATACTCCCACCAATGATAATACTTTCTTAGCAGTCAATTGAATCCCCCTATTAATATATCAATTTCGAATTGTAAATATTTACATATCTATTTTATCATAACAATTCTCTTAATATTCCATTATTATCTTTTATAGAAATATCTTTCTAATATATCTATTGAACTTCAAGGACAAAGGGTGTAGCATTTTCTAATATCGAAATACATAATCTCGTAAGGAGAGAATTCATTTGTTAACGAATCAAGAAACAAATAAAAAGACAATTGCATTATTAATAATTGGAATTATTTTCATTTCAACGACACTACGAGCACCACTTACTGCCGTAGGTCCAATTATTTCGTACATACGAGATGGATTAGCCATATCGAATGTATTAGCTGGGTTTATCACAACGATTCCACTTCTGGCGTTTGCGATCATATCCCCTTTTGCCCCAAAGATTGCACGACGCTTTGGGATGGAAATGACACTCTTTCTGGCAATTCTATTATTGGCAATCGGAATAATTATTCGCTCGCTCGGAACACCATTCTTCTTACTATTAGGCACTGCTTTAATAGGAATTGCGATTGCTTTTGGTAATGTACTAATCCCAAGTTTTATAAAGCTTAAATTTCCTTTACAACTTGGTCTAATGACTGGAGTGTTTACCGTGTCCATGAACTTATCTGCAGGTATTGGGGCAGGTATCAGCTATCCAATAGCAGATGGGACTTCATATGGTTGGCAAGGTGCACTTGGTTTTTGGTCGGTTCTTGCGATAGTCGCGTGTATCATATGGTTACCACAAATCAAGCAAAAACAAATAGTTGTCGTAAGCCCTACAACTAATGTGGTAAAAGCTAAGTCTATTTTAAAATCACCTTTAACCTGGACCATAACCTTATGTATGGGTCTACAATCACTTATTTTTTATACAACTGCAGCATGGATTCCTGAAATATTACAAACCAAGGGAATGGATGCTGAAAGTTCTGGATGGATGCTTTCCTTTATGCAATTTGCGCAGCTTCCAATGACTTTCCTTATTCCAATTCTCGCAGGTCGACTTAAGGATCAGCGAATACTTGTTGCATTATTTACGGTTTTCTATTTAATAGGTTTCACTGGTTTATTGTTTGGAGATATTTCACTTTCTTTACTTTGGATGATTACACTTGGCTTAGGTGGGGGGGCATCGTTTGGTCTTGTAATGATGTTCTTTTCGCTTCGTTCTCGCACACCCATGGAAGCAGCTGATTTATCGGGTGTTGCTCAGTCAATTGGATATTTACTCGCAGCAGTTGGACCGGTGTTCTTTGGATTTATCCATGATGAAACAGGAAGTTGGTATACACCAATGATTTTATTCATTGTAACCGTCATTCTCCTCTTCTTAGTTGGAATGCATGCTGGGAGAGATCGATATGTCTCGGAGGAAGTCTAACAAGAATTGAAAAAAGAAGCATGAAATCATGCTTCTTTTTTAATACGGTGATGGTTGATAGGAATAATTTGGCGTTACTTTTTCATTATTATATTGCTTATGGAAGATATGAGTGGTAGCAGGGGACATTGGAGGAATAAGCCATGTCCAGTTGCCTGTTACGTCACGATCTGCATCCTTCTCAATTTCTTCGAATTTTTTAAATTGCTGTGCTGCAGTATGATGATCTACAATACTGACACCGTCTTTTTTGAAGGAATACAATACCGCTACATTTAGTTCCAATAGCGCACGGTCTTTCCATAGAGAAGCATTAGATTTCGTATTTAATCCCATATGTCTTGCAACTGAAGGTAACATATTGTAGCGATAATCGTCGGCCAGATTCCGTGCACCAATTTCAGTTCCCATATACCATCCATTAAAAGGAGCAGCAGCGTAAGTAATACCTCCCATTTCTAACTTCATACTTGAAATCATCGGAACTGCATACCATTTTAGTTGTAAATCCTCAAACCATTCATATTCAGGATGACGAATGGGCACTTCTAAAATATACTGCTCCGGAATATCAAATAATTTCGGAGGGTGATCTTTTATCTGAATGACAAGTGGTAGAACATCAAAATTGGTTCTCTTCCCTTTCCATCCAAGCTCCTCACATTTTTTCGTAAAAACAATAGAATCAGAATCTCCTATTATCCAATCTTCCGTTTCATAGCCAGCATATCTAATTAGCTGATGATTCCAAATCCGTACATCTTTTGGTGAAAATATTGTAATGGTAGGTCTGATCCGACCTTCATTTGTCGCAAACTGCATATGCTCTATTAGTGCTTCAAATACAGCGTCCTCGGTATGTAAATCCCGTTTATCAAAAACAGTAAGGCTTTGCCAAAATAGTCGTCCTATGCACTTATTGCTATTGCGCCACGCTACCTTGGCCCCAAATTCTAACTCTTCGGTAGTATGTTCATAAGTACCTTCTATTTTTATCTGATTTTCTACTTCACTAAATCGCGTATGCATGTCTAATTCTTTTTTACCAGTTTCATCATAAAAAAGACGAATAAAATTTTGTGCTTCCAATAACATGATTGTAGCACCTCCCCTATATCTCCATCTTAGTAGAATGATGCCTCTGCAAACAAGTACCAGAGATGAAAAAGATGTGAGGAATTTATGACAGTAAAAGTACTTGTATTAATCCTTTTTGGTATATACGTATTTATCTAATATATGTTAAAATATAATTAACATGGGATATTATGGTTCGTCTGCTTCGGGTTTTGAAAATCTGCTTAAAGTTAAAGGACCCTTTTAGATTGAAAGAACGAGATATAGTTATCTATGTCTCTTTTTTATCAAATGGATATAGTAGTTTTTACACGTACCTTTAGACATAGTTATTTACTTATTAAAAAATTTAGGAGGAGTTACAATGAAACGAATTTCAGTAATTTTACTTTCAGCAACATTAGTTTTTGGAGTTTCTACAATTTCACCAACAGAGACAGATGCGGCAGCCAAAAAATTTAACAATTGCACAGAGTTAAACAAAACCTATAAAGGGGGAGTAGCCAAAGCCGCGAATATTAAAAATAAAGGTGGAAAAACTAAATTCACTCCTTTTGTATCAAAAGAAATTTATGACGCCAACATAAAAAGCGATCGTGATAAAGACGGCATTGCTTGTGAGAGATAACTATAAAATAATAGTTTGAGAATAGTTTTATAAGATAGAATATTATTCCCTTGTTTTACATTGACTCGATTCCATTTTTTACTTTTTGATATAACTATAAAATAACCTTGAAAGGTGTTAGCTTTTCAAGGTGTTATTTTTTATTTAGTTTCAGGATTCCTCTTTTAATAAAGTGATTTTATGTAAGAATATATCTATAAAAGTATTCCTTTTAGATATATACTAGCTCCCTACTTTATAGTATATTTATATACAGAAACATTGAGTAAATCGGTCTTGTAGCTCAGTTGGGAGAGCACCACCTCGACAAGGTGGGGGTCGCTGGTTCGAGACCAGTCGGGACCATCTAAACAAAAGCCTTTAACCTCAGTGGTTTTGGGCTTTTTTCAATTCAATTTAATACCTATAAAACAAGTGAAAATCCTTCTTATGTGACCGATATGTGACGAATTTATTAAAAACGTGTTTTTTGGACTTTGTACAATACAAATTTCCATAAAATAAATTAAACCACCTTCCATTAATCTGGTTGGTGCTTTTTAGCTTTCTCTACTTCTTCAGCTTCCGCTCTATTTATGACTTCGCATAATTTACCTAAAGCTATAAGTTCTTCTCTGTTCATTCGTGACATCTCTTCAAGGGCACCTAGTACTAACTCTGGAGGATGTTCATCCAGTAACTTATTAAATAGTTCTTCCGTTCTATCCATTTCAATCACGACCTTTAATTAATAATAGTTTACTTTTCAGAGATAAGTATTCCAGTGAATACAATTGCCCTCTTAGTTTATAAATTAAAACATAATATATAAAGACTTTAATTAATAAAGTTAATATTAATAGAAAGGTGGTGATTACATGACGATTCAAAATCTAGTAATCAATGGAGATTTTGAGACTGGAACCCTGTCCCCTTGGATTTCGGATAATGCAACAATTACTAACCAATATTCACATTCTGGTTTTTTTTCAGCTAGACTTCAAGGTGGCAATGTAGTATCTTTTATTGCCCAAACTGTTTCCGTTAATGAGGGCGAAGGATTTGAGTTACTTGTTTCATTAGCCAAAGTTGGATTTTCCCCTGCTGCTCCTGTACAGATACAAGTTATTTATTTGGATAGTATGGATAATTCGCTCGGGAATGGTATCTTCGTTAATGTACCCGTGGACCGAATCCCTACAGCAGACAATGATACATGGCTTGAAATCTATCAAACGACAACTCAATCTCCCCCTGGTGCTACACAGGCATTTATTTTGATAAATAGTCTTCCTCAAGCAGGAACGAGTGATATTTTGGTCGATGATGTCGCTCTATTAACTGCACCGACTGCACCACCTGACCCGGGAGTGAACCCAACGTTTGGTTCATTATATGGTTTTAATACAGCTAGAGTTGCTCAACAAGGTGTAAATATAGAGTTTGATTTTGTTGGACCAATCCTGAATACGGATCCCGATCCAGAAACAAATAGTATTACAATCTTATCAGATGGTGTCTATGAAATAACAGCATCTTTAGAGAATTTTAATACGGGAGGAAGTTTTGTACGCTACGGTATTAGAAGAAATTCATTAACGATTCCAGGTTCAAGTTTTGCCTCACAACCAGGTGGAACAATATCTATTGGGAAAACCATTCAAGTCGATTTAATTGCAGGAGATATCATAACAGTAGTTCCAGATCAAGCGATCGATGGAATCCCACAATATTCAAGTGCTGCACTTACTGTTAATCTTATTGGCTCTTAAGATTAGAATGAAATTCTGAAATTTTTTACAGGGGTGCCGGACTAGTAAATATAAGATTCACATTGATTCGCCCAAATCTACTTGAAGTTTTGAACTAAAAAACTTAGCTTCGATATAAACTTACCTTAGGTGCTATGATTTTCATTAGGCAAAAATATAAATAAGTCAGTATTGCATCGGACTTATTTTTATTTTTGCCCTCTTCATTAATCCATTATAGTTACGTCTACTATTTCATCAAGCTTTAATGATAACAAATAAAAAGGATCTTTCAATTCGATTTCTCGCTTCTGCAAATTCACACTTTCTACCGTACCTCTGTTGTATATAAATTCTCCATTTTTCCATCTTTTAATTTTTGTATCAGCTTTACTTTTAATGGCTGCATCCAAAGTATGTTGAATGGCATCATAATCCCATTCGTCTAATTCTGGTTTAGGTTCTCTTTTAATTTCTTCACTATATTGTCTTAATAAGGCTACGTGTTCTGGAAGCATCATTGCTACCCATTTCTTACTTCCTCTGTCTTGTAAACGTGACAAATCAAATATTGGCTCATCCTCATAAAAACCGTGATTCATACCACCCCACGCTCCTTATGGATGATGGGAACACATGCGAGTACATTTTCAATTTTAAAAGTCCTTTTATTATTTCGTAAAAAACAATGCGCTTTTAATGTATTACCCTCCACACACAACACCTTTACTTTTCGCTTACTGATTTCACCATTATTTTTCATGTAGATCATTTCAATTATTTGATTGAGTTGCATGGATTTTAAAATATTTATACGCACATATGTTCCCCCCTTCTTTTGACTAGTATACGAACAATAGTTCTATTTTACAACTAGTAATTTTAGGGAAATAAAACTTACTGTCATTCACAATATGTATAAAAGCAAACATGTATAGGTAATATATCAGAACCTAAAATACTCTATTAAATGGTTTTTTTCACCAAAAAAAGAGTCATTAATCATCTCGTAGATGATTATTACAAATGTCCAGACGACTAAACCTTCAGATGCTAACTCTTTCCGCATTTGAAAATATATTTTCATTGCTTCTTTTGTTGACAAATTTATCACCCTATACTTACTTATTAATTCGTTCTTGCTCAGCTAGACTGCTAAACTGCAGGCAGAGATTCGGTATTTGAAACAGTCGATTTAGATTTTAAAAAAGTACGCAGCATTGGAAAAGAACCGACGCCAAATGAGTTATCCAATTAGTCGAAGAATTAAAAGAAGTTTTGTCCGTTGGAAAAAGAATGAGGATCAACACGTACAAAAGGAGATACGATATCAACAGATCGGCGACTTGTACAAACAACATATGATTCGAATGGTTATCAAAAAAAAGAAATCTTGAAAGAACGTGACCTTTCACAACGTGAATTGGCACGAATGACAGGTCTGCGACCAAATACAATCAGCCATCTTTGTTCAGACAACGTAGACAGGGTTTATTTATCGACATTAGAAACGGTATGCAAAGTGATAGACATCGACATTCAGGAGTTAATCGAGGTGGAGTAGTCCTCTTGTACTAGTCGTTCTATGTACGTAAAAGTTGCGAATAAATATAAAAGATAGGGGGAAAGCGAAGGTTGGGCTTCGAAGAATAGAAATGGTGGTATCTGATGTAATTATGGTTATTTGCTTAACAAAATAAAGGGTAAATAGGGCATACATTTTAAATGTGTGTACGTACTTTATAATTGTAAAAACATAATATAGGGCTTACAGGGGTCACTCATATTCTCCGTATAAAAAATGAACTATTCGTACTCCCCTCCCAAAATAAAACCTTAGAGATTGTCTATATCTCTAAGGTTTATATAATTTATTCCTGTGTTAGAGGTGTAATAAAACAATTATCTATTGAAAACCTATTAAAAAAATCCAATGCTTCTTGAGTTACAACTAACTCGCCTTTCGGTGATAAACAGAAATGATGCCCTGACCAGTTTTTGAAGTTCTCTTCTTCTACTTCAATTTTACCAAGCGGAATAAATCTGCTAAATTTAGGTATTTCTTTATCTGGATACATTTCTATAAACTCATCTGACTTTGTAATCAAACACTCTTCAAGTTTGTAATCGATAAAATCACTATTCTCTAATTCTGTTCCAAGTTTACTTGACACGATGAAGGCTGGTGTTGACTCTAAAAGGTCATCTCCTAGCCATCCTTCAAATTCATAATGTAAATATTTTACCTTTTCTGATATACCCTCTGTTGCAATTTCTTCTTCTGTTCCATAAATGGTATATTCACCATGACCACCTGATACTTCTGGTTCTAAAAAATATAATATCATTAGTTTACTCCTCCTACCACAAACTTACCTTTTCACTGGCGGATTAAAATTTCCACCATATTTCTTATCTAACTCTATCATATAATTTATTACTTCTTCTTTTGTAGGATTTGGATTATTTCTATAAAATCTATTCCAATCCCTTCTTATTTTTGATAAATGTATATCACTGTTTATTTCTTTTGGTATCCCTCTCAGGTTTTCTAGAGCATGTATTTCTTCAAGTGAAAATATATTAGGATGTCTTTTTAATATTTGTTGCTCAATTGCATGATGTACCACAACACTACCTTTAAGGTCAGGATACTCATTAAAGAATGTCTTTTTATAGTCCTTAATATTTTTACCTTTTTCTATACCCTTAGCTCCATCATTAACATTATCCACCGCTTTGCTTGCATCCTGAGCTTCCTCTATTGCCTTACTTCCTTTTACAGCAAGTTTCCCACCGGTACTAGCCATACCTACAACTGGAATCATCGCAGAAAAAGAAAGTGTCGCATTTAATGCGTCCCCTCTTGCCGTATAGATTAGACCATTTGCCCCATCTGCTATTTCACCAACAACAGGTATAAGCCCCGCTATATCCAAACCAAACTGTAAAGAATCTAGTATTTTGTTTTCTTTCGGTTTGTCGACTTTAACGGTCTCTTCTTCCTTATATTCAACTTTGGAAACAACTTCATAGAAAACTGTTTGCCCTACAACATACTCTTTAATGAGTAAACCATTATCATACGCATGATATTTTACATTTTCCGCTACGTTTTCTTCAATAGTCTTAACTTTCTTTCCATGCATCGCTTGAAAAGTCGGTGCAGTAATCATTGCACCAATCAGCTGTTCCTGTTCTCTTACCCATAAGTAATTTGGATCTAAGAATACTTTTGGGAACAGCTCTGTTCTAATATCACTTCTAAACGTAAGGACATCCCACTGACTCGGCAAAAAGTTTATATCCTTGACCCCAGCTTGGAACAGCCCTTCCATATCTGTCAGCCACGTGTCCATCGTCTGCAAGCCTTGTTCAATTGGATTTAGTGCATATGTCTGAAGAGCATCAAATTCATAAAGTTGCATTAAGGTATCATCCCGTTTTCTTTTAGAACTAATGACTCCCTCTTGCACTCCGCTATCGTCTAAATGTGGCAGGGCAACAATATCACTCACTTGATCCATGATACTATTTGCCTCATCCGTCAAGCTAGCAGTGAGTTCACTAATAAGCGTTAGTCCCTGTTCTAGCTCTCCTTCAAGGAATGTTTCGAGTATGTAACCGGAGGAATCAGGTTCCAGTGAATGAAGTGCTGCCTCCATCTGGTTAAGCACTTGTTTAAACTGTTCAGAAAACAACTGGAAAAAGTGAAGAAACGGTAAATGGCATTCCTGGTAAAAAGAGCGGATGGCATTACCTCCCGCTCCCTTTAATTGATCCTCCATCTGAACTAGACCCTCCACTGCATGGTGGATTGCTTTCATTTCACTGCTTAGCCTATCTAACATAGTAATATTGCGCTGTATCCCATCTTGAAATAAATCTACATCCAATATTTTCATAGGATTTGCCTCATCGAGCATGTACAAATAATCAATTCACAATATTCTTTATTATACATTATTTCCCCACAGGTGAACATTCTTCTCCCCCTCTAGCAAACTATTAATAGTTATAATATTCCATTTATACTCACGAAGGTAAAGGGAGAAGTGATAATATTCAAAAAAATAAACCATAAGAATTAATAAATAAATAATAGATCATGACTCATTCACTATCATAGAAAGAGAATAGTAGTTAAATAGATAGTAATGAATATGTAGTTTGATTTTATCTTTAATGAGAGAACTTGCTATATGAAAGTAAATGTTGCTATTAAAAAGCTGGAGTCTAAAAAATGGTACTAATACATTAAGTGGGGATTTTATTTGGAAAAATCAAAGAGGCATACCTAATAAAAGCAATTCTGAAATTAAATCATGAAGGATGCTATTACTGAAACTGTTGTAACCTATCCTCATCAAATGAGTACCGTTAAAGCCATGCGCTATTTTCGCTCTTAAGCTTAATAGTTTCAAAGTTACCTTTTTCTTTCATCATAATTTCTTTATCATCTGTACCAAAGTAATAATCAACGAATCTCCCCAGCAATTCTCTTGCTTTCTTCTAAAGTTATTAATCTAGCTAAAACTCATTCATGGAATAATTCATATTATTTTATTAGTTTCTTGGAGAGAACCTACTCCACTTGTCACACTGTCACTCCTTTTTAATTATTAAAAAGAACGTCCCTATTGGAACGCCCTTATCATTGATTATTATGTTTACTCATAGCTTGTTCAATGCTAGAGAATGTTTTTATATCCTTAAAATCAATCCCTAGTTGTACTGTTGTTTGTGCTATACTTGGACGCAATCCTGATATTGAAGTATTCACTCCAATTAATTTCAGTGCATTGATCATTTGAAAAAGTTCATGTGCAACCATTGTGTCTACGATAGGTACACCTGACAAATCAATAAACAAGTGATTGATTTGCAAATTAGTACATTGTTTTAATGTTGATTCTAAAATTACTTTAGCTCTATATGTGTCAATTTCCCCAACTAGTGGTAATAAAGCTGTAGTGCTATTAAATTTAATGACAGGTGCACTTAGTTCTATAATCATCTCTTGTTGAGATTTTAATCTTAATTTGGACTGCTCAATAAATTCATTAGTAAATTTGAGAATAACCTTATTGATTGTAGACAATATTGCGCTCGTATAGGCTATTATCTGTTTGATTGAAAGTTCGTTAGGATACTGACCCGTAAATTCTTCTAGCAATTCCAAGTAAAGTTGCTGTTGATTAAAAAATTCCCCTATTATTTCTGTGAGTGGAGTATGTTGGTGACCTACGTCATTAACAACTATTGTAATAAAATCATCAAAACTTTTTTCACATACTTCTTCTGATTTATTAAACATTTCAACAAATTTTTCATGGAATAAATGGTTCTGTTGTTTAAGCAATTGTATTTCTTTTGGATTAGAAGTACCATAAATACCGTTTTGTTCTTTGTTTAGATTCTCATACCATCTTTCTGTTAATTGCCATGTTTTACTTTTAAGAAAAACATACAACTTTTGATTTTTGTCCATTTCATTTCCTACTTCCGTCTTAAATTTACAATTTTACCATTCAAAATACTACTATTTTGATAGTACCATAGAAAAAAATAGAAAAAGACATTTTTTATGAAATTATACAGTAATCTACATCACATAAAATGATCATAGATTGTTAAAGTTCTCCTCAACATTATCTTGTGAAGTACTATCTCCCCCCCCAATCCCGTTCAACAGATCATACTCATTAAGCAAAGTTCTCCATTCATTAAACATTTCAATTTTTCTTTTTACCCTTTCTCCATGTTCCATAGAAAAATTGAAAGTAAGGTTTTTCAAGTCTTTTTGTCCTCGGACTCATTTTTCCCTCCTAAACTCAGAAGTAACATTCGAAATAATCGTATTAACTTGAATATCGGGTTCTGTATTATTGCAAGCAGTTAATATGCTACAAAGTCCAATTAATAAAGATTAAAATGCAATATCCTAACATAAAACCCCATTCCTTCATAAACTAACCTGTCGCTTGAGTTAAAATAGAAAATGTTTCACAAACTCCTCTAACAAATGGTTTCTGACTACCTATTTATAGGTCTGTCTAAGATCAATTTCATTGTATTTTGATCTGCTAGTATAGTAGGTTACCAACAAAACAAACGTGTTGAAGGCGTTTAATTAAAAATAAATACAAATTCAGGTTAGTTTTCATTATTTCGCTTATTAACTTCAATCATAATGAACTCTGGCAAATAGTTGGGAGTACATCCTTTTGATACTATGTCATCTTTGTAAAGGCCAGTTCTCTCACCAAGTTTAATACAACGTGCACGATTTTTTTCATCATAAACGCCTATCCAGCCTGCGGTTAAATTCATAGCCCATTGAACTTCCGGCTCTTCCTTCGTAATATTAGCTTCTAATACAGATAGCAAGGCTGAGGTGTTATCAGGCGGTGTTTGCCCAGTCCATCTCAATCTCCCTTGATAATACCAGAAAGCTCGCCTTTGAAGAGCAGAAGGACTATTTCCCCATGACTCCATCAATGCAATATTCTTCTTTTCTTTGGTAAGCTGATTAGCCATTAACCAATCCATTAAGTTATTTCGCTCATCAAAAGTGTGAGTCTGCATATCCTTATCAAGCTCATTTAACACATCTTGTGAAAGAAGTTTTTTGTCCATAATTAAGATTGCTAATAGTCTGGGCAAAAACTCTTCAGTTGACCAAAGTTCCATAGCTAGTTCGTGATCTTTCTTAATGTCCTTCGCAATTTTTCGTAAGTCGCCAAGCTTAGTTTTACTATTGATCTGAGCTAGAATGTTCTCTGCTTGTGAAGAGCGTTTTATTTCTGTATCTTTTTTTTCATCCATTTTATACAACTCCTTTATTAGCACTGTTTCATAATATGTCCTTGATGGGATATATCAAGAACTTAATTTAGTTATAAGTCATATGCAGTGGTGCGCATCAAAAATTCCCCTTTTATATATTGTGGAATATATCGTATCAAAGCTTTCTCCACTCATGATAGAAGAGTAACCATTTTTAATATAATAATAACATTTACTTCCTTTTAGTTGCATATGAAAAAAGCATTCCTTTTTTAAGAAACGCACCAGTTAGCCATCCATGAACCACAAAATCACTTCACCAGAAAGAATGCAGGTCATTACTTATAGTCTACCGAAAACAATAGACATATTAATGTTTGATCTTCTCTTTTTTAGCTTTATTTTCAAGTCCCTCTAACCCTTTAATTACTATAAAAATTTCAAGCAATAAAGTGATTTATAGAACTAAACTACTGCATTAAGGCAAGAAAAAAGTGCCACCACAGACTTGAAGTAAAGCAAATTGTTCAATAATTTACATATATTAACTTATTCAACACAATCTCAAACAAACCTGCTTCTTCACCTCACAATGCATCTTTGGGAGCAACTTAATGTGCTGGACATAAAAATAGACTATCGAAATGATAGCCATATATTACCAAACACTCGTTAGCTTAAGTACATTTCTCATAAAGGTCTTATTTATAATTGGAAAGGTAGTCTCCCTTCTTCCCTCCAACTATACCAAGCCGACCTATTATCTTAAAAGTAGGTTTTGTTTTATCTTATTAAAATTAATAGTTTAAATTAATGAAACTTTTAGACAAAATGGAATGTATAGGAAATAGGTCAATATTGAAAAGGGAGATGAAGTTTATGAATATCACAAGAAAAGTTTTTGTTTCATTTTGTATACTTCTATTATTTTTTATTTTATCAGCCTGTAAGCAAACTGAAAAATCTCATGAGAATATCATTATGGAAAATGAACAACAAAATATATCCTACTCTTTTAAAAACCCCAATACAGGCCAAGAATTTACTATAATTCATGCTTATATGCTTTATAATAACTATTTTGAAACTGTAAAGGATAATCCAGATGAATCACTAAACCAATTATATCAACAGGTAATTATCGAACCTATATATGATGCTTGTTTTAAAGATGCAGAATATGATAAATTTAGTGTATTTGAATGGACACCGGCTGAAAGTGATTTTAATAATATTAGAGTTCAAATTGAATCACTGGATAAAGATTATATGAATAAGTTATTTGAGGAATCCCTTGTCAAATCATCTGACGTACTTTCCTCAAATAAAAAAACAACAGTATGTGTTTTTCCTGAAAATGAAAGATTTCCTTCTGACATGATGACATTAGGAACAGGGAAAATTACAGTCTTTCTCAGTGAGCTTAATAATTATTTTAAATTGAGCGAACTCGATAATTATACTAAATCAGGTATTTCGCATGAATATCATCATAGTGTTTGGACCGAAAAACATTTTACGGAAGATTATTTCATGACAGTTTTAGATAATATAATTATGGAGGGGTCTGCCATAATGTTTGAAACCTTAGTATACCCTGATACAAATAGTAAGGATTTGGTGCTTGACGAAAGCTTTAACAAAGAATACTGGAGTAAGATTGAAACATATCTTGAAAGTAGTGGTACCAATGATTTTATATTAGGTGGCTCTAAAGGTTTACCCGATTATTATGGCTATAGTGAAGGCTATAAAATGATTAGATCTTACTTAAACTTGCATCCCGATGCGACAGTAGAAGAATGGACTTCCAAAAGTCCGAGAGAAATTCTTGAAGAAGGGAATTATCTGGCTAATTACGAGTAGATTTCCTTATTAATGGTCTTGATACTTTATGTGTCCTTTTCTAACATGTAGAAAAGGATTTTTTATTTATATCCATGAAACACTTCTTTCACTAAGCTGCTGCTTAGTTCAATAAGAAAATACAGCAACCTAGATAGCTCAACGATCTTCAAGTAAAGCACTTGAGAGTTTAACAAGACCTTAATAAGATATAGATAAAGGTATCTTCATTATTTTATACTTTTTCAATAATAGTAACTAAATTTACGCAAATAATTATCGCAAATATTGGATTAAAGAAATTCCTAATTCTGCAACGCGAATCACAACATTCACTTCCTTCCACTTTCGTATTGAACTAAACTGCTGCGTTAGATCGATAAGAAAAAAGGCTTTACTCCTTCTTGAAGAATAGCACCTCATTAGTTGAAGAACGAAATTAGTAGTTTCAACAGTTTCACTCAAGAGAATCAACTATTAAGTGGTAAAAAATTCTATCTTCGCATTCACTAAACACAATTTTTCCTCCATAAAAAATAGCCCAGATTATAAACTGGGCTACATTGTATAATATCTATCCTTCTATTTATTTTATTCTATTAAATTATTACTTATTAAGTAATGCTAACTTGGACTTAGATGGTGTTTCATATTTCAAAGCACCGTCCATATTGACAAACAATCCGCCGCCTAAGCCATATCCTCCTCCGTGATTATCTAATACGAACGTATAGACACGATACTCTCCACCCGCTGGTAACACTTCTTTTCTACTAGTGCCATCTGCATTAAATGTTGACACATCTGCGGAAAGTGTTACTTTACCAATCTGTCCTACTTTAAGTTCCGTTTTACCCCACATTACTTTTGCAGATGAATCTTCTAGTAATGCAAGCTTTGCTTTAGATGGTGTTTCGTATTTCACATTTACACCATTTAATTTACTATTTTGTACAACATAATACTCACCGCCTAAATTGTACATAGGTGCATATCCTTCTGGTGTTTTGGTGGAATATACTCGATACTCTTCGCCAGGTTTTAAAGCACGAACAGCACCTCCATCAACTGAAGGGTCTTTACCGATATGTAATAGAGGTGTGTCTTTTAAGATGGTAACTTTACCAATTTGCCCCTTCTTTAATTCCGTTTTACCCCACATAACTTTTGAGGTTGAAGCTTCTGATGTTATGCTACTGAACGTAAACATCGCTACTAAAGTGAATGCAATTACTATTAACTTACTTTTTTTCATTTTCTTACCTCTTTCAACAATTAATAAATTAATTATAACATAAAATATAGTAATATTATGATATAAATATTAACTATATATTTTGAACATCGAGAAAGTTCTTCACTTATTGAACACCTGCCACGTTTGTTGCAGAAGAAAGTAGTAATCTCGCTATCTATATTGATTAAAAGTTTGTTTTATTTGGCATTATCGATTTAATAAAGGCTATCATTCTAGTTAACATTGGGAGCAAATAAATATAGAATCATTTTATCTTTCCCTCAATCACGACATCTAGTGCTATATTCCCTTTGAAAACAGTAAGATTTCAAAAAGAACTAGGAAGCTTACATTTCGTTCCATTTTATTGTCATTTGAAAGGGAATATTACCGTCTTCAAAATTAACAAAGTCACTTGCTATATCTTTGACAAAAGCCTGCCCTGCCAGAGGATATCCACTTTCTCTTATTCGTGTCATTGCATTTAGAGAATCGGAAATAATATGATTCCCTCCTGAAATAAAATAAATCCCTACATATCTCCCTTTTGCTTTCTCGAAGTTAGCCTTTTTGGCATTATCCATATGTTTATACTTCGTGATTTCTATTTTCTCAGCTGGATGGTCTGTGATATCCAACATAATGCCAAAATGATACCCATCAAAGAGGTAATTTGCTATTAATTCTTCTTGTGGAGAAGGCCAGTCGACGTACAGCCATTCTTTATTAAAATTTTTAATATAGACTTGATTGATGCCGATTTGATCATAATGTTCTAACTCGACAATTTTTTGATCCAGTGTATTCTTTACTGCAACTAATTCTGTTGAATTTTTTTGCAGACGCTTTTAGTAGTGCCTTGTTTGGAAAGTTACTTGAAAATGAAAACGGTTCATTACGACTTAATCCTTTTTCCCTTATAGGGGAGAATTTAATTTTCAGCAATATATATGTCATATACAATAATAGGAGTACTAACTTTGAGCTTTTTTTCTTTTTTCCAAAAACCCATCTAATGGCTGATTTATTTATCGCCGACTAGTGGTCAGACATTTCTTTATCAACAATTAGTTTTTATTAAGCTCTATAGATTGAATTCCTTGACATAGATCTTATTTAAATGAATGATAAAAATTGTGAGGATGATTAAGATGAATGATTTAAAAAATATATTAATAATTGAAGATGATGAAGATATTAATCGATTACTTTGTGATATTATCAGCAAAAATGGTTATTCTCCTAAGCCAGCTTACTCTGGGACTGAGGCGCTAATTTATTTAGAAAGTCAAAATTGGGATATGGTTCTGCTTGATTTAATGCTTCCTGGCTTATCGGGCGAAGAAATTCTAAGGAAAGTAACTAAAGAAAGTAATGTACCTGTCATTATTATTTCTGCAAAGTTGGGAACACAAACAAAAATTGATGCTTTAAGGGCAGGTGCGGATGACTATATTACGAAACCTTTCGATATTGAAGAAGTTTCTGCCAGAATCGATTCTTGCCTAAGAAGATATCGACGTGTGGTCAATGTGCCAATAACCAAACAGATTTGCCACAAAGATCTCATGGTTGATACAGATGCAAAAAAAGTGTCTGTGAATGGGAATGAGGTAAAATTAACAGCGCTTGAATTTGAGATATTATTTTTAATGATGTCCTCCCCCAAGAAGGTGTTTACAAAAGCCAATTTGTTCGAGAGTATTTGGAATGAAGAATTCTGTGGTGATGATAATACGATTAATGTTCATATGAGTAATATAAGAAGTAAGTTATCCAAGGCAAATTCTGATGAAGAGTATATCGAAACGATTTGGGGTATGGGTTATAGGTTAAAAACTTAAGGTTTTCTTAAGGATTTGCTTAAGACTTTCTTATGTATTGCTAGTTATACTAAGAGCATTGCATGAAGGAGGTAAAAATAATGAATAAATATGTTCTTAAAAGCAATCGTTTGTCTAAGAAGTATCACAATAATATGGCTCTTAACAAAGTGAATGTATCGATTAAAAAGGGATCCATATATGGTTTTATTGGGCAAAATGGGGCTGGAAAGTCAACTCTAATTCGCGTCGTATGTGGGCTTGCCTATCCGACAACCGGGACGATCGAGTTGTTTGGAAAGAACAGTGAACAAGAGTTGATCGAAGCAAGAAAACGAATTGGGACAATCATTGAGGGACCAGCCTTATATCCGAATATGACAGCTTCTGAAAATCTAGAAGCGCATAGGCTATTAAAAGGAATACCGGGGAAGGAATGTATTGAAAAAAACCTTACTCTTGTAGGCTTACAGAATACAGGAAAAAAGAAGGCCAAGAATTTTTCTTTAGGGATGAAGCAGCGTCTTGGACTTGCAATCGCTTTGTTGGGAGATCCTGAATTTTTAATTCTTGATGAGCCCATAAATGGCCTAGATCCAATGGGAGTAGTCGAAATACGTGAATTGTTAAAGAAGCTCAATCAAGAGTATGGAATTACAATCTTAATTTCCAGCCATATTTTAAGTGAGCTCCATTTATTAGCAACTCATTATGGAATCATTCATGAAGGGGAATTGCTAGAGCAGTTATCGGCAACAGAACTAAATGAAAAATGTCAGCAATATTTGCATATTAAGGTAGATAATCCAGACAAAGCGGCAACCGTTATAGAAAGGCTTTTTACAACGCAAAATTTTGAAGTCATGCCAGACGGATCAATTAAGTTGTTTGCATTTGTAGATGTACCGGGAGAAATTTCAAAAGCCCTGACAACTGAAGGCTTGGTTATCGAACAATTCATGCCCATGGGAGAAGATTTGGAAACCTACTACACCCATCTCATCGGAGGTGTAAAACGTGGATAATCTCTTGAAATCAGAATGGTATAAGTTAAGAAAAGATCGATCTTTTTGGGTATTGATATTGTTCTTACTCGCTTTCGCTGTTTTGTATCCTCTTACACTGCAAAGCGGTGAAGGTGTTAATGGAAACGACTATTATCGTGGTTATATTCTCTCCATCAACAATGAGATCGTAAGGCTGTTACCAGCTATTTTAGCAGGTTTCTTTATTGCGAGTGAATATTCGATGGGAACGATGAAAAGTATCGCTTCTTCAGGCAATAGTAGAATTCGGATATATTTTGCCAAGTTGACCGTGTTTTCGATTGGATCCATCATCATTTTATTAATACTACCGATTTTCATGATGGGCGCTAGTGCGATTTATAAAGGTTTCAATGCCATGCCTGAATGGACATTTTACTTACAGTCTATTGGATTGATTGCGCTTTATGCAGCAGCCTTCGCCTCTATTATGGCGCTCTTTTCAACCCTCTTAACTGACAGTGGAAAAGCAATAGGCTTTCTACTTCTATTCTTTGGTCTTATCGGGGGCTTGTTAGAGTATTTAAGTGCCAAGGTTGCGTTTTTAGAACCTTTCATTACTAATTCTATATTTATGTCTTTTGAGACGATCATAACCATTGATCAGATTGGGCATTGGAATAGTGATGATGTGTTCACTTTTGTAGTAGTTCCAATCCTGACATTTCTAGTATTCGGGTTTTTGGGGAGTTTCATTTTTCGAAAACAGGAAATTAAGTAAAAAGTAGAAGGGTGAGTTGTATGCTTTATGTAACGATATTAGTCATAATTGCTTTAGGATATTTTCTCACCCGTCTATACTTTTTGAAAAAGGAAATCAAAAGGGCAACCCGTCAACTCAGTGATCTAAACAAAAACATAACCGATAAGAAAGTAGATATTCGCTTTTTTGATCGAGATATTGAGAAACTAGCAAAAGAAATAAATAACCAAATTGATTTAACAAAAAAGGCAAAAGCAGAAAAGAGTTTGACGGAAAATGAGTTAAAACAAGCGATATCGTACATATCACATGATATTCGCACCCCTATGACCTCAATATTGGGTTATATGCAGTTATTAGAATCAGATGAAATAACACCAGAGATTAGAAAAGAATATACCAGTATCGTTAAAAATAGTGCAGGGAGATTAAAGGTTTTACTTGAAGACTTTTTTGAGCTCTCGATTATCGAACAAGCAGATTATCCCGTGAAAATTGAAGTGATTAAATTAAATCATCTGATTGTAGAGGTACTAGTAGGATTTTATGAAGAATTTAATAAAGGAAATCTAGAGCCAACTATTAGAATTCCAGATCATGATATTATAATCACGGCCGACCCATCTGCTGTTAAACGAGTCATTGAAAATTTAGTCGTAAATGCAATTAGACATTCAAGCGGTCATGTAACTATCCGACTTGAAAAACTGAATACATCCGTCCAACTGACAATTAGTAACTCGGTTACCCAGTTAAGTGAACAAGATTTACATCATATATTTGACCGTTTTTATAAAGCGGACCGAACAAGGATTGGAAAAGGGACAGGATTAGGGTTACCTATTGCGAAAAGCTTAATGGGGAAAATGAATGGGAATCTTACTGCTGAGTTAATTGAAAACCAATTATTTATGAAGTGTGAATGGAAATATTAGGCGCGATATGAACAGACACTTTAATATAAATGGTAAATCTTTTTGGCTATGTTAAAGGGAAAGGTTGATTCAAATACACATACCTCCCAGCTCTACAGTTAGTTCATGAACTAACTATTAGAACGTAAATTGTTCTTAACATAAATTCTTTACTCCTTCTTGAAGTAAAACACCTGTCAGTTGAATAAGGATTAAAGTTTGTTATTTAATAAATATCACTTTTTTATATCTTTTTATTTATCTATTACTTCGATTTTTGTTCCATGACCAGACCCGGGTAAACTTGTATCCATGGCGTCATACCAAACTTTTACTTTGTCTCCTACTTCAATACCTGAAATTTCTTTATCAAAGCCAAAGTATGATGCTTGTAACGATTATGAAATGACCTCTTCTTCAGATAGAATCATTGTTTCTCCCTCTAGTTCTTCTTCATAAATAAATACTTCACGAGCGTCTACCTTAGCAACAATCCCTTCCATGACCAGTTCATTATCCTTACTCTCTTCTTCACAACCAAAAATAGTAAGCCCCCCAAAAACTATCAAAAGGAATAGATATCGTCTCTTCATTTATTTAGCTCCTCCCATTTATTATCTAGTATAGTATTTTTCAAGGATTGAACTAACCTGCCACGGTTGTTGTAGATGAAAGTAGTAATTTCGCTATTTATATTGATTAAAGTTTGTTTCATTTGGTATACCGATTTAATAAAGGCTATATCTTTCTCGTTAACATTGGGACCAAAAAATTCCATCCCCCAATGTTCGGAATGAAAAATAGTGGTGGCATTTTTACTCAAAAAAATAGAGAACCATTTTATCTTTCCCTCAATATTTACATTATTAGATAATAAATGATTTACCACATCTAGCGATATATTCCCTTTGAAAATAGTAAGATTATTTTCATTAACTGTTTCAAGTGAGGCTTTAAGCATAGATTTGACTTCCTCTACAGCCTCTTTTTCTTCATTCCAACAATGGATTTCTATAGTATCTGATTGTGATAAAAAATAGTTCATCAAAGGACCCCAGTAATCATTTTTTTCATGTTCATCAGATACACTAAAATACAGTTGGAAAACCATTTTACTTCCTCCTTTACGGGTTTTTTTATATACTTTTGCTCAAATTTCTTATTAAACTAACCGTCGTGTTAGTTCAATAAGAAAAAATGCTTTACCCTTATTGGATTAAAGCACCTATTAGTTGGGCCCAATAATAAGTTCTATTTCTCGATTGTTTAAGAATCTGTTATTTGCGCGGTAAAATAAGTTCCTCTTTATCATCTACTTATCGATACGGTAATACTTTCATCTACTTGATGTAATTGATCTCCGTTATTATCTGGTGTTGTTGATTGAATTAATTCATCTTCATTTATGCGATAGTTTTTACTTCTAATTTATACCTCTATAATTATGGGAAATAGTGTTGTCAATCGTTTTAGGACTTTCTCTTTACCGCATAAAAAAATAGTGTATGAAAGATTTGATTCAGTTATTTCATAACTAGCTCGCCAATTTCCCCCTTCTCCTTGAAAGGAATACTTTCCCCTTTTCGCTACACGCAACTAATAATATCAATCCAAGCAAATAACCAGAACTAAAGGTAATTTTTTCATAATATACCCCTTCTGTATATTACAATTCGAGAAACGAAGGAAAAGTATACTGTTCTGAAATACTAAAAATACGTAACTTACCTTTCCCTATAATATCTTCACACGACCACCTCGATGGTTGATATGTTTGCTATTTATTCTTCATTAATTCTATAGAAGTTTCAAATGTGTTTATTTTAAAAACATACTTCAACAGTGATAAATAAGGAAAAGGAACACATTTTTTTAGTGGTAAAAGAACAACCTGCTTATAGTGAAACAGTAGGCAGGTTTCAATTTCATATAAATGCAGAAAAATCAGTTTAATTGAAACTTATTTTAGCTAACTTCGTATTAAGGTATAGATTAAAAAGGAGGAATTATAATGAAAAGTATTGAAAAGGAGTATCCGATATTAAAAGAAGACCGTAGACGAAAAGAAAGTAAAAACGGGAATATTAAATCACTTATTCTTTTAGTTATCGGACTTATAGGAATAACTATTAAAATAATATTTTTTAGCTGAAACACCTGTTACTCGAATTTTCATTATGAAGTCCATATTTTTAGTATTTGCTGAATAATTACCTCATTGCCAAACGTGAACCATAATAAAAGCGAGAAAACTATTACTCCCATCACAACTAAATCATGTAAATTATTGATTTTCTATATGTATTAAGGGATTAATGACGTATCAAAAGTGAGTAATTACGACCGAAAATTATCCTGTTAGTTTTTCGAAAACCGTAGTAGTAATACCTCCATTCTCCATAATATTTAATATTTTTTATTGACGCCTTATTCAACTATACTGCCGCTTTAGTTTAAGTGTAACAATTCACAATGCAAATCTGAGAACAACTTAATGTTTGGACATAAAATAGACCATCGAAATGATGGCCAAATTTGCTAAAGCACATTGTTAATCTTTACAGGTAGCCACTTGGCCATTCACTACAACTAGAGCGTCGCATCCAATTTCTGAATCCTCGAGTGGGAAATTAAAAAAACATTGCCAAAAACGTCGATTTTATCCTCCTTTACACGTATAGCACAATCTTTGTTCGACGCATAAATATTTATTTCTTCCGATAGGAGAGATAGTTCGCTTTGAACCAGTGCAATGTTATTTTCAAGATCAAAATGAGACAGGACGGAAAAATTGTCAAGACCGATTCCGTTGAAAACAGTGCTCATTTCAACTTTATATCCTAAGTTTTTCGAGCATAACCATTTTGCGGACATGTTGATTGCACCAGCACTTGCTCCCATCACTACGGCGCTGCTTTTTTTAATCGAATCCGATAATTCATATTCTATCAAAAAGCCATTTTGTTTAAGAGTATCCCCTCCTAATAAGAAAATGACTGAAGCATTTTGAATTATCGTTTTGGCATCTTCCTTCTGTACGCGATAATTAATTAAATGATATTCATCAAACATAATGCCAGCCTGGTCAAGCCACGAGCGTTCAGTAGCACCAGCTTCTTCATAAATAGATGGATTCGAGCTAATCATAACAAGCGATTTTCTATCAGTTATATCCTGCTGTAACAAACTGCACAGATTCACTGGAAATAAATTGTTAAACCAGCCTAAATAATAGTGAGTTTTCATAAGTCCCCCCGTAGTATAGCGTAAATAACATTTATTCCTTGTGTCACTCATTCCGTTTTCTAGTTACCATCACAAAATACTCTCCATATGGCCCAAATGTTGTACACAACAACGCTTATTAATATATTTTTCTTCATTACTTCACTTTATTGATTTATTTAACCTGTTTTTAGTAAAAAAACCTAAAACTACTTCAATAATACCGCTTAACAATAAAATTAGATGGGATAAGATTAAGAAGCCTACACTGTCCATTTCTTGCTTGATTTCGATTATTAAAGTGAAGGTTAATGGATATGTAAAAATAGATAGTATTAAAACAATCCCAATTATTAGTCTATTCATCCCGTTTCCCACACTTAGCTGAAAAGAAAAATAAACAATAACAAGTGATAATATTAACAAAATGACATTTAACATTTTTTAATCACCTCTCTTCGTTTACTTATTCCACTAACTTGCATCGTTAGTTCAATTAGAAAGATTGCATCAACCCTTCTTGAAGTAAGTTTCAACTAATTTTGGAATAAATCTTTCTTTTCCTGGAGAGAGATCCTTATAAACTTAAATCCTAAAAAAGTAATTATGCTGTGTCTTCTTTAGGATTACGTCTGCCTATTAAAAACCTAATATGATACCTGTCAAAAATGTGGTGTTAAACCCACTTGTCGAATACTCTACAGTAATGACTCCCCATAAATATGTTGGGATTAAACGGTAACATAAAATAGAAAATCCAATTTCAGTTAAATTTTCCATTTAGAACTAACAAAATCCATTTCTTCGTCTTCAACTAAACTGCTTCGTTAGTACAATAAGAAAGAAGCTACCCATACACAGTCAGCCATTTGTTTACTTAGCACCCGTCAACTTAATAAAGGATCAAGTAATTTAAATTAAAAAACGATTATTATTGCTATTAAAATAAAAAACATTTCAGATAAAGTCAAAATAGATTGTTTCGGATATTGTGTATATTTCCATTCAAAAAATGCTCTTACCATATAATCCAATACCATAAAAACAATTACTGCAATTAAAGTCAGATAAATTAGATCTTCATAATAAAAAAACATCACAAAAGACAGAGTTATTAAAGTAATCGCAGAAAAAGTTCTCAAACCTTTATCAATTTTTCGATGTCACTCGTTTATGTAATTAAAAGAAAAAAACTCTTTTTTTACTTTATCAATTTTAAGTAGGTTCCTCAGAAGAAGCTTAACTATTGAAATAAGGACAAAAACAATTAACACAATCAAACCAAATTTTATCCAGAACACACAAATCCTCCTATTCTATTTACCTGTGGCCTTGGTTCAATGAGAATAAAGTCTATAAACCTTGTTTAACTAAAGCACCCTTTGAATAAGTACCTTCTCATTTATTATATTTTATCAACGAAATGTGTCCATAGTTTACTTCATCGTTTACTTTGTATTATTTTTTTTTTTCTAAATAAAAATGTAATTATTATACCCGCAATAAGAATCATAATAGCCACTTTTTCGCCAACTATATTTTGTCCATACAGGAGAACTGGACTAGCCATTAAAAGTAAACCAATAAATCTAAAAATACTAATGATCATCTAATCTAACTCCCATCTTCTTCAACTAACCTAAGAGATTAAGACGGCTTTTATTTTCCAAAATTCTCAATTTTAAAACAAAAATACCCCAAAAAGCACCATTATTCCTACTATTTTAACCATTATATTTTTATTAGGTTCATTCAAAATGGTGATACTTAAAAACAATAAACCAACAAAAATTATTAGAAAACCAAGTAAAGAACTTATTTATTTCATTTTACAACTCCCATGAGATAACGAATTAGTTGAATGACCTTGTATTTTAATAATTCGTTATTAGTTTTAATATTCCCCTTAAAGCACACCGTTAGTTGAGGAAGTAAGGAATTAATTCCCCGAAACTTCACCTAACAGCTTGATTTAGTTTATGTTCTTCGATTAAGTCAATATTTCTACCCTTAGTGGTATAACTCTGTAAATAAGAACTGATATTAGCATACATTTCAACATCTTGTAACTCTGATATTGGTAGCCATTTAACATCTATTTGATTCGAATCTGGATTTTCTGGAAATTTTGGAGTCGTGTGGTTTATTATTTTGCATTCAAACATCATAACTAACGTATGTATTTTTCCATACTTTTCAAGATTAAGATATGGTGTATATTCATAAACAAAGGCTAAAGGACCTACTTCTACATCTACACATGCTTCTTCTTTGGCTTCTCTTTTAACTGCAGCAGTAATAGATTCATTTGGTTCTGTTCCACCAGCAGGTAAATCATAGACGATACCTCTTATCGGGTCATTATAAACTGTTAATAATATATTATTATTTTCTATGATAATTGCACCTGCACGTACTCTGATATGAAATTGCATTTAATCCCCCCTATATTTAATGTCAATAGGTTACATTATATCGATAAAAATGCACTTTATTAATATATAATTCAACGTTAAATAATAATATCCTTTATTTGTTCTTCCTCAACTAAATTGCTGCGTTAGTATAATAAGAAAAAATGCTTTACTTCATCTTGAAGTAAAGCACAGAATTAGTTGAATAACAAAATTTCCATTTTGAACTAATATTCAATTGAATTGGCTATATCTAACAAGGTTTCAGGAGTAACTTTATCTGATACTCGTTTATCGATTTTCGCTACAAACATTGATGGCCAACCGGTTACAGACTTTGCTACTAATTGATTACTTTTAGGATGAAGATATGGAATTACTGGATACAAATCAACTGAAAGAATATCTCGCTAGCAGTTGAAAAGATTGAAATAGTCTAATAGTGTCACTTTTAGTTAAGAAAGATAATGCATTCATTTATAAAAATAAATTTCAGAAATTCTCTATGAGTACTTTTACTCTTTAGCGTAATTTTTTACTTAAAAGCTTCCGTTATTGCATTTTAAAGTAATTTATATTACTCTTTAAAGTAATATAAACTTGGAGGGAGAAAAATGAGTATTAGACAAAAGGGTTCCATATTAGATATTGACCAATATGAATTAGACTTTGACAGAATGTTGAAAGACTTTACAAATGCAACTTCTTTTGAGGAGCAAAATGTCCAGTTCGAAAGGCTGAACCATCATCGGCTTGCTTATCAAGCGTCAGAAAACAAAGCGAGGATTCATTACTTCCAAGATATTACAAATGATGGATACAATAAACAGCATGCCTTTTTCCAAGAGTTCGAGCCACGCTGGCTTTGGATGACAGGGGAATACTACAGAGAGATTTTGGACTCGAAATTTAGGGAACAGCTTGAGAACCAGTGGGGCAAACAGCTATTCAAAATAGCTGAGATTAAGCTGGAAACCTATTCTGATGAAGTACAAGAAGATATCAGGATGGAAAATCGTCTTGTATACGAGTATCAGGAGCTGTTGGGAAAAGCAGTCATTCCTTTCGATGGAAAAGAGCTTAGATTAAGTACCTTGGCTCTATACCTTAACTCAACTGATCGTGAGGTTCGAAAAGCAGCCTTTGAAGCAAAATCGGGCTACTTCAAACAGCATGCCTCTGATTTTGACCGTATCCTTGATAATCTGATTAATACACGTAACCGAATCGCGAAAAAGTTAGGTTATTCCTCCTTTGTGGAACTTGGCTATGTCCGAATGCATAGAACAGGACATACACCCGACGACCTCGTTCAATACCGCAAGCAAGTGAGAGAGCACGGGGTGCATTTCGTTTCTGCTCTTAGAAAGAAACAGCTGAACCGTATTGGCGTTTCCAAACTAAAGTATTATGATGAGAGCTATTTCTTCAAAAACGGTTCACCCTCACTTAAAGGGACACATCAGGAAATATTAGAGGTTTATCGGACTATTTTCCGTGAACTGTCTCCTGAAACAGGTACATTTTTTGATGAACTGATGGAAAAAGGGAATGTTGACGTGGAATCACGTACAAACAAAATGGGTGGGGCATTCGCGTCGTATAGTGGTCCGGAAGTTGCTTCATTTATCTTCGCAAATTTCAACGGCACATCCAATGATGTCAGGATTTTTGCACATGAAGCTGGCCATGCATTTCAGTTTTATATGAGCCGTCACTCCAATATTCATGAGTACATTATTCCGTATGATTCCTGTGAGGTATTTTCATTCACAATGGAACGTTTTGTCTGGCCATGGATGGAACTGTTTTTTGGGGAAAATACGATGAAGTATCAGTTTTCCAACTTGACCGAAGCATTTATTTATATGCCAATTGCATCAGTTGTTGATGAATTTGAACACTTCCTGTATGAATTTCCAACAGCCACCATGCAAGTTCGTAAGCAAAAGTGGAGAGAGTTGGAGCAAGACTACTTGCCTGAGCGGGACTATGATGGCAATGAATTTTTACAGCAAGGTACAGGGTTTTATGAAATTGGGCATTTGTTCACTTCGCCTTTTTATTACATGGACTATGATTTGGCTCATTTTGCTGCTGTCCAGCTATGGATGAAACAGAAAGATGACCCAATATCCGCTTGGGAAAGCTTCCTGAAAATATGCAAACATGGGGGACGCCTCCCCTACTCTGAACTCTTAAAGAGTGCCGATCTGGAGTCTCCTTTTGAAGATGGAAGCATGACGAGGCTTCTTGAAAAGGTCAAAAACTGGATTAATCAGGTTGATGATCGTTCATTTTAATAAAAAGTTTATGGGTAGCTGAAATTCCATTTTCGGCTACTTGTTTTGTCTAGTAGCTGTTTTCGATTATTTCACCCTCCTTTACCTGCAGCGTTAGATTAAGTGTAACAGTTCACAATGCAAATCTAAGAACACCTTAATGTTTCCGAGATAAAAATAGACTACCTAAATGGGTGCTGCACCATGATTTCCTTATTTTACCAAAGCATCCTATAGTAAAAAAATTTTAATCCAAAAAATTTTCCCCTTTATCCAAGTCCAGAGTGTGATTGTTAATTATAATAATATGGTTATTGTCCCATTCCACATCAACCTTGTGCATAGGGTCTTCATAATAAATCCTCTTTTTAAACCAAAGGGGACCATTTACAATTCCTTCTACACTAATAGAGGAAGCTGCTCCACCGTTTAATGTGTAAAAATCGATGATGATTTTAGAGTCGGGTGATTGTGCTGTTTCAATGGGTTCTCTCGCAAATGTATTTACTGCTACCCCTAATAGAAAAATTACCGAAAGGGGGAATGTAATTAGCACAGTAAGCCAACTTCTCCATCTTGCTGGTCTACTACTTTTGTCTTTCAATCCAATAATGCCCGTAACGAAAGCAATAACAGTGAGTAACCATAAGGTCAAAGCAGGTGGTGCTACTTGCCAAGTTCGGTTATATGATGCATATAACGATTGTAATGAAAGCACTAATAATATCAAACATAAAATGAATGACTACAAATTATATTTTCTTCCCACTAAATTACCTCCCGTTTAGAAGTTCTGGTGTTCCCCTAAAAAACTTCTTATTGGAATAACTCGCGGCGCTAGTTAATAAAAAGCTGCCCATAAATACTGCCTCATGTTCTGCTAAAGTACACTGTTAGTGAAATAATTATTATCCAAAATTCCTATCCAAAAACAGAAGTAGATAACTACCTGCACAAAGATAAATTGCAACTTGAGTTATGATATAAATTGAACGTTCAGGAAAAGTTAACTTTCTTTCCCTCTTAATTTTCTTGAAATGTCTAAAATAATAGAATGAACATAGGAGTAGTATTATTGCTGATACTTGGAATAAAGTTTCCAATATACTAACCAAAAAATCGTCTCCCCACATTATAATCTTTTTTATTTTATTCTTCTGTTACTACTTCAATAAAAAAGAATTACTGTTATTACACTAAAGCACACAAGAAAAGTTTGATATCCATTAACCGCTGTCATTCTTATTGTCCACATTATTTCTTTTAGGTTGAACTAGCCAAGTTACTAGTAGAAAAAACAGTCCAAAGCAAACTCTATATAATGTATTTATTACTCTACTATTTTCATCAAATAAATCTATTGATAAAATAAAACTTAAACAATATCCAATAATAAAGATAACGAAATAGCGAAATATTATTTCTACACCCCTATTCTTTAAAAAATCCAACTCAAACATCGAAATCAACTTGGTATTCTTGGTATAACAATAGATCTTCAAAAAGTGATAGCCTTGTTTAACTAAGCACCCGTTGATTTAAGTATGGTTTTTCACATTTTTTGTTTATTAGTATTAATTCTATTAATTTACTCATATTGAACAGCTAAAAATTCTAAATACCCCTCTTTAAAATAGCTCTTCAGTTTTCGTTTACTAAAAAAAATCTTCCTAGTAATATTTTTAAAAATAACGTGCGTACTATTCTTCGTTAGCTGAAAGGTAAAACTTTCGTACTCAACACTTTTAAATCCTATCGAATAGGTTTTGCGGTACTGTAATTTGGGAGGTAGCCAATTAAATTTATGATGTAACATAAATGGTTTCATAATTACATCTCCTTTTTATTCCCTTTTACGACAGTTATCAATGAAAATTGTTTTGTTCTTGTTCAATTAAACTGCTTCGTTAGTCACTTAGAAAAAAGGCTTTAATCCTGGATTTTCAAATTAAAAAGCTTCTTTAACTGACCATCCTTTGTACTCACTTTTATATTTTTTTGAATATAAAGCCATGAGCTCAGTTTGATAATCAACAATTGCCAAAGCCTCTGTTTTTGTTACTTTAATGTTAGTACACTCGCTATTTTTGTTACTGATCGCAATATTAAATCCTGTTTCACCTATCTCATTGATACATTCTTCTGCATATTCATTTGGTATGGTAAGAGCATGAGTAATGAGACATGTATTGTCCTGAGATAAGTTAATTTTAGTTTCTTTTACTTTCAGTCTGTTTTCTCTATGTCTTTTTTCTCTTTCCTCTATAGTTTCATGATAATTAAATAAACCTTCTTCAAAAGCGTAGTCTATTTCAATACGGTTATAGTCTAAAATCCACTTTCTAAACTTATGGTATACAGGCACAAGAGTATCTTTATTTAAGCCAAAAACATCACATCCACGGTCGTCATACATGTGAAATATTATGCCCTTTTCAGTGCTAATAAAGTAAACAGATTCTCCAATAGAAGGCTCTCTTCCTTGTTCATAATTCCCTATGCCTTCCAATACTTCCTTGTAGCTTATAGACTTTAAACGTGAGTATACAAATTTCACTTTGTACTCATTTTTTATTTCTATTGTTTGACCCGTTAACTCATCATAATCCTCATCTAAATCGTAAAAAGTTTCCTCTTCTATTTTTTGTTTACTCAATAAGTTATACAGGTATTCTGGGGTGTTATTTCCAAACATAACATCCTCTGTTACATTCCAATCTTTTATAAAAAGATAAATAAAATCATTCGGCCTGAACACTTCTTCGAACAATGTGGTAACTCTTGTAACAACTTGATTAATTCTTTCTTCAGTTCCATTTTTATATGGATGACCTAGTTCGAACCTTAGATGCAAATCACTTGATAAGTTAGGGAAATTACTTTCTATGTACATCATTATTTTTTCCATTATTGGAATTCCTCCCTTAAATTAATCAAATTAAAATCAAAGAAAGTGCTAGTAATACAAAATTATTTTTATCTCTTCAACTTTGCTCCCAAATTTATTAGGAGCTTCGTTCTTGATATCATTTAATAATTTCAATACCACCTCCTGATTTTGAACATTAACCTCTTTTAATGCTTCACCAAATAGTCTCCTATATTCATCATGGTTTAAAATCCTAAAATGCAAAATTTCTATCCACTCTCTGCATTTTTCAATATTATTTGGAATGGCATTTATCAGCGATTTTAAAGCTTCTTTTGGAGAAAATTCACTTAAATATTCTATTGTGTGTACAAGCCCCCACATAATTTCTTCGTGTTCGGTGTCATCCTCTAATATATCAATCAACTTTCCAATTATATGATAATCACTGGTTTTACCTATTACTTCTAATGTTTCTTCAAATAATAGAATTTCATTTTCAGTTTTCATAAAACGATTTAATTTCAAAGTATTAATTTGATAATCTAATTTCATGTGACTTCACCTCTTTAGTACCAAATTTCTATATTCACAGACATTTTTATTAGACTAAACTGCTTCGTTACTTCAATAAGAAAAAGGCTTTACTCCTTCTTGAAGTAAAGCACCCGTTACTTTAAGTGTAGTCCTTCACAACCGTTATATAAGAGAATACCTTAATATTAATTTTTTCTCTTCTGAAAACAAAAACATTGTACTAGATTATTAATTGATGAACTTCACCTGTAATAAACATCAATAACCCCAATAAAGATAATATTATTCCCATAATAAACGTCCAAGGATTATCTTCTTTTTCCTTATCAAAAGTAAAAAAAGTTACTATACAAAAGATCAGAGTAATAATAGAAAAAGGATATTGAGGAAATACGAAAGCAAATCCACTAATAATCATTCCTACCACTCCATACGGATTTTGAGATGGAATGCTATCCATATATTTTATATCATCCTCCGATAAATCCTCGTTCCTGTCTCCCCATATGTCTATGTTCTTCCATCTGTTGAGGAAGTCGATAGTTTTTTTAAATATCTTCATAAATCACCACTTTTCAAATCATCGGACTTTTTTCCTCAAAACCTACAATGTCATTCGAGACCACTATGGTTTTCATCATAAATCATTTTATAAAACTAATCTGAGGCATTACTTAATTACGTTTAAAACAAGTTGAGATTCTATTTTGAAATTAACTTTCCATTTAAACAAGCAAAAAAATATTTTCCTTATTCAACTAACCTGCTGCGTTAGTTGAATATAATCGCGATTTACATTTTTTAGCTCCTAAATTTCTTTATTACAGTTACTAAAATTGCAATTAAAAAAACGATGACACTATTTACTATTAGATATTGTCCTACTCGGAAACCATAGAATATTGCAAAAGCATCATTAATAATAAATACTGCTAATGCACCACCGAATGCCCCTAATAAAAATGCTAATAACAATATTATAAAAGCAGCAAAATATAAATTTTTCTTTTTTTTGTAAGATATAAATCCAATAATATTTGCAATTACAATAAAAAAGCCCATAAGTATTAAAAAAAAATTAGTCATTTAACTCCCCCTACATAAACGCATTTTACCAATGCCGCGTTAGTTCAATAAGTAAAAGCTACCCTTACAGGTAGCCACTAGTTTAATTAAAAATAAAAGAGCAAGAAATTTTAATACCATTTTATTTCCACTAGTTTTGAATCTAACAACATATTCACTAAAAAATGATTATAATGAAGACTTGTTTTCTGCCTCTTTTAAATATATAGAAGACTTCTCCAACTTATTACCATTATCAAATACATCCCATTTGCGTTTCTTGGTAAAGTTCTGTGCCAACCTATTCGATCTATTTGTTATACTTTTTGGATATCTAAGCATTTCGAGTAGTTTGATGGCGTTCCTCGACTTTGAAGGTCCTGAATGAATTTTATAATCAAATCGGACCTCTCCATTTTCGATAGATTCCCTGAAATGATAATTCACATACATATTTTCAGCTATTTCAGTTAGTTCAATATCATGCGATGCTAGGACATTCATTCCATTATTTAATGAAAGCCATTCCATTATTGCTGCTGATGCAGCAATTCGTTCGATTGTATTGGTACCCTTTAATATTTCATCAATAAATGATAGACATGGTTTTCCTTCTTCAATAAGTTTAATAATACGGTTAAGCGATTTTATCTCTGCAATAAAATAACTATCCCCATTTAACACGTTATCTTGAATAGCCATAGACGTTACGATGTAACTCGGCTTCATAGTCCATCTTTCAGCAATTACAGTGTTAATTGTCTGTGCTAAAATTGCATTAATGGCGACTGCTTTAATGTATGTTGATTTCCCGGAGGCATTAGAGCCTGTGACGAGCGTACACTTACCCAGGCTAGATGTATTTGAGACTGGCTTCGTTATAAGTGGATGAGCCATATTCTCAAAAAACAGTTCTTCCTTATCAGTAAAAGTAGGTGTACAATAAGTTCCCATTGATTTACGATAAAATGCTATCGCAATTGCTGCATCCATTTTTCCAATAATTGTCCAGACTTTAAAATATTCTTTTTGATGTGTGGAAATTGTCTTAATAATATTATTATATGAAATGAAATCCAATAAAAAGAGAATGCGTAAATATTCAAGTAATACATCGAACTCTCCACCACTGCCACTTCCGAACGAAGCTATTTTATTAAAAGTGATTACTTTTTTAATAGGTTGAACATTTTTTTTAAGATCTTTTATATGTATCAAAAGCTTTGGATGCCTAAGATTAGCTATACGCTTTCCTGTATTAATAATAGCAGCTACATACCCAACAGAGTAAAGATCATTCTCTAATTTCATTTTGTTCCGGTAATAAATAAATGTATTTATGCAAAGTGATGATATAAGACTGACAATTCCATATTTAAGACTGAAAAACAACAAAAGAATGGAAGCAACTGGAAATAACGAGAAAATAACATAGAAATATGCATATTTTATTTTATTATCTTTAAGATCGTAAATAAACGATGAAGAATTTGTATAGTTTTGTTTGCCAAGTCTTGAAAGGATTAGAAGGATCTCTTCTCTTAATTGCTGATCCGCTGCAATTAATCTATATAGTTCCTCTTCGTTTTGTTTTTTGGATGGATTAATATCCCTAAGCTGATTAAATAAATACTCTGATCCAACAGTTGATTGTGTGTAATTGAGTTTTTGGAAGACATCATTCATAGCCAAATCATCCCAAGTCAGCTGATCTAGACCAACGTAATTCTTTGAGTTTCTATGCCTATTAGACCAGTAAGATGAAATAGAATTAAAATCTAAGTTTAGTTGGACAAACTCTCCAGTCTCCCACTCATTTCGAATCTTTATAAGTTTCTTTTTATTTTTCGTTAATAAATGATAAACGATAATAGCTCCTACAATAATTAACGCGATTACAATTGGATTTAACAATATAAACACTCCTGATATTCTTCGAGTCAGCAAATAGAATTAATAAAAAGTAAAACTAAAATAGTGATTTTCAACACAAATGATTAAAGTCACTTATCTTTCAACAAATCAACATCACTTTATTGAACTTTCCCTTTACTTTAATACGATTGGATCATATAGAAGTTCCATTTTTAATTAAATTTACCAATTTAAATTCGTTAATAATCAATCCTTCTTTTTTTATAACAAGGAAATGTTTTTGATCATTCCTTATGAATATCATACTTACTTATAGAACTAACCTGCCGCGTGTGTTCAATAAGAAAAAAAGCTTTACTTCTGCTTGAAGTAAAGCACCAGTTAGTAGAAGAGTAATACTAACAAATTATACAAAGAATGAATAATAATTACTGACCAAAGAGAATTACTTTTCTTATATACAACCCCAAATATAATACCCAACACAAAAACTGTTAATATGGAACTTAGAATATAAGGGAATTCAAATAGATCTTTATAAAACCAAATAGGAAGATGAATCAATACAAAGAGTAAAGCTGTAATTGTATTTGCTATCCAGAATCCAAGAGAATCCATTAGTTTTCTTAATAAAAAACCTCTAAAGACAATTTCCTCAGTTATACCAACCAATAGAATAGTATTAAGCCAGCCGTTAAATCCTATTTGAAAATCGATATTTTTTTTAAAATGATAAGTTTTATTAGAAAATAGAATATCAAGGCTAAGGATACCCAACCTGTCCATTTTAGACCTTTTCTAAAGTTATGATGTAACTGTAAATAAGAAAACGGTTTACTTTTTTCCAAAATTTTAACTAATAAAATAACAGGAATGATCCAAATACCTATTTTAATAGTGACTGATGATAAAGCTCTTGGGATGGGGGCCATTAAATCTAAATATTGCACCAACCATAATTCTCTGATACACCATAGGGCATAAAATATTATGAAATATACCCAAATATAGTTTTTATTTACTTTTAATTCTATCAGAAACTTCCCCTTCTCTTCTTCAACAATCCTTTTGCGTTAGTTTAAGTACAGATATTCACAATCTTTTTTATATCCTAAAGCAAATATCCAATTCTACATGTAAGATAGTTGGCATAATAGCGTTTTGTGAAAAACAGCCTTTACCTTTCACACCAGTACTCAAGCATCCAATAGGTGAAGAACTAGTATTTTATTTTTCATTCAATTGTTTTAACAGTTCAATTATTTCTTTATTTTGTTCATTTGCTGTTCTTAACTTCACTTCAATAGTCAAGCAACTTATTGCTATCACAATAACACCAACGGTTATAATAAAACCCATCTTTAATTCTCCCTCACTACATCTATATTGCTTCATAAAAACCTAGACTCTACTTCAACTAAACTGCTGCGTTAGTTCAATAAGAAAAAAGGCTTTACTCTTTCTTGAAGTAAAGCACCCTTTACTTGATTAAAAAAAGATCATTGTTATTGAAGTATCGCACCGTTTGTTCCTTTTAAATTTTCTTAATATACTCATACACATCTTTAGGTTGTATATTAAGCAGGCTAGCAATTTCTGTAATTTTCTTGCCTTCTTTTTTCATTTCCTTTACTTTTGTGTCCAATACTTCCTCGCATTCTTCTGCAATATCGAATAACGGATTCAATAAAGATTCCCATATCTCAAAATCCACAAATTTGTTTTTTTCTAAAATGTTATTTACCAGTGCTTTCAACTCTTTATTTTGAATAGTTTGTTTTCTTCCTAAGAACTGCTTTTCTGTAAGAAAACACCCTATATCTTTAAAAATATTTAGGAATGATTCCATTGAATCTGCAAGGAAACTGCCACTATCCCAATTGTCCATTCCGTGCATCTGACTAGATACAGGGTACCCATCTTCATTTAACTCAATTATAATGGGATCACCACACAGAGTTTCATATGCAATAACAATCCAATTATCATTCCATGTAGCCTCCTCATTGGTTACAAGAGAGTTTCCATCGATGTCGGTACTAAATCCTACTTGACGTTCATCAAGTTGTTCGAAAGAAAAGATTTCAAGATTTACATAGTCTTTTATTTTTTCGTACTCCAAGTTGATCAATTTCTAATTTCTCTTAATGTCCTCTTTTTGATTACAAGAATCAAACTTTATATTTGGCATTATGACCACAATCCAATCTATACTTTATATTTATCTTCATTTTTCATTTTCATTTTTCACAAAAAAATAAAGACAAAGAATATCATTAATAATATTCTACAAATATGTGGAGTTTCCTTCCTAAACTAACCTGCCCCTTTCGTTGAAGAAGAAAAATGCTTCACTCCTTATTGAAGTAAAGCACCCTATGGTTGAATAATATTATTTTCTCTCTCTAATTAGGTTCCTATTTTCTATTACGAGAAAATGACCATTATCTAATATCTGATTTTAGCTTATCAATATAATTTTTTCCTTCTAATAGTGAAAGACCTAAATTTTCTCTTGCTTTTTTAATCGCTTTTACGTCTTCCCTATCTTTTATTAGTTCACGCAATTCATTATTTATTGGATTTTCTGGGAGTCCATGTTGTTTGGTTAATTGGTCTAATGTGTATTGTATTCTTTTCATTCGACCTTCCAATTTCTCTAATTTGACTGACAAATAAATTACTATTAGAAAAGATACGATTATGATATAGTATTCCATTTATCTAAACACCCCTAAAATATATTTCTTGTCTCTACCTTACATACGGATTCAAAAAACAAAGGTTTCACAATCTCCTCTAACAAATAGTTTTAATTCCCGATTAATAAGTCTTTATAAAAGTCTTTCTAAAATCAATTTTATTGTATTTTGAACTTTTAGTATAATAAGTTCAACTAAACAATCGTTGATTCCTTCCCTTCAGAATCTACTCTCCTATTTATTTCATCCGTTTTCTCCAGCTTTTTTTATTCGTTTCTTAGTACCACTAAACATATCCCCGTGGTCAAATAATGCTGCTGTTATGTCAAGCAGGCTTACCAGACTCAAGTCAACCAATAAAAAGTCTAAGAAACACTCTTAGCTATAATTATGAAAAAATTTATCTCATCCGTCTCCTTTGTTTTTCCACTCCACTGTAATATAATAAAAAACTAAACTAGAGGTAGGTGCGAACAATCATGATTCAATTAACAAATCGACAGGCACGGCAATTTCTGTTGTTGAAGCATGGACTTTTGGGCAAATATAAATTTAGTGGGAAACAGGGCGTATTGGATTTTGCTCGCCAGGTCAGCTGTATCCAGTACGACCCCATCGATGTTTGCGGAAAAAACGCTGAATTGGTGCTACAATCGCGAATTAAAGGATTTACTAAGGGAATGCTCTACGAGTTGCTTTATGAAGATAGAAGCCTTGTAGATTATCCCGACAAAAACCTGGCCATTATACCTGTCGAGGACTGGCCGTATTTTGAACGATACAGGCAAGCCGCGCGACAACATGCTGAACGATATCCTGAAATGGAAGCATTAACAGCGCAAGTACGTGCTCACATCCAAAAACACGGTGCACTAAGTTCGAATGATTTAAAATTGGATGGAGATTTCTCGTGGCAATCGGCCATTCACTGGAGTGGAGGAAACAATTCATCTCGATCGGTGTTGGAACAGATGTATTCGACAGGTGAGTTGATTATCCATCATAAAAAAGGAACGCGTAAATATTACGATATCGCCAAGAAGTACATACAGCCAAATCTACTGAATGCATCAGAGCCGCTAGAGGATGAGCTTGAACATCATAAGTGGCGGGTACTGCGTCGAATTAGCTCTGTAGGTCTATTATGGAATCGTGCGTCAGATGCATGGCTGAACATTTGGGGGTTGAAAGCAGCACAGCGCAACGAAGTTTTCCGTCAACTATTACAAGAATCTTCCATTGTTGCAGTTTCTGTGGAACAAATGAAGGATACACTGTATTGCGTCGCAGAGGATTTACCGCTTATTGAAGCCGTTCTACAAAATCAGGAGCAGAAATTGCGTTGCGAGCTTATTGCCCCGCTTGATAATTTCATGTGGGACAGAAAACTTATCAAAGAATTGTTTGACTTCGATTATACATGGGAGATTTACACGCCTGCAATCAAACGAAAATTCGGCTATTATGTAGTGCCTCTATTATATGGAGAGAGCTTTATTGGACGCGCAGAGATAATCGCGGATCGAAAAACTGGAACGCTAATTGTTAAAAACATCTGGTATGAGAACGGTGTGAAACAAACAACACGATTGCAAACTGCTTTGAACAGTTGTTTCCAAAGGTTTGCGTTATTCAACGGGTGTGAGACGATTACGACAGAGTCTAAGAATTGATATTTGTAATATTTGTATAGTAATAATAAATTTGTTTACTTTTGGGGAAAAAGCCTTACTATTCATTTGTAGTAGATTAATCGAGTAGATGGGATTCTTTCTACCTTGTAGTATATTGTGTTTCTTCCCCCTCTCAAAACCGTGCTTGCGATCTTAAGCACATGCATTCTCTTAGTCATCATTCACAGAATATAACTAATCTCTTTTCATAAGTCGTATATATTCACCTTATTTCTTGATGAAGGTAACGTATAGGTCTTAAGAAAAAACTGGTTTTATCCCAAGTAAAAGATTTTCTTTGACTTCTTCTATTGAATTGTTGATATAGTAAATAGTAGCTTTCAAAAAGAAACGATTGCTCGACAGAAATACCTGCATACATACCCCTGAGGTAAGTAAAAATAATTTTACTACAATAAGATTTTCCATTCTAATTAATCAAATATAACCAGTCTTAATTATGGTTTTGATTTGATTACTCGAGTGCAGGGTTTGTTGCGCAAATTACGTACATCCGTATTATTTGTGCAATTATCTCCAGCTTAGTGAATTAACGCGTTTTTTGTAAAACAGGTAGTATGCAAGGATTTACATAGTAAAAAATAATAGGATGGTGCTTCTATGATTGGTTTTGGTTATCGGACGATAAAGACTGCTGTAGGAGCAGGTCTGGCAATTTGGATTGCGAGTTTATTGGATTTGGAATTTGCAACATTTGCAGCAATCATTGTTATTATGTGTATTGAGAAAACGAAGAAAAAAACATTAATTACAATTAAGGATAAATTCTTTGCCTCTCTTTTATCTTTGATTCTTGGTGCTTTGTTGTTTGAATTATTGGGTTATAATCCTATTGTCTTTTCCTTATTTATTATTTTATTTGTTCCACTCCTCGTAAGAGCTCATATCCAGGGTGGTTTTGTCACAAGTATGGTTGTCGTTTTACATGTTTATACTGTAAAGGATGCTAACTGGGCTATTTTTCTGAACGAGCTCTATATCATTTTTATAGGTATGGGTATTGCTCTTCTTGTTAATAGTTTTATGCCAAATCTCAAGCGAGATATTGAAATCTTTAAGAAGGAGATTGAACAAAAGTTTGAAGTTATTCTCTTTGAATTCTCTGCCCATTTAAGGGATAGTATGCGAAACTGGGATGGGAAAGAAATACTTGAAGTAGAGGAATTGATTAATCAATCCAAAAGCATAGCCATTCAAGATGTAGAAAATCATCTGTTGCGAAAACAAAATAAAGACTATTATTATTTGGAAATGCGAGAGGATCAACTGGAACTCCTAAAACATATGATGAAAATCGTTGCTATCTTCTCTTCCTCTAGTCTAGACGTCAAACAGAAAGAAATGATTGCAGAGTTTTTGGAGAATTTAAGTCGAAACGTTCATTCGGGAGATACAACCGACATTTCATTAAATGAGTTAGAGGATTTAAATGCCTTGATCCGCAAGATGGATTTGCCAAAGACAAGAGAAGAATTTGAAGTACGGGCAAATCTATTTTATCTGATTTTTGAAATGAAAAACTATTTAAACATAAAGAAAAAACTTTTTGTAAAAAGAAGTCGATAATGGAAGAGCTAGCGAGAATGGATATTTAGTTCATTAACAATAAAAAGTCTCTTGTAGCTTATCAAATCCAATCAATCCTATATTTTTTCGGCACTTGTGCGAATCAACTATACTAGTCAACAAACAATTATAGATTAAATTATCACCAATTTATCCCCAGTTTTATAATTTCCAAAACAATATAAAATAGCGAGGTATTCGATTATTAAATCGACAAATACCTCGCTAATTTAAACTCTATTCCAATGGTCTCGGTGAGTGTTTCTCTGTTGAGCACTTATTTGTTGTTTTTAATGTAGTCCATACCTTTTGGTGTTATAGCTAAAACTAGGTTATCTGAACCTTGCCCACTATCTAAGGCATATTCCTTTTCGATAAGGTATTCAATAGCTAGTTTGCTATTGAGGTCTGCATTTACCATTGCTTTAGGTAATACATAACTTCCTCCATTATTAGCAAAATGATAGTCATACAGACTTTGCAATAATATATTTGATAGTTTATTTATTTCTTCATTAGTCATAAATAATCCCTCCTCACTAATCAATATACAACACAAGAGGAAAAAATTCTTTATTTTAGCATTCGATGCACAATATTCATTATGGACCACTCTACCCTCCGAGAAAAGTGTTGCATATAATTCATCCCCTCTAGCAGTATAGATAGCACCAACCATTTATACTATCTGCTATTTCTAATGGAATCATTCTAGTTAACAAGCTTTCTCATAACCAATTCAAGTGGACCTCTTTTAAATTTCATTCTCCATATTATTGAAAACAAAATACTCCCTACAAAAAACAAAATGGAAAATATCAATGAAAATCCAAGTGTCTGATATTCCAATTTATTTAATAAAATCAATATCCCAATACCAACAAATACGTGACTTACATAATGAGTTAAGGCTAATTGGCCTGTTTTAACTAAGGCATTTATTAACCAATTCCTAGAGAATTTACTTGTAATATAAATGGAAATTACTACTACAAGTAAAGCTGAAGAAGCATTTGATATTAGGTAGAATAGATTTGGAGGTATTGGTCCTGTTTGAAATAAATAACTTGCACTTTCTACATCTAATATCCTAAGAGAAAACTGAAGTAAAACTCTAGATATGAACTCAGAGAATATTAAAAGTATTGAGGAAATTATTCCTATTTTTTTAAGGATAATCTTATTTGTTAAATCGAGCCGTCCTATAATCATGCCTATTAAAAAGAAGCAAACCCAAGGAAATATAGGATGGTAACCATTAAACAATAAATTTCTTAAATATCCTTCGGCAGTCCAAAAGTCTGTGTATTCTATAAACGGTCTATCGAGATTCCATCCCTTTAAATAGTTACCTGTTACTTGCATAATTTGAGCAATTAGGCCAAAAAGGATACATATTATTATAATAATTTTGTTAGAAGCAACAATTAAAAATGAAGCGATAAACATAAACACACCATAGTAATGTAGAATATCTCCAGTCCAACCTACTACGTATAAAACCATACCTAGTAGAAATAGAAAAACAGATCTTTTCCAGATGATTTTCTTGCTCTTCCTTATTAATAAATCTGAATTTCCATTTCTAGCTTGCCTAGTCATTAAGGATATACCAATTCCAGCCAACAAAACAAAGATTGCAGAAGCTCTGCCTTGAAAAAGCTCTGTAAACCATATTAACCACTCTGCACCATTACCCTCAGCCCCAACTATTACCTTATAGTTAACAACAAACATTCCAAATAAAGCTAATGCTCTAGCAAAGTCGAGCCCCTCTATCCGTTGATTTGTGATTTGGCGTTTAATCATTTCTAACTCCCTTTAGCACACTTTTTACTGCTTCTTCCCATGTCCCCTTGTAATCTAATTCAAGCCCTGTCAATATAAAATTGCCTATATTATCTATAACCATTACAAGTATATTAGATTTGTTTTCAACATTATCCCTATTAACAACACCAATTTTAACGCCATAATTCATTAACATACTAAAGTTTTCAAAGTAGCTTTTCTGTATTTTATTTAACTGAGTCATATATTTATCATTCCTTGTTGCTAATAAAATATATTCATTAAATATTTTATTAAAATAAACATCTCTTTCCTGTTCCTCGATCATTTTAAATCCAAAGTTAAGCAGAAATTGTTCAAAGTTATTAACTGTCAAATCATCAACCGTAATGGTAGATTGAATCATTATTTCCTTGCAAATTTCCTCAAATAAAAAATCAATTAGTTTTTCTTTCGAGTCGAAGTAATAATAAATAGCTGGCTTTGAAATGCCTACTCCTTTAGCAATCATGGCTAAACTAGTTTTATCAAATCCATTTTCTGCAAACATTTTATAAGCAGTTTCTACTATGAGATCATACGTTTCTTTTTTATCTTTCATATTATTACTCCCCATATTTTACTTACCGGTCGGTAAATTTATGATAGCATCGATTAAAGAAATATTAAACAATTTGTTTGTAGAGATTAATTTATTTTTAATAATTTTAAATTTTAGTATATTTATAATTTTCAAATTAAATTATAATATAAGTAATTATATTAAATACATAATTTAAAGTAATAATTTTATTCCTTAAAAATTGAATTGAATATCCTAATCACTTTATTCAATTTAACCATAGAGACAAAGCTATGATTACCCAATAATCTGGAGGTTTTTTATGAAAAGCTTAGTTAGTAAGAAAAAATTGGAAATTATAATAGAGATCAAAAGAAAAGTTATGTGTAAAAAAGCAATTATTTTAGGATTCACTCATCCAGAAGTGGTTAAATGTAGTCAAGAATTAGATGTATTACTTAATATTAGAAAGTAGTCAAAAACGTCATCGAACTTTAAAGAATATGTTAACTTCGTCGGAATAATTCCAAACTCTAATATCACGATTCATCAGTACATAACAAAAACCTTTATTTAATTTTATTAATTAAAATACAGATTCTCACAAAAGCGTTTTTTATCATTACAATTATAAAGAATCATTTTTAGATAAATTGATGCTAAACTGGTATTTTCCATCCCTCTAGTCTTATTTTCATATTATTATATCTAGAGAACTAAGCTTGGAGAATTATTTCCAAGCTAAGTTTTTTTTCTGGCACATTCACTAAAGCACCCGATTTATTTTATTCGAACAATGGCATAATATGCTTTCTAATCAATTCAATTCTATCCTTGGCACGTGGCATAAATCGAGAAGCAATAGTGACTACCATTTCCTTTTTGGGGTTTATGAAAATTACATTGCCACCATCACCCAGAGCTGCATAGCAATCATCAACAATCCACCATAAGTAACCGTATGACAACTCACCCCATCGAGTTTTTTCCTTAGTGCTGTCCTTTATCCATTTGGAAGATAGTATTTGATTACCGTTCCATACACCACCACTTAAATATAACTGACCTATTTTAGCCATATCCCGTGCCGTTAAAGTAAGCCCCCAACCGGCGGTGTTTATACCTTTAGGGTCTACTATCCAACCAGTTACATATTTATCCTTAAGAAAAGCTAAATACTCTTCTTTGTTTTGTATAATTACATTTTTAGGAGCTTTGATTTTAAGAGGTTTAAACAAACTTTCCGTTGCGAAATCAATCACAGATTGACCTGTTGCACTTACAAGTACACCTGATAAAATATGTGTTCCAACGGTTGAGTATTTAAACTCTCCAATATCGCCTTTCCCCCCTAGCAAATCCAATGTAGCCTTTATCCAATCATCACTTGTATAAATTTTAGTATATGGCTCTGACTTATATTTGTACGGTGCGGTCATTGTCATCAAATTTTTTATGGTGATATTTTGTATTGTTTTTTCGCCACGCTTAACTGTGTAATCCGGAAAAAATTCTAATACTTTCTGTTCAACATTTTTAATATATCCTTTATCTATTGCAATACCAATAAGAACAGATATTATACTTTTGGTTACAGATGCTATATGCAAAACATCGTCTTTGGTGTACCCATCAAAATATTTTTCATAAATCAAACTTTCATCCTTTATAATAACAACGCCTGATATATTGGAATATTCTGTTTTTATTAAATCTTCAAAGCTAGAAATAGGATTATTATTCATTCTCACCTTTTTGTATTGGCATATTGACGTCAAATATATCAATCCATTCCTTTCGTTAAGTTGTTTTATCAATATTGATGTAATAAAGATTAATTTAATATAAAATTATATTCAATTCTTTTTTTTCAAATAAATACGAATGTGCTAGGCAGCACTTTGTCAATTCAAATCCTTTATCCATCTTTTCTTTGACTTTATAAATAACTAAACAAAACGTGGGCACAAACATGACAAAAATCAGTACAATTGATCAAATAGAAAAATAACATAATTCCATCTTTACTTTCTGAATTATGAGGAACACATATATCGCAAATAACACTTGAATGGTAGGAGAATTGGTAGTAATATCAATAAAGTGATCACACTTAATACTATATAGAAACTGTATAATCTCTAGAATATGGCTAGAGGGTATCTACCAGGAACCATAACAATCCTGACTACAGAAAATGAATTTTTTCATTTTTTATAGTCAGGATTATTTGTGTTTTCTGTAGAAAATCTTAAAAGCAATTTCTTTATTTTAACTTAGAAGGGAAATGAAACAGAATATGAATTTGAAAGTATTTATATTAGCATTATCAACCGTTGCGGTAGGATTGGTTGAATTAATCGTTGGTGGAATATTGCCGACGATAGCCGAAGATTTTAATATTTCATTAAGTACTGCGGGGCAACTTATTACGGTGTTTGCACTTATCTATGCCATTGCCGGTCCAGTTCTGTTGGTATTGACCAACAATATAGAACGTAAAAAATTGTATCTTGCTTCTATGTTTGTATTTTTCATCGGAAATGTAATGACATATTTTAGTCCAAACTTTACCTTTATGATGGTAGCAAGGGTGTTTACGGCAACTAGTACAGCACTTGTCGTTGTCCTTTCCTTAACTATAGCTGTTAAGGTTGTTGCTCCTGCTCACCAAGCAAAAGCTTTGGGGCTAATTTATATGGGGATTAGTTCGTCACTAGTGTTAGGTGTACCATTGGGAATACTAATTTCCAATATGTTTGGATGGCGTGTAATATTCCTTGGAATCGCTGTATTATCAATTGGATCGATGGCACTAATTTCTCTATTTTTGGGCCGCATTCCCGGGGAAACAACAATTCCACTTTCACAACAATTAAAGGCTTTAGGAAGTCAGAAAATAATCAGTGCCCACCTTGCTACGATGTTAATGCTAGCAGGACATTATACGATTTATGCCTATTTTACACCATTCTTAGAGACGAATCTTCATTTAAATTCGAACTGGATTAGTATCTGCTATTTTGTTTTTGGTATTGCAGCTGTAAGTGGTGGAGCATTCGGAGGAACTCTTTCAGATTGGATTGGTGCTCGCAAAAGTATCATCATCGTTATCAGTGCATTTGCTGTTATATTGTGTATTTTGCCATTAACAACCTCTTCACTCTTTTTATTTATACCAACGATGATGGTTTGGGGAGCATTGAGCTGGAGCCTGGCACCGCCCCAACAAAGCTATTTGATTCAAATAGATCCAGCTACCTCTGCTATACAGCAAAGCTTTAATAATTCAGCATTACAAATTGGTATTTCACTTGGGTCAGCAATTGGAGGCCTAGTATTAAATCAAACGGGCTCAGTTTCCAGTACAGCTTGGTTTGGGAGCGGCATTGTCATTATTGCGTTATTGTGTGCTATTTTTTCTATTACGAGACCTATTATATCAAAAGAAAAAAAGGAAGCGGTCTAATTTTCCCAAATGGTTAAGCGTTGGCGATTGTAATATTACAAAGTACAAATTACAAGTTTATTTTGTGCCATTTCAAAGAGTGTATTTATAAGAAGGGTAACTCCTCAAAATATAAATGCACTCTGAAATGCTGTATCAATACTATTTTATTGATTTTAGAACTTGTTTTAAAAAACATATTTTTTTCCTTCGTATCTTCGCTGTTTACCCTTTAGTCTTCAGAAAGTAAATTCGACTCTCCATCAATTTCTATGCCCGCTGTTCTTTTATTAAATTTTCAAGATATATAGTACTGTTGCTTAGAGTAATTATAGTATTGGAAGTCAATTGAACAATATTATTCTTAAAATATGCTTATTGTACGAAAAAATAGACCATCAAAATGATGGCCATGTTACTAAAGCACTTTTATATTAAGTATTTTAAAGATACTTAATATCTTTAATTGAGATAAAAGTCAACCGGTTAATTCGTATTCTGCGCAATGAGCATGTATAGAGATTCCGTCGGGAAAAATTTCTCTGTTATCTGGAACCCTGCTTCTTTCAGTTCCTGCTCCATTCCTTCCATGGTAATTCTCGGTGCTTTCTTGGAACTTCCTTTTGGTTCAAGTTCCAAACAGATTAGATAACCTTCTTTTTTCAGTACTTTTTTCATTTGCCGTAACAGCGGAGCCAGCGGCTGAATTTCATGTAGTACCAGGGAAGCAATGATTATATCGATAGAGCCTTCAGGTAAACAAAGAGCCTCCATACTGCCCTGTACCGAGACAATATTACTGAGCTGTTCCTCCAAGGCTTTCTCATTTATTATTTCCAGCATGGTAGCGTCGATATCCAGCGCATATACTTTCCCCTTAATTCTTTTTGCCGCAGGGATGGAAAAATAACCGGTACCAGCACCAAAGTCCAACATGCTGTCCGTTTCTTTTACAGGAATCATGTTCAACAGCTGTTCCGGCGAGAACTCTTTTCTTCGTTCAGGACTTTCCAAGTAAGATAATTTTCCTTTATTGTGCGAGTGATGCATATAAATCCTCCTTTTTTAAGCAGCTATTTAAGCGTGCTGTTACTACTAGTTAAATTTTTCTTCTATCAGTTCTGCATATACAGCCATAGCAGCCATACTGCCTTCCCCCGCAACAATAATCAGTTGAGAGGGACCAGCAATTCTTGTATCCCCGCAAGCAAACACCCTTTCAGTTTTACGTCTTGATCTTCCAAGTACTAAAGCAGCATTCAGTCCACCCTGCCCTCCACCAATAATAGCGCAATCTATTATCATCTTTTCCTCTCCATTTAAAATAAAAATTTAACTTTTTACTTCTTTCAGTTTGGATTCTGCCTCTTTAGCAATATCGATCAATAACTTTGAGTGAAGTTCAGCTTTCATATTCTCCTCTGCCTGCCTCATGACATTCTCAATCAAGCAGCCTTCATGATGAATGGAGCAGTCAAATAAGCTAGTATCTCCTTCAATCGCATTTATAACATCCAAAAAGGATATTTCATGTTTTGTTCTAGAGATTTTATAGCCTCCCTTCGCTCCAGGCGTCGACTCAATCAAACCTGCTTTTGTAAGTTTGGTAAGTATCTTAGAAAGATACGTCGGGGAAAGATGCTGCATTTCGGCTAATTCCTGCACTCCCACCAAGTTTCCTGCAGGCTGCAGTATTAAATGAACCATCGTATGCAAGGCGTAGTTTGTCGCATTTGAATACTTCATACATTACCTCCTTATATTTAAAGACGATATTAAAGACTTTCAATATCTCTAATACGAATAAATTTATCACTAGACGTGAAGGATGTCAACTTGGGGGAATCTTCGAACGAATTCCTAACCTATCAAATTTCCAATCCACTTTACATTCCATTTGAAATGGAAGCTAATTTATACTCCTCTCTTAATTTTTCTAGAAAGCATTTCTTCTACAAATAGCTCACAATGACCGACAAAATTAGTTCAGTAAAATAACTCATTTATTATGATTAATTTCTCCAAGTTCTTCTGCAAAAGTTCCATAATAACACTTATTGTATTGTCTTCTTTCCAATCTGTATTCCCTTTTTACCTAACTGCTGCTTTGTCTTAAAAAAAAGAATAGTTCGCACTTTGAACTACTCTTTATTAACTATTAATTTCATCAATAGGGCATATTGGATTATTTTGCTTGTACAAATATTAAACTTCCCCGGCAACAGTATTCCAGAGGAGCTTAATAGGTACTTGGACTTTCCAATATGTGTTCTAGTTATTGTTTCAATTTTAAACTAACACTCTAAGTACATCGTCTATTTTTTTACTACTGGCTATATGGCCATAGTTCATCCATGTCATAAAATCGACTTCGAACGCACGACAATTTCTAACAGCAGGGATTTCCTTCCAATGAGGATGATTAATCTGACGCCTTTCTGCCCCTATTTCTCCTTCATGCCATTTATCAAACACGAAGAAAATATAATCTGCATCTAGTGATTTTAACCATTCCCATGATACACCTGCTCTACTCTCCTCAAGAGTTAACTTCTGAATCTTAGGATGAAGTATAATTCCTAAATCCTCAGTAAGAAAGGACTTTGTATATTGTTGATCCATAATAATGCAGTCGCTCTTAAATCTTATGAAGGCATACGTTTGACTTTTCTTGGAATGGTTCAACAAATTCCTTGCGCTTGTTAATTTTTCTTCATATTGCTGAATGGCAATCTCGGCTTGTTCAACGCGTCCCAATCGTTTGGCTAGTGTTCGTAATGTTAAACGCCAGTCTGCATCATCTTTTGAAATAATTTCGGTATTTGCAAAATGCTTACATCGCTCATATTGATTGGAATGGTACTCGTATTCACTTTTACGTGCAATAATTAAATCCGGCTCATATTCCGAAAGTGATTCGTAGCTTTCTTGCAAAACATTAAAAGTTGGAACATGTATTAATCCAAGATAATCTAGCTGCCCCCATGCTGGGTGAGCCCACTGAACAACTGGGGTAATCCCTAAAGTTACTAGTAAATCCTCCATAAATAATGAAACAACACGAATAGTACTTTGGTTTTGTTTACGATACTGGCCCGGAGCTAAACCCACAGACTTACTAAAGCATCTATTAAAGTAAAACTCATTGTTGAAACCAACATGATTAGCTATCTCATGTATGCGATCCTCTGTTTTTAATAGTAAATGCTTCGCTTGATCGATCCTCAGATTATTAACAAAACCAAGGGGAGTTTGTCCAGTAAGCTTTTTAAAGATTTGTGAGTATTGCCATGGAAGCATGTTCACATCTTCTGCAAGTGTAGCCACTGTCACCTGCTCGGCAAAATTGTCTTTTAAATATTTAATCGAACCTTTAACTGCACTATGTAAATCCGGTAAAGGTGCTAAACTTTCTTTTTGTTTAAGCACATACCTAATTAATTCCTCGAATCGTACATGATTGTAATATCGCATTAATTCGTCTTTCTCATGACTATGCCGTTCAATTTCCTCCAACAAATCAATACACTTTGAAAATGGTACACAATTCCATAGACCAGTGTCTGTGAAAATGGAAGATTTGTACTTATCATTAGAACTATCCGAATTTGGAATTTGAATCACATTGAATGTAATAACATAAAAAGAAATGCTATTTTTATATGGATAGATATGAACGGCTTGATTTGGTTTCACGATAGCTATATTACCTCTGACAATTCCTTTCGCACCATATCCAATATCCATATTTGCCTCGCCATCCGTTATTGCAATTAACATGTGTTCACCAGAACTACTAAATTCTTCACCGTTCAATTCATTCAAATTGATATGTCTGATTCCAACCATAATGTAAAAGGCTGACGGATAACAAGGAGGGATCACTTCACTACACACCATACATCATCCTTTCCATTACGATAATTATATTCTTAAAGAGAAAGCCCTTCAATGATACTGAAGAGCTTTCCCATTTCTTTTGCTATATCAAATATGAAAACTCTACTTCACTATTAATCTTAGTAAATCTTCCATTTTCATTGTATTTGCTTTAATAGCTCCTGATTGCCAATGAGATCGCTCCAGTTGATAAACATGGTTGTTTTTTACAGCAGGAATTCCTTTCCATAGAGGATCTTGAAGCAGGGCAACAGCCTTCGCATTAGACTCGGAGTCCCAGGTACCATTGGAAGGGAATATGATAATATGATCAGCGTTAAACTCTGGGATTTTTTCCTGTGAAATAACATCATGTGCCTGGATGTTTTTCACCCACTCAAACGGTTCCAAACCAAGGTCTTTGTAAATCATTCCAGTATATGGATTATTCAGACCGAATAAACGCAATTCCGGTTTGTCTCCTACATCCAGACGTACTACAGCAACTGTCTCGCGTCCAATAGCCTCTTCCAATTTCACTTTGGTGTCGGCAATCTTTTGCTTGTAATCTGCTATTACAGTAGTAGCCTTTTCTGGAATACCCAATAAATCAGCGATCGTTTTGAGAGTCTCTTCTGCATCCCAAAGTACTTCATCAGGAACGCGATAAGTAGGTGCGATTTTAGAATACAATTGATAAGATTCATCCATTCCCCCAGTTAGGATTATTAAGTCTGGATTTTTTTCCAACATTGCTTCCAAACTTCCTGTGATATCAAATAACGGAACATCTGACAATCCTAAATAATCTTGTTTACCCCAGCTTGGATGGTACCATTGTACAATTGGTTCAACACCTAGTGCCACCATATAATCCTCTAAGTAAATCCCTGCTATTCTCTTAGGCTTGACAGGAATTTCAACCTCGCCAAAAGCATCTTTAACTTTCCTTGTGTCAGTATTCTCTTCCTCCTTACTTGTTTGTTTATTGTCTTCAACATTCGTGGATGTTTCCTTTCCATTATTACATGCAGCCAAACTTACCATAATAGTGAGTAGGACCACCAACCAACTAATCTTTCCTAATTTTCGCTTTGCCATACTATACTCCCGCTCCTTTATTTCCTATTAATACAATTAAATGATTATGATTATCATTATCATTAATCTCTTTTATCATTATATTCTTTATACATGACTGTCTCAATGCACATATCTAAATCTATTTTGCACAAATACTATAACTACAACTTTTTAAATACATCAAAATGTCTTTTTAAAAAAACAATGTCACCAAACCAAAATATATAATCTATCATTCCATATTTAACTAACTTGTCGTATGAGTATAATTTAAGTGTAATGTCTCACAATGGATTGACGAAATCTGCTTAATGTTTTGGACGTAAAAAAGACCATCAAAATGATGGTCGTGATTAACTAAAGTACTCATTAGCCACACATGTAGTACGAAATCAGTGCTACACCACAGTGAATGTAAATGTGAAAAACGGGTATAAGATACTAGGGCTGGGATAGGAAGGCTGATGTACTATGGTGCCATCAAGTCCATTCTTTAGTCTGACTCCAAAGAACACGGTTCAACACAGACTGTCGCACTCAATACGGGTAGCACTCAAGGGAGACTAATCTTAATCTGCTTTACCTTTTAGTTCGATATAGACTTTGTGAAGGCTCAGCTTTTAAAAACTATTTCTGATCCACTTTTATTATGCAATTTAATAGTTTTCAGCATTTTTTAATTTTCATGGGAGTTGAATAAGGGGTTAATGATTAGCGTAATATTCTTTTGGATTTGTTATTCTATTTTTGTGATAGCACACCACATTTAAAAAATATTAAAGTCCCATTCTCTGGATATTTGCTTTAACAGCATAACTCCTGCAACACTATTACCAAATTCATCAATGGCAGGACCATATATTCCTATTCCACAGCCATCCATAAATGGGGAATCACCGGATCTACCTCGCGGGGGAATTGCTGCCAATATACCACCCGATACTCCACTTTTTGCAGGAATACCTACAAATGCAGCAAATTTACCAGAAGCATTGTACATACCACATGTGACCATTAACGCTTTTGTTAACCTAGCTACTTCCTTAGAGAAGATTTGCTCCTTACGGATAGGATGATATCCGTCATTTGCAAGGACTAGGCCAATCATGGCAACATCTTCGGTAGTTACTTCAATTGAACATTGCTTTAAGTATACTTCTAATGCTTCTTCTACAGTACAATCTAAGAATCCCATCTCTTTTAGATAATAAGCTAAAGCTCGATTTCGATGAGCCGTTTGCCACTCAGAATGAAACACTTCCTCATTGATAGTTGGATATCTCCCAACGATTCTTTCTATTAATAGAAGTATAGATTCCACTTTTTCGACAGGATTTCGTCCACCTAGTAATGATGCAACTGTGATTGCTCCAGCATTTATCATCGGATTGAAAGGTCTTCCAGGTTTATGAACTTCTAGGCGAATAATCGAGTTAAAAGCATCCCCGGTTGGTTCGACGTCCACCCTTTCTAAAACATAAGAAATTCCATAGTCTATACATGCAGCTATAAAGCCAATCACCTTCGATATACTTTGTAAAGTAAAAGCGGTATCAAAATCACCCATCTTTACCATTGAACCATTTGAACCAATGATACAAATACCTAACTGTGAAGGATTTGCTCTTTCTAACGCTGGTATATAGTTAGCACATTTCCCTAAATTCGCATAAGTTCTACTATCTTGTACCCATGCTTTTATTTTGCGGGAATGTTCATGATTATCAAATCTAATTTGTGTATCTTGCTGTACAACTTCCATATCTTTTCTTCCTTTCGGTATCTAGTGCACAACTGCGGCTTAAATAGCCTAGTAACTACATACATATATACCACAAAAAAAACAAGAAATCTAACTACATTTTCTTTATAAAGGAAAGGTATAAATTCGGTTTATCGAAATAGTAGACAAAGTCAATAGAAAGCTTCTTTTTCATATTCTAAGGGTTCTAATTTTTCTCCATTTTCTTTACTATTTAAAGTATTGTTCAACCTCTAAATAAAGGTTCTTAATGAGCTTTCTGCCGTGCTTAAGGCATCAGCCCTTTCGATTTGCTAACATTATGGAGCTCTCTTGCTTCAACCTGTTGGCTTTCGGCCCGCCACCTAACTTTCCGATCACCTCTTCTTGAGAACGCCGGATGGATTGTCACATGAACCTTAAACTCCTTGAAATACATCCCCCTTAAGTTATCTACTCGAAATGAGCAAGTGAAGTCCTGCTTATTAATCCATAATAGTTACATCTACTATTTCATCTAATTTTAATTGCAACAAAGAAAAGGGATCTTCTAGTTCCATTACTCTACTTCGTAAATCTATACTTTCTACAATACCTCTGTTGTAAATGAATGCTCCATCTCTCCACATCTTCACTTTAGTATCAGCCTTACTTTTAATGGCTATATCCAGTGTGTGATGTATTGCATCGTAATCCCATTCGTCTAACTCTGGTTTTGGTTCTCTTTTAATTTCTTTGCTATACTCTCTAAGTAAAGCTACATGTTCTGGAAGCATCATCGCTACCCACTTCTTACTTCCTCTGTCTTGTGCCTTAGATAAGTCAAGGATTTGTTCAGATTCGTAAAATTTATCGTTCATACAACTTCACGCTCCTTATGGATGATGGGAACACATGCGAGCACATTATCAATAATAAAATTACGTTTAGCATTTCGCTTAAAACAAAACACTTGAATAGTATCCCCTTTAATCTTCAGGACTTTTACCTGCCTCTGGCTTATATTACACTTAGAATCCATATACATTAACTCAGCAAGCTGATTACGTTCCATACATTTCATTAAATTTATACGCACACTCGTTCCCTCCATTCTTATGCTTAGTATACGAACGTTTGTTTGATTTTACAACTAGTAATTTATGGACAAATAAAAATACGATCTACCCATATATGGTAAGTCGCAAATTTTAATCATTTAATTGACTGGTTACACTTTCAATGAAATCAATAATTTTTTGTGTAACTTCTTTATTAAAGCACCTGTTTGGTAAGATATGTATAATTATTAGTTCACTCGAAAACAGGTCTCATAAAGCTTCTCTCATAACTTAAAATACATCTCGTTTCCTCTGCAAATTTATAAGCTTCCTGACATTCTGCATCCAATGCCATCTTTCTTCGGTACTCTTCATAAGCAGTCAAACTAGGGAAACTGAATAAGGCATATGCAATATTGTTAGCACCTTCATGTGGGAGATAATAACCTTGATGTGTACCACCTAACTTATTAACTAATCGAATCCACATTTTACTATATACTTCGAATTCCTTTATTTTATATGGGTCAATAACGTATTTTAAATAGCATGTAATCATCTAATTACCCCCTTTTTCTCATCATAACATAATATTTGACTAACGATTTATTTAAATAGAAAATTCTAATAATTATTTTTTGTACATGAATATATAAAAAAAATCCCGGTCAAATGAACAGGACAGTAGATTTATTTACTATTTAGTTTTGCAGTCATACTTATAACAACGCTTTTGTTCCAGACATGAAACAGATATTATAAGTGTAATTTGTTTAACTAAGTACGCTATTACTTCAAGAAGATTTAATCAAGATGGTCTCCCCATTTTCATCAAATGCTTGCTTAAAATCAAATGCAAAAGGTGTGGAGCCATTCTGGATATAATAGTTATATCTTTTGAATGCCTCCTCCCATGAGACATCCTTGACCTTTTCTGTCCACCATACTACATATGAGAGATGTTTTTCTGGATATATCTCAATCCATTTGTTTCTATCCCGTAATGCTTGCAAATGTTGCCTTGAATAAGTAAAACGATATAAGGATTGAAGGTCTTTCCATACTGTTAATGTAAGAATAGGAGAACCATTACCCTGTATGGTTTCTTCAGAGATAGTGACTCCATCAGGTGAAAATGCCTCTACAAGACCAGATCTAGTTGCCTGACGATATACTCCATCTCCCACTTGAAAAAATTCACGAGAGGCAGAGTGATTATAAGGGTGGTTTAGCCTACCAACAGTATAGATTGATACTAATGTCATAAGGACTCCTCCATCATTTAGCCTTTACCTATATATATTCTAATATAAAGTGAAAAATCCTTCTTTTACTAACCTTATTAGTTAGATGAAAAAGTTTACTACAAATCCTTTTTGGCGAGGGAATTTCAATTCCTTTCAGAGATTCATTTTAAGGCTATGAAGAATTTGAAGATCTTACTTTTTTCAAGAGCATTAGTATATCCGTATTTTTATTATGACTCTGTGCACATTAAACTTTAGGAGGTGACGATATCATGTCAAATAAAAGTAAACCAAACTTTAAAAAGAAAGAACCTAATTCAAGAAATGACAATCGTGAGGAATTTGCAGAAGACTTATATTCTAAGCAGACTAAAGGCAAAAATACACAACAAAATAACCAACAAAATCGATAATTCAACCGTTAGCTGGATTTAATTGTGGAACAACTCTTATCACCATGTATTCATTGAAACTTCTATTATTGCAAAACTAATTGAAACAAAAGATTGACTTCGTAAAGTCAGTCTTTTGTTTGCTCCTTTATTAGAAAACACAATATAGAGGAAGATTAAAAAAATTTAATCCTTTGATGTTATCGGCCTTTTTACTCTTTGGATTCTATTTCATTGGTCACATTAATAATTCTTTCAAGCGTAGTTGGATGAGAATATCGAAACCATTTAACGAGGAGTGGAGGATTCACCTCGTTCAAACCAGCTTTCGTAAGCTCTTGAAAAGTACTCACAGCAGCACTTGGATCCTCTACTAACTCTATTGCATACTCGTCAGCTCTTACTTCTAGATATCTAGAAATGTAATTTGAAAGTGGACTTGAAGCAAATAATAGGAAGGAAGTAATAAGGAAAAACAATGGTAGTGAATGGATAGCATTTATCTGTTTTATTTTTAAAATATGTTTAAAACGAGCGATAAACCAAAGCATTAATTTCGCTGTTAACCAAAGCCCTAAAAGCGTAGTTATAATGGATTGTGTTATTCCAAAATATATATGTTTCTCCACGTAATGACCCATTTCATGTGCCATAACGAATAGGATTTCACTTTCTGATAAGCGATTTAATGTTGTATCCCATAATACTATCCTCGAATTACTCCCAATCCCCGTCACATATGCATTTAGCGCATTAGTCTTTTCTCCCATATTTACTTCATAAACATGTTCTGCTGGTATATTTGCTTGCTCGGCCAATGTAAGAATTTTCGTCTCCAATTCTTTGTTAGTGAGTGGGTAGAAATCATTGTATAGTGGGTCGATTAATACAGGTTGAATGAACATGATGAAAATGGAGAACGGAATCATTAGTAAACTAGCAGTTAACCACCATTTCTTTGGATTCCTATTAATAAGCCAATAAAGAACAGTAACAATTACTACAGTCGTTCCGAAGTCCACCCAAAAGTCAATTACATTATCACGCATCCAGGAATTGAAAGTCTGGGTACTGATTCCATAGTTTTTGCTTAAGGAATACCTATAATAGTCTAAAGGGAATAAAACGATAAATATAAATAGAGAAAGTAAAAATAAGTATAAAGCGTTTTGCAAAAACGCCCATTGGCTCTTCACAGTAGTCCATTTTTCGAACACTTGAGAAAGCCCAGTAATTAGTATAAATAAATAAACAATCCATTCGAAGGGTGTTGCTACAAAATAGAGGAAATTTTTTATTTTTGAATATTCTTCACTAAGGTACAATTCCCGCTCTGACATAAATACATGCGGATCTACAACAGTTCCATTCAAAGGTACCGGTATACCCCCACTATTACTATGAAAAATATATACATACATTACTATCGCGTATAGCCCAAATAACAATAGGGCTGCAATCCCACATTTTCTTGCCAAATCCACTTCAACTCCATTCACTCTCTCATACATTAAGTGTAATCAGAAAAAAGAAAGATAGAACCACTTTCTATCTCCCTGTCCATACTTACATTAGTCGCTATCTATTGGGGTATACTACAACCATCAAAGACCTATCAAATTCAGTAGGGTGGACTAGTTATGAAAAATAGTTGGGTTATTTTCAAGACAGACATTCAAAATATAAGCAGGAATTGGGTTGCTGCAATTATTATAGGGGGGTTAGTTTTTCTACCTTCTTTATATGCATGGCTTAATATATACGCTTCTTGGGATCCTTATGCTAAAACTGACCAAATTCCTGTGGCTATTGTGAATGAAGATACAGGAGCAATAGTCCGTGGTGAACAACTAAATGTTGGAAATCAACTGGTCGACACATTAAAAGATAACCGGGACATGAACTGGTCTTTTACTTCACGCAAGTCCGCTATGGAACAAGTTGAATATGGTGATTTTTTTGCCGTAATTATTATCCCTAATAATTTTTCCGAAAAGTTAGCTTCCGTCGTTTCAGATAATCCCCAGAAGGCGGATATAGAGTACTATGTAAATGAAAAAATTAACTCCATTGCACCCAAAATAACGGAAAAAGGTGCAACGGTTATTGTTCAAAAAGTTAGTAGTCAATTCATCTCAAGTGTGAATGGAGTCATTTTTGACCTCTTTAATGATTTAGGAATTGCAATAGAAAGTGATCTACCAGATATTCAAAACTTCGAAAACTATGTATTTAAAATGGAAAAAGAATTGCCTACGATCCATAAATTGCTTACTGGTGTTAAAAATGATGCTTCTTCCGCACAAAAAATTATCTCACAAGCTAATTCAATGGTGCCACGAGCCGAACAAATAACGACTGAAGGTTTGAGTTCGATTGAAAAAACAATAGATTTCTTGACGAAAGCACAAAATCGCTTAAATGAACTGGCACCTGTAGTTGAAAATGATTTGGAAAAAGTATCGGAGATTGCACAAAGTACAAATGAATTTATTCAAAGCGTTCAAAACGTCCAATTGGATTTTACAGAGTTGGACAGAGTAAAAGAGGATCTTGACAACAAGATAACCTATAATATACAAACAGTTGACTCTATCGAGAAGGACCTTAATTGGTTAAAGGAAGTAGCCAATAGCTCTAATGATTCTAATTTGGAAGAAAACAACGTAGAACAACAAACAAAACTAGCTCATGCAATTGATAGAACGAACGAACTGAAAGCTTTTTTACAAGAAGCGCAAACAAATGCACGAACAATTGATACCCTTGTAAAAGATAAAGAACAACAAATGCAAAAAACGTTGAATGATTTACAAAAAATAGCTCAGAATACATCCGTCCAACTGGATGCCTTTATAAACGAATACAAGAACACGATTGAACCAACTATTCTTTCCGAAGTAGCTAAAGCAAAAAAGACTTTAGGAAATGCCAAAGAAATGCTAGCCAGTATACAGTCCACTCTACCAGAAGTCACCCGTACCCTAAACAGCACAGACGCCCACATAAAAGAGGGAAAAACAACATTGGATCAAGCATTGGCACAATATCCTTATATAAGTGATAAAGTAAACCAATTAGCAGATAGGATACGAAAAGTTCAAGGTGAAACGAATATTAGTGAAATAATCCAGTTACTCCGCAATGATCCACAAGCGGAACGTAGCTTCTTTGAAGAACCAATCGTCTTGAAAGAAAACAAACTTTTCCCTATCGCAAACTATGGAACAGGTATGACTCCTTTTTATACAGTTCTTGCTATCTGGGTCGGTTGTTTGCTTCTTATCTCCCTGCTTGCTACAGATACCAATCATGAAAGTAGTGTAAGCGAACGAGCAGTGTATTTCGGTAGACTGTTTACATTTTCAGCTATTGGTCTTCTACAATCATTAATTGTAACAATAGGTGACATTGTTCTTTTAGGTGTTGATGTTAAAGATTCTTTCTGGTTTATATTATTTGGGTTTCTTATTAGTTTCGTTTTCATGTCAATTGTTTATACGCTAGTTTCTGTTTTTGGTGATATAGGTAAAGCGTTTGCAATTATTATGCTTGTCTTGCAAATTGCTGGGGCAGGTGGTACTTATCCAGTCGTTCTATTACCAGAGTTTTTTCAGGCGATTAACCCTGCACTCCCTTTTACGTATGCAGTCGATATTATGCGAGAAGCTGTAGGTGGTATAGTGTGGCAGAGAGCAATACGAGATGCTTCCTTCCTTTTGCTATTCAGTCTAGCATTTTTAATATTCGGCACCTTCCTTAAAGAAAAGATTAACCGAAAAACAAAACTAATGTTGAAAAAGTCACGAGAATCCGGATTATTTCACTGAACTATAGTTATATAGAAAATGTGGTGAATGTAAATTAGAGATACAGGAGCAATCAAAAATAGGCACCTGAAATAGTACCAGGTAGAAACGCATCCGCCTGAAACATATATCAACGGCTCCCCAATTTAAAATAGCGAGTAAGCGAACGATAAATCGTTCACTTACTCGCTATGAAATACCTTTGAGGACTCTTTCAGTGCCCTTTTCAAGGTCAAATAGTTTTTATATCACTGTTCACATATTCTTTAAGGATAAGTAATTCCAAAACGTCTTGCGCCGAATATCTATAAACCGCATGCTTAGGAATTAATTCGTTAAATTGGTTAACTAATTCATTAAGCGTTTCAAAATAAAAATCATTCAATGTTACTTCTAATTTCGTAATAGTGTTCACCTACTTCTTTTTTAGAAGTATGAACTTATCAAGTGAAAACTACTCAGTTTATGGGATATCCAAATCTTGATGCCAGAGGAAACTGGGACAATTGAAGACTATTAACTACTAATTAATAGTCTTCCGTTGTCATATGAGGAGTTTCTTAAACGCTAAAATAAAGTGAGCAATTCAACCTCCGAATGGTTCGATGATATATACTTCAGTCTATCTTCCAAGATATTTAGCAATTGTGAAATGCATGCCAAACCTATCTCTGTGTTACCCACCAACTATATATTAGGTGTATTACTCCCTATTTTTCTTCATTATCAGTTTCTTCCGTTACACCCTGATTATAATTGAATTCAGAAGGATTAACTTTAGAAAATCCCGCAGGTGTATAGAATCTCAATAAGTCACCATTTACAACTTTATCGGATAATTGTAATTTTTTATCCACTTCTTTTTTATACTCAATCGCTTTCTCTAATTGATTATCATCATCTAGTGGTAAACCTGTTGTTGCATCATAGAATTTTTCATCAATCGCATAGATGGTAGGAGTTACATAATCACCATTTCTAAATGTTACTACATTATTATGCTCTTTTGATAATAAGTCAGTACCAAAATGAACGTAATTTTGTGAATCAATACCAAGTAAGTGTAATAAGGTGGGGAGAAGGTCTATTTGCCCTCCGTAAGTATGATTAATTCCACCTTGCATTCCAGGAACGTGAATAATTAATGGTACACGTTGTAAATTGGTACTTTCGTATGGAGTAATTTCTTTTCCTATGATTTGTTCCATTGCTTTATTATGATTTTCTGAAATACCGTAATGGTCACCATAAAAAACAAGCATACTATTATCATATAAGCCAGACTTTTGTAATTCACCAATGAACTGTTCAATTGCTTCATCTGCATAACGAGCAGTTTGGAAATAATCATCTACACTTGCATCACCAGTATCAGCTTTATCAATTGTTGTTAAGTTTTGATCCATTTTATACGGATAATGATTCCCAACTGTTATAAATTTAGAATAGAAAGGCTGAGGTAGAGCTTTTATATAATCTAATGATTGTTCAAAGAATGGCTTATCCAGCAAGCCATATTCAGCCATATCTTCTCCAACACTAGTGTCATAATAATTGGCATCAAAGAAATGGTCATAGCCGAATGATTTATAAATTTCGTTACGATTCCAAAAGGTTCCGTTATTACCATGGAATACAGCAGATGAATAACCACTCTCTTTTAAGATTGCAGGAGCTGCTTGATAGGTATTCTGACCTTTTGTAATAAATGCAGATCCTTGCGGTAAACCAAATAAAGAATTTTCAAGCATAAATTCAGCATCCGAAGTTTTACCTTGTGCTGTTTGATGGAAGAAGTTATCAAAGTATAGTGTATTCGGATCTTTAATTAAAGAATTTAAGAATGGTGTAACTTCTTCACCATTTATTTTATAATTCATTAGAAAGTTTTGAAATGACTCTAAATGGATATAGATGACGTTCATTTCTTTTGCTGCCCCAAAATATTCTGGGTTAGATTCACCATAGTTAGATTTTGTATAGTTAATAATTTCTGTCATATCATCGCTATCAGCTAAAACCCTTTGTGAAGAGGCCTTTATAGTTTCAGTAGCGTCATAAATAGTATAGTTATACATTCCTAAATACTTCACAATATAGCTTCTATCAAAGCCACGAGTTAATAGCTGTGGTCGATCAATGTTAGCTAGTCCTAAATTTAGTATAGATATTGCTAACACAAAAGCAATTCCTGTAATAGCTTTTTTATATCCAATTCTACTATTATCTTTTTGTGTTTTTTTAGATAAACATAAGTAAATTAACAAAAGTACATCAACAAAGAACAATATATCGTAGGGTTTTAATAAAGAAATTACACTGCCACCTAAGTCTCCAAAGTTCTGCGTTTGAGTAAACGTAGGTAATGTAATAAAGTCACTAAAGAATCTATAATAAACTGTATTTGCATATAAAAGAATAGACATTAAAGTGTAGAATATTACAAGTAAAGTATATTTTCCTCCTCTGAAAAAGAAAGAAAACCCAAGAAATAACATGGCGGAGCCGAGTGGATTTAATAATAGAAGGAAATGTTCAAGGAATCCTTCTACTCCTAAGTTAAACTGAGTTACTTGTGTGATATATGTTTTAATCCATAGCATGAAAACGGCTAAAAAATATAGACTAGAAAACTTCTTTAAAAAAGCAGTCTTTTTATTACTTAAAATTTCCATTTTATCACCTTCCGATTAGACTAGCGATCAAGCTTTAAATTATTGGAGTAATTTGGTAACAATATTTTAATATAATTTTATAAAGCTAATATAACCTACATCTTTTTCTGACTTATGTCAAGTAAAAGTTTACTCTCTCTCTCTCTCTCTCTCTCTCTCTCTCTACTACTCCTAATCTTTGGTGTCAGTTCATTCTTATCATTGCTTTCCAATTTAATAATTAGCTGATTTAATATAAATCATAGTATAAAACCTTGAAAGCATTTAGCTAATAAAGGTAATAGAATTTTTTAACTACTAAATTATTTCAATTGTGCTCTATTAAAAAACTCAGCAATAAAAATTTTAATCAGTTGATGATATCTCTTTCTTCTATGTATTTTAAAAACGCCTTGCAGTTCTCCTCCAGTATCAATAGACTCAATAGTAATTAAGGGTTAAAAGAACAAGTTTTTAAAGTCGAACTTCCATCAATTATTCCTAGCATGTTGGAAATAGCATCTACTCTATGACTAATTATTATATTTTTGGCCAACTTTCTCTTTAATTTCGAACGTATTTGTATTAATTAAAACTTGCTCCTACAATAATTAGTAAAATAAACAATACTACAATCAACTCGAAGCTCGACCCATTATTTTTCATTTTCACTAAATAATAATTAACGCATTTTCATTTAAATCTCTAGTGATTTTCAATTTGCGAACTACACAAAGACGCATCCCTCAATGGAATGCGTCTTTGTGTAGATTATCAGGTTTTACAACCATTGTTAACAATTCTTGATTATTAATGGGACTTAAGGAGATTCTCATACAATTTTATATATTGCTGCGAAGATGAAGACCAGCTAAAGTCCAGATCCATTGCACGACCTACCAGGTGGTCCCACTTAGTAGGTTGGGAACGATATAGTGCTACTGCACGCTCAATTGTATGAAGCAATTCGTGTGCATTATAATTAGCAAAGCTGAATCCATTTCCTTCTTCTGTTATTTCATTGTATGGCATAACTGTATCCTTCAGCCCCCCCGTTTCACGGACGATTGGCAAGGTTCCATAGCGAAGTGCGAGCAATTGCCCAATACCACACGGCTCAAACTGAGATGGCATTAAAAAGAGATCCGAACCGGCATAAATCTGTCGCGCCAATGCTTCGTCAAAATAAAGGTTAGCTGACACTTTATCCGGATAAATGCCTTCTAAATAAATGAACGTTTCTTCATACCGCTGATCTCCTGTTCCTAGTAAAACAAACTGAACATCTAGACCAATAATTTCATGGAAGACATGTAAAATCAAATCTATACCTTTTTGATCAACTAGTCTAGTAACCATTGAAATTATGGGAATATCAGCATGAATAGGTAGCCCAAGTTTTTCCTGAAGGCGCATTTTATTTATAGACTTCCCCTTATAATCGTCGTATGGAAGGAAAAGATTTTCATCCACTTTAGGATCGTAGGAATTATTATCTATTCCATTCACGATTCCTTGCAGATTAACACCTCTTTTTCGTAAAAATCCATCCAGTTTTTCCCCATAATATGGAGACTGTATTTCAGATGCATAGGTTGAACTAACAGTCGTTAGACAATCTGCGAAGGCGAGTCCTCCTTTGAGGTAGCTTACATTACCATAAAACTCTAAGGCGTCCAAATGATAATATTGCTCGTCTAGATCCAACAAATCAGTTAGAACTGATTTAGGATATACACCTTGATAGCGTAAATTATGAATGGTAAACACAGTTTTAATTCCCTTATAATACTTATTGTTTTCATAATTAGCTCTCAATTGAACAGGAATCAGCCCTGTTTGCCAATCATGACAATGTATAATATCCGGTCGCTCCTCTAGAAATGGTAAGGCCTCTAGCACGGCTCGCGAAAAGAAAGCGAAACGTTCACCATCGTCGTCAAAGCCATAACTACCATGCCTATTAAAATAATATTCGTTATCTAGAAAATATACAGTTACTCCTTGATAATGAATTTTCTCTATACCACAAAATTGACGTCTCCATCCTACTGGTACTTCAATGCTTTTAATCCACTCCATCTGTTCTTTAAAATTCAATGGGAGATCGTCATATTTAGGTAATACTATGCTGACGTTTACTCCCTGTTCTTTTAAAGATTGAGGCAAGGCGCCAATAACATCACCTAGTCCCCCGGTCTTTATAAATGGGGCGCACTCTGAGGCTGAAAATAAAACATTCATGCTAGTGTACCTCCAGTTTAAAATACTACTTCTTTTCTGATTACAATCGGCTTATTCATTGCTGTGATTATTTGATTTTTAGTAATGACAACTTGTTTATCAGTAATCACATTTTCTATATGAGCTCCTTCTTCAATATCACCTTTTTGCATAATGATACTGTTTTTAACTACTGCTCCCTTTTTAACTTTAACCCCTCTGAAAATAATACTATTTTCAACAGTGCCTTCAATAATACACCCATTTGCGATTAATGAGTTAGAAACCTTGGAAGAAGTTGCAAATTCGGCAGGTGCTTCATGTTTGATTTTCGTGAAAACTTCCCACGAATCATAAAAAAAGCTTCGAAGAATTTCTGGATTTAGAAATTCCATATTACTAGTATGATATGTTTCTAGGGAATGAATAAATGGCATATAACCTGTAAATCGATATCCTTGCACTTTAAGGTTGATTAAATTTGCTTTAACAATATCCTTTAAAAAATCATATTCATCATATTCTATACAATTCTTTATTAAATCTATTAATAGTTGTTTCTTAATCACATATGTTTCTAAACATATATGATCACCTTTCTTAGGTGACGTAAAAAAATTTATATCACCAACTACACCGTTTGTATCAAGTGAACATTGATGATAAATTGGTCTTTTCACTGCCTCCCCATCGTAATCCTTATACAGAACTGTAATATCAGCACCATTACTTTCATGCTGTTTGATCACATCATTAAAGTCAATTTTACAAATATGATGGCCAGGAGCAATAATTACTGTATCTGCAATTGCCCGCTGGAAAAATTCTAAATGATCATAGAACTGCTGCAAGTCTCCTTTAATTTTTTCGTCAGGATGGATTGAAGGTAAAATGAAAAGACCTTGTGAACGGTGATCGAGATCCCATTCCTTTCCGGAACCTAGATGATCCATCAATGATCGATATTTATCTTTTGCGAAAATAGCAACTTTACTTACAGAGACGTTCATAAAGTTTGACATAGTGAAATCAATCATCCGGTAACGTCCGCCAAATGGTAAGGAGGCTAAGCAACGATGATGAGTTAATTCTTTTAATATAGGTCTTTCATTTACAAGATTAATAACACCTAATACATTCCTCATTGAACCTACCTCCTATTATAAAGCCTTCAGCAAAGCACTTTCCGAGGAAACCCGTTGATTTTCACCAATTAATATGAGTCCTTTTTTAGAGTCAGAGATTACAGCACCATCTTCAATAACTGTACCGCTACCGATTATAACTTTTTCAACGATAACATTATTACCGATTTTCACATTTGGCATGATTACAGAATTTTGTACAATAGAGCCACTGCCAACTTGGACATTATAGGAAAGAACTGAATGATCTACCTTTCCAAACACCAAACAACCTTCATTGACTAAAGATTGTGTTACATCAGCATCTTCAGATATATATTGTGGGGGATGGTTGGCATTTCCAGCGTATATTTGCCAGTTTGGATCTCCTAACTTGAAATTTGAAGGTTCCTCCAATAAATCCATATGTGCTTCCCACAGGCTTTCAATCGTTCCGACATCTTTCCAGTAGCCTTTAAAGCGATACGCTTGTAGTTTTGCTTCATCCTTCAGCATTTTGGGAATTATGTCTTTTCCAAAGTCATTAGAAGAACTACTATCCTGTTCATCTTCTGTTAAATATTTTTTAAGATGTTTCCAATTAAATATATACACTCCCATCGAAGCTAAATTACTTTTTGGATATTTTGGTTTTTCATCAAATTCAATAATTTGATCCGTTTCGTTTGTATTCATAATACCAAAGCGATTTGCTTCTCCCCAAGGTACCTCTAAGACAGCTATCGTCGCATGTGCACCCTTTTCAATATGATCTTCGAGCATATTATTGTAATCCATCTTATAAATATGATCTCCTGAGATTACAAGTACATATTCTGGATTATTATGATCGATAAAGTGGAAGTTTTGGTAGACGGCATTTGCTGTACCTTTATACCATTCACCACCATCTTTTCCCTGATAAGGTGGTAGCATCGAAACCCCACCGTTATTCCGATCAAAATCCCATGGACGGCCGTTCCCAATATATGAATTTAAAATGTGCGGCCGATATTGAGTTAGTATGCCGACAGTATCAATACCTGAATGTGTACAGTTACTTAAGGTAAAATCGATAATCCGGTATTTCCCTCCAAATGGCACTGCTGGTTTAGCTAAGTCACTCGTCAATTCCCCGAGCCTCGAACCTTGACCACCTGCTAAAAGCATTGCAATCCATTTTTTAGATGCCATTTGTACTGACTCCCCTTTTTCTTTTTTTCGTTTCTTTCATGAATATAGCTATCCCTAATGGTGGTACAGTTATTTCTAAGCTATAAGGTTGGTTATTTTGAGAAATTTGACTGGCATTCATTGGGGTTGAATTCAACTGTCCCGACCCTCCATATGAAGTAGCATCACTATTAAATGCTTCAAAATATTTACCCTTGGTCGGAACTCCTATTTGATATTTATGGTAAACAGTGGCTGAAAAATTACAAACAATAATGCAATAATCCCCCTTACGTTTTCCTTTTCTCATAAAGGTAATCACACTTTGATCTGCATTATCCGCGTCGATCCAATGAAAGCCGACTGGCTCATGATCTAATCGCCATAGTGAAGATGTTTCTTGATATAATTTATTTAAATCTCTATAGTACCGAAAAAAAGTGGAATGAGCGTCAAAATCTAATAGCATCCAATCCATTTCTTGTTGGTATTTCCATTCGTCAAATTGTGCAAATTCACTACCCATAAATAAAAGTTTCTTCCCTGGATGCGCAAATAAATAGCCAAATAAGAGGCGAAGGTTTGCAAATTTTTGCCAGTAGTCACCGGGCATTTTATTTAGTAATGACCTTTTGCCGTGAACTATTTCATCATGTGAAAATGGAAGGACAAAGTTTTCTGAAAATGCATATAAAAACGAAAATGTTAATAAATGATGATGCTTTGGTCGTTGATTAATATCAAGCATCATATATTTGAGCACGTCATTTGACCAACCCATATTCCATTTATAATTAAATCCTAGTCCACCTGCACTAGTTGGACTTGTTACCAACGGCCATTCGGTTGCTTCTTCCGCCATCATCAGAGCACCTGGGAATCTTTGGAAAATATTCTCATTTAACTTTTTTAGAAATTCGATTGCTTCAAGATTCTCTCCACTTCCATATTGATTTTTCAATTTTACAGGGAGAGGATTATCATGATTTAGGTAAATCATGGATGAAACTGCATCTATACGAAAACCGTCTACATGATAGACATCCATCCAAAATATTGCGTTTGAAATGAGGAAGCTGACGACTTCAGGCTTACTATAGTCAAAGCTATATGTTCCCCAAATTGGTCTCTCTGCTCTCATTGGGTCTGCCGATTCGAAAAGTGCCGTTCCATCGAACTTTCCAAGTCCATGTATATCCTTACAAAAATGTGCAGGCACCCAGTCAAGTATTACGCCAATGTCCTTTTGATGGCATCGATCTATAAAATACATTAGTTGTTCAGGCGTACCATATCTGCTAGTCGCTGAATAGTAGCCAGTTATTTGATAACCCCATGAACCATCGTACGGATGCTCCATAACAGGCATCAACTCAATATGTGTAAAGCCATTATCAATTGCATAATTGATCAATTCATCTGCAAGTTCTTGATAATTATAAAACTCCCCATCTTCTTTTTGTTTCCATGAAGCCAAGTGAACTTCGTAAATCATCATGGGTTTGTGATAAATATCCTTTTTTACTCGGTTTGCCATCCATTTTTGATCTTGCCACTTAAATGTATTCAAATTGTAGATAATAGAAGCTGTTTCTGGTCGGAGCTCCGAATAAAAAGCATACGGATCTGCTTTTAACTCCTTCCGTCCATCTGGTCCTGTAACCTCATACTTATAGATATCACCATGTGCAAGTTCAGGAACAAATAAAACCCAGATTCCAGATTGATCCAAGCATTCTAGTTTATGCTGAGTACCATTCCAATTATTAAAATTACCTACAACGGAAACCTGTCTTGCATTTGGTGCCCAAACTGCAAAACGAACACCTTGTATATCTTTCTCATCAAGTATATGAGCTCCGAGCATCTTATAACTTTCATACAGTGTTCCTTCATGAAAAAGGTATACATCAAAATCACTTGGGTATAGCTGGTTATTCAACTTCATGACTTCTACCATTTAAACACCTCTTTCAATCTATGATTTTCTCAATATAAATACCAATTCTACTCTAAATTATTCGCCATATATCTTTAAACACCTTTTAATATTTAACTATTCCTAATATTCGATAAATATTGACATAATAAAAAATCCTCCATACAATGGAGGATTTTTGTGAAATACATTTTGTTCATGCAATGTTAATAACAATAAAATACTAAGGTCCGTTAATCGTAGAAAAGTTATCAGCTGTCCTCCCTTGTTAAAAGATAATCTTATACCTGTATTTTGAGCTCAGTCATTTCCTGTCAATTGTGTAGAATGTGTATTTACCATACGGTTTAAAAATAAATATGAAAGCGATACGGACCATGCTAGTGGAGTGTTGCCATTTGGGACATTTTTACCGCCAATATATAATTCAGGGACTTCCCAATTTTCTGGTACGATTCTTTCCGTTTTATCCACATATTCATAAGCCTTGTCATGCAACCCCAGTTCAAAATAACACAGTCCAAGCCAAGGTAGTCCAAAGCACCATTCTGCTTCGCTGCCTTCGTTATAATACTGATCGTTACGATAACGAATACAGCCATTTGTCCGCTCAAGTTGTTCGGAAACCATCTCGACTATCTTAAGTGCAGTTTTCCTTTCAATTACACGATACGGATAGATAAGTGAAAGAAGTGATAAATCTGTTTCTTTTGTTTCACTTTCACGAGGTAATAGAAAACGCAGCGTCTCTTCACCTTTTTGAATTAGTTCATCCTTAACATTCACAAGCATTTTCACCGCACTCAAGCCTGCCACACATGCACCTACACTTGAAGCATGTAGTTCCATATTTTCTTCCCACATTCCATTATCCTTTGCTTGCCAGTACCCTAGACACTCTAGATAGTCGACTAGTTTCTGAACAATAGAAAGATCATTCTCATCACGGATAACTTTATGTCCGTGGCTTAATCCCACTCCTACTCCCCATAGGAACGCTCCAATCGCATCATTCTGCGCATGACCCCATTCTTGGCTCAATTCCTCTAAATCTGTGGAATATCGCGAGTGGATATACTCAAAAAGATAAACCGGTTTTTTTTCTCGGTGAATATCTATTTTCCATTCGTATGTTTTAAATAGTTCAAATAAAGCATGATATGCTTTTTCATACCGATCAGAATTGCTTTGTAAAAAAGGCAATACCGTGTATACGACATCACGTATCCAGACAAAATGGTAGTCTTTTGAAACGCTGGCTGTATAAGCTCCATTCGATAGACGCATCCGATCTAAAACTTCAATTGCATTGTTAATTTTCATTTACTGGACCTCCCTTTAATAATTCTATACAGTGATTGTTAACTATTTGCATTTATTCTAGACAAATAAAACACGAAAGCGCTCCCATAGAAAAGTAAAAAAAATTAGTACTTATATTTTATGTAGGAATTTTTCTATTGGAAAAGCAACCAGACCCAATTCCCAAAAATATCATTAGCTTGCACTTTATAATCCGTTTAGGCAATGACCCGATGCAAATTTTATTAATGTCATACCTACTTATTAAAATACAAAGAAAAAAACATAACCTTATCCTATAGGGATTCAGTCATGTTTTCGTTTGACGCCAAAAAATGGTTGCTACATTCAGCAAAAATTTTAAAATTCCGTTTCGTTTGAATTCCACATAGAATTCAATTTAGTAAGAAATAGGCTGCTTATAGTTGATCAACAGCTTCCTTCAATATTTCATATGAACGTCTTCTTGCTTCTTGATCGTAAATATAAGAAACAGCCATCAATTCATCAACGTGGAATGCTCCTAGGAATGATTTTAATTGGGTACTGATTGCATTTAGATCTCCCTTAAATGTATAAACAGACATTCCACGGACAGCATTTTCTTCTAAATGGTTCCAATGACCATCCATTGTATCTATTGGGGGCTGTAACAAATCCTTTTTACCGCTTACTACATTTAAATAAAAACGATCACTAGATGTTGCAAGCTTTTTAGCTTCCTCATTTGTATCTGCTGCTATCACATTTACACAAACCATCACATATGGTTCTGACAAATACACAGAAGGAACAAACTTATTACGATAAATTTGTATCGCTAGTTCAAACTGTTGGGGGGCAAAATGTGCAGCAAATACATAAGGTAGTCCCAAACGAGCGGCTAACTCTGCGCTTGAAGTACTCGAACCAAGAATGTAAATTGGTACTTTGACACCTACACCAGGAAAGGCACGAACTCCACCTTGCTGATCTAATGATTTAAAGTAATTTTGCAATTCCACTACATCCTGTGGGAAAGAAAAAGAAGTTTCCTGAGTCGTTCTGCGTAGAGCATGAGCAGTTTGCATGTCAGTTCCCGGAGCACGACCCAGTCCTAAATCCAGTCTATTCGGATAGATTGTTTCAAGAGTACCAAACTGCTCTGCAACAACAAGTGGTGCATGATTTGGTAACATAATACCACCTGACCCTACTTTAATAGTTTCTGTTTTTTCCAATACATGACCGATTAAAATAGAAGTAGCAGAACTAATAACAGTCTGCGAATTGTGGTGCTCCGTTAGCCAATAACGATTGTATCCGATCTTTTCCGCATGTTGTGCCAGGCTAACCATATCTTTAAAAGCTTCTTTGTTTGACTGGCCTTCTTTGACAGCCACTAAATCCAAAACCGAAACAGGAATGGGCTTAAGTTTTCTTATCATATTTTTTTCTTCCCTTCGTTATTTAAACGTCTCTAATAGATAATAATTCTAGGTAAATATTTGTTCAAGGTATCTGCTTTATAAACGACAGAAACTAAAAATAGACACCCTAGATTGTATAAGTAGAATAATATATAAAGAAAAACGAAAGTAACATTTTTTTTAAAAAAGAAGCCCCACTACTTTTACAACAGTGGGACAACTTTAATAAAATTAAGATTCTCTGTGAATTACGGGGGTCTTCAACTTTTAAAATATATTCTTTCTATTCAACGTTTCATTAGACTCTAGCAATATACATAGCTATAAGTATTGATATTTACCTCACATAACAATAATTATTTTAATACAAGAAAACCTGGAAATATAATTATTTTTTAACCTGTTACTATCTCATAATCTATAACTTTGTCTTCTTCATCAAACCAGATAATTAGGTAAGAGCTATCCATTTGTATGAATCCTAACTCAAGACCAAGCAGGTATTCTATAGCATTCTGTTCGCTGTAAAACGAGTTTTTTTCTGGAACTCCTAATTGCTTTTGGATATCTTTTTTTGTTTGTCCGACTATTTTATTTTCTTGTAAAAAATCATAGACAATATACCTTCTGTCATCAGGATAATTCAACCACTTTTCCGTTGTAAAATTTAGTTTTTCCTCATTCTTCCCTAACATATCTATCAAAAATAAAGGCGGAATGAAACTAAGAATAGCAAAAACCAGTAACAAAGTTCTACGTTTTTGTGCATGCTTAAGATAACTGTATTTCCACAAAATTAGTATAAACACTAAAAACAAAAAGAGTGGCACAAGAACTGCAGACAGACTTAATATGCTAAATGTCGCATAAAAAAAAGCTATGATAACCGCAAGTCCTAAAAAAAGTAATGAATACAAAATAACGCCTAAGATAAATATAATATCTGTTGATTCTTTTTTAGCCAAGTCCTAATCACTCCTATTTAATTTGATAAAACTGTGATTATTAATTCCTTGAAAATGCTAGCTTTTATTTTTAAAAATACATTTGGTAGATCAAGAGTATTTAAAAACTCCACTCCCTGTAACCTATCGGATACCCTAGAATTCTCATGGGGCCAGCTACTTAGAAATTATGGAGTTTTCTTATCTCTATACAAATTCCTTTCTTTTCAAAATGCTATGATAAAAACCCTGCACAATATCCTCTGAGATCGTATGATTTTTCACTTAGATAAACAAAGTAGCTCCCCTCCTGCGTTCGAATGAGTCCCAAGAATAATCGATCCTCACCCCTATCTTCCATATTAACCCACCTCTAGAAGTAACAGTTAGACGAATTGCGCAAAAGAATTGTTTCATTTTACTTTGTATAAAATTTTGAAATAAAAAAATTCAATAGTTTATGTTAAAATACTAATGGAATAGACCAAGATTAAATAAATAAATGTCGACAAAATTGCAGTGCTTGGCACTGAAAAGGAATGTTTGTATTCGTTTTTAAATTGAGTTCTATAAACATAAAAAAGTTGGCCAAAAGTACAGTGATAATTTTACTTATAAATGAGTCAATTTCATAATTACTTGTCTTATTCAAAAATACGAATATTTACTTAATATTGCAATATATTAAAAGCGATTCCGTTGATTGGAGTGGCAGGCGGTGACTCCAGCGGGAACAGCGCGAGCTGAAAGCCCCGGAGGAACGTAGTGACGAGGAGATTGAAGCCGTGCCCGCGGAAAGCGCCGCCAAGAGCGGAAATCAGCATTGTTCGGATTTGACTATATAAAATTCTTTATGAAATTTATTCAATTATATAAAATGATCAATTATTCACATTTGATGTAACTATAACTACGTTGTTGTATCTTTCAAAGTTATTGAAGCCTAGAGTAATAGAACTGGGTATATGTGATTAATATAGAAATAGGGGAGATTTTTTGAAGAATTACTTGCCTGGTTTTATCATATCGTTGATTCTATTTATAATCCTAGCTATAGTAAATCAACAAGTTTATAGTAATGTCATGTCTTTAGATTTGCTGATTCCTTTGTTGGTACTTCAAGTTACCTTTTATAAATTTTTTATTGTAGACAAAAAGCGTTTACCGTATTTTATTTTCATTTGTATTTTTTTAATCACTGTTTTATTTTCTTTACCAGAGTTAACTCTTAATCAAGCAAAAGAGAAGGTAATTAACAAGTATGAAATGAACATTTTAAAAACAGACACGATTCCGATTGAATTCGACAATATCTGGAATCCTTTCAACCCAAATAGGGCTTACTTTTTTAAAGGATATAGTTCAAGTTCAGATAAAGAAGTTTCAGTAATGATTATACCTAATAATGGTATGGTTGTTGTAATAAATCAGTAAGAAAGCACAAAAATTTCGCATGGGAATAATTATTCTAAACCTCTATTTTTATAATTAAAGCCTAGGAAGATAATGGAGATCTACCCTGGCGATGCAGGTCAATATTTCTAATCTAACTTTATTTAATGTATCTATTCTAATTTAGATAATTTTGGTACTAAGTTTAATTCCGACGATCAATTTCGTTCTTTATCTCCTCTTCATGTTCCTTCAGTTCTGCTTTAAAAATTCTTCTAATCACTTCTTTATCACCGAACATTAAAATGAAATCTCCGGCTTGAAGCTCGGTATTTAGTCTTTTCTTTCGGATAATAATTTCTCCTCGCTTTATTGACAAAACATTTATGTCTTCCTCTGAATTTAATTTCTCTATTAGTTTTCCACCAATCATAGTTGAAGAACTGTGGAGTGGAACTTCCACTAAGTAATCATTCTCTTCTGTTAAAAAGACATCTTTTATAGTCATATCTTGAAGATCAAAGTTTCTTTCAAGTTCATGCTCAAATAAGACGGTTAGTTTATTTTTGACTTTACCAACCTTTAAAACAAATAAGAACAAAACCAATGTTCCAGCGACATAACCTATTTTCATAGTGAAAAATTCATCTGACAATATGCTGCTAATTGCAGAAATAATAACCGCTAAAGAAAATGCACCAAAGAGGATTAAAAAAGCACCAAGCCTTCTACGTATGGGGTGATCAATAATTAGTTCTGATTCCCCTGTCGTAAATCCAGTTCCTGTAAGCATGGAGATAACCTGAAATCTGGCAATATTTTTTTTAAGTCCTGTAAAAGTAAACAGGATGGTATTAATTTCTATTACAATTAAAATAATCGTTAAATACACAACAACAAATACATAGCCCATATAGTTCCACCCCTGATTAAAAGTCCTTTAAGTTAATCTTTATTATCCAACAATTTACTAATATATATACTTGGACTTTAAGCTTCACTTTCCCACAAACTGCTCGATTAAAACATTTCACTTAAATAGTTCCCATACCTATATGTCTATTTGTTTCTATTGGTACCCAAAAACAAAGCATGTGTATATTATGTTAAAATGATTTTTAGCGAGAACAGTAAACTATTTAATGAGGTAGAAAAATGACAAGGAAAATTATAAATCTTTTACCTGGACTATTAGCTTGTATTGCAATTGCAATGTTTGGTATAGCTCTCGGTAGAATATTCCCTAATTTAGGAAGTGGCTTATTTGCGATTTTGATTGGTATATTATTTGGCAATCTAAAAATAGGTTCATATTCTATTTTAAAGTCGGGAGTAAAGTTTTCAGGAAGTAATTTATTATATATTTCTATTGTGCTGTTAGGAGCTACTTTGACTTTCAATTCATTATTGGAAATCGGAATATCAGGACTAACTTTTATTCTCATTCAAATGACAGGGACGATTATGTTTGTTGTTTGGTTAGGAAAAAAACTACGATTCGGCGAGGACTTTGGTTTACTGATGGCTAGTGGAAATGCAGTCTGTGGCTCATCCGCAATTGTGGCAACTGCACCAACCATTCAGGCGAGGGAATCTGACGTTGCCGTTTCTATTACAATTGTTAATCTGCTGGGGACGGTTTTGATGGTCATGTTACCATTGATTATAAGTGTAATTTTTCATGACAATGTATTGCGTTCATCTGCTTTAATAGGTGGAACATTGCAATCTGTTGGACAAGTAGTGGCTAGCGGAAGTATAGTCGGTGAAACAGTTAAGGATCAGGCAGCCGTCTTTAAAATCAGTCGAATTATATTTCTAGTAGGTGTTGTTTTCGTTTTGAAACAAATCAAACTAACAAAGGTAGAGCAGCCAAAAACAAAGGTCCCATTTCAATGGAATACAATCGTTCCATGGTATGTCGGAGGGTTTTTCATATTATGTTGTATAAATAGTATTCTACATTTCCCTGAAATAGCTACTCATTCCATTAAAGGATTCGGAAACTATTTGGAAATAATTGCTTTAGCTGGAATTGGATTGAGTGTTAAAATTAAAGACCTTACCCTAAACGGTTGGAAGTTATCGGCTTATGCCGGTGGAATCGGACTATTCCAGATTGTATTTGCTCTATTATTGATTTTGCTGTTATTGTAAAATGAACTTCCTTTTGGGAAGAGGATGGCGAGAAGTACTATGAGTTAACTAATAAAGGTTTAAACTTAATACAAAAAGAACAATTACAGTTAAAGAATCGATATTCCTTAAAAGATTTATTCCAGCGTCCCTGGAATGGAAATCAATTTTGTGCACAGCAAAAAAACAGCATTTTTCTCACTGAGAAAAATGCTGTTTTGGGGTTCTGTCCAACCTCTTAGTGCAATTATTCTAACTGTATACTAAAGCTTACTTTTTGATTATCTAACATAATAGTTATTGATGAGTCAGATTCAAGGTCTGAAACAAATTGTATATGATGAACCAATACATTTGTTTTTATTAAGGAGTCAAAACGCTCAATTAATGATTTGGAATCCTCGTTGCAACTTATTGAAAGATTTATATATTTTTCAATTGGATAATTATGCTTTTTACGTGTGTCCTGAATGATACGTATAAACTCACGAATTTGCCCTTCTTCTATTAACTCAGTAGTTAGCTTCGTATTTATAAGTACCTTATAGATTCCATCCTCTAAAAATGCATAATCTTCTTTCATATGGGATTCTGTATTTACATGCTCTTTTAACAATACATAGGATTCATTTGACAAAACTATTGTTATATTTCCTTCTGATTTTAGTAATTCTTTTTCGGAAACCGTCAAATGCTCCACATACTGTTTCACATCATTCACATTTTTACCAAATACAGCACCAGCTGTTTTGAAGTTTAACTTAAACGAAACTTCTTCTAGCTCTTCCAAATCCGTTACAAAATTTATTTTTTTTATGTTTAGTTCGTCTTGAATAATGGATTCATATTTCTTTAAGTTTTCGTTGGATACTACTGTATAAATGACCATTTCGGCTAGTGGTTGTTTTACTTTCAAGTTATATGAATTTCGGATGCTGCGACCTAACTCCACAATCTTCAATACAGCATTCATATCATCCTCTAATTTTCTATCGATGAAGTTGCTTTGATGTTTTGGGTAGTCTTGAAGATGAACGCTGGCATTTTGTAATTTTAAATGTATGTCCTCTGCGATGTATGGACTAAACGGTGCAACTAATTTACTAACAGTACTTAATACTTGGTATAGAGTATTAAATGCTGCACGTTTATCGTCAGAAAAACCTGTCGCCCAAAAACGCTGTCTCGATCTACGAACATACCAATTACTTACTTCCTCTACTAATTCAGCAATTTCACGAGTAGCTTGAGTAATTTGATAATCTTCCATAAACTCTGTTACCTTTTGAACTGTACTATTCAGCCTTGAAAGAACCCATCGATCCATTTTTGTTTGTTCACCAGGTTTCGTTCTATCGAAGGTAAACTGATCAATATTTGCATATAGTGAATAAAATTTAAAAATATTATCAAGTGTATCAAGTAGCTTAGAACTAGCTTCTTGTACATTCTTTGACGAAAAACGTTTTGGATTCCATGGAGAACTATCGACTAATAATGACCAGCGTAATGCATCGGCACCGTACTGATGCATTAAATCAAGTGGATCTAGTGCATTCCCTTTACTTTTAGACATTTTTTGACCTTGCTCATCTAATACATGTCCAAGTGACAACACATTTTTGTAAGGTGCTTTTCCTGTAAAGAGGGTTGATACAGCAAGCAAACTATAGAAGAATCCTCGAGTTTGATCAATTCCTTCTATTACTACATCTGCAGGGAACTGATCGTTAAATTGTTTATTATCACCAAATGGATAATGGTGCTGTGCAAAAGGCATCGATCCGCTATCAAACCATACATCGATTACTTCAGGCGTACGCAACATTTCCCCACTACATTTTGGACAAGTACAGAGAATGGTATCTATATATGGCTTATGCAACTCTAAGTTTTCAGGCAATGGCTTAGATGCGAGTTTTGCTAAAGATGTAATACTAGTCGGAGCTACTTCATATTCACAGGTTGAACAAATCCAAATGTTTAAAGGGGTTCCCCAGTAACGATTTCGGCTGATATTCCAATCCACCACATTTTCTAAGAAATTCCCAAAACGCCCTTTTTTAATATGGTCAGGATACCAATTTACCGACTCATTATTTTCAACTAGCCGTTCCTTTAATGCTGACATCTTAATGAACCAACTGTCCGTTGCATAATAAAGTAGAGGTGAATCACAACGCCAACAATGAGGATAGCTATGCTCGTATTTCTCCTTATGAAATAATAAGCCGTTATTCGCTAATAACTTAATGATCTCAACGTCACTGTCCTTCACAAATTGGCCAGCTAAATCTGTGACCACTTCTGTATAACACCCTCGTTGATCCACGACATTTACGAAAGTAAGTCCGTTTTGTTGTACTGTTAGATAATCATCCTCACCATATGCAGGGGCAATATGCACTATTCCTGTACCACTCGTTTCTGTTACATAATCCGCTAACACAACAATATGCCCTTTTGTTATATCTATATAATGGAATGGCGGAAGATAAGGAACACCTTCAAATTCGACTCCTGAATGTTCACTTAGGACAATAGCTTTTTCTCCTAACACAGCAGGAACTAATGATTTTGCAAGTATATATATTTCACTTTCTACCTTAGCCCGCACATAGACTAGACTAGGATTCATAGCAAGCGCTACGTTTGCTGGTAGAGTCCAAGGTGTTGTAGTCCAACCAAGAAAGTACTCATCAGCATTTACGAGTTTAAACTTAACCGTAGCAGAGAGATCCTTTACATCTTTATAACCCTGTGCCACTTCATGTGAACTCAAAGATGTTTGGCAGCTAGGACAATAAGGTGATACTCGATGTCCTTTATAAAGCAGTTTATCGTGATGAACCTTACTTAAAATATTCCAAACACTTTCCATATACTCGTTACTTAATGTTAAATATGGGTTATCCATGTCTACCCAATAACCAAGTTCTTCGGTAAAAGAACGCCAAATTTTTTCGTATGTGAATACACTTTCCTTGCACTTCTTAACAAAATCCTCAACACCGTAATTTTCAATATCTTGCTTCCCTGATATTCCTAGCTGCTTCTCTACTCCAAGTTCAACTGGTAAACCATGTGTGTCCCATCCTGCTTTTCGCTCGACTCTAAACCCTTGCATAGTTTTATAGCGAGCTACAACGTCTTTAATCGTTCTTCCTAATGCGTGGCCGACATGCGGTAGGCCATTTGCTGTTGGTGGTCCCTCATAAAAAACAAATGGAGTGTTCTCTTCCCGGTTTTGTACAGACTTTTCAAAAGTTCTATTGTTTTGCCAATACTCTCGAATTCTTTGTTCCCTTTGTACTTTACTTTCTTTTACATCTTGCGCACTCATCACTATTCCTCCTATACATTGTATAAAAGGCATACAAAAAACCCCGTCCCAAGTAAAGGGACGGGGTTAACCGCGATACCACCCTAATTCTATTGAGCCGATCCAATAGCACTTAGCAACGTACAAATCATACGTGTTCTTTTTAACGGTAGACACCCGGATAAGCTTACTAAAATCTTCAGCTCTTCTTCTCAGAGAGGATATTCATGTATAACCTGCACACTGACTTTCACCAAGTTGTCAGCTCTCTGGGAACAAATCGATACATTACTCTTTCTCTTCAACGAATTTATATGCTTTTATTGAATAGTAATATAGCAAAATTAGAAGATAGTGTCAATTATTTATTGTTTCAAAATATCTTTCACTCGTTGTACATATTCTTCCGTATCATAGGAAAAGTATAACTGACTTGCCAATCGAACAGGATCACCAAAGAAAAAACGTTCATATAGTGTTTGTCGTGTGCCAAATGCACTCATAGTTAAATCCCATGCTAATCGGAAAAGTTTGACACGATCCTTTCCAATGTCTTCCCAAGATTGTAAGTAGTGATTTAACTCATTTCTAATAGGCGATTGAAATGCGCTTTCGGTTGGGATGGACATTAATCCACTGGCACCTAAGAGCTGAATTATTTCGCTAAAACGCGGATATATGCGTGGAAATACATTCATAGCAATTTGTAATGTGGTGCTGTCTGGTTGCATCCATCCACCTTTGTCTACTTTGGCCTCTACTTCTGATTTTATCACCAACGCTTTCATCGTTTCCAAGGCAATAATTATTTCAGTTGCTTTCTCTTGCACATGTTGATATTCCTCAATATTAATTGTTTCAATAATAGATTGGACAATTCCCAATATGAATTCAGTTTTCACAATCTGCCTAGATGCTACTTGGTGAAGTGTAAAGGGCAAGAACGAGCTCGACTTCATAAAATTAGTTGATATAAATAAATTGTCATAATAAAATACACGCTCCCAGGGAACTAAAACATCGTCAAATACTACGATACTATCAATTTCTTCGTACTTCGAACTTAATGGATAGTTAAAATTGGAGTCTCCTCCAACAAATGATTCCCTACCGATGAATCTTAACCCTTTTGTATTACAAGGTATTGAAAATGCAAAGCTATTACCTTCTTCTGCTTTCCCCCCTGCTGCAATAACTAATAGTTCATCCGTTATTCCACCTTGTGTCGCAAGTAGTCGCGCACCTTTTATAATGATTCCATCTTTGTTCTTGCCCACTATTTTTGCGGCTATAGGTTCATCTGAACGTTCCACATAAAGTTGTGTGCGATTTACTTGTGGTTCTATAAACGTATGAGTCATAGAGATGTCATTTTCTCTTGCATATTCGTAAAATGATTGTAGATTATCTGGAAAACAATTCTTTTGGTCCTGCAATAAATGAACTGATGAGGCTAATGCCATTAATACTGTGTTCATATAATCCGGACTTCTTCCCATGAGTCCATTGTTCGATTTAGCCCATTGCTGCACCATTTCTCGTCTTGCCCCTAAATCCTCTTTTGTCTTGGGCTGCAAATATGACATTCCTACCCATTTTTTTGTAGTTGGAGATAAATAAGTTAGAACATTTTTTAAGTCTTTGTCATGCTGAAGATCGTACAATCTAGCCTGACTTTTTATAATTCCTTTAAAAGCAGGATGCTCAGAAATGTTCCCTGATACAGGCTTTCCGTCTATCCAAACATCCGCTTTAAGCTGATCGATCCGATTAATATACTGCTTGCCTGTTATAGCTGGCATACTTTCACTCCTAATGTTTAGGCTGCACTTAGCTCTATAATATTACTTTTAGAGTAGAGTTGTGACTGTAAAGGTGGGATGATTCCACTGCTCTTTCAGGAGATGGTTTGTAAATTACAAATAACCATGTGTTAAAAAAGTAGGATTACAGGATAGCGAGGAAGAAGGTTTAATTCATGGCTATTAGAAAGTCGAAATAGAAATTCGGGATATATAACACATATGACGCCTAAGAAATCAAAAGGAAGTGATTTTCTTATTAAAGCAGATACAATGGAAGAGCTTGAACGCAAATGTAAAATTGACTTGGAGGACTTCAAGCAACTATTAAACTAAAAATTACTGAAAAAGCTACAAATGAGGATTGTGGTCGAGGAAACTCTGCTTATGATCTAATATAAATATTGACTGATTTAAATAATTAGAAACCCTTTTACAATTAGGATTTCTAGTTTTGTTTTCAATTCCATAATATTATTAAATTTACATTTTAATTGAGTCAATTTCATAATTACTTGTATTATTTAAAAGTACGTATGTTTACATAATATTGTAATAAATTATTCGTTTTTAGGGAAAGTTGATCCCGTCGATTGGAGTGGCAGCCGGCGACTCCAGCGGGAACAGCACGAGCTGAAAGCCCCGCAGGAACGTAGTGACGAGGAGATTGAAGCCGTGCCCGCGGAAAGCGTCCGCCTAGAACGGAAATCAGCATTGTTCGGGTTTAACTAAATAATATTTTTTATGAAATTGACTCAATTGATATTCTATTTCCCTTAAAGTGTTCCACCAGATCCACCATCGATATTTACGGCTGTTCCAGTTACATAGGACGCAGCATCGGATACTAGAAAAGTAATGACATTTGCTGCTTCAGTTGTTTCACCAATTCGTTGAAGTGGAATCGTAGGACCTACTACATTTCTAGAATATTCTTCCCAAGTAAGTTCTGGAGCGTCCTTTTTCCATTTTAATTCGATTTGATTACTTCTGATAAGTCCAATGCAAACTGTATTTACCCGAATATTGTCTTTGCCTAAGTCTTTACTCATAGCTTTAGTCAAAGCCATTCCAGCTGCTCGACTAACTGTCGTTGGTAAAGAACTTGCAGGCGGTGTTTTCCCTAAAACTGCTGTTACGTTTACAATAGCTCCTCCGCCTACTTCTCTCATATAGGGAATTGCAGCTTTTGAGGTATGTATTGCTCCAAATAATTTTAAGTCTAAATCTGTTTGCCATAAATCTGTATCTACTGAATCGAAAGGATTGGCAGAGGAAGTACCCGCATTATTAACTAAGATATCAATTCGACCATAATGACTAATTGTTTTTTGAATGATTTCTTTACAAGCTTCCTCTTTTGTAATGTCAGCAGGAACAATTAATACGTCTGCTCCTGTTTCAGTTTTAATAAATGCAGCTGCCTCTTTTAATTTTTCTTTTCCTCGTGCACAAAGTACTACACTTGCTCCCTCTTGCACTAATTGCAATGCTGTTTGTAAACCTATACCTTTACTTGAACCAGTAACTATTGCTACTTTTCCTGCTAATCCTAATTCCATTATGTTGCCCCCTTGATTTCGGTATCCTGTTCATCTTTCATTATATTACAAGTTTATCATTTTTCAGAATTATTACTCTCGTTATATAAAAACAGGCTACATGAAAGAATATATGTACTGATGAAGAAATACAACTTCCTTAAAACCTAAATTACGTTGTATTCGATAATGTTTTAATAAACATGCCTCTTCATAGAATTATTTTCAACGAAAGACTCATCCTAAACAAAAGGAAAGGAGTTTAATCATGCAGAAAATAGTTATTGCACTTGGAATTATTACTTCTACCCAATTAGTTCCAGCACATATACAGTCGATTGCACCTACACAACAGGAAATACCTGCTTATGCTAAGTGGGGACAGCTAGCTATGAAAGAAGCTCAATCCAAATATCCGAATGCAAGTATTATTGACTACCTACATGAAGGAAAGGAAACTAAAGAAAGTTCTACAATTGAAAAATTTAAGTTATTGTTAAAAGATAGTGGTAAGGAATTTGGAGTATCTGTAAGGATTGAATATATTACTGATACTGATGAGCTTGTTAATATTCAAATACAAGAAAATTAGGATTTATTTTTAACATTTTTTTCTTATTATAATAAGGAATATTATTAGTAAACTAACCAATGACCTGTTGCGTTGGTCATTGGCTTCTATATTATTATCGCTCTTTTTACATTATCTTCAAAAGATTTGCCATCTCAATTGCTGATATAGCAGCATCGTACCCTTTATTCCCTACTTTTGTACCCGCTCGTTCAATAGCCTGTTCAATTGATTCAGTTGTAACAATACCGAAAATAATTGGAACTCCAGTTTGTAAACCTACTTGAGCGATTCCTTTTGCAGCCTCATTACATACATAGTCATAGTGTGTAGTAGCTCCACGAATTACTGTTCCAAGACCAATGACAGCATTATAATTATGTGATTCAGCCATTTTTTTTGCAATAAACGGTACTTCGAATACACCTGGAACCCATGCGACTTCTATGTTTTCTTCCTTTACGCCGTGACGTTTCAATCCATCTATTGCGCCATCAACAAGCTTTGCATTAATGAAATCATTAAAACGCCCTACGACAATACCTATTTTCAAATCTGTTCCGATTAAATTTGCTTCTATTGTTTTTACCATCTTATTCTCTCCTTAGTTACCTTTAATATTTATTAAGTAATTTGATAATTCTTCAATTGTTACAATCTTCACTTGAAATTGTTGGGCAAATTCCAGTAAATCTGGTAAGCGTGCCATTGTCCCATCTTCGTTCATAATTTCACAAATTACACCAGCTTTTGACGATGCACAGAGCATTCCAAAATCCACTGCAGCTTCTGTATGTCCTCGTCTTTCTAATACACCACCAGGTTTTGCAATAAGAGGAAAGACATGTCCAGGTCGCTTAAATTGTAATGCTCTTGCTTCTGGATTAATCACTTGCAACATTGTTTTAGAACGATCGAAAGCACTAATCCCTGTTGATGTGGTCTCGTGATCAATCGACACAGTGAATGCCGTTTGATGAAAATCTGTATTGTTAGAAACCATCGGATGCAATTGTAATTCCTGGGCAATTTCTTCATGAATAGGCATACAAATCAACCCCCGACCATACTTAGCCATGAAATTAATATTTTCTGGTGTAGCAAATTCTGCTAAGCAAAGAAAATCGCCTTCGTTCTCGCGGTTTTCATCATCAATTAAAATAATGATCTTACCTTGTTTTAAATCCGTTATTGCTTCTTCTATCGTATTTAGCATGTTATTATCTCCTTAAAAACCGTTCTGCTTTAGAAAATCTTGTGTAATAGTTGATTCCTTTTTATTTTTAACATATTGATACATATACTTTCCTAGCATGTCACATTCAATATTGACTAGTTCACGCTCTTTCTTCATCCCTAACACTGTCTCTTTGTTTGTATGGGGAATTAGTGAAATAGTTATTGTCGACTTTGTTATTTCAAAAATAGTTAAACTTGTGCCATCTACGGTAATAGATCCTTTAGGAATACAAAAGTGACTTACATCTTCTGGTACAGTAATATCAATATAAACTGCATTTGCAGTAGGTCGTTTCTTCAATATCGTACCTACTCCGTCAACATGTCCGGAAACGAAATGTCCACCAAAACGGCCATTTGCGCCCATTGCTCGTTCTAGGTTAACAGCTGACCCATTATTTAATAAATTGGTTGTAGTCGCATGAAACGTTTCTGGCATTACATCTACTGTAAATTCAGTTTGAGAAAATGTGATTACAGTTAAACAAACACCATTTACTGAAATGCTATCGCCCAATCTTATATCTTCTAAAATTCTGTCAGCTTGGATAGAAAGTTGCATACTGCTAGCACTTTTTCGAATGTTATTTACTATACCTTGCTCTTCTACAATTCCTGTAAACATTGTATCCTCCTTTACTAATATGTTTTGAGGAGAAATCAGAAGCTTCTTAAAAACAAAAAACTCCGCCCACAAAGGTGACAGAGGAAAATTAGGTAGATTCAAACAAGCCTTTTGTCAATATTTCTCAAAAAGCATCGAACTACTCCTTCTCCCATCCAGACTATAACTGTCGGCTTTGGAATCTCACCAAATCATGCGTTTTACGGCTCACAGGCTTCAAGATTGCTCTCTTACTGTCGATTGGGACTTTCACCCGACCCCGAAGGATAATTATTCAATTTTGAAAAGCGCTAGCTCCTATGTCAACCTTGCCAAGCGCTAGAAGAATTGCAATAAAGACGTTCTTTTCTGGACATTAAAAAACACATCCAGAATTCATTGGATGCGAGAGAAGTCATACTTTAATAAGCCCTTTTATACCGTTTTTTAGCATAACTAAAAAACCTACTCATTAGGCACTTATTCCTTCTCCCATCCAGACTATAACTGTCGGCTTTGGATTCACACCAAATCATGCGTTTTACGGCTCACAGGCTTTAAGATTGCTCTTTTACTGTCGATTGGGACTTTCACCCGACCCCGAAGGATAATTATTCAATTTTGAAAAGCGCAAGCTCCTATGTCAACCTTGAACGCGCTAGAAGAATTGCAATAATGGCAATCTTCGCCTTAATTGCTAAGTCTTATCCAGACATAAAAAAACACATCCAGAATTCATTGGATGCGAGAGAAGTCATACTTTAATAAGCCCTTTTATACCGTTTTTTAGCATAACTAAAAAACCTACTCATTAGGCACTTATTCCTTCTCCCATCCAGACTGTAACTGTCGGCTTTGGACTCTCACCAAATCATGCGTTTTACGGCTCACAGGCTTCAAGATTGCTCTCTTACTGTCGATTGGGACTTTCACCCGACCCCGAAGGATAAATTATTTAATTGGTCTAAGAATAACAAGTCCTTAAATTTTTTGCAAGTTATTCCGATTACAAACTCCTAACAAAAATTAAATCAGAAATCTAAAAGTCCGTCCACATTAACATTTACAATTGCAATGATTGCTTATTTTAGCCAGAACTATTCTGTCTTGAGTTTATTGTTATGAACACCTCTTCTTTTTAAATAGATATACTAATATGTTTACAACTTATAGAAGTTCTATATCTTTCAAATAATCATAAAATACATAGATTCTAAAATATAAAATAAGGGGAAATGGAAATGTATGCTGTTCATTTTATGGAGAAAAATATAATTGTTTTAACTCAAGTATTGAGAGATATACCTGTGGTCGAAGACAATCTAAAAATTAAAGGCCGAAAAGGCAAAGTGATTAGTGTCCAAGAAACCGAAGAAAATGGCATCCATGTACAAGTTGAATTTGAACAGATTGTAGATAAAAATAAAGCTGCTACAAAAGAACTTGGAAAGAAAAAACGAAAATAATTTTTGTATAATAAATACCCGTTAAATGACGATAGTTACTCATTTAACGGGTTTATTGTATTAGTGAATATCACGTTTTTTGAAGCTACCGCCTCTTACTTCTGCCACATCTGTGATCACAACAAAAGCACTTGTGTCCAATTCTTTAATAATCGTCATTAATTTGTTTTCTTCCATACGAGTAATTACACATGTAACAATATCCATTGTTTCATTTGAAAAACCGCCACGTCCACTTGAATATGTAACACCACGACCTAAACGATCTTGAATTGCAGAGCCAATCTTCTCAGATTGTTTACTAACAATACGTACAGATTTAGACTTTTCAAGACCAACTTGAATTACATCAATTACGATTTTAGCTATGTAATAAGTAGTAGCTGAATAAAGTGCACTTTCTAAACCATATATAAAACCTGCACCTACAAAAATAAACGCATTGATAAGTAAAATGATATCTCCTACTGAAAACGGTACTTTTCGAGATACAAGGACTGCTAAAACTTCTGCTCCATCAAGAGCTCCACCGTTTCGAAGGACAACCCCAATACCAACACCTAGCATTACTCCCCCAGATATTACTACTAATAAAGGATCCTTTGCACTTAAAATTGGCTCGATATGATGCAGTAAAACTGTAGAAATAGATAGTGATGCTATTCCAACAATACTCATTATTGCAAAGGTTTTACCTACTTGTTTATATCCTAAATATACAAATGGAATGTTTAATACAAATAGTAATACGCCAAGAGGAATATTAAATAAATATGTTCCCATGATACTAACGCCTGTTACCCCACCGTCAATAACTGAGTTTGGTATTAATACAGCTTCAAGTGCATAACCCGCAATAGCTGCACCTATTACGATTAAAATTATTCGTCGGGTTGTATCCGCTACTTTGTTCGTCTGCATACGCTTTTAAAACTCCTTTTTCTAAAAATTGAACCTAACTAGATTACTCTTTAATTTTAAAGATAAAAAAGCTATGTTACAAGTTAGAGTTCCTATAATTAGCCCTTTCTATATTATATAGTGTTTGTTATATTCATTTTGCTAAACTCTGCTTGAACATTCGCTTAAAGGGTATAGTAAAACGATTATACTTTTTACATTGGAGAGGAGATTGTAAATGAATTACGAACAAATTACTGTTGCTGGTAGTGGAGTTTTGGGAAGTCAAATAGCTTTTCAAACGGCATTTAATGGTTTTCAAGTTGCAGTATATGATATTAATGATGAGGCTCTTGACAATGCAAAAAATAGAATGATGAATTTAAAATTACGTTATAAAGAAGATTTAGGAGCTACTGACGGAGAAGTTAACGAAGCATATAATCGTATTTCTTTCTACACTGATTTAGAAAAAGCTGTAACTGAAGCGGATCTCGTAATCGAAGCAATCCCTGAAGTTGTACCAATAAAAAATAATTTCTATAAGGACTTAAGCAAAGTTGCACCACAAAAGACAATTTTTGCAACTAACTCTTCTACATTACTACCTAGCCAATTTGCCGAAGTAACAGGTCGACCAGGAAAATTTCTAGCATTACACTTTGCCAATGAAATTTGGATGAACAATACAGCCGAAATTATGAAACACCCTGGAACAGAGACACAAGTTTTTAATGACGTGATTAAATTTGCCAAAGCTATTGGGATGGTAGCCTTACCACTACAAAAAGAACAGCCAGGATATATATTGAATTCTCTACTAGTTCCTTTTTTAGAAGCTGCTCAACAACTATTAATAAATGACATTGCTGATCCGGAAACTATCGATAAAACTTGGATGATTGCAACCGGCTCTCCAAAAGGTCCATTTGCTATTTTGGATATCGTTGGAATTAATACCGCATACAATATTGCCAATGCAAAAGGACAATCTGGCAACGATCATTTCATTAAGTTGGCCAATATTTTAAAAACGGAGTATATCGATAAAGGCAAAACTGGCAGTGAAGCTGGAGAAGGATTTTACAAATATCCAAACCCCAATTATTTGAAACCTGATTTTTTGTCCTAATTTATTAGTACAAGCCTGTAAACTTAGAATGTTTACAGGCTTGTTTTAACTTTTTTAAGTACCGCAAAACGTTTTATACGGTCTTGAGGTATCAGGGGGTAGTGAAGTATAATCCATATGATCAGAACTATAATCGTATGGTTTTGAAATTACTTTAAGAAGGCTCTTTAGCACACTATAATCTTTATTATTCACTGCTGCTTCAATTGCTTCTTCTACCCGATGATTTCTTGGAATGACTGCAGGATTACTTTTCTGCATCAGCTGCTGGATAAATTCTTTAGACACATCTTGTTTTTCAAGTCTAGCTAGCCACTTCTCATACCATTGGTCAAAATCTTTTTTACCAAACAAAACAGTTTCCTCTAACTTATCAAGAGTCATCAATCGGAATGTATTAGTATAGTCTGCTCTGTATTTCTCCATAAGTTGAAGCAAGTTATCAATTAACGAAAGGTCCTCTTCTTCTATATTAAAAATACCTAGCTTATTCCCCATTCCTGTCAACCAGTATGTCTCATATTTTTCCGGAAATGCCCCTATTTTTTCTGTTGCAAGTTTGACTGCTTCTTCCTGGTCTTCATGAATAAGTGGTAATAAACTTTCTGCCAACCTTGCTAAATTCCAAGCAGCTATATTCGGTTGATTTTCATAAGCATAACGACCATGAGTATCGATTGAGCTAAATACTGTTTTCGAATCAAAAGTATCCATGAAAGCACAAGGACCATAATCGATTGTTTCACCACTTATTGTCATATTATCCGTGTTCATCACTCCATGAATAAAGCCAACAAGTTGCCATTTCGCAATTAAAGCTGCCTGATGCTCAATTACTTCCTGGAGTAATAATAGATAACGATTTTCTTTATCCAATAGTATCGGATAATGTCTCTCTATTGCATAATCTGCCAAGTCTTTTAAATCGTTTATACTTCCCCATTTTGCAGCAAATTGAAAAGTACCAACACGTAAATGACTAGAAGCTATACGCGTCATTACAGCTCCTGGTCCAACAGTTTCCCGCATAATATCCTCACCTGTAGTGACTACAGAAAGGCTACGAGTCGTTGGAATACCAAGTGCATGCATAGATTCACTAATAATATATTCACGAAGCATTGGTCCAAGTCCTGCTCTTCCATCTCCTCCACGAGAATATGGTGTTCTACCTGAACCCTTCAACTGGATATCAACTAGTTCTCCCGAAGGCTTAATATGTTCACCGAGCAGCAGAGCTCTACCGTCCCCTAACATAGTAAAATGTCCAAATTGATGCCCAGCATAGGCCTGTGCTAAAGGTATCCCACCTTCTATTGTGCGATTGCCAGCCAGTTCCTCAATACCTTGTCTACTTTCTAATGCTTTAGGATCTAGTCCTAACGTAGTTGCTAATTCTCCATTTAAGACAACAATTTTTGGGTTGCTAACAGGATTTACATTAATAACTGTATACATTAATTCCGGCAGATTGGTATAAGTATTTTCCAAGTTCCATCCTACTTTTATATTATCTTCTGTCATCGAATCTTCCTTTCCTTATTTGATAAGGCAATACTAGATACTTATTTTTATTATACCCTTACTTAGTCAAGATACGCTTCCATTGCATTTATACTTATCTTTCAAAAAGAGAATGCCCTATAAAAGGCATTCTCTCGGCTTGACGAACAAAGTATTTTTATAAACTGCTATGAGTAATAATAAATATCTTTAAAGTGGTTGCTTTATCTAAATAAAAGTATATATAGTGGAAACCTTTAAGGAGTTGTTTATAAGGCAAGGACCACCACGAAGACTCCTGTGGGAACAGTTTGAGCAGAAGACCCCGCAGGAAAGACATTGGTCGAACTTTGTTTGACCAATGTCTTGACGAGTAACCGCAGGAATATGTTTTCGCAGTGACGAGGAGGCTGAAGCCAAGCCCATGGAAAGCGAAGTGGTGGTCCTTGCCGATTTTAGTATACAACTCTATGCACCAAAAATTGAGTTTGTCTACAGTCTGAAAGAATGCCCTATAAAAGGAATTCTCTGTATATTTAAACAAATATTAATTGTTCAGGAACAATAAAGCCCCTACAGTTTGCTGATGCTTTATCATACTTAAAACTAATCCACCATTCGTTTTTTATATACAATCACAGTTAATATATATACGACCACAGTCCAAATCAGAATTATAGCCAGATTTGAAATTACATCACCGAATCCTGCTCCTTTTTCCACTTTTGTTGCAAGGTCAATTAGTTGAATGTTTGGCAAATATTCAACTATCTGCAATACTGGATACTTCTCTATCCAAACAGTTACAAATGATCCCATTGTAAAAACAGCAATAACAGGAAGAACTATTACAGAAGATTCCATAACTGATTTTGCAATAAGCCCTAATAAAGTTCCTAAACCTATGAAGAAAACAGATGAAATAACAATAGCTGTTGCAATGATTGCTATATTAGCTGGACGATATTCCGATAAATATGCACAGAAGAATGCAATAACAATAGTTAATACAAATGATAACAGGCTTTTTCCACCAAGAATTTCTAATGTACTGGCTGGGGATAGCATAAGTCCACGTAGTGTGTTCTTTTCTTTTTCTTCTGCTATCAAGCAACACTGGACGTATGTACCAACCATGGCAAACGTCATATTAATATTCATAAAATGAGCTTGTATTGTATCTAATCCCATACGGCCATATACAGCTGCTAAAATTAGTGGTAAGAATACCACGATTGAAACTGCTAAGTTTCTTGAGAAATCCTTAAAATCTTTTTGAAAAATTGCATTTACTCTCTTCCATGAAAACGTCATACCAATTCTCCTCCAGTCACTTTTACAAATATATCTCCTAAAGTTGGTTCATTTGAATGTACTGTTTGAACTCGATTCTCTTTCATAAGCTGGAACATTTCTTCTGCTCCCTCTGAATCCTTTCGTAGTACAACTTTCTCATTGTTCGATAATTCTACAGTTACTGTCCCATCTGCAAATTGTTTTTTAAGCTCTCCTGGTTTATCAAGAAGTTGAATTTTTCCCTTGTGAAGGAAAGCTACTCGGTTACATAAAACATCAGCCTCTTGCATGTCATGAGTAGTTAAGAATATCGTTGTTCCCCTATTATTTAATGCACGTAAGCCGTTATAGATATGTAGTGTATTTACTGGATCCAATGCAGAAGTTGGCTCATCTAAAAATAGCAGTTCAGGTTCATGTAATATTGCTCTAGCTAAATTGACTCGCTGCGTCATTCCTTTAGATAAAGTGGAAATCTTCTTTTTCCCAGCTTCCTTTAAATTGACAAAATCCAATGCCTCATCAACTTTAGAATTGGGTAAGTCATAAAGTTTGCAGTAAAGCTGAAGATTTTCAATTATTGACAGCCTTCCATATAATCCACTATTATCTGTTAGAACACCAAATCGTTTTCGAGCTGTTGGATTTTTCAGGACAGAAACGCTCTCTCCAAAAACGAAAGCTTCTCCTTCTGTTGCATTCAATTGTCCCGTTAAGATTTTAATAGTTGTCGTCTTGCCAGATCCACTAGGTCCAAGAAATCCAAAGATCTCTCCCTTTTTAACTTCAAATTGAACATCTTCAATTGCTTTAAAGTTTGAATAATATTTTGCTAGACCCTTCACTTCGATTGCGTTTTCCATTTAAAAACCTCCTAATTTTTTGGTTGAGCATTTTTGTATGAACAACCTAAGATTAAGAGATATTCTCATTAAAAACCTTATATTTCAGGTGAATGGAGTTAAATTTGGGGTGAACGGAGCTTATTTTAGGCCCAACATTCCTTTTAAATCAGTCATTTTCGTCTTTGAAAGTGGTATAGATGATTTTTCCGAATCATCCAGAACTAAACTGTAACTATTTCTAGTCCATGTAATTACTTCGCGCACTTTTTGTAAATTCACAATATAAGATCTGTGACAGCGAAAAAATCCAAAGGGTAATAATCTTTCTTCTAAATCATTTAACGTAAATGCACACGGAAAACTTTCTCCCTTATTATGCAAAAAAGTTTGTCCCTCAATACTCTCTATATAATCGATTTCTGGTGGATCAAATAATACAATTTTTTCATTAACCTTAGTTGGTATTTTTTCAAAACGAATAGGTTGAACAATCTTGTCTTTATGTTCATTTCCTGTTTTCGTATTTGAATCATTTTGCGTATCCACCTCTAAGTGAATTGGATGAAGTCCTTTTTCATCCAAGCGGTATATTTGATCAGAATAAGCTATAGCACTTTCTACTTGCCCCGTCAAAATAAGAATTGTTTTCTGTGACGAACTCAGCATTTTAAGTATATTGATAAAGATTTTTTTCGATTCAATATCTAGATTTTGATCGGGTTCTTCCATTATGTATATGGCAGGATTTTGAATAAGTATATGTGCAAGTTGAACACGTTTCTTTTCAGAATATGAAAGTTCTTTTATTCTCTTATTTTTTTTGCTTTCCAACTGCACAGTCTGTAAAACTTCTTCAATTGATTGATCGGATTGATGAATACGATGGAAAAATTGTAGAGATTCCTTCACTGTAAGTCTTTCATATTCCCCTTCACGTAAGAAATAAAATCCTAGTTTTTGCTCGGGACCAATTTCTATACTGCCTTTCGATAGGTTGGTTTTCCCTAATAATATGAATAGCAGTTGCTCACGAACATTGACGTTTGTACATAACGAAACAATTTCACTTTCATTAATAGTTAAGTTAAACTCCGGAAAAAGTATTGCATCATTCATCTGCTTTTCAGCTAGTATAAATTTCATTGACATGTAAAAAACCCCAATTCTATCTATCTTAACTCTATTATATAAAAACACGAGCCAAAATGGGCTCGTGTTTTACTTTAAATTTATATTATTTTACTTAAGAAGAGATGAAATTTTAATGTGCTATTGCTTCTGGATTATTCTTACCCTTAGTAAACAATTGAATTGCTAATAGGATTGCAAAGATAATTAATCCGGCAATATCTGAAAAACTTTCTGGGTAAATCAAAAGCAACCCAGCTCCAACTGCAAATATTCTTTCAATCCATGTTACCTTGCGATACCAATATCCAATCATTCCTGCACCAATTGCAATCATTCCGGTAATTGCGGTAAATACAACCCAAATAACTTCAAGGAATGTCGTATCTATCATGAGTAATGCAGGCGAGAATATCACCATATATGGAATGATAAATGCTGCGATTGCTAATTTAGCAGCCACAACTCCAGTTTTAATTGGATCTCCACCAGAAACCCCTGCTGCTGCAAATGCTGCAAGTGCAACGGGAGGTGTAATATCTGCAATAATACCAAAGTAAAATACGAACAAATGCGCAGATAAAGCGACAACTAATGGTACTGTAGCACCTGCCGGCATATCAAGCATCAAAAGTGTGATGATAGCTGGTGCAGCAATCGTTGACGTAATTACATAATTGGCTGTTGTTGGAGAACCCATGCCCAAAACAATAGATGCTAGCATCGTAAAGAATAGAGTTAGGAAAATATTTCCACCTGATGCAGAAATAAGACCATTTGCCAGACTAAGTCCTAATCCAGTTTTTACAACTACTCCAACAATAATTCCAGCAGCAGCGGTTGCCGCTGCAACTGCTAATGCAGTTCTTGCTCCATCAACTAGAGCATCTATTATATCTTTAAAATTCATTCTGGTTTCTTTATCAATTGCACTGAATACTACGGCAGCAACAATTCCCCATAATGCTGCTTGCATCGTTGGTACTCCTATAAACATTAGAACAATAATCGCTATAATTGGTATTAATAAATATAACTTTTTCAAAACTTCTTTGCGATCTGGCATTTCTTCTTTTGACATACCTTTTAGTCCAACACGTTTTGCCTCAAAATGTGTCATAATCCATATACCAGCAAAGTATAAAACTGCTGGTATCGCTGCTGCTTTTGCAATTTCCCAATAAGTAATACCACCGATAAACTCTACCATTAGGAATGCCGCTGCACCCATAATTGGGGGCATTAATTGCCCACCTGTAGACGCTGCTGCTTCTACTCCACCTGCAAATTCCTTTCGATAACCTAGCTTTTTCATCATTGGTATCGTATAAGAACCAGAAGTTACTACGTTAGCAACTGAGCTTCCTGAAATAGTACCCTGTAACGCACTGGAGAAAATGGCAACCTTTGCAGGTCCCCCAGTTAAACGACCTGCAAGTGTTACCGCTAAGTCATTGAAGTACTGCCCAACTCCGGTTTTCACTAGGAATGATCCAAATAGCAGGAAGACAAATATAAATGTAGCAGATACACTAATCGGAGTACCTAAAATTCCATCTGTTGTAAAGAACATTAGATGCACTAAACTGTTTAAATCTTGCCCTCTGTGCGCTAAGAAACCTGGAAAATACGGTCCGAAGAATGCATACACTAAGAAAACAGTAGCGATTATTGTAATAGGTAACCCGACAGTACGGCGAGCTGCTTCTAAAGTTAATAATATTGCTAAAGCACCTACTATAAAATCTAAATCTGTCATTGTTCCTACTCGAAAAACTAATTCTTGATATTGTATAGGCCAGTAGAGACCTACTCCAATAGATAATATGGATAAAAGATAATCATATATTGGAATTTTTCTTTTTCGGATAGATTTTTTCATTGCAGGGAACATTAAGAAAATAAGCGATAATGCAAACCCTAAATGTATTGACCGTTGAATATAAGCTGTAAATTGACCTTCAATAGCTGTATAAAGTTGAAATAAAGAAAATGCTAATAATCCAAAGAAAATTACCTTCTTCATAATACCATCTACAGATCTTGTATTAGATTCAGGATCGTATTTCTGTAAGATGGCTTGCTGTTCTTCTTCCGATAACTGTTGAAAAGATTCTGTTTCTGTCGATTCGCTGTTCGGTTTTGATTGTTTTTCAGTCATTCATCTTAACTCCTTTCCATTGTTCATATAGAGATACTTTTTTTACTTTAAATTCATAAGCTTTACTACGTTTTAACAATTTTTTTAAGTCATAATCCTTTTGTTTATATTTAAATATTAAATCCATATCAATATCGGCAACAAAAAGCGTAAAGGAATCGATAACTTTATCATCGTAGGAAAGTTTATAGATTCCATCTTTCTCTTCAAAAGTTTGCCCTTCTTCTGCGTGTCCAGGCATTCCAATTGCTAAATCCTCATACATCATTGATATTAATTGAATTTTAGAATCCTCTGTTATTTTATAAAGTTCTATTACGTCACTTTTATGTATAGAATGTGTGAATATAATTTGGAAGTCTCGTACATCCTCAATCCGTAAATAATATAATTTAGGATCGTCACTTCTAGTTTCAGTAAAAACAAATACTTGTTGATATGGAAAGAAAAATGAAATGCCAACTACGCATAAAAGGACTATTATTCCAAACACCTTAAGAAACCGCATTTCTTTGCTCCACCATTCTTTCAATAAAAAAGGGACATGTAAGCAACAGCAACATGCCCCCGAGCATTTAATTTTATTTATTTACTTCATCAAAATACTTTTGAGCACCAGGATGAATTTTAATTCCAATACCTTCTAGCCCAGTTTCAGGTTTAATAAATTGACCTTTTGGATGAGTAATACTACCAGCATTATCATAAATTGCTTTTGTCATTTCATAAACTAAGTCCTCTGGTAGCTCGTTAGTTACAGCTAGCATTGCTAATACAGATACTGTAGGTACTTCTTCAGTTAATCCATAAGTACCTGATGGCACTACATCTTTAGCGTAATATGGATATTTTTCGATTAGCTCATCAGCTTTTGCATCTTCTACAGGAACGATTACTACATTAGCAACTGCGTTCAACGCTTCTACAGCCCCAGTTGGAGTTCCCGCAGTAATAAATGCCGCATCAATTTGACCAGCTTGTAAACTATCTTGTGATTCACCAAAATCTAAGTTTTGTGGTTCAATATCGTCCATCGTTAATCCATGAATTTCAAGTAGTTGTTCTGCATTTGCATATGTTCCTGATCCAGGAGCACCTACAGAAATTTTCTTACCTTTTAAATCATCGAATGACTTAATACCAGTTTTGTCCGTAGTTACTAATTGAACTGTTTCTGGATATAGTGCACCAAGTGCAGAGATTGTATCTACTTTATTGTCCTTAAACATTAACTCTCCTTCTGTTGCATAGAAAGCGATGTCTGTTTGAGTGAATGCAATTTCTGCAGTCCCCTCTTTTAGTGCTGTCATATTTGCTGCTGATGCTTGTGAAACCTCAGCTGTAGTTTTAATCCCAGTTTCACTGCTGATTAATTCCGCAAATGTTCCCCCAAGTGGATAATACGTTCCTTGTACTCCACCTGTTAATAAGCTCAAAAACTTGTAGTCTTCTTTTGTTTTACCAGAATCTCCATCTGACGATGAATCCCCTTCATTTGAGCCACATGCTGCAAGTATTAATAAAACAAAAATACTTAGTATGCTTAATAGCTTAAACTGCTTTTTCTTCATACAATTTCCCCCTCATATATATATTCCCAAAGTACATAACAATTTTAACACAAAAGTTTAACAAATTGCCAACCAATTATGCATTTTCAGTGTTTTTATAAAAGTATAATACTAGTTTTCTTTTCAGTACAGAACTATTATTAACCTAGTTTTGAAAGACTCGGAACAAGCAATTAAAGGCATCCATTTAATCCTTTCAGATTAAATGAATGCCTTTTAAAATAAGTATTATGAACAACTATCGTACGTTGTATTTTTTACTTTTGATCCTGTTTCGCCTCTTAATAGGTCACCATCAGTTGCTTCAATAATTTGATTTGTTACGTTATTAGAAATTGAATTTGCAACTAGTTGTAGCAGACTATTTACGTCACCTTGTGATTGTTTGAATTGTTGTACAATCGGTAGACTATCAATTTCTTCCTCGATTGCTGAAATTTTACCCTCAATTAGTGTAAGAGCTTTTTCTTTCCCTAAATGCTGAAAGTTGACAGCTTGTTTTTGTAAGCTTTTAAGACTCGCTATTTTTTCGCGTACCTTTGTATTTTCATTGATTTGCTCTTCGGCACGTTTGAAGAATTCAACTTCTTCTGTATTTGCAATCATAGTTGCAATTTCTTTTGCTTTTTCAATAATTTCGTCTCTAGTATATTTTGTTGTAGACATTATACTCCCACCTTTTGCTCGATTGTTTCATTTACTAGTTCCCCAGTAAGTGACCATGTTTTTGCTTCTGTTATTTTCACTTTAACTATTTGGCCAATAATATCTTTAGGACCAACGAAATTAACTAGTTTACTTTTACTTGTGTAGCCTGCAAGTACATCGGGGTTGTTTTTACTCTCACCTTCGACTAAAACTTCCACAATTTGTCCAGCATGTCTTTTCATAGCTTCAGCTGACATATCATTTACTAACTTATTTAAACGCTGCAGTCTTTCCTTTTTCACTTCCATCGGTACGTTATCTATCATTTTTGCAGCTGGAGTACCTTCCCGTGGAGAGTAAATATACGTATAAGCAATTTCGAAACCGACTTCTTTATATAGTGATATTGTTTCTTCAAATTGTTCATCGGTTTCATTTGGGAACCCAACAATTATGTCGGTTGTTAATGAAACATTTGGGATAGCAGCTTTTATTTTACGAACAAGTTCTAAATAATGCTCTCTTGTATATTTACGAGCCATTATTTTAAGGATATCCGATGATCCAGATTGAACTGGAAGATGAATATGATCGACTAAGTTTCCGCCTTTTGCAAGCACTTCGATTAAGTGATCATCAAAGTCCCTAGGATGACTAGTCATGAAACGTATGCGAGCTACGTCAATCTTCCGAAGGTCATCCATTAGATCACCAAAGCGATAATCTAGATCTTCAAAGTCTTTTCCATATGCATTTACATTTTGACCAAGCAATGTTACTTCCTTGTACCCTTGCGCCGCTAGATGTCTAATTTCTTGGATAATATCTTCCGGGCGACGACTGCGTTCTTTTCCACGTGTATATGGAACGATACAATATGTACAGAATTTATCACAGCCATACATAATATTAACCCATGCCTTAATCGAACCCTTACGTACTCTCGGCAAGTTTTCTATAACGTCTCCTTCTTTAGACCAAACTTCCACTACCATTTCTTTAGAAAGGTAAGCCTCGTTTAATATATTAGGAAGACGGTGAATATTATGTGTACCAAAAATCATATCTACTTGATTGTAAGTTTTTAATATTTTGTTGACAACTGATTCTTCCTGCGACATACAACCACAGACGCCGATTAATACATCTGGATTTTTTTGTTTTAAATGCTTAAAATGACCAAGCTCACCAAATACTTTGTTTTCAGCATTTTCACGAATGGCACAAGTATTTAGTAAAACAACATTTGCATCGTCTACAGTATCCGTAGGTTCATATCCTAGTTGCATGAAAATGCCTGCCATTACCTCTGTATCATGCTCGTTCATTTGACAGCCATAAGTACGTATATAAAATTTTCTATTTTGACCCATGCCTTTAAATTGCTCTGCAATAGCAAAGTCGTTGTGGTATTCTACCTCTTCTTTGCCACGTTTCTTCGCATCTTTTAATGATGGTGGAGTATAGACTGCTTGAAAATATTTACTATAATCCTTCTCGGACTTTTTATCCAAAGAGCTAGCTTCCTTCACTTGAGTACTTTGTAAACGTGATTCCTCGTTCATAAGAACTCTCCTTTCCTTCATTCGTGAAAAGTACGAATATCCCTCCTATTATACTGAATAGTTCTCTAATGCCACAAGGCTTTCAACTTAAAATTTCTTATTTAGACAAATTAAGCTCATATAATTGGTTTATTGAGGTTGGGTGGGAAATGTTATGGGCTATTTCTTCATGTTTAAGGTCTATCCAAGCATACTTAAGAGCTATAATCTGTCTATTAAGGGCTAGCATTGATTTTATGGGCTATCTTCTGCTTGTTATGGGCTATTTTTTAATATTTATGGGCTTTCGTTCGTATAAAAATAGCCCATGAACATTAACGGTTCATGAGCTCAGTTATATCACATAAAGTCTTGAATTAAAGCGTTGAATTCCTGTTCACTCATCTTCAAATTTTGATCGACAAGTGGGGTTGGTGCATAACCAGGAACTTGTTCTTGGTAGGATGGGGCGTTTTCATCTTGATAAATAATACCTGTAACAAGACCTTCTGTTTCCATTACTACTTTCATAGCTTCTTCTCTGTTAGTAGAGTCATATCCTTCGACAGCAGAAAGCTTTGTTAAATGTTCTTTAAACCAGTCATAAGTATTTACCTTATTGTAAGTTACGCACGGGCTAAATACATTGATGAACGAAAATCCTTTATGATTAATGCCAGCTTCGATAATTGCAGTTAGCTCTTTAATATCAGAAGAAAATCCTTGCGCTACAAAAGTAGCTCCAGAAGTTAGGGCCAGTTCTAATGGTTGAACAGATGGTTCAATTGCTCCTCCAGGAGTTGACTTCGTTTTAAAGCCCTCTGCTGAACGTGGGGATGTTTGCCCTTTTGTTAAACCGTAGATTTGGTTGTCCATTACAACATAAGTTATATCGACATTACGACGGATGGAATGAATGGTATGACCCATCCCTATTGCAAATCCATCACCATCACCACCAGAAGCGATAACATGTAAATCTTTATTTGCCATTTTTAATCCCTGCGCAATTGGAAGTGCGCGACCGTGAATACCATGGAAACCATATGAATGAATATATCCAGAAATACGCCCAGAACAGCCGATACCCGAAATTACAGCTAAATCATGTGGTTGAATGCCAACATTTGCTGCAGCACGTTGAATTGCTGCCTGCACCGAGAAGTCACCACAACCAGGACACCAGTTAGGTTTTACATTATTACGAAAATCTTTAAATGTTACCATCTGTTAGCAACTCCTTTACTTGTTTTGCAAGCTGTAATGGTAAAAATGGTGTGCCGTCATATTTTGTTACACTTACCAATTTATCATGACCGCCAACATTCATTTTAATGATATTTGCCAATTGACCAGTTGCATTATTCTCTACTACTACTACTTTTTTCGCTTTTGCAACTAGTGAGTGCATTTCTTCCACTGGGAATGGATGAATTAAACGAATCTGTGCATGATTTACTTTTATATCACTTTCAATAAATGTTTGTTGTAATTCTTCTAGCACCCCTCTAGTAGAGTTAAAGCCAACAAATAGTATATCCGCTTCTTCGTAAGGTGCGTTTACGTATACCGGCTCTTTGAAGTTAATATGCTTAAGCTTCCCTAAACGTTTATCCATTTGAGCTTTACGATTTGTTGCTGCCTCAGATGGTTTACCTGTTTCATCATGCTCAACTCCAGTTACATGGTGAATAGCATGCTCTGTACCCGGAAGAACACGTGGTGATACACCATCTTCCGTTACTTCATAACGCTTGAAGTAAGATTTATCTTCAGCTACAGGAATTTCATCATTTTCTACTAATTTACCACGACGGATTTCAACCTTAGAATAATCAAATGGCTCTACTGTTTGTTTACCTAATGATAGTTGTAAATCGGATAAAATAATTACTGGAAGCTGCAATTCCTCTGCAATATTGAAAGCTTGAATAGTATCATAGAATGCTTCTTCTCCAGTACTTGGTGCAATAACCACCTTTGGAATTTCTCCATGTGTTCCATAAATCATTTGCATTAAATCGGATTGTTCTTGTTTAGTTGGTAAACCTGTAGAAGGTCCCCCACGCTGTGTATCCACAATTACAAGTGGTTGCTCCGTCATACCAGAAAGACCGATTGCCTCCATCATCAATGAAAGCCCTGGACCTGCTGATGCTGTAAATGCACGAACACCACCATAGTTTGAACCAATTGCCATTGTAGCAGCAGCAATTTCATCCTCTGTTTGTATAACAGATCCACCAAATAATGGTAGTTTTTTAATCATATATTCCATAATTTCCGATGCAGGAGTAATCGGATATGCAGCCATAAAGCGAACACCCGCTGCTAATGCACCAAAAGCAATCGCATCATTTCCTATCATAAACATCCGATGTTTTCCATCAGCAGGCGCAATTTCCCACTCACCAAGACGATCTCCCAGTTGCTCAGCCATTGTTTCAAAGCCCTGCTGAATAGCTTGCATGTTTTTTTCTACTACTTCTTGTCCCTTTTTACCAAAAATTTCATCCACTACCCCTTGGAATACTGCTTTATCCAAGTTAAGTAGTGCGGCACTTGCGCCAATTGCTACCATGTTTTTCATAAGAGATGTTCCAAGTTCTGCCGCTACCTCTGTGAAAGGAACAATATACATTGGTGCCTTACAATCTTCAGGTGCTACTGGTGAGAATTTCGCATCTGCCAAAACTACACTTTTTTCCGTTAACTCTTTGTAGTTGACATCGATTGTTTCTTGATCGAATGCTACTAAAATATCTAAATCATCTGGAATTGTACGAACTTGCGTTGGACGTACACAGATTTTATTGTTTGTATGGCCACCTTTAATTCGAGAAGAGAAATGACGGTATCCGTACAGATAGTATCCTAGGCGGTTCATCGCCATTGAGAATATTTCTCCTGTACTTTCTATACCCTCTCCTTGCTGCCCTCCTACTTTCCAAGAAAGCTGTTGCAACATATAAACATCTCCTTACTATTCGACTAAATACTAATTTCCTTCATAAGTTTATCATGAACTAGCAGTTATCACTATGTATTCCCCGTATTTTTATAGAAATTCAGACCTTTGACGGAAACGTAGTGTCACAAATTATACGAAAAAATTCTATAATCCATTTAGTTAGTACTAATTATTAAAAAGAGAGGTCGCCTACTATAAAAGTAGGGACCCCCCGTCTATTTTGCTTTTTTTTCAACAAGTAACTTTAAAGCTGTTCGATCTTCACCAGATATGACAATATCGGTGAAGGCAGGAGAACAAGTTAGGTCTGTTCCACTTGGGGCTACAAATCCTCGGGCAATTGCTATCGCTTTGATAGCCTGATTTAATGCTCCTGCTCCTACTGCTTGCATCTCTGCATACCCTTGTTCTCTAATTACTGCAACTAATGCCCCAGCAACTGAATTTGGGTTTGATCTGGAAGATACTTTTAAAGAATCCACTATCATTTCTCCTTTTGTCGCTATATTATGAACTTGCTTCTGGTTCATAATCTAACTTATGCGCAGGAGTAATCTTTTAGACTTTTAGCCTTTAAATGGGTAATCCTCGTTTATATAAATTCGTTCCTGGTGTATTGCTTTCCCAGTGGTATTGTCCACTTCTACAAAGAAACCGCTAAGCACAGAACGTCCCGTCTTTGGTACTTCAAAACGAGCTGGCATATTCGTTTGAAAACGGTAAAGAACATCTTCTTTTTTCATACCTAGTACCCCATCGTATGGACCTGTCATTCCAACATCTGTGATATAAGCAGTACCTCCAGGTAATATACGGGAGTCAGCAGTTTGAACATGCGTATGTGTTCCAACTACAACAGAAGCTTTTCCATCTAAATGCCAACCAAATGCGATCTTTTCACTGGTAGCTTCTGCATGAAAATCTACAAAGACAATTGGTGATAGTTTTTTCGCATCTTCAACCATTTCAGTAGCCATCTTAAATGGATCATCATGGGGTGGTAAAAATGTGCGGCCATGCATATTGATCACTGAAATGGTATGACCACCTTTAGAGATGGAAGTCATCCCTTTACCAGGAGCATCCTCTGAAAAGTTCGCAGGACGAATTAAATAATCCGTGTCATCGATAAAATCCATAATTTCTTTTTGATCCCAAGTGTGGTTACCCATAGTTACTACATCTACTCCCATATGAAGCAATGATTGAAAAATACTTTTAGTAATCCCACGTCCTGCAGCTGCATTTTCCCCATTAGCAATAACTACATCTACATTATATTTTCTTTTTAATCTTGGTAAATAATCTTCTAATGTATCTCGTCCCATCGAACCAACGATATCACCTATAAATAATATTCTCATTACTATTTCATTCCTTTCACGAAAAAAAGGCTTCATTTCGAAGCCTTTTTGTTAATACTAACTTAGCAAACAGTAGAACACCATTGTTGAATGTTATTTTGCATATTCTACAGCTCTAGTTTCTCTAATAACAGTCACTTTAATATGACCTGGATAATCTAATTCTTCTTCAATTCGCTTACGGATATCTCTCGCCAAACGATGAGCAGTTAAGTCATCAATCTGATCCGGACGAACCATTATACGAATCTCTCGACCAGCTTGAATAGCAAATGATTTTTCTACACCCTCATAGGATTCAGAAATCTCTTCTAATTTCTCCAAACGACGAATGTAGTTTTCTAATGTTTCGCTTCTTGCACCAGGTCGTGCTGCTGATAATGCATCGGCAGCCGCCACTAATACGGCAATAACAGAAGTAGCTTCTGTATCTCCATGATGGGAAGCAATACTATTAATGACTACTGGATGTTCTTTATATTTTGTTGCAAGCTCAACACCAATTTCTACATGGCTGCCTTCCACTTCATGGTCAATTGCTTTCCCAATATCATGAAGTAACCCTGCACGTCTTGCAAGTGTTACGTCTTCACCAAGTTCTGCAGCTAATAACCCAGCTAAATAGGCAACTTCTGTTGAGTGTTTTAATACATTTTGACCATAGCTTGTACGATAACGGAGTCTACCTAGAATTTTCATAAGGTCGGGATGTAAATTATGAATTCCAATATCGAATGTAGTTTGTTCACCAATTTCGCGAATTTGCTCATCTACTTCTCTTCTAGACTTTTCTACCATTTCTTCGATTCGCGCAGGATGAATTCGTCCATCCTGTACCAGTTTTTCAAGTGCTAAACGGGCAGTTTCTCTTCGAATTGGATCAAAGCCTGAAAGAATCACAGCTTCTGGAGTATCATCGATAATTAAATCAATACCAGTTAACGTCTCAAGTGTACGAATGTTTCGACCTTCACGCCCAATAATACGACCTTTCATCTCATCATTTGGCAAGTTAACTACAGAAACAGTTGTTTCTGCAACATGGTCTGCTGCAAAACGTTGTAACGCAAGGGAAAGAATCTCACGAGATTTTTTATCGGATTCTTCTTTAGCTCTAGTTTCCGATTCCTTTGTCATCACAGCAATATCCGTAGCAAGTTCATTTTCTACTTCTTGAAGAATTATGGATTTCGCCTCTTCACGAGTTAAAGTAGAAATTCTTTCTAGTTCAGTTTGTTGCTTTTTAACTAGTTCATCCACTTTGCTTTCTTTCTGTTCGATATGCTGTTGTCTTTCAGTTAGAGCATCATCTTTACGCTCAAGACCTACTTCTCTCTTGTTTAGAGCATCATCTTTACGATCAAGGTTCTCTTCTCTTTGTAATAACCGATTTTCCTGTTTTTGCAGTTCGCCTCGGCGTTCACGGATGTCAGATTCTGCTTCATTTCGTAATTTGTGAGTTTCATCTTTGGCTTCTAAAAGTGCTTCTTTCTTCAACGCTTCCGCTTCTCGCTTTGCTTCATCTATGATAATTGCTGAAGATTGTTTTGCACCAGTCACTTTTGAATCGTTCACGTTTTTCAGATAAATATAACCAACAACGGCACCGACAATCAGACCAAGCAAAGCGGAGATGATAATTTCTGTCATTCGAACACCCCCTAATGCTATACTTTTTAGTTTCAGTCGGCACGTATATACAAAAACATATACGTAATGCCTATAATCATTTAATAATAAAGAAATTATACAATTTTAATTGTATAGATGTAGAAATACTCTGTCAAGGAAGGGAGGTATAATATATGAAAAGTAGGACAAAATAAACATCTGGATATAAGCAGTTTCATTCAAGCGAATAAAAATACAGTTTTTTATTGAAAATCATGGTTTGAAAAAGTCTACTTTAAAAAGCATAGGCTTTCTTTACGGACAAAAACCGTTTCTATCTTTTTTGAGGGCTTTTGCCAAACATCCTGCTATATTATACAGATGGACTTTTTGGAGAGTCTGGTCGTGACTAACGTCACGACTAGTCTCTAGGTTAGTGCGTTTTTGTTTAACTAGAGAAAAGATGATTCTTATTCAAAGTGAAAGGTGGCGACTCTGCCACGATCAGTGAGACAGATGAACCAACACGTTGAGCGCAATCGACGGTGATGGTTCATCGCTAACCCCTGCAGAACGGGTCCAACTGAAGCGCAAAACAGCTGCATGATACATTCTTAAAAGACCTCTGAACCCAGTATTCACATTACATGTTTTTTAACTTTCAAAAAAAGTCTCTCAAATGAATGAGAGACTTTCTGGACTTTATTCTTCATCTAATAGTAATTCGAACTCTCCGTCTTCTTCCTCTTCGACTTCATGTCCACCAATCGTTAGTGAACTCGCTGCCATTCCAAGTGATTCACGGATTTTACCAGTTATTTCAGCTTTAATAGAAGGATTTTCTTTTAGGTACTGTTTTGCATTTTCTCTACCTTGACCTATGCGCTCTTCATTGTACGCATACCAAGAACCACTTTTTTGAATAATATCAAACTCTGATCCTATGTCAACTACTTCTCCTTCTTGTGAAATCCCTTCACCATACATAATGTCTACTTCTGCAGTTTTAAATGGTGGAGCTACTTTGTTCTTAACTACTTTAATCTTCGTTTTGTTCCCCATAATATCGGTACCTTGTTTGATCGCTTCTGCACGTCTTACTTCTAAACGAACAGAGCTATAGAATTTAAGCGCACGACCACCTGGTGTAACTTCTGGATTTCCGAACATTACTCCAACTTTTTCACGAATTTGGTTAATGAAAATTGCAATCGTATTCGATTTATTAATTACACCTGATAGCTTACGCAATGCTTGTGACATTAAACGTGCTTGAAGTCCGATATGAGAATCTCCCATCTCTCCTTCAATTTCCGCTTTTGGAACTAATGCTGCTACCGAGTCAATTACTAAAATCTCAATTGCTCCACTTCGTACAAGAGCTTCTGCTATTTCAAGTGCTTGCTCCCCTGTGTCTGGTTGCGATAACAGTAATTCATCAATGTTTACACCAAGTTTTTGTGCATAGACTGGATCTAAGGCATGCTCAGCATCGATAAATGCAGCTTGACCACCAGTTTTTTGTATTTCTGCGATAGCATGAAGAGCAACAGTTGTTTTACCTGAACTCTCAGGACCATATATTTCAATAATACGTCCTCTTGGATATCCGCCTATTCCTAGTGCAGCATCCAGTGCTAATGAACCACTAGAAGATGTAGAAATTTCTAGATTTGTTTTTTCTCCTAGTTTCATAACAGAACCTTTACCAAATTGTTTCTCTATTTGTTTTAACGCCATATCTAAAGCTGCTTTACGATCATTGTTAGCCAATTATATTTCCTCCTCAAAAGAAATGATGATGTTTTTTATTTCTATTCTTACTATACTCGGTCTTTGAGAAATTTACAAGAAAAAAGCGAACGTTCATTCGTTTATTTTTTATAACTATTTAATTTTGAGTGTGAAAAACGACTCAAAATTAAATTTTGGGCCGTTTTTATAAATCAAAATTAAATTCCTGATAATTTTAGTTCCCGCAACAAACGTATCAAATAATAGATTGTAAACTTCACTGTTCTAATTCTATTCGTGTTTCGTAAACCTGATAGATTAAGCTTGTATGTTACTGGCTTAGTATCGCCCAATGCGATTCCAATCCAAATTGTACCTGCCGGTTGACCCCCATGACCATCAGGACCCGCTGCCCCGGTAATGCCCACACCGATATCCGTCTGAAATTTTTCTTTTACTCGAAGAGCCATTTGCTCAGCACACTGACTAGAAACAACGCTGTATTTCTCAATAATATCAGCATCAACACCTAATTGGTTAATCTTCACATCTTTTGTATAGGTAATCATTCCACCCACCAAAGCTTCTCCCATTCCCGGTACTGCAGCAAGCTCCGATTGGAAAAGTCCCGCCGTCATACTCTCTGCAGCTGAAATAGTAAGGCTATTTTCAATAAGGATTTCTCTCAGCTTTGAAGGTAGAGAGTCATTATTATAACCATAAACAAATTTACCTACACGGTTGAGGATTTCAGCTTGTAACATTTCAATCTTTTTCCAAGCTTCTTCTTCAGAATTACTTTTTGAGGTTAAACGAAGTGTAACCTCACCATCAGATGCAAGTGGTGCAAGTGTTGGATTCGTTTGGTTCTCTAAGAGATCCTGCACTTCTGTTTCCAATTCAGCTTCTCCAATTCCATAGAAACGGATAACATGGGACATAATAACATTTTCATCCAAAAGGAGTTGAGGTAATAATGGCTTCGCTTCGAATTGGAACATTGGCTCCATCTCTTTCGGTGGTCCAGGAAGTAGCATATATGAATGACTATCCGTAGAAAGTAACATCCCTGGCGCCATACCATGTTTGTTTTCCAGCACGGTGCATCCTTCTAAAACAAGTGCTTGTTTTTTATTGTTTTCCGTCATTTTACGACCCATGCGCTTGAAGAAATCTTCAATATACATGATTGCATGATTATCTAGCACTAAGTTCATACCTAGATGCTTTGCAATAGTTTCTTTCGTCAAATCATCTTTTGTCGGACCTAATCCACCTGTGAAAATAATAAGGTCTGCTCGTTTTTCTGCAATTTTAATCGATTCTAACAGCCGATTCGCATTATCTCCAACTACCGTGTGATAGTAAACGTCCAGACCAATCTCTGCTAATTGAGTGGAAATAAAACGGGCATTTGTATTAGAAATCTGCCCTAGTAATAACTCTGATCCTACTGCAATAATTTCTGCCTTCATGAAGAACTTCCTTCCTACTTAGAATCTAGTAACACCTTGCGGTTCAAATAAAAATAATCCCATCCAGACCAGACCGTAAAGAATAGACATACATACAGCATGATCATATCAAATGGTATATGGAACATTTCAAAGAATATATTACCCAATAAAAGGGAGGAAATCGCAACGATTTGTGTCCACATTTTAATTTTGCCTAATTGATTGGCAGCTACTACCTCGCCTTCATTCGCTAATATTAATCGAAGACCAGTAACTGCAAACTCACGGCTGATAATTAATATTACTACCCATGATGGTGCCATTCCAAACTCAACTAAAATGATTAAAGCGGCTGAAACTAATAACTTGTCTGCTAAAGGGTCAAGAAATTTCCCCATATTCGTAACTAAGTTATATTTTCTAGCGTAGTACCCATCTATAAAGTCTGTAATCGAAGCAATTATAAAAATAATCGCACCAACTAGATGTCCAACAGGAATAGTTGCACCCAATAAAGTAATATCTCCCCAATTGAAGTCTACAAGCATAAAAAACATAAAAACAGGTATTAAAAATATACGAAACAAAGAAATTTGGTTTGGTATATTCATTTTCATGAAAAAAACTCCTTTCAATTTCAAATAAAATAGCCATCACTAAGATGACTATTTGTTGAACTGTATTACTACGTTTTGAGTAACTTCTGTACTTTTAAACTCAACTACTTCGTCATTAATTGTAACAATGTTTCCAGGAGCATGACCAAGACGTATACGTATTCTTGATAATGCACTTGCATCAAATTCAAAGGTTTCTCCAGCCTTTACCGCTTGATCCACAAGTGTTTTGTCATTTTCATCCCTAATATTCAACCACGTATTATTTGCTGCGACCAATTTTACTGCATAACTTTCTGCACCGGTTAAATTATACGTTGAAGTTACACCTTGTATATCTACGAATGATAACTGCTGTGCAGGTGGTTCTGGCTCTTCCACAACTTCTTCTACTGGTTCTTCCTCAACTGGCTCTTCTTCAGCATCAGGTTGTATATTTTCATTGTCCTCAAAAGTTGGTTTATTCTCTTGCGTTAACTCGTCGTTAGTAACTTCTGTATCCGGATCATCGGCTCTATTTTGGTATAAAAACCAAAACATTACGATAATTGCAATAACAAAAACTACAACCATAACCATTGGGAAAATCTCCATCAATTTACTTGACGATCGTCCTCCTAATGCTCGTCTAGATGGTGTTGTAGGAATATTTTTTGTTACTTCCTCGTTTGATGGAGAAGGGATCTCTGATTTATACGTTTCTAATAATTCGTCTCCATTCATTCCAACTGCCTCTGCATATTGTTTAATAAATGCACGAACATAAAATGCACCTGGCATAGTTGCATAATTACCTTCTTCAATACCTGCTAAGTACCGTTTTTGAATTTTTGTTATTTCTTGCAAATCGTCAATACTATAACCCTTTGCTGTTCTCGCTTCTTTTAAGCGAGCCCCAAGTTCAGTCAATTAAAACACCTGCCCATTAAAAATTGAATCCACCAAATCCGCCAAAGCCCGTCATCCCTTTGTCAGACATTCCGTGGTTTTTTTCCATCATTTCATATGTGATTTGCTCGTCCGGACTATGACGAAGCTCGATAATATAGTCAAAATCATCAAGAGAATACTCAGAATGCTGGATGAACATATCAGGATGTTCCACAACCTTGATAGTCGGCATCCGCATCATTTCCCTTACTAACTGTAAATGCTTTTCATCATTTGATTTTCTTGTTACAATACCATCTAATATAAAAATATTACGATCACTAAACTCGTCTCCTGCCAATTGACTTCTAATTGTTTGTTTAATCATCGTAGAGGACAAGAATATCCATTTTTTATTTGCACATACACTTGCTGCTACGACTGATTCCGTCTTCCCTACTCTTGGCATTCCTCTAATTCCAATAAGTTTATGTCCTTCTTGCTTAAAGATTTCAGCCATAAAATCTACTAAAAGACCAAGCTCATTACGAACAAATGTAAATGTTTTTTTGTCGTCTGCATCACGTTGAATATATCTACCATGACGAACTGCAAGACGATCTCTTAGCTTAGGTTCCCTAAATTTAGTCAATTGAATCGTTTCCATTGTTGAAGCGATATGTTCAAAACGTTCAATGTTTTCTTTTTTCTCTGCTTTTATAAGCATACCCCGTCTGCCTTCATCTACACCATTAATCGTTACAATATTAACTCGAAGCATACCAAGTAAAGAAGCAATGTCACCTAAAAGTCCTGGACGATTAACTTGAATTTCATATTCAAAAAACCATTCACTAGCCATGTTATATCTTTCCCTTCTCTATAGATGACGTTTCACTTCATGATTAGTTCTATCATATATGATTTTGTAGTCGAATAAAAGAAAAAAAGAAAAGAGCGTGTAATACTCTCTTTTCTTTTTCTATTTGGTTTCACTATTTGCGACATGTAGTAGGGTATTAAATATACCATCCACCATTAACCCGAATGATTTGACCTGTTATGTATTTGGCCTTTTCACTCGTTAAAAATTCGACGGCATCCGCTATATCTTGCGTGGTTCCCAAAAAACCGGCAGGAATTTCTTCAAGAATCAGCTGACGAGCTTCCTCTTCAATATGAGCGTTCATTTTTGTATCGATAAATCCTGGTGCGACCGCGTTTACCCTTGTTCGTTGTAGTGCAACCTCTTTAGCATATGCCTTTACAAAGGCATGCTGAGCTCCTTTTGCAGCAGAGTAGGCAACTTCAAAAGAGGCACCTGTATCTCCCCATATACTGCCAACAAAAATAACTGAACTACTAGACTGCTGACGAAGCTTACTATTTAGTTTTCCTAATAATGCCATAGGATGCTCCACATGCACTTGAAACAACAGACGAATATCATCTAAGCTAGTGTCCTCTAAACCTTTGTACAGACTATGTCCCTGGGCAAATACTATCGCTTGAAGTGTAAATATAGAAGCAACTATTTTTTCAATACAATTCGGATTACTCATATCTGCTTGTACTACGATAAACTCTTGTTCAGGATAAGACTTGTTGAGTTCTGTTACTAATGTTACTATGCTTCCTTTATTATTTGCATAGTGTAGGTACATGGACCAACCGGCTTCCGCGAGATTACGACATATTGCGTGACCAATTTCACCGGATGCACCTAACACCAATGCAAACTTTTTACTCATTACTTTTCTCATAAGGCAAGATTGTAAAGACAGTATGAGCATTATCGTCTATTAACGATTGGAATGCTGCTTTCACCTGATCCATTGTTAGTTTCTCTAAAGCAGGAACAACATCAAATAAATTCATGTCATTGAAGGAGTATCGTGTAAATTGATTTGCTATATATTCTATGGAATTTAGTGCTCTTAAGAAAAAGCCAATTTTCTTGCGGACGATACGTTGTAAATCTTCATCCTCCACATTCCAATTAGAAGCATAATTTTTAATGGTTTCCTTTATTTTCTCGGTTAGTTCAGTCGGGTTAACGGTATCTGAACCAATCATTGTAAAACCATAGCCTTGCTCCATTGAGAAATCTGCTGAATAAGATTCATCAATCCATCCATTCTCATATATTTCTTGATAAAATGCCGAACTTCTACCGAATATCATTTCAATTGCTACTTGCATCGCTAGTTCATAATTTAACATTTCATCGCCAGAGATGTCGGTATTACTTGCTTTAATGCCAAATAATACCTTAGGTTTTTGAACATCCATCTGAAGAGTACGTTCTTTTTTATCGACTGCTTTTTGCTCCTCAGGGTAGAAACGTTTGATCTCCTGTGGTTCCTCAAATGTTTTTGCCGCTTGATCTGCTTTGATGAAGTCCATCATCTCTTCTGGATCAACTGCCCCCACTACGAATAAAACCATATTTAATGGATGATAGAAAGTGTTGTAGCACTCATATAAATGTTCTGCTGTAATATGGCTAATAGTATCAATTGTCCCTGCAATATCAATCTTTACTGGGTGTTCTTTATACATATTTTCGATTGTCCCAAAGTACAAACGCCAATCTGGCTGATCGTCATACATCGTAATTTCCTGACCAATAATACCTTTTTCCTTCTCTACGGTTTGTTCTGTAAAATAAGGCTGTTGAACAAAATCCAACAACGTTTTCGTATTATCTAATACATGGTCTGTCGAGGAAAACAAGTACGCCGTTCTTGTAAAAGAAGTAAATGCATTAGCAGATGCACCTTTCTCACTGAACTTTTGAAATACATCCCCTTCTTCTTTTTCAAACATTTTATGTTCGAGGAAATGAGCAATGCCATCAGGAACAATAACAGGTTCATCTTTACCTAAAGGAATAAATTCACGGTCTATAGAACCATATTTTGTAGTAAAAGTGACAAATGTCTTCGAAAACCCTCTCTTCGGCAAAATATAAACATCTAAACCATTCGGAAGTGTTTCGTTGTATAATGTTTCTTCTAATTGTTGAAAATACGTTTTATTCATCTGCTGCACCTTCCTTGCCTGAAAGGAAATAAACAAATTCCTTTTCAATAGTTAATGCCATTTTTTGTATTTGTTCTCTTGTAACATTCATCCATTTTTCGACCCAATCTTCTACGGTAAAGGATGAGTTCAATTCTTTATATTGGTCGTATATTTCAATTTGAGCACGCGCGGAATCTAAAGCTTCTTTCAGTTGATTGGTAAGCATAGATTTTGTTTGGTTTAATTCTAAGTCCGAAATATCGCCTGCTTGCATTGCTTTTAGTTGTTCATCTATTAATGCGACCGCTTTTTCCTGCAAATTAGAATCTATTCCTGCTAACACAAATATTAATCCATAGAGTGAAGAGTAACTACTCGATGCATAATAAGCCATACTTTCTTTTTCCCGCACGTTCATAAAAATTTTAGAATGCGAAAATCCACCTAAAATACCATTTGTAAGCTGCATAACCGGAAATTCTTCCGAGAAAAAAGTGATAGGTGTTTGATAGGCAATATGAAGTTTACCTTGTTTCATATCTTGTATTTCATGAAGAAATTTCTTATCAGTTGTTTCGCTCGGTATATCTACTGGCTTTTCAATCTTTTCTGTTCGATCTACAAAGGAAAAATGACTCTGCATTTTTTCTTTTATTTCCTGTATATTTACATCCCCAACTACATAGATAGATAAATCGTCTTTTGTTAGCAAATCATGATGCATATCGATTAGTTGTTCGTTTGTAATCGCTTTAACAGCCTCCACTGTACCATTAGATGTAATAGAAGCTGGATTATTTGGGCGAATGTTCTCTAACAAACGTTGTTGCGCATATCTGGTCTTGTCATCATACATGGATTGAATTCGTTCAATTACCTGTTCTTTTTCTCTTTTTACAATTGATTCACCGAATTTGCCATTCTCCAAATTTGGTTTAAAAATAACGGTATGTAATAAAGAAAATACTTCATCGACAATTTTTTCATTGGATAAGTATGCATCGTTTACGGTTTCTGCGTTCAGTGAAAAAATATGGTGGCTCCCTTTTTTCGTTGTATCAAAGTATAAAGCAGTTCCATACAAGTCGTCTAAGCGCTTTCTAAATGCTGCATTTGTAGGGTATACTTCATTGCTGAATTGTAATATATTCGCTAAAACTGCACGAATAGATGCTTTTTCTACTGTTAAAGGTTGTTTCCATTTGAACGAGATATTGATCGTTTTGAATTGTTCTGTAGGTCTCACAAAAAGCTTAACGCCACTTGCAAGTTCGAATTGTTGAAACATAAGTGATCCCCCTTTTTCTTTCTAGTGTATCTCAGTTAGTGATTCACTATACATTTTCTAATTATATCAGTCCAAACAAAAAGGGACCAATTAATTGGTCCCTCTTCCATTTTATATTTAATTTCGATTATTATACACTATACTGTCGATTTGAGTTGCAGAAACTGCAGAAACATCCAGCGCTTTCACAGGCGCTCCCAGCTACTCGGTCGCTTAACACGTTGGATTCGACGTCTTTCCCTCTAACCAAATTTATAGATTAAAATAATAAAGAAATACTGTATTCACTATAACTATAATTTATCGTTTACCTTTGATATAAGGTATTCCACTTGCTTTTGGTGCGTGTGCTTTTCCTATAAATCCGGCTACTGCCAATATAGTTAGAGCATAAGGCAAGATGTGTAAGAAATAAGTTGGTACTTGATCTACATAAGGAATCTGACCACCAACAATACTTAGTGCTTGAGCAAACCCAAAGAACAATGCTGCTCCAAGTGCTCCAAGTGGATGCCATTTACCAAAAATCATTGCTGCAAGAGCCATGAACCCTTGTCCATTAATAGTAGTATGACTAAATTCTCCAGAAATAGACTGAGAGTAAACTGCACCACCTAATCCTGCAAGCGCACCAGAAAGGATAACAGCAATATAACGCATTTTAGTTACATTAACACCCATTGTATCTGCAGCCATCGGATGTTCCCCTACAGCGCGTAGACGTAATCCAAATGGAGTTTTGTAAATAACGAACCAAGCCAACACTGCAACTCCGATTGCTAAAATTGAAGTTCCATATACATCTTTAAATAGCATTGGTCCAATTATCGGAATATCACTTAATAGCGGAATATCAAAGCGAATAAATCGCTCTTGAATATAATCTGTTTGACCTTTATCATAGATCATTTTCACAGAGAAAAGAGCAATTGCAACCCCTAGCATATTGATCGCAACCCCGGATATTGTTTGGTCAGCACGGAAAGAAATCGATGCAACTGCATGCATAACCGAAAATATCCCTGAAACAATCATTGCGGCAATTAACGAAACCCATGGAGTCATAGCGCCAAATGTATCGACAAACATTAAGTTAAATAGAATACCGATAAATGCCCCCATTACCATTAAACCTTCTAATCCGATATTAATAACACCAGATCGTTCGGAGAAAACCCCACCGATAGCTACGAAGATTAAAGGAGCTGCATAGAAAATCGCAGAAGGGATAATAAAATATAATACATCTAAGAAGCTCATATTATTTCGCCTCCTTTTTCTTGTTCGCTTTTTCAAGGAAATAGCGAATAACGTAACCACATGCTACGAAGAATATAATAATAGCTATTACAATTGAAACTATTTCTACTGGAATACCAGCTTCGTTTGGCATATTGAGAGCTCCATATTTTAATGATCCAAATAGCACCGCACCAAAAATTACTCCCAGTGGAGTATTCGCTCCTAATAAGGCAACTGCGATTCCATCAAAACCAATACCAGTAAATCCACCTTTAACATTTGCGTATTGGAACGTACCTAACGCTTCCATCGCACCAGCTAGTCCAGCAAATGCACCGGAAATTACCATAGAAAGAATAATATTCTTGTTCACATTCATACCAGCGTACTCAGACGCATGTTTGTTAAAACCAACTGCTTTTAACTCGTAACCAGTTGTTGTTTTTTCTAATAAAAACCACATCAATAACACCATTGCTAATGCTATGAAAATACCATAATGCAAACGGGAATAATCTGTAATACTTTCGAAAAATGCAGATTTTAAGGAAGCCGTTGCATTTATCGTTCCTGTATTGTCCCCGCCATCCGATACAACTTTTATCAATGCGTTTGTTGTATGTAAAGCAATATAGTTCATCATGATTGTTACGATTACTTCATGGACCTGTAATTTTGCCTTTAAAAGACCCGGAATGAAAGCCCATAATGCTCCAGCTAAAGCTGCTGCGATAATTGCAAATGGTAAATGGATATACATAGGTAGATCAAATGCAATCCCAACATAAGCTGCTGCAAACCATCCTACTAATAATTGTCCTTCAACCCCAATGTTAAATAATCCTGTACGGAAAGCAAATGCTACTGATAAACCTGCAAGTAAATATGGAGTAATTTGACGAATAGTTTCTCCAATCGCATAAGTATCCCCAAAAATACCATTCCAAAGTGCAGCATACCCTTGCACCGGATCATATCCACTTACTAGCATGACAATGGCTCCTACGAGCAATCCTAAAATAACAGAAATTACAGGGACAAGTATATTGACTACTCTATTCGACATGAGTTGTTTCCCCCTGTTTATCTATGTTTGAATTCTTTTTTTGACCTGCCATCAATAATCCTAACTCTTGTTCAGAGGTTTCTTTAGGCAATAATGTATCTACAATTTGTCCATCATAGATAACTGCAATACGGTCGGATACATTCATAACCTCATCTAATTCAAATGAGAGTAAAAGTACCGCTTTTCCCTTATCTCGTTGTTCAATAAGACGCTGGTGAATAAATTCAATAGCTCCTACATCGAGTCCACGTGTTGGTAATGCCGCGATTAACAATTCTGGATCACGTATAACTTCTCGTCCAATAATTGCTTTTTGCTGATTTCCACCAGAAAGTGCACGAGCAGGTGTGTGCTCCCCTTGCGTACGAACGTCAAAGTCGTTAATAATTTTTTGAGCTAGCTCGGAAACTTTTGAATAATTCATAATCCCATTTTTCGAAATAGGATCTTGATAGTAAGTTTGTAATGCAATATTATGCCCGATAGAAAAGTCTAAAACTAAACCATGCTTATGACGATCCTGTGGAATATGACCTACACCAGACTCTGTAATTTTACGTGGTTTTTTATTGGTCAAGTTGGTTCCATTTATCGATATTGAACCAGATTTTGATTTCCGTAGACCAGTGATTGCCTCGATTAATTCACTTTGCCCATTACCATCAATTCCTGCAATCCCTAATATTTCACCCTTACGGACAGTTAAGTTTAATCCTTTAACTTTATCGATTCCACGATAATCTGCTACGACAAGGTCCTTTATAACGAGTGTATCATCTGTAGGATGTGCTTCACTTTTCACAGTCTTAAATTCTACTTGTCTACCAACCATTAATGATGCTAATTCATTTGGATTTGTTTCTGCGGTAACCACAGTACCAATTCCTTCACCTTTTCGAATAACGGTAACTCGATCAGATACATCCATAATTTCTTTTAACTTATGCGTGATCAAAATAATTGATTTACCCTCTTGTATTAAGCGCTTCATAATTTGGATAAGCTCACTAATCTCTTGAGGAGTAAGCGAAGCAGTCGGCTCATCGAAAATCAGTATATCTGCACCGCGATAAAGCGTTTTCAATATTTCAACTCGTTGCTGCATCCCAACAGAAATATCTTCAATCTTTGCATTAGGATCTACATCTAATCCATACATTTCTGAAAGCTTTTGAATTTTTTTTGCTGCATCTTTAATATTGACAATGCCTGCTTTTGTTAACTCATTTCCTAATATTATATTTTCTGTAACTGTAAAATTCTCAACAAGCATGAAATGCTGATGGACCATACCAATACCTACCTCATTCGCAACATTTGGGTCCGTAATTTTAACAGTCTTTCCTTTTACTTTTATCTCGCCGGCCTCAGGTTGATATAACCCAAATAAAACGTTCATAAGGGTGGATTTACCAGCTCCATTTTCTCCTAAAAGAGCATGGATTTCTCCCTTTTTTAACTGAAGGGTAATGTTATCATTTGCAACAAACGATCCAAACTCTTTCCGTATGCCAAGCATCTCTATTACATATTCCAATGAATTCACTCCCCACTATAATACTAGTACTAAATTAATACAGGAAAGACTTTATACTTTGAAAAGTTAAAATCTTTCATCTATTAATTTAAAATATCATAAAGACCGAGAAAATTCGGTCTTTATGATGTTGGATAATACTATTTTTCTACTGTTTCAGGAACTACGATTTCCCCAGCAATAATTTGTTTAGAGTACTCTTCAATTTTGTCAAGAACATCTTGTGGGATAGCTCCACGAGAATCTGCAAGCTGTACTCCTTTTTCTGCTAGACCATAAGTAACCGTTTCCCCACCAGGGAAGTTACCAGCCATTGCTTCTTTTGCAATTGTTTGTACTGCAATGTCTACACGTTTTTGCATAGATGTAAGAGTTATATTTTTATCGCCAACTGCACCTTCTTCGTATTGGTCAGAGTCAACTCCGATAACCCATACGTTTGCATTAGGATCTTTTTCTTTACGTTCTTTTGCTTCAGCGAATACACCATTACCTGTACCACCAGCAGAGTGGAAAATAATATCTACGCCTGAAGAATACATACGGTTTGCAGTTGTTTTACCAAGTGCAGCATCATCAAATTTACCAGTGTATTGTACATCTACTTTAATAGATGGGTCTACAGCTTTAACACCTTCTAAGAATCCAGCTTCAAAACGTTCGATTACTGGAATTTCCATCCCACCAACAAAACCAATTTGTTTAGATTCAGACATTAGAGCAGCAGCAACACCTGCAAGGAATGAACCCTCTTGCTCTTTGAACATTACAGATGCAACGTTTGGTTTATCTACGATAGCATCGATAATTGCAAGTTGTGCTTCTGGTTGTTGGTCTGCAATAGTACCAATTGGTTCTTCCATTAAGAATCCAATCCCATAAACTACATCAAAGTCACGACGTACTAAGTTATTTAAGTTCGTAATATAGTCAGCGTCACCAGTTGATTGAAGATAGTCATATCCACCATCGCCTTTTTCAAGACCATTTTCTTTACCGAAAGCTTCAATACCTTCCCAAGCTAGTTGGTTGAAAGATTTGTCATCAACTCCACCAACGTCAGTTACCATTGCTAAAGAAAAATCTACTGCTTCAGTAGTACCTTCAGAACCTGTACCCTCTGAATCTTTTGGTTTAGTTGTTTCTTCATCTTTAGATCCACATGCTCCTAGAATTGTTCCAGCAGCTAGTACTAGTGATAGACCTAATCCAAATTTACGTTTTGTCAACTTGAAAACCCCCATTATTTTTCTTATTAGCAGGAATTATTACATTTTACACCCTTTTCCGAACAACGTGAAAGCTAAATTTATCTGCTCGAAAATAATTTTTCGAGTACAAAACCACACGATCGTTTTCATCGTAATGGAGTTGTTTTAAAACAAGCAATGAAGTTTCTGGCTCACAATTCAAAGTTGGTGATGCAATCTCGTGGTAACCCACAGGATCTATAAACGTCACCGCGTACGAAATATGTATTTCCCCAGACTCCTCTAATGCAGTAAAAATAGAGCCTTCTTCTCTAATGAGAAAATCATTAGGTAAATAATTTTTCGGAACCTTATCGACACAATATACAACTGGTTCGCCATTTGCAGTACGGACACGTTCCATCGTAACTATCGATTGCTCATCACCGCATTGAAATCTTAAAATATCATCCTCAGATGGAATCGCTTGCATAGAACTCAAGTAAATAGTACCTGGCTCCATCCCAGCTTTACGAATCATAGAAGAAACGCTTGAAAGCTGTTCGATACCTGATGTGAAAATTGGCTTAGAATTTACAAAGGTACCCACACCATGCCGTCTGATTATTACATTTTCTTCTTCCAATAAGCGAAGAGCCTCTCTTAAAGTTGCACGACTTACTCCTAGCGACTTGGCTAATTCAAATTCAGAAGGAAGTTTTTCCTTTTCTTTAAATATGCCCTTATCGATGTCTTGTTTAAGACGATCAATCACTTGCAGATATAAATGACGATGGTCTACTTTTATTGTCATCTAAAACACCACCATTTTGAAGAGATCAGACCTCTGATGTAAAACTTTCCTACTAATCAGTCATACTATACCATTTTTAAAACGCGAAATAAATACTTTTATTTATATTAGGTTAAAAGTCGTTACAAAAACTTTATTGATTTGTAATGATTTTGTCATACTTTTTTTAGAAAGTGTTATACTATTAAACCTTTTGACTCAAATAAATTCATCATCTACCGAGTGTTTGGAGACCAGAACCTGTCTTGGCTTACTTCCTTCATAAGGTCCGACAACTCCACTAAGTTCTAGCTGATCTATAATTCTGGCTGCTCTAGAATAACCGATTCTAAATCTTCTTTGAAGCAATGACACCGACGCAGTTTGCATTTCTGTTACAAGTTGAACAACCTCATCATATAATTCATCTCTATCTATTTGTCCTTCAGATTCTTCCACTTCGTCAGGAATCATTTCATCTTGATAATTTGCTTTTTGTTGTTCAATAACAAAATCTACAATTCTTTCAACTTCCGCATCTGACAAATATGCTCCCTGTACTCGCACCGGTTTGGAGCTACCAGCTGGAAGAAATAACATATCGCCTCTACCTAATAGTTTTTCTGCTCCGCCCATATCTAAAATAGTTCTAGAATCAATAGCTGAGGAAACTGCAAACGCAATTCTAGAAGGTATATTTGCTTTAATAATTCCCGTGATAACATCAACGCTTGGTCTCTGTGTAGCAATAATTAAATGAATACCCGCAGCACGAGCCATTTGGGCTAAACGAGTGATAGAATCTTCTACATCATTAGAAGCTACCATCATTAAATCCGCTAACTCATCTACAATTACAACTATAAATGGAAGTTTTGGATGTTTTTCTTCATTTTCTTCATTCCATCTATCAATATGCTCATTATAACCTTCCATGTTTCGGGTTCCAGTATGTGAAAATAGTTCATATCTTCTTTCCATTTCCGATACGATTTTTTTCAAGGCTTGTGATGCCTTTCGCGGATCTGTTACAACCGGCGCAAGCAAATGTGGAATCCCATTATACATATTAAGCTCTACCATTTTTGGATCAATCATCATCATTTTTACTTCATGTGGTTTTGCGCGCATCATAATACTTGTAATTATCCCATTGATACATACGCTCTTCCCACTACCTGTGGAACCTGCAACAAGTAAATGAGGCATTTTATTTAATTGTGCAAGAACAGCTTGTCCAGTAACGTCTCGACCAAAACCTATTAGTAGCTTCAGATTCGGTTTATTATTTTCTTCTGATTCTAGGACCTCTCGTAAGCTTACAATTGCTACTTCTTTGTTAGGTACCTCAATACCTATTGCCGATTTCCCAGGAATAGGTGCCTCGATTCGAATATCTCTAGCAGCTAAAGCTAGTGCAAGATCATCATGTAAACTAACAATTCTGCTAACCTTTACCCCAACGTCAGGTAGAACTTCATATTTAGTTACTGCTGGCCCTAAGTGAACTTGAGTAACCTTTGCTTTTACTCCGAAACTTAAAAATGTTTGCTCTAACTTTTTGGCATTTGCTTGAATTGCGTTTAGTTCTCCACTTTGGTCACTATAACCAGGTGAATCTAATAAGCTAATAGAAGGCAATTGATAATCTTCATTTTCAACTGTCACATTTTCCATATTAATCTCTAATGGTTCAACAGCTTCAGAAGGTTCCTCAACCACTTCTTTTCTAGCTATTCGTTCAGTGAATGCTGAAATGATTGGCGACGAAGATTGTTCTACTTCTTCTGTTTCAACAGGAATTGCCTCTATTACAGTAACTGCTTCTTCTTGAGCAGCCTGTTTCTTGTTTCGACGGGACTGGCCCTTCGGTGGAGCTGGTGCTGGTTTTACTTTCTTTTTTTTCGTTCTATTTAGGAAACTTTCTTTTAGCTTCGGAAATGTCTCTACTAAGAAAGGAACAAGTGCTTTTCCAGTCAGCAGAACGATTCCTATAAATAACATAAGCCAGCCTGCTACTTTTGCTCCTGCCGAATCGAAGAGAACATGGAATGTCGCAAAAAGAATGGCTCCTATTATTCCCCCACCTAACGAACTATTTCTATCGGTAATCCCACCACTTTCAACTAGAACACGATAACTTTCTCTTAGAACGGAATTTGTCACCAATGCTTTTCCTTCAAATAATTGCTGAAATAAAGCGATGTGACTAAACAATAGTAAACTGCTTAATATAAATGCACAACCTAATAGTAGTCGATGATTCCATGCTGGAACTGATTGTTTAATCATAATTATAAGTGCATAAACGATGAGCATAAACGGAACCGCAATATGCCAATTACCAAATAAGAAATAACTTATATAAGCCAAGAATTCCCCAACAAGCCCATATTCAAAAAAAGAAATGATGGATAATCCAATAATTAGAAGTCCAATAATTTCATAAAGGAGCGGATGCATTGTTTTTTTTGCTGGCTTTTTTGTCGGTCTTTTTTTCTTCCTTGCCAAAGTGTCACCTACTTTCTAAATTTTATTGATATTACTTATAAAAAACACCCGGTCCTCTCAGAACAGAAACCCAGATATGCCGTTGATCTCCGCTCCGAGCGGACGCTTTCCGTGGGCACGGCTTCAGCCGCTTCCTTTGCTCCTGCGCAAGCTCGTCGCAAAAAAGATTTTCACTACGCTCAGTCCACCTTGCTCGCGGAAAGCGTCCACCTGTTTCTGCATTGCTGCGCTAGCTTCGAAAAATAAAAGTACGTTGTAACGGAAATAACAGTATTATTCATTCTTTCAAATTCCATGAATCCAGACTTCACACTACATTTTTAAATACTTTCTTTAAGATAAAAAGGATTTCCTTTCGTTTTCGGAAAGGAAATCCTTTATTCACATTAATATTCCATAATAATCGGGATGATCATTGGACGTCTTTTTGTTTGCTGGAATAAATATGAATTTAGCGTATCACGGATTTCTTGTTTTATGTTTGTCCATTCAAACGTTTCTTTATTCACATATTTTTCAACAACAGTTCTAACTAAGTTAGCAGACTCGTCCATTAGCTCTTCAGACTCACGAACATAGACAAATCCTCTCGAAAGAATTTCTGGCCCGGAAGCAATTTTCTTCTGTGCTCTGTTTAACGTAACAACTACAATAAATATACCATCTTGTGAAAGTAGCTTACGATCGCGCAGAACAATATTGCCTACATCACCAACACCAATTCCATCGATTAAAATGTTTCCAGCTTGAACTCGACCACTCATTCTCATTTTACCGCTCTTATATTCAACAATATCGCCTTTATCGGCAATGAAAATTTCCGATTTGGACATTCCAGTTGCTTGAGCCAATTTCGAATGGGCCATCAACATGCGATATTCCCCTTGGATCGGTATAAAGTATTTAGGCTTTGTTAAGTTAAGCATCATTTTCAAATCTTCTTGACTTCCATGACCGGAAACATGGACATTTTTTTCAGAAGTTAGTACTTTCGCTCCAACTTTTGCAATTTGGTTCATCGTGTTATACATCCCTACCTCCATACCAGGAGAAGGAGTAAAAGTGATTAAGACTGTATCTGTATCTTTTATTTTAATATCTTTATGGTGTTTACGGATCATTTTTTCTAAAGCTTCTAATGGTTCTCCTTGCGTACCAGATACAATGATTACAATATTTTCATCATTATGTTTAGAGATTTCTTTAATAGAAATCATTGTGTCCTCTTCTACATTGAAATACCCAAGGTCTAAACCAATTTCAAAAATATTTTCTAAGCTTTTCCCTGCAATCGCAACTTTTTTCCCAGTTTCAATAGCTTTGTCAATTACTTGTTGTATACGGATAAAGTTTGATGCATATAGAGCAACAAGTATACGTCCTTTAGCAGCGTGGAATGTTTCTGATAATTGGTTTTCAATTACCGCTTCTGATGTGGTATAACCTGGTCTTTCTGCTTCAGTTGAATCAGATAGAAGAATAAATACACCATCTTCACCTAAACCAGCTATTTTTGCTATGTCCGGACGATATTTTCCTTTAGCCGATTGATCAAACTTAAATTCCCCTGTGTGAACAATTGCCCCTTCAGAAGTATGGAAAACAATTCCGAGTGAATCCGGTATACTATGCGTTGTATGGAAAAAGGTTACATATGTACCTTGGAAATTCATCCGACTTTTGTTTGTTACTTCGAAAAATTTGACTGGTTGCTTTGTCGGCAACGCCTTTAAATGCGTTTTTGCCAGAGCTATAGTCAATTTAGAACCATAAACTGGTGCTTGTACCTTCTGTAGTAAATAAGAAATAGAACCAATCGCATCCTCGTGACCATGCGTTAAAAAGATCCCTTTTACACGTTCTTTGTTTTCCACTAAATACGTAATATCTGGTATAACGATATCTATTCCTAGCATTTCATTTTCTGGGAACATTAATCCACTGTCTACGACAAATATTTCTTCATCTATTTCTACTACATACATTGCTTTTCCGATTTCCCCAACTCCACCGAGCGGTATAATTCGAATAAGTTCATTTTTTACTTTTACCAAATCTTTTCCTCCTATAAATCAATTACGCCTCGAAATTACGTCCAGATTTTGAATTGTACTTAGGCCTGCTTAATGCAGGTCAGTTAGCTACTATCGCATGAATACGACGATTTTACTTTAGCAACTTCTAAGAGTCTGTTCAAATTCTGTGACATCCGCCAGAGACTTAAATTATCAGCAAGTGCTAATACTCACCGAGTTGTTATTACATTTTAGTATTCATCTCTACGCTTTCTCCAGAAGTGAGAGATATCTATTCCTACGTTTGATTGTTAAATTTTTACTGAAGAAGGTAACCCGACCAACATCCACTAATCTCCATTATATCGGACGTCAACGATTCACACAAATAAAAAAAAGGCTGAAATAGGAAATCTTCAGCCTTTCCGCTAAATTATTTAGTATTCAAGTATTGTTCCCATACTACATCAAATTCCCTTTTTTCACTTTCCGCCATTTCAACAAGTGGTAGGCGTAAACTTCCTGCATCTATCCCTACCTTAGAAAGCGCATATTTTACAACAATCGGATTGGGATGTTTGAATAACGCTTGTATTAGCGGCAATAATGATTGATGAATTCGTGAAGCTTCCGTATGATTACCAGACCGAAAAGCTTCAATCATTTCACTCATTTCATTCCCCACAACATGGGAAGCAACCGAAATTATTCCGGAACCCCCTACGGCTAGTAAAGGAAGAGTTAAAGAATCATCTCCACTATATACTTCCAAATTACCTTTTGTTTCGGACAAAATTCTGGTCATCTGGTCTAAATTTCCATTAGCTTCTTTTAGAAATTTAATAGATGGAATTTTACTCAGCGTTACCATTGTCTCCAATTCCATATTTATAACAGAACGGCTTGGAATATTGTAAACGACAAGTGGTAAAGTAGTTGCATTTGCGATTGCTGTAAAGTGGGCAATTAACCCTCGTTGATTTGGCTTATTATAATATGGTGTAACGATCATAAGACCATTTACTCCAAGAGCTTCCGCCTTTATAGACAAGTCAATAGATGCTGTTGTACTATTACTTCCTGTACCTGCGATAACAGGAACTCTATTATTCACTTTCTCTACAACGAATCTCAGTAAACTTAGCTTTTCTTCGGTTGATAGAGTAGGAGATTCCCCAGTTGTACCGGTAATGACAAGGGAGTCAGTCCCTGTCGCAAGTAAATGTTCGATTAATAGTTCTGCCTGTTCATAATTGATAGAACCGTCTGACCGAAATGGGGTAACCATTGCCGTAGCAATAGAACCTATATTCATTTTTACACCTCTTTTAATATACCTTCAGAAATAAGTGTTTCTGCAATTTGTATAGAGTTCAGAGCTGCACCCTTCAATAAATTATCTGATACAATCCACATATGAAATCCTTTATCATTCGATGGGTCTTTTCTTAAACGGCCTACAAATACATCGTCCTTATCCTCAGCATAGTACGGCATAGGGTATACTTGTTGATCAGGAGCATCCTGTAACGTAATACCCTCAGAATCTGCAAGAAGTTGCCTTACCTGATCAAGAGTGACGTTATCTTGTTCTACTTCTATATATACAGATTCGGAATGCCCCGTCACAACTGGTACTCTTACACATGTAGCTGCGATTGAAAGATTCGGTAAAGACATAATTTTTTTCGTTTCATTCATCATTTTATGTTCCTCAAATGTGAAACCATCTTCGGTGAATACATCAATTTGTGGAATAACATTTCCTGCAATAGGATAATGCTTATCAGCACTTTTCACTGGTAAAATTTCTGGTTTTACTTGTTTATCTTTTATACTTTTGGATTGTGTTGTTAGTTCGTTAATAGCAGCTGCTCCTGCACCAGACACAGCTTGATAAGTAGACACTATAACTTTGTTCAAACCAAATTTCTGTCTAATAGGTTCAAGTGCGCAAACCATCTGAATAGTAGAACAATTCGGGTTAGCAATAATCCCTGTTTGTTCATGCAACGCTTGTTTATTCACTTCTGGAACTACTAGCGGCGTATCTTTATCCATCCGGAAGGCGCTTGTATTGTCGATAACTATTGCTCCTCTATTACTAGCTTCTTTTGCTAAAGCTTTCGATATAGAACCACCAGCAGAGAAAAATGCAACGTCAACACCTTCAAAAGCCTCCGGCGTCGCTTCTTCAATTGTATAAGTGCTCCCATTTACTTCTACTTTTTTTCCAGCTGATTTTTGGGAAGCTAATAATTTTAAAGTTGTATATGGAAAACTTCTTTCTACCAATTTTTCGATAATTTTTTGACCGACTGCACCTGTCGCTCCAACTATTGCTACTGTGTACCCCTGTGACATGAAAAGCTCTCCTCCTAGACCAATGCTATTTTTCGATATTGTATTATATTATACATGAAAATACATCATCATCAATATTTATAATTCGTGAGAAATTAGTAAAGGTTGTAATTGTTTAAATTGAATTGCATGTTCTACTGTTGGGACTATTTTTGTAAAATCAGCAATAAGTGAGTTTGGTTTGTTATGTGGGCTATCTTGGCCGAAGGGGATAAAGTATATATTTTTGGTAGAAAGTAGTTTCATAATATTCATGCCATTCAATCCTAATGCATCATTTGTTGATATTCCGAGCACTACTGGTTTTCCATTTCGCAATGTAGCCTTTGCTGCCATTAACACCGGGGAATCTGTTTGGGCATTGGCTAGTTTACTAATAGAGTTCCCAGTCATCGGAGCTATTATCATACAATCCAATGGGTTTGTTGGCCCAAATGGTTCTGCTTCTACTATTTTTGATACTACTTTACTACCACTTGCCTGTTCAATTTTCTGTATCCATTCCTCACCTGTTCCAAAACGTGTTGCCGCAGTCAGTACAGAATAGGTAATAATAGGAACTACAGTTGCTCCTAAATCCGTAAACTGTTTAATCATTGGAATTACTTCCTCATAAGTACAATGAGAAGCAGTTATCCCTAAGCCAATTCTAAGATCCTTTAACACTATTTTTCCCCCTCCAGTAAAGCCAATTGAGTTTGCACAGCCTTTGCTATTAAATATCCTGCATCCTTCGGAAAATACAAGCCTGGTAAGCTAGTGGAATGTATATAATTTGTAGGGATTGAATTGGCTGACTCGAGTAGACATCCTGGATTTGAAGCTAGATCATAAACTTTTTTAAATCTAGTCGTATCGGACGGGCTAAGCCATCTATTTGGAATGGTATTAATTAGATAGGTTGAGAGTCCACCTTGGTTTTTAACTGCATGCTCCAATTGCTCTATCTGGTACCCATAACTTTTTGCTTCAAATAACTGATGATCAGAACGTACCGAGATAATTACTTCGGCACCTAAATGATGCAGGGCAAAAGCCAGTCTTTTTCCTACTCTTCCGTAGCCTGTAATGATGAATTTTTTGTTATATATTGATTCTTTTTCGCTTCTATAGAAATCATTTATGAATCCCTCGGCTGTCAGATTTGCATTTTCCCAAATCCACTGTTCATCCTCTAAATAATAAAAAGCATGGACTTGGCTATTTTGTATTTCCTGTTCGATCTGTTTATTCTTTTTTCCAACGAAAAGGAGAAGACATGACTCTGGCAAAACGAAAGAACTTTCAATTTGTAATGCTGGTATAGGTAAAAAGATTATGTTAGGTTGAAAATCGTTTATTGCAGCTTTCAGTTCTTCCGTCCAAATCATCGTTGGAAATATTTTCACATCTAGTAAGTTATCTAATGTTTCTTGTAAAAACGGTAGACGGGCATCTGTACCTATGATTGCACATTTTTTTTTCACGAATATTCACTATTTCCAATTTCATAGTTTGCTTCATTAAACAGGATTCTGTCTTTTCCAATGAGAATAATTTCTTCCCATGCTATAAATTCTTTTTTCTTACCAGATTTATTTCCTTGAAAAAATGAACCTGTTGTTCTTTGAAAAACTTCAAAACCTTCAATTTTTCCATTCTCAGGATTGAAGAGTAATTCAGTGTCTGCTAGCTTGCCATATCTTGCGCCGTCCTTAACTTGGATAAGTTCTTTTTCTGCAAGTTCCGAAAGTAACAATCATTCTCCCCCTTATTGATTTCTATTTATATATATGCCATTTCGGGGTACAAAGTGAATAAAAGAAAACCTGGGCAATAAGACGCACGGTTCTTAAAGTACAAAACCTGTTTCTAGCGTTTTCAGTAGGCTTTAGCCAGACTTACTAAATTATTACCGGATAAATTTTTAGGTAATTTTATGACGTTTGTCTGTCCCTTGCACTCCTACAACTCTTAGAAACAGATTAGTTCGTTTTTGGATAACTAGAGAAAAGATGTTACCTATTCATAGAGTAAGCTCTCGAAGATGCAATTTCGTTCGCTATTTTGCTTCTTTAATTAGTGAGCACTCACTATTTCCCTTTATTTCTACTAGTTCTAAAGAATATCTACTTTCTTCATCCTTCATGATAAAATAGTATCTCTAATTCAACAGAGGGTTTTATTACTATATTAATTTTGACTACTATTATTATCTAAGCTATAGACTATTCTATATCTTATAGTATAGTACTACATATTATATTGATTGTAGCGGAAAGCGTCCGCCTAGAGCGAAAATCAGCAGTATTATCCATCATTCCAATTCCCATTACCCCAGTGTTCAATGACCATTTTTATATATTTCCCATATAAAAAAAGCCGATCAGTTTTGATCGACTTTTGGTATGATGATGGAAATAGCTGGTTTGTGAGAAAATGTTTCTGCAGCAAGGTCCATTACTGATTGTAATGTAACTTCATCAATTGATTCACTTACTTCATCTAATGAACGATGTTCTCCGTAGAGTAATTCATTTTTTCCGTTACGGCTCATTCTAGCATTAGAACTCTCTAATCCAAGAAGTAAATTACCTTTTAGTTGCTCTTTAGCATTAGAAACTTCTGTTTCAGTAAATCCCTTTTCAAGGACGGATTGTATCGTTTGCTGAATAGACTCTGATAGTTCTTCTAGTTGGTTGTTTGAAGTACCACCATATATAGCAAGTGCCCCTGTGTCTTCATAGGAAGAATGATAAGAATAAATAGAGTATGCGAGACCTTTTTCTTCTCTGATTTCTTGGAAAAGCCTAGAGGACATGCTACCACCCAAAATATTATTCATCACGACTAAACTATAAATATTATCAGCTTTTACGCTTAAACTTGGATAAGCTAAACAAAGATGTGCTTGCTCTGTCTCTCTAAAGTTTTCCACATGCACTGGTTTCAAATTAGGCGTTGCTACATCTATTTTCTCATTATTATTTTGGTCTAATGGACTAAATAATGTTTCAATATGCTGTATTAGTCCTTCAGGAATATTTCCTGCAACAGAAATGACTACATTTTCTGGCGTATAATGTTTTTTCATATAAGCCAAAATCTTTTCTTTTGTGAAACTATTCAACGTTTCCTCTGTTCCAAGAATAGGAGATCCTAGAGGATCATTTTCGTACATCGCTTGCCATAAATACTCGTGAACGATATCATCTGGTGTATCCTCTACCATATTAATCTCTTCAAGAACAACCTGTCTTTCTTTCTCTATTTCATTTGCATCAAATTGAGAATGAAAAAACATATCTGCAAGTATTTCTACTGCATGTTCAGCATGATGATCCAATACCTTTGCATAGTAGCACGTATTTTCTTTTGAAGTGAAGGCATTGATATTTCCACCAATACGATCGAATTCTTCTGCAATTTGCTTTGCTGTTCTCTTTTCAGTTCCTTTAAATAACATATGTTCAATGAAATGAGTTAAACCATTTTCTTCTGGCAGCTCATATCTTGACCCAGCTTGCACCCAAATCCCCACAGCTACAGAACGTACATATGGGATATGCTCAGACACAATCCGAAGCCCATTCTTACATGTAATTTTGTTTATCAAATTAACACCTCTGTTTATTCTATTCAGCTATTTAAAAAGGTTGCCGTAGCTACATGTCTACGGTCAACCTTTTATATCGTGCTGATATTGTTGATTATTTGTTTTCTTGTTGCTCAGCGCGTTCTTTTTCTTCCTTAATTACAACTTTACGAGATAAATTGACACGACCTTGATTGTCGATCTCGATTACTTTCACTAAAAGCTCATCACCTAATTTAAGGACGTCCTCTACATTTTTCGTACGTTCCTCTTGAATTTCCGAAATATGCAATAAACCATCTTTTCCTGAGAAAATCTCTACGAAGGCACCGAATTTTTCAATTCGTTTTACTTTTCCTAAGTAATATTCGCCAACCTGGGCAACTCGCACGATGTTTTCGATAATTTCTTTTGCACGTGCAATCATCTCTTCATCAGCTGAAGCGATATAAATTGTACCATCTTGCTCTGTATCAATTTTCACGCCTGTTTCATCGATAATTTTATTAATTTGTTTACCACCTGGTCCAATTACATCACGGATTTTATCCGGATTAATCTTGATAACAACAATCTTAGGCGCATATTTAGACAACTTCTCACGTGGGTCAGAAATTGTTGCAAGCATACTTTCTAAAATTTGCATACGGCCAATTTTAGCTTGTTCTAACGCTTCTTCAAGAATTGTTCTTGATAACCCATCAATTTTAATGTCCATTTGAAGTGCTGTGATTCCTTTAGATGTACCAGCTACTTTAAAGTCCATATCTCCTAGATGATCTTCCATCCCTTGAATATCCGTTAAAATTGTATAATGTTCGCCTTTTTTCACAAGTCCCATTGCAATACCCGCAACAGGTGCTTTTAAAGGAACACCTGCGTCCATCATTGCAAGAGTAGACGCACAAATACTAGCTTGTGATGTAGAACCATTAGATTCTAATACTTCAGCTACTAAACGAAGTGTATATGGAAAATCAGCTTCATCTGGAATAACTGCTTCTAAAGCACGTTCTCCTAATGCACCGTGTCCAATTTCACGACGACCTGGAGCACGTATAGGACCAGTTTCTCCAACACTAAATTGTGGGAAGTTGTAATGGTGCATGAAGCGTTTAGTTTCTTCTAGACCGATACCATCAATAATTTGAACATCACCTAGAGGTCCTAAAGTACATATACTCAAAGCTTGTGTTTGACCACGTGTAAACAATCCAGAACCATGTGTTCTAGGTAATACGCCAACTTCTGACGAAAGAGGACGGATTTCCGCTACTCCACGGCCATCAGGACGAATTTTATCTTCTGTAATCAAACGACGAACTTCGTCTTTTACCATTGCGTCTAAAATTTCACGCACTTGTTTCAACGTTTCGTCAGTAGCTTCTTTTTCTGTGTATTGTTCTAAAACTTCTGTTTTTACTTCAGTAATAGCATCTTCACGAGCATGCTTTTCTTGTACTTGAATTGCTTGTACAAGTTTTACTTCGCAAATGCCCTTCACTTCTTCGAAAAGCTCTTTATCCAACTCAAACAGAGGAATATCTTTTTTCGCTTTTCCAACTTCAGCTACTACTTTTTCTTGGAATTCGATTAACTTGATAATTTCATTATGACCAAACATAATTGCTTCAAGAACCGTTTCCTCTGAAACTTCTTTTGCTCCAGCTTCAACCATGTTGATAGCGTCTTTTGTTCCAGCAACAGTAAGATCTAAAGTACTCTTCTCCATTTGCTCAACTGTGGGATTAATAATTAGTTCTTCGCCAATTAACCCAACTTGTGCACCTGCAATTGGTCCATCAAATGGAATGTCTGAAACGCTAAGAGCTAAAGAAGACCCTAACATTGCTGCCATCTCTGAAGAACAGTTTTGGTCAACAGACATAACGATTGAAATAACTTGTACCTCGTTACGGAATCCATCAGGGAATAAAGGACGAATTGGACGGTCAATTAAACGACTAGTTAAGATTGCACGTTCCGATGGACGCCCTTCACGCTTAATAAATCCACCTGGTATTTTTCCTACAGCGTAAAGTTTTTCCTCATAGTTAACTGTTAATGGGAAGAAGTCTAAATTCTTAGGGTTCTTCGACGCAGTTGCTACAGATAATACAGTTGTATCTCCGTATCTTACTAAAACTGCTCCGTTCGCTTGTTTTGCAAGTTGTCCTATTTCTACTTGCAACGGGCGTCCTGCCCATTCGTACGTAAATACTTTCTTTTCACTCATGTAATCTGGACTCCTCTCGACTTCAAAAACTCCTTAAAAAAAGGGTATATAATGGTTATATGTATCATAAGTAGTGTATCAAAAATCTTTCAACTATGCGAAGTTTTTTATGCAAAAGAAAAAGCGGGATAAATCCCGCTTTCCTAAATCGAATCTTATCGACGTAATCCAAGTTTTGCGATTAGATCACGGTAACGTGATACTTCGTTTTCACGTAAGTATTTTAACAAGTTACGACGACGTCCAACCATTTTGAATAGACCACGACGTGAGTGATGATCTTTCTTATGAGTACGTAAATGTTCGTTTAAAGAGTTAATCTCTTCTGTAAGAATTGCGATTTGAATATCAGCAGATCCAGTATCACTTTCGTGAGTTCTGTACTCAGCGATTAGTTCATTTTTGCGTTCTTGTGTAATTGCCATGTTGTTTTCCTCCTAAATTCTAGTTATCCCCTAATCCTGAGCAATCGTTGGAGAATCGAAAAAGCCAAGGAAAGGTTAAGTACAGTATTGTACTTATAAAGATTATCATAAAAAGTTTAGTGAAGCAACTAATTAGTAATAGAGAAAATTAATGATTCTTGTAAAAATCTGAGAAATTTTTATGTCATTGCACTAAAAATCTATATATTAATTCTCTGATTCCCGTTCCATACGGACGCTTTCCGCGGGCGAGTAAGTCGAGCCTCCTCGCTCTACTCGCTGTGGGGTCTCGACTTACTCGCCGTTCCCGGTGGAGTCGCCGCATTGCACTCCAATCATTATGTGGGCAGTACTAATTATGGAGATTGAATACAGAACCTTTAATAAAAACTATCACTATCATTTTGACAAGCGTATTGAAAACTTCAAATTATTAAATAGAAATTGAACTCTATTAATGGACGTAACTTCTGAGTAGAACAACCGGGAGTGCACAAAATAATACGTTAATTTTACCAGAACTTTCCGATCCATAAATATTGATTATATCATGGGATTTTTCACTACACTAAATTAGACCAATTTCTATGATCTAAGCGATAGACTGTGCTCTATATATGTTGAATGATACTCACTTCCTTGATTGTAGCGGAAGGCGGCGACTCCAGTGGGATTAGCTTGAGCTGAAGACCCCGCAGGAGTGCAGCGACGAGGAGGCTAAAGCCAAGTCCACGGAAAGCGTCCGCCTGAAGCGAAAATCCGTATCTTTTTTCATTCTTTTAAGTCCCTTAAAACCAATATTCACATGACTGTTTTAAAAAAGCTACCGAAATTAAACTTCGGTAGCAAATCTATTATCAGTCATCTTCTTTTTTAAAGAACTCAATTGCAACTTGCTTGTCTTTTCCGATTTGTTCTTTTAACTCATCAATTCCATTGAACTTTTGTTCTGATCTAATGCGCTTATACCAAAGGACCGTTACTTCTTCACCGTAAATAGATTGATCAAAGTTAAAAATATGTACTTCAATTGAAAGCTTTTTCTCTTCGGGATTATTAAATGTTGGTTTATAGCCTACATTACATACACCTTCATGCCAAGTCTCCTGAACACAAATTTTAACTGCATAAACCCCAATTGCAGGTGTAAATTGCCCCTCAGATGGTTCGACATTTGCCGTTGGGAAGTTAATAGTTCTTCCTCTTTTGTCTCCATGTATAACTACCCCTGTTAACTTAAAGGGTCTCCCTAATAATTCCTTTACTTGCTCCATATTACCAACAGTTAGCTCTGATCTAATACGAGTTGAGCTAATCTTGTCACCAACTAACTCCTTTTTATCTACAACTGATACTTTAAATTTACTATCAGAAAGAAGCTCCATATCTTTCATAGTTCCTTTTCCAAAAGCTCCAAATGAGAAATCAAAACCTGCTGTAACATGCTTAACATTTGCTTGTACAATAAAAAATTCGATAAATTGCTCTGGTGTTAATTTTGCAAAGTCGGAAGTAAACCGAACAACAAAAACCGCGTCCACTCCCAAGTTTTTCAAAATTTCTAATTTTTCTTGAAGAGGTGTTATATAAAATACTTTTTCTTTTCTACCGCCTAACACTAATGAAGGATGGGGATCAAAGGTCATAACTGCCGTTTTAATATTTAACTCTTTTCCTCTATTAAGCGCTTCTTGAATTACTGCTTGGTGACCATTATGCACACCATCGAAAAATCCAATAGCCATAGAATATGCTTCGTTTGATTTATTGTTAAATAAATGATTGGGATAAGCTAAGTGATGTACGTCCATATTAATCTCCTTTTTCAGATGAAAACATTTTTTCTGGTTTCATCATACCATTTTTTGTTGGATGTTTAATATAAACTGCAATCGGATTCTCCAGCAATAAAAATACTACTTTCTCGTTTTCAGCTAGTAATGGATGGATTTCTACTACTTGTCCATTCGTAATACTCTTTATGTTTTCATCATTCACTTCAAGTGTTGGCCAACCCGATAATGCATCTTTTAAAGGGAGTAATGTATCTGCCAAAGTTTGTTCATTAACAGCTTTCTGTACATTGGTTAAAGTTAGGCATTGAGCTTTAGTAAAGCTTCCTGAAGAAGTTCTAACCAAAGACGACATATGTGCAGGATAACCAAGAAGTTCACCAATTTGAACAGCAAGTGTTCGGATATAGGTTCCTTTTCCACAGTCAATTTCTATGTTAAAGGTAACCTCCTTGCCTGAAAAAGTAGCTGCATCATCCAATAAGTTAATATTATGAATCATCACTTTCCTACTTGGACGTTCTACTTCTTTTCCTTCACGGGCATATTCATACAACTTTTTCCCGTTCACTTTGACTGCTGAATACATAGGAGGAATTTGAGTAATTTCTCCTGTTAACTCTTCTAGTACACCTAAAATTTGTTCACGGGAAAAAGATTTTAGGCTAGAGTCATTTTCTACTATATCTCCATCTGCATCTTCAGTCGTCGTTGATGTACCAATAGAAATAGTAGCTACATACGTTTTTCCTTGATCCATTATGTATTCAGACACCTTAGTAGCTTGCCCTAAACAAATGGGTAAAACTCCCTCAACACTAGGATCCAATGTTCCTGTATGTCCAATTCGTTTCATTTTTAGTATTTTTCTAAGTTTAAATACACAATCGTGTGAAGTCATTCCTTTTTCTTTCCATAAAGGCAATATTCCTTCGTACATTAGTTCACCCCCGGTATATAACAAAGAAGTCTGCTTCAGTAAAATAAGCAGACTTCTTTGTTTGTTTTATTACTCAGATGGTTTATTAATTTGTCTTAATAAATCATCAATACGATTACCATAAGCTGCAGATTCATCATATTCAAAGATTAGTTCAGGCGTAATACGTAAGCGAATACGCTGCCCAATTTCCGAACGAATAAATCCTTTCGCTTTTTCTAATGCTTTTAAAGTATCAGCACGGTTTCCTTCAAGGACTGTAATGTAAATAGTCGCTTGTTGTAAATCACCAGTAACAGCTACATCTGTTACTGTGATAAAACCGATACGTGGGTCCTTTAACTTACGTCCGATTATTTCGCCCAACTCTTTTTTCATTTGTTCAGCAACTCGGTTAGCACGCATTGACATGATCGCTACACCTCATTTTCATTTATAAATATTCTTTACTTATATTAATGCATTCCCATTCAGGATTAGATTCGAGAAAACGGATGGCGTTCATAAGCTCTCGTTCTGCTGCATCTTTTTGCGAGGCAATTGAAACGATTCCTATAGTAGTACGCTGCCATGTATCTTGATGATCTAATTCTGAAATAGAAACATTATACTTCTGTTTTGTTCTAGTGAGCATTCGTTGAAGGACTGCTCGCTTTTCTTTTAAAGAATGTGCAGTAGGAATGAGAAATTCGCAATCTGCATATACAATCATTATCGTTTAATTTCTTCCATGATATACGCCTCTACGATATCGCCTTCTTTGATATCATTAAAGCCTTTAATAGTGATACCACATTCATATCCTTTAGCAACCTCTTTTGCATCATCCTTGAAGCGTTTTAGTGTATCAAGTTCACCTTCAAAAATAACGATTCCGTCACGAATGACACGAACACCACTATCTCTAGAAATTTTACCCTCTGTAACATAAGAACCAGCAATCGTACCAACTTTAGATACTTTGAAAGTTTCACGAACTTCCGCTTGACCGATGATTTTTTCTTGGAATTCTGGGTCAAGAAGTCCCTTCATCGCATATTCAATTTCTTCGATTACTTTATAGATAATACGGTGCAGACGAATATCTACGCCTTCTTGATCTGCCATACGTTTAGCATTTGTATCTGGACGTACGTTAAAACCAATAACAATTGCATTCGATGCAGCTGCTAAGCTAATATCTGATTCCGTAATAGCTCCTGCTCCAGTGTGAATGATGCGGACATTAACACCTTCAACATCAATTTTCATAAGGGAAGCAGCCATAGCTTCAACAGTACCTTGAACGTCTGCTTTAACGATTAAGTTTAACTCTTTCATTTCACCTTGTTTCATTTGATCAAATAAATTGTCTAATGTCACACGAGTTTTTTCTGAACGTTGAGTTACTTGAGCTTCTGATGCACGAGATTCTCCAACTTGACGAGCTGTTTTTTCATCTTCAAATACGACAAAACGATCACCCGCTTGAGGTACTTCGTTTAAACCAGTAATCTCTACCGGCGTAGATGGACCTGCCTCTTTCACACGACGACCAAGATCATTAACCATTGCTCTTACACGGCCAAATGCATGACCAACAACGATAGGATCTCCAACTTTTAACGTACCATCTTGAACTAACAATGTAGCAACAGAACCTCTACCCTTGTCAAGTTGTGCTTCAATTACAGTTCCTAATGCAAGGCGATTTGGATTTGCTTTTAACTCTCCAACCTCAGACACAAGTAATACCATTTCTAATAGATTTTCGATTCCTTCACCTTTAAGGGCTGAAATTGGCACGAAGATTGTTTCTCCACCCCATGCTTCTGGAACTAATCCATGCTCAGTTAACTCTTGCATAACACGGTCAGGGTTAGCAGATGGTTTATCCATCTTATTAACTGCAACGATAATTGGAACCTCAGCTGCTTTAGCATGGTTAATGGCTTCTACAGTTTGAGGCATAACACCATCATCTGCTGCAACTACCAGAATCGTAATATCCGTAATTTTCGCACCACGTGCACGCATTGTTGTAAATGCAGCATGTCCTGGTGTATCTAAAAACGTAATCTTTTTGTCATTATCAATAATCTGGTAGGCACCGATATGTTGAGTAATACCGCCTGCTTCCCCTGCAGTTACTTTTGTATTACGGATTGAGTCAAGAAGGGTTGTTTTACCATGGTCAACGTGCCCCATAATTGTAACCACTGGTGGACGCTCCGATTGCTTAGTACTGTCTTCTGGAGTAGGATCGAAGTGAACTTCTAAATCAGTAATATCGATTCGAATTTCTTCTTCCACTTCTACACCATAGTCTGCACAAATAAGTTCGATTGCATCCTTATCTAACACTTGATTTATTGTCGCCATTACGCCAAGTAGGAATAACTTTTTGATGATTTCTGCTGGTTCACGACCAATTTTTTTCGAAAGTTCTAGAACAGTTAAAGAATCGGTAAACGTAATTTTCTCTGGAAGTTCGCGTTCTTTTCTTGGTACTGGTGGTTGAACTGGTGTAGTAGGACCTTTTCTACGTTTTTGGAATTTTTGACCAGGTCTATTACCACCTGGACGATTTTGACCACCCGGACGATAAGCACCAGCCGGAGCTTTGTTGTTAGTAAATGTCTTTTTAGGTTGGTTATTACTTCCTTGTGTGCTACTAGCTTGCGTATTAGTACCTGATGTACCAGGTTTTGTATTCGATTGGTTAGCAGGTCTAGATTGTCCTTGTGACGCTGGTCTTTGTTGACCTTGGTTAGCTGGTCTCGACTGTCCTTGTGATGTAGGTCTTTGTTGACCTTGGTTAGACGGTCTCGACTGTCCTTGTGATGAAGACCTTTGCTGTTGACCTTGATTAGTTGGTCTTGATTGATTTTGTTGTACTGGTTTTGACGATGTTTGTGCAGGTTTAGCTGTTTGCTGTGTAGACTTTTTATAAATACCATCAAGCTTTTTGATAGCTTCACCTTCAAGTGTTGACATATGATTCGTTACTTGAATATTCATCTTTCCTAGTTGCTCAATAACTTCTTTACTTGATTTATCTATTTGTTTCGCGTATTCATGAACTCTGATTTTAGTCATTAGCTCACCCCCGGTTATATTCGTTGAGAAGGCCGGACAGTTTTTTAGCGAAACCGTCATCCATAATGGCTATTGCCACCCTGGCCTCTTTTCCCGTCGCATGTCCGAGATCGTGCCGGTCTCCAAAGACATGCAGCTCAACGTTAAAAGATGCACATTTATCGTTAATTTTTTTTGCTGTATTTTTAGAAGCATCATTCGATAAAACAACTAGTTTTGCCTTTTGGCTTCTTATTTCTTTAACTACTAATTCTTCACCAGTTATTGTCTTTCTTGCTCGAGTCGCTAAACCCAATAGATTAGATATTTGTTCTCCTAATGTCATTTGAGTTTTTCTCTTTCAATAATGACGATTAACTGATCGTATATTTCATTTGGAATTGGTGCTTCTAAATGAGTGCCTAATGAATTTTTCTTGTTCGCTTGGTTTACCGCTTCGATAGATTTAGATACATAAGCTCCACGACCTGATTTTTTACCAGTTAGGTCCACAGATACTTCTCCTTCTTTCGAACGGACGATACGAATCATTTCTTTTTTCGGAAACATTTCACCAGTAGCAACACATTTACGTAACGGTATTTTCTTTTGAACCGCCATACAAAATCACCATCCTTGCTTATTCTTCTTTATAAAAATCGAAATCATCCAATTCTTCTTCATCCAAGTTTTCTATTATAAGTTGTGGAGAATTTTCATTTGGATAAATTCCAAGTTCTCTTGCATCTGTTTCACTTTTAATATCAATCTTCCAACCAGTTAGTTTTGCTGCAAGACGAGCATTTTGACCTCTTTTGCCAATTGCAAGTGATAGCTGATAATCTGGAACTACAACAGTTGTAGATTTTTCTTCTTCATTTACTTGAACGTCGATTACTTTAGAAGGACTTAGTGCATTTGCTACAAACACTACCGGATCTTCAGACCATTCAACTATGTCAATTTTCTCTCCACTTAGCTCATTCACAATTGTTTGTACTCGAGCTCCTTTTGCACCAACACAAGAACCAACTGGATCTATTTCATCATTATGTGCAAAAACAGAAATTTTAGAGCGGTCCCCTGCTTCACGAGCAATAGACTTAATCTCGACAATACCTTCAAAGATTTCTGGTACTTCCATTTCAAACAGGCGACGAAGTAAGCCTGGGTGTGTTCTAGAAACGAATACTTGAGGACCACGTGTTGTGCGTTCTACTTTTGTAATATACACTTTTATGCGTTCATGAGGTCGGTATGTCTCTGTTTGAATTTGTTCATTCGCAGGTAGTACTGCCTCTACTTTTCCTAATCCCACGTATATATTTCGTGCATCTAATCGTTCCACAATACCATTTACGATATCATCTTCACGATCCACATATTCTTCGTAAATAAGACCACGTTCAGCTTCACGGACACGTTGAGTTACAACTTGTTTAGCTGTTTGAGCAGCAATACGACCAAAATTACGCGGAGTTACTTCCTCTTCCACTACATCACCAATTGCATAATGTGGGTTTATAACCCGAGCATCCTCTAAAGAAATTTGCAAGCGATCGTCCGCAACTTCTTCTACTACATCTTTTCTTGAATAAACCAGCATAGTACCAGTAGCTAAGTTAATATCCACTCGAACATTTTGGGCTTGGTTAAAATTTCTTTTGTAAGCTGTCACTAAAGCAGCTTCTATTGCTTCTATTAAAACATCTCTTGAAATTCCCTTTTGTTGTTCGAGCGCAGTTAACGCGTCTAATAATTCACTACTCACTGCTTTCACTCCTCCATATACGTTATGCAGAGAAATCAATTGCTAAACGAGCAAGCGCAATTTTCTCTTTTTCAATTTGAATTTTAACTCTTCTAGTTTTAACTCGTACTTCAATTAATGCGCCTTCTTCTATTGAATATGAAAGTAATGTCCCTTCAAATTCCTTTGCCCCGTTCACTGGTTCGTATGTTTTGATATAAACATATTTACCAATTGCCTTCGTAAAGTCAGCATCTTTTTTCAAAGGTCGTTCTGCTCCAGGAGAAGAAACCTCTAAAAAGTAATTTTCCGATATCGGATCTTCTACATCTAGCTTTTCACTTAACTTTTCACTAACCTGAGCGCATTGTTCAATATCTATACCGCCAGTTGGAGTATCGATATAAATACGTAAAAACCAATCTCGGCCTTCTTTTACATATTCTATATCTACAAGATCTAAATTTAACTCTTGTAAAATAGGCGATACAAGCTCTTCAATTTTACTTGTAATATTACTCATATAAGCCTCCTACACAACAATGATTTTCTATATAACAACAGAAAAGAGCGGGAAATCCCACTCTTTCGTCACAGAACTATGAAACATTGGTAGTTTTATATTACCATACATCATGTAGCCTTGCAAATTTCCTACTAAAACAGTGAAAGCTGATTGGCATCTGGTAACCCTTCTAAACAGCCCATCGTATCCATATAATCGATGATTGTCTTCGACACTTTACCTCTCTGCTGAAGGTCTTCCTTCGATAAAAATTCACCATCAATTCTTGCTTTAGCAATTTGGAAAGCAACATTTGTGCCTAATCCTGGTATCGAATTAAAAGGAGGAATTAACGTATTTCCTTCAATTTTAAATTCATTGGCATGCGATTTGTATAAATCCACTTTTTGGATTTTAATACCTCTTTCGGACATTTCAAGCGCAATTTCTAGCACCGTTGATAAACTCTTTTCCTTTGGAGATGCTTCCAAACCCTTCGCATTTATTTCATCTAATTTAGCACGAATTGTATGAGAACCATTAACCATAGAGATTAAGTCAAAATCAGATGCTCTTACTGTCAAATACGCTGCATAATATAGTATGGGGTAATGAACTTTAAAATATGCAATACGAACAGCCATTAAAACATACGCGGCAGCATGGGCTTTCGGGAACATGTATTTAATTTTTTTACAGGATTCAATATACCAATTGGCAACTCCCTGTTTCTTCATCTCTGCTTCAAATTCTGGAGTAAGTCCTTTCCCTTTCCGGACGGACTCCATGATCTTAAACGCTAAAGAAGGCTCTAACCCTTGATAGATCAAATAAACCATAATATCATCTCGGCATCCAATTACGTCGGAAAGCTGACAGGTGCCAGCTTGGATCAGTTCCTGAGCATTTCCAAGCCATACATCTGTACCGTGAGATAACCCAGATATTTGGACTAACTCAGAAAATGTAGATGGCTTTGTTTCTTCTAGCATTTGACGAACAAAACGAGTTCCGAATTCCGGAATTCCTAATGTACCTGTTTTACAGTCAATTTGCTCTTCCGTTACACCTAACGATGCCGTTCCACTAAATATCTTCATTACTTCTGGATCATCAGTTGGAATTGTTTTTGGATCAATACCAGATAGATCTTGAAGCATACGTATAACAGTAGGATCATCGTGCCCCAGAATATCTAGTTTTAACAAATTATCATGAATGGAATGGAAATCAAAATGAGTTGTTTTCCATTCGGAGTCTTGGGCATCTGCAGGAAACTGTATTGGTGTAAAATCATATATATCCATATAGTCTGGAACAACAATAATACCACCTGGATGCTGACCAGTGTTTCGCTTAACTCCAGTACAGCCCTGTACTAAACGATCGATTTCCGCACCACGAAGAGCTATATTATTATCATTCATATAGCCTCTGACATATCCATAGGCTGTTTTTTCAGCTACGGTTCCAATTGTACCAGCACGAAATACATAATCCTCGCCGAATAATTCCTTCGTATAATTATGTGCAATAGGTTGATACTCACCGCTAAAGTTTAAATCTATGTCGGGTACTTTATCTCCTTTGAATCCTAGGAAAGTTTCAAACGGAATATCTTGTCCATCTTTTACATAAGGAGTATCACATTTAATACAATTTTTGTTTGGTAAGTCGAAGCCAGAACCTACTGACCCGTCCTGGAAAAACTCTGAATGTTGACAACTAGGACATACATAATGAGGTGGTAACGGGTTTACTTCTGTAATTTCAGTCATTGTTGCTACAAGAGAAGAACCTACCGAACCCCTCGAACCAACCAAATAACCATCATTTAATGATTTTTTTACTAATTTATGAGAAATCAAATAAATAACAGCAAAACCATGACCTATAATGGATTTTAGCTCTTTCTCAATTCGTGCTTCAACTATTTCAGGCAATTGTTCCCCATAGATTTCTTTGGCTTTAGAATAAGTAAGAGTTCTTACTTCCTCATCTGCTCCTTCAATCTTAGGTGTATATAAATCATCTTTTATTGGTTTAATGTCTTCAAGTGAATCTGCTATTTTTTGAGGATTAGTAATTACAATCTCTTTTGCCAGGTCTTCTCCAAGAAACGCAAAGGAATCTAACATTTCATTGGTCGTACGGAAATGTACTTTAGGTAGCCCATGACGATTCAATGGATTGGCCCCACCTTGTGAGTTTACTAATATTTTTCTAAAAATAGCGTCATTTTCATGCAAGTAATGCACATTACCGGTTGCTGCAACTGGTAAATTTAATTTTTTACCAAGTTTAACCATTTTACGTATGATATCTTCTAAATTCCATTCATCTCTAACTAATTCTACTTCGATTAAATGTGCGTACACCTCTTTAGGATGTATTTCTAAATAATCATAGAACTGAGCAATCTCTTCTACTTGTTCTAATGGTTTTTGCATGAGTCCCTCAAAAACTTCTCCTTTATCGCATCCCGATCCAATGATTAGACCTTCTCTATGTTTTTGAAGTACAGATCTTTTTAATCTTGGTACACGATAGAATGTAGTAGTATGAGCAAGGGATACTAATTTAAACAGGTTTTTTAAACCTATTTCATTTTTAGCTAAAATTGTACAATGAGTTGGCCTAGCTCGTTTATAAGAGTCACCTTGTCCAATATGCTTGTTAAAATCATCGTGGTATACTATTTTGTGTTCTTCTGCTTCTTTTAATAAATGAAGCAATAAATAACCTGTTGCTTCGCAGTCAAAGATTGCACGGTGGGCTTGTGTGAGCTCAATATTGAATTTTTTAGTTAGAGTTCCAAGTCGATGGGACTTCATCTCTGGATGTAAAAACCGAGCAAGTTCCAAAGTGTCTATAACTGGGTGATTGAAATGATCTATGCCAGTTCTACGATATCCCTCGTACAAGAATCCCATATCAAAAGATGCATTATGTGCAACAATAATGCCATCTCCAATAAACTCATAAAAGTCTTTAATAACCTGTTCTATCTCAGGTGCATTTCGAACCATTTCATCTGTAATTCCAGTTAACTCAATGGTTGTTGCAGAAAGTGCATGGTGTGGATTTACAAATCGTTCAAACTTATCTATTATATTGCCGTTTTGCATTTTAACAGCGGCCAATTCAATTATTTTATCGTAAGTGGCAGATAACCCTGTAGTTTCAACGTCAAATACAATATAGACAGCATCTTCTAATGCAGTATGTTGCTCATCATAAGCAATAGGAACCCCATCATGTACAAGATTCGCTTCTAATCCATATAGAATTTTAATGCCATTCTTTTTCCCAGCAGCATATGCCTCTGGAAATGACTGCAAATTAGCATGATCAGTAATAGCTATAGCCTTATGCCCCCATTTAGCTGCTTGCGAAACTAATGATGAAACTGAAGAAACAGCATCCATTTGACTCATCGGAGTATGAAGATGTAATTCTACTCGTTTTTCTTTCGCTGTATCCATTCGGACCATCGGATTTATCTCGTTCATATCTTGTGCCATAATGATTAAATCTCGTACAAATGTATCGTTTTGCACTGAGCCTCTAACCTTTATCCACATACCTCTCTGCAGTCGTTCCATCATTTGGGCATCTTCTTTATCTCTAGAGAACATCTTCACTAATATGGAGTCTGTATAATCGGTAACTTTTGCAGTTAGAAGTGAACGGCCACTTCGCAACTCTTTAACTTCTACATCGAATACAAATCCTTCAATCGTCACTCTACGTTCTTCATCCTGGATTGTTTTTATATCGATAATAGGCTCATCTTTTTTAAGCGGTACCCCCAGTTGGAAAGGTCCGTCTGTATTTTGGTTTCCATTTTCCTGTCTATTTTGATCGCGTTTTTGCATATCTTCTAACGCTTTTTGACCAAGCATCTCTTCTTCTAAACGGCGTTGTTCTAGAAACTCCATCTGAGCTTTAGCTATTGCTTCAGTATCTTCTACTAAACGGAAGTCGAAGGCTATTTTAGGAAATCCAAACCCGACATATACATTCGATAATTGTTCGATATATTTCTTTTTAAACGTACGTAATTCAATCTCCTGTCCACAGGTTAAATGAATCATCTGGCCGTTCCATTCAGGTTGTTGTTTTAATAAGCGCTCTTTTAAAGGTGGAGCCATATCACTTAACTCTTTAAGAACTAACGGCCAATATTGATTGATCAACTCCTGTGAAACATCTTTTCCATCACTTTTAATAGTTAGCAATATATTAGCTATACCAGAAAACTTTTCTATTAGCCTTGTTTGGAGTATCGTAAATACATCTATAGGTAGTATAGCCTCTAATTGAATTTGAAAATCCCATTGTCTATTTTTCTTATGTACAGTGAATCGATCAATCGAAGCATGTTCAAAATGCTTTACGAAAGAATCCTCTGTTAAATCGAGCTGTTGCAATAACAAATGCATCCTCATTTTCCCGTCATCCATAACTCTTACCCCTCCTTACTCCAAAGATAAAGGAAGGAAGTTCAGATAGTTGAACTTCCCCCCCTTTAGAATTTTTACCCATTAAAGAAAAACCTTTGTATGTCATTCCATGTAACGACAACCATTAATACCATGAGCAGCATAATCCCTACAAAGTGGACCATACCTTCTTTTTGTTTATCTACCGGTTTCCCTCGTAAAGCTTCAAACAAGAAGAATAACAATCTACCTCCATCTAATGCTGGTAATGGCAACAGGTTCATAATACCAAGATTTATACTAAGTATTGCAGCCCAGTGCATTAAATTGTATACACCATATTGAGCAACTTTTTCTGTCGCTTTATATATACCTACTGGCCCTGATAAATCATCAATGGAGAAATTACCAGTTATTAATGTACCGAGTATCGTAAATATACGTTTAGTCCATTCATATGTCTGTTCTGCTCCAAAGACAACTGCCTTAGCGGGATTCTTTTCCATAGGACTAGTGTATGTAACACCAATTTGTCCAACTTTTTCTTTCTTTACTACCGCTTCATTTGGTGTCATAGATAGATTTACTTCTTGTCCATCACGTTCAACTGTAAATTCCATCAGTTCATTTGAACTAACCTTCACTTTTTCTGATAGTTCATCCCATGTAGTAATTGAAGTTCCATCTATTTTGGTAACTAAATCACCGTCTTGCATACCTGCTTTTTCGGCAGGACTGTCTTTAACAACCGTAGTTATAACAGGTTCATATGTTGGTAATCCTTGGAACAAACCAAGTGCTAAGAAAATGAAAAAGGATAGGATAAAGTTAAATAGTGGTCCTGCAAAAATAGTCATCGTACGTTGTCCAACTGACTTGGAACCGAATTGACGATCTGCAGGTGCAATTATTGTTTCATTGCCTTTTTCATTGATGACAGCATTTCGCGCTACCTTATATCGCACTAACTTTTCTTCTTCATTGTATCCTTCTATAAACATTTTATCTGTTAAATTAGATCTTTCTACTTCTAAAAATAACATATCTGGAAACTGTTTGTTTTGATTTAATAAAATTTGATCGATTTCATCTAAATCATTCAAATGTATACCTAAACGAAAACCTGGCTGTAGTTCAACGGAGTCCATATCTTCCCCGGCCATACGGACATATCCACCAATTGGCAATAAGCGCAGTGTATAAAGAGTCTCGCCTTTTGTATATCCAAAGATTTTAGGTCCCATACCAATCGCAAACTCACGGACCATAATTCCTGCTCTTTTAGCAAAGATAAAATGCCCTAGCTCATGGAAAAATACAATACTTCCAAATATAATTATAAACGCAATGGCTGTCTCCATTATATCCCACCTTTAGTTTCTAGCTGATTATGCTTTCACATCTCATCATTTTACCATGTTCTCAACGGATTTTCTTGTTTTTGCATCTACATGTAGAATTGTTTCCAAATCTGGATCTGAAAGGTTCTCATGCTCATTCATTGCTCGTTCAATTAACTCATCAATTGTTAAGAAGCCAATTTTTTGTTGTAAAAACAAAGATACAGCTGCTTCATTTGCAGCATTTAGCACCGTTGTCATTGTACCACCTGCTCGTCCTGCATCTATAGCCAATTTCAATGCATGATAACGCGTGTAATCCATCTCTTCAAAATTTAATTTCCCTATTTGAGCTAGATTAAGACGCGGTGCATTTTGTCTTGTCAATCTCTCTGGATAAGACAATGCATATTGAATTGGTACACGCATATCCGGTGTTCCTAGCTGTGCAATAACACTAGTATCTTGGAATTCAACCATCGAATGGATAATACTTTCTCGGTGAAGCAACACTTCAATGTCATCATAAGCAATATCAAAAAGTACTTTCGCCTCGATTACTTCCAGACCTTTGTTCATCATCGTGGCTGAATCAATCGTAATTTTCGAACCCATCGACCAGTTCGGATGATTAAGTGCATCCTGTACTGTTACATTTTTTAGTTCATCCCGTGTACGATCACGAAAACTTCCACCCGATGCAGTAATTATTAGCTTTGCAATTTCCGATCGTTTTTCTCCGTTCATTGCTTGAAATAATGCTGAATGCTCACTGTCTACTGGTAGAATAGGTACATTATATTCCTTTGCAGCTTTCATTACTAAGTGACCTGCAGTTACTAGCGTCTCTTTATTAGCAATTGCAATTGTTATTCCTTGTTTGATAGCTTCTAATGTTGGTCTTAAACCCACACTACCTAATACTGCATTCACTAAGACATCCGCATCAGCATGGGCAGCAACTTGTACTAATCCATGGTCACCAAAAACTATTTCGATTTGAGGAAACTCTTTTCGCAATTGATTGGCATCCTCTTCGGATAAAACAGAAACTAAAGGAACAGCAAAGTCTCGAATTATTTGCTTTGTAGTTTCTATATTTTTCCCCGCTGAAAATGCTACTAGTTGGAACTGTTCTGGATGTTCTTTTATTATATCCAGTGTTTGTATCCCGATAGAACCAGTGGCTCCTAATAAACTTATTCTTTTCACCATGAAATAATGTCGTCTCCTTATATAAAATGTAAAAAGTGAAGAAGCGGTAAGACAAATAAAATACTGTCAAAACGATCCAAAATTCCACCGTGACCTGGCAACAGATTACCAGAATCTTTCACATTATAATGTCTTTTTATCGCTGATTCCACTAGGTCTCCAAGTTGTCCGAATATAGATGCAATAATAGTAATTCCTATTAAAACTAGTATCGATGAAGTAAGTGGGCTGATCCATTGAATGATAAAAGCAGTAATTAACGCCCATATGATTCCTCCAACAAATCCTTCTACCGTCTTATTTGGAGAAATTTCAGGCCATAATTTCCTTTTCCCGATTTTTCGACCTGTAAAATAAGCACCAGAATCTGTTGTCCATACTATAAGCAATGCAAAGATAACGTATGCCAAACCTTCATTTCTTGTTTCAATAAAATAATAAAAACCAATTCCAACGTAAAGTGTACTCAAAATTACAAATGCAGCATCATCAAAAGTAAAACGATTTTTTACTAATACTGTATAGATTAACACTAAGAAAACTCCAACAAACAACCATTCTAATTTCGTGTGTCCTGTATACGTTAATATCTCTTCCGCAAAGGATGACGGCAATAATAGTAGAAACAGGAGTAGAAACGAAACTAAACCAGCAAATGAAAATATGCTTATACCCTTCATACGCAGCATTTCATGCAAGCCAACTGCTGCTATTATGTATACTAATATCGTGAAAACAGACCCGCCTAATAAAACAATCGGGAGGAATAGTGCTAACGCAATAGCACCAGTTATAATTCGTTGTTTCAATTCACTTCTTCCCCCTTAAGTCCACCGTATCTTCTATTTCTTTTTTGATAGCTTTCGATAGCATCTAACAAACTAGCCTCATTAAAGTCAGGCCATAACGTATCTGTAAACCAAAACTCAGTGTAAGCAAGCTGCCATAGCATGAAATTGCTCAGTCGCACCTCGCCACTCGTTCGAATAAGAAGGTCAGGTTCCGACAAGTCTTTAGTCATTAAATGACTGTTCAATAACTCTTCCGTAATTTCTTCTTCGGAAATTTCATCTTGCTCTATTTGCTTGGCAATACGTTTAACTGCTTGCACAATTTCATTTCTACTTCCGTAGTTCAAAGCAAAATTAAGTATCAGACCATCATTTTTTGCGGTTTCCTCTACCGCTTTGTTAATAGCTCTTTTAGTATGCTCAGGTAGCACATCTAAATTCCCCATCATACGCACTTGAACATTTTGCTCGATTAGTTCTGGTAAATACGTCCCTAAAAACTCCTCGGGGAGTCGCATTAAAAAGTCTACTTCCATTTTCGGACGCTTCCAATTTTCTGTTGAAAAAGCATACAAAGTTAACGTGTCGATTCCTACTTCATTGGCGAATCGAGTTATTTTTTTCACAGTCTTCATACCTTCATGATGTCCAGCAATACGGGGAAGGGACCTCTTTTTTGCCCATCTACCGTTCCCATCCATAATAATCGCAATATGGCATGGCAATTGTTCTTTTTGGGCATTTTCTTTTCGTTCATCTAAATGAATATCGATTCTTTTATCATTTTTACGAATAAGTTTTTTAAACATTTAGAAACCCCCAATCTAAACCAAGTCGAACGTCTATACCTATCATATCAAAAAAACGTACATATAAAAAGACGTCCCCTTCAAAGGACGCCTTTTTTAAATAAAAGTTCAAAGGTGCTTAACCAAAATACTTCATTGAAAAAGATATTGGTATTCCTTACTGCTTTAATCCCAAACACATCTTTTTAAAGATTAAACATCTAAGATTTCTTTTTCTTTTTCTTTTGTAATTGCATCGATTTTTTCAATATTAGCATCTGTTAGTTTTTGAATTTCATCTGTATAGTTTCTTAGCTCATCTTCTGTTATTTCACCAGACTTTTCAAGTTTCTTCAAGTCGTCATTACCGTCGCGGCGAACATTACGAACATTTACTTTTGCTTCTTCCGCTTCTTTTTTCACTTGTTTAACTAATTCTTTACGACGCTCTTCCGTTAATGCTGGGATTGCAATACGAATTAATGTTCCATCATTAGTTGGAGTAATCCCTAAATCAGATTTCATAATCGCTTTTTCAATATCCCCTAGAATTGTTTTATCATAAGGTAGAATTGTTATTAAGCGGGCTTCAGGTACAGAAATACCAGCCATTTGATTGATTGGCGTAGGTGCTCCATAATAATCTACTGAAATTTTATCAAGTAAAGAAGCACTAGCACGACCAGCACGGATAGTAGATAACTCTCTACTATAAACTGATATCGTTTTTGCCATTTTATCTGTTGTTTGCTCTATCACTTTTTTCGGCATTATGAATTCCTCCTAACGACTGTACCTATGGTCTCCCCTAGCACAGCCTTTTTAATATTACCTTTTTCCATTATTGAGAATACAATAAGAGCTATGTCATTATCCATACATAAAGTAGAAGCAGTAGAATCCATAACTTGCAGACCTTGTTGAATCACTTCGATAAATGAAAGATTATCATATTTTACTGCTGTACTATCCATTTTAGGATCAGCAGAATATACACCATCTACATTATTTTTGGCCATTAAAATAACATCTGCTTCTATTTCAGCAGCTCTTAAAGCTGCTGTTGTATCTGTTGAGAAGTATGGATTTCCGGTACCTGCTGCAAAAATAACTACACGCTTTTTTTCTAAATGACGAATGGCTCTTCTACGTATGTAAGGCTCTGCAACTTGTCGCATTTCGATAGATGTCTGAACGCGTGTTTCGACACCTGCTTTTTCAAGAGAATCTTGTAGTGCAAGTGAGTTCATAACTGTAGCAAGCATACCCATATAGTCAGCAGTGGCACGATCCATGCCCATTTCGCTTCCTACTTTACCTCGCCATATATTTCCACCACCAACAACTACCGCAACCTCTACACCAAGATCTACAACTTCTTTCACTTGTTCGGCTACAGATTTAATAATGTCAGGAGATAAACCGAAACCTTGTTCTCCAGCTAATGCCTCGCCACTTAATTTTAAAACGATTCTTTCGTATTGTGGTTTGCTCATAGGTATCCTCCATCTCTATCTTGAAAAATAGGGAACACAAGTTACGTGTTCCCTGGTTGTTATTGTATATTATTTCGAGCAAAAACGCTTATAAGGCGTCTGTCGCTTTTCTATATTGTCCAGCTCCGGCGCCTAGCATCTCGAGTCGCTTCAGAATTTCAGCAAAGGCAAAGTACGCCTTTTTCGTGAAATTTTTCCAGCGCTTTTCGATGCTAGATTAGGCGCCTACGCTTTTCTAATATTAGTTTCCTTTAACCTGGCTCATTACTTCTTCTGCGAAGTTGTCTTCACGTTTTTCGATTCCTTCACCAACAGCATAGCGAGTGAATGAAACTAGTTTACCACCAGTTGATTCAACAAATACTTTTACTTTTTGGTCTGAGTTTTTAACAAATGATTGCTCTAATACACAAACTTCTTCAAAGTATTTTCCAAGGCGACCTTCTACCATTTTAGCAACGATATTTTCAGGTTTCCCTTCATTTAAAGCTTGTTCTGTTAATATTTTGCGTTCACGTTCTACTTCATCAGCAGAAACCTCATCGCGTGAAATATAAGCAGGGTTTAATGCTGCAATATGCATAGCAACATCTTTAGCTGCTTGGTCATCTGTTGAACCTTCTAATAATGTAAGAACGCCGATACGTCCTCCCATGTGAAGGTATGGACCAAATGCATCTGCATCTGTTTTAGTTTCGATTACGAAACGACGAAGTGTAATTTTTTCTCCAATTTTAGCAACTGCGTTAGAGATTAAGTTTTCTACTGTAACTCCTTCTTCAACAGTTGAAGCTAAAGCTTCTTCTACTGAAGCTGGTTCTGTAGCTAATAAATGAGAAGCTACTGTTTGTACTAATTGTTGGAAAGATTCGTTTTTTGAAACGAAATCAGTTTCTGCATTCATTTCTAATAATACAGCTTTGTTTCCTTCAACTTGAATATAAGTTGTTCCTTCAGCAGCAATACGATCTGCCTTTTTAGCTGCAGATGAAAGACCTTTTTCACGTAAAAAGTCAATTGCTGCTTCTAAATTACCATCTGATTCAACTAAAGCTTTTTTACAATCCATCATTCCTGCACCAGTTTTTTCACGCAATTCTTTTACCATTTGTGCTGTAACTGCCATTATAAATTCCTCCTAGTACATTTAATATCATTTTCTCAAAAAAAGGTGATAAGAGGTTTGGCCGCTTATCACCTGTTAATTACAATTTGTATTACTCAGGTCTTACTCAGCTGCAACTTCAGCAGAAGTTACTTCTTCGTCTTCACCTTGTCTTGCTTCAAGTAATGCATCCGCCATTTTAGCTGTTAATAGTTTAACCGCACGAATTGCATCATCATTTGCAGGAATTACATAGTCGATTTCATCTGGATCACAGTTTGTATCAACGATTCCTACTAATGGAATGTTTAATTTGCGAGCTTCTGCAACTGCAATACGCTCTTTACGTGGATCAACAACAAACATTACATCCGGAACAGCTTTCATATCACGGATACCGCCTAAGAATTTAACAAGACGCTCATGTTGTTTTTTAAGTTGAACAACTTCTTTTTTAGGAAGTACTTCAAAAGTACCGTCTTCTTCCATTTTTTCAATTGCTTTTAGACGAGCTACACGTTTTTGAATAGTACCGAAGTTTGTTAAAGTACCACCTAACCAACGTTGGTTAATGTAGTAGTTACCTGAACGTTCAGCTTCTTCTTTAATAGCTTCTTGAGCTTGTTTTTTAGTTCCTACGAAAAGAACTTTCCCACCGTCTTGACCTACTTGACGCATGAAATCATAAGCTTCTTCTAATTTCTTTACCGTTTTTTGAAGATCGATAATGTAGATTCCGTTACGTTCAACAAAAATGTATTTTTTCATTTTTGGATTCCAACGGCGAGTTTGGTGACCGAAGTGTACACCAGCCTCTAATAATTGCTTCATTGAGATTACTGACATGATTTGTTTCCTCCTGGTTTGGTTTAGTCTTCCGCATTCATCATTTTTCTTTAGCTACTCTATAAATAGAGCACCTGCTAAATCCATCCGAAATGCGTGTGTATTCATACCGTTTTCTAATATAACATATGATTTTTATACTTTCAACTATTTAGTCGTTAAATTTTAGAAAAAGCTCCACTTCTGTCTTCCCTATTTGTAACATTTTTGCTATTTCTTCAGGATTTTTTCCTTCTTCATAATGAAATAACACTTTTTCTCTCAAAGTTTCAGGAACTTTTTTCTTTGTCGCTTGAGCAGTTTTCAAATAACTGCTTGCAGCTATTTGTTTAGATACAAATGAATTCTGCGGTTCAAAAGCTGTAGCCTCTTTTATTGATGGTTTTTCTATAACTTTCGTATGTGTTGTTCTAGGTACTTCTGTATTTTGCAGTTCCTTCAAAAGTCGATTATTTTCATCTATAATTTCAGCGATATAGGCACTAAAAGAATCTTCAATGTCGATTAAAACTTGTTGTTGCTTTTCTTCCATCTTACTAAACTTCGAAATTTTGGCATTTAATAGAGCAATAAAGTAAAAACTCATTATTTGCAATAAGAATAATATTATTAAAATAGTCGTTATCATAACTGCTCCTAACCACTAAAATCTACAAAGTTCCCCTTGAAAGGATGCTTTGTCTCTTTTATTTCCTGTTCTCTCTTTTTTCTATTTTGACGCTCTTGTTCCATTCTTTCTTTTTCTTCATCTTGGGAACTTGTCTCCGAGGCTTCAGTAGACTTTGTGACCGTTTCTCTATTTTTTTCTAACTGTCTTTCAGAAGCTGCTTGCGCATTAGATTGTTGTATTGCACTTTGTTGTTGGATTTGATCGGCTACTTTACCAGCATCAAACGTCTTAGGAATAGCTATTTGAAGTTCTGCTAATTTTAAGCTCATGGTAGTATCCCCTTATTCTATATATGCCAATTCAATAATTTAGTAATAAAATCCGAAAAGTTAATTTTCGCTCCAACTCACTTTATGGATAATTGAATATCACATCGCTATTCGCATTTTCTATTGAAGTAAGTATGAATAACTTATACATTCATCATTTCATTCATTAATAGCTTTCGTAGTTTAAAAAGTGCTTTCGAATGAATTTGAGATATTCTAGAAGTAGACAAACCTAGCATTTCTCCAATAACTGTAAGCGTCAATTCCTCTGTATAAAACAAATTTAACACTAATTGTTCATTTTCATTTAGTTGTTGAATTTGATTTGCTAAATCTTCAATTAGCTCTCGTTTAACCATTTGTTGTTCTGGAGTTTTCTGAGAGTCATCTCGAATGACATACGATTTATTTTCAGCATCTTCACTTTCTTGTAGCTGCTCATCGATTGACAGTACATTCGAGAAAAAATGCTCCTGTACTGTATGGTATACATCTTCAACAGGCATTTCGACAAATTCCGCTATTTCTTCGGCGGATACATGTCTCATCAACTTTTGCTCGAGTTCTTCAATTTTAGATTCTAATTTCTTCGCTTTTTCTCGCGAAGAGCGCGGAAGCCAATCTTCCTTCCTCAACCCATCAATGATAGCCCCTCTTACACGAAACGAAGCATACGTATCAAATTTTAACTCTCTTCTATAGTCAAATTTATTTAGAGCATCAAATAATCCCATCATTCCTAAACTTTTAAGCTCTTCTTTAGATATATTTTTAGGGATACCTGCACCGATTCTTTGCACATGATAGTTGACTAGTGGTATATATTTTTTCATGAGTAAATCTCCGGCCTGAGGATCTTTGCTTTCAGTCCAACTCTTCCAAAGAAGTTGCTCATCTGTCGAATCTTGATTTATCAAAATTATCCCCCTTTCCAATATATCTAATCATTATTGTTATTATAACAAAAATCTCACTAAAAAGGGGAGTCGAAACTATCGACTCCCCCGATTTTTTATACATTTCGACATATCAGGTCTGTGAACTGGTTTGTTCCTCTTCGTTTAACATTGTCTTTACTAGCTCTGCATAATCTTCTGGGGAAATTTCAGATTTTAAAATTTCAACATCATTATCTATCGGCATATCTTCCATTTCTTCCAGCGGATTACTTATTATATATCTAATAATTGCTCTACCCAAAAATGTTAGAAGAAAGAATACAAAAGCAACAATACACGCATCAAAAATAATTGCCATACCTTCTATAAAAGGATAAGAAAATAAAAAATACACACTGAAAGCAATAAGCGCTACCCAAAAGTTAGAAAGAATAGTTCCTACCATCATATATCTCTCACTCCTTGGTTCACTGTTCTAATATTTAATAGTTTTGTAGTAGGATCAAACTCTATTGTTCTACCACTATTTCCCCCCGTATCTTCTGCGATAATAGGAATAGAAAACTTTTTTAAATACTCTTTAACTGCCTCGACATTACGTGGCCCAATTCTCATCGTCTCACTAGTAGTAGAGAACTGAAACATTTGAGCCCCTCCAGCTATTTTAGCTTTTAACTTATAAGGTTGAATACCTTCAGTTTTTAACTGCTCCACCATCGCTGGAATACCAGTATCTGCAAATTTCGCAATATTTATCGCTTCCGCTCTTCCTAGACTCGAATCAGGTAGCATAACATGAATCATACCTACCGTCGTTGATCTCTCGTCATATAGAACAACTCCTACACACGAACCAAGTCCGGAAGTACGTATTTTATCTGGAGCTTTTGCAATATTCATATCTGCAATGCCGACTTTGACTATTTGACCTTGTGCGTTCATATTAGTTAACTCCTAAAGCTTTAAAAATAGCTTCAAATGATTCTGGATCTGGTAATAAAAAGAAATGTCCTTTCACACTCTCTTCGTTCGGAACATCCACTTCATTGATAGCTGTATCTATTACAATGACATAATCACTTATATGAGATAACTCTACCAATCCAAAACTTATAATAGCACCAACCATATCTACGCTTAGGGCAGGTACAGTAGGGTATATTTTTAAACGTGTAAAATCTGATAATGCAGATAGATAGGAACCAGAAAGTATATTGCCAAGCTCTTGCATGGCAGAGGCCCCTATTTCAGATACTTCACCTGTTTGAAAATCGAAAGTTTCATCTTGTACCAATCTTCGTATAAATCGATTCGCCTGTTCCACTGGTAGGACAAAAAACATACTACCAGTAACGTCACCTTCTATACGAAGATAAATGCCGGCAACTACACTTTCTGGGCCTCCAGCTAAATCCATCATATCGTCAAATGATACCATTTCCACCTTTGGTACCTTCATATCAATTTTTTTATTTAATAACGTCGACAATGCTGTAGCCGCATGCGCAGCGCCAATGTTTCCTATTTCCTTTAAGACATCTAAATGCATGGAAGTTATTTTACTGTCATACATCATTTAAACTCCTGACTTAATAGGATTTAATACATGATTTAAGTGAAGAAGGATTAACAGACGGCTATCAATTTTCGCAACTCCAGCTATAAAGTCTTGTTCCATACCTCCAACTACCTCTGGCTGTGGTTCAATTGAACCTACTGGTATATCTAATACATCATTAGCCGAGTCAACAATTACTCCAACATCCATATCATCCATATCATCCAGCGTTATTATAATAATACGAGTAGATTCGTTTAAACTACTCTCTCCTAATCCAAAACGATTTTTCAAATCAATAATAGGAGTAACTACTCCACGTAAGTTGATAACTCCCTTCACAAATGAAGGGGTTTTAGGGACACGTGTAATATATATAAGTTTCTCAATACCTTGAACCTGACTAACAGGTATAACATATTCTTTATCTGCCAATTGGAAAACTACTACTTTTAAATTTTCATAATCTACTGCTGTTTCTGTCATAATGCTCTCTCATCCTTTCTAGTAGATGCTATTTAACTGATTAATGCATTACAATCTACAATTAGTGCTACCTTACCATTACCTAAAATAGTTGCACCGGAGATTGCGAATACACTTGATAAATATGCACCAAGTGATTTTAAGACAATCTCTTGTTGACCGATAAACGAATCTACTACAAGACCAGCCATTTTGTCTCCTTTTCGAACAAGAACAACAGAGTGAAATTCATCATCAGTACTTTCTCTAGGAACATCAAATACATTTTCTAAGAATACTAACGGAACGACCTTGCCACGGAAATCTATTACTTTTTGATTGTGAGCATTTAATATATCAGATGAACGGATAATCGCAGTCTCAATAATAGAAGAAAGAGGTATAGCATAAATTTCCTCACCAAGTTCTACTAACATTACTGAAATAATAGAAAGCGTCAACGGTAATTGGATAGAGAATAATGAACCTTGCCCTTCCGTTGAAGATATATCAATAGAACCACCAAGGGATTCAATCGTCGTTTTTACTACGTCTAATCCAACACCTCTACCTGAGACATCCGAAATAACATCAGCAGTAGAGAATCCAGAAGAAAGAATTAGCTCTGCTACTTGTTTATCACTCATCGCTTGAGCACTTTCTTTTGAAACAATTCCTTTTGATATAGCTTTTTTCAAGACTTTTTCACGGTTAATGCCCGCACCATCGTCCTCAATCTCGATAAACACATGATTACCGCTATGATATGCGCGAAGTACTACTGTACCTTCCTCTGGTTTACCTTTAGCTAAACGGATTTCTGGACTTTCTACTCCATGGTCTAAGGAATTTCTAATTAAATGTACAAGAGGATCCCCAATTTCATCAATTACTGTTCGGTCTAATTCTGTTTCAGCACCAATCACTTCTAAATTGATTTTTTTATTTAAATCACGTGCTAACTGACGTACCATTCTTGGGAATCTATTGAATACTGTTTCTACTGGAACCATACGCATATTTAATATAATATTTTGTAGGTCACCAGTTATGCGGGACATACGTTCTACAGTTTCATCTAACTCGCTGTTATGTAAATCTTCCGAGATTGACTGAAGACGACCACGGTCAATTACTAACTCCTCAAATAAATTCATCAATATATCTAATCGTTCAATATTCACACGAATTGTTTTACTAGATTGAACTTGATTGTTTTTAGATGTCGGCGACTTTTCAGGAGACTTTACTTCCACTATTTGTTGGTTATCTTCAGTAACATCAGTTAATTCCACCACTGAAGTCTCTACAACTTTGTCTACCTCAAAACTATTACGTTTTTTTAGTTGTTCTAATGTTACTGAGTTAACTATTACTTCTATCACTTCAGAAACTTTCATCAATTTCTTTTGCACATCTTCTGAAGTTTCAGTTGTCACTAGAGCTACATAGAAAATCTCATCAAAATCTTCACCCTCTAAATTCTCAACTGTTGGGGAAGATTTTATAACGTCACCCATTTTTTCTAATAATTCAAAAACCATGTATACTCTAGCAGCTTTAAGTAAGCAATCTTCACGCAGTTTGACAGAAATTTCATAGGTAAAGAAATCCTGTTCGACTGACTGCTGAATTACAGTCATTTCATAATCGTCATAAGTTAACCAGTTATCTTGGGTAGTAGTAGTATCATCTATAATAGAGGGTTCTACTGTAGTAGCAGCAACTGGAATTACTTCTCCAGTTTCTATTTTATGGAGCTTTTGTACAGTATCTGTTACATCCAGCTTTCCTTTTCCTCCCGCCGCAATATCCAATACCATTTCTTCCAATTGGTCGACTGCAACGAAGACAACATCTAATAATTCAGCAGTGACATGTAGACGACTATTTCTAATTTCATCTAAAACATTTTCCATTTTATGCGTTAAATTTGCGATATCTTCATAACCCATTGTTGCTGACATGCCTTTTAAAGTATGCGCAGAACGGAATACTTCATTAACAATTGCTATATTCTCAGGATTTTTTTCTAATTCTAATAAATGTTCATTACAAGCTTGTAAATGCTCCTTACTTTCTTCTATAAACATTTCCAAATATTGATTTGTATCCATTGATTAACACCCCTTTAAGGTAGATATTGTATGATGGTTTTTGCTATTTGATCTAAATCCACTACTTCATTTACTAAATTTGTTTCTATAGCAGCCTTTGGCATTCCATATACAATGCAAGTACTCGCTGCTTCTGCAATGGCCACAACGTTTCCGCTATTTTTCAACTGTTTAAGACCGAGAGAACCATCAGATCCCATTCCAGTCATAATAACTGCAATCTTATCAAAATCATTAAACTGGCTATTATCTTCAAAAAGTACATCTACTGCCGGTCTATGTCCAGATCGTGGCGCTTCTTTGTCATCTAGTACGATGAAGTATGATGCACCTTTTTTCTGGATGCGCATATGGTAGCCGCCAGGTGCAATATACGCATGTCCATTTTGAAGTACATCGCCATCTTCCGCTTCTTTTACTTCTATTGCTGATAGTTGATTGAGCCTTTGTGCCAACGATTTCGTAAATCCGGCGGGCATATGTTGAACAATTAATACTGGAGCCTTTATACTGCTTGGTAATTTTGTAATCACTTCTTGAAGTGCTCTTGGACCTCCAGTTGAAGTTCCAATTAAGATCATTTTCTTCTTCAGCTTATCCCATTTAATAACATTTGGTGAGTCGGGTATTTTCTTTATTTCTACATTTTTTGTAGTTAATTTTTTTAATGGTAATGGTGAACGTTTCTTCATTTTATTTATTGATACTTGAGCTGCATTTTCTACTTTTTCTAATAATTCCTCTTTAATCTTATGTAAATCTAAAGAAATAGTGCCACTTGGCTTCGCGATGAAATCAACGGCACCATATTCCATTGCTTGAATCGTACTTTCCGCTCCACTTTTTGTTGTACTAGATAGCATTACAACAGGAACTGGCATATCGGACATTATCTGGCGTAGTGCATCCAAACCATTCATCACTGGCATTTCAACATCCATCGTGATGACATTTGGTTGTAGAGTTTTTATCTTTTCAATTGCGTCTTTTCCATTTCTAGCGATACCTATTACTTCTATCGATTTGTGATCAATAAAAAAGTCACTAATAAGTTTACGCATAAATGCGGAGTCATCTACTATTAACAACTTCATTTTTGGTTTCACGTCCATCATCTCACGCCCCTATGCGAAAAAAGACTTTTTAATCGAGATATGAATTTATTGTGCTTAGGAATAACTTCTTCCGCATCATCAAAATCAGTAAATGTAGAAGTAATTTTTTTTAACTTTTTTGTTATTTCAGCTTGTGGATATAAAATAGAAAATGGTATTTGTTCCCTTACTGCTTTTCGAACAACTGAATCCTCAGGCAGAACGCCTAATACCGTAATTTCTTTGGATAGAAATTTGGACATTGCTAATTTTAATCTACCGGTTGTGTCTAAACCTTCTTCATCGGTAAATGCTCGATTGCAAATAAGGAAAAAGTTTTTCTCAGAATCTTTATAGTAAATATATTTCATCATCGAATAGGCATCTGTAATGGATGTTGGCTCTGCCGTTGTTATAACAATAATATCGTCAACTGATACTAACAAATCCAATGTCTGACTCGTGGCACCAGCCCCCATGTCAAATACAATATAATCAAAGTTCTTCTGTAAATATTCGAATGCTTCTATTAACCGATCAAACATATCTTCTGTCCATTCCATTACACCATTTAACCCTGAACCACCAGATATATATTGTAAATCGTTTGGACCTTCGAACATCACTGATTCTATCGACTGATCTCCCACTAAGTAATCCTTTAAGTTAGAGGAAACTGATTTACCCAGTAATATATGAATATTCCCCATTCCAATATCCATATCAATTAATACAACTTTTTTACCTTGTCCACTTAAAGTTGTAGTGAAATTAATAGAAAAATTACTTTTTCCTACTCCACCTTTACCACTAACAACTGCTATTGATCGCCCAAGCCTATTTTGGTTCCGAAGCATTTTCATTCTAAGTTCTTCAGCCTGATCTCTCATAGTGAATCCCCTTTAAGAACAATTTGAGTAATTCTTCAAGACTAGCTTCCATAATATCCTCCGGGACTTCTTGACCATCCGTATAGTAAGCAAGTCCCTTATTATATTTAACCATTAAATTGATAATTGAGCCAATAGTATTTGTTTCATCTACCTTAGTAAAGATAAATTTTTCAATTGGAAATTCACTAAATTGTTCTATTATTACTTCCATGTCCTTTTGTTTAGATGTTGAAGAGAGTACTAGGAAAGTTTCTGTATTTACTTCAAATTCTATTAACTTTTGTAGATCTCTAACAAATTTAGTTTCTTTATAGTTCCTACCAGCTGTATCTATAAATACGATATCTAAATTTTCAAATTTAACCATCGCATCTTGCAAGTCCTGTTCGTTGTAGACAATTTCGAGAGGAGCTTGAAGCAAACCAGCATATGTTTTAAGTTGTTCAATTGCAGCAATCCGATATGTATCCGTTGTTATAAATCCGACTTTTTTCTTCTTTTCTAAAACTGCTCGTGCTGCCATTTTAGCTATTGTCGTCGTTTTACCAACACCTGTTGGACCTAGAACATTTATATATTTCTTCGTATACGAAATCCCACCGAACGGAAGGTGCTCCAGTTGTGTTTCAAGTATATTTTTCGTTATCGTAATTTGCTCTTCCATTTCGAGAACTCCTGTATTACTTTTCAGATGCACAAAAAGCTCATCACTAACAGGTGTGATAAGCTCCTCTGACAATTCTTGCTCTTGTAAATAGTCTATAAGAGTCTTCATTTCTGTTGGATATGAACTTAACATTTCTGGGCGCCCGATGTTCTTTACCATTAGTTTTAAGTCTTCTAATTCCTTTTTTATCTCTACAGAAACATTTAGATGTTCTTGAGGTACCACCGATGGCACCTCAAATGTATTACTCGATTGTTCGAATGTGTCCATACCAGCTACTACTTCAATAGATTTTTTCTTAAACAAGCCTAAAAAACCTTTTGAAAAGACTACCTTTGAACTTAAAATAACTGCGTCATCACCAAGTTCTTTACGTATTAACTTCATAGCTTCTGGCATTGAACTCGCTATATATTTTTTCATTTTCAATCTACATTCACCACCCCGACACTTTGTACCTCAATGGAGGATTCTAGTTCATTATAAGAAAGAATTGGTACATGTGGGAAATATCTTTCTGTCATTTGTCTCACATACATTCTAACTGCGGGTGAACAAAGAATGATTGGAGATTGCTCCATCATTGAAGCACGCTCAATCTCTTTAGCCATAGATTCTAGTATCGCTTGAGAATCACTTGGATCTATAGATAAATAGTTCCCATGTTCTGTTTGTTGAATACTATCAGCAATTAGTTTTTCCACTTTACCAGAGACCGTTAACACTTTTAACACATTACTATTTCCAGCATATTGCGTCGTAATTTGCTTCGCTAAAGATTGTCTTGAGTATTCAGTTAATACATCGGCATCAGAGGTCATTTTTGAATAGTCCGCAAGGGTTTCAAATATGATTGGCAAATTCCGAATTGAAACATGCTCTCTTAATAGATTGCTTAATATTTTTTGAATCTCTCCTACTGTCAATGGAGTAGGTGTTAACTCGTCTACTAAGATTGGGTATGTCTCTCTAATATGATCGATTAATTGTTTCGTTTCCTGGCGTCCTAATAACTCATGTGCGTTATTACGAATAATTTCAGTCATATGTGTTGAAACAACACTTGGTGGATCCACAACGGTATATCCAAGTATTTCGGCTTCTTCCTTCACAGATTCCGTTATCCATTTAGCTGGTAAGCCAAAGGAAGGTTCTACAGTATCAATACCCTCAATTGAATCATCGTCTCCAGGACTCATAGCTAAATAATGATCTAAAAGAAGCTCTCCTCTTGCCATTTCATTGCCCTTAATTTTGATGCGATATTCGTTTGGTTGTAGCTGAATATTATCACGTATTCGAACTACCGGAATAACTAACCCTAATTCAAGTGCAAGTTGTCTACGAATCATTACGACCCGATCAAGCAAATCCCCACCCTGAGCAGCATCTACTAAAGGAATCAATCCGTAACCAAACTCAAACTCGATTGGATCCACGTTTAGCAAATTAATAACATTTTCTGGACTTTTCATACTATCAGTTGTTACTTCCTCTTCAAATTCTTCCATTTCATCTGGATCTTCTTTTCTAGCCTTGCTCATCATATAAGCTCCAACAGCAAGTGCAGTAGCGATAGGCAAAGTTAAAACTAAACCAATTGGTGTTATAATGCCTAGAAGCGTTATTGTTGCAGCAGCAACATAAAGAAGTTTCGGTTGATTAAATAGTTGGCCGGTAATATCTCCACCAAGATTCCCTTTAGATGCAGCTCTTGTAACAACTATCCCAGTTGCAGTGGAAATTAATAATGCTGGAATTTGGGAAACTAGACCGTCCCCTACTGTTAGTGTTGAAAATTTTACTGCTGCTTCACCAAATGGAAGTCCAAATTGCACAACTCCGATAATAATACCGAATAATAAATTGATAATAACGATGATGATACCTGCAATGGCATCCCCTTTTACAAATTTTGTTGCCCCGTCCATAGCACCATAAAAGTCTGCTTCACCGCCAACCTTTTCACGTCTTTCACGTGCCTCTTTCTCGGAAATCATCCCAGCATTTAAATCCGCATCGATACTCATCTGTTTACCCGGCATTGCATCTAATGTAAAACGAGCTGCCACTTCAGCAACACGCTCGGCACCTTTTGTAATTACTATAAAGTTTATAATTACTAAAATAGAAAATACAACTAAACCAACAAGCATATTCCCGCCTGTTACAAATGTACCAAAGGTTTCAACTACTTTACCCGCGTCACCTTCTGCTAAAATTGCTCTTGTTGTGGAAATATTTAACGCAAGCCTAAACAATGTTATAAGTAAAACGATTGTTGGAAATACTGAGAACTCTAAAGCTTCTTTCATATTCATAGCTGTCATCAATATTAATAACGCTAGTGTAATATTTATAATAATAAGAAAACTTATTAACCAATGAGGAAGAGGTATTACGAGCATCGCCACAATAGATATTACAGCTGCCAATACGGTTATATCGCGGACTTGCATATACTTCCACCTCTATCTTTATCAATTATATTTTTTGTTTAATACGATATACATAAGCCAATACTTCGGCAACTGCTTTGAAAAACTCGTCAGGAATTCGTTGACCAACTTCTACTTGGTCATACATTGACCGAGCAAGTGGTCTATTTTCAACCATGACAACATTATTTTCCTTCGCAATTAGCTTTATCTTTTGTGCAACAAAATCTGCACCTTTTGCTACTACTGTTGGAGCATCCATCGATTCATCGTCGTATTTTAAAGCAATTGCAAAGTGTGTAGGATTCGTAATAATGACATCGGCCGTAGGGATTTCTTGCATCATACGACGCATCGCCATCTCCCTCTGTCTTTGGCGAATACGAGACTTTATAATTGGATCCCCATCTGAGTTTTTATGTTCATCTTTAATGTCTTGCTTAGACATTTTAAGATTTTTTTCGTAGTCATACTTCTGATAAAAGAAATCCAGGATAGAAATAAATAATAATACACAAGAAGCACCTATTCCCATTGTTCCAGTTAACCAGCCGACAGTGGAAAGTGCATCCCAAGCAGTTTTAAACGATAGAGATAAAACTTGTTCCAAATTAATCCAAAGGATTAAAGTAGTTACAGAACCAATAAAAGATATTTTCAAAATAGATTTTAATAACTCAATAATTGCTTTAAGGGAAAAAATCCTTTTAAGACCTTTTATAGGATCAATCTTTTTCAAATCAAACTTCAAGGGCTCTGTAGTAAACAATAACCCAAACTGAAAGAAATTTGCACCAACTGCAGCTACCACCGCTACCAGCATTATTGGTAATAAAATTATAGCCATTTCAAGAAGCATATCTTTATAAATAATTATTGCTGTATCAATTGTCAAAGTTTCTATTAACATGTACTTAGTAAAGGTCATGCTAAAAAACGAGAATATCTCTGTTCTTAAAAAACTAGCAAAGAAAAATAGAAATAGAAAAACGGAGAGTAATACAATCGCACTTGTCACATCTGGACTCTTTAATACTTGTCCTTTTTTACGAGAATCCTCTCTCTTTTTAGGAGTAGCTTTTTCTGTTTTTTCTCCCGCAAAACACTGGAGATCCAAGCGTAGAGCAAGCATATTAGCCACCACCTAAAATTATCATTAAGTCACGCATTGCAACAACCAAAGTTTCAAATAACCGCTGTACGACTGCCAGAAGTACCCCCATCATCACTAGAAGAACTATAAAACCTACAGCGATTTTAATCGGAAATCCAATAACAAATATATTTAACTGAGGTACAGTCCTTGCAGTAATACCAAGAGCTATATCCACAAGAAATATTGTAGCAACTATTGGTATAGACATTTGAAATGCTACAGCAAAAACTCCAGCGAAAGTTTTCATAATGAATTCTACATAATTCTCTTGTCCAAAAGATGGCCAAACCATTTCCATCGGCATAAATTGATAGCTATAAAAAATACCATCTAACAACAAATGATGACCGTTTAACGCTAACAACAACAATAAGGATAAAGTATTCAAAAATTGTCCTATTAATGGACTTTGAGTACCTGTTTGAGGATCAATAACATTTGCCATTGCAAATCCCATTTGAAAGTCAATAAATCCACCTGCAATTTGAATAGCTGACATAATAATATAAGCAAGTAAACCTATAAATAATCCAAATATAACTTCTTTAATAATCAACAGAATATAATCTCCATTTATTTTAAATGGTTCGACATCGAGGGTATAATACATCATCCATGATAAGACTACAGCAAAGGCTATCCGATGTGTTGCAGGTATTGTTCGATGCGAAAATAGTGGTAACACTACAAAAAATGCGGAAACACGAGCAATTATAAGTAATAACACAGTTAAACTTGGTAAGATCGCATCCATAGTATCAACCAATGTATCGTATTAAATTCTCAAAGATATCGGCTGCATAGGAGGTGACTTGCGAAAGCATCCAAGGACCAAAGAAAACTATAGCAACTAAAACTGCAACAATTTTTGGCACAAATGCAAGTGTTTGTTCTTGGATTTGTGTAGTTGCCTGAAAAATACTAACCGCAAGACCTGTAATTAAGGCAACTAAAAGAAGAGGACCTGATGCAAGAAGAATGACCCAAATTGCTCGTTCCGCAATTGAAATTACCATTTCATTATTCAATACAATCAGCTCCTAAAAACTTTGTAAAATAGATTTCATAACTAAATACCATCCATCTACTAAAACAAATAGTAAAATTTTAAATGGTAGTGAGATCATAACTGGCGGTAACATCATCATACCCATTGACATTAGTACACTCGCTACAATCATATCAATAACTAAAAAAGGAATAAAAATCATAAAACCAATTTGGAATGCTGTTTTAATTTCACTAAGTGCAAATGCAGGTACCATAACTGTTAAAGGAATATCCTCGATTGTTTCAGGTCTTTCTGCTTCTGAATACCTTAAGAAAAGTTCTAAATCTTTTTGTCTCGTATGCTTACTCATGAATTCTTTAAAAGGACCACTGGCATTTTTGTAAGCTTCTTCTAGAGTAATATCTTCATCAAATAAAGGAGTTAGTGCCTCTTCATTAACTTGCTGTAATGTTGGTGCCATGATGAAAAATGTTAAAAATAGTGCTAAACCAACTATCACTTGATTTGGTGGCATCTGATTAGTTGCTAATGCAGTTCGAACAAATGAAAGTATAATAACTATTCTGGCAAAGGACGTCATCAATATTAAAATACTAGGAGCCAATGATAAAACCGTTAGCAAAAGCATTAATTTTATAGATGTGGAGAGATTTGATGGGTCGCTGTCCGAGAAAAACTGGACAAATTCATTCATTGTTATCGCGCTCCTTCGTCTTCCAATCCTTTAATACATTACTACGGTCTTTTTGAATTTCTTGTAACCTCTTCTGAAAGGTCTCATCAAACGAAGATTTCTTATCCTCAGTCTCCGTTCTTGAATTTCCTTTTTCTTTCAAGCGACCTATTAACTCAGATATGTATGGAATACTCTTTCCAATATCTATTTTTTCTTCATATACTTTAGTTAAGTTTTCTATTTCTTCTGGATTAGTTATTTCTTTTAACAAAGTAATATCGTCTCCAATACCAACTAAAAATATGGAATTACCTACTTGCATTAGCTGTAAGGATTTCCCCTGTCCAACTCCAACCCCACCTAAATTATGAATAAGCTGATTGGTCTGAAAGTTTTTGTTTCTGCTATTTACAAAGCGAAGTAAACCATAGAGTAAAGCAATAACGAACAAAAGTGCAAATATCATTTTGATATAATCCCAAGCTGTTACAGAAACACCCACAGAAACGGGTTCATCATTCGTTTCTGGAGTTTTTTCTATATTAGCCTCTGACTCTTTTTCGTTATTTTGATCTTTATTTAATTCTTTATAGTAGTCTTCTATACTTTTATTTGAATCTAATTCTGCTTTTACACCTAGCTGGGTTCCAAAAGTTAGTAAGAGAAGAACACTTAAAAAGAGGGGGAATTTCCTTATCATGTCATTACCCTAAAGCTTTTGAAATTGCTTCAATTACACGATCAGCTTGGAAAGGTTTTACAATGAAATCATTTGCTCCGGCTTGAATTGCATCAATTACCATGGCTTGTTGCCCCATTGCAGAGCACATAATGATTGTGGCAGTTGGATCTTTTGCTTTAATCTCTTTTAGGGCAGCAATTCCATCCATCTCAGGCATTGTAATATCCATCGTAACTAGATCAGGTTTAAGCTCATTATACTTTTCAATTGCTTGAACTCCATCTCCTGCTTCTCCTACTACTTCAAAACCATTTTTGCTTAAAATATCTTTAATCATCATTCTCATAAATGCTGCATCATCTACTATTAAAATTCTTTTCGACATAATATGTCTCCTCCAGTGCTTATCTTAAATTATTAATACGTTCAGCTTGACTTAAAATATCTGTAATACGAACACCAAAATTCTCATCAATTACAACGACTTCTCCTTTGGCTACATGTCGATTGTTGACAAGAATATCTACAGGCTCTCCAGCCAATTTGTCGAGTTCAATGATGGAGCCACTTGTCAGTTCCAAAATTTCTTTTACAGTTCTCTTAGTACGACCTAATTCTACTGTTACTTGGAGAGGAATATCAAGTAGTAAATTTAAATTTCTAGACTCATTTTGCGATAAACTTGGTGCTTCAAAGTTAGCAAATTGTGCTTGTTGTACTTCCACTTGTGGTGCTTGTGGTCGTGATTGATGCTGATTATACTGCACCTGCGGATGCATTTCAGCTGCTTGTTGTGTTTGCGGTTTAGACTGTTGTTGAACTGGTTGCTGATGTACTTTTTCTTCTGTAATAGTTGCAGCTACCTCAGGTTCTTCTCCACCTATTAATGATTTCACTAAATTAAGCCCAAACTCTAATGGTAATAGCTGCATAATATTGGAATCTATTAAATCACCAATTTTAAGACGGAAAGATATTTTTATAAGCAATTCATCTTCTGGAAGTGCATCTGTACCTTCACCTTCAATTAGATTCATAAGATCGATTGTAGGAGGTGAAATATCCACTTTTTTATTAAAAACGGTAGACATTGAGGTTGCAGCTGAACCCATCATTTGATTCATCGCTTCTTGTACTGCGCTTAGTTGAATTTCGCTAAGTTCTGGTTTTGGATCTAAACCATCCCCACCAAGCATTAAGTCAGCAATAATAGCAGCATCCGATTGTTTTATAACGAGAAGATTCATACCAATCAGTCCAGTGGTATATTGTACTTGGACCGCTACATAAGGATGAGGAAACTCTTCTTTAAGTTTACTACGGTTAATCATACTAATGTTTGGTGTAGTAATATCTACTTTTTGTCCTAAAAGGGAAGAAAGGGCTGTAGCAGAACTACCAAATGAAATATTACCAATTTCCCCGAGGGTATCCTGAGCAAATGAATCCAAATAGTCTTCTATATTTATCTCTTTCGTAACTACTTCTTTTGTACCTTCTTCATCTATATTCGTTCCTCTAAGGAGGGCCTCAATTTCTTCTTGGGAGAGCATATCATCACTCATCATCATCCTCTCCTCCTTTCACAGTTTCAATGACTTGAACAGCCATTCGTTTTTTTAGTTTACCAGGTTGACCAATAAATTTAGGAATGCCACCAACATTAACTGTTAGCGGGTCATCAATTTTAGTATTTAACTGAATGACATCTCCTAATTGTAAGTACAACAGATCTTCCATAGATATATCCGTTGTCCCAATTTCCGCAACAATCGGAATTTCTGCTGCTTTTACACGTTTTTTTAGAACCTCTAACTGTTCAGGCGATACTTCTTTTTTATTCGTTTGCATCCAGTATCGCACCGATAGGTTAGGGACAATCGGTTCTAATACAACATGTGGGATACAAATATTAATCATCCCACTTGTTTCTCCAATGACTGTATTAAAGGAAATGACCACTACTGTTTCATTGGGAGAAATCATTTGTAAAAATTGTGGATTGACTTCTAACTCTGTTAGAATAGGATCGATATCCGCAATATTTACCCATGCTTCCCGTAAATTATCAAACGAACGCTCAAATAAATTGGTCATAATCTTCGTTTCAATTTCTGTTAGATTATCCACTTTTGTATGTGCTTGTCCTTTACCACCCATCATTAAATCCAGCATGGAATACGCAATATTTGGGTTAATCTCCATCAGAATATTTCCTTCCAGTGGTGGAACCTCGAACACATTGATCAATGTCATATGTGGTACCGATCGGACGAACTCTTCAAAGGGTATTTGATCAACCGACACGACCGATATTTGCACATATGTTCTTAACTGGGCAGAAAAAAATGTAGTTAATAGACGCGCAAAGTTTTCATGGATTCTCGTTAAACTTCGAATCTGATCTTTTGAAAAGCGAAGTGCTCTTTTGAAATCGTATGTCCTTACTTTTCTAGCCTCTTGCTCACTTTTCATTTCATCTGCTGTCATTTCACCTGTTGAGAGTGCACTTAACAATGCATCTATTTCTGATTGAGATAATATATCACCTGCCAATCTGCCCACCTCCATTCGAAAAAGTTACTTTATTGAATTATATAAGAAGTTATATAAACTTGTTTAATTTTTCCGTCATCCATTAGCTCATCAATTTTTGTTTTTAATGCAGTTTCAAACAACTCTTTGCCATCTTTACCATCTAAGTCTTCAGGAGTCATTTCAGACAGTTCCGTAATTACTATATTTTTCACTTGGAAATCCCTTTTTGTTAACTCTTCCGCTGCTTCCTTACTATCTGTTTGGACCTTTAAAGAAATGCGGATAAATTTGTTAGCTGCTAAATTTGTTGTTATTTCCGGTATATCTACAGAAGACTCGATAATTTCATCAATTGTCGGCTTACTATCACTTTCATCTGGCTTGTTTAACTGCATGACTATTAGTAAAGCGACTACACCTACTAACGTAATCGAAACTAAAATAATAAGCATAATGGTTAATAGTTTATTTTTACTCTTCATCTTGTTCACCTCTTATATGCGGGTTCGATAATATATGTACTTCTTTGTAATACTGAGCGATCTTGTTTTCTACCTCTTCACGAGATTCTAACGCAACATATTTATGACCATTCGTGAGCGTTATAGTAGTATCCGGAAAAGATTCAACCGTCTCTATGTATAATGCATTCAACGAAAACTCTTTGCCGTTTAAACGAGTAAGATTAATCATTATAAAGGGCCGGGCCATTAAAGGAACGGCCCAACCCTCCCTTACAATAAATATTAGTTAAAAGATTAACGTTTTAAGTTAATCAGCTCTTCTAAGATTGAATCAGAAGTTGTAATAATACGTGTGTTTGCTTGGAATCCACGTTGTGCAACTATCATATCAGTGAATTCTTCAGAAAGATCGACGTTGGACATTTCTAGGAAACCAGATTCTAAAGAGCCCGTACCATTTTCAGTACCAAATGAATAATAAGGAGTACCTGAGTTACTTGTAGTCGAATAATAATTATTACCCGTCTTCTGCAAGCCTCCAGTATTAGCAAATTTGGCAGTTACTAGCTTACCTGCATATTGAAGGTTACTATTTGCATCTACATAAGTGACCATTCCATCTTGTGAGATAGACATACTTTGAGCGTCAGTAGGTATACGTATTGGACCAACATTATTACCAGCGGGAGCCCCCCCTCCTGCAGGTATAACGTAACCAGGAGCTGCAGGAGCTGGTGCTGATGCTGCACCAGCTAAATCCCTAGCATTTTCAGTGAATCCATATACATATTTACCATCACCGTTTACTAAGTATCCTTTAGCATCCATGTAAAAATTCCCAGCTCTCGTATATTGCAAGTTATCTAAAGCCACAACAGCACCACCTGGTACTGGAGTATTGGCAGAATCTCCTACAACAAAGAAACCATCACCTGATATTCCAATATCTAGAGTTCTACCAGTAGTTTGTAGTGATCCGCCAGAATGAATTGTATCAATTGCAGATAGTTGGGATCCTAGACCAACCTGTTTAGGATTAACCCCCCCACGAGTAGCAGAAGCACCTGATGCTCCTGAAGTAGTTTGTGAGATTAAGTCTTTAAAAACCGTACGACCTTTTTTGAAGCCATATGTATTAACATTGGCGATGTTGTTACCAATTACATCTAGTTTTGTTTGAAAGTTTTTTAAACCTGAAATACCTGAGTACATTGAACGAATCATTTATTTTTTCTCCCTTCTATTTGCGTGCTAGCTTCTATCAATCAGCTACACATAGCATCCTTTTCAGGTCCTGCTATTTTATTAGTTCAGCACAATAGTGCCATCGATTTTTGTAAATAATTGATCTCTCGCTTCCGTTCGATCCATAGCAGTAATCACTGTAGCATTTTTTGCACTGACGATTAAAGCTGCCTGATCCATCAATACTAATGATTCATTCACACCTTTTGAGCGAGCTTCTGATACTTTGTCACTCACAAGTTGCCACTCTGCGTCTGTTATATGAATATTTCGTTCAGTTAGACGCTGATTGGCATGTTTACTAATCTTCAATTCTGTTTTTACAGTTGCCTCATGTAGTTGCTGTAAAAACGATTGTTTAGTAGTAGTGACTTGTTTAGATGGTAGTGGTTGACGGATAGTTGTGTGCAGCGGAACGCGATTAAGATTAATGTTGCCCATTGCAAGTCTCCGTTCTATTTTTATTTAATCGACATTAGTTCATCTGATTTAATAGTTGTGCCATCACTTAAGTTAAGAACGACAGCTCCATCTTTTTTTGAAACAGATACTACTTGACTTGTTGTTTCTGATGTTGCGCCAGTAGGAATATAACTAACAGTTTTACCTATTAACATACTTGCTTCAACTAAACCGTTCGAACTCGTTCCTCCACCTACAACTTCTGAAATATTACCTGGTGAAATTACTTTTCCATCAGCCAGTGTGAACTGTACTGAACCATCAACAAATTTAATAGCAGAAATAGTTCCTGTTCCTTCATTAATGATAGGTTTGTTATTTGCATCTACCTTATCAGTCACTTCATGCCATTTTACTTGTTTTCCAACAAAGTTACTGTACTCAATCATTTGGGTTTGTTCTTGTGCCATTGCAAACTTTTCAAATGCATTGGACAAGTTAGTCATTTGTTCTAGTGATGAAAACTGTGCCATTTGGGCGATGAATTCATTATCTTTCATCGGGTTAGTCGGATCCTGGTTTTGTAATTGTGTCATTAATATCTTCAAAAACTCATCTTTTCCAAGCGTACTATTTCCTGTTGTGCGTTGTTTTTGCTGTGGTAAATACATACTGCTTGTAATTGGATTCATAGCCATATACTAAACCTCCATTTCTTTTAATAACTCAACAAAAGTAGAAGAATCTTCTGCTTCTTCTTTAGTTGTCTCTGGTTGCTCTTGCTGCTGTTGTTTAAATGATTCTTGGAAAGTTTGGTTTCGTTCTTGTCTAGTAGACTCTTGTAATGCTTGAGTAATTTCAAGCTTATCCACTTGAATATTTTGGTTTACTAGACCTTGTCTTAACTGACTAGAATGAGAATCTAACATTTCTTTTCCAAGTGCTGTTGATGCAAGCATTTTAGTCGTCAGTAATCCATCTTTTTGGATTATCTCAATTCGAATAGATCCAAGATGTTCCGGATTAAGCTTTAGAACTAATCTGTTCGCTCCGCCAGCTTGTCCGAATTGTGCACGATTCATAGCTTTTTGTAATTCTTTTACGAACTCTTCAGATTGAGCAGGCTTTTCAGTAGGTAGCGTCACCGATACCGTTTGAACTTTCGTTTGAACGTTTATGGAAGACTGACCCTGTACATTAGAAGTTACTTCTTTTGTTTCAATCACCTTGTCAGCTTGAGAAACTACTTGCTTAACGACTATTTGCCGAACAACAGATTTCATTGTTTGTTCTATTGTAAGTTGTTTTGTAACATTTGCTTTTTGAAGTGTTTCCTTCACATTACCTAGCAATTGCTGCGTGTCGAATAATGTTGTTTCTTGTTTTAATGTCAAATCGGATTTTTTCCCAATTAGTTGCATCACTTTTAGCATTTCTAATGCTTGTTTTGCTTCTACTGGAGTAGCAGGTCCTTGCCCATCTAAAGATCGCATTATCGCATCTGTTAGCTTACTCGGTTGTTCTTGGATACCTGCTAGTAAATCCCAAACATTTGACCCTGTAGGTTCTTCTTCTGTATCCGTTTTTTCACCTAAAAGCTTATTCAGTAGCTCTTTTAGTTGTTTTGGATCAATCGACAATTCTTTTGAATCCAATAACGATTCTGCCTCTTCTAGTGATTCTGCACCTAGTAACGTTAATAATTCTTCCACTAGATTTTCAGCAGATTCATCTGGGATCGGCGTAACAGGTTGTTGTACTTGTTGACTTGACAGTATTTGACCAAAAACACTTCCAAATACTTGATTGTTTTGAACTTGTGTTTGTTGCTGACCTTTTGGTTGAACAGCAATATTATTCCCCATATTCACAACTGTTGCGATATTCATTTATTCACCTCCTTTCCTTTTAGATACTGCTATTACTCTGCCATTAACTCTGTATACTTGGCAGCGTCTTCTGGAGTCATTTTTTCATAAATACTTGCTACTGTATCTGGTTTAAGACTCGTCAAAATACGTAAAGCTTCTGCATCACTCATTTTAGTAATAACTGGTGCTGCTGTTTTTGCAGACATTTTTTCAAAGGTAGAAACAATTTCTTCGTAATCACGCTTGGCGCTTTCTTGGTCTCTTGTTAATTTTGCAATTTCATCTAATAATCTTTCTTGTTCTATTAAAAGAGCTTCTTTTTCTGTTGCTGAGTTATCTAGTTCTTTTTGAACTTTATCAATTTGAGCTTCTTTTTCTTGGATTTCTGCTTGTAACGAGACAACTTTTCCTTCTAATACATCTGTTTTTTTGTCATCTGTTAAAACCTGTTCCTCACTAAAACCAGTTATCTCTTTTGCTTTTTCAAAAACATTTATATTTGCTATTTGAGCAATTACTAGTAAGAGAAGTAAAGTAAATAAAAGAGGAATTATAAACCAATAAAAGAACATTTTTATTTTACTTATACCTTTTGTTTCACTATTTCCTTCAATACTTTTGTTTGTTTTGTTCTTTTTAGCCATGCTTCTATTCACCTAATCTCTTTGTTTTGAAACTTCAAAGAAGATATTTCATCTAATTGAATTGTTTCTAGTCTTTGTTGCTCTTGATGAAAATGCTCGAAATCTTTTTCTTTTATCTTTTCGAACTTTTTCACCTCTAATGATTTTTCGAGAAGTTTCTCTTCCATCCAGTTCATTTTAGATCTAGCTTGAATGACTTCCTTTTGAATAATATCAATTCTTTTTTGTAGTCCTTCAATATAGTTCGAGTAATGATGGATATTGTTAATGGAAAGGCCAGAAACTAGTAAGCTATTTTGAGTTTCCGTAGTGTCTTCTCTTTTTTTCAGCAAATTATAGAGTTCTGTTGCAACTTTTTCAAAGGCAGATACCGATTCCTTGTAAGCCAATTCAGTTTCTGATTTTTCTTGTTCACGAATTGTTAAAACTTTGGCAAATTTAAATTCATATGCAACCATTTATGAAACACCACCTGATAATTTCACTAATTCATCTACGGAGGAATTTAAAGATACCTTATCTAAATATCCTTGTTTTAAAAATGAAGTAATTAAAGGTTCGTACTGTATAGCTTCGTCAATTTCACGAGATGTACCACGCTTATATGCTCCGATATTGATAAGATCTTCCGATTTATTGTACGTAAAATATAAATCTCTCAATCTTTCCGCAGCTTTCACATGATTTTCATCTGAAATATGATTCATCAATCGACTAATACTTTTTAATACATTTATAGCTGGATACTGTCCCTTGTTAGCAAGTGAACGATCCAACACAATATGACCATCTAAAATTCCGCGAACGGTATCTGCAATTGGCTCATTCATGTCATCGCCATCTACTAGTACTGTGTAAAATGCTGTAATAGTTCCGTTTTCATTTGTACCTGTTCTTTCTAGTAGCTTAGGTAAAATGGAAAATACTGAAGGGGTATATCCTCTAGTTGCTGGAGGTTCTCCCACAGCAAGACCCACTTCCCGTTGTGCCATTGCTACACGAGTAACGGAATCCATCATAAGCATTACGTTTAACCCTTTGTCTCTAAAGTATTCTGCGATAGCTGTAGCTGTAAATGCACCTTTAATCCGCATTAATGCAGGTTGGTCAGAAGTAGCTGCTACTACAATCGACTTCTCTAACCCTTCTTTTCCCAAATCTCTTTCGATAAACTCTCGAACTTCTCTGCCGCGTTCTCCAATTAGTGCAATAACATTTAAATCCGCGTTAGTGTTTCTAGCAATCATTCCAAGTAAAGTACTTTTCCCAACACCTGACCCTGCAAAAATACCTACCCTTTGACCTTTTCCGACTGTTAGCATTCCATCTATTGCCTTTACACCGACTTCAATTTGTTCTTCAATAGGTGGTCTTGTCAACGGATTTGGGGAATCTTTTTCGGTACCAACTGTCATCAAACCTTTAGGCAAAACAGAACCATCAATTGGATTTCCCATCGAATCTAAAACTCTCCCTATTAACTCTGGACCAACCTTAATCTCTAATGGACTATTTGTCCCTTCGACTAAACAGCCAGTTGATATTTCTCTAATATTCGTATAGGGCATTAATACTACGACTTCTTCCTTAAATCCAACTACTTCAGCAAGAATAACGGAGGCACCTGTTTTTGGTGAATTTATATGAATCTTACAAACATCACCAACAGAACTTTCAGGACCTTGTGATTCAATCATTAATCCAACAACTCGACTAACTCGACCATATTTTTTAAAAGTAGGTACATTCGAAATTTGTTGAATTAAATCTACAGCTTTCATCACATTCACTCCATACTATCAAGAATATCTACTAGCTTTCGTCGCAACTCCTGGACCTGCTCGTCAATACTGACAACGATTCTTCCATGATTTGTTTCTATATAACAATCAGTTCTATTCATATCTTCATCTACGAAAATCATAAATGGGACATCTACAGGAAAGATGGAAGAGAGTTCTTGTCTATTATTAGATACGAGTTCAAAATAGATGGGTGAGACATAAAGTTTGATCTCTTTCATTTCTCTTGCTTCTTTTAAACCTCTTTTAACAATCGATAAAAACAACTCTTCATTTTCATCTAGCTTTGTTGCAATAATTCTCTCTGTGGTTCGTATAGCCAATTCCAAAATGACCTGTTCTTGTTGTTGCAAGTAATTTGCCGCATTCTCATGAGCAGTTTGCACTGCATCATTAGCTAATTTTAATGAGTTTTGCATTTCAGCCTGAGCTTTTAAACGGCCTTCTTCCATCCCTTGCATAAAGCCTTCGTCATACGCTTGTTGCTGAAAGGTTATCTTCTCTTCTTCCCATTCACTCAGCTGATTTTCGATATACTGTTTAGTTTCTTCGATATCTTTAGTTAAATTAGATCGTTTCTCTTCTATTTCTTGATTTACTTCTTCTATCATTTTACTTCGTTCTTGTATAAGAACATCTAAAGTCAACGGCTCGTCTGTGTTCAACACTTCTTGAACATATAAATTCCTTATTTGAATGGATTTTGAATTTTCCTTTGTTTCATTCAAATATACATTTCGGAAAATTTTAGACAATGATGTCATCTCCTCCACCACGAGCAATTATTATTTCGCCTGCATCTTCCAATCTTCTAATTACAGTAACAATTCTAGATTGTGCTTCTTCCACGTCACGAAGACGAACTGGACCCATGATTTCCATTTCTTCTTTAAATGTCTCAGCCATACGTACGGACATATTGCGGAAAATAACATCTTTAACTTCCTCACTAGAAACTTTCATCGAAAGTAGAAGATCTTCATTTTCACAGTCACGAATAACTCGTTGAATAGAACGGTTATCCAGTGTGACAATATCTTCGAATACGAACATTCTTTTCTTAATCTCTTCTGCGAGTTCAGGATCTTGTATTTCTAGAGCATCCAAAATTGTTTTCTCAGTTGTTCTATCCACACCATTTAACACTTCTACGACTGCATCGACACCGCCCGTTTCTGTGTAATCCTGGGTAACTGTCGAGGATAGCTTGCGTTCAAGCACAGATTCAATTTCACTAATCACTTCAGGTGAAGTAGAATCCATTGTAGCTATTCTTTTTGCAATATCTGCTTGTACTTCCTGCGGTAACGATGAAAGAATTATTCCAGCTTGCTGTGCTTCTAAGTAAGAAAGAATTAGAGCAATCGTTTGTGGATGTTCATTTTGAATAAAGTTAAACAGTTGAGCTGGCTCTGCACGTCTAGCAAAATCGAATGGCCTCACTTGTAAAGAAGAAGTAAGTCGATTAATAATTGCCTGTGCATGATCTGTACCTAATGCTTTTTCTAAAACTGTTTTTGCGTACCCAATACCACCCTGCGAAATATAGTCTTGTGCTAATGCTATATTGTGAAATTCTTCTATTATATCTTCTTTAATCTCAGGCTCTACTTTTTTCACCCCAGAAATTTCAAGAGTTAAACGCTCGATTTCTTCTTCATTTAAATGTTTATAAATAGAAGCAGACACTTCAGGTCCTAGAGAAATTAATAAGAGCGCGGCTTTTTGTTTTCCACTTAATTCTTTTTCCTGCTTGTTCATAGCCGTCCCCCCAATCAATTACGCTTCGGCGTAATTGTGTCTAGATTTTAAACCCAGCAATTTTGGGTTTAAAATCTTTGACATCCCGCCGGAGGCTTTAACTTTATTTTAGTAAAACAAAGTTAATCCTCTGATATCCAAGTACGTAATAACTTCGCAAATTCCTCTGGCTTGTTTTTAGCCATTTTTTCGAGTTGTTTTCGTCTTAGTGTCGATTCGGTTTCTTTTTCAGTATTTATATCATCTACCTTAAGCTCTTCTTGTTGCTCTTCTAGAATAAACATTTCTTCCTCATCGTTTTTTCTAGAACGTAGTAAGGATATTACTAGAAGGATTATTGCTACTAGTAAAATTCCACCGATTACATATACCCACCAAGGAATAGTCGATTGCGTACTTGTCGTTGTCGTCGCTTTTCCGTTAAATGGTTGCACAGAAACTACAATTTTTTCTTGTAGTAACTCCTCAGTCAATTCTCCACCTGCTTCTTCATCTATAGAAGTACGAATGATTGTTGCAAGAATTTGTTCTATATCTTGTTCTACACCGTCTGGCATAGTAGTAACATCATCAGGACTAGGTGGTTCTACCATCACTTGAATACCTATATCTCTAATTTTATATGGGCTTTCTACTATTTCTTTTCGAATACGATTTACTTCACTATTAATCGTGTCCTCAATTCGCTCATAATCACCGTTTGACGTAGAACCTTCTACATAGTTTGTAAAGTTATCAGTTGCATCCTCTGTCGCTGGAGTACCACCTGCTACGGGATTCTCACCAGTAAAAGTTTCAGAAATACGCTGGGCACTAATTTCAATTCCCGCCATATTTTCTTCATCAACCGGTTCTACTAAATTTTCTTCTCGATTTTCCTGTTTGAAGTCAATGTCTGTAGTAACAGAGACGACTACTTTATCTTGTCCCATTAAAGTACCTAACATTGTTTGAACTTGACGTTGCAAATCACGTTCAATTGTTTTCTTAATCGACATTTGATCGTTTACATTCGCTCCTGCTGTATTTGCATTTGCTTGTTCTAGGTCAAAGTACTCTAAATACTGATTTCTTATGCTGATATCTTCTGGAGCTAGATTAGGAATTGACTTGGATACTAGGTTATATAAGGACAAAATCTGTGTATCTGTAAATTTGTATCCTGCCTCTGTATTCAAAACTATCGCTGCACTTGCAGTTTCAGTGGTTTGAGATAAAAATACCCCTTCTTCAGGTAAAGTTATCATTACCTGGGCATCCTTTACTCCTTTGACACCTTTAATCAATTTCGCAAGCTCTGTTTGCATGGAAGCCAGTTTTAACACATTAAACTCATTATCTGTCATACCAAATCCCGCGTTTTGGGAAAAGAAATTATAGTCGATCATACCCGATTCAGGATAACCTTCTGCTGCTAGTTGTACTAATAATGAATCAACTTGCTCTGTTGGTACTAATATGGACGTTCCACCTGGAGCAATTTCATTTGGCACTCCTTGTGCATCTAATGTTTCTTTAATACGTCCGATTTCAGATGGTGATACATCTGTATAAAGCGGAACAAAGTTAGTTTTATTCATCATTAAAGTTACAGCTATAGCTAGAACGATAATTCCTAACAAACTACCAATCATTGTTCCTTTTTGCATTTTAGTGCGACTCTTCCAAAAATTGGTTGCATCGCTTATCATTTTTTTTATACGCTCATTCATTATTATCCTCCGGCTATGGTGAATATTTTTACCCGATATTTAGCGATAACCGAGAGAGGTTATACTGACATACGCATTATTTCTTGATATGCCTCTACTACTTTGTTCCTAATTTCTAATGTCGCATTTAATGTAATACTTGCCTTTTGAGATGCAATCATCACATCGTGTAATTCGATATTCCCACCTGTTAATAGCTTTTCAGTAGCTACATCTGATGCTTTTTGATTTTCATTCACAGTTTGAATGGCTGTTTTTAAAAAATCACCAAATTCATCTTGTGCCTCTGCGGGACTTAATTTCGAAGTAGTCGAAACCGGATTTATTTGTGAAGGATTAAATAATGATATGGATTCTATTGACAATTTAAACTATACCTTCTTTCTTATTTCCCTATTTCTAAAGCCTTAGACAACATCGCTTTGTTTGCATTAAAAACCGTTACGTTTGCCTCATAGGATCTCGTTGCTGATATTAAATCAACCATTTCTCTTAAAGGGTCAACATTTGGCATTTCTACATACCCATCTGCATTTGCATCGATATGTGTCGGATCATACACTAATTTAAAAGGTGTTTCTGTATCCTCTTTTACATCACTAACTTTTACTCCACTACCGACATTTCTATTTTGGGAAGTGCCCATTGCCACATTTAAGAAATTCGAGAAATTACCTTCTAAAGGCTTTAAAGTAACAGACTTTCTTCTATATGCTTGCCACTCACCGTTTACTAACTTTGCTCTAGTTGTATCTACATTCGCCATATTGGAGGAAATTACATCCATTCTAAGTCGTCCGGCAGTTAATGCTGAGGCTGTCGTATTCATTCCATGAAAAATCGACATAATTAGCGTCCTCCTTTAATAACAGTTTGTAATGTATTCAACTTGCCACTTATTCTATCTATTAGTGCATTATAATAGATTTGATTGGTCGCTAGATTTGCTTGTTCCTTATCCATATCAACGCCGTTGCCATTGTGGTTATAGCTGTAATTGTAATCGAACACACCTTTTGCACTAGAGTTTCTATGAAAATCTATATGTTTTTCTTGTGTTCTATGCGCTGATATAGTCGATTGTTTAGCGTCGGATAAGTATTCACTAAAACTAACACTTTTCGCCTTATAATTAGGAGTGTCGACATTTGCTATATTTTGCGCAATTGTCTTTTGCTTTACCGTTGCGAAATCTAATCCTTGCTCTAAACTTGCTATTGCACCACCAAATATACTCATTTTGTTCACCTCTTCTTTAAAGTATTCGACATATATTTCTGTAATCTTCTTTTAATATCACGATAATCTTATTGTAATGATTATGTAACATTGTGTCTATTGAAATTTTGATAAATTAATGGGACTTTATACCTTTTTTTGGATATCTTCCGTCTATTTATGTCGATTTTAATCATTTTTTTAATATTCAGATATATTCAAAGTCCTAATATTGTCTCATTTTTATCCCAATCAAAAAAACTCTTCCACATAAAATGGAAGAGTTTTAATTTATTCTTGTTTATTTCATTTTAAGATGAGCTAATTCTGCAAGAAACTTATCATTTAATACTTTGATATACGTCCCCTTCATCCCAAGTGATCTTGACTCAATTACACCTGCACTTTCAAGTTTACGAAGTGCATTTACGATAACAGATCTTGTAATTCCTACGCGATCAGCAATTTTAGATGCTACTAATAGACCTTCACTGCCATCTAATTCTTCAAAGATATGTTCGATTGCTTCTAATTCACTATAAGACAATGAGTTTATAGCCATTTGAACAACCGCTTTACTACGAGCTTCTTCTTCAATTTCCTCTGATTTCTCACGTAGAATCTCCATACCAACAACCGTTGCACCATATTCGCCAAGGATTAAATCATCATCTTCAAACTCTTGTTTTAGACGACCTAAGATTAATGTTCCTAAACGTTCACCACCGCCTATGATCGGAACAATTGTTGTTAAACCATCTTTAAATAACTCACGGTTTTCTTCTGGGAAAACAGAATGCTCGCTGTAAACATCTAAATTTGATGATGTTTCGTCCACGTGAAAAAGGTTTTTTGTATATTGTTCTGGGAATTGACGCTCTTCCATCATTTTAATCATGCGCTCATTTTCAATTTGTTGATGAACTTCAAAACCTAATAATTTCCCTTTTCTAGATACGATAAAAGCATTACTTTCAATTACTTCACTTAATGTAGCAGCCATTTCTTTAAAGTTAACTGGCTTACCAGCAGATGCTTGTAACATCGAGTTAATTTTTCTTGTTTTAGTTAATAAATTCATGAATTGAATCCTCCATTTAATTTTCTTATTTATTTTAATATTCTAAAGGTTTTTAATTGTTTTAGATACTAATTTGAATTGATTTTATAAAATAAATTGCGATAAATCTCTATTTTTCACAATTTTGTCAAGTTTTTGGTCTATATAAGCAGGGGTAATCTGAATATGAGCTGGCGAAATGTCAGACGCCTCAAAAGAAAGCTCCTCTAAAATCTTCTCTAGAATTGTGTGTAAACGTCTCGCTCCTATATTATCGGTCTCCTGATTGACTTCATAAGCGATTTCACCAATTCTTTCAATTGATTCTTCTGAGAACGTAATGGTTACTCCTTCAGTTTCTAAAAGAGCCTTATATTGTTTAATTAGAGATTGGCGCGGCTCTTTTAAAATACGAACAAAATCTTCTTTTGTCAATTTTTCTAATTCTACGCGAATTGGAAAACGCCCCTGTAATTCGGGGATCAAATCTGACGGCTTAGCCATATGGAAGGCTCCCGCTGCTATAAACAAAATATAATCTGTTTTTACTGCACCATATTTTGTAGTAACTGTAGATCCCTCTACAATTGGCAGAATATCTCGTTGAACACCTTCTCTAGATACATCTGCAGAAGAACCGGCACCATTCTTACTTGCTATTTTATCCATTTCATCGATAAATATGATACCTGTTTGTTCTGTTTTTTCTATAGCAATTTGGGACAGTTCATCTTTGTCTATCAACTTGTTCGCTTCTTCTTGCATTAATACTTTACGTGCATCTTTTACTTTCATTTTACGTTTTTTCTTTTTCTTTGGCATTAGATTCGATAGGGCGTCTTGCATATTCATCCCCATACTCTCCATTCCACTTGGTTGTAGAGCATCAAATAGTGAAGGAGTTTGTTCCACAACCTCTACAGTTATATACTCTTCTTCCAATTTTCCATCTCTTAAATCTTCGGCAATTTGCGAGCGTTTTAAACGTACATCTGTATCTTCTACATCAGTAGTATCTTCTTCTTTGCCTCCGAATAATGCTTCAAATGGATTGGAATTAGAATTCTTTTTCTTTAAGGAAGGAACAAGTAATTTAACGATTGCATCATTTGCCAAACGAATCGCTTGGTCTTTTACTTCTTCCATCTTCTCTTCTCGAACAATTCGTATAGCTGCTTCTACCAAATCTCTCACCATGGACTCAACGTCTCTACCGACGTAACCTACCTCAGTAAACTTTGTTGCCTCTACTTTTATAAAAGGTGCTTTTGTTAATTTAGCAATCCTTCTAGCAATTTCTGTTTTCCCGACTCCTGTAGGTCCAATCATTAGAATATTCTTTGGAATCACTTCGTTTTTCATCTCTTCATCCAATAATTGTCGACGATACCGATTTCGAAGTGCGACCGCTACTGCTTTTTTTGCAGCTTCTTGACCAACGATATATTTATTTAGATGCTCAGTAATTTGTTTTGGGGTTAAGTTAGTTTCCTTCATTCACCTAATACCTCCACAATAATTTGATGGTTTGTAAATACACATATATCTGCAGCCGTAGTTAGCGCTGCCTTAGCAATTTCCTTTGCTGTCATATTCTCTCCAGCGTATTGCTTTAAAGCTCTTCCAGCAGCTAATGCATAGTTCCCGCCAGAGCCGATAGCTAGTATACCATCATCCGGCTCTATCACTTCACCCGTTCCGGATACAAGCAATAAACTATTTTTGTCCATCACTAGCAGCATTGCCTCTAATTGACGTAGCATTTTGTCTCCTCGCCATTGCTTGGCAAGCTCAACTGCTGCTCTTTGTAAATTTCCGTTATATTCTAAGAGCTTTCCTTCAAACATTTCAAATAATGTAAATGCGTCTGCTACAGAACCTGCAAAACCTGCTACAACTTGACCATTAAAAAGTCTTCTCACTTTTTTTGCAGTATGCTTCATCACTACTTGGTTACCTAATGTCACTTGCCCATCTCCAGCCATAGCATGGCTGCCATTATGACTAACTGCAAATATCGTGGTTGCATGAATATTACCCATTTTTATTACCTCCAATATTTACGCACGAGGATGCGCATTCATATAAGTTTTACGTAAATGCTCTTTTGTTACATGTGTATATATTTGTGTGGAAGATAAGCTTGAATGTCCCAATAGCTCCTGCACACTTCTAAGATCTGCTCCGTTATTCAATAAATGCGTTGCAAATGTATGTCTTAGCATATGTGGATAAATTGTTGAATTAATAGATGCCTTTTTCAACATTTGGTTCAATATATATCTAATCCCGTCTGTTGTTAAGTGTTCTCCCCGACTATTAACGAATAAAAATGAATGGGTTGTTTTCTTCATCAGCTTTGGTCTACTATTGACCAAATAATCATCTATTGCCGCTAATGCATAATCACCTACAGGAACGTACCGCTCTTTTCTCCCTTTACCCATCACTCGAACGACACCATACCCACTATCTATATGACGCAGTTCAATCGCAGTAAGTTCACTAACACGTATTCCAGTTGCATATAATAATTCTAATATAGCAATATTTCGGATAGATAAGGAATCGGTTCCTCTATTCCCTTCAAACAATTGCCTTATTTCCTCTTCATAAAAAAAATGAGGTAGTCTTTTTTCTTTTTTAGGATGAAACAAAGATTGAAATGCATCATCTGGAATATTATATTCTTTATGTAGAAATTTATAGTAAGAACGAATGGAGGAAATCTTTCTAGAAATAGAGGTTCTTGCTAGTTTTTCCTCATATAGCTTTGTCACATATAATCTCGCATGGATATACTCAACCTCACTTAATTCAGAAACTCCCTCGATGTCTAAAAAAGACAAAAATTGCTTTATATCTTTCTCGTACTCCTGAATTGTATGATTCGAATAATTCCTTTCTAATCGTACGTATTCCATAAAAGCATGAAGTTCTTCAAACCCTATAATGATTATCAACTCCGCTCCAGTAAATCTCCATTGTAAAAGCCTCTAAAAGTATACAACTTTTAAGAGGCTTTTAGCAATTATAACGCAGTACTTTTCATAAAATTTTGAATTGTTGTCAACGCTCTATTTGCTAATTGTTCGACTTTTACTTTTTTATCTCTAACTTTCGGCTGTAATTCAGGGAATAAACCAAAGTTGATATTCATTGGTTGGAAGTTTTTCGGGTTCGCTTCTGTAATATATCTTGCCATGCTACCAAGTGCTGTTTCAGCCGGTAATACGACTAATTCTTCACCTTTTGCCAATTTCGCCGCATTTATTCCAGCCAACAATCCACTTCCAGCTGACTCCACATACCCTTCTACACCCGTCATTTGACCCGCAAAGAAAATTTGTTTGTTTGCTTTTAGTTGATAAGTTGGTTCTAAGACATATGGCGAATTAATGAACGTATTACGATGCATCACACCATAACGTACTATCTCCACGTTTTCAAGACCAGGTATTAGCTTCAATACCTCTTTTTGCGGTCCCCATTTTAAATGTGTCTGGAAACCAACAATATTATAAAGAGTCCCCGCACCATCATCTTGTCTAAGCTGAACAACCGCATATGGACGTTTACCTGTTTTAGGATCTTCTAACCCTACAGGTTTCATTGGACCAAATAATAATGTCTTACGACCACGCTCAGCCATTACCTCAACAGGCATACAACCTTCAAAGTAAATTTCTTTTTCGAATTCTTTTAATGGCACTACTTCAGCTGCTACTAATGCATCGTAAAAGCGATTAAACTCATCTTCAGTCATTGGGCAATTTAGATAAGCAGCTTCACCTTTGTCATATCTGGATTTCAAATAAACTTTATCCATGTCTATGCTATCTTTTTCTACAATAGGTGCTGCTGCATCATAGAAATACAAATAGTCTTGACCAGTCATTTCTTTTACTTTTTCTGCAAGTGCCGGAGAGGTTAACGGACCAGTTGCTATAACAGTAATTCCTTCTGGGATTTCTGTTACTTCTTCATTTACAATTTCTATCAACGGATGATTACGTATGGCATCTGTAACTCTTCCAGAGAAATCATGTCTGTCAACAGCAAGTGCACCTCCTGCTGGTACACTGCTGTTATCTGCTGATTGTATAATAATAGAGTCTAACATACGCATTTCTTCTTTAATAACGCCTACAGCGTTAGTTAGGTTGTTGGCTCTAAGCGAATTGGAGCAAACCAATTCAGCAAATTTATCTGTATGATGCGCTGGAGTTTGTTTAACAGGGCGCATTTCATAAAGACGTACTTTAATACCTCTTTTAGCTATTTGCCATGCCGCCTCGCTTCCTGCAAGTCCTGCACCAATAACGTTTACTATTTCAGTCATGTCGTATCCTTCTTTCTAACTTTGCGGATCTTCTTTATAATCACACGCAACACATTGTATTTGTATACCTTTTTTCAGTTTTTTCTCTACTAACATTTCGTTACACTTCGGACATGGTCGACTTATCGGCTTATCCCAAGAAACGAATTCACATGTCGGATATTGGTCACATCCATAAAATAAACGCTTCGTTTTACTTTTTCTTTCAACTATCTGACCTTCTCCACACGCTCGGCAAGGGACCCCAATTTCTTTGATGATTGCCTTTGTGTTGCGACAATCGGGGAAATTGCTGCACGCCATAAATTTGCCGTATCGCCCTAATTTATACACCATTGGGGAACCACAGTTTTCACAATCTTCCCCAGTTGGTTCATCTTTAATTACGATTTTCTCCATCTCAGCATCTGCATACACGACACGCTTCTCGAAATCCTGATAGAAGCCATCAATTACTTCTACCCATTTAACCTGTCCCTCTTCTACACTATCCAAATCTCTTTCCATCTGTGCGGTAAACTCTATGTCTAAAATTTCAGGGAAGAACTCTAACACAAGCTGATGAACTATTGTTCCAAGCTCAGTAGGAACAAAACGCTTCGTCTCTAAAGCTACATATCCTCTTTTTTGAATCGTATCTAAAGTTGGAGCATAAGTAGAAGGTCTACCTATTCCTAACTCTTCCAATGTTTTCACCAGTCTTGCCTCCGAGTATCTTGGAGGAGGTTGAGTAAAGTGCTGCTTTGGCTCAATGGACAAAGCATTAACCTTATCTCCGACTTCTAGAACCGGTAATAATTTGTCCTTATCGTCCGTTTGATCATCTGAACCTTCTACATACACCTTCATAAATCCAGGAAATTTAACTTGTGATCCATTTGCTCTAAAGTAAACTTCTCCATTTTTTAGATCAACAGCCACTGTATCTAATATAGCCGATGCCATTTGGCTAGCTATAAAACGCTCCCATATTAACTTGTATAGTTTTAGTTGATCACGAGAAAGGATCGCTTTTAGTTCATTAGGAGTTCTTAGGACACTTGTAGGTCGAACAGCTTCATGTGCATCCTGTGCTTTTTTCGATTGCTTTTCTACTTTCTTCGTAGAAATGTATTCAGAACCAAATTCATTTTTGATATATTCCTGTGCGTCAGCTTTTGCACTATCCGAAATTCTTGTTGAATCTGTACGCATATAGGTTATTAACCCGACCGTTCCTTGTTTTTTCCCTAGATCGATACCCTCATACAATTGCTGTGCTAGCATCATTGTTTTTCTAGCTCTAAAATTTAGTTTTCTTGCAGCTTCCTGTTGAAGCGATGATGTCGTAAAGGATGAAGCTGGATTACGTTTGCGTTCTTTTTTTACTACATTTGCAACTTCGAACTTTTTGCCCTTCATTAACTTCAGTACTTCTTTTACTTCTTCTTCTTTAGATAGCTTCCTTTTTTCTTTCTCACTTCCATAATAAAGTGCATCGAAAGCTTTCTTATTCTTATCGAACTGTCCTTCGATCGTCCAATACTCTTCTGGTATGAAATTATTAATTTCATTTTCTCGTTCAATGATTAAACGAAGAGCTACAGATTGCACACGTCCTGCTGAAAGTCCTTTTTTTACTTTTTTCCATAAAATTGGACTTATATTATAACCTACAAGTCGGTCTAAGATTCTTCGTGCTTGCTGAGAATCTACTAAATCCATATTTATTGGTCTAGGGTGTTTAAACGATTCAAGAATAGCATCTTTTGTAATTTCATTAAATACAACTCGGCAATCCGATTCTATATCTACATTTAAAGAATTTGCCAAGTGCCACGCAATAGCTTCCCCTTCTCTGTCGGGGTCAGCCGCGAGATAAATTTTCTTCGCTTTTTTTGCTGCTGTTTTCAATTCCTGTAGTACCGGGCCTTTACCCCTTATCGTAATATACTTTGGTTCGTAATTATTTTCAGTATCGACACCCATTTGACTTCTAGGTAAATCACGTACGTGACCAATCGATGCTTTCACTTTATATTTTTTTCCAAGATATTTTTCTATTGTTTTTGCCTTTGCTGGCGATTCAACAATTACCAAATAATCCGACATAAATCTGCCTCCTTATAGAAGGTAACTCGCTTTAATCTTCAAAACAAATACCTGTTGCAAAATGTATAACAGTTTTCTTATAAAAGCAAGACTTTTCATTTTTTAGTTTTTTATTTATTTAATTCTTCTAGTATTTGATGTCCATTCCAGATTGGTTTCGCACCTTCTAATATTAGCATATTTGGACCTATTGAAAGCGGAGAGTGTATGGAACCAGGGATTGCAAAAATCTCTTTACCATTTTCTAATGCATGCTCCATTGTGGAAACTGTACCACTCTTTTTTGTTGCTTCTGTAATAACAACACCTTGGGAAAGTCCACTAATAATTCGATTTCTCATAGGAAAATTCCATTTTTGAGGTGTTATATAAGGAGGGTACTCCGTTAATAATAACTGATTTTTCTCCATTTCGTTCGATAATTTCAAATTTTGTTTAGGATATACGTGAAATAATCCTGTTCCAAGAACTGCAATTGTTTGTCCACCTAAATTCATCGTTATTTGATGTGCCAATGTATCCGCACCCTTGGCAAGTCCACTAATAATTACATACTCTTCATTTACTAACGGAGGTAGTATTGATTTGATACTTTCTGCGGAGTAATCCGTAGCCTCTCTCGAACCGATAATTGCTATTTTTTTAGGATTGGCAAGTAATTCTATTTTACCTTTTAGGTAAATTACAGCAGGAGGATCATACAGATTTAATAGACTTTTAGGATAGTTGGGATTGGAAAAAAGAATTGGGGTAATCGAGTGCTTTTCATACATTTGAAACATCGGAATTTCGACAAATTCCTTAAACATTTTTTGGAGTTTAATAGCTCGATCGAGGGAGATTTTACATAATTTCGCCAATAAATGCGGGGATATTATATCAAATTGAGCTAGACTTTGATCATACTCAAGTAACGGACGTAGCTTATTTAAAGGTACTGGATAAACATAATGTAAAGCTAAAAAGCGGTTAACAAATTGACTTTTACTCATCGGTTTCCTCCTCTATTATACGACTAGTTTAGTATTGTTTTTCTTTCATTCTTAGAATTATTTAAGAAAGACCCAGGCAAAAAGATGCCTGGTCCATTACGAACAGAAACATAGATATGACACTGATTTCCGCTTCGGGCGGACGCTTTTCGTGGGCACGACCTCAGCCGCTTCCTTCGCTTCGCTCGTCCAGGGTCTTCAGCTCGCGCTTGTTCCCAAAGGAGTCACCGCCCTGCATTCCAATCAAGCTTGTATGCTTGAAGTAAGCGGATAATTGAGTTAATAGTACTTACTATATTATCGTGTATTTGGAAATAAGTAATGTTTGAACTGGGATCTATTACAAAGAAATTTTACTGTCTAGGAATTATCATTGAATAACAGCATTTCTAATTCAACAGAGATTAGATTATAGATGATGTTTTACTAAATAAAATTGGACCACTCTTACTATCTATGCGATAGGCTTTGCCCAATCTTATAATGGAGGAATATACACTAGTTGATGGAAGTGGAATTTGTCGATTCGAGCGGGATAAGCGAGAAAGTTGAGACCCACAGGTAGCGGAGTATACGAGAGGGCTCGGCCTCGCCCGCGGAAAGGGTCCACATGAAACGAAAGTCACAGAATTATTCATTATTTACCACAAACGAAGTTTTTCTGTTCCATTTTCATCTACCTAGAATTATTTAAAAAAATACGGCAACATCAGTTGATGTGCCGCACTTCTATATTAATGTGTTTTACAAGAATCGTAAATACCTGCTTCTTTAATCGCTTCGATTAAAGTTTCACCAATTACAGATGGAGTTGCTGCAACTTTCATGCCTGCCGCTTCCATTGCTTTGATTTTTCCTTCTGCAGTACCTTGTCCACCGGAAATAATAGCTCCAGCATGACCCATACGTTTACCAGGAGGTGCAGTTTGCCCACCAATGAATCCAATGACAGGTTTTGTCATATTAGCTTTAATCCATTCAGCTGCTTCCTCTTCTGCAGTACCACCAATTTCCCCAATCATAACTGCTGCATATGTGTCAGGGTCATCGTTGAATTCTTTTAGAACATCGATGAAGTTTGTTCCGTTAACTGGGTCTCCACCAATACCTACAGAAGTAGATTGACCGATACCTGCATCCGTTAACTGAAGAACTGCTTCATAAGTTAGAGTTCCTGAACGTGAAACTACTCCTACATGACCTTTAGTATTGATGTAACCTGGCATAATACCAATTTTACATTCATCTGCAGTAATAACACCCGGACAGTTTGGTCCAACTAGACGTGTTTTTTTACCTTCCATGTAACGTTTAACGTTAACCATATCTAATACTGGGATATGCTCAGTAATACAAATAGTCATATCCAATTCAGCGTCAACTGCTTCTAAAATTGCATCTGCAGCAAATGGTGCTGGAACATAAATTACTGAAACGTTAGCGCCAGTAGCTTTAACAGCATCTTCAACTGTATTGAAAACTGGTACTCCTTCTACTTCTGTTCCACCTTTACCAGGTGTAACCCCAGCAACGATTTTAGTTCCATATTCTAACATTTGTTTTGTATGGAAAAGAGCAGTTGAGCCCGTAATTCCTTGTACAATTACTTTAGTATCTTTATTAATGTATACGCTCACTTTTTGTCCCTGCCTTTCTTATCCTACAAGATTAACGATTTTTTGAGCACCGTCTGCCATTGAATCTGCAGCAACGATATTTAAGCCTGATTCATTTAATAATTTTTTACCTAAATCTACGTTAGTACCTTCTAAACGAACTACAAGTGGTACTTCTAATCCTAATTCTTTCGCTGCAATAATAACACCCTCAGCGATGATGTCACACTTCATAATTCCACCGAAGATATTAACAAAAATACCTTTTACGTTTTTATCAGAAAGGATGATTTTGAATGCTTCTGTAACTTTTTCAGCAGTCGCGCCGCCCCCAACGTCAAGGAAGTTTGCGGGTGATCCGCCGTAATAGCTAATTGTGTCCATTGTTGCCATAGCTAGACCTGCTCCATTAACCATACATCCGATATTTCCGTCTAAAGAAATATAGCTCAGGTCATATTTTGAAGCTTCGATTTCTTTTGGATCCTCTTCATCATAATCACGCATTTCTAATATGTCGTTATGACGATATAATGCGTTACCATCGAAGTTGAATTTTGCATCAAGTGCTAAAACATTGTCATCAGCAGTTACTACTAATGGGTTAATCTCAACGATTGAAGCATCTTTTTCTTTATAAACTTGATATAAACCAAGCATGAATTTAGCTGCTTTGTTCACAAGTTTAGCTGGAATATTCATGTTAAATGCCATGCGACGTGCTTGGAAGCCTGTTAAGCCTACAACTGGATCGATTTCTTCATAGAAAAGTTTTTCAGGTGTATTTTCAGCCACTTCTTCAATGTCCATACCGCCCTCTTCAGAGCCCATTAATGTTACACGTGAAGTTGAACGGTCTAAAACTAGCCCTACATAATATTCTTTCTTAATGTCGCTTCCTTCTTCGATCAGTAAACGTTTAATTTCTTTACCTTCAGGACCCGTTTGGTGAGTAACAAGTACTTTACCTAATAGTTCCTTCGCGTATTCACGTACCTCATCTAGATTTTTAGCGATTTTTACTCCACCAGCTTTACCACGCCCACCAGCGTGAATTTGAGCTTTAACAACAATGACGCTTGATCCTAATTCTTTTGCTGCTTTCACTGCCTCTTCAGGTGAGAAAGCTACAATTCCGTTAGAAACTGCTACGCCATATTGTCTCAGGAGTTGTTTACCTTGATATTCATGGATATTCATCTTACATCCTCCAATCAAACTTATGTCAAGTAATTTACTACCTTTCTAATTGTATTAAAAGTGTCACATCTTGTCCACAAAAGTATGATATTTAGCTAAAACAACTAATATTCAGACTACGTGTCGAAAGATTTAACTCTGACTTCTTTTTCTTTATCAATTTTATAAATATAAGCAAATACCTCTGCAACCGCTTGATATAACTCTTCTGGAATCGATTGATTGATATCTAATTGTCCGAGAAGTTCAACTAAACTTGCATCCTCCTGAACCGGAACATTAAATTCTTCTGCTTTTGCCAATATATTTTCTGCTATTTTACCTTTTCCTTTGGCAACTATCTTTGGAGCATCACTAAAACCTGGATTATACGTTATGGCAACTGCTTCTTTTCGAGTATATTTTTCATCTTTCATATACGAATGTCTACTCCTTGCGTGTCAAAAGTTTTTGGTTTTGACTTCAAAACAGATGTCATTTTTTGTTCCTCAAAAGTTTTTACGAATACTCCTGATAGTTGATAGCCGACTGAGGATAATCCTGCCTTTAATGTTTCCTTAAATTTATCTGCGAAGGAAACCAACTGCGTATCATTGTTATATAAAGTAATTGATACTACTCTATTTTGCACCTGCATATCTACCACGGTTTCTTCTAAAGTATCTAACTGCAAATAAAACATTATTCTAGCAAACTCAGAATCAATTTTACCATCCTCTTTCATCCGACCATTCCATTCAAGTGTAGCATCCATTTTTTTACCTAAAAACTCCAATGGAACTTGCATCAATAGCTGGTGTTGTGGTCCATTTTCATTGGATAGTATTTGTAACCCATTCATACGACCAAGTACAACTTCTGCGCTTTCTCTAATCGCAGAAGAAATGGTCTGGTTTTGCAGTAACTCCACAATCTGTGGCTTTAGTTGGGTAGCTAATTGTCTGATTTCGTCACTATTAGCCCCAAGTTTCGCTTCATAACCAAATCCTAGTGATTTCAATACTTCTTTCATTGCATGTTCAAATGCTTTTCCATCTAATTGTTGCATAACTTGCTGTTCTGATTGCACTAGTGTTTGAGTTAATACATTACTACTCGTAGAATTTTTACTAATACCCGTTATTTGCTGTAGAGTCTGAGCAATCGATTCTACAGAATCCCCCTTACCAAGCAATGACACTAAATGATCCTTGGGGGTTAATCCATTCATATCCTTTGCAAAAATTGCTTGCTGACTTTGCTCAGCAAATACTTTTGTCAGGGCATTGTTTATTACTTGAAGCTGGTTAGGCTGATTATCACTTTTCAGTAAAGCTATCACTTCACTTTTTTGGTTTGCCGTTAAAGTAGGTTGCTGAATTACCCAATTACGAAATTGTTCTAACGCTGTTCTTTTTTCTGCTGGGACAGCCTGACCAAGCTTTAACAATTGGTCTCCAGCAGAGTTCACAATTGACTGCTGGTTAGTTAATGGTGTGGGATTTGCAAGACTTGCAGTAGCTGGCAGAACACTGGAGTCCTTTAATGTTTGTAGCATTGTCAATCGTGAGGATATCGGTTGCTGCTGGTTTTGAAGGGTTTCTATTTGCTTACCAAGTATCGCTCCAGCCACTGGTCCATTAAATGGTTCTGCTATTTTCTGTAGATTTTGAAGCATATTATTTTTCAATGCTGGCTCTACCGTTTGATCTTGTTGTAATTGAAACTGCAAATTTTGCAGGATATTATGCAATCCATCGGTAGATTTACCACTCAACACTGTTTGAAACATTGAATTCGTTAAAGGTAACTTCATATCTATTATCTTCTGAATTGTTTCTAGCGCCGCTTTCATCGTCATATCTTTTGGAAGTTGTTTTAATAACTGTTCTACTTGCATTAATGTATCTTTAGAAACGGGTAATTGTTGTTTTAAAAAAAACTGTATCGCTGCTTGCATTTCAGTTGTTTTTGGTAAGTTCATCGCTTGTAATAATTGTTGCCCTTGTTGCACCAATGTATTTCCTTGCGTGAGAGGTCCTGTAACTACTTTCAGCTGTAATTCAGGAGCGGATTTTTCTACTTGGAAAAAATGAGAATCTCCAGCTTTTAATGGAGTCTCTAATTTAGCTATTACTTTTTGATTTCCTATTTGGACTTCTGCAGTTTGATTTGGATACAGTTTTTTTATCGTACCGTGAATCACTTGACCTTCCTTCATAGGAGTTTGTGACTGAGAAGTAACCCCAGAAGTTAATTGGGATTGAATAGTTGAAAAAGATGTCGAAGTCACTTTATCACCTCATTCTTAATATGGATTTGATCGGTTCGAATGTTTTTCGATGATGCTCAGTTGGACCGAATTTCTCTATCATTTCAACATGTAGCTTTGTACCGTAGCCTGCATGTTTATTAAACAAATACATTGGAAATTGCTCGTGCAACTGATCCATGTATTCGTCCCGTGCTGTTTTTGCTAATATGGACGCTGCAGCGATTGCTAAGCTTTGTGCATCACCTTTTATGATTGAATGGACTTTAATATCAATCGGCAAATTCATTGCATCTACTAATACGACATTTGGTCTAGTTTTTAAACTTAATACAGCTTCTGTCATGGATTGTTTCGTTGCTTCATAAATATTAAGTTGATCTATTTTTTCAACCGATTGGAAGTGGATACTGTATGCAATTGCATTTCGTTTAATCGCTATAGCTAGTTCTTGTCGTTTATTTCTGGATAATTGTTTAGAATCGTCTAGGCCAATTAATTCTTCTGTAGCATTTTGAAGAATTACCGCTGCTGTTACCACTGGACCGGCTAAAGGGCCTCTACCTGCTTCATCCACACCTGCTACTAATTCATTTTCCAGAGAACAATAGCTTCTATCGAAGACAACTTTTTGTTCATGCGATTGACGTTCTAATTGGAGAAGCTGTTGTTTTTTTTTCCAGCTCGTCCATAGTTTCCTGGCACCAATTCGTTCATCCTGTTCTAACTCAGTTATCCAATCTTCCGAGCCCTTTGATTTTTCCAATTTATTTTTGATCTCTTTTAGACTTAACAATTTATTCACATTCTTTCTATATCTAATCTATGTATCGGCATTTGAGTCAATTTCATAATTGTTTGTTTCAATTAAAAACGAAAGTATACTTTTATTACAATATTTATTGGTTCTTTAAAAGTCGATATTATTGATTGGAGCGGAAGGGAAGCGTCAGTTTCACGAGCTGAAAGCCCTGAAGAACCTTTTGAGAGGGACAAAAGTTAAAGCATGCCACATCCCTGGAGCAGAAATTAACATCGCACGGCTCCATTAAGTACTAATAGGACACTCTTTTGAAAAGAGAAAACCCTTTTTACCAGTGGCAAAAAGGGTAGTATGTCTGTTTAATATTCCTCTACAAAATCAAATGTTAATCTTCCTAGATGTAGGTTTCGAACGTCCCGAACAATCAGTTCCGATACTTGATCGTAATCTATTTCGGTCCCATTTGTATAACATCTTCTTAACTTCCCAATTTTGTCAAATGTTTCTACTAAATCTTCGCTCATCTCTTTTATTTGATACCGTTCTTCCATCCGTTTTGGATAGTGATCCTGCAAGAAGTTTAAGCCATAGACTGCCAAATCTTCCATATTAATCACTGCATCTTTAATAGCACCAGTAAGGGCAAGCTTATAGCCCACTTGTTGATCCTCGAACTTCGGCCATAAGATACCTGGAGTATCCAGCAATTCAATTTCTCTTTCAACTTTAATCCATTGTTGCTTTTTCGTTACACCTGGTGTATTACCCGTTCTCGCAATATTTTTCTTGGCAAATCGGTTAATCAATGTTGATTTACCCACATTTGGTATACCAACAATCATTGCACGTATTGCTCTAGGCTTTATACCCCTGTCCTTCATACGGTCCCATTTAGGCTTTAAAAGCTCTTTTGCCGCCTTGAATACAGTTTGGAGCCCTTTACCTTCTAAAGAGTTAATCGCCACCGCAGGGTGACCTTTTTCCTCAAAATAAGCAATCCACTTTTTAGTTTGTGTTTCATCAGCCATATCCATTTTATTTAATATGAGTAGTCTCGTTTTCTGATGTATAACTTCATCTATCATTGGATTTCTAGATGATAGCGGTAAACGTGCATCTATTAATTCAAATACGATATCCACTAATTTTAAGTTCTCGGTTACTTCTCTTCTTGCTTTGGCCATATGACCAGGAAACCATTGAATTGTCATAGTGCACTTCCTTTTTACTTTATCAAACCAATTTCATTGAGTGGCCAAAAAACAATATTTGTATTTCCAATAACTTCATCAATTTTAACCAAGCCAATATGTCGACTATCTTTACTATATCTTCGATTATCTCCCATTACAAAAATATAACCTTCAGGGATTTCTGGTTTCTGAGTAATCTCTTCTAAAGTGAAATCATCTGTAAGAGTACCTTCTGTTATTTCACTTTTGTATTGATCTAAATATGGTTCTTCCATAGCTTCTCCATTTACATATAACTGATCATTTTTATACTCTACATGATCACCAGGGAGCCCAATTACACGTTTTATATAATTTTTTTGCTCTGGGGCATGAAATACTACTATGTCATAACGATCTGGTTCACCAACCATATAGCCTATTTTGTTGACAACCATGCGATCCCCATTTTTTAAAGTAGGCATCATTGATTCTCCGTCTACTACGATAGGTGTAAATAAAAAGAAGCGAATTATTGCTGCTAGTCCAAAAGCAATTAATAGAGCTTTTGACCACTCCCATAATTCATTCTTTTCTTTTTTTACTTGTTCCATCAACTTGCCCCCTTTGGTTATTGTCTTTATTGTACAAGGAAATCTCTTTTCAAGCAAAAACAATTGTCCACTTTTCTTGTTGTTTACGTGATTTGTTTATATGAACTAAATAGAAAATAGCCTTTTAATGAATCTATTATGATCATCTGATATAAATGCCATTATTCTAAAATATTTGTTAACAAATCATATTAAATATTTCTTATGAATTAACTCGGACATAATTATAATAAAAAATGTTGTAGCAAAAGTGTAAACACCTTTACTACAACATTTACTTTTGCTATTAACGACGCTCTTTAATACGAGCTGCTTTACCACGTAGGTCACGTAAGTAGTACAATTTAGCACGACGAACTTTACCACGACGGATAACTTCTAAGTTTGCAATTTTTGGTGTGTGTACAGGGAATGTACGTTCAACACCAACACCGGATGAAATTTTACGAACTGTAAAAGTTTCGCTAATTCCGCCACCACGACGTTTAATTACAACACCTTCGTACATTTGGATACGTTCGCGAGTTCCCTCAACAACCTTAACGTGAACACGAACTGTGTCCCCAGGACGGAATGTTGGAAGGTCTGAACGTAATTGTTCTTTAGTGATTTCTGAAATAATGTTTTGCATCATTTTCTCTCCTTCTGTAGAATGCTCTTACACACAGTTGCTGTTGCAGCGGAACACCCAAAATCAGTACTTTTCATAAAAGCACATAGTAAAATATAACACAACTAATTATTGGATGCAATAATTATTAGAAATTTACTATCCTTTTATTTCTTTTAATAAACGCTCCTCGTCGGAAGTTAGTTCAATCCGCTCCAATAAATCTGGCCTTCGCATGAATGTTCTTTTTAATGATTCTTCTTTGCGCCACTTTTCAATTGCTGCATGGTTTCCAGACATTAAAACATCTGGAACTGTATGACCTCTGAATTCGACTGGACGAGTATAATGGGGATGCTCTAGCAAACCAGTGGAAAAGGAATCTTTCTCATGCGATTCTGCATTACCCAAGACATTAGGCAATAATCTCACAACACTATCCACCACCGTCATGGCTGCAAGCTCGCCACCTGTTAAAACAAAATCTCCAATAGAAATTTCGTCTGTCACTAAGTGCTCTCGAATTCGTTCATCATAGCCTTCGTAGTGACCACAAATAAAAACAAGCTCTTCTTCCCGTGCTAGTTCTTCCGCTTTTTTCTGCGTAAAACGTTCTCCCTGAGGACACAAAAGGATAATGCGTCTACTTGGTCCTTTACTTGGCGGAAGAGCCTCTATGGCATTAAAAATAGGTTCTGGCTTTAACACCATCCCTGCACCACCGCCATATGGATAGTCGTCCACTTGATGATGTTTGTTACCTGAGTAATCCCTAAAATTTACTACATTAATCGTTGCTTCATTCTTTTCTTGGGCCTTTTTCAAAATCGATGAATTAAATACACCAGTAAACATTTCTGGAAAAAGAGAAAGAATGTGAATGTTCATCATGATAACAGACCATCCAATACTTCTATTTTGATTTTTTTATTTTCAATATCAATTGATTTCACTACGTCTTCAATATAAGGAATATAGTGGTCTTTTTTTCCTTTTTCGGGTCTCACAGCCCAAACATCGTTGGCGCCAGTTTGAATTATTTCTGTTATAGTTCCAATAATTTCACCTTCAGTAGATTCTACTGTACAACCTATAATTTCGTGAAAATAGAACTCATTTTCTTCTAACTCTGAAAGGTATTTTTCAGAAACCTTTAAAATTGCGTTTTTAAATGCTTCTACATCCTTCAACAATGAGTATCCTTCAAAAGTTAATAAATCAAAATTCTTATGTCGACGATGACTCGCTACTTTAACAATAATTGGTTTAGAACCATCTGCTTTATGTAACGCTAGTTCGCTTCCAACTTCATAGCGTTCGTCAGCAAAGTCTGTTGTAGAGATTACTCGAACCTCTCCCCAAATACCGTGTGTATTTACTATCTTACCTACATTAAACCATTCCATTAAGATTACCTCCTAGTAAGAAAACCGGGTAAAAAAAGACGCCCGGACCTTTAAAAATAAAAATGTAGATATGTCATTGATTTCCGCTCCGAGCGGACACTTTCCGTGGGCACGGCTTCAGCCGCTTCCTTCGCTTTCGCTCAGTCCAGGGTCTTCATCTCGCGCTTTTCCCACTGGAGTCGCCGCTCTGCGCTCCAATCAATTAAATCCACTTAATATGTTTGGCTAACTAGTATAAAATCACCTAAGTACACATGTTTTATCTTAAAACAAGTAAAGAAATAAGGGACTTAGGAAAAAGAAGATCCACTTTCTACATTCTTCTTTACAAAATAGTAGCTCAGTTCAACAGACGATTTTATCCCTATATTACCCTGACTAAATTTATTATCCAAGCGATAGACTATGCAAAATCTTATAGTGCAGTACTATTCACTTAATTGATTGTAGTGAAATGTGGCGACTCCAGCGGGATAAGCGACAAAGTCGAGACTCCACTAAGAAGAATCGTAGCGCCTGACTGAGGAGGCTCGACCTCGCCCGCGGATGCCGACAGGATGTTGGTCACAAAGACTTTGCCACAAGACGTGGCGCACTTAGCCTTTGTTCTCCACTTGTAACGCTAATCAGTAGTATTATTTATTCATTCTTTCACCCTTAAACACAGTGTACACGGTACAATTTTATATACCTTCTTAATCTTTTAGAAATGCGCAGGCGCCTAGGTCAGCCCTGACAACGTTCTTCTGTGACGAGCTTTACGTAAAATCCTGAAGCAACTCAGGTGGACTAGGCGCTGGAGCTAGACATCTGAGTATAATGTTTTCATAACTATCAAAAAAGGAAGAACAAATTGTTCTCCCTTTAATCTAATATGTCGACATATGTTTTTTTCTTTTGGTGACTGCCTGCTGCTGAGTAAACAATTGTACGAATTGCTTTCGCGACACGCCCTTGTTTGCCAATTACTTTCCCCATATCTTCAGGATGAACAGAAAGTTTATAAACTATACGGTTTATACTTTCTTCTTTTTCAACCTTTACATTTTCTGGATAATCAACTATCGGTTTAACGATTGCTTCGATCAGCTGCTTCACATTGTCCCCTCCGATTATTTGCCGAGTTTTGCGTTATGGAATTTTTCCATAATTCCTTGTTCTGAGAACAAGTTACGTACTGTATCAGATGGTTTCGCACCGTCTTGAAGCCATTTTAACGCTAATTCTTCGTTAATTTTAACTTCAGCTGGTTTAGTAAGTGGGTTGTAAGTACCTACTGTTTCAATTTGACGACCATCACGTGGTGAGCGAGAGTCTGCTACTACAATACGATAGAAAGGAGATTTTTTTGCTCCCATACGTTTTAAACGAATTTTAACTGCCATTTTCATTGCACCTCCGAATAGTTTCACACAAGATAGTATATTATCAAGGTTTTATTTGTTTGTAAAGTGTTTTTTCTTAACACCCTGTTTTTTTTAGTAAAACTCTACTTAAACAACGAGTCTAGACCTGGCATTTTCATCTTTTTCTTGCCTTTTTGTTGCATGTTGGTCATTTGTTTCATCATTTTTTTCATGTCTTCGAATTGTTTCAGTAATCTATTTATATCTTGAATAGATGTACCAGATCCTTTAGCAATTCTCTTTTTTCTTGGTCCATTAATAATCTCAGGAGTTGTTTTTTCTTGCGTTGTCATAGAATAAATGATGGCTTCTACACGATCCATCTGTTTTTCATCCACCTTCGCATTTTCCAATCCTTTGATTTTGCCTGCACCTGGTAGCATTTTTAGAATTTCATCTAAAGGTCCCATCTGTTTCACTTGACCAATTTGTTCTAAGAAATCATCGAATGTAAAACTCTGCGTGCGGAATTTTTCTTCTAATTCCTTCGCTCTTTCTTCATCGACATTTGCCTGAGCTTTTTCTATAAGTGACATCATATCGCCCATACCTAAAATTCGAGAAGCCATTCGTTCAGGGTGGAATGGCTCTAATGCATCCATTTTTTCACCCATCCCGACAAATTTAATCGGTTTTTGAGTAACAGAGCGAATAGATAATGCAGCACCACCGCGTGTATCTCCATCTAGCTTCGTTAAAACGACACCCGTAATACCTATAGCATCATTAAAGTTGTTCGCAACATTGACTGCATCTTGACCTGTCATTGCATCTACAACTAAAAACACCTCATCAGGCTCTTTGATTGCACGGATATCCTTTAATTCCTGCATAAGTGTCTCATCAATATGAAGACGCCCTGCAGTATCTATAATAACTACATCGTGATGTTCTTCTTTTGCTTGCTCCATAGCCTGTTTGACTATTTCAACAGGAGAAATATCTGTCCCTAATGCAAACACAGGTAATGATAGCTGTTTCCCAATAGTTTGTAACTGTTGGACTGCCGCTGGTCTATAGATATCGGCAGCAACTAATAGAGGCTTTTTATTATACTTTTTACGTAGAATATTGGCCAATTTACCCGTAGTTGTTGTTTTCCCCGCACCTTGCAAACCGACCATCATAATAACTGTCGGGGGTCTAGTAGAGAAAGAAATTTGACTTTGCTCTCCACCCATAAGTTCAGTCAATTCATCTTTAACGATTTTAACAACCTGTTGTCCTGGTGTTAAACTTTTCATCACGTCTTGCCCAACGGCACGATCCGATACATTTTTGACAAATTCTTTTACTACTTTTAAGTTAACGTCTGCTTCAAGAAGTGCATATCGAACTTCTCTCATCATTTCTTTTACATCGGCTTCAGAAACTTTCCCCTTACCTTTTATTTTCTGAAGTGTGCCTTGGAGTCGCTCAGCTAACCCTTCAAATGCCATGCTCGTTCGCCTCCTAATCCCATTCTTTTAATTGATTAATGAGTTGAATCAGTTCTTTTTCAGATGATTGATCTTTTACAAGAGAAAGCAGTTGTTCCACAGTTTCTTGTCTACGTTGAAATTTAGAAAACAGACTAAGCTTTTCCTCATACTCTTCCAACATAGCTTCAGTTCGGCGTATGTTATCATATACCGCTTGCCTAGAAATAGTATATTCTTCTGCAATTTCTCCAAGAGATAGATCGTCTAAATAATAAAGCTGCATATAGCTTCTTTGTTTATCTGTTAATAAAGCCTGGTAAAAATCGAAGAGAAAATTCATGCGAGTTGTTTTTTCAATCATTCCCATCTCTCCTTACCATTTCACTTGTCATACTATATTTTAGTAAGAGAAGAGACAACTGTCAAGTAAAATTACTTGTCTGACTCTTCCGCGTCTTCTAAATCCAATCCATCAGCAAAAAGTCCGTATACGTACTTCTCAGCATCAAATGGTTGTAAATCATCCATTTTTTCCCCTAGTCCAACAAATTTAACTGGGATATGAAGTTTATTGCGTATAGCAAGCACTATACCACCTTTTGCAGTACCGTCTAGCTTAGTTAAGACTATTCCCGTCACATTTGTTACTTCTTTAAATGTCTGTGCCTGAACAAGTGCATTTTGTCCAGTAGTAGCATCAAGAGCTAATAGCACTTCATGTGGAGCATCAGGTATCTCACGAGAAATTACCCTATGAATTTTTTCAAGCTCATTCATTAAGTTAACTTTGTTTTGTAATCTCCCCGCAGTATCACAGATCAACACATCCACATTGCGAGATTTAGCCGCTCTTACAGCATCATACATAACAGCTGCGGGATCAGAGCCTTCAGACTGCTTAATGACTTCGACTCCTACTCTATCTCCCCAGACTTGAAGCTGATCAATTGCACCAGCACGGAAAGTATCCCCCGCTGCTAACATGACATTTTTGCCTTCTTCCTCTTTTAGTCTATGAGCTAACTTTCCAATAGTTGTTGTTTTACCAACCCCATTTACTCCGACAAACAAAATTACAGACAATCCACTTTCTTCTAGTTGAAGTTCTGCTATATCGTCTTCTCCAGCTTTATAAATTTCTACTAATTTCTCAGAAATAACCGATTGAATTCCAGAAGTATTTTTAATATTTTTGCGTTGTACCTCAAATCTTAAAGAATCCATCAGTTCTGTAACAGTTTCAAAACCTACATCTGCTTGAAGTAAAATTTCCTCAAGTTCCTCAAAAAAGTCTTCGTCCACTTTACGGTATTTGGCAACTAAATCATTAACCTTTGACGTAAATTGGTTCCTTGTTTTGGAAAGACCTTCCTTGAACTTATTGGTAATCGAAACTGTTTCTTCCACTTCTGGAGTAGAACCTAACATTTTCTCTTTGAATTTTTTAAAAAAGCTCATATATAAACTCCTTTTAAGTTACTAGTTCCGCTTCTAATTTAACAGAAACTAATTTAGATATACCAGATTCCTGCATTGTAATACCATACAGGACATCTGCACCTTCCATTGTTCCCTTACGATGTGTAATAACGATAAACTGCGTATTATGACTGAATTTCTTCAAATAATCGCTATAACGAGTTACATTTGCCTCATCTAGAGCTGCTTCCACTTCATCCAAAATACAAAATGGAACCGGGCGTGTACGTAGAATAGAAAATAATAACGCAATGGCAGTAAGTGCTCGTTCTCCACCAGATAATAAAGAAAGATTTTGGAGTTTTTTTCCTGGAGGTTGGGCAAGAATATCAATACCCGTCTCAAGTAACGAAGTGGGATCAGTTAATACTAAATCTGCCTGCCCACCACCAAACAATTCTCGGAACACCACTTTGAAATGACGTTGAATTTCATTGAAGGTTGTTTCAAAACGAATTGTCATTTCCTCATCCATTTCTTTAATAACCTCATGTAATGTTTCTTGAGCAGATAATAGATCTTCTCTTTGTTCTGTCAAGAATGAGTGGCGCTCGCTAACTTGTTCATATTCCTGAATCGAACTAAGATTGATAGGACCTAACTCTTCAATAGATCGTTTCAATAATTTAACCTTTTTACGGGCTAAATCCTCATCCATCTCAAATGGATAATCCCGCTCTGCATCTACCAATATCATTTCATAAGTTTCTTCTAAATGATTTTGTAACGTTCTCATTTCTACTTCTATTTTACCCTGCTTTATATCTAATGCACGTTCTTCCGTAAGTTGAACATTCGCTTGTTGTTGCAGCTGTTTCAATGCAATTTCTGCTTGTAAAATTGTTTGTGCAAGTTCTGCACGCTGAGTTTTACCAGATTGAATTTGGACGATTAAATGTTCTTTTGTCTGTTTGCGTTGATCTATTAGTTTCATTAGTTCTTCAGGAGATGTACCACCCTGGTCATCATTTTCATACCAAGCGATTTCCTTCTGCAATGTTGCCACTTTTTGTATACTCGCTACGCTAGATTGATCTAATAAAACCTTTTCTTTGTCTTGTTGAGAAATTTGTTCATTGACCACCGCGATAGAAGAAAGTATTTCACCTAATTCATTTTGGAATTTATCTTTTTCTTGTAGGGATTGTTGTTTCAATGTTTGCAATTCGTCGATTGTCTTCTGAATAGAAGTCAAGGATTCGTTAATCTCTGCGCTTCTGGAAGCAGTTTGCTCTTTTTTCCGAACTAAGCCTTCATGTAGATTATTCTTTTCTGTTTTTTCTTCATCGTATTCCAACAACTGATTCGTCAATCTAGAAATTATAGCAGCACATTCTCTGGATTCTGAGAGTAGTTTATGTTCTAGCTCTCTCAATTGCTCACCGGAGAGTCGAGTTTCTTCTAAATCTTTTTTCAATTCTTGAACTTCTTGCTTTCTTTTGGAAACAGAAACTTCTGCTTCCAAAACAGATTTTTCTAGTTCCACTAGTTTTACATTAAGTTGCTCTAGCTCTGCTTTACGTGTAAATAAAGATGATTGCTGTTTAACTGAACCTCCTGTTAAAGAACCTCCAGCATTCACTACATCCCCATCTAGAGTAACGAAACGGAATTTATATTGTAATCGGGCAGCCATTTCATTGGCACCTTTTAAATCTTTGGCAATAATGATATTTCCAAGTAAATTTTCTACAATAATTTGATAACCACCTAAATAGTTTACAAGTTTATCCGCTGTATTCACAAAAGACGGATGTTCCTTAATAGAATTTAGTGTAGATTCGTTTATTTTACGAGATTTCATAACCTGTAAAGGCAGAAATGTTGCTCGTCCCACTCTTTTCTTTTTTAACCAATCTATTGCAATTCGAGCATCCTGACTACTATCCGTAATTATATGCTGAGATTGGGGACCAATTGCAGTATCAATTGCAGTCATATACGATTCTGGTATTTGAATTAGCTCGGCAACTGCACCGTGAATTCCTTTTAGTTCCTTTTTATCTCGCGCAATAAGAACCTCTTTAACTCCTTGGAAAAACCCTGAAAACTCAGATTCTAACTCTTCCAATGAATCTCTTCTAGCTTGCATTTGATGTTTCATTTGATAGGCTTTTTGAAGCATTGTTTGCTGTTCTTCAAAAGAACCTTCCAGTCGTTCTGAAACTTCTCGTTTGGTTTTATAATCCGCAAGTTTTTGTTGTAGATCCTTTTGACAATTTACCAATAATGGATCTAGTTCATTTTTGCGGATTGTTAGTTTTTCTAATTCGTCTTTGATTTCCTGATAATCTGCAGTCATTCTTTCAGAAGAAACTAATTCAAATTGAAGTTGCTGCTCCATATGCTTCATTTCGTTTTTCATCGTTGCTTCTTCATTCAGCAAATCGATATACGTACTTTTTAAATCTTCAATTTCTTCTTCCATTTCGGAAGCTGATTTACTCAAAACATGATCGATTTGAACTTTCTTAGTACGAAGCTCTTTGAGTTGAGCTAGTTTTTCAGATTTAGCTAAACCATTAGTTTTCAATTGCTCTTCTAGTGTTTGGACTTTATATTGTTCCTCTTCCAGAGCTTTTTTCAACTGCGATATTTGCTGACTAGCATTTTGCTTTTTCTCTGCCAAAAGTAATTTTCTACCTTCTAACCGTTCTAGCTCAGAACTAGACTCTACAAGTTCGCTTTGCTCTATATCTAACTTTCCATCAATATCAGACATCAGTTTTCTATGTTGTTGAATATTTTTTTCCAACTCATCAATTTGTACTAGCAAAGACTGTTTGATTTGCTGAAGTTCTTCTAATTTTGTTTGTAACTCCATATTTTCTTGAACATATAATCTTAAGTCGTGGGCAATTACCGCGATTTCAATATCCTTTAGCTCCGCTGACATCATTAAATAATCAGAAGCCAAAGAAGACTGGATTTGTAGAGGCTCCATTCGACCATCTAATTCATGTAAAATATCAAGCACGCGATTTAAATTATCATCTGTTTCGATCAGCTTGAATTCAGCTTTCTTTTTACGTTGCTTATACTTTAGAACACCCGCAGTTTCCTCAAAAATGGTCCGACGATCTTCTGGTCTACTATTTAATATTTCATCAACTCGTCCTTGAGAAATAATAGAAAAAGCTTCTTTTCCAAGTCCCGAGTCCATAAATAAATCGGTAATATCCTTTAGTCTACATGTTTGTTTGTTTAACAAATATTCACTGTCTCCCGAACGAAACACCCTTCTAGTCACACTAATTTCCGCAAAATCAAGAGCAACCCGTTGATCTGCGTTATCTAATATCAAGGTCACTTCTGCAAAGTTCAAAGCTTTTCTAGAATCACTTCCAGCAAAAATGACATCTTCCATTTTTGCACCTCGAAGGGATTTAGCAGATTGCTCACCTAATACCCATCTAATTGCGTCTGTAACATTACTTTTCCCACTACCATTCGGTCCTACTACTGCAGTTACTCCAGGAACAAAATCAATTCCTATACGATCTGCAAATGACTTAAATCCAACTATTTCCAATCTTTTAAGGAACAATGATTATTCCTCCCGTTCTGAATCCCTAAAATAGAGTATGGCTAGCCTTGCAGCTTGTTGTTCTGCCTCTTTTTTGGAACGACCATTTCCTATACCCAGTTCTTTAGTGTTTAAAATAACCCGAGAAACAAAAGTTCGATTGTGAGCCGGACCTTTTTCCTCTACAATTTCATAGCTTAACGTACCATTATTTTGTTGTTGAATAATTTCTTGTAATTGACTTTTATAATCCATCACATGCGAAAAAGCACCGAGTTCGATTTTAGGGAAAACAATTTTTTCTAAAAACTCTATCACTGTTTCTAATCCCTGATCTAAGTATAAAGCACCGATAAAAGCTTCAAAAACGTCTGCTAGAAGCGCAGGTCTTTCACGACCACCTGTCAGTTCCTCCCCTTTTCCTAACAATACATATTTGCCGAAGTTTAACTCATTAGCAAATAATACAAGTGATGGCTCACAAACAATTGCTGCTCGAAGTTTAGTTAACTCTCCTTCACTCATACCTGTATACTGTTGAAATAAATATTGAGAAACAGACAGCTCCAACACCGCGTCTCCAAGGAATTCTAATCGTTCGTTATCGGCAAAAAATTTCCGTCGATGCTCATTCACATAAGATGAATGGGTAAAGGCTTGATACAATAATGTTGAGTTTTGAAACCTAATCTGAAAATGCTCCTGGAACTGTTCAAATTGTTCTTTTACAGTTTCCGAAAAAACTGACTTACGTGTAATATTTTTTTTGCGATTTACTTTCATGAATTATCTGCCTTTCTCACTTATCATATGTCCTTCTAAGTTTACCCGTTTCTAAACTAATGTGCAAAAAGAAATAGAGACGTTCTGTACTATTCGCACGGAATAAGTAGAACGTCTCTGCTACTATTAGATTTTATGTAGTAATCTCCAGAAAAGCGCAAGTGCCTATATTAGCCCTAAAAGCACTGGAAGGATTTCGAATGAAGGCTTACTTGGCTTTAACGAAATCCTGAAGCAACTCGAAGGTCTAGGCACTGGAGCTGGACACTTCATAAAATTTAACCTTGTTTGCTTTCAATATACTTAACTGCACTACCTACAGTTGAAATTTGTTCAGCATCTTCATCTGAAATTTCCATATCGAATTCATCTTCTAATTCCATTACTAATTCTACCACATCTAGTGAATCTGCACCTAAATCTTCACGAAAAGATGCTTCTAATTTCACTTCGCTCTCATCTACTCCTAGACGATCAACGATTACTTTTGTTACGCGTTCTAAAACTGTTGACACATTAGTCACCTCCCCTCAATGATTATACAAAATCCTGCAATTTAATGAAAGAGTCACTGTAATTTAAACCCTTGTTAAACACTACTATTCTTTTCCGTTGTAGGCGGACCCTTAACCTTAATTTTAATGTAGCGGTAAACACGATAAATAAGTAAAGTTATATAAAACTCAATCTAGGCACCTTTTGGAATAGAGATCTTACATATACATTCCGCCATTAACATGAATTGTTTGACCTGTTATATAATTTGCGTCTTCTGAGGCTAAAAATGCAACTGCCTTAGCAACATCCAATGGATTCCCAAACTTAGCCAGAGGAATCTGACTAAGCATTTGAGACTTAATATCCTCTGGCAAGGCATCTGTCATATCTGTTGTAATAAATCCTGGAGCAACCGAGTTCACAGTGATATTACGACTTGCCAATTCTTTTGCAGATGACTTTGTTAAACCAATAACACCTGCTTTTGCAGCGACATAATTTGCCTGCCCTGCATTACCAGATACACCGACAATGGAAGTGATATTTATGATTCGGCCAGCACGTTGTTTCATCATTTGTCTTGTGACAGCTTTTGTACATAGAAAAACACCTTTTAAGTTCGTATTAAGCACATCATCCCACTCTTGCTCCTTCATACGCATAAGAAGATTATCTCGAGTGATACCAGCATTATTCACTAAAATATCTACAGAACCGTATTGTTCTATAGTTGAACTTATTAGATTTTGAACATCATCTGATTGGTCGACATTCGCTTGAATTGCAAATGCCTCTCCACCAGTTGCCTTAATCTCTTCTACAACTGCATCCGCTCTATCTTTACTACCACTATAGTTTACAGCTACCATTGCTCCTTCTTTTGCTAAATATAGAGCAATATCTCTCCCTATCCCACGAGAGGCACCAGTTACAATTGCAGATTTACCATCTAATTTACCCATTTTGTGCATCTCCTAACTCTGTAATAACTTGCTGTAACGTCACTTCATCATACACACAATAAGTAGTTACAGATCGATCAATTTTTTTCACTAAACCACTTAATACTTTTCCAGGACCACATTCCACAAAGACTGTAGTTCCTTGCGCAATCATTTGTCGAATTGATTCTTCCCAGCGAACAGGTGAATACAGTTGTTCTACAAGCAAATTTTTAATATGACTAGCATCTGTAACCGGTTCAGCAGTTACATTGGAAATCACAGGTATAGAAGCTTGTCGTAATTCGACCGCTGAAATAGCGGCGTCTAATTGCTCCGCTGCAGGTCTCATTAATTCGGAGTGGAATGGACCACTAACAACTAAAGGAATTGCTCTTTTTGCACCAGCTTCTTTTGCTTTACTAGAAGCCAATTCTACTCCAGAAGCGGTACCCGAAATAACAATTTGCCCAGGACAATTTAAGTTAGCTATTTGGACAACCTCACCATTTGCTGAAACAAAATCAGTGACAGCTGACAATTCTTCTCTGCCCAATCCTAGTATTGCAGCCATTGCGCCTTCTCCTGCTGGCACTGCCTCGTTCATATATAATCCTCTTTGATGAACCAATAAAACAGCTTCCTCAAAGCTTAGAACATTTGATGCAACAAGGGCAGAATATTCGCCTAAACTATGACCAGCAGTGAAATGCGGAATAATTCCAGCTTGTTTTAGTTTGTATGCAACCATTGAACTTGTAGTTAGCAATGCTGGCTGTGCATTATAAGTTTTAGTAAGTTCCTCAGCAGGTCCATGTAACATAAGCTCACTCAAAGAAAATCCTAATACCTCATTTGCCCGCTCATAGAAAGTACGGCATTCTTCATTATTCTCTACTAATTGTTGACCCATCCCTACTGATTGAGATCCTTGTCCAGGAAAGATAAAAGCTATTTTAGTCATTGGATGATTCCTTTCTTAATGTGGTAGAAATGATGTCTGCAACATTATGCTCCACCATTGTTCGAGCCTGTCTTATTGCATGATAGATTGCACGACCGTTTGAAGACCCATGAGCTTTAATAACAGGATTCTTTAGTCCGAATAAACCTGCACCACCATATTCAGAGTAATCTAGGGTATTTTTTAATCCTTTAAGTTCACTTTTAACCAATAAAGCAGAAATTTTCGTTTTAGCAGATGTATTAAAAGCTTCCTTCAATAAAGTAAATATACCCGAAGCAGTACCTTCAATCGTTTTAAGTACCATATTACCAGTAAAACCATCTGTTACAACAACGTCTGCTACTCCAGTAAGTAAATCTCGAGATTCAACATTGCCTATGAAATTGATCGGGGCGTCTTTTAAGAGAGTATATGTCGCTTTAGTTAGCTCGTTCCCTTTAATATCTTCCGTCCCAATGTTCAACAGCCCAACACGAGGATTTGAAATTCCTCGAACTTTCTCAGCATATATACTACCCATAACCGCAAACTGCTCTAAATGCTCTGGTTTAGCATCCGCATTAGCCCCTAAATCTAACATTACAAATCCTTTGCCATCTAGTGTAGGTAAAGTAGGTGCTAAAGCAGGTCGATCTACTTGGTCGATTCGACCAACTATAAATAATCCTGCTGCCATTAAAGCGCCAGTATTCCCGGCTGACACACATGCATTCGAATTTCCATTTTTCACGGATTCCGCCATTTTAACCAGGGAGGAATTTTTCTTTCTTCTAATTGCACGAACGGGTTCATCCGTTCCTTCAATTACTTCATCTGTATGTATAACCGTTAAACGTTCATGATGTTTGATTAAAGAAGCAAGCTTTTCCTTATCACCATATAGTTGAATTTCTACATCAGTGAACGCATCTAATGCCTCATAAACACCCTTTACAATTTCGTGGGGAGCATTGTCGCCGCCCATTGCATCTATTGAAATTTTCATTTTTTATCACCTTTTTTATGACATCGTAACTCTGTACATACTAAATTGACCTACGAAAACCGTCTCATTTTCAACTTTGCTAGTTACCTCTATTATCGTACTATTCTTTTCGGCATCACTATTTGATACTACCGCTTTTGCAATTACACGATCACCTGCTTTGACAGGTTTGACAAAAGTAAGGTTAGACTTTCGAGTAAGTGCAAGATCGTCATTTATAACCGCAACAGCCAGTGAATTTGCCTGGGCAAATAAATGGTGTCCTCTTGCTATACCATTTCTAGCGAATACATGATCTTTTGTAATATCCAATATCGAAATGGCTTGCTTATCAAGATCTATATCTATGATTTCTCCAATTACTTCATCAATTGGAAGGGATTTGACCTCTTCTTCAAAGTTATGAGCAGCTACAGATTTAATACGTTCCCGCAATTCTGGAATAGATAATTCCATTCTATCCAATCGAATAGTTTGAACGCTCACTTTGAAAGTAGAGGCTAAATTTTCATCTGTAATAAACGGATTTTTCTCTAGCGTCTCTAGAAGTAATTTCTGCCTATCTTTTTTGGAGTATTTCATTTCTTCACCACCATTTTAGCACTTGGTACTAATATCAGTATATAAATATTAAAAAAAGAATGCAAGAATTGATTCAAAATCATTCTTACATTCTCTTTAATCAATTCGTTCACCGTCCATAGCTTTTGAATTGATTAGTATATCCCTAAGCAAGGTCATTTCATCAGAATTCCAAAATTCTTCAGAGTCTAATAACCTCTCTGCATCTACCTTAGCAGTATTCAAAGCCCTGTAATCGTGTACAAGATCTGCTACTTTAAACTCTGGAAGCCCACTTTGCTTTTTCCCGAAAAAGTCGCCAGCTCCTCGAAGCTCTAAATCTTTTTCTGCTAGGACAAATCCATCGTTTGTCTCGGTCATGGAAATCATTCGCTCTTTTCCTTCTTCGGACTTTGGATCAGCTAGCAATATACAATACGATTGATATTCACCTCGACCAACTCGCCCACGCAATTGATGAAGCTGAGCTAATCCAAATCGTTCTGCATCGAAAATAATCATAAATGTTGCATTAGGAACATTCACGCCAACCTCTACAACAGTAGTGGAAACTAATACTTGGATGCCGCCTTCTGAGAAATCTCTCATTACTGCTTCTTTCTCATCCGAATGGAGTCTTCCATGCATTAATCCAACTGTAGAGTTACCCTTCAGTTCCTCAGACATCATATTATACACATCCACTGCATTTTGGACATCGAGCTTTTCAGACTCCTCGATTAAGGGACAAATTATATAAGCTTGTCTCCCAGCGGCCAGTTCATTTTTTAATCGAGCTATTAGTTTATTTAACTGATCAGGCTTCATCCAATGAGTTTCTATTTTCTTACGACCTGCAGGCATTTCGTCAATAATGGAAACATCCATTTCACCAAAAGCCGTAATTGCTAAAGTACGAGGTATAGGAGTCGCAGTCATAAATAGGACGTCTGGATTTTCACCTTTATCTTTTAGGACTCTCCGCTGCTCCACTCCAAATCGATGTTGCTCATCTGTTATAACTAGACCAAGCCTTTTAAATTCAACATCTGGTTGAATTAATGCGTGTGTACCTATCAAAAGATCTATAGTCCCAGCTTCAAGATTTTCTAATACTGCTCTTCTTGCTTTAGCTTTTGTAGAACCTGTCAGCAATGCAATTCTCACACCCACTGGAGATAGCCATTCATCAAGCGAGCTTGCATGTTGCTCAGCTAATATTTCTGTCGGTGCCATTAGCGCTCCTTGATACCCTGCTGTAATAACTGCATATAGGCAAATAGCAGCGACTATTGTTTTCCCGGATCCAACATCTCCCTGTAGAAGGCGGTTCATACGATGAGGTTCACGCAAGTCTCGACATATTTCATTTACTACTCTTTTTTGAGCACTTGTCAGTTCATAAGGTAAAGTTTCTATTAACTTTTTAACTAAGTCATTATGGAAGGCAATCCCATTTCCGACGTTTTGTTCTTTTCGCACCTTTTTTATAGCCTGCATTTTCAATTGAAAAACTAGTAATTCCTCATATACAAAGCGTCTTCTCGCATCTTTAGAATGCTCCGCGTCTAGTGGGAAATGAATACCTTCTAAAGCATCTGATATACCTGGTAAACGATATGGTACTCGAATAGACTCTGGTAATGGATCTACTAGGGATCCCTTCATTTGAGTTAATGCTTGCCTCATAAATTTTCGAAATGTTTTTTGATTGATTGAACCTTTAAGAGAATACACCGGTTCAAAATCCTGTAAGTCTGTTTTTGGACCAATCGAAAAAGTGGAGACATTAATAACCTGTCTTCCTCGATCCCATTTTCCTGTGACTGTTACAATTGAACCAGGAATAATTTTATCTTTTAAATAACCTTGATTAAATAATACAGCTTTTATTAAATGCTGCCCTGCCAGAATACGGACTTGCATTCTGGATTTGTTCTTCCCTAAAAAAAGAAGTGAAGGCTCGCTTTCGACCCTTCCCTCTACCGTAACTCGTTCATTATGCGCTGTTTCTGCTAGGTTCTTCAGCCGGAAATCCTCGTGTCTATATGGAAATGTCATGACTAAATCCTCTAATGTAACAATTCCTAGGTCCTGTAATGCTTTAGCTGTTCCAGTTCCAACTCCTTTTAAAGAAGTAACTAGATCATTCTTACTAGTTTCCACTTCCCACTACTGCCCCACCAAAAATTTTAGCTTCCAACCACTTACCGGTAGGAGTTGCTGCAAGACCACCCTGACCTGTTTCTCTTAGAGAAGCTGGCATCGTCTGTCCAATTTTATACATAGCATCAATTACTTCATCACAAGGAATTCGACTCGTCACACCCGCAAGTGCCATATCGGCTGCAACCAACGAATTAGAAGCACCCATGGCATTTCTTTTCACGCAAGGTACTTCGACTAGTCCAGCTACAGGATCACAAACTAAGCCAAGCATATTTTTTAAGGTTATCGCAAAAGCTTCTGCACATTGAGCAGGAGACCCGCCAGCCATTTCTACTATTGCAGCAGCAGCCATTCCTGATGCTGATCCAACTTCAGCCTGACAACCACCTGCTGCTCCTGAAATAGAAGCATTATTTGCAACTACAAATCCAAACGCACCAGATGTGAACAAGTAACGTATCATTTGCTCTCTGGTAGGATTCAATTTGTTTTTAACCGCAAATAAAGTACCTGGAACTACTCCTGCCGACCCTGCTGTAGGCGTTGCACATATCGTTCCCATAGCAGCATTAACTTCGTTAGTTGCTACAGCTTTGCTTACGGCATCTAACATCAGCTCTCCGGTTAACGTATTACCTTTTTTAAGATAGTTTTGTAGTAGAACAGCATCTCCACCAGTTAGGCCTGAAGTAGATTGAACCCCGCGTAATCCTTTTTCTACAGCTTCTTCCATAACTGTCAAATTACGATCCATTTGAGCCATTATCTCTTCTCTTGAACGATCCGTAATCATTATTTCTTGTTCTATCATTATTTCGGAGATAAGTTTATTTTCCTGGGTTGCTCGCTCCACTAATTCGCGAACGTTACGAAATAGAACTTCCATTTGTATTCCCCCTTAATCGGCGATTCTAGTTACTTGTGTAATATTAGGTAAATCGCTGATTTCTTTTAATAGTTGTGCATTCACATTTTGATCGACTTCAATAACCATTAATGCCATATTCCCTTTTTCTTTACGTGAAACTTCCATATGTCCAATGTTAATATCATATTTTGCCAAACAGTTCGAAACACTTGCAATACATCCTGAACGATCCTCGTGAACTACTAAAATAGCAGCTAAATCCCCAGATAGACGTAGCGGAAAACCATTTAACTCCGTAATTTCGGTCTTTCCTCCACCAATTGAGATTCCGACCATAGACATTTCTGAAGTTTCGTCACCAATAACGATGCGAGCGGTATTCGGGTGCTCAGTATTTGCAGTTTCTGGTATAAATTCATATGTTAAGCCTGCTAGTTGTGCATCTTCAAACGCTGTCTTAATACGTTCATCAAATGTATCGTAATCTAGCAATCCACCAATAATAGCTTTGTCTGTTCCATGTCCTTTATAAGTTTCAGCAAAAGATCCGTATAGATGTATTTTAGCCCATGTAGGCTGTTTTCCAAATAAATCTCTAGCCACTCTTCCAATGCGAGCCGCCCCTGCAGTATGGGAGGAGGAGGGACCAATCATGACAGGTCCGATAATATCAAAAACAGATTTAAATTTCACTGATTAAACCTCCACAAGATGTTATAGTAATCCCATTTTACACTCAAAGCAGAAAATAAACAAAGTATTGTATTTTGTTAAGTTAAGTGTTGAGCAAATGGAGTACGAGGATATATTATCTATTATATGTTTTGGAGTGAATCGAGACAATATAAGGAGTGGTTGAGATTTAAAGGATAAATTTTCCCTTCCACATGTAAATCTCACATAGGAGCAAGTAAACAGCTTGGTTAGCATATCAATTTTTATATGATTGAATCAATTTCATAAAGAATATTTTATAGTTAAATCCGAACAACGCTGATTTCCGCTCTAAGCGGATGCTTTCCGCGGGCACTGCTTCAATCTCCTCGTCACTACGAAAACATATGCTCCTGCGGTTACTCGTCGCAAAGACATTTGTCAAACAAAGCTCGACCAATGTCTTTCCTCCGGGGCTTTCAGTTCGCGCTGTTCCCGCTGGAGTCGCCGCCTGCCACTCAAATCAACGGGATTGCTAAAAAAAACAAATAATATATATCGATATTAAGTAAACATTCGTATTTTTAAAAGAAACAAGAATTTGAAATTTGCTCGAATAAAGCAAGAAAAAACCATGTAGAGAAAAATTCTCCACATGGGTTTTTGTATTATTCTACAGATAAAATATATGGGTACAATGGCTGTTTACCATTATAGACTTCTACTTCTACATCCCCGTATTGCGCTTCGATAAAAGCAGCAAATTCGTTTGCTTCCTCTTCACTTACGTCTTCTCCGTATATGACAGTAACAATTTCAGCTTCTTCGTCCATTAATGATTGGATCAAGCTAGTAGTTACCTCATTTAAGGAAGGATTAGAAAGAACAATCTTACCTTCTGCAAGTGCCATAAAATCATCTTTTTTGATTTCGACACCATCTATAGACGTATCACGAACAGCAAATGTAACTTGTCCAGTTTTGACATGTGCATATGCTTCAGTCATATTGTTTTTATTTTCGTCTACGGTTGCTTGTGGATTAAAGGCTAATATTGCAGCCATTCCTTGTGGGATAGTTTTAGTAGGAACTACCGCAGCTTCAATTCCTAGTATTTCCGCAGCTTGTTCAGCAGCCATTACAATATTTTTATTGTTCGGTAAGATTAATACTCGCTCAGCTCCAACTGCCTCTACAGCTTTCACAATATCCTCAGTTGATGGATTCATTGTTTGTCCACCCTCGATTATTGCTGATGCTCCTAGGCTTTTTAATAATTCTGAAACTCCACGCCCCATCGCTACAGTAACAATCGCATATGGATGAATTTCAGCTTTTTTTGCAGTTGCTTCAGATGAATATCCTTCTCCAACGATTTCAGTATGTTGCTGACGCATATTTTCTATTTTAATCTTAATGAGGTCTCCGTATTGTTGACCGTATGTTAGAACCTCACCTGGCGTTTCTGAGTGAATATGAATTTTAGCGATTTCATCATCAGAAATTACTAGTAAAGAATCACCATATTCACTTAAATCATTACGGAATGCAGTTTCATTAAATGCTTTTTTGCCTTCTTCGAAACGAACCATAAATTCTGTACAAAAGCCGAATTCAATATCTGCAGTATCCATAAACCCTTGAACATTCATATGATGTTCAGCACTGACAAGGTCATCCATTGAAGTACCTATCGTTTTACTTGGGAGCGCTTCACCTTTTAGACTTGCTAAAAACCCTTCATATACAAATACAAGTCCTTGTCCGCCACTATCAACTACTCCAACCTCTTTTAATACAGGTAATAAGTCTGGTGTTCTATCCAAAGATTTTTTTGCTTCTATTACAATTGCTTCCATTAGTTCACGAATATCATCCACATCTTCGCTAACCTCTACAGCTTTTCTAGCAGAATCCTTCGCGACAGTTAAGATGGTACCTTCTACTGGCTTCATTACTGCTTTATATGCAGTTTCAACACCGTAGTTAAATGCGTCTGCAAATTGTTTTGCATTTAATACATCCAATTGTTCAATCGATTTACCGAAACCACGGAACAATTGTGATAAAATAACGCCTGAATTTCCACGAGCCCCCATAAGTAACCCTTTAGAAAGTGCTTGAGCTGTTTTTCCAATATGTTCATTTGTATGTGCAGCTGTTTCTTTTGCACCTGAAGTCATGGATAAGTTCATATTAGTTCCTGTGTCACCATCTGGAACAGGAAATACATTTAATGCATCTACATAATCTGCGTTTTGGAAGAGATGATGCGCTCCCATCTGAACCATGTCTGCAAATTGGATACCATTGATTGATTTCATTATTTTCTCTCCTTATTTACACGTTAGCCACGCGAACTCCTTGAACATACACATTAACGGATTTCACTGACATACCAAGAGATTTGTTTAGTGTGTATTTTACTTTTGACTGTACTTGATAGGCTATTTCTGAAATTTTCGTACCGTAGCTAACAATTATATACATATCAATATGTAGATTATCTTTTTCTTGTCTAACTAAAACACCTTTAGTGAAATTTTCTTTTCTTAATATATCTGTTAATCCATCTCGAATTTGATGCTTTGATGCCATACCAACTATCCCATAGCATTCAATAGCTGCTCCACCAGCAATTTGAGCAACTGTATCTTGTGATATATCAATTAGTCCGAATTCATTTTTCAATTCAATTGACATGTTAAGACCTCCCAAGTCTTTTTGACTATCCTTTATTGTACTACACCCATTAAAATTATAAAAGAGACGTTTACATTCGTCCACTTTTTCAATGTTTTGTAAATATGTACTAGTTAGTAAATGAATAAACTTTTAAGTAAATTGGGGAAATCAGGTAAAAAGACACTCGGTCCTTTACTAGTTGAAAATATACATGAGAAATGCCCTTCTCAAAGATTTTCATAACTAATTTAGAGCCTCTGCGTTGCACGCTGTCCTTTGTATTCAATAGGCACACAAAGTACCATGAACACACAGATGAAATATACTAAAGCATTTATATCCTAATATTTAATGAATGATTTAATCTTAATTTAACTTTACTTGCTCTCGCCTATTGTTTACTTGCTTCCACCTAAAACTTACTTGCGGTCGCAAAGGATTTACTTGCTCTAAGTCTATATTTACTAGCGATCTATTACCAATTACTTGCGAAAAGGATAATTTTACCAAAACATTTTATTCATTCACACCTAATAAGGAGAATCAAATAATCAAATTATTAAAATTATTTTCTACTCGTTGAGTCGAATGCATTGGATAATGTCTTTATATGACTTTGCTTATTCATCTTGTTTATCATAAACGTTTGATATTAATTTATGATTAAGGACTACTACTTAACTGATTGTAGCGTAAGGCGGCGACTCCAGCGGGAAAAGCGTTAGATAAAGACCCCGCAGCGAAGACATTGACCAAACTTTGTTTGGACAATGTCTTTGCGACGAGTAACCGCAGGAGCATATGTTTTCCAGCGAGGAGGCTGAGGCAAACGCCCGCGTAAAGCGTCCGCCTAAAGCGAAAATCATAGCGGTATTATTCACTGTTCACTTTTCTTAAACTAATTCTTCCAGAGCTTTTCGGGTCTTACACAGGCGCTTGCGCTTTTCTAAGTTGGCCAGCTCCAGACGCCAGCAGCTCGATCGCTTCAGAATTGTAGAAAAGGCAAAATACGCCTTTTACTACAAGTCTTCCAGCGCTTTTCGCTGCTAAACGGCGTCTTGCGCTTTTCTATGCTGTAAAGGTTTTTTTCTTGATAAGTCTTGCACTTCATTATGGTCTGTGGTAAATTATTAAAGTATGTGAAATATCGAACTGAAAAATCTTTCAGCTTCTTTTTTAAAGGAGGAAATATAATGCCAAAAGTATGTGCAATCACTGGGCGTAAAGCTCGTTCGGGTAATGCTCGTTCTCACGCAATGAACTCTACAAAACGTACATGGGGAGCTAACCTTCAAAAAGTACGTATTCTTGTAGATGGTAAACCAAAACGTGTATGGGTTTCTGCGAGAGCTTTAAAATCAGGAAAAATTGAGCGCGTTTAATCGCCCTCATAATTAATGCCAGGCCGACAAAAGTCGACCTGGCATTTTTTCATTTCTTCTTCTCTTCTTTTTTAAATAGCCGTATACAAACCTTCACAAAACTACTCACCGATTTAGGCAATCTAAATGTGTAGACCTTCACACAATTCCTCCCTTTTAGTCGCTGCTTCTTATCATTAAACATATGCCCGCAGTAAAAGAGATAGTACCAGTTCTATCTTTAAGTTCATTGCTTGTAAATTTAGCATTACCAACATTTATATACTCATCTTCTACATCGTATAGAAAACCTTGTAAATTCATATTCTTCACATGTTCTCCAAAAGAGAAAAAAGAAACATACTTATAATGATTATCAAAACTAATGGTATGAGTTCCCGACGGTAAAAATTGAATGATATTTTGATTGTTTTGGATGGTAAAAATAATAGTTGGATTTTCCATTTGAAAACGACAAATATCATGTAGTGCCGCTTCATAATGATCTAAACGTCCACCTGTAACTCCTGTTACGATTACTTCTTCAGGTTTATATTCTAAAGCAGTGAGTATTGCAATATGAGTATCGGTTTCATCTTTCTCCATTTGTAGTTCTGTTACTTTTTGTATTTTTTGCTTCATGAAACTCTGCTCTTCCTGTGTAAGTGAATCAAAGTCCCCTATAGCTTCATTTGGCAATATTCCCGCTTCTAGCAGTCCCAAAGCACCACGATCAGCGCCTATAAAAATAGCTTCATCTGTATGAAAAGGAAGTTGTTTAAAATCAACAACTTCCTTAGATGGTCCACCTGAACAAACTACTACTCGCTTCATTTTGGAACTACACTTAAACCAGCTTCTCTAATCGTTTGAAGGGCTTTTGCTTTGTCAGGAGCGTTATAAATTGCAGATCCAGCAACTAATATAGTAGCCCCTGCTTCGACACATGGTTTAATTGTTTCTTCATTGATACCGCCATCAATTTCTATTTCAATAGATAAATTACGTTCTTTAATAATATCTGATAACTGCTTTACTTTAGGTACAACAGAATGTATAAACTTCTGTCCACCAAATCCTGGATTAACAGTCATGAAAAGAACGATATCAATATCCTCTAATACATGTTGTATTGTTTCGATCGGTGTATGTGGATTTAAGACTACTCCAGGTTTTACACCGAATGAACGGATAAGTTGAATCGTTCTATGCAAATGCGGACATGCCTCTACATGAACTGTAATGTAATCTGCTCCTGCCTTGGCAAAAGATTCAATGTATTGATCCGCATTTTCGATCATCAAATGAACATCTAAAGGTAGCTTTGTGAGTGGGCGAAGTGCTTCTACAACAATTGGGCCCATCGTAATATTCGGAACAAAATGCCCGTCCATTACATCAATATGAATCAGTTCAGCACCCGCTTTTTCAACTTCTAATACCTCTTCTCCTAATTTAGAAAAGTTTGCTGCTAGTATAGACGGCGCTATTTTTACCATAATTTAGTACCTCGGCTTTCTATCCATAATTTCTTCTAAGAATTGTAAATAATGTTTGTACCGAAATGATTTTATCTCACCGGTATCGACTGCTTCTTTCACTGCGCATTTTGGTTCTTTTACATGCATACATTCTCGAAACTTACAGTCATTTTGCTTTACCACAAACTCAGGGAAACACCGGTAAAGTTCCTCTTTTTCCATCAAATCAAACTCAAACGAACTAAATCCCGGTGTATCTGCAAGTAGTCCCCCGCAAACCTCAATAAGTTCCACATGCCTTGTTGTATGCTTACCTCGTCCTAATGCGTTGGAGATTATACCTGTTTTTAAATCTAATGAAGGTAAAATCGTATTTAACAAGGTTGATTTACCCACTCCGGATTGGCCTGCTAGAACGGTTGTTTTACCTTCTAATAAAGGAGTAATTTTCTCATCAAACGCAGGATCATCTTTATATGTCATAAACAACTGATAACCTATTTTTTCGTAATCCTTCATATATTCCCTAATCTGAGTTTCTAGTTTCTCATCCATCAAGTCGCTTTTAGTCAAACAAATAATAGGCTCAATATGAAATGATTCTAATACAACCAGAAAGCGATCCAATAAAATTGTATTAAAATCAGGTTCTTTAATTGAAAATACCAGTATTGCTTGATCAATATTAGCGATAGGTGGACGGACCAAATTATTCTTTCGCTCATGGATGACTGTAATTGTACCGTCATTTTTTCCTTCCACTGTATAATCAACAAAGTCACCAACTAATGGTGATTCACCTCTGTTTCTAAATACACCTCTTCCACGACATTGAATAACCTTTCCATTATCATAAACATAATAAAATCCGCTTAATGCTTTTCTAATTTGACCTGTTGGCATCCGAAACCTCCCTATTCTAAATCTTCATACGGTATTGTCTCTCGTACAAACTCAGTGGAGTTTATATCAATCCGATATGTTGCTTTTTCACCTTCACTAATTTCTAATTTCAATTGTTTTACTACCGTTTCAGTTAAGACAAATTCTTCGACTGGCTCGGCCATTGTACGAGTTTTATCTTGAATATAAATTCTAACTACTTGCTCTTGAACAACAGGTTGCTCGTTATTTTCTTCCTCATCACTACCATTTTCTTCATCCGCTTCTTCTACTACAGGCTGTTTATAAGGGATCGTAACAGATTTTACGACAGTCTTTGTAGGCTTGGCCTTTGGACCATCCGAAATAGTTACTTCTATCGTGCTACCAGGACTCACTTTTGTATTTGGTTTCGGTGTTTGATTTATCACATTTCCTTTTGGAACGGAGTCATTTTTACTCTTCACATATTTTATTTTAAATCCAGAAGATTTTTCATAATCCTTCAAAGCTTTCTCGTTCCAATCAGTCAGATCGCTAACCGTACGTAAGTCAGGACCTTTACTGACAGTAAATAGAAGATCCGTTTCATCTGGAATAATTTCTTCACCTACACCTGGTGTCTGCTCAATTATAGTACCTTTGGGCTGGTCGTCAAAAGCTTCCTCTGTTTCTATATTAAAATTTTGTAATAATATTTTTACTTGATCTATATCTTTACCGACATAATTTTCAAGGACAAAGGATTCTTTTCCTGAAGAAACAAATAAATGAATTTCAGTATTTTTTTCACGAAGCTTGCCCGATTCCGGTGTCGTTCGAATTATCTTGTTTTCTTCTACTTCTTCTGAAACCTCTAATGTTTCATCGCCAATTATAAATCCTTCTGACTCTAATTGTTCAATAGCTTCTTCTAGTTCTAGGTTTGATACATCTGGTACTGGTATCTTATCAGCCTTAAACAGTCCAGGAAAAACGATGAACAAAAGCAATAATAAAAGAATTATTCCCCCTAGAATTCCACCAATTATTTTCCGTTTTTTGTTCTTATTTTTTGGCTTTACCGGTTTCGTAAACTTATTTGAAGCGGACATTTTTTTTGTTTCAGTAACTTCATCAAATGAAACAGGCTCTTTAATAACTGGCAATACCTTCGTGGCATCATCATCAACAGCTACTACGAATTTCTCCTCACCAGCTCTTTCAGGAGATAATGCAGTAGCCAAATCCGCTTCCATTTCTTCTGCAGAACGGTACCTGTCCTTCGGGTCTTTCGCTGTGGCTTTTAACACTACATTTTCAATACTTTGCGGTATGGATGGAATAATCTTTCGTATCGATGGCGTTTCTGTTTGTAAATGTTTTAATGCGATTGATACCGCGGACTCTCCTGAAAATGGGAGTTGTCCAGTTAAGAGTTCAAATAAAACGATACCTAATGCGTAGATATCTGACTGTTTTGTTGCCGTACCACCTCGTGCTTGTTCAGGCGATAGATAATGTACTGTACCTAATACAGAATTCGTCTGGGTATAGGAAGTTGCACTTAGTGCCATCGCAATACCAAAATCAGTTACCTTTACATTTTCCTCTTCATCCAACAAAATATTCTGCGGTTTAATATCTCGGTGAATAATATGATTATTATGAGCGGTTGAAATAGCCGACGTAAGTTGCTTCATAATCATTACAGATTTCGTTGGGGAAATCGGTGCATTCAGCAGTATGTATTCTTTTAACGTTTTGCCCTTAACATATTCCATGACAATATAGTGAATATCTTCATCTTCACCTACATCGTAAATATTGACAATATGGGGATGGGTAAGGCTTGTTGCAGAAAGGGCCTCACGTTGAAAACGACGGTGTAATTCTTCTTCATTAGAAAAATCATATCGCAACACTTTGATCGCTACATCACGATCTAAAATCATATCATGTGCCAAGTAAACATTGGACATGCCGCCTCCGCCAATCATTTCAAGTAACTTGTATCTGCCACTTATTCTTTTACCTATTAGCATCCTCACACCTCCTTGTCGTTGTTAGATAATAGGATTAAAGAAATATTATCTTCTCCGCCTGACTTATTTGCCTCATCTACTAAAACTTGCCCTTTTTCTTCAAGCGTCTTTTTAGAATATAAAATGGACTGCATAAATGATTCACTTACCTTATTGCTTAAACCGTCTGTACAAAAAAGTAAATAAGAGTTTGGGTGAAAAACAATCTCATAAAAGTCTGGTTGAATTGTACGTTCAGTACCAATCGCTTTCATTAATACATTTTTATTGGGATGTGTCTTCGCTTGTTCCTCACTAATTTCCCCAGAATCTATAAGAACATTAACATACGAATGATCTCGAGTAATTTGAAGGACTTGCTCGGGTGATATTAAATAGACGCGGCTATCCCCAACATGAGCGATAATTCCTTGATGATTTTCAAACAAACCAGCGATTAATGTCGTACCCATACCTGCACATTCTGCACTCACTTTAGAATGCCTACTAACAGTTTGGTTGATCGATTGAAATGTATAGGTTAACCAATCTCTAGCTTTTACGATAAACGGATTGAATGCAGCAAAATATTTTTTAAACTCCGTAACAGCAAGCTCACTTGCAACGTCTCCTGCTTTATGACCACCCATACCATCTGCGATTACAGCCAATAACCGTCCGTCTTCTCGCAAAAAAACCTCTACTCTATCTTCATTTACCGTTCTTTTCATTCCTACATCCGTCTTCACAACAAACTTCATCTTATCATTCACCTCTTTTGAATTTGGCAAAGAGTGGTCTCTATTTCTTTTTTTGAAATAGAGCTACATAAAATCCATCACTACGTAAATCTTGTGGAAAAATCTGAAGCGTTCCTTCGTTTTTCTGATTCTTTATACGTTTAATAACGTCTGGAAATTGTTGAAGTTCCATATCAGGATGTGCATTTAGAAATAGCTGAGTCGTTCCTTCGTTTTCTTCTAAATCAACTGTACACGTACTATAAACCATTAATCCATCCGGTTTTAATAGTTTATATGCTTCTTCTAGTAAGTTCATTTGAATTGGTTTAAGGGAAGCAAAATCCTTCTCCTTCTTTGTATACTTAATATCAGGTTTACGTTTCATCACGCCAAGTCCACTGCAAGGCGCATCCACAAGTATGCGATCAAATGATTGTTCTGCATAATTCTCACTAGCTTTTCTTCCATCCATCTCCACTGTTTCGATAAAACTAAAACCTAAACGCTCTGCATTTTCTTCCACTAGCTTTAATTTATGCTGGTGAATATCCATTGCCACTAGTTTCCCTGTGTTTTTCATTTTTTCGGCAATATGAGTAGTTTTACCTCCGGGTGCCGAACACATATCAAGAACGGTCATTCCAGGTTCCGGTTGAAGAACATAAGCGGGAATCATCGAACTTTCATCTTGAATTGTTACAAAACCCTCCTGATAAGCAGTTGTTCTAGCTGCTTGTCCGTTAAATAAGTATATACACTCTGGAATGATTTCACTTTTAGCCACAATATGTCCTTCTTGTGTCATTAAATGAAGCACTTGATCAACCGTACGCTTAAATAAGTTTACTCGCAAAGTTGTAACAGGTGGTTCATTATTTTCTTTCAACATTTTCTCCGTCGTTTCAAAACCATATTGTGATATGAAACGCTCTACCATCCATAGAGGGTGGCTTGTTTCAATAGATAGTCGTTCTTCTTTATCTTTAATCTCTTCCGTTGAACGGACGCCTTCTCTTAAAATTGAACGTAATATTCCGTTTACTGCTGAGGCAATCCCTTTATGTCCTCTTCTTTTCGCGATTTCGACCGCCTCGTTCACAGCCGCGTGATCAGGAATACGCGATAAATAATGGATTTGATACAGAGATAGGCGTAGTAACTGTTTAACCCAATCATCTAATTTACCTTTTATAAACGGTTGTAAATAGTAATCTAATGTCATTTTATATTGAAGTGTGCCATACGTTAATTCCGTAAGTAACGCACGGTCTTTCGGGTCAATCGTATACTTTTCTATCGTTTGGTGTAACAGCAAGTTACTATACGCTTGCTGCTTTTCAACAGCCATTAAAATAGTAAGAGCAGCATCTCGGACATTACCTGTCCAAATTTTTTCGCTTTTTTTCGTCATTCAAATATATCTCCTATTCGCAATTTCGAACCTACGCCACGCAAATAATCTTCTGCGGACATTTTCTTTTTACCAGCTGGTTGTAACTCATTAATGCGAATTGCTTCTGACTTTCCAGTTTGAACAGCAAAATGATCCGATCCAATTTCCACAACAGTACCAGGTTTTTCATTTGTGTGAATAGAGGTAGTATTCGCCTTCCAAATCTTAACTACCTGTCCATCTAAAGTTGTATATGCTACAGGCCATGGGTGAAGCCCACGGATTTGATTGTGTAATTGCAGTGCTGAATTATTCCAGTCTATTCTTTCTTGTTCACGTGAAATATTTCTAGCAAAAGTTACTTTTGTGTCATCCTGTTTAGTACGATTATTCGTTTTTGCAATAATCGAAGGCAATGTTTCTTTAAGAAGCTCAGAACCTACTGCACTAAGTTTTTCAAATAACATACCAGTATCATCATTATGCTCTATAGATATTTCGCTTTGCGATATGATATCTCCGGCGTCTAATTTCTCTTCCATATACATTATTGTGACGCCTGTTTTACTTTGTCCATCTATAATTGCTTGATGAATTGGAGCTCCTCCACGGTAGGCAGGTAGTAACGAAGCATGAACATTAATACAGCCCAGGTTAGGAACATCCAACAGTTCTTTTGGGAGAATCTGCCCGAATGCAGCAGTAATGATTAAATCTGGCTTAAGAGCGATAATTTGCTCTAATTCATCTGATCCCTTTAGTTTATTTGGTTGAATGACAGGTAAACCAAGTCTAAGAGCTTCTTCTTTTACTGGAGGCGCTGTCAGCACTTTTTTTCTACCTACTGGTCGATCTGGTTGAGTTACTACAGCCTTTACTTTATAGCCTCCATCCACTAACATTCTTAGGATAGGTGCGGAGAATGCCGGGGTACCCATGAAGATAATAGATGTCATACTTCTTCCACCTCGTTTTCAAGTTCTTCTAACTCAACATAACGAATTACCTTTGTCGTAAATAAAACACCATGCAAATGATCTATTTCATGTAAAATGGCTCTGGCTTCATAATCCTCGGCTGTTAGTTCATATAAAGCACCTGTTCGATCTTGAGCTTCTACCTTTACATGAAATGGACGCTCTACTTCCCCATAAATGTCTGGAAAACTTAAACATCCTTCCACTTCTATTTCTGATCCCCCGATTTCCACTATCTCAGGATTAATCAATTCGATAATATCCTGTCCTTCACCTAGGTCTACGATTGCTGCTTGAATAGCCTCTCCGACTTGTGGAGCAGCTATTCCGATTCCATCAGAAGCTACCATAGTGTCGTACATATCATCCAAAAGTTCGGCTAGTTTTGTATCAAATACAGTAATTTCTTTACATTTCTTTAATAATACATCATTTGGATGTGTAATAATTGGTCGTATTGCCATTTCTTTTCCTCTTTTCAAACACCTTATAAAATAGTGGATGGATCCAGATCAATTGTTAAAATGATTCCTTTTTTTATCCACTCGGTTCGGTATATTTTGATTAATTGTTGGAGTTTTTCCACTAATATTGGTTCTTTTTTGTATTTTATCAAACATTGGTATCGATATCTATTTTGTATTTTACTGATTGCACTAGAAGTTGGTCCTATTACCATTGTGGTGGAAGATAAATTCGTTCGGAGCCAGTCAGTCGCTAGTTTTGCATATTCGGCCGCTAACAGGACATTTTCATGTGTAACCTGAACAAGTGTTAAATAGTAGAAAGGAGGGTATTCGAACTGTTTTCGCACCAACATTTCTTTATGATAAAAAGGCTCATATAATTGTGATTTTGAATATTCAATTGCATAATGCTCTGGAGTATACGTTTGGATGTACACCTGTCCTTCTTTGTCATGTCGGCCAGCTCGTCCACTTACTTGTGTCATTAGTTGAAACGTTTTTTCTGCTGCTCTAAAATCAGCTAAGTGCAAAGTTGTATCTGCATTTAACACTCCAACCAGCGTAATATTTGGGAAATCCAATCCCTTGGCGATCATTTGAGTTCCAAGTAAAATATCCGCTTCTCCATCTCCAAATTGTTTTAAAATTCGTTCATGTGAACCTTTCGTTTTAGTCGTATCTACATCCATTCGTAGAACTCTTGCATAAGGGAATAATTTAGTTATCTCCTCTTCGACTTTCTGGGTACCCGTTCCGAAAAAGCGAATATGCTCACTTGAACATTCTGGACATTGCTTCGGCACTGGTTCTTCATGTCCACAATAATGACATTTTAACTGCTCCCCCTCTCGGTGATAGGTAAGCGAAATATCACAATTGTCGCATTCAACTACAGTTCCACAATCTCGACATAAAACAAAGGAGGAAAATCCTCTTTTGTTTAAAAATAAAACGATTTGTTCATTCTTCTCTAACTTTTCTCTGACAGCATCTGCTAGCCCTACACTGAACATAGAACGATTTCCGTTTTTTAACTCAGCACGCATGTCCACTATATTTACAATCGGCAATGACTGTTCCTTTGCACGCATATTCAAAGTCAATAAAGTGTAGACATCTTTAGTAGCACGAGCATACGATTCAAGTGAAGGAGTAGCACTACCTAAAATGACTGGGCAGTTATGAAATTCGCTTCTCCAAATTGCTACATCTCTAGCATGATACCTCGGTGTATCTTCCTGTTTATAGGTAGACTCATGCTCTTCATCTAAAATGATTAAGCCAAGATTTTTAAAAGGAGCAAATATTGCAGATCTTGCTCCAACAACAACCTTTACCTCTCCACGCCAAATTTTACGCCACTCATCAAACTTTTCGCCAGCTGACAATCCACTATGCATCACAGCTACTTGATCATCAAAACGCAATTTAAATCTTCTAGTCATTTGTGGAGTCAATGATATTTCAGGCACAAGCATAATGGCTTGTTTGCCTTCATTGATTGACCTTTCAATAGCATTCAAATATATCTCTGTTTTACCGCTACCAGTAATACCGTGTAACAGAAAAGTAGTATTCTGATCATTATCCTGCGCATCATTAATCTTTTGAAGTGCTTCTTGCTGTTCATTCGTCAATTTAAATCTTCGATCTTGGTCATTGTATTCTAAGCTGTTTATCTCGCGGTATATTTCTTTATTTTCCTTTTCTAAAATTCCTTTGTCGATTAAAGCTTTAACCGTATGATTATTAGTTTTTGCAAATTTTTTAAGTTCTTCCATTGTAAACGAAGGTTGCTTTTGCATTAATAACCATTCAATTAATTCTTTTTGTTTAACAGCATTTTTGGGAAGTTCATTAAGTTGCGTATGAACTAATTCCAAGTCCTCCACTATACGATACTTAGCGATTGTTTTCACTTTTGCATTTTGTTTAATCACAGTTTCTAACCGAAAATTTCCTTGATTCAAATATTTTTTCATCAATCGTAATAAACCAGCTTTTTCAAATACTTCATAAGCAATAGTTTCTTTTGCACCAAATAATGCCAAAGATTCTATATCTACTCCATCTGGATCTACAAGCATAATTTCTTTTTTATATGTGGCACGAAGAGCAGCTGGCAACATGACTTGCAGTGCGTCTATTTCATAGCATAATGTTTTATGGGTCATCCATTTCGAAAGTTGTAATAATTCTTCAGTAATTACGGGCTCCACGTCGATTATTGAAATAATCTCTTTTAACTTAGAAACATCTAAAGCAGAATGTCCTTTAATATTCGTTATAAATCCTTGTACCTTTCTATTTCCGAAAGGAACATGAACTCTGCTCCCGCGTTCTATAACCGTTTCTAAATTTTCAGGAACTATATAGTCAAAAGGCCGATCAATAGGATAAGCTGAGACATCTACAATAACTTCTACTATCATTTAGAATCATCTTTTTCCAAATGAATAATTGTTTCCATTAATTGCATCGCAAGCTCTTTTTTGCTTTGATTTGGAAACTGCCGCTCTATATTTTTACCAACTAACGTAACAGTATTTGTTTCTGTTCCAAATCCTGAATCCTCTTCAGTCACATCATTTGCAATGATATAATCCGCGTTTTTCTTCACTAATTTACTTTTTGCATAATGGATAACATCGTTCGTTTCCGCTGCAAAGCCTATTAACAATTGGTTTTTTTTTCGTTTACCTAGTTCCAAAAGAATATCTGTAGTTCTTTCTAATACAAGAGCTGAATCACCTGCTTGCTTTTTCATCTTTTGAGAATATACCTCTTTTGGCTTATAATCAGCGACTGCAGCTGTTTTTATGACCATGGAAGCTGTGTCAAAATGAAGTAATACAGCATCTAACATTTCTTTTGCACTTTCCACGGAAACTAGTGTTACATTTGCTGGGGGAACTAAACTGACTGGACCAGAAATCAATATAGTTTCTGCACCAAGACTTGCTGCAGCCTCAGCCATAGCGTATCCCATTTTCCCACTAGAGAAATTAGTCAAAAATCGTACAGGGTCTATTCTCTCTCTAGTTGGACCTGCTGTTACGACAACTTTTGTTCCTTTTAAAGGTAGTTCTTTCGGTACAAAATACATTCCTACCAACTTTACTATTTTTTCCGGTTCTTCTAATCGACCTTTTCCTACATATCCACATGCTAAAAAACCTTCAGAAGGTTCGATAAACTGATAACCATCACTTGAAAGTTGGGCAATATTACGTATAACTGCAGCATTTTCATACATATGTACATTCATCGCAGGTGCTATCCATACATCCGAAGTTGTTGCTAGTATTGTTGTAGTTACCATATCATCCGCAATACCATTTGCTAATTTGCCGATTACATTGGCAGTTGCAGGAGCTACAATTACTAAATCTGCCCAATCCGCTAAATCGATATGTGCAATAACGCTAGAATCTTTTTCATCAAAAGTATCAAAATACACATCATTTCTAGACATAGCCTGAAAGCTTAATGGCTGAACAAATTCCATTGCTGATTTTGTCATCATTACTTTTACATTTGCCCCTGCTTGTGTCAATTTACTAACCAATGCTACTGCTTTGTATACAGCAATTCCACCGGTAACACAAACAAGAATTTTTTTAGAAGTTAACATCATGAATTCTCCCCTCTAAACAACAACCTCCCAAAGAACCGTACATTCTTTGGGAGGTTGCAGTTAATCCGCAGCTTGTTAAGACATCTACTACGTATTGTTAAATATTATACTTCGTCTTCGTAAACTACAGAATCACTAGATGATTGTATAGTTAGTTCACCAGCTGCAACTTCTTCTAACGCTCTCCCAACTTGCTTATGAGATACATATGAAGTTAGACGTTCGCCGCCTTCTTCTTGTAACTGTCTAGCTCGCTTGGAAGCAACACTCACTAAAGAATATTTTGAATCGATTTGGGTTTTTAATGAATCTACTGATGGATATAACATTTAAAATTCTCCTTCCAGCATAGCTGAATATCTTTTTTCTACACGTTCACGTCGACAATGTTCGGCTACTACTATCGCATTTATTTTCGCACATGCTTTAGCCACTTCATCGTTTTCTACCACATAATCATATAAATGCATCATTTCAAGCTCTTGCCTTGCAGCTTTAATTCTTGAACTAATGACATCCTCCGTTTCCGTCCCTCTACCTATAAGTCTTTGCTCAAGCTCAGAGAGGCTTGGCGGTGCAAGGAAAATAAAAAGAGCCTCCGGAGCTTTTTCGCGAACAAGAGCAGCTCCCTGAACTTCTATTTCTAAAAATACATCTCGTCCAGAATCTAATGTTGCGTTTACATAGTCAATAGGTGTCCCATAGTAGTTTCCAACATAGGATGCATATTCTAACAATTTACCTTGTTCGATCAGTTGTTCAAATTCTTCTTTTTGCTTAAAGAAATAATCTACTCCATCTACTTCACCTTCACGAGGGCTTCTCGTAGTCATGGATATAGAATACTCATAGTTTGTACCTGGCTCTGAAAATAATTCTTTTCGGACTGTCCCTTTACCTACTCCAGACGGACCTGATAAAACGATCAATATACCTTTTTCTCTTCGCATAACGTCTCCTTCAAATACAGTCATACTACGTCGACTTCTTCCAATTACATACTTAACTGATTATAACACAAGTACAGTGGAAAATGATAAGATATATTAGAAAAGCGCAAGCGCCTATGAAAGAACCGACACCGCTCTTTTGCTACGAGCTTTGCGCAGGAGTAAACGAACTTCCTTTCTGCGACGAGCTTTGCACAGGAGCAAACGAACTTCCTTTCTGCGACGAGCTTCGCGCAGGAGCAAACGAACTTCCTTTCTGCGACGAGCTTCGCGCAGGAGCAAGTGCTGGAAGGATTTCACATAAAAGCGTTCTTTACCTTAGCTGAAAACCTGAGACAGTATTGAAAAGCATAGGACGCCTTTTTACTTTTACTTTAGGTACTGGTTACTAAATACAAAATAATGTTTTGAAAGAGGAATACTTATGGCTTTTGATGGTTTATTTACAATTTCAATGACAACTGAATTACAGCAGCTCGTTACAGGTCGTATTTCTAAAATACACCAACCAAATGCACAGGAATTATTAATGCACATAAGGGCTCAAGGTAAAAATTATAAACTTTTGTTCTCCGTTCATTCATCCTATTCACGTGTACAAATTACACAAGAAACAATTGATAATCCCGCCCAACCACCACTTTTTTGTATGGTTTTAAGAAAGCATTTGGAAGGTGGAATTATTACTGGTATTTACCAACATGAAAGCGATCGAATTATTATTTTCCAAATACAGAGTAAAAACGAGATTGGTGATGATATTTCACGTGAAATTCATATGGAAATCATGGGACGGCACAGCAATTTACTTTTAGTTGACCCTTCTCGTAATCTTATTTTGGAAAGTATAAAGCATCTATCTCCATCCATGAATAGTTATCGTACTATTTTGCCTGGTCAACCATATATTGCACCACCATCTCAAAATAAGTTGAATCCACTGGAGATTTCAGAAGAATTAGAAGGAGTACTGCAATCGGGCAACGATCCTAAAGAAATTATGGACCAAATTTCTGGGTTTTCTCCACTACATGCAAAAGAATTAGTATATAGATTCCAAAATTCTAAAGATAGAGTGAAAACCTATAAAGAATTTATAGATGAGATTAAACAGGGTGGCTCTAATAAACAAATTGTAGAAGTAAATGGGAAAACCTTCTATTCTCCCAATGCATTAACACATTTAGATGGCAACAAATTTAATGAGGAAAGTCTAGGCAATTTACTGGATCGTGTTTATTTCGCAAAAGCAGAGCGAGACCGTGTGAAGCAACAGGCTGGAGATTTGGAACGATGGCTTCAAAACGAACTAAACAAATTAAAGTTAAAAATGAAAAAACTCCAAAAAGATTTCGAGCAAGCTGAAAACTTAGATACGTATCAGCTATTCGGCGAACTGTTAATGGCAAACGCATACGCGATTGAAAAAGGATTAAAAGAAGTAGAGCTTGTCAATTATTATGATGAAAATGAAAAGACTGTTCTTATTCCATTAGATATTCGGAAAACAGCTACACAAAATGCACAGAGGTACTATAGCCGTTATACAAAAGCAAAAACTGCATTACTTAAAATTGAACAGCAATTTGAAATTACAAAAGAGGATATAGAATACTTCGAGTTACTGCTCCAGCAAGTTATGCAAGCTTCTCCAACCGATATTGAAGAAATTCGGGAAGAACTTATGGAGCAGGGTTTATTAAAAGCAAGGGCATCGAAAAAGAAGAAAAAACCAACGAAACCGATACCAGAAAAATTTATTGCCTCCGATGGCACAGAAATTTCAGTTGGCAAAAACAACAAACAAAATGATTTTGTAACATTTAAATTAGCTAGGAAAACCGATACATGGCTTCATACAAAGGATATCCCTGGATCTCATGTAGTAATACATTCTGATAATCCTTCAGAAACTGCATTATTAGAGGCGGCAAATCTTGCTGCTTATTTTAGCAAAGCTCGTGAATCAGCTTCAGTTCCGGTGGATTATACTGTGATTAAACAAGTGAAAAAACCTAACGGATCAAAACCTGGGTTTGTTATTTATTTTGAGCAGACGACATTGTTTGTAACACCGGATGAAGAGAAAATTAGAAATATGAAAAAGTAGAAATTTCTTAGAAAATTGACGTATTTAATTAGATGATATATTTGTTATAAGGAACAATCGATAGGTCAGATGGAAGTAGCTCCCTTACTTCTATCTGACCTGCTCTTTCTTTATATACACTAATTTTAATGCTTTTCGTATACTTATAATTCCTTTACCAAGTAATTTTGTGTTCTCTACAATCTCAATAATAACTACTTCTAACAAAGCAAAACTGAATACAACAAGAAGTACAATAAAAGCAATTTTATCGAAAATGCTATCGAAGGGATTAGGGGAATTAGAAATATAATTTAGTCTAATATAAAAAAAGATCACTCCTGAACCCAAGGAAAACACTGGTATATATCTTATAAATCTTTTAGATATCTTTATCCCCAAATAAAAAGTAATACAAGCAATTAGACAAATTAAACTAAAACAAATAAGTAAAGCAAATTTCAAACTCATTGAGCACCTCTTTCATACTAACTAAAATTTGGATTATTATTCTTCAAATAATCTCTACTCTACTCTATTCTATTCTGAAAATTGTATAGATAACACTTCATCATAGAGAAACTAAACTAGTGCATGATCCGAATTCTTGTAAGTGCATTAACTTCCCTATTTCAAATAAAAGTTTACCCAATTCAGGAAAAATTTATGCTGTATTTGAGGATTTAGAAGCATGCCATTACAGTTGAAGAGAGAAGTAGCTTAACAATAATTTTTCTAGTGAATCTGCCATTTAACCATAAAAAATAACCCATCATTGTGTGAGTTGGAACTCTGATGGGTTATTCCTATAAAACAGTCAATTAATTTGAGTGAGTCACTATAAAGGGTATTCCTAAAACCATTTATTTACCACTTAGGTTAATGAAACGTATAATTTTTTCACTTGACCTTGTTTCCCACAATCTTTTTATTCACTCGATAAAGGAGGAACCATAAAAAGAATGTACAGATAGCACTTTCAAATATACTAATAATCAAGACAAACAAAATTGAACCAAAGTCTTCTAATTCGTTGAAATGATATAGTTGAAACTTCCAATTAAAAAAAACATTATTTATGGCAATTAATAGTAAGACGATTGGAAAAACAATCCGAAAAAAATTAGTATATTCTTTTGGCAGGATTAATCTCATCTTTTCACCCTCTCACAACTCCAAAACCTTCTTTAAAAGTGAATATTTGATTAAAGGCTACTACTACTACTACTACTACTACTACTACTACTACTACTACTACTACTACTACTACTACTACTACTACTAATAATAATCTTCCATTCTACTGAACACTAAAACTACTACCTAATACATCACGTACTTCATGGACGACAACAAATGCCTGCTCATCTACGCTACTAACAGTTTGCTTTAATTGGACTAATTCCTGTTGGTTGATGACAATATAAAGGACTTCCTTTTGATCCTGGCTATAGCCGCCACGACCTTCAAGAATTGTTACTCCTCGAGACATTTTAGATAATATAAATTGGCGAATTTCTTCGGAACGTTCCGAAATGATTGTCACAGCTGTTCGGCTATTTAGTCCTTCAATTACATAATCAATTACTTTAGAACCTAAAAATACAGCAACAAGTGTGTACATCGCTTTTTCCTGACCAATGATGAATACCGAGCCAGCAATAACGACAATATCAATGATAAGGACGCCCTTACCCAGACTCCATCCTAAATATTGATTGGCTAAACGAGCTAAAATAGCGGATCCCCCAGAAGTTCCTCCAGCTCTGAACATTAAACCTAGACCAAGACCAACAAATACCCCTGAGAACAATGCGGCAAGCAATGTGTCACCATTCAATTGATGTCCTACATCTTCTGTGATAAATAGAAATAAGGAGGAAAAAATAATTCCAAGTACTGTATATATCATTGTCTTTCTATCAAAAAACTTATAACCAATCACTAAAAGAATAGCATTGATAATAAGGTTCACAACACCTGGTGACCATTCGAATAAATAATAAGTAATAACAGTTATCCCAATAACCCCACCCTCAGATAACCGATATGGGATTGCAAAATAGTTAATACCGACTGCGAACAATAAGGACCCAATTATAATTAAGAATATTTCTTTAGTACGTTGTTGTGCCATGTTATGTAATTCCTCCTACCAATAACCAAGCAAAAACTCTACATATGTAGTTTACTGTCAGTCTTCAGACTCCCATTTCTTTGCGTGTTTTTCGATTATTTCAATTAATTTATTCATAGCTGGCGTTAGCCACTTATCTTTGTGATATGCAAGTTGGGTAGTTACGAACTCATCGCTATGCACCCAAGGAAGTGCGACTAAACTGCCCCGCTCCAATTCCTCTCTCACCGTCATCAAAGGTAAATAGGATAAACCTAGCCCACACTTCACCGATTGTTTGATTGCTTCAATATTCCAAAAGGCAATGCGTGAACAACCAACACCATCGTCTTTAATCCATCTCTCCAACAAGTCACGGTAACTTCCTGCCTCCGTCAGAAGCAATACTTCATCTTCCAAATCATTTGGAGTGATTACCGCTTTACCACATAAACGATGGCCTGCAGGGGCAATCATTACCAGCGTCTCTTTCACTAAATCCCTCGTTATAATATCTGAACCTAATTTTTCAGGATTTGTAAATAGAGCCAAGTCAAACTTTCCGGATTTTAACTCATTGTTAAGCTCCTGACTTTCAGAAGGTTGCAAAATAAGCTGGACTTTTGGATACATCCTTTTAAATTCATACAGTATGGTCGGTAATCTATATACCATTAAAGATTCATTTGCTCCGATTAATACTGTACCAGAAGGCTCATTATTTAATTTGGATGAATCGACCGCTTCTTGATAAAGTTTTAAGATTTCATTGGCATATGTAGCTAGATGTGTACCCGCATCCGTTAAAACTACTGTTTTTCCTAATCGATCAAAAAGGCGGTTCCCTACAGCCTCTTCCAATGCTCTAACATGATTCGTAACAGTTGACTGCGTATAACCCAATTGCTCACCAGCTCTAGTAAATCCACCGCAATCAGCAACAACCAAAAAGGTTTTTAAATTGCGAAGTTCCATAGTCATTCCCCCATATGAATAATATTCCTCATATTGTATAGGAATCCTTTCTAAAAGACGATAATTTACCGCCAAATGCAATTATAGTACCTATCTAGATATTAAGGAAATGAATTATTTTAATTAAAATCATTTAAAATTTTAGGGTTAATAGTTACTACAAGAAAAACTATGCTGCTACCAACAACTTTTTAATGAAATACCAATAGTGTAAAATCTCATTTTTCGTAAAGACTACCTTATGAAGGAGTGAAGACAAAATGGCAAATAAAAATAAAATATTAGTACCTTCTGCACGTAAGGAACTAGATAAATTGAAGGTTCGAGTAATGAAAGAACAAGGTTATGAGGTAAAAAGTAATAATCCAGACGATGTAAAATACGAAATTGCAGATGAATTAAGTATTCCCTTAAATAACGCATATAACGGTAAACTTACTTCAGAACAGGCAGGAAAAATTGGGGGCCCAATTGGAGGGAGTATGGTAAAAGAAATGGTTAGAATGGCACAAGAACAAATGCTTAAGAAATAAATTCTTTTCCCCACAGAAATAATATCGTATAAAAATGGAATGTATGGGGATTATAAGGGCTGAAATGGATCAGTATAAATATCTGTTTCTTAATTTTACTACTTATTTCTTTGTATTATTTCCCAAGCAATAATGAAATGAATATTAGGAGGTCATGACATGGCATTTAACCAACAAAATCTTAATCCAGGAACTGCATTCTTCCGACTCATGGTAGGTTCAGTAATGACCACTTATGGTACCCTACGCCTTTTACGTGAACCAAAAAGTAGAAGTGGAAAGATGCTTGTCCTTTTTGGGTCTATGAAAGCAGCTGAAGGAGCAACAAAATTTTGTCCAACTAAAGCGTTAGGAACTATTATGGAAAATCTAGCAAGTGAAAATGCAAATCAAGGTGCACAAGCTAATGCTAATAATATGATGGCAAACGGAACTCAATCTGGACAATATGCTTCAGGTGGCAATGCTGGACAAAAAAGTGGAAACATCATGCAAATGGTTGGAAATATTGCACAAAAATTAACAAGCACATCTTCGTCTCAAACTGCTTCTGGCTCACCAAGTATGGGAAGTAGCCAAAATAGTAGCAGTGTTGGACAAAATTCTATGGGGACCAATGCACAAACAATCGGAAGCATTGCTCAAACTGTCGCACCACAGGTTAGTCAAATGGTCAAAGACGTAGCAGGTATGACCAACTCAAAAAATGCCTCTGGAACAAGTGGGACAGGCAATATGAAACCAAATACAAATGGGAACACAAACAAGAAAGATGCTATTACAACTGGGAGCAATACTAAATCAGCCTCTAGTTCAACTATTAAGCAATCTGCTTCTCAAAAATCAGATACAAAACCGCAGCTAGATGGAACTGCGAAGAATACAAACCTAGATTCAACCATCATTGACGCAGTATCCAAATCTGGTCAAAAAAACATTTCTACTCCAAATATTCTTCAATAAAAGAAGCCGAAGAATAGGAGCATTAATCTCAAGATTTATTTGTAATAAAGATGCATTACAATAAAAAACGTGTTGCGTAGCAAATGTTTACTTAATAAATACGCAGCACGTTTTTTAGTTAACATTACTGATTTACACCATACTACTCTTTAAAGAACAATTGACGCTTTGGTCTTTCCAGAGGTGTAATATTCATAATGAAATAACCGACTATTAAAATCAGTATAACTAGTGAATAGATTAATGTATCAATCGGGTGATCATGCTCGACAATAATTAGCCTAATCATGGCAGTAATTCCTACATATAAAAAATACCTAAGTGGAAAATGATAGTCTTCCTTAAAATATTTAACAATCATTGTAATGAATTCAAAATATAAAAAGAAAATGAGGATATTTGCAAGGAATTGCTTGTAATCACTGGACCCAACAGTTATCAAAATTTTAAAGAATACAGTTAACTCTTTAATAAGTAAAAATGATAAAATTAGCGCTAACAATATTAGACAGAAATTCAGAAACATTTGCAACATCTTTGGGATAATTGATAAAACTATAGAAAATTCTTTTTTTAATAACTTTTCCATTTAAAATCCCCCATTCCAAATTATAAATACAAATTCATCTGCTTTTATTCTTATCCTTTCTATTTAGCGTGGAATCCCCAAATAGAGCTTTCAATTATTTGGTGATATCATTTAGAGAATAATAAACTGGAAAACGCTTCCAAGTCTATAATTTTATTTGAAAATAAAAAATATTTTAATAAAGCATAAAAAGTACCCACCGTTAAAATAAATACGGTGGGCGCTTTTTATGTATTCTTCACTAATCTTCCATTTCTTGCTCTAGTCTTTTCACAAATTCTTCTGCAGCACTATATCCTTGCTGCTTTAGATACCAATTATTTGCGGCAGCTTCAATAAGACCTGCTACATCACGACCTGGTTGTAACTGAATTTGAATATGAGGTATCTGAACGCCCATATAATCTATAAACTTAGTTTCCAATTCTAACTCATTATTCAATGTATTGCTTTCCCATTTAGTTAACTCAATATCTAATGCTATACGTGTTTCCTCTTGAAATGCTGTACGACCATACAGACGGACTACGTTTAATAATCCAATACTTCGCAAAGCCAAGAATTCTTTGTTTTTTTCATTATGAGATCCCAAAAGCGTCTGTGGACTTAGCTTTTTTAAAACGACAATATCATCTGCAACTAATCTATGACCGCGTCCAATCAATGTATGAGCTGTTTCACTTTTACCTACACCTGATTTACCACGTAACAATATCCCCATTCCGGACACATTCACACAAACACCATGTATCGAAATCTCTGGTGCCATAGCTTTAACAACGAATGCATCAAGTTTTGCACTTACTTCGCTAGTGGAATCAAATGTGCGCAGTAATGGTATTTCATTTTCAACACAATATTGTATTAATCCTGGTGGCTCCTCTTGATTAGATGTAATTATTATACAGGGCGGATCGTATTTAATAATATTGCCTATTCGTAATTTACATTCTTCTTCTTGGAGTGTATGTAAGTAGCTTATTTCATTTTTACCTAAAATTTGAACATGTTCCGTTGCTATAAAATCAAATTTATCCATAAACTCCAACCCTGGACGTCGAACTTTTGTTTTCTTTAATACCCGATGGCATTGATCGTGACCAGATAAAACTTCCAAAGAAAATCTATTCACAAGATCTGTCACCATTAAATTCTTCATATCTTACACTCGTCCTCTCAATAACAAGTTCCATATTAAATCTTAAGTTATATGGTCCCGTCCGTTTAAATTAAACGGAATCCAATATCGCTAACTCATAATATAACAAATACCAAAGCAAATAGCACATATGGAAATAAATAAATTAATCTCGGTACCTATTTTAATCGTGTGTCCAGGTATACGTTTCTCTATAAGAAAACGATCTCCTTTTGTTAGGGAGATCGTTTTACTATAAGTTATTTCAACAAGCCTTGTTTTAAATCATTATGCCATTTAGAAAGCATTGGAATATCCTCTTCTCCAATTATTCCTGCTTCTTTTGCAGCAGATGTTAACGCATCATAGTGTGTTAAGCTGACAAAAGATATACCTGCTTCTTTAAATACTTGTTCAGCTTTAGGTAGTCCATAAGTAAATATACTAACTACACCTAGTACTTCTATACCCTCTTTTTGAAGAGCTTCAACTGCAACTAGACTGCTTCCACCTGTGGAGATTAAGTCTTCTATCACTACTACTTTTTGCCCTGCGATTACTTTACCTTCAATTTGATTGCCACGGCCATGTTCTTTTGCTTTTGACCGGACATACATCATCGGCAGCTCCATTAAATCACTTACCCATGCAGCATGTGGAATACCTGCAGTTGCCGTACCTGCTACTGCTTCTGTTCCTGGGAAGTTTTTCTCGATTGCTTCTACTAATCCTTGTGCAATTTCTTTTCTAATAGTAGGCGAAGACATTGTAATTCTGTTATCACAGTAGATTGGAGATTTGATACCAGAAGCCCATGTGAACTGGTCGTTAGGTTTTAATGCAACTGCACCAACATTAAGAAGTGCCTTGGCAATTTTGTTTTCTAAGCTCATGCATTTTCCTCCCACATTTTCAAAATAGTTTCATATACTTGTACTGGGTTTTTCGCTTTTGTAATCGCTCGTCCTACGACAATATGAGAGGAGCCAAGGATTCGTGCATTTGTAGGAGTTGCTACGCGGACCTGATCGTGAGCTTCACCTTCTTCTAAACGAATACCTGGAGTAACTCTTAAAAATTCATGACCACATGCAGCTTTAATTTTCCTTGCTTCCAAAACAGAGCAAACGACTCCATCTAGCACTGCTGTTTTAGCTAGCTCCGCATAATGAACAACCGATGCATCAATCGTCGTTTTAATCAGTTGTTCCTGTTGCATTTGAGGTTCAGACGTTGAAGTTAGCTGAGTTACAGCAATAATTGAGGGTCTTTTGCTGCCAGTTGTGGTACCAGCCTCTAATCCTTCACGTGCAGCAATCATCATAGCCGCTCCCCCAGCTGCATGCACATTGACTAAATCTGCACCTAAACGAGCTAGTCCTTTCATAGCTTGGCCAACTGTATGTGGAATATCATGTAATTTCAGATCAAGAAAGACATCATGACCCATTTCTTTCAGACGATAAACAATGGAAGGTCCCTCTTGCAAATAAAGCTCCATACCTACTTTTACAAATAACGATTGATCAAAGGGTGTTAGAAATTGATATGCATCACTTGCATTTGCAAAGTCTAATGCGATAATAGGGCTATTTTTCATAGTCGTTGACTCCTTCCCACTAAATCATTTACTGTCTCATAACCTAGTTCATCTAATTTAGCTGGAAGCTGTTCGATTAACATTGGACAAACAAATGGATCTACAAAATTTGCTGTCCCTACTGCTACCGCGCTCGCACCAACAGATAAGAAGTCAATCACATCATCAATTGTTGTAATTCCACCCATTCCGATAATAGGAATAGACACTCGTTTCGCTACATCATAAATCATACGAAGTGCCACTGGCTTAATAGCCGGACCTGATAATCCACCTGTTACGTTTGCAATTACTGGACGACCAGTTATAGTGTCTAAGCGCATGCCAAGTAATGTATTAATCATTGTAATACCATCAGCTCCACCTGCTTCTACCGCTTTTGCAATCTCTCCAATATCAGTTACATTTGGAGATAGCTTCACGTATACAGGAACAGATGATACTGCTTTTACCGCCTTCGTTAACTCTTCTGCAATAAGGGGGTCTGTTCCAAATGTAATACCACCTTGTTTGACATTTGGACAAGAGATATTTAGTTCAAGTGCGTGCACATTTGGCGCCTTTGAAATCGCTTCTGCAACAGTGACATAATCTTCAGTTGTATAGCCAGCTACATTTGCAATAATTGGTACTTCGTATTGTTCAAGCCATGTGAGTTCATTTTCCATCACTTTAGTTAATCCTGGGTTTTGTAGACCAATTGCATTTAACATTCCAGCTGGGGTTTCTGCCACGCGTGGTGTTGGATTACCTAATCTCGTTTCTGGTGTTGTTGCCTTAATCATAATGGCACCTAACTTAGACAAATCGTATAATTTTGCATATTCCTTTCCAAACCCAAAACAACCAGATGCCGGCATGATTGGGTTTTTCAAAGAAAGACCTGGTAATTGGGTAGCTAATCTATTCATACTTGAACCACTCCTGACGGGAACACTGGACCATCTGAACAAACCTTCACATAATCAGCATCTATTTTCTCAGTTGTATCACAAACACATGCAAAGCATGCACCAATTCCACAACCCATTCGTTGTTCAAAAGATAAGTACCCTTCTTTTTCTGGGTACATTTTTTCTAATGCTGCAAGCATCGGTGTGGGACCACAGCTATAGTAAACCGCAAAATCATCTTTTAGTGTTTCTAATACATTTGTTACAAATCCTGCAGAGCCATAACTACCATCCGCGGTTACGATATGGGTATCTCCAAGTTCAATAAATTGCTTTTCATAAAAAACAACGGATTCCGATTGAAACCCTAACACATGGATAGGTTGTACACCTTTTTCCACAAGTCTTTTGGATAATTCATACAAAGGTGGAACACCAATACCGCCACCTACCAGTAAAGCCTTTTGACCAGCTTCTATTTTATCAATTGGAAAACCATTTCCAAGAGGTCCAAGTACATCGACTTGGTCCCCTTGTTTTTTTTCAGATAGAAGTGAAGTTCCTCTTCCATCTGCTCGGTAAATCATCGTAAATTCTAATGTTTCTTTATTTATAGTTGAAATACTTATTGGTCTTCTTAGCAAAGGTTCCATTTGATCAGACACTCGTAGATGGACAAATTGACCTGGTTGTTTCATATCCAGTACAAGAGGTCCAGTCAATGTGAGTTCAAAAATGTTCGTCGCAATGGATCTTTGGTGTACGACTTCCATTTGCTCCTGTCTAATCATGCTTTAGCCTCCTGATGTTTCATAGTCTCCGTAGAGAATGTCATCGATTCAATAACACGTAGCATCGCTTCTGCAGTATCTAATGAAGTTAAACAAGGAATACCATTTTCTACAGACTCTCTACGAATACGGAATCCATCACGTTCAGGCTGCATGCCTTTTGTCAAAGTGTTAATGATAAATTGCGCTTCCCCTTTTTGAATTACATCTAATAATGTAGTTCCTTTTGAACCGATTTTATCTACAATATCTACTGGAATTCCTGCATTTTTTATTGCTTTTGCAGTGCCTTGTGTTGCCATAATGCGGAACCCTATTGCATAAAATCTTTTCGCAATTTCTGTACCCTCTTCTTTATCTTTATCCGATATAGTCATTAGTACCGTGCCGTGGTCTTTGATTTCCATACTAGCTGCTGCTAATCCTTTATATAACGCTTTTTCAAGTGTAATATCTTTCCCCATAACCTCTCCAGTAGATTTCATTTCAGGTCCAAGCGTAATATCTACACGACGAAGTTTTGCAAAACTGAATACTGGAACTTTGACATACACTCCAGGGCTATTTGGGGCAAGTCCCGGTGAATATCCTTGATCGATAATCGTTTGACCTAAGATTGCTTTTGTAGCAATATTTGCCATTGGGATAGATGTGATTTTACTCAAGAATGGTACTGTTCTACTTGAACGTGGATTTACTTCAATTACGTAAACCTCATCCTTAGAAATGACATATTGAATATTCATCAATCCAACAATTTTCAAACCTTTAGCAAGTCTTGTTGTGTAATCTACCAGTGTATCAATCTGTTGTTGAGAAAGTTTTTGTGGCGGATACACAGCAATTGAGTCACCAGAGTGAACTCCTGCACGTTCAATATGTTCCATAATTCCTGGTATTAATACATTTTCTCCGTCACAAATTGCATCTACTTCAATTTCTGTTCCAGTTAAGTAACGGTCTATTAATACTGGTTTTTCAGGGCTTGCTTCCACTGCGTGCTCCATATAATGTTTGATCTCATCTTCGCTATATACAATTTGCATTGCACGACCACCAAGTACATAAGAAGGTCTGACTAATACAGGGTACCCTATCTCATTGGCAATGCTTGTAGCTTCTTCTACAGAGACTGCAGTTTTACCTAGTGGCTGAGGAATTTCTATTTCATGTAGAGCCGCTTCAAACTTGTTGCGGTTCTCAGCACGGTCAATGTCTTCTAACGTTGTACCTAGAATTTTAACTCCTCTTTCTTCAAGCCCAGCAGCTAAGTTAATCGCTGTTTGTCCCCCGAATTGTACAACTACACCTTTCGGCTGCTCTAAGTCAACGATATGCATGACATCTTCTAATGTTAGTGGTTCAAAATATAACTTATCTGAGATGGAGAAGTCAGTTGAAACTGTTTCAGGGTTATTATTTATAATAATTGCCTCGTAACCTGCTTCTTTAATAGCCCAGACAGAATGTACAGTAGCATAGTCAAACTCAACACCTTGACCGATACGAATCGGACCTGACCCTAGTACAATTACGCTTTCCTTTTCTGAACGAATGGATTCATTTTCCTCTTCGTATGTTCCGTAGAAGTATGGTGTTTCTGACTCAAACTCCCCTGCACACGTATCGACCATTTTGTATACTGGTACAATTCCATTTTCTTTTTTAAAGTTATATACTTCTAATTCAGTCACATTCCAATATTTCGCAATAGTTTTATCTGCAAAGCCCATGCGTTTTGCTTTATAAAGTACGTCTTGGTTGAACGGATTTTTTTGAATAATTTCTTCATATTTCACGATATTTTGAAGTTTGTTTAGGAAAAATAGATCAATTTGGCTCCATTCATGAATAGTTTCAACAGTTACTCCACGGCGAAGTGCTTCTCCTATGAAGAATAATCTCTCATCTCCTGCACGACGAATACGTTTTTCCATCCAGGCATCTGTTATGGATTCGCTATTTTTCATTTCGATATGGAAATGACCCGTTTCTAGTGAACGAATTGACTTAAGTATTGCTTCCTCAAATGTGCGTCCTAGGGACATTACTTCCCCAGTAGCTTTCATTTGTGTTCCAAGATTACGTTTAGCCGATTCGAATTTATCGAATGGCCATCTTGGAATTTTCGCTACAATATAATCCAATGCAGGCTCGAAGCAAGCGTATGTTTTTTGAGTAACTGGATTCATCATCTCATCCAGTGTAAGACCTACTGCGATTTTAGCTGCAAGTTTTGCGATTGGATAACCAGTTGCTTTTGAAGCCAGTGCAGAAGAACGGCTAACTCTTGGGTTAACTTCGATAATATAATAATTGAAGCTATGCGGATCAAGTGCTAATTGAACATTACATCCACCTTCAATTTTAAGTGCACGAATTATTTTAAGAGATACATTTCGAAGCATTTGGTTTTCACGGTCAGACAATGTTTGTGTTGGAGCAACTACGATTGAATCCCCTGTATGAATTCCAACAGCATCGAAGTTTTCCATATTGCATACGACAATGGCGTTATCGGCAGAATCACGCATTACCTCGTACTCTATCTCTTTATATCCAGCAATCGATTTTTCAAGTAAACATTGAGTTACAGGGCTGTATTTTAAACCACTTGTCACAATTTCAGCTAAATCGGCGTCATTGTAACAAATACCTCCGCCTGTACCACCCATTGTAAATGCTGGACGAACGATAACTGGGTAACCAATTCGCTCGACGAATACTTTCGCTTCTTCAAGATTATGGATAATATCACTATCTGGAACTGGTTCATTTAATTCATTCATCAATGAACGGAATAGATCTCGGTCTTCTGCTTTATGAATCGCCTCTAGTTTTGTACCTAGTATCTCGATTCCTAGTTCATCTAAAATTCCAGATTCATCGAGTTCAATTGCCATATTCAAACCAGTTTGCCCACCAAGTGTAGGTAATATTGCATCAGGACGCTCTTTACGAATGATTTTACTAACAAATGGTAATGTAAGAGGTTCAATATAAACTTTATCTGCGATTTCTGTATCCGTCATAATAGTTGCAGGGTTGGAATTCACAAGAATAACACTATAGCCTTCTTCTCTAAGTGAAATACAAGCTTGTGTACCTGCGTAGTCGAATTCAGCTGCTTGACCGATAACAATTGGACCGGAACCTATTACTAGTATTGTTTTTATATCTTTACGTTTAGGCATGTGAATTCTCCTTTTTGCTTTCTGTATTCATTAATTTGATAAACTCGTCAAATAGATGTTTTGAATCTTCTGGTCCTGATGATCCTTCTGGGTGGAACTGAACACAAAATACCGGGAACTTAGTATGTCTTACCCCTTCTACTGTGCCGTCATTTAAAGCTATATGTGTAATTTCCAAATCAGTTTGTGCAATGGAATCTGCATCAATTGCATAACCATGGTTTTGCGAAGTTAACTCTGTTCTACCAGTTCTTATATCTTTTACTGGGTGATTTCCTCCGCGATGACCAAATTTCAATTTGAAGGATTTAGCACCACTTGCCAGTGAAATAAGTTGATGTCCGAGACATACTCCGAAAATCGGTACTTTTCCGATAATTCCTTTTACCATTTCAATTGCTTCTGGAATATCAGTTGGATCTCCAGGTCCATTAGATAGCATGACACCATCCGGGTACATACCTAGAATTTCAGTTGCTGAAGTGTTATATGGGACTACAATAATATCGCAATCACGTTTGTTTAGTTCTCTTAATATGCCATGTTTCATACCAAAGTCCACCAGTACCACTCTTTTTCCACGTCCAGGACTTGGGTATGGTCGAGTTATTGAAACTTGTTCTACTAAATTTTTAGGAAGTTCAGTTGCTTGAAGTTCTTGTACTATTTGTTCCACATTCACCTCTTCGTCTGCATTGGTAAGTCTTCCTTTTAATGAACCGTGCATACGAATAATACGTGTTAGCTTTCTTGTATCAATTCCTTCAATTCCGGGAACGTTTTTAGCATTTAAAAATTCACTTATAGTAGCAGTATTTCTGAAGTTCGATGGTTGTTCAGCAAGCTCTCTAATAACAACTCCAGAAAGTCCTATTTCTATAGCTTCAAAATCATCTGGATTTATACCATAGTTACCAACCATAGGATACGTAAACGTTAATATTTGCCCACAGTTAGAAGGATCTGAAATGGATTCCTGATAGCCTGTCATTGCAGTTGTAAAAATTACTTCACCAATTGTTCCTGCATCACTTCCAAATGCATTTCCCTTAAATACCGTACCGTCTTCTAATATTAAGTATCTTGTTTTCATGCTTGTTCCTCCTGCCATACGATTTCTCCGTTATACATTGTAAGTTGTGGCCAACCATTGCAGGCCCATCCGTTAAACGGTGTATTCTTTCCTTTGGATACAAAAGCTTCTTTAACAATCTCTTGTTCTTTTTCTAAATCCAATAAAACTAAATCGGCTGGAGCACCTACTTCAAGCTTTCCAAACTCAAATCCAAATACTTGTGCTGGTTTGATAGTTAGGTATTCCAATAGCTGCTTGAGTGTCCAATCACCTGTTTTAACAAAGTGAGTATATAATAATGGGAATGCTGTTTCTAAACCGACAATTCCGAAAGGAGCTTTCTCAAATCCAAATGACTTTTCTTCCTCAGTATGAGGAGCATGATCTGTTGCGATAAAATCTAAGGTTCCATCTACCAGTCCTTCACGCAGTGCCATCATATCTTCTTTCGCTCTAAGTGGAGGGTTCATCTTCCATGCTGCGTCATTTGATGGAATATCGTCCTCACATAGTAATAAATGATGCGGGCTTACTTCTGCTGTAACCTGAATACCAGCTTTTTTAGCGTCTCTAATCACTCGAACTGATTCTTTCGTACTCACATGACATACATGATAGTGAGCACCTGCTGCTTCTGCGAGTAAAATGTCTCGCGCTATATGTACTGATTCAGAAACAGAAGGTATACCTTTTAAACCAAGTTCTTCGCTGCGTTTCCCTTTATGCATCACGCCACCGTAGATAAGCGTGTTATCTTCACAGTGAGCGACAATCGGGATATTGAATTTTGCTGCTTCCTCCATTGCTTCTAGCATTGTTCCAGCTTCCTGTACACCAACACCATCATCTGTTAAAGCAAAAGCTCCAAGATTTTTTAAAGCTTCGATATCTGTTCTTTCTTTGCCCGCTTGTCGAATTGTTATGGAACCATACGGTAATACGCGTACAAGTGCATTTTTCTCTACTAAATCTAATACATGTGAGAAATTTTCTGCACTGTCAGGTACGGGTCTTGTATTTGGCATAGCGCAAATGGTTGTATAACCACCTTTTGCTGCTGCTTTCGTTCCTGTTTCAATCGTTTCTTTATGCTCTCCCCCTGGTTCACGTAAATGAACATGTACATCAATAAAGCCAGGTGAAAGTAATTGTCCCTTACCATCTATTAGTTGTGCACCATTTGATGTGATACTCGCTCCGATTGCTTCAATTCTTCCATCTTGAACTAAAATAGCAGTTGTTTCTAGATTTCCTTCATTGTTAACTATTTGAACGTTTTGAATAATTTTTGTCATGTTATTCTCTCCCTTTCAAAATCATTTCAATGACAGCCATGCGAACATAAACACCATTTTCCATTTGCTTAAATATCCTTGACCGATCACATTCTACTAACTCACTAGCTATTTCCACGCCTCTATTGAATGGTGCTGGATGTAAGATAATTCCAGTTTTTTTCATTTTCCGTTCACGTTCTATTGTCAGACCATATAAATGATGATATTGCTCTTTAGAAAATGTTGTCTTCCCATCATGTCTCTCATGTTGAACACGGAGCATCATGAGAACATCACTATCTTCTATTACATCATCGAATTCATTAAACGCTTCGAACTCTCCCTGCCACTCTGGCGGGCATACAAATCTAACTTGTGCGCCTAATTTTGCAAGTGCATCTGCATTAGACCTAGCAACACGACTATGGTTGATATCTCCTACAATCGTGATTACTTTATCTTGTAAAGTGCCAAACTCTTGCCAAATTGTATAAATATCTAAAAGACTTTGCGTTGGATGATTTCCTGTACCGTCTCCCCCGTTGATAATCGCAGGTTTAACTTTTCCAACTAATTCTTCAAAATAATTATTTTGTTCATGCCTAATTATTAATACATCTAGCCCAATGGATTCTAAAACTTTTACTGTGTCATAAAGTGTTTCACCTTTTAACGTACTAGAGAATCCAGCATCAAAAGGAAGGATTTCTAAATTCAATTTTCTTTCAGCCATTTCAAAGCTCATTTTAGTTCTAGTGCTAGGTTCAAAAAACAGGTTTGATACCATGTATTTATTTTTCAGAGTTGAGGTGATACCATCACGAAACGCCTGTGTTTGTTTTAATATCTGATGTATTTGATCTGCTGATAAGTCTTTCATTGATACTAAATTCTCCATGAATATCCACCTTTCTGTTTAAATCCAATTCTCCTTGGTGAATTTGCGTCCAGATTTTTTTCGAAAAGCTCGATAAAGTCTGTGACATCCACCGGAGGCTTGTTTAGTAAATGTTAAAACCTCCTCGAAAAAGTTTCGAGAAGGTTCGTTTTTGCATAGACAAGTAGTGGGATCATGCTACCTGTCCCAACTTGCTATCCGAACCTTTTGCTGACTCACTGTTCAACTTCTTAAAAGGTCTATTATTTAGTTTGATGTAAATCTGTACTTTCTGCTTGTTTTCTACCTGGTAGGATCAGATTTAGTATAACCCCGATAATTGCCGCTAAAGCCATACCTTCAATACTAAGAGCCTCTGTGACAATGAATTTTGCCCCACCGATTCCTATTACTAGAATTACAGAAGCAATGACTAGATTTCTACTATTGCCAAAATCTACTTTTGCATCCACTAACATACGTAACCCACTTGCTGCGATTATCCCAAATAGTAGGATAGATACACCGCCTAAAACTGCTGTTGGTATCGTAGAAATGACTGCCATTGCTTTTCCAAAAAATGAAAGTAGGATCGCTACTACAGCTGCACCTAAAATAACATAAACACTATATATACGAGTTATTGCTAACACTCCAATGTTTTCACCGTAAGTAGTTTTAGGTGGCCCACCGATAAGTGCACTTACTAACGTTCCTAGACCATCACCTAGTAATGACCTATGCAATCCAGGTTCTTTTATGTAGTCTCTTTCTACAACTTTCCCTAACACGAGCTGATGCCCAATATGCTCTGAGATTGTGACGATAACGATTGGAACCATCACTAGTAATATATTTAAAGTAACAACAAAATCATAATGTACTCCAGGAACTAAAAAGTCTGGTGAAGCGAACAATTTCGCTTCTTTTATTGGGGTAAAGTCAACAATCCCGATAATAATGGAATATATATAACCTACAACTAATCCTATTAAGATTGGCATTGTACTAATTATATTTTTGAAGTATACCGTACAGATGATCGCTGTAAACAATGTAACTAAAGCTGCTGAGAAGTGCAGGAAGCTATATTCTTTTAAGCCTGATTCTGCATTTGTTATATTCATTGCCATATCGACTGCTGTACTCGACAATCCGAGACCAATTACCATAATGACAGGACCTACGACAATTGCTGGTAAAAGCTTCATGATCCATTTATAACCACTTTTCCAAATTACAAGAGACACAATTCCATAAACTAATCCTACGAAAACTGCCCCGATCATGGCATTACCCGGATTAATAGCTTTTCCCGATTCATTCAACCCATTTACTGCCACAAGAATAGGTGCGATAAATGCGAACGACGATCCTAAATATGCTGGTACTTGGAATTTAGTTACGAGTAAGAAGATAATTGTTGCTATCCCGCTTGTTAACAATGCAATCGCAGGGCTTAAACCTACTAGCTGTGGTACTAATATGGTAGATCCGAACATCGCAAACATATGTTGAAAACTTAAAGTGATGAGCTGTCCACCGGATGGCTTTTCATTTACATCTAAAACGGCATTTGACATGAATTTTACCTACCTTTTAAATAATTTTTGGAAGTATATGCTTCTTACTCAATATCTGTTTATCTCCAGCGCTTGTCGGTGCTTTCTCTTTGCTTATTCGTAAATGGTTACTGCATCTACTTCGTCTGTTTCTGTAACTTTTACAACAATTCTCTCACTGCTAGAGGTAGGTATATTTTTTCCAACATAGTCTGCTCGTATCGGTAGCTCGCGATGCCCTCTATCAATTAAAACTGCTAACTGAATTTGAGATGGTCTTCCTAAATCCATTACTGCATCCATTGCAGCGCGGACAGTTCTACCGGTAAATAAAACATCGTCAACCAAAATAACTTTTTTATCCTTCACATCATGTGTTATATCAACTTGTTGTACTAGCGGTTCAGCTGTATCATTCTTCAAGGAAAGATCATCTCTATATAGCGTTATATCAAGCTCTCCTGTTTTTATCGGTTTGCCCTCAATACGTTCGATTCTACCCGCTAGACGCTGAGCTAAAAATGCTCCTCTAGTTTTGATGCCCACTAGAATACATTCATCAATCCCCTTGTTACGTTCAATAATTTCATGTGCAATTCTTGTGAGTGCTCGATTTATCGCTTGCTCATCTAGAATATTCGCTTTTTCTCCCATCAACTTACATCTCCTTTGAACAAAATAAAAAACCTTCTAAGCTCGAGAGCCCAGAAGGTTGTAAATGCGTAATAAATTAGAGTGATTCCTAAAAATCCGCAGATTGATAGTGAGTCACGTTCACAAGTACCTTCTCAGCCTCTCTGGACTGTTATTAAAGGTGAAGCTATATAATTTTTTCTTATTTCTTTCACTAGTATAGAGTACTATTCCTCATTAATCAATGATTGTTTTTTTAAATCTTGTATCAAATTAGTGAAATCCTCTGGAAGTGGGTAGGAGAACTCTAAGTATTCTCCCGTTTTTGGGTGAATAAAACCTAATAATCCTGCATGTAAAACTTGTCCATCAAAACTAATAGTTTTTTTCGGGCCGTATTTTGGATCTCCAGCAAGTGGATAACCGATATATTTCATATGAACACGGATTTGATGTGTACGTCCAGTTTCCAATTGGCATTCAACTAACGAAAATTTATCAAATCTCTCTATAACACGAAAATGTGTAACAGCGTGCTTACCATTATCTACTACCGCCATACTTTGTCTTTCTTTTTTATCACGAGCAATAGGAGCATCAATCGTCCCTTTATCGTGAGCAATGCGACCATGCACAAGTGCTGTATACTTACGAGTAACTGTTTTCTTTACAAGTTGGTCCACTAACGAGACATGTGCTACATCATTTTTAGCAACCATCAAAAGACCTGTCGTATCTTTATCAATACGATGCACAATTCCAGGACGCATAACTCCATTAATACCTGACAAATCTTTAATTTGATACATCAGACCATTAACTAGTGTTCCAGTAGTATGTCCAGGTGCAGGATGTACAACCATTCCACGAGGTTTATAGACAACAACTACATCTTCATCCTCATAGATGATTTCTAAGTTCAAGTTCTCGGCAACAATATCAAGTGGAACAGCATCTGGAGGTGTAACCACAATAACATCACCAGCTTTTACTTTATAGCTCGTTTTTGCTGGCTCATTATTTACTGTTACAAATCCGTCTTTTATAAAATTTTGAATTTGTGTACGTGACCAATCTGATTCAAAAGATGCAATTGCTTTATCAATGCGCTCTTTTGCTTGTTCATTTTCAATAATAAATGTTAAATCTTCCATTACTTCACCTTTTTCTTTTCAGCTCGTTCTTCTTGAAATACGAATAATATTATAATTACAACACCAATAGTTAGTGCAGCATCCGCCACGTTAAAGATTGGAAAATCATAATTAATAATAGGTATTAAAACATCGACGAAGTCTACTACTTCGCCTCTCCAAAGTCGATCAATAAAGTTCCCTATTGCTCCTCCAAGTAGCATCATCAAACCAGCTTGAAATATTGGCTTTCCTTTTGCTTCTTTATGAAAATAATAGATAATTCCAATGATGACGATGACAGTTACAATGGTAAAGAATCCTATTTTTCCTTCTAGAATGCCCCAGGCTGCCCCTCTATTTCTATGAGAAAGTAGCGCTAGGTAAGGGTCCCACATAATAATTCGTTCACCAAGTATCATATTTTTAACGACTAGCCATTTTGTCCATTGATCTAATGCAATGACAAAGGCCGCCAGTCCATAAAATTTCCACACATTATTTCCCCCACATAACAAATTCTTTTCAGCAAAATTGAACACTCTCCATCTAGTTTAACACAGAACCATGCAATACGTAAAAGAGCAGTCACAATTTCAACATCGATTATGTACCATAAGAGTTGAAAGGATAACCGTTTTATGGGCTATTTGCTCGATGTTAAGGACTATAGTAGATAATTTAAGGGCTATATTGAATTTATGGATTATTAAAAGTGATTTATGGACTATCCGAAAACACTTAAGGGCTTTTCCTTTAAAATTAAGGGCTCTCTATCCTGTTTCCTATAAAAAATGTGATCCAAATAATTGGACCACATTTCTTTGTTTTATTTACTTAACAACCTCTGCGCAACGTGCACATAAAGTTGGGTGTGCTTCACTTGTACCAACTGTTTCGGAAATTGTCCAACAACGCTCACATTTTTCACCATCTGCTTTTTCTACCACAACAGAAGCATGCTCTAATACTAAGCTGTTTGCTGGTGCTTCAGACGGTGCACCGCCTAATTCAAATTTAGAAACAATGAACAATTGTGCAAAGTCAATGGCATCTGTTTCAAACAGTGCTTTATAGTCATCATTTACATATAAAGCTACTTTAGCTTCTAATGATTTACCGATTGTTTTTGCATTACGCGCTTCTTCTAGTGCTTTTAATATATCATCACGTAATTCCATAATTTTATCCCACTTAGCTGCTAAATCCTTGAATTCAGGATAATCAACAGCTTCTGGCATATCCGTTAATTGAACACTTTCCGCAGTTTCATGCTCTAAATAAGCCCAAAGCTCATCTGTCGTATGAGGCAAAATAGGTGTTACTAATTTTAGTAAAGCTAATAATGTATCATACATAACTGTTTGCATAGCACGACGATCCGAGTGGTCCTCACCATAGATATACACAACATCTTTTGCAATATCTAAGTAGAATGAACTTAACTCACTTGATACAAAGTTATTCACCGTATGATATACACTTGCAAAATCGTAGCGATCATATGCAGCTCTTACTGTTGTAATTACTTCTTGAAGTTTCATGTACATATACTGATCCACTTCACGAAGATCCTTGAATTCCACACGATTATTAACAGGATGGAAGTCACTAATATTACCATGTAAGAATCTGAATGTATTACGGATTTTACGATATACTTCTGATACCTGTTTGAAGATCGCATCTGATACACGTACATCTGCTGTATAATCTACAGAAGCTACCCACAAACGTACAATGTCTGCGCCTAACTGATTTATCACTTTAGAAGGAACGATTACGTTTCCTAAAGATTTACTCATTTTACGTCCATTTCCATCCAATGTGAAACCATGGCTTAACAAACCTTTGTAAGGAGCGTGACCAAACATAGCCGTACTTGTTATTAACGAAGAGTTAAACCAACCACGATATTGATCCGATCCCTCTAGATATAAGTCAGCTGGGAATACTAAATCGTCGCGTTCTTCTAGAACACCTTGATGAGATGAACCAGAATCGAACCATACATCCATAATATCTGTTTCTTTAGTAAAGATACCATTCGGACTTCCAGCATGTGTAAATCCTTCTGGTAGTAATTCCTTTGCTTCTTTTTCAAACCAAATATTTGAACCGTGCTCACGGAATAGTTTAGAAACATGTGAAATAGTCTCTTCTGTCAGAATCGGTTCTCCATCTTCCCCATAAAATACTGGAATTGGAACTCCCCATACACGCTGACGAGAAATACACCAGTCTCCACGATCACGAATCATGTTAAATAGACGAGTCTCCCCCCATGCAGGAGTAAACTTGGTATCTCGAATAGCTTGTAACAATTCATCTCTAAATGCCTCAATAGAAGCAAACCATTGTGCTGTAGCACGATAAATAACTGGTTTTTTTGTACGCCAGTCATGCGGATATGAATGTGTAATAAATGTAAGTTTCTCAAGCGCACCTGCAGCCTCTAAAGCTTCAGTAATCGCTTTGTTAGCTGTGTCATAAAATAATCCTTCAAAACCAGGTGCTTCAGCAGTCATTACACCGCGGTCATCAACTGGACAAAGAACATCTAAGCCGTAAGCTTTTCCAACGTAAAAGTCATCTTCCCCGTGTCCAGGAGCTGTATGAACACATCCAGTCCCTGATTCAGTTGTTACATGCTCTCCTAAAATGATAAGAGAATCACGATCGTATAATGGATGTTTCGCTACGAGACGATCCATTTCCTTACCTTCCAGTGTACGTTCTACTGTATATTCTTCCCAGCCTAATTCTTCCGCAACAGATTTTACTAAATCTAATGCAACGACAAATTTAGAACCTTTCGTATTAACAACTGCATACTCAACTTTAGGATGCAAGGAAATAGCTAGGTTTGCAGGAATTGTCCAAGGTGTTGTAGTCCAAATGATAAATTTTGTTCCTTCTTCCAGAACTCCTTTACCTTCAGTCACCTCAAAGCTTACATAAATAGATGGTGATTTTTTATCTTGGTATTCAATTTCTGCTTCAGCCAATGCTGATTCACTTGATGGTGACCAGTAAACAGGCTTTAACCCTTTATAAATATATCCTTTTTTAGCCATTGCACCGAATACTTCGATTTGACGTGATTCAAATGCAGGAGTTAAAGTAACATATGGATTATCCCAGTCTCCACGAACACCCAAACGTTTGAATTGTGAGCGTTGATTGTCAATTTGTTGATATGCATACTCCTCACAAAGCTTTCTAAACTCTGCTAAAGACATCTCTTTACGTTTTACACCTTTGTTGGTTAGTGCTTGCTCGATTGGTAGACCATGTGTATCCCAGCCTGGAACGTAAGGTGCATGGAAGCCTGACATAGACTTGTGACGGACAATCATATCTTTTAATACTTTATTTAATGCATGACCCATATGAAGATCGCCATTGGCATAAGGTGGTCCATCATGTAATACAAAAAACGGACGATCTTTTGTATGATCCTGTACTTTTTTATAAATATCCTGATCTGCCCATTTAGTTTGAATTTCTACTTCTTTCACTGGTAAATTTCCACGCATAGGGAAATCAGTTTTTGGCATTAATAACGTATCTTTGTATTCCATCTTATAACCTCCTAATTATTAAAAGCATGAGTACTATATAGGAGTGGCAAAAACAAAAAAACTCCACATCCCTAAAAGGGACGAGGAGTTATGCTCGCGGTACCACCCTACTTGCGATTTGTATAAAAATCGCCGCTTAGAATGCCATAACGGGGCACTAACCGAAGACACTTACTACATGTTCAGTGCCCTTGCTCCAAAGTGATATTCTAAATAAGATTCTCCCCTGAGCTCTCACCACCCTCAAGTCGCTTTGTCGAAATCTATTTTAGACGTCTTTTTCAACGCATATTATATGATATGAAATTATTATAGGTAAAGTATGGCTATGAGTCAAGAAATGTTAATCTTCCGTAACAGATATACGATCAATTGCTTCTGTATCCACATCATATTCCATTAAATGATTCCAGTCATCTGTGTTGATCAAATCTAGCTGGGCTTCGACTAACATTTTAAAACGATTACGGAAAACTTTTGATTGTTTTTTCAAATCCTCGATTTCCAATGCAATCCTTCTAGCCTTAGTTAATGCTTCGTTAACAATCCGGTCAGCATTTTTTTCTGCCTCTTTCACAATTAGCTTCGCTTCTTTTTGTGAATTGCGACGAACCTCTTCTGCTGCCTCTTGTGCAACGACAATTGACTTATGTAATGTCTCTTCAATTGAAGTAAAATGACCAACCTTTTCGCTTGAAGTTTTAAGCTTTGTTTCTAATTCCTTTTTTTCTTTCATCAATATTTCAAGATCTTTCATAATTTGATCAAGGAATTCATTTACTTCGTCTTCATTGTATCCTCTAAATCCTTTACCAAATTCCTTGTTATGTATATCAAGTGGTGTTAGTGGCATTTTAACATCTCCTTTACTTACTATTCTTCTATTCTTTCTTACATTATACATTTCCAAGAAGGTGAATACATCTAAATTTGAAATATTCTTATAAAAATTAGTTTTTAAGTTCTAACCTACCTATTTGAAGTCGTAATTTATCTTTTTTTGTTCTTCCTTCAATCATTATTAATTTTACTCTTCCATGCCCTCTAATAGAAAGTAAATCAAGTTCTTGTAACTCAAGAGATACCTGATCCTTTTCTGACCAGTTCACTTTGACCTTACCACCTTGAATAAGGGATGCTGATTTTTGACGCGAAATATTAAAAACTGAAGCAATCACTGTGTCTAACCTAAGGGAACTAACCGTTAAAGTATCAGTTATCCATTCCTCCTGTTGAACAAAATAATCGATTGGATCTTCTATCACATTTATATGAACTTTCACTTTCCCAATAGATGTGAAATTAGCTCGAACGTAATCTAAAACCTCTAAGGCAACGACGAACTGAATGGCTCCATCTTGTACACGTATATCACCAAATTTACTACGATCAATTCCTAGTGACATCATTGAACCAAGAACATCCTTGTGCTTTAGCGTTACAAATTTAGTAGGATAATGAACTTCCACTACTTTCGAAGAGAAATCGTTATCAGATGGAGTATAATAAGAAGGAAACAATAAGACTCTTCTTCTTTCCGCATCCTCTAGTGCACCTTGAGCGCTAGAGTCAATCTCTTCATATTGCCTACGAATCGAGTCTAAGATAAATTGCTGCCTTGGGTCTAGAAAGTCCGTCAACTTAGGAGCATATCGATCCTCAACTTCCCGCATCATACTCACAACCTGTTCTATAAAAGGCTGTTCTTCTTTTCTAAAATGTTGCAATACATTTTCCATATTAATATTTCCCTTTCGACTATAGTAAAAAACCCCACGAAAGTGAGGTTAGACAACTATATTAGCTATATAATATATGCCCGTCATTGCTAGGTTTAATACAAAAATTGCCACGATTGGTGAGATATCAATCATCCCTAATGGAGGAATAATTTTTCTAAATGGTTCTAAGTATGGCTCACATATTCTCCCTAAAAACTTTCCAAAACCTGATTGTTGAATGCTCGGAACCCATGACATTAAAATATACGCTATTAATGCATACGTATAAATTTGAACACCCCAACTTATTAAAGATAAAACTAATCCCATAATTTAAATACTCCTCTGTTAATCTAAGTCATTATAGTAATAATCCGATATTGCACCATCGACTTCAACAGAATCTGGTGCACAAAGGAATATATCCGTACCTATTCTTTGTATGTCTCCACCTAAAGCGTACACTGTCCCACTTAAAAAGTCGATTATTCGAATTCCCTGCTCCTTATCAATACGTTGCAAATTTACAATCACAGCCTTTTTACTTTTTAAGTGTTCAGATATATCTTGTGCTTCTGCGTATACTCTCGGCTCTATCAATATTACTTTTGAAGACTTTTGGACATTTTGAATACTAACGAGATTAGGAGTGTTCATATCCTTTGGAATCGTATTGAATTTACGTTCTTTAGGAGCAGACTTTACAGTCTGTTGTTTTATATTATTATCAACTGTTTTTTGCTGTTGAGGTCTTGGTTGCTGCGCTTCTGATGCTTCCTCATCTTCATCTAAGTAGAAGAAATTTTTCATCCAGTTTTTCATGCTCATACCATTCCCTCCCTCTCTTTTCCAACCAATGCTGTTCCGACTCTAATAAATGTTGCACCTTCTTCTATTGCTATTTCATAATCTCCAGACATTCCCATGGAAAGTTCTGTACATGGGGCGCCTGCTATTTGTTTAGCTGCAATTTTACTTTGGAGTTGTTTCAATCTGCGGAAAACATTTCGAATGATTGTGTCATCTTCCGTATTAGGTGCCATTGTCATCAATCCAATAATGCGAATACGTTTATGGTTTTTAAGCTGATCTACAAATGCTTCCACTTCTTCAAAAGCAAGCCCATGTTTTGACTCTTCTTGGGATACGTTTACTTGTACAAAACAATCCTTTGTGGAGGTAGCTCTTTTCTCAATTTCATCCGCTAAACTCATCCGGTCTAATGAATGCAGGAAATTTATATGGTTAATAACTGATTTAACTTTTCTTGTTTGCAATGAACCTATGTAATGCCACCCAACATCATTAGAAATGGCATCTAACTTTTTCTGTAAACCCTCTGGTCGATTTTCTCCCAAATGCCGTATACCATTTTCTATTACCTCGTTTGTTCGACTAACTGAAACTTCTTTTGTTACTGCTATTAATGTAATATCTTCTATCTTTCTATTACCTCGGTCGCATGCATTTTGCATACGCTGTTGAATTTGTTCTAAGTTTTGTTGTACGTTTGTCATTCGAAACCCAACTTTTCATCAATTGTTTTTGTTTATTGTATCAATGAAAAGCCGTTTTATCAATGATGAACATTGTAAGTCTATGTTTTTGATACAATTATAACATCTTTTCCAATTATCGCTATATTTTGTACGGCTATTTTCTTTGTGTCTCTTTTTTTATTAAAAAAAGTTGGATACGCTCCATTTTCTTCTACTAAAAATGAAATAATATAACCAGTTTCTTTATCAATTTCTGCATCTACAATATAGCCGAGTAATTGCCCACTCTTTGCTTCTATTACTTCTTTTTGCTGCGCATCTGAAAATTTCATCATTAACCCCCTTTATTCATTATATGAATGAAAATGAAAAAAACGCTTTTTTTCAAAAAAGAAAAAAATCCAGATTGATTTTTAAAAAGTGTTTTCTGCCGGACCAAAAGTAACTACGATTATGCTCCACCCAAATCACAGGAGCTAACTTGTTGTTCTTAAGAAATTTATAACAACAGAAAAACGCTTCTTCGAAAAAAAAGAAAAAGCGTTTTTGCTAAATAACTTATGGATTCAATTGGCTTTGAATAGTTGATAAGGCACTTTTCTCTAATCGTGAAATTTGTGCCTGCGATAAACCTAAGTCCATCGCTATTTCAGTTTGTGTAGCTCCATAGTAAATTCTCTTCGTTAATATTTTCTTTTGTCTTGTATCTAGCTTCTGAAAACTATCCTTCACAGTAAAATAAGTTACCCATTGATCTTCGGATACATCATTATCGCATAATTGGTCCATCATATAAATAGCGTCTCCACCATCACTGAATATTGGTTCTTGTAAAGATACAGGATCTTGAATAGCATCTAAAGCAATTAATATATCCTCCACTGAAATATCTAACTCTTTTGATAAGTCATCCAAGGTTGGTTCTTGTAAATGTTCGTTGATAAACTGTTCCTTTGCTTTCATAGCTTTATATGCAATATCTCTTAACGATCTTGATACTCGTACTGAATGATGATCACGTAAATGTCTTTTTATTTCTCCAATAATCATAGGAACTGCATACGTAGAAAAACGGACGTTATGCTTTAAATCGAAATTCTCAATTGATTTGATGAGCCCAATACAACCAACTTGAAACAAATCATCTGCTTGCTCTCCTCGGTAAGCAAACCTTTGAACTAGGCTTAAAACTAGCCTTAAATTACACATTACCAGTTCATCTTTAACAGATTCTTCACCAGATTGTAAACGGATAAACAATTCTTTCATTTCTTCATGCTTAAGTAAAGGAAGCTTAGATGTATCAATGCCGCATAATTCAACTTTTGTTCTCGTCATAGATCTTCCTCCGGACTTTTTAATTGTTCTAAGTCAGTTTGTCCGGGAAAGAAAAGATTATTCTATACGTTTCTATCCAATTTCACCCATTAGGCAATTGGTTCGTTTAACAGCTCCTTTAAATCTAAAATGATTTTTTTTTCTAAACGTGATATATATGATTGCGAAATACCTAAATGATCAGCTACTTCTTTTTGAGTCATTTCTTCTTTACCATTTAAACCGAACCGACATTGCATAATGTACTTCTCCCTATTTCCAAGTAAATTTATTGCTTCAAATACATGTTGACGCTCTAGTTTTTTCTCCACATCTTCAATGATTAAATCCTCGCTAGTACCTAAAATATCTGATAGTAATAGTTCATTCCCGTCAGAATCAGAATTTAAAGGTTCATCAAAAGATACTTCTGACTTCATACGATTTGTCTTACGTAAATGCATTAAAATTTCGTTCTCTATACATCTTGATGCGTAAGTTGCGAGCTTGATACCTTTTTCTAGATTAAACGTCTCTACAGCCTTAATAAGTCCGATTGAACCTATACTAATAAGGTCTTCTATATTAGTATTTGTCTGATCAAATCTTCTCGCAATGTAAACAACTAATCTTAAGTTTCGTTCAATTAATACATCTCTAGCATGTTCATCGCCATCCATAAACGCCAGTAGCATCTCTCGTTCTTCTTCTCTCGATAATGGTTTTGGTAATGATTCATTGCCACCAATATAATGTACACTTTTTCTTCTAAAGGAAAGTACCCAATAGTAAATCTTACGCAACCAATTCATCAGCATTATCCTACACTCCTTTTTTTCAAATGAAAATATGAGGAACTATGTAATATCCCATCCGCCCCATGTGGAAACTTTTCTCTTGCTTTCGTCATAACAATATAACCTTTAGGTAATGCCTGATCTCCAATCATCCAGTGATCATACTTAATACCAACAACCCATGTTTTATGCTTTTGAATCGTTGCAATTGGAATTAATCTTAATTTACTTGCATATTCTTTTGAAATCTTGTCCAATCCGGTTCTTCCATCAAACTCCCAATTACTAATAGCTTCATATAACGCATGTGGCAGAATTTCCTGCAACATTTCAGCTGCCACAAAGTGGACAGGATCATTAGATAACGGTTCCGTACACACATTTCCTGAGTCTATAAAAAGTGTCAGCTCCTTAGAAACACCAAATAACGAAACGTTAGATGAATATAGAAGCTCTCTTTCTCCTTGAGTAATATTCAGATGAAGGACATGTTTGGTCAACAAATATAGACCACCTGTTGCAATCAACGCAAAGTTCATAATCATAAACAAATTACTACTATTGTCATACAAAGGAGCAATAGCTGTAAGTAAACCGCCAGCAAAAACGCTAGTCAGTAACGTTAAAATAATTGCTTTTCCTATTTGCGAACGTTTTTTCCAAAAAGCAATCGCAATCATTACAAAAAAAGATAAAAATATTGTACTCATAGAATGAGAGAAAACAACTGTGATTACTCCAGCCGTTAGAGCAGATAGGAATAAATACCTTTTCTGATTTTCAATCCACCCAATTTTATTGGCAAATGCCAAAACGGTATAATTGAAAAAAGTATTGGTTACAATCATTACTTCCGCATACATAGTTTCCCTCCTTTTGACTAAAGCTTAGCATCTAAAGTTTAAGAAATTTGTCAAAAGACCGTTCAAAAACGTTCTTTTTTTACGACAAATAATAAGAGTTAAAAAATACAAAAAAAGATGCCAATTAGGCTGGTGGTGACTGAACGTCACCATCAGCCTCTGTTTTCTCAGCAGTTTTATGGCATTTGTCTCTCCGTCACCCTTATACCTTCTAGAAACAGGTTAGTGCTTTTTGGGATAACTAGAGATAAGATACTCTCCAATTCAAAGAGGAAGCTCCCGAAGATAAAATTTCGGGAGCTCTAACGTTAATCTATAAGGCAAATACCGGCTATTTATTGTCATATACTTTTTACTAGTGAAGAAATATATAAGAAATGCCTTTTTTGAATGCTTGATAACACAAATCTAACCGCTCTGTATGTAATTGTTGTATTCTATACCACTCAAATTACCAAAAACTTATTTTTAGCTCCGGAATCAAAAATATCCTTATATGCAGGATTTGATCTTAATATTTCTTTACTTGCTCTCACCTATTGTTTACTTGCTCCCATCAGTGGCTTACTTGCGGTCTTAAAGTTTTACTTGCTCTAAGTCTATATTTACTTGCGGACTATTATCTTTTACTTGCGTAGTGGAAAACTTTTACAAAATTTTCAACCAAAACATGTAGAACCATACTACTAATAGGTGTTTCTATTCACTGTTTCGACTGAAATATTCCTACATATTCATCATATATATATAAAATCTTGATATTAATTAATTTATAAGGAGTCCTTCTAACACGGGAAATTATAGCATTACTATTCATAGCTTCATTATCAGGAACTTAGCATTTTTATATACTTTATTCAAAAAAAGCAACCACCGAAGTGATTGCTTTAGTCTTTATATTAGTTTCTACGTTGACGATTTCTTAAGAAAGTTGGGATATCTAATGCATCCTCTTGTTGGTTATGAGATACATGTCGATCTTGTTGAGGTGCTTGTTGTTGCACTTCTTCTTTACGCTGTTCACGAATTGGTGCTACAGATGGTTGTGGCGTTCTGCTGCCGCCGAAACCTGTGCTTCGAGGTTGTTTTTGTGTGATAAGTTCTTCGTTGAATCCAGTTGCAATTACCGTAACAACTATTTCATCTTTCAAGTTATCATTAATAACCGAACCGAATATCATATTAACTTCTTCATCTGAAGCAGAGGCAACAATATCAGCCGCTTCTTGAACTTCAAACAGACTTAAGTTTGAACCACCAGTAATATTCATCAAGACACCAGTTGCTCCATCAATTGATGTTTCAAGAAGTGGACTTGAAATAGCCTTTTTCGCAGCTTCTGCAGCACGATTTTCTCCTGCAGAAATACCGATACCCATAAGTGCTGCACCTTTGTTTGACATAATTGTTTTAACATCTGCAAAGTCAAGATTGATAAGACCAGGTACTGCGATCAAATCAGAAATACCTTGAACCCCTTGACGTAGTACATTATCCGCTTCTCTGAAAGCTTCAAGCATTGGTGTGTTTTTATCTACGATTTCTAACAAACGGTCATTTGGAATGACGATTAACGTATCAACTGACTCTTTCATCATGCTAATACCACCAACTGCTTGTGTAGAACGTTTACGACCTTCAAAAGTAAATGGACGTGTTACTACACCAACTGTTAATGCCCCTAAATCACGTGCAATTTGAGCAATGACTGGTGCTGCTCCAGTACCTGTACCGCCACCCATACCTGCTGTGACAAATACCATATCTGCGCCTCTTAAAGCTTCTTCTATCAGTTCTTTACTTTCTTCCGCAGCTTTTTTCCCTACCTCAGGATTCGCTCCTGCACCAAGACCGCGAGTTAGTTTTCCACCAATTTGTAGTTTTACTTCGGCTTTTGACATATTGAGAGCTTGTGCATCTGTATTAACAGCAATAAAATCTACTCCTTGAACACCGTGTTCAATCATTCGATTTACAGCGTTGTTACCGCCACCACCTACTCCAATAACTTTAATGATCGCTAATTGATCTTCATTTGTTTCAAATTCTAACATGCTATTGCCTCCTATGCTCTCTCTGCTATGATAAAGGGTTTGTTATTCGAAAAACTTGTCAAAAAATCTTTTTGCTTTTGTCATTGCGCTATCTTTGTGTTCATTGGTTGTTTGCGCAGTTTGTTTTTGTTTTTTAGACACCGCAACTGTGTCATTTGGAACCGAATGCGCTAATGCATAGCTACTACCAATTTTACCATAGAAAAGATCTTCTTTATAGGCATATCTTATAAGACCAACTGCAGTCGTATATTGTGGCTCACGAACCCCAATATAATCTGGAGTATATAGTCTTACTCTTGTTTGGAGTATATGTCTTGCCAACTGACCTAAACCTTCCAGTTTAGAAACTCCGCCAGTAATCACTACTCCTCCTGGTAAGTCTTGTAAACCAAGTCGATAGAATTCTTCCAGAACTAGTTCAAATAGCTCTTCAAGTCGAACTCCGATGATTTCAGCAATATAACGTTGCGAGTATTGTTCCTTCATATCAGCTCCTATTACAGGTACTTCAAATAATTCATCATCCGAAGCATCATCATAGAATGCATGTCCATATTTTAGTTTAATCATTTCTGCTTGTTCGGTTGGTGTTTTCAGTACAATAGATAAATCTTTTGTAATATGATCTCCACCTACCGGAATAACTGAAGTATTAATTAAATGTCCTTCATTAAAAATGGCAATCGTTGTGGAACCCCCGCCTATTTCAATATAAGCAGTGCCATGATTTTTTTCATCTTCAGTTAATGCAAAATGGCCACCAGCTAAAGGTTGCAAATAAATCTCCCTTATTTGGAGACCAGCTCTTTCCACACATCTTAACACGTTATGTAAAATTGTTTTGGATGTAGTCATCATAATACCGTCTAATTCAAGGCGGGTGCCAATCATCCCTCTTGGATCTTTAATTTCCTCTAAGTGATCGACGATAAACTGTTTTGGCGCTATATTAATAAGCTCTCTCTCAGGAGGAATAGACATTACTTGAGCAGACTCAATCACACGTTCTAAGTCACCATCCGTAATTTCTCTATCCTCACGATTAACAGCGACTACTCCTTTAACATTTTGAATATTCGCCATATTTGCTGGGATGCCTAATACTATTTCATTAATAGACATACCAATCATTCTTTCGGCTTCATTAACAGCTTTTTTTATAGATTGTACGGTTGCATCTATATCCACAATGGTGCCTTTTCTTATTCCATTTGATTTTACATTTCCTACACCTATTACATGCAGCGAGTCATCATTCATTTCGCCGATTAAGACCTTGATTGATGACGACCCAATATCTAGTGATACGTATAATTCTGATTGATTCAACCCGTGGCACCTCCTGTAAACTCTTTATTTATTATTCTAGTGTAAAAATAGTATAAAGTCTAAAATTTTCTAAAGAAATAGTCAATTACTATATAAAACCTTATTGATTTTTTCTTTCCGACCATTTAGTTAACATTATTCGACGAATAACTGCTATATTTTGAAATAATCGTACTCCAAACGCAAAAATTGCAGCCAAGTATAAATCTATCCCTAAGTGGACTCCTAAAAATGCTAGAGCTGCAGCAAGAGCAATGTTGAAGAAAAATCCTGAAACAAATACTTTATCATCATAAACATGCTGAAGATGGGCACGTATTCCACCAAATAAAGTATCAAGTGCAGCCAATACTGCTATTGATAAATAGCTTTCATATATTTCTGGAACCTGCATTTCAGTTAATAAACCGAGGGAAATCCCAAGTATCAGTCCTAATAATGGCAACCACATTTCATGACTCCCCTTCTGGTACTTCTTTTAAGAAATGATTGTTCACTGGCTGGTCATAAGCTGAAATACTGATAATCTGCTCTGGCTCACCAATCTTAAGTTTTAAATTATCGATATAGAAGTCGTCACCGATTGTAGAAGCCTCTAACTGATTGTACATTTTTTGTGCCTCATCATAGGTAGAAGTTCCAATTCTGATCATAAATGGAGCATTTCTTACAGGTATATTATTCACTGTAGTTTTACCATTTACATCTCTTATTGGTGAAGAATATATTATACGTTTACCGTCAACTTCAATATCTTTAGCTTTAAAACGATTGATTTCATTGATTAGACGAATAAGTAGGTCTGGTGAAATACCTTCTACAGGTTGTCCAAGTGCAATGCTTTCTAGTGATGGCTCTACTTTAATAGTAAGCCCTGGACCAGTATAATCTACTAGACCAATATCTTCCTTTAGTTGCACCACTGTATCCTCTAAAGCAAACGCAGCACTTTCACTCACCATATTCCCATATTTAAGGATTGTCTGATCTAACATATAAACTTCAGATAGTAACTCTGAGTGTGTTTCAGTTTCTTTGGACAGCTCTTGACGAATAGCCCATATGTCTCGTGTGTCTCTAGTTTCTGGATTTTGAACGGTGTTATATTGTACTGCTAACATAAAACCCACTATTAACAAAATTATGGTGAACCGAATATAGACGGTTTTTTTCATTATTCGGCCTCCTTTTCGTTAGCTATAATCATCATCCCTTAAAGCAGGCATAGTTATTAAATCTTTTTCTCCGACGGTTACCACTATATTATCACTAGTAAGTTGATCTACAACGCCTCCACCTAAGTTTACGGAGGCGAATAAAACTTTGGGATCTCCTACTGCTTCTATTGTGAATGGAGCAGGAAAGGTTTTCCCATCAACCACAATTACAGGGCCAGTACATCGTATATAGGAGTTTGCGTGAAGCCGCTGACCATTAATAGATATAGCCTCTGCACCTGATATTTTTAATTCATTGATCACTTTAAAAACATGACTCTCATGTACAATGTAATCATTTGGGTTTTCTTGAGAAGGATTATATGCCCCGTCTTCCAACGAAACAGTAATTCCTTTTCCTTGTGATGGAATATCACCAATTAATAATCGAAGTAATTCTGCTTCCTCAACTAGCTCTTCCACACTTTCTTCACTCTCTACAAAAGATTGTTCATAATCCCGAACTTTTTGCTGCTTTACGATAATTTCTTCCGTTAGTTCTTTATTTCGTTCTTTTTGTTCTACTAATTTTTCTCTATATTTTTCTTGTTGTTGGAACCCCGAGACATCTGAAGCGTTTTCATCTGTGTCATCTGAGGAGATGCTATACGAATATGCAAGTATAAATCCTAACACTAAACTTACCATCGATATAGTAATAAGTCCCCTAGACGGTACTTTAAGGAGTTTGGTCTTCCTCATTTTCCACAACCTCCTCCTTTTCTGGTACATTGTACACATCTACATATGGTTGAAAAAATGTTCCTACTTCTAAATCTACAATCCCTTTCACTTCTGGATTCAGTTGAGAAACAATAGACGGGTAGTAATTCATTTTCTCTCCAAATGATGGAATGATTGCTTGAACCTCATTGCCATCATTCATATACACTTGAATAGAATAGGCATCGTTTTCGGTTGGTGTATATTTAATCTGTGAAATACCCGTTAACACTTCACTGTCTAAGAGCTTTAACTCTTTAATCATTCTTTGACGAATTTTCTCATCTTCAAACCCAGTAAATATGGGACCATCCTTAGGAATAACTTGTCCATCTGTTTTAATAATCTGCCCATTTTCTAAAATAATATGAAGAAAATCGCCTTCCTCAAGGTATCCTATTTGATTAAACTCATTAACCTGTATATGAACGGATGTTAACCACTTCCGCTGGACATGCACTGATTCTACCCAGGCATTCCCTGCCAATAGATTTTCTATTTTACTTTCATTAAAACTCCACATCGATTCACCAGTAACCAATGTACTTTCTTCTATGTACAATTGCTCTGGAACTAGTTTTGCACCATCTAATGAGATTGTTTGAATTTGACTATAAGATGATTGGAAATATAAAACAATCAACAAAGTAGTTACAAAGAGAAAAAGTAGAATGGAAAATTTTTTGTTTGTTCTACGTCTTCTTCGCTCTTTTAGTGTAGGTATACGATCTTCAATATCAATAATTTTTTCCATTCTACCGCCCCCCTTCTTTATCAGTTTCTTTGGCTAAATTTAAAATAATTCCAATAATCCCCCATGTCATCACTAATGACGATCCCCCATAACTGATGAATGGTAAAGTCACTCCTGTCACTGGTAACAGTCCAGTAACTACCCCCATATTTAAAAATGTTTGTACTGCCAACAGGGAAGTAAATCCGATAATCATCAGCTGGCGTTCACGTGTTTTTGCACGTGCAGCCATTGTGAAACTAGTCGTAAAGAAAGTCACAAAGGCAAGTACGATGATGAATCCCCCGATGAAACCTGCCTCTTCTAATAGAATAGAAAAGATAAAATCATTTTGAGGTTCCGGCAAATATAAAAACTTCTGGCGGCTATTTCCATAACCAAACCCGAATAATCCAGCAGGACCTATTGCAAGCAATGATTGTATAGCTTGAAACCCAGATCCCAAAGGATCGTTCCAAGGGTCTAAAAAAGCTTGAATTCGTACAAGTCTGTATGGTGCTGAAACGATTAATAACACAAAAGCAACAATTCCACTCAAGCCTATCCAGAGGAAGAACTTAAACGGAAGACCTGCTGCGAACAATAAAAAGAATACAGCAACAACCAAGACAAATGCAGAACCAAAGTCTGGTTGTACCATGATAAAACCAATTGGTAATAATAACAGGACCGCACTTTGAATATACATTTTCATCCTAGAATTTTTTTCATTTGCAAGGGAGCTTGCCAAAACTCCTAAAACAGCTATTTTAGCTAACTCAGCTGGCTGAAAGTTCATAAAACCAAGTGAAATCCAGCTTTGAGATCCATTTCGAACAACTCCAATGCCTGGAATCAAAACGCCGATTAGCAAAACAATTGCAACTATATATAAACCTTTCCAAAATCCATTCGACCTTATGAAACTCGATTTTTGAATAATAAAGGCTCCAAAGATCCCTACAACTAAATATGCAGCTTGTTTTAACGCAAAAGGCATTTGTCCTTTATAATGGACTTCGCTCCAATAGGAACCTGCTGAATGAACAAATAATATACCTATAATGGATAAAAACAGTACAGAAGATAGGAAAATAAATTTTCTTGTATCTTTCGTTTAGGTCATCCTTTCATTACTCTTCTAGAGAAATAACTCGATTGATAAATTCTTCGCCACGTATCTCAAAGCTTTCATATTGGTCCCAACTTGCACAAGCGGGAGATAATAATATAATATCCCCTTCCGATGACAACTCAGTTACCATTTCAAATGCTTCACCTAATGTTTGAACACTAACTACAGAAGGTATTCTCTGTGCTTCTCCAAACTTTTGTAGTCTGTCTTTAGTTGCTCCGTAATGGACTAATGCTTTCACACGATGTAAGTATGGTATTAATTCATCAAATGAATGTCCACGGTCCACACCACCTGCTATTAATATAACCGGCTCCGTAAATCCTTCCAATGCACTTTTAGTAGCAAGTGCATTGGTAGCTTTTGAGTCATTATAGAATTTACGTCCCTTCCACTCCCTGATAAACTGTGTGCGATGCTTAACCCCATGGAACGTCGACAATACTTGCATAATAGCTTCCACAGAGCAATTCATCATAAGTGCAGTAGCAGTAGCTGCTAATGCATTTTCTAAATTATGTTTACCTCGTAGCGCGATGATTGATCTATTAAATAATTGTTCACCGTTCCAGTAAACATATAAATCATCCGCACTAATACCATCCTTTGTTTTACCACTTACATAGAAAGGTATTTTGGATGCATTACTTTTTTGGGCATAATCTTTTACAATTTGCTGCTCCCCATTAAAAACTAGCCAATCGCTAGCATCTTGTTTTTGGGTAATTTTAAATTTAGCATCTGTGTATTCTTGAAAATCCCTATGATAATCTAGATGTGCCTCATACAAGTTAAGCAATACGGAAACTTTAGGCTTTAAGTCTTCTGTACCCATTAGTTGGAACGAAGATAATTCAGTGACGATAATATTGTCTTCTGTTGCTTCTTTTGCAACACTAGTTGCCACCGTCCCAATATTTCCAGCTATTTTTGGCTTTTTATTGGCAGTTGCAAGCATTTCAAATATTAATGTTGTTGTTGTTGTCTTCCCATTTGACCCTGTAATTCCTATCATAGGAGCTTCGCTAATACGATACGCTAGTTCTACCTCTGTCCATACTGGAATACCTCTTTTATTTGCCTCTGCAACGACTGGATTGGTATAAGGTATCCCAGGATTCTTGACGATAAGACTAAACCCTTCGTCTAAAAGATCTTCCGGATGACTTCCGCAAATAACTGTAAGCCCTTTGGACAACAAATACTGAGCGTTTTCGTTTTGCTCAAATGGCTTTGAATCATTTACGGTAACAAAAGCTCCTAAATCATGAAGAATTTCTGCAGCAGCAGTACCACTTTTCGCCAATCCTAAAACGAGTATTTTTTTATGAAATACAATTGGTAATTTCTTCATATTACAAAACCTCCAAGCAGACTACAATCATTGCAGCTATAAAACCTATTGCCCAAAAAACGGTAACTATTTTACGTTCATTCCAACCTGATAATTCAAAATGATGATGAATTGGGCTCATTTTAAATATACGTTTTCCGGTTGTTTTAAAGCTAATTACCTGCAAAATTACGGACAATGTTTCAATTACAAAAATAATACCGACTAGTAGTAATAACAATTCATGTTTAACTAGAATGGATACCATTGCTAGTGCGCCACCTAATGCTAGAGAACCCGTATCTCCCATAAACACTTTTGCTGGATTTTTGTTGAATAATAAAAACCCTAAAAGTGAACCCGAAACACTGAATGTGAATATAGCTATATCTGTTTGTTCATAAGCAAGTGCTAGAACACCAAATGTCGCAAAAGCAACCGTTGCAGTTCCTGCTACTAAACCATCTAAGCCATCTGTTAAATTGACAGCATTTGAAAACCCTACTAACCAAAATATTAGGAACGCAATATACAATTGTCCTAAAGCTAGTTCCATTTGTGTAAATGGTATTTCAATGGTTGTATCAAACGGACCTTGCTTTAGTAAGAAATACGCAATTACCGCAATAAGAATCTGACCAATTAGTTTCTGAATAGAAGTTAAACCCAGATTTCTCTTCAATACTACTTTTATAAAGTCATCTAAAAACCCAATTACACCGAATCCTACCAGGATAACTAATAATACAATTGACTGAGTCGTTAACTGATCAAAATAAAATGAAAGAGCAAGTGTAGAAATAATAATAGATGCTAAGAAGATAAGTCCTCCCATTGTAGGAGTACCCGCCTTTTTATGGTGCGACTGTGGGCCTTCTTCTCTTATACTTTGACCAAATTTCATTCTTCTTAAATACGGAATAACTATTGGAGCAAGAATAATAGTGATAAAAAAACTAACAATAAGTGTAATAACCGTTGTAGACAATGTCATGAAAAAATCTCCTTAAATACGATCAACTAATAATGAATGTACTGTTTTATTTATTTGTGTAGACATGTATTGTTCCATCTAATGGGATGAGCCCATTTTCTTTTGGTAGCTGAGATATTATTTCGTCTCCCTCACCATGCCAAACAATAGTAAATGGATACATATAGGACGTAATTTCTTTCCTTTTCGTTCCTACTAGGTTTGGTGTACGGACTTGTTCCACATCTCCCCATCTATACTCTTTTTCCAGTTGGGTGCCACTACCCTTAGTCTTCATTGAATCTTCCAAAATTTGACCTACAATTGGTGCTGCAATGACTCCACCAAATTGAGTGCTATGTTTTGGGTTATCAATTGCCACATATACAATAAGCTCAGGATTATCAGCAGGTGCAAATCCTATAAAGGAAACAATGTATTCCCCTTCCATATACCGCCCGTCTTGAACTTTTTGTGCTGTTCCTGTTTTACCACCAATACGAAGTTGGTCGCGATACGCGTTTCTACCTGATCCTTCCGCAACAACGTGTTCCAAAGCATCTCGTACAATGGCTGAAGTTTCCTCACTAATAACTTGACGCTTCATCTCTGGCTCACTACTTGATAATATTTCGTTTGTTTCCCCATCAATTGTATTTTTCACAATAAATGGTTTATACAGATATCCACCATTAACTGCTGCGGCTACAGCTTGAACTTGTTGGATAGGTGTAACAGATATACCTTGACCAAAGGATGTTGTAGCATGTTCAACTGGTCCAAAGTTCTCTTTACTAAATAGAATACCCGTTGATTCCCCAGCCATCCCTGATCCTGTAGATTCACCAAAGCCAAAGTTGCGTATGTACTCCGACAGTTTCTCTGCACCTACTCTATTCCCTAGTTCAATAAAACCAGGGTTACAAGAATTTTCAACAACCTCTAGGAATGTTTGATCTCCATGTCCTTCACGTTTCCAACAACGGAGTCTCGCTCCCTCGACCATTGTATACCCGATATCATGGAAATGATCTTCCTCTAAGTCTACTACTTTCTCTTCTAATGCGGCACTTAATGTAATAATCTTAAAAGTTGAACCAGGTTCAAAAGTCATCCAGACTGGTAAGTTTCTGTTATAAATGGTTGAGTCCACCTCTTGATATGAAGATGGATCGAAATTAGGAGCAGAAGCAAGGGCTAATATTTCACCGTTTTTCGGATTCATGACGATTGCAATCGCTTGAGTCGCCTCATACTTTTGCATAGCTTGAGTAAGTTCACGTTCAACTACTTTCTGAATATCTAAATCCACGGTAAGCTGAACATGATTACCTTTTACTCCATTTTTCCAACCATCATCCACATGAGGAAGCGGTACTCCCTTGGCGTCGGTAAACATTCGCACTGCTGAAGACTCGCCTTTTAAAATAGAATCATATTGATATTCGATTCCAGCAAGCCCTTGTGCATCATATCCAGTGAATCCTACTAATCTAGATAACATATTACCATAAGGATAGTCTCTTATATAATCTACTCCTGCATACAATCCTTTAATATTCTTATCTTGTATGTCCATTGCAAGTTCACTTGAAATATTTTTTCCTTTTGGTGCAATCTTTACCAAGTAGCTTCTTTTGTTTATTTGCTCTAAAAGCTCACCTTTGTCCATGCCAATTAAAGGACCAATTTCATCAGCTACTTGTTCTGGATCATCATTTTGAGATGGCATATAAAACAAGGTAGGTGAAAGCTTATTGCCAACAATTACTTCACCATTACGATCCAAAATATTCCCACGCAGCGATGCGTAAGGTAGTTCTCTATCCCAGCTTTCTTTCGCTTTCGTCGTAAGTTCATCAAACTGAAAAAATTGAAGTTGAACTAACTTGAACAGTACCAATAAGAATAAAAAAATAATCATAATCCAAATCATGCGTAGACGTACAATTTGTTTTAATTTTGAAATTGCCAATTCCCCTTTAGTCCGTTTTAGATAACTTATGAGAAAATGACTCTAACTATTCTATCCCTCTTTTAGTCCTGAGGTAAATCTGTAAGTGATTCTTCTTTGCTTGTCTCCATATTCGTTACTTCATCAGGAGTGGCAAGTTTTACGACTATGGGAGTGTCAGCCGTTACGATCGATCCTCCAGTCAAACTCTGTTCTGTTACAAACCCTTCTCCAACAATTTCAATAGGTAATTTTGATAATGATTTATATAACATTATATTTCTTTTTGACCAACCCTTAAAGTTTGGTAATTGAATGTCTCCCTGTCCCTTTATAAAGACTGTGCTATTTGAAATAGTGGATGCATTAGCCATAGGATACTGTTCTTCCACCTTATCCGACTGACCGATAACTACTGTTTTTAAACCCTCTGCTTCAAGTTTACTTTGACTCTCAATTATATTTTCTCCAATTACATTAGGCATTTTAATTGGTTTTGCAAGTTCCGTGTTCTCCGGCTCGATATTTAAATATTTCAAACTTCTTTCTGTTACCGAGTTGAAAATTTCAGATGTCGTTTCGGAACCTGATTCAGTTGGCTCCAAATTAGGTCGATGAACCATGATATATACGATTAACTCCGGGTCCTCAACTGGAGCCATCCCTATGAAAGAATATAGGAAATCATTTCTTCCCCAATAGTAACCACCACCAGGTTTTGCTATTTGAGCAGTTCCAGTTTTTCCAGCTGATGTATATCCATTTAACTTGAATTTCTTAGCAGTACCTATTTCTGATGTTATAGTGCTTTCCAGTATTTCTTTTACCTGCTGTGCAGTCTCTTTAGAAATTGGAGATTTTTTTTCAGTTGGTTTATGATTCTCCACTACTTCATTTGTATTAGGATTGACAATTTGCTCAATAATATAGGGTTGCATCATTTTACCTTCATTTGCTATTGCAGTCATACCCTGGACCATTTGTATAGGTGTAACAGTTGTCCCCTGACCAAATGTTGTAGTAATTCGTTCAACTGGTCCAGAATCTGCTATAATTCCAGAAGCTTCATTGGGGAGGTCAATTCCCGTCTTCTGTCCAAATCCGAAGAGTTTAATGTATTCATTGAATGTTTCCTCTCCTATTTGGTTCAGTAAGTAAGCCATTGATACGTTGGATGAACGTTGGAAACCTTCTAAATACGTTATATTACCCCACCCTACTACGTTATGATCACGAATTGTTCTATCGTAAATCGTATAGGATCCAGATTTAAACCTGGCATTAGGTGCCCATACCCCCTCTTCAATTGCAGAGGCTAGTGTGAATACTTTGAAGGTAGATCCTGGTTCAATTGTCTGCTCTGTTACTTCATTTAACCAGTTAGTCGATAATCCTTCTCTTGTATTCGGTTCAAAGGTAGGTCGCTGGGACATTGCTAATATCTTCCCAGTTTTCGGATCTGCAACAACTGCCGTAATCTTTTCTGGTTCATATTTTTCTTGCACTTTATTCATAGATTCTTCTAAAAAGTTCTGAATAGTCTTATCTAGTGTGAGCTGGATATCCAAACCATCCTGTGCCTTTGTTACCATTTTCTCAGCATTCGGGAGTAAAAAACCTTTAGTATCACTTTTGAATTCGACTTTACCCGGAGTGCCAGTTAACTCTTCATCATAAATATATTCAAGACCCATTTTCCCAACAGGTTCAGCTGTCCCATCTTCTTTCTCTTCTTTTAGAGCGAAACCTATTAAATGGGAAGCAAATTGGCCATTAGGATATAATCTTTTCAAATCCTCGATAAAAATTATTCCAGGTAGTTTGTTACTTTTAATCTCTTCCATTAATTGATTGTTAATATCTCTACCGGCTTTTCCGAACTCCACTTGATATTTCTCAGCTTTTATATTTTTATCTAGTAAACTAATAATCTCTTGTTCTGTCATATCTATATAATTCGATAATACTTTAGCAGTCTTTGCCGTATCAGTAACATGTCTTTGTACACTACTATTATTAGAGGCACTTGGACTAATCACAGCAATCATTTTATAGCTAAGTGTATCCTGCGCAATAATTTCACCATTACGATCAATTATTTTACCTCTACTAGCTTGAAGAGTTTGTTCTCTACTATATTTATTCTCTGCTTTTGTTGATAATTCTTGTCCTTCGGCTGTGCCTGTATACTGTATAAATACAAAACGACTAAGTAATAAAAAAAAGAGCCCTCCATATAGTAAAAACATTAGAAAGGCTCCCCATTGAAAACGAAATTTCTTATTCATTGTCCTGGCACTACCTTTACGTTTTGCTCATTCAGTTTCAAACCGAGCTCTTCCGCCTTTTTCCAAATGCGATCATAGGTAGATAATTCATTTACTTGTATAGACAAGTCGGTATTCTTTTTCACAGTAGAGTCAATTTCCTTTTCAAGTAGAGAAATATCGGTAGTTGTTGCCCGTACAGCGGTTTGAGTTTGAATAATCATTAAAGACAAAATGGTAACTATAGCTAATAACCCAATAAAAAGGATTTTTTCTCCTCGAGAAATCAGTTTATTACGTTGTTTTGCCGGCTTCTTTACAAGTGGTTGTTCAGGGTAAGAAGGCCGAGTTATGTATGTTTGTGACTGATGTTTACGAATAGCCATTTAGACACTCCCCTTTTCGATTAATTTTTCCACAATGCGTAACTTTGCTGAACGGGAACGATTATTTACTGCTAATTCGTCCTCCGACGGGACAATCGGTTTCCTTGTAACCAGCTTTAACATTGGCTCCATGCCTGCAGGAATCATTGGTAAATTTGGAGGTAAATCAGGTATAGAAGATGCTTCCTTAAAAATTGTTTTAGTTAGTCTGTCTTCCAAAGAGTGGAAAGTAATAACACTTACTCTTCCCCCTACTTTGATAAGCTTAATAGCATCTTCAAGGGAGTCTTCTGCCGCTCCTAATTCATCATTTACTGCAATTCGGATTGCCTGGAAAATACGCTTTGCAGGATGACCTCCAGTTCTTCTAGCAGCTGCCGGTATGCCTTCTTTTATTAATTCTACGAGTTGGAATGTAGTAGCAATTGGCTCTATTTCTCTAGCCTTTTCAATTTTACGCGCTATCTGTTTGGAAAACTTCTCTTCTCCGTAACGGAAAAATATTTTGAGTAGTTTTTCATAGGACCATTCGTTGACTACATGATAAGCAGTTAACTCACTTGATTGATCCATACGCATATCTAAGGGTGCATCATAGTTGTAGCTGAATCCACGCTCAGGAGTATCTAATTGTGGAGATGATACTCCTAAGTCATACAAAATCCCATCGACTTTTTCAACACCAATTTGGTAAAGTTCATCTTTTAAATAACGAAAGTTAGCATGGACAAAAGTAACTTTATCTAAAAACGGTGCAAGTTTTGTCTTGGCATTTTCAATAGCCGTCATATCTTGGTCAAAGCAAATAAGTCTACCTTTTTCATTTAATTGTTGTACTAAATACTCACTGTGGCCAGCTCCGCCTAGTGTGCAATCCACATAGATCCCATCAGGACGAATAGCTAGTCCATCTACTGTCTCTTTTAATAATACGGTTGTGTGATGAAACAAGCTGTCCCCTCCTCTTTATTAAATTAACCTTGGCGTAGTTCTGTTTAGATTTATATCGAGTTTACTCGATGTTAATTCCACCAGATACTTTATCCTCGTTTAGCAGGGGAGAAAACCCCTACTAGTTAAAAGTTATATGTCAAAGCCAATCATATTTTCTGCAATATCATTGAAAGAATCCTCAGATTCCACAAAATAATTTTCCCAAGCATCTTTTGCCCATATTTCAAGACGATTCGATACTCCAAGTACGATACATTCCTTGTCCATTTTTGCATAGCTACGGAGGTTGATCGGAATATTAATACGACCTTGTTTGTCTATTTCTACTTCGGTTGCACCTGAGAAGAAAAAACGAGTAAATGCACGAGCATCTTTCTTAGTAACTGGGAGTTCTTTTAATTTTTCTTCGAGTTTTCGCCATTCATTCATAGGATAACCAAATAAGCAATTATCGAGACCACGCGTTAAGACAAAACTGTCATCTAAATGCTCTCGGAATTTTGAAGGAATTATTAACCGTCCCTTCGCATCAACGTTATGTTGATATTCGCCCATGAACATGCTACTCACCCCACTTTATGTCATTAACATACCACATCGCTCCACTTTCCTCCACCGTTTTTTTTAAAACAGGACGATAATTCTTTAAAATGTGTAAATAGTACTTGTTGAGACAGGATTTCTAGCAATTTCAACAAAGTATTCCTAGAACTTTAAGACTTATAAAAGTTAGAATATTGGCCGGTTTTTATATAATGATTACAACCTTTTCAAAAATTGCAGATGAAATTCCTCAGAATGTGGGGGAGATTCCATTAAAATAAACCATCGAATCAAAAATAAGGTGCTTAATTGGATAATTGGCATGTTAGTTGGAAAAGTGCGTCTCATACAAAAATCAGAAGCGCTCAGATCTAATCCTGTTTCTACCGTTTTATGAGCTCTTAATTTGATCACCCTCTAAAACTTGATTGATTGTAGTGCAAGGTGACAACTCCGACGGGAATAGCGTCAGGCGAAGACCTTGCCAGCAGGATTATACATTCTTGAAAGTTCCTGGAACTCAGTGTTCACAGGAAATTTTTATTTACTTCCCTATCTCATAAAAAATCCCCCACTTAGGAAAGTGGGGGCATAGAATTATAAATAAATCACATGATGTTTACCATTAAATTCATAAGGAACCTCTAATAATTTTTGAATTAGAGATGGACCATACTCATTCAACAATTGAATAGGTGTATATGTGCGTTCTTGTAGTCCGCCGTTTGGCACTAGATTCATACTAATACGATCATAGCGATTAATAGTCGCATCTAACTTACTTAGGAATGTATCTTCAATTGCATTATGGATGAATTTCAGCTGCTTTTCATGGTTAAGTAAATTCTTTTGCACTAAAGGAGACAGCTTTAACCCATCGTTCATTAAAAGTTTCTCAAGCTTTTCATACTTTTCTATAAGATCTTCTTTTATTTCTTCAACCAAATGAGGGATTTCTTCATTACGATTATTATTAATGTAATTCAACTTAGCATCTTGCAGTGATCCATCCCACACATCTTCTATAGTAAAGGATAACTTCTCTAATAATGATTGCGTTTTGGCATTGACAATAGAAATACTAATTCGTGGCATAAGAACCGGCATTTTCATATCAAAAAGCTCAAATGCTGTTTTAAGTGTACCCCAATAAGCAATTTCACCAGGTCCAGCAATGAAACTTAACACCGGGAAGACCATTTCCTGCATAATTGGTCTAGTCACCACATTATTACTTAACCTCTCAGGATGTTCTCTAGCAATTACCATCATTTCATCTAGCGTAAACGATATTCCCTTTGCCTCATGGATAAATCGATCGTTGACTCTTTCAAGCAAAAAACGTTCTCCCTCTTCAATATAAAATAAATGAGCCGCTGATTCTTTTGCTTGTATTGGAGTACCAAACCCTTCTCGCTCCATTTCTCCTTCATGTTCAAATACAACCTTAGCTATTTCTGCAGAATGTAATATTTGTAACTGGAAAAAATCACTTTCCAGTTTTCTTAATGGTTCATATGCAGCATCTAATAAAAGTAACCCTTCTTCTTGAAAAAGTTCATTCATCAAAGCTGTAAAAAAACTTGTATACGTTAAGTTATTTTCTAAAAGCTCTATGACTTTTAATTTAAGGCTTTTCGTGTATAAGGTCTCTGGTAAACTTTTGAAAATTTCATCCAAATAGCCATTCATTAGTTGTAGATCGAAAGTAGATTCGGAGGCAATTTTTTTGATTCTAGACTTTTCCGGATAAACAAGCTTTTGAAGTGTTCGACTTCTTTCTATGTAGACATGATTTATTTCATCAATATCATGATCCTCTCCTGCAATCCAAAAAACAGGTATAACAGGCACTCCTAGTATTTCCCTTTGTTGTTTTGCCAATGCAATAACAGAAATTGCTTTATGGATTGAATACAACGGTCCAGATAGAATCCCGGCTTGCTGCCCTCCAATAACTACAATCCCATTGTTTTTAAGTTCATCTATATGCTGCTTACTCTTCGCAGATATACCATATTTACTCATAAATGAAGTTATCACTTCAGCAAGTTCAGTTCTTTTATGTTTACTAAAATCAGCTTCTTGAATCCTTTTATTAAATGCCTTTTGATTCCATTCATAATGAAAGAAAGAAGATAAGTCAGTAATATCTTCCAAATATTTCTTGTAAAATGAGGAAGCGAATGGTTGTGTGTACTGCTGTAATCGCACGTTTTTTCCACCTCGGTTATTTTCATATTCATTTTGGTGAAAATTCACCAAAGCTATCATCTTAAATACTTTAAGAGTATATCACTTACTATTTATGTGTGAAAATTATTAGCTTATATAAGTTAAAACATATCGGATAACTCCGAATAACCATAAAATCGCATACATACAGCATAATACCAGAAATAACATTCTCCAAATTTTCCTTAATAAAGCAATTACTTCGATTTCTTTTATAGAGCGCCATTCTAGATAAGTCATAATTGTAGCAAAAATAATGGATAAAATAACTAGATGCCAACCAATCTCTTTTAAGAAGATAAAAGAAAACAAATTAGTAACAGAAAAATATAAACATAAAGTCGATATATCAGATGCTATTCCAATTGACTTTTTTCTTTTTCGTAAAATGTATTTACTAAAAAGAAAAGTAATCAAAAAAACAACTACCGGATATATAACGAAAACTGAAAGCACATTAACGATTATAATCACCTTCTTTATTCATTTCACTTAATAATAAATAAAACGCCTGTAATATAGGCAATGTTTTCTTTCTTAGAGTGGCTCTCTCTAATATAGCTCCAACTATTGTATCTAACTCCATCATTCGACCATTCTCATAGTCCTTAAGCATGGAAGAACGATTGGATCCAGTATTCTCACAAAGCGCCACAACTTCATCCCATGTAAGCCTTTCTTTCCATTCTTCAAATGCTTCCATCATTTCGTTGTACATACTTCTCAATATAACTTTGTATGAATCATTGTTAATAAGCTCACTGTTTGTCACGCAAGCAATGGTAGTCAATGGATTGATTAAACAATTTAGCATCGCTTTTTTAACAAGCATTTGTTCGATGTTCGGTGTTAAAATCATCGGAAATTTGTCATTATTCCTCTCCACAATATTGTTAATGAAATGCCATTCACCCTTATAAAACCCAATATAAGTTGGACCTACCCCTAAGTGTTGAACCGTATGTTTATTTTTTTTCGTAGCACCATGTAACACAGAACCGATCATAATTGTATCTTGTTGTAATTGCTCTAGGAAATCTAGATGTGAAAGTCCATTTTGTATAAATAATAGGGGGATATGTAGTGGTAAAGAGTTTAACTGGTTTTTTAATTGTTTAAGATGATGATACTTCACTGCAATAATAATAAGATCCATTTGTTTTAGAACAGCTATATCCGAAACGATCTCACAAACAATTCGTTCCCGATTTTCATTACTTTTTTCTATGTATAAATGCTTGTCTACATTAGTTTCTCGGACTAAGAAAGTAATACGATGTCCCGCCTCCGAAAAATAAGCACCAAATAGTAGTCCTATCGCTCCTGCACCAACAATTCCAATATTCATAAATTCACCCCTGTGTCCTAATAAAAACCGGGAAAAGACATTCCCAGCCCTTTAAGTTCAAAATCAGTTTCTGTCGTTTTCGAAGGGCTTTAGACATACGTTTTCCTATGTAATTACATTATGAGTACCAAATACACTTACTTTGTGCCCAATAAGCATATCATCTTTTATGAATAATCCGATTTTAATTTTTCTTTCTTGCTCTCACCTATTGTTTACTTGCTTCCACCTCTAACTTACTTGTGGTCATGTGTGATTTACTTTCTCTAAGTCTAAATTTACTTGCGGTCTATTGCCTTTTAATTGCTAAATGGGTAATTTTTCCAAAGTCCTTTATTTATTCAAATTTTTTCAATTACACTTTTTATATACTTTCAAATCTTTCAAAAAAGGTCTACCTCTGAGGTAGACCTTAGCATTAATAATATTATACAGGAAGCACCGGATGTTTTCGAGGTGCATTTACTATTTGTTTGCCTTCATAGAAGCGCAAACGATTTGCGAGTTCCGAACGTAAAGCACTTGGTGCTACAATCTCATCGATAATCATTTCAGAGGCAAGTTTATAAATATCAATTTCCTCTTTATATTCCGCATGCTTTTCTTGAACAAATTTTAAACGTTCCTTTGGATCTTCGATTGCTTCAATTTTGTTTGAATATACAGCATTTACTGCCGCTTCTGGACCCATTACAGCAATTTGCGCTGTAGGTAAAGCAATACACACATCTGGCTCAAATGCCGGACCAGCCATTGCATATAAACCCGCTCCATATGCTTTACGCACAATAACAGATATTTTCGGAACTGTTGCAGAACTCATTGCTGCAATCAGCTTCGCCCCATGTCTAATAATACCTGCACGTTCTACTTTCGTTCCAATCATAAATCCAGGAACGTCAGCTAGGAATAATAGTGGAATGGAAAATGCATCACAAAGTGAGATAAATTTCGTTGCTTTATCGGCAGAATCAACAAAGAGTACTCCACCTTTAGCTTTTGGTTGATTGGCAATAATCCCTACTGCTCTACCGTCTATTCGTGCTAATCCAGTAATTAGCTCAGGAGCGAACAGCTTTTTCACATCAAAGAAAGTTCCATCATCAATAATCGCATCTATTGCTTCGTACATATCAAATGGTGCATTTTGATTTTCTGGAATGATTTCTTCTAGTGTTCTTCCTTCTTTAATAGCCTTTGCTTCCACTTGTTTAGGTTTTTCTGTATAGTTCGACGGGAAGAAGCTTAAGTAGCGTTTAGCCTCTAAAATTGCCTCTTCCTCTGTAGAAACAAGTACATCCCCTACACCACTGACTGTACAGTGCATACGAGCTCCGCCCATTTCTTCAAGTGTTACCTTTTCACCAATAACCTTTTCGGCCATTCGAGGTGAACCTAAATACATGGAAGCATTACCTTCAACCATAAAGACAATATCACAAAAAGCGGGTATATATGCTCCTCCAGCAGCAGAAGGACCAAACAATAAACAAATTTGTGGTATAAAGCCAGAAAGTCTTACTTGGTTATGAAATATCCTCCCTGCTCCTCGGCGATTTGGAAACATATCCAGCTGATCCGTAATACGAGCACCAGCTGAGTCTACTAGGTACAGCATTGGCACTCTATTTTTTTCTGCTATTTCTTGGATGCGAATAATTTTTTCAACTGTACGTGATCCCCATGATCCAGCTTTTACAGTGGAATCATTTGCCATAACGCAAACAGTTTGTCCATTCACTTTACCAGTTGCAGTTACAACCCCATCTGCTGGCAAATCCCCTGCCTCTACATTCGCAAAGCGGCCATCTTCGATATATTCCCCATTATCGAAAAGTAATGCTAAACGATCACGTACAAATAATTTATTTTGCTCTTTCATTTTTTCATGATACTTTTCATGTCCACCAGAATAGACTGATGCTAGTTTTTCTTCTAATCTATCATTATACCCCTTTGATTCTCCCACGGTTTAAAGCCCCCTTTATTCAAACGTTACTAAAACATCGCCTTCATTTACGAAGTCGCCTTCTCCGGCATTGATTGTTGCAATTTTACCCGCTGTTTCCGCTTCTATTGGAATCTCCATTTTCATGGATTCCAATACCATTACTACCTGCCCAGCTGATACTTCTTCCCCAACTGCTACATTTACTGTAAATACTGTTCCTGCCATTGTCGATTCTAAATTTTTCATTTTGAAACTTCCTCCCTTTGTTTGTTCATCCATTCCCCTAAAACAGATGTTGAATACTCACCACTTATAAAACTCTCATCTTCCAAAAACTGATGGAATAGTGGAATATTTGTTTTCACACCTTCTATTTTAGCAGAAGAAAATACTTTTTGTGCAGACTCTATCGCTAATTTTCTATTTTCTGCATGAACAATTATTTTAGAAATCATCGGATCGTAGAACGGCGTGACTTTATCACCTTCTGCGTAACCTGCATCTATTCGAATTTTCTCATCTGTTTCAAAGCTTTGCGCAGTGATAGTTCCAGGTGATGGGAAAAATGTTTTTGGGTCCTCCGCATATATTCTAAATTCTATTGCATGTCCATTAGATTTTATCGAAGATTGATCTTTCACAGGTAGTTCTTCTCCAGCAGCAACCTTTAGCTGCCATTCTACTAAATCGAACCCCGTGATAGCTTCCGTAATCGGATGCTCTACCTGTAATCTAGTATTCATCTCTAAGAAATAGAACTGATGATTATGATCTACTATAAATTCAACAGTCCCAGCATTAATATAGTTTACAGCTTTCGCTGCATTAACAGCTGCCTCCCATAATTTCTCCCTAGCTTCCTGAGGGAAATTGGGAGAAGGTGCCTCTTCCATAACTTTTTGGTTTCTACGTTGAACAGAACAATTTCGTTCAAATAAATGAACAATATTTCCATGAGTGTCCCCAAAAATTTGTACTTCAATATGTCTAGATGAATCAATAAATTTTTCAAGAAAAACTACATCGCTACCAAAATATGATTTTGCTCGTGTTTTAATAGATTCAAAATTTTTAACAAGCGTGGCTTCATCATCACATCGGATCATCCCTATACCGCCACCGCCAGCACTCGCTTTAAGCATAATCGGATACCCAATCGAAGAAGCCGCTTCTATTGCCTCTTCTACAGAAGCAAGTCCTTCTTCCGTTCCGGGAACAACTGGAACGTTCGCATTAATCATCGTAATTCTTGAACCAATTTTATCTCCCATTTTTTCCATTGTTTCTGGTTTTGGACCAATAAAAATAATACCTTCTGCCTCTGCTTTACGGGCAAACTCAGCATTCTCCGATAAAAACCCGTATCCCGGATGAATCGCATCAACTTTTTCCCTCTTTGCAAGGGCAATAATATCATCTACTTTTAAGTATGATTGTTGAACTTGATTTGGACCTATTAAAAAAGCAAAATCAGCCTCTTTTGCGTAAGGTAAATCTTTGTCAGCTTCCGAATAGATTGCCACAGTTTCAATATTTAATCTTTTACATGTTTTAATAATTCGTCTAGCTATTTCTCCCCTATTTGCAATTAACACTTTCTTCATCTTATTTCCCCCTTCGTTTGACATTTCCCCATCTATATTAGTCTATACGAATGGTGAAAGCGATTTCAACTATATTCTTCAGTATTGTATCTTATACAATAAAAGAAGCCTTATAAAAAGGCTTCTTTTACTTGCGTTCGATATGAGTAATACCTTGTTTAACCCAGTTTAATAACTGTTCATAATCATTTTTCAACAAATTATATGCACTTGAAATTTCATCGTAAGAATGCTTCATTTCATCATAACTTTCCATTGCCAATTGCAAATGGTTTTGAAGCGATGAGGAATCTGCTATTTCTCTAGTAGAATACGAGGTTGTTGTTTTATGTTCTTTTTTAATAATTTGAGGGCGTAGATTCTTGTTCCATCGGAATGCACACGCCTGCTTTGATCTTCCTAGTAATACACTAGCTTCCTGAAAACCAGAAATTTGCGTGTGGCCTTGATTAATTTTGTTCAAAATTATTTCTTTTAGAAGATTATCTTCTTCTTCAGTCCAACTATCTTTTCTCAATTTTACATTCATCTAGATCACCCTTTGCTTTTTTATTAATATATGCAAAGTGGGTACAAATAGACTCTCATATTATTTCTTTTTAGATAAAAATGAATCGACTGCTTGATGATGCGCTTCTTGCTCCCATAGAACGGAACAAGTTCTAACCTCTTCTATAATTCTTTCGAATAATTTAGTCTGTTGCCATTTTCGAATTAATTGCATTTTGTATGCTTTTAATACAGATTCATGTGGCACAATCATTTTTTGTATAAATGTTTCTAGGGCATCGTATTTATTTCCTTCGAAAACTTCCGTTGCCCAGCCAATCGCTTGAAGTTGGTCAGATTCATAAGGAATCGATTCTGTTAGCATTTGGAGTGTATGATCTAGTCGCAACCCTTTTTCCCATAAATAGGTTCCTCCGCCCCAACCAGAAGTAATCGCCAATTGACCTTGAATGAATCCACATTTTGCGCCTTTCTTTACTAAACGATAATCGCATAAAGTTGCAATCTCACAACCTCCACCTACTGCGGTGCCGTTAACTAACGCTAAAGTAGGAATTGGCAGCGTAGCAACATCATATAAAATAGTCGCTGCGTCACTTAACATTTCATACGATTCTCGCTCTGTTTTCAACTTATGTAGAACAGTTAAATCGCCACCGGAACAAAAAGACTTATCCCCTGCTCCTGTTATTACTGCTAATTTAATAGAACTTTCATTTTTTACTGTATGTACTAACTCTTTAAACCCCTCTAAGACTTCCATGTTTATCGCATTATGTATAGCAGGTCTGTTTATTTCTAAAATAATTATTCCTTCTCTTTTTACTAATGTATAAGCCATTTACTCGCACCCCTTTAAAAAAATGTGAATAGAGAAAAAGACTACCGAAGAGCCATGGTCTCTTTGGTAGTCTTTTAAGGAACAAATACTGAATTATTTGCTCAATACTTCTTTCCCTTTGTATTGACCGCAAGATTTACAAATACGGTGAGCCAATTTCATTTCACCACAATTTGAACAAGCAACCATACCAGGTACGGATAATTTAAAATGTGTACGACGCTTTCTTTTTACAGTTTTAGAAGTTCTTCTAGCTGGTACTGCCATAGGTGGCACCTCCTTACAGATCTATTATTCGTCTGTTTGATCAAAATACTTAGCTAAATCAGCAAGTCTTGGATCTACTTTTGGTTGTTCATCTTCCTGCACTTCTTTGAGTTCTTCGTCTGTTGCATAACTCCAACCATTTCCACCCTCATGTCTAAATTGGTCTGCACCTTCTTTATACACTTGCATTGGAATTTCTAAAAGAATTAATTCTTCTAGAACTGGATCTACATCAATAACATCGCCTTCTACAACATGAAAGTTATCATATGCTCTTGCGGAAGCGAGTGCTGTCTCAGACCAGTTGAAGATTTCATCAGATTCAATCTCAAATGGATATTCTACATCTTCCCAAGTGCGTGCACATGGTAAAATAAGAGTCCCTGAAAGCTGAAAGTGACAAGTCATTTGCGCTGCACCAAATGTACAGTGCCCTTTTACGTGAACGGGTGAAATCCTTCGAACGTCCTGGTTCCGCTTCTTCACGTTTTCGAGTTCCACGAATTCATCTAAAGTTAGTCCGTTCTCACGATATTTAGATAGCTGATGAATTGCCCATTTCATACGATTATCACCTCAAGACAACAAAGTTGATTATATAATGACTGATTTTAGATGTCAAGATAATTTCTTGTCACTACATTAGTTTAACATTATACTGGCATTAAGGAAAGGATTTGATTTAAAGATGAAAGCAACTGGAATTATTGTAGAATATAATCCATTTCATAACGGTCATTTGCATCACCTACAGCAAACTCGTATAAAAACGAATAACGACATCGTCATTGCCGTCATGTCTGGTAACTTTCTTCAACGTGGGGAACCAGCCCTAGTTGACAAATGGACTCGTTCAAAAATGGCCATTGCTTCAGGCGTTGACTTAGTAATTGAACTTCCTTATGCATTTGCTACAGCGCAGGCGAGTGATTTTGCGAAAGGTGCTATTTTCTTATTAGATGCTTTAAAGTGTAGTTCCTTTTGTTTCGGTAGTGAAGAAGGTTCATTAGAAGCATTTCAACAAACCTACAGTCTATTATCAACCAAAAAAGACGAATATAATACAGCCATTGCAAATTATATAAAAAAAGGTATCAGTTATCCTAAAGCATTAAATGAAGCGTACAATGACATTTCTAAAGCCTCTACGGACCGTTTAGTAGATCTATCTAAACCAAATAATATTTTAGGATACCATTACGTCCAGGCTGCAAACCTTTTAAACAGTAATATTAAACCTGAGACTATTCAACGTGTTGTCGCAAATTTTCATGATGATGCTAATAATAACGAAACTATAGCCAGTGCAACTGGTATTCGCAAATTACTATTCGAAGGGCAGAAAATCTCTGAGGTAAATGCTTTTATGCCTAGTCCTAGCTTAGAAGGACTGAAGGATTGGGAAAGTACCTACTTTTCTTTTGGTAGCTGGGAAAAATTTTATCCGATACTACGAATACTTATACTTCGCTCATCGAAGGAAAAGTTGGCACAAATTGCAGAGATTACCGAGGGTATGGAAAACGCCATTTGGAAAGCTGCTAAGACACACACTAACTTTGAATCTTTTATGCAACAAATAAAATCAAAGCGCTTTACATGGACAAGGATTCAACGAATGTTAACACATATTTATACTGATTTTACTTGGGACCAATTACGTGACATTGATTTACCCACTTATATTAGACCTCTATCAATGAACAAGAAGGGGCAAACGTATTTACAAAGCATAAAAAAAGACTTGCAGCTCCCTCTAATTAGTAGAGTAGCCGCAAGTAAAAATGATAAACAGTTACAATTAGATATTAAAGCTGCCGACCTTTATTACTTAGGATTACAGTCTTCGTTTGGTCAAAGCATGGTTGGTAGTGATTTTCGAACTGCCCCTATTATTCAAGAATAGATTATTTGGGCTCTAAGTGTTCTAAGTAAGCAAGAGCATCATCAATAGTTTTCACAGGTACGATTTTCATATTCGTACCTATTTTTCTTGCAGATTTTAGTGCTTCCTCATAATTAGATGTTAGACCAGGATTATTTTCCAAAACAATAGGATCAATATCATCATCAGGAGCAAACATTATTTCCATGTCTTTATTGTCCGCAGCTATTACTTTTAAGTCTATCCCTCCGATTCTACCAACAGTTCCATCTGGTCCCATTTCACCTGTTCCTGCTATCTTATATCCCTTTGTAATATCTTCTGGTAATAACTGATTCAGTATCTCTAAAGTAAACATGAGCCCAGCTGATGGTCCACCAATATCTTCAGAGTTGATATGTACACCAGGAGTCGTTTCAACTTTTTTGTCCGCAGTGTAACTAATTCCGATACCTGGCTTTTCAAGCACTCCGGGAATTGATTTGAGAGAAACTTCTTTATCCACCTGTTCCCCATCACGCTCAACCTTTAAACGAATAACATCCCCTTCTCCTTTCTCAGCTAGATAGGCTCTTATAGACTCTTCTGTTAAATCATCGATATCATCCATTTGCAAAATTTTATCACCAGCCTCTAATACTCCATCAGCTGCACCTTCATCCACTACATTAAAAATAAATATTCCGTTATTTGATACCGTATAAGGCTTATTCGCACGGTCAAATGCAACTGAAATAGCATTAAATTGAGAATTTGACATAAGCTTTAATTGACGAACATTATATTCTTTTTCGTCTTCATCTTCTTGACGAATTTCATTTGCTTTGTAAATTTTTTGACTATCTGTAATTTTAGCATAGGCGTATGTGAGCGGTGTAGCTTTTGCTAAAGCAATCGTTAGGAGACTCAATGTACCTTCGTCATCTTGATCACCACCATCGACTTCTACAAACGGATCTAATTCGTATGCACCACCCGGTCTAGAAATATAAGATTCTAATGGATAGAAACCTAATGCTAAAACTATCACTACTATGAAAAGAAGGATTATAGGATTTCTCTTCTTCATCAAAATATCCCTCTCTTTCTAAAACACATTTGAATATTAGTTTATCACTTCCATTTTTTTCTGACAAAATATATGTGAACAAAGGATGAATTTTACATGCATCGACTGATTACAATTGGAAGCTGGGCACTTATAATCCTTTTATTTTTGCAGCCTGGTGTTGCACACAAAGGTGCAGTTGAAGGTATGAGGATTTTCACAACTGCTCTACTACCTTACTTACTGCCTTATTTAGTAATAACACAGCTATTTATACGTTCTCAAAACTCGTTTTTAAACACGACAAATAAATTTAAATTGTATTTTAATATCTATTTATTAAGTGCTATAGGTGGTTTTCCAAGTGGTGCTGCAGTTATTACTTCATTGAAGGAACTGGGTACGCTTAATAAGAGTAATGCTAGTTGGTTAATCGCAATATCCCATGCTCCTAGTCCAATGTTTGTAATAGGCTTTGTAGGGATTGAAATCTTCCATGCTGAAATTGCGGGAATTAAACTCTTACTTATAATTCATGCGGTGAACTTAATCTTTTTACTAGTATTTATCTTTTTATCTCCTCCTATCCATGAAAATACGCATATTCAAAAGTCTTCTGAGTCGCCATTCCAGGAGAGTATTAAAGAGACCTATCAAATATTATTGCTCATCGGTACTACTGTTATATTTTTTACTACAGTAAGTTTTATAGTGTTTGAATCCGTAAAAGAAATTCTACCTAATATTTCACCTATTCTACTTGTTTTTATTGCTTCTCTTTTTGAAATGACCGGCGGGATTAGCTTAGCAGGGGAAATGTTATCAGGTTCCACGTTTTTACCATTTGTAGTCGCTATTATTATTGCATTTAGCGGAATTAGTATTCATATGCAAATAATTGTGCTTGCACAAAAAGCAAATATCCCGATTCGCAAATATGTTCTGTTCCGCTTTCTACATATTCTTATCATTCCGATATTGTTTTTCTTTTTGTGATTCTTCCTTTGTTAAAAAAATAATAAACCCGGGTAAATTTGATGTCCTGACTTTAGTTTCTAACGTTTCCGAAGTGCTTTGAACAAGATTTTTCGCTATGTTATTATCGATGATTTTTTGAAATTCTGATGGTGATTTATGTCACTACTAGACTCTCTTTCTTTCGGTAATCTTAAGGCGTTTAGCGTCCGCCTGAAGCGGAAATCATAGCGGTTTTATTCATTTGTTTAAATATCAAGATCCCCGTGATTATGCTACTTTTTTTTATACTTATCTTCAAAAAGAACCTTGCATAATAGCAAGGTTCTCTAGTTTTTAATATGTATTATATTTTACTTTTAAAGCTTCTTCGACATGAGATGGTACAAGTTCATCTATTTTACCGCCGTACCTTGCCACTTCTTTCACTATACTTGAGCTAAGGAAAGAATACTGATTTTTAGTCATAATAAAAAATGTTTCAATTTTATCATTTAATACACGATTCATAGAAGTAATTTGCATTTCATACTCAAAATCAGAGACAGCACGTAAACCCCGAATAATAGCGCTCGCATTCACACTTTCAGCGTAATCTATCAATAATCCAGAAAATGTTTGAACTTTGACATTTGGTAAATGTGAAGTAGCATCTTTGATTAATTGCATTCTCTCTTTTACAGAGAAAAGCGGATTTTTAGAAGAGTTGTTCAAAACAACTACAAAAACTTCACCAAACACTGAGGCTCCACGATTAATTATATCTAAATGACCATTAGTAATCGGATCAAATGTTCCTGGTACAACAGCTATTTTCCCCAATTTAATTCCCCTCCTCTTTAAGGTAACGATAAATAGAGATAACCGTTCCACCGTAAATCTCTTTTTTCACTAATTCAAAGTCACCGTAGGATTTTTCAAGAATGACATTTTTCTCATGTTCACAAACAATAATTGCAGTATCACTCATACATCCTTTGTCTACTAGCGTTTGAACTAATTCATAATACATTACTTTGTTATACGGAGGATCTACAAATAATAGGTCAATTTTAAGTTCTCTTTTCTCTAAAGCTTTCACTGCTCTTATGGCATCTGCTTTGAAAATTTCACCTGAATCCTCTAAACGACACTTCATCAAATTATCTTTTATGGTTTGTATAGCTTTTGGGTCTTTTTCGATAAAGATACATGTATCGATACCTCTGCTCAAGGATTCAATCCCCAAATTACCACTACCTGCAAATAGGTCAACGGCTATACCACCGTCAAAGTATGGACCAATCATATTAAATAAGGACTCTTTTACTTTATCTGTTGTAGGTCTTGTATTCATCCCAGGGACCGCTTTTAATGGCAGCCCTTTATTCGCACCTGATATAACTCTCATCTCAAAACTCCAATCCTAAAATAGTGCGGATTGTGTAATATTAATACGTTTGTCTTGCTTTTCAATATTCAATAAAAACAAACGTATCATCCACGCTTCTTCAATATATAATTGTGATGCTATAACCTCAAACGGTTCCGATAACGCATCATATCTTTTATTATTTAATACATAGAATGGTTCTTTAATCGGAAAACGAAATGCTCTAGTTGCATTTTGAACATATAAGCCTTTGTCCGTGTCGTTAAGAGTATACCCCAAAGAAGTTAACAATTGTTCTGCAGCATATAAAACCTTACCATCCTTGAATAGAACTTTCATCTCTTCTTGCTGTTGCTCATTTATATATACAGGTCTAGGATCTTCAAATAATAATGGGAAATTTTCTGCCCCTGATTGTTCATTCATTACAAAAAAGGAAGTCTTTAAATCGATAATATCTGTCAATATTTTATCAAATTCTGCTGCTGTTGTATTTTTATTATTTAACAAGGCTGTTTGAAATTCTGCTCGTTGATCGGATGTTAAATAGTTATTTATCGTTTCATACATCCAAATGGACTTCGCTGAACCGACAGGTATTTCAAACAAAAAGTTACTTAAAACCTCTGCAATCAGCTGATTATCTTGAGCTAAACCATATTGAGCTTGTATATTCTTGATGATAAGCTCTTGTTGTATAGAAGCTATATCCCCTTGTTGTATAAATGCAATTCGAGTGGCATCAATTTTATTTTTATTTTCCTCAAATAATATTGCTAAATGCTCATCATTAGTTGAATCTAACTCCCCTATTATGTTAGTGACTTCATCCGGTAAAGTATTGGAAGCATAAACTGTGAAGTAATCATCTTCATATTGAACAGGTAATACCTCCTGCTGCCAATATAATTCTTGCACATCACCCGCACCAAAAGAAAGTGTATAATCGATCAGTTCCAATGAAGTTGTACCGATTAAAGGCAATCCAGATACCCACATACCACCTCTTTTCAACTCATCGGTAATATCAAGTGAAGTGAGCGAGACATCTCCTGTTTCTAGTTTAACTAGGAAGTTTTGGATCATTTGTCCATCCTTTAACCCTTCCACTAAGGGAATTTCATAAGAAATACTCTGCTTAGAGTTTTCCCCTACTTTAAATGTAGTCATCTCTTCGGACAAACGGTTACAACTATCACTTGTATCTAGATCACAGCTTCTATTCTCACTAATAATCGGCCATGATAAAGCAACTTCTTCCTTTGGTATATTGTTAAAATGTTGTTTAATAACAATCTTGTCATTCTTTACTTTCATCTCCACATCCTGCTCATAAAAAAATACTTGTCCATTCTCTTCTAACTCGGATGAGTATGCATCGTATTGAAACAAAAGTAGAACACTATTAGAAACAATAAGGAATAGACATAAAAAACTTAAAACAAATTTCATAGAATTGTCCTCCAACAAAGTGGTAATATATATAAGAAAGGAAGTGTTATCAATTGATTCAACGTTTTATAGAACTAGGCGAAGGTTATGGAGATATTTACGAACTCTGTGAACTTGCAAGAGTAAACAAAGATCGTATACACCAAGCATTTATTTTTTCTTCAACTAAAGACAATATAAGATATTTTTCTATCGCAATCGCTCTAAAACCAGTAAATACTGCAAACTTTTTTCCCATATATATATGTCGAGAGGGTATAGTTGAAACGCAACAAGAATCAAAACGACTCACTACATTTAAGGAAGCTTTGGCTGAGTTATCAATCGAACCCATTAAAGTCGACATAAAACACTCTTCTATCTATGTGGATGTAAATTTATATTATCAGTATATAATTGGTATTTTACGTTTAAATCATTTAATTCCACCGCTACAGTAGGCTTAGTTATAGTCCGATTTTATAATCGTATTCTTTCGCTTTATCTGGTTTACTATTTTCAAATTCAGTTTTCAAAAATGGTCTATATGACTCTAAAATTTCCTTAACATAAGGCAATTTGTTCATCTTTTGCTTAGCAGCATCAATTTGATCATGATCGCAATATAATACGACATATTTTTGTCTTTTTGAAATATAATGAACGTGACCAAACTTCCGCAAGGATTTAGCTTGTTTTAAATGATGCACATAGACAATTAGTCCTTGTCTTTCTGTCATACTTTTCCCCTCATTTCTTCCTCTCAAGAATAACATATGGAGGAATTTGATAGCAACAACAACTAGCTGACAGTTTTATGTACTTTGGATATAATAAGAAAATGCCCTTGGTAAATGAAATTCATACTGGATAATTCATAGAAACAAGTAATATTTTTATTAAATACACTTCACTCTAAGGAGGAATTGATTTATGGGTAAAAAGTCAAATGTTGCTTTCGCACTTGCAGCCGCAGCAGGTGCAGCTTGGGCTAGTACTAAAGCACTTTCCAAACCGCAAAGTCGACCACCTAAAAAAGCATTGGAATATGAACAACCTATTATATTGGCACATCGCGGAGGATCAGCACTTGCCCCAGAATGTTCTCCTTCTGCATTCGAACAAGCTGCAAAACTTGGGGTCCATGGTTTTGAAATAGATATAAGACTAACAAAAGATGAAGAGATAATTGTATTTCATGATGAAGAACTAAACAGAGTAACTAACTTTGCTGGAAAAGTATCTGACTATACATTAGCGGAATTAAAAGAAGCAGATCTTGGACATCATTTTTTGGATGTTGAAGGAGCCCCTTCCTTTAAAAACTGTGGCGAACAGATAATAACCTTAGGGGAATTACTAAATTCATATCCACAGATGCTGATCAACATGGATATGAAGGATGCTCCTCAAACTTATGAAGGAAGTTTAATGCCTTCCAAACTTTGGAGACTTTTAGAGGAGCATCAAGCATTAGATCGTGTCGTGGTCGCTAGTTTTTATGATGACCAACTAGATCGTTTTAACTTATATGCACAAAATTCGGTTGCACTAGGTGCAAGCGAAAAGGAAGTAAAAAAAGCGTATACAGCATATACAAGTCAATTTAAACATTTATATCATCCAAAGGCCGATGTCTTTCAAATTCCAGTAAGATCAAATTTATTCCCACTGGATAATCCAGGTTTTATCAAATTTTTAAATTCATTAAATATCCCAGTTCACTATTGGACAATTGATGATCCAGAAATGATGAAAAGACTAATCAGCAATGGTGCAAAGGGAATAATTACCGACAGACCAGATTTAGCGATGGAAGTGCTGAAGCTAGATTAGTAACTAAATGAGAAGAAGCGAGAGCAGCATTATAAGTAGAATACAGGCAACGTTGATTTCCGCTCCGAGCGGACGCTTTCCGCGGGCACGGCTTCAGCCGCTTCCCTCGCTCCGCTCAGTCCAGGGTCTTCTGCTCGTGCTTTCCCACTGGAGTCTCCGCTCTGCGCTCCAATCAACTAGGTCCACTTTATATAATCAGATAATTGGATATAATACCATCTTAATATACGTGTTTTATCTTAATATAAGTATTAATGAAATGGACTCAGATAAAAGAAAATCCACTTGCTTCTTTCATGATAAAATAGTATATCTATTCAAGCAGAAGGTTTTATCCCTATAATAATTTTGATTACTCTTAGTATCTCAGCAATATGCTTTGCTTTATCTCAGAGTTGAGAACTACACTTTATATTGATTGGAGTGCAAGGTGGCGACTCCAGCGGGATAAGCGAGAAAGTCGAGACCCGCGGAAAGCGTCCACCTGAAACGGAAATCAGTAGTATTATTCATTTTAAAAGTTCTGTATATCCAGCGTTCACGCTGCATTTTTATATAATTTCTTTCAAAAAAAGATGTGTGCATTTTTTGCACACATCTACACTTTACTAATAACGTTAGGCAGAACAAGAACAAGATCCGCCTGTACCGCATCCACTTCCGCAGCTAGAGCCCGAGGAAGCGAAAAATGGATTACTTACAGGAACCTTAACGCCTTCTGAAACAGATTTACCAATTAACAAACTCACTTCGTCCAGTAAGTCCTGCAATTCGTTCTCAGCGACTTTCAAGTGCGCCACTGCATCTACCATATCCAATTTTCGTTTAGTTACACGAATATCTTTCATAACCTTCGAATAATCAGGATGGTATTTCCCGAAACGTTGAACCTCTTCGTATTGCTCTTTTAGTCTAGTGAAGCTATTAACCTCACTTACTAAAGATATATCTGTATATACAGCACGATGTGCATCTAAGTATTGGTAAAATTGCTCAGAGGAAAGAATCATAGTACATAATATATCCGACTGGTCCATTATATCGACCCATTCGTTAGTCATAATCATTTGATTAACCTCCAATCTGAGTTAATCATACCAGAAAAGTAAAAACAAATGCCAAACTATTAACTTTTTGTTAGGAGAAAATAATGAACAAACTACAAAATTTATTCGACAAAGTAGCAGAACAGTCATCTAAACAAGAACTAAGCTTAATAAATGATTTTCTAAATGCGATTCAACAAAAGCAGCAAAACCAGGCCCCTACATACTTAAATGCCGTATTTCAAATGGATACTCAGTATGAGCAAGATCAATGTATTGTCACAATGCCAATAACTCCAATCACACATAATAGTTTTAATATGCCTCATGGCGGTATTATCGCTACACTTTCTGATAATGCAATGGGATTTTTAATTAATAAGGATTTACACCCAGAAGGAAAAGGTGCAGTAACAACGAATATGACAATTCACTATGTTAAATCTTCAACGGAAAAAACCTTAATAGCAACTGCTAAATACTTACATAAAGGTCGTCAAACAATAGTGATGGAATGCACCGTAACACAGCCTGACGGAAGAAAAATTGCTTATGCTACAGGATCATTTTTTGTAATTAATCCTCCCACTTCTTCAAAATAAGAACTAACTACATCACGATCAGAAAAAGGGACTACGAGGTCATGTAAAATTTGCTCTTGTTCATGTCCCTTTCCTGCTATTAATACAACATCTCCTTCTTTTGCTATTTGTAGTGCATAAATAATGGCTTTCTTTCGGTCAGGTTCTATATGATATTTCTTTTTATCCAAACCCCTTACAATTTCTTTTATAATATCTGTTGGGTTTTCATCTCGTGGATTATCGGAGGTTATTATTGATTGTGTTGCAAAAGTTGTTGCTACTTTTCCCATCTCGTTTCGTTTTTTCTTATCTCTATTTCCTCCACATCCAAATACAACGTATATATTATTTTTAGAAAAAGCATCAATAGTTGAAAGGCAAGCTTCCAAAGCATCTGGTGTATGCGCGTAGTCGATTAGCACTTTAATCCCTTTATTGTTATCTACATGCTGAAATCTTCCGTTTGGAAGCATAAGAGGTTTTATATTATGAAGTGGAACCTTCAAAGCCCATAAAGAAGCAAGTGCAGCGGCGAGATTCATCCCATTATAAAATCCACTGTTCTTCATTTTCACTTCTATTTCTTCATTTTTCACATAAAATTGATACGTTATTTCATCTTCATTGTCGTTTTTTTGTTGAAAAGTAACAGTATTACGAGCATCGACACCGAAGCTTATTATAGGTAAAAAAGAATTTTGAGCAACTGTTCTACACCATTCATCATCTGCATTTACTACTAATGTGGTACATAGTGGTACGAGTAGTTCTTTTGACTTTTTATACGGAACCATTCCCCCATGGAATTCAAGATGATCTTTTCCAATATTCAAAAATACTCCTACGTCTATCGGATAACTCCCTAAGCGATTGTCCAATAATCCTTGCGAAGATGCTTCTAAAATGATGAATTCGACAGAATGCTCATAGCAATAATGTACAATCTGTATAAAATCATAGAATGGTAGCGTTGTATTATTGCGGAAATTTTGTTTCAACTGCTTTCCGTTGATAAACACCCCTAATGTCCCGATTACACAAACCGATTTCCTTTGTTGCATAAGTAATTGACCTATAAAAAAAGCGACTGTCGTTTTACCATTTGTCCCTGTAATCGCTACAGTCTTCACTTTTTTCCCATACAATTCATAGGTTTTTTCGCAAATTCTCTGCTTAAATCGTTCCATATCTGAAGGAATAATAATCTGAGGAACACAGCAGTCTGCTAGAAAAACTTCTGATATTACTGCAACTGCTCCCAGATGAATCGCTTCATCTATAATACGACGACTATTTCGTTCACAAATAAATATATCGCCTTCTTTAATCTGCTTTGAGAAATTAACAATCTTGCTCATCCGACATATTGAAAAGTCGCCAATTACACTATATGTTAATCCTTTTAAAAGTTCATTTAACGGATAAATAGTAACACACTCCCTACACCATTCTTGTAAAATCGCATACAGTAAAATGAATTCCCTGTATCGTATGAACGGAGTGTTTGAAATGTCACGAATAGAGTGGTTGAGATTATGATTGTTCAAAAATTTGGCGGTATTGCCATGCAAAATCATCAGAACAGACAATTAGTAATACAACGAATCCAGCAAGCTATCAATACCCATCAAAACGTGCTTGTTGTTGTTTCGGCAATGGGAAGAAGGGGGAAACCCTATGCAACTGATACTCTTTTAGATTTGCTTCCTATCAACGACAATAGCATTGAAACAGATTTGCTCTCTGCATGTGGTGAGTTGATCTCAAGTTCTGTATTATCAACAGAACTAAAAACTGAAGGAGTATCTTCTACCCTTCTTTATGGCAAAAACGCCGGCATCATAACGAACGAAACGTATGGAAATGCCCTTATTAAGAAAGTAGACATGAGCTCTGTACATCAAGCATTTGAAAATTTCCAATGCGTCATCGTCCCAGGTTTTCAAGGTGTCTCAGAAAGTACACACAATTTTACTACATTAGGAAGAGGTGGGAGTGATCTAACCGCCGTCGTTTATGGATATTATTTAAGTGCTGACGTAGTTGAATTTTACAAGGATGTCCCTGGTATCATGACGTCAGATCCTTCTACAAGTAAGAATGTGGAGCTGATACCTTTTATGACCTATGAGGAACTTCAGGAGAAGATAGATGAACCTGTCGAAGTCATACAAAAAAGAGCAGCTACATTTGCTGCTCTTCATCAAGTCCCTTTGCACATTCGCTCTTTGTATCAGGAAAGTGAGGGAACGTTTGTCTCTAACTAATTATTGTAGAATATCCTTAGTAGTATTTACAGCAGTTCGTTCAATAAAGTTTTGCGTATAGTAGCTACCGTAAACCCCAATACCAGTATGTGTATAATCCTGACCTAATAAAATCTCACGATGATCATTAGAATTCATCCAACCATTTACGGCTTCTCCTGCATCAAAATAAAAAGCGGCTGTATTTCCAGCGGCACTAGAAAATTCAATTGATGACTCTTTTAATTGATCACTAAACTTGGATACCTCAAACTTTTCATTGACAACAATATTATTTTTCGCCATTTCCTCACTATTATCCATCGCAATATTTTGCAATTCATTATCAGACACTAGTAATCGAAGGTTATTACGATAACGATATACATTTGTAAGTTCAAATACCTGACGCTCATTTGCGCGGTCTATCGCAGCTTGAAAGAGGGAATCAGGAGTTTTTGTTTCTACCATAATTCCGTTATATAAAATATCATAAGGCTTATGCAGCAAAATAGTTTTGGGGTCTGTAAACCTAACTGCTTCTAGCTGCCGACTTTCCGAATCTATATATAGCATAGCAAATAAATTATCAAACTGAACTAATATTCTATTGTCTATGTCATCTTCCGTAAGAGAAAAAGTATAAGTATTTGAATCTATAGAAAATGTAATTTCAGATTGCACTAACGTAAAACGATAAATTTCATCTACGTCTTGCCCAATTTTATAAGGTGCGACCTCTACGTTATCTCCAGCAGCAAAGGCTTGGGTTACTTTATCCCCTTCTACTCCAATTAACAAATAAGTTTTAAGAGACTGATTGTATACCCACCACTCATATCCAAATGCTGATGGTTCGGTCCGAGTAGGTTTCCCTAATAACTCAATAACCGCTTGGGTCGAACCTCCTACTAATGTTGAAACTCCTTCCTTGGGACGTGTAAATGCGGTCTCAACTTCCACCACTTCTGTTGAAGAGTTTGGAATTACCTGCCCTGTATTATTTGAGCCAGTAATGAGCTCATTTTCATGTACAGGATTATCAAAATATATAAATATCACTAGTACTATAGCTATAGCAATAACAATACGTATTAGATTATTCATCATAACTTCTTCTCCTAACTCTTCCACCATTTCTCCTAGTATACCAAGGTTAACTAGAAAGACACAATGTTACCATTGCAACATTATCAAATTTGAATTAATATTAATAGGAACAGATTCTATTTGGAATATGAACGTGAAGGAGGACAATTCAATGTATTTCGAAAACACTGGTATAGAAAACACTGTCATTGATCTAAATATATTAGATGACCTTATGAAAAAGCAAGGTTTAGTTCGTGCAGGTCAATGGGATTACGAACGTGTTACTTATGATAAAAAGTATGTTATAAAAGAAGGTACATTTTATCTTCGAGTATTTGGTTTCACAAAAGATGGTGATGTAGGGGCACACGATGCAAATATTACACTTTTAAAACCGGTTATAGGAAAACACTATTATCCACATGGTGTTGAATATGGCGAAAATGAAGTTTTCCCAAAGCATCTCCTAAAATCTTGTGATCAAACATTAGCCGCTGTAAGAGCAGAATTAGCTGCTTTTGAAATTCATGCTTAATAGGAAATCCTAAAACGCAAGAGTTTAATTCTCTTGCGTTTTTTCTGTTCAAAAATTAGGAACTTGTCTATACTGTTAATAAACGACAAGAAAGGAGCGTATAATGGTCTTAAATTTTTTTAAAAAAGAATATATAAAATATATTGTTCTTGTCTTTATACTCTTATTATTAACAATATTTATCCTTCCTGTTTCCATTCCAATTATACTCGCTTTACTTACAGCTATTATTATGGAACCTGTCGTAAAGTTCACTCAAAAAACATTTAAATGGAAGCGTAAACCTGCTGTCATAACTAACTTTGTTCTTTTTATTATCGTCATTTCCGGACTATTATACTTGGTAATTACCAAACTAATTAGCCAGCTTATTCACATCTCTCAGACCATTCCTACATATATTAATAACTGGACCGGATTATGGATTAACATGCAAAACAACATATTTAAATACACAGAAGGTCTCCCTACAGAAGTTGTCGTATCGATTCAAAGTAAATTTGATGCTACATTAGAAAGTATGAGAGATGCCCTACTAGATATACTTAGTTACAATAATATTTCTACACTTTTAACGAATATACCGAACTTTTTAGTCAGTTTTATAGTGTTTATTATTGCCCTTTTTTTATTTATGTTAGATTTACAGAATTTACAGCTTAAATTTTTTCATTATTTATCAGATAACACAGCTGGTAAAGTACGTTTTATGTTTTCTAACATAAAGAAAGTAGCTATTGGTTTTATGAAAGCCCAAATTATAGCTAGTTTTATTATTTTGGGGGCAGCATTCATTGGCCTATTACTTATTATCACCCCAAAATATGCTTTAATAATGGCTATCGTTATTTGGATAATCGATATTATCCCGATATTGGGTTCCATTGCTGTATTAGCACCTTGGGCTATTTATCATTATCTAACAGGTGACATGGTATTGGGAACTAAGTTAACTATATTGGCAGTTGTGCTACTAGTGATACGCAGAGCTATAGAACCTAAGTTAATGGGTTCTCAGATGGGAATATCCCCTCTTGCAATTTTAATAGCCATGTTTATAGGAGCAAAGCTATTTGGTTTCATTGGGTTTATGATAGGCCCTCTTGTAGTTATTATTTTTATTACTGCTAAAGAATCTGGAATGCTTAAACTAAATTTTAAAATTTAAACGATTATAAAAAGCCTATACTCTATTGGAATGATTCCAATAGAGTATTGGCTTTTCTTTTTATCCACCTATTATTGCTTTGATAACCGATGTAGTTTCTCCACCTGTATAAAATACATATAGCAATAAGTAGACAGCAACTCCTGTTATTGCAACTAAGAACCATATTACACTTGTGATTGGTCCAATTTTACGATGCTTTTGGATATTATTTTTATATCCTAGATATAGAGTTACCAAACCAAAAAATGCACCTGTCGTTGCTAATGTAATATGAAATATTAAAAAGATTGTATAGTAAATTTTAATATCGGCTGGTCCACCAAAAGCTGTATTACCAATGAAAATAGTTCGTGAAGCATAGATGATGAAAAATATTAAAGCTGAAATAGCGGCTGCAGTCATCGTTTTTTTGTGGGCTTCAATTTTCTTTTGTTTTATGAATGCCCAACCAATAGCTACTAAGATAGCACTTAACACGATAAAAAATGTACTTATTGTTGGTAGAACTGGTAAATTCATCAATCATTCTCCTCAAATCACTATATTAAGATTATAGTCTAGCCTGTACTTTTAAATCATCCAGAGCTTTTTGCGTAATTTCTTCTGCGTTGTCCTGCTCATTTTTATACCATTTGAAGAAAATGGACATTAAGAATACTGCATATATAATCTCTTGAACAATTTTCATCAGAATACCACCCAATTGCTGATCTGCGATAGGTGTCATATTGGAAAATAATTCAGGTCCACTTAATGATAGTCCCGCTAATGTACTTGCTGGAACACATAGCTCCATCGCTTTCAACCAAGAATCCGAATTTGTGTACGTATCGTACAATGGTGTTCCAGTGAATATAATCAGCGCACATGCTGGAGTTATTAAAACTGCACTTCCTATAATGAATCCTATCTTTTTCAAACCGTGTAAACGTCCAGTAATTCCTTTTATCTCTATGATTGACCACCACATGAAAAGTGCTGACAGGAATAGAATAAACGTGTATGTTCCATGTAATCCTTCATCCAATTTGATATAATCGAAAAACAAAGGAATATGGTAAAAAGAGAACAACCCTGAGAAGACAATTAGTGAAAGTAATGGCTTTGTTAAAACTGGAAAAACCTTACGTACCACAGGTAATTCTATGACGACTTTCCATACCCACCATGGTATCCCTTTCATTAAAAGCGGCGGAATTAATAATAATAAAAGTGCCATCTGGACCATATGAAATGAGAACATAATATGTGCCATTAAATCCACTGGAGAACCTTTTACAATATATAAAAGTACAATACCTACTAAAAAGTAAACAGCCTCTTTCATTTTCAACGGCTCGGATACTTTAAAGTCATTTCTCCATTTGACAGTTATTAAAAAATATAAAATAGTTAGAAATACTATTACTCCAATCATCACTGGGCTCCACATTGCTTGGAATCCAAATATACTTAAAGGCATAGAAATCATCGCTCCTTTTTAGGTAACTTCCTTTATTATATAGGTCGAGCCCAATAACTTCAATGAACGAACTATGACATTTAGAATTTAAAGCTACATCCTTCACCTTTAAAAAATTTGCAAACAATACAATTACTATTAATTTCTTCCTCCCAGTATTTCCAATCTAATTTGTATGTCAATAGATTATAAACTTCTTTATTCTATAAAAAAAGCCGAGACAAAGTGTTTAACTTTGTCTCGGCTTTAAATTGTTTAACCCCACCAAATAATTGTAAGGAAAGTTAAGATGAAAGTGAAAGCTATCAAACAAGCACTGTACAAGAAAAATGCAGCTACCTGATGATTTTTTTCGCTCATATGCATGAAGTAGTACAGTTGTAAAACTACTTGAATTGCTGCAAGCAATAAAATAACTGGAACTATTAAATATACGGAAAAACCAGCAGCTACAGTAGTAAAAGCAATTAATGTTAAGAATATCATAATCGCAAAAGTTGTAACTTGGTTACGCATATCTTTTTTACGTTTTTGCTTAATATATTCAAATTCTGTTTGTGATCTCACATAAACTTGAGCGTCGTGTGACATATTAACCAACAACTCCCATCAAGTATACTACTGTAAAGATGAATACCCACACTACATCAATAAAATGCCAGTATAGAGAAGCAGTATAATATTTTGGTGCATTATACAAACTAAATCCTCGTTTAGCATTACGTAACATTAATAGAATAATCCATCCCAATCCAATTACTACGTGCAATCCATGAGTACCTACAAGCGTAAAGAATGAAGATGAAAAAGCACTTTGACCATAAGTAAAACCTAAATGTACATAGTGGTTAAACTCATAAATCTCTAAACATAAGAAAGCTAATCCTAAAAGAACTGTTATAGCTAACCAAGTTTGCATACCTCTAAAATTGTGATTTTTCATGTGATACATTGCGTACACACTTGTTAATGAAGAAGTTAATAGTAACATCGTCATGACAAATACTAACGGTAATTCAAAAAGTGTTTCAGTTGAGAAAGTCATACCACTTGGACCTTTGTTTTTTAACGCTAAATAAGTAGCAAACAAACTTGCAAATAGTACAGTCTCTCCACCTAGGAATAACCAAAAGCCTAAAAATTTATTCTTACCTTCTAAAGTAACTTGCTCAGGATGATCTGGCCAAGTTTGTGGGGTGTACTTTTTATTAAAGTCCATAATTATTTACCCCCTTCATCATTCATTAAATCTTCTTTGTGAATATGAAAACCATGATCGTCTTTAATCGAACGAACAGCCATAGAACCAAGTGTAATTGCTAAACCTAGTACTAATACTGGAATTGCCCAATCTTTTTCACCATTGTATAGTGCTCCAAAAGCTGCGATGAACAAACCAATCGTCATAACAAAAGGAATGAAAGAATTGTTAGGCATATGGATATCAGAAACTGGTTCTGCATATGTCATACCTTCTTTGTTACCTTCTTGTTTTTCAATCCAGAAAGTATCTAATCCACGAACAAGTGGAGTTTGTTTAAAGTTATAAAACGGAACTGGTTGTGGAATAGCCCACTCCAAAGTACGTCCGTCTTCCCAAGGGTCATTACCAACAGGAACGTTTTTAACAACTGTAATTATGATGTTAATTACTAGTATAATTACACCAATTGCCATGAGTGCAGCACCTGCAGAACTGATTAAGTTGAAAGTATCCCAACCTTGGTTTGCTCCGAAAGTAAATACGCGACGAGGCATACCCATAAGTCCTAAGAAATGCTGTATAAAGAACGTACAATGGAAACCAATAAAGAAGAACCAGAATGTCCATTTACCTAACGTTTCATTTAACATTTGATTGAACATTAACGGCCAATATAAATGTACCGCTGCTAGAATTGCTAGCACTACCCCTCCAACGATTACATAATGGAAATGGGCAACGATAAAGTATGAATCATGTAATTGGTAATCAAGCGGTGCTGCTGCTTGCATAATACCAGTTACCCCACCTGCTACGAATGAAGGGATGAAACCTAATGCATATAGCATTGGAGTTGTGACTTTAATGCTACCACCCCAAATTGTAAGCAGCCAGTTAAAGATTTTCATACCTGTTGGAACAGCGATTGCCATAGTAGCAACTGCGAAAATCGCATTAGCTGTTGGTCCTAAACCAACTGTAAACATATGGTGAGCCCAAACCATGAATCCTAGGAAACCGATTAATACGGTTGCAAAGACCATAGATGAGTAGCCAAATAAACGTTTACGCGAGAACAAAGCGAATATTTCTGAGAATATACCAAAGGCAGGTAGTATTAAGATATACACTTCAGGATGCCCGAAAATCCAGAATAAATGCTCCCAGATAATTGTATTACCACCCATTGTATGATCAAAGAAGTTACCACCAAACATACGGTCAAAGATTAAGAAGAATAATCCAATAGTAAGTGGTGGGAATGCAAATAATATCAATGCACTAGCTACAAATGTAGTCCAAGTAAACAATGGCATACGCATGTACGTCATACCTGGAGCGCGCATATTAATAATTGTTACTAGGAAGTTAATACCTCCTATATAAGTACCAGCACCGGATATTTGTAGCCCAAGTGCATAAAAGTCAATACCATGACCAGGTGATGCTAATGATAATGATGCATAAGAAGTCCATCCTGCGTCAGGTGCTCCACCCATAAACCAAGATAGGTTAAGGAAAATACCACCAAACAAGAATAACCAAAAACCAAGCGCATTTAGAAATGGAAACGCTACGTCACGTGCGCCAATTTGAAGAGGCATGACTGCGTTCATAAATCCAAATAATATAGGCATGGCTGCAAGGAATATCATGGTTGTACCATGCATTGTAATAATTTCGTTAAAAAGACCAGCACTTACAAAATCATTATCTGGTTGTGCTAATTGAATACGAATAAGCATTGCCTCGATACCACCGATTACGAAGAACAAACCGCCGGCAGCAAGGTAAAGGATTGCGATTTTTTTATGGTCTACTGTTGTTAAATAGTCCCATAAAGTTGCGCCAAAGCCCTTTTTCTTTGCGATAGAACTCACAACTTTAACCTCCCTCATAAATTATCTGCGGAACTTATTTTTCTACAGATAGTCCCATTAGATATGCTGCAAGAGCATCTAATTGGTCTTCACTAAATTTTTCGCCGTCGTTAATAGTTTCTGGCTGAGGCATTAAGTTACCTGGTTTGTATAATTGAGGATCATTAATCCATTTTTTTAAGCTTTCTTCATCATGGGACATAAATCCAGCAACACGATTACGATCACCAAAAGTTGCTAAGTTTGGACCCATTCCGCCGGTAGTACCAGCACCTGAAGTTGCGTGACAAGCGATACAGCTAGTATTGAAAATTTCTTCACCTTGAGAAGCAAGTTCACCTTCTGCAACATGCTCGTTAGTTTTCATTGTTTCAACCCAAGCATTAAAATCTTCTGGTTCTAAAGTTTTCACTTTGAAATCCATAAGGGCATGTGACGGTCCACATAGTTCCGCACATTTACCGTAGAACACACCTTGTTCTAGATTAGCAGATGCATCATCAAATTCTAAATAGAATTGGTTAACATTTTCTACGTTTGTATCCATTTTACCGCCAGCTGTAGGAATCCAGAAGGAGTGTTTCACATCAGCAGCTTTTAAATTGAAATAAACTTTTTGATCCGTAGGAACTACTAACTCTTGAGCTGTAACAATTCCTAGATCCGGATACTCAAATTCCCACCAATAAAGACTTGCTTTAACATTTACAGTTACATTTGTTTTGTTTCCTTCTTCATCGACTTGATCCATTGCAGCTACATCCGCATGTTTATAAGTATAGTAAACAGTCGGTATAGCAAGTACGATTAACAGTAATATTGGAATAACTGTCCATACTATCTCAAGCGTATGACTTCCCTCTACTTGTTTAGGAATAACATCTTCCCCAACTTTTTTGCGACGGAATTTCACTAGAGCAACCACATAAATAATTACTACTACAATAATAACTAAAGCCATAATAGCAGAAGATAGTAATAACAAGTTAAATTGATCTCTACCGACTTGTCCTGCAGGTGTAAGCGTTGATAAGTATTCTTCGCCACAACCCGATAAGAAAATCGTTAGAGCTGCTAACAGTGAAAAAAGTCGCCATTTTTTAAGCCCTTTCATCATAGCTAAATCAAACCCCTCTTTCATAGTTGTTTTCATGTTTCTTTGGACTGTGGTTCTGTTTATATGAATTCTTGTTGACTAAAGAAAGAATTCCAAGGATTAAATAAAAATAGAAAAAATAATTATCGCTACGAATAATATCGTCATATAGTTTAAGGAATATATAAACATACCTGTTGCCCATTTTATATCATCCTTCACACGGAAACCTTTGATGGAGAAGTATAACCAACCAAGATTTAGTGCAGTTGCCAAAACAACAAATATTATACCTAATTCCATTAATAAAAATGGTAATGGGAATAATAGTAGAATCCATAAAAGTATTGACACTTTTGTACGTTTAAAACCTTTTACTACTGGTAGCATTGGGATATTGGCAGCTCGATATTCTTCTGTACGCTTCATCGCAAGCGCATAGAAATGTGGAGGTTGCCATGCAAACATGATTAAAAATAAAGCAAGTGCCCCAAAACCTAATTTAGGTTCAACAGCAGCCCACCCGATTAAAGGTGGTATTGCACCAGATATACTACCAACTATTGTGTTACTCACATATTTTCGTTTAGACCACATCGAGTATAACACAACATAGCTGACGATTCCTGCTAGTCCCCACACTCCCGCTGAAGTAGAGGCCAAAAACAATAAAATTTCACCTACAATCAATAGTGAAAAAGAAGTTATTAGCACGGCTAATGGACTAAACCTTCCAGTAACTGTTGGTCTTCCTTTTTTGCTCTTCATGACAGGATCTATATCACGATCGATAAAATTATTCATTGCTGCAGAACCCGCGATAATCATTCCGGACCCTATTAACGTATAAAATAATATATCCAACTCTCGAAGAAAGTTTCGATCGGTAAATTGAAATGCTAGCCACATACCAGTAAAAGTTGTAAATAAGTTAGAATTGACTATACCTATTTTAATGAGAGATAAAAAATCTTGAAAAAATGAAGTGTTTACTCGTTCAGTTTCAGTCTCATTAGTTGCGGTTATTGAATGACCATTTGACATGCTGTCCCTCCTTTCAAAGATGTAAGCATATTCCGCTACCTTTTACTATAACGAAAATCTTAAGTAATTTCTACAGTTAATGATAATTTTCGCATAAATATAGTTGAGATACTCTTTTATATACTTAGGACATATCAATAGTAATGCATTTTCGTGCATTGTTTGTGAATGTTCGAGTACGAATTTATGAACAATTTGTGAAATGCAATTACTCTACCTATTAGTTTGAAGGTTATACATTGTATTTTCCTCCGTGATTCGATATCATCAAAAAGCAGATACCGTCTTTTTAAGACGAGCAAGATACATAAAGTAGGTGACGTATTGCACATTCATAAAAATTTAAAATTGTTAGCTGTTGCATCTACAGTTGGTATGCTGCTCATTCTTTTAGGAGGAGCATTAGTTACTAAAACCGATAGTGGTATGGGTTGCGGTAGACACTGGCCTGGTTGTAACGGACAACTTATACCCGATGTAATAACTGCTGAGGTATTGATTGAATTCTCACACCGTCTAGTTACAGGGGCTGTTGGTATATTAATCGTCGCCCTAGCAGTTTGGTCATGGAAGGCGCTTGGACATGTTCGAGAAACAAAATTCTTATCAGCAATGGCAGTATTTTTCTTAGTCGCTCAAGCATTAATTGGAGCAGCACAGGTAAAATGGGGACAAGGCGACTTTATATTAGCTCTTCATTTTGGTATATCTCTCATCTCCTTCGCTTCAGTTTTATTATTAACCTTATTAGTTTTCGAGATTGACCGTAAGTTCGATACAGATAAAATCAGAATCGGCAAAACATTAAAGTTCCATACAATTGGTGTTACACTTTATTCTTATATTGTCGTATACACCGGTGCATTAGTTCGACATACAGAATCTAGTCTTATATGTAATGACTGGCCATTATGTAATAACGACCAGTTTGCACTTCCTTCTAATTTATATGAGTGGGTACAAATGGGGCATCGAGCTGCTGCAGGATTAATATTTATTTGGATTTTAATTATAGCGATTCACGTAATGCGAAATTATAAAGATCAGCGGGCAATTTACTGGGGATGGGTCATCTCTTTAATACTAGTCTCCTGCCAAGTAATTACCGGTATGTTAGTCGTGTTGACTAAACTAAATCTTTACATAGCTTTATTGCATTCTTTATTTATATCCTTATTATTCGGTCTGTTATGCTATATGATTCTACTATTATCAAGAAGTAAAATGAATAACTAAGAACAAAAAAAAGCAGGGTAAACAAACGTCAAGTCCTTTAAGAACAAAACCTTTTCCTCTCGTTTCCGAAGGGCTTTGGACAGACATCTTGCTTATGATTATCGAGTGAATATTTAGGGATATGTTTGGTTGAGACTTACGTCACAACCAAACATATCCCTTTTTCCGGAAATATTATGGCGATTTGCTATCCGTTGCCCTCCTGCAACTCTCTTAGAAACAGGTAAGTGCGTTATGATAATAAGAGAAAGACACTTTCATATTCATAGAGGAAGCTCTCGAAGATAGAATTTTGTTCGCTGTCTCACTTCTTTATTTGGTGAAAACTTACTACTTCTCCTAATTTTCACTAGTATTAAAGAAAATCTACTTCATTCATCATTAAGTAATAGTATCTCTAATTCAACTGCAATTTCAGATAGCTTTTCTTCTTACATTAACTGAAATTAATCTTATTATCCCTAGCGATAAGCTGCGCTAAATTTAAATTGAGTACTACATATTATTTTGATTGTAGTGAAAGGTGGCGACTCCAGCGGGACCAGCACGAGCTGAAAGCCCCGGAGGAATGTAGTGACGAGGAGATTAAAGCCGTGCCCGCGGAAAGCGTCCATCTGAAACGGAAATCTGTAGTATTTTTCATTCTTTAAAGTCACATGAACCCCGTGTTCACCGGACATTTTTATATACTTATTCTAAAATAAAAGGCTGTCAGACAGGAATGTCTAACAGCCTTTGCTTATTGGTTATTCTTTATCCATCACGATTAACAAATCACCAGTTGCAATTGCCTCTCCAGCAATAACATGAATCTCTTTTACAACTCCATTAAATGGGGCTTGTACGGTAGTTTCCATTTTCATAGCTTCCGTAATAAGGAGATGTTGACCTCTTTTCACTTTGCTGCCTGTAGAAATTGCCACCTTCAGAACAGTACCTGGCATAGTTGCCCCAATATGACCTTCTTTTGTCAAATCTGCCTTTGGTTTAGATAAATGGCTCACTTCTACATTCATATCCTGAATAGAGATTTCACGTGGTTGACCGTTTAATTCGAAATAAATAATACGGTTTCCATCATGGGTTGGCTCGCTTATAGAAACAAGCTTAATAATTAAAGTTTTTCCTACCTCGATTTCCACTTCAATTTCTTCCCCTAATCTCAATCCGTATAAAAATGTGGGTGTATCTAATACCGAAACATCTCCAAAGTTTTTATCCATTTCACTATATTCTTCAAAAACCTTTGGATATAGAGTGTAAGCAAGAATCTCTTGACTCGTAACAGGTCGCTCTAATTTATGGAATAACATTTCTTTAATTTCTTCGAAGTCCACCGGCTCGAGTAATTCACCTGGACGAACTGTTATCGGTTGGCGACTCTTTAGAATCACTTTTTGTAATTCTTGTGGGAAACCTCCGTAAGGCTGTCCGATATAGCCTTCAAAAAACTCTATAACAGAATCCGGAAAATCGATTGTCTTCCCTCTAGTAATGACAGAAACTTCATCTAAATTATTTTGTACCATGAATAAAGCCATATCCCCTACCACTTTAGAAGATGGGGTAACTTTCACCACATCACCAAATAATAGATTTACACGAGAATACATTTCCTTTACTTCTTCCCAGCGCTCTCCTAGTCCAACTGCTTTAGCTTGTTGTTGAAGATTACTATATTGTCCCCCTGGCATCTCATGAACATAGATTTCAGTATGAGGACTCATCATACCGCTTTCAAAGTCTTGATAATATTTGCGAACATCTTCCCAATAATAAGAGATTTTTTCAAATGCCTCGATATTTCCAATAACCTCTCTATTAGAGCCTTTTAGCGCATAACTTAAACTACTTGCACTCGGTTGTGAAGTTAGACCAGCCATTGCACCTAATGCTGTATCCACTATGTCCACTCCTGCTTCTACAGCTTTTGCATACGTATATACACCGTTACCACTAGTATCATGTGTATGAAGATGAATAGGGATATCAACTGTGCTTTTTAACTCACTTACTAGACGATAAGCAGCTTCTGGTTTTAAAAGTCCAGCCATATCTTTAATCGCTAAAATATGTGCCCCTGCGTTTTCTAATTCTTTTGCCATGTCTTTGTAGTATTGCACCGTATATTTGTCTCTAGAATCATCTAAAATGTCACCAGTGTAACATAGTGCCGCTTCTGCAATTTTTCCTGATTGTCTAGTTGCATCTATAGCAACTTCCATCCCTTTTATCCAGTTTAGGCTATCAAAGATACGGAATACATCGATACCAGCTTCTGCAGACTTTTGTATAAACTCTTTTATCACATTATCCGGATAATTTTTGTAACCTACTGCATTTGCTCCACGGAATAACATTTGGAATAATACGTTTGGAATCATTTGTCTCATTTTTATCAAACGATCCCAAGGATTTTCTTTTAGGAAACGGTATGCAACGTCAAAAGTTGCCCCTCCCCACATTTCGTAGGAGAATAAATCAGGCATCCCTTGTGCTGATTCCTTCGCTATTCCAAACATATCGTGTGATCGAACTCGTGTTGCTAATAGTGATTGGTGAGCATCACGGAAAGTAGTATCCGTTAACAATACACCTTGTTGTTGCTTAACCCAATTAATCACACCATCTGCACCATGTTCATCTAAAATTTGCTTTGTGCCGATTGGAGGAGCAGTACTCAGATCAAAACTTGGTGTTCTGATAGCACCAAAAATAGGTTTAGACTTTTTCTCGATACCTGGGAAACCATTAATCGTAACATTCCCTATATAATTTAATAATTTAGTTCCACGGTCTTTGCGATTTGGGAATAAAAATAATTCAGGTGTTGAATCGATGAAACTTGTATTAAACTGACCAGAAATAAAGCTTGGGTGTTTTACGACATTTTCCAAAAAAGGAATATTTGTTTTAATCCCTCGAATTCGGAACTCCTGCAAATTTCTGTCCATTTTAGCTGCCGCTTCTTTAAAGGACATTCCCCAAGTAGAAACCTTCACTAATAATGAATCGTAATATGGAGATATTACAGCACCCTGGAACCCATTTCCTGCATCTAAGCGTACTCCAAATCCACCACCTGAGCGATAAACCATTAATTTACCTGTGTCTGGCATAAAGTTATTTAATGGATCCTCTGTAGTTACACGTGATTGAATAGCAAATCCAAATAACGGCATGTTTTCCTGGCTTGGAATTCCCATTTCCTCACTATTAAGCGCTGTGCCATCCGCTATTTTAATCTGTGCATGGACAATATCCACACCGGTGATCATTTCTGTAATCGTATGCTCCACTTGAATTCGAGGATTTACTTCTATAAAAAAGAATTCATCTTCCGTAACTAAAAATTCTACTGTTCCAGCATTTATGTAAGAAACATTTGTCATTAATTGGACAGCCGCTTTACAAATTTTGTCGCGCAATTCTGAATTTAAAGAATTTGAAGGTGCTATTTCCACAACTTTTTGATGTCTTCTTTGAATTGAACAATCGCGTTCATATAAATGAATTAAATTACCCTGAGTATCACCGAGAATTTGTACTTCAATATGTTTAGGCTGGAAAATACAGCGTTCAACATAGACTTCATCAGAGCCAAAAGCAGCTTTAGCCTCTGATTTAGCACGTTCATATGCACTTTCAAGCTCATCTTCAGATTGAACTACGCGCATTCCACGTCCGCCGCCACCTAAAGATGCTTTAATCATTAAAGGATATCCGTGAGCTTTACCGAATGCCCGTACCTCTTCAACAGTATCTAAAGGTCCATCACTTCCTGGAATAACGGGTATACCTGCTAATACTGCTTGTTCACGAGCTTTCACTTTATCTCCAAACATATCTAAATGTCTAGAGGTAGGTCCGATAAAGATAATCCCTTCCTCTTCACATCTTTTCGCAAAATCTACATTTTCCGAAAGAAAGCCATACCCTGGATGGATTGCATCAGCTTTACTTTCTTTTGCAATACGAATTATATCTTCAATGTCTAAATATGCATCGATTGGTTTTTTACCTTCCCCGACTAAATAGGACTCATCAGATTTAAATCGGTGAAACGAACCACTATCCTCTCTTGAGTAGATAGCTACTGTTCGAAGATTTAACTCCGTACATGCTCGAAAAATACGTATTGCAATTTCCCCTCTATTTGCAACTACAATCTTTTTAATCTTTTTCATCCCATACACCCCTTATTGTCTATTTTTTTCATGCTTCACGAACATAGATACGTTCATCAATATCCCAAGTGCTGCCGATAAAATAATAATAGAAGTACCCCCATAACTTATAAATGGAAGTGGTACCCCGGTCAGCGGGATAATTCCAAGCATTCCTCCTAAGTTTATAAAAGTTTGAAAACCTATAATACTACCAATACCCGCAGCGATCATACGAGCTTGAGAATCCTTTGTAGATAATGCAATGCTAATCGCTTTGAATACAATAAAGAACAGACCACATAAAACAATTAATACCCCAATTAGTCCAAGTTCTTCTGCTATGATAGCCATGATAAAATCAGTATGTGGTTCGGGTAAATATCCATATTTCTGATTGGAATTCCCTAAACCTAAGCCGGTTAAACCACCTGATCCAATGGCAATATAACCATTTACAATTTGATATCCAAACCCTTGCTCGTAATCAAAGGGATTGAAAAATGCTTCCAATCTTCCTCTACGACGATCTGTCAACAATGCATCTTTCATCATATAGATGGCAAATAGACCCGCTACGATAACTATACCAATTAATCCGATTATTTTGGAAAATGATTTAAATTTAATTCCACTAGCTGCAATTACTGAAATAGCTACGAAACTAATAATCATTGTATTCCCAACGTCTGTCTCCATCATAATTGACACGAAAACAAAAAATAACACGATTAATGGTGGTCCCACGGATTCATTTAATTTATCTAATGTACCATTTTCTGATTTTTTTGCAAATATTCCAGCAAAATATAAAACTATTACTAGTTTTGCAATTTCGGAGGGTTGGATATTAAAACCTAAGTCGATCCAGCTCTGAGAACCACTTTCTCCACCAACTCCGATAATATGCACTAAAAATAAAAGAGTAAACATAACAAGAAGCATTAGTTGCATCATTACTTTATTTTTATAATGCTTGTAAGGAAAAAAAGCAGTTATAAAAAATACTGGAATACATAGCAGTAAATTTGTTTTTTGCTTATTGAAAAAATGGTCAGGATCCCAACCGTAATTGAGTACTGCCCAGCCCATACTGGCGCTATAAATCATTACCAAACCAAAAAAGCATAAAGCTAAGTAAACAAAAAATAATGGGTAGTCAAAGTTTCTTGCATAACGTTTTAAATATGAAATCATGTATTATACCTCTATTTCTTTATATAGAAAAAAAACTCAAACAGTTAGTTTGTTTGAGTTTTATAATTATCTTTCTGTATGAATCTCATGTAAAACGGATAATTCTTTTTCAAGAGAAGCGATAATCTCTTTTCCTTCGATTTTCTCTAAAAGGCCAAGTTTTACCGCAAAATCTATTTCACGTGATAATCCAAACATCTGCGTGTCTAAAACCTCTTCATAAAGAGGGCATTGAGGCATCGTTAAGTTATCCATCTGCACTTTTATAAGCTGTGCAATCTTTTCTGCATCTTTTTTCAAAAGCTCTAGAGCCTTATCTTGATACGAAATTTGTATATTAGTATCCATGAGGACGCCCCCATTTTTATAATTTCTAATTATTTATCTCCTAAAGTGTATCTTTTGAACAGAAAAATTGCAAGTGTTCTCTCATTTTACTTGTAGAAATAGTTAAATATTCTTTAGAACTTTTCAATTTAAAGGTATACTTATTATGATTAGATAGTTTAGAGGAGGCAATTTTGTTGGAACTTATCATACCAGTTAAAGGTGCAGTTAAATTTAATATTACGTTAGACCCTACCGTTTGGATTTTCGATGATCGTAAAATCGATTTGGATGAGTTTTTTTCTGGTGAGTATGAGTACAAAGATGAACTAGAAGAGTATACAAAGGTCACATCAGCTCATTGGTCCCGTGAAATCATTGAAGGATCTACAAATCCACCAACTTTACAAACTGAGAAAAAATTCGACCGTACGAAAGCACTAACAAGTACTTTCGGGATTGATATGAAACCATTTATCCTAAATTCTGAGCCATTGCCAAATGCAACAAAAGTTGTGGTCGAAACGACAGAGGGTGAACATATATTTTCTTTTGAAGATTTAGATACTTTATTATTAAAATTTAGCCATAAGGGGAAACCACTTCGTGAGGACGGCCCTGTCCATATATTAAAAAAAGATGGATCAAATATTAATACTCCGATAAAATCTGTCACAGCGTTTCGTGTAGAATAGGAGATGTATAGATGAAAGTACAATGTGCCATTTGCGATCGAATTGATGAACTTCCAAATGATTTACCACTGGCTAAGAAGCTCAGAAATCGCCCAATTCACACGTATATGTGTCCAGAGTGTCATGACCGTATTGAAGAAAGAACTAACCGTCGTCTTGCAACCGGAAAGTTCATTTTTTACAAGAGCTCACGACTAATTGAAAACGAGTTTTAATATTAATTATACGAAAAGCTGGCCATAAAACGCTCAATCTTTTAAGGCCAAAACCTGTTTTTATTATTTCCGAAGTGCTTTAGGTAGCTGTTTAGGTATATTATTACCGAGTTAATTTTTAGGGATGCTGGTTGGTTGTGATGTCAGTCACAATCAACCAGCATCCTTTTTTTCGGTAATCTTATGGCGTTTGTCTATCCTTACCCCTTCAACAACTTTTAGAAACGGGTTAGTGCGCTTTTGGATAATTGAGAAAAGATGCTTTCTTATTCATAGAGGAAGCTCTCGAAGATACAATTTCGGGAGCACTATCGCAACTCTAAACAATAGATATCAGCTATTAACTTATCATTTACGAATGATTCGAGCCTATTTTATCTTTACTTTCTCTCATCGATTGTTTACTTGCTTCCATCACCGGCTTACTTGCGGTCATGTATTATTTGCTTGCTCTTAGTCTATGTTTACTTGCCATCTAATACCTTTTACTTGCGAAACGGATAATCTTTCCAAAATTTTCTATTCATTCAAAACCTTAATGTGTAGAATTAAAATACTAATAGCTATTTTCTACTCCGGGGTCGACTGCAATGGATAGTTCCTTTAGATTATCCTGCATCGTGTTTTTCATAAAGGATTAATTTAATTTATAAATAATAGCCACTTACTTAATTGTTTGTAGTGTAAGCCAGGAACTCCAGAGGGATTAGCGAAAAAGTCGAGACCCAGCGGAAGCTTTTATTTGAACAAAGGTAGTAACTCAAATTTTTGTGTCGAAAATTCGAATATAGTGTCCTTCTGCACCGAGGGAGCTTTGCCTCGCCTGCAGAAAACGTTCGCCTGAAACGAAAATCAGCGGTATATGACTGAATTTTTATTAAGTATTTTCCCTTAATCAATGCTTTCACATATTTTGCTCATTTTTTTTAAAAAGAAAAAGCTCAACTACATTTAAGTAGTCGAGCTTTGTTTTTTCTCAAGTCGTAAGCGTATTTTGTAAATAATTAAAATCAATGCTGCCACGATTAACCCTTCCACAACAGGAAGGAAAAATGCGAGGAACGTCAACATTAAGCATCCTAATAACAAGAATACGTAAATTACAACATTTTGACTAAAACGCAATTTCTTTGCAAATCCAAGCTTGTACACAAGCACAGAAAGCAAGAAAATTAAAACAAATAGCACATAACCAGCTATATCGAAATTTGGCATAACCTCATAAATATATCTCGCTATACTAGACATTCTACCAAATACGAATTGCTTTTCCTCCAAGGTTATTCACCCTTTCAGTTTCTATTCAAGTTCTGCATTTTTCTTTTTCTTCGTAACACGTTCACGTTCATTCTTCTCTAGAATTTGTTTACGTAGACGAATAGACTCAGGTGTAATTTCTAGATACTCGTCATCACCTAAATACTCAATAGCTTCCTCAAGTGTCAAAATACGAGGTCTTTTAATAACATTAGTTTGGTCTTTATTAGCTGAACGAATGTTAGTTTTTTGTTTCATTTTCGTTATATTAACTGTGATATCAGCATCACGAGTATTTTCCCCAACGATCATACCTTCATAAATCTCAGTACCTGGTTCAAGGAATAATGTCCCGCGATCCTCCACTTGCATCATACCATAAGTTGTTGCTTTACCAGTTTCCATTGATACAAGAACACCTTGGTGACGTCCTCCAACACGACCGGAAACTACTGGTTGATAGCTATCAAACGTATGGTTAATGATACCGAAACCTTTAGTTAAGGACATGAATTCTGTTGTATATCCAATTAATCCACGAGCTGGCACCATGAAAATTAGACGAACTTGGCCATTACCATTGTTGACCATGTCAATCATTTCACCTTTACGTGTACCCATCGATTCAATAATAGAGCCTACAGCGTCTTCTGGCACATCAATTTGTACTCTTTCGATTGGCTCACATTTTTTACCGTCAATTTCACGTATAATAACTTTTGGTTTTGAAACCTGTAACTCGTAACCTTCACGACGCATGTTTTCGATTAAAATCGACAAATGAAGCTCTCCACGACCAGAAACAGTCCATGCATCTGGAGATTCTGTATCTTCAACACGTAGTGAAACGTCTGTTTCTAGTTGAGAACGTAGGCGCTCTTCAATTTTACGTGAAGTAACCCATTTACCTTCGCGTCCAGCAAAAGGTGAGTTATTTACTAAGAATGTCATTTGTAAAGTTGGCTCATCAATACGTAACGGAGTTAACGCATCAGGGTGATCTGTAGGGCATACTGTTTCACCAACATTGATTTGTTCCATACCTGACACCGCTATCAAATCTCCAGCTTTAGCTGACTGAATTTCTTCACGTTTTAAACCGAAGAAACCGAATAATTTTGTAACACGATAGTTCTTAACGGAACCGTCTAATTTCATTAATGAAATTTGTTGCCCAACTTCGATTGTCCCACGGAATACACGACCAATACCAATACGTCCAACATAGTCATTGTAGTCCAGTAGTGCTACTTGGAATTGTAATGGCTCATCAGAGTTATCAATTGGTGCTGGAATCGCTGAGATAATCATTTCGAATAGACATTTCATATCTTCTTCTTGTTTAGAAGGATCATCATTTAAAGAAGCAGTTCCGTTTACACCTGAAGCATAAACAACTGGGAATTCTAGTTGATCTTCATCTGCACCTAATTCAATAAACAATTCTAGAACTTCATCTACTACCTCTAGTGGACGAGCTGAATCTTTATCTACTTTGTTTACTACTACGATTGGTGTTAATTTTTGTTCTAACGCTTTTTTCAATACAAAACGTGTTTGAGGCATACACCCTTCATATGCATCGACAACAAGTAAAACGCCATCTACCATTTTTAAAATACGTTCTACTTCTCCACCGAAGTCAGCATGTCCAGGCGTATCAAGGATGTTAATACGCGTTCCATTATAATTGACCGCAGTGTTTTTTGCTAAAATTGTAATACCGCGTTCACGCTCTATATCATTCGAGTCCATGGCTCTTTCATCAACATGTTCATTTGTACGAAAAGTACCTGACTGTTTTAATAATTGGTCGACTAATGTCGTTTTCCCATGGTCAACGTGTGCTATAATTGCAATGTTTCTTAAATCTTGACGTATATTTGTCATATTTCCACTCCATATTCTTTTTTCGAGTCCATAACTGTGTTATTATATCACAAGTGAAACTAAAGTAATATTATTTTTTATCATTTATTTTGGAGGTAATTATTTTGGGTCATATTAAATGGATTTTCGTACTATATTCTTTAGGTGCAATTTTATCAATGGCACTTGTCGGAATTGCTATTGCACTGCGGAATATTCCACTTATTTTTGTATTCCTTATTTTATTGTTCGTCATTATGGGATTTGGTTTCAAAACAAAGAAAAAAATGCGCGATGCAGGCTTACTTTAAATGCCTATTCCTTTCCAGCAGGATTTAATCTGCTGGATTTTGTTTTATTTGAATATAATCTGTCAATAATTGTTCATGTAATCCTGGTTTGGATATGATAAAGCTATCAGCATCTAGTAAATCTAGATGCTCAAATGCTAAATTAGTAGCAATTGCCCCTACTTCTTTTGCTATGACCATTCCTCCGGCTATATCCCAAGGTGATAATCGCATAGATATATAAGCATCTAACTTTCCAGTCACTACATAAGATATTTCGATTGCTGCTGATCCAAGTGACCTAGTACCTCTGACGGTTTTAAGTAAGTTCACCATCCCTTCATGATGTACATATCTATTTGGCACTACCCATCTTGCATTTATACCAACAACTGCCTCCTCAACCGAAGAAGCACCTAACTTTGGCAAACGCAAATCATCCAAATATGCGCCACCGTTTAAGGACCCACTAAGTAACGTATCTTCCATAACATTATATATATATCCTAGGATTCCTACTCCATCCTTATATATTCCCAATGATATAGCAAAATTTTGTTTTTGATGAATGAAATTTGTTGTTCCATCTATTGGATCAAGTAACCATACAAAACCACTTAAATCCTTTATGTCATCTCCAAATCCTTCTTCTCCAAATATTCGGTGCTCTGCAAAATCTGCTTTAATATGCTTTATAAAAAATTTTTCTGTCTCTTTATCTATATTAGTGACTAGATCATTTGCCTCTGACTTCGATTCAATGATGAGTTCGGAAGTCAGAGAAGTTTTAATGTTATATGCCGCTTCCTTTATTAACGACTTTGCATATGTATCAAGCTTGTGTATATCCAATCGTTCCACCCCTTCTTAACACCTATACTTTTAGTATAAAGAAAAAAACACCGGCTGTCTTTTCATTAGCAGGTGTTTTTTAAGGTACTCCTATGATGGAAACATTAATCGAGAGCATTTAGTTCCTCCAAAAGCTGGTGAATTTCAGCTAATCGATTTTTAGAAGCACTTATTTCTTTTTCATTTTTATTTGTCATTGCGTCAAATAAGGTCGCTAACTCATAATCTAACTCCATTTTTAATGTTTGAATTTTCTCTTTTTCCATGTCTTCCTTACGAATAATATGCACTACCTGTCTCATCACAACCACCCCTTCTTATTTTATATCGTAATATTCAGAAGATTCTTTATAATAAAGTATGCTACCATATAAATAATGTCTACTGAAAAATACTACTTACAAGATTTTTACCCAAATTTCCTATAAAATAAACATAGAAGTTGAAAGGAGTCTACATATGAGCAAAACATTTTGGACAGTTGAAGATTTTGATGTCTTTCAAATAGATGGACTTGAAAACAGAATGGCTGGATTAATCGAAAAAATTAGACCGAAATTCGAGGAGTTAGGCGGTCATTATAGTCATTATTTTTCTACAATACTTGGACAAGAATATTATCCCCATGTAGCTAAGCATGCAAGACGTTCGGTTAATCCTCCAAAAGATAGTTGGGTAGCATTTGCACCTTATAAGAGAGGATATAAAGCTCTACCACACTTCCAAATAGGTCTATGGGGTAGACACGCTTTCATCATATTAGCTGTTATTTATGAGGCACCCGATAAAGTAGCTATTGCTGAACGGTTATTAAAGAAAAAAGGATTATTTAACAAATTGCCCGCAGATTTTATTGTTTCTGGAGATCATATGAAGCCTGAAGCCTCTTTGCTAAAAAAAGAAAAGAAAGATGGCCTTGAACAACTACTGGTTCGTTTAAAAGATGTAAAAAAGGCAGAATTTTTAGTTGGCCGTCATATTAGTAGAGAAGAAGCTGTAAAACTTACTGAAGAAGAGTTCTTGGAACTTGCAGAAGAAACATTTGATCATTTATTGCCAATATATAAAACGATGGTCCACATGAAATAATATGCACCTCCTATACTTTTCAGTATAGGAGGTATTTTTTAACCCTTGATGATGCTACCGTCTGATTGCTCCTTCATCTTTTTAATAATAGGAAAGCTTACATAACCACTTTCTTTTTCAAATTCACGAAAATATGTTTTTTCTTCCGCAATAGAAGGTACTATTTCTTTAAATCTTCGGTATCTTTTCATTAGTTCTTCGCGTTTGATTCCATTTTCATATGCTTTTTCTATCGCTTCAAAAAATTGTACTACATCCACTATTTCTTCTGTCGACCAATCCAATGAAAAAGGGTATGTGTATTCCATCTATTACTACCTCCTTCTATTTCCACTTTTTTCGAATGTCCATTGCTTGCATTTCCATACGATCGAATAATTCTTGTACGGAAGGTATATCTTTGATGAACCCTACCGACTGGCCAGCCCAACCGAATCCTTTCTCTTCATCACCTTCGTAAATGAATCGCTTATTCGCTTCACCATTAATGTAATCCTTAAGAGCATCATATGTTACATTTTCACTTTCAATACTTAAAATAGAATCTGTCCAACTACTTTTTATGGCCCTTGCAGGTGCACCAAGGGATTTCTTAATAATTACAGTGTCCATTTCTTCGCTCTTTATTAATGAATTTTTATAAGCAGATGAAGCATGCACACATTCTTTTGTGGCGATGAATCTGGTACCCATTTCAATTCCTTCGGCTCCAAGTGCATGAGCAGCCATCCATCCTCTGCCATCTGCGATACCACCCGAAGCGATGACGGGTATCGACACAGCATCCACCACTTGAGGGATTAATACGATAGATCCGATATCATCTCTTCCAAGATGCCCTCCACCTTCATGCCCTACTACCATAACTGCATCCGCACCAAGTTGCTCGGCTTTTTGAGCTTGTCGTTTAGCAGCAACTAAGACTAGTTTTTTTATCGAAGTATTAGCGAGTTTTTCTAAAATAGGAGCTGGATTTCCCCCTGTCATCGATATTACTGGAACCTCTTCCTCAATAGCTACCTGCAACATATGCTCATACGGTCTCCCAGTTTGGCCAATTGCAAAATTTACACCAAATGGTTTTTCCGTCAGCTTTCGTACTTTTAGTATTTCTTCTCGCAACTCTTGTGGCGTTTTTAAACTCATGGCAGTTACTTGTCCTAAACCCCCAGCGTTTGAAACAGCTGCACATAAATCAGAATACGCTAGATAAGCAAGACCTCCTTGAACGATTGGAAGCTTTGTACTTAATAATTCTGTAACCCTTGTTTGAAAAGCCATTCTTCCCCCTCCTTATATTAATAGTCTAATGAAATTGTTCTATTGATACAAATTACAATGATTTTGATAGTATTACAGCTATTGAAGTGCTATAATTTCTTTTGTTTTATAAATTCTAACTAGAGGTGGTATGAACGTTGTCACAATTAGAAACTCCATTATTCGATGCATTACTAAAGCATCGAAATCGTCATCCAATCCAGTTTCACATTCCTGGGCATAAAAAAGGGAAAGGGATGGACCCTGCATTTCGAGAGTTCGTTGGAGATAATGTACTTTCTATAGACTTGATCAATATTGCTCCTTTGGATGATTTACACTCACCTAAAGGTGTAATAAAAAAAGCACAACATTTGGCAGCAGAAGCATTTGGTGCTGATGAAACATTTTTCTCTGTACAAGGGACAAGTGGTGCAATAATGACTATGATACTTACTATTTGTGGACCTGGAGATAAGATTCTTGTTCCACGAAATGTTCATAAATCGATAATGTCGGCAATTGTATTTGCTGGTGCGATTCCAGTTTTTATCCATCCAGAAGTAGATAAAGAATTAGGAATCTCTCATGGTATATCAGTAGAATCGGTAGAAAAAGCATTAGATGCACATCCAGATGCAAAAGGATTACTAGTTATTAATCCTACCTATTTTGGTTTAGCTGCGGATCTTAAAAGAATCGTGGAGCTTTCGCATAAGAAAGGGATTCCTGTTGTAGTAGACGAGGCACACGGAGTTCATATTCATTTTCACGATTCACTTCCCGTTTCTGCAATGCAAGCAGGGGCTGATATGGCTGCAACATCTGTTCATAAATTAGGTGGATCCATGACTCAAAGTTCTATTCTCAATGTAAAAGAGGGCTTAGTATCTACTAAACGTGTGCAGTCTATTTTGTCCATGTTAACAACAACTTCCACGTCCTATCCATTACTTGCATCATTAGATACTGCAAGACGACAACTAGCTATCCATGGCGAGGATTTAATAGGGGATGCTATTCGACTTGCAAAAGATACACGTAAACGAATTAATGCAATTCCCCATATTCGTTGTGTGGGGGAAGAAATATTACAAACATCTGCTACGTATGATATGGACCCAACAAAACTATTAATAAGTGTTAAAGACATAGGTATGACAGGGTATGATGCGGAAATCTGGTTAAGAGAAAAAGCAAATATAGAAGTAGAGCTTTCAGACTTGTATAATATTCTATGTTTAATCACTCTTGGAGATACAAAAAAAGAAGTTAATTTACTTGTTAACGCTCTTTCAAGAATGGTGGCTGCCCACGAATCTGATGCAGTCGTCGTAGAACCATCTGTTACTCTGCCAGATATACCAGGACTTGCTATGTCACCTAGAGATGCGTTTTACGCAGCTACAGAATCTATTCCGCTAAAACACGCAAGCGGTCGTATCTCTGCAGAGTTCGTAATGGTTTATCCACCAGGTATTCCAATTTTTATTCCCGGGGAAATAATTACCCAAGGTAATATAGATTATATAACGATGAACATTGAAGCAGGGCTACCTGTCCAAGGTCCTGAAGACGACACACTTGAGATGATTCATGTCATTAAAGAACATCAAGCAATATTTTAATAATTTTAAAGGAACTCATTTTGATGAGTTCCTTTTTTTGTATTGGACAAAAATATTAAGCTAAATGGGATGATATTTCTAAAATTATTATTAGATTAAAAGAGTAAATAACGGGCAAACAAATGACCCTAATACTGCACTTAAAGTCATAGAAACAGAGCCCATTGTTAATGTTTCCTCCCCATACTCCCCTAGTTTTGAAACACCAATACCGTGAGAGGCACTTCCCATTGCTATCCCTCTACTTATCTCATTATCGATGCGAAAAACCCTAAAAATAAAGGGTCCAAGAATAGCTCCAACTAAGCCTGCAAAAATAACGAAAACAGCTGTTAATGTTGAGATACCTCCTATTGCCTCACTAATTGGAATAGCAACCGGAGAGGTAATAGACTTCGGTAATAAAGACAATAGAACATGTTCATCGAATGACAAAAGCTTAGATAAAATAGTAATACTGATTAAACCTGAAAACAAAGCAATCAATACACTCAGGAGTATTGGAACTTTATAGTTGTAAATTTTCTCTCGGTGAATATATAGGGGATAGGCCATACTGACAACAGCTGGTCCTAATAATTCATTTATCCACTTTCCCCCCGACATATATGTATCATAGGGTATTTTACTTATTAATAAAATTATCACAATCAGTACTGTTGTAGAAAAAATAGGAATCAATAGCGGGTATGTAAATCTCTTATAAACGATAGACATTACATAAAAAAGCACAATTGTTCCGATTACCATCATAATTGCAATCATTCAATCTGCTCCTTTTTTAATGACTTCCCTTCAACATACTGACAAAAAACTCCGGTTATTATGATGGTTATTATTGTACTAATGACAATTGATACAACCATTCCTAAACCAGCCCAAGATAAGAACTCTGGATAATCCATAATTCCAATAGTAGCTGGTATAAAAAATAGCGCCAAAAAGGTTAATAAAAAACCTGCTCCATCCTTTATAAGATCAACCGGTATTATTTTAAAATATAAACAACTAAAAAGTAAGAACAGTCCAATAATACTTCCAGGAAATTGAAGGGAGAGACTTTGTACAATCCAAGATCCGATAAGCGAAAAAAGATACAAAATAATTACCTGAAGCACAATCCGAATAATTTTAACCATATATGCACTTTAAAGAATCTACCATAAAGCTATCACCTCCGAAAAAATGGTATTTAAAAAAAATATATTCTTTATACCATGTCCTGTAGAAATACTAAGTTGATAATAGGATGTTTTTTATTACAGTAAGTTCAACTAATTGTAGTACTATTGAAGACTATCGATTTAATAATTTTCATTAAACAGAATACAAGATACAAAATTGTACACTCTCTTTAAAAACACCTTTGGAATATCCAAAGGTGTTTAAATTATTGTATTCCTTTAATTGTTTTTGGATCAATCAAATCATAACCTTTTGCACGCAGCCCCTCTACAATACCCTGCAAAGCCTCTGCAGTCCATTCACGATCATGCATTAATAAATTTGCGCCATCTGTTAAATATTCAGTGTTCACCATAATATCAGTCAAACTTTCAGCAGTACGATATTGTTTTTCCCAATCATATCCATATGTCCAATTCATTAAAAGCATACCTTCTTGTAGGACAAGAGATTTACTAAAGTCTGTATTAACTCCAAAAGGTGCACGGAAGAACTTAGGCTTTTCACCAATTACTGCTTCTACGGTTTCATTTACTTTTATAATTTCTTCCTTTTGTTGGTCCTCAGAACTCTCTTTTAAATTAGCATGGGTTTGTGTGTGATTTCCGATTGAAAAACCCATATCATAAATAGCTTTTAAATTGGCTTTTTCTTCATCGGTATCTATAAAATGTCCATTTACGAAAAAGATAGCAGGTGCATTTAACTCTTTCAAAGTTTTTGCCATTTCTACTGCATATTTTTCAGGAGCATCATCAATTGTAAGCAAAACCGCTTTTGGATTCGCAGCTCCAATTGGCTGGAATGTCCAGTTTGCCTCGTTTAATTCGTATAGCGATTCGGGTTCCTTAATAGCAACTTCCTCCTCTACTACCTCATCCTCATTCATTTCTTCTACAACAGGCTCCTGAGATACTGGGGTTGTCTCTTCCGTTTCCTTTCCTACTTCAGGCTTTTCATCTGCAATACCACAAGCAGAAAGTCCAAGTAACATAATTGCTGGTATTATCCAAGTTGTAAGTTTCAATATAATCACCCTGTCCCTTCCTCTTTATTTTAACAGGCAGAAGAGATAGTTAGTAGGGTATATTTCTATGCCTATAGCTTAATCTTGCAATTAGTTCTTCAAAAATCGCAACGAGAGAATAGTTAATCCTTATTCGACCAGAACTAAGATCGCCCATAAGCACAAGTAAATTTAAGTACATCACTTCACAATCTTCACTTTCTTATAAACTATTGAAATATTAGTACTAACTCCGACTTTCTAAAAACTCTTGACGAAATGTAAAAAAACTATAACAGATTCTTAATAATCATCACAGTTACTCAAATATTTCTCGTAACTTTTGAAGCATTAATAACATATTTGTCAATTCTACAGGTGACAAACTCTTATGATATTTATCAGAAACTTGTTGATGAAAAGCTTCCATTTCTTTTTTATAAAGCAACCCTTTTCGCCCAATTCAATTGAAAATGTACGCTTGTCCTCTACATGTTGTTTTCTAGTTATATAGTCTTCCTTTTTAAGTTTTGCTAACTGTTGACTGACCGCACTTTTCGTGATGCCCATTTTTTCAGCCAGTTCTGTAGGTGAAGTAAATGGCCGTCTAATAATTAAATTTAACAATACATATTGTTGGTCATTAATATATAATCTTTTTCGCTTTTCTCGAGTATAATCCATATGTCTTCAATCGTTTGATTAATCCGATTTGCTATATTTTTCACGTCTCTGTAACTCACTATTTTTCCGCCATTTTTTGGGGTTTAAGTAGCTTTTAAATTTTGCAGCTACTTCTTTTCCAACAAGTAAAGCACCTATCCAAAACATAACTTCAGCTATTATTATGCTAACTGTTATGGTAACAGCTTTTACTTTAGTTGGAAGTGGTGTAAATGGCGTGATAATCGGGATTAGCCACATTGAAAGTGAGAGGATCAAAAGTCCTATTCCAAGTTTATACAAACTGGATTTTTCTTGTTTCTGTTCTGTAGAAACTTTTTCTTTTTCCACTTATAAATCCCCTATTTTTTTATTTTAGTTTACTTAACTAAATCATATGATAAAAGAAAATTGATTACAAAAATATTTGAAGATACATTTAAGAAAATACTTCTTCCAATTCTGTTTTGTTATGTAAATTGTATAAATTTTGAGCATTTTTATATTTTCATTTGAATTCTATAAGAAAAGATCTGACTATCTCATCTATTGTAAAACCAATCTATATAGAATTGTCATAAAATTTCTATTACCTCTGAAGCTAGGAATGACACCAAAGTAGGTTGTACTGGGTTAAATAACTACATTCTTTTCTAATGATAGTTTTCATTTAGAGTTTTCTACTTTTTGAGACCACAACTATAAAAATCGTAATCAAAATTAGGCTGTAAATAAAGATCCAGGCAAACTGAGCGTAAACCAGTACAGGGACAGAGGTAATCTTATCTCCAACACTCATGATTTCCAGGGAGTAACGTAGAGGTGGTAGAATCCAGGTTAGTATTTTTACTTTTAGAGTATCTGCTTTCGCCACTGCAAGAGCCAAGGAAACAACCAATATACTAATAACACCCCACCAAGAATTTACATTACTTTTTACAAGTTCCCTCGTGAAAAATAAGGACAGTGCAATCGAAAGAATAACTAAACTAAAATGCGCCAAAAACCCCATGACAATATGGATCGTAAGAAGCCCAGGCTTAAAGACATGAAAAACGATAGGATACACAACTGCTACAATACTTAGTATCAGACCGACAAATGCACAATTAATCACGAGAGCTAGATAATATCCACTTTTATTTTTCGCATGTAAGATAGTAAGTTGTTGTAGACCTTGATCCTCTGCATGCAAAATCGTGATTGTGACCCAACCCATAATAAAAAACAACACTAATGACGTAAATGAATAGCTATCTAATATAGGATTAGGTATGAAAGTATAATTGATGATGAGAATCATGATAAAAACTGATACTGGGGGAACGTATTTGTGTGTTCGTATATAATTAGCAAATTGGTAGTGTATTAAGCCCTTCATTATTGTATTTCGACCCCTTTTTTAAAACTGTCATAAAAGTGATTTTCCCTTACTAAAGGCGCTAGCAGCTGGATTGTGGCCCCTCGATCCAGAAATTCTTTTACAATTTTATTCGTTTGTTCTTTGGTTACACTCAGTTCTATCAACCTATGTCCGGAACTGGTTTCCTTCTCTTTCACGATGGTTACTTTCTCCCTTAACAGATTGAGTGAAACGGTGTTTGACAGTTCAAAGACTATCCTGTTCATGGGCTCATCTTCTATCTGTTGATTTCTAGTATAGGTGATTTGGCATTGGTGGATGACTAGGATGCGGTCTACTACCTTTTCAAGCAACTTTGTCTCATGACAGGTTAAAATAACACTAATATCCCTTTCCTTTAATGAGATTAACAGTCTCTCGAATTCTGTTTGTGCATTTAAATCGAGACCAGAAAGCGGCTCATCCATAATTAGCAGATCAGTTTCTTCGAGCATTGCTTGCATAATAATTACCTTTTGTTTCATCCCCTTAGAAAAATGCTCTATTCGGGTGTTTTGGTTTTCTTCCATATGAAATATTTCCAACAAGCTGTTAATCCGCTTTTGCAGCCAATCTATCGGCAGCCCTCTAATTTTCCCCATGTATGTCAGATACTCTCTCGGAGTAAACGGAATAACCACAGGAGTCACCTCTGGTACGTATCCAATCCGGACCGGCTCTCCATTTCGAAAAATGATTTGGCCACTATCTGGCTTCGTTAACCCTCCAATCATTTTCAATAACGTACTTTTTCCTGACCCGTTTTTTCCAACAATAGCCGTAATCTCCCTGGAAGGAATAGAAAGGGACACCCCCTCCAGTACTGAAATGTTTTTGAATTTCTTGGTTATATTCTTTAATTCTATGAAAACATCCACTTCCACACACCCTTTAACTCTAGTTAATAGTATTTGTACGTAAATCTATTTAGTAAGTTTCAATTAATTGCAATAAATTTACACTCATTTCTCTCCCCGCTAAACGCTTATAAAAAAGGTTCTTTGTCAAATAACGCTGGTGAACATTGAATTATATTAAGGCTGATTAGAATGTCGGGGAAACTGGCTTTCTAATCTGGCTTTTTTTATAGTGAATCGAATACCCTGTTACTTTCCGTTCCAGATGGCGCTTTCCGCGGGCACGGCTACAGCCTCCTCGCCGCGAAAATCGCGCTCCTGTGGGGTCTTCAGCTCGCGCTGTTCCCGCAGGAGTCACCATCTTTCACTACAAGAAACCTAAAGTGTACTTTAAATCGAGTGAAAACTTATAACCTAAAAAGGCAGACTAGGTTACTTCTAAGTGTGTTTGTCTTAAATCAGATTCAGCTGGCTTGAATTTAAAGTGAATTAATTTTGAGTCTTGAATATCAATGAGCATTCTAATATCATTAGCAACTGACAAGTGGGTTTCTTCCAAGATGATGGTTTTCGACGACTTTAATTCTACGGGGAGCTTCACTTGTTTTCTATTTAAAATAGTTAGTGCAAGTTCATCACCTTCACCAATAATCTGGAGAAGGTAATTTTTTTCACTAACGTTATAAATTATAGAACCAAAAAAATAGACTTGTCGCAAAAGCGAACAAGTCTAAATGGTAAATTATTTAGAAAGTATATGAATTGGATGACCCATAACGACTTCTGCCGCTTCCATAGAAATTTCACCTAATGTTGGGTGAGCATGAATAGTCATTGCAATATCTTCTACAGTCATTCCTGCTTCGATAGCTAAACCAAGTTCAGCAATCATATCTGAAGCTCCTTGACCAACGATTTGAGCTCCAAGTAATAAACCATCTTCTTTACGAGAAACTAGTTTAACGAAACCTTCAGTAGCATTCAATGCTAGTGCGCGACCGTTAGCTCCGAATGGGAATTTCCCAGCAGCTACGTCATACCCTTGCTCTTTTGCTTGTGCTTCATTAAGACCAACAGTAGCCATCTCTGGATCAGTAAAGCAAACAGCAGGAATTGCTAAGTAATCCACAACAGATGTTTGACCAGCGATTGCTTCTGCAGCTACTTTCCCTTCGTAAGATGCTTTATGAGCAAGTTGAGGACCAGCAACAATGTCACCAATAGCATAGATATTAGAAATGTTTGTACGACACTGTTTGTCTACTTCTAATAATCCACGCTCAGCAAATTTAAGACCAATTTCTTCTAGACCCATCTCATCCGTATTAGGACGACGACCTACAGTAACTAAAACATAGTCAGCTTCGACTTTTTTCTCTTCTCCACCAACTTCATAAGTTACTACTACGCCATTATCCGACTCTTCTACACCTTTAGCAGATGCTTTAACTGCTATCTCAACGCCTTTTTTCTTCAAGCCTTTTTTAACAATTGTTGTCATTTGTTTTTCGAAACCAGCTAGAATATCATCGCCACCTTCAACAATTGTAACTTTTGAACCTAAGTTAGCAAAAGCAGAACCAAGTTCAGTACCGATATATCCACCACCAATTACAACTAAGTTCTCTGGAATCTCAGGTAGACTTAATGCACTAGTAGAGTTTAATACACGTTTAGAGTATTTAAAAGTTGGAATTTCTACAGGGCGTGACCCTGTTGCGATAATTGCATTTTTAAATGTATATGTTTGCGCTGATTTTTCATCCATTACACGAACAGTGTTAGCATCAACGAAATATGCTTCGCCCATAACTACTTCTACGTTGTTTCCTTTTAACAATCCAGAAACACCGCTAGTTAATTTTTTAACTACACTGTCTTTGAAAGCTTGTGATTTAGAAAAATCGATTTTTACATCTGTAGCTGTAATTCCCATATCATCAGCGTGTTTTGCTTGTTCAAAACGGTGACCAACAGAGATTAACGCTTTAGAAGGAATACATCCTACGTTTAAGCAAACTCCTCCGATATATTCTTTTTCCACAACTACAACTTTTTGTCCTGTTTGTGCTGCGCGAATAGCTGCAACATATCCTCCAGGGCCTGAACCTATTACAAGTGTATCTGTTTCGATTGGGAAATCTCCTACTACCATTTTTTACGCCTCCATTAATAATAGTTCTGGACTGCTAAGCAAACGTTTTATATGATTCAAAGCGTGCTGTGCAGTCGCACCATCGATCATTCGATGGTCAAAGCTCAATGATAATGCTAACACAGGTGCAGCCACAATTTCACTATTTTTTATTACAGGTTTCTCCGAAATTCGACCAATTCCCAAAATAGCAACCTCTGGATGATTGATAACTGGAGTGAACCATTGTCCGCCCGCTGATCCAATATTAGTAATAGAACAAGATGCACCTTTCATTTCAGCTGCAGCAAGTTTACCATCACGTGCTTTTCCAGCAAGTGCATTAATTTCATCTGATATTGCAAAAACAGATTTACGATCCGCATTTTTGATAACTGGAACTAACAATCCTTTATCAGTATCTGCTGCGATACCAATATTGAAGTAATGTTTTTGGATAACCTCGTTTGTATCGTCATCATAAGATGTGTTTAACGCTGGGAATTCTCTTAGTGTACTTACAAGTGCTTTCACTACATATGGTAAATATGTTAACTTGATATTTTTTTCAGCTGCAATTTCTTTGAACTTTTTACGGTGTGCAACAAGTTCAGTTACATCTACTTCATCCATTAATGTAACATGTGGAGCAGTATGTTTTGAATGTACCATTGCTTTTGCTATTGCTTTACGCATTGGTGAAAGCTTTTCTCTAGTTTCAGGGAATTCTCCTTCAAATGAAACTGGAGCTGAAGTTTGAGCTGTTTGTTTAACTTCTGCATCTGTAGATGTCTCAGCTTTTTCTTCCATTGCTGAAGGTTGATCTCCGGATAAGTAAGCTTCAATATCTTCTTTTAAGACACGACCATTTTTACCTGAACCAGTCACTTCCGAAATGCTAACATCGTTTTCACGCGCAAACTTGCGAACAGAAGGCATAGCAATTACACGTGTATCGCCTTTTGGTTGTTCCTTAGGTGCAGTGTTAGTGTTTTCTGTAGAAGCTTCTTTTTTGTTTGGAGTCTCTACTTTTTCTTTGTCAACTACTTGACCAGCTTCTGCAGTTGCTTGAACTTGTGCTTCAGTTTTTTCTTCTGCTTTGTCCTCATCACTATGATCGCCTTTAAATTTAAGGTCTTCATAACCAGGTGCATCAAGCTTAACTAGTATATCTCCAACAATAGCTACTGTCCCTTCACTTACAAGAACTTCCGTAACTTTCCCTTTTACAGGAGAAGGAATCTCAACAACTGCCTTATCATTTTGTACTTCACATAAAATATCGTCTTCTTGTACCTCATCGCCTGCTTTTACAAACCACTTAACAATTTCACCTTCATGTATACCTTCACCTATATCTGGTAATCGAAATTCAAATGACAATGTATTCACCCTTTCTATAACAGATTTTGTATTAGAATGTTAAAACTTTTTTAGCTGTTTCTACTATATCCTTAGAACTTGGTAACCAAACCGTTTCTGCTTGAGAGAACGGGAAAACAGTATCAGGAGCAGTTACACGTAATACAGGTGCTTCTAAACTTAAAATTGCACGTTCTGTAATTTCTGCTACAACGTTAGCTGCAATACCAGCTTGCTTCTGCGCTTCTTGAACAACCATTGCGCGACTTGTTTTTTCTACAGAAGCAATAATTGTTTCAATATCTAATGGCTGCACTGTACGTAAATCGATTACTTCTACAGAATGTCCTTCTTTTTCAAGTTCTTCTGCAGCTTTTAAGCTTTCATGTACCATCGCACCATATGCAATAATAGTTAAATCTGATCCTTCACGTTTTACATCAGCTTTCCCAAGAGGAATTGTATATTCTTCTTCAGGAACTTCGCCGCGGAAAGAACGATATAATTTCATATGCTCCAAATAAATTACTGGATCATTATCGCGAATTGCTGAGATTAGTAATCCTTTTGCATCGTATGGAGTGGAAGGAATAACAACTTTCACTCCAGGTGTCGAAGTCATAAGAAGTTCTAAGCTATCTGCGTGCATTTCCGGTGTATGTACACCACCACCGAATGGAGAACGGATAGTTACTGGTGCATTAAAAGCTCCTCCAGTACGGAAACGCATGCGAGCTAGCTGACCAGCTATAGAATCCATAACCTCAAAAACAAAGCCAAAAAATTGAATTTCTGGAACAGAACGGTACCCTTGTAGTGAAAGACCTACTGCAAGACCACCAATACCTGATTCTGCAAGAGGTGTATCAAACACACGATCTTCTCCAAATTCTTTTTGTAATCCTTCTGTTGCGCGGAAAACTCCACCGTTAACGCCTACGTCTTCACCGAAGACTAGAACGTTTTCATCATTTTTAAGCTCAGTACGGAGTGCGTCCGTAATTGCTTGAATCATCGTCATTTGTGCCATCGGTTACTTCGACTCCTTCTCTGTGTAGTAAGCTAATTGCTCATCTAAGTTATATGGATTTTCTTCATACATAATATTAATCAAATCAGTTACCTTTTGTTTAGGTGCTGCATCTGCTTTTTTAACTGCTTCTTTAATTTCTTCTTTAGCTTTTTCAATTACTTCTGCTTCTTTTTCTTCACTCCAAATACCTTTTGTTTCTAAGTATTTACGGAAACGAACTAATGGATCTTTCTTTTCCCACTCAGAATCAGTTTCTGAAGTACGATAACGAGTCGGATCATCTCCTGCCATCGTGTGAGGACCGTAACGGTAACACATAGTTTCAATTAGTGTTGGTCCTTCTCCATTAATTGCACGTTCTCTAGCGTCTTTTGTTACCGCATAAACAGCTAAAGGATCCATACCATCAACAAGTACACTAGGAATACCAGCAGCAATACCTTTTTGAGCTATTGTTTTTGCCGATGTTTGTAGTTCACGAGGTGTAGAAATCGCGTATTGATTGTTCTGTACGATAAACACTGCTGGTACTCGGAAAGCTCCAGCAAAGTTAATACCTTCATAGAAATCACCTTGCGATGATCCACCATCACCTGTATAAGTGATCGTAATCGCTTTTTTACCACGTTTTTGCATACCAAGCGCTACTCCTGCTGCTTGGATAAATTGGGCACCAATAATGATTTGAGGTGGGAAAACATTTACACCTTCAGGAATTTGGTTCCCCATAAAATGCCCACGCGAGAATAGAAATGCTTGCCATAAAGGTAAGCCATGCCAAACAATTTGAGGTACATCACGGTAACCTGGTAGAATAAAATCCTCTTTTTCAAGCGCATACTGAGATGCTAGTTGAGAAGCTTCTTGACCTGCCGTTGGAGCGTAAAAGCCTAAACGTCCTTGTCTGTTTAAAGAAATAGAACGCTGATCTAAAATACGTGTATAAACCATACGGCTCATCAACTCTACTAATTCCTCATCTGATAAGTTAGGATTTGCTTGTTCGTTCACAATTTCCCCGTCTTCATTTAAAATTTGAAACATTTCAAACTTATCTTCAATTTCGTGAAGCGTTTTCATAGGGTTTAACTGCGCTTGTTTGTTTGCAGCCATTATTACATCTCTCCTTTTCTTCTGTATTAAAATTTTCATCTAAATATAGTAGTACAACAATATTTCATTATTAGTATACTCAAGAATAAATCTTGGGTCAATCATATGAAATAAACGAATTTAATTGTCGGAACATTGTAATATTAACAATCTGTATCACTCTCGAATTATGTCTGTACTATATCAGATTACTATAATTATATAAAAAAGCAGCTCTACGTAGAGCTGCTTTTTTATTTTGCATCTTTCTGTAACGAAGTTAACACATCTTCTTTAACCTCATTTACCCTGATAGTTGCATCATTAAACTTCTGGACAGATTGTTGAACTAATTCGTTATGCAAATTTACTTCCTTAACTTGTTCTTGTATTGCAGTTACATCCGCTGATTCATCAACTAACATTTTGTATAATTCCTGCTGCATATTAGCCAGTTCATTATAGTTATTCGTAACTTCTTCATACGCTTTAATACGCTCATTCAAAGAAGTCTCTATTTCTTTTAGACTTTCTTTTTCGGAAGCTTCTTTTGTTTCAGAAACAAGTGAACTTATTTGTTTGATACTTTCAGAAGTTGATTTTATTGAGGCAGCTTCCTTTTCAACTAAAGCTAATCTAGTTTTTAATAGAGTTGCAGTATCTTCTACCATTGTCGTAAGTTCTTCTTTCTGATCTTTTGTCAGTTCCATCATCTGTTGAAAGTTTGCTTGTTCTTTTGACTCTGTATCCGCTAATTCTTCTTGTACATCTCTATAATCGGCTTCCAGATCATAAATTTCTGTTAAGATGGTTGATAGCTTTTGTTCTGTCGAATCACCAAAATTACAGCCAGCAAGAAGAAATATAATGCTGCAGATGAGTATATATTTGCTTATTTTCATCAATGAACCCCCTATACCCATTCAACTATAATTGTAATAACTATTAATTTCAACTGACAAAAAGGCTGTTTTTGTTTAGTATATGGTCAAATTTCGCTATAATAGATATATGAACATTGAAAGGACGATTAAAATGATTTTAATGAATAACATTGTCAGAGATGGTCATCCATCTTTACGAAAAAAAACTGAGGAAATAACTTTCCCATTATCAGAAGAAGATTTAACTCTAGCAAATGAGCTATTGGAATATGTTATTAACAGTCAAGATGATGAAATGGTAGAGAAATATAAAATACGACCAGGAATTGGTATTGCAGCTCCACAGGTAAATGCTAACAAAAGAATGTTTGCTCTTCATTTAGAAGATGAAAACAATGAAGAGGTTAGTTTTGTGGCAGTAAACCCAAAAATAATTAGTCATTCTGTTGAAAAAACGTATATTTCTGCTGGAGAGGGTTGCTTGTCTGTTGATGAAGTAATTGAAGGATATGTTCCAAGATATGCGCGCATTACTGCAACAGGATTTTACCCAGACGGGACTCCTTTCAAAAAACGTTTAAAAGGACTAGCAGCTATAGCTTTTCAGCATGAACTAGATCATTTAAATGGCATCATGTTTTATGATCATATAAATAAAGAGAATCCGTACGCTCCTATTCCGGATTCTGTTCCATATGAACGAAAATAAACCAATACATAAAACGCCAGTCCTATAAGTGTAGAACTGGCGTTTTGTATTGAATTGGAGTTTCTAGTCGCGATTTGTATTTTTTATATTGCGATTCTTCACTCTGACCTTGCGATTTCCATGGATAAACTCATTTTTCCAAATCAATCAGTCTAGGCATGGCAGATAATGCACCAGATTTAGTTGCACAGATCCCACCTAATTTATTGCCAAACGAAACATACTTGACCCAGTCATCTATTGATGATGGGTACCCTTCCAAATAAATCTTAGAGAGAATACCTGCTACAAAAGCATCTCCAGCTCCGGTTGTATCTATGGGAATTACTTTTTCTACTGAGACATGCTCAACTTCGCCATTAATCACCGCATAGGTTCCTTCAGCACCGATCGTAATCATTACTGCGTCAATATTATAAGGCCTTAACTGTGCGATTCCATCTTCTATTGTTGTCGTATTAGTTAAAAAGAATAGTTCTTCCTCGGTTAACTTTAATATATTTACAAAATCAAAAAAAGAACAAATAGTTTCTTTACAAATCTCTTCACTCTTCCATCGTAACGGTCTAATATTAGCATCGAAGGAGATAAGAACATTCGATTTTTTCATACTCTCAACAAACTTTCTTGTAGTCATAAGAGCAGTTGGATGAAAGAGAGTTCCTGAACAGAAATGAAATACTGATGTCTGATCAATTACCTCGCTTTTAATAGAGGAAAAGTCCACTTGGATATCAGGTGTCTCATCTACATAACGTTCGAAATGACGTTCATTATTTTCCAACAGATGAACATAAACTCCACTTACCTCTTTTTCCGGCACAATTTGTGAAAAAGATAAATCTACACCTTCAGCCATTAATTCATTTCTTACAAATTCAGAGGTTTCATTTTCCCCAGTTACGGTTATAAACGAGGAAGCTGCTCCAAGGCGAGCAACACCTGCAGCAACATTAACAGTAGCTCCACCTAAAAACTTTGAAAATCGACTATTACTCTGGTCTTCTGCAATATAGTCGACAAATGCATCCCCAAATATGAGGACAAACTTCTTGGACATCAAACAAACTCCTTTAGATTAAACTTAATTTTTTCATTGCATTGATTAGTCCGCTCTCTGATACATGATCCGTAACAAAAGTAGCGTGTTCTTTTAACTCTTCTACACAGTTCCCCATAGCAACACTTGTCCCAGCAAATTGAAGCATTTCAATATCATTTAAGCCGTCTCCAAATGCAACTGCATCTTCCGGTCCTCTTCCAATATGCTTTAGTAAAAGATCCATCCCTTTTGCTTTTGAAACACCCTTAGGAAGTACATCACAAGAAACACGATGCCACCGGACGAATTTCAAACTAGGAAAAGCTTGTTCATATTCTTTTTGCTCTTCAAAACTGCAAAAGATTAGTGCCTGATGGATATCATTGGTTAAAAAGAAATCTTCTGCATAACGTGGCAAGTCTACCTTCAACGTAAAAATACTATCAAATACATCTGGATGATCTTGGAAATTAGAAACCATCTCATCACTATCCATATAAACCAATGGTTGGTTCCTAGCATTTGCAAAGTCCGTCAAACGCGTCAGCTCTTCTTTTGCAAGAATTCCTTTATGTAGCACTTTTCCTTTAAACTGAACAATTTGTCCATTATAACAAACAAATGAATCTATTTTAAATCGATCTAATACAGATTTAGCTGTAAAAGGGGAACGCCCAGTGGAAATAACAATTTCATGTCCGTTATCTCTAACTTTTTGAAGAGCTTCCTCCACACCATTTGGTATATTTTTGTCGTGATCTAAAATAGTTCCATCAATATCAAAAAATAAAATTTTGTTTTTCATAATAATTTCTCCATTCTCAAATACAAATTATTTGACTTTTCCGTCTAAATCCTTTACACATCTATTCCTACAGTATATAATACTCTATAAGGAGTGAATAGCCATGTTGAAACGCCTGAAAAGGAAATTGTTGAGACGGCTCGGTGGAATGCTCAGAAACAAAACGATTGCATAAATATGAAACTTCAATCTGTCGGGTGGCATCCCCGCTGATTGTTAGTTGAATCATTCGGGCGTTTACGGGTAGTTAATCTCTCAATTACGCTTCAGTCCATGGACAAAGCGCAAAAGGGGAAGTTATACTGCCCGTTAACGCGGGATAAATACTTTTGCCCTCTAAATTGGAGGGCTTTTCTTTATTTTAAATAAGTGTCGTGATAATATAAAGAGAATTGATTTATTTTGAACGTGAAAAAGGAGAGTATAAAATGATTTTTAAAGTTTATTATCAAGAGAATGCACTAGAAGTACCAGTTCGCGAAAACACACAATGTTTATATGTAGAGGCAGAAAATGAGCGCGAAGTTCGTGCACTTTTAATAGACCGCAAATACAATATCGAATTAATTCAGTTGCTTGAAGGTAATCATTTAGAGTACGAACAAGCAAGCGAGAATTACAAAGTAGAGAAGATTTAATATATGAAATTTGTAAAAAATGACCAAACTGCAGTTTTCGCCCTCGGCGGACTAGGCGAAATCGGCAAAAACACATATGGCGTTCAATTTCAAGATGAAATTATTTTAATCGATGCTGGTATTAAGTTTCCTGAGGATGACTTACTAGGCATAGATTATGTAATTCCTGATTACACTTATTTAGTGAAAAATGTCGATAAGATTAAAGGTTTATTTATTACACATGGTCATGAAGATCATATTGGTGGTATTCCTTATCTTTTAAAACAACTTAATGTACCAGTATACGGAGGAAAGCTAGCGCTTGGTTTATTACGAAATAAATTAGAAGAGCACGGCTTACTACGTCAAACAAAAATGATTGTTATTGAAGAAGAAGATATTATTAAATTTAGAAAAACTTCAGTAAGTTTCTATCGTACAACACATAGTATTCCAGATGCGTTTGGTATTGTTGTCAAAACTCCACCAGGTAATATTGTACATACTGGTGACTTTAAGTTTGACTTTACACCTGTAGGCGAACCTGCTAACTTGACAAAAATGGCAGAGATTGGTCGCGATGGTGTTTTATGCTTACTATCGGATAGTACGAATGCCGAAATTCCAAACTTTACAATGTCTGAACGTAAAGTTGGAGAAAGCATGGATTCTATCTTCCGAAAAGTAGATGGTCGAATAATCTTCGCTACTTTTGCGTCTAATATTCATAGACTTCAACAAGTAACAGATGCAGCTGTTCTTCATGGTCGTAAAATTGCCGTATTTGGTCGAAGCATGGATAATGCTATGACAATCGGTCGTGAACTTGGCTATATTACTGCTCCAAAAGAAACTTTTGTGGATGCGAGTGCATTGAATCGATTACCTGCGAATGAAGTATTGATCCTTTGTACAGGTAGTCAAGGGGAACCGATGGCTGCATTATCTCGTATTGCTAACGGTACACACCGACAAATTCAGATTCAACCTGGAGATACAGTAGTATTTTCTTCTTCTCCAATCCCAGGAAATAGAGCTAGTGTCAATCGTACGATTAACTTGCTATTCCGAGCAGGAGCTGAAGTAATCCACGGGTCATTAAACAATATTCATACTTCAGGTCATGGTTCGCAAGAAGAGAATAAACTTATGCTTCGCCTTATGAAGCCAAAGTTCTTTATGCCGATCCACGGTGAATATCGTATGTTAAAAATTCATACTGAGTTAGCCGTAGACTGTGATGTAGATCCGGATAATACATTCATTATGGAAAACGGTGAAGTACTAGCTTTAAGTGCCAATGAAGCACATGTTGCTGGGCGCATCCCTTCTGGTGATATTTATATTGATGGAAGTGGAATTGGTGATATCGGTAATATTGTTCTACGTGATCGCCGTGTCTTGTCAGAAGAAGGATTAGTTATTGTTGTTGTAAGTGCTGATATGGAAAAGAAAAAAATTGTATCCGGTCCTGATATTATTTCTCGTGGATTCGTTTATATGCGTGAATCAGGAACAATGATCAATGAGGCTCAACAAATGTTGAACAAGCATTTACGATATACTATTCAAAGCAAAGATACAGAGTGGTCTGAATTGAAAAATGAAATTACGGATGTACTAAGTCCGTATTTATATGAGAAGACGAAACGACGTCCAATGATACTTCCAATTATTATGGAAGTGTAAAATAATCCCCTCAGAATCCATGGATTCTGAGGGGATTTTATTAAAAATATAAAAATAAGCGCTTACTCTCTTTAAATAAGATATGTCACATGAACTCTTGGTTCGTGTAAAACAAGAGGCTGAAGCCATGCCCACAGAAAGTGTCCACTCTTCACTACAATCAACGACATAGCTCGGTTTCTGATCAGAGAGAACCGGGCGTCTTTAGCCCTGTTTTTCTTATGACAAAATATAAAGAGAATTCTTTTACTTTGCTTAGTTGTACAATCCCGTCTTCCTGAATATCATACAAAGATATCATTACTTTGGGGGACTCAATTATGAATTCTATCTTTGCTTATGTTTTTTTAGGTGTTTCCTTAGCAGCTCCAGTAGGACCAGTCAATGCTGCACAATTAAATACAGGTATTAAAAACGGTTTTTTCCACGCATGGATTTTTGGATTTGGGGCTTTATTAGCAGATATTTTGTATATGGTATTGGTCTATTTCGGTGTTGGTCAATTTATTGATTCTCCATATATCAAAATATTGCTTTGGTCTTTTGGCTGTTTTGTACTAACTTATACTGGTATAGAAAGTATATTCTCTCTACAAAAAATTAAGTTAAACTTTCGCAAAGAGAAAAAAATTAGACTAAGACAAACATTATCGTCTGGATTCCTTCTATCTCTGTTAAATCCATTAACAATCCTTTTTTGGTTAGGTATATTTGGATCTGTTCTAGCAGAAGCTTCTCAAAAACTTACGGAAAGTCAACTTTTTTTATACAGCTTTGCAATTATTGCAGGAATAATATTATGGGATACTTTTATGGCCTTCCTATCAAGTGGGGCACGTAAATTCCTATCGAATAAGTTTTTAATCATAATCTCCATCATCTCATCTCTTTCTATGCTTGGTTTTGGGATATACTTTGGAATCCAAGCCTACCAGTTACTTTTTTAAGTCTCATCTTCTTTCCATCTCTTGCGTAAAAATAACACTATGATGGCAATAACTGATAGAAATCCTAGACTGATAAAAAAACCTGGTCTACTAGTTGTATGGAAGATTGCACCACTAACAGCTGCTGATACAAGAATAATTCCTATTATTCTTTTTATCTTATCTGCTTTTGTTGCTTCAACTAGCCTTTGGTACATAGATAAGATAAACAGCCAATTATAAAGCAACATCAAGGCGGCGGCTGTTGTTATATACTGATAGACTTTTTCTGGTAATAATAAAGAAGTAACTATTGAAAGAATAAGACCTACTGAAGTTAGTGCTATTGCTGGTAACGGCATCTTAAACTTTTTTTTCGTTTGCTTGCTAAATATTGCAGGTGCATCACCCTCTTCAGATAAGGTTGTAAGAATAGTCGTAACTGAAAAAAGAGATGCAGACATAGTTGAAAAACCGGCAATGATAATTGCAGCTGTAAACACATGAGGGAAAAAGTCTAAGTTAAAACCAGATAAAGCTGTAACAAATGGGCTCTTGTCTTCCTTAAACTTTGTATAAGGCATTAATAATAATGCCAAAGTAAGAGAGGTAATATAAATTATACCAAGTAAGCCTAGCATGACTTTACCAGACTTCGGAGCATCTTCTTTCTTTTTCAAATGAATTGCCATAACTCCCATTACTTCAATTCCACCATGGGCATAAAAAGCAAATAAAAGTGCACTCCAAAAGCCTAAAAATCCTTTCGGGAAAAAACCCTCTACACTACTAGGAACATCTCCCTTTGGATTGCCGTCTAGTACCCCTGTTAATGCCAAAATGGCAATGACGATAAACATAAAAATAGCAGCAATTTTCATCACTGCGAAAACACTTTCCAATTTCCCAAACGCTTTTGCTCCAATAAATAGTACAAGTAATCCACAAATTGCGTAAATTAATGCAAATATCCATAAAGCTACTTTTGGAAACCAAAGCTTAGTCAAAAGAGAAATTACCGTCAATTGACTGCCAATGATTAAAATTTCAGAACACCAGTAAACCCACCCACTACTAAAGCCCGCCCATCGCCCATAAGCTTTTTTAGCATATGTCCTAAATGATCCTTTTTGTGGATCATTTGCAGACATTTTAGCAAGTGCTTCGAACACTATATAAGTAGCACAGGCGGCCATAATAAAAGCCAATATTACGGAGGGGCCAGTCATTTGAATCGCTATGCTAGATGCTAAAAAAAATCCTGTCCCTATTATACATCCTACCCCAATAAGAGATAACTGCCACCAGGTTAGATGGGCCTCTTCTTTATTGTTAACTTGTTTTTTGGACATGTTGCACCTCCTCGTAAACTTAGTCTTTCACGAGGAATTATAATTATGTGTCCAGATAACTGTAAAAGTATGGTTACTATTAGTTTAGATTTCTTTGCCAATTAGCCATCCATGCAGCATAAAATAGTGCTGAACTACAGAGAATTTAAATGGTAAGAGGAGTCAATACTGGTTGTTCAATGAAAAGAGGCTATTCATGACCATAGTCACAAACAACCTCTTTAAATATACTGTCTTTTTTATGATAATACTTTTTTTTCAAAACGAATAATATCTACATCCGCTCCAATAATGATTAGAACATCATTTAGTATGAGTTTTTCATCCGCCTGTGGAGAAACAATGATATTATTCCCACGTTTGATAGCTACAATATTGATACCATATCGCGCACGAATATCTAAGTCAATAATGGATTTACTTGCTATTTTCTCATTCACTCTTATTTCCATAATTGAATGTTCATCTGAAAGCTCTAAGTAATCTAATACATTATTAGATAAGATATTATTAGCGATACGGATACCCATATCTCTCTCAGGATGTACTACTTGGTCTGCCCCAATTTTTCGTAGCACTTTTTCGTGATAATCATTTTGTGCTTTCACAGTGATTTTTTTAACACCAATCTCCTTTAGCATTAGTGTTGTAAGAATACTCGATTGAATATCATCACCAATAGCAACTATAACATGCTCGAAGTTTCGGATTCCAAGTGATTTAAGCACTGCTTCATCTGTTGTATCAGCTACTACTGCTTGCGTAGCGATAGTCGCATACTCATCTACTCGCTCGGATGCTATATCAATTGCCATAACATCCGCTCCTTGATCAATAAGTTCTCTAACAATACTACCGCCGAATCTCCCTAAACCGACTACAACAAATTCTTTGTGCATTTTAATGCCCCCTACATATCTAATACAGTAAGTTTACCACATCCAATCAGTTTATAGATACGAAATCTATTAGTCATTATTTGTTCTCATTCATCAGCATAAGTAATCTTTTTTCTAACATCATCATACCTGTTTCTCCCGATTGTTTATGACGTAATAATCCCTTTTTATCAAACAAATAAAAAGAAGGAACAATTCGATTTTGAAATTGTTTAGTTACGATCAGCTCGTGGTCAAGATAAATGTAATCTTCCATCTGTCCTTTTTTAATTGCCTCTTTTATAGGCTTCTCCTGTAAGTCCTCTTTAGATCTTGGCATATGAATACCTATAAGGTGAAAAGTCTCCCCATATTTTGCTTTCCACTGTTTAATGTAATTATATGCTCCGCCACATAAAGAGCAGCTTACTGACCAAAAGTAAACGACAACAGGCTTTTCCCCTATTAACTTTTCAATGTTTATTTGCCCATTTATCCATTTCGAATCAGTCGGTAATAATGGTATTTTGGTACGTAGCTTCACTGCAAATATCCCTTCTTTCTTTAAGCATTCATTTATTATATGCGTACACCAAAAATAGCGTTTATCGCGATTTACAAGCTGAAATACCGTTAACTCAATTTTGGGGAGAAAATCGAGAATAATAATTAGGAATAAACAGCTGGTAAGCTCAACGTAAAACATAGACGAAAAACGCCACGTCGAGTGGCTTCATCTATGTGATCCACATCCCGTGAGCATCGGACCAACATGATATGTGTCAGACGGGCATCGCCTCACGATGCGGTGTTATTTATCTGAGTTCTAATTTCCATCAATGGAGATTCAGAAAACCCCACTGTTAGAAGTTTCACTTTATCTAGCTTAAAAAAACTTTGAAATTCGTCAAATAAATTGTTAAAGTAAACTTTAAGTTGTGTTAAAATAAACTTTGTTTGAAAATAATACTGTTTTATTTCCGAAGGAGCCTAAAAATATGCAAATTGGGAAAAAAATAAAAAGGTTACGCTTAAAAAAAGGTCTTACACAAGAAGAATTAGGCGAAAGAACAGACTTAAGCAAGGGATTTATCTCTCAATTAGAAAGAGATATAAACTCTCCTTCTATAGAAACACTATTTTCGATTTTAAATGTTCTTGGCTCTAAGCCAAAAGATTTTTTTGATGACGAGCAATCATGCACGAAAGTGGTATACCCAACAGAAGAACAGACCGTTTACTTGGACGAAGAAAAAAAGTACAAGCTCCACTGGCTGATTTCAGAATCTAATGAAAATGAAATGGAACCGGTGTTAATTTCACTGGATTCTGGTGGACAATTTAAACAATTTGAGCCTTCTCTTTCCGAGACTTTCATCTATGTTCTACAAGGTAAGGTGACCCTAACTTTAGGTAAGCAAACCTATATTGCATCTGCTGGTGAATCCCTTTATTTTGAAGCAGCTGACAATCATCTTCTACAAAATGCAGATGAGGAAATCGCTAAGGTAATCTACGTCGTTACTAATTCTTATTTGTAAGGAACTTATTTATATAACAATGGAGGTATATTATGTCTGATAATACTATTATTCGTTTTGAGAATGTGACAAAATCATATGACGCAGAAACGACCGTATTAAATAACATCAACTTAGAACTAGAGCGTGGGAAGTTTTACACATTGCTTGGTCCGTCTGGTTGTGGAAAAACAACTATTTTACGATTAATTGCTGGATTTATGCAGCCTACGAGTGGAAGTATTTACTTTAATGGAAAACTCATCAATAACGTGCCTGCCAATGAACGGCAAGTAAATACAGTATTCCAGGACTATGCTTTGTTTCCACATTTAAATGTATTTGAAAATGTAGCATTCGGTCTTCGAATTAAAAAACTTGGCAAAAAAGAAATTGAACAAAAAGTTATAGAAGCACTAAAATTCGTTAACTTAGTAGGTTACGAAAAAAGAGAGATTGCGGAAATGTCAGGTGGACAAAGACAACGTGTGGCAATTGCAAGGGCAATTGTAAATGATCCTGAAATTATTCTATTGGACGAGCCTCTTTCTGCATTGGATTTAAAATTACGCTCAGAAATGCAATATGAACTTCGTGAACTTCAGCAAAGACTTGGTAAAACATTTATATTTGTAACACATGACCAGGAAGAAGCATTGGCAATGTCTGATGAAATCTTCGTTTTAAATGAAGGTGAGATTGAGCAAAGTGGTACGCCAATGGATATTTACGATGAGCCGATTAATCGTTATGTGGCTGACTTTATCGGAGAGTCGAATATTGTTTCGGGTACAATGGTCGCCGATTTCCGCGTAAAAATTGGTGGGAAAGAGTTTGAATGTGTGGACCAAGGACTTAATCCAAATGAAAAAGTGGATATCGTCATACGTCCAGAGGATTTAGAAATAACAGCTGTCGAAAAAGGGAAAATGAAGGTAAAAGTAGATACGCAATTATTCAGAGGAGTTCATTATGAACTTTCTACTTACGATGAAGAAGGAAATGAGTGGCTTGTACACTCAACCAAAAAGGCAGACGTTGGAGAGTTTATAGGCTTAGATTTCGATCCCGAGGCTATTCACGTTATGCGTTTAAATGAAACAGAAGAAGAATTTGATAAACGTCTCGAGTCTTATGGAGAAGACGCATATGCAAACTAAAACCACAAAAACGTTTTATTTAATACCATATTATGTATGGATTGTATTATTTGTTGTTGCACCAATCGCGTTAATCGCCTATTATTCCTTCTTCGATTTAAGTGGAAATTTCACTTTAGACAATTACCTAAGCTTTTTTACATCTGTTTACTTAAAACTAACCCTTAGTTCGTTTTGGTATGCTTTCTTAATAACATTTTTCACTTTAGTTATTGCTTATCCAACAGCCTATTTGCTCACAAAAACGAGACATAAGCAATTATGGCTACTGTTAATCATTATTCCTTCTTGGATCAATTTACTATTAAAAACATACGCATTTATCGGTATTTTTGGTTTATATGGTCCAGTGAACGCATTTTTAAATGTATTTGGATTTGGCGAAACACAAATTTTATTCACAGATTTTAGTTTCGTCTTTGTAGCGGTCTATATATTTATTCCATTTATGATTTTACCTATTTTTAACTCTCTGGATAAATTAAATCCATCCTTAATAGATGCCAGTCGAGATTTAGGAGCATCCAGTTGGACTACTTTTTCAAAAGTTATATTACCGTTAACAATTAATGGCGTTAAAGCAGGGATTCAAGCTGTATTCATCCCTTCCCTCTCATTGTTCATGATTACTCGCTTAATCGCGGGAAATAAAGTTATTACTCTAGGTACAGCTATTGAGCAGCAATTTTTGGTTACACAAAACTGGGGAATGGGATCCACTATCGCAGTTTTCTTAATAATATTTATGGTAATTATTATGATCATTACTGGTCAACGTGATAAGGGGGCTAATTCAAATGGAAAAAACAAGTAAGACAGCAAAGTTTTACTTAGCCCTTGTGTTTATCGTATTATATACACCAATCCTCTATTTGATTTTTTATTCTTTTAATAGTGGTGGTAGCATGAATGGCTTTGAATCATTCACTTGGGAACATTACGCTGCTGTTTTTTCAGATACCCGCCTAATTATGATACTTCTAAACACAGTTATTGTCGCATTACTTTCGGCGTTAATTGCAACTATTATTGGTGTTTTCGGTTCAATCGGTATTGTATTTATGCGAAATAAATCACTGCGGAAATCTATCCTTTCTTTAAATAATGTTCTAATCGTTAGTCCAGATGTTGTAATTGGGGCATCTTTCCTAATCCTCTTTACTGCTATTGGAGTAAAACTTGGATTTGCATCTGTTTTAATCTCACATATTGCATTTAGTATTCCGATAGTAGTATTGATGGTATTACCTAAGCTACAAGAGATGAATAGCACGCTTATAGATGCAGCGGCAGATCTTGGGGCAACTAAACGTGATATTTTGACTCGTGTTATTATCCCTTTTATTAAACCTGGAATTTTCGCAGGATTTTTTATGGCTTTAACATATTCTTTAGACGATTTTGCAGTAACATTCTTTGTAACTGGAAATGGCTTTAGCACACTTTCTGTCGAAATTTATTCGATGGCAAGAACCGGTATTACGTTAACTATTAATGCATTATCTGGAATCGTCTTTATCGTGACACTTCTTCTCGTTGTTGGCTATTACTTTGTTAGCCAACGTGGGAAAAACCCTGTCGGAATGGGGGTTCGAAAATGAAAGAAATAATAAGAGCATCCATAGCTATTGTTGCCGTTTGTATCATTTTGTTTGGTGTTAACAAATATTTAAATCAAAGCTCGGGTAATGCAGGTAGTGATACATTGACAATCTTTAACTGGGGTGAATATATTGATCCCGATTTAATCACTCAATTTGAGGAAGAATCCGGCTACCGCGTTGTTTATGAAACTTTCGATTCCAACGAAGCAATGATGACGAAAATTGAACAAGGCGGAACTTCATATGATATCGCGGTACCATCCGAGTATGCGATTGATAAGATGAAAGAAAATGATTTATTGCTTGAAATTGATCATTCTAAAATTCCGAACTTAAGTAATATTGATCCATATTTTTTAGATTTAGCATTTGACCCAAAAAATAAATATTCCATCCCTTATTTTTGGGGTACAGTTGGAGTAGTATTCAATCCTACTCTACTAGATGGACAAACCTTTGAGAGTTGGGAAACGCTTTGGGATCCTTCCTTAAAAGGAGAAATTTTACTTGTAGATGGTGCACGAGAAATCATTGGAATGGGGTTAAACAGCCTAGGTTATTCCCTTAACTCCACTGATGAAAAAGAATTAAAGGAAGCTACAGCTAAACTAAAGGAATTGACCCCAAATGTAAAAGCAATTATCGGGGATGAAGTAACACCTTTAATGATAAATGAAGAAGCTTCAATAGCTATAACTTTCTCTGGCCAAGCAGCAGACATGATGTGGGAAAACGAAGATTTAGATTATGCAGTTCCTCAAGAGGGATCTAATTTATGGTTTGATAATATGGTTATCCCTAAAACAGCAGCCAATGTTGAAGGAGCTCATGAGTTTATCAACTTTATGTTAGATGCCGAGGTTTCTGCACAAAATGCAGATTATGTTGGATATTCGATACCAAACTCTGCAGCGGTTGAGCTAATGGATGAAGAAGTAACTTCTGATGAAAGGTTTTATCCTCCAGAAGATGCTCGAGAAAACCTGGAAGTTTATAAAAACTTAGGTCTGGAAATGCTCGGTAAATATAACGAGCTATTTTTAGAATTTAAAATGAGTACTAACTAAATAGGAGAGCCGTCGCTAAGACGGCTCTTTTTATTGTGTAGAAAGCATATAAAAATGTAGATGGACTATAAAGAAAGAGTGATTGAATAATCCTAATGATTTCCCTTTCAGGTGGACTCTTGCAGTGGACGTTGGCGTTGGCCTCCTCGCTCGGAAAACCTAGGCTCCTGCGATTACACGTCACAAAGACATTATACAAACAAAGTTTGGCCAATGCCTTCGCTGGGGGGCTTCGAAATTTTTTTTCGACGAGCTTGCGCAGGAGCAAGGGAAACGGCTGAAGACATGCCAATGGAAAGCGTCCACTCGGAGCGGATCAACTGCATATTTACCTTTACCTAGGGGACCAGACTCTTTTCACTCGGTTTTTCTTATGTCAAAAATCATATAATTCGTTACACGAAAGTTTTTATTCTTTGAGGAATATGGTAGAATCGATAGACGTGTAGAAAGTATTTACAGAAAGCAGGAATTTTATGACAAAGAAAACAAACAACTCTGCATTATATATATTAATGTTTAATATGTTTATAGCAATGTCTGGGATAGGATTAGTAATACCAGTAATGCCTCAATATCTAGAAACATTCGGAGTCGCTGGTCAGGCATTAGGCTTTATAATAGCTTCCTTTGCTTTTGGCCAGTTTTTATTTTCACCATTAGCTGGTGACCTATCTGATACTTTAGGACGAAAAAAACTAATCATTGTGGGACTAATCATTTTCGCTGCCTCTCAATTATGGTTTGGACTTGCTACTCACGAATGGATGTTATACTCTGCACGGTTTATAAGTGGTATTGGAGGTGCATTTTTAGTTCCAGCGACTATGGCATTTGTAGCAGATATAACCACTTTAGAAGAACGTGGAAAAGGAATGGGTCTTTTAGGGGCATCAATGTCTTTAGGATTTATGATTGGGCCAGCGCTAGGAGGATTTTTAGCAAAAGTCAGTTTAACATTCCCGTTTTATATGGCTTCTATTGCAGCTGTAATTGCAGCTGTTGTTTCAGTTATTATTCTACCTGATATTAAAAATGCTATTTCGGAGACTCCACCAGAGCCTAAAAAACGTGAAAATATATTAACACAAATGAAAAATTCATTGAAAACTCCTTACTTTATGATGTTAGTTATCATATTTGTTTTCACTTTTGGTATAGCAAATTTCCAAACGACATTTTCATTATATGTAGATCATAAGTATAATTACACTCCTCAAGATATAGCCGTTGTTTTAACTGTAGGTGGATTTATAGGTGTTATCGTACAAACCTTAGTAGTTGAGAAACTATTTAAACGTTTTGGTGAATTAAATGTTATCCTAGTCAATCTAGTAGTTGCTGCTATAGCATTTCTACTGTTCTTCGTGGTAGATGGTTTTGCCCTTGTATTAGTTGTTGCATCGATATTTTCGACTGCTACTACACTCATTCGTCCAGCAGTTAATACTGTTATATCTAAATTGGCAGGGAATGAGCAAGGTTTTGCTGCAGGTATGAATAATGCTTATATGAGTTTAGGAAGTATGATTGGTCCAGCTCTTGCAGGAATGTTTTTTGATATTAATATTAATTATCCATTCATCGTAGGATCCGTTATTTTATTAGCTTCTTGGGCTATCACACTTGTTTGGATTAAAAGAAAGAAACCAGTAGTTTAATCGTAAAAGCAGACTATTGAGTGCTATATACTGACTGTTTTTAAAGGGGGTAGTCGTGACTGACGTCAGGACTACCCCCTCTTTTTTATTTAAGGCATTACCAAGTGAATATCCCATTTTATAAAAGCAGGACTCCTCGCGGTGATCTAATTTTCATTTACTTCAATGACTTCATTTAATTCGAACGGTTAATTTTATACTACTTATCTTTTTTTCTTTTCTCTAACTAACTTTCCTACATTCGTTGTAGTAGTCGAATTTACTGGCTCTAACTTTTTCCTAGATCTTTTGAACGGAGCAAATAATAGATTGAATCCGAATCTTCTAATCGTGATATCAATAAAGAACAATATGATAGCTACCAATAAAAGAAAGTGTTGGATAGATTGTTTCTCTGAGCTAGATAGTTCCATTTCACGGAATACTTCAGAAGGTTCCGTTAGTAGCTTTCCATTCGTTCTGTTAGTAATCATCTCTAGAGTTTCTGTACTCGGCTTTTGTATTTTGTATTCCTCACTATAAGGAATGGAAATACCTGCTTGATATACAGCATCCTGTTCATTTGAAATACGGAAGAACACAAGTCCGGGATCACTATCTACCGTTACTCTTGCTTTACCAGGCGCAAGTGCTTCGCTTGTAACTGAAAGCTCTTCTCCTTTTTCATTGACAGCAGCTACCTCCAAAAATGACGACTTGCCAGATGGATCCGTAACGGTAAATGATTCGTCTGCTGATTTTTGGATGGAAAAGGGCACATCACTATAGGCTGGTAACAACTTTGATACAGCCGTATTCCAAAAGTCTCCCCAATTCTTCCATCTTGCAAAGTCACCGCTCCATTCACCTGTTGAATCCGATGTAAATGCTATCGTCCGACCGAGTCCATACATCCATTCAGCTAATACTGGATCCTCTTTTTCACTTTCAGCAATAATGGATGCTGTTTGTTTCGGTGTAGTTGCAATATAAGCATTCAATTGCGGAACTCCTTCTGAAAATAAGCTCGTCCATGCTGCGTCCCCATAAATAGTTGGATAGAACGGATTATCTTCAATATAAGTCCTAGAAATCATTGCTGTCTCGGTGGACATTATCGCTGGAATGGTGGATTCATCCTGGACATCATAAAACGTTCCCCCTCCCATTTCTGCTAAGCTTTCCAATAATGCCCTATCCGCATCTTGGCCAACAGCAACGGTGGAAACAGTTATTAACTCCTTTGTCCCATTCTCTATTAACGTTTGATAATCATTACTTGTAGCTGATTGTCCATCCGTCAATAATATAATATGCTTTCGCTGAAGTTTGAGAGGAGATAGTTTTTCGTATGCTGCAGCTAGACTCGTATAAATTTCTGTTCCCCCACCTGGCCCTACTGATAGTATACTTTCAACCGCAGACTCTTGATCATTTAATGGAGCAGCTTCAATAATTTCCCATGGACGATCATCGAATGCGATAAAACCAAGTGTATCTCCTTCTCGAAGCATTTCCACAGAACGTGCCGCTGCTTCCTTCGCATATTCTAATTTTGTTCCACTCATACTACCAGATCGGTCCATCACGATGATTAACCCAAGTGAAGGAAGTTGCTGTTTTCCTTTTATCTCCATCTCAACTGGTAATAAACGTTCAATTGGACTCTTAAAATAGCCTCCTAAACCAAAGCTATTTTTCCCTCCAACCATCATAAAGCCGACACCAAAGTTTTTCACCGCCTGTTCAATTACTGTCATCTTTTGTTCACCAACGACGTGACCTGGTACATTATCAAATATAATCGCATCATATGCTAAATAATTCGATAGATCGAAAGGCAACACACTAGCATCAATAACGTCTGTTGAAATTGCCTGTTGGTCAATCACAGCTGCGATATTAGAAGAATTACCATCATGAGTGACTACTAACAGTCGAGGTGAGCTCTCTACATTTGTAACACTTGTCAGCTTGTTATTCTCAATCAGCCCATCTTCTGCAAGAACTACTTGAGCTTCATATTTAAGTAGTCCTTCCCCCTTAGATGCATTTCGAAATGTATAAGTATTAGTTCCTGGTTCTATTTTAATTTGTTCTCTTGTTATTAGCTGATCATTTTGATATATAAGTAACTCTGCAGCTGAATCACTTGTCGCCTCTAGTGTGACATTCAGTTGTTGTTGCTCACCTTCAAATGCTACCGGCGGTGTCTCAAAAGAAGTAATTGCCACATCTTCCGACGACAATCTTGCCCTTTGAACAACATCTATCGTGACATTTCCTCCAGCAATTTTCACAATTTCATCTTTGACAGAACCAACCGTTTCTAACCCATCCGTAAAGAGAACAATTCGTGTTGCCTTGTTAGGCTCTACAATGCCTGTTGAAAGCTGTAGTGCTTTTGCTAGATCAGTATTTCCTGCTTCTGCCATCGGGCTAAAAACAGGTAAATTTATTTCTCCATCAGTTAAGGCAATTTCTGTTTGAAAGTTCTCTGCAAACGTATATACACCTACTAGATGAGAAGACTTTTTAGATTGTAAGCTTTCGTCTATCCATTCTGTTATTTGCTGATCAGTCCCTTGTAAGGAAGCTGAACGGTCTATCAAAAATAGAACCTGTTCTTCCTTAATAGGTAATAATAAATATGGATTAGTAATACCTAATATCAAACAGAGAATTGCTATAATTCTTATACAAAATACTATTTTACCTTCTTTTTTTAATAACTTTTTATCTTTTTTCCAAGTCCAAATAAAATAAATACCAATAGGAATTAGTAGCAATAGCCACAGTGGTTGGTCAACTCGTAAATCCACGTCGTCTTTGCACCTCCCACTCTATAACACATAATATTACTAATAAGATTAATAGATAAGGAACAAAGGAATGAGCTTGGTAGTCATCCTCCCCATTTGTCTGCTGGTTGTTTACTTTATATGAAATTCCTTTATCAATCACTTTTTCTTCTTGTGGCAATATAACAGAAAGATTTTTCACGATATCGTTCGAACGCAGTGCATATAAACCTGGTTCACTTGGTGCAAGGAATTTCCCACCATTTTCAATGGTATATTCATACTCATCACCCATCGTATAAATTTCCCACTCCTCTGTAGCTCCAAGGGATAGAGGCTTTCGCTCGTTTGGAGTGAATGTTCCTATGTAATCACTTCCCACTGAAAGATACTCCTTCACACTCCACATGAAAAGGGGGAACGTTGGACTTAATGGCCAATCCGTCATTTGAATATCTGCAAGGATAATAATATCTCCGGTTTCAGAGGTCTGGATAAAAGGATTGTCCCCAACAGTAGCAATAGTAGTATAACCGTCAACAGGGGGATATAATGAGCTTACATATATATCTGATAAATCAGCAAACGCAAACAAAGGAGATTCGTTTGTCTTCACTATTCCATTTACTTCTTTTGGTGATACATCATTCCTCCCTATATACAAGGTTGGTTTCTCATTTTCATCATCTATTCCAAATTGATTGGTAACAATTATACCTTCTTCCTTTAACAACTCTACTTGTTCTGAGGGTACACTGCTCACATTAATATCTAATGACTGGAAGGCAGTTCGAACTAGCGAATGAATGGAGCTGTCTATGAAAACATTAGTCAATTGATCTTGCATAAAAACGATCGTCTCATTATCTAATAGGTAAGAATCCTTGATGTCTATACTTGCTTTCAAATAACTTGAGGTACTAAGCTGTTCAAATGACAACGTAATTGTTTCCTTTGGTGGTAATATAACTTCTTCAGTCAATAATTTCTTCTCTTCATTTGATATTATAAGCTCAGTTGTGAACTCCTTATTTGACTGATTCTCCAATTGAACTAGCGTAGAGATTCCATTTGTAGTTTCTGTTGCACCAAAACGTTTAATAGATACATTCGTAATATCTGTCGTTAAAGCTTCGACATTCCAGCTTACATTTTCATGCTGCAAAGGAAGTGATTGTCTGTCTAATTCATCAGTAAAAATATATACAGAGGTCGCTTTTTTTTGGAAAAAAGATTGGGCAAAATCCAATGATTTTGACATATTTTCCGCTTCATAGCTTATTTCTAGTTTCTTAATTTCATTTACCATTTGCTCTGTATTTGTTTCTTGACGTAATAGGACAGTTGGTTCATTTCCAGTTGTGATTAAAGTAAGTGGTTTGCCTGATAATTGCTCGACTAGTTCAACCATTTTCTTTCTATGTTGTTCAAAAAGAGAAGTAGAATTATTCGCATTTACTTTCATTGTTGCAGAAGTATCTACGATAAATACAATCTGTTCTCCAGCAATAGCTTTCGTTTTCCAATATGGTTGAAGTAGTGCTAGAACAAGTAAAATCATTGCAACCATTTGTAGATAAAACAAAGTATTACGCTGCAGATGCTGCAAATAAGGAGAAGCTTTTGTTTCCTTCATTGCCTCCTGCCAAAATAAAGTAGAAGAAACAGATTGTTTTACATACTTTTTTCGGAAAAAATAATACAGAAGTACAGCGATTGGGAAAATTGCTGTCCAAGCATATATTAATTGATTAATACCCAAACCTTATCACCTCATTGCACCCAATTTGCTCGTAGTAACTGATGAAACATCGTATGCGAAATACCTTCATCTGCATTAACTTGAAGTAATTTAATACCAAACCTATGACAAAGTAGTTCTATTCGCTGTTGGTGCTCTTTTCTTTCCTGATGATATGCTTCTAGTACTCGAGAAGATATCGATACATTTACTTGTTCCGAAGTTTCAATATCCTCCAATTGCACATCTCCACCATAAGATGGATCTAACTCTTCACCAGTAACAACTTGTAAAACTCGAATATCGCCAGCAAATTTTGGTAGCTTTTGAAGGAATCTTTCCCATGACTCAATACTTTCCAGGCAATCCGTTATGACAAATAAAACTGTACTATCCTTTGGTAGAAATGGAAGTGCATGATCTGTAAAAGAAGAACTCATAGCTGGCTCGTCTATATCAGAAATAGTTTGGATGAAGGCTTTCCGGTAGGTTGCTCCCTTTCTTCTGAAAGGGGACTTCTTACCTTCACTAACAGCTGAAAAGGATAATCGATCATCCCTCTGAAGTACAAGAATCCCCAAAGATGCTGCTAATTGTTTAGCAAAGTTCCATTTAATAGGTTGCCCCATTGACTTTGTAGTATCAAGTAAAATATGCACTCGCATTTCTTGTTCGTCTAAAAACCGTTTGATAAAATAATTATCTGTACGTGCATACACATTCCAATCTATTTGCCGTACATCATCACCAGGTGAGTATTCCCGAAAGTCTGAAAAGTCTAACGAAGCACCAAAACGTTGTGAGCGATGAGAACCTTTATGCTGACCTCTTAGTTTCGATTTAGATGTTATCGATAATCTACTTAGTTTCCCAGCCCAATCCTTTGGAACTAATTGTTCATTAATCATATAGCTTGTCCTTGCTTAACTGTTTGTAGGATAAGGTCAATCAGTTCATCTGCTGTTTTCCCTTCTGCTTCCCCTTCATAATTAAGTAATAAACGATGTCTCAATACAGGCTTAGCAACTGTTTTAATATCTGCAATTGATACATGATAACGCCCAGCAACTAGCGCTCTGGCTTTAGCAAGCTTGATCAAACTTTGTAATCCACGTGGACCACTTCCATATTGAACATACTGAGCAATTTCAGGAATGCTAGCTTCTTTGGGATGTGTAGCTGCAATGATATCCACTGCGTATTCCAACATATCATCTGCTATAAGTACTTCCTTTACCATCTGCTGGGCATGTACTATTTCTTCTGCATTCATTATTTTATTCAATAGAATCGTTTGCCCACCCGTCGTACGTTTAGTTATTTCCATTAATTCGGCTTTGGAAGGATACGATACAAGTATTTTACATAAGAAACGGTCCATTTGAGCTTCTGGTAATGGATAGGTTCCTTCCATTTCAATTGGATTTTGAGTAGCAAGAACGAAAAAAGGTCTATCCATTTGTTTGGTTTCCCCTAGCACGGTGACTGTTTTTTCTCCCATTGCTTCTAGAAGTGCACTTTGCGTTTTAGGTGTTGCTCGATTTATCTCATCTGCTAATACCATTTGGCTAAAAATTGGTCCTTTTTGAAAGGTAAATTGTTGTTTTCCATTTTCTAATCTTTCAATCATACTCGTACCAGTGATATCCGAAGGCATTAAATCCGGGGTAAACTGAATACGAGAAAAGGATAAATCTAAAACTTCCGAAACTGTTCGTATGAGCATCGTTTTACCTAACCCAGGTAAACCTTCTAGTAAAGCATGCCCATCTGCTAACACACAGTAAATAGAAAACTCGACTGCCTCCTTTTGACCAACGATAAATTGCCCTATTTCAGTTCGAACATCGCCTAAACGATTACTCATATTCATATAGTCTTCTGTTGTAAAAGTCATATTTCCCTCCGTTATTCACTATTTTCAACTGACGAAAAGTAATCTTGAACAATCCTTTGTAAATCTGATGGTAACTGCATACGTTCAGAGGTTTTTATATAGGACTCTGAGTATTCATTGACCACTTCTTCATATGGTCTTGCGGAGCCACGAGTTATGGGGGTATCGGCAGGTTGTTCACTAGCGGAATCTCCGTCTCCAAGTTCACCTGGATCGACTGATGTTTCTCCAGTTCCTCCAATCCTTGAGGGAATAGAGAGTAAATCTCTACTTCCTAAACCTAAACCTGCACCAGACCCAGCTCCAGTACCTTGACCTTGACCTTGACCTTGGCCTTGGCCTTGTCCTTGGCCTTGTCCCTGTCCTTGGCCTTGTCCTTGGCCTTGGCCTTGTCCTTGGCCTTGGCCTTGCCCTTGCCCCTGTCCTTGGCCTTGGCCTTGCCCTTGCCCCTGTCCTTGGCCTTGGCCTTGACCCTGGCTTTGGCCTTGGCCCTGGCTTTGTCCTTGGCCTGTTTGATTATTCCCCTGTTTACCTTTATTTTTGCTAGAAGATTGACTATTTTTACTTCCTTTAGCGATCTCACTTGAACTGAACGGTAAAGATTTACCCATCTTACTTAACGTAGTTTGAGAATTAGATGCACTTTTAGCTAGTGAATTATTAGTATCTATTAGAGATGCTAACTCTTTTTGCTCCTCGACTGTTAAAGAAGAGTCAGATGCACCTTCCAGCTGAGGCACCTCTTTCTTTTGCTCTAACTTCTGTTCCTTTAGTGCTAATTCCTTTTGTTTTTTCACTACTTCACGTAGAGCTTCTTCTGCTGTATCTACTTCCTTTAGTTTTTCTTTCAGATTATTTAGTTCTTTTTTTACTGGCTTTGACAACTCTTTTTTCTCAAGCTTACTTACCTCTTTCTTTAGTTCCTTAACAATCTTCTGCTCTTGTTCCAAATCCTTTGCCTCTAATTGTGTAGTAGCTGGGAATGCATACAAGAAGAGAACAGCCGCAAATGCCAAAACAAATCCCAAAATCCACTTTGGCTGAAAATACTTTTTGTCGCGTTTCCTAAATAGCTGGAATGCAACTTCACTGTTTTGTACCGCTTTATCTATTAACCCTTTGGAGAGCAAAGACTTTTCCTCGAGGAAAGCTAAAGCACTTACCAATAAATTATCTAGATAGAAGGAATCTAACTTTTGTACTGCTTCACTTTTTGTTGGTCTTTTCCAAAACGCATACAAAAACGTTCCTATAAAAACAGAACTTCCAACAAGAATGGAAGTTCTTAAATAATACGGAAGGACAAACAAACGGGATACTAAAAGAATTAACGCAGTAGCACTAAAACCGTAAAATATAGCAGCTTGGAACATTCTAATATAATGCTCTGCTGCAAGGCTATTTTTAGCTTTTAGAATGTACCGGATTAACTTTTTTGGACTATTCATCTATCGTCCTCCTCATTTTGTCCGCTTCATATTTACTCGTAACTTTTTCACCGATATAAAAATAGCTAATGCTGTAATACAAATATAAAAGATTGCATAGCCTGCCCAAATGGGAAAATCTACTTTAGTTGTATCCGTTATAAAAGTATCTGATCCTGGTGATACAAGCGTTAGCACTAACACAACTGGGTTAATACTCGCAAAGAAATGACCTACCGGTGAAGATGATAGAGAACCTGATACCATCGTATTCATTCCTGTTATAACTAAGTAAATAAAACCAGTTACCGCACTTAAGAAAATCATTGTCCCATATGTTGCTATCATTGAAACAATTGTTTTACGAATGATGGTCGAATACATAATTCCAATACTTCCGATGGCAAGCATCGTTAAAAAGAAATATAAGAAAATAATCCCTAGTTGTCCTGGTGATACCCCACCAAATAAGAAAACCATACTATAAATCGGTAAGCCTGCTATTAATAGCAATAGTAAAAATGCAATGGATGAAGTTAATTTTCCAAAAATTATTTGAAATGAAGTCTGTGCTGTCGTTAATAATATGTTTAATGTTTGCTTTTCTCGCTCTGAGCTAATAGCACCTGCCGTTAAACCTGGAGTGATGAAAAGTATTAATCCTAATTGTATATAAGTGAGCATTGTGAACATAAAAAAGCTTTCTTCTGGGCGGAAATATCCAGTACCTGAGAATTGAGTTGTTAGTAAGATAAATCCAAAAACAAAAATGCACATGGCGATTAAATAAAATAGAATTCCTATAAAACTTTTTGGGGAACGAAAGCGCAACTTTATTTCTTTTACCAATACTGGATTAGAAAACACCTGCTTCATATTATTTCGCTCCTTTCGTTATTTCCATAAAGACATCTTCAAGATCTGTTTCTGTCTCGGAAAAGGAAATAATTTTTATTGAATGATCCATCGCTTTTTTCAATAAATTGATTTGATCGTCCTCGGTACCTCTATAATTGAAGGTAACCGAATTTTTCTCTGTGTGTAATTCCACTGAAGATACAAAAGGATCCTCTTCAAAAAAGGTCGCAACATTTTCTAATAATCCCTTTGCCTTCACCGTAATATGTCTTTCTCCTGCAAGTTGTGCTTGGATGTCAGCGACAGAGCCGTGCGCGATAAGCCTTCCCCCGTCAATCACACCTATTTCATCACACATTTCAGCTAACTCTGGCAATATATGTGAGGAAATGAGTATCGTTTTCCCCATTCCTTTTAACTGCTTTAGTATATCTCTCATTTCTACACGCGCACGTGGATCAAGTCCTGAAGCCGGTTCATCTAATATAAGAACCTTTGGATCATGTATTAGTGAACGGGCCAAACATAAGCGTTGCTTCATCCCTCGTGAAAGTAAATCGACATATTCATAACGTTTATGGGAAAGATTAACTAGCTCAAGCAACTGAGGTATTAGTACCTTTCGTTCCACTTCTGAAATTCCATAACTTGCTCCATAAAAATCTAAATATTCATTTGCTTTTAATTGATCATACACTCCAAAAAAGTCAGGCATATAACCAATTTGTTTGCGTACATCACTTGGATCTGTCCTTACACTTTTTCCGTTAACAAAAGCATCTCCAGAGGTCGGCTGAAGTAATGTTGCAAGTATTGAAAAAGTTGTGGACTTACCTGCTCCATTCGCTCCTACGAAACCAAATACTGTACCTTCTTGTAGTGTTAAATTTATATCATTTAATGCATAAAACGAACCGTATTTTTTTGTTAATCCTTTGATTTCTATCATTACTTCACCTCCCCCTTCACACGTACTTCTGGAAGTCGTGTATATGGATCCCCTTGCACTGATTTTTTGATTAGTTTGTAATGTATTATTCCTGTTTCATTGATATACGTATCAATATTTTCAGTTAAAGTAAATCGACTTTCAGTAATTTCTTCAAAAGACTCTGTTTTTAAGTTCCAAATTTCAATTGTATGGGAATTGCGATCTGTATTTGCAATTTGTAGCTGTGTCCAATTGACCTTATCTACAGGTAGTGTTTCTGGTACTGTCCAAAATACATTGTATTCCCCATCATCTAAATACCACTCGAGATTACTATTTTGAACTGGTTCCATATATTTACCATATTCTTCGGTATTTACATTGACTGTAAACATATTAGCTGGAAGCGTAAACTCTCCAGAGAAAATAGTAGTAGCCGTGAAAGGTTGAATAACTAAATGCAACGCGGAAAGCTCTACTTTTTTGTTCTTTAATTCAATCGGAAGAATATTGTCCTCAGCAAAGCCTGTAATTGCTGGAGCTGAGTTAGAATTTTTAAACATAATACTCGATGAATATAGAGCTTGTTTTCGTTGGGTCAATAAATCCATTTGGTTGTTCGCAAAAGCTCCGTAATTTGTATTAACATATGGGTTAGAAATTGGCATTAGCATGACCGTACCAAGATCCTTATCAACCTCTAGCTTTTCTCCAACAGCGAGATCACCTAATTTATACAATTTACTACCTGACCAAATTGCGACATCTTTTAAGCCAAAAGGAAAGTTATTTTGAACTGTTCCAAGAATCTTACTTGAATCGACTCTTAAATCTACCTCGAAATTACCAACATCTTGAACTTGTGTCTCCCCAAACAATGAAGATACAGACCAATAACCAACATCACGGAATGTAAGTTCACTATTCGTTGCATGTTTTTCCATAATTGCATTTTCATGCACATTAGCAGTTTGTCCCGTGAACGAATTTGTACCTCTTTGTGCAACCATCGTAGTGGAAACCGGTGCATCAAAAGTAAAATCTCCACCTTTATTACTTAAAATCGATTCTGCGTAATATCCATGTAAGCTCTTATCTTCATTAACTTGAAGAAAGGAGGATTGCTGGACTTGAGGTCTTGCTATTCTATCCTTTGCACCATAGCCAAAAATCGCAAGTGAAGCGATTATCGCAGTAAGTGGAATGATTCCCCAAGCATATTCTCGTTTGTCTTTTCTCTTCAAGATAATATATAACAATGGAACTATAATAATCATATATACAATGACAATACCTATCATTAGTGGTGTAGATACCTTAAAGGAACTAAATAACGAGTTCGTTCCACCTAAGTTATATACAAGCTCATCTTGCGTATTATAACCGTACATACTTTGTGTATTTTTCACTTGTACTGACTGCAATATGCTGGACATTAAATCACTATAAACAGGATCAGCCGCCAAAGGAGCATCTCCAAGTGAAAAAGTAGTTTGAATGATTGTTCCGCTGCCGACTTGTTTGGTAGCTGCTAGTAATGTCCCATCCAGTTGTATCGATGGTGCCGATCCACTTGTCAAAGATGCATCATATATCTTCAAATCATTGGACAGCAAGTTATTCGCTGTTAATGCACTTGCTTGTTGAGCAGTGATACTTTGCGTTGTTGTATGTAAATTTAATGGTAAATACCCACTTATGCTTCCAAGCTCTGCTGCTACATTATCGGAGGCACCAACTACCATTATTCCACCATATGAGACATAATCGATAAGTGCTTGCTGTTGCTGTTCAGTTAAATCAGCAATTACGAACTCATCTATAATAATGTAATCTGCCATTTCCCAGGCAACTGCTTCTTCCGGTAACACAAAGTCACTCTGCTGCGCTACATGAATAATTTCATCGTTCATTTGATTTGGTTGCTTAAGCTGATTGAGAACTTTTAGACGATCTGCACTTTCCGTTAATGTTAAATAGTAAATGGTTGCTGGATCTTGAAAGCTTGTTTTGAACGTTTTATTTCCTTTGAAGGTGATGGACTTCCCTTTTTCCCATCCTCCCTCAAAAAAGTGAATCATTTGAACATTATTTCCTTGATACATATAATCTTCCGCTAACCCACTAGCTCCTACCTGAATTGTCTTTGTTTCTCCTGCTCCAATCTCAAACGGAATGGACTGTGCATTTCCTAAATTATAGGACTCAGCTAAGTCGAGGACGATGTCACCTGAAAATGCATCCCCTTTATTTTCCACTGTTAGAGATATAGGCAAGCCTTCGCCATATTTTGCTTTTCCATTAAATCCAGTCGTCACTTTTACATTCAGTTCAGGCGCTGCTAATGCTTCAATTGATGGCAATAAAATAAAATAAATCATAAATGCTGAAATAACCATCACAAACTTTTTTATATGCATCTTTTTCCCCCCTTTGTCTATATATGTATTAGTACGATAATGGCGGAGTTAGGTTCCTTCATTGAAAGTTTTTTGCGTGTTTTTTGACAATTTCGACAAAAGCGCCAACTTGAGGTAGTTCAAATGCCGCATCATAACCAATAAGCCATGTATCTCTAGTCAATTCAAACTGCTCTTCATCATTTGTTAAAGGTATTTTGTTCACATTCTCATGTCCCGTTAATGTGATGGAAGGTAGAATTGCATAGCCTATTCCATTTAGTGCCATTTGTTTACATGTTTCAATTTGATCGACGATAATTTGTCTTTTAGGATTAATTGCAAAATGCTTCTGCCACCATTGTTGAATTTCCTGATAATAGTTAGAATCACTTTTGAATTGGATAAAAGGTTTTTCCGTTGTCAACACTTCATCAATGGACGTCATCTCCTTGTCCACCAAATATAAAGTATCTCTAAACAAATGAATTTTGTTCCCCTTCCAATCAGATTGTCCACGCACTATTCCAATCTGAGCCTCACCATCATATATTGATTTGACAATTTCTGAACTCCATCCAGTTAAAAGAGAAATCTTAGCTTCTGGATATGTTTGTACGAAGTCTTTCAATACTTTTGGTAACCAATTTTGCCCTACAATTGAAGCACATGCAATTTTCAAGGTACCATGTACTTTTGATGATAATGATTGAATCGTTTCAAATACTTCCTCTCTTTGCTGAAGTACCTGTTTAGCAAAATCAATGACGAGCTCCCCTTCTGGCGTTGCAGTTAAACCTTTTTGAGATCTCAAAAAAAGCTTTGCATTCCATTCTTTTTCAATTGTTTGGAGTCTTAGAGATAACGCTGGCTGAGATAGGAACAATCTTTCAGCAGCTTTTCGCATATTTTGTTCCTCTGCTAATGTTCTAATAATAAGAAAATCTGTTACCATAGTCTTTCCTCTTTTCAAATGGGATTGTAGTGACATTCATACGCATTCTAAAAGGATATGCACATAAATGATTTTATAAGGAAAACCGAGCAAAAGACGCCCGGATCTTTTAGGTCAATACCTGTTTCTGTCGTTTCGAAGAGCTTTAAACAGCCTTTTTACTATATGATTCCCGAGTGAATTTTTAGGGATGCTGGTTGGTTGTGACGGACGTCACAACCAACCAGCATCCCTTTTTTTCGATAATCTTATGGCATTTGTCTGTCCGTCGCTCTTCTACAACTCTTAGAAACAGGTAAGTGCGTTTTTGTTAACTAGAGAAAAGCTACTTTACTATTCATTGTGGAGGCTCTCGAAGATGCAATTTCGTTCGCTATTTCGCTTCTTTATGGGACAAACACATACTACCTCTCTTTATTTCCACTAGTATAAAAGAAAATCTGTTTTCTTCCACCATTATTGGATAATCGCATTTTTAATTCAAAAGCAATTACAAATAACTTTATCACTTTCTTAAATTTGACCAATTTTATTATCTAAGCGATAAGCTATGCTATATCTTAAAGTGGAGTACTACACACTAAGTTTATTGAAGTGAAAGATGGCGACTCCAGCGGGAACAGCGAGATAGTCGAGACCCCGCGGAAAGCGTCCAGCTGAAACGGAAATCACAGTAGTATTATTCATTTTTTAAGTCTTATGAATCCAGTGTACACGGCACATCTTTTTATATTTTCTTTTCTTTTGAAAAAAAGAAGGCCATCTTAGATTGGCCTTCCTTGATAAAAAAAATATCTAAAATTTTATTGTGCCTTATATAGGTACTTCTTCATTTGCTTCAATATGACTCTTCTAGTTAAAATCCCTAAAAAAGTTCTCTCATCGTCTACTACACAGATATAAGGATTATTTACTAATAAATCTAACCCTTTTTGGAATTTCTCATCTACATGAATGACAGCAATGTCTTTTTTCATAATATCGTCTACTTTTAAATCTGGTAAACGTTCATATTCAATATGTTCTAATCCTAAAATTTCGTCTGTAATTTGTTGAGAACTGATTAACCCTTGAAGTCTATATTTTACATCTAATACTGGAATAGAAGAATACCCAGTTTTTGTGAGTACAAGTAAAGCGTGTTCTGCGTTATTTCCTAATTGTACATGTGCAACCTTTTCTGCAGAAATAATGTACTCCAAAATCGGAATTTGTAAAAAATCTTTGCTGCTCACAGTTATCATTGCATCCTACTCCTTTGTTTGCTTTCATCATAAGAAAACACCCTATGTAACTATCATAGCATATTAAAGGAATAAAAAAACCATGAAATCGCTTACTTATATGTTAGAAAGGATTTGGATTTAACCATTGACCACCGTCTAACGTTACAATTTCACCATTCATATAAGAAGCTTTATCGGATAATATAAATGTCGCAAGTTCTGCAATTTCTTCTGGTTTTCCTAGGCGTCCAAGTGGAACAGATTTAAGTGTTCGTTTTGCTGCTTCTTCTGATTCCCACAGTTTTCCTGCTCCTCCAGTACGCTCAATTGGGCCTGGTGCGATTCCGTTTACTCGAATCCCATATTTACTCCCCCATTCAACTGCTAATGTTCTAGTTAATGACATAACACCAGCTTTTGCAGCAGCTGAATGGACTACTCCTGCTCCTGCTCCCCATGCATATGTGGCAAGCATATTTAAAATAGACCCCTTACTTCCTTTGCTAATCCAGTAGTTTCCAATAGCACTTGAACAATAAAAAGAACCATTTAGAACGATATCAATTACAGCTTTCCACCCGTTAGGTGAAAGTTTTTCTGCTTCTACTATAAAATTACCCGCCGCATTATTAACTAAACCATCAATTTGACCATATGTTTTATCTGCAAAATGAATCATTGCCTCTACATGCTCTGGATTTCGAACATCCATTTGAAAGTACGATATAGTATTACCATATGCTTCAATTTCTTTTTTAGCGCTCTCTAGTCTTTCTAAATCACGCCCGGTTATGACTACATTTGCACCTTCTGATACAAACTTCATAGCCATGTATTTTCCCATTCCGTTTGAGCCACCTGTAACAATTATCGTTTTCTGTTTTAACATAATCAAACACCCCTTTTAAATTGAATGAACATTCACTCAATATTTTATCATATATAAACAAATAAAACCGTAAATTCTTTGTCCAGTAAAAGATCAATTAAAGTTAAAAACTGTTACTATTTTGTCCAAGGTTTTCTTGCGTACTTCTCCCTATGCTATTTCCCATTACTAGAGAAAGGAACACCAATAACGCAAAAAGCCTTCATCTGAAACAATAATCAGCATTGTCAATAAATAAATCATGCTCTTTATAACACCTATCTCGCTCTTGAAGACATAAAGTTTTATACTTTCATTAAAAAAGCCGTAAATTCTTAATGAATTTACGGCTTTTTATATTGCATATATGATTCATTGATATCTTCAATAGGAACAGGTTTACTGAACAAATAACCTTGAGCTTTTTGGCAATTAGCTGATTTAAGTATTTCTACTTGTCGATCCTTTTCCACGCCTTCTGCAATAACTTCCATGCCTAAGCTATGAGCAAGTTGGATAATTGTTGTAGCAATAGCTGCATTTTTATCATCTAATTCCATATCTTTTATAAATGATTGATCTATTTTAATAATATCTATAGGATATTTCTTTAAATAGCTTAAAGAAGAATACCCAGTTCCGAAATCATCAATCGAGATTACAACGCCTATATCCTTCAGTTCTTTTAAAGTAGTAAAAGTATCCTGCATATCGGTCATAGCACTCTCCGTGATTTCCACTTCTAATGAACTAGGTTTGATATCATACTTCTGGATTTTCTCGTGTATCTTCACAGCAAAATTGTCTTGTACAAATTGTTTTGGTGATATATTTACTGCGATTCTAACTGGGCGGTACCCTTTTTCTTGCCAATATTTTAACTGTTTACAAACCTCTTCTAACACCCAATCTCCTATTTGCATGATCATTCCCGATTCTTCGGCAAGAGGTATAAAATTCATTGGTGAAACATATCCAAACTTTCTATTGTTCCATCGAAGTAATGCTTCAAATGAATTTATTTCACCTGTTACTAGATTAACTTGTGGCTGATAATGTATAGAAAACTCTTCTTTCTCAATTGCTCTTCGCAAATGTGACTCCATTAAGGCATCATTTGGAAAGGCTAAATTCATTTGTTCTTGGTAATAACGATAATGTGCTCTTCCTCTATCTTTAGCTATATATAATGCTTGGTCCGCTTTTATAAGTAATTCATCCATCTTTTTTCCATCGTACGGAAACATAGAAATACCTATCGATGCTGTAACGAAATATTCTTGATGATCTAAGTATAGTGGCTTAGATAGTTCTATTAAAATATTTTCTGCAAACTCACTAGTCTCATCTCTTGTTTTCCCTATCACTATAAAAACAAATTCGTCCCCACTTTGACGATATAAATTATTCGATTTATCTATGTACAACCCAAGTCGATCTGCAATTTTTTTCAGTAACTCGTCTCCATAATTATAGCCAAGTGATTCATTTATCATTTTGAATCGATCTAAATCAATCCGTACTACTGATATTTCAGTACCCGGTTCTGCATTCATTAAAGTATCCCGCAAATGTTCTTTTAAAGCACGCCTGTTCCAAAGACCAGTAAGATGATCATGGTAAGCAAGATAATATAATTGTTCTTGTTCATCCGATTCTGTTTTTGTATCTCGAAGAACCAAATGCAATCCAATTACATTATTATTTATTTCTATCGGTAAGGCTTTTATATACATAGGTAAATAATGCCCATTATCATGACGTATTAAGCAATTTTGCATTTCAGTAGCATAGCCAGTGAGTGTTTGCTTCACCATCAATTGAAAATTTCTCATTGAGTTTTCCTCAATAAGCTGTTCAATTGGTTGTCCTACTAAGATTTTAGGATCATACCCTAAAATCTTTGAAGTTATAACGTTTAAGTCGAGAACGTTTCCATTCTCACAAACAGAAATGATGGAATCTAAATTATTGTTAAATAGGGACAGATATTTGTCTTTATATCTTTTTAATATACTTTTTTCAATCTCATCCTTCGTCCTATCATACATTGTTACACCATAAACCATCTCTATTCCATTTTCTAACAACATAATAGCAACATCATACTTATAATGGTGTTTTTGTATGTTAAAAGGAATATTTTGATGGAACTTATATTTTTCATTGCTAACAAGTAGTGTTTGTAGTTGATTTGACAATTTTTCTAATGAACTTTGTTCAAATGGTTGTAAAATAGATGTAGCAGCATCATTTGCATAAATAACAGCAAATCCATTTTGTCCATCTTTTTTAAGTAAAAATGTTGGGATGTTGGGATTTTCCTTAATGACATTGATTAAATAATCACTGATTGCTGTGTTTTCATTTGTTGAATTATGCATATAGGCCTCCAATGATTACGATAAAAGAACTTAATATATATATAATTCTACTTCATTTTATCAGTTTATACACTACTTTCTTTAGAAATATTATCCAAATATATTTATTTTCTATATTTATTTGATTTGTGTACACAATTTGCAATGGAATTGGTATGATATAATTATGGAGCAGCTTTCGAAGGGGGATTATATGTCAGTTTTATTAGATGAAAAAAACATAGCAACAGCAATCTATACAGTAAACCGTCATGCGAAAACAGCAATAGATAACAGGCCACTTTATGAATTAAAAAAGTTAACAATTGATAAACTATTAGCTGAAAACAAAGCAAAAAAAGTTGGTCTTCATTTCGTCCGAAACCCAAAACATAGTCAACAACAATCCTCAGTCTTGATCCAGTATGCCGACTATTACTTTCATATGATTCCGGTAAAAGAAGATTTTAAGAACCTCCCACATCTTGGACAATTAGACGATTCCTATCGAAACCCAATCCAAAAGATGAATTTAAAGATGGCTAAGCAGTTACTTACCGATTATATTGGTCCTCAACTTATTGTGAAAAAGTCCTCAAAACAACCTGTTGTTTGTACTAAGTCCTACATGAAAGAGAACCGAAATAAACGTACGATGAAATCTTATTTAGATAGGTAAGTAATTTTATAAACGAATAGAAAACTAGCAGGAAGAAACCAATCTTTCTGCTAGTTTTTTAATATAAAGTATATGGTTAATTATGCTAAGAACGAAGTATCCTTAGTACTTTAAAGAATAAATAATACCACTGATTTCCGTTTCAGATGGACGCTTTCTGCGGGGTGAGCTGCAGGCCCTGGACTAAGCGTGAGCGAAGGAAGCGACTGAAGTTGTGCCCACGGAAAGCGTCCGCACGTAGCGGAAATCAACGGTATTTCTACGTTTCTGTTTTTAGAGGACCAGACGTCATTTTACCTGGTTTCTCTTATCCCGCTCTCCATTTCAAACTAGACACACTTATAATATAAATTTATCGATTTTAAGAACTAGTTCGGCTATTTCTGGTTTACTTATTTGATCCTCTGCTCCGACTTGATCTCCTTTATGGCGAAGATCATCGGTAATTAAACTAGAGAATATTAGCACAGGTAACTTCGATAAGTTTTTATGCTCTTTTATCTTTTTAGTTAGTGCATGACCATCCATTTGAGGCATTTCTATATCTGTTACAACAATTTGTACATGCTCTGAAATGTCACTTGTTACTGATGTTAGTTGTTCTAAATAATTAATAGCATCTAACCCATTCTCAAAAAACTCCAAGTTTGCGTATCCAGCTTCTATCAGAGTATCATGTAACAGTTTACGAAGTAATGGTGAATCCTCAGCTATGACAATTTTTTTGTCTGAACGCTCACGTTTTCCTAGCTTTTTCACAGACTCTACACTGATACCTGATTCTGGATTAATATCGACAATAATTTTTTCAAAATCTATTAATAGAATCATTTCTTCTAGTCTTTTAATAACCCCAATAACATGCGAAGAAGCACCTTGATAAATATCGGATGGTTTTTCAATTTGATCCCATGAGATACGATGAATTTGAGTAACATTATCCACATGGAACACGACACGTTGTTTGTTGAACTCTGCTACGATAAACTTTTCTTGGTCACTTTTGTTTTGGACAGGAATTCCTAAAACTCTATTCATGCTTACTACAGGCAATACCTCACCACGAAGTTGTACAATACCCTCAACGTGTGGATGTGCATGTGGGATAAACGTTATTTCAATAGGTTGAATTATTTCCTTTACTTTGATTACATTTATACCAAATTTATTTTGTCCAACTTGAAATTCTACAATTTCTAATTCGTTCGTGCCACTTTCAAGTAATATTCCTTTATGGTCGTTCATGATGAATCGCCTACCTTCATAATATGTATTACAGCTATTATAACATGCGCTAGTAAATAATTACTATATTATAAATAGATATTGATTAAGGCTTGTGTACCATTTTCTGCGTAACCTTCATTTATTAAGTCCTCATACAATGATTTTGCTAGTGTTAAACCAGGTAATTGTAAATCCATCTTATCTGCCTCTTCCAAAGCAATCTTCATGTCTTTCACAAAATGCTTTATATAAAAGCCTGGTTCATTGTTTCCTGCTATCATTCTCGGTGCTAAATTACTAAGTGACCATGAACCTGCTGCTCCTGTTGAAATGGAACATAAAACTTGATCTAAATCCAAGCCAGCTTTCCTTCCATAAGCTAATGCCTCACAAACACCTATCATGCCAGTAGCTATAGTTATTTGGTTACACATTTTAGTATGCTGCCCCGCACCAGCAGTCCCTTGGTATAAAATAGTTTCCCCAAAGAGATTTAATATTGGAAGTGCTTGGTCAAATGTCGACTTGTCTCCACCACACATAACAGAAAGCTTCCCTAACTGTGCACCAACATCTCCCCCAGATACAGGGGCATCTAGCGACAGCATCCCCTTTTCTTTTGCTTTTTCATCAATTTTCTTTGCTAAAGTTGGTGTAGAAGTTGTCATATCTATAACCACTAAATTAGCATTTTCTATTTGAAAAATACCATTGTCACCAAAATACACTTCTTCCACATCATGAGGATAACCGACCATTGTAAACAAGATTTCAACCGTTTGTGCAACTTCGCTTGGAGATAAGGCCATTTTTGCTCCTGCTTTTACAAGATCAGCTGCCTTATCTTTCGTTCTAGTATAAATTGTTACTTCATGTTTAGCGTTTAATAAATGCTTCACCAAGCTTTTCCCCATCACGCCAGTACCAATAAATCCAATCTTAAATTGTTTTGACATAGTTAGACCTCCGTTTATATTTTCTAATACATTTAGTGTACCAAAAAAAGAGGACCACCCATATAACTTTTGGGTGATCCTTAAAAAGGGGGAAATGAGAATGTTGCTGTGTTCTTTATTATTATGCCCCGCTCAGACATTTTTAAACATCTTTTTTAAAAAAATATTTTGTTTTTATTTTTTCCAAGTTAGATAGGAAAAATTCAGCCTTCTCAGATTGAATTGCTCGACCGCCATATCTTACTTCCTCATAAACTTGAAAGAACTCATCTATCACTGCCCATTCCATCCGTCCGAACCATTCACGTACAGTTTCACTTTTAGTTCGATCATATTCATACATGGAAGCCTCTATTTCAAATTCTTTATACTTCTCTCTTAATAGTGACGTATCCACTTGATACAGGGATAGCTGACCATTCAACCGTTTCCTTTCCTTATCCTCCTCTAACTCTTTATTTATATAATGAATAACACTAGAATCTGCCGATAAAGTATCTGGTTTATTTTTCAATAAAAATCGGATGAAAAATATAATTATAATAACTACTATCGCAATGAAGATTAGTTCAAATGGAAAGCCATTACCTATACTTTCCGAAACTATTTCGTTTGGCTCCATTTCCGTTTGCTCTTCTGACTGGATCCGTTCACTTTCTTTCGGTACTTTAATTTCTAAACGACTTAACAACTTGTCTAGATATTCTAACAAAGGCATAAATGGAATGATGGCGATACTCATAACCTTCCCGAACAGAACATCAAGTCCTTTTCTTATAAAAGGAAAAATAAAATAAAGCACAGTGGATAAGCACACTATAGAAAACAATCCTAGGAGAAATCCACCTATTACCTGAGACATTGAAGCTGAATTTTGTTTATTAGTACTCACCCAAACCGCATACAATCTCATAGCGATAGGAAATATTATTCCTGAAATAACTACGCAATATAATGGAAAAATATAGTTCTCCACACCAATGATAAAACAGACAAAATGGACAGCTAAAAATATTAAAAAGAAATTCAAATTATAGTTACTTTCAACTGTTTGTTCATCCTGTATTTTGTTAAATCGTACTTGTATACGCCAAATTGAATACCCAACACCTATAATAAATAACCAAAGGGGACAATTAAACAAAAATAATAATAGTAGAATAACAGTAGGAAGTATAAATGGAATAATTGGATTTGGTCCAATTCTACTCATTATTATTTGCGTGCAAATAGCTATGATAATTTGAAGTATAATCCATAAAAAAGGTAATTCGAAGGTTGTCTCATGATGAAAAATAACCAAAAGTAACGCAATGATCCATACATCTTGAATGTATTTTCCTATTGATTGTGCTTGAACATTTAGCTTGTTTATCATTTTATCCATGAGAGATGCCTCCTGCATTTGCAGAAGACTTATATATTACATTCGTTCTCTGCTCCCACCGATGTAAAAACGGTGTAAACGTATCTTCTCTATTCGTAATCACATAGGTTGCAACTGGTAGCTCTTCATGTATATCTAAGTATGCTAGTAGTTTATCAAAAGGAACAAGACTATTAGCAATTGATAGGATGGAGAGTAATTCCATTGCTTGTATACGATGAGAATCTCCACTACCTAATGGGAGATACACAAAAGGTACTTTTCCTGATGCTCTAATATTTAACGCAAATGAAAATGGAATATCTTGCTTGTAGCAAGCATCAGCGTAGGAAGCAAGCCACTCTAATTTGTCTTCAAAATCAGAAAGAACATTATATTTTTCTCCTACATTGATAACAAACAAAACCGACACATTTGCAACACGTGTAAAAATCTTTGTCTGTAACTGCTGAGTCTTCGCACTAGCCTTCCAATGTATATGATGGAACTGGTCACCAGGTTCATATTCCCTTGTCCCAACAGGGAAGAAAGGATCATCGAACAAAGAGGAATTTAACGCTAATTCTCCTTGTTTCAATTTTGACGGCGCAAAGTCCTCATTTATATCGTATATAGTTGGAAAAACAATGGCATCTAAAAGTATATAAGGTTTGAATTCCAATAATATAGATCCTTCTGTTAATGGATGAGGAATTTCAACTTGGAGATGTTTAATACGAGCAAGGCCTCTACTCACCCCTTTAATAGGAACCTTTAATGAGACACTTTTATTATAACCAATGGAAAAAGGAATTTTAACTTCATGAAAATCACCCACTGCTGTATTAAATATTCTATCTGGCTCAATATTCTTCTGAAAAGAAATTATTAAATTAGCGTTCCAGATTGGAAGCCCTTTATTATTGAAATTTAATGTGAAGTGTGAGGAAGTATCTTTTATCAATCGTATTCTATTTTTATCATTCACAAAGTCAAACTTTTGGCCTACTCTATGAAAATATATTATTTGTACTAAAGCAATTAACAATAAAAATGAAATAACCGCAACAAAAATGAATTGTTTAAATAGAAAACTGAGTATTAAAGCAAAAACGAGAAGATCTAAATACATTTTAGTATTTCTAATACCGGAACCATGACGATTCCAATTCATCGTACATTAGCCTCAACAGGTGCTTCCACCTCTTCAACTATTGTTTTCAAAATCTCTGCTAGATTGTGAATAAGCATTCCTTGCGAAGATAACTTCATCCGATGAAGACATACTGGTTCAATAATCTTTTTCACGTCATCTGGTGTCACGAAGTTTCTATTGTTAACAAAAGCATATGCCTTCGCAGCTTGTAGAACCGCCAAAGAAGCACGGCTACTAAGCCCTAGTTCTATGTATGGGTGGTTTCTAGTATGATGTACGATTTGAATGATATACGTCATGATATCCTCATGAACAGTTACTTCTTTCACTTGCTCTGTCCACTTTTCAATCTGTTCCAAAGTAACGATTTTATTAATATTAACTTTTCCTGGAGAGTGACCAAATTGCTGCAGTATACTTTTTTCCTCTTCCTGAGAGGGGTAATCAATCGTCAATTTAAATAAAAATCGGTCTAATTGCGCTGCTGGCAAAGGAAAAGTACCTTGTTGCGATTCTACTGGGTTTTGAGTGGCAATAACCATAAACGGCTTTAAAAGCGGTATGGTTTCCCCATCTATGGAAACTTGTTTTTCTTCCATTGCTTCCAACAAACTAGACTGGGTTCGTGGAGTTGCACGATTGATCTCATCTGCAAGTAATATATTACTCATTACTGGTCCCATTCGAAGAACGAACTCTTGTTTTTGTGGATGAAAATAACTAATACCTGTAACATCTGAAGGCAATACATCCGGTGTAAATTGTAAACGTTTAAATTCACCATGAATTGCTTCTGCAAATGCCTTAGCCATCATTGTTTTCCCGGAGCCAGGAACACTTTCCAATAAGACATGACCTTGTACTAATAACCCCATAAGCATAAAGTCAATTTCTTCTTTTCTCCCAATAATGGCCTTATTCAGTTCTTGTTGTAATAATGATATACTAGTCAATTTACTCTCTCCCCCTTGTTATCTCTCTTTTTGGTCTTATCCTCATCCCTAACTTTATGTTGAAAGTCATTTAATAATTGATCTAACTCTTCACTTAACTTTATCGTATTATGATTTAAGACACCTTTTTCTAGGGCTGATCGAATCATTTTCTCTCTAGTATCCTCTATTTTTTTTAACCTTGTCTCTGACATACTGATCGCTCCCCTTAACAATGTAACTTCCCTCCAGTATACCTTTTGACGAGCATGACTAAACCAATAGATGTACGACAATTTATGACATTCTTAGCTTCTTGGAGTATTTAAATAGGTATATATTACCCGTCCCCCTTGTTCTGCATTACCAGAGAAATGTTTAAAATCTTCTCTATGGACTAATACTTCTCTAAAAGCTATAAATTCATTTTTTTCTACGACTATATTTTGAATATCCCCATTTTGTAGCATATTAAGTTTTTCTTCATATGATTCTTGCATATGGATCAATCCTTTCGTTGATTTTTTATATTTTTTTTAAGAAGTTTAGTGAAAATACTTTACGTAGTCCTTATTTTAAGGCAAACTGTATTATATTATGTTCTTAAGGGGATGGGACACTCTATGAAAATAGCTGAAGTTGGGAATATTATTGAATTCAAAGATGGTCTTCAAGGTATTGTAGAGAAAGTTAATGAGAACTCGGTGATCGTTAACTTAACTTATATGGAAAACTTTAACGAACTCGAAACAGAAGAGAAAACAGTTATCAATCATAAGCGTTATAAAATATTATATAGTAATGAAGATTAAACGTCATGCCGTTCCTCTCAAAAAGAAGGACGGTTTTTTAAATATTAGAAGGATGTGTATTATGTTTCGTCAATCACCCATTTATCAACTTGTACTTTCATTAATTCTTGCTTATTTTCTATCATGGATCACTTTTTCAAATGAGAAGGTTTTTTGGTACTTTTATACTTTCTCAGTATTTTTTCTAATGGCAGCCTTCTTCTACTTTTCCAAAATAGAAGAAGACAACAATTCAATCCACTCAATTATCATTGGGTTTATGTTTGGAGCACTTTCCTATGCTGGCATACTAGGAGCTTATCTTTTAATGGACATGGGACCATCCTATTGGACAAACAGTATTGATAATTTTTTAAGCCATTATGGTCCATCAGCCATCTGGCATTACCTTTTGCTAATATTCATTATTGCTCCTGGGGAAGAAGTTTTTTGGAGAGGATTAATCCAACAACATTTGAAAAAATATATGCAACCTAAATTTGCCGTTATTTTGAGCTCCCTGCTTTTTGGGTTGTCGTTCATTTTCACTGGTTTTTGGATAGGTATATTAGGAGGATTTTTCGTCGGTGTCATCTTTGGTATACTATATGAGTGGAAAAGAAGTATCACTGCCATAGTTCTTGCACATATTACACTGCTAGTTTTATTGTTTTTAGTATTGCCTTTCACTTGAAACAAATAAAAACCCTTTTCGTCTATATAAGAAAGGCGCAAGCGCTTGAAGAATTGCATTTGGGGATAGACGCTGGAGCTAGACAAATGCTGACTAAAGGAAGCACTTGGTTATTTAAAAAAGGAGCTGAATACGGATGAAAAAAATTTATACATTGTTTACTATTTTAGTACTAACAGTTCTACTCACAGCATGTGGGACAAGCACAACAACTGAAGAACAGGATAATTCCAATGAAACAGTAAGTGGCACTACCGAACAAACAACTTCCCCGGAAGAAACGGAAAATATTGAAACAGATACAGCACAATCCACTACTTCTCCTGAAAAGGCACTGGAAGGAGCCATTACAGAAAGTGATAGTCAAAATTATTCCATCACTGTTGTAGAAGGCTACGAGTTAACAGGTGAAGAACCTAACAAAGACTTGTTGTTCAATAAAAACAATGATTTACAGTCAATGCGTATCGAGACTTTCTCTGCAGATGAAATAACAATCGAGGAAATCCAAGAAAATTTAGTTTCAACTTTACAAGCATCGAATGAATCTGCAACTGTTACAGATCTTAAAGAAGAAAATCTAGTTCCTACAAATGATTCCATAGATAATACTTCCGCTCATCAGATTGAAACACCTGAAGGTAAGGTTACAGGTTTTGCATTTGAACGAGAAGGAATGATTGTTAAACTAACAGTATTTGACACAACTGATTCTCCATCACTAGAAACATTTGTACAGATGGCAGAAACAATTAAAGCAAAATAAGCTAAGCTTAAGTACTCTTTCAGGCCAAAATCACTTTCTATCTTTTTGGAAAGGCTTTAGGCAGACTTGTTGCTATTATATTGCCCAGTGATTTATAAGTATGTTGGTTGGTTGTGACGTGCGTCACAACCAACCAACATACTTTTTTTAGTATAATCCGTCGCACTCCTATTCTTAGAGTCTTTGGGATAAGTTGAGATATATAATCCATCACATCGACGCGTTAGCGACGGTGATGGCTCATTGCTTCCCCCGGGGATAGCATTCACCTGTATTTATTCATTCTTTTAAGGTCAATGAAACTTTTAATCACAGGATATTTTTATATACTTTGAATCAATTTCATAAAGAATATTATATAGTTAAATCCGAACAACGCTGATTTCGCTCTAGGCAGACGCTTTCCGCGGGCACAGTTTCAATCTCCTCGTCACTACGATGCTCCTGCGGTTACTCGTCGCAAAGACATTGGTCAAACAAAGTTCGACCAATGTCTTTCCTGCGGGGCTTTCAGCTCGCGCTGTTCCCGTTGGAGTCGCCGTCTGCCATTCCAGTCAACGAGATCGCTTTTTAAAAAAAGAATAATATATTGCGATATTAAGTAAACATTCGTATTTTTAAATGAAACAAGTAACTATGAAATTGACTCCTTTCTCTAATAAAAAAACTGCGTCCCATACTGAGGGGCGAAGTTTTTTTGGTTAATAAGATAAGTTTTTAATAGATAGACCTAATTTTTTTATGAGTTCAATTACTTCCTGCTTTTCATCTTCAGCTAATGCATCCATGAGACCTACTAATTGTTCCTCATGACGTGGAAATAATTCATCCATAAACTTGGTGCCTTCTGCAGATATTTCAGCATATGTCACACGTCTATCAGTTGGACTCGATACTCTTTTAACATAGCCTCGTCCCTCAAGTTTATCAACGACATACGTGATTGACCCACTTGCCAATAAAATCTTATTACCAATTTGCTGAAGTGGTTGCTTACCTTTATGATATAAAAGCTCTAGCACAGCAAATTCTGTTGGATTTAAACCATTTTCCTGGAAAAACTGATTGGTGCACTCATGTATTACTTTATGAGCACGTGACAATACTATAAATAGTTTTAGCGCACTGTTTGATTGTTCTGCTGTCATAATACGTCATCCTCACCTATATAAAATACATTACCCACTATTATATAGGTCCTTGGTTTGTATTGTCAAAAAGCTTTATAAACTATTTTGACATGGAAGGATGAAATCGAAAGTAGTTCCTTCCCCAACTAAACTTTTAATCTCTATATTTCCACCATGTTCTTCAATAACTTTGTAGACATGTGATAGCCCAAGACCTGTCCCGGTTGATTTTGTAGTAAAAAAAGGTTGGAAAATTTTATTGATATGTTCATCTTCTATCCCATGTCCTTGATCACTCACAGAAATACTAACAGAGTTACCAAGCTTGTATGAAATATTAACATGAATATTTCCACCATTAGGCATTGCTTCTATGCCATTTTTAATAGCATTTATAAATACCTGTTTCAATAATAAACTATCTCCATAAACTCGACATTCTTTTTTAATCAGACTAGAAACATTAAGGTTAATTGATTTTAATAATGCTTGAGGAGCCATAAAATTCACAACTTCTAAGATTGTATCTTCTACATTTATGACAGTAAACTTGGATTTACTCGGTTTAGAGAGTTCTAAAAATTGAGTGAGGATTTCTTCCATTTTATTGATTTCGTCATTTATTACAGTTAAGTATCGCTTTGCATCTTCTGTTGCATTTTGATTTAATAATTGTGTAAACCCTTTTAATGATGTCATAGGATTTCGAATTTCATGTGCTATACCTGCTGCCAGTTGTCCTAATGTACGAAGAGATTCTGACTGATCCAGTCTTTTCTTCATATACATTTTTTCCGATTCATCAGTTATCTCAGCCAAATAATGCCCACTATCGTTTTGCTTGGAAATTACTATATGGACATATTTATATTCACCAACAAAAGTTTGTAATTCCCCATGAATCTCCGAATACCCTTCGTTTAGAAGCTTGTCTAAGAAGCTACTTTTTGCTTCAATGGGATTATTAAACAAACTATACAGTTGATGTGCATTCATTCCAATTACTTCACTTTTATTCGTTTGTAAAATTTTTTCTGCATAAGAATTCACATCTAATATTATTCCTTTGTCGTTTATAAATATAAGTCCACTTGAAAAAAGCTGAAATATATGTTCAAACTTTTCCTTATACTCGTATTTTGTTAACAAGAAATACACCAGCCCTTTCTGAATTTACAAACTACATTCTTATGATGGACAACAAATATTTATTTATATATTCTGATTATTCCATAACCTTGGACAGATTGACATAATGCATATGACCTATATTGTCGACAGGATTATTGGCTGATACAATAGAAATGAGAAAAAAGGAGTTTATGAAAAATGAATATAATATTGACCACCTTGAATGCGAAGTTTATTCACACTAATTTAGCACTACGCTGTTTAAAAGCATATGCAGAACCTGAGTATCACCCCTCAATAATAGAGTACACAATAAAAGATCCAACTTTCAATATTGTTTCAGATCTTTATCAAAAGAAGCCTAATGTTGTTGGTTTTAGCTGTTATATTTGGAACATTGAAGAAACGATAAAAGTTATTAAAATGTTAAAAACTGTTGACCCATCGGTAGTTGTCGTTTTAGGGGGACCTGAAGTTTCCTATGATACAAATCTCTGGTTACGACAAATAAAAGAAATCGATTATATTGTCGTAGGAGAAGGAGAACAATCATTTAAAGATTTACTAGATTTTTTATCTCAGAAACGGATGATAAATGAGGTTCCTGGTTTAGCTTATGTACAAGATGACAAATTTATACTTAATCCGCTACCACCAAAACTCGACTTAAGATTATCCCCCTCCCCCTACCGTTTTGACGAAGATATCCCCGATCTACCAAAACGTATTGTCTACGTGGAAACAAGTAGAGGATGCCCATTTTCTTGTCAATTTTGCTTATCTTCTATAGAAGTTGGTGTGAGATATTTTAATCGGGATAAAGTAAAAGAGGATATTCGGTTCTTGATGGACAATGGCTCTAAAATTATTAAATTTGTGGATCGTACATTCAATATTAGTAGAAGTTACGCAATGGAAATGTTTCAATTTTTAATAGATGAACACCAACCAGGAGTAGTTTTTCAATTTGAAATCACAGCAGATATTATGCGCCCTGAAGTTATTCAATTTCTAAACGAGAATGCTCCAGCGGGATTATTCCGGTTTGAAATAGGTGTACAATCTACAAACGATTTAACAAATGAACTTGTTCAACGTCGTCAAAACTTTGAAAAACTAAAACGAACTGTAACTATGGTTAAAAGTGGTGGGAAGATTGACCAACATTTAGATTTAATAGCCGGTCTTCCAGAAGAGGATTATTCTTCTTTTAGAAATACATTTAATGAAGTATTCGAGATGCGTCCTGAGGAACTTCAATTAGGATTTTTAAAATTACTTCGTGGAACTGGTCTACGCGTTGAAGCTGAAAAATATGGCTATGTCTATGTAGACCAAGCTCCATACGAAATATTCTCTAATAATGTATTAAACTTTGATGACATTTTACGCATTAAACAAGTGGAGGATGTTTTAGAGAAATATTGGAATGCACATCGAATGGATAGTACTCTCGAATATTTATTCGAACATGTATTTGAAACACCTTTCGATTTTTTCCAACAGTTCGGTACATTCTGGGAAGAGAGGAACTGGTCAAAAATCGGCCATCAACTAGAGGACTTGTATACTAGACTTTATGCGTTCTTAGAAGGACTAGATAATATTTCATTACCTACTATTCGAAGTGTAATGAAAATAGATTATTTATCTAAACAAAAGTTCCAACCTCGCAAACCTTGGTGGAATAATGATCTCAATAAGGAAGAACAATCTAAAATGTATAAATTATTAGTAGAGGATCCCACTCTAGCCGGAGAATCATTTTCTACATTACAGTTGAATGAACGAGAATTATATAAACAAACATTTATCACACCAATTTCTATTAATGTAGATGCATTTATGCAAGGATTTATTGAGGAAAAAGAAGGTTATTTATTAACTACCTTTGGAAAGACAGAGACACCTCATTTATCTTTTGTTAGCGGAAAAACTGCATCTCATATTTAGTTTTATTAAAATTTGATCCAGTAAAATTCGGAAAATCATTAAGAATCAAAACCTGATTTTATATTTTCTGAAGTGCCTAGGACGGATACTTTTTGTTATATTTTCGAAAAACTGGTCGTGACCTGCTGTCACGACCAGCCTTTATTTTTTCAGTAATCTTAACAGATGAAACATCACAACGTATCGAAGAGGCGGGGATGGTTCATCGCTCACCCTGCGGAACGCGTCCACCAGAAACGAAAATCAGTAGCATTAAGCATTTTTAAAAGGTACTGCAAACCCAGAGTTCCCAGGTCATTTATAAATACTTTCCTATTTCATAAAATGAGGTGGGACAGAGCAAAAAATTGATTTCCATTCCAGGGACGCTTTCCACGGGCGTGGATTGCAAAGACTGTAAAACTGGTTAGATTCACATAACAATCACCTCCTTCAAAATAAAAAGCCGCCAGATGGCAGCTTATTTTGGTTTTTGGTTCCTTGTATTTCATAGCTCGTGGACTATCATTAAGACCTTTTGTAGTTGGATCAATTAAAGAAGTCACTACAGCAATAAATACTGTAATAACTAAATGAGGAGTTAAAATAGCTTTTTTAGCAATATCCCAAACCCTCTGCCAAGTTGTTAAATCCTCTAGATTAACTCCAAAAGAGACTCCTATTGGTGCTACAATCGCCAATACTAATGCTGCATAAAATAATCGGTTTTTAAATCGTACTTTCCAGTTGATGTTCATAAACGTTTCCTCCTAGTTTTTTAATATCTCAATAACTGCTGCAACTCCTGCTAATATTCCACCAGATCCACCTAGCACCCCGATAAAACCAAGTGCAATTTTTGCTCTTAGACTCAATTGCTTTAGAGTAACTTTTTCTTTCAACACAAGCTTTTTATCATCTGTACCAAAGTAATGATCTACGAATCTTCCAAGTAAGTCCCTTGTTTGTTGACCATCTTTCATGACTGTTAACTCTAAGCTAGTTTGAGATGCGGTGATTTTTCCTATTTCTACTCTAAATTCTTCTTGTACTTCTTCTAACTTTTTAAGTCTTGGTAAAACCTCCTCATGAAATAACTCATCATGTTTAATTACCTTTTCAAAGGTATCTTGCATTGAACCTACTCCTCTTGTCACCCTCTCACCCCTTTTTGGTAAATAAAATGAGCACCCAGTTTGAAGTGCACCCCAATTGTTAGACACAATCTAACAATTGGAGGTGTATTTTTTTTATGTCTAAATTTACATTTGAAGAAAAATTATTTGCAGTACAGAGCTATTTGAACAACGAAGGTGGATATAAGACAATTGCCAAACAAATTGGCACGGTTCAATCAACAGTAGTTAAGTGGGTGATGCTCTACAAGCAATATGGGATAGATGGGCTTATGAAAAGCTATACAAATTATAGTGCAGAGTTTAAACTAAACGTACTAAATTATATGAACGAACATAGGACGTTTTTGTATGAAACTGCTGCCATTTTTAAAATCCTTTCTCCTTATACGATTACAAAATGGAAAAACACACTCGAAAAAGCTGGAGTAGACGCCCTAGAATCAAAAACAAAGGGGCGTCAATCTTGAAAAAAGAAACAAAGAAAGCAACACCAACTGAAGGGTCATTTGAAGCATTACAAGCAGAAAACGGGCGTTTACGCATGGAGAATGCCTATTTAAAAAAGCTGAACGCCTTAGTTCAGGAAAAGGATGCACTACAACGAAAGACAAAGCGCAAGTAGTGTATGAACTAAGGGAAGAATTCGCTGTTAAAAAGCTAATCAAAGTTGCGGGGATAGCACGTAGTACCTACTATTACTGGATAATACCTTTGGGCGTGGAGATAAGTATGAGGAAGTAAAATCAGTTATCTCTTCGATTTTCCACGAACATAAAGGTAGATACGGATACCGTCGTATTACATTCGAACTGCGCAATCGTGGATATCAAATCAATCACAAAACGGTTCTTCGCTTAATGAAGCAGCTTGGTTTAAAATGCCTTGTGCGCATGAAGAAATATCGTTCGTACAAAGGGCCTGTCGGAAAAATTGCGCCTAATATCTTAAAGCGTGATTTTGTAGCAACGAAGCCGAACGAGAAATGGGTAACGGATGTGACTGAATTTCATTTATTTGGTGAAAAACTCTATCTCTCGCCCATACTTGATTTATTCAATGGCGAAATTATTGCATATAACCTAGAGTCACGACCAGTATATCCACTCGTTTCGAAGATGTTAGACCAAGCTTTGATGCGTTTATACGGGAGACGCTCCAATTCTCCACTCAGATCAAGGATGGCATTACCAAATGAAACAGTATTCTAAAAGTTTAAAAGCACATGGGATCACGCAAAGTATGTCCCGTAAGGGAAATTGTCTTGATAATGCGGTAATTGAAAACTTCTTTGGGTTACTAAAATCCGAATTACTTTACCTACAAGAGTTTGAAAGTATGGCTCACAATAAAAACTTTTAATCTTTGTTTATCGACTTTGTTCGTTTGTTTTTTACTTTAAAAAACAAAAATGGTTAAATAAATTTATCAATTCAATATCCTCAAAAGAATTAATACTATAGTCCAACTAGTTCATAAAAGAACGCTCCAAATGGAGCGTTCTTTTTGAAATCTACTAATTATTATTTTCCTTTTTCTTTATACTTATGAATAATTTTTAGTGAAGTTTCAGGTAAATAAGGCCATGCTGCATTAGCACCTTCAAAAAAATGATCTTCTTCTGCAAGATGCCAATATAACCTAGCTTCTTCATAATGATCAACGTGTAACCTTTTTATAATTTCTTGATATTCTGTAAAGTTCCTGATCTCAGTAACACCAAGTCCCAATAAATATACAAGGCCGCTATCACCAACTAAACTTTCTAACAGCATAGAAATTGCTTGCTTACCTTCTTTAAATAACATTTGAGGATCATACATACATGTCGAATCATGATGCACTATCCTAAAATTTTCTACTAAACTATCATCATTTCCTTTATACCACTCTAAACACCCATCTTCTATACTTTCAATAACTTCGCCACAGTTATCGCAAATCCATTGTTGTTTGGGTTTTAATCTTGTATCCAACTCAGAAAAGACAATAATAAAAATCCCCCCATTTTTACTAAATAAAACCAACATAGGATAATTATATTATATATCTAGCAGAAAAAACATTCTATTTCTACTGTTAAGAAATAGGTAGAGTTTTAAGTCTATAATTATATTATTTTGTATAACTACTTAAAGGTATGACGCAATATGTTCCTAATCTGAATAAATCTCTTAATTTCTTTGGTAAGATTTATCGTACTTGCTATTGTTTACTGAAATCGAGAAAAAAGGATTTCCATCTCCTCCAATTCCTGTAGAAAAACTTAGTTCTTCATCTCCATTTCTCCAAATAGCATCATAGTACTTACCTTCTCTTAAAAAAACTTCATTAGGTAAACCAATTTCTGCGGACACAACTTTTATTAAATCATCTCGAAACTGGATAAATTCTTTATCGCTGTATTTATTTAAGCTAAATCCAGTTTGAGACAAATGATTGATTTTTTTATCATCAGGATTATAAACAATTATTATTATTTCACTTTCAAAATCTTTATGTTTTAATTTTGTATTGACCCCCTTATCTCTGACTACTAGGCAACAATAGCCGTTCTCGTAATTGGTGGTATTTAAAGAATTTATAACATTTTCATCATTCATCCCCCATTTCAAGTAAGGAAAGAATTGTTTTGTTATCCCCTCCACTTGCAAGACTTTTTTCTTTGATGGCGTTTCATATTTCACTTTTGAATTTTGGGGGATGAAATTTCCACCACCTACACCATAAAGACCTCCGTGGTTACTTTTATAATTGTATACACGGTATTCCTCTCCTTTTTTCATCGTACGAACAGTTATTAATGATCCGTTGCTGCCCAATTTCACAAGTGTTGTATGCGCAAGAATTGTTGCTTTACCAATTTGACCAATTTTTAATTCTGTTTTCCCCCACCTAACTCTTGTTGATGCTTCTGTTACTGTAACATTTGATATTAATAAAGTTATACATACCATTACAAATATTAGAATGCTTCTTCTCATTACGCTGACCTCCATTTTTAAACAATCATTCGATATATCGGTCATCTTTCATATTAATTTACTGAAACTCACGCTTGCATATACTGAGGTTAATCAATTTCTCTATTTAGAGATTGGATTCCCTTGCCCATCTAAACCAAGTGTAGCTAAATCGGCTAATACAGGTTCTTTTGAATGAGCTGGCACTTCCTCAATTGTTCTGCGTTTCCCTGCGATTAATCCACTAAAAATTGCTACCATAAACATAATATTACCCCCAATTATTTTTAATAGTATTTTAATTGCTATAATCTGTATCCAATACATATTGAACACCCTCACGATCTTGTTCTGGAACATCCTCTATAGTTCTTCTTGGTGGTTCTGCGGATATCAAAGCGGCAAAGATACGGTGTATAGGTTTAATTTCTGGCATTTAAAAACCTCCTGACATCAGAAGGTAGAGTTCGGCTATTGCCTCTTTGTTGTTTAAATCTTCTTCTTTAAGTTTTAGGTTTTCTTGTTGTAATTTTTCTATATCAGTCGGTGGTTGTGGCTCGGGTTCTTGTGGAGGATTTTCGTCCCAGTATTTTTGTTTTCTCTCTGTTAGGGTTTCCGTAATACCTAACTCATTCGTTCGAGACTTATATATCCCTTATTCGTCTTCCCATTCAGATCCTGCCATTATCTAGCCCCTCCAACACTTCAAGTGTTCCAGAATTCACAACTTCTCCGCCTACATTATTAAAAATTTCCAAGTTTATACTGTCTATGTTAGGCGGAACTGTAGGGGTACCCCCACCGTTAAAGGTTCCGAATACATGATGATAATCTCCTATGTTTCCTTGATAAGAGAAAAAACGACTACTAGAGTAATAACGTGGTCCAAGCCCGCTCAAATTTTCTATATCTAAAAGAAATTCCGACACGTTCCCTGGTGCTTGTCCCCCTATTGTTAGATTAGGAATTCCCACGTACTCCACAAGAACAGAAAACTCTAGTTGGTCGTGTGTTTAACCTAATTGATCGAGCGGTAGGTGATGTTCGTGCTGAGGTAGAAGTTATGGGTATGCAAGCCTCTTGCTAATGGAGAATTATCACTTGCAATGGATGGTGGAGGAACCCTTAAAGTGAATTACCACGTACCATCTGGTAACAAGGAAGCTCTTGCAGGTACCGATATTTGGGGTACTGATCGGCTCGGCCATGGGGACATTAAAATCACAGCTAATACCTATCTCATATTTCTGTTAATCATGAGAGAAAATCAATAAACTTATTCGATTCCTATCTAAAAAATGACTAAAAGGGGTCAAAAAGGGGTCCAAATGAATACTCCCCCTTTTTAACCCCTTGATATCAACGGTTTATTGAATTACCCAATAATTACGCGTTCTTTTGGATAATGATATTTTGTTTTGTTATGCTTTCCTCCTAGTGTAAACAAGAAAGAAATTAAACCTACTCTTCCTATAAACATCAGAACCATTATAGTTATTTTCCCTATATTCGACAGATCCTCCGTAATACCAAGACTCATACCGCATGTTCCAAAAGCAGATGTTATTTCAAATATTAAAGAGGAAATTGGTACATCAGGCTCCGTAACGGAAAGTAACAATGTAGCAGTGAAAACCATGACTAAAGCCAGAATAATAACAGCATATGATCGATAGACATCTATTAAGTGTACTTCTCGATTAAATACTTGAATATTATCTTTTCCTCTTGAAAAATGGATTAGAAAAAGAAGCGCAATAGCAAAAGTTGTAGTACGAATTCCACCCCCGACTGAACTTGGTGAAGCTCCTATAAACATTAAAACACTCATTAAAAAATTGGTACCTTCACTAAATAGTGTAACATCCATAGTCGTCAAACCGGCTGAACGTGTAGATACTGAATGGAAAAATGCAGTAAAAAACTTCTCATGCCATGGCATATCCTTAAAGGAATTAAAAAGTTCTAATAAAAATATCATAACTGCTCCAAAAATCAGAAGCGCTCCATATGTGATGGTCGTTAGCTTTGTAAATAAAGAAAAACGAAAGTTCTTGTTTTTGTTCGATAAAAATTCTTTTACTTCAATTAAAACAGGAAAACCTATTGCTCCAAATACGATCAATATACTTGTTATCGTTTGCACAAAATAGTCATTATGGTATGCAAATAATGATTGCCCAGTAATGTCAAATCCTGCATTAGTTGTTGCGGACACAGATGTGAAAATTCCATGCATCGCTGCTTGTTTTAACGTATCAAAATACTGTGTAAAATATAAAGTTAATAATATCGCACCGATAATTTGAATAAGTAGAAGGATTTTAACTATCTCTTTAATCAGATGAACAACACCTGATAAATTGGATTGATTATGATCAACCATTATTAATTGTCTTTCACGTAGTCCAATCTTCTTACCTGCAATCAACCAAATAAATGTTCCTAATGACATAATCCCAATTCCGCCAAGTTGTAGAATAAGAATAAGCATAAAGTAGCCAAACACACTGTATGTATCCAAAATACTAACAGCAGTTAAACCAGTAACGGAAACAGCGCTTACTGCAGTGAACAAACTATCGATAAACGCTACTTCAACCCCTGGTTTATGTACACCTGGTAAACGTAGAAGAATAACAGAAATAGCAATTGCAATGAAATAATAAGTGACAATTACTTGAGCTGGTGTAAATTTTAATTTCTTTTTTATTTGTGGTTGCTTCATAATTTTATTTCCTTTCGGCATTCCAAGTAATCATTATCTCATTGTAAAAAAAAAAAGCGTAAAAAGATAGTTAAAACTAACTTTTTACACTCCCTAATTTAATTAGCTTCTTTTTTCTGTTTCGCAACACCTAATAGGTAACCGCCAATTGCTATCCCAAGTAATATAATCCAAAATGTTATCTTCCAAGGAGTAGAGTGAGGGAAATGCTCATCTAAAACTCCAACATTCGGATGTGCTAATGTCATAACCGCAAGTTTAACCCCAACCCATCCTACTATTAAGAATGCCGCTGTTTCTAATGTAGGCATTTTTTCCAGTAACTGAACGAATTTATGTGCTGCAAATCGCATAATTATCAAACCGATAACTCCACCAATGAACATTACTGCAAACTGCCCACCATTTATACCACCGATTTCAAATTCTCCCCAATGTGGTAATGTTACCGCGATTGCAACTGCAGCTAACATAGAATCTATTGCAAATGCTATATCTGCCAGCTCTACTTTTAATACAGTCATCCAGAATCCAGAGCCTTTTTTAGGTTCCATACCTTCCACGTCTAAATGTGGTCCTGGAGTTTTCCGCTGATCATAAATATGTTTGATCGAAATAAATAATAAATATGCTGCTCCTATTGCTTGAACTTGCCAAATATTCACTAAGAAAGTGATCATAAATAACGCTAAAAATCTAAATACAAACGCACCTAATAATCCATAAAATAACGCTTTTTTCTGTTGATCTTTTGGTAAATGTTTCACCATTACCGCCATTACTACCGCATTGTCAGCAGCTAGTAACCCTTCTAAACCAACTAATACTAATATTACCCATCCGTACTCTAACAATAATGACGCGTCCATCAAAGTCCTCCTTTTTGCATATAAAAAGACCCCTGCCTTTAAAAAAGGCAAAGGTCTTGCTAAGCAAAATTAATAAAATTGCTATCATAACCGGTGGCAAAAACCACGTAATGACGACTATGAAATAGGTTTCCCTATAGCTACTCCCCTTTGACGTTAGTCAAGAGTCTATTTAATTATGTTATTAATTATAACATATTCCAAACATTTGTAAACTAATAATTACTTTAATGGAATATGATATGTTGAATCGTCTTTATGGGCATTATAAAATGTAATCATAGCTGGGATAGATAGTATAAAATCTGGACATGTTATTTTCCCTTTTTCTAAAATGGATTCCGCATTTGTCGTGTCAAATGTTGCGTTCCAAGTTAAATAATCTAACGTTTCTTTTTCTACCTGTAAAAATTTTCGCACTGGAAATAGGGCAACGAAGGATCTTGCTATTAATAATGGTAGTCTTCCTCTTGGATACTTTCCAGTGATTTCTTTTACAAATGCTTTATAAACCACTTCTGCTGGATATGGTCTGGGATCGGTCAAATGTATGGTTTGTCCTAATGCTTCTTCACTAAATGAACAATAGATGGATGCCTTTGTAATATAATCACTAGGTACAACATTAATATATGCGCTTGATTTACCTAAGTATGGTAGGAAAGGAAGCTTCTTCAAGTTTGAAATCATGTTAACAAAGAAATACGGACCATCAAACTTAATTGTTTCTCCGGTTTCTGAGTGTCCCCTTACAATACCTGGTCGAATAATTGTAACAGGTATTATTTCCTTTAACTTCTCAACAAGTAATTCTGCCTCATATTTTGTTTCCTCATAATAATTTTTAAAACCCTCTGGTCTAATTAATTCCGTTTCTAATAATTTCCCTTCTCGCAAACCTGCTATATATGCTGTACTAAAATAGATATATCGCTTTAATTTGGAGAATTGTGTTACTAATTTATTAAACATTTCTGTACCATGAACATTCACTTTCCATGCAATTTCTTTCGGTACAGCTAAATCATAAATAGCGGCAAGATGCCAAACATATTCAACTTCTTTTCTTAACTCTTTAAGAATATCTTGATATATCCCCGCATTAGGAACTGTAATATCTCCCTCTACTATTTCTATAAAGGAAGTATTTAATTGACCTTGATAAATTTCCTCAATCATACTTTCCGCTACTCCCTTTTGAGAAGGAAGAACTAGGACGTAAATCTTCGTATAAACCTTTTGCTTGTGTAATTCTTTTATAATACTTTTTGCTAAAAAACCTGGAAATCCAGTTATTAATGCTTTCGCCATACGATACACCCCTTTTCTCATTATACGTAAAAAGAGCCTTCAAATGAAGACTCTCCCTCTTTTTTTCTGAATATTAGGATACTTTATTATTTCTAGTTTCTTTATCAAAAAAACTATAAATAACTGGAACTACGTATAGAGTAAGAAAAGTAGAACTTATTAATCCTCCAATAACAGTAACCGCCATAGGTTGATTAATCTCAGTACCTTCCCCAATTCCTAAAGCTAAAGGTACGAGTCCTAATATTGTCGTCAACGCAGTCATCAATATCGGTCGGACACGATCGCGGACAGATGTAATAATTGCCTCGTATGAAGACATTCCATCTATTTTGCGTTGATTTATATAATCGACTAATACGATACCATTATTTACAACAATTCCAACCAATATTAAAATTCCAATTATGGCTGAAATACTGATTGGTAAATTAGTAGTAAAGAGTCCTATAAAGATACCTATGACTACAAGGGGTACAGTAAACATAATGACAAAAGGGTATTTGTATGATTCAAACTGTGCTGCCATAACTATAAATACTAATACCACTGCAAGTAATACTGACAGTATCATATCATTCTTGGAGTTATCCAATAATTCTCGATCACCGCCATAAGATACTGCAATATCCTCTGACAATTTCTGATCTTGTATAATCTCATCAACTAAATCTGACATTTCACCTAGCGAATACATGGACTCATATTTTACTGAAAATGATACCGCACTAGCTTGGTCAACACTTCGAATTGCGACAGGTCCTTCTGCTATTTCTACATTTGCCACATCCTGTAGGGCAATATACTGGCCCGATGGAGTTCGTAACTGCAATTGCTTTAATTGTTCCAAGTTACTTCGATATAACTCATCATATTTCACATAAACACCTAATACTTGGTCATTTTCATCAATAATTTGAGAAGTTAATACCCCTCTTGTAATATTATTAACGGTCTGCGCAATTTGAGCTGGTGCTATTCCATACTCCGTAGCCTTGTCTCGAATGACATTAATCTGGATTTCTTCCATTTTTGTGCTTAAATCATTTGTAACTTCTACAACTCCCTCTAGGTTTTCCAAATCTTGTTGTAATTTGTTTACTGCTGTGTCCAACGTGGTCTTATTATTAGATGAAACAGTAAATGACACTACATTTGGAGAAGATCCAGAAGCAGTCTGCACATTGAAATTAATTTCTGCGGTATCTCCTACAGCTTTTACCACCTTTGGCTGTACTTCGTCTACAAAGGTAAAAACGGAACGGTTTCTATCCTCTAATGCTTTTAATTTCACTGAAATTTCAGCTGTATTGGAGCTTGAACTTCCTCTAGACTGCCCTTCTTGACTGCCACCGACAAAACTCACATAAACCTCTATATCCTTCTCTTTTTGTAGGACATCTTCCACTTTATTTACAACATTATCTGTTGCTTTAAAAGAAGAGCCCTTTTCAAGAGTTGCTGAAATAGTTACAAATCCTTCATCAGTTGCTGGCAAAAACTCTGTTCCAACTCGGAATAAACCGATTCCTGAAACAACTAAAAGAATAACAGTGATCATTAATATCATTGCACGATGACCTAAAGTCCATTTAATCGAACGCTCAAAATTATTATATGCTTTTGACCTTCTTCTTTTAGCTTCAAGGTTTCCTTTAGGCTTTTTCAGTAATTTACTTGCCATCATTGGAATAACAGTAAGAGCTACTACCAATGACGCAAACAAACTAAATGAAATCGTAAGTGCAAATTCAGTAAATATTTGTCCAATTAAACCGGATAAAAACAGAACAGGCACAAAAACAGCTATAGTTGTTATAGTAGAGGCAGTAATAGCACCTGCTACCTCCTTTGTGCCAATACTGGCGGCTTCTTTTGGTGTCTTTCCTAATCCTAAATGCCGCTCGATATTTTCAATAACTACAATGGAGTTATCTACAAGCATCCCAATACCAAGCGCGAGTGCACCTAACGTCATAATATTAAGTGAAAACCCAGCAAAATACATAAGAACAAAGGTTACAATTACTGAATATGGAATTGCTACACCTACAATAATCGGACTTCTAATGCCTTTTAGGAATAAAAACAAGATAATCATTGCCAATATTCCACCCGTTATTAGGGTGGTTCCAATATTACTAATAGCAATTTTCACATAATCCCCTTGATCAAAAAGTATATTTGCTTTTACATCCTGAAACTCATTTTTTTCCAGTTGCTTTTCTAATGCTTCTTGAAAAGCTGTAGAGACATTAGCTGTATTAGCACTAGATTCTTGGAAAACAGATAGTAAAACAGCAGGTTCATCATTTGCTCTAGTTTCGGAAAATTGATCTTGTTTTGTTAATTCGACAGCAGCTACGTCAGCAATCGTGACACTCGATCCATCCAATGGGTTAACTGTTACTACCAAACTTTGTATATCCTCGACAGATGTTAACGTACTAATTATTCTAGTAGTCAATGATTTATTCTCGTCTGTTTCAATGGGGTTACCTGGAAGTGAAATATTATTAGCTTGAATGACTTGTACAATATCCGTTTGTGTAAGTCCTTTGCTTTTTAATTTCTCTTGGTCCAATAAAATCTGCACTTCTTCAATCAAAGAACCAGATACATTAACACTAGCAACTCCTTCAGTTCTTAACAATTCTTTCTCTAATTGCTCCGCTATAAGCTGAATATCTGTTTTAGAATCCTTCGTATTCAATGACAGTTGGATGACTGGAAATTGTGCAGGATCAAACTTCAAGAATCTTGGTTTATCTGCACCTTCAGGAAGAGGTGTAATATCAATACGTTGCATGACATCTAGCTGAATTGCATCCATATCCGTAGACCAATCGAATTCTAATAGGATGAAATTAGCTCCTTCTTGGGATGTACTATTAACAGATTCAATACCTGGTAAAGTGCTAAGTGAAGATTCTAAAGGCTTCGTAATTTTCTCGTCTACCTCAACAGGACTTGCCCCTTGATAATTCGTGACAACTACTGCGATTGGTGGATTTAAATCTGGTATTAAGGTAACAGGTATTTTAAAAAATGAAACCCCACCCAGAATAATGATTAAGAACATAATAACAGTTGTAAATACGGGTCTTTTTATGGAAAAGTCACTAATTTTCATTTTCAGGGGCCCACCTTCTTATTTGCTCTTTCTATCATATGCTCTACTCAAGAAGAGTTCAAATTTTTATCAAGTTTAAAGATAAGTCTAGATGATTTGACATAATCTATATATTTTGTAATATTCTGCTCAGATATGCGCAATTCAACTTTCCTATTAGATAAATATTCCATTTCACAAGTAAATCAACATCGAGAGCAAGTAATGCAACATTACCCATAGCGCAAGTATAGTCAAAATTATCGCAAGTAATGGTATCGAAGATGGAGATATCTCCATCTAAATAGTCTCTATACGGATGTAGGCTTGCCGCACACTACGCATAAGCCTTCAGACATGATCGCTATTGCTCCTGCGTAAAGCTCGTCACAGCAAAAGCGGCCCGCTAATACAACCTTTTGAAGTCCCCTTCTTCGCACTCATGCGGCTTGTAAGGCGCACATCCTAAAGATTCCTACAGCTAAGGAAATCACTATTAAATAAATTGTTTTCCTGTAAATATGCTTTTCAAAATCATCATTTTTGTAATAAGCGTTCTGCTAAATTTTCTTATAATAATCTTCTCACATTTGATTGAAGTGGAAGGTGGCGACTCCAGCGGGAATAGCGTGGTCAGGTGAGACCCCGCAAGGAGCGCAGCGACCGAGGAGGCTCACGACCCGCCCACGGAAAGCGTCCACCTGAAACGTAAATCATATTATTGCTACAACTTGAACTGTTCAATATGAAAAACTAGAACAAGTATGTATGCTCTTCAAATACCATAAGAATTAGAAAGAGGTCACCTTATAGGCAACCTCTTGGATATTAGAGTAAATTATAAAGTTTAATATGCTCGTATTTATCTTGGAACCAACGAGTGGCAAACTCATTTTCAAATAAGAAGACATAATTGTCATAACGATCTCTTACAAGCATTGAACGCGGACCTGTCATAGATTCCTTAACATCTTCCTCGTTCTCAATCCATCGTGCTACCTTCGAGCCGATTGGTTCCATTCGGACCTCCACATTATATTCGCTGCTCATACGATGCTCAAACACTTCAAATTGAAGTTGTCCCACAGCACCTAAAATAACTTCCTCTGTGTGAAGTGTTTTATAGTACTGGATGGCCCCTTCCTGCACAAGTTGTAAAATCCCTTTGTGGAAATGCTTAGACTTCAGTACGTTTTTAGCAGTTACTTTAACAAATAGCTCCGGTGTAAATTGAGGTAGTTTTTCGTAAGTAAAAGCTTTTTTGCCACCAACAACCGTGTCTCCTATTTGATAATTCCCCACATCGTAAAGTCCGATAATATCACCTGCAACCGCCGTTTCAACTGTTTCACGATCATCAGCTAAAAATTGAGTCGATTGTGTCACTTTGAAGGTTTTTCCTGTCCGAGCCAAAGTAACGGTCATACCGCGTTCAAATTTACCAGATACAATTCGTACAAAAGCAATTCGGTCGCGATGCGCTGGATTCATATTTGCTTGGATTTTGAAGATAAAACCAGAGAAATCCTCGTTTAACGGATTTACTTCTTCTTCATGTTCTGTCATGCGTGGCTGAGGAGTCGGTGCAAACTGTAAATAAGTCTCTAAAAATGTTTGAACCCCAAAATTAGTTAATGCACTGCCAAAAAATACTGGTGTTAAGTCACCAGCTAATATTTTTTTCTCATCAAAATCATTACCGGCTTCATTTAGTAGCATAATATCTTCCAAAGCCTGAGTGTAGTATGAAGTCTCTTTCATCGAATGATCAACTGCAAGCTCTCCCTCATCATCTAAAGGAAGGAATCTCTCAGATTCTTCTGTACGGAATTGCTCAATTCGCCCGTTATAACGATCGTAGATGCCTAAAAACTCTTTCCCCATACCAATTGGCCAGTTCATTGCATAAGATTGAATGCCAAGAACTTCCTCTAGCTCTTCCATTAGTTCAAGTGGTTCTTTACCCTGACGATCAAGTTTGTTTATAAAAGTAAAGATTGGAATTCCTCTCATACGACAAACTTTAAATAGTTTTAACGTTTGTGCTTCAATACCTTTTGCAGCATCAACAATCATAACTGCGCTATCAACTGCCATTAGTGTACGATACGTATCCTCACTGAAGTCCTGATGACCAGGTGTATCTAATATATTTATACGACAATTATTATAGTCAAATTGCATAACAGATGATGTAACCGAAATTCCACGTTGCTTTTCGATTTCCATCCAGTCAGATGTTGCAAATTTCCCAGTTTTTTTCCCTTTTACAGTTCCTGCATCACGAATTGCTCCGCCAAAGTATAGTAGCTTTTCTGTAATAGTTGTTTTACCAGCATCTGGATGGGAAATAATTGCAAAAGTTCTTCTTTTCAATATTTCATCTTGTAATTTTATATCCATTCTGTTATATCTCCTTCTTATTCACTTACTAATCATATGGATTTAGGGAGCAAAAAACAAGTAAAAAAAAGCGCAAGCGCCTATTTTAGACTCGAAAATCGTTCATATGCCTTTAACCTGCATAAAACGACTCAAGCAACCTTAGACGCTGGAGCTAGATTAAAAAGAATTGGTATTACCCGATTCTTAAGAAATTTGTGTGTTTACATAACTGTATAAAAGTTTAGCTGTATTTTCTAATGAATCAATATGTGTACGTTCATATGCGTGAGAGGCCTCTATACCAGGACCTAATAATGCGTGCTTCACGTCATACCCAGCTCTAATAGCAGCCGATGCATCTGACCCATAATAAGGATAAATGTCTAATTTATAATCAATATTTTCTTTTTTAGCCAACTCTACTAATTGACGGGTGAATTCATAATGGTATGGTCCTGAAGAATCTTTTGCACAAATAGATACTGTAAACTCATCCGACAATTGTCCATCTCCAATAGCACCCATATCAACAGCCAAATATTCTACTGTTTCTTCCGGTACATTAGAATTACCCCCATAACCAATCTCTTCATTATTCGAAATATAGAAATGTGTTGTATGCGGTAAAGTCACGTTTGTATCTTGAATTGTTTTGATTAATTGAAGTAGTAATGCTGTGCTTGCTTTGTCGTCTAGATGACGAGATTTAATAAAACCTGCCTCAGTTTCTTCAAATCGAGGGTCGAATGAAACAAAGTCACCCACCTCTACACCTAACTTGCGTGTATCTTCTGCAGTTAATACTTTTTCATCAATACGGACTTCGATATTTTGTTCATCACGAGGTAAACTACTAGCGTTTTTATATACATGTACAGTAGTTTGATGCATTAAAATAGTACCTCGAACCTTTTTACCATTTGCTGTATGAATAGTACAATATTCACCTTCAACAGCATTCCAATTAAAGCCACCAACCATAGTAAGCTTTAATCTACCGCTACCTTTAACTTCTTTTACCATAGCACCTAATGTATCTGTATGCGCAGTTAGAAGTCGATGCTTGGTTTCATCTTTTCCTTTTATGGTAGCGATTAACGCACCTTTATTTGTACGTATATAATCCACTTGGAGTTGATTTAATATATTCTCCATAAAGTCCATAATCTCTTTAGTAAAACCAGACGGACTTGGAATTTCTACCAGCTGCTTTAATAATGAAACCGTATCTTTTACATGAAATGTAAATGTCATTTATTTATCCTCCTTCAATTCCTTACTAGTATCTTACCAAAAATTATATACTTTTTAATACAAAACTTGGTACTTCATGTGCTTCTATTGGTTTTGAATAATAATATCCTTGTATAGTATGACAGTCATGATCCTTTAAAAACTCCACGACTTCTATGGTTTCTACTCCCTCTGCAACTACCTCAATTCCCAAACTATGACCTATTCTAATTATGGAGGATACAATTACTTCATCTTTGCCTAGGAATACTCGATCCATGAGACTACGGTCAATTTTTAAAGTATGAATCGGCAGCTCACTTAAGTATCGGAAATTAGAGAAACCTGAACCAAAATCATCCATTGCTAGCTTAATTCCAAGTATCTCTAATTCTTTCAGTAGCTTCACAAGTCTATCCATATTTTTCATCAAAATGTTTTCTGTCATTTCTATTTCCAAATACTTCGGAGGTAATCCTGTTTTCTCTAAAATTGCATGCAGGTTTGATAGAAAATCATATTGCTCTAGCTCTACAGGACTTATATTAACGGAAATAGTTTGAAAGGGAACCCCTTGTTTAATCCACAAAACACCTTGTTTACATGCTTCTTCTAAAACGTATTTTCCAATTGAAATAATGAGACCTGTTTCTTCTGCGAAAGGTATAAAATCATTTGGAGGTATAATTTCTTTGCCTTTTTTATTCCAACGGATCAAGGCTTCATAGCCATCAACAGTTTCCCTTTTCAAATTGACTTTAGGCTGATAGACAAGGTAAAACTCATGATTATCTAACCCTGATCTGATGTCACTTTCTAAACCTACCTTGTTAACATAGCCTTCCATATGTTTTAGATCGAATAGCACCGCATTACGTTTACCATACTCTTTGGAAATATTTAATGCTAAGTCGGCTGCTCGATGTATTTCCTTATAATTGGAACCGTGTAGTGGAAAACAAGCGATACCAATAGAACACGATATATGTATTTCCATACCTTCTATACAAAATGGTTCTTCAATCTTATGGATTACTTTTTTTGCATCTTCTAGCGTTTTAGTATCTTGTTGCTTTTTCCCTATCAGCACAACAAATTCATCGCCACCAATACGATATATCTCTCCTACATTTCTGTAGAATTTCATTAATCTTTCAGCAACTAACTTTAATAACGAGTCACCGGTAACATGACCTAAGGAATCATTAATGTTCTTAAATCGGTCTAAGTCAATATACACAAAACTAAATGGAAAGTGATTGTTGATCTTTTGTATAATATCTCTTTCTAAGGCAGCTGTGTTATAAGTATTTGTCAAATGGTCTCGGTAAGCAAGCTCAGAGAGTTTGGTTCTTGCGGATTCGAGTTCTGTTATATCATTGCCAATTCCAATCGCGCCACTTATTATTCCATTTTGTTCAATAGGGGAGATTGTAATATGTACACATCTATTACCTAACCATTCCTTATAGGAGACTTCCTCACCATTATTTACTTTTTCAAGATAAAATAATAATCGGTCTGTCATCTCTTCTGAAAAATATGTATTTAAACGATGGATTGGAGTTATTATTTTTTTCTTAATAGAATCACTGTTAGGTTGAATAGTTTGAAGTCCTTTATTTACTAGATAGTCTGAAGCCACTTTCCCAGTTAATAATGAAAAACCATAGTTATTATCACTATCTTTTTCCACTTTGAACACTAAATTGTTAATGTGGTGCACTACTGTTTCAAAAGATGATAATAGTCTTGACTGTAATAACATTTCCTTCTCTTTTTCGAGTGTAATATCAGTACGGATACTTAGAAAATAAGTTTCACTACCATATGTTTCAACAGGTATAATATAAGTTTTTACCCAATACAATTCACCGTTCTTGCGTCTATTGCATATTTCCCCCGTCCAAGTGTTCCCTTTTAGAATAGTAGACCACATTTCTTTAAAGAAAGGTTCAGGATGAGTTTTCGAATTTATTATTCTATGTGTGTTTCCTATTAATTCTTCTTTTGAATACCCCGTAATATCGCTAAAGCGATCATTCACGAATAATATTTGTCCTGACTTATTTGTTACAGCAATAATCATTGTTTCATTTACTGCATAATCCATAAGTTCCATCTTAAAAAAGGCATCTTCTAGCTTTTCTTGAAGTGCTATATCGCTCGCCAATGACTCATTGAAAATTGCATTTTTAAATTTATATAATAATTCATCGGTGTTCGTATTAAATACAGACTTCATCTTGCTTCCCCCGCCTAAATATGATTAATTAGTATCAATATTACATACAATATTAGTAAAATAGTCTCTATTTGTCAATGTAGTTATAATATTTAAATATGTATAATTTAAGTCCTTTTATTAAGAGTTAATCAGTTTTTAAGGCATTCCTAAAGCTTTTGAACGTTTAGATTCATATTTTGTTAGTATTATATAAAAACCATCATAACTCATAGAATTATGATGGCTAAGTCTGCATTTATATTACTTTAGTAACCCTCTAACTAGCTTCACTTTATTTTTGTACGGTGGGAAAACAATATTGATTGGTAAGGTAGTGTTTTTCTTCACTATGGATTTTTGATGGGTAAATAGAGTAAAACTTGCTTCTCCATGATAAGATTGAACGCCTGAGTTTCCTACTCCACCAAATGGAAGATGGGCACTACCAGCATGTGTGATTGTGTCATTTATACATCCTCCACCAAATGGAAGCTCTTGAAGAAAGAATGCCTGTGCTCTTTCGTTTTCGCTAAACATGTAAGCCGCCAATGGTTTAGGTAATTGACGTATTCGATGAATTACTGTCCGCAAATCATTGTAACCAATTATCGGTAACAATGGTCCAAATAATTCATCAGCCATAGAGGGACTATTAAAATCAACCCCATTTAACAACGTGGGTTCAATAAATAAATCATCTCGGTCCGTCTTACCTCCAAAAATAATATGATCACTTTCCGCTTCTAAAATCTGCATAAGTCGATCAAAATGATTACCATTCACTATTCTTCCGAGGTCAGGACTTTGTTGCAAATCTTTTCCATAAAACTGAGTTATAGCTTTCTTCATTTGTTCGATAAACTTATCTTTTACATCCTCTTCGACTAATACATAATCGGGTGCTATGCATGTTTGGCCCGCATTAACGAATTTTCCCCAGACAATACGTTTAGCTGCAATAGCTAAGTTTGCTGTATGATCAACTATTGCTGGACTTTTTCCACCTAGTTCTAAAGCAATTGGAGTCAATCTTTCAGCAGCTGCTTTCATCACTATCTTTCCTACCTGGACGCTTCCAGTAAAGAAAATAAAATCAAAAGGAGCATGAATTAACAAAGAAGTTTCTTCCTTTTCACCCTCTACAACACGAATATATCTTGGATCGAATGCTTCCGAAATAATTTTTTTCACTATTTTAGATGTATGTGGTGTAGCTTCAGATGGTTTAATAATAGCGCAATTACCTCCAACAATAGCTCCTATTAGTGGTTCCATAATAAGTTGAAATGGATAATTGAATGGTGCAATGATCAAAACAGTACCATAGGGATCATTTACGATAAAACTTTTAGAAGGCATTAAAGCAACTGGAGTTTTTACATACTTTGGTTCCATCCACCGCTCAATGTTTTTAACCATATAAGAAATATTGTCATAAACTAATCCGATTTCTGTAACATATGATTCAAATTCACTTTTTCTTAAGTCTTTGTATAATGCGTCTATAACTTCTTCTTCATACTTTTTAATCGTATTCTTGAGTATTTCCAACTGTTCTATTCGAAATGCAACTGGTCTAGTTATTCCAGCATAAAAATATGATTGATGCTCACCTAACATATGATTTAGTTGTTGTTCTGTGAATTTCATTAATATTCACTCCTTTTAATCTTTTTCTTATGGGAATCATACTATTTATTTCTAATAGAAGAAAGAACAAACATTTATTTTGAAATACATGAAGAGTGTCTTTCGTGGAATACTATTTTCATGAAGTCTTTTATAACTTATTCGACTGCAACTATAAGTCTATAAGATTTCAGAATACCCATGCTAAATGATTCATTATTCAAATAATCGGTTTATGAATGAAACTTGGCAGGGTATAGAATTAATATATAAAAACAAACAATTTAAAGGGAGGAAATAAAAATGACAGAAACAGAAACTTGGTGGGAGCCCATTTTCACTGGAGCTTTTGCATTAGGACTTAATAAAGAACGTATAAATGAAATTGAAGAAGAATCATTTTTATATTTTAAAGAAGAACTGGATGAAATGGAGACAACTAATTGAATAAATTCTATAGGATTTCAGCTTTTCCCTTCATATGATAAAAGGAAAAGCTGATTTTTCATTCTATATTTCTCCAAAGATATAAGGCAGCATAGCTATTATAAGGTGACCAAGAATCTAAGTGAGGTGCTATTTCACTTTTCATAGGCTTTCTGTCTAAATTCCATAGTTGCTTAAGTGAATTTTGGAGCCCTACATCTGCTAAAGGAAATAAATTCTCTCTTCCTAGACCAAATAACAAAAAACTTTCCGCAGTCCAAGGACCAATTCCTCTGTATTTTATCAGTTCTGAGAGGATGAAATCGTCTGATTGAGATACAAGTGCTTCTAGGTTCAAATTACCCTCAGCAATGGCTTTAGATATCCCAATCACATACTCAGCCTTTCTTGTACTAAATTGCATTTCGCGTAACGTCGAAACCTCAAGATTGGCAATAATCTCAGGAGCTGGATACAACCAGATACCCTCTTTACTACTACCAAATGTATGTACAAATCGCTCTGTCAATGTTTTTGCAAAAGAAAGATTTAGTTGTTGATGAATTATACTTTTAATAATATTCCCATACAACGAAAAGTCAGTAATAATTGGAGTGCCCTCAAATTTTAAAAATAACGAATGTAAATTCGTTCCTAAAAAGTGCTCGTGAATACGCTCTAGACTTCTATTGAAATGAAATATGGACAGGACCCGTTCATATTGTTCATCTGTCTCTAAACCGTTTATCATAAATTTTGGTTCATGCAATGTTCCGATACTTTGAATTGTTATTATTGTTTCATCTATCGGGATTTTGACTGTTTGTTTGGAGAGATCAACGCAGTTTAATGGATCTAAAGCTAGTCTACTTAATACATCCTCCATACTATATTTGAATGCTAATTCCAAGGTTTGTGTCATAAGTTTAACCCCTTTCCGATTAGATGATAAACTGCTATGGGTGATATCAATGAAAAAGTCTATTTTATGTATAGGACTTCTTTTTGGCTCACTGTATGGCTATGATGAAAATTCCACTAATGGAGTCAACCAAACTATAGGGAGTACTGAACAAATTCCAGTAGAAGTTGTTGAGGTTATTGACGGTGATACTATTAAAGTTAAGTATAATGGAAACACAGAAAAAGTACGATACTTGTTAATAGACACTCCAGAAACAAACCATGACCCATTAAAAAAACAACCATTTGGTGAAGAAGCAACACAACGGAACAAGAAATTATTAAGTAGTGGAGATGTGACAATTGAGTTTGATGTAGGAAATCGAATAGACGACTACGGCAGATTGCTTGCGTATATTTATGTTGATGGTGAAAGCATTCAAGAAAAGTTACTAGAAGAGGGGCTAGCACGTGTGGCTTACATTTTCTCGCCGAACACTAAGTATTTAAATAATTTCGAGGAAGCTTCCGAAATAACTAAAGAAAAAAATACTGGAATATGGGAGAGAAAAGATTACGTGACTGATCGAGGTTTCGATGCTTCTGTAATCACTAGTAACACCACTGAGCAAGAAATTGAAACATCTAGAAAATGTAACATCAAGGGTAATATTAATCGACAAGGCAAAAAAATTTATCATATACCTAGCGGTAAATATTATGTAAAAACAAATCCTGAAGAATGGTTCTGTACCGAGCAGGAAGCTATAAAAGCCGGGTTTAAAAAGTCTGGGGAGTAAAAAACAAACTGTGCAGCCTCTTAAGAGGCTGCACAGTTTTAGGTTCTAGCACCTTTTACTTTAGCTTCTGGTACTGTTTCTTCTGGTGGAATATCTGCAAAAGTTTCATTTTCCTCTTCTAAATCTCTTGTACGATGTGCTAATCGTGAAGCTGCACTTGAAGCTATGCTTGCTACTAAGTCATCTAGAAATGTGTGAACAGCTCCGCCAATTTTTGTATCTAATTTTGAAATAAGTCCAATTTTATTTTTATCTAAATGACCAAACGTAGTTACTGCAATACTTCCGTAAGTAAATACTGCTCCAAGCGCAATTGTTTCGTCTACCCCAAACAAACCTTCATCCGCTTCAACTATTTGTTGCAATGGTGCAGATAACATCTTTTTCTCTGCTAACTCGTCAAGTTCAATACCAACTAATATAGCATGTTGCATTTCTCTTTTTTTCAGCACGCTTTTTACGGATTCTACACAATGCTCCATAGTAAGCCCTTTGTTGTATGGAAACTGCATTTCGTATACAATTTTTGCAATTTCTTCAATTGTAACTCCACGTCTTTTTAACGCGTCTTTTGTAGCCTGCTCCACTTCACGTGAATGAACTCTAGACGTCTGTCTATCCATTTTATTATCCCCTTTGTTGTTTCATCATTTCGTTTATTATACCTCTTTGCTAGTATATGATACAATTTCTGTACTACAACATGAATGACTTAGGAGGAACTTATGAATAAGGGTACTATACAAGATATTACACTTTTTAGCGAGTCTTTACAGGAAGAAATGCAACTACTTATTTATTTGCCAGCAAACTTTTCACCCCTTTATAAATATTCTGTTCTCATCGCGTCCGATGGAAAAGACTATTTTCAGTTAGGTAGAATTTCTCGAATTGCAGATGAATTATATGAAGAAGAGGCAATTGAGAACTTAATCATTGTTGGAGTGCCTTATAAAAACGTAAAAGATCGTAGGGACAAATATCATCCAGACGGTTCTCAGCATGCCGCATATATACGATTTTTAGCACAAGAATTAGTCCCTTATATAGATGAAAAATATCCTACTTATCAGGTTGGTATGGGAAGATCACTTATTGGAGACTCCTTAGCTGCGACTGTTTCGCTTATGACAGCTTTAGCCTATCCAAATACGTTTGGGAAAGTAATAATGCACTCCCCATTAGTAAATGAAGAAGTTCTAGATAAAGTGAAAAAACACGAGGACGTTCATGCATTTTCTCTTTACCATGTGATTGGAACCGAAGAAAAAGCGGTGAAAACAGGTGACGGTTTATTGACGGATTTCATCACTCCAAATAGAGAGTTACACAATTTAATAAAAAATAAAGGATTTTTGACCTTTTATGACGAATTAAGAGGAGACCATACCTGGAAGCTATGGCAACCAGATATTAAAAGATCACTGTTGCAAAATTTTAGCCTATAGAAAAATATTTGTTATAATAGTAATGTGTTTTATGTAAAAATTCGAGGAGGTAATGAAAATGAAATACGGGATTGTTGCTTTTCCATCTAAAAAGGTACAGGACTTCGCCAACTCCTATAGAAAGCGTTATGACCCTCACTATGCTCTAATCACTCCACATATGACAGTTAAAGGAGTATTTGAAGCAGACGAAAATGAGATAAAGTCAATTGCTGAAAAGGTTTCAGAAGTTGTAAAAAGTCATAAACCATTTACATTAAAAACAGAGAAGGTTAGTTCATTTGCCCCTGTTACCAATGCAATATACTTTAATGTGCAGCCAACAGCTGAACTAGTTAAACTTCATAATGATTTAAATGCAATTCAATATAATGATGAGGAGAGTTATTCGTTTGTTCCTCATATTACAATTGCTCAAAAATTGAGTGCAAGTGAACATGATGATATTCTTCCTCAGTTAAAAATGATTGGGGCGGAATTTGAAGAAGAAATTGACCGTCTTCATCTTTTATACCAACTAGAAGATGGATCATGGACAGTTTACGAAACATTTAGATTATCTGGAGCTGAGTAAGTATTGGTGTACGCAAAGAAAGTTGAAACTGAAAAAGAATATGAAGATGCAGTTAAAATTAGAAGAAAAGTTTTCGTAGAGGAACAGGATGTCCCACTTCACCTTGAACTCGATGAATATGATGCGGATGCTGTGCATTTTGTAGCATACGATGGTGACATCCCTTTTGGTGCAGGTCGAATAAGAGAAATTGAGCCAGGCATAGGAAAAGTCGAACGCGTCTGTATTCTTCCTAATTATCGTGGTAGAAAGTTAGGAAATCTAATGATGCAATGCATGGAGGACTACTCTATTACCGCCGAAATTACCAAGTTAAAACTAAATGCGCAAAGTCAGGCTATTCTTTTTTATGAAAAAAGAAATTATACAATTACTTCACCTGAATTTTTAGAGGCTGGCATTCCTCACCGAGCTATGGAGAAACTAATTTAATGTAGTGATTTTTCGGAGGGTTGTGACTAACGTCATACCCTCTTTTTGATTTTGATAAGAAGAAAAAATGAAGTAAACCAAAATGAAAAGAAATGCTTTTACTATTTATGCTCAATATCGACGTTGCGCACATTTTTGTAATAGTAATTTTTCGTTATGATTTTATTCAATATGATGTATTTTAGTGTCATTCCTTACTTTAAATTCATATATATACTAAGAACGAATGTAATACGAATACTTGTCAAGCTGTTTTAAAACTCTTGAAACTGCTGTACTTGGACTTAACTGACGTTTATTATACTGATCTATTATTAGCTGAAGAATGCATTAAACTATATACGTATCCACATTAAATTAATCTTAACAATCCAATATTTTTAATCTTCTAGTTGGGGATAAGATTTTTTATGCTGGATTCTTTTTGTTTTAATGAAGAATAATTAAAGTTAAAAAAGCAGGAATTTCGGTATTGAAAAATTCCTGCTAGCTCATAGCTTCTTTATTATTAATATTTATTATAGTTAATTAAAAACGAATTGTACCCAAAAATACAAAAGGGTTAGCGTTACAATTGTTGATATCGGAATAACTTTTATCGTAATACTTAAATAATCTTTCCATGTAATTTTAATTTTATTCTTTCTTAAAATATCCATCCAGATAAGGGATGCGAGTGTTCCAATTGGTAACAACAGTGAACCCATGTCACTTCCAATAATATTAGCAAGATAGATTGTTTTTAATGTGATTGGGTCTAAGCCCATCTCTGTTAATGTTATCGTCCCTATCATCAATGCAGGATGATTGTTAAAAAGGTTAGAGAGTACAGACACTAATCCCCCCATAATTAAACTTGCTTGAAATAACCCTTGCTGAACTATCGGTTCACACCATTGAACTAATAATGCAGTTAGTCCTACGTTGTGAAGACCAAAAATAATTACATACATAGAAAATGCAAAAATTAATATATGCCATGGCGTCTTTTTCAAAATATCTATCGGATTAGATTTTAAATAGTACCCTCTCCAAATTAGAAGAATGAGCGAACTAATTACTGCTACAATTTCAATGGGAATGTTTACATAAGATGCTACAAATAGCATCCCTCGTACAACTAATACAAAGAATAGGATCTTCAACATAAACTTAGTACGCTTTTGTTTTGTTTCTAAGGAAATACTTGCTTTCAAAGGATGGAAGCTTTTAGAGAAAAAGGATTCTTCAATATTAATGAGAGAGTTTGGTAGGGTTACTGGCAGCTTTTCCTTCACTAGAATAAACATTAAATATGACATAAATAATAATCCTAAAGTTGCAGGGACAAACATCATTAAAGTATGCATCCATAAAGACATATTCACAATCTCTAAAGCTATTAGGTTAACTAGATTACTTACTCCTATAGGTGCGCTGGAGGCAGTAGCAATTAATGCTCCACTGATTAAATAGGGGATTTGTTGAGGAGTCTTTAGTCTCATGTTCTTAAGTAGTAGTATTAAAATGGGAGTAGTTATTAAAATACTACCGTCGTTATTAAACAGTAGTGTCATCCCAAAGCATAATAACTGTATATACCAATATAATCGATAACCCGAACCTTTTGATAAACTTACAATTCGAGTAGCTACCCAGTTGAAAAAACCGAAGCTTTCTAATATGACAGCCATAACAACTGTCGATATTATAGTAATGGCGGCCCCTCCAATTTTGTTGATTATATCTAAAGCATCTTCTAGTGACACAATTCCAACTAATAATATAATCACGGCACCAATTGTAGCTGGCCAAGCTTCATTTACTTCTCTAGGTCTTATAAAAATGACCAACATAGTAGATAGGAACACCAAAATGGCGATTCCAATTTGCAAACTCATACATATACCATTTCCTCTCCTTGTTAAGATTGTCCGCTTCCTTGTATGTATATTCCCTTTCCACTTAGAGAAACGAGTAGTATGTCCATATTCTTAAAAATATTCTATCTAATTCACTACTCTCATTAATAAATAAACAAAATCTATTTAGTCCCAACTTCAAGAAGCATGAAACATTTCATGCTTCTAATTTAGTTTTTTTTTTTACCCTTTATAATGAAAGATTTAGTTATTATCTTCCTTATACTTCGTGGATAGTTTTTATATGATCAATATTTAGATAATCCTTAGTTGCTCTTGCTTTTTCTAACTCAATAACTTGTTCTTCTACATTTTTAATTTTTCCTATATGACTCTTACTTCCACCAATATTGAACACTATCATCTTATCTATAAACTGTTCTATTCTAGTTTTAAAGGTATTGACATGAGTTCCATTAGCTGAAAGTTTGGAGTAGTTGTTGTTTAACCCATAAGGGGCTTCATTTGTAGTATAAGGAATTAGCCACTTTAAGTGATTTATAGATATATACATAGTTTTATAGACGGGTGAATAAAACTCAAAATAGTCTTTCATTATCCGAATAATACAACCATGTAGTGGCTGATCATCTGTTAAATAAATTTCTGAGTTCTTCCCTTCGGCTTGTTTTAGCGTTACTTCTAAGGATAAATTCGCGTTATTTTCTCCAGATTTTATACTATACGACTCCGTAGTTAGAACCGTATCAAATTCATTTTTCTGAATAACACAAAAGCATTGGATATGATTAATAGGAATATATATATAATCTGTTCCGTTAAAAATAACCAATAAGTCTGTTCCCACATCGATGAGAGTACCCTTTAGTATCTTTTTTCCTGAAACCTCAATTTGAACAAATTTCTTGATCAGACTTTGAATAGTTTTATTCAAGGTCACAACTCCTTTTAGCATTTATACGTCCAAAAAATACTAGTTCCTTAATTTCCGGTACATTTTTGTTGCATGGCTCAATAATGATATATACTGTTTTTCCAATGCAGTTGTGTCTGATTTGGAATCATAAAATGGATAACCACTTACCACTTCACTCCGTCTAATTTTTTCTGGACCATATACTCTGTCTTCTGCTCTTGGGTGAAAATAGAATTTGTTATCTTCTTGTTTAGAATTTATTCCATTTGAAATTTGTACTGCAACGTAATTCATTAAAGCAAAGTATTGCTGCTCCAGCATTTCATTTACCTCTTCTTTACTCAGCACATTTACATTTAATACTGTTTTTTTTTTTTCTGATGTCTCCGATTCTTTATCTAGGACATTCAGTTTGTCCTGGCGATCCGTATTGTTTATCTGATTTGAAAGTGATGGTTGTTTATTTAGCCCCGTATCACGGTTAATAATCATAGTATTTTCTATAGGTGTTTCAAGTTTCTTTTTCGAATAAGTTTTCTTTGGTAGTGCAACTGTGGATTGATCGTTGTTCATAGTACTCCAAGCTGTTAGAAGTACATCTTTCCTCTTCAATTTCAAAGGATTTTGGGGAAGATTTAATTGTTCGTCGGAAAACACATTTTTTTGTTCTTCTATTATTAAATCTTCTAATTGAGGAGAAATCGAATTTTCTTCTAATGTATCGGTATTTATCGATTCAGTTACTTCCTGAGGGATATCTATTGTTGCTGCTTCTTGGTCACTTACTAATACATTGACTTCCGCTACCCCTAAATCAAAGCCTATACTTTCTAGTGTCTCTTCTAATTGAGAAGATGCGTTTCCTTCCATTGGATACGTATTAATATGTTCAGTAACTTCCTTTGGATTATCTAACGACGCCACTTCCACGTCATTAACAAATATATTGGCAGACGCTTCTACTAGATCCAAAGTTATGCTTTCCAGCGTCTCTTCCATTTGAGGAGAAAACGCATTTTCCTCGAACATATCGGTATTCATCGATTTCGTTACTTCTGTATGAACACCAGCATCTATTGTGGATAATTTCTCTTCTTTAACTAAAATATTTGGAGCCGCTGCCTCTAGATTCAAGCTTTTACTTTTTAGCGACTCTTCCAATTGAGAAGAAATTGCATTTTCTTCTATTGCATACGTATTTTTAGGTTCCATTACTTCCATTTGAATACCACAATGTATTGTGGCTAACTTCTCTTCAGTAACTAAAATATTGGCATCCGCTGCTGCTTGATCTAAGTTTCTACATTCTAATTCTTTCAATTGAGTAGATTCTTTGCTAGTACCCATTCTATATAATTTTTGGATATTAAGCTGTTCCCTTTTGTTTAAAAAATAATAGTCACTTTTAGATATATTGCAAGAAATATCCGTAACATGTGAAATAGGTATATAAAGTAACTCTTTGTTATTGATTAGAATAATATAATCCTCGAAAATACTGCTTAATACACCAACAAGAGTAGGATTACTAAATTTATTTATAGTAACCCAGTGGTATCTTAATGCAATTAGCACATCTATCAAATCATTTCTAACTAAATGTGGACTGGATTCCTTTGCTATGCGTAAATCTTTAGTGCTCTTAGAAAGTGCTTGTATTTGGTGAATTTCGATATAAACAATACTTCTTTCCACTTCCAAAACAATATGATTATTTTGAATATCTAATAAGATACCTTCAACAAATTGATTTTTTGTTAGAAACAACCCTATATTCCTGTTTTCATTTGAATATAATACATTTTCGAATTTTTTTCTCTGCATTTGGAGGTCCCCTCCCTTTTAGAATATTCGCCGCTTTTAAATATAAAAAGCGACGAATGTACCCTCTATTATTAATAAACTTTATTTTTTATTCTTCTTGATCTTTTGAATCGCTTATATTATCTTCTTTGTCATTTTTACCTTTATCTTCTTTAGTTTTTTCAAGCTTTACTCCATAACTGATATTACGAATATGAAATAAAGCAACTCGAATTATTTCTTCGTTCGCCACAATGGTTACAAAATCATCTGTAACTACGTCCATAACCCCTTCTAACGTTTCAGGTCCACCACGGTTAATTTTTACCCACTGTAGTGTTAAACAATCCAAAACACCTTTAAAATCATCTGCTTGTATATACTCAAAATCCTTAGGTATATCCAGATTGAATTCTACCTTGTTCTTTGAATTATAAGTCAAGCTTTTAATATGCTGAGTATTATAATAAATAATGCCATCGTTTTCTGTTAGTAAAGTAAAGTGATCATCCGCTGTTGACAAAAGTTTACCAACCCGCGATTCCGGACCTCCTCTATCTACTTTAATTACTTTATCTACTAGAGACTGTATCATTTTTTTATTCACCTTTATAACCTCCTTTTTTAGTATCCTAGTATCTATATGTATCCTGGGATAATAGTGTATTGGTTAAATGCCCATCTACCGATAATTATACAAGCACTAAAATAGATTAGTTCCCGAACAAAACTGTACTATTCCACATACTCTGTAATAGTGACATTAAATTATAGAAAGTAGTGATTCATTTTGAAAGAACATAAAAAGAAAATAATGCCTCATCATAAATCCGAAGATACATCAAAAGAACATACTGATAGTGATGTAAGCGAGTCAGAAGAACAAAACGAAGGTTCTAAGAATAGAAAAGAAAAAGACCAGAAAAAAGAAGATAAGGATAAAAAAAGTTCTAAGGATATAGAAAAAAAAGAAGATAGTAATACAGAAAGTAAAGAAAAAAAGGACAAAAAGGACTCTAAGGATTCAGAGAAAAAAGATGTTAGTAATACAGACGAAAAAGGAAAAAAGGAAAGAAAAGAAAAGGACTCCAATGATTCTGAAAGTAATGAGGAAGATCGTAATGATAAAAAGAAAAAACATGATAAATCAGAATCCAATGAGTTAAATGAAAAAGATTCTGAACATAAGAAAGACTCGAAAGAAAAGAAAAAAGGACATAAAAAATAGTAAACTTTTTCTATTTTGAATGCACTTCGGACAAATGATTGAGATAATTTTTCTTCTCAACATTAGAGGTTAATGATTTTCCTCACATGATGTGTAGTAGTAAAGATTAACTTCACTCAAATGTTTGATAAATTAACATCCAGATGAAACATTGCAATAATAAATAAGATATATACAAAGTTTTACACAGTAAAAAAGGTCTAGCTAATGTCCATCATGGATATAGCTGGACCTTTATTTAATGCTCTAGTATATCACCATCTTTTAGGGACAAAAATGGCGGGAGAAAGAAAAATCGCTTATCGGAATAGAGCCGATAAGCGATTTTCTGATACTATGAACTAAACATATAAGTTAACACTGTTTCCTTTGCCACTTATTTCAGCAATTATAGGAGATAGGTTTACTGGATTCGGATGAATAAAGCCTTTAAATAAAGGTTGGATTGATGGTCTTTCTAGTTCCGATAACTGCTGTTCCTCTTCTTCTTCAAGAAGTTGTTCTTGCTTTTCTAAATGATCCTCAAAATCTGATTTAAATTTTACGTTTTGTACATCATCTATATAAGCAAAATTATAATCATTTGATATCATACGATTTGCATAAACCTGTGATTGAATCGGTTGCATTGGAAGAATGTATCCCATTAACTCCACCTCCACTTTATTGTCTTTACTTACTATTACCCCATCCTCTTCTTATATAAACCTAATAAACTAAATATATTTTATAATAATTTTTCAATATCTTTTAAACTTAAAGAACTTCCACTTTGTATAATAGAACGAGTTAGCTCATCTTCTAATTGTTGAGAAACAGGCTTATTTGCTAGCTTGCCAACTTTACGGACAATTTTACGGACCTGTTTTTCATCTGTAAAATCAGCATATGAGATGGCATTAGCAAGCGTAAATAGTTCATCCATTGATACACCAGTTTTATTTTCAATTGATTTAAAAAATGAATTTTGCATAGTTTTTCCCCCTCACATCTTTATTTTTTATTAATAAGGGAGAAAGCTTCTACCAACAATGATTAATAATATAAATAATACTACGATTAGTACAAATGTAGAACTCTTGTTACCTCCGTTCTCATATCCTCCTTGATATCCTGGATAACCTCCGCCACAGTAACCATACATACTCTTTCCCTCCTCTCCTCTTCAACTTATAGTATGCAAGAGGAGATTGGAAAAAAGGGCGATTCAACTAGTACCTTGTTTTCCGTTTTTGAAAAATGAATGCACCAATTACGCCAAACAATATTGCAGCACTAATACCAGAGCTTGTGACTTCAAACATTCCAGTTAAAACACCAATTAAACCATGCTTCTCTGCTTCTGCTAATGCTCCGTGTGTCAATGAGTTACCAAAGGAAGTTATTGGAACAGTAGCTCCAGCCCCAGCAAAGTCAATCAACGGCTCATATAGACCAAAACCATCTAAAATAGAACCTAGCACAACTAATGTACTTAATGTATGTGCAGGTGTTAGTTTAAATACATCCATGAAAATTTGTCCAATGACACATATTAATCCGCCAACTACAAATGCGGTTACTAATGAAGAAATCATCCTAACCCCTCTTTTCCATGCGGCATTCAATGGCATGTGCAATACAAGGGATTGTTTCCCCTTGCTGAAATGTTAATGGAGACAAAAGTGCCCCTGTTGCTACTAGTAAAACTCTTTTATAAAAACCTTTTTTTAACTGTTCGTATACTTGACCAAAGAACACTGTTGCCGAGCATCCAGCTCCACTGCCACCTGCATTGAAAAACTTATCCTTTCCATAGAACTGAGCTCCCGCGTCTTGAAGCACGACCCCAGTATTCTCATCCTGAAACATTTCTTTCAATATCAAAATTCCTATATTCCCTAAATCGCCTGTCATAATGACATCGAAGTCTGCTATCTTACTGTTCGTATTAGTTAAATGCCGCTCAATTGTATCTCTAGCAGCAGATGCCATTGCAGCACCCATATGTAATGGGTTTGTCTGATAACTGTCAACAACTCTGCCAATTGTTGCATGTGTCACAACTGGAACATTTTTTATATCTTTTTCTAATAGCGAAAAACCTGCTCCTGTTACAGTCCATTGGGATGTTTTAGGTTTTTGAGTACCATACTCAAGTGGATATCTAAACTGTCGCTCCACTGCTTGATGATGACTAGAAGCACCAGCAAGTACTGTCCGCGCATTTCCTGACTCCAACAAAAGACAGCCGAGAATAACCGATTCCATTGAGCTGGCACATGCAGAAAAAACACCAAGGAATGGAATGGCCAAATTTCGTGCTGCAAAATTTGTCGGTGATAGTTGATTGATAAGATCGCCTCCTATCAAAACATCTACCTTATCTACCTGGGTATGACTTTTTTTAGCTGCCCAATGACATGCTTTTTCAATCATTCTAGAATGTGCCTGCTCATTCGTTTCATCTTTCTCCGTCTCTAATGAAAGAACCTCATCAAAGGAGTCAGCATAAGTACTATCCTTTTCAACTGGTCCCACAACTATTCCCGTATTGGCTATGCAGATTTTGGCTGTAAACTGGAGAGTACCAAACGTATTTACCATGAAACTACACCTATATTCACCAATATTGTTTTAATAAGTGCAACGACAAATGCAGAGAGCACACCGAATAATATAACAGAGCCTGCAAGCTTGAACATATTGCCTCCAACACCCAACACATAACCTTCTGATTTATGTTCTATAGCGGCTGAGATAACTGCATTTCCAAATCCTGTAACTGGTACTGCTGATCCAGCCCCTCCAATCTGAGCAATCTTTTTATACAATCCAGTTCCTGTTAAAACCATCGCGATAAATACTAAAGTAGCAACCGTTGGATTAGCAGCAGTTCCTTCTGTAAAAGGGAAAAATCGCATATAAAAAAAAGTGATTAGTTGTCCAATAGTACAGATTATTCCCCCTACAATAAATGCTTTTAGTATGTTCATAAAATAGGGTACTTTAGGATTTTTTTCATCTACTATTTTTTGAAATTGTTTTTGGTCCATTATGTCTCTTCCTTTGATAATGATTTTATTTTTTCAATCGACTTTCTAAGGTCCTCCTCCTTCAACTTCTTATCAATGATGGATTCAACTTCCCATATTATTTTTTGGTCTCCAGTGACAAGTACTTTTTTTTCTGGGAATTTTTTTTCAATTTGTTTTGTTATTTTTTCTTCTATTTTCGTTTTATTAAAACGGTCAAAACGGTTTATATAAATTGCCACTAATATATCTTCCTCGTTTATCACACCTTTATACCCATGAATCGAATCCTGTTTTTGCATGATCGGTTTTAGTGAAGTGGAATTATCTGTAGGAAATAAGACTTTTTCTTTTTCGCTCGAACATGCGCCCAACAATAAAACCATTAGAAAAACAATTACGCTTTTTTTCATAAGATTTACTTACTCCTTTTTCGTGTTAGTATGCACGTGGCTTGTTGAAATATGTAAATGGGCTACGAGATATTTGCCCTTATCAAGATGAACTTCCCACATACGTTAGTAAGAGATGAAGAGGAGGTGAAATTAATGGGTTGTGGAAATATAGGTGATGTTACTGACGAAAAGCGATCTAGAAATTGTGTTTGTGATGTTGTCCGCGCTATTAAAGACATTCAAGATCAAGCAACAGATGACGATTGCCCTCAATGTCCAACAAATTGTTTTCTAGAACCACTTGGAGGCCTTGTTAGCCCAGCTGCTCGACGCCAAGCTGACACTCGAGTATTTATGCTATTAACAAAAGACGGAGATCCATTTAAAGCATTTTTCCGTGATAATGATAGATTTGATTGTGATTGCATTTCTGTTTTCTTCCGTGTAGAAGATATTTTTGATGGTTGCTGTGCTACTTTACGAGTATTAGAGCCACTTGACAGAGAACGTCAAGAAGTTGATCTATTGAACGATTGTGGTACAAAAATCGATTTAAGAAAGCTTTGCAAAGTTCGTAATTTCAGATCAACTGGTAGCTGTGTGACAGTAGACTTGGATTGTTTCTGTGCAATTGAATGTATCGCCGATGTATTTTTAGGTGTATGTGACTGATCGTTTCATCATTGTAGTGTCTATTCCGTTCGGGCCGAACCCGAGCGGTTTTTTTATTGATTGGAGTGGAAGGCAGCAACTCCTGCTCGAACGAAGTCAAACTAATCCCCAGCTTACTTGAACAATCATGGTAAGGAGGTTTAGCGACTGCCTGTGGGAAGTTTCTACCTGAAACAGAAGTCAACATCATCCTTTTAAAAAACACTAGAAAAACAATGAATTAATCACCAGAAACTTACAGAATTCCAACAAAAAAAGCTATCCTATAATAGGATAGCTCACATTTCAATTCAATATACTTCCTCGCCATACAATTCTTTCAATATCTTCTACAGGATACGTCAATAATTCTCCTGTACCTACAAGTAAAATAACTGTATCTTCCTCAACTTTCTCAACCTCACCCTGCACCGATACTCCATCCTTTAGATGAAATATTAATGGACGGTAAACTTTTCGTTGAAACGGTTTTGCTAAAAAGTTCAATTTATCTATAATTGCTAGTGTCTTCGTCGAGTAACTTTTTTGTATTTCATAAATCGATGTACTTTCATCTAGTAATTCATATGGTGCTTCAAATCTTTCTTTTGGTGGTAGATGAAAGACAGGAGGACCTTTTATAAAGATTAAAGGATCATTAAACGCGTTCATTAGCACATCCTTTTTCCTTTACTTTATGCAACTTTAAAAAATATGATACAAACTACAAGGATGAGATAAATAAAGTGGCCAGTCCAAGGTATATTAAGATACTTACTACGTCATTGACCGTTGTGATAAATGGTCCTGATGCAACTGCTGGATCTATCTTCATACGATGAATTAATAAAGGAATAAAAGACCCTCCTAATGTAGCGATAAAAATAGATCCAAAAATAGATGAACCTACCAATATGCCAATTAGTAAATCATGTTTCCAAAAATATACTACTCCGACTACTAGTAAACCACAAATGAGACCGGTAATAAGACCAGTACCCGCTTCTCTAAAGAGTAATTTACTCTTGCTTTGTTCTTCAATATCACCAGTTGCGATACCACGAACAGCGACCGCTAGTGCTTGCGTACCACTATTACCAGCCATACCAGCGATTAATGGAATAAAGACAGCAAGTAATGCCACTTTATCTAGAGTTTGCTCAAAAATACTCATTAAATTAGCAGTAAACATTCCAAGGAACAATAAAATAATTAACCAGGGCAATCTTTTTCTAGCAGCCTGTAGTGGTCCCTTATCAAAGGTATCCATGTTAGAAACCCCAGCAAGTTTTGAATAATCATCTGATGCTTCTTCTTCTAAAACATCTAAAATATCATCGACCGTAACAATCCCAAGTAAATGATTTTTAAAATCTACTACTGGAACAGCTAGAAAATCATAGTCTTTGATCATTCGAGCTACTTCCTCTTGATCAACACTTACTAAAACGCTAACTACCCGATCATTCATTACATCTTTTATGAGCGTATCCTCATCTGCAATGATTAAATCACGAAGTGAAATTACACCAGATAGTTTATGTTCATCATCCACTACAAATAAATAATAGATTGTCTCTGCTTCTGGTGCAGCACTACGTAAAATAGTCATTGCGGAACGACATGTTGAATTCTCAGGAATTGCTACATATTCGGTCGTCATAATGGAACCAGCTGTATATTCTTCATAATGTAGAAGATCCTTAATTTCTTGTGCAGATTCTCTATCCATTATGTTTAAATAACTTGCAACTTGATCTTTACCTAATTCATTTAATACATCTACCGCATTATCTGTATACATAAAGGAAAGCATATCGGCAGCATAAGTAATATCCATTTCCTGCAAAAATAGATCATATTGTTCATCATCAAACTTTGTCGCTTCAAATAGCTCAGCTATTTCTTTAGGAGAAAGATAATGATAGATTTTCTTCCTTAAATCAGGCTCCACCTTTTCAAAAAATATGGATTGATCATATGGATGAAGTTGCATAAATTCTTCTCTAAAATTATCCATTGAATCATTTAATAAAAAATCAATTAAAACGGATTCTTCTAAAGGTTGTTGAGTCATTTCATCTTTCATCTTTCTCCCTCCTCTCAGCATTTGTCTCGCAGTATAAATTCCCCACATCCTATGGCAACATCGGCACTTTATTGGCTCAAGTAAAAAAGCATAAGTTGAAGATAATTGCCCATAAAAGCCTGAATGGTTCTCCTTACAATCCGTGAGGGATGAAGAATCCCCTCAAATCGATGTTTCACTTTGTCCTTACTTATTGTATGGAGTAAGCATTAAATAAGCAATAAAAATATTCCCTAGGAAATAATCAACAAATACCCTATAAATATGAATTCCCACCATTCCTCCTATCAATTAGGAAGAAATAGTGGGAATAAGCTCTTTCATGTCTTCTGGGAAAGGAGCAATTAAATGAACTTTCTCTTTTGTAAAGGGATGAACCAAGGTCAGTTCTCTCGCATGAAGCGCTTGTCTATTTATTAACCTTAGATTGCCACCATATAAATCATCGCCTAGTAAGGGATGACCTATGGACATCATATGCACTCGAATCTGATGTGTCCGACCAGTATGTAACTGTAATCGCACATGCGTAAGCTTTTCTCCAATATTTTCAAATCGGGACAATACTTGAACAGAGGTTTTGGCTTGTTTACCTTCAGAATCGATAACTCTTTCAATAATGCTTCCATTCTTTCTACCAATGGGAGCATCTATGAGAAATTCATCTTGTTGAATATGGCCATGAACAATTGCCTCATATGTTCGTGAGATTTGTCCAGACTTTTGCATTTCACTTAATAAATGATGAGCATGTCGATGCTTTGCGACACAAATGATACCAGATGTATCCTTATCCAGCCTAGTTACAATATGTACAGTAGAGGATAACCCACTCTCCTCCAAATATCCAGCTAGAAAATTCGCCATTGTACCAATAGGATGCTCTCTAGACGGAATTGTACTAATCCCAGCAGCCTTTGTGAGAATGAGAAGATGATTATCCTCCATCAAAATAGGAAACCGTACTTGCTGTGGAATTAGTCCGTCACTTTTTTTCTCTGGTGGAAATGTAATCTGTACCATATCACCTGAATCTAATTTATGCCTTACCGTCTTCTCTACTCCATTAACGGTAATTTTACCACCCTCGTATTTAATACTAGTCAATGCTTTTTTTGAAATACCATATTTGCGAATTGCATCTCGAAGTAATTGTTGCGGTTCATCTATTCGAAATGTTAATTGGATTAATTCTTCCTTCATATTTCCAAATCACTATCAATAAAGGAGGAATGTACTCTGTGCCAAAATGGAAATGCTCTAAACCGAGCGAAGCGTACTTTTTCATCTGCTACTCGATACTTAATAGATAGGACATCTTTATGTAATAGCTGAAGATGATCCACCGTTACCATGAAATCTGGTCCTTTCACAGGTTTTAGTAAACATGAGTGATGTTTTGGCAAGACAAGCGATGAACCTACGGTACGAAACACTCTGTTATTAATAGATGCGATTTCAGCAAGTTGAATTGCCTCTAGGGAAGGATGAACAATGGCACCTCCAAGTGCTTTGTTATACGCTGTACTTCCCGATGGAGTAGACATACATAATCCATCTCCTCTAAAACGTTCAAAATGATCTCCGTTCAACTCCACATCCATTACCAAAGTAACGTCCGGGGATTTTACAGTCGACTCATTTAACGCCAAATAGACTGAACTATCTTCACCATGTCTATAATTAATCGTCACCTCAAGTAATGGGTATTCTATTACTTCAAATTCTTTCTTTGCAATACTAATAACTAGCTTTTCAATTTCTTCTGGTTTCCAGTCCGCATAAAAACCTAGATGCCCAGTGTGTAGCCCCACAAACGCCACAGAGGTGGTTAAATGTTTGTACTTATGAAAGGCATGTAGTAATGTGCCATCGCCACCAATTGATAAGACAATATCTGGATTTTCTTCATCTATTACCAATCCAAAATCTACTAGATACGTTTTAGCGCTTTCCATCAATTCATTGGATAAATCATCATTTCGAGACAATATGAAAAACTTCATTCACGTGACCTCTCTTTCGTATCGGTTTCATGGAGACTTGGATGAGAAAGTTCCTTATTTTCACTAAAGTATTTTTGTGCTTCTTGGATTTCTCCTCGAATTAAAGACATTTCTTCATCTAATCGAAATGCCGCTTCAGCTGCATATTGAAGCCTCTTTTTTATTTCTTCTGGAAAGATTCCTTTATACTTATAATTCAAGGAATGCTCGATGGATGCCCAAAAATTCATTGCTAATGTTCGTATTTGAATTTCAGCAAGAATATTTATCTCACCATGAATTGTTTGAACAGGATATTCAATAATCACATGGTAGGATCTATACCCACTTTGCTTTTTGTGAGAAATGTAATCGCGCTCCTCAATAATTCTTATATCATTTCTAGTACGCAGTAAACTTACGACTGTTTCTATATCATCTACAAATTGACACATCATTCGTAAGCCTGCAATATCTGGAATTTCCTGCGCCAACGTATCGGAAGGCTCAAATACTATTCCTTTTTCTAATGATTTATCATAAATACTAGCAAGTGGTTTAACACGACCTGTTACAAATTCTATCGGTGAATTTGTATTATCTCTCTCAAACTGAGCTCGCATTCCTTTTAATTTTACTTTTAACTCTGAAACTGCCTGCTTGTACGGCTCTAAAAAGCGATCCCATTGCCCCATAAGCTTGACCTCCACTTCCCTTGAACTAAGTACTATGCTTTTAAAATTTCGCTAAATGCTTCTTCCACAGCTCGGGAAAAATCAGCACCGTAATTGTCATTACCTTCAATATTGAAAATAAGCATAGTTAGTTCTTCTTTAAAGCCAAATAGAGTCAGCTCTTTTTCACCGATTTGCAACGAAGGATCTACTACTGCTTTTAAGGTATTTACGAGCAATGGCCAAACTTCCTGACCAAACTTTAAATAATGATACTCAGTCTCATCTTCTAATAGGTAGATAAAAGCACTTGAATCCGAATCAGTAATCATTTGACCAGCCGCTTTTATATTAGGATTATTAGGAAACACCTCTAGTGTAAATCGTATATCATTTTCTAATTGAACACCACTATGCACATTATAAGTAATAGGCAAAATAATCGTTCCTTTCTGTCCATTCTTCCACTATTTTAACATATTGAAACTAGTTGAAAAGCGCATATAATAGAAATAATAGGAAAGGTCGTGTATTATGCAAACCGAAAAAGAAATAGAATTTAAAAATTTATTAACAAAACAAGAATTTGAGCTATTTTTATCGTATTTTCAGGTAGACGATAAGGACTTTCGTTCACAAACAAATTATTATTTTGATACGCAAGATAACTTTTTTAAGGACAATAGGATGGGTTTTCGCTTGCGTGTTTTAAGTAACCAAAATGAGCTTACACTTAAACGACCGCTAGAAGAACATGTAATGGAAGAGAATACAGTACATATATCTGACCAAGAGAGAGATGCAATCATTACCAAAACCTCTTTTCCTTCTATTCCCTTTTTGGAGCAATTTAATCTTGATTCTCCATTAATATGTATTGGAACCCTGCAAACAAATCGTGTCCAGGTACCTTTTGAAAATGGAATTCTTTTTTTAGATCATTCCATTTATAGTCAAACAGAGGATTTTGAGGTAGAATATGAGAGTAGTGATGTAAAATATGGAGAAAAAGTGTTTCTTGATTTGTTAGATTCACATAATATCCCCATTCGACACACCGACAAAAAAATTGCTCGCCTTGTGAAATATAACAACAAGTTGAAAGGTTGATCCCTTTGGATATTCAATCCCTAAAAGTTTTAATGGAGATAAATGCAATGCAATCACTAGGAAGTGTGCAGAGTTCACAAAATAACGCTTCCACTTCATCCATGTTCTCAGATATGTTAGGACAAGTGCTACAATCTAATACAGGAGATCAGTCAACTGAAGATTTAACTTCTTTACTATATAGTGGTGACTCCCCTGTATTTGTACCATCTAATATATATTCTGGGCAGAGTAGTTTAGCAGATGTCCTTTCTTCTTATTCATCGACTCCTACAAATAATAGGACAGATTATGATGAAATTATTAAGAAAGCCGCAGCAACTTACAATGTTCCAGAAAAACTTATTTCATCCATCATTAAACAAGAATCTAATTTTAACCCCGCAGCTACTAGTTCTGCTGGAGCTTCAGGGCTAATGCAATTAATGCCAGGTACCGCTAAGTATTTAGGTGTTACTAATTCGTTAGATCCTGAACAAAACATAATGGGTGGAGCCAAATATATCAGCCAAATGCTCTCTCAATTTGACGGAAATATTGAAACGGCCCTAGCAGCATATAATGCAGGACCGGGAGCCGTAAAAAAATACGCTGGTATCCCACCATATAAAGAAACACAAAATTACGTTCAAAAAGTAATGAATTACTTCCAAGCATAGCCCGAGTAACAACAACCTATTAAATTTAATAGGTTGTTTTTTTAAAAGATTAGAAAGTATATAAAAATGTCCTGCGATCACTGGGGTCGTGGAATTTTAAAAACGAAAAATACTATAATTTCCCTTTCAAAACACTTCATGCTTCGAAACTAGCGTGACTGACGATACAACCAACATCTTTAAAAATCCACACGGCTATCATATATACGACAAGTCTGTCCAAGCATTTCGAAAACGATAAATATAGAAGGCGCTTGGGCTTTTCTTATAAGTATCTCGTTTTTTTTATCTTAAAAAGCTATTTACTTGCGCTGGTAGGTGTATTACTTGCTCTGTCATAGGATTTACTTGCGTTACTTTTTAACATAATTGCGCTCATAACTTGATTACTTGCTTTTAAGTACAATTTACTTGCGGAAAGCGTAATTTATCCATTTTTTACTACATTCCATCTTTTGCTTTTCTATGAGATAATCTAATTGTTTGAGATATTTGGGTTTCGTTGATAGAATAAGTATAGTGCTAGAGCAAAGGAGTAAGAAAATGACACAGAAGCCAATACTTCCTTACGATGAAATCGGAGCAGAGAAATTACATCAGCTTGTCGATACGTTTTATGGCAATGTAGCAAAGCATCCGCTGCTTATACCGATTTTTCCAGACGATTTATCGGAAACAGCTAGAAAACAAAAACAATTTTTAACTCAATATTTAGGTGGACCTAATTTATATACAGAAGAACACGGACATCCGATGATGAAGATGCGCCATAATCCATTTCCTATTACGCCAAAACGCGCGCAAGCTTGGCTCTCCTGCATGAGAGATGCAATGGATAAAGTAGGTTTAGAAGGCAAGGTTCGCGATACATTTTATAGACGTCTAGAGCTTACAGCTAACCACATGGTCAATCAAATGAGTCATGAGGAGGAAGAAATGTGACAAGAATACAAATTCCGTCCGAGACGTTCACATCCCCATTAGTAAACAAGCCGCTTGAAATGTATGTGTTTTTGGACCCGTTATGTCCGACTTGTTGGGATATGCAACCTACCCTTCGGAAATTGCAAGTAGAGTATGGACAGTATTTTACTGTACGCACTGTTCTTAGTACTCAATTAAATAAGTTAAATATAATGTGTAACTTCCCAAGTTCCAATTTGGGTAATGATTCTTATAATATTTCCCAAATTGAACACTCTGTTTTTCCTTCAATAGCTGTGAAAGCTGCAGAATTTCAAGGAAAGAAAGCTGCTTTACGATTTTTCATAAAAATACAAGAGTATCTGTTTTTGAACACTAAAAACGTCACATCCTTTTCTGTATTACAGGAGATAGCAAAAGAAGTTAATCTTGATGTAGATGAATTTACTCGTGACTTTCTTTCCAATGAATGTGCTAGGTCCTTTCAAAGCGACCTATCCATTACATGTGAAATGGAAGTGGACTCTTTTCCAAGTATTGTATTCTTTAATGAAAATATCGAAGATGAAGGTATAAAAGTAGCTGGAAATTATCCTTATGAGATATATGTACAAATCCTGCAAGAAATGCTATATGAAAAGCCAGAAATTCAAGATCCTCCATCACTGGAAAAACTTTTTGATCGATTCCATTCTTTAACCACAAATGAAATTGCAAGCTATTATAATATTTCCGATCAATTAGCTGACCGTGAACTTAAAAAACTACTATTATTACAAAAAGTTGAAAGACTTCTCTTACCAAACACAACCGTGTTATGGCGATTAAAATAAATAAACAACAGCCTATCTGATTGAATGAACTGAACCCCGAATAGTGGACACTTTAAAAAAAGTGCCCTTTCGGGGTTTTTTCTATGGAAAAAGCCCGTTATACTAAAACCTAATATATAGGAACGGGAGTTACACTTATGAGTAAAATCTATTTTAATGAACATCAACGACAACTGTTAGAAGCCAATCCTAATGTAGCTTCAGTATCTGATCGAGCGATTCAATATACACCTGAGTTTAAAAAAATAGCAGTCGAACAGAATTTAGCAGGTAAAGGTCCTTCACAAATCTTTATAGAAAATGGATTTGATCTTGAAATGATTGGTTCTACCAAAGCTAAGAATTCTTTAAACCGTTGGAGAAGAACCTTCAATCAATATGGTGAAGATGGATTTTTTGAGGAGCGTCGAGGTAAAGGAAGTACAGGTCGACCGAATACAAAAAATCTATCACCCAATAAGAAACTGGAAAAAGCAGAAGCTCGTATTCGTTATTTAGAAGCGGAAATCGAACTACTAAAAAAGCTGGAGGAACTCGAAAGGCAGGCGAAGAAACGCTAGTAGCTGCACATAAAAAATACGAAATTATCAATGAAGTAATTCGCAAATACCAACTAATAAATAGCGTCTCTGAATTATGTGCAGTTGCGAATGTTAGTCGCAGCGGTTATTATGCATGGATGCAGAACACGGAAAAACATGCATTACGAGCGCATAATGATTATGAAGATTATCTCTTTTTAAAGTGCATCTACGATGCATTCAAAGGGAAAATTGGCTACCGTGGGCTTTATATGGAAGTGTGTGCGTTACTTGAAACACCAATGAATCCAAAGAAAATCCGTCGTCTAATGAGAAAATACAATTTCTTTGCGAAAGTACGTCGGGCAAACCCATATAGAAATATTGCAAAAGCAACTCAAGAACATAAGACATTACCAAATGTTTTAAATCGCGAATTTACACAAGATGAACCTGGAAAAGTATTCTTAACCGATATTACCTATTTGAAGTATCGTGGAAAAACAGCGTACCTCTCCTGTGTAAAAGATGTAGCTACACGTGAAATAGTCGCTTATGAATTATCTCAAACGCTAAAAATGACTATCGCTTACAATACGCTCGTTAAGTTGAAAGAAAAACTAGTGGAAAATGTTCATCCAGAAGCCATGATCCATTCTGATCAGGGATTCCATTATACACATCCAGAATTTCAAAAACGATTGAAACAAATGAATATGAAGCAATCTATGTCTCGAAGAGGCAACTGTATCGATAATGCACCAATGGAGTCCTTCTTTGGACACATGAAAGATGAGATGGAATATAAACAATCAAAAACCTTTGATGAATTAAAACAACGGGTTGATAGCTACATGATTTTCTACAACGAATCAAGAAAACAATGGAATCTAAAAAAGATGACTCCGGTAGAATACCGAAGCCATCTGATAGCTGCTTAAATAGAAGGTTGCTTTTATTATACTGTCCAAAATTTAGGGCGCAGTTCAGAAAGATAGGCTGTTGTTTTATATTAGTCTCAATTTAGAATTATAGTAAGAAAAAGCGGGGAAAGACATACCCGGTCCTTTAAGATAAACCCGTTGCTATCGTTTTCGAAGGGCTTTGGACAGACGTTTCTTCAGGCTTATTTTATTAAGAGCATGATACAACTGATTTTCAGAATAGCCTCTCTGCTTAATACCACCGAACTAGCCTCCTCTGTTCATCATTTCATCCTTTTCCCGGTAAATTTTAAAATTACAACAATTCAATCTGTAGTTCATTTTGATTATGGGTAATCAAAATGAATTCTTTTCTTACAGTAATTAAATTAGATAAAACAGAAAATGCCCATTTCCTCCTACCGAGGAAAGGGCATTTTCAATTACAAAGGGGATGGGAGAAATGTTCACGTTCAAACAAAGGGGTGTATGTTATCTTGTGATTTATTTCACACTCTTACTTTACCACGTCGGTTTATATAATACAATATATTAGCGCCGCTTTTCACAAATTCGCCATACATCATAGGACGTCCTACCTTTATATTTTTGAATATGATTGGAACTCAACTTCGAATATAGTATTAGTAACTCCAAAATTAATAAAAGCCTAACATAGCGTCAGGCTTTTATCATTTATTTCGTTAAAAGTAATTGTTCTAACTCATTTAGTTTTTCTTCAAATACGCGACATGCTTCCTCAATAGGATCGGCAGTATTCATATCTACTCCTGCTTTTTTCAATACTTCGATTGGGTAATCTGAACAACCTGCTTTTAGGAACTCATTAATATAACGGTCAACAGCCGGCTTACCTTCTGTAAGTATTTGATTGCTAAGGGCAGTTGCTGCGCTTAAACCAGTTGCATATTGGTATACATAGTAGTTGTAATAGAAATGAGGAATTCTTGCCCATTCCAATCCAATTTGCTCATCAATAATAATTTCATCACCAAAGTACTTTTGATTTAACTTATAGTATTCTTCCGTTAGCTTGTCAGCAGTTAAAGCTTCACCATTTTGATCTAACTGATGAATAATATGTTCAAATTCCGCAAACATGGTTTGACGGAAAACAGTTCCACGGAATCCTTCCAACCAATGATTTAACAGGTAAATACGTTTCTTAGGATCGTCAATTGTTTTCAATAGATAATCGTTCAATAATGCTTCATTGCAAGTAGAGGCAACCTCTGCCACGAAGATGGAATAATCTCCATAAACATAAGGCTGATTTGCTCTTGTATAATAACTATGAATACTATGTCCAAATTCATGTGCTAGCGTAAAAAGGTTGTTTACGTTATTTTGCCAGTTCATTAGAATATACGGATTGGTACCATATGTCCCTGAAGAATATGCTCCAGATCTTTTACCTTTCGTTTCCACTACATCAACCCAACGACTTTCAAGTCCCTTCTTGACGATAGAAACATATTCTTCACCTAGAGGTTCAAAGCTCTTAATCATCGCATCGCAAGCCTCTTCGTATGTGTATTCCATATTCAATTCTTTTACTAATGGTGTATAAAGATCCCACATATGCAATTCATCTAAGCCTAACACTTTTTTACGTAGACTTACATATCGATGAAGTAAATGGACGTTTTTATTTATTGTATTAACTAAGTTATCATATACACTCTCGGGAATATGATTGTTAGACATCGCTGCCTCACGCGCTGAAGCATAGTTTCGAATTTTTGCGTTGACATTGTCTCCTTTAATATTGCCTGTTAGGGTAGAAGCGAATGTGTTACGGAATTTACCATACGTATCATACATTGCTTTAAATGCATCCTCACGCACACGTGGATCCTCACTTTCCAAGAAACGTGAATACCTGCCATGTGTTAGTTGTACTTCATTGCCATCTTCATCTTTAATAGATGGGAACTCTAAATCAGCATTATTTAATTTGCCGAACGTATCAGATGATGCCCCAGCGACCTCCGAAAATTGTGCCAGTAATGCTTCTTGTTCTTTTGGGAGAACATGTGGGCGTTCTTTATTGATTTCTTCAAGTAGTTGTCTGTATATTTGTAAATCATTACTCTTTTCTAAATAACTGGCAATAACAGACTCATCTACTGAAAGAATTTCTGGCACTAAAAAGGATAACTCTGTTGAAACTTTTACATACAATGATTTAATCCGACTGTCCATAGCCTGGTAAGTGCTATTAGCTGTATCTTGGTCGGTACGCATATGTGCAAATGTATATAGTTTACGTAATCTCGAAGTAATTTCATCACGATAAGTCAACACTTCCAATAGAGCATTTGCTCCTTTATCGATCGTCCCTTGATAGGAAGATGCTTTCTCCGACAATTTTGCAACCTCTTGGTATTCCCTTTCCCATTCATCATTAGAGGCAAAAATATCTTCTAATTTCCATGTTAAATTTTCTGCTACTTCATCACGGGTCAAGATTTTATTCTTTGTATCTCTAGTCAAGTTAGTATCCCCCTCATATTGTTTCGAATTTCGAATCACTTACTATTTTCTCAATTTTCTAATCAATTTGCAAGGAATTCACTGTATAACAACTGCGTCATCGACGAGTAATTTATATTACTATTATATATGACATTATCTGATGAAATAAGACAGCGTTGCAATAGATAGAGATAAGATTCAACCGCCTTTATATGTTGAGCTGAAGGTTTGGAAGTTAGTTTGTTTCTATAAAACAGAAATGATTCGCAATGTCGGGTATCTGCTTGCTGAAGTGATAAGTCGAGTTTATACAAATAGTCGATAAATTGAATTTGCCACTCGACAGCATGCTCTGAAAAAATAGATGCATGCTTTGTAGGTATACCTATAAACATAGGAAGGTTTTTAGGATGGATTCTCCATCTATAGCATATTTGTAGAAAAGGAGATTGTATTCCTTTTCTATTAAAAAAGAACAGATTGTCTATCTGTTTAGATCGATGATGCATATATACGTTGAAGTACTTTTGAAATTCCTCCCATGAGTTTCTTTTTATAATGGCGAATGGCCAAGACTGCTTTTCCAAAGAAAGTTTCTTTACTTTTACAATATAATTATTTGCCTTTATATGCATTAGATTTGAAATATAATGAAAGTTTTTAGATGGAGGACAATAGGTGATTATTATTTTCCCATTAGGGGTTGAGTAAAAAAACTGCTGTCGATATGCGGAGAGTTGCATAGTCCCTATTTCTTGAAGTGGGAATTCAGACATTGTAGGTGTTCTTAATATCCATATGGGGATTATCTGCTTAGCAATATAACCTTCTGTTCGCTGCTGAATTGCATTAATTGGGATTTGGCTACACTGAAATTCTATTGCAAAAGGGTAAGGTTCACTTTGAACATATAGATCAGGTCTTTGATGAAGGGAAGGAAGATAGGCTTCTAGTTGAACTGGTGAAGAGTGCTTTTGAAAGAACTCATATAAATGTAATTTACCATTTAAATGGTCCTCGCTTTCCCCTTCTGAAAAAGCGGTAGTGCAAGAAATATTACGAATATGGGCAAAGTGCGGTATTTTTATTAAACCATTTTTTAATATGACTTGTTCATTACATTGTATACAAGAGAATTTCTTGCTTGTCTTCAATTTGTCTAAAAAAATTCTTGGATACTGTGCTGGTATGATAATTTCTCCATCTGCTGTTACTGCTGATAATATTAGTATCACCTCCATATATAAATATACAAATTTTCAGTCAATAATGCAACCTCCTTTGTCTCATAAGAGAACAGCAGATCATAAAGCTGTGTTAAACATTTCAAAGTGTATTGAACGGACTCGTCCCTATATTATTACACTTTTATTTTTTTGAAAGGCTTCGCTAGACTTTATTATTATGTACTATTCTTATTATTGATTGAAGTTACAAGGTAATGAATCCAGAGGCATATGGCTAAGGGAGATCTTACTGTGAAGCGAGGAGACAGAGGCATCACCCGCAGGACGCGTCCAGCTGAAACAGAAGTCAGGAGTATTATTCACTCTACAGGTGTCGAGAACCCATTGGTTACGGGACACTTTCATTCTTTAAAAAAAACCTTCTATAAATAGAAGGTTTTAAAAATGCTTATTTAATTCATCTAGAACTCTGCTTTCGATTATCTGTTTTCCATACTCTTGAATAATATGAATAGTCGTTTTTGAATTATTTGCAAACTCTGAAACAACACTCAATATATTAAGTACTGAATCAAATTCTGTTATTTCAAAATCAAAAATGATATGCAAATAGTATTTTTCTTCGTAAAAATACAAAGAGGTCTGTAAGTCTGCTTCATCTAACTTTTTAGCAAGACCAATTACATCCTCGAAGCTTTCAAAAACAAATGTATAATCCATTGGTATTTCTTCTAATTCATCCATATAACTTGAAAAATCATCAAATTCATGTGCGCCAATTGAACTTGATACCCCATTTTTAAATATTTTACTGGATATATCATCTACATCCGAATTGCTCCCTATACGCTCATCTTGTTTTGTTATTTCCGTTCTTGTCACAATCACTTCCAAACCCTTTTCCATCGCATGAACTTGAATCCATAAGGGACCATCTAATTCCTCAAAATGATCATCATCATGAACCTCATCCATCATTTCCCAAAAAAGCTGCTCGCTCTTATCCTTATTGAACCAGATTTCATCTCGGCTGAAGCCTCTTTCTTCAATGTCGATGTATGAAATGTATACTTTGAAAGTGTTATCATTGATACGCTCGATATCCATTTAACACATCTCCTTTCGCTTCTTACCGTCTCAATTGTGTAGTGTCTATTACTATTGTATGTCGTTTGTGAAAAAAAGAAAAGGATTCCTGCTTCACTTTTAAAATTATTAACCAAACTATATGCATTGTAGAAAATTTTCGCAACGAATGCAAGTAGAAGGAAAAAAGAAAAGCCAATTATTTTTCAAAACGAACTTTGAAAAACAATTAGCTTAGTATAATACTAGTTAACTAGACGTTGTGCTTCAAGTAATTGATAAGCACGTACTTTTCTAGGTAAGAATCTACGAATTTCATCTTCGTTGTAACCAACTTGTAGGCGCTTTTCATCTAAAATAATTGGTCTACGTAGCAATCCAGGATGTTCCTGAATTAATTCGTATAGACGTTGCAACGGAAGACTTTCTAAATCCACATTAAGCTTTTGAAAAATTTTCGAGCGTGTTGAAATAATTTCATCTGTTCCGTCTTCGGTCATTCGTAAAATTTCTTTTATTTCACTTATACTAAGTGGTTCAGAAAAAATGTTACGTTCTTTATATGCTATCTCATGTTCCTCTAACCAAGCTTTTGCTTTTCTACAAGAAGTACAACTAGGTGAAGTGAATAAGGTTACCATCATTTTAAAAAAACACTTCCTTTCAAATGTCTGTGTTATATAAGGTAGATTATAATTAATTTAATGTAGTAATATACTTTCTAAGTATACACCACTTTTAATTCATTTTAAATACGTTTTACTGAAAATTTTACCTTGTAAAAATTACTGTCACAATTTCGTGTTACTTATTAAGAATTCCTTATATTTAATAAATCCAATTTAAGTACATATTAATTAATACCCATCATTTAAAGAACTTAAACATTTCTATTATAAAAAATAGCATTCTCAATTAGTGATACTTAATGAAAATATCTGTTATACTTAATAGTACGTTCAGAATGTAAAAAGGTTTCAAAAAAGAAAAAAAAGTAGGATTAAATTTCATCCTACTTCTTTAATCATTTTAGTTTTATCTTATCCTTAAGGCGTATAATTTACCCCTTTAGAATATTTGTTACCTGCATTCCATAATAAATACTCTTTTATACCTGCTTCACTTAACGCTTTAATCTGCGCCTCTACTTCATCTTTACCATATTGTTGATAATTACCTGCCCCCAAATAGGAAGCTGTAAAATCTTGTAGCCATGGTCTAGAAACCGGAGGATTTTCAAGCTCTGCTAGTTTTGCATTTTCAACTTTTGCATATTCCTGCACTAATCTATATGGTTCTAAATCTGGTTTAGCAATTCCGAAATAAGAAGTCCAATGACTTGGGTAAATCATAGAGGAAATAACATCTACATTTTCAGAAATTTTGTTGAAATTTTGACCAATTCCTGGTGCTTCTGGTAAAGTGGCTGAATAACCGAAAATATCAACTGATAATTGTGCACCATATGGTTTAAGCTTTTCTTTTGCATAAGCTACAAAATCTGTAACCGCTGAAACTCTACGTTGAACCAAATCTAATTCGGAAGTTTCATACTCCCCCATAGAGTATTTCAAAGTATTTTCTCTTTTTTCAAATCCTTCAGGAAAACGAACATAGTCAAATTGAATTTCTTTAAAGCCCATTTTAGCAGCTTCGATTGCAATTTCTACATTATAATCCCATACTTCTTTCATAAATGGATTAACGAATGCTTCACCCCGCCCATTTTTCCAAACTGATGAACCTTCTACAAATGACCATTCAGGTTTGCTCTCTGCAAGCTCAGTATCCTTGAAGATAACGACACGAGCAATAGGGTAGATTTCTTTTTCTTCCATTTTCTTTAACATTGTCTCTGGATCTTTTATGTATGGTTTACCTATATCGTATTTGGTCAGAGGGGAATCCTCTTTTGGAACGTATGTAAGATTACCGAAATCATCTTTAATGTCTATAACCATGGCATTAAGATCCGTAGTATCCATTAAATTTAATAAATCATTAAAACGTTCTCCTCCTGCGGAATGTCCGGTTACATATACGCCTCTTACAGCATCTGGATAATTGAACGTCAATCCAGAATCATAAACAAATAATTTAGAAGAGGAAATAAGAGATTCGTCTATTGCTTGAAAGCTATACTCCTTAGTCGAAAAATCTTTTGAAAATAAACTAGTTTCTGCGCTAACTGCTCCAGGCAATAATACGGTCATTGCAATCGATGCAGAGGCTATTATTCTTAGATGTTTTTTCATATATTTAAAAATCCCTTTCCTATAAGTCACTCTATTCTAACAAGTTGAATCTATGAAAGAAAGTGCCATTAGTCCAAAAGTAAGATAAATTACTAGAATTTATTAAAGTTACTCTGTCTGTACCCATAATTACTTGTTTTAAACCTTTTCAGTATATAATTTTTTAGTTACTTTTTAATAAGTCATTATCCAGCGGGATAAGTTAGAAAGTACTTATAGCAGAAATTAATGTTTTAGGTTCCACTATAAATTAGTTAGAGAAATCTTATACTTTCTTCAATAAATAACGACCATTCAGGGTTGAATGGTCGTTGATTTATAATACTTATCAATTTGAAATAGTTTGTAAAGTTGCAAACTCTTTTTCTGAACAATATACAAAATGTCCAGGTGTTACTTCTCGCATAGCTATCTCTTCTCCATCTTGATAATTATGAGAGGCAGAATCATATGATTTACGTACACGAGTACGCTCATAATTTGGATCAGGAAGTGGTATTGCAGACAACAATGATTGTGTGTATGGATGCATTGGATTATTGTATAGGTCCTCTGCAGGAGCTAGTTCTACTAGTTTCCCAAAATACATTACACCAATACGATCGGAAATGTATTTAACCATAGATAAATCATGTGCAATAAATAAATAAGTTAAGCCTTTTTCTTCTTGTAATTCTTTTAATAAGTTTACTACTTGCGCTTGAATAGAAACATCTAGTGCAGAGATTGGCTCATCGGCAATGATGAATTCTGGGTTAACTGCTAATGCTCTCGCAATTCCTAGACGTTGACGTTGACCACCAGAAAATTCATGTGCATAACGATCTGCATGCTCGCGATTCAAACCAACTGTTTCTAATAATTCAACCACACGTTCTTTGCGTTCTTTTGGATTTTTAACAAGTCCATGAATATCTAGACCTTCTGCAATAATATCCAGTACTTTCATACGAGGATTCAAAGATGCATACGGATCTTGGAAAATCATTTGCATTTTACGGTTAAATGACTTTAAATCTTTTTTTGATTTTTTATCATGTACATTTATACCATCATAAATTACTTGTCCATCTGTTGCATCGTAAAGACGGATAATTGTACGACCAGTTGTGGATTTACCACAACCAGATTCTCCAACTAGTCCAAGTGTTTCCCCTTTATAAATATCAAAACTGATATCATCTACAGCGCGAACTTCATTAGGCTTACCTTGATTGAAATACTGCTTAAGATTTTTAATTTCTAGTAATTTTTCAGCCATCAGTAAGTACCTCCTTCCGTTCCTTCATAATAGCGACTGCCTGGAAACTTTTTCATACGTTCTACAATTGCTAGTGGTGGTTCTACTTCTGGCGCATCTGGATGTAACAACCATGTTGCTGCTGAATGAGTATCACTTACCTTAAAGAACGGCGGTGCTTCTTCTAAATCTATTTTTAATGCATAATCACTACGTAGAGCAAATGCATCGCCTTTTGGAGGATACAATAAATCAGGAGGAGTTCCCGGAATTGCATATAATTTTGCTTCTGCTGTATCCAGTGATGGCATCGAACTCAGTAAGCCCCAAGTATACGGATGTTGTGGGTTGTAGAATATTTCATCGACAGTTCCAATTTCTACAATTTTCCCCCCATACATCACTGCGACTCTATCAGCTACATTAGCAACAACCCCAAGGTCATGTGTAATGAAAATGATAGATGTATCTATTTTCTTTTGTAGATCCTTCATTAATTCTAAAATTTGTGCTTGTATTGTTACATCTAAAGCAGTTGTAGGCTCATCCGCGATAAGAATCTGTGGATTACATGCTAAAGCAATAGCGATTACAATACGTTGGCGTTGCCCACCTGAGAATTGGTGAGGATATTGTTTAATACGAGCTTCTGGTTTAGGCATACCTACTAAGCGTAAAAGATCAACTGCCACTTTACGTGCTTCTGTTTTACTAACCTTCTGGTGCTTTAAAATTGGTTCCATGATTTGGTTACCAATTGTCATCGTTGGATTTAAAGAAGTCATTGGATCTTGGAAAATCATCGAAATATCTTTCCCACGAATCTTTTGCATCTCTTTGTCCGATAGCTTAGTCAAATCTTTCCCGTTAAACAAAATTTGACCATTTTTAAATTCTGAACTTGATTCAGGCAATAAACGCATAATTGCCTTCGTTGTAACTGACTTACCAGAACCAGACTCTCCTACAATTGCAAGTGTTTCTCCTTTTTTCAAGTCGAAGTTAACACCACGGATGGCTTTGACTTCACCAGCAAATGTATGGAAGGAAAGCTCTAGGTCATTAACTTCTAATATCTTTTCCATTATGCTTTCCTCCTATTAGTCTTTCATTTTTGGATCAAGTGCGTCACGTAATCCATCACCAAGTAAGTTAAATGCAATCATTAGTAAACTAATAATAATAGACGGATACAAGAGAATATGTGGTTGGAATTGAACCAATTTGTAACCATCGTTAATAAGAGTACCTAACGAAGCTTCAGGTGGTTGTAACCCTAATCCAATAAAGCTTAAAAATGCTTCAAAGAAAATGGCACTTGGAATTGTGAACATTGTATTGATAATAATTATCCCTAAAATATTTGGTAAAATATGTTTGGTAATAATACGACCATCTGTTGCACCTAATGTACGTGATGCTAAAACAAACTCTTGGTTTTTGAATTTTAATACTTGGCCACGTACTATACGGGACATCCCTATCCATCCTGTTATAGTAATCGCAATAATAATTGCGGTTATCCCTGGGTCCATGACCATAATCATGAGGATAACAATTACAAGTGTTGGAATGCCGTAAAGTATTTCTACTATACGCTGCATAATATCATCGACACGACCGCCATAATAACCAGATATCCCACCATAAGCAACTCCAATAACCATGTCAATTAAAGCTGCTACAAAAGCGATAAATAAAGAAATTTGGGTACCTTCCCACACACGTGAGAATAAATCCCTTCCTAAACCATCCGTACCAAACCAATAGTACGTATCTACTTTCTTCATTTCATATAAGTCTACTTCTTTACCTGCTAGAGTACCAACACCATCCATTATTCCAAGTTTTTCAATTCCAGGAACTTTTGGCGGTAGGTTAGCATGGGTGATTGTTTGTGTTGATGAATCATGTGGGCTAATCATTGGCCCAACAAAAGCCATAATGATGATAAAAGCCAAAATGAATATACTAACAATCGCTGCTTTGTTTTTACGAATTCGTAGCCAAGCATCCTGCCAGAAACTTAAACTTGGTTTTGTAATACGCTCTGCATGACTTGCGTCAATATGAACTCTTTCAAAGGAAGCTGCAGGTGGTTTTTGTAAGTCGTGTTTCATTAATCTTTACCTCCTGACAAACGAATACGTGGATCAATGATGCCATAAAGTACATCAACTAAGAATATTATGACAATTAGGAATACAGAGAAGAATAATGTTGTTCCCATAATTATAGAGAAGTCATTAGACATAATAGATTTAACAAACTGCTCACCGATACCAGGAATTGCAAAGATTTGTTCGATAACAAGCGAACCTGTTAACAATCCTGCTGCAAGTGGCCCTAAAACTGTAACTAGTGGAATCAATGCATTACGGAATGCATGCTTAAATGCGACTTCAAATCCATTCGCACCCTTAGATTTTGCTAATGTTATATAATCCGAACTTAAAACTTCAATCATCTCTGTACGTATAAAACGTGATGACGTAGCTAGTGGTCCCATTGCTAAAGCAATAGATGGTAGTATGCTGGACTTCCAACCGTCATTCCATAAAGCTACCGGGAAAAGTTCCCATTTAACTGCCAACCAATATTGAAGAAATGTTGCGAAAACGAAAGATGGAATTGAAATACCAATTATAGCTACAAATGTGCTACCGTAATCCCAAATAGTATTTTGCCTTAATGCTGCAATCATACCTAATAGTATACCTATTGCTACACCTAGCACTAAACCTTGAGTTCCGAGTAACATAGATGGTCCTAAACGATCAATGATCAAATCTGTTACGCTAGCATTTTTAAATTGGAATGAGTTGCCTAAGTCACCTTGTGCCAAATTTAACATGTACTTTGCGTATTGTACTGGAATCGGTTGATCTAATCCGTATTTCGCTTCAACTAACGCAAGTTGTGTAGAGTTAAGTTTTGAAGCAGAGCTAATCGGGGATCCTGGAAGCGCCTTCATTAAGAAAAATGTCGCCGTCGCAATCAGGAAAAATGTAATAAACATATAAAAAACACGACGAATAATGTATTTTGCCATCTTTGCACCTCCTAAAAAGATATTTTTAACTTATATACTACTAATATATATAAACAGATAAACTAGGTAATTGTCAAAATCAAATTATTAATATTAAATATTTCGTGAATTCAGATTCATTTAAAAAGAGAGTACATGGTCCATTAGGATACCATATACTCTCTAACTATGAGATTTTAAAGCTTGTAAATTTTACTTAGTTTTACCTTCTATATAAGCCCATTTATAGCTATAGTCTCCACCGAATGGGTGAGCAACAATACCTTTAACATATGGTTTTACTAAGAACATAAGACCGCGTTGATAGATTGGTCCAACTGCATAATCTTGGTCTACGATTATTTTTTCAGCTTTAGCCATAGCTTCCCAACGTGCTGGTAAATCTAAAGCTAGTGAACCATTAATATCTTGTAATAATTGGTCATACTCAGGATTAGAGTAAGACATTTGGTTGTTACCGCCGCCAGTTTCCCATAGACTTAAGAACGAGAATGGATCTTGGTAGTCAGGTCCCCATCCAGCAACTTGAATGTCGTAATCTTGGTTAGTATCTAAGTCCAAACGAACATTGAATGGTACTTCTTTAAGAGTAATAGTTAAACCTGGTAAATTAGTTTCTAATTGAGATTTTAGGTATTCATCCATTTTTTTAGAAGTTTCAGTGTCTCCACCAAGAATTTCTAGAGTAAGTTCAGTAACACCTAGTTCTTTTAAGCCTTTGTCCCATGCTGCTTTTGCTTCGTCTACATTAAACACAGCCATGTCTCCATTAACTTCACGGAAATCATTTCCATCTTCATCGAAAGCAAATTCACTTGGTACGAAAGAATATGCTGCAGTAGAACCGTTAGCTAATACTACAGACGCTAAGTCTTCTTTGTTAAATGCTTTAGTAATTGCTTCACGAATATTTACGTTAGCAAGTGGAGTTTTTTCTCCTAAACGTTCTTGATTGTATTTGAAGTAGAAAGTTGAAGTATCTGCTTCTAATAATAATTCTGGGTCAGCAGCATATTGCATTGCATATTCACCAGTTAGACTTGTACGATCTTTTTCACCATTTGTATATAAGTTTACAGCAGTTGAATTTTCTTTTACTACATCATAGTTAATTTCAGTAAGTTTTACGTTTTCTTTATCCCAGTACTGCTCATTTTTAAGTAGTTGCCAAGATAAACCTGTTCCGTCCCAGTTAGCTAGAGTAAATGGTCCGTTGTATAAAACTGCATCAGAATTTTTCGCGTAGTTTTCACCTTGCGCTGTAACGAATTCTTCTTTTTGTGGTAAGTATGTTCCAAATGACATAAGTGATAAGAAGTAAGGAATCGGTTTTTCAAGCGTTACTTCTAATGTTTTTTCGTCAAGCGCTTTAACACCTAATTCAGTGTATTCAGCTTCACCATTAGAAATAGCAGTAGCGTTTTTAAGAACTCCGTTCATCATGTATGGACCGTATTCAGATGCAGTATCTGGGTTCATAGCACGTTTCCATGCAAATTCAAAGTCATTTGCAGTTACTGGAGTACCGTCAGACCAGTTAGAATCACGTAGAGTGAATGTATAAACTAATCCATCTTCAGAAACAGTTGGTTCACCATCAGAGATTGCAGGAACAGCAACATTTTCTTGATTCAAACGGTATAAACCTTCGTTTACGTTGTTAAGTAGATCGAAACCAACTGCATCAGTTACTAGAGCTGAGTCCATTGTTGGAATTTCGGCAGTTTGTATCAAGTTTAAAACTTGTTCCTCATCTGCTGCTACTTCTGTTTCTTCAGTTGTTGCATCTTTATCGTCTGTGTCTGTAGTTGTATCTTTAGCATCTTCGTCGCCACCACAAGCAGCTAGGAATAGACCAACAACTAACAGTAGGCTTAAAAGCCATACAAGCTTGCTATTCTTCAAAAAAATAACCTCCTTAAATATTCAGAAAAATTCATTACAATATTTATTATACATTTTCTTTTGAGCTTGTACAGGTTTTTTTAAAATATTTTTACAATAGTGTAACAAAATCATTACATTGTCCTAACAATTGTGAATGTTTGGAAAAGAAATTGTTTATTTTTGTTAATTTAAATAATCAATTTTTTGCATATTTTCTGAGTCTATTTTATAATTTAAAATTGATAGAGGTGAAATATGAAAAAAAAATTGATATACTTTCTTGGTTGTCAGGTAATTATTTTTGCGCTAATGCTTTTAGTTTATAAAAATATTCAACTCATCCCTTACATAAACATGTCCTTTTTTGTTGGTGGAACAATTACTTTTGTTGGTTTAATGACATATGTCGTATCAGGTGGTTTTTTTGACTTTTTTACTGAAAGTACACGTAAAGTCTTTACCCCTAAACATATGAAAAAAGAGGCAGAACAGATGCGGTTACCGTCTCAGATATTTTCTTTTCCACATAAGCCAATTATTGCATTAGGTCTCTCTAGCTTATTTTGTATGTGTATCGCTTTATTCATTTATTATAGTAACTAGGAGTACTTGATTTTTGAGTTCCTTCTATATATAATAATCAAAACAAAATAATGAGCTTTGAGGAAGAAAAGTACATTTACCTATGTATGCTTAGAGAGTCTGTGGTTGCTGCAAACAGATCATACTTTAAATGGAATGGGCTTCTGAGCAGTATATGTGAAAGTAAGTAGCATATACCGTCCCCTTCACGTTACGAAGAAGAGTGGCTAATTATTTTAGCAAGCTGGGTGGTACCACGGATTTAACATCGTTCGTCCCTTTTATAGGGATGCATGATGTTTTTTTATTTTCTAAATAAGAAAAGGAGACTCGAAAAATGAAGAAAATTTTTTCAGGCGTACAGCCAACAGGTATTATTACCCTTGGGAATTACATCGGTGCTTTCAGACAGTTCACTGCATTACAGAATGATTTTGATTGTGTGTTTTGTATTGTAGATCAACATGCTATTACAATTGCACAGGATCCAAAAGAATTGAGCGGTCATATACGTTCCTTAGCAGCGTTATATATTGCAGTCGGTATTGATCCAAAGAAGTCTACATTATTTGTGCAATCTGAAGTTCCTGCACATGCACAAGCAGGATGGATTATGCAGTGTATCTCTTATATCGGTGAATTAGAAAGAATGACTCAATTTAAAGATAAGTCTACTGGTAAAGATGCTGTTTCTGCTGCATTGTTAACTTATCCTCCATTAATGGCAGCAGATATACTTTTGTATCAAACAGATATCGTACCAGTTGGAGACGATCAAACCCAACATGTTGAATTGACACGTGACTTAGCTGAAAGGTTCAACAAACGTTACGGAGAGGTATTTACAATTCCTGAAATACAGTTACCTAAAAATGGGGCTCGTATCAAATCCTTACAAGACCCACTAAAGAAAATGAGTAAATCAGATCCAAATCAAAAAGCTACGATACGCCTTTTAGATAGTCCAAAGGAAATTGAAAAGAAAATTAAAAGCTCTGTTACAGATTCTGAAGGTATCGTTACATTCGATCCTAAAAACAAACCCGGCGTTTCCAATTTATTAACCATTGAATCCGCTTTAACGGACGTTTCAATTTCTACACTTGTACAAAAATATGAAGGAAAAGGATATGGAGACTTTAAAGCTTCTGTAGCTGGTGTTATAATCGATCATCTTACTCCTATTCAACAAAGATATGAGCAGTTGCTAAACTCTTCTGAACTAGATGAAATTCTAGACTTAGGAGCTACAAAAGCACAGGCTATTGCAAATGATACATTGACTAAGATGGAAGCCGCAATGGGCCTCGGAAGAAGACTACAACGGTAATAGATAGTAAGGCTAGGCATAAAAATACAAAGTCTGTTGACTCTATCATATACATGAGTACAGATCTCCATGAGTATCCTAGTGATAAAAAGTTTAAATAAAGTACTAAGTGAGAGCAGCTAATTACTGCTATTCCATAACTGATTAAAAATATTAATAGTCTTATTAGTATCACATCCTTATAAGACTATATGAAAAACCGCTGCTAAACTTTCATTTAGCAGCGGTTTTTTTATATACTATTTTACTGGAGTATCAGCAAGTAACTCGATCTCGTAAGGATCGATTTCTGTTTCATGACCGAAGTCATAGTTTTTCACACGATTATTAATTGGACGTAACTCGTAACGGAATTGTAATGGAATAACAGCAGAAACATCTGCCATATATTCTTGCCATTCACGGAACTTATCAGAACGGAACTTAGGATCAAGTGCGTCCTTAGAATCGATATCAGTTAATAGACCTTCTAAAGCATCTGATGTGTAACGGCTGAAGTTATAAACTGCTGTTTTAGAGTATAGTCCAGCTGGAGATGGATTTGTACCCGTACCCCATGCGCCCATAAAGATGTCAATTTCTGGATCATCTGCTTGGACTTTATCGTAGAATGTGTTGAATTCGATTAGACGACCTGTAGCTAATTGTACATCTAAACCAACTTCACCCCAATTTTGTAAGTAATAAGAGATTACTTGTTCTTGAGTTTCATCACCAGCCATTGCAGCAAGTTTGATTGATAATTTTTCCCCTTTAGGGTTTTCACGAAGACCATCGCCATCTGTATCCTTATAACCAGCGTCGTCTAAAAGTTTAATAGCTTTTTCAGCGTCATAGTTATATCCTTCTAATGAACCATCATAGAAAGATTTGAAAACAGGTGGGATTAGAGAGTTAGCACGTTCACGTAAATCGAAGTAGAATACTTCATTAACTTGCTCAACGTCTAAAGCATAACCCATTGCTTGACGTAATACTTTGTCACCCATTTTCGCTTCTGCTTCATTTGTAATTGCAAGACTTGCGTCATAATCATATTTACCAAGTTTGAATCCTAAATATGAGTAGTATAATTCTTGACGACCAAGGAGTGTAATATTTTCAAGATCTTTTATATTTTCATATGCGCTCGTTGGGAATGAAAGCGCCATGTCGTACTCACCAGTCTCAATAGCTTTAGCAGCTGATGAACTTGGAACAGTCTTAACAATTACACCATCAAGTTTTGATTGACCTTTCCAGTAGTGCTCATTGCGTACAAATTGTACAGACTCACCTGGAACGATTTTTTCGAATTTGAATGCCCCTAAAGTAACTGGGTTTTTACGTATTGCGTCATGTTCAAGTAGTTCTGCAACAGGAATATCTTTTAAAATATGACTTGGTTCAGCATAGCCCCATAGTCCATCTCCACCCGAGTAAATTGCAGGCGATACTTTGTTAAACGAAATTTCTAAGGTAGTTTCATCCACTTTTTTCAAACCAGAAATTGTATCTGCTTTTCCATCATGGTATTCTACAGCACCAACGATATTTTGGAAATCAGAATCATAACGAACTCCAGCATAATCAGGGTGACCGATAATAAGGTATGGTTGGATTAAGTCTTCAACTTTAAGAGGTTCTCCATCGGACCATTTTACCCCTTCTCTAATTTTAATTGTTGCTTTATTATTATCTCCATCTACTGTTAATGAAGCAATACCAGTATCAGTTAAAAGGAAATCTCCATCAGTATCAAAAAGTGAGTTACTAGCAAATTGCATAATCTCATCATCATAAGCATCTTCATATAGTACATAAGCGAAAATACCTTGGAATGGAGAATCGTTTACTAATGCAACTTGTAAAGTTCCACCTTCAATAGCTTCTCCTTCATTATCCAATACTACTGGAAATAAATCATCTGAAGCAGGTTGTTCAGCATCTTCTTCTGCACCTTCTTCTGGATCTTCTTTAACTGTATCCTCCTCTGTTTTGTCCGGCTCATCAGCAGGTTTTGCTGAATCATCATCTGAATTACAAGCGGCAAGAACTAACATAAGAGTTAACAGCAGTGCCAATAGAGCTATAAGCTTTTTATTCATTCTTTTTCCTCCTTTTTTTATCTCTTTATATATATCAAACGCACTTGCGTCTAATAACAGTTTTTAACCAAGTCTTTGACGTGCATCAGCAGATCGTCGAATGGCCTGACCAACGTAATTGATCGCTAACATAAGTAATAAGATTAGTAACGCTGCCGGTAACCAGTTCCACCATGCATTTTCCATAATGAATGGATCGAACGCATAGCTTACAAGTGACCCCAAACTTGGTGTAGAGGGTGGTAAACCAAAACCTAAAAACGATAGTCCAGTTTCTAATCCTACATTTCCTGCAAAGTTCAAGGTCATTTCTACGATTAATATAGAGCTTAAATTTGGCATCATTTCTTTGAAAATAATGACGAAATTATTTGTACCTAACGTTTTCGAAGCACTAATATAATCTCTCCTACTTTCAGTTAGTGCCTTGCTTCGAATAAGCCTCGCAGTACTAACCCATAAAAATACACTCATGATCAAAATAAACGTGAAAATAGTATATTTTGGAACCATAGTTACAAATACAATAATGATCATTAATGTCGGAATAGTAATGAAGAAATCGATAATGCGCATGAAGATATTATCAATCCATCCTCCAAAATATCCTGTCACTAAACCAATTACAACACCTATAAAACCAGTTATGAGCGTAACTGCAATTGCAATTGTCAAAGAGTTTCGTGCACCTACTATTAATTGTCCAAGGATATCACGTCCACCTTTATCTGCTCCTAACCAGAATTTTTCTCCTGGTTCTGCTAGCTTGTCTCTTAAACTTATTCGCATCAATTGTGTTTGGTCTATTTGGGCGGCCCAATAATAAATTCCTCCAATCACAATAATTAAAGATATAAGCGAGAACATAGCTAGTTTATCTTTCATAAACTCCCGCGCTATAACTTGAAAACCTGTCGTGGGAGAGCTTGCTTTCATCTCTTTGGTTGGTTCAATAGCTTCAGTATTTTTCATGTTCTGGACTCTCCTTATCCATTATTTTTGTTAGTCAATCCTAATTCGAGGGTCAACAATGCTCATGATGATATCGGATAATAGACTTCCTAATAATGTTAAGAATCCAAAAAGCATAACAAGTGCTGTAATTACACTATAATCACGCCCACTTATTGCCTCAATGAACAATTTACCCATACCTGGATACCCAAAAATGGTTTCAATAAAGATAGATCCGGTTAAAAGTCCAGTGATCGTGAAACCTAAGAATGCTGCAATCGGTAACAATGAGTTACGGAATATGTGACGTGAGTATACTTTGTTGATAGGAATACCTTTACTTCTTGCGGTACGAACATAATCCATCGTTTTCGAATCGATAATTTCCGTGCGTAAATACTGAATGATTGCTGTAGTAGCAAGTAAAGCATAGGTAATGGCTGGTAATAATATATGGTAGAACTTACTCCATAAGTAGCCGAGCGTACCTGAGTCGTATTTGATATCTACCGTCCCACTTGTTGGGAACCAACCTAGTTCATAACCGAAGAAGAACAGATTGATCAACCCCAAAATGAATGTTGGTATTGCATATACGATAAAACTATAGAAAACAATCGTTTTGTCTAGGAATGAATCGTGGTATCTACCAGATAATACTCCTAAAGGAATAGCGATTAAATATAGTAAAAAGACACTAAGTAAAGATAACCATAATGTATGCATTGCACGGTCTCCGATTAAATTAGCTACCGGCACGTTAAATGTGTAACTTCGTCCGAAGTCTCCTTGGAATGCATTTCCAATCCAATTCACATATTGGACATACCATGGATCATAGAAACCAGCTTTAATCCGAAGCTCCTCGAGCCTAGCAGGATCAGTTTGTGGAGTGATTAGTCCAGTGAAAGGGTCACCAGGCATAAACTTTGCCATAATAAATATTAAAAGACTAAGTACAAATAATTGTGGAATCATGATAAGAATTCGTCTAATTATTGTTTTCCACATACTACATGCCCCCTTTATTCTGAGCATTTGTTGCTACTTGATGTGTTTCGGAAATAGTTTGTAAATCAAATACTCTTCCATTTTCATCATAATAATCATGATGATTCGTTAAATAGTCTACTTCTACCGCTCTTCGAATTTTCTTTCGCTCTTCGCGGTTTGTTGGATTTACCTCCGGAATTGCCGAAAGTAATCTCTTTGTATATATATGTTGAGGATTTGTATAAATGTCTTTCCTATTACCGGACTCTACAAAACGCCCTTTGTACATAATCGAGATATTATCACACATATGTTTGACTACTCCAAGATCGTGGGATATAAATAAGAAACTTAACCCAAACTCCTCTTGGATATCTTTTAAGAAGTTTAAAACCTGTGCTTGAACTGATAAGTCAAGTGCGGATACTGGTTCATCTGCAATAATTAGTTTAGGATTACTGGCAATCGCTCTAGCAATACCGATACGCTGCTTTTGTCCACCTGAAAATTCATGTGGATATTTAAGTCTTGCTTCCTCGTTCATACCTACAATTGCTAGTAATTCATTAATTCTTTTTCTTTCTTCACCAGGAGAAAGTTTTAAAAAGTTCCGAATAGGTTCTGCGATGATATCCTGTACTCGTTTACGGGGATTCAAACTAGAATGCGCATCTTGGAAAATCATTTGAATGTCTCGGTTATAAGCTGAATTTCTGCCTCTAGCTTTGTTTGTAACATTTTCACCTTCATAAATAATACTTCCAGATGTAATTTTCTCTAATCCTATAATAGATTTTCCTGTTGTAGATTTCCCACAGCCTGATTCACCTACTAATCCGTACGCTTTCCCTTTTTCAAATTCTAGACTTATTCCATCTACCGCGTACACATTGTCCACTATTGTATTGAAAAATCCTCCACGGATAGGGTAATGCACTTTTAAGTCCTTAATTTGCATGAAACTCATAGAGAATTACCTCCTTTTTCACTCTCAAAGTGAAAGTGTTGCCAGCATGTACATCTAACAAGATGACCCGGAGATACTTCATGCATATTTGGATTTTCCTCATGTGCCTCTGCCGGAATCCACGGAATACGATCTGCGAATCTACATCCTACTCTCGGTAATTTTACTAATGATGGGACCATCCCTTGTATTACTTGGAGCTTTTCATTCTCACTATTCATCTGTGGTATAGAATTTAGTAGAGAACGTGTGTAAGGATGTCTAGGATTTGCAAATAACTCTTCTACAGGAGCCTCTTCAATAACCTGACCTGCATACATAACCGCAACACGGTCTGCTGTTTCTGCTACTACACCTAAATCATGTGTGATTAATATGATACCTGCTCCAGTTTCCTTTTGAAGCTCTTTCAACAGATCCAAAATCTGAGCTTGAATAGTAACATCAAGTGCAGTTGTTGGTTCATCAGCTATAATGATATTCGGTTTACAAGAAATAGCGATCGCAATAATAACACGTTGTCTCATCCCACCCGAAAGTTGGTGGGGAAATTGTCTAGAAATTCGCTCTGGGTTGGGTATTCCTACTTGTTTTAACAGTTCTAAAACTCGGTTATTTCGCTCTTGTTTTGACATTTTAGTATGATACACAAGTCCTTCTTCTATCTGCTCTCCAATTCTCATTAATGGGTTTAAAGCAGATAGCGGGTCTTGGAAAATCATTCCTATTTCTTCCCCACGAACTTCGTTTAACTTTTCCTCTTCCAATAGCGCAAGGTTTTTCCCCTTATAAAGAATTTCTCCTTGGACTCTTGTCTTGTTATGATCATACAATCCAATGATAGAAGTTGCTAAAGTAGATTTCCCACAACCTGATTCACCAACTATTGCAAGTATTTCATTTTTTCTTAAGGTGATGGATACACCATCAACCGCATCGTAATATGTATCTTTTATGCGAAAACCAGTATGTAGGTCTTGTATCATTAAAAGCTGATCTAAGTTGTTCAACGTATTACTCCTTTCAATCATCACTTTTCTAAACTATTAATTTAGCAAGATAATTACTTATTCAATTTTTACATTTTTCTGTTTATTTAATTCTTAAGATAAAGTCTATTACAGTTTTATTACAATCGCAATATTATTTTTTTATTATTTACTCAATTTAGTCTTTTTTGAATATTTGGTCACGCTATAAATCTATTAATACCAATACATTTGGATCTCTTTTAATAGTTAAAATTATTTTTTGCAATATTAACCATTCGTCATGTTTCAACAAATTATCTTATTAAAACGTTGTTCTCTCGTCTAAAGCACTAGTGTTACAACGCTTTAAATCGTTGATATTTAAACATATAAAAAAGCATTTCCAAATTTTACTTGGAAATGCTTTTTGAGAAGAATTTATATTTTTTTGAATAAAATACTTGCATTATGTCCACCAAAACCTAATGAATTACTCATAGCGAACTCAATATCCGCTTTTCTAGCGGCATTTGGCACATAATCTAAATCACATTCTGGATCTGGAGTTTCTAGATTCATCGTCGGTGGTAAAATTCCTTCTTTTAATGCTAAAACAGTGAAGATTGCTTCCACTCCACCAGCGGCTCCTAGAAGATGACCCGTCATTGACTTTGTAGAACTCATCGCAAGTTTATATGCATGCTCTCCAAAAACAGTTTTCACTGCCATTGTTTCAAAATGATCATTATAAGGAGTGCTCGTTCCATGTGCATTTATATAATCGACTTGCTCTGGTGTGATTGTCGCATCCTCTAACGCTTGTTTCATCGCACGTGCTGCTCCTTCTCCACCCGGAGCTGGAGCCGTAATATGATGCGCATCACCTGTGGAACCATATCCGATAATTTCTGCATAAATTTTCGCACCACGAGCTACGGCATGTTCATATTCCTCTAAAATAATAATCCCTGCACCTTCTCCGATTACAAATCCATCACGATTGGCATCGAATGGACGAGAAGCTTTTTCCGGATTAGTATTTAACGTAAGTGCTGTATTTGATACAAATCCTGCTACCGACATGTGAGTAATTGGAGATTCTGCACCACCTGTAATCATTACGTCTGCATCTCCACGTTCAATCACCTTAAATGCATCTCCAATAGAATTTGTACCGGATGCACAAGCAGTTACCGAGCATGAATTAATAGCTTTCGCGCCAAAATGAATTGACACTTGCCCTGCTGCCATATCTGGAATCATCATTGGAACAAAAAATGGGCTAACTCGGCGTGCTCCTTTTTCTAAGAAAACACGAAATTGAGCCTCATAAGTTTCCATTCCACCAATCCCAGAGCCAATCCACACTCCTGTACGAAGACCCACTTCTTCTGTAATGGTAAGATTTGCGTCTTCCATCGCCATGATAGATGCAGCTAATGCATAATGGGTAAAACGATCCATTTTTCGTGCTTCTTTTCTTTCGATATACTTTTCAATATCAAAATCTTTCACTTCAGCTGCAACCTTTGCTGCAAATTGTGATGCATCTAGTCTTGTTAGCATACCTACACCAGATTTACCTTCTTTTATACCCGACCAAGTTGTTTCAATATCATTACCTAGTGGTGTAACAGCGCCTAAACCAGTTACTACTACCCTGCGTTTCTTCATGAATTATTCATCCTTCCAAATTGTAAGTTTATTTTCCCCATTTTAGTGCAATTGCGCCCCAAGTTAAACCTCCACCAAAACCAACCATTACAATGACATCATCGTCTTTTACTTTACCATTTTTCACTTCTTCATCTAGAGATAGAGGTATGGAAGCCGAAGATGTATTACCATACTTATGGATCGTTTTAGACATTTTTTCAATAGGTAACCCTAGTCTTTCTCTAGAAGATTCCATTATACGGATATTGGCTTGATGTGGAATTAACATGTCAATTTCTTCTTTATTTAACCCAGCTTTTTCTATTACATTTACAGCAGATTCACCCATCTGTCTTACAGCAAATTTAAAAACTTCTCGTCCGTTCATTTGAAGATGCGGACCTTCTTGCGATAAATGCTTGCCTCCACTACCATCAGCACCAAGCTCGAAGGATAAAATACCACGACCTTCAGAAACTTTACCTATTATCGCAGCGCCAGCACCATCTCCAAACAAAACTGCTGTGTTTCTATCTTCCCAATTAGTAATTTTAGATAGTTTTTCTACTCCGACTACAAGGACGTGTGAGTAAGTATTAGACTCCACAAATTGCTTCGCTGTTACTATCCCATATATAAATCCTGCACATGCTGCCGACAAATCCATTGCAGCGGCATTTGTTGCACCAAGTTGTTCTTGTAGCATAGTTGAAACACTTGGAAATGGTCGATCTGGAGTTACCGTTGCTACAATTATTAAGCCAATTTGATCTGCAGTAATTCCTGCATCTTTTATTGCCTCTTTAGCAGCTTTCACCGCCATATGAGAAGTGTTTTCTTCTGAGTCTGCAATTCTACGTTCTTCTATACCAGTCATCGTTCTTATCCATTCATCAGATGTATCCATTCTTTTCTCAAGGTCTTCATTTGTCAAAATATGTTCAGGTGCATATGTACCTAAACCAATTATTCCTGCATTCATGAATGTTCCTCTTTTCTTATAATCTATTATTAGTACCTGGTATTAATAATAACGAATTTATGTATATTTTTCAACAACAGAGTTTCTTTTACCAAATATTCTTTTGTAATATGCTATGCTATGGTATGATACATATATAAAATTAGCGCCTGAGGTGAAATTACATGCAATATATAATGACATTTGTCTGGTCAGTACTTTTAGTTTCTATGTTAAATTACGTAGTAAGTTCCGTTCAAAACGTTGAGTTTGTATTCATGAATGGTATTATCATGTCCATTCCAGTTGCAATTATGGTTTTAATCATTGCTGCAATCATTCCAAACGAACCAGTAGCTAAAGCACATCACTAAAAAACAGCCTTCCTTCTTGGGAGGCTGTTTTTATATTCCTAAAATTCCTGTGGATTTTGCATGTTCATTTTTATATGAAAGCAATTATAAGCTATTCAAGATAGAAAAGCTCATATACACGTTTTACGAGAAAGCTTGGTGCTAGAGCATATTTTCTTTTCATCAAAAAACCATAGATAAATCACAATTTATAGGTGAGTTATCTATGGTGTATTTACCGATTAGCTCTCAATCGATATTTTTAGTTTATCTTCTTCCATTATAGCCACTATTTTGCTGCCCGGAAGAACGGTACCTCCGATTAAAAGTTTGGCCACTGCTGTTTCTAAATAACGTTGGATGTAACGCTTTAATGGTCTCGCTCCAAATGCAGCATCTGTTCCTTCTTCAACAATCCACTGTGTCACTGATTTATCCACCTGTAACTCAATTTCTTGTTGCTGTAATCGTTTTTGAAGTTGTTTCACGTATTTCTCCGTAATTTTAATAAAATGGTGCGTTGTCAATGAGTGGAACATAATGATGTCATCTAATCGATTTAATAATTCCGGTTTAAAATGCTCACGTAATGCACTCATAACAAGGTTTTCTTCTTGTTCAGAGACTTCCCCCGTTGTATTCGCTAAATATACTGAACCAATATTGGAAGTCAAAATAACAATGGTATTCGTAAAGTTAACAATTCTTCCTTGGCTATCTGTAATTCTTCCATCGTCCATCAATTGTAATAAAATATTAGCAACATCTGGATGCGCTTTTTCTATTTCATCTAGCAGCACTACTGAGTATGGATTTCTACGTACTGCTTCGGTTAATTGGCCACCTTCCTCATAACCGATATATCCTGGCGGCGCGCCAACTAAACGGGAAACACTATGTTTTTCCATGTATTCAGACATATCAATACGGATAAAGTGCTCCTCAGAATCAAATAAGTTAGCTGCTAGTGATTTAGCAAGTTCCGTTTTTCCGACACCAGTAGGTCCTAAGAATAGAAAAGAACCAATTGGTTTATTTGGATCCTTAATACCCGCTCTTGCACGCCACACAGCTTCTGTTACTAATTGAACTGCTTGGTCTTGTCCCACTACGCGCTCTCCTAGTGTTTCTTTCAGCCTTAAAAGTTTTTCTCTTTCGCCCTCAACAAGTTTTGTAACTGGAATTCCCGTCCATCTGGATACGATTGAGGCAATTTCTTCTGCTGTTACTTCTTCGCGCAGTAACCGTGTTTCTGAATCTTCATTGATTTGATTTTCATATACTTGAAGTTCTTTTTCTAGTGTTGGAATTTTCCCATGACGAAGTTCAGCTGCATTGTTTAAGTCGTATTGGTTTTCAGCTTCTTCTAATTCTCGACGATAACGATCCAGTACTTCTCGTTTTTGCTGTATTACTTGAATGGCTTCTTTTTCTAATTGCCATTTATTTCGCATTTCACTAGTCGAAGCCTCTAGTTCTTTCAAATCTTTACGCAATTGTTCTAGTCTTTTCTTACTTGCATCGTCTTTTTCTTTCATTAATGCTTGTTCTTCAATTTGAAGCTGCATCATTTTTCTTGTAACTTCATCGAGCTCCTGTGGCATTGAATCGATTTCTGTTCGAATCATTGCACATGCCTCATCGACTAAGTCGATTGCCTTATCAGGTAAAAACCTTTCTGTAATATAACGATTAGAAAGCTCGGCAGCTGCAACGATTGCCCGATCATGTATTCGCACACCATGATGTAGCTCAAAACGTTCTTTAAGTCCACGTAAAATAGATACTGTATCTTCTATTGAAGGCTCTCTTACCATCACTTGTTGAAAGCGTCTTTCAAGAGCTGGATCTTTTTCAATATACATTCGATATTCATCAAGTGTAGTAGCTCCAATACAATGTAACTCACCTCGTGCTAGCATTGGTTTAAGCATATTCCCAGCATCCATTGCACCATCAGATTTTCCAGCACCAACTATTGTGTGAATTTCATCGATAAACAAAATAATTTGTCCTTCACTATCTTTCACTTGCTTTAAAACCGCTTGAAGACGTTCTTCAAATTCTCCTCGATATTTTGCACCGGCGATTAAGGAACTCATATCAAGCTCAAAAATTTCCTTCTCTTTCAATCCTTCAGGTACATCTTTACGCACAATTCGCTGTGCTAAACCTTCTACAATAGCTGTTTTCCCTACCCCTGGTTCTCCAATTAGTACAGGATTATTTTTCGTTTTTCTTGAAAGGATACGAATAACATCTCTAATTTCCTGATCGCGGCCAATAACAGGATCCATTTTCCCCTCTCTAACTGCAGTTACTAGATTTCTACCGTACGTTTCTAAAGGACTTTTTTCATCTTGTTGTTTCATTTGCATATGCAAACCTCTCCTTATGAAATTAGTTTGACCTTCTTTGACTATTATAAGTATAAGTCCTTAATAATAACTTTGTAAAGAAATATGGCTAATAGTATTTCTCTAATATATCTTCTAAATATGCTATTATATAAGAAGGTGCACATGAAAACGAATGTGAATGAAGGAAAGGAAGTAATAATTATGAATGAACATAGCTCCAATTCACAGGGTATACATGCACTGTTCGAACAATTTGGAACCAACTTAAAAGTAGATAAGGATCGTCCTGTTTTCTTAGAAGGTGAAAGTGCAGAAGATATCTACCTCATCAAAACAGGTACAGTACGCATTAGTAAGGATACTGAAAGCGGTAAGATGTTGACTTTACGAATTACTGGAAATAATACATTTATCGGAGAAACATCTATTTTCTGCGAAACTATTTATCATTCTGTCTCAGCTAATGCGATAGAAACAACTCAATTATTAGTATTACCACGCACAACGTTGGAAAAATATTTATCAGATTGTTCGTCTCTCATGATGGAATGGATTCAAGTAATGCAAATGCATAGTTTGAAAAACGAGACTCGCTTTAGAGACTTGTTGCTTCATGGGAAAAAGGGTGCGTTATTATCCACCTTAATACGATTAACAAATACTTATGGGATAAAACAGGAGGATGGAAGCATTCTCATTGACTATGCTATGACCAATCAGGAGCTAGCCAACTTCTGTGCGACAAGTCGAGAGGTCGTAAACCGAATTTTAAATGATCTAAAGAAAAAAGATGTGCTTTCTTTAGACAAGGGAATGATTACGATTCATGATTTACAGTTTTTACGAACGGAAGTAGAATGTGATAACTGCCCACTTCATATTTGTCGGATTGACTAGTATAGGAAGCTGCTGAAATATTTCAGTGGCTTTTTTTATTGGTAAGATTTTATTTGGTTGAGTTCTGAGTGGGTTGGGTTTACTTCAAGTTGCTGTAGGTGATAAACGGTTTAGATTGGGGTGAACTCCATAATAATAAAAGTCGAATCTTGTATGATTCGACTTTTATTATATATGGTATATTTTATTACCTTACCCCAAGAGCTATTTTAGCGTAGCGGGACATATTGTCTTTTGACCATGGTGGGTTGAAGACAATATTTACATCTGTATCTTTTACTTCAGGTAGTTCACCAAGTGCAGTTTTTACTTGATCGACAATCTGTGGACCCATTGGGCATCCGATGGATGTTAATGTCATTGTAACTTTTGCAATATCTTCATCTGCTAATTGTACATCATATACTAAACCTAAATTGACAATATCAATACCTAGTTCAGGGTCGATAACATTCTCAAGAGCGGCCATCATACTATCCTTCATATCTTGCTCTGTATCTTGACTCATTTTGAAAACCTCCTCTATTCTATTCTGGTTTAACAGGCGGAAATACTACCATCTCAACTTTTCAAAAGAAAATCAGAGGAAATGGTGATAATAAACAGCCTGTAATTCGCCGATTGGTTCGGACCAACAAGATGTTGGTCACTCAGGAATTGCCTAAGTTCCTTTTCCATTAATGGGGATAAAAAAATTCCCAATAATAGAAGTTTCACTTTATATCTTAATCATATCAAACTCGTCAGTTTATGCCAAACTGTTTGCAAGCCACTGCATAGAAGTTAGCATTCCTTTTCGTGATACTGCATGTCCTGCTGATTTTTCATTCATTAGGACTATATTCTGTTTATCATATTGTTTTCTGAGAGCGGCAATGAATTGGGCAGTTGGTTCATATGGTACAACAGGATCCTTTTCTCCATGCCAGAAAAATAGTGGTGTTTCAATAAGGTTATCCGAATGAATTGATGCATCAAAAGTCGATAAGGTGTCGAACATATTTTTCTTCTCTTCTGCATTTAATGGTACTTTGAATCCTTTTTGCTCTACGGAAGCAATTTGCGCTTTGGCAAGTTCTACATAACCAGGTGTTCCCATCATAATAGCAGCAGCATCAATCCAAGGATATGCCGTTAAACAACCTAAAGTAGTAATCCCACCCATAGAAGTTCCACCGATACCAATTTTTTGTCCGTTGAAATAGCCACGCTTTTCTAATTCATGCTTAATATGTCCAACTTCTTCAATAGAAGTTAAAACAATTTCCCAAAAACGTAAGCTGATTTCTACATCATCTAATTTCTCGTCTCGTTCTCCATGCAAATGTGCATCTGGTAGAATGACTCGACAACCTTGTTGAACAAGCTGATATGCATAATGTAGGTTATGCTCTTTTCCACTTTCAAATCCGTGTAAAAAGATGACAATTGAAGCATCTTTTTTTGTATCTTCTTTATAAATATGTAATAAAGGAATGTTTCCCCATGCCTCGGTTGTTACTATCATTTATATCCCACCTTTCTTCTATTATTATTCTACCAAAGTAATCTAGAGAGTACAAAGAGGCTGATTTTACATTTTGACGTTATTCGTTGAAAACGATACACTTTAACATAAGATAGAAGGGAGTTTTTTTATGAAACAGCATTTAATCGTGTTAGATTTAGATGGAACTTTATTGACCGATGAAAAAGTAATTTCAGCAAAAACTAAAAACATACTTCAACAGGCAAAAAATGAGGGACATGAAGTTATGATTGCCACTGGTAGACCATATAGATCCAGTGAAATGTATTATAAAGAACTTGGTTTAACTACACCAATTGTAAACTTTAATGGAGCATTTGTTCATCATCCTAGAAATTCTTCATGGAAAACTTTACATACTCCGATTGATTTAAAAGTTGTAAAACAAGTAGTAGAGGCTGTAGAAAGTTATTCCATCAAAAACATGCTAGCTGAGGTACTTGATGATGTGTATTTACATTATCACGATGAAAAGATACTTTCTGCATTTTCATTAGGAAATCCACAGGTTACAACTGGAGACTTAAAGTCTCTTTTGAAAACTGACCCTACTAGTTTACTAATCCATGCCGAAGAAGATTCAGTCGATTTAGTTCGTCAGCATTTAAGAGATGTACATGCGGAAGTAATTGACCATCGTCGTTGGGGTGCCCCATGGGATGTCATTGAGATTGTAAAGCATGGTTTAAATAAAGCCGTTGGATTATCACATGTATCCGAGTTTTTGAATATTCCACAAGAACGTATTATTGCATTTGGTGATGAAGATAATGATTTAGAAATGATTGAGTATGCTGGTGTTGGGGTAGCAATGGGAAATGCTATAAGTCCTCTTAAGAATATTGCTAACGAAGTTACTTTATCAAATAACGAAGATGGTATTGCGGAATTATTAATAGAAAGATTAAACTTAACTAAATAATAGAGATACAGGAGGATGAGAAATGAGAATATTTGCTGATAGTGCTACAGATTTACCAAGAGAATTTTTTGAAGATAACAACGTTCTATTAGCTCCACTTAGAGTTCATATTGATGAAGATGAGTATGAAGACATTATTGGTATTGATTCATCTGAAGTTTACGCAGCAATACGGGCAGGAAAGCATCCAAAAACTTCACAAGTTTCACCAGAATTATTTTTACGACTATTTGAGGATCTTGCTAAATCTGGAGAAGAAGGATTATATATAGCCTTTTCGTCGGCTCTATCCGGAACCTATAGTACGGCTATGATGATGCGCGAACAATTATTAGAAACGTACCCAGATCTGAAACTAACGATTATCGATTCACAATGTGCATCACTCGGATATGGTTTAGTATTAAAAGAAGCAGTTAAATTACGTGATGCAGGAATGGACAATGCTCAAATTATTGAAAAAGTACGTTTCCATGCAGAGCATATGGAGCATTTATTCACAGTAGAAGATTTAGATTACCTAGCACGAGGTGGGAGAGTTTCTAAAGCAAGTGCATTTGTTGGTGGATTACTTAATATTAAGCCTCTTCTTCATGTGGAGGATGGCAAGCTAGTACCTCTTGAAAAAATTCGCGGTCGCAAAAAAGTCTTGAAGCGAATGATTGATATGATGGACGAACGTGGTGATACGATTAGTGAACAGTCAATCGCCCTTTGCCATAGTGATGATGAACCTACAGCTCTAGATTTAAAACAAATGATCGTGGATAGATTTCATCCGAAGAGTATTGAAATACATTCCATTGGTTCAACTGTAGGAGCACATGTCGGTCCCGGAACAATGGGTTTATTCTTTTTAAATAAATTATCATAAGAATGCGAAAGCGCATATGTTTATTTATAAATTGAGGTCTATATTATGTAGATCCTCTTTTTTTATTGAATGAATACTTTCTCATAAGCTCCACATACTACCATTTACATGGATAATATCTGTGAAAATGAAACCAAGGAGTGAAATAATGGGTATCTTAAGTGGAAATCCTAAGGAAGAACCTCTGCATTATGGTGAAGTATTTGCTATTTGGACAAATTTAGTAATGAATAACGGGCTAATTGCTGCATACCAGACCTTTTATAATCATGCTGGTGATGACGAGTTGAAAGGGTTAATTGAAGAGTGCGTTAAATCAATGGAAGAAGAAAATAAACAAATTGAGAAAATACTTAAGGTAAATGCTGTTGGGTTACCACCTGCTCCTCCTGCTCGACCAGATGCTCGTCTTGAAGATATTCCGGTTGGAGCAAGATTTAATGATCCAGAAATTGGCGCAGCATTGGCTAAAGATTCAGCAGCTGGGTTAGTAGCTTGTAGTAAAGTCATGGGTGAAAGTATACGTGAAGATATCGCTATGCTCTATGGCCAGTTCCATACTGCTAAAGTACAGATTGGCGCCAAAATACTTCGCTTAAACAAAAGTAAGGGCTGGTTAGTACCACCTCCTCTTCATCATTTCCCTGGTAAAGGATAAGAATATATGTATTGCTCGTTCGCTAAAAATTAGTATGAGTTCCGAGTAATAATTCCAGTAGTGCTTTACTGCATAATTTCCAAGAAATATATAAAGGCGGGTAATGATTTTTATCACTACCCGCCACTCTATTTTCAATAACCTTGGGCGGTCTAGTAGGACAATTCCGATTGCCATCTGTTGCTCCCATTCATCAGCGGTTATGACAGAATGGTATTATCTATAATACTAACTTAAGCTATATACCTATATCCTCATGTTTTTTCCACAAATAATGCTATATGAAAGCATAGAATAGTTTTTTAAACTTGTGATTTATGGCGGAATGGACATTTGCCTTGAATCGGCACAATATCATCACCAATAAAGGATTGCTTCCATTCGTTATGCGTAGGGTCGCCGAAATGGCCGATATCTGGATGCTTAGGTAGCTGATCCCATGCTTCTACACGTTTACGAACTTTTTCACGTGACATAATACCACCTTTTTCAGTACCTTCTAATCCTTCAAATATTTTCCGTGGTTGAAATCCAAGAACCATCGCATTTCCTAGATGACGTGTCTTTCGCTTCTTATATGCTGGAGCATTTCCAAATACAAAAATCGGCTCTCCGTTGAATCGGAAATCCCACAAATAGTGATCAGGGTCACGAGGACTGTCTTCTGGCCATTCTACTTCATCGACTTCATGTAAGTATTGAAGGATATCCCAAAATTGCTTTCGGTAATCTTCGATAGAACCTTCTGACTCAAAAGGTTCTACAAATACAAAAAGGCCGTGTCTCTTGTAGTTTGGTAATTTAAATAAATCTAGAAATCCTTCTACCGCAGAAGGTAAATTACTCCAGTCGTCTTGATTGATAAAAGCGTAACGGAGTTCACCTTTCAACTCACCACTCATTCCAAAAAAACATGGAAACGTTTTATCCGTTACCGTGTTATGAAAAGTTTCGTATTCTTTATAGAGCCAACTCGGTAAGTCTTTTCTAGTATGAAAATCTTCTTTTGTCAATAAAGCTTGTTCCTTTGTAATCATACAATCTCCTCCACTATCGATATCTAGATATTCTATACCTAGCCTTTACCCCATGTTAAATTTTCTGAAACAACATTGTTCAAATGAAAATAAATTTCACAAATAGGTTATGAAATGAAAAATCAAGGGAATAGAAAAGGAATAAACCAAGAAAGTGGAGGTAGCCTAATGGTAAAAATATTCAAAGATCAATCTCAAATACAATGTCAAAGTGAATATGGTGAACTTCAAAAAGTCATCCTATGTGAACCTCAGTACATGGAAATTAAAGAAGTGATTAATGACGTTCAAAAAAAATATATAAATAGCAGTATTGATCGTTCACTTGCGATTTCACAGCATCAGTTATTTGAACAAACTTTACGAAATGCTGGTGTGGAAGTGATTAAACTACCACCAAGTAAAGATCACCCGGAACAAGTTTTTACTAGGGATATTGGTTTTACTTTAGGTAATTGCTTGTTTATCTCCGAAATGGCAAATCCGATTCGCCAAGGCGAAGAAAAGGTATTAGCAGAGTGGATGAATGAACATGATATCTCTTATAAAAAACTATCCACACATTCCATCGAAGGTGGCGATGTAATCGTTGACGGCCACCGTGTATTTGTTGGAATTAGCCATCGGACAAGTAAGAAAGCCATACAAGATTTACAAGAAGAATTACCAGAATTTGAAATTTTCTCTATTCCTTTTAACCCAAAATATTTACATCTTGACTGTGTGTTCAATATCCTTTCTTCCAAAGATGCCTTGATTTTTCCTGATGCAATCGATCCGGAAATCGTCGACAATTTGTCCAGTATGTATAATTTAATCGAGGTGAGTGAAAGTGAGCAGTTCTCAATGGGGACGAATGTATTGTCTATCGGGAATAATCGAGTACTTAGTTTACCATTAAATTCTGACGTCAATCATCAGCTTAGAAAGCACGGATATCAAGTAATTGAGGTTGATTTCTCGGAAATCATTAAATCAGGCGGATCATTCCGATGCTGTTCAATGCCAATTGTACGTCAATAACAAAGTAAAACATTTTAATTCGGGAAGAATCCGCCTGAAGCAGAAATCATAGCGCTGCTAGTTCACGGAACATTTTTCTATTCTTTCTGCATAATCTAAAAAAACTGTCCACCTTATTTTGTATGGGGGACAGTTTTTTTGCAACTATTTATTCTCTTCATCCATTCTTCTTTGCTTTCCTTTTTTCCAAACTATAATCAGAAATAACATAAACAATAAGTAAGCGATGATCATTGCTGCGATGTAGGCGCTATTTAGACCTTTATCTTCTTTAACTTGATACACTTCGGCTATTTCTCTATCCAGTACTAAACGATAGGAACCATCATCGGAAGAACGAACTGTATCCGACTCAAATAACCCACGTAGTTCTTTATCTTCGCCTATTTCCTCACTCGAAATGTCAATTCTTTTTGTCTCACTAGTGTTATTGATGACAACGATAAATGTTTCTTTATCAGAATATCGTTTGTACACAGCATACCCATCTTTATTTTCTAATAGTTTCATTTTACCAGTTCGCATCGTTTCTGATTTTGTACGAATGGATGCCATGTCTTTTAAATATTCAATTAGCTCTTCATCTACACGGAAATTCATGATTTGATGGCTATCTTGTGCATTTTGACCATTCATCGCTATTTCCGTTCCGTATGTCATATAAGGTACACCTGGTAAGGTAAGAATAGTGCCGATTGCCATTTTAATACGAGTAGGTGGGAACATATTCTCCAAGGCACTATGATACGTAATTCTTTCAGCCAACAAATGATCCACCATTAATAGATTATTTTCATTAGCTAAAGAAATAGTTTCTGAAGGTCGATCTGTATTTTTGAAAGTATCCCGGAAACCTAGCATTAGCTTTTCCGAATACTCTAAGTCAAAATTAGCTTCTGACTCCTCGAGAGCAATGACATACATTGGATCGCGAATTTCTTTTACTGCCGCAATTAAATCATTTATAAAAGAAGTTGGTGCACCATCTAGCTCAGACAATTTAATACCATCAATTTTGTAGGCTTCTGCAAAATTTACAATTGTCTCAGTAAGAGCCTGTTGTACTTTAGGATTAGTCAAGTCAAGATGCATTTGACCATTTTCTTTTGATAGTATCCAATTACTTTTCTTGTTATCAGTAGCCCAAATATGGTTCTCACTATAATTATTTAGAGGAAATTCAACCATAATCTTTAAATCTTGTTCGTGCGACTTGTCTAATAGCTCGTTAAATTCTTCTGGTGTCCCGAATTGTTTTTCTAATTCATCGAAATTTAAAATTCGCTTTCCATCATAAGATTCTGTTGCAAAAACTGGACCTATGGAGATAGTAGTGAATCCCATATCTTTAATGTGCGCCATTTTTTCCATAACACCAAGAAAATCCCCACCAGCGAATGCATTTGGATCTTTGGGATTGACATTATAATCGTTTGTTCCTAATTTATTGAAGTATCGATCTACATATAGATCGTAAATACTTTCGTTATGTATAGAGTTATTCGTTTCTGCATTACTCACTTGAGATGTAGTTAAGCATAGACTACTCATCAGCAATCCAGTTATAATCCATTTTGTTAACTTCAAGGTAAATCCTCCTTTGACGCATATACATATTATTTTAACAAAGCAATGTTTTAATCGCTATCGTTTCGCAATTAAAGCAATAAATATCTATAATATTTAGTCCAAACTGTGACAGGTTGCAAAGTAATCATAAATCTACTATTTAGAAGGTTACTTGCTTTATACGAGATTAAAATTGCTCTTAAATGTTTACAAATAGCACATAAATCGTCAATAGAAGCTTATAAACTTCGGTATAGCCCTTAGATTCTCCCCTTCAGCCCAAAAGTGTAACGAAATATCCCATAACATCTAACATATAGCTCATAACACCACTATTCTTTTGGCATAACAAAAACCACCGATCATTTCGGTGGCTTTTGTGTTTTATGGAATTCTTGAAGGATATGTGATTGGAGTTCAACTTGAGAATCTGATTTGTTTTTTTGTAGATTGGCAATGACAAATGATGCGCCTACAAATGCAATCATAAGAACAATGAGTAATATTAGCAATGTTATTCCCACTTGCCACTCCTCCTCTCTTCTTACCTATCAAAATAGCATAATATCGATAAATTGAAAAGAAGCTTCCACTATGTGAAAGCTTCCCAAAACTTAAGCTAAGAAGTTGATACCCATTGGTAATTTGAAACCAAGGAAAAGTACGATAAAGAAGAAAACAAACATTAACACTAAGAAAGTTGTAAACGGTTTTCCTTTTGCCTTTTTCACTAAAGTCATTTCCATCATACCAATTATCAATATGCCTGCTAGGAATTTTAATCCGTAAAGCATTCCTTCACCGAAGTCCATACCTTTGATGAACAAAGCAACTCCAGTAATGATAATTAGGATGTAGAACAAACGTAAAATCATGTGAACTACTTTCGGTTTTGCAATCGCTAATGCTACAAAAAATAGGATTAGTGCGACTACCCAAGTGGTAATGTGTAAATGTGTTGATGCTAAGAAATCCATTTTTTCCACCTCAATTATACTTGTAGTTTACTACTATCCTATTTAGTGTACCATGTTAATCGAATTTGTTCACTAATGTACCTATTCCTTCAATAGAAATTTTGACTATATCTCCTGACTTTAGGAAGCGTGGTGGATTAAACCCTTTCCCTACACCTGCAGGAGTTCCTGTTAATATAACATCTCCTGGTTCTAGGATAACTGACTTTGAAATTTCAGCAATAATTCGTTCAACCGAAAATAACATGTCAGATGTTTTTCCGTTTTGACGAATTTCATCATTTACTTTTGTGACAACTGCAAGTTCCTGTGGATTTGGTAACTCATCCTTTGTTACTAAGTATGGTCCCATAGGGCAAGACCCTTCAAGACTTTTGCCTAAGAAGTATTGCTGATGCTTCGTTTGTAAGTCACGCGCAGTTAAATCATTGGCAATTGTGTATCCAAAAATATAATCATAAGCTAACTTTTCCGGAATATTTTTTCCTTGTTTACCAATAACGATTGCTAGCTCTCCTTCGTAATCGTAGGAGTTTGTTACATCTGCATGTAGTGAAAGAGTTTGTTCATCTGCTGCAATGGAAGTTGGAGACTTCGTAAAGACAACAAAACTACTTGCAACGCCACCCATTTCTTTCGCATGATCAGCATAGTTTTTACCTACAGCCATAATATTTTTGGGAGTACGCGGAATTGGTGACAGCCATTCGATTTCAGCGAAAGAGCGTTTAAAATCATTTGGATTCTCTGCCTTCAATGCTGCTTCTACTAATTTACGAATTTGTTCGACAAAATCCATCCCTAAATGAACACCTTCTACGATTGTAGTAGGAAATTGGGGTAATACTTGGAGCGTCTCTTGAATTTGTAAAACATCCCATACTGCCTCTTCTTTTTTGACTTTAGGTCCGAAGTAAATTTTGTCATGTAAACGGTAGGATAACAGTTTCATCTTTTGGACACTCCTTTAATAGTTTTGAATCTATCAATTAGTCTATTACAAATTAGTTTCTTTTTCACCTATTTTAGATAAACTATTTGAATAAGTCAGTTTTCTCCACAATAACTCTACAGGACCTTGCTTAAATTTCATAAACCAAAATTCTGCAAACACTATTTGTAACGCGAAAATGCCTACCGCCATCCATGTACCAGTACTTATATCGATTTTTCCGTATAACCCGAATCCATAGGAATAAAAAATAGTCGTTGCAATAATCGATTGCATTAAATATATTGTCATGGACATCCTACCAGCCTTCGAAATTGGAGATAGTATTTTTGCACCGATTGGAATGGAACAAACCATGGCAATTACGCCTGCGTATGCAATTGCTTGTAGTGGTCCTCCAAAAGTATCTTGAACGCTCATAGTGAACAAGTTCGCTTCAGTTAAGTAAGGAAGCCATTTGATAGCTGTACCTGCTATTAAAGTTACTAACACCGTAATAATCCAAAACAACTTTAACTCTCTTGCCCTCTCAATAAGCTTCCACTTTGCTGCTGCTGCACCTAATAGAAGAAATGGAACGATTGTAAACAGCATGCTTATGATGATTAGACCATTTCCACTCATATATAACCAATCAGCTAATCGTTGAGAGAAAATATCACCCCATGATCCTTGCCCGTATGCAACAATAGATGCTTCAATTTCCTGTATTCCAGTATAAATAACCATGGCATCTAGCTCTATTAGAGAGCCCAAGTAGACTAAACCATTTAGTAAACCATTTGGTATTAAGAATAAGAAAATACTTATGAGAAGCAACCAAATTGGCTTTAATCTAATGATGAGTATTAAAACAAATCCCGCTAATGCATAGGTTATCAAGATGTCTCCTGCCCATATAAGAAATGCATGAATACATCCAATTATTAGTAAAACAGACAATCGTCGTACTGCAAATTTGGAAAATGGACTCCCATTTGCTTCAGACTTCATATACTGCATTGCCAAACCATATCCAAATAACATGGAGAATAGTGGATATACACTTCCTTGTACAAAAATGTCAATCATTTTAAATGTCTCATAATCACTTGGGTTTTGATACCAAGTATATGGATTTATATAAATATATGGAGTATGAAAAAATAGCATATTCACGACAAATATCCCTAGTAAGGCGAACCCTCTCATTACATCTATCGAGATGATGCGCTCATTTACTCCTGTTGGTTTGATTAGCAAGCTTTTTCCCCCTAAAATGACACTGTTCTATTTATGTCAAACAAGTATAATACTTTCTCTTTAATCTCTACTTGTAAAATTGCTTCAATTGCCTGTGTATAAAGTGACAATTGAAGTTGATAACGTTTTTGCATTTCTTGCTGTAATAAAGACTCGTTATTAACTAAATGTTTAACTTTATCCGTTTTATAATCCAATAAAACCCAACGCCCATCATCCTCTAAAAATAAGCAATCGACGACTCCTTGGATAATTTGTTTGTCGCCATCATTATCCTCTAGTGCATACGTAAAAGGAAATTCTCTCATCACTTCTTTTGCATTTCGTAAACGTTTTGCTATTTCTGAGCTGAAGAAAGGTACCATTTTGTTTGGATTAATCGCAGCTTGTTCAGCTTTCGTTAAAATTTCCCTTTCAGCCAGTCTTTCTGCAAATAGCAGAACCTGCTCCTCATTTTTTTCTTCGTGAAGATCAACGTTTTGCATAAAAGCATGTACCGCAGTACCTGCTTCTGCCCCTGTCAATTTTGCTTCTTGCTGAAGGAAAAATGGACGCTTCGCAATCTTTTTCAGACTAGTAGGACTAGACATTTGAAAATAGTCATCATCTGATTGGTCCATAAGTTGCTGTATTCTTTTCATCTCACTTACCGTTTGCTTTGATCGTTTATGAGTAGTTATTTCATGCAAGTATGTTGTATCAAAACGTTCCTGAATCTTCTTTAAATATATATTTTGTGTTGGATCAATCAACTGGTCCAATTTAACAGCCTCTTTTTCTTCCACTTGTACAATATGCTTTAAATCATTTACACATTTAGCGACAATTCTCCAATTCGATTCACTATCCACTATATTCGCTTCATTTACATCCGATAACTGGCGGAAATTTGTATGTCTTGATAAGGCTGGACCAATCCAATCTAAATACCCTTTTGCTTTTGCACGCATATAGTCCGGCAGCATTTCATCACTTAATACGTTTTGGGCATCTTGCCATTTTGCCAATGTTTTTGCTAAATCTTTTATAGATCCAATGAGGTATAAATGCTCTTTTGCACGCGTCATGGCCACATATAAAACCCGCATTTCCTCCGCCTTCAACTCCATCTGCTTTTTTTCTTTCATAGATAAAAATGGCAATGAAGTAAATGAAATACGCTTTTCCGGATCAATTGCTTTAACAGCAAGACCAAACGATTGGTCAAACAAGTAGGACTCATTAAAATCCATTTGGTTAAAAGGTCTACCCATTCCAGCTAAAAAAACAACTGGAAATTCTAAACCTTTGGATGAGTGGATAGTCATTAAACGAACAACATTCTCCTTTTCACCAATAGCTCGTGCAGCACCTAAATCATCCCCTCTTTTACGCATACGATCGATAAAACGTAAAAAACGGAACAGTCCTCGGAAGGAAGTTTTCTCATAATCGATTGCACGGTCATGAAGAATACGAAGGTTTGCTTGTCTTTGTTTACCATTTGGCATAGCACCTACTATTTCGTAGTAATGTGTATCCAAGTATATTTGCCATATTAAATCCGCAAGTGAACCTCTTCTACTTAAATCGCGCCAATCCTCATATTGAAGTAAGAACCTTTGTAGTTTCTCAGCAGTATCTGCAGACAGTCCCGGCCCTCCGGTAGATACAAAAGTTTTTAATGCATCGTAGAAAGGCTCTTTTGGAGCAGATAAACGGATAAGTGCGAGCTCTGACTCTGTTAGTCCTACAAATGGCGACCTGAGAACGGATGCAAGTGATATATCCTGATAGGGATTATCTATTGCACGAAGCGTATGAAGCATTATAAGAACTTCAATTGCTTCAAAATATCCCTTCGAAAGTTCGGCGTACAAAGGAATACCAGCTTCTTTAAATTGCTCTGTAACCTCTCCTGACCAAGTCATCGAGCGCATCAATATAACGATGTCACTGTACTCGACGGGACGATGAGCTTTTTTCCATGGATCATAGACAGTTTGTTTAGAGTGAATCATCTCGTTTATTTTTGAAATAATATAACGTGCTTCGGCTTGCGATTTTTTTAACTCTTCTTCAGCAATTGCTTCTATCGTTTCTTCCTCTTCCTCTAACGGTTCTGCACTGCCATCTTCTACTTCATATAATAGAGCAAGCTCAACAGGTGTTTCAGTTTCTTCATAGGGTGCTCCTGGCTTTAACGATGCTGCTTCATCATACACAATTTCTCCTACTGACTCACCCATAATTTGACTGAAAATATAGTTGGTTGCATGTAACACTTCCTTTCTACTGCGGAAGTTAGCATTTAAATCTATTTTGATGCCTGAATTAATCGGAAGATCATTGAATGCAAGATATTTCCCTAAAAATAGCATTGGTTCTGCTAAACGGAATCGATATATGGACTGCTTCACGTCGCCTACCATGAACATATTCCCTGTATTTTCATCGCCACTTTTCACAAACTGTAAAATGGTTTCTTGTAGTAGATTAGTATCCTGATATTCATCTACAAGTACTTCTTTAAAACGAGACTTATATTCCTTCGCAATATCTGATGGTATAAGTTCACCATTTTCATCCTGCTCGGATAGAATATCTAATGCAAAATGCTCCAAATCTGAAAAGTCGACGAGACCCTTTTCATTTTTAGCTGCAGTATACCTTTCTCCATAAACTATAGTCAGTTCTACTAGTTTTTGTAGCTGAGGTGCCATTAAACGCATTTCCTCCAAGAGCCGTTCTGGAGTTCGTGTAAAATAATTATCCTTTAAGTCATTAATAATTTTCTTCACTTTAGTCCGTTTGTCTGTCGCTTGATTTTTCATTCCTTCATCACAGGAATCTTTTTTTATGGCTGCTGCTCTTCCCCATTTAATGCCTTGGAAGTAATGAAAAACACTTTGCCACGAGCTATTCTTCATCAAATCTACTGCCTCTTGAATCATTTGCTGATCGATCATAGCAGTTTCTGCAAGAGGTGCCGGGCCATTTGGTTCATTTGCAAGTCTACGAATCTCCTCGGTTACAGCGATCGCTTCTTCTAAATGATGGATGATTGCAAGCTTCAACGGACCCATAAACGATAGTTCGTCTATAGACATATCTACTGGCAGATTATAAGCTTCTGGAATTGCCAACAACCATTTTTGGGGCTCTGGATGAACGCGCGAATAGGAATATAGTTTTTCAATCATCACTTCAATTGATTGATCGTCACGATCGGAGGTGAAACTATCAGACAATCGGTACATCGCCTCCGGATTGTCAACATGATAAGCTTCTTCTAATACTTCTGCTAACATATCGTCACGCATGATTGCTGCTTCTGTTTCATTTGCAATACGGAAACCTGGATCTATCGTTAGCATATATGCATATTGCCGTACAATGTTTAAACAAAATGAATGCAGCGTAGAAATTTGTGCTTTATTTAACAAACTTAGTTGTTTTCGTAAATGATTTGATGTTGGATCGTTTGCTATTGCCTTTTCAAGCGCCTCTGCCATTCGGTGACGCATTTCTGCAGCGGAAGCATTGGTAAATGTAACAACTAATAACTCGTCAACATTGATAGGTTGTTCTTTCGCAATAACCTTTTGAATGAGGCGGTCGATGAGGACAGCTGTTTTTCCAGATCCTGCAGCTGCGGAAACGAGCACATCTGAACCCGTAGCCCAAATTGCCTTCCATTGTGCAGCTGTCCATGTTAGCTCTGCTGGCATATTAGGAATGTTCATTTGAACCCATCTCCTCTCGTATTTTTTCTGCTACTATTTCTGGTTGCTCCACTTTCAATACACGTACTTGTTGAGCTGGATCCCCGGGATCGAATTGGCAAACACTACGATAAGAGCAATAGTTACAAGGCATTTTATCTTTTATTCGATAAGGTAGAACGCGAGTATCCCCGGCATTCATGCCATTCCCTGCTTGCTCATGCTTTTTACGAACAAAGGACTGTAGCAATCTCATTTGCTCTGGCTCAACTACCTTGGAAGATGATTTCGACAAGTTTCCGTCTTTGTTCATACGTACTGGAATCACTTTCGAAAATCCTGAAATCTGCTCGTCCATTTCCATAATTACTTCTGGATCATCAAGTAGTAGACCATTCATTTTGTATGATTTATAAATCGCATCCTCTAATTCTGCATCTTCCATTTCTTTTTGGGACTGAATAAATGGATTATGCATATGCACATATAAGACTCCTGCTGGATCAGCATCCTCATGTAGCCATATATCCGCATTTTCAACAGCAACATCTAAATAAGTTAACATTTGAAGAGAAATACCATGATAAACCTCGTTCAAATCAATCCCTTTTTTAGATGATTTATAATCGACAATCCGTACAAACATATTGCCGTTAATATTAGCTGCATCCACTCGGTCGATTCGACCACGCAATTGCATTTTACGATTACGCTTCAGTGGAATTTCCAAAGCAGGGAGCGCCTCACCAGGACCGAAACCAGCTTCTATAGCAATTGGAACAAAGCTGGACCCTTTAGAATGTTGGCTTAAGGCAATCAATGTATTGGCAACGATTTGCTCCAATTTTCGTTGAATATATCGATATCGATTTGTACTTAATAATAATTGGTGTACAAAGACTGGCACAATATAATCGACTGCTTGTCTAGCAAGTTGGTAGCATTGTGGTCGAGTTAACTGAGACCACTGTAAATCTACACGCTTTGTTTCATCCGCAATCCATTTTAACGCCGCATGGAATAAGTCTCCCATTTGTGGTGCTTCTAATCTATATTCTGCACGTTCTTCTAGCTTCAGGCCATAAGATGCGTAGTGTGCAAACGGGCAGCTATAATATTTTTCTACACGAGATACACTGGAAATAATCGTTTCCCCATATAGGGCTTCAGTCATCTCTTCATTTAATTTCTCTGTTTTATTGCCATGTATTAAGGGCTTTGTAATTCTTTTTACTAGTTTCGACCAATAAGGATCCATTAAATAATACTGATAAACCGACTGCCACACTTCGGGTAATTCCCCTGTTTCTAGAGCACTTCGAAGCTGCGTAATAACATAAGGTAAAGTAGGACGTGGGTGACTAATAGAAGTCAGATCTAATTTATCTGTTAGCATATCGCTCGGATCGACTACAGCTACTTCAACAGGCAAATCACTTACCATTTGATGTAGCTTTTTAATATACATGGAAGGTAATAGTGCTTTCCCTTCGTTGTCTGCCATTGGATAAGATACGTATAAGAAATGTGAAGCTGTTACAAATGCTTTATAGATTAAATAATTTTCATCCATCAAGCGCACTTTCGACGTTGGTGCAAGTTCAAATCCAATTTGCATGAACCATTCACGCTCTGTATCAGTTAGTATCCCTTCATGATCCATCCGCTTTGGATAAGCTCCATCATTAACTCCTAGTACAAATGCCGCTTTTATATTCGTTAGACGAATGATATCAACATTACCAACAATCACTTGATCAATAGTAGGTGGAATGCTAGAAAAATCAAGCTGATCATAACCCTCATCTAAAATTTTGGCTACTTCTTCCAAGGACATTTCCTTCTCGCCAAACATCAATACAAATTGGTCGACTACATTTACCCACTCATTCCATACTTGCTCATGTTCGGAAGCGAGGAGTAATTGGCCGTTTTCCTCTTCAGTTTGCTTCAAGCTTTGCAGTTTTTCATATACGTTTAGTGCTTCTATAAATGTATAGATAGCTATTGCATAATCTTTTCCTGTTTTACTTTGTTTCAACTGATCGGACAGAGCTTTGATTGGTTCAACGATCAAATCTCTTATTGTATGGATATCTGCTTGAATACTTTTTTCTTCATCGGTTTGCACTTTGGAATAAAATTCTAAACCACGATATTTTTTATAAACCCAACGTCTTTCATCCCACCATCTATCTCCATAGATTCCGAATGCCAGTACAAAATTTTCTAAACGATCCGCACGCTCTCTCCACGTTTTTTTAGGGGCATCTAACGGAAAAAACAAATCAGTCTTCACTGCGCGAAACACTGGTTCATACTTCCAGTCTGTTCGAATAATTTCTAAAATGGTCCGGCTAAGTTCGATTAGTGGATGATGTAACATCGGTTTCTTTTTACTAATGAAAACTGGAATATCGTACTGTGGGAAAATAGTCTCGATCAACCCTTCATACGTATCTGCATCTCTATGCAAAATAGCCATTTCGTTATAACGAACACTTTTTTGTTGCATCAATTCTCGTATTTGCCTTGCTACTGCATGCATTTCCGCACGACGATTGGCAGCTTCTGTTATTCGAATATTCCCTTCTGAATTTGTTTGCAAGGGAGGAAGCTGATCCAGATTTGCCTCAATATGAGCAATTTCTTTTGACATAAAGCGTTTCTGTTCATGCAGATGCACTGCTTCTTCGATTTCAACTTGTTCGGTTTGTGCTATTTCTAATAACCTAGCACATGTATTTGCTGGTTGATAGAATAGCGATTGTTCATCTACAGCATCCTGCAATGATTCCATTGGTAGAGCAATTGTAATACGCTTTACCTGTTTCATTAATTCCGCGATAATCTCTAATTCTCTTGTTGTAAATGAAGTGAAACCATCGATGTATATATCTGTTTTTGCAAGGAGTGTAGAGTCTTTTATTTTGGTTGCTAATAATGTTAAGTAACCTTCCCCGTCAATATAGCTAACTCCTAGTTTTTGCTCCATCTTTTCAAGCATTAGCATTATATCGGAGGATTTATCTATAAGCGTTTTTGGGGCGTTAACATTTTCTAGATTGTTTAGGGCATTTGCCATGGTAGAGTAATCCATGCAGTATCTACTAAACTCTTTAAGTAATACTTCGATTTGATCGGTGAATCCTCTTTTTGTTGCTGCTCGCTTAAATAGCGTAAATTCGTCTTTGTGATTTTCAAGCAGACTCCGAATAAGCATACGATAACCAAAGCCACTTATTTCTTCTTTGGCAATTCCACCTGTTTCTTGAAGAACACGCCACGCTAATCGTTTAAATGTAGTTACCTGTGCTCGAATTAGTCCTGGAAGTCCCGATTCTGCTGCAAGGTCATACTCACTGGAAAATGACATTTGGTCGGGAACTATGTAGAATATTGGGTCTCCTATAGGAGCTCTTTGTAGTTCTGTGATTATTTCTTGGTGGATAAAGGTTGTTTTTCCATAGCCTGATCGGCCACTAACTATTCGTAGCGACAATATTTTCAATCTCCTTTCGGGCGAAGTTTTCTTTTAGGTTATATGTAAAATAATTATAGGCTGTGATTTTGTTTCAGGTTGACGCATTCCGCGGGCGTTGCCTAAGTCTCCTCGCTGGAAAATATATGCTCCTGCGGTTACTCGTTGCAAAGACATTGCCCAAACAAAGTTTGACCAATGTCTTCGCTGCGGGTTCTTCACCTAACGCAGTTACTCCATTCAATTAGAGAGTAGCTATAAGATTGAGCAGAATAAATATTATAATAACGATAATCGAAAAGGTTAAATAGAGAGAGACATCAAAACCTAAACTTTCACATGTTACTTGCGGTGTCATGTTGATTACTTGCGTTTCTAAGGATTTTACTTGCTTTACTATATTAGTTACTTGCGCTTTACTGTCTGTTTACTTGCTCTCGATGCTAATTTACTTGCGGAACGGGAAATTTATCCAAAATTTGATATAGTAATAAAAAAACCCGAATAATCTCCTATCTCTATTGTACAAAACATACTACAGAGAGGGAAATTATTCGGTAGTGAATTGAGTCGTTGACTGCGAAATCGGCCAGTAACGTGCTTGCACCTCACCAACAATTTTTTCAGTATCTACAAAGTGAAAATATCGACTATCCATGCTAGAAATACGATTATCTCCTAAAACAAACAATTTATCTGGTGGAACCCGGTTACTTCCGGTCATTTCCTCTAATTCAAAATTTCCTGTGAAGTTATCATTTGGATTTTCATATGCACTATAAGATTCTAGAAAAGGCTCTTCTACTTTTTTGTTGTTAATAAACAACTCATCGTTCTCATAACTAATCTTATCACCTGGTAGACCAATGACACGCTTTACATAATCTTCACCCTGATCTCCATGGAAAATCACAATATCCATATGCTCGATTTTGGAAAGTTTTGTCACAATCACTTTATCTTTATTATGCAATGTTGGCATCATCGACTGACCCACTACCTCATAATTTGTCACAATGAACATTCTGACGAACATCACGATTAAGATACCTATTACTAATGCCATTAACCATTCCAGCATTTCTTTTTTTACATTATTCAAGACTTTCTCCTCTTTTGTTTTTTCTTTCGCTGCTGATTAATCGAAAATCTGCTTCTACTTTTTTATTTATTCTTTTTTCAATTGCTTTACCAACAAACCATAGAATAGCAATTAGCAAAATGACAATAGCTGTTCTAATAGGTTGAGTAATCAATGCCTTAATGTCTGAACCAATAAAACTGACAACAAAAATCATAATGAGTTTACCTAATGCCAGCGTCCAGAAATACGTATTTTTTTTCATATCTGAAAGTCCCGCAACAATATTGACTAAAGCAGAAGGTGTGAACGGGAAGCAAACGAGTAAAAAGAGTGGTCCAAATCCATTTCTCTCTACCCATTTTATAAGTTTTTGAATTCTCACATGCCTCGTTATAAAACCTAGGACACGTGCTCGTCCATATTTTCGAATCACTAAGAATACTGCATAGGAACCGGCAACCGATCCTATCCAGGAAATAAGAAAACCAATCAGTAGACCATATGCATTGACGTTAGCAACTATAAAAACGACTAATGGTAAAAATGGAAGAAAGGCCTCCAAAAACGGCAATAGAATACCAATTAGTGGTCCTAGTGCTCGATAATCATGTGTTAAATCTGTTAATGTCTCTATTGAAAACCAGTCCGGCATTTGGCTCTCCTCCAAATATGTATATTTATACTATTCCCAATATTACTGTACATAAAACTCACTTCTTATAGTATAATTTGTTGATTATGTATTCAGGTGGTGAACGTTTTGTGAATAATAGATCATTTTTTTCAGGATTAAAGGCTGGAATCAGTATTGCTATTGGTTATTTTCCGGTTGCCCTAACATTTGGCTTGCTTGCAAAAACGACTGGACTTTCAATTTGGGAAGCCACAGCTATGAGTATTTTCGTTTATGCAGGAGCAGCTCAATATATGTCCCTCACACTCATTTCAAAAGGTGTTGACCCTATTTTAATCGTTTTAAATACGTTTGTCGTTAATATTCGTCACTTCTTAATGACGGCTGCGCTGAACGAAAAGATGCAAAGTGAAAAAAGGTGGATTAAAGGTATTTATGCTTTTGGAATCACAGATGAGAGTTTTTCGGTACTAGCTACACAAAAAGATAAGAAAATAGCTACACCTTTTGCCTTTGGAGTAGCCTTAATAGCTTATAGTAGCTGGGTTGTCTTTACTGCAGTTGGTCATGTCATTGGGGCAAATCTTCCAGCATTTTTACAAGCAGCTATGTCCATTGCTTTGTATGCCATGTTTGTCGGACTACTAGTACCCTCTATGCGAGGAAATAGAAAGGTAGTAATGCTTGCTCTTTTAGCAGCTATGATTAACGGGTTCTTTTACTGGACTCAGCTATTATCCACTGGTTGGTCCATTTTAGTTGCTACACTGGCTTCTTCTATTTTTATCGAAATAATTTATGCAAAACGTGGGAAAAATTTACCAAAGGGGGTATAACAAATGGGTATGTGGTATTGGTGGACATTGCTTGGAATGGCTCTTGTTACATATATTCCTCGGGCGTTTCCTCTCACCTTTTTAGAGGGAAAAGAATTGCCTCCAGTCGTATCAGGTGTATTACGTAATATTCCTTTTGCAGTCTTAGGTGCTTTAATCTTTCCAGCTATTTTATACGTACAACAAGATAATCTATTATTTGGTTTAATAGGAACGGTTGTGGCATTTAGCTTAGCTTTTCTATTTTCAAATGTGATGGTTGTTGTACTTGGTACAATCGGAGTTTTAGCTGTATATAGTTTGATATTTTAATCGTACATAAAATTTATGCCTTTGATTTCCGCTCCGAGCGGACGCTTTCCGTGGGCACGGCTTCAGCCGCTTCCTTCGCTCCTGCGCAAGCTCGTCGCAAAAAAGATTTTCGCTACGCTCAGTCCAGGGTCTTCAGCTCGTGCTGTTCCCACTGGAGTCGCCGCTCTGCGCTCCAATCAACTAGGTCCACTTTATATAAACGGATAATTGGATATAAAACCACATAAATATAGTTTTTTTATCTTATAAGAGTTATGATCAAGTTGACTCTTATAAATAAACTTACCTTCTTCTTTTATTATAAAATAGTATTCCTAATAGGGCAGATAGGTTTTATCCCTATAAATTTTTTTTGATGACTCTTAATATCTCAGCGATATACTTTGCTAAATCTTATAGTTTAGTACTACACATTATATTGATTGGAGTGTAAGGTGGCGACTCCAGCGGGATAGCTTGAGCTGAAGACCCCGCAGGGAGCGTAGCGAACGAGGAGGCTAAAGCCAAGCCCGCGGAAAGCGTCCACCTGAAACGGAAATCAGTAGCATTATTCATTCTTAAAAGTTAAGTAAAACCAGTGTTCATTCTGTATTTTTATATACTTTCTTAACTTTGAACAAAAAAATCCGCTCTCTTTCAAAGAGGCGGATTTTTTTTATTTTTACTAGTTTTCATATGAGTACTATACCAGAAGCCGATTGTAAGTGATGCAGCGTCGATCATATAAATCCACCATCGATGTGTGTAGCCTGCATAGACTGATGCGGCAAATAATGCAACGGTTAATATTAACGCAACATAATGATTGAATGTTATGCGTGTAAATAATACAACGAGTGCTGCAGGAGCAAAAATAGCCAATATTATTTGAGTTGTGAGTGATAGTGATTCCATAGTTTCTCCTATCTAACTAAGATTAGACCTAGTCGATAATGATCATGTCTAAATAATATGTGCTGACGAAGACGTAATTCTCCATTTGAATCTAATACTTCAAGCCGACAATGCGCGGCATTTATTTGAACTGCTTCATATAATTCCTGTTCGTTTTCAACTTTTTGTCCGTTTACTTTTACAATACGTTCTCCTATTAACAGCCCCATTTTCTCTGCTGGAGAACCGGACAGGACACCCGCAATCATAACACCATTCGATTGTGGTGAGACAGCATAATTCCCTGTTTTTTCTTGTTGATACTTTATGATTGTTATAAGCAATCTTGCTATTACTCCGACTAGTAGAGCAATTGCACTAACTAATGGCTCAAAATAACCGAAAGCTGCAATTATCGTTATAACAATCCCTAATTGCCAAACAATTTTTCCGTATCCTGCGAAGAAATGAATGGGTAGAGAATGTTGAGATTTTTGTTGGAAGCCAATTACAAATGGAAATAAAACCAAAGAAAAGCTCGTTTCACCAAGTAAAAACTGTGGCCAATAAGGTAAATAAGTCGGAATGACATCGCCAGGAATTATAAGTAATATAGGCAATAGCCATAATCTTTTTACATGATAAACGATTGCTTCTACACCTCTAGCAGTCATCACTAGTTTTGGAGAAGCTTGTGAAGCACCATGTTTTTGAATAAGAACACCTTCAACAATAAGTAGAAGACCCGCTATTATAGCTATTGGAACAATCCCATTTTGTAAAATATCCAAACCAGAAATAGTCCATGAATATAGGTCTAATGACCAGCCATATGTATACATGGCATAGATTGTTGCCGTACCTAATGCAATTGCGTAAATCGCAGAACCAAACTGATACGTAAATAATAATATAAATAAAATCATCCACGCGCTATATACCCATAACCAAGAATTAGGAATAACTAATCCCACAACTACACTGACAACAGATATAATTAACGCCCAAATTAATCCATCCAACAAGAATTTCTTAGTTTCTGTCCATCCCCATAGTAATCTTGTGCGAAACTGCCTTCTTTCTCTTTTTACTCGAACATATCCGATCAATATCGAGAAGAGAAGCGTAATATATACTGAAGGATGAAGGAAAAAACGTCCAATTCCTTTAACCAATTCGATTAAAATTTCTTGCACCATACGCATCCCCCTCACTTGCAACTATACTTCCTATTATTGTAACAAACAGAGAGGGCTTTGCGTATAGGATTTTCGTATTTACTTTGTTATTTTATATCATGAAGTAAATAACTAATACCCATTTGGAACTGCTTATCATTTTCTCTACTAGTTTTATAATCCAGAATAGTTTTTGTTAATGACTGAAAAAGTGCATCATCTATCTCATTGAATTTATCCAAGCTTCTCTCCTCTCGATATTTTTCAACTGCTGCTCCCGTATCTTCATCAAAGTATCCATCTTGGCGACTTATATTATAACCAAGTGCGCCTAATACTTGTTGAACATACTTTACCTCTTCCCCAAAGTCACCTACACGAAAATTACCTTGATAATATTTTGTATCCATTGTATATAATTCATCAGGTTCGACCTGTAAGTCTGCTTGAATGCCTTTATGATGAATCCACTCTTGTTTTGGAGTAAGCCATTTATGAGTAGAGATTTTAAGCTTTCCACCATTCTTCAGTGGACGTGTTTCCTGAACAGTCCCTTTACCAAAACTTGTTTCTCCGACAATCATCGCACGCTGGTTATCCTTCAATGCTCCAGCTAGCACTTCACTTGCGGAAGCACTTCCACCATTTTGTAATAGCACTACTGGGAGCTTGTTTAGATACTGATTATCCTGTGTTTCAGTATTAAGCATTTCCAACACACCTTTTGCATCTTGCATATAGGCGAAAGTGGAGCCATTCGGCAATAAAGTACCGATAATAGTAGATACACTAAACAAATAGCCGCCAGGGTTTCCTCTTACATCAATTACTAGCCCATCTATCCCTCGTTCCACTAATGCCTTCGTTTGTTTCTCCCACTCTTCTCCAGTCTTCTCACCAAATAAAGTGATATTCACAATACCAATTGAATAGTCTTCTACTTCATAAATATCACTGGAAACCGTATGCATCGCAATCGTATCACGTTTCATATGTAATTCTACATGGCGATTCTCACTAGCTCGATACACCGTCATTTTCAAGTTAGATCCTTTTTTACCACTTAACAGCTGTATTAACTCTGCCATTGACTTGCCTTCTACTCTTTCTTCGTTCACACGTACAATTTCATCCTGAGATTTTAAGCCAGCTTTAAAAGCAGGCGAATCCTTTAAAGGTGCCACTACGACAAATTTCCCTGCCGAGAGCATAATCTCCGCTCCAATTCCAACTCTTTCTTCTGCAAGTGAAGCCTCTTGATTCGCAGCTTCTTCCTTAGTTAAATACGTACTATGTGGATCTTCTAACGCATCTGCCATTCCACGAATTGCACCTTCAACGAGCAGATTTTCATTTTTAGAGAATACCGCCTCTTTTTTTATTAATTTGAACGCTTCATCAATGACTTGACTATTGCTCACACTTTTTTGTTCTGTAGCTGAAGGTTTCATCAACCACATATACCCGATACCTAAGATAACAACGACTAACAAACCATAAAGAAAAAACCGACTTTTGCGCAAGTTCAACCTCCTACTTTTCCACTAATATATGTGTGAAAACAGGAGTTTAATACTTGCTCAAAAATCGGTTGTTATTTTAAATTACTCACATAGTCTGTCAACATTTGCTCGTCCATCGGTCCAACAATCTTATTTTGAATGGTTCCCGTAGTATCTATCATATAAGTAGTTGGTATTGTAATCGCTTGATATGTTTCCCCAACTATCCCTTCCTCATCTAGTGGTATAGGAAAGCTAAGTGCATAATCTTCTTGAAACGCTTTGACTTTGTCCAGACCAGTATCAGTACTTGTCAAATTGACCGCTAAAATTTCCACATTTTCTTTCTCTGCCATATCTTCATAATAGTTTTGCATATGTGGCATCTCTGCTTTACAAGGAGGACACCAAGTTGCCCAAAAATTTAATACAACTTTCTTTCCTTTATAATCTGCGAGTGTGACTTCCTCACCCGCTAGTGTAGTCAGAGTAAAATTAGGTGCTGCATTTCCTTTTCCTAAGCCTTCGTTTGCAGCATTGTTCGCTAAATCAGTACCCATTTGCTCGCCCGCAAATGCTTCTTGTTCATCAATATTATCTCTTACAAAGGATATTGTTGCGATTGCTACTAATGCAGCTATAACTACTAGTCCAATAACTTTTTTCTTCATATTATACCTCCTACTGGTACGATAATATTTCACTGCCCTTATTATATGTTATCTGTTGCTTTAAATACGAATTAAATGAGCTGAATATGTGACTATGTAGTGAATTAAGAACTGGTAATTGGGTATGCATTTATTTATTGAGTAGTTTTGTATCCGGATGTGTGCTTGCCGCACGCTACGCATGAGCCTTCAAGGATGGTCGCTTACGCTCCTTCATCCTTTTTGAAGTCTCATTCTTCGCGCTCATGCGACTTGGAAGGCACACATCCTATTTTTCGACAATTAAATAGAATTAATTTCTAAAGGAACGAATTGTCACATTAGTAGTATAAAGATTTCCATCAATAAAAGGATAATTATTCCTTTTATTGATGGAAATTTGCATTTAGAACAAGTAAACGATCCATATATGCAAGTATTATCTACATGACCGCAAATATTCAACCTAACAAAGCAAACAACTAATCATCAGGTAGAAATTTTACCATAAAGAAACTTTCTATCCGGATGTGCGCTTGCCGCACGCTACGCATGAGCCTTCAAGGATGGTCGCTTACACTCCTTCATCCTTTTTGAAGTCTCATTCTTCGCGCTCATGCGGCTTGGAAGGCACATATCCTATTTTTCACCGATGAAATAGAATTGATTTTTAAAGGAACGAATTCTCACATAAGTAGTATAAAGATTTCCATCAATAAAAGGAGAATTATTCCTTTTCGCAAGTAAATTTGCATCTAGAACAAGTAAACGATCCATATATGCAAGTATTATCTACATGACCGCAAGTATTCAACCTAACAAAGCAAGTAACTAATCATAAGGTAGAAATTTTATCATAAAAAAACTTTCTATCCGATGTGTGCTTGCCGCACGCTACGCGTGAGCCTTCAAGGATGGTCGCTTAAGCTCCTTCACCCTTTTTGTAGTCTCATTCTTCGCGCTCATGCGGCTTGGAAGGCACACATCCTATTTTTCGACAATTAAATAGAATTAATTTCTAAAGGAACGAATTATCACATTAGTAGTATCAAGATTCCGTTGGTAAATGGATAATTATTCCTTTTCGCAAGTAAATTTGCATCTAGAACAAGTAAACGATTCATATATGCAAGTATTATCTACATGACCGCAAGTATTCAACCTACCAAATCAAGTTACTAATCATCAGGTAGAAATTTTATCATAAAGAAACTTTCTATCCGGATGTATGCTTGCCGCACGCTACGCTTGAGCCTTCAAGGATGGTCGCTTACGCTCCTTCATCCTTTTTGAAGTCTCATTCTTCGCGCTCATGCGGCTTGGAAGGCACACATCCTATTTTTCGACAATTAAATAGAATTAATTTCTAAAGGAACGAATTATCACATTAGTAGTATCAAGATTCCGTTGGTAAATGGATAATTATTCCTTTTCGCAAGTAAATTTGCATCTAGAACAAGTAAACGATTCATATATGCAAGTATTATCTACATGACCGCAAGTATTCAACCTACCAAAGCAAGTTACTAATCATCAGGTAGAAATTTTATCATAAAGAAACTTTCTATCCGGATGTATGCTTGCCGCACGCTACGCTTGAGCCTTCAAGGATGGTCGCTTACGCTCCTTCATCCTTTTTGAAGTCTCATTCTTCGCGCTCATGCGGCTTGGAAGGCACACATCCTCTATTTCACCGATGAAATTACATAAATAGGATAAAAGATACCAAATAAATGGATATAATCCCTATTACTTAAGTGAATCTACATCGAGAGCAAGTATCCAACCTACCAAAGCAAGTAACAGTGATTTCTCGATGTAAAAATCCCTACTATACGAATGGCACTGCTGTTCGCTCTTTTTCATCAACCTATTCTAATTATTGTTTTTATAATACTAATCCGGTTCAATTATAAAGTAATATCTACTTATTGTTTGGAGTGTAACGTGGCGACTCCAGCGGGAATTGCGTGTCCAGGCGAGACTCCATAGGAGGCTCATAGACAGCCCGCGGAAAGCGTCCACGTGAAACGGAAATCATAGTATTCCCTGTTTACTGTTATCTGAGAATTGTAGTAGAAATACTCTATTAAATTCTAAGACTTTTTAATTCTAAAAAAAACAACGCCTCTCCATGATTTGAACTGAACCCCGAATAGTGGACACTTTAAAAAAAGTGCCCTTTCGGGGTTTTTTCTATGGAAAAAGCCCGTTATACTAAAACCTAATATATAGGAACGGGAGTTACACTTATGAGTAAAATCTATTTTAATGAACATCAACGACAACTGTTAGAAGCCAATCCTAATGTAGCTTCAGTATCTGATCGAGCGATTCAATATACACCTGAGTTTAAAAAAATAGCAGTCGAACAGAATTTAGCAGGTAAAGGTCCTTCACAAATCTTTATAGAAAATGGATTTGATCTTGAAATGATTGGTTCTACCAAAGCTAAGAATTCTTTAAACCGTTGGAGAAGAACCTTCAATCAATATGGTGAAGATGGATTTTTTGAGGAGCGTCGAGGTAAAGGAAGTACAGGTCGACCGAATACAAAAAATCTATCACCCAATAAAAAACTGGAAAAAGCAGAAGCTCGTATTCGTTATTTAGAAGCGGAAATCGAACTACTAAAAAAGCTGGAGGAACTCGAAAGGCAGGCGAAGAAACGCTAGTAGCTGCACATAAAAAATACGAAATTATCAATGAAGTAATTCGCAAATACCAACTAATAAATAGCGTCTCTGAATTATGTGCAGTTGCGAATGTTAGTCGCAGCGGTTATTATGCATGGATGCAGAACACGGAAAAGCATGCATTACGAGCGCATAATGATTATGAAGATTATCTCTTTTTAAAGTGCATCTACGATGCATTCAAAGGGAAAATTGGCTACCGTGGGCTTTATATGGAAGTGTGTGCGTTACTTGAAACACCAATGAATCCAAAGAAAATCCGTCGTCTAATGAGAAAATACAATTTCTTTGCGAAAGTACGTCGGGCAAACCCATATAGAAATATTGCAAAAGCAACTCAAGAACATAAGACATTACCAAATGTTTTAAATCGCGAATTTACACAAGATGAACCTGGAAAAGTATTCTTAACCGATATTACCTATTTGAAGTATCGTGGAAAAACAGCGTACCTCTCCTGTGTAAAAGATGTAGCTACACGTGAAATAGTCGCTTATGAATTATCTCAAACGCTAAAAATGACTATCGCTTACAATACGCTCGTTAAGTTGAAAGAAAAACTAGTGGAAAATGTTCATCCAGAAGCCATGATCCATTCTGATCAGGGATTCCATTATACACATCCAGAATTTCAAAAACGATTGAAACAAATGAATATGAAGCAATCTATGTCTCGAAGAGGCAACTGTATCGATAATGCACCAATGGAGTCCTTCTTTGGACACATGAAAGATGAGATGGAATATAAACAATCAAAAACCTTTGATGAATTAAAACAACGGGTTGATAGCTACATGATTTTCTACAACGAATCAAGAAAACAATGGAATCAAAAAAGATGACTCCGGTAGAATACCGAAGCCATCTGATAGCTGCTTAAATAGAAGGTTGCTTTTATTATACTGTCCAAAATTTAGGGCGCAGTTCAGATTGGAGAAGCATTGTTTAAATATTATAAGGAAATATATCTCAATGGGTTAACAGAGTTTTTCGCCATACCTTCCCAGTTTCCTAAATGAATTTCAAAATGCAAATGAGGTCCAGTAGAGTTACCAGTAGTACCAATTCCACCGATAATCTGCCCTTTCGACACAACTTGTCCTTTACTTACTTTAATACTGCTTAAATGCGCATATAGCGAAGTAAAAATTTGACCGTCAATAGAATGAGTTACCATAATTACATTTCCATATGTGCTGAGCGGAGAAGCATAAGAAACAACTCCATCTGCAGCCGATACTACCGGGGTACCTGTACTGTTTGCAATATCAATACCATAGTGAGTTTTTACTACACCATGTATCGGGTGTGTTCGACTACCATATCCAGAAGTGAAGCGTCCAGATGCAGGTCTAGTCCAAGAACCAGCAGAGACATTTGGTATGGCTGAAGAAGAACCGCCACTCGCAGCTTGCTGACGTTTTCTTTCTTCCGCTTCTTTACGTTTCTTTTCTTCAGCTGCTTTTCTTGCAATTTCTGCTATTCTTTTTTGTTCAGCAACAATTTTATTTTGCGTTTCTTGGCTTAAGTTTAGAATTTCGTCATATTCTGTTTCTAATACTTCTTTTTCTTCATGTAATTTAGCCTGTTCTACTTCTAACTGATCTACTAAATTACCTTTTGAAGCCTTTTGAGTGTCTAGAGATGCCTTCAAACTTACAAGCTCATTTTTACTATCTTCCTGTTGTTGGAGTTTTTTCTCTAGGCTTGCTTGTTGCTCTTCTAATTGGGCTTTATCATCTGCCTGTTCTTTTAAGATGGTACGGTCTGCATCCATCAACGTATTGACTGCAGAAAAGCGGTCAATAAAATCGATGAAACTATTTGCCCCTAGCAATACATCTAGGTAACTAACAGAACCCCCACTTACTTGAACTGCACGGATTCGTTCTTTTAATAGTTCATCACGCTCTTCAATTTTTCTTTCAAGTTCTTTAATTGAAGCATGTAATTTTTCAATCTCAGTTGTTGTTAATTTAATTTGGTTTAGCACTTCAGCAATCTGAGATTCCGTACTAATAATCTTAGTATCCAGCTCTTTTATTTGAGCCATAATTTGATCTATTTTTGATACGTTTTGGTCAATCTTGCCTTCTGTATCTTTAATATTTGAGTCAATACTATTTTTCTTTTGTTCTAATTGTTTTTGTTCGTTTTTTAAATCATCTAGAGTATTAGCTAAAGCACTTGGTGTTGTTATTAAAAGTGCACCTGTAGTAGCTATCGCCATAATTCTTAGCATCCATTTAGACTGTTTTCTCAACACTTCTTGCTCCCTTCAATTTACAAACTACACACGTAGAAACTTACGGACTGACATAAAACTTCCCCAAACGCCTATGAGTACGCCCATTAATAAGATCAAGCCGTTTACTTGATAAATAAATGGCGAGAAATCTAGCAGTTCAAATAATTTTCCTTGTTTCAATTTTGGTGCTAGCAAATTAGAAATATTATAGTAGAGTACTGTTACTAACGTGATAGGAACAATAGACCCTAAAATTCCAAGCCACATACCTTCTAAGATGAAAGGAATACGTATAAACCAATTCGTAGCTCCAACCAATTTCATAATTTCAATATCTCTTCTTCTTGCAACGATAGTAATACGAATTGTGTTAGAAATTAGGAACATTGCTGTAAATAGCAATGCTAAAATCAGTACTAACCCAACGTTTCTTCCCGTGTTCAAGAACGAGAATAAATTTTCTATCTTTCCTTCGCCATACTTCACTTCAAACGTATTATCGAGACGGTCTAATTTCTTTGCGACTGCTTCGGTCTCTTGAGGATTTGTAGCTTTAGCATAAAATACATTATGTAATGGATTCTGTTGGTCATATAATCGTAAATCTTCTCCAAAATCAACTACTAATTTACTTAATTCATCACCTTTTGGAGAATATTTAACTTCTGCTACTCCAGCTGTCTCTTTAATCTCTTGCTCTAGTTTTGTTATAGAAGCTTCATCTGCTGTTAACTCAACATAGACTTTAATCTCTACGTCTTTCTCCAAATCATCTGCTACTTTGTTTAAGTTCATCATGATCATGACGAACACTCCAACAAGTAACAATGTAACTGTTACTGCACTTACGGAAGCAAATGTCATCCACCCGTTGCGACTGATGCTCTTTAAACTTTCTCTGAAGTGTCTTCCTAATGTTCTACCCTTCATAACCGTATTCTCCTCCGTATTCGTCTCGAGTGATTAATCCACCCTCAACTGCTATAACACGGTGTCTAATAGTATTAACAATTTCTCTATTATGAGTTGCCATAATAATCGTTGTTCCTCGAGCATTGATTTCTTCAAATATATTCATAATTTCCCATGAAGTTTCTGGATCTAAATTTCCTGTCGGTTCATCTGCAATTACTAGCTGTGGAGTATTCACAATTGAACGAGCAATCGACACACGTTGCTGTTCTCCTCCTGAAAGCTCTGTTGGGAACATTCTTGCTTTATGTTTCAAACCAACTAACTCTAATACATCCATAACTTTTTTGCGTATTACTTTTGGTGTTTCTTCAATAACTTCTAATGCAAACGCCACATTTTCATAAACATTCAAACGGGGTAATAACTTAAAGTCTTGGAATACTACACCAATTTGACGTCTTAAATATGGTACTTTACTGTTTTTGAGACTTGCTAAATTGGTACCATTGATCAAAATATCTCCTGAGGTAGGGCGTTCTTCTCGATACATCATTTTGATGAATGTCGATTTTCCTGCTCCACTTGGTCCTACTACATAGACAAAATCACCTTGTTCAATCTTTACATCAATACCGTTAGCGGCAACAATACCATTCGGGTATTTTTTGTAGACATTTATCATTTCTATCATTATAAACCACCTAATTAGATTCGTCATAAAATGCAACACGCCTATTATAACATTAGAAGAGCTTTTGTTTGTTACAAATAGATTTCAATTTATAGGTAATTATAGGTAGTTTTTTTAAAAACAAACCTACGTTTTAGCCTAAATAGTAAATTTCTCTTACCTACTTTATACCCTTCTTCAACATACATTCTACACCAATCGCGGAGATTCCTTCTTTTATATCAATAAAAAAATCAGCTGCTCAATAAGAGCAGCTGATTCCATATTTAGGTTTGATTTTCACTAAAATTACTTCTTAGCAGCTAACCACTCTGCTACTGCTTGAGCGTCATCACCAGAAATAATTCCACCAGGCATAGCGCCTCTACCGTTTTCAATAACGTTTAAAATTTCATCTTCTGATAAGCGTGAACCTACATTATTTAGAGCTGGGAAGTTACCTTGCCCTTCTAAATTTTGACCGTGACAGCTAATACATTTTGCACTAACTATCTTTTCTGCATCCACAGAGGCTGTTTCAGTTGTTGTACCTGAGTCTGTTGATTTATCCGTATCTTTATCGGCATTATCATCACCGCCACCACATGCTGCTAGTACTAACCCTGCCCCTAATATTAAAGCTAAAAGTTTCTTGTTCATGTTACTACCTCCCTAATTTAGTTTGCATAAATATTATACCTTAGTTAAGATCTTTTGAAACCTTCTCCCAGTACCTCATAGGCATCCGAAACTATGACAAAAGCAGCAGGGTCAATAGTTTTAATGATATGTTTCAACTTTGTGAACTCTGTCTGATATGCCACAACCATTAAAATTGGTCTTTCTATATTCGTATACCCACCATAAGCTGGAAGTTTTGTTACACCGCGATCTATCTCGGTATATATAGCATCTCTAATTTCATCTTGTTTATTCGTAATAATATAAATCATTTTGGATTGACTAAACCCTAATTGAACAAGATCAATCGTTTTTGTCGTAACAAACAATGCTATTAGCGCATAAAGAGCCTTCTCAATGTCGAAAACGACTGCTGCACTAAGTACTATCAATCCATCTAATAAGAGGACACTTGTCCCAAGAGAAAATCCTGTATATTTTGTAATTATTTGAGCAGCTAAATCGGTTCCACCTGTGGACGCACCGCCTCTAAAAACTAGGCCTAAGCCAAGGCCTACAGTAATTCCGCCAAATAATGCGCCAAGTAATGGATTCATCGTCCATGGTTCCCAATTAGCAGACACTAACACCACTGCTGGCAGCACTAATGTTCCAACTAAGGATTTAATACCAAATTTTGCTCCCAAAAAGATAAGTCCTGATATAAACAAAGGAATATTAAAAGCATATTGCACAAGTCCTGGCTCCCAACCAAAAACTCCTTTTAAAATTGTACTGATCCCACTAACTCCACCTGAAGCGATTTGGTTTGGTAATAAAAAGACGTTAAATGCTAAAGCAATAATAGCTGCGCCAACAATTACATAAACATAATCTTTCGAATTTTTTATGAGGGGATGTGGTTCTTTATATTGTCTACGATTATAATTAGTTTCCATTTCTTATCCTCTTTCACTTAAATACTTGTATTTGCCTGCACTAGTATAACAAGTGAGAAGTAATTTGTGAACTTCAACAAGATAGCGTGTTGACTAGGTGAAGTGAATGAAGTAGAGGATTTTGGATGATATATATGTTATCTCTCAACATTAGTGATCTATACATACAATTGAGTCAAGTTCATAAAAAAGTAATCATTAGTAAAAGCCAAACAATGTTGATTTCTGCATCAGGCGGTCGCTTTCCGCGGGCATGACTTCAATCTCCTCGTCGCTACGAAAACATATGCTCCTGCGGTTACTCGTCGCAAAGACATCGGTCAAACAAAGTTTGGCCAATGTTTTTTCTGCGGGGCTTTCAGTTCATGCTATTACCGCTGAAGTCGGCACCTTGCGCTCCAATCAACGAAGTCCACTTTAAATGTTCGGATAGTTGAATATAACATCACATAAATATTTCTAATTTATATTGAAATGAGTAATTATGAAAATGACTATAGTCAAAACCCCATTTATTTAATAAGAGAAGAAACAGAGAAAAAGCGAAATCTTTTTCATAGCATTTTTATGATTGTAAAGACTTACATCATGACTAAAAAGCTCAATTCTAATTAGAAGTTAATTACTACTCGCTTAATTGGTTGGAGTGAAAGTTAGCGACTCCAGTGAACGGTGTAAGACAAATGAGCTATCACATCTACTCGTTGTCGACCGTGATAGCTCATCTCTCACTCCACGGAAAGTGTCCACATGAAACGGAAATCAGTAGCATTGTGTCTCTAGACATGCTTTTAGTAGTAGCTATATTTTATTAATGCTCTGCGCTTCTTTGTATGTTTGATCGATATATTTGGCAATAGCCTGTTGATCTTCGGTTATTTGAACAAGTGTTGCGTTGAACTCTTCTACAGTGGCTGTACTTTCTTCTATAATTGCGGCGAACTCATTTGTACTAAGACTAATGGATTCTGTATTATTTGAAATGACATCCACATCTTGTAAGAATTTAGCTAACTCGTTTTGTAAATTCTTCATTGTTTCATGAAGTATGTTAAATGACTTATTGGATTTATCAGCTGTTGCTACTTGAGCGTAAATTTGGTTCACTCCATTTTCTAGCTTATTAAGAGCCTCTTGATTGAATTTATTTAATTGATTCAAATTATCATCTATTTTTTCCAGTGATTGATCGGTTACTCCTGCAAGTTTTCGGATTTCTTCTGCAACGACAGCAAATCCTTTGCCTAGTTCTCCGGCTCTTGCAGCTTCTATTGAGGCGTTTAGGGCTAGAAGATTAGTTTGTGAAGTAATTTGGCGAATATCACTTGCAAAATTATTTGTTTCATTAATTTTTTCAGAAAGTCCATTAAACGTTTTATTTAATTCTACAAAAAAGACTGTAAATTGATCAATTTCATATTTCATCTTCTCCATCACTGCAGAGCCATCCGAAGCATTCTGTTCTGCTAATTCTGCTTGTTTAACAATTTCATGCAAATGTCCGGCCATTTCTTTAACAGAATCAGAAGTTGCCTCTGTATTTTTTACAATTTCAACTACGTGGTCTGCTTGTTTTTGAGAACCAATACTAACTTCTCCAACAGCAACAAGCATTTCTGCCTGCGCATTATTGGTATTAAATGTATTAGTGCGAATTTGCTCTAAATTAGTCGTAATGACAGATACAGCGGTTTCTAATTTTTGATGTAAGGAAGCATCTTCAACTGATTTTACCTTGGCATCTTCTATAAGCTTTTCGACATTAGAGAATAACTTTTTACTTTGTCTTACTTGTAGGAAAATCCCAAGTGCCATAACGAACTGTATAAGAAAAATATTGACGATTCTACCTTCAAATATACCTGAGTTGTCCATTAATATATTATTAATCATGGCTATTACCGACAAAATATAACCGAATATAAAAATACTCTGTTTAGAATGCAAACTACTTAAAATTAGGATAAATAAAGCTAATACAATTGTGGCAACACTCACGACATTAAAAAAACTCATACTTAATGCTGTAATTGCTCCTGCGAGGATAACAAAATAAGGAAAAATAAGTGCAATAGCTGATGCTTTCCTTGCAAATAAATACATGATGACTGATATAATAAATGGAATTGCAAGTGATACAATAATCACGGTTTTCTCTTGAATAATAATTTGTACTAATAAAGCTAACCCAGAAGCCAACCCATAAGCTAAAAATAAAATGAAGTTTTTTCTCCTTAAATCTTCGTTTTTCAACTCATTAATATTCATTTCTACTTCCCCTATCCTTAATATTCTGAAAAATAAAAAAACCGATATTATATAATTATAACATCGGTGTTTAAAACGTCTATTAATTTATTTTTGAACGTAGGTAAGCGTGAATAAACGGATCAATTTCACCATCTACAACTGCATGAACATTACCACTTTCTTCATTTGTACGGTGATCTTTTACCATCGAATATGGATGGAATACGTAAGAACGTATTTGACTTCCCCAGCCGATTTCTTTTTGTTCTCCTCGGATTTCCAATAATTGCGCTTCTTGTTCTTCGATTTTCAGCTGATAAAGTTTAGATTTTAATAATTTCATCGCATGCTCACGGTTTTTAATCTGTGAACGCTCTGATTGACAAGTAACAACTGTATTTGTAGGTAAATGTGTAATACGAACTGCTGAGTCTGTCGTATTAATATGCTGACCACCAGCACCAGTTGCACGATACGTGTCAATTTTCAAATCTTCAGTACGAATATCAATTTCGATTTCATCTGTGAACTCAGGCATTACTTCACATGAAACAAAAGAAGTATGACGACGTCCTGAAGAGTCAAAAGGAGAAATACGAACAAGACGATGAACGCCTTTTTCCGCTTTTAAATAGCCATATGCATTATGCCCTTTGATGAGTAAAGTTACCGACTTAATACCAGCTTCATCTCCAGGTAAATAATCGATTGTTTCTACTTTAAAGCCACGTTTATCTGCCCATCGTTGGTACATACGTAACAATATAGATCCCCAGTCTTGAGACTCAGTACCACCAGCACCAGGGTGCAATTCTAAAATTGCATTATGTTTATCGTATTCCTCGCTAAGTAACATTTGCAATTCAAAATCACTAAGCTTGTTTGTAAAATCTTTTAATTCGTTACCAAGGTCTTCCTGCAACTCTTCATCAGGCATTTCTTTTATCAATTCCAAAGTCATCTCTAAGTCTTCTTGAGTGGATTCAAGATTACGATACTCTTCTACAATAGCTTTTAATGCATTTGTCTCATTAATCACTTTTTGAGCTCCCTGTGCATCGTCCCAGAAATCAGGAAATGTCATCAGCTCTTCTAATTCTTGAATTCGGACCTCTTTGTTTTCTAAGTCAAAGAGACCCCCTAAAGTCTTTTAACTTGCCTGAAGTTCTATCTAGTTCATTACGTACTGTTGCAATTTCTATCATTTGTTGTTCCTCCGACTTTCTTGATTTCATTCGAATATTGTACTGTAGCATTAGCATGAGTGTTCTTGTTTATGCAGTGAGACTACTTTATGACTAATGCCATACAGTATAAACTTAGCTGTATCCCTTCCCAATCTGAACGAAGACCCACATTATGTGGGTCATTCAGAGGTTGCGACAGGATTTCGTGAAATTAAACTGTATCATTTAGCATAGACGCTTCCACTTTTTTTTATTATTGCACTGCTCCATGACAGTTTTTGAATTTTTCACCGCTTCCACATGGACATGGATCGTTACGTCCAACAGAAACTTGTTTGCGTACTGGTTTTTTCTTCACAGGACCGCTTTCTTCTTTTGGATTTATAGCTTGCCCTTTTGCTACTTCTTCGCGTTCTAGGTTATTGCGAATTTCAGCTTTCATCGCATATTTTGCAACGTCTTCCTGGATGGAATCGACCATAGCTTCGAACATAGCAAATCCTTCACTCTGATATTCACGAAGTGGGTCTGTTTGCCCGTATGCGCGTAAATGGATTCCTTGGCGAAGTTGATCCATTGCATCGATATGGTCGATCCATTTGGAGTCAATAGAACGAAGTAATACTACTTTTTCAAACTCACGCATACGTTCAGCAGTCATTTCTTCTTCCTTCGCATCGTAGAATCGAATTACTTCTTCTTTGATTTTTTCGATCATTTCTTCTGAAGATAAATTTTGTAGTACCGATTGTGTTATTACACCTTCAGGCAATAGGTTCGCTTGAATGTGATCTTCAATTCCTTTCAAACTCCAATCAGCCTTATTCTCAGAGCTTGTATGGGAAGAAACTAAACGCTCAATTGCACCGAATAACATGGACTCAACAAGTGCACGCATATTTTCTGTTTCTAATACTTCATTACGTTCCTTATAAATAATTTCACGTTGTTGACGTAGTACATCATCATATTGTAATAAACGCTTACGTGAATCGAAGTTATTTCCTTCTACCCGTTTTTGCGCTGATTCTACTGCACGGGATACCATCTTCGATTGAATTGGTTGCGTGTCATCCATACCTAGCTTCGACATCATAGCACGCATGTTATCAGAGCCAAACCTGCGCATTAATTCATCTTCCATTGATAAATAGAATTGAGTAACCCCAGGATCTCCTTGACGACCAGAACGTCCACGTAGTTGGTTATCTATACGACGAGATTCATGTCGTTCCGTCCCAATTACTGCTAAACCACCAACTTCAACTACTCCATCGCCTAGTTTAATATCTGTTCCACGACCAGCCATATTTGTTGCAATCGTAACAGATCCTAGATGACCAGCAGTTGCAATAATTTCTGCTTCATGTTCATGGTTTTTGGCATTTAATACATTATGCTTAATACCATGTTTGGTTAATAAATTAGAAATAATTTCAGAGGTTTCAATAGCAACTGTACCAATTAGAACTGGTTGACCGCTTTTATTGCGCTCAGCAATATCAGCAGCTGCTGCTTCGTATTTCCCATTCATGGATGCATAGATTAAATCTGCACGATCATCCCTTGCAATGGGACGGTTTGTTGGAATCGCAATAACATTCATATTGTATATATTGCGGAACTCCTCTTCTTCCGTTTTTGCTGTACCAGTCATCCCCGACAGCTTATCGTACATACGGAAAAAGTTTTGGAACGTAATCGTAGCCATTGTCATCGATTCGTTTTGGATTTCTAAGCCTTCTTTTGCTTCAATCGCTTGATGAAGACCATCACTATAACGACGACCTTTCATTAGACGACCAGTGAATGAATCGACTATTACAACATCGCCCTCTTGAACGACATAGTCGACATCCAAATGCATAGAAGCATGGGCTTTTAATGATTGATTGACAGCATGATTTAAACGAACATGAGTCAAATCAAACAAATTATCTATATTGAAAGCTTTTTCTACTTTTTCTACACCAGTATCAGTTAGTGTTACACCTTTTGTGGATTCTTCATAAGAAAAATCTACTTCTTTTGTTAATGTACGTACAAATGCATTTGCTTGTTTATATAGAAGTGCTGCTTTGTTGGCTTGTCCTGAAATGATTAAAGGTGTTCTCGCTTCATCTATTAAGATGGAGTCAACTTCATCGATTACTGCATAGTGAAGAGGACGTTGAACTTTATCTTCTTTATACAACACCATATTATCTCGTAAATAATCGAACCCAAGCTCATTGTTTGTCGAATATGTAACATCCGCCGCATAAGCTTCACGCTTTTCTTCTTTAGACAATGAATTTAAGTTCAATCCAACACTTAATCCTAGGAAATTATATAATTGTCCCATCTCAGCAGCATCACGGCTAGATAAGTATTCATTGACAGTCACGACATGCGCACCGAGGCCAGTAATTGCATTTAAATAAATAGACATAGTTGAAGTTAGTGTTTTACCTTCCCCTGTTTTCATCTCCGCAATATTACCCTCGTGAAGAGCAGCCGCCCCCATAATTTGAACACGGAAAGGGAACATTCCAAGAACACGTTTAGATCCTTCGCGCGCTACTGCAAATGCCTCTGGCAATAAACTATCTAAGCTTTCTCCTTTTGAATGGCGACCACGGAACTCTTCTGTTTTCGCTCGTAGTTCTTCATCAGACAATGCTTCCATTTTACTTTCTAATGCTTCTACTTTATCCGCAATTTTCTCTAGGCGTTTTAGTTCACGTTTATTTAAATCGAACACTTTATTTAATACTCCAAGCATCTATTTTCACTTCCCATTTAGTCTTACTCTCCATTTTACCATTCGTTCTAAAGGCACGCAAATAAGGTACACTATTATTTTGCATGCACTTGGAGCCTTATATGCATATTGCATAAGTAAAAAGTGTTTCTGATTATTTAGACCACCCATCATTTTACTCGCTATTATCCCATATAAACGATAAAAACTCTCCTCGTAATGAGGAGAGTCCCGTATTTAAATTTAGACGCTTAGTTTGTTTCGATTAAACCGTATTTTCCATCGCTACGTTTATAAACAATATGCGTACCATTAGATTCTGCATCTGTGAAGATGAAGAAATTATGACCAAGCATATTCATTTGAAGTACTGCTTCTTCCTGATCCATCGGTTTTAGGTCAAACTGTTTAGTACGAACGATATTATATTCATCTTCTTCAGTATGATCTGTTACAGCATCTGGTGGATCAATTGTTGCAAAAAATGTTGCTACACCTTCACGTTCACGGAACTTACGATTTACTTTTGTTTTATATTTTCTAATTTGACGCTCTAATTTATCAACGATTAAATCGACAGCAGCGTACATATCTGCATTGCGTTCTTCTGCTCGCAGTGTTAAATTTTTCATAGGAATTGTTACTTCTACCTTTGTTTGCTTGTCGTTATACACTTTTAAGTTAACGTTTGCAGTTGCTTGAATTTCTTCGTTGAAGTAACGGTCTACTTTCTCAATCTTCCCTTCAACGTATTCACGTATTGCAGGAGTCACCTCAATGTTTTCTCCACGAATGTTAAAGTTTAGCATGTAAACTCCTCCTTTAATTTAACTCTATATATATATTTCAACACCACCTTTAAAATATCCTTCTTATTTTAAAGTTTTTATTTATTTTTTGTCGAAACTTGTAATAATTTTTACTTACCTAAGTTCCATCTCTTTGCGTCTACGGTTTTTTAGCTCTCCAATAATCATTTTTTCACTCTCACTATCCCCAACTAACTTTATGCCATATTCATGACCATCTGCTTTTCGGTGGGACCAAACAAATTCTCCTACCATTGAAATAGGATTTGTATCTAATGTGAAATGTAATTCAACATGATGTAATTGATCTATGGAAATAAATAATTCACTAAACATCTTCAAGCCATTTGGACTGATATCTATAATTTTGCAAATACCTTTGTTTGATAATTCCACTCCATTACTGCCTTCATTTTGTTTTATTAAACGAAATGTTGCATCGCAAGGTTCTTCAAATGTATAACGAAAATACTCGTTACGGTTATACTTCAAATTCCTTCCTCCTTCCGATGGATACTTATAATATATTTTTCATTATGCAGAATTAACAAAGAATTATCAAACGATAAGAAGATGTTGGGAACACAAAAAAAGTTCTACCGTAGATTATACGATAGAACAGATATGTATATGTTTTATTTGTTTACCGCTACTGTTACATCAGCAATTCGCTTAGCTCCCACGTAACGATCTCCCCAATAATATGGATCACTTAATTTATCGATTTTCACACCTTTTGAAGTGGATGAATGGATAAATTTGCCGTCTCCGATATAAATACCAACATGTGAGACGCCTCTACCAGAAGTATTGAAGAATACTAAGTCACCAGAAGATAAATCACTTTTATCTATTTTAGATCCTGAAGCGTACATTCCTGAAGAAGTTCTTGGAAGACTTACTCCTAAATCATTGTACACATAGCTTACAAATCCTGAACAATCAAATCCTGCTTTTGTTGTACCGCCACCACGATATTTTGTGCCAATTAAATCCTTAGCTGTTGCTACTAATTCAGATGAATTAACAGAACTTGCTGCTTCCGTATTTACTGCGAATGTTGATATAACTAAGAGAACGGATAATGCTAATATAGCCATGACTTTTTGCGACATAGATTTTAAATTCATCGTGTTCCCCCAAGGTTTAAAGTTTTCTGATTATTTCTCTAAACTCATCTTACCACTCTTTAAACCTTTTTAATTTTACAGTTATGTAACAATTGTGTTACAAGAAAAACTAAGTGTTTTCAACGGATTACACAAAAAAAACCTAACAAGTATAGAAATAATTACTTGTTAGGACTAATTTATATGACAAATCTAGTGCTTGATTTCTCCAAAATAATTGCCTGTTCACTTACATTATTTATCAATTTAGAAAGCATTTCGATTGTCTGAACATTAGATAAAAGCATGTCCTCAGTGTGCTCCATTTGCGCTGTGTTAGATTCGATTGATTCTATTAATGCAAATATGAGTTTCTCAGAAGTATTCTTTTCTTCTTCAATCGTTAGAATAGAATCTTTCATATAATCATTTTGATTTTTGGAATCTCGTATATAGGAAACTATTTTATCCATTTTATGATGCAGCATCTCAAACGTTGCCGCGTTATTTTTGGATGTAGCCAATCCATCAGCAAAAACGCTTGCCATCTGAGTCCCTTGTTGAGTAATAGAATTAGATATCTGATGAATTGTGGAAGCTGTACCAGACACTTCATCTGCAAGTTTTTTTACTTCTTCCGCTACAACTGCGAATCCTTTACCATGTACACCCGACCTGGCAGCCTCTATTCCAGCGTTCAATGCCAATAAGTTAGTTTGCTTGGAAATCGTTTGGACGATTGTAGTCATTCGTGCTATTTCTTCAGTCCGATCTTGCAGTATTTTTCTCTCTGCATCAGCTTCTTTAAATAATGTTCGTAATTTTGCCGATTCACCAGCAGCATTTTTCAATGCCGATGCACTTTCATCAGCCATTTGTACAGCAATTGTGGAATACTCGGTCAGTTCAATTACTTTTTCTGTTACTTCGCCAAAAGTCTGGGAAAACTCCTCTAAAAAGGAACGGATACTTATAGAACTTTCCTTTTGCTTTAGCATACTTCCACTCGTTTCATGAATAGCTAATTTGACGATATTTGTGCTATCTACTGTATTAGTGGAGTATTCTTTTAACTCTGCGCTATTTCCACTCAATTTCTCTGCAGTATATTTAATAGTTTTTACGATATCTATAAGGTTACCTCGCATCTCATTCATCGCTTTTGATACTTCACCAATTTCATCGTTCGCTAAAACTTGTAATGGTTCGCTATTTAAATTTCCTTCAGATATATCTTTTGCAGATAAAACTACTTGTGCTAGCTGGGTTTTAATTTGTCTATTTGTTATTAAAACTAAAGCAAGTGATAGTAAACCTGCTATAAGAAAAGCAGTAACTACAATAACAATGGTATTTTTCTGACTTTTGGACATTTCCTCTATTGAAAGCTGTCTTTTGTCAGATTCACGTTGTCTAGTTTCTTCTAATATTAAAGTCAGGCTAGTGTATTTTTCATTGATAGATTGAAGCTGTCTTCGTTTCGCAACGTTTTCTTTATTGACAACCGATTCCTTTAAATTATTCTCGTATGTAGTTTCAATTGATTGTAATGTTTCTAAGAAAGCCTTCCAATCTACATTAGGTATTTGCTTACTAGCTACATTTAGTTGACTTGCTAAACTCTCTTTTGTCAATTTATAATCTTGATCGAAAACTTCTAATGGATCTCCTGCGAAATTGGATATAGCAATGTATAAACTCGCAACCTCCGATCGCATAATATCTACACTTTCCACACTTTGTGACGAAGTTTCCATATCATCAGCTAATTCTTGATTGTGAACTACTTGGATGATTAATAAAACAGCCATCACCCCGAATAAGATAAAGGAACTAAAAATTGCAATTAAATACTTCATTCGCAGTGGAATAACAGACCATTTTTTCATAGGTATTCCGACCTCCCCAGTTGAAATATAGCATAATTCTTTAAAGAAATGATTGTGTTTTCTGAAACTTAACATGAATTTTACAAAGTTGAATTTTAAAACATGATGTACGTTAAAAGCAATCTTCGAAAATACTTCAATATTTCACATCATTCACAGACAGTCTAATTCTGTCGAATCAATACCGACTAGGGATGGTCGATTGTCGAATGCGTGCGCAAGAAACTACATAATAATCAATATAGCTGATTTAAGTCGAATTCAAGCAAATTGTGTCAAGAGTTAAAACGAATAGTTGCTGACAAAAGAGAAGAATCTATAGAGGAAGAAGAGAAAGATTAGAGCAAATAATTTCGATTGAATATATTGCGAAGCGGCTTTATTTTAGTTAAATTATCACATTTCTCAAATAAACACATAGAGTTTAATAATCGGTGGCGGTATGCTGAAGATATTATAAATGAGGGAGAAGACATAAAATGACTCCGATAGTTCGGAGTCATTGCAGACTGTAGACAAACTCAATTTTTGGTGCATAGAGTTGTATACTAAAATCGGCAAGGACCACCACCTCGCTTTCCGTGGGCTTGGCTTCAGCCTCCTCGTCACTGCGAAAACTATATGCTCCCGCGGTTACTCGTCGCAAAGACATTGGTCAAACAAAGTTCGACCAATGTCTTTCCTGCGGGGTCTTCTGCTCAAGCTGTTCCCACAGGAGTCCTCGTGGTGGTCCTTGCTTTATAAACAACTCCCTAAAGGTTTCCACTATATATACTTTTATTTAGATAAAGCAACCTCTTTAAAGATATTTATAATTACTCATAGCAGTTTATAAAAATACTTTTGTCGTCAAGCTGAAAGAGGCTGGGACAGAAGTAGAAATTTTATTGGATAAGGAGAAAACTTTACTAAATAATGGATATTTAATAAAATTGATTGGAATGGAGTGGCGACTCCTACGGGAATAGCGTGACGCCTGAGACTACAGGCTCAGGCCACGCCCGTGGAAAGCGTCCCTGGAATGGAAATCAATTTTGTGCACAGCAAAAAAACAGCATTTTTCTCACAGAGAAAAATGCTGTTTTGGGGTTCTGTCCCAGCCTCTTGCTTTATTTTAAGATTAATTTAATTTTATTTTGGGAAGGATCTTGCACAACAAATACTCCATTTTCTTCCACAATATCTGAACCAATTTCTATGACATTAGTAATTGCAGCTTGTAGCTCTTCGTTTGTTGGAAAAACTACTGAGAATGTCTTTAAACCAACTACGTTCTCTGGTGTAGGAGGAGCGTCAACCCCAGCCCAAGTGTTTAAACCAATATGGTGATGATATTTGCCTGATCCCATAAATAATGCTCCAGGATAATTAGGTGTCATAACATCAAAGCCTAATGCGTTATAAAATTTCTTTGTTGCATCCAGTTCAGAAACATGCAAATGAATATGTCCCATTACAGTTCCTTGAGGTAGCCCATTCCATTCTGTGTTTGCACCATCCGCTAAGATACTTTGCGCATTAATTTGTAGTGTAGCCATCTCGACGTATTCATTCTCCCATTTCCAGTCAGAATCTGGACGATCACTGTAAATCTCAATTCCATTTCCGTCTGGATCATTCAAGTAAAGTGCTTCACTAACTAAGTGGTCTCCCGCTCCAATGCGAATATTACTCTCTGCAAAGTGTCTTAAAACTGCACCTAGATCTGCACGTGTCGGTAACAATAGAGCGAAGTGATATAACCCAGTTGTTTTTTGTTGTGTTGGCATTATACCCGAAGGTTGTTCAATAGAAATCAGTGCATTCTTCCCATCAGCAGTAAGTAAAATTTTGTCGGCGTGTTGCTCAAGAACTTTAAAGCCTATAATATTTTCATAAAATTCTAGTGAACGTTGAAGATCCACTACTTTTAGTTCTACTAAATCTACAAATGTGTGCGGTTTATTATGGTATTTCATTTGAAATCCTCCAGTTAATTTGTTAGTTTTTGGTTACTTTTCGTAAGTAATTATATTTTAGTTACCTATTGAAGTCAAGTGATGGGTTTAGGTTAAGTGGATGGCAGAGTGAATCACAAGTTCATTGGGCAGAATCGCAAGATAGTTGGCGAGAATCGCAAAATCTGCGCACCAAATCGCAAATTAACAGGATAGAATCGAAATATAGGGCATGCAAATCGCAAGTTCGGTCTAATGGGGATTGAGTTTTGTTTTGCTGTCGAATATTTTAGTTATTCCCTATATAGATTTGATTAATCTATAGTATTAAAACACCACTAGCTCAATGGCTAGTGGTGTTCGAGAGTCGTTATTTAGCTAAAGGCATATTCGTACATAGTTGCTGGCATTCGTCTAGTTTACTAACATCGATGTTGCCACCACTAACAATTATGCCGACATTTTGGGAGGATTCTGGAATGCGGTTATTCAATACTGCCGCTACTGCTGCAGCTGCAGCACCTTCGATGAGCGTTTTTTCACGTTCAAGCGTGAAGAGAATGGCAGATGCTATTTCTTGTTCGCTCACGGTGATTACATCGTCCACTAGTGCTTGAATAATGTTCATAGTCAAATTCCCTGGTATTTTCACGTTGATACCTTCAGCGATTGATTTGCCCAAGAATGGTAGCAGACCGTTTCCTTTATAAGCAAAGGCAATTGCAGAAGCGTTTCTGGATTGGACTCCGATAACTCGGATATCAGGACGGATGGATTTTACTGCAAGAAGGGTACCAGCTAGTAAGCCTCCTCCGCCTGCTGGCACAACAATCGTATCTAGCTCTGGACGCTGCTGAAGCATTTCCATCGCTACGGTTGCTTGCCCCTCGATAACTGCCATATCGTCAAAAGGATGGATGAACGTTGCTCCTGTTCGAAGCTGTTCCTCACGAGCAGCAATATACGCTTCATCGAAATTTTGACCGATTAGTTTGACTGTTGCTCCATACCCTTTCGTAGCATTTACTTTCGAAACGGGTGTTCCAAGCGGCATGAAAATCGTGACTGGCACATTTCGTGCTTTACCAGAAAAGGCGACACCTTGTGCGTGGTTACCAGCAGAGGCTGCGATTAATCCTTTGGCACACTCGGCTTCGCTTAGCTGCGATACTTTATTCATAGCGCCTCTAATTTTAAATGACCCAGTTTTTTGCAGGTTTTCTAATTTCAAAAACACATTTTTCTCGGTAATTTTATTGAATGTGGTCGATTTTTTAAACGGTGTGCGATGCACAAACTCCGCTACTTTCTCAGATGCTAGATATAAACCTACAGTGTCGTATGAATTCCCAACAAAACCATCTCCTAATTAGCTATTTTTTTATCTTCGTAAGCTTTTATTTTATCTTCATATTGGAAGGTTAACGAAATTTCATCCCAGCCATTTAGAAGCATTTTCTTTTGGTATGGATCAATGTCAAATGAATACACAATACCGTCCGCACCTGTTACCGTTTGCTCTTCTAAATTTACTGCTACGTTATACACTTCTTTACTTAACAATGCTTCCACTTCATCCACCGATAACTTTATCGGTAAAATCCCGTTTTTCATGCAGTTATTATAGAAGATATCCGCAAAGCTTGGTGCAATGACTACTCGAAAGCCATAATCCAAAATAGACCATGGTGCATGCTCACGGGAGGAGCCACAACCAAAATTGTCATGTGCTATTAATATAGTAGAATCTTTATATCGTTCATCGTTTAATACGAAGTCTTTAATTGGCTCATCATTTGCATCGAATCGCCAGTGATAAAATAGGTATTTACCGAAACCAGTTCGTTCAATGCGTTTTAGAAATTCTTTCGAAATTATTTGGTCAGTGTCTACATTTTTTTGATTCAAAGGTGTTATGACACTTATTATTTCATTGATAGGCTCCATTGATTTTCCTCCTTAAGCATTTACTAGATTAAGAGTTGAAATTAACCTAAGTTCGTCGCATCCTTGCGACAACGGTTAACTGACCTGCATCACGCAGGCCCCACCTTGATCAATTTACTCCTTTAAAAAATCTGTGACATCCGCCGGAGACTTAAGCCAGCAGGGTGTTGGTCACACAGGCGTTGCTGCAGGACGCGGCGATTTTAGCCAGAGTTCCTTTAATACAGTAAGGGTTAAACTCCTACTGTATTAAGTTGAAATTTGCGAATGTCTACAATATGTCCTTCGATTGCTGCTGCTGCTGCCATTGCTGGACTCATCAGGTGCGTTCTGGAACCAGCTCCTTGACGACCTTCAAAGTTGCGGTTGGATGTAGAGGCGCAGTGTTCCCCTGCTGGCACGACATCTTCATTCATCGCAAGGCACATACTGCAGCCCGACTCACGCCATTCGAATCCTGCATCAAGGAATACTTGATCGATCCCTTCTTGCTCTGCTTGTTTTTTTACCGTTTGGGATCCCGGAACGACAATGGCTGTTACGTTTGGATGCACTTTACGACCAGCAATTACGTTGGCTGCTGTACGAAGATCACTTAAACGTGCATTTGTACAGGACCCGATAAATACATTCGAAATAGCTATATCCTCTAGAGGCATTCCCTGTTCTAGACCCATGTAAGCTAGTGCTTTTTCATGTGCTTGTTGATCACTTGTCTCCATGAAATCAGATGTGAACGGAATATTTTGCGATACACCAGAACCCATAGAAGGATTTGTACCCCATGTTACAAATGGTTCAATCTCATCTGTAGAAATTTCTACAGTTTTATCGTAAATAGCACCCTCATCAGTCGCTAAAGCTAACCAACGAGCAGCTTCTTTCTCAAATGCTTCACCTGAAGGAACATGCTCACGACCTCTAAGGAATTCAACCGTTGTCTCATCCGGGCTAATCAATCCAGCTCGTGCTCCTGCTTCAATGGACATATTACAAATGGTCATGCGCTCTTCCATTGATAGCTTACGAATCGCTTCACCAGTATATTCCACGATGTAACCTGTTCCCATATCAATTCCAAACTTTGAAATAATCGCTAAAATAATATCTTTTGCAGCAACACCATACCCAAGGTCACCCGTTACTTTAATTTGCATCGTTTTTGGTTTAGCCTGCCATAGTGTCTGAGTAGAAAGAACATGCTCTACTTCACTAGTACCTATACCAAAAGCAATTGCCCCGAATGCACCATGTGTAGATGTATGACTGTCTCCACAAACAATTGTTTTACCAGGCTGTGTTAAACCAAGCTCTGGTCCAATAATGTGCACAATCCCTTGGTCAGGATGATCCATATTGGCAAGTGGAACCCCAAATTCTTCACAGTTTTGTTGAAGAGTAGTGATTTGTTTACGAGCGATAACGTCTTTGATCTGTTCTCTATTCCGAGTAGGTACGTTATGATCCATTGTTGCATAGCATAGATCTGGCCGACGAACCTTACGTTTATTTAGTCGTAACCCTTCAAAAGCCTGCGGAGATGTCACCTCATGGAGTAAGTGTAAATCGATATAGAGAAGGTCTGGTTTACCTTCTTCCTCATACACAATATGTTCATCCCAAATTTTCTCAATAATCGTTTTTACCATTTAGTTCCTCTCCTTTTGGTTAGACATAAGAAAACATAATACTATCTGATACAAATTCTGAGTCTAATTCTTCTATAACCTTTAAGGTCCATTCCGTTGTAGACAGCACTCGTTTCCCTTTTATTTGAAGGTCACTTGTGAAATTACCGTCATTCAATACATTAAATACCGCCTCTTCAATAGCCGCTGCTTCCGTTTCCATTTGGAATGCTTCACGTAGCATCATTGCAGTTGAAAGAATTGTTGCTGCTGGGTTTGCTTTATTTTGCCCCGCAATATCAGGCGCAGAGCCATGGACTGGTTCATATAAACCAAATCCATCCTCACGCCTACTTGCTGACGGTAACATGCCTAAGGAACCGGTGATTACGGAAGCCTCATCACTTAAAATATCACCAAACATATTTTCCGTAACAATTACGTCAAATGAATCTGGCTTCGTGATCAACTTCATCGCAGTTGAGTCCACAAGCATATGCTCTACTTCTACATCAGGATAGCCTTGTTTTTTCTCTTCGACGATTTCACGCCATAATTTACTAGAATCTAATACATTTGCTTTATCTACAGATGCAAGCTTGCCACGACGGCTCCTTGCTAATTGGAAAGCAGTATCCACAATTCGTTCAATTTCACTGCGTGTATAAACTAAAGTGTCGACTGCGTAATCATTAGTTTTCTTACGTGGCTCTGCAAAATATAAACCACCTGTCAATTCACGTACAATTACTAGATCTACCGCCTCTGCAACTTCCTTTTTAAGAGGAGAGGCTTCAAGTAATGCGGGAATCGCTTTTACAGGACGAATATTCGCATACAATCCAAAATGCTTCCGAATAGCTAGCAGTCCTTTTTCCGGGCGTAAATGAGATGGATTTTGATCCCACTTTGGCCCACCTACTGCGCCTAAAAGGATGGCATCACTTTTACTGCATACGTTTATCGTTTCTTGTGGTAGGGGATTTTCACAAGCATCAATTGCTGCCCCACCGATCAATCCGTATTGTAAGTTAAACGTATGGTTAAAACGTTTTGCAATTGCTTGAAGCACCTTTACTGCTGCTTCTGTCACTTCTGGACCGATTCCATCTCCCGGTAATACCGTTATCGTTTTTTCCATCCCATTCACTCCCATTTTTTTGTTTACAGAGTTGATTATCACTCCAGGTGGACGCTTTCCGCGGGCACGACTTCAATCTCCTCGTCACTGCGAAAACATATGCTCCTGCGTTACTCGTCACAAAGACATTGGTCAAATAAAGTTCGAATAACGACTTTCCTGGGGGCTTTCCGATCGTGCTGTCCCACTGGAGTCGCCGCATTGCGCTACAATCAACGTAATCCAATTAAATTTTACTGAATTTATCCCACCTATTTATTACTGTCACTGTCCTACCGCGGCTTGCTCTTTTATTTGAACGTTTACTAATTGACGATTAATAGCATTGATGTATGCTCTAGCAGATGCTTTCAATACATCCTGAGAAGCATTTCGACCAGTTGTCGTTAAGCCGTTATATGTTAAATTAACAACTGCCTCTCCAAGTGCATCCCGCCCTTTGGAGACAGAAGATACACGATAGTCTAAAATACGAACCTCGCCTTTTACAAGTTTTTCAAGTGTATTGAAAATTGCTTCCACCGCACCTGATCCTGGACAAGTTTCCATTACACTTTCACCAGACGGAACTTTTACTGTAATCGTAGAGGTTGGAACATTGTTCTCATATTGAATGATGAGTTCCTCTAATTCATACACTTCCACTTCTCCACTTTTCACCTGCTGGTCAGTCAATAAAACAAATAAATCTTCTTCACTTATTTCTTTTTTACGATCCGCTAATTTCTTAAATGCTACAAATGCTGCATTTAGCTTCTCTTCACTTAATTGGAAGCCCATTTCCACTGCTCTGCTAAAGAATGCATGACGTCCTGAGTGTTTTCCAAGCACAAGCTCAGTTGCTACATCCCCAATCAAATCTGGTGTAATAATTTCATACGTTTCCGGATTTTTAAGCATGCCATCTTGGTGAATACCAGATTCATGGGCAAATGCATTTTTTCCGACAACCGCTTTATTTGGTTGAATAACAACACCTGTCAGCTGGCTAACTAGTTGACTAGTACGTTTCGTTTCTTTCAATAAAATCCCAGAATCGGCTTGGTAATAATTATTGCGGATATGTAATGCAACAGCTACTTCCTCCAGTGCCGCATTACCCGCACGTTCACCGATACCGTTAATAGTACCTTCTACTTGAGTCGCCCCATTTTCAATAGCTGCTAAAGTATTGGCAACAGCCATTCCTAAATCATCATGACAATGAGCGGATAATTTCACTTTTTCGATACCTATCACGTTTTCACTTAAGTATTTGAATAAAGCACCGTATTCAATAGGAGTTGCGTAGCCTACTGTATCTGGAATATTAATCGTTGTTGCGCCTGCTTTAATCACTTCATTCATAATCCGTACAAGGAAATCCTTGTCTGAGCGGGTTGCATCCTCTGCCGACCATTGTACAAGTGGAAAATATTTTTTCGCTAGCTTCACAGATTCAACAGCAATCTCAATTACTTGCTCAGGTGTTTTATTTAGCTTATATTGCATATGGATTGGGGAAGTTGCGATAAATGTATGCAGATGTGGTTGCACGCCACCTTTTAGCGCTTCCCAGGATGTCTCAATATCACTCTTAATCGAACGTGCCAAACCAGTAACAACTGAATTTTTCAGTGTATCCGCAATTAGTTTAACTGCTTCGAAGTCTCCAGGTGATGAAGCAGGAAACCCTGCTTCAATAATGGAAACACCGTACTTTTCAAGCTGACGAGCAATTTCTAACTTCTCTTTTGTATTTAGATTAATACCAGCTGATTGTTCGCCATCACGTAGAGTTGTGTCAAAGAATTCAATTTTGCGCACTGGTCACCACTTCTTTCTTGACTTTTTTCCCTTCATTGATGAAAGGCATCATTTCGCGAAGTTTTGCTCCAACTACTTCGATTTGGTGCTCAGATTCTGCTTGTTTGATAGCATTATATTTTGGACGATCTGTTTCGTTTTCTTTAATCCATTCTCTTGCAAAAGTACCGTCTTGAATGTCTGTTAGGACGTCCTTCATACGATCTTTTACGGATGAGTCGATGATCCGTGGACCTGACACGAAATCTCCCCACTCCGCAGTGTCTGAAATAGAAGAACGCATTGTAGCCATTCCTCCTTCATACATTAGGTCAACGATAAGTTTTAGTTCGTGTAATGTTTCAAAGTAAGCAAGCTCTGGTTGGTAACCTGCTTCTACCAATGTTTCGAAACCAGCTTTTACGATAGCTGTTGTACTACCACAAAGTACTGCTTGCTCTCCAAATAGATCTGTCTCTGTTTCTTCTTTGAATGTTGTTTCTAAAACGCCTGCACGAGCTGCTCCGATGCCTTTAGCATAAGCAAGTGCTAGGTCTTTTGCCTCGCCAGTTGCATCTTGATAAACTGCGAATAATCCAGGTACTCCTGCTCCTGCTTCGAATGTTCTACGTACTAGATGACCAGGACCTTTTGGTGCTACTAAGAATACATCCACATCTGATGGAGGAACGATTTGACCGAAATGTACGTTGAAGCCATGCGCGAATACAAGTGTTTTGCCAGCTTTTAATGAAGGTTGAATTTCAGCTTCATAGACAGCTTTTTGTCTTTCATCTGGTAATAAAATCATGATAACATCCGCTTTTTCAGCCGCTTCTTTTACGGAATATACTTCTAGACCATCCTCTTTTGCTTGATCGAATGATTTACCTTCACGAATTCCTACAACTACATCAAATCCTGAATCCTTTAAGTTTTGTGCGTGTGCATGACCTTGTGATCCGTACCCGATGATTGCGATTTTTTTGTCCTGTAAAAGTCCTTCGTTGATATCTCCGTTATAATACATTTTAGCCATTGTTATTTCCTCCTCGAATTTGGGTTTTTTATATTATTTTGACTCATTAATCACATCTGCTGATTTACGCGGTCTGTGAGCCCTCCCACTGGAGTCTCCGCCTATAAAGTTTCTAAATACCAAAACTAAAATATTCCAAAGTCATTATTTTAAAATAGATAACTGTGGTGCATTTACTTTTTGTGTCTCTCGAACAAAAGCAGTTACGCCTGTTCTTGTCAGCTCTTTTATGCCATAAGGCTTTAACAAATCAATAAATGCATCAATTTTCTCAGGGCTACCTGTGACTTGGAATGTGACAACATTTTTTCCAGTATCAATAATAGAAGCTCGGAAAGGTTCAATGATACTATTAATCTCTGCTCTTACAGCTGGTGGCGATACGACTTTCAAGAGTGCCAACTCTCTTACAACAATTTGTTTTTCTGTAATATCATTCACTTTTAGCACATCTACTTGTTTTTGCAGCTGTTTTAATAGTTGCTCAAGCTTTTGTTCGTCCTCCACATTTACGACAAATGTCATTTTGGATATTTCAGGATTTTCTGTATGCCCAACAGTGATGCTTTCTATGTTGAACTGACGCTTCATGAGTAGACCTGTAACACGATTGAGAACTCCGCTTTGATTGATCACGGTTACTGTTATGATTCGTTTCATTCTGGCTTCACTCCAATCATTTCATGTAACCCTTTACCTGGAGCAACCATTGGATAGACACTTTCTTTTTGTACTACTCGACAATCAATTAATACTGGCTCATCGGATTCTAGCGCTTCTTTTAATAGCACCTTCGCATCTTCAAACGTTTCAATTTTATAACCTTTAATATCATAGGCCTCCGCTAACTTCACGAAATCTGGTTGAACCGGAATAAGTGATTGCGAAAATCTTTCCCCATGGAATGTCTCTTGCCATTGGCGAACCATTCCAAGAGCTTGGTTGTTTAAAATAATAACTTTTACTGGAATTCTTAGCTCCTGTAAAAGTGATAGCTCCTGTAACGTCATTTGAAAACCTGCATCACCAACGATTGAAACTACTTTCGCGTTCGGTTTAGCTAGCTGTGCTCCAATTGCTGCTGGGAAACCAAAACCCATTGTTCCAAGTCCACCAGATGTTACCCAGTTATGCGGCTGAGTGAATTTATAGTACTGTGCTGTCCACATTTGATGCTGCCCAACGTCTGTTGTGACAACAGCATCTCCGTTTGTATACTCATGGACTAGCTCTAAAACTTGCTGTGGAAGTAATCCACGTTCCTCACTCGCTTGATAATGAAATGGGTATTGCTCTTTGGAAATATTCAAGCTTTCTAGCCATGCCGTTGTGTTCCCGTTCGGTGAACCTTGCGCAAGTAATGCTTCTAAAGCTTCTTTTGCATCCGCTACGATTGGAATTTCTGTAGGAACATTTTTACCGATTTCCGCTGGATCAATGTCTATATGAACTACTTTTGCGTTTGGTGCAAAGTAGTTTAAATTTCCTGTTAGACGGTCATCGAATCTTGCACCAACATTTATGAGTAAATCACAGGTTTGGATTGCCATATTAGCTGTATACGTTCCATGCATTCCCGCCATTCCTAGGAAAAGTGGATGATTTCCTTCGATACCACCTAACCCTAAAAGCGTGTTCGTTATCGGTATTTGATATTTTTCTGCAAATACAGCTAGTTCATCGGTTGCTTTTGCGAATAATACGCCTGCTCCCGCAAGAATTAACGGCTGCTTTGCAGTAGAAATAGCTTGCGCTGCTTTTTGAATTTGTAAAAAGTTTGGTTTTGTCGTTGGCTGGTATCCTGGAAGATTGACTTCCTGTGAGTTTTCCTCCGGCGTTACGAACAAACTCGTAGCCATATTTTTAGGTATATCTACGACAACTGGTCCTGGACGACCTGTAGAAGCAATATGAAAAGCTTCGTTAATGATTCTTGGAAAATCTGCTACATCTTTAACTTGGTAATTATGTTTGGTAATAGGCTGGGTAATGCCGATAATATCTGCCTCTTGGAATGCATCTGTACCAATCACGGTTGTAGCAACCTGCCCTGTAAACACAACCAGTGGAATTGAATCCATCATCGCATCGGCAATACCAGTTACTAAATTCGTTGCACCAGGTCCAGAAGTGGCAATCACTACACCAACTTTTCCTGAAACTCTTGCATACCCTTCTGCTGCATGAATAGCTCCCTGTTCATGTCTGGCAAGAATGTGCTTAATCGGATTTTTGTACAATGCATCATAAATAGGTAAAACCGCTCCACCTGGATAACCGAATATTACTTCTACCTGATGTTTCTTTAACGTTTCAATAAAAACATCCGCACCATTCAATTGTCTAGGAGCCTTTGTGGTTATCGGCTCATCATAAACTTGCTCAGCTTCCTCAACGGTCAACTTCATCATTAATTCCTCCTTTTTATCAAATCGTCCAGTTTACTTAGAAAAGCTTTTCGACTTTGCGCTTTAAATTGCTGAAGTCTAATTTATAAAAAAGAAAAGAATTTCACCCCACACAAATAAACCTTCGTTTTTTGTATAGGGATGAAATTCTTTTCATGGTACCACCCTAGTTCGTAGCGCAACCGCTACCTCGCAGATAGCAGACAAACGCCCACCATCCATTTATAACGAGAGTAGCTAAACTACACCCGGAAGTATCTATTAGGTTTCCCATTCAACACTTCACTCCGAGGGGATGTCGCTAAAGGTTGTACTGTCGGTTCCCACCACACCGACTCTCTGTAAATACAAGATTCCTTTAACTTTTGCCTCATCAATGATTTAAATATTAGATTTAATCAAATTAGCCTTGGCTTATTTGCTTAACTAAATTAGATTTTCATTACTCCACCAGTGCTTGCTGATGTTACTAATTTTGAATATCTTGCTAAATAACCTTTTTTAATCTTTGGTTCAAATGGTTGTAAGTTTGCTTGTCTGGTAGCTAATTCCACATCGCTAACTTTCAAATCTATCGTTCTATTTGTTAAATCAATAGCGATCACATCATCATTTTGCACTAAAGCAATCGGACCACCATCTGCAGCTTCAGGAGAAATATGTCCAATGGAAATTCCTCGAGATGCTCCAGAAAAACGACCGTCTGTTATAAGTGCTACCTGAGTTCCTAATCCACGCCCTTGAATGGCTGATGTCGGAGCAAGCATTTCTGGCATCCCTGGTCCTCCTTTTGGACCTTCATAGCGGATAACCACTACATGACCTGCTTGAACTATACCGTCATCAATAGCTTCTTGTGCAGCTTCTTGTGAATCAAATACAATTGCTTTACCAGTAAACTCTTTAATAGAAGGGTCCACTGCACCTACTTTAATAACTCCGCCTTCAGGAGCGATATTTCCGAATAATACGGATAAGCCACCTACAGGACTATATGGATTTTCTTTTCGGCGTATGACTTGATCATTCGTAATTTCTGCTTCTTTCACATTTTCATAGAGTGACTTACCAGTAATCGTTAGCCGATCTGGATGAACCGCTCCAGGAATTTCGCAAAGCTCTTTTATAATGGCACTAACCCCTCCTGCAAGATGTACATCATGCATGGAGTAGTCTGATGCTGGCATAATTTTCGATAAATAAGGAATACGCTTAGCAACTTCGTTGATCTCTCTCACGTCGTATTCGATTTCAGCTTCATGTGCAATTGCCAATGTGTGAAGGACAGTGTTTGTAGAACCTCCCATTGCCATATCGAGTGCAAATGCATCATCGATTGTTTCTTTTGTTATCAAATCTCTAGGTTTTACATCTTCTTTAACCATACGTACAAGATGATGTGCCGCTTCTTTTATGAGGCGATGACGTTCATCCGATGTTGCAATAATCGTTCCATTACCCGGTGGTGTCATTCCTAACATTTCCATTAAAGAGTTCATGGAGTTAGCTGTGAACATCCCTGAACATGAACCACATGTTGGACATGCATTTTGTTCAATATCAAGTAGTTGTTCCGCTGTCATGCCACCTGATTTATAAGACCCTACCCCTTCAAACACAGATGTGAGTGAAAGCTGTTTCCCATCAGCTGAAGTACCAGCTTCCATCGGTCCACCTGAAACAAATACAGATGGGACATTCGTTCTTACCGCTGCCATAAGCATTCCCGGCGTAATTTTGTCACAATTTGGAATGTAGAACACTCCGTCGAACCAGTGCGCATTAATCACTGTTTCAGCTGAATCTGCAATAAGTTCACGGCTCGGAAGTGAATATCTCATCCCGATGTGACCCATTGCAATCCCATCGTCTACACCAATCGTGTTGAACTCAAATGGAATTCCTCCAGCTTCTCGAATTGCTTCTTTAACGACCTCTGCAAATTTGTTTAAATGCATATGTCCTGGAATAATATCAATATAGGAGTTACAAACACCGATAAACGGTTTATCTAAATCTTTCGTTTTGACCCCAGTAGCGTAAAGTAAACTTCTATGTGGGGCGCGATCGACGCCTTTTTTTATCATGTCACTTCTCAATTCAATCGCTCCTATACTTTCCGCTTATGTAGCGTTTAGCTTTGCAGCTCTGAATATTAAGTCATTGTGAATTTTCTCACAATATTTAATATATTGTTGATATCATATCGCCTTTGAAATGCCGCGTCAACACCCTTTTTTATAATTGTCAGTTATTTTTGAATATTCTTTTTGTTTGTAATCGCTTACATCTGCGATATATCGCATTTCGCAGGATTTAAAAATAATTGTGAATTTTTTTAAAAATGACGGGAGTATGGAAGATTTTATTGTTGTCGATGAGCGTGGACAGATGAATTTTATTTAAGAGTTGATATTATATAGTAATTTTGTATCTTAAGACGGAGAATCACAAGTTGTATGAGGTAAATCGCAAATCAAACGGGGCAAACCGCAAGTTCGGCTTTGCGAATCGCAAGTTGCGAACGGATTTAGGTCCTGCGGAATGGAGAATCGCAAGTTGTATAGGGTAAATCGCAAATCTAACAGGGCAAACCGCAAGATCGGCTTTGAGAATCGCAAGTTGATATGAAAAAAACCTTTCTCAACAAAGAGAAAGGTTCAGACTGTAGACAAACTCAATTTTGGGTGCATAGAGTTGTTTACTAACTTCGCTTTCCGTGGACTTGGCTTCAGTCTCCTCGTCACTGCGAAAACATATGCTCCTGCGGTTACTCGTCGCAAAGACATTGGTCAAACAAAGTTCGACCAATGTCTTTCCTGCTGGGTCTTCTGCTCAAGCTGTTCCCACAGGAGTCTTCATGGTGGTCCTTGCCTTATAAACAACTCCTTAAAGGTTTCCACTATATATACTTTTATTTAGATAAAGCAACCTCTTTAAAGATATTTATTATTACGCATAGCAGTTTATAAAAATACTTTTGTCGTCAAGCTGACCCTTTCTCAACAAAGAGAAAGGGTTTTCTTCTACCATAAATTCGGTTTTGCAACCATGAACCACAGCATGATTAGTAATAATAAAATATATTTCCACACGTTAGAGTTTAACTTTCTTATGAGTGTATCAAGATCAATCGTTCCTGCTTGGAATTCACGAATATTAGGCTTAAATGCTTTAGCTAGAAATAATATGGAACTTGCCATAACTAGAATTGTCATAATCACCCATGATGTCGTCCATGGCCAATTCCCCTGCCAGACAAGTAGAATACCTGAACCAACAAGCACATGACCAGCGTGCTTCACTAGACGAATCGCTGCTTGAAACACCTCTAATGATGTATCTATCATTTCTTTATTTTTACCTTTCATCCTATTTAATAAAGGAAATAGAACAAAAAATGGTCCAATTGATAAAACTGCACTAATCACATGTATGAAAATAATGAATGTATACATTTCTAAACAACTCCCTACTGCAAGTATACTTTATTTTCATCGAATCTTTTGTGACGAGTTCAAGAATATTAAAAGATAATTTAGACTTAAATAGGGGTGGTCCCTAGTTTTAATTTACATTCAATATGGTGTTCCCTAAAAAAGAATGAATGGTAAGAACAATTTGAGATTAACTTTTGTCTAAATTTTGCAGGGATTTTTTCGCGCATGTTTTCATTTGGACCACGATTTATGCGATTTTCCCAACATTTAAAGCCGTTCTCGCAACATTCCATTTCCTTTATGCAAAAAACGACACCTATTGCTATTACAAATAGGTGTCGTTTCTTGTTTTATATTCTAAAATGGCTTACTTCATTTTGTAGTTTCTCTGCTAAATCTGCTAAAGATTGTGCACTTGAAGAAATTTCTTCGTTTGCTGCTAGTTGTTGTTCAGTTGCAGCGCTTGTGTCGCTTGCGCCGTCCGCTGCATGTGTTGCTAGTTTTTGAACTTGTTGGACACTGTCTGTTACGAAACTTGCTAGTTCTGAAATGTGACTTATTGCAGTTGTAACGGATTCTACTTTTTGGACTACATCATCTACACTTGTTTCAATTTGTTGGAAGACATTTAATGATTCTGTTGTTTTCGTTATACCTTCTTCAATTTTATCTCCCCCAGTAGTAATTGCTTTTACTGCGGACCCAGATGCTGATTGGATTAATTGTACCATTGATTCTATTTCAGAAGCAGAGTTTTTGGATTGCTCAGCTAATTTACGTACCTCTTCTGCAACTACTGCAAAGCCTTTTCCGTATTCTCCAGCACGAGCAGCTTCAATTGCCGCATTTAATGCAAGTAGATTCGTTTGATCTGAAATGTCTGTTATAAGTGATGTGATATTTTGAATTTCATTGGAATGTTTAGCCATGTTTTTCATAATTTCTGTTGTTTCATTGAAAGTCTCATGAATGGTATTCATTTGGCTAGCCACATTTGTTACTACAGAAGACCCTTGTGTTACGAGTGATCGTACACCATCCGTGGCTTTTAACATGTCTTCATTACTAGTAGCAATTTGGGAAACTCCTTCTTGTAAGTCTGTCATGGAATGCATAGAGGCATTCATTTGCCCTACTTGTTCTTCACTTGCGACCATTTGCGCTTCGGCAGATTTTGCAACCATCTGTGAGGAAGCTAAACTTTCTTCAGAGCTTGCTGATAGTTCTTCCGCATTTGCTGCTAGCTGCATCGAAGAATCGCGCACACCAGATACAATTCGTTGTAGATCATCCGACATTTTATTGAACGTTGATGCCATCTCGCCTACTTCATCCCTATTCTTAATAACAATAGGCTCAACCGTTAAATTCCCATCTGCTATTTCGGCAAGACCATTTGTTACTTTCTTAATAGGTCTAGCAATACTTCTACTTATGAAGTGGGATACAAGGATTCCAATTACCACACTAAGAATAGTAAGTAATAAAGTAATAATATTTGACATTGTCACATATGTATCCAATTCTTCTCTTGTTTGACTCGCACTTTTTTCCTCAATAGTTTTTAATTCAACTAATGCTTCACTAATTTCTAGGTTAAGCTGAGTAGATTGAGATGCTGCCTTTTGATACATACCGTTGACCTTTTTCAGCTCAATCATTTCAGTGTTTGCTTCAAATAACTGTGTGGATTGCTCCTGTAACTTTTCTACTATTTCTAATGCATCTTTATTATCAAGATTTTTAGATAAAGAAGTTATAATCTCCATAACTTGTTTATAATCCGCTTCTAGTTTCTCTACAGACGCTAGTTTACTAAACATTAGATATTCCAGCACGGACGTGGACATTTCCTTTTGAATTACTTCCACTTTTTCGACAAGAGACACACGTTCCAATTCTTCATCGATTAATGAATCATATCTAGTCGACACATCATTTGTTGTCCACATAGACATAACACTCGCTATTATTAATAAAACCAATACTGCTGAAAATCCACCCCATAATTTCTTAGAAATTGTTAACTTCATTATTATCCCCTTTTCTTCCAAACGATTTATATTATTTATTAAGCTATAAAAGACTCTAAAACTAACTGGTGATTTAGAGTCATTGAAAATTATAGTTTAAAATGACTTACTTCATTTTGTAGTTTCTCTGCTAAATCTGCTAAAGATTGTGCATTTGAAGATATTTCTTCGTTTGCAGCTAATTGTTGCTCAGTCGCAGCACTTGTATCACTAGCTCCATCCGCAGCCTGTGTAGCAAGTGTTTGTACTTTATCGGCACTCACTGTAACAGAATTAGCCATTTCCTGAATTTGTCCAATTGCAGTCGACACTAATTCTACTTTTTGAACTACAACCCCTACACTAGTTTCAATTTCATTGAATACATTTAGAGATTCTGTAGTTTTTGCAAGGCCTTGCTCTACCTTATTCCCACCAGTCGTTATTGCTTTAACGGCAGATCCAGAGGCAGTGTGAATTAACTGTACCATCGACTCAATTTCAGACGCAGAGTTTTTCGATTGCTCTGCAAGTTTGCGAACTTCTTCTGCTACAACAGCAAAGCCTTTACCGTATTCTCCAGCACGAGCTGCTTCAATTGCAGCATTTAATGCAAGAAGGTTCGTTTGTTCGGAAATATCGGTAATCAGTGATGTAATGTTTTGTATTTCGTCTGAGTGTTTAGCCATGTTTTTCATGATTTCAGTTGTTTCAGTGAACGTAGTATGAATTGTTTCCATTTGATCAGCTACTTCAGAGACAACAGAGGACCCTTTTGTTACTAGTATTTTCACACCATCTGTCGCTTGTAGCATTTCATCATTACTATATGCGATTTCTGATACGCCTTGTTGTAGTCCTCCCATTGAACTCATGGATGACTCCATATGATTTACCTGTTGTTCACTTGCAATCATTTGCTCTTCAGCAGATTTCGCTACCATTTGAGAAGACGCAAGACTCTCTTCAGAGCTTGCAGAAAGTTCTTCTGCATTCGCCGCTAATTGCATAGAAGAATCGCGGACACTTGATACGATTTGTTGTAAATCGTTCGACATTTTGTTAAAGGTTGTCGCCATTACACCGACTTCATCTCTGTTTTTAATAATGATTGGCTCAATCGCTAAGTTGCCCTTTGCAATTTCCTCAAGACCAGCTGTAACCTTTTGAATTGGTTTAGAAATGGATCTACCTACAAAGTATGATATTAAAATACCCACGACAATAGCTAATACAGTTATTATATTTAGTGCTATCGTTGTTTTATCTTCATAATCCTCTAACTCTGCTCTTGTATCTGCCATATTGTCTTCTTGAATTTTTTTTATTTCAGCTAAAATACCAAGTACACCTGTATTAAGTTCAGAAGATTTTTCTGCATATTCTTCAAATGGTTTATTTGCAGTTTTTAGCTCAATAATCTTATTGTTGTTTTCAAACAACTTCTCCGTTTCTGTTTGAAGATCTTTCATCAACTTAACCGATTCTGCATCTGTAGATTTTTCAATCAAAGCTCTAGCTGCAGTCATACCTTTTTCTATCTCAGCATCAAACTTATCTACAGCATCTCTCTTACCGAACATAACAAACTCTAAAACGGCAGTTGACATGTCTTTTTGTATAACTATAATTTCCTCTACTAGATTAATTTTAGTTATATCATCATCGAGTAAATCCTTATATCTATCTGTTAATTTTGTTGTTCCACTTTGAGTAAGAATACTAGTTATTACTAATAATACTAAAACCGCACAAAAACCAAACCACATTTTCCTTGAAATCGTTAACTTCATATATATCCCCTTTTTCCTATACAACTACATTATATAAATCCAAGTAACTATACTATTATACATAAATTAAGGGTATTTGGACATAAACATTTTGAATATTTTCAGCAAAATATCCTATGTCGTATTAAGCGACATAGGATAGAAAAACTTAAGCTATATTTTAAAGTGACTAACATTATTTTGTAAGGCTTCTGCAAGATCTGCTAGGGTCTGCGCATTGGACGAAATTTCTTCATTTGCAGCAATTTGTTGCTCCGTTGCGGCACTTGTATCATTAGCGCCATCTGCTGCAAGTGTTGCGAGTCGCTGAACTTCTACAGCCCCCTGAGAAACTGACTCCGCCATTGCCTGTATCTGTTCAATAGCTGCAGAAACAGATCCCACTTTGTAACCAACCTCTCCTACTGCTTCTTCAATATTTTGGAATACTGTTAAAGATTCCGTTGTTTTAGCGATGCCGGCTTCCACTTTCTTGCCGCCATCAATAATAGCATGTACAGCATCACCAGAAGCACTTTGAATCAGTTGAACCATTGAAGCTATTTCCGTCGCAGAGTTTTTAGACTGCTCAGCAAGTTTACGTACCTCATCCGCTACAACAGCAAAGCCTTTGCCATATTCACCAGCCCTAGCTGCTTCAATAGCTGCGTTTAAGGCAAGGAGATTGGTCTGCTCTGAAATATCCGTTATTAAAGCTGTGACGGTTTGTATATCATTGGAGTGCTTCTCCATATTTTGCATAATAGTCGTCGTATCATTAAATGTAGAGTGAATTGTATCCATTTGTTTAGCAACTTCTGATACAACATTAGAACCTTTTTGGACTAGATTTTGTACATCATTTGCTGCATGTAACATATCTTCGTTACTAACACTAATTTGACCGATCCCTTGGGATAGCTCTGTCAACGACTGGACAGAAATATCCATATGGTGTACTTGCTCATCACTCGATACCATTTGAGCTTCGGCAGATTTCGCAACCATTTGTGAGGATGCCAAACTTTCTTCTGAGCTCGCCGAAAGTTCCTCTGCATTAGCAGCAAGCTGCATAGAAGAATCCCGAACTCCAGAAACTATTTGACGCAAGTCTTTAGACATCATGTTGAAGGCTGTGGCCATTTCGCCAACCTCATCTTTATTTTTAATAACTATAGCTTCGACAGTTAAGTTTCCAGTTGCAATTTCTGTAAGACCTGCGGTAACACGTTTCACCGGTTTTGAAATACTTCTGCTGATGAAATACGCTAAAAGAATTCCTAGTATAACACCCAATATAGCTAAAGAACTGACAAATATTTTAGCTCCAAACTCATAATTAGTTAGCTCGTCTCTTGTTTTATCCATATCAGCCTGTAAAAACTGCTCAATTTCACCCAAAATGGATAGCGCATCTGTATTCAGCGTTTTCGATGTTCCAGTAAGTTTATTAACTGCTGATGTATCTTTATTTGTTTGTGCTGTTATTACGTCTACATTTATAGCGGCAAACATATCATTTTTTTTATCAAATTCTGTCATCATTTCTAACGCCTCAGGAGAAAACAAATTGTTTCGCAGCTCAGCAGTCAATTCAGTTGTTCTTTGCTGATGTACGTCGACGTTTTGTCTTGCTGCATCAGTATTAGATACTAAATAATCCAATACTGCACTAGCAGTGTCTTTTTGCGAAATCTCAATTTCTTTCACTAGATTCACTTTAAGCGCTCGATCATCTAGTAAAAATTGATATTTATTACTAGTTTCCATAATTGCCATAATTGATAAAACAGAAACGGCGATTAATAATACTAAAATAGCAACAAAACCAAGCCACATTTTCCTGCCAATGGTCCACTTCATATAAATCCCCCTATATCCCTATTTTACAGTTAATGAATTGAAACGATTGAATGAGACAAAATGCTCTTTCCAATAAGAGGATTCTAAACTCGCTACTTCTACACCTTTTGCCCCCGCATGGATAAACTTATTTTCTCCAAGATAAACCCCCATATGAGAGATTCCCTGCTTATATGTATTTTCGAAAAACACCAAATCACCTACAACTGGGACCGCCACATTAGCAGTTTGTGTATAGTAACTCTCACTACTTTGTCTCGTAATATCTAACCCTGCTTGAGAATGAAGGAAATATATAAATCCGCTGCAATCAAATCCAGCAACTGTATTGCCAGCATATAAATATGGAATTCCTTCTAAATGTTTTGCAAAATCTACTATAAAAGAGTACATAGCTTGTCCTTCAGTCGATAAATTCATTGCTTGCACAGCATTCGGAGCAATAGTTAGTTGTTCATCTTTCGCTTGAACTGGCGGAATTACTGTTTCCTGTTTTGGCTTAGTATTCTCTATTATTTTGGGGCTAGTAGAAACTACATTTGTTGTTGTTTTAGAAGCAACTGTTGGTTTTTTCACTACCAATTTCTGTTTAAGGTAAATATTATCTTTTTTTAGTTTATTCCACGTTCGAAGGTCATTGACCGCTACTTTATTTATCCTAGCTATTTTCGTTAATGTGTCTCCTTTTTTAACTTCATATAAGGTATTGGCACTAGCACCTGATGCAAATGAAACAAGTAAAGCTGTTACTATCAGCACTTTCTTGAACATAAAGACCCTCCTTCTATTTAACTATTAATCTCATCATACCATTTCTATTAAATAATCACATTATAATTTTTATTAAATTGAGTCAATTTCAAAATGAAGTAATTTGTAGTGAAATCTAAACTAAATTAATTTCCGCTTCAGGAGGACGCTTCCGTGCTCTCGGCTTCAATCTCCTCGCTACTAGCGAAAACATTTGCTCATACAGTTTTTCAGCTCGCGCTGTTCCCGCCGGAGTCGCCACCTTACGCTCCAATCAGCGAAGTACACATAAAATAAGCGGATGGATAATTGAATATAATATCACTTTAATATTCTTGAAATTAGAAATTATGAAGTCGACCAATTTCCCAGGAAATATTAGCTCGTAAATAAGATGAAACTATGCGAAAATAAAACATGAATGAATATTCACTCATAAACGGGAAGGATGAGAACTAATGAATGAAATATGGCAATTAATTGAATCTACTATGAATGAAAACTCGGCACCATTTCAAAATGAAAATGTACGTTTTGAATTTAATTTAACAGGGGATAATCCAGGTGTGAAACAGCTAATTTTAGAAAATGGAACTGCGGAGGTAATAGATGATACTTCAACAAAGGCAGATTGCAAGTTAACATTGAGCTCGAAAGACTTTATGAAACTACTAGTGGGTGATTTGAATAGCACTACTGCATTTATGTTTGGGAAGTTGAAGGTTGATGGGAGTATTGGGTTGGCGTTGAAGTTGGAGGGCTTGTTGAAGGAGTATAGGTTTTGAGATTAGTAACCATTTAACTTCACATTTCCGATTATAAATAACTAAAATACTTGTGAATAAGGAGGTCTCCTTTCTATTTCCTCCACTATATTTATATATTCATAATTTTTCTTCTTTAAAGTGAATAGTCTTCTACCAAAACTCATTCTTATTTATGACCTAATATGTTTTTTTTGCTCAACTGACCAATATGACTCTATTATCCAGCAGTATATATATAACTTTTGATAATTTCTTTAGTGTTATTAATTCCCATGTTGTAACAGGCAAAATATATAAATGGCCGACAATAATCCTCCGTTAATTAATTAAAACATTTCTAAGTAACTTATTTTTTTGATCTTATCTGAAAACTCTATCAAAAGAAAGTGTCCTAGGATATAAGAATTCCCCTTTAATAGTGTACTTACTCTAAAAGCTTCTGTTATCTCAGGTTCTATATAACAATCTATATTAGAACCACTAAAAAATGGACCAAATAAATGAACACAGTTTTCTAAAACTTCAAACCACACTTTTAAAATTCTTATGATTACTCATGATAGGCATTTAGATATAAGCTGTTTTATTTGTTCTATTACTTGGTCCTGTATACTTAATAGCCCTGTCATTTAAGTAATTATCAATCTGTTTTTTCTATTTCTGATATGTTGATTTCACTATTATCTTTATATACTGAAAATAATCTTACAATATAACGGGATGAAATTGAAATGCTGTCTAATGTTTGATTTGCTACATAAAAATTTGTATATGAGGTTACATGATGTACCTTTTGTTGAAGTTTTTAGAATCTCCCTGTACGACATTCACCACTTTTTCCAATCTTTTATCTAATCAATTTAATACGTGCGATGTGTAGAAACGATGGTTTTGTTTTATCGTTGGTATTGCTTCTTCGTGTGCATCTTGGAATACATTTATCCGATCAACTCTATACGTGCATAATTCAGATGTCAGATGGAATATAGGAATACAAAAAAACATGGTAAGGATTAGTTCCCTACCATGTTCGCCTATTGTTTCGTATCGTAAAAAGTTCCGTCTCTCATTACATTACTGTATGGTGTTACGTAACTTTTCATATTGCTTTTCTTGGATTTTGTTTCGAAAATATCCGATCGAATTTGCTTTGTAAATATGGTAAGTTTCTCCTGAATACTACCTTCCAAAGTTAGGAGCTTTTTACCTAAAACTTCTTCTTCTGTAGTAAACGGAGCCGTTATTTGCGATTGCATTTTTTCACGGACGTCTAGACATTTTTCAATACTTGCTATAGTCTCGTCGCGGTCAGCTTCATCCGTGTTCCGTGTTAGTTTTAGAAGGGTCTCGGTCACTTCATGCCAAACTTTCATCGCGGGACGAATCATATTTCATTCACGTCCCCGTATTGTTTTTGACGATTAATTTGAATAACTTGCTTCCAAGTATCTCGAAAATCTGTAATAATAGCAGCTGCTTCCTCGAACATTTTAGCATCTTTTTTTATGTTACCATCGATCAGTCGACTATTTACAAATTCATATAGGACAAGCATGTTTTGTGATACAGGGTATGATGTATCCAACGTCACCATCAATTCTGATATAATCGCCTGTGCTTTTTGTGAAGATGTATTCAACTCTTGAAAATTCTCGTTGTTTAGTGCATTTTTAGCCTGTTGGATGAATTTCAGGCAACCATTGTACAGCATAAGCGTGAGTTCACCAGGCGTCGACGTATTTATCGAGTTGTTCTTATAAGCCGCATAGGGGTTATTTATAGCCATAAAATTATCTCCTTTTGTGTTACTAACTTATTAAGCTCCCCCACCAAGAGCATTCATCAAGTTAGCCGATTGTGCATTTGCACGTTGAATTGCATTTTCCATTGCGTTGAATTGTTTCCAATAACGGGCTTCTACCACTTTTAAGCGATCTTGGAACTTGTCCATTTGTTTATTTATGCCTTTTAAGTTGCGTCCTAAAGTAAATGATTCCTCCGTAGAACCGGTATCTCCAGCACGTTTATGAATATCTTTATAACTACTTTCCGCAATAGCTCTTAGTCTAACTGCAAACCCTTGCTCGCCTGTCGTACTACCAGGAGTTGTTGCAGCTCCAGTTTGCGCGAACATTTTTTGAACTTTATCGGGATCTGCATTGATAGCTTCTTTAAGTTTTTTCTCATCAACCACCAATTTACCGTCCTTTTGCCAAGCATACTGACCACCTGGCGTTGCAATCCCAATATCTTTCAGTGAGCCTTGGTCTTTAACGGAGCCCATAAGTGCAGAGCGCATCTGTGATACCATTCCTGAAATAACAGGATCATTTTTTAGCAATCCACTTTTTGCTTTCTCTTCCCATAATTCGACTTCTTTATCCGACATTGCCTCTTTCTCTTCTGCAGAAAGTGGTTTAAAGTCCCGGTTTGTTTTTTCTCTAACTAAACCATTCAACTCATCCATTAGTTTATTGTAGTCATCTACAAACTTGACGATATTATCAAAAACAGCATCTGTGTCTGGCTTCGTACTAAAATTTATATCTGTTTTATTTGCTGCTTTGAGAGTAAATTCGAACCCATTAACATCGACCGTATTTTTTGAACTTTCCATTCTAAGACCATTTACCGTATATATCGCATTTTGGCCCTTATTTGCAGTAGCAACCGTTTTTCCTTCCAGTCCAAGCTTATTTGCAACATCCCCTGTGCTAGTAACTACGATTTCACTAGGACCATTCGCACCATTATTCCCACCATTTTTAGTAGACAATGCAATTTGACCTGACTTCGCATCGTAAAAAGCATTTACCCCTGTCTGCTTCGTAATTCTATCCATTACATCTGAAATTTTATCTGTAGATGCAATAGTTATATCTTTATCTTGCATTACTCCATTTTCATCTATCGCACTTATTTTAAGCGTGGTTCCAGTAATTCCAAGATCAGCCATAGTTGTTGTTGCTGGTTTTCCAGCACCTGCTGCTATTACATCACTTTGCATTGTCGAGTTTTTTGCTAACTGTTCAATTTTAATCGTTCCTGAAAAATCGCTCGTTGAATTTTTGTTTTTAATGGAAACATCGTTTGGCGCAGAGCTTTCCGTAATTTTCGCATTAAATTTAGTTGAAAGTATCATATTGTTGAACGTATTATCGCTAAACTCTTTCACCTTTCGATTTACAGCACGGTAACTATCTAGTTGCCACTGAAGCGTTTGTTTCTTTTGGGTAATTTTAGTAAGTGGGATTCGTTCCGCATTCATTAAATCTTTAATAATTGACTCTGTATCCATTCCTGATGCTAATCCACCAATTCTCATAATTAGTTACACCTTCCTTATATTTTGTGATTGACAAACAAACCATTAAACTCTCGCATAGCAGCATGAGCATCCATCAGTTTTTTTGAAGGAATTTCTTTAATCACTTCATGCGTTTTTGGATCGACAATTGTTACATAATATTCATTCAATTTTTCATGGAACTCGAATCGCAATTCCGAATTCGAACCTTCTAAAAACTTATTCATGCTTTCCGTCATTTGCTTTGCCTGATCGGCAGGTAATTGATCCCCATCCGCAGCCTTCTGCAGAGCTTTACTTACTATTTTTTGAAACTGTTCAACCATGACATCCTTGTCTGGTCCGCTCCGCTCCAATTGAGAACTTCCTTGCGTTGATACCCCATTCCCTTCAATACGACTTACCATTTCCCATACCTCCTTGTATTTGAGAGCACTCACATATTGATTATATCGGCTAGTCAAAATAGAAGTTAAGAGAATTGGTAAAATTAAGTATTACGCCTATATTAAGTTAAATCATAAATGCAGTTTCAACTAAAAATTGAATCAGAGAAAAATATTTTCATTCCAACATTTTAAAAAACTCTTTCAATTACCACGCATTCAACCCGCCATCTATTATAATATTCTGTCCAGTTACATAACTGGATGCATCAGAAGCTAAGTAAATAAGTGCTCCAACCATTTCCTCTGGCTGCGACATGCGCCCCAATGGAATACGATTGCTATAATTTTTCTTAAAAGTATCATTTTGTCCACTTTCTACTCCACCAGGTGTAATTGCATTTACACGAATACCTTCTTTTGCCCAATAGGTAGCAAGATACTTTGTCAGACCTATAACCCCTGCTTTAGATGCCGAATAAATTGCAGGTGAGTTAATTTGGCGATCTAAATAATACGAACCTTCATATATCCGTTGATCTGGGGCCATCACACCATAGATAGATGAGGTCTGAATTATAGAGCCGCCTTTTTGTTGCTCCTTCATTACTTTTCCAACATGCTTAGCAACAAGAAACATTCCGTCTAAATTTGTTCCCATTATTCCTTTCCATTGATCTATATCATAGTCTTCGAAATCAGCAAAGAAAGCATCAAGATCATTTGATTTTCCAGCGGCATTATTATGTAGTATATGAATTTCACCAAATTCATTTTGAACTAATTCAACCATTTTCTTTACTGATGACTCTGACGCAACATCACATTCAAAAGCTAAAGCTTTTACACTATATTTTGCAGTAATTGATTTAGCTATATCTTTTGCTGCCTGAATATTTATATCTACCACAGCAACATTTGCTCCTGCATCCGCCAACCCAGAGCAAAAATGGCTTCCTAGTATACCGGCACCACCGGTAACAATTACATTTTTATTTGTCAAATTAAACAAATTTACATATTCTTTTCTCATCTAGTCTTCCTTTCTCAAATTACTTTCATTTCAAAGATTCTTTAAACTCATCTAAGTATACTATTCTACGTTCTTTTCGGGATATATTCCCTGCAATCAGTAAGCAAATTGCTAAAAGGGTATCCCGAGGTTCATAATGCATCTCATTTGTCTCAACCAGTTTAACAAATCTCCATAATAGCCTTCTGAACATAGAGAAATTGTCATTGACTTCAATCGATTCTCTTTTGTTAGAACCCCAAATATTAATATTAAAAGTTTTTGGCACTTCTTCTAATGTAGTGATTGTCCAAGCTAATCCATTTTCAAATAGTATCACGAAAATACCTTCAGATCCCTGTATATATTCTATCGATTTTGGCTCGAATGGTATTAGCCCCAGTACTGCATCAATGAGATGAATCCCGTATTTGTTCCAATCATTTATCACTGTTGATTGAATGCATTTCAACTTCCCAAACTCTGCTAAATTACTTCTAATATCGTCTAGTTCTATTGCATAACGCATTCCAGAGAAGGACATTAGCTGACCACTTAATAGAAATGGTTTATAGTAATTCAACTCTTCTTCATCCACAGTCAAAGGTTTATCTATAAATACTTTCAAACCAGCTTCAAGAAAAGGCTTAGCCATTAGTAGATGGTTTTCATAATCATCTCTTGCAATAAGAACTGCGTCTACATGACCAATCATGTCTTTGTAATCTTCTACAATATGCTCTATTTTACAGGACTTTGCTATACTCGTACTTATTTCTAAGTCTTGTGTCCAAATATGAGTGATCTCCGAATTATCAAATCCAATTTCAGATATATCACGTTTTTTAACATACTTGTAAATGACATCCCAACCAGATTTCTTGAAGTGTTGTTCATGAAAGCCATTCATGATTACACTGTATGAATAAGGATGTCCGTTTCCTTCAGAAATACCGACTAATCCAATTTTTTTTACCATACACCCCAACCACCGTCAACACAAATATTTTGTCCAGTCATATAACTTGATGCATTCGAACATAATAATGCAACAGTTCCCTTTAACTCATGTGGTTGCCCTATTCTGTTCAAAGGATTTTTACCTGAAAGTCTGTTCATAAATTCTTCATCTTTTTGGGTTTCAGGATGAGGAAATGGACCTGGGCTTAAACAATTCACTCTAATTTCATGTGGCGCAAGAAAACTTGATAAATACTTAGTAAATTGAATAACCCCTGCTTTTGCAGCACCATAGCTAGGAGGATTCGTATATTTTTCATCATTATATAATCTGTAATCAGGTGCAACATGTCCATACATAGAAGTAATATTTAAAATAACTCCCTTTGATTCAATTAATTTTGGCATTGTTGCTTTCACTAACCTAAAAACAGAATTCAAGCTCATATCGATGTCATATTCCCAATCAGAATCGGATATTGATTCAAACGAGTTCTTATTACCCGACCATGCATTATTTACAAGGATATCGATTTTATTTAATTGACTTACAATATTCTTGATGGACTCCTTATTCATTAAATCCAATTGAATAGCTTCTATTTGCACATCCGGAAATGCAGTTTTCAACTCATTCACTTTATCTTTGCATTTCTCCAAATCTCTGCTAGCAATAATTACATTTGCCCCTAATTCGGCTAATGTTTCACTGATAGAGCTTCCTAAATAACCCGCTCCACCGGTAACTAGTGCAGTTTTACCTTTTAAATCAAATAGTTTTTCTAATGAATAAATCAATTTAATCACTCCATCACTTCAAATATTTTTTAATGAAATTAGTGTTTCAGCAATAATAAGATCAACTGAATCATCAATATCAACTGACCTTTCTTTTGGCATAATAATTGCTCCTGTTTTGCCAATAACCAAGCCAATACTATCCTGATTAATTTTACTAGCTTTCACTATATATACAGCACCGTTTAGCTGATACGCTTCTGGTAATTCCTGCCTAGGAAGCCACGGTACTGCCCCTTCAATAAATATTTCAGGATGATCATCATTTATCTTCCAGGCCCGATGAGGATTTAACGTTGCTTCTGTGTAAGTCGCCACAGAATCAAAATCTTTCTCAACTATTAGATGAATGCATCCACTAATATCCTTTATAGTTCGTAAAGGAGACGTAGGTTCAAGATAAACTAAATAATCCGTATCATAGTTACTTTTCTTTAGCTCTTCTAAAACATGCCGTACGGTATCTATAGGCAGAGAATTATCTTGTGCAAATTCTTTAGGTCTAAAATGAATATCAGCTCCATATTCTTGTGCAACTTTTGAGATATCGTCACAGTCAGTTGATACGATTACCTTATCAATCTCAGGTGTTTTCAGTGCTAATTCAATTGTCCAAGCAATTAATGGTTTTCCAGCCAGATTTACAATATTTTTTTTTGGAATGGTCTTACTACCACCTCTTGCTGGTATTAGTGCCACCACTTTTTTTTGACTATTCATTTAAACCCCTCCTTAAAATCTCCATTTGCCTTTTCGTAGTCATCTAACCGTCCTATATCTAACCAGTATTCTCTTAATGGAAATGCTGAAACTTTTTCTTGTTTAGCCATCAACTTTTTATAAAGCTCGGGCATATCATAAAACTCTTCATTTGGTACAAGTTCTAGTGCCCCAGGGTTCAACACATAAATACCCGCATTCACAAAACTTTTATGTACCGGCTTCTCTATAATTGATAACAATTGATGATTTTCTGTTTCAATGACGCCATATGGAATCTGATATTCGTACTCACGAACACACATAGTTGCAGCAGAATTCGTTTCATAGTGAAAATCTAGCAACTGTTCAAAATTTATTTTTGTTAATAAATCACCGTTCATCACAAAAAAAGGTTCCAATGGTTTTTCAGACAAAAGCGACAATGCACCCGCTGTACCCAATCTTTTTGTTTCTTCTATGTATTCAATATTTACACCAAGATGTGCACCGTCCTGAAAATAATCCATAATCATTTCTTTTTTATAGTTAACCGATAAAACAAAATTCGTAAAGCCATAGTTTTTAAAACTCTCAATAATTGTCTCTACAATTGGTTTACTTCCAACGTTTAACATTGGTTTTGGTATTGTATCAGTTAGCGGACGGAGTCTTGTTCCAAGTCCTCCAACCATTAATACCACTTTATTAACTTTTTTTGACGTTAACTCGAGCTCATCAGAAAACACTATACGTTGTAATTGATTAGTACTTGAGATGAGGGGCAACTGCTTTAGTTTTCTTTCTCTCATTTTCTTTTTATAATAATTGGACCTTTTGCCCTCTTTTTCACAAATTGGAGAAGTATTCATCACTTCACTGATAGCGGTATCGAGCGAAAGCCCCTTTAAAATTCCACGCCTAATATCGCCATCTGTTACGGTTCCTAACAAAAACAGATTATCGTCTACTACAGCAGCAAATTGCATAGTCGTAGCATCGATTAATCTCATAGCCTCCAAAATCGTTGTTTTAGGTTGAACAAGAACATCTTTCCAACTTTTCATCAGTTACACATCCCTTGCAGGAACTCCATAGGCGGTTTTCCTGTTTCCAATATTTTTTACAACAACTGAACCTGCCCCGACTAGCGTTTCGTCACCAATCGAAATTCCTTGAATTATTGCTGTCCCAACACCGATAAGACTATTCTCTCCAATTTTAACTCCTCCTGATAGAGTAGTACCAGGTCCTAGATGGGTATGACTACCGATAATGCCATCATGGTCGATAATAGTGCCTGTATTAATGATTGTGTTGTTTCCAATAGTTACATTAGTTTGAACAATAGCCCCCGCCATTATTTGAACTCCATGTCCAATTTGTGCTGTAGGAGAGACAATGGCAGCATTATGAACGACATTCGCAAAAATATAGCTTTTTTCACTAAATTGTTCAAAGATCGATTTGCGTATAGGTGAAATATTAATCGTTCCTAGTCCTAATACTAGCTCTACTTCATCGATATGATAATTAATAATAACATCATCTGTACCCAAATATGGTAGTTTCAAAAAGTTTTCTTTCTCGTTTGGTGCGGTATACCCTATTATTTTTCTTTGCTGTGCAATTAGTATTTCTACTAATACAGCGGCATGACCACCATTTCCTATTATGATTAATGGCTTATTCATCGATTAAGTCATCCACTCTATAAGAACGCTTTGCAGCTTTCCCAATTAAAGACCAATACGAAGTTGGTGACATTCCATTACCAGGACGTTTAATAGCAAAATGGCTTTCCGTAAATATTTCGCCAACAGCTATCTCTACCTTAGCAACAATACTCTTTCTAGCAGCTTGCCGATTCTCAAGTTCAATTTTGGTTGGAATTTTTTGCCCAGTTCCAAGAGATTTTTCAATTGTTCTAATCCCAGCGACCATTTCTTTTAACTCTGTTGGTTCTAACGAAGCAAGATGATCTGGACCTGGTAAATTGCGATCTAATGTAAAGTGCTTCTCTATTACAACTGCTCCTAATGCCACTGCCGCAAGCGTTACTGCGATACCTTCTGAGTGATCAGAAAAGCCGATTGGTAATCTTAAATCTCGTTTCATCTCTTGCATTGCTTTCAGATTTATAGTATTCGATGGTGCAGGATATTCCGTTGTACAGTGTAAAACTGTCACATATTCATCTAAAAGAGACTTTGCTTCTCTCGTTTGATAAAATGTTCTAACTTGAGCTAGATCAACTAATTGTTCTGGATATGCTAAACCATAAGCTATGAATGACAATGCATCATGAATATCATCCATTGTCGCCATTCCCGTTGATAGAATCATTGGTTTTTTCTTCGTAGCAATATAGTGAATAAAAGGACTATTCGTAAGCTCACCAGAAGGGATTTTAAAAGTCCTCATTCCGATTTCATTTAACAAAAAATCGACACTTTCCATATCAAAAGGTGTCGACAAAAATTCAATCTGATTGGCATCACAGTAAATTTTAAGTTCAACAAATTCCTCATAAGTTAATTCTAGTTTTTTCAACATCTCAAATTGAGAAGTTGCTTCACCTAGATTATTCACTTGATAACTAGCTTGTTGTGCAGAACGCGTTACTAAATTCTCTGCTTTAAATGTTTGAAATTTCACCGCATTCGCACCTGCTTGCTTTGCGACATTAACTAATTGTTTTGCCATTTCAAGTGAACCATTATGATTAACACCAGCTTCGGCAATTATATATGTTTGATTGCTCATAGGTCATAAAACTCCTTTTGAATCGACTGAAGAGGAAACTTTTTAATTTGCTTGACGATTTTTTTGGATACTTCCCCATCTCCAAATATTTGTTCATATGAACCTTGAAATTTCATCGCTTTTTTAATCGCTTCATAAATAGAATTCTCATCAAGAGAAGCTTGTATAACTGAAGATGGACATTCTCTACCCAATTGGCGATTTCCACAATTAACCGTTGGAGTCCGTAAATAAGGTACTTCAATCAGCCCACTAGATGAGTTACCAATAACAATTTCTGCGTGTTTCACTGCACTTAAGTAACGTAACTGTCCTAGCGATTCGAAAAGATACGCATTAGGTTTTTTCAAAACAAATTGCTCAATCTCTGCATTAACAACCCTTCCACCGTTATCTGCATTTGCTTTTGTGAAAATAAGATGGGCATCCGGGAAGCGATTTAAAGCAGATAGCAGTGGATATATGCCACTTGTATTACCATTGGTTTCAGGATGATAGGTAATTAAAAAGAACGGTTTATTGTCGTCAAGCTTTAGATCTGTACATAATTCAGCTTTAGTGAGCAATGGTATTTTTAAAATATTCTCGATACCAAGAGCTCCTACATTCCATACACGTTCCGGATGTTCCCCTAGTTGGATAACTCGCTTACGATGCAATTCCGTACTGACAAAATGCCAGCTTGCCATTTTCGTAATCGAATGGCGGATGCAATCATCATATGCCCCAAAAGTCAATTCTCCTCCGTGCAAATGAACAATTGGCAGCTGCATAATAAGTGCTGTTTGTGCAACAGCCAACATCTCAAATCGATCTCCAAGAATAATTAGTAAGTCTGGTTTTAGTCGTTTAAATGCATCTGCAAAACCAATTGTTGCAAGCCCTATAGACTTAGCTACACCTACTGAAGTATCAGATGAAAGTAGTATTTCAACTTTTTCATTTAGCATAAATCCATCTTGCTCAATCTGATTATATGTCATGCCAAACTCTGGCGATAGATGCATTCCCGTTGCAATTATTTGTAGTTCTAGGTCTTCATCCTTTTGAATTTCTTTCATAAGCCAGTAGAGTAGGCCATATTCAGCTCTTGTACCAGTGACAACACATATTTTTCGACGCAAAGACATCACTTCACTTTCAATGGTGTACTCGGAATGTTAATTAACGTATTTTTTAATTGTTTTGTTACAATCAATTCAGCTTTTGGCATATGTTTGTACGGACTTAACTCATCCATCGGTGTCCAGATCGGTCGGGACATTACACCATTTTCATTTAAAAACTCCAAGACGGTATCGCGACTAAAATTTTGTTCTAATATCAAAGACTGCAACCAATAGTTTCCTTTTGTATTAGTTGGTTCTTTAAATAAAGTTACTCCATCTATACACATAACTAGCTTCTCATAAAACTGAGTAAGCTGTCTCTTCTGTTCGATAAAAGTTGCCACTTTATGCAACTGTGCACAACCAAGCGCTGCATTAATGTTTGGCATTCTATAGTTGAAACCAACCTCATCATGCTCATACTCCCAGCGATGAGGAACTTTAGCAGTTGTGGTTAGATGTTTGGCATAATCAGCGAGCTTGTCATCATTCGTTAAAATGGCGCCACCTCCACCTGTAGTCATGATCTTATTGCCATTAAAGCTCAATGCACTAACACGACCAAATCCACCTGTATGTTTTCCTTTATAATAGGAACCAAGTGATTCAGCTGCATCTTCTACAAGCACTAAGTTATAACGTTCACAAAGTTCAATTAACGGATCAATATCGACTGGATGACCAAATGTATGCATAGGTACAACCGCACGAATTACTCTACCTGTTTTCTTATTCATCAATTGTCCATTCTTCATTTCACCGATATCCTTAATATGCTCTTCCAACATGAACGGATCTAGTCCAAGCGTTTCTTCGCTAACATCGACAAAATGTGGTATTGCTTGTAAGTACGTTGTTGCATTTGCAGTTGCGATAAAAGTCAGTGACGGCATGAATACCTCTTCGTTTGCTTGTACCCCTGCTACTTTCAATGCAATATGAAGGGCTGCTGTGCCATTGACTACTGCAACAGCTCTTTTTACTCCAGTAAACTCAGCCAATTCCTTTTCAAAACGGTCGACATACTTTCCGACTGATGAAACCCATCCGGATTGTATGCAATCAGTGACATAATCCAATTCCAATTCATTAAATGTTGGTTCATGAAGTGGAACAAAATCTTTTTGATATAACTCCTTTATGGCAGTAGCAAATGTAATCCATTGACGATTCATATATTGTACACGTCCGTTTTATATGAAGCTAAATTTTGGGGATTTGTAAACCACTCAATAGTCTCCTCTAAGCCCCTTCTTAAACCATCTTTTTCACCGTAGTTGGGTTCCCATCCAAGAATGTCTTTTGCTTTCTGATTATCTGCCCACAAACGTTCCACTTCGCTTTTATCAGGACGAATACGTTGCTCATCCGTTTCAATCGTCAGACGTACATTCATAATATCTGCAATCATTTCTGCTGTTTCTCCAATGGAAACTTCGTAATTTGACCCTATATTAATAACTTCCCCATTCGATTTGTCGCTATTCATAACAGAGATGAAGCCATTCACAGTATCTTTCACAAAATTAAAGTCACGAGTAGGACTAATAGCTCCTAATTTTATATTGGTGTTTCCTGCTGCTAGTTGACCAATAATTGTCGGAATAACAGCACGTGCCGATTGACGTGGACCATATGTATTAAATGGCCGAATAATTGAAACCGGTGTATCGAATGATTTGTAGAAGGATAATGCCATCTGATCTGCGCCTATTTTAGAAGCGGAATAAGGAGATTGCCCTTGAAGTGGATGATTTTCATCAATCGGAACATATTTAGCCGTTCCATATACTTCACTTGTAGATGTATGGATAACTTTTTCAACATTCAACTCACGTGCTGCTTGAACAACATTTAACGTTCCTTTTATATTCGTATCAACATAGGTATCTGGTGAGTGATAGGAATATGGGATGGCAATCAAAGCAGCTAAATTAAGGACATGTGTGCACCCTCTCATGGCTTCTTTTACACCGTGAGGATCACGAATATCCCCCGAGAATACATCTAGATTCTTTTTAATCTCATTAGAAGTTTGATCTAACCAACCCCATGAATTAAATGAATTATAATAAACAAATGCACGAACGTCGTACCCTTGACGAATTAGTTCTTCAGTTAGATGAGAGCCAATGAAACCATCCGCACCCGTAACCATTATTTTCGAATTTTTCAAAGCATTTCCTCCTATTACTATTTACTCATAACTAAAGTCCTTTAAAAGGATAATTTTTAAAACTTTAGTGCTAAATGACTGAATTTTATCTCATGATATAAATTACCTAAACCTAACTTCCATTTTGCCGATATAAAAATAGAATTATAATAGATTAGAAAGGAATGGATTCCATGAAGTTTTTTAAAAGTTTAAAACTATTTTTAATAGCTATCCTTATTATCGGCATAGCTTTACCACTTTCAACAGAAGCTGCAACAGTTAAAAGTGGCGATTTAATGAAAATTAACAAAACAGTAAGTAACAACACCCTCGTTAAAGGGGAGACAACTGACGTAACACTTACTGTAAAAGGTACTCCACAAGATTCTACCTTTGTAAAACCTAATGATGTGGTTTTAATCATTGATAAGTCTGGGAGTATGCAGGCTGATAATAGACTGAATGCTGCAAAAGACGCAGCTAAAGAATTTATCGATTTGATGGATTTAACGAAGCATGAACTCGGAATAGTAGACTATAGTGATCGTGCATCTACTTTTCCTTTAACTACTGACAAAACTGCTGCAAAAGCATATGTTGATACAATTCAACTAGGCGGAGGGACAAATACGAGTGATGCGATTAGAGCAGCTACTGCAACGCTAGCAAATAAACGCCCTGATGCACAACCAACAATTGTCATTATGACGGATGGAGCTGCAAATAGTGCACCAGACGCTCTAGCTGCTGCTAAAGCTGCTAAAGATGCTGGCATCACGTTCTATTCAATCGCTTTATTGGGACCAAACGAAAACCCTGATACTAGCGCGCCTAACAAATTATTACAGGAAATGGCTTCTTCATTTGATCATCATCATTTCGTCTTAGGTTCAGTTGGACTATCTGATGTATACAAAGCAATTGTAGAAGAAATTGGTCTTGCAAGTGCTTATAATGTAACAATCACAGATACAATTTCTCCTGAGTTTGAATTGGTTCCTGGTTCATATGATCATCATATCCCTAAACCAACTGTTACAGGCAACAAGATCGAATGGTTCATCTCTGAATTGAAGACAAATGAACTAAGTTTTACTTACCAAGTACGTGCGAAAGCTGATGCTACTGCTGGTAAATACACTGTAGCACAAACATCTTCAACATTTGAAATTGGCGATGGTTCTACATATTCATTGAACACTACAAACCCAATTGTTGAAATTAAAAATCACGCACCAATTATTACAAGCATCACAGAAGATAAAGGTCTTACTACAGGTGGAGAAACAGTAACAATTACTGGCCAAAACTTCTTAGCTGGTGTCAAAGTTTACTTCGGGTCAGTTTTAGGTACAGTTACTTCAGTTACCGACAATGAAATTATCGTCACTACACCTGTTGGTACGCAAGGAACCGTACAAGTTAAAGTTGAAAATACGGATCGTCAATTTGCAATTGGTAACTTTAACTATTATGCAATCCCAACAATTACAACTGTCTCACCTGCTGAAGGTCCACTAGAAGGTGGCAATACAGTTGTTATAAACGGGACAAATTATTTAAGAGGGGCCGTAGTATATTTCAACGGGGTTGAAGCCCCAACTAGCTTTAGTAGTGCTACTCTTTTACGTGCTACTGTACCTACAGCTAGCGTAAGTGGAGTTGTAACAGTTAAGGTAGTCAATCCTGATCAGTCAAGTGTAGAACTCATAGATTCATATACTTACCTTGCTCCACCACCACCTCCAGAGATTGAATTAATAAGCTTATCCCTAACAAGTGGTGAGCTCAAGGGTGGGTTAAACACTATTCTTACCGGGAAAAATTTTGCTCGTGGTGCAAAAGTATATTTTGGAGATGTTGAAGCTACCACAACCTTTATGAGCACTACTTCCCTTAGAGTATCTGTACCTGCAGTTACTCAACCAGGAAAAGTTGCGGTAAAAGTTGAAAATCCAGATGGAATGAGTGCTACATTAACGGATGCTTATGAGTATTTAACGCCGCCACCAGCACCAATACCTGAGATTACTTCTTTGTCCGTAGATACAATCTTAGTAGGCCTATCACAGAGTACAGTTGTTTCTGGAAAAACTTTTGACAGTTCTACAAAAGTATTTTTTGGAAACCAACAAGCAATTGTCAAATATCTTTCTTCAACTACTTTACGTGCTACGATTCCAGTAAGTAATGTAGCAGGTGCAGTAGACGTGAGAGTAGAAAACAATGATGGTCAAGGTTCTACATTGGTAGACGGATTTACGTACACAGAACCTGTTCCAGATCCTGCACCAATCATTACCGCACTATCAAGTAACGTAGGTTCTACTGTTGGTAATGATATTATTACAATTACGGGTGATAACTTTAAAAGTGGCGCTAAAGTATATTTTGGAGATAAACTAGCAACTTATACATCTCTTTCACCTACACAAATCACAGTAAAAACACCTAGTGTAACAGTAAAGGGTATTGTTTCTGTAAAAGTTATTAACCCAGATATGCAAGAAGCTACATTACAAGATTCCTTCAAATATGAAGGAATTAAGCCTACAATTACTCGTATATCTTTAGATAATGGTTCAGTAAAAGGTGGCTATAATACAATTGTCTATGGTACAAATTTCACTAGAAATTTAACTGTAACTGTTGGTGGTAAACCAACAACATTCACATATCTATCTGGAACTCAACTCCGTGTTGCTATACCAGCCGGTGTGGCGCCAGGAATCGTCGAAATCGTTGTGAACCTTGATGGTGACATGGATAGCATTCCATTCACATATAACTAAATAGTACAAAATAAAGAGTCATGGCTTTAATAACAGCCATGACTCTTTATTTTAGTTCTTTAACCTTTGATCCGTTATTATTTCAATACAAATCTTACTAATGAGCGAGTAAAATTTCTCCAATTCTATTATTAGTTCCAAATAATTTTTACTCATATACTTCTTTTTAAGGTCAAACATTTTAAATTTGTTGTCGATTTTTTTAAACATAAAAGTTAAATTAGCAAGTAATACTTCTTCTAAGATTGCATTTTGCCTAATCTCACTAAAATCTTTTACTACCTTAGGCATATCGTTTGCCGTCACAACCGAAATTCGAACTAATCTATCCAAATTATCTTTTGCTTCGAACACTTGTTTTTGTAAGCTCTTTAGTTTTCTAGTAAATTCTTTTCTAATTGCTAGCGAGTCGATTAAGTCCTCTTGAGGATCCTCCTCCATAATAATTATATTTTTTATCTCTTTTGTAATAATGCTTTCATCAATATATGTTGCACCTTCGATTTTAGCACCGTGCTTAGATAAATTAAATATCGCGATATCAGCTGGTAGCCCTAAAATCATTGCTTCAAATGTTTCTAAAAATATCTTCAATTGCCTTGTAGTGCCTACCTGATGACCTAGATTATTTGTTACTAACAATTCTTCTTTGACATTTTGCACAGCCGCATGATGCTGTACTCCTTCAGCATAATAATCTCCATTTACCAAGGCTAAATCCTGACCGACTAAATAGACTTCTGAAAAACCAAAATGTATAATTACACGCAATGTAAAGATAGCTACGGATGGTGAAGGTTGTATAAATCCAAACAGATTTTCAACGAATTGAGGAGAAATATTATCAGATGTTGTTTTTGAGACCACTAATCGACCTTTATGGTTCGTTTGAATATTTGAATTTGACATCGTTTCATAAATTAAAGTGCCTTCGAAATCAATTCCTTCAAAATGTGTTTCATAGTTCACAATACCTGCGTCTATACTTAAAACATAGTCAGGTTTAATACCATTATCAAGTAATACACGTAAAGCAGGACCAACCACAAAAATATAGAAAAAGTTTTTATTCTGCCTTAAAAATTCTATATGTTGTTGAAGTGATGGTCCTGCTGCAACCAAAATGGCTCTTTGCCCTTTGAACTTATCTTTTAAAGTATGTATTTTAATAGCTTTTTCCGTGTATTTTATATTTAATAATGGTTCAATAATCCAATCTTTCGCAAACTTCATCTCAGTATTATTGATAATTTGTTTTGTTTGTATTCCGTCATTAATAACTTCTAAACAATTTTTTATAGCAGGGTCGTCAATTTTCATGTAATTAGGATGTATTTGAATAGATGTAGGCAAACCAATATACTCCGATAAAAATGCCATAAATGAAATAGAACTTAGATCTTTATAATATAGTAATGATAATTTATCCTTCTGGCTTTTAAAAGTCTCTGTATGTACATCACTTACTAGTACTTCTTGGAATGGCTCAATAAAAAGAATATGAGCATTTTGCTTATAAATATCATACTTTACAAGTTGCTCTAACAACTCACCATTACCATAACCAAGAATAATGATAAAATTATTTTTTAAAGAAGAGATTTTTTTTAGAAAACGTTGCGCCTCTTTCTCTGGTGAATACAATGAATTCAAGGGTGTTGTCTTTCCTGCTTTTTCATAAATATAGACTTCCTTATTTGAATCAGATTGCTCGGTACGAATTGTATAAGTCATTTACATTACCTCATTTGTCTCATCTAAGAAATAATGAAGAATAGGCAATACTTCATATTCTAATATATCTAATACATATTCTAAGTTTCCTTCTTCAGCACGCGCCAGTGTTTTAGTTGAAATGTCATTCACTTGTTGTTGATTGACTAAACTTTTTTGTAAAAATTCTTGGACAACTGAAAACTCTAATAATGCTTCAGTTGTTTGGACAAAGCCATTTAAAACGTCTGAGAAGTTTTCTGTTTCGCGCATATCTTCAATATATACTTCCACTTTTTGAATGTAATTTTCTAGTTCTTCTTTAAATTCCCTAAGCAATACTGTAGTATACATAGCTACTAATCGAATCTCTGGAGCATTGGTTTGTAACAGACTCGCTAATTCTTCCTGTGTTACCGGAACTTGATCCTCTCTAACGATGATTAACTTTTCTTTAAACAAGTAATCCTTCAGTTGTTGCGCTACTATTTCTAACTCATTTTCCTCAGTCACCAAATAGTCATTTACATATAGCAAAGTATTCCCTCCTTAATCTAAAAAAAAGATAGCCAGTTAAGGCTATCTATTTTTTAATCATTGTTTAACTACTGATTAACGAAGTAGTTGTAGTACACCTTGTGGTTGTTGGTTAGCTTGTGCAAGCATAGCTTGTGAAGCTTGTGTCAAGATGTTGTTTTTCGTGAATTCCATCATTTCTTTAGCCATGTCAACGTCACGAATACGTGATTCTGCAGCTGTTAGGTTTTCAGAAGAAGTACCTAAGTTGTTGATTGTGTGTTCAAGACGGTTTTGAACAGCACCCATTGTCGCACGTTCTCTTGAAACTTGACTAATTGCTGCATCGATTTTAGTAATCGCTTCAGTCGCACCAGTACGACCTGTGATAGTACCAAGTTGAGCTGCATCTACACCTAAAGCAGCTGCACGCATATCTTGGATTGTAAACGTAATAGCTTGACCAGAGTTTGCACCTACTTGAAGTACTTTGTTAGACATCCCACCACTTAATAGTTTTTGTGTATTGAATTCAGTTGTTGTTGCAATGCGGTCGATTTCTTTAGTTAGCTCATCGACTTCTAATTGCATAGCTTCGCGGTCTTGAGTTGTATTTGTATCGTTACCAGCTTGTACAGCTAGCTCACGCATACGTTGAAGGATTGAATGTGTTTCATTCAATGCACCTTCAGCTGTTTGAATAAGTGAAATACCATCTTGTGAATTTTTAGCAGCCATATCTAGACCACGAATTTGTCCACGCATTTTTTCAGAAATTGCAAGACCCGCAGCGTCATCGCCAGCACGGTTGATTTTAAGACCTGAAGATAGTTTTTCGATGCTTTTAGAAGCAGCAGCGTTGTTACCAGTAAGTTGACGGTGCGTGTTAAGCGCAGCGATGTTGTGATTAATTCTCATTATAAATTTCCTCCTTGAGTGTGTTTAGTTCACATCCATGTGAACTAGATTTTTTTTGTTTACAACGTTCAGGAATCGGCCGGTATTCCTTACTTGCTGCTTACAATATTAATATCGGATTAGCTTTATATATGTTTAGTTTATTTTTTTAAAAAGTTTAATATTATTTTGAGAGTTTCTTGAAAAGGTCTTCTTTTAGTTCAGTTGCTTCTGTATTTGTTTCGGAAACAGTAAGAATTAGTTCACCTCGCAAAATTTCCATAGACTTTGGCGCATCAATTCCTAACCGAACAGAGTCTCCTTTTACTTCTAGTACTCTAAGTTCGATGTCATCCCCAATTTTGATTGTTTCATTAATTTTACGGGATAGTACAAGCATCGGTCACGCCTCCTCTTTATTTGGTAATGGTTTCGAGCCAATTACGTGACGTACTGCAAATTTATTGTCATTGAGGATCATTTGCTTCGCTAATTTTTTTGTTGTATGAAATACAATAGGAGCTTGCAAGTTAATTGTTGACGTTTCTAATGGATCTTTTAATGACAAAACCCCTAGAACAAAAATATCATCCTCTTGTTTAATATCAAGTAATTCAATTGTTGGTTCATCGATATCAAAGGAATATTCATGCACTAATACATATGGATTTCCTACAATTAGTGCAATATCTCTTTTTTTAGTTGATTGTAATACTTGAAAAAGTGAGTTCCCTTCAATTGGGAGTAAAACAAATTCTTTTTGGTCTTCGAAACCTGGAACGCCCTTTGGAAAACGCCAAAGTTGTTCTAAATTTAGTTTTACTTCACCAAAGAACTTTGTTTGGATTAGCATAAGATTCACTCCTTTTCTTCTTGCTTACGATTAATACTACCATTGTATCTCTCTCAAAAATAGACTTGTATATATACAAGTCCTTTAGTCAATTATTAATTGGAGAGCTTTATCATAACTACCATTTAACATCAATTTTAATGGACGGCCATTGTTCCATTTGAGCTGTCAATTTACTTGGAGTGTATCGATAAATTGGTTTCTGAATTGTAACTTCATTTATCGGCTTTTGTGGCTCTACGTTAATATCGAGTGTTCCCGGTTGAATTGACATTTGTAGCTTTAATGGATTCGGAACAAACTTGATGCCTAATGATTTCATTGGGCGGCTTCCATTTTCAATAGCTTGCTGTTTGATGACATTATTTCCATTGCCAATATTCATCAGTTCCCTGCCCTGTTCCGCCCGGCGTGCAATCCCTTCCATCCCTTCTTGGATACCAAGTTCGGCAAACTCCTCAGTTCGTTTAAAAACGCTTTTCAAATCTAAATCGGCACGTACTTCTGTCGTATCAAGAGAAAGCTCGGAACTTGTCGTTGAGATTTCTAGAATAGCAGCAGGTTGTTGTTGCGAAAGAATTGCACGTGGTTGTTCTATTTCTTGAGTTCCTGGTGTATTTTGAAGACCTAGAACACCTCGTGTCGTAGTAATTTGAAGTTGTGGGATATTCAATAATGTCACCTTCTAAAGAAAGACGTTTGGATTTATATCCAAACGCCTTTTTAAATTTTGATAATAATAAGTAATTAATTCCGCGAAGACTTAGCGTAGAAAATCTACTAATGATGGTTGGATAATTCGAGATCCAACAGCTAATCCAGCACGATGAATCGATTCCTGCGTAATCAAGTCTGTAATAGCTTCCTCATATTCAACATCTTCGTTTTCAGACAATTGTTTAGTTACGATTAAATTTTGTGAAGAGAGACGATTTTCCATCATCTCGACGCGATTTTGACGTGCTCCTATTTTTGAACGAGCTGTAAGTACTGTATCCATGTTTTTATCCGCTAACCCTATGAAATTATCTAAAGGAGCATTTGTTTCTAGGGCAGTTTGTAGCTGATTCATCATATCATCAATTTCATCAAACACTCCGATTCCGTTCGTATTTACCGTTATTTCTACGCCTGCATTAATCTCGATGTTGACATCTTCTGTAACTCCAGGATGATTTGCATTTAAAAATCCGTTTGCATCATATAGCGGAGCATTCCCATTTGGATCGTACAAGGGAGCTAGCGTTTTGGTGCCAGAAAATATATACTTATCTCCAACTTTCGAATTTCCTAAATCACGGATTTGTAATTTAATTTGCTCGATTTCTTTTGCAATTTTGTCGCGGTCATCTGGTGTTTTTGTATCGTTATTGGCATCTATGACCAGTTCTCTAACTCGTTGTAACGCTGCCCCAACTTTATCTAGTCCATCATCTGATGAATCTAGCCAGTTGTTTACTTCACCTAAGTTACGTTCAAACTGTTCTACTCTATTTAAATCGGATCTATATCCAATTCCCTTCATCGCAATTACAGGGTCTTGTGATGGACGAGATATCTTTTTACCCGTATTGAGTTGTTCTTGAAGAGTACCCATCTTTGAGTAACTGCTCGATAAATTACGAAGCATATTACTCGACAGCATTGATTGAGTTACGCGCATATTATTTACCCCCTTTTATAATCCTACTCGGCCCATTCCATTTATAATTTTATCTAGAGTTTCATCTACTACTGTAATCATACGAGCAGATGCATTGTATGCTTGCTGGTATATGATCATGTTCGTCATTTCTTCATCTAGTGAAACGGAACTTACTGATGCACGGTTATTAGCGATTGTAAGTTGTTTAACTGCTGTAGTTTCAGCAAGACGATTAGCTTGCTCTCCATCTACCCCTAGTTTTCCGATTAAAGATTGATAGAAGGATTGAACAGTTGCATTGCCTAATCCCAATATTGAAGTTGTTTTAACTGCTGCGAGTAAAACGGCATTTTTTCCATTACCTTCTTGATCAGGTTCAGTAGAAGCAGCCACTTTACTTGGGTCATCTTTTATGACTTTATTTACTGCAATATTTCCAGCAGTAATAGTGTTCCCATAGTCTGGATTGTTCGGATCAACTGGAGCATATGGAATATTTGGATCTACGAAAAAGTTTTCTAAATGTGAGTTACCAGGAGGAAGTCCATAACCCTTAGAGTGAACTTCATTAAACGCTTTAGCAAATTCTTGAGCCATTTTATCAAGTTGGGCAAGCATTTCTGGATATACGCCTTCTTTATTGGCTCCATATCCATATGAATTAATAAGGGAAAGCATTTTACCTTGATTTGGTAAAAGTTCCGTATGATTAATCGTAGCACCATTTGCCGGAATCCCGTTAATCGTAAATCCTTGGAACGGATCTTTAGTATCTCCTACAGGAAGATTATGTTCAAATTGCGATGCTTCTTTGCCTTCGACAATTTTAATAGTATCGTTAGGTACTGGTTTACCTGTTCTAATACTTATCGTCATGTTGCCTTCTGCAATTGCAAGTGAATTACCACCATTTTTGGCGTATTCTATTTTTATAGGGAAGTACTGAGATAATTCATCAACTAAGGTATCGCGAGCATCATACAAGTCATTTGGCAAATATCCATTTGGCTCGACTTTAGCGATGTTCTCATTCAGTGCTGCGATTTGTTTTAGAATAGAATTTACATCTTTTGTTGTAACATCAATTTCGTTTTTTAAGTTACCTTGTACTTCTACAAGTTGTTTATAAATATAATTAAATGATTCCGCTGCTGTAACTCCACGCTCAGTAACCACTCTCCGGGTACCAGCATTTTCAGGTGATGTACTCAACTCTTCTAGTGATTTCCAAAATAAATCTAATGATTCATTTAGACCATAATCGGATGGTTCTGCCATGATATCTTCCATTTGTGTAATTGCTTTTGATTTGGTTTCCCAATAACCAAGTTCGTTCGTCTCTTGTCTATATTGACGATCGATGAATTGGTCACGAATTCGTTGGATAGAATGTGCCTCTACACCTGTTCCGATAAAGCCAGGAACTTTTGGTGCATTTAAACCAATCCCTGGATATGGAAGTGTTGGTTGCATATTAACACGTTGACGAGAATACCCGAGAGTGTTCGCATTTGAAATATTATGTCCTACTGTATAAAGAGCTGTTTGTTGTGTGAACATACCACGTTTACTAGTTTCTAATCCCATAAATGTAGAGCGCATGGGTTCGCCTCCTTAGACTTGTGAGTTGAAGTAGGTTTTGTCATTTGATGGACCTTTTACTTCAGTTTGTGAGTAGTTTATTTGGTCTGGCTTTGGACGCAACATATCGAGTGTCATGTTGACAAATTGTAGTGATTGATATGTTAACTGTTGATTTAAATCATTTTGTTTTTTTAATGTTTCTAATGTTAATAATAGATTATTGCGTGCTTTTATTAGTTGGGCTTTTTCTGTGTCTGTGGTGGTATTTTCTATAACTAGTGCTACAGTTGGGTTGTCAGTAGGAGCAATTCCTTTTGCTCGAAGGTAATCCGTTACCTCTAACTGACGCTGTTGTTCTAGCTGTGAAATGCCTGCAACATGTGCCTGCTCGTCCTTGAGCAGTTGGTTTAGACTGTCCATGTCACCAATTTTGATAGCTTCAGTTTTTTTGTATGCAATCTCTAGCAAACTTTTGTGAAGCATATCTAGTTTTGTTAAAGATTGCAAAATGTTATCGATGGACATGTTTGTAAGCTCCTTTTACTAGATGCGGTAATAATTTAAGATATTGGATGCTAATTGTTTTGCATCTACTTTGTATGTTCCAGCTTCGATATCTGCTTTGATGGCAGCCACTCGTTCTGCTTGTTCTACTTCAATAGACGACTTTGTTTGCATGTTTTTAGCAGCGGATGAAATTTCCAATTGATCTGCCGTTGTTTTAGTTGTTTGCTGTACTTTTTCCGCTTGTTGCTGATTGCGTTTGTAGGGATTTACTTGATTTAAACCAACGTTTGTTATTTTCATATAAGAATTCCTCCCCTCTTCTTGCGTAGTGTCTATGTATTATTTCGGCACTAAATATGAAGTGTTTAGAGTAATTTGAACGATTTATAAGGAATAGGTCTTGTGAATTAAAGCTGTTAGTGGAATTGAAGGGTCTTTTGGTGGAACTAGTGCTTGGTTGAGTGATAAAGGTTTTGATTGGGTTAAACTCGTGTGCCTTTCGATGGAACTTGGGTAGCTTGTAGCGCCTTCATGCGTTGTGTGTTGAACTCGTATACTTTTGGGGTAGTTATTTTATATTAAAGTTTTCACCTAAGTAAAAACTCCCACACAAAGTGAGAGTTTATTTTCTTTTGGTATCTGCATGGTAAGTTCCATGATCCTGGTTTGCTACTTTGTCTCTGAATTCTTTTGCTGCATCAAATTGACGGAGTCCTGATTTTAAATCTTCCGTACATGTTTTACAAAGTTTGCCTTGGTTCGTGATTTTTCCACAACTATCACATGGATAACCTAAATTTGGGAACATTGCTGGTTGCAGACGGTTTTTGCGTACCCACTTATGTAATAGTGATTCCTCAACGCCGGTTGCTTCTACAATTCGCTCTACTGTTGCTGCACGGTTTTCGCGCTTGCGGAGGAAGCGATATACTATTTCGTATAGTTTTTCTTCGTTCATTGCACAGTTGTTACATACTTCTCTCATTCCTGTATAGTTAAAAAACTCGCCGCATGAAGGACAATTTTTTAGTTCTCCCATGGTGTTACCTCCAGATAATATTCTTTTATCTTTTATCGGCAAGTTAGCCTTTTATTAAAGTGATTGCATCCACTCTTTTCGCCCCGGAGTCCTTTAAAATCTTCGCAGCGTGATGAATGGTAGCACCAGTTGTATAAATATCGTCGAATAAAATATAATTTGTTTCTTCTATGTTACTCATTGATTCGAACAAGTTTGTGGTTTTTAAGCGTTCCTTTTTTGTTTTCTTTCCTTGTGTTTTAGATTTTGTTTTAACGAGTAATTGTTGATAGGAAACTTGTGCTGCATTTAACAGCTCGTCAACTTGAGCAAATGTGCGTAATTCTAATTTTTCTGGATGCATGGGAATAGGGACGATAATGCCTTCTCTCGTCTGAAATGCCTGTTGCAGCTTCCCAGCAAAGACTTTTGCTAATGCTACGTCTTGTAGAAATTTGTATTGGTGCAGAAATTCTTTCATGGGTTCATTATAAGTGTATAAACAAAAGACTGAGTCGACTGTTCCTTCATAAGGTGTTCTTAGAAAATCGGTAAAATCTATGGTCGAATCTGATATATCAAATTTCTCGAAGCATCTAGTGCAAGTGGAAGAGTCCAATTGGTTTAAAAAGAGCTTAGACCAAGTTGGTGTAGATTGATAAGGAGTGCCACAAATTAAACAAGTCATGAACGATTCCATCCTTTTATCGTATCCTTCGCTTTATCCATTTCTTTACTTATCCCATGATGAAAGAATGTGATGTCTCCGCTTGGATACTGTGCAGACCTGCCTACTCGTCCACTTATTTGAATGAGTGCACTGGAAGTGAAAATCGGTTGCTCTGCTCCCACTACTGCTACATGGACATTTTCAATCGTTACCCCACGTTCTAGTATGGTCGTTGTTAGTAAACCAGGTATTTGCTTTTCTCTTAATTGCATAACTAATTCCTTTCTATCTGGGTGTTCAGCGTGAACTCTAGGTATTTCTCCTGGGAAGTTTTCAAGCATTTCGATAGTAGGTAGGAAGATTAGAAAAGGCGTTTCGATTTCTATTTTTTCATTTATCCACTTTAGTAGTTTGTGTGGAATTTTCCCTGTCTTCAATTGTCTGAAGTAACCCCAGAGGCTATCGAATTTAGGTACTGGAAGGTCGTGGCCGTGATATCTTCTCGTGAGAATAGATTGATTGGTTGTTTTTAAAGATTTGGTAGGAGTGGCTGTTACGTAGTGAATGGCTGCATGTTGTTTAGCCGCTTTAGTAACTGCTGCTTGGAGTGTTTCGTCCGCATAATAGGGAAATGCATCTGCTTCGTCGACAAATACGACGTCGAAGGCATGTACAAATCGGTAAAGTTGATGGGTAGTGGCTAGCACTAATTCAGCAAATCCTTGTTGGTCAGGTGCACCTCCATACAATGCATGAATTGTTGTATTTGGGAAGACTTTGAGAAAGCGAGGGTATAACTCTAAAATAACATCCGTTCTTGGAGCAGCAACACAAACTCTTTTGCCTGCTTGTAAACTTGCAAAAATGGCGGGAAATAGGAGCTCTGTTTTTCCTGCTCCACATACTGCATTTAATAAGTGGGATTTGTTTTGTTCGACACTAGCAAGTAGTTCTTCACTTGCCTTTTGCTGAAGTGGGGTAAGTTCCCCGCTCCATGTAAACACATGAGCGTTCGCGCCGCGAGCATGCTGCTTGGCCCACAGGAGCAATTCTGAGCAGCTACTCACCCGCCCCATTCGGATACAGTGGCGACAATAGGTACAAATTTTGTTACAGCGTGCACAGTTGAATGTGTGAAAAAAGGATTGATTTGTGTTGTGGCATCTGTTGCAGACGTTCTTCTTTGATTGCCAAAAAAGGACAGATTCTGTTTTTGCGATGATGCCGGGCTTTAGGTGGATGTAGCCGGAGTTAATGTGGGCGTCGATGACTTCGCGGGGAAATGGGGTATGTTCGCGAAGCCATATGCGACCGGTGAGAAAATGCTGCAATTGTTCATTCATAGGCGTTCTCCTGTTTAGTTATTTTTATACCAACCGAGACCCATTGACCCTTCCCCAAGGTGTGTACCAATTACGGGACCGAAATAGCTGATCGTGAATTCTACGTTTGGCATTGTTGCTTGGAGTTCGTTTTTCCATGCGATTGCTTCGTTTTCGTTGTTAGCATGGATGATCGTTGCTTTTATGTTGAATTTGTTTGAGTCAGCCTGGAGCATGTCCGAGATACGTTTCATCGCTTTTTTTCTCGTTCGGACTTTTTCGAACGGAACAATAACTTTGTTTTCGAAGTGCAGAATCGGTTTTACTTGAAGTACAGATCCAATGACGCGCTCGAAGCCGTTTAGTCTTCCTCCACGATGGAGATGGTCTAGATTGTCGACCATGAAGTATGCTCTCATTGTTTGTTTCATGCTGTCTAGTTCTGCAAGGATTGCGTCAGGTGTAGCACCTTCTCTGGCCATTTCAGCGGCTTTAAGTACGTAGAAGCCTTGAACCATACAGGAAATTTCTGTGTCGAATGTGCGTACGTCGATGTCGTTTACCATTTCTCCCGCTTGTTCTGCTCCAGCAAGTGTTCCGCTGATACCACTTGAGAGATGGATGGAGATCACCGCGTCGTATTCTTTTGCTAGCTGTTCGTATGTTTCGATAAACTTTCCAAGTGCAGGCTGGGATGTCTTTGGTAGGGCTCCACCCTTACGGATTTTATCGTAGAATTCTGTGGTGTTAATGTCTATTTCTTCTTGGTAGGTGTCATTTCCGATGACAACGCTTAGCGGCACCATATGAATATTCAGTTGGTCACGAATTTCTTTCGGGATATATGCGGTGCTGTCGGTTACGATTGCTGTCTTCATTTTATAAATCACACTCCTAACTTTAAGTTTACTGAAGTTTTGTTAGAAATGAAAGGATAAAAAAGCCCAAAACATGATATTTGTCATATATGTTTTGGGGAAGTGTGATTATTCAGTTGATTCACCTATATAGTAGACGCTGGAAACTAACCATTCACTGTTTTCTTTGACGAACACAGTTACTTGGCGACCATTTTGGTCTAGCTTAGCGCCTGTATCCATTTGCTCTAGTGAAGTATGGATATTAGAGAATACTTGTGCTTGTGATTTGTCATATTTAATGATGGTGATGTTTTCCGCCGTCCGGATCGTGTCGAAGTCTTGGAAGGTTTCTTCGACTTTCACTTTTTCAGCATCGTAGTTGAAGCCTTCTGGATTTTTCGAAATTGTGTTCATGTAACGTTCAGTATCTTCTTCATTGAATGATTCCATGTATTCAGTAAAGGAGTCGATTATAGCTGTTTTTTCTTTATCTGGTACATTCGTCTCTTCTTCAATATCTCCACCTGACAATTCGAACCCTACATTTGTTTCACTTTTGTCTTCCGCACCATGATCTGTTGTGGCTTGAGTGTTCGTTGGAGCAATGTCTCCTGCAGAATTGGTGTTTTGGTTTTGAGCTGTTTCATCATTACTATTGCAAGCTGCCAGAGTTAGTGCAAAGGCTGCGAGTGTAATTGTTTGGATTATTTTCATTTATGTCTCCTCCTGCTGAAGGTTATTTTGTCATAATTAGGACGAAAACTCAATTAATATGTTCCTTTTATTAATAGGTAGAATATTCCGGTATTGGAATGTAAAATATAGGTAGAAAGGAGGTGAAGTATTGAATGGACATTTTGCTTTGTTAAACAGGTTGCGTGATGGATCTGGGATAGTTGATTTTATTCAAGAGGAGATTCGGAAAAAAGAGGCCGGAGTACGTGGTGAGGACCGGCTTCTTGGTCGGTTGAAAGAGCTGCGTTTGCAAGGTGAGTTTCGCTTTTTTTGGATGTTTGTTTGGAGCTAGATGATTGGAAAGTGCAAATCGACTGTGTTGTTGTGACCGACCGGTGCTGCATCGTGCTCGAGTCGAAAAACGTAAGTGGACGCTTGTATTTTAATGAAGAGCTAGATGAATTTTACAAGGAAGAAAATGGAGTAGAACCCCCATTTCTAATCCGTATTTTCAATTGTTGCGACATATTCGCTTCATGCTAGAATTTCTACGTAACACCCATCCACTAATGAAAGTGACTGGCGCTGTCATCATGACCGCTAAGTCCTGCCGCATTATGCATAGACCTACCCATTATCCCATTTATAAGTTAGAGAGCATGGTTGAGAGAGTGCCTCAGATGTACAATAGTTCCGGTGATGTTAGTTTTTCTGCTGAAGAACTAATGGTTGTTGAGAAGTTGATACTGGAGAATAGATCTGCTTTTGTGTATCCGCCACTTTGCGAGCATTATCGAATTCCCTTGTCTTATCAATGATAGAATAACAAATAGAGACTTCCGAAAATTTTGTATGGTCGAATCTATTTATAGCGCTTCGAGAATGCTAGGTAATATGGATTTACAAGTGCATAAAGCTGGAGGGAGAACTTATTATACGAAAAAATAGGATTACATTTTAGTAGCAGATTGTTTTTAGGGTGATTCACAAATTAAGTGATTCGAATCGCAAGGTCTTCACCGCGAATCGCAAGTCGAATCGCATTTTAAGATGAATCACAATATACTTCACCAAAATCGCAAGGTCGTTCCTGAAAATCGCAAGTCACATTGATTGTCCAAAGCAAAATCCCACTCCAAAAGATGGAGTGGGATTCATTATGTGTGTTATCGAACTTCAACCCAACCGTTTTTGATGCCGGTTACTACGGCTTGGGTACGGTCGTTTACGTTCATTTTTTGGAGTATGCTGGATACGTGATTTTTTACGGTTTTTTCGGAGATGAATAGAGTTTCTCCGATTGTGCGGTTGCTTTGGCCATCTGTTAGTAATTGTAATACTTCGCATTCACGTTTAGTTAGTAAATGGAATGGACGACGAATTTCTGTTTGATGGAAGTTTCCTTTGTTTTCACGTTCGCTTAAGCGACGGAATTCTGCAACTAGGTTACGTGTTACTTTTGGATGTAAGTATGACCCACCTTTTGCTACTACTTTGATGGCAGAGACGATTGCATTCGCATCCATTTCTTTTAGCATGTATCCTAGTGCACCTGTTTTAAGTGCGTGTGATACATAGGACTCATCGTCATGGATAGATAGGATGATTACTTTAGCTTCAGGATATTTTTCTAGTAATTCTCCTGTTGCTTCTACTCCATTTTTAGTAGGCATATTAATGTCCATTAATACTACGTCTGGTTGATGCTTATCATAAAGTCCAAGAACGTCATTGCCGTCGTCACCTTCTGCTATTACTTCGAAAGAGTCTTCAAAATCTAAAATACGTTTAACTCCCTCGCGAAATAGTTGGTGATCATCTATAATTATTATTTTTGTCATGTTCATTTCCTCCTATAATTAAAACGCCGTATTTATTATTCCTCATTTAATGGAATGCTAAACAATATCGTAGTGCCTTTGCCTGGTGATGAAATAATTTTCATCGTCCCTTCTAACAAATCCACTCGTTCTTTCATACCGATTAAACCAAAGGATTTTTCTTTAGCAATCTCCGGATCAAATCCAGCTCCATTATCTTTGACGATAATATTTATTTTTTGTTTCAACCATTCTACTTTCACCGTTGCTTCAGTAAATTTTCCATGTTTAGTTCCATTTGTTAAACACTCTTGGACTATGCGGAAAATGGCTACTTCAAAATTAGTTTCTAGTCGTTTCTCTTCTCCAAAAGTTTGGAAATCAATCTTTCCTTTTGGATTGTATTCTTCGATTGTTGTTATATACTTTCGAAGCGTTGGTATTAATCCTAAATCGTCTAATGCCATTGGTCGTAGGTCGTAAATGATACGACGTACTTCTGATAGGGCATTACGAACCATTGTTTTTAGGTCAATAATTTCTTTCATCGCTTCGTCTCCGCCACGTTGCTGATATGTAAGATTGATTAAATCGGTTCTTAGTAGTACATTCGCTAGCATTTGAGCGGGGCCATCGTGAATTTCCCTTGAAAGTCTTTTGCGTTCTTCCTCTTGTGCTTCGATAATTTTCAAGGTGAAATCTTGTTTAATTTTTGCATTTTCAAGTGCTGCACCTACATTTTTCAAATCGGATGTTAAGTAATTCATGACAATATTCACTTGATTGACCAGATGATCTGCACGCTCAATCATCTCCAATAAGCCCTGTAACCTGCGTTCTAATTCGTCTCTTCGAAGTCTTAGCTGTCGTTCTTCACTACGTTTGATAAGAAGATTTATTTGAATTTCATTTGCAGTTTCGTAGGCTTGGCGAACTTGTGGTTCATCGTATGAGTCAAAATTCTTAGACACTTCTGCTAAACGATTTCTGGAAAGCTTCGATTTCGCTTCAAGCGCATCCCCTTCAATAATAACCGTCTCGATATTTCCACGAATAATTTCTAACTCTACTTTCATTTCTTCAAAGCTTTGTCGACTTTGTTCGCTTATAATGAATATATCCTTTTTCGAATGATCCATCACTTCGACCATTCGATCGAAAATAACATCTAACGATTGTAATTCACTATTCTTATTCGTCATCTGTTTTTTCTCCTTTATGTGCCCAAATGAGTCTTCATTCACTAATGATGACAAGTCCTATTATAGCACTAAGTGACTAAAAATAAATTAAAATTACTTTACAACTATGTTTCAATAGAATCAGGAGGAGAAATATATCTATGAGAAAAGATTACCATACTATTCAAGGCTACGGAGAAAGCGAGATCGTTATTCAAAAATCACGTTTTATTACTTACGTGAATCGAGCTGAAACTGAAGAACAAGCACAAGAATTTATTAATAATATCAAAGCAAAGCATAAAAGTGCTAATCATAACTGCTCTGCATACATTATTGGGGAGCATGACAATATACAAAAGGCAAACGATGACGGCGAACCAAGTGGCACTGCGGGAGTCCCAATGCTTGAGGTGCTCAAAAAACAAGGACTTCAGGATACAGTTGTTGTCGTAACTCGTTATTTTGGAGGTATCAAACTCGGTGGCGGTGGACTTATCCGTGCATACGGGAAAGCAACTACGGAAGGAATCGATGTTGCAAAAGTGGTGGAACGTAAGCTGCATCATCTCATGAAAGTCTCTATCGACTATACTTGGCTAGGAAAAGTGGAAAATGAAGTACGTAACTCTGTCTATCCCTTGAAAGAAATTATCTATGCAGATCAAGTCGAAGTCTTAGTATATACAAAAGCAGATGAAGAAGAAGGCTTTATAAACTGGGTGGCAGAAATCACTAATGGACAAGCGAAAATTGAGATTGTCCAAAAAGAGTTTTTGGAATTTACGGTGAATTGATTTATACTTTTACTATGAGGAGATGAATCTATGAAAAAACTATCTATTGTAGTATTATTACTTTTCGCTTTAATTTCAGTTCCAACGATCTCTCAAGCAGCAGATTGTCCTTCCATTGTTTCCTGGGATGGAGTACAACTAAAGTCCGGGCAAATCGGCCGAGTTTTGATACAAAAACCAACGACTGTTTATAAAAATATCAATGGAAAATTTGTGGCTTCTAGAACTGTAAAACCTGGTGAGAATTACAGAGTATACGCCAACAAGTCGACATACTATCATCTTGGTGGCGGGTTATTTATTCTAGACAATAAAGATATTTTGTATCAGACACCATCTAAAAGTAAACTAAGTCAGTTAAACTGTGTGAAAACCACTCCAACTTCTCTTTCAATCGGAGATAACAAAACAACTGCAATAGCAAAACTAGATCCGCAAAAAGTAGCTGTTGTAAATGAATTTGGTGCGCCAACTTCCGTTTATCACAATAACTACAATGACTTTTATGCAATAAGCTATTTAAAAAATAAAGTAGCATCTATTTATACGAAAGATAAAAGTTATCAAGTAAGTGGAGTTTCAGTAGCTAATACTATTGAACATTTAGAAAGTAAACTGGGTACAAACTATGAAACTACGGGAAATACGTATCCAATCGAAATTATTACTTATGATCTACCAAAATATGAAGCAAACTTTTTCATAGATGTGCATAATGATAATAAAATTTCTGCTATCTATTTAATTGACCACGAGATGATTAATAATAATCCTAATTTATATCCAAAAAAATCTACGACTTTAGAAACAAGCTATGAAACTCTTTTATTCGAGTTAACGAATGCTGAGCGTAAAGCGCAGGGAGTGACTCTTCTTCAAAACTCTTCGAAGGTTGCTAATGTTGCACGAGGTCATAGTATAGACATGGGTTTAAATGATTATTTTAACCATGATAATTTAAAGGGTGAATCACCATTTGACCGCCTTTCGAACGGCAGCATACAATATAGAAATGCTGGAGAGAATATTGCAATGGGCTATACGAGTCCCTATTTTGCTCATGAAGCTTTGATGAATTCTTTAGGTCATCGTAAAAACATCATTAGCACGGCTTACACACAATTGGGTGTAGGTGTTTACTTTGCAAAATGGGTCTATGGCTCAATTCCATATTATACTGAGAACTTTATAAAACCTTGATAGATAGGAAGCAGCCCCGAATTGATGTGAAATTCTGGGCTGCCTTTTTCATTAATTTAAAGGTAGCAATTTAATAATTGAGCTTTTAGTAGTTTATTTCCGCTCCAGGCAGACGCTTTCCGTGGGCACGGCTTCAGCCGCTTCCTTCGCTTAGCTCAGTCCAGGGTCTTCAGCTCGCGCTGTTCCCACTGGAGTCGCCGCCCTACGCTACAATAAACTATGTCTACTTTTCAAAAACAGACAATTGAAATCATTATTAGCTAAATAAACAAGGTTTACATGGTAAAACGTCCAGATGAAATTAACGATAGTAATAAGAAAAATTTTAGCATCTAAGCGATTCTCTAAAAAGATAATAGAAAAAGGCGACCACAAATGCGGTTGCCTTTTTCTATTAGAATTTCTCGATTGTCGTTCCTTGGTAATAATGCTTCAGAATACGATCGTATGTCCAGCCAGCTTCAGCGCGTGCTTTTGCACCATATTGACTCATGCCGATTCGGTGGCCATAGCCTTTTCCGTTAACTGTAACTGTTTGGATTCCTGTACTTGTTACTCCTGTTGTTGAGATGATGCCTTCGTTCGTTTGTACATTCACTGAACCATTTGGAACTGTTAGTACTCCCGAAGCTGTTTGAACTGACATTCCGTTAAGTGATGTCACCTCAGTAGAACCTTTAGCTCCTTGAATAGCTAAGTCCGTTCCACCTGTTGGTTTAGTGAAGGAAATATCAAACCAGCTTGACTTTAATGATGCATTTTTAGCATCTAAAAATACATTTCTCATAACAGATTCATTGCCAGAAATGGTTTTCTCGCCGGATGAAGTAATTGCGGTTACTGCGGTTACTTCCCCGTTGGATCCACCTTTTGTTAGCTTGATATCTAGTAAAGTATCAGTTGATGCAAATCCGAATTTCTTTAAAATATTTGCCACTGGTATACTAACCGTCCAGTTTTTATAAGGTGATTGTTCAATAGAATCGTCTACAGATACAAAATGTGAAACCTGTGTACTATTCCATACCTCACCAATATTGGCGGTTTTACCACCACTTGTCGAGTAGAAATAGGCTTGAACAAGTTTGCCATTTGCTTTTACTACTAATCCATTAGTAGCTTCTACCGCAGCATTTGTATTTTTATGTTCTGATGAGTAACCTTTGTACATTTGGTCCTTCGTCGTACTGCTTAGAATACCAGCTTTACTTAATGTATAGCTTCGTGCAGCAACTGTCTGTGCTTTTAATGCTTCAATATGCCAAGAAGCTGGTGATTCATTCGGAATTACACCTTTTAAGTAGTTTTCTAAATCAAGTCTATTAACGATTTGAACTGTTGCACCTGATTTAACAACATTAAAACTACCACGATATGAACTGCCATTTGATGTCTTTCCTATAGGTAATGAGGAAACCTTTGCAACTATACCACTAGTAGCAGGAATCCAAGATGAAACACCTTGATCATCCGTTATAGAGTACCATGTTTCCCCACTGGCATTTGTAAATTCATCAACTAAGTTTGCCCCTTGGAAAGCTGTGTATGATTTAACAGTCTCATAATCAGCTGTAGCACCTTTTTTACCATCAACGCTTTTATTGAATACAACTATTTTTTCATCTCCAGAAATTGCATGTAAAGCATATCCATTTGCCGAATACATAGCTGCTCCTGTTTGATAGATGGATACTTCCCCATTTACCTGAGAAAAAGTGACTGGTGTATCTGGTAAAGCATAAAACATTTCATTTGTCGTTAAGTTTTGGAGCTTGTAAACTCCTGATAGGTTAAGAGAAGTTGTAGAGGCATTATGTACCTCTACTTGTACTTGTTTGGAATAGCTCTCTTGTTTATATGCCAAGGCGCTATTTGTTGAAACTAAGCTAAGCACTGCTACTGATAAGATGGCGATAACTTTTTTCTTCAATTATTTCACCTCAGTCAGCGTACTTAGCACCCAACCTTTAGTACCCTTTGGAGTTTGAACATTATACCAAGTTTCTCCATTTGCATTTTTAAATGATCCTAAATAGGTTAATGTTGACCCTTTAGCTACTGTTTCAAGCGATTTATAGTTTGTAGTTGCCCCTTTGCGAACATTTGTAGCTTGTTTTGTTACAACTTTTGAAGGTATGAACTCACTTGGTTTAGTTGTAGAAACATCGTTTGAGAAGACCCAACCTTTTACAGTAGATGAAACTTCTACACGATACCATACTCCATCTGCCCCTTTGTGCTGACCGATAACAGTTAGTCCTTTGTTTGCTGCAATCGTTGAAAGAACTTTATAGTTTCGTGTTGCTCCACTATGCACTTTTGCGCTTGTAGTTGTATAAACTACGGCTGGTGTTTCAGTTGAGGGTGCAGTTGTTGGCGGTGTCACTACAACATTGCCACCCTCTGCAATTGCTTTTTGTAGCTGTTTAATAGTTGCATCTTGTTCTGCAAGTTGTTTTTCTAAAGATGTTACTTTTGTTTGTAGTGGGCTTAGTTGTGCTTGTACCCATTCAACGGATGCTAATAGTAAGTTTGAATCCGCTTTTGTTGAAGTTGGCGTATTGATCGTTAATAACAAACTTAGTCCTAGGACAGCCCCGACCGTTGCTAATAATTTCTTTTTCATCGGCTTATCTTCCTTTCATTATTGATTGAAATAGTTTTCTAATCCTTTACGAATTCCAGCTGCCGCTTTTTTGCGGAAGGAAGTAGAAGCCAATTGAGCTTCTTCCGTCGGGTTGGATATAAATGCTAGTTCTACTAATACGGACGGAATTTTGTTCATACGATTTACATAGAAGTTTTGTTGCTTAACTCCACGATTATAAGTTCCAACTGCTTTTACTAAATCAGCTTGAATACTCTTCGCAAGTGCCAAACTCTTTGGTCCATTAAAGTTTACTGTCGAATTGTAATATGTTGTTGTTCCTTTTGAAGTAGAACTAAATGAATCCGCATGAATACTAATAAATGCATCATAATCAGAAGCATTTGAGATACCCGTACGCTCTGACAGCTCCAAGAAAACATCACTATTACGTGTAAGCGTTACAGTTGCACCTGCAGCTTCAAGTTCAGCTTTAAGGAATTGAGCGGTTGCAAGATTTACATCTTTTTCCTTCGTACCATTTTTACCTACTGCTCCAGGGTCCTTAGCGCCGTGTCCTGCATCTATAACTATTTTCTTGCCAACCAAGCCTTTTGGTACTACTTTGATCGTTAACTCTTTATTATAATCACGAATGGTATAGGTGTAATTCGAATCGAAAGTGATTAATAATACAGATGTACCTCCAGAAACCTTCTCTACTTTCATACTCTTGACACCAGTAACCTTCGATTTAATCTCGTTAATATCTGAAAGATTACCATAAATGCGTAGAACATTAGCAGAAGGCATAGAGTAAGTAATGTCGAACGTCGATGGTTTAGACCAAACCATATAGTTTTGACCATTTCTAACTTCAGTTCGACCATTCGTTAATGAAATTGGCGAGTTGTCAGAAAGTACAGAAGCCTGGATCCAACCACGTTTTTCATTTTGTGTTTCGATATTAACCCAACCATTTAATGAACGCAGAACACGTACAGGAGTGCTTAAGTAGATGGTATCTACTTTTTTCGCGGTTGCACTTGCTCCACTATATACTGTAGATGTTTTAGTACCATATTTAGTTGGGATATTTTCATTTATTTCGAAATCTGGAATCCAACCTTGTTTTCCATTAGCCTGGATGTTTAACCAAGTTGTCCCATCGGTTGAAACTAATTTGCTCAATACAGTGAATTTTGTATTCTTTGGTAAGCCTACTAAAACCGCTGAGTTATAGTTGCTATTTGCATACAGTAATGCATTAGCACGTAGAATCGTCCCTGTTTCCCCATTACCTGGAGTGACTACTGGAGTCTCGTCGACTTTGTCTACTACTGAAACAACTGATTGATGTAACCATGCATCTCCATTAGTCGAAGTTACTTTATACCATTTTTCATTCTTACTATCTGTTGCATATTGTGCTGAAACGAATTGATCATTTAACTTCGATTGAGTTACAACATCGTAAGTGATTCCAGGACCTGAACGCATATTTGCTACAGAAACGGAAACCTTCAAATTTGTTTCCTCTACAACGATATTTTCTTCTGGTTTTGGCGTTTCAGTCGATGGATTTTCGGGTACAGTAGAAACACTTTCAAATGCGGATGAGGGAATCCAGCCTTTTTTCCCAACAGCATAAGTTACTTGATACCATTTTTCTTTTGAAGCGTTTGTAAACTCTTGATGGATTGCTAGTTTTACTCCCATTTGGATCGTTGCCACAGTTTTATAGTTTTTAGTAGCTCCAGAATGAACTGTCGAGGTTTTACTTACAACTTTATTGGCAATGGAGTTATCTTCAAAAGCAGTTGCAAGAATCCAGCCTTTTTTCCCAGTGGCATATGTAACTTGAACCCATTTTTCATTGTAACCATTTGTAAATTCTTGGTGAACTACTAATGTTGTACCCACTTTTGCTGTAGAAACAACTGTGTAGTTTTTTGTAGCGCCTTTATGAATTGTTGTTTGATTGATTACTTTCATCGATGTTGCTGTTTCACCAGCAGTACCGTTCAATACGAATAAGTCAGAAGATACCCAGCCTTTTTTTCCTTTATATTCAACATTGAACCATATTTCGTTAGAGGTATTTGTAAATGCCCCTAATATTTTTAGTGAAGTGCCAACTGGAATAGTAGCTACTACTTTATATGCAGTTGTTGCTCCACTTCTCATTTTAGAAGCACTAGTCCCTATTTTTTGCGTTGTACCTACATATGAATCTCCAGATTTAGTCGTAGACGCTTTAACTGCTGCAGTAGCTGCTGTTAAATAATCACTAATAATCCAACCTTCCGTCGAATTCAAGGAGACTTTGTACCATACTTCTCCCTTACTATTTTTCTCATTGGCAACTACAGATACCATTTTACCGGCTTGTACAGATGTTATTTTATCGAATTCTGTACCAGCGCCAGTTCTGACATTGACATTATTTTCAGTAAGCAGCGCTTTGTTGCCAACCAATTGTTGAATGTCGTCTAATATTGCAGAAGTTGAGGCTGCATATACGGATGGTGCTTCACTAGCAAGAAGGTTAAGCGGCAAAAGGACAGAAGTTGCTAAAACTGATGATGCGATTACTTTTTTCATTTGTTCCTCCTAGAACGTTTATTTCTTCCATTTTAAAACACAGAATTTCATAAAACAATCCAACGAATGTAATTAAAACCTATGTATTATAAATTTAACATATATCATAATTTTATGGCATAAGCTAAAAATACCCATTTGTATAACAATAAGGTTACAAGTTTCGAGTTTTCATGTAATTGAATTGTAATAAGATAATTTTGTTGCTATGGAGAATAGTGTAAGATTCTAAATTATACTGTCTAAACTGTGAAAAGTATCTTGGCTAATTAATAGAATAAACCTAAGGGCTTTGGACAGATGTTTTGCTATATTATTACCGGGTGAGTTTTTAGTGATATTGATTGTGACGTCCGTCAAACCAGTATCACTTTTTTCGTTAATCTAATTGGGTTTGCTTGTCCGTCGCCCTCCTACAACTCTTATAAACAGGTGGTAAGTTCGTTTTCGTATAACTAGTAAAAGATATTTCCAATTCATAGAATAAGCGCACGAAGATATACTTTCGTGCGCTATTTCGGTTATTTATTTAAGATACATATCCTTATATTTATTGAATGATTTGATACTAATTTATCTTTACTTGCTCTCACTTATTGTTTACTCACTCCCATCTGAGGTTTACTTGCTATCGTAAAGGACTTGCTTGCTCTAAGCCTATATTTACTTGCGGACTATTATCTTTTACTTGCGGAAAGGATAACTTTACCAAATTGCTCTGCTCACAGCCTAAATGTTTAAAATGGAATTACTAGAAGTTGTTTTCTACTCAATATACCGACTAAATTGGATAGTATCGCTAGATGATCTTGCAAACTCATCGTGTTTTCCATAATAGCTTGATATTAATTTTTGAACAGTAACTACCTACTAGGCGAAGGCAACACTCGCGAAAAGTGTCCACCTGAAACGAAAATCAGTAGTCATGGTACATTTTTTATAAAAAAAAGAGTAAGACGAAACGCCCCGTAGGACGCTCATCTTACTCTCCCAATGTTAAATTATTTACACTCTTCGTTTTATTTAGGTCACTTTGAGCATTTTGTCCAAAGTCATCTAAATTCAACTTAAGTTGCTGTTGAATTTCTTCAATAGATTCCTCTTCAGGTATGAAGTAATAGATCCCTCTAATTGTGGCATCATCTCCAGAGATTTGTAGCTGTTCAATTGGAGAAGATTTTAAGTTCTGATACATTTTTATCAGTCCTAAATACTGAGAGGTAGGTATATTTGTTTTCACATTATTTCCGACATCAGCAATCATATCATCGATTTTGGTAATATTACTTAGGCTTGTGCCTTTATTGATGATTTCTTGAATCACATCTTTTTGACGTAAGTTACGCCCCATATCGCCTTGAGGATCCGTTTTACGCATACGTACATAAGCAAGCGCTTCGTTTCCATTTAAATCCATTGTTCCTTCAGTGAACGTCTTCCATTTTAAACTGTCTGTTAACTGAGCTTTAAATGTAAATGGTACATCTACTTCAATACCGCCAACCGTATCAACAATATCCTCGAATCCCTGGAAGTCAGTAGAAACGTAATAGTCTATTTTTAAATCTAATAATTCTTCTACAGCATTGATCGTGTAGTTAATACCACCGTTTGCGTAAGAGTGATTTATTTTGTCTTCATATCCTAGATCAGGTATATATACTTTTGAATCTCGGGGTATACTAACCATTGAGATTTTTTCTGTTTTAGGATTGATGGTCGCTACAATAATAACGTCGGATCTACCGTAAGTAGCGCCTTCTTGGTTTTCAATACCAGCAAGTAAAAATGTGAAAGCTGAATCTTCCGCTATCGCACTTTCAAACTTACTTTTTGTTTCCTCTACTTTATCTCGTTCAAGTGGTTCATACATATTTGCTGTAGCATTTTTTGTCTGTAAAGATAGGTTAGTAGCAAAAACTATCACACCAGACAATAAAAGCATCGAAATAACTAGAACTGTATATAAAATTTTTCTTCTCGTCTTCTTTTTTCGTTTTGTGTGACGTGAAGTAGCCATAATTCTTCCCTACTTTACTGTTAAAATATAATCTAACCAATTATACAAAAATTTTTGTCAAATGTATATCGAAAATACACTTACTTCTTCGTAAGGTTAGACAACAGGTCTTTGACAATGGATACCCAACTGTATTCATTCAATGCCAATTTCCGACCACATTCTTTCATTTCTGAACGATCTGTCTCATCCATTTCTACAAATGAAAACATTGTATCTACTATAGAATCGACATTTTCTGGCTTAGCAACAAGTCCAATATTATTTTTTGTCACGATTTCGGCACTTTCCCCTTTACCGCAATATAATACAGGAACCCCTGATGAAGCCGCAGGGAAAATTTTAGATGGACGTGCTCCTTCAAATAACTGTATATCACGCAATGGGACGATACTTACATCCGTGACAGAAAATAATTTAGGCATTTCTGTCAAAGGTAAATGTCCTAAAAAAGCAATGTTGGTAAGGCCTAATTCTTCCGCTAATTGATGTAGCTTTTCTTCTTCGGGACCTGCCCCTGCAATTAAGAAAAAGGCATTTGGTACCATTTCTTGCATATTCTTTGCTGCATGCAAAATATACTCTAGACCTTGCGCATATCCTAGATTACCACCATAAGAAAAGACAAACTTGTTTTGTAGATTAAACTTTTCTACATATTCAGCATCTTTTTCTCGTGGTTGGAAGAAATTCGTATTTACTCCATTAGGAAGTACAAACACTTTATCTTCTGGCTGGGAGTGGTTAATGATATATGAACGAATACCGTCTGTTGCAGTAGCTATTTTCCATGAATGTTTATATAAAAATGACTCTAGAATTTCTGCAAGCTTTATGAAAAACTTATTTTTTACAAGTCCTAATTTCACTGCGGACTCTGGCCAAACATCGGCTACGTTAAAGACAAACTTTGCTCCTTTTAGTTTCGCACTAATCAAGCCCGTTAGTCCTAGAAATATTGGTGGTGAGTTAACTATAATAACATCTACTTTTCCAGATTTCAATAATCCATAAAATGAACTGAATGTAAATGAAAAATACGAGACCAAACGTTTATAAAAAGTCCCTTTTTTGGAAGGATATATCCAAGTACGATGGACAGGAATTCCATCCCACTTTTCAAACTCATATTTTTTCCCTTTATACTCCTCTGGAATAATTCCGTGAGGATGATGAGGAAAAGCCGTAACCACTTGAATATCATGGCCTTGAGCTAAAAGTTCTTTACTTACCTCATATACCCGAATTTGCGGGGCACCCGTTTCAGGTGGGAAATGTTGACACAAATATACAATACGCATTTAAATCACCGTTTTAATCTTTCAATTTATTCTTTAAATAGGCTATTAATGGCTCTTTTAAATCGTCACGTTTTAATGCAAAGTCAAATGTCGCTTGTAAAAAACCTAATTTATCACCTACATCATAACGTTTACCTTCAAACATATATGAGTAGATAGATTCTTTAGCTAACAAGGAATCAATGGCATCCGTTAATTGGATTTCTCCTTTTGCATCTGGTTGCACTTTTTCCAGTTCTTCAAATATACCAGGTGTCAAAATATAACGACCAACAATTGCTTGGTTGGATGGAGCATCCTGAATAGCAGGCTTTTCCACTAATCTTTTTACTGTATATAATTTATTATCTACTTCGCTATAGTCAACTATACCGTATTTATTTACATCTTCGGTCGGTACTTCATTGACACCTAAAATACTACTTTGAGTTGACTCATACATATTAATCATTTGTTTTAATGCAGGTACTTCTGCGTCTATAATATCATCGGGTAACAAAACAGCAAAAGGTTCGTTGCCAATAAATTTTTTCGTACAAAGAATTGCATGACCTAAACCAAGAGGCTCCTTCTGACGCATATAATGTATGTCCACCAGATTAGAAATGTTCTCCACTGTTTCTAACAACTCAGTTTTTCCAGTTTTCTTTAATAGTAGTTCTAATTCGATGGATTTATCGAAATGATCTTCCATCGATTTTTTATTGCGCCCAGTTACAATAATAATATCTTCTATTCCAGAAGCAATTGCCTCTTCAATAATGTATTGTAAGTTTGGTTTATCTACAATTGGCAGCATTTCTTTAGGTAATGCTTTCGTTGCAGGTAGAAAACGAGTCCCAAACCCTGCCGCAGGAATAACAGCCTTCTTAATCATATCCAATCACCTTTCTCTTTCTAACGATTATAGATACTTTTTATATAACTCTAACATGTAATGTGCGTTATCAATCCAACTATAGTGCTCTGCTACATGTGATACTCCAGCTTGTCCCATAGATTCTCTTAAGTCACTACTTTTAGCAAGTTTTTTGAATGCACTCGCTAATTGTTCCGGACTTTCTTTATCTGTTACAATGCCAGTTACACCGTCTACCACTACTTCTGGAAGACCGCCTACATTAGATACGACTACCGGAACACCACAGGCCATTCCTTCTACTGCTGCCACTCCAAAGCTTTCACTATTTTCTGTAGATGGAACCGCGAAAATAGACATCTTACGGATAACATTAGGGACCTCAGTATTCGGTACTTTTCCAGTAAAGGTTGTAACTGCATCAATACCTAAATCCTTAGTTAGTTGCTCATATTCTGCTCTTTGTGGGCCATCACCTGTAATAAGGAGTTCAGAGTTTGGAAATTCTTTATAAAATAATGCAAAGCCCTTCACTAAATCAGCTATCCCGTATTTATCTTCTAACGCTTTTACAGTTCCAATAATAATTTTGTCACTTGTTTGTTCTTTAGCTGCTTCCGGATAAAAAATATTAATATCTACACCAAAAGGAGTTACTTCTACAAAACGATTCGTATATAAATTTGTTTCTTTAGCCATCACATGACTTGTAGAGAAAATAGCAGTAGCTTTACTTAACGTGAACTCTATCAATTTTTTATTAAGTTTATTCTTTTTAGGAAAATCAAAAATATCTTTTCCCCATACCGAAACAAAATACTTTTTATAATTGACCATCGCACCTAACAACCCGTAGCTAGAAACAAAATGCGAATGAAGCACATCTGGTTGCCATTCTTTCAACATTTTTTTCAATGCCGGAGCTGCCGCTAAATAAGAAGCTTTGCCAGGTAATGACTTTGGCAATACAATAGTCGGAACCAGCTTTGCGTTGTCCTCTGAGTAATGATCTTTAAACGTGTACACTTTCACATCGATTCCTTGAGATTGGTAGAATAACGCCCATTTTTGTGTATGAATCGATCTGCTTGGTGCTAATAACGCAATTTTCATTGGTTACCTCCTATTAGTGCATGCGCCGCTTGTTCGGCACGTTCATTCCATGCATGCTTTTGTAAGAAAGTTTGCTGTATATTTTGTTTGTATTCAGCAAACTTTGGTTGTATCGCTTGCATTCCTTCTACAAGACTCCCGGCATCATCACCTGTTAGAACCCCGTAAGGTCCTGATCCAATGAAGTCCTCTTGTGCAGAACAATTGGTAGCAATGATTGGTAGGCCTGCTGTTAAATATTCAACTAGCTTAATTGGCACTGCAAAGTCATTGTATACAGAACGTTTTCGAGGAATAAATGCAAAATCTACTTCTTCGTATAGTTTTTGTAGTTCTGTCCCGCTGACATGTTTCACTTCAATATACGATTTGTTTAGCTTTTCCTTTTCTAAACTAGTTAAGTCGTTATATTCATCTTCGCGACAAACAATCACTAAATTTCCTAAAACATCGTCTTTGTTTAACAAAGCATAAGCATCTACCAGTGTAGGCAGTCCATAATCATCATTATTAATACCACCTACATAGATACCTTTGAACGGCTTTTTAATGTTGTCTGAATTAGTTTTAATATCTGCAAAACGTCCACCTGGTGGAAGAGCCATTTTGGAAGCATTTATATTCACGTATTTTCCCATAGCATCACTCGGTAAGAAAACAGTATGAACGTATTTCCCGTAAAATTTTTCTTCCATTTTATAAATAGATTGCATGATGAATTTTTTTATACCTCTTAAAGAATATAATTCATCAAACTTCCAGTATACATCTCTGTAAAATACTCCAGTCGGAACTTCATGTTTCTTAAGCATCTGAAATACTTGTTTATCTATTTTCCAATCTTTCGGAATATGTCCAGCATCCGTAAGCCATAACGGAATCGTTTGATTTTCTGAATAACAAAACAATGTGTGCTCTAGTTTTTTATCCTGTAAGAATTTATTCCAAAGTAGACGACGTTCATTTGTACTACCAGAAATAACGACTAATTCAACACCATGCTTTTGCGCATAAGCTTCAAATGCTTTTATCATTTCTACAGGACGAATAGCAGATCCACTTTTGGGATTCGTTGCTATCGTAAATGGATAATATATAAGAATATTTTTCATGCTTTCACCTTTTTCCTCTTCACCTTACTCATAAGGAATGTCCAAATAACGTGAAAATACTGCTCTAATATAAATAATCCGGCAAGAACGACTGTCATCATTATCCAAATTGGATTGAAGAAAAAGTCTGCTGCTCCACCAACAAGTGTTCTTGGGATATTAATGGTAAAGTAAACTGTTAAAGCAATAACGACTGGAGTTTTTGGTAGTCTTAAGAAAGCGATATATAACAACTGGACAACTGCAGCTACATAAATAATACAAACTATAACTCCAACATATCCAAATGATCCAAAAGCTTCTCCAATGAAAATCGTATTTAATACGCCGCCTGTCCCTTTATCTACATTTTCAGGGAACACATTTTCCATGACCATTCTTGCTGTACGCACCTGTTCAATATCGAATATACCAGCGATAAACGAAGGTAATCCTTTCATCTCCAGTAAAGCGATAGAATGTGAGTACGTATCTAAATGTAAAAAGAAAGGAGATATTTGCGCTAGAATAATTCTTCCAATTGGACCAGAATTATAGGACAAAAAGCTCTCAACTTCTGTTACTCCTTGGATAGCTACATACATGATTACTAATAATACTGTCCCTGAAATAACAAAGGCACTGATTTTCTTCCAATTTAACTTTAGTGTTTGTGTGAATACACCTGCTAACAACAACATGATGACATAAAAGAAAACGGGTGATTTTGCCAAATCGTATGTAGTTATTACTAAAGATGACATAAACAACAAAAAGAATACGATCTTCCAATATAATGCTCTAGATTGTGTTGTATATATAAAAGCAATTATTGAAAGAACCGGAGTTAAGGCGATTGCAAATATATTTCGTATATATACATCAATTCCACTAATTCCTCGTGACGCATCAATACGCATCTTCGCCAGTTCCGATGTATTTCCTTTTAACAATTCAAATAAAGGTACAGTAGAGGTCTTCAGCATTGTATAAGCTACTGCTAGCACAGATATAGCAGTAAGTGCACCAAAGGCTAATCTAAACAAGCGTCTATTCTTATCTACACTTGTACGAACGGGTTCGTGTAGGTAGCGGTCAAACTCTATTTCCGAATTAAAACCTAATATTCTTCCTACAACCAATTGCGTTAGTGGGAATAAAATCATTAATAACGTCAACAAAATAAATCCAATGATTCGATACTCCTCATGGTCCATTCGTTTAATCATATAATAATCATCAATCCCTAATGCTATCAATAATCCGCCAATATAACTGGAGATAAGGAAAGAATAATAATATATTATGGTAATCATATTTGGCTTTACAAGAGAAAGGCTTCCAGAGACCTTTTTAAAAAGGTATGTGGAAGCCACCACAGTAAAGAGCCATATGCTAAAAATTAACAATGCTCACACCTACTTTATATTCATCAATAACGCCCAGATTTGATCTGTGGGTTTTGCTAGATTATATCAAAAAAATTAAGCTAAATATTCCTTCAGTAACGCTAGCACTTTTTCGGATGTTTTTCCATCTCCAAATACAGGTGTATAAGAAGGTGTTACTTTTTTGTTTACAGCAGCTACTATTTTGTCCGTGTCTGTACCAGTTAGAATATTTGCATCTTCTATTAATGTTTCTACCCATTCAGTTTGATCACGAACTGTTACACATGGGACTTCTGCGAAATATGCTTCTTTTTGAACGCCACCAGAATCTGTAACTATTTTTTTCGCATTAGTTTCTAACGAAAGCATATCCAGGTAACCAACTGGTTCGATAACATGTAAGTTTGGAATTTGGTCTAATTTAAATCCATAATCCTCTAATTTATGCTTCGTACGTGGATGAATTGGCCATACCTTTTTATCTGGGATTTGACTAAATGCATCTAATATAGATTTCATACGATCTACATCATCCGTGTTTTCTGCACGATGGATCGTGATTAATAAATAATCTTTTGCAGTTAGGTTTTCACGCTCTAAAATAGTCGTTGATGATGCTGCTAATTCTTTATTATACAATACTGCATCATACATTACGTCTCCCACATTATAAACGCCTTCGGATATATGTTCGTTTGTTAAATTTTGTATTGCTGTATCAGTTGGACATAGAAGTAATGTAGAAATATGATCTGTTAGTATGCGGTTTACTTCTTCTGGCATTTTCTTGTTAAAACTACGTAGCCCCGCTTCTATATGTACAATAGGTACATGAAGCTTTGCAGCTGCAAGTGCACCGGCAAGTGTTGAGTTAGTATCTCCATATACAAGTACAAAATCCGGAGTTTCAGTTAAAATTATTTCTTCAATTTTAGCTAACATTTCTCCAGTTTGTTTCCCGTGGTTTCCAGAACCAATACCTAAATGATAATCTGGTTTTGGAATATTTAATTCTTCAAAAAAGATGTCGGACATATTTGCATCATAATGCTGTCCAGTATGAACTATTAGTTCTGATACTTCTTCACGGATGACTCGTGATACTGCAGCAGCTTTTATGAATTGGGGTCTTGCTCCTAAAATTGTAAGAACTTTCATTTTGTAATCTCCTTCATCATTTCAATCATGTCTTTTACGATAAATGAATTAATATTATATGGATGTTCATACTTCTTACCATTTCTTGTGAATTTTAACGATTTTACATATTGCTTATAAGTTGGGTAGATACCGAACCATTCCATTGGCTCATCAAAGTATTTTCGATAAAGGTTTTTCTTCCTATATAGCTTGCGCAAAATAGGATAGAGCATGCCATACTTATTTTTCAACGAATTTTCTGGACCTGGTTTTTGAGGCATTGAATAATAATCTGGATGCATTTTATGCAATGTATAATCGTATAAATATTTTTTATATTTTAAGTCTGCTGGAAGCTTACTGAAGAAATGGATTAACCGATCATCCCATAACGGAAGGGACCAGCTTTGGCCAAAATACTCATACACTCGAACAGAGTTAATGATGAACTTGGATTGTCTTTCTCTCCAGTTCCATTCATCTATTAGTGAAGACACTCGCTCATTCGTGTAATTGGAATACACTTCTATGTCTTCGATTAAACCTCTTCCTATATTCGTGTTTGCATAAGTTTTTTCTCCATTAAGTTCCCATAACCGGAAATGCTTATTCATGATGAAGGTTTGAATTTCACTCACTTCAAATTCTTTATCAATAATCGATTCATAGGGTAAGTGGCCACCCGCTAGGTAATCTAGGGAATGACCTGGTAGGAACACAGCATCCTTTAAATTTTCTTCTTGTACTAAAAGCTTGGTACTCGGGAAATCTTGTAAATGTGCAACAGAGACACCATTGCTAGAATACACAACATAGTCTTTCCAGTCCCCCGACTTGTACATGTCTTCCCACATTTTCTTATCATAAGCAAAATACTTCCACTTAAGCCCTAACTGATCAGCTATTTGCTTACTAACAGTAGATTCCCCATTACCGGGTCTTCCATATGTAAATGCAGTAATATTATCTTTTAATCCTCGTTCCACCAGATTTAAAGCGATTAACCTAGAATCATAGCCACCACTAAGTGGGATAACTATTTGACGTCCTTGCAAACGTGTTGCTAAATCATCAAATAATTCATGGAAAACCTGCTCCAATTCTGCAGCAAATGTATCTATAGAAGCTGATTCTTTTTCCAAAACATATGTGTAATAATATGTTTGTTTTGCATCTTTAGCTAGTTCTACATAGGAAACAGCCGGCACTTGAAGCCAGTCAGCAAAAAGTGTTTTATCTCTAAATACAAACCCCGTTACAAGAAACTCATCTTCTGCCTCTGGCACCATTTTCATGCCTTTATAAGGTGTGATATAGTCTTGAACAATCCAATTGGATGCAGAGTCTTGGGAATAGAATAATGGGATAGATCGTTTCATATCCGTCACTAAAGTAGTATTATGTTCATTTGTGAAAACTAAAGCGTACTCCCCATTCCAAGTGGAATATTCCATCGAGGAAAGCTGAGCTGCACTAAATATGCTACCAAAGTTTTCATGGGTGACATATTGATTTTCGTAGTAGAAATAACCTCTAAAAAACCCTTCGTACCCTTCGCCTGTAATAGGATAAAAATCTTTATGCCTAAGGTTAATCTTACAATTTCTCGCCATGCCATATCCCCCATTACTTTCTAAAATATTTATCCATTCTAACTACTAATACTAGTACTAAAAATACAATCCATACTCCAGCTATCAACCAGTCATTTAACTCTGTTAATTGAATATAAACGATACTCAATGTGGCAGCTATTAACCAAAAGATTGTCCATGCCATCTTAAATCCAGAGAAAGGCACATAGTAAAGCTTCTGACTTTTGCGGAACACGATGAACAGAGCCAAACAGTATGACAATACATAAGAAATAACAGTACCCCAAATTAAGAAAATTGGGACGAATATAAAATTCAATATAACAGAAACAACTGCCGCTATTCCAAATGCTATGGAAATATGTTTTGTCTGTTTAGAGTAAAATATCCCCGTAGAAACAATCATATAATAAAAACTTAAAAATGTTGCGATGGAAATTGGTGCTACGTATTGAAATGCTGTTCTAAAATCCTCGGGCATCACCAAAATTATCCACGGCATAAAAGTGGCTAATGCTAAAACTCCTAAACTACCTATCAATAAAAATGCTGCATATAACGTAGAAAATAGTTTTGGACTACTTTCCTTATCTTTTAATGACATGGAAAAAGGTCTCCAAGCAAGTTGTATCCCACTAGTCAATAAAGTGATAAATGTAGCGAATTTAATAGCAGTACCATAGATCCCTATGTCTGATAAGGTGGCATATGCCTTGAGAAAATAGTTATTTGCATTAGCAATAATCCAAAACGCTAAAGAAGCAGGTACCAAAGGAGTTGCATATACAAGTATTTTCTTTAGAATACTCCAATCAAACAAAGGTTTTAAATATATTCTTACTGGCTTTATTAATACTAAGACTATAATAGCGACACTTAATAATCGGGCCAATAGAATCCCCTCAAGTGACGTCCACACGAACATCAAGAAAAGCAATGACACAACAGCGATTAAAAGCATCTTTGCAACAGTTGTTATGACAACTCTCTTCGTATGAAAGTCATATCTCAATATAGTTAATACAAGTGTGATTATAGTATCCAAACAAAGTGTTCCAAGTGCAATATAAAATAATTGCGATTGACCAGAAACATCTAATAGTAATACAGAAAGCCACTCTCCACCGATTAAAAACACAACGAATAATAAAATAACTATGGATATCCTAAAGGTCATAACGGATCGAACATACTTTTCACGTGTCTCTTTGTCTTTATACTCAAAGTAGTAATAGGCCAGAGCCGAATCTGTACCAAAAATCACTAAGAAAGTAAGCATCGACACATTTGTATCGACGAGTTGAAGCAAACCTACTAGCGATGTATCAACTAAATAATGAGCGTATAAAGGAAAGAGGATGAAAGCTATTAGTTTCGTCCCTACATTCATAAATGCGTAAAGGAGCGAATCCGCTCCTAAACGTTTTAACTGAGAGAACACTTAGAGAAGCTCCTCTTCAGGTACATTTTTTAAGAATTTTGCCGGGAATCCTTTGATTACCGTTTTTTCTTCTGTATCTTTTGTAACAATTGCTCCTGCTGCTACAAAAGTTTCTTCTGCAATTGTGATTCCCGGAAGAATTATAGATGCTCCACCTACACGTGCACCTTTTTTCACAATTGCTCCTTTGATTTTATCAAAACGAGCTTCAGTTCTACCCATAAAGTTATCATTCGTCGTAGTTACACATGGTGCGATAAAAACATGATCTTCTAAAGTAGAATGTGCTGTTATATATGAATTCGATTGAATTTTAGTACGTTCTCCGATGGTTACAAAGTTTTCTACCGTGACATTACGTCCGATAATAACGAATGCACCAATCTTAACATCTTCACGTACGGTCGCTAAATCAGCGATTAATGTACTCTCACCGATAATAGCTCCTCTATAAATAATCGTATTTGCTCCAACTGTACATTCTTTTCCTAATTCAAGGGGTGGAATTACTTTCGTGATTTGCATCGTGCTTGTTTTAGCTGGTTTTGGTTGCTTTCCAACAACAGCACCATCATCAATTGTTGTACCATCCCCGATAATCGTATTCGCATGAATCGTCACACGATTACCGATACGAACGTTATTGCCTATTTTGGCACCTTCTTCAATTACAGAAAAATGACCAACTGTTGTTAGTTCACCTAATTCGGCAGTTTCATGTATAAAGTTCATATTCATGTCCCCCTTATAGTTTAATGTAACGGTTTGGAGTTTCGATTCCTTTGAATGCATTACGCGTATCAAATATAACTTTCGATCTCTTCGCAATGTTTTCATAATCAAATCCAGTATGGTCAGTAGCTAGTACAACGATATCTGCATTATCAAGCATCTCATCAGTTAACTCTGAAGTATGAAGAACTTCACCATTTACACGATAAGATTCGACATGTGGGTCTACTGTTTTGAAATCAGCACCATGATGTAATAATAACTCAACTAATTTTAGTGATGGAGATTCACGCATATCATCGATATCTTTTTTGTAAGCTACACCTAAAAGAAGAACTTTAGCATTACGTAATGCTTTACCTTCATCATTTAAGATTTGCATAGCACGTGTAATAACGTAATCTGGCATAGAGTTATTAATTTCTCCTGCAAGTTCGATTAATCTTGTGTGGTAGTTATACTCACGAGCTTTCCAAGTTAAATAGAATGGATCGATTGGAATACAGTGTCCGCCTAGACCAGGACCTGGATAGAATGCCATAAAACCATATGGTTTCGTTTTTGCTGCATCAATTACTTCCCAAACATCAATTCCCATTTTCTCACAAAGGATAGCCATTTCGTTCGCAAGAGCGATATTAATATGACGGAATGTATTTTCAAATATTTTTTCCATTTCAGCGATAGCTGGACTAGAAACTTTGTGTACATCACCTTCTAATACGCTACTATATAGTGCAGCTGCAACATTGGTACATTTTTCTGTAATACCACCAACTACTTTTGGTGTGTTTTTTGTATTAAAGTCTTTATTACCTGGATCTATACGTTCTGGCGAATAAGCGATAAAGATGTCTTCTCCTACATTAAATCCTTGGTCTTCTAAAGCAGTACGAATAATTTCTTCTGTAGTACCTGGGTAAGTTGTTGACTCTAAAACAACTAATGTTCCTTTTTTCGCATATTTAGCGATTTCATTTACTGAACTCTCCACATAAGAAGTATCTGGTTGTTGGTAAATATCAAGTGGTGTTGGTACACAAATAGCAACTGCATCCACTGCACTAATAGAACCATAATCAGATGAAGCTGTTAAATGACCAGAGTCTACCATCTCTTTCAAGTCGTTATCTACAACGTCACCAATATAGTTAATACCTTGATTTACTTGTTCTACTTTAGATTCTTGTACATCAAATCCAATAACTGTATATCCAGCTTTTGCTTTTTCTACTGAAAGGGGTAATCCCACATAACCTAGGCCTACAACACCGATAACCGCTGTATGGTTTTCGATTTTCGCTAATAATTCTTCATAGTAATTCGACATATATGTCTCTCCTTTAAATTAACTGAATATAATACGTTTTCCTGTCTCTGATGATTCAATAATTGCCTCAATTAGTCGGACAGGATTATAACCATCTATTCCACCAACTTCTGGTTCACGATCCTCATTGATAGCTGCAACCATATCTTCAATAATACAGTCATGTCCTTTTTTGCCCCAAGGATCATTTTGTATTTTCGTTTTCAATGCTTTTACTTCATCTTCTGAATAACCTTCTACATCCCATGTATCAATAAACACTGCATTTTTTCCACTTACTTTCACGCTTGCAGATTCACCGAAAATGGATAGGGATTCTTCCAGGTTTTGTGGATACACTGTAGTTGCAGCTTCCACCACTCCTAAAGCTCCGCTTTCAAACTCAATTAAAGCAGTAGCTACATCCTCTGTTTCGATGTCGCGGAAACGAGTTGCCACCATCCCTTGAACTGATTTAACTGGTCCCATAAACCATAATAATAAGTCTAGATTATGTATGGCTTGATTCATTAGCACTCCACCATCGAATTGTTTCGTACCTCTCCATGGTGCTTGGTCGTAATACTCTTGTCCTCTATTCCAACGAACAGTTGCATTAGCATGGCTTAGCTTTCCAAATTTACCTGCATCCATTAACTCACGAACTTCCATAATTGCTGGACGGTATCTATTCGGATGTACGATGGAAAGTTTAACTCCTGCGTCTTTTGCAATCTCCATCATTTCTTTTGCATCAGCCGAATTAAGTGCCATTGGCTTTTCAGTCACTATATGTTTGTTATACTTTGCTACTACCTTCGTTAAAGTTGCATGTAAACCAGAAGGAACACAAATATTCACTACATCAATTTGTGGATTCTCAGTCAACATTTTTTCTAAATCTGTATATTTTAATACATTTTCATCATCTAATACTAATCTATCGGGATTTGTATCACAGATAGCAAAAAGGTTAGCTCCTTCTGCATTTTGGATAGCAGCTATATGTTTATCTGCGATGAAACCCATACCTACAATTGCAAATTGAATCATACTCTTTTACTCCCTCTAGCTTCTAAAATATATTTCCATAAAGATAAAATAAGGATAGCAGCTAATATCCCAAGAATGAATCCTGCGATTGCTCCTTCTAAACCGTACGATTTTGTTTTAACTACATAAGTATTTGCCAGTGCAGGTTGTTCATAAGTGATAATGTCATTTCTAACACGCTGCTCTGTAGCTAATGCATTTTTCAGGTCCATTTCTGCAGTACTTAATAATGCTGAAAAGTTATTTACAACTGTTAAATTTTCTGTATCACTAAGAATTCCTTTATAGGACTCAATTGCAGTCTTTAATGTTTCAATTAAGGAAGCTTGATTATTTGCATAATTTTCTGTTCCTTGAATAACTTTGTCATGTTGAGCCATTAAGTCTTCTAATAATAGATCATTAAACTTTGATATTTCTTTTGTTAATTCTTCCTCCTTGTTTCCATGAGTTTCTACCTTAATATAACTTCTTGTAGGTACAAATACTTCTGTAGCACCAGTAAAGTGTTGCCCATACCTTTCTTGAATATGCTCAGGGTTTGTTAATGCTTCTAACTTAACAGAACCTGTAAAAATTGTACTTTTTGCTACGTATTCTCCATCTTTAGGAATTAGCATCGAACCAAGATATCCCAACAAAGCTACTATTACAGGAATAATGATAAACCATACTTTTTTCTTCCAAAAAAATTCTAATGAATCGTACAAACGATATGTTCTATTTTCAGCCATTTCACTTCTCCTTTAAATCTCTTTAACAGGCAGTTAGAGGGAAACGTAAATAACGTCTCCCTCTACTTTTATCCATTCATTATTTACTAGCAAAAAACTCAGCGATTTTCTCTACCACATATTGTTGTTGTTCTTCTTTTAACTCTGGGAACATTGGTAAAGAAAGTGCTTCATTTGCAGCTTTTTCAGCTTTAGGGAAATCACCTTTTTTATAACCTAGGTTTTCAAAAACTGGTTGAATATGCAATGGTAGTGGGTAATAAATCATTGTAGAAACTCCATTTTCATTTAAGAAAGCTTGTAATTCATCACGACGTTCAGTCAGAATCGTATATTGATGGAATACATGATGGAATCCTTCAACGATAACAGGCGTTTTTACATGATCTGCTACTTTTTCGTTTAGTAAATTTGTGTAGAAGTCTGCATGTTTTCTACGTTGCTCACCCCAAGTATCTAAATGTGGAAATTTCACATTTAATACAGCTGCTTGCAATTCATCTAAGCGACTGTTGTAACCAAGTACATGGTGGTAATATTTTGGTTTACTTCCGTGCACACGAATTACACGACTTTTTTCTGCAATATCATCATTATTTGTAACGACCATACCTCCGTCACCATATGCACCAAGGTTTTTCGTAGGGAAGAAGCTATAAGTTGCTGCATCTCCTAGTTCACCAACTGTAAATTCACCTTGTTTAGCACCAATTGCCTGTGCAGCATCTTCTACAACGAATAGATTATGCTTGTCCGCAATTTTACGAATACTAACCATATCTGCCATTTGTCCATACAAATGAACCGGAATAATAGCTTTTGTTTTATCTGTAATATGTTTTTCAATCTCATTAGGATCTAAGTTAAAAGAAATTGGGTCAATATCTGCATATACCGGTGTTGCACCAGTTCTAGCAATCGCTCCACCAGTCGCAAAGAATGTAAATGGAGTTGTAATAACTTCATCTCCAGGTCCAACCCCCGCAGCTTGTAACGCTATATGAATTGCATCACTACCATTCCCACAACCAATACCATGAGCAACATGACTATACGCAGCAATGTCAGCCTCAAGCTTTTTAACATTACTACCAAGAATGAATTGTGAGCTACTCATAACACCATCTAAGGCTTCTAATACTTCACTTTTTAATGATGCATATTGTTCCGATAAATCTAACATAGGTACTTTCATTTTATCAACACCAACCTATCCATGAATTAAAATCTAATATAAGTTTTAAAGCAATATGTGAAAAGCACAATTATTAATCGCGCTTATACCCAACAACCTTTTGGAATACAGAAATAATAGGTCTGTATTCTTCACTAACGAGTCCAATCTTTTCAGCAATAATTTCAAACGCAATTAATATAAACAATAAGATAAATATCGCCCATCTTAATGTTAATGTTTCAAATGTAATTGCGGCTATACTAAATATTAAACCAAAACCATATATCACCAAAACAGTATCCCGGTGCGTTAACCCTAGGGCTAATAAACGGTGATGTAAATGTGACTTATCTGCAACGGATATAGGTTTCCTATTTACTACTCTTCTTATAATCGCGAATGAAGTATCGAAAATTGGTACACCTAAAATCATAATCGGTACAACAAAGCTAAATAAAGTTACACTTTTGTATAAACCAAGTAATGAAAGTATCGATATTGCATACCCTAAAAACATTGATCCTGTATCACCCATGAAAATTTTTGCTGGGTAGAAATTATGGAACAAGAATCCAAGCGTACTCCCCAATAATATTAGGGAAAGTGTAAGAATTAACATCTTATCTGCTGAGAAAGCTAGAAAAGCAATACTTGCAAATACTATTGAAGAGATACCTGCTGACAGACCATCCAATCCATCAATTAAATTGATGGCATTCGTAATAGCTAATATCCAAAACAATGTAACTACATATGAGAAGATACCAAGCTCAAATACACCAATGAACGGAATATTTAATACATCGATTGTTAATCCACTACCCATTACTGCACAAGCCGCCAAAATCTGACCTAATAGTTTAATTTTAGCTGATATCTCATATTTATCATCTATTATTCCCAAAACGATTATGATCAATGCACCGACCATAATACCTGTAATTTTTGCTTCATACAATCCTGCCACAAAATAACCAGCAATTACTGCTATAAAAATAGCAAGGCCTCCCAAACGAGGCATTACATTTTGATGTACTTTTCTTTCAGAAGGTTTATCAACCGCTCCTATTTTATGTGCTAGTTTAATAACAAGCGGGGTTACCGCTATTGCTGTCGCCATAGATATGATAAAAGCAAGAAGTAATTTTATATCCAAATATATCATCCTTGTTTTATTATTTTCAAAAATTAAAGTACAACATTCATTTAGACGTATACGCTATATGAAAGTTTCTTCAATTACTGATTATACTATAAAAATACGCTTATAACCAAATTTAGTATAAAGAAAGAAAAGACTGATTTTTCTTTTATAAATACATAGGAAATCTGTCTTAGTTTATGGAATTAATAATCCCCACCCTAATGACCTCTTAAAAAACAAATCCCTTCTATTATAACAAGTTATATTTTCTAGTCAGTTTTCAAGATAATGAAATTGATCCGAAGAGAATTCCTATACGGATGTGCGCGGGCCGTACGCTACGTATGAGCCTTTAGGGATGTGTCGCTTGCGCTCCTGCGGCTTGGAAGGCGCACATCCTTGGAACCGGTGTTAAAAAGTAATTCATTCTCTAAGAAACATAAATTAGAGGTTTTATGTACATATGGATTGCGGTTTTGATACTTATTACTTCATTATGAAATCGACTCTATATAAGCTAAATAACTAAAACTCAAAATCGTGACATCGTCCTTAGAAAGCATCCACTTGAAACGGAAATCGGTAGTATTATTGTATAGACCTGATTGTTCAATATACTTGGATATCCGAGTTGAAGTATATAATTTAATACTTTCTTAGAACAAAAAAATCCTGCAAAACTCACAGGATTTACATCATAGATTATCTACTAAAAAACAAAGGAGCGCGACAGTAGTCACACTCCTTTAACGAAAAGAATAGTTATATAGAACTCACATTAAGAGAATTCTGGCCAATTAACTTGATACTGATCTCCATCAATTTTTTCTATCGTTCTATACTTGAATGGTATTAGCTCATCTAACTTAAACTCTTCTAAAGCTCTTTCTAAGGGTAGTAATTGAAAACTATCCTCTTCTTCAAGAATCAAATATGCTCCTACAACTTTACCGTTTTCTTCCGTATTAATACGAATAAAAGCTGGGAAGAAAAGATCATTATTGGATTGAATGACAGAAGAAGCTAGTATTACATTATTACCATCCTCGACAATGTTATCTTGTTCTATTTTATCAAATACCTTTAACGCCCACGCTTGTCGCTTATAATACCCTATAATCTTTTGAGCATTAGCTTCTACTGATGCGTTAAAATTCTTCGTTTCTTTTTCTTCCGAATCCATGTACTTCCCTCCACAATTAGCAAAAATCCATACAAATTACGTTATCATACATCAATATAGTTCGCAACTTCTAATACTTTTTCCTTACTTTTAATCTTTATAAATAGATTGAATGTCATCTATTATAATTTCACCATTCGTTTTGTTAGCATTTTCTGTTTCCATATAACGAACAGGTAATGCCATCTTCAATGGATATGTCAGTCCAGCTGGTACTTCTGTAGAAACAAATTGCCAATCTGTCCAGTTCACATTTTTACTAAAGTCTAATTGAACTGTTTTCCCAGAGGCATCAGTTATTTGTGAGCGTAACCAATGGCCTTTGCCATCTCCTTTTACCCACATACCTATTTTCTTAGCTGGTGTGCTGATTGTTAAACTTGTTTTTGCATCAACATATGCGCCTGATGTTCCAGTAGTACCTGCAAAATCATAAGCTAGTTTAAGAGCTTTTGATCCATCGCGATCATTCGTTACTGATTGCACAGAAACAGTTTTTACTCGATCACCTGAAGCTTCATAGTTGGAGATACCTTTATTAAAAGATTCTAAAATAGTTGGTGCCACATCTCCTACAACTACCGGAATAGTTGCTGACTTAGAACCGTATGTTACAGTAATCGTTCCAATACCATCTTTGTTTGGAGCTGTAAATTTACCATTGCTTATTGTTCCAATTGTAGTCGTCCACTTGAAAGCAGTAGGGGCAGTAATCACTGCTTGTCCATTATTCATTCCACTCGCTGTAAGTTGTGCTGTTTTTGCTTTAGCTACCTGTAAAGAGTTTACACTTGTTTTTATACTATCCAACGTATTTGTAACTTTAATATTGATATTTGTCGTTTTCCCGTCATAAGTTACAACTCCTGCGTATGTTCCTGGTCCAGCAGTAACTGTTTGTTTACCGTTCGAACTTTTTATAATTGAAGAAGTTACTGTACCATTACCAGATACTGCTACAGGGTTCATATACTGATCGATACCTTTTACAGGTACTGAAAGATTAGTATAAGTTGCTCCTTGGAAAAGGTTTAAAACATCGGACGCAGGTGCTATTGTTGCAAGTGCACTTGTCTTATATTTACTTATAAATAGTAGTGTATTAGATACAGAGCGTTCGCCACCATCTGAAGGCTTATTGGCTACTGATACTTTATTGGCACCTAGCTCTCTAGCTACTAGAGTAGAAGATCCACCACCATCAAATGTCATTGCATATTGTGCACCTAAATCTTTCATGAGTTTAGCAGTATTTTGAAGAGTTAAACCTTTACTTGCAGTACTTCGACCATCTACTACAATCGTGAAAATACTACCGTCTTTTTTAATACCAACAGCAGTACGTGGTGCGACACCTGCAACTTTAATCGTTTGTAGTGAACCATTTTTCACTAAATGATAACGACCACTTACGGATTCACGAACATCATTCCATTCAGCTGGAGTGAATGCAGTTGTAATTTCTATTTTGTCACCGATTTGTACTTTTTCTAAAAACTGACTAGCAAAATGGTGTCCAGATAGAATTATTTCACCGCTATTTAGTTTTGCATTTCCAACGTTTGTAACATTCTCTGTTACTGTACCTACTAATTTTTCAGATCCATTTAATTTACCAGATTCTACTTTTACTCTAACTTCAGTCCCTAACTCATTAGTTCCAGTAGTTGCTGAAAAGTCTTTTGTGTAGATTACTAGGTGATTTGCGGCTCTTGATCTATTAACTGAATTGATAGCATATGATTGTCCACCATTAACTATTACATTCATCGCAACCTTTGGAGCACCGATAATTGCTCTACCATTTGACTTAATCCCTAAAACAGCTAAATCACTTAAAGCAGTTTGAGGCGTTGACACGATAGAACCGTCCATCATCATTAAATCAATTGGTTGACCATACTTATCGAAATAATCTCCATTTACTCCTCCTACAACATGATAGGAATCATTTTGGACCACACTATTTGCTTGTGATGAAGTAGTTTCAAATCCTTTAATTTGATCTTTTGCTAGTTCTGTTTTCAGCTCAATATTAGACGTAACTCCATCATATTCCAGCATGAATAGTTTTTGTGAACCATTTGAGGAATCGATATCAAAGAACTTTTTACGTACGCCAGGTGCTATCTGAGTAACAGATTGGCTAGAAACCTTACCTATTGTCAAAGAAGGTGTCTTTTCCACAGGAAATAGATTAGAAGCTGTATTTCCTGGTGCCGGTGATGATCCTTGTGCATTTGCTAGTTCTTTTAATTTTGCTTTTGATGGTGTTTTGTATTCTACATAACCAGCCATTTTAGTAATGTACATACCACCACCAAGACCGTATTGTCCACCGTATAAATTATCATAACGGTAAACACGATATTGTTCGCCAGGTTTTAATATTCTTTGAAATACCAAACCATCTGAAGTGCGTTTCCAAAGGTTAATTGGTTTTACAACTTTAATTTTACCTGCTTGTCCTGGAACCATTAAAATTCCATCCCAATAAACTTTAGTTGTTTGTGCTTCTACACGTTCTGTTTGGAATAATCCGCCCATGGCTACAGCAAAAATTATAAAAAGGTATAGCAATTTTTGTTTCATTAAGTTACATTCTCCTTCGCTTCGTTGAGTTTTCTCTTACTGCTCAGTTTGTTTTATCGCACGATTTTGCTCAATTGTATATCTCCATAAATTACTTCCATCATAGAAATATAAATTACCATTTAAATCTTTTTCCAGGCCGTAAACGCCTTTATCTTTCAACCACTCTACTTCTAATGTATCTTTTGTAACTTTAAATAACTTTCCTTCTACACTTCCGTAGATATAGCCGTCTACATTTTCAATAATTTGAGCATTACGGAATCTACCAGATATTAATGGTAATAACTCAACCGTTTTAATATCAGTCCACTCATCTGTGTATACAAATAACTTTCCATCCGCCATACCCCACACTTTATTATCTTTATCTACTATTAAACTAGTAATCATACTTGCACTAAATGGTAGATGGATATACTTTTTGTCTTCCGGGGTACTTCTATTAAAATAGAATAATCTTGCTCCCCTTGGATTTACTTGTTGGTTTGCATGAATAGATGTACCACCAAATACTTGCGTTCCTCTACTTACTAATGAAACGATACTTTGGTTATAAATATAATTCTCGTAAATTTCCATTTCTTCTGTTTCAGTATCATAAAATGCTAAAGCACCGCCACCAACACTAGTATCTGGTAAAGTACCAAATATGATTTCTTTGCCTTTATTGTAAGGTGCAACAGCAGTTGTACGCTCTTGTCCATATTGGTTCATACGAATAACTTCTTTTGGATTCCCAGTAGTCCATTCTTGTTCACGATCATAAACTAGAAGTCTAGCAAGTGGGTATGCCCCAATATATAGTTTGTTATTGATATCGAACATCGACTCAATTTGACTAATGTTACGGTACAATTCCTTGTTACCTGTTTGTACATCATAAACTCCGAGTCCACCAGACATATATCCATTAGCGAAAATTTTAGTACCATCTGAGCTAGAAGCAAGTGTGTACAATTCCACAGGTTGTTCTGGTAATTCAAATTGGTGATAAGTCATTTCACCTGTTTGAGGATTATATTCAAAAATCTGACCTAAATTATCAACCATACCAGAAAGAACAAATTCTTTTGGTTCTTCAATTGGCTCTTCTACTATTAAATCTTCATCATTTGGAACTTCTTCCTTAACCTCTTCATCGATTGGTTCTACAATAACTGGAAGAGTCTCAACAATTTGAACATCTTTTACTAATTCATTTTTCACTTGTGGAACAATAACATCTTCTAACGATGGGTCAGTTGGAGTTGCTTCCCCCTTAGAATCATCTCCACCTTCAGTGATTCCTTCTTTACCATTCTCTTCTTCAACCTTTGGAGATTCTTTTAAAATAAAGTCTAAATTAATAGCTTCCGTACCTTTCGGCAAATAAACACCTAATTCTGTATGCTCTTTTGTTTCAAAATCATATTTTATTAGCTGTTGCGCTTTTGTATAATATAGCGCTTCTTCATTCGGCGAAATAGTTGAAACTGTTTTAGACTTCAATTCAAACTCATCGACAATTTTTAATGTTTTACGGTCAAATACTACCGCTAGATTCGACGGATGTAATCTTGCAACGATATAGTCTTCCGTTAGAACTAAATCCTGCGCATATTTTTCAGACATATATTTAGATGGTAAGAATGAAGTGAAATTTTTCGTATTAGGTTTTTTCACTAATAAGTCCATTGGAGAACCAATCGAAACATAAATTTCATCTTTCTCTTCATCAGCTACAATTGCTTTTACAAATTCTCTTCTTTTACGAATTTGACCAAACTCTTCTATTTCTTCTGTTTCTGTATCAAAGGCAACTAGACTTCCTCCGTACGCAGAACCAGCATATACTTTCTTCCCAGAAACGATTAAATCTTGGATTGACGTATCGCTTTTGTTTGAAAAAATAGCACCGTGTTTTTCAAATTCTTCTGTGTTTGGATCGTAGCTATATAGAGTGCTAGATACAGAACCACCAACCCATAACTTCCCATTTTCATCTACATCAAGACCCCATGCACTTTTTGAGTCTTCAAGAGTAAACGTATGTAAGATTTTTTTTGTTTCATAATTGACAACAACTAAAGCTGCGGGAGAACCATGCATGATGTAATAAATGAAATACTCTCCCTTTTCATTTGCTGCAATTTTAGAAGATACAGCTGATGACTTGTAAATCATGGAACCCAAATTCTCATAGCCTTCTAATACCACATCTTCTTGTGGTTGTTCAACTTCAATAGTATCTTCCAACCATTCCTCAGAATCACCATCTACTTCAATGACCTCTTCAACATTCTCTATTTGGTCTTCCGTGGCTTGTGATTCCTCTGCATAAACTGTTGAACTAATTGGTGCAACTAACATAAAGCAAATCATAGATGTGTAAATCTTTCTCATTTTATAACCCCTTTCCCTACTATTCTAACATTAACATCTATTGGTAACATTTAAAACTTATTGTTGTAATATAATTGAAATATTAGTACATTATCTTACAACTGCTCGCTTATACAATTCATGATATAATGGAGTTTGGAATTTAAAAGTAGGGAGAATGAATATTATGTTACATTCTATTAAAAAGATGATATCTGGTGAAACAATTGAATTAAAGCAGCTGAATAAAATTGTTTCTAAAATAAATGCCTTAGAAGAATCGTTTTCACTTAAAACTGATAAGGAGCTCCAAGCATATACACAAATTTTCCGCGACCAATTAAATAACGGAATTTCTCCAGAAGAATTAATCATTGAAGCTTTTGCTGTCGTTCGAGAGGCGTCCAAACGAGTTCTTGGCTTACGTCATTATGATTCTCAGTTAATGGGTGGAGCCGTACTTACTCAGTCACAAATTGCTCAAATGCAGACTGGGGAAGGTAAAACGTTAGTAGTAACGTTGCCTGCATATGTGTTTGGCGCACACGGAAAAGGAACACATATTATTACAGCAAACGAATATTTGGCAACACGAGACTTCCAACAAATGAAACCCCTGTTTGAATTTTTAGGTTTGACTGTCGGATTGAATATTTCCGGATTGGAAGCTGATGAAAAACAAGAAGCATATAATTGTGATATTACATACGGTACGGGAACCGAATTCGGGTTTGATTACTTGCGTGATCATATGATTCAAGGTTCTGATCAGTTAGTTCAGCGTCCACTATTTTATGCACTAATTGACGAAGTGGATAGCATATTAATAGATGAAGCAAGAACTCCTTTAATCATTGCTGGGAAATCAAATGCTAGTCTAAACTTATTCCCAATTATGCATATGGTAATTGAGTCCTTTGAGGATAAAGTGGAATATGATTATTATCCAGAAACCAAGCAAATCGTTTTATTGGACGAAGGTGCTGACCGTTTAGAAGAAGCGTTCGGAATTGACAATGTATATGATAGTGAACATCGTGAATTTATGCATATCGCTATGCAAAGTCTTCGTGCTAAAATAGTAATGCGAAAAGACGTAGATTATATCGTAAAAGACGATAAAATTATGATTGTAGACCCTTATACAGGTCGTGTAATGGAAGGTAGGACATTCAGTGATGGATTACATCAAGCGATCGAGGCAAAAGAAAAAGTTTCATTAAAAGAAGAAAATAACACGCAAGCATCGGTAATGATTCAGCATTACTTCCGTTTATATAAACATGTTTCCGGAATGACAGGAAGTGCTGTTCCTTCTAAAGATGAATTTTGGGAAACATACTATTTACGCGTTACAGAAATTCCAACAAACAAACCAAACCAGCGTAAGGATTTGGAGACACTTGTCTATTTAACAAGTGATGATAAAATTAAAAAAATTATAGAAGAAACCAAGAAATACCATGATATTGGTCGTCCAGTATTAATCGGAACTACTTCTATACAACAATCTGAAAAGCTATCTATTGCTCTAAAAGAGTTGGATTTAAAACATTCTATATTGAATGCCAAAACAGAAGAAGATGAAGCAGAAATCATTTCTAATGCAGGGCAGTTGCATAAAATTATGCTTGCCACTAACATGGCTGGTCGTGGGACTGACATTATTCTTGGTGAAGGAGTACCCGAATTAGGTGGACTTCATATTATAGGCACCGAGCTACATAGCAGTGCTCGTATTGATATGCAGTTACGTGGCCGCGGAGGTCGCCAAGGAGATCCTGGCAGCACACAATTTATTATTTCTTTGGAAGATGAACTTTTCTACTATTATGACGAAGACGAATTTGAGAAATATAAAAATAAAGTAAAAATTGATCAAACTGGTTTAATACTTGCCCCAAACCCTTCCAAATTTGTTTATAATGTGCAAAAAGTTATTGAAGGCACTCATTTCTCTAGTCGCTCTCACTTATTGAAACTAGATGATATTAATAATGATCAGCAATCAGTTATGTATAATTATCGTGAGAAAGCACTATATGTTGAAAATATGCAGTCACTAATAATCGATGCTATGCATGAACGCATGGAAAACCTAATCCAAGAACTTAATGAAATTAATTTGGATAATAGCGAACATGCAGCCATGTGGAATGAAATTATTGATGAGATTAAGATTCTATCAACTTTAACTTTAGATATGGAAAACCTCATGGACTCCACTGACAAGGAGAGTAAAATCGAATTAGAGGCATCATTGAAAAATGTATATAGTCAAGCTCTGGATATTGCGAGTACTGTTTCCCTTGAAGAAGACATATGGCCGAATATACAGTCCATATACTTAGAAACATTAGACAGATCTTGGATCACACACTTAGATAATCTACATCATTTAAGAGAAGGTATTAATATACGTGGATATGGTCAAGAAGACCCGTATAGACTATATGCATTTGATGCTCTTCATACTTTCAATGAAATGTTACAGGCTTTCTTCCGAGATATAATTCGGTATTTCTTACAGCTTAATGCAACGAAAATAGAAGATTAAATATAGGTTATTCAATTTATATAGAGGTCCATGGTATATGTAATGGACCTCCTTCAAGATTAAAGGCTAACACGACAGAGTAAATTTCATCTCCGTCATGTTAGCCTTATTTAAATTTTCCTTTTTGTTACGCATTTCGATTTCTTACTTAAATCTAGCAACTAGCTCATGCATTTTCTCAGCTTCTTCGTGAAGTTCTAATGCCGACTTCATAATTGATTGGATAGCAATGTTTTGTTCATCGATAGAAGCGTTTACTTCCTCTGTAGATGCAGCTGATTCTCCTGCTACTATAGAAATATTGGAAATTGATTGTACAACTACTTCATTACTAGTGACCATTTCTTCCATATCTTCATTCAAGCTATTTAGATTATTTTTTACTTGTTGAATAGACTGAGATAGATCTACGAATGATTGCTTTGTGTTATCAACTGATTTCATTTGTTCATTGGAAATCATAAGCGTTTCGTCCATTTGCTTCTGAGCGGATTTTGTATCTACTTCAATTTCGTTTAATAATTGTTTTACACTAGTAGTGGCAGTTTGCGTTCCTTCTGAAAGTTTACGAACTTCTTCGGCAACTACCGCAAAGCCTTTCCCATGTTCTCCCGCTCTTGCGGCTTCGATACTTGCATTAAGTGCCAATAAATTAGTTTGAGCTGATATATCTGTAATGGTATGAACTATTTGAGAAATTTCTCCCATTCTAGTTGTGAGCTGCATAAAATCTTCTTGTAGGATGCTAATAACCCTTTGGAAATTATCTGTATTATTTGCCAAGTATTGAACACTTGATAGTCCATCATCCTGGAGTTTATTCATAAGAGTAACATCATCTAGTATGACTGTATATTGCTTACTTGTTTTTTCAATGATGGAAGATAAGCTACTTACTTTATCGATTGCCACCTCTGCTTCCTCTGCTTGAATAACCGCTCCTTTAGAAATCTCAGTAATCGCCAAGTTTACTTCATCAGCAGATGCAGTAGTTTCCTCTGTAATTGCACTTAACATTTCAGATGAGTTTTTCATTTGATCGGAGGATAGTCGTGTTTGACTAACCATTTCCTCTAAACTATTTTTCATTTCATTCACATTCTGCGCTAGTTTTCCTAGTTCATCCTTTGTCTCTATTGGTATCAAACTCCCACTTAGCTTACCTTTCGCTATCTCTGAGGTGAGAATCATAATCCTCTTAATATACGAGGTCATTTTACCCGCAAAAAACCAAAATAGTGCAATTCCTATAAGCAATGCACAAACAATTGCAATCACAGATGTATTAAGTACTGCCATAGCTCCCTCATTGAAGTCCATTTCATAAGTACCCGCAGCAATAACCCAGCCCCAGTTTGGATCTTCCATACTATACGTAATTTTTGGTTCTATTTTTTCTGGGTTATTAGGAAGTGGCCAATCATAAGAAACATAGCCTCCACCATCTTTAGCAACTTCAATAACTTCTCTTATAAAATATCTACCATCATCTGTTTGATTGTCATATAAACTTTCCCCTTCTAAGCTTGGATGCACTAGTAATACTCCATTTTCATCCACTACGTAAAAGTAGAAGTTATCCCCATACTTTGCCGGATTTTCTATGTTTCGTGTTCCATCTTCATTTAAGTTACCCAGAATTTTAGAGGCTGCTCTTTGTTGTGCCTCTTCTAACGTTATGTGACCTCCTTCATATTCTTTATTGAGTTCTTCTATCAAATCAAGAATTGCATATGTACCATTTTGCATTCCAAGCTTACCGATTTTTTCTAACTCATTTTTAGACACATTGTAATTGATAATTCCTACAGCTAATAGCGGAAGAAAAATTACGACTATAGCTAATAGAACTAATTTGTTTCTAACAGATCTCATTAGTAACACCCCTTTAGACCCATTATAATAAGAATTTCACGAAAAATATATAGAAAATTTAATATATTCAGATATTTTATCGTTAATTTCGACATAAATAGAGAGAATTCCTGTTATTGAACGGTTCTATTGTCATATCCCATAATAAAATAGATTTTTTTATTCGTTTAATAAAATCAAATTCTATACATACTAGAACAAGTTTAGATTAATAATATGGATCGTGTATTCATATATTTACGAAAAGCCTTTATAGTTAAAAGAAATGAGGACCATGAATGTCGAAGAAAATAATTTGGATTACTATTATTAGTTCATTACTTATAGGTGGAACAGTCTACGCTGCTAGTATTTATAAAAATGTATCTACGACACTCGAGACTATCCACGAACCCGAAATCCGAAAAGTTTCTAACCTTCGAGAAACGGAGGTGGAGCTCGTAGAAAAAGAACCAATCTCGGTATTATTACTCGGTGTAGATGAACGAGAGGCCGATGTCGGTCGTTCAGACACAATTATCGTACTCACCGTTAATCCCTCCCTTGCTTCTATAAAAGTATTGAGTATTCCTAGAGATACATATACGGAAATCATTGGATTAGACAAAATGGATAAATTAAATCACGCTTATGCATTTGGCGGGATAGATATGGCTCTACATTCTGTCGAAAGTTTACTAGATATTCCGATTGATTATGTAGTACAAGTTAATATGGAAAGCTTTTTAGAAATTGTTGATAGCGTTGGCGGTGTGACAGTCGAGAACACATCCGTTTTTGAAGAAAACGGTTATTTATTTGAAAAAGGTCCGATTCATTTAGATGGGGATAAAGCGCTTAACTATGTACGTATGCGAATGAATGATCCGCTAGGTGACTTTGGCAGACAAGCTCGTCAAAAACAAGTTCTTCTAGCCGTTTTAAAGGAAGGAGCTTCATTTAGCAGTCTGCTCCACTATAAGAATTTGTTGGCCACATTAGCGGAAAACATCCGTACCAATATGACCTTCGATCAAATGATGGATATACAAAAAGGCTATAAGGAGGCACTGACAAATATTGAGTCTATTTCGCTGGATAGTGGAAGTGGCAAGCGAATGAATAATATTTGGTATTACGTGCCTGAAGAAGAAGAATTGAATGAAGTGACGATGATTTTGAAGAAGCATTTAGAGATTGAATAGCAGGAAGTTGATTTGGTTGGCTACTTGCGTTTGATTGATCGATACTTGCGGTCGTGCGTTGGTTACTTGCGAACGTGATATATATACTTGCGCACACGATTAAAATACTTGCGGTCAGTTAGCGTTTACTTGCAAAACGGGATATTTATCCATATTCAGTGACTTCAAAAGATGCTGGGACAGAACCCCAAAACAGCATTTTTCTCTGTGAGAAAAATGCTGTTTTTTTTGCTGTGTACAAAACTGATTTCTATTCCAGGGACGCTTTCCACGGACGTGGCCTGAGCCAGTAGTCTCAGGCGTCACGCAATTCCCGTAGGAGTCGCCCCTCCATTCCCCTCAATTTGATTAAATATCCATTATTTAGTAAAGCTTTCTCCTTATCCAATAAAATTTCTACTTCTGTCCCAGTCTCCCTTTTTTATTCCCGTAAACCATTCACAATTAGGTATAACCTCTCCCACCCCTTGAGTATACGTAAACTTAAAGTGCAATAAAAAGACACTAAACAACGTCTAGTGTCTTAGAAATTATTTATTTAATGAAAAGAGGAATTTTTCTAGTCTATTTAATCCTTCCTCTAGCACAGTCATGCTGTAGGCATATGAAATGCGTATGTAGCCCTCTCCATATGTTGTAAATGCACTTCCGGGAACAACCGCGACTCCGCCCTCTTGTAATAGCTTAGTAGCAAAATCAAATGAATTCAATCCATACTTTTTTATCTCAGGGAAAATATAAAAAGCTCCATTTGGCTTTTCAACAGTCACCTCCATATCCGTTAAACGACTATAGACAAAGTCACGTCTTTTCACATATTCAAAGTTCATTTCAGTCGGTGTATCCTTTGCATTTGTTAATGCCTCAATTGCCGCATATTGAGCAGGTAGTGAAGCACAAATGGTGTTAAACGCATGTACCTTTACTACATGTTCCATCACATTTGCTGGACCCATCAAGAAACCAATTCGCCAACCAGTCATCGAATGTGACTTGGATACCCCATGGATATAAAATAATTTATCGCGTATTTCCATATAGCTTGCAAAAGAATGATGCTTTCCAGAGAAAGTGTTTTCGCTATATATTTCATCAGTTAGCACAAATATATTTTTCTCTTTTATAACATCAACTAATCCATCCATCGTCTCTTTTGTTAGAACAACCCCAGTTGGGTTAGAAGGGTTATTGAAAAACATAGCCTTTGTTTTATCCGTAATTAAGTTCGCAAGTCTTTCAGCAGAAGGCTGAAAATTAGTGTCAGTCGTATCTAAATACACTACTTTGGCTCCGCAAAGTTCAATAACAGGTACATACCCAGAATAAGTAGGAGCCGGTAGGATAACCTCGTCCCCTTCTTCTAATATTGTTCGAAATACTGCATCTATCGCTTCGCTAGCACCGTTTGTAATAACTATTTCATTTTGGATATCATACGAGAATCCATATTTATCAGAGAAAAAAGAGTTCACAGCGTTTCTTAACTCCAGAAGTCCTGCATTATGCGAATATCCAGTTAAATTTTGTTCAATCGCTCGAATACCTGCTTCTTTTACAGAAAGTGGTGTTGGGAAATCTGGTTGACCAATCGTCAAATTAATCGCATCAGGATAATGAACTAATTGATTGGAGAATTGTCGGGTTCCAGGGATTTTCAAGGATTGCGCTCGAGGGTTTATTCGTATACTCATCGTATTATCTCTTCCTTCTATTATTTTTCTAGTATGTTTATATGTAAGTATACTGTAAACAGTATCGGTTTATCATTATATTTTGAATTATTTAGAAAACGAAAATGAGATATTTAGAAAGAATCGAGCCTTTTAGAGACACACTCTGTTAATATTATTCACGGTTAGTTTTGGACATTGCAGGATGCTTGTAGCAGCAGTTTTCACTATTTTCAAAAAATGGCCATGCAACATATACTAACGTTGCATGGCCTTTTAAATTATTATTGTGGCATTTGATCAGTTTCGTGACTAAATTGCCATTCGATGCCGAATTTGTCTCTTAGGGATCCATAACATTTACTCCAAAATGTTTCTTGGAGCTCCATGCTTACTCTACCGCCCTCTTTTAGTGCGTTAAATGCAGATTTAACCATATCTTCTTCTTTACTAACAAAAGCCAAACTGATATTATTTCCTTCCATAAAAGGTGATCCTGGAAATGTATCAGAGAACATTATATTGCTACCATTAATATTTAAGCGAGTGTGTAAAACTAAATCTTTTGCTTCCTCAGGCAGTACATAATCAGGGTTTTGTGGTGATTCACCAAATGTCATAATTTCTGGTTTTTCTGTCTTAAATACTTCTGCATAAAACTCTGCAGCCTCTCGACAATTCCCGTTGAAAGTAAGATATACATCTATAGCCATTTAGAACACTCCTCTTTTCAAATAATGTTATTATTCAAATAATAAAATAACAACCTTATTGTAACATTGGACCGTCTATAATAACATAAATTTTTAGTAAACTTTATCTCCATTGAAAATAGAGTTTTTCACAATTACATAATCTACATTGCGAATCGATTCTAATTTATTACCACCAGAATAAGAAATAGAGGATTGTAAGTCTTGTTCCATTTCTCTTAAGGTATCTTCCAGTGGTCCTTTATACTCTACAAACATTTTCTTGCCTTCAACATTTTTCTTTTCGCCTTTTTGGAATTCAGATGCAGAACCAAAATATTCTTTATACTGTTTGCCATCCTTTTCCACTGTAACACCAGGAGATTCTTCATGTCCTGCAAATAGAGATCCAATCATAACCATGGAAGCCCCGAAGCGAACGGATTTTGCAATATCACCGTGTGTACGAATTCCACCATCAGCTATTATTGGCTTGCTAGCTGCTTTCGCACACCAGCGTAGTGCAGCAAGTTGCCAACCACCAGTTCCAAATCCAGTTTTAATCTTCGTAATACACACTTTCCCTGGACCAATACCAACTTTTGTTGCATCTGCTCCAGCATTTTCTAGCTCTCTCACAGCTTCTGGAGTACCTACGTTACCAGCGATGACAAAGCTCTCCGGTAAGTGTTTTTTTAGGTGTTTAATCATATCAATTACTGCATTGGAATGACCATGTGCAATATCTATAGTAATGAATTCAGGTATAAGTTTCTCTTCTACCAACTGTTCAACAAAAGCGTACTCTTCCACTTTGACTCCTACACTAATAGAGGCAATTAATCCACGTGACTGCATACTCTTGATAAACGCAATACGTTTTTGTGGTTCAAAGCGATGCATAATATAAAAATACCCTTTTTCAGCTAAATAATTTGCAATATTTTCATCTATAATTGTCTGCATATTAGCAGGTACTACTGGCAATTTAAATGTATGCCCTCCAAGTGTGACTGTAGTATCACATTCAGATCTACTATTTACCACACACTTTGCCGGAATTAATTGAATATCTTCATAATCGAATACGTTATCCATCATTTACACTCCCAAATACGAATATTTATTATCAATTGAACTGAAATGTTCGTCCATTTGGTAATTTACATCATATTTAGTAGTATGTCAATCTTTATGGTGTTCATGTGTCATATTTTAATGAATCTTCTCTCGCTTGTTTAAGTCTATATGCATTTCGATTACTTTGATACGATCACTTAATTCTAAAACTGCCTGCATAATTTGGTGCTGATCAGCCTTTGACATATATGTATATCGTTCCATCTGATCAACCGTTGCCTCTACCTTTTGTATACTTCGATTCATTACTTGAACTAGATATTCGACAGTCATATTTTATCTACTCCTTTCATTTCTTTTATTGTAACTATTTGTTAAGATGTTGCAATTATCAGAATTAAAAAAATAAATAAAACTATGGAATTTCTATAACTTTTTCGATCAAAGAATTCATTTTTATAGCGATTTTTGATATGCAAAATAATTTTTTGATGTTTCATGTCATATTTTATTTTTGAATAATATAATAATAGAAAGGATATGAGGAGGAGATTTTCTATTAACCCAAATCCAGTTGAACAAGAAGAAATGGATTATAGAAATGACTTAGATATACAAGCGTCCCTTCATATGATTTGGGAGGGAGCACCTGTTTCACCATTAGATACGGAGAAAGAGGCGTTAGATCCACACTAATTTCCCCTACAATTGTAGGGTTTTTTGATTTGTTTTAGTGGCTAGAACATGATAAGTTGGTTGATATTAGCTTTAACTAGAGGAGTAAAAAAATGATAATAAAAAAAATGAACTTGCGCCATTTAAAAATGACAATGAAGAATCCATTCGTCACTAGCTTTGGAAGTATGCAGGAGAAAGAGTTTTTCTTATTAGAAGTATTCGACGAAGATGGCAATTCTGGTTGGGGCGAATCTGCAGCTTTCCAAGCTCCATGGTATACAGAAGAAACAGTTCAAACAACCTTACATATGATTAGAGATTTTCTTATACCACTGTTATTGAATAAAGAAATCAATCACCCCGATGAAGTTAGTGAAATTTTTACCCCAATCCGAAAAAATAATATGGCGAAGGCTACTGTTGAAGGGGCTATTTGGGATTTATATGCAAAACGTAACAAACAGTCTCTAGCGCAAGCTCTTGGCGGAGTTGCAAAAAAAATTGAAGTTGGTATTAGCATTGGCATCCAAACAAGTACGGAGAAGCTCTTAGAAGTAGTACATCATTATATTGAAGAGGGCTACAAACGCATAAAGGTGAAAATTAGACCAGGATATGATATCGAAATGATTCAAAAACTTAGAGATGCATTTCCTCACGTTCCTCTCATGGCAGATGCGAATTCCGCTTATACTCTAGATGATATAGAGCTATTAAAAAAACTAGACGACTATCATTTACTTATGATTGAACAGCCTTTGGCAAGTGATGATATTGTTGATCATGCTAAGTTACAAAAACAGTTGAATACCCCTATTTGCTTGGATGAAAGTATACTCTCTGTAGAAGATGTACGCAAGGCGATTGAGCTTGGTAGTACGAAAGTAATTAATATTAAGATTGCTCGTGTTGGAGGTCTAACTGAAGCAAAGAAAATTCATGATTATTGTATGGAAAAAGGTATTCCTGTTTGGTGTGGTGGAATGCTAGAGGCAGGTATCGGACGTGCGCATAATATCGCTCTTACCACCCTGCCAAATTTCGCGCTACCAGGTGATACTGCAGGATCTTCTCACTATTGGGAGGAGGATATCATTTCCCCGGAAATAGTAGTGGTGGATGGTTACATTGAAGTTCCAAAAGGATATGGAATTGGCTTCGAACCGAATATGGAGGTAATTGAACGTTATATGTTAGATTCGATTGTATTCGAATAGTATTGTAATCCTTGTTTGGGCAAATAAGAAGAACCGGGCAATAGACTCCCGGCCCTTTAAGAACATGAACATAGATATGCCGTTGATTGTAGCGAAGAGCGGACGCTTTCCGTGGGCACGACTTCAGCCGCTTCCTTTGCTCCTGCGCAAGCTCGTCGCAAAAAAGATTTTCGCTACGCTACGCTCCGTCCAGGGTCTTCAGCTCGGGCTGCACCCATTGGAGTCGCTGCCTAAGCTCCAATCTTTGTAATATAATTTATATTTTCCATACTAAAAAATCCTTTCACTACTCTAATAGCGAAAGGATTTACTTCTATTACTTTTTCACGTCCACAATACGACCTTCTGTTTTATTGTTAACTGTTTTTAACGTTTTCAACTGTTCTTGAAGGTTTTCCCAGTCTGAAAGTCCAAGGTCTGTAACACGACCCTCTTTATAGATTTTTTCAAATACATCATAGCTATCGCCGCCTTTAGCTGTAAACGCATTTGTGGCTACTACATATTTTTCACCATCTTTAATATCCACAAACGATCCATCCGCTGCTTTGTATTTGATTGATACTACACGTTCTCCAGCAGGTTTCGAAGAATCGAACTCTACTTTTGCACCAGCAACGTGTAAGAAACCACCATTCTCTTTTGGATAAGATTTAAAACTAATTTCAAATGCAGATTTTAGTTCTGCTCCAGTGATTTCCATTGTAGCTAATGTATTACCGAACGGAAGAACTGTAATTACCTCTCCAACAGTAATCGGACCTTGTCCAATTTCTGCTCGAATTCCACCACCGTTTTGTAATGCCATAATAACTTTGTTATCGTATTGTTTTGCTTTTGAAAGCATACCATCAGTAATTATATTTCCAAGAGCAGTCTCATTTTTACGAACACTCGGCTTAGTATCATCACCATCTGTACGAGGTAATTGTAATTCTTCTTCTGCAACTACACCAATTTCTGTTTTATTGATTGCATCTATTTTATCCGAATATGTTTTTAATAAAGTAGCTGCTGTAGGATCTTCTACTTGATCTTTAATCTCAACAAGTTCTCCAGCATGTCCGACTATTTTACCGGCTTCATCAAAATCTACGTCTAGTGTCCCTAAGAATTCACTATATTGTGAAGCTTGTACGATAATAGTAGGATCTTTTTCCTTACCAGTACTATCTTTTTCTACTAGTACCGGCTTCTCTAACTTAGTATGGCTATGTCCACCAACTATTACATCAATGCCATTAACAGCAGCAGCTAGTAACAAATCATTATCCACTGTAGGGTTGTCATCATATCCAATATGAGTAACTGCAACAACTTTATTGACACCTTGTTTCTCAAACTCATCAACCATTGTTTGAGCTGCTTTTATATAATCAGTAAAAGTTACATCTTTCGGACTGGATATATTAGCAGTTTCTGCAGTAGTTAGACCGAATAATCCAACCTTCTGGCCGTCTATTTCTTTAATAATACCACTATAAATTTGTCCATCTTTTGGTTCTGTTGATACATTTACATTAAATAGCCCTTTTAAATTAGTATCTTTTGAAAAATCAACATTCGAACTAACGAATGGGAAGTTAGATTTCTCAATAAATTCTTTTAATGCTTTATGTCCTTCTTCGCTACTACCTAAATCAAACTCATGATTTCCAAATGTCATTACATCATAATCCATTAGCTTCATTAATTCTAAATCTGCTTGCCCTTCAAATTCATTGAAATATAAAGTACCTGAGAAGACATCTCCAGCGTCGATAAGTAGAGAAGAAGGTTTTTCAGCTCTCACTTCTTTAATAGCCGTTAAACGTTTAGGTGCTTGTGTTGTACGTGCATGTGTATCGTTTACATGCATTAACGATAATGTAAAGTCTGCTTTTACTTGTTCACTAATATTTTCAACATATACAAGTAATTCTTTTATAATTGGAGAAGAATCACTAGGTAATTTTTCTATTAATAGATTGATAGATTCAAGTACTTTTAAAGCTTCTTGTTCTTTATTTGCAGCTATGTAAGCTTCAGCTTCCTTCGCTTTCATAAATATAGTAACTGGCACCATTAATTCATCCCGCTTTTGGTTTGCTGGTTCTTTATATTGTTCTAGTAATAGATCACGAGCAGCTTTCCCAGTAAAACGATACAAAATAGCAGTACGGGTTTTTAACTGTACAGAAAGTTTATGATATGCTTTCTCTATCTTAACCCAATCTTTACTTGTTTCTGCTTGTTCAATTTCTTTCATAATTGGAGCTAAGTACTTGTCAGCATAGTTATAAGCATCAATATAAGGAATAATGCCCTTAGTTACACGTTCGTGATATAGCTCATCTAAATTTTTTAGTAATAAATCTTTGTTTTTTACATTGGATTTAACGATTTCATTTCTAGCTTTTTGGTAGTTTGCTTTAGCAGTGTTCAAAGCGGGGTAAAGGTTCTTGCTAGCCGCAAGTTTTCCAGCTTGTGCTGGGACTACATAGGAATAAGCTGAGTTTTTAATATCTTTCCTTGCATTGTCAACTACCTCTTGTAATGAGCTATTTGCAAATGAAACGCTTGAAACAGAAAATAATGATGTTGCAATTACTACAGCTACAGCTGATTTTTTCATCTTACTATTTCGCATGTCCTGCCTCCTAAAAATGATTTTGAATAATTAATTAATGATGGTAAAAATTACTCACTATCTCAAAGTTAACTTACTATTTTACAAATGGCAAGTTAATTTTCTGATAATTTGACAGGAGATTTCATATAGATTTATATGTATTAAATAAAAGTATCTTTCCCCTCCCTCTGTTTGATAGAAATTTGTCGAACTATGGCTAAAGGAATACTATTTCCACTGTAAAATGTGTTATAATGAATCATCAAAACAGAGATAGGAGCATTACAATGTTAAAAGATTTTTTTATGGCTTTGTCTGAGAATCAAATACTAAATGGTGCGGCAAAAAAATATGGTTTAAAAATGGGTGCTCAGCATGTTGTGGCTGGAACAAACATAGAAGAAACAATAGAAAGTATTAAAAAGCTGAACGCAATGGGTATTTCTTGTACAGTCGATAATTTGGGGGAATTTGTCTTCGAAAAAGAAGAAGCATTAGCTGCTAAAGCACAAATTATCGCAGTAATCGAAGCAATCGAGGAACATCAAGTAGATGCACATATTTCTTTAAAACCATCACAGCTTGGTTTAGATATTGATTATGACTTCGCTTTAAATAATTTAAAAGAAATTGTACAAACTGCACATAAATATAATACATTCATCAATATTGACATGGAGTCTACCAAACATTTACAACCATCTTTTGATATTTTGGATGAGCTTTCAAAAGACTACGATAACGTTGGAACTGTTATTCAAGCATACTTCTATCGTGCAGTTGAGGACATTCAAAAGTATAAAAACTTCCGTCTACGTATCGTAAAAGGAGCTTACAAGGAGCCTGTGGAATACGCATACCAAACAAAGGAAGAAATTGACAAAAACTATATAGAACTTATAGAATGGCATTTATTAAATGGTAAATTCACTTCCATCGCTACTCATGATCATAATGTGATTAACCATATTAAACAGTTTATCAAAGACAATAATATTCCTTATGATAAATTCGAATTCCAAATGTTATACGGTTTCCGCACTGAGATGCAACAACAACTTGCAAAAGAAGGCTATAACTTCTGTACGTATGTACCATTTGGACAAGACTGGTACGGCTACTTCATGCGTCGACTAGCAGAGCGTCCTGCAAATATGAACCTTGTTGTAAAACAAGTTTTCAATAAGAACACGAATACAATGATAGGTCTAGCTGCTGGTGCATTTGCACTTGGGCGTTTAACGAAACGTAATAAACGTAAATAATGAAGAAGTTGTCTCCCAGTAGTAAACTACTGGGAGACAACTTTTTTGACTAAATCGAGTAGAGGGAAAATAATTTAATTATTTTCGCCCCTCTCACACCACCGTACATACGGTTCCGTATACGGCGGTTCAATTTATATTACAGTGTGTACTTTTAGATAATGTTCTAAAGCAGATGGAAGTCCTCTTTGCTTAAGTCTTTTGTTTGAGATTGCTCTATGAACAACTTTTGAAAGTCCGATGTACCGATAACCTTTTCGACAGTAAGTTAATCCTTTCGCTTCTTCCTCTGGAATTCCTAATTGGACAAGCGATTTGATTTGTTTCTTCGGTACCTTCCATTGCTTCCAGACGATAACTCTGATTCTGGAACGAAGCTTCTTATCTATCAAGGTCATCGCTTTTTTCATATTTGAAATTCTAAAGTAATTAACCCATCCAAGTATGACTTGTTTTAGTTTTAAAATTCGGAAGTCCAGCCGGACACTCCAACTTCGTTTGGTTAATTTTCGAAGCTTTCTTTGAAATTTTTGTATGGACAGTGAATGAGGTTTAACTTGATATTTGTTATTTAGAAAATCGTAGTAATACCCAAATCCCAAGAATTTTAAGTCTTTTGGACGGGAGATTTTACTCTTTTCTACGTTGACTATCAGTCCTAATTTCTTTTCTATAAATCTCACGAGTGATTCCTTCACTCTATTTGCGGCTTTTTCACTCTTCACAAAGATTAAGGCGTCATCAGCGTATCTCACGAAGTGGAGTCCTCTACTTTCTAGTTCCTTATCCAATTCGTTTAACATAATATTACTCAACAACGGGCTTAGGTTTCCTCCTTGCGGAGTTCCAACTGGTGTATCTTCATATTTTCCATTCACCATAACCCCACTGGCAAGATATTTTCTTATAAGAGAAATGACATCTCCGTCGTCTATTGTATTAGAAATGATTCGCATGAGTTTATCGTGGTGGACTGTATCGAAAAATCTTTCCAGGTCAATATCCACAACCCAATCATGTCCATCATTCAGAAATTCCAAGCTCTTTATAATTGCCATTTCACAACTTCTTTTCGGTCTAAAGCCGTAACTGAATTCGCTGAACTGCTTTTCGAATATCGGACTGAGTACTTGATGAACCGCTTGTTGAACTACCCTATCCACTACTGTTGGTATTCCCAGTTTGCGCATCTTTCCATTTTCTTTTGGGATTTCCACTCGTAAGGCAGCTTGTGGTTGGTATTTTCTAGTTCTGATGCGCTGACGTATCTCATCCTTGTTCTCTTTCAGATATTGTTTCAGCTCATCAACAGTTATTCCATCGACACCACTTGCCCCCTTATTTCTATAGACACGCAAGTAGGCATCATTCATGTTTTGATTACTAAGGATCTTTTCTAAAAGTTCCACACTCGTTTCTCCTTTCCTCTCACGTAGTAAATGATATCTCCGTTTTGGTTATCCTCTGAGTTACGCTCATACTTTTACCATTAACACATTCGGAGTTCGTCACTTACGCATTCGTGGCGTTGAAACACTATAAATTGTTCAGCCCTTCATGACCTTAGGTCATTACTATGGCTTCTGCTGACTTCTTGCGACTAACCTTTTTCGACTGTACATATGTACATCCGCAAGACCTCCCAGGGTAAGACAGCTATCTTTCCTCTTTTACTCGCCTGATTTACCCTACAAAGTTACGCACATCTTTTGGACTTTAACTTGTTTAGGAGCCTTATCCCTTTGTAGAGCCTTTGTATCAGATTTCTGTTCGTCGAGCCAAGATTTTATTCCACGCTTCCTTCAGCCCTTACCTCACGATAAGCACCTTGCGCTTCCTTAGTGGTTGGTCGATGTGTACCCCCACAGTGGACTTTCACCACCTAGATAGTTGCCATGCCTGGCACACTAAAAAAACCGGGCATATAGACACCCGGTCTCTCAGAACATAAAACTAGATAAGCCGTGTTTCTTTTACAAGTTTAGAAAATTGGGAACGGTATCAGCAAAATTAACGAGGATTACACTATAAAACTAACTCATGATGAATTTAACACTAGTAATAAGGAAAATCCTACCACCTAAATGTTATACTTAGGCCCAATCCCCTAGTGGAGTAATGGTTCGTGCCGAATTCAGTGGGATAAGTGAAAAGTCTAGAGCCCCCGTACAGAGGCTCGGCCTCGGAAAGAGTCCACATGTAAAGAAAATAAATAGTATCACTAATTCTTTCAAGTCTCATAAAAACAGTGTACACGATATATTTTTATATACTTTCTTATAAAAAAACACCTCACTCTACGGGGAATTGTAGAGTGAGGTGCATTTTCCCTTGTTATCGCTCAAGGATTATATTATTACGCCGTAAATATTATTACCTTCATTCGCTTCGTTTTATCGCTTTGATCGCCGTAAGATCGTTCCCCTATTATGCTTAGTTGCCTGAACTTGTTTCCTTCAAACTAGTTCAACAACTTGAAATGCTATTCATTTGTTAATTTCATAATAAAGGATCAAAATGAGAAAACCGCTAGAGTTTTATTAGAATTTGATGAGAAAACTATTCCCAAGTCACAGAAAGTATTTTTCCAGAGATAGCATGTACCTGTATTGTTGCTTTCGTTTTCTTTTCTTTCGTACTTTCTTTTGTTTCCTCTGTTTTCGTAGCCATCATTACAATTAAATAATATCCACCCTCATCTGTCTTTACAAAGGAATTACTATCTACTGTTCCTTTTTGTTGTTGCTGCGCAATCTTTAACGCTTCATCTGCAGTGATTAAAACTGTAACGGGTTTTTCAGTTACTTCTGTCTTTTTTTCGTCTGTTTTCCCTACAGCAATATCACTAGTCTCAGTTTTCTGTTGTTCTTCTGTCTTTGGGCTTTCCGTTTTTACAGTCGTTTCACTTTTAGAAGTTTCAGATTTAGCCGCATCTGTTTTTGGTGACGTATTTGTTTTAGATGGCTCATTTTTTGCCGTGTCTGCTTTGTTTGCATCTACTTTACTTGTATCTGATTTACTTACATCTGCCTTAGCTGTATCTGTGTTAGAAATCTCTGTTTTAGTTGTATTCTCTGTTTTTGTTTCTTTTTTAGCATCTTCCTTGGAAGTCTCAACCGGTTTAGTCGTTTCAGATGCCAACACTTCTTTAATAGCATCTTTGATCACTTTTTTAATAGGCTTTTCTTCTGTTTTTACTACTTTATCAGCAGTTGTTTGTTTTGACTTTTTATTATCCGAAACATTAGGATTTTCCACAACTTTTACTTTCGCAGATGAGTCCTTTGATTTTTCAATAATAACTAATTTAGAAGTGCCATTAGATGAAATTATATTACTTTCAACTATTTCCCCTCTAGAAGAGGTTTTAGCATTTTTCGGACTTACTTCAGGACCCATATCTAATACTTCATTAGCTTCTTGAGTTTTAACAGGTACTTCTTCAATAATGAACTCATCCGTGTGTTTCAAGGAACTCACATCACCAGTAGTGGCATTCATTTCGACCAAATACACTTGTCCACTTTTTGCAATTATCGCCTCATAAACATCTTTATCATCACTTTTCTTCACTTCAGCTACTTCTGCATCATACATTTGCTCGAGTTGGGTGCGTACGTTCTTTTCGGTCATAAGTAAAGAATCTGAGCCAATGTTGACTACGAATACTATTACTACGATACCGACTGTAGCGATACAAACGATAAAAGTTCTTTTCATTTTATTAAATTCCATTGACGCACTCCCCCTCGTATTCATCATAAGTGACGAACATTAAAAATCCATGAGAATTTGATTAGAAGGAAGAAAAATATGGATGGTTGTACCAAATCCTACCGTGCTTTGAATTGTTAATTTAGCACAAAGGCGATCTGCTATATCTTTTGCAATAGCCATCCCAAGTCCAGTCCCACCTGTTTTTCGATTTCGTGCTTCATCGACCCGGTAAAAACGATCAAAAATTCGATCCAAGTCTTCTTTGGGAATACCATCCCCATAATCCATGATTGAGATAGTCGTTCCTTCCTCGCTTTCTGAAATTGTTGTCTTAATATCTTTTTCGCTATATTTACGAGCATTATCCAAAATGATAAATAGTAACTGTCTTAATTGCTCTATATCAGTATTTACATAGGATGGTCCATTAACCTTTAATAAAAAGTTTCGATCATATCCAGTTCGCATTGACTTTAAGGTTTCTTCCACTAAAACATTCACATCAATCAATTCAAAATTATGTTGTTGTTTTCCGTTACTTTTTGCCAGCACTAACATTTGCGACACCATTTCTTTCATTCTGCTCGTTTCTTTGATAATTGCCTGAACGGATTCTTCCGCAATTTCAGTATTACTGAAACCATGTCGAGACAATAGTTTAGCGTAACTTTCTATTACTGTTAATGGTGTTTTTAATTCGTGTGAGGCATCAGATACAAATTGCTCCTGCTTTTTAAAGTTTTGCTCCAGCTGCTCCATCATCTCATTAAAAGCAATCCCCATTTGAGCTATTTCGTCTTTTCCATTTGGACGAACCGCTATTTTTTCATATTTTCCTGAAATTCTACTATGAAACATTGTATTTATTAGTTTATTGATTGGCCTCGTAATTATTTTTCCTAATGTAACACTCGAGGCCATCATCAGTAACATCCCAGCTACTGTTACACCAAGTAAAATAAGACGAAGGAAATCTAAATTATTCCCCACATCTATTAATTGTTTCATCGTCTGAACTTCTACAACTTCTCCATTCGGCCAAATAACTGGTTTACTTATTGTCAAAACAGGAGTACCTTCAAGACTTCCAATTGAGTACCGTTCATCCTGTTCAAAATAAGGTTGATAAGTAGTTAGCTCTTCAACTGATTGAACTACTAATTGTAGTTCTCCTTTGCCATCTAAGATCCGTATTCCTCCACTAGTTGGTATATAGGTGCGCAAAATTGTGGCAGGGTCATCCTTTTCTTGCATTTTACTTAATGCAGTTATCATAGAGTCTACATCCGTGTTGAGTTGATTATATTCCGAATCATAGGCCATATCTTCAAATAAAAAATATACACCTATATTCATTAAACCTATGATTAAAAGCGTCAATAAGGTAGAAAATAGATGTATTTTAGTATTAAGCTTCATTCTTTTGCTCCTTCAGCACATATCCAACACCACGGACGGTTTGTATAAAAGAAAGTAACTCGTTTTCTTCTAACTTTTTCCGAACATATCGTATATAAACATCTACAACATTCGTATCCCCATAATAATCAAATCCCCAAACAGCATCTAGTAGCTGCTCTCGCGTCAACACTTGGTTAGGGTGCTTCATCATATATAATAGTAAATCATACTCACGAGGCGTTAGATTGATAGATACTCCCGAGTTAGTAATTTCACGTGTTTGTTCATTCAGAATAAGCGTCTGAAAAATATGCACATTTTCATCATGAACAGGAACTGGAGTGGATGATTTAGAAAAACGAATTGCCGAACGCACGCGAGCTAACAATTCCTCAATTTCAAATGGTTTAGTTACATAATCATTCGCTCCAAGGTCCAATCCAGCTACTTTATCTTCTGTATTGTTTTTTGCGGTTAACAAGATTACTGGCGTTTCATCTTCTGTAGCACGAATTCTTCTTAATACATCCAATCCATTTAAACCAGGAAGCATTAAATCCAGTAAAACTAAGTCCCATTGATGCTCTCGATATTTGATCAATCCGTCTGTTCCCGTATATGCAATATCCACTGTGTATCCTTCAAACTCAAGCTCTAATTGAAGAACACGTGCAATATTTTTTTCATCTTCTACAATTAACACCCTGTCCTTCATTGGACACACTCCTTTTTCCCCTATTTTATCACACAATATAATGCAGTGCAGTTTCATAATAAGCCAAAAGGTGAACCTTTCCAGGTACGAGTAACGTTCCTTGTGTACTTTGTATAGGCTTCTCGGAACATTTGCTACTGTAAGGGGAAATTCCCGATAGCATTAGAATAGAGAATTGATAATTTTATTTTGAGTACAATTATTGATGGAAAATTGAATTTTGATTAGTTATTTTAAGTAAGAATGGAATTGTTGTTTGTAATAATAAATTTTGACAATTGTAGTTTACTCTATTTTATATTATGGTGTTGTCAAATAGAGGAGGCGAAGTTTAAATGGGTAATATTCGAAAAGTATGGCAGCCAGAAATTTTTTATCATATTACAATGCGAGGAAATCAGATGCAAAATATCTTTATTAATAAAGAGGATTTCATGTTCTTTACACATACGCTATCTCAGGCTCATAAATTATATTCCTTTACAATAATTGCTTACTCTCTTATGAATAACCACTACCACCTACTTATACGTTCTCCTAAAGTTCCACTTTCAGATGTGCTAATTTTCATTAATCAACAGTACTCAAAATATTTCAAGCTTAAATATAAATACTGGGATCAGTTATATGAATCTAGATATTATACAAACATGATTTCTGATCCGAAAGAGTTATTAAAAATAAGTAAGTATATACATCAAAATCATCTTTACATAAAAAGAAACATTTCAAAGAGTATGGCAAACAACCAGTATAGCTCCTATCAGTTTTATATAAATGAAAAAAAGCAAAAGCCTTCTTACCTCGATATATATTTACTACCAAATTTGATTAAAAAATATCCTGAATTAAGGACGGAAAATTATAAAATATACTGCGAGGATATTCAAATTGAGGAAGAAAAATCCTACCATCGCCAATATAGTTTGACATAGGTAGGATTTCTCCAAAAGGCCAGTTAAGCTATTGTTTCTTCAGATGGAACTAGTCCAATAACTTGTGCATTCATTTTACTTGCTTCGACGAAAGCTTTAAAGATTAGACGAACTGTATCAACTTGTCCTTCCATCATTTCAGGATGCCATTGAACCGCTACAACAAATCTATTAGGCTCTTCCCATTCTATTCCTTCGATGATTCCATCAGGAGCAGTCATCGTCACCTTAAAACCTTTGCCTAGCTCTTTTACAGCTTGGTGATGGAAACTATTTATTCTTAGCTCATCATTTTGAAAAATATTATGTAATATTGAACCACTTTCAATTCGAACCGGATGAGATGCGTGATGTCTAATTGATTTTGGTACTGAGTGGTTGATCCCCTCCGGTTTTTGAGATGATAAATCCTGATATAGTTTGCCACCGGTTGCAACGGTAAGTAACTGCATACCACGGCATATGCCAAGTACAGGAATGTTCATATCCGATAAAACTTTTCGGGCTAGCCTAATTTCATGGAAATCCCTTTTTGGTTCAATAGCTCCTAATCCAAATTTCGGATATTCTCCGTAAAAATATGGATCTATATCAGAACCTCCAGAAAATAATATCCCATCCAATTTTTGAAGAAGAGGAGTCAATGTTTCTAACTCTGTAGTGATAGGCAAAATAACTGGTACCCCTCCCGCTCTTTCAATTGCAACAATATAATCATCTGCAAGCAATTGCCATTCCTGATTTTTTGCACCGATTCCTGCAGCCAATCCGACTATGTCATCTGATAAATAATTAGCGCATATACCAATTAGTGGTTTCATCGTAAAGCATCCTCCCCATAAACAAAATTAACGCCTCTCTGTGAAGAGAAGCGACTAAAAAACATTAATTTTCTAACTCAACAACCCAGCCAAATGGATCTTCGATAATGCCTCGTTGAATTCCAGTTAACGTATCATATAATTTTTGGGAAAGTTCTCCTGTTTCTCCGTTATTTACGTAGAATAACTCACCTTTCCAGCGTAATTCTCCGATTGGAGAAATAACAGCAGCAGTACCAGTTCCAAATGCTTCGTCCAGTTTACCGTTCAAATAAGCTTCACGTATTTCTTCCATTGAAACTTTACGTTCTGTAATTGGAACACCCCAGTACTTCAACAATTCAATGATAGACTTTCTGGTAATCCCGTCCAGAATACTTCCGTTTAAGGCTGGAGTAACTACTTCTCCATCAATTTTGAAAAAGACATTCATACTTCCTACTTCTTCAATGTATTTTCTCTCTAATCCGTCTAACCAAAGAACTTGAGCATATCCTTCACGATCAGCTACTTCCTGAGCTTTTAAACTTGAAGCATAATTACCGGCTGTTTTTGCTGTTCCTGTTCCACCAGCAACTGCTCGAACATATTCACTTTCCACTAAGATTTTTACTGGATGAATGCCCTCTTTGTAATAAGATCCGACCGGCGACATAATGATGATGAAGCTATATGTTTTAGAAGCTGATACACCAAGATGTGCTTCAGTTGCGATCATAAAAGGTCTAATATAAAGTGATGTTCCGGGTTCTGTAGGAATCCATTCTTTGTCTATCTCGATTAACTGTTTTAAAGCACCAATAGCTAATTCTTCTTCTATTTGTGGCATGCTTAAACGGTCTGCCGAAATATTCATACGTTTCATGTTTTGCTCGGGGCGGAACAATCGAACAATTCCATCTTCCGAAAGATAAGCCTTCATTCCCTCAAAAACCGTTTGTCCATAATGTAATATAGAAGCAGATGGATCTAATGTAAGTGGCTGATAAGGGACGATACGATGATCATGCCAACCTGTTCCTTCTGTGTAATCAGCGATAAACATATGATCCGTAAATTTCGTTCCAAACACTAGCTGATTTGCTGGTGTTTTCTCGTTTTTCGCTCCATTTTTTGTGAAATTAATTTTTAGATTATTCATGGCATGTTTCCCCTATCAATAAAATTAGTAAATTGCAACAATTTTAAGTGTGCAATATATTATATGCAATTATACTACTTTTACGAGAATTAGAAATACCTTTTTAAAATTATTTTCAAAAAATTTAAAACTCTCTAATTAAAATTAAACACAAATTGTTTAATAGTTATTTATCAAGCAATTTTAAAAGGTAATAACTACATTTAAAATTAGGGTGATTTTTGGTAGTTTAATTATGATTCGTTAAACTTAGCAATATTATTTAATTATAAATTTAAAATCGATTTTATTGTTTCTTTTGTTCTCTCCTTCAGGTAATAAGATGCTCTACGCATAGATTTTTCAGCAGAAATTGTTTCATTTGCTATACTTACAAGCTTGAAAAAACGAGTAGATAGAGCTGGTATACTCTCTAATTCAATGACTCCGGATACTAAAATAACTGGTACGTTATGTTTATTTGCAACTTTAGCAATACCAATAGGAGCCTTTCCAGAAAGAGTTTGAGAGTCTGATTTACCTTCACCTGTAATGATGAAATCAGCATCCTTGATATGCTCTTCAAAATTGATTGCTTCCATTACCACTTCAATACCCGGTTTCATATAAACTGGAAAAAATGCTAGAAAAGCACCACCTAGTCCACCAGCAGCGCCCGCTCCTGGCAATTTATGTAGTGTAATTTGCGTGACTTCTTCTATTATATTAGCTAGTTGTTCTAGACTTTTATCTAGCACCTCTAACATATTTGATGTCACTCCTTTTTGTGGACCAAAAACTTTTGTTGCACCGTTTAATCCTACGAAGGGATTATCCACGTCAGAAGCCAATATAAAATGGCAATCCTTTATTCTATCATCAAAGTCTGTTGGATCAATTTCATGTAAATCTCTTAAAAATTGAGGTCCAAGAGGAATTTCTTTTCCATATTTGTTTAAAAACCTCATCCCTAAAGCACGTAACATTCCTGTTCCACCATCATTCGTTGCACTACCCCCAAGCCCTATTATGAACTTCTTGTATCCACGATTTAAAGCATGAAGTACAAGCTCTCCTGTACCAAATGTGGAGGCTTGTAAAGGATTTTTCTCCTCTTTCTGTAATAGCATAATTCCAGATGCTTTCGCCATTTCAATAACACAAGTTTCTCCATCACCAAGCACTCCATACTCCGCTTGTATTAGACGACCTATAGGATCATGAACCTCGACATCAATAGTACTTCCTTGAGTTGCTGTAATAAGTGCTTCGAGTGTCCCTTCTCCTCCATCTGCAACTGGAAGTAATACCGTTTCGATGTCCTGACTAATTTCTTTGATGGCTTTATTAATCTCATAAGTTGCTTCTATAGCAGTTAAGGAACCCTTATAGGAATCAGGACTAATAACAATTTTCATACTACCATCCTTTTAAAATCATATTAATAAATTCAAACAAACAAATGCAACTATATGCATAGGAGATTACGATTTCCGTCCTTAATCATTTAAGATTTAAAAAACCGTTTCAGCTATAAGCTAAAACGGTAGTATATGTTCAAATTATTTTTTTGCTACTGTTACGTTCGCTACTCTCTTAGCACCAACGTATTTTTTACCCCAATAATAAGGGTCATTTAATTTATCAACACGAACACCTTTAGATGTTGAAGCATGGATAAACTTACCGCTACCTATGTACATACCCACATGAGATACGCCTCTACCAGAAGTATTGAAGAAAACCAAGTCTCCAACTGCTAGGTTTGCTTTTTTTACAGCTTTCCCACTGTTGTACATTCCCGCTGCTGTTCTTGCTAAATTAACCCCTTTGCTTTTGTAAACATATCCGATATAACCTGAACAATCAAAACCAGCCTTCGTTGTTCCACCATAACGATATTTAATTCCTACTAAACTTTTCGCACTCGATACTATTTCATTGGATGCTACAGTGCTTGCTGCTTCTGTATTTCCTGCAAATGTTCCCGCGGCTAAAACTACAGTTAAACTAAAGATTGTGATGATTTTTTTAAACAAAGAAGTCAAAACTTATGTTCCTCCAAAGATGTGTATTGAAAAATAGATTCAAAATGTTTTCTGAAAATTTCTCTATACACATATTAACACCTTTTAAACTTTATTAACTTTACAGTTGTGTAACAATAACATTACAGAGAATTATACGTTCTAAAAAGTAATCTACTAATACATTAGAAATCTTATAGTTCTATATTAGCTCTTAAGTAACATAAAAGCAGTTAAAAAAATATAACTCGGAAGTAAAATAGTTACATATTTGTGTTAATTCTAATTATAAAGGTATATCTTTTATATCTGTTTCTATGGTATAAATGTTATATAAGTTACATGGAAAGTTAGACAGGAGAGAGTTTAAAATGAAAAATACTTTAACAATGCATTTAGGGATGATTATTGTTGGAATCATTGCTTCTATGCTGTTAATCACTTCGTTTGCTACATACAATACTGCTTATGACGAACTATATAAGGCAGCTGGTATTGAAGCTTATGGGTGCGCAAATATTACTACTGGTTTGATTCAAGCGGATGATGTTAAAAAGCTAATTGCTGGTGATACTTCCACCATTGACAAGGTTAGCGAGCAGCTAAATTGGACTACTGCTCATAAAGATATATTTGAAACCCAGTATATTATAGATTTAGATGGTAAACTACTCGCTATGGATGATAATCTTAAAGAAGATGGCTTTAAAGCTGGAGATCAGTTTTATATAGATAAGGATGCTATTGCAATGTTAGTAGAAATGCAACATTCTACATATTCAGAAGCCTATGAATTTGCCGGCTTAGAAAGACTTTCTGGCTATGCCCCTATATTTGAAGATCATGATCCTTCTAAAGATATTATTGCTATTAGTGTTATTGATTTTGATGCATCTATTGTTACTGATCGTACTTGGGACGTTGTTAGTGGAGGAATACTTATTAGTTTGATCCCATTGATGTTAGCATCATTAATTACACTTTATTTAATTAGAAGAAAAACAAAGCCGCTTTCAGCACTTATTGCACATGCAGGTGAAATTGCAAAAGGAAATTTAACAGTCAAGGACACACATTTCACAAGTAAAGATGAAGTTGGAGATTTAAGTCGAACATTAAATACATTAGCTTCGAATCTACGAGATATTATAGGAACGCTACAAAAAACGTCCGTTCAATTAACAGATAATGTCGAAAACAACTCTATTTCACTAAACGAAATGAAAGATGCCATACACCAAGTCTCAACTAATATGAGTGAAACTGTTGCATCGGTAAGCGACGGAACAATTACAGCCGAACGCTCCTCCAATATTTTGCAGAACCTAGCACAAGGTTTACAAAATTCAAAAGATCGTGCAGATACAACTGTGATAAACTCTAAAACAACTATGAACACTGCCGAAGAAGGTCTAACTCGTGCAAGTGAAATTAGTCGTGATATGGATAAAATCAAATCTGCATCCATTGAAACTAGTGAAACAATCGGGCGATTAAATGAAGCAACTACAAAGATTCAACAAATTACTAGTTCTATCTCTGCAATTGCAGCACAAACTAATTTACTAGCACTAAACGCTTCAATTGAGGCCGCTCGCGCTGGTGAGCATGGAAAAGGATTTGCAGTTGTTGCGGAGGAAGTTAGAAAACTAGCTGAACAATCTAATACCGAAGTGGAGCAAGTCGAAACTATCATTAAAGATATTACCGAAAGTATTAAGCTAGTAGTAGATTCTACAGAAGAAAGTACAAAGTTAATCGAAACAGGTTCTTCGACTGTTCTTCAAACATCTCAATCATTAAGTGATATTTCTACAGCCGTTGCAAAAACCGTTAAAGAAATATCCATGATTTCTGATATGACAACTACAGAAGCAGATAATTCGAAACAAGTCGTAGTGTTGATCAATCAACTTACTGAATCAATAAAAGAGATTGAACAAGTTACAACATCAATTTCAGCAGCAACTGAACAAACGACAGCTTCAATTGACGAAATTGCAAACCGTTCTAGTGAAACAAATGATATTGCACATCAGTTAAATCAGATTGTAGGTAAATTTAAGCTTTAAAGTAAACAGTAAGAAAAACTAGGCAAAGAACATGCCTGGTCCTTTAAGAACACGTAACTACACTCTATTTTGACAGAAGTGGAATGTGACGACTCCAGTGGGATAAGCGAGAAAGTCGAGCCCCCGCGAATGAGGCTCGTCCGCACGCGGAAAGCGTCCACATGAAACGCAACTCACAGGATTATTCGTTCTTTAATGCCCCATGAATCCAGTGTTCACAGCACATCTTTATATACTTTCGAATCTTTTAAAAAGGAGCAACTCGGTGCTGCACCCCAAAAGTTAGAGTAAAAAAATCTAACTTTTGGGGTGTTTTTTCTATGGCAAAATATAGTGAAGAATTTAAATTGCAGGTGGTACAAGAATATCAAAATGGTCTTCTTGGGTTTAGTTTACTAGCGAAGAAATATGAAATTCCAAATAAATCACAAATCAATAAGTGGGTACGTGCTTATAAGGAATTTGGGGTAGAGGGCTTATCCAGAAAAAAGACAAAGCAGGTTTATTCTGTTCAATTCAAGCTCGATGTATTAAACTTTATGAGACAAACAGGTGCTTCTTATCAAGATACGGCAATTGAATTTAATATGAATAATCCAGCGTTAATAGTGAGTTGGAGCCGCATTTTTTTAAAAGAAGGGATAGAAGGCCTGCAAGAAAAAGCGAAGGGACGGCCTCCTATGTCTAAAAAACCCAAAACCAAACCTACCAAACAAGAAAGTACAATGTCTCGTGAAGAAGAATTAGAACGTGAAAACGAGCTTCTTCGCCTTGAGGTCGCATATCTAAAAAAGTTAAAAGCTTTTCAGGAGAACCCGGATGCCTATCTCGAAAAGTACAAGCTACGTTGGCATTCGAACTCAAGCAAGAAGGATTCCGATTAAAAGATGTACTAAAAATCGTTGAGATTCCTGAAGCGACCTATCATTATCACATCAATCAAATGAACAATGAAGATTCAGATCAGGAATGGAAAACACTGATTTCAGCACTATTTGAAAAGCATGAAGGACGATATGGTTATCGTCGAATCCATGCGGAATTACAAGCGCAGGGACATGTGATTAATCATAAGAAAGTACAACGAATCATGAAGGAAATGGATTTAAAGTGTGTGAAATTCGTTCGTAAATCTCGTTATAGATCGTATAAAGGCAAAGTAGGTAAAGTCTCAAAAAACCGTTTAAACCGCCGATTCAAAACGCCACACGCCTTACAAAAACTTGTGACAGATGTAACAGAACTCAAGTGTACAGGAGAAGAAAAACTATATTTAAGTCCGATTATGGATTTGTACAACTGTGAAATCATTAGCTTTAGTATGTCTAAACGTCCTACACTTGACTTTGTGATGGCATCTTTAGAGCAGGTAATACCGATTATTAAAGCGCACGCAAATTACCGTACAACGATACATTCGGATCAAGGATGGCATTATCAACACAATACTTGGGTGAAGACTTTAAAGCGAAACAAGATATTCCAGAGTATGTCTCGTAAAGCAACGTGTGCAGACAATGCGGCGATGGAAAACTTCTTTGGCTTACTCAAACAAGAAATGTATTACGGTGAAGAATTGATGTCTTATGATGCGTTAAAACAAAGGATTGAAACGTACATCAATTACTATAACAATGAACGGATTAAACAAAAATTAGCCGGCATGAGTCCTGTAAAATATCGAACTCATGCCAGCCAATTAGCTGCATAATAAAAACTCTAACTTTAAGGGGTCACTACCCTCTCTAACTAGAGAATTGCTCCTTTTCTATATTAGTGAATACCATGTGCTACCATAGCGTCCGCTACTTTAAGAAATCCTGCGATATTTGCTCCTATTACTAAATTACCTGGATGGCCATAGCTTTCTGCAGCATTATAGCAGCTAGTGTATATGTTCTTCATGACTTGCTTTAATTTCTCATCTACTTCTTCAACCGTCCACGATAAGCGCATGCTATTTTGCGACATCTCCATTGCTGAAACAGCTACTCCTCCCGCATTTGCTGCTTTAGCTGGTGCAAATAAAACGCCACTTGCTTGGAAAGCAAGAATGGCATCTTCTGTGCAAGGCATATTAGCACCTTCCCCTATTGCCTTTACCCCGTTTTGGATTAATATAATCGCATCGTCTTTTGCCATTTCATTTTGTGTAGCACAAGGTAAAGCAATATCACATGCCACTGACCAAATGTCCATGCACCCCTCATGATATACAGCATTTTTATGAACCTTTGTATACTCCTTAATTCTTTTACTATCAAACTCTTTTAATTGTTTGATAGTTTCTACATCGATACCATTAGGATCATATATATATCCATTTGAATCACTACATGCCAACACCAATGCACCAAGTTCAATTGCCTTCTCCATTGCGTAGATTGCAACGTTTCCAGATCCAGAAACAACTACTTTTTTTCCTTCAAAGCTATCATTTGCTGTTTTCAACATTTCTTCAACAAAATAGACTGTGCCGTAACCTGTAGCCTCTTTACGCCCCAAGCTTCCTCCATGATTTGGATCTTTTCCTGTAAACACACCAGCCTCATAGCCGCCCCTTAAACGATTATACTGGCCGAACATATAACCTATTTCTCTCTTCCCCACTCCAATATCTCCAGCAGGTACATCCATATCAGGCCCAATATATTTACTTAACTCGGTTATAAAGCTTTGTGTAAATCGCATTATTTCACGTTCTGACTTTCCTTTCGGATTAAAATCAGAACCACCTTTACCTGCGCCAATCGGCTGCCCTGTCAACGCATTTTTAAAGGTCTGTTCGAAGGCCAAAAATTTCATAATGCTACTATTTACCGTCGGATGAAAACGAATTCCTCCTTTATAAGGCCCTAAGCTATTATTAAACTGTACTCGAAAACCACGATTGACCTGAACTTTTCCAGTGTCATCTTCCCATGCAACTCGAAATGTAATTACTCGGTCAGGCTCCGTAATCCGCTCTAGTATTCCATTATGTATATATTCAGGGTGCTTTAGAAATACAGGACGAAGTGAATCAAATATTTCACGTGTTGCCTGTAAAAACTCTTTTTCCCCTTGATTTCTGTCTTTTACTAACTGGAATACCTCATGTACATAATCATTTGCTTTGCTCTTATATTCTGTATTATTTCTTGTAGTTATTTCCATCCAATTACTCCTATCGTAAAAAATTATTAGTTTCATTATCTCCAAAATACTTTAACTATTCAACATATTTATAAACAAAAAATTATAAATATACAAAATAGTCTTTATTTATAATGTAAACAATCTTAAAATTTCATTAGATTACTATGACAGTAATAGTTGAAAAAAAAGTAAATTAGGTAATTATGAAATTGACCCATTCGCCTACCTTTATCATTTTTTTAGTTCTTTCCTAGGTTGGCCTTCAAATTTTGCTTAAGTTCTTCCAGAGAAGCCTCGTTAGGGATAAAATACGATAATTCCTTATTTTCTATTTTACTGTAAATTCTTTCATCTTGTCCCTCCAAGGTTAACGGGACGATAGGAGAATCTTTAATTTCTTGGTATAGTTTTACAAATCCCAAGTAATCAGAGGTTGGCATATTTGTTCTAACATTTTCCCCAACGTTTTCTATTAAATCATCAAGTTTAGTTACACTGCTAAAACGTGTAGATTCGTTTAGTATTGCTTGAATAACTTGTTTTTGACGTAGATTACGCCCTTTATCCCCCTCTGGATCTTTTTTACGCATTCGAACATATGCAAGAGCTTCATTTCCTTTTAGTAGCATAGGACCTTCCGTATAGGTTTTCCATTTGAGTGTATCTGCTAGTTGGATATCTACTGTAAACGGCACATCCACTTCAATTCCCCCTAGCGTATCGACGATATCTTCAAATCCTTGAAAATTCGTAGTAACGTAATAATCGATTGGTATTTCTAACAAGTTTTCAAGCGCATTTATCGTGTAATTTATTCCACCATATGAATAAGCATGGTTTACTTTGTCTTCTCTTTCTAATTCTTCGATATATAATCTTGTATCTCGAGGAATATTAACCATCGAAATTTTTTCCGCTTTCGGATTAACAGTAACTAATAATAGCATATCCGAACGACCATATTTCGCCTCTTTCTCGTCATCCACGCCTGCTACTAATATGCTAAAAGGAGTGATTCGTAACTTCGTCTGCTCTTCTTCTTCTCTTTCTAAAGGTACATACATTTTAGAAGTTGCATTCTTTGTTTCCTGAGTAAGACTAATAGCAAAAGCGATAACTCCGACGAGCAAAAAGGAAGAAATAACAAGTGCTAATAGAATAATTTTCCTTTTTTTCTTTTGTTTTTGTTTAGACCTTCTTGAAATAGGCATTGTTCTCCTCACTTCATCGTTAGTTTGATTATTCACTCTAATTTAAATACTAACAATATATAATAAATTATAATAGAAATACATTATTATTTCCTTTATAAATGAATCAATTTCATAAAGAATATTGTATAGTTAAATCCGAACTACGCTGATTTCCGCTCTAGGCGGACGCTTTCCGCGGGCACAGCTTCAATCTCCTCGTCACTACGAAAACATATGCTCCTGCGGGGCTTTCAGCTAGCGCTGTTCCCGCTGGAGTCGCCGCCTGCCACCCAATCAACGGGATCGCTTAAAAAAAAACGAAGAATATTGCGATATTAAGTAAACATTCGTATTTTTAAATGAAACAAGTAATTATGAAATTGACTCAAATAATTAGGATTAATATATACAGGGTAACATGGAATGACGTTTGATTTACTGGATGGAATATTAATGCTAATTACATTAATAAAGTAATAGAGGATTTCTGCAAGAAAAAAAGACTCCCCTTTTTAAGGAAGTCTCAATCGATTTACTTAGTACAAACTTCTAATCAATGCTTCCAACATTACAGGCATCTCTATAAAAGCACTATCTACATGGAGTCGCTCAGTTTTTTGGTGAGCATCCTTACCAAATGGTCCAACATTCAAAACTGGACCTTTTAACTTCGCCATGTCGTTAAATGGAATGCTATAGGTGTCTCCCCATACAGGTGTATTATTTTCAAATGCTGTCCAGCCCTTACCTTCATCCTCATAGTTCACATAACTTAAATCACAAATTCCATTGAAATAATGGATTCGATCTATCTTATTGTTGAACGATAAGCTTGATTGCTTCATCAATTCCACTGCTTCTTTAATCAGTGGATCATTGGAAGTGTTAACTGCTGGGTAGTAAGGTGGTGTGAATAGGATAACTGTTGCTGGTGCTAACTCCTGGCATTGGATCATCAAGTCATCTACAATACGGAGCGATTTTTCTCGGTCATCCCATTCCTCATTTGCTAGCGTTAGTTCTTTAAGATGTTCTACTTGTTCTTTTCCTAATTTTTTATATGCATATTCGAGCAATTCTTCATAGCGCAAAACCTTTACTTCTCCTATCCCCGTTACCTGCTCCCGCTCACAAATTATAGAATATTCTTCGTTCAATGCTTGCATTGCATCTTCTGCAACTTGTTCGAACAAATCCATCACTTCCGAGGCAGTACGTTTCAGTAAAAACACATTATATAATGCAACCGCACGGTAAGGTGTTTGCGTAGAATAAGACAGTTTCAGATCCTTCTGCTGCAATGAAACTGGTAAAGGCGTACTCTCCCCAAGATCCGTCTCACAAAATAGATTATTCCACTCCATCCGTTGCGTTAAGAAGGATGCAATATAATTGGCAGTCATGCCTTTCATAGGTTCTCCCACATGTGTTTCCTTCCCGTAAAACAAAGCGGCTGGCATGATTTTACCAATCGTACCTGTATAAATATACTCTGCAATATCAGTTGGATTTTGAGAAAATGAAGGTTCACTATTTAAAAATAGCTTATAGCTTAATCCGAACTCCTCACGTATTCGCACTAAATGTGTAACTGCAGCACGCATACCAGCAGAATTGACTTCTTCATCTGGAACAGTAGTTAAAATAAGATTAATAGGCCACTGCTCAACACTCGCTTTTTCAATTAACTGCATATGTAGCGCAAGCCCCATCTTCATATCCATCGTGCCACGACCAAACAAATACTTACCAGTTTCCAAATCAGTTCTAGCACCTTCAGGCAATTCTTCTGGATTCTCCATTAACTTTTTTGTTAACTCTTCTGGAAAATATGCAAGCGGCTCCAAAACACCATACTCTTCCGTTTGAACCGTATCAAAATGACTAATCAGCACTATTGTCTCAGTCGCTTCTGGGTGCTTGTACAACGCAGTCACTACTTGTCTACCAAGTCCCGCATCATGCATTTGTAATAGACTTGGATGATTTTGAAAATAGCGTAGTTCCCCTAGCTTTTTCACTAATTTAGGGGCAAACGCCCGCTCTCCCTCTGTTAATGTAATACTATCCCAGCTAACCAATTCACATAACAAAGCCCGTAGTTTCTCAGGTGTATCCCATAATTTGCCCATGATGATTTATCTCCAATCCCCATCTATATTAACTATCTATTTAAAATATAGGGTCTACCCTATAAACTGTCAATCTATTTCGAATTTTTTATTATTGATACTTATTATTTCTTAAATTTTATATCAATAAATCGCAATTTTATGACGTCACTATTTTCATTTCAGAAGTATATATAATAAATCAGCAATAATAATTAATCGGTATTAAATACTTACTTTTATAAAAAAAGCAATTGCCTATGATGACAATTGCTCTTTTTTAGTATTTAAAATGTATGTTATTTTAAGTTAGACCATTCTTTTTCTAACCAATTTTTAAATTCTTCGCCTTTGTCACCTTCATACGTATCATATACATCGATACGCATTCTTTTTAATTTTGTTAAATATTCTTCAAAGGTATGATCCTTAGGTAAACTCTTCTTAACACGAACAAATACTTTGTTTGCTCCTTTTACTAATTCGAACTTTTTACGTTTCGGTAATTGTGCTTCTTCCCCAAAATCTAAAAGACTTTGGAAAGCAGCTTCTTGTACTTTGTAAACTGGATCATTTGCAAGGCGTGTTCTTAAAATGTCTTTCACCTGATTATGATTGTACATACCTAATTCAACTACTGCGTCATAGCGTGCCTTCCAGCTTGCAGTACGATTGGCAGCTTTCTTCAGTTCCTCATAATTCTCTGGTAACTCAGTTTTAATAGTTTTTTTACTCATATGATTCAAACTCCTTTATATTCTCTAATTCAGTATTTTCAGCATCCCTTCATTATATACTACTTAAGTAGTATCACCTAATTTATTTCTATAAGAAGGTCTTCCTCATTAAGTCTCATAAACTATATACCCAATAAAACTATTTTCTATCTATTAACCTTTATCAAGGCGAATGATATACTCCGTTAAAGGAGGGAGAATATTGCGTAATGCTGGTGAATTAAAAAAGTATAAATTTTACCTGAAGTTTAAAGGTGGTCATAATCTGATATTCGAAACGAATACAGATATCCGTACAGCTGAAAGGAATAAAGTGAATGGTGGGCTATTTGTAGATACCGAAAACAATTATACGATCAACCTAGCGCAATTGGAAAGTTTAAATGTCAAAATACTTCATTGAAAATACATAAGAATTACAATCTAACAGACATCAAGCACATTTCGATTATTTGAAATGTGCTTGATGTTCTACTTTCATTTATTTAATCGTTGCTTTCTTAGCTTGCATCCTTACTAAAACTTCTAAAATCTCTGAAACAATGTCCAAATTTGTACTTTGTCTTCCTTCTAATAATTCCTTATTGTCCTGTTGAATCATCTTGAATGTCCAATTATTATTAGGAGATGTTAAAACATGCATACCTTCGATAACCCAACCGGCATCCTCTTTGAAAAATACCATTAGTCGATTATTATGTATCATACTTTTTAGCGCCGCATCCAATTGACTACTGATACGTTTCCAGTCTTCCCCTAAATTGATAGAATCCAAGCTCTGCACATCTGTCACTGATCCGGCTTTCACCCAAGCATTGTATGCAGCAGGAGAAACAAAAATAGTTTCACTTACAGTGACAGAGTGCTTTTCTACACCTACTAGCATTCGAGGGTAAATGACATTATTCCAAACATGATCAGGCGCACCATGAACGTATAACGTATATTCACTTTCTTCGTTTTCTTTACATTCCACTACATGGTCTTTGCTAAAGTAAAAATAACTTTTCTGATTTCCATCTTTCATAATCTCTACAACCATATTAGTACGCGACATGATCCATAAAGCATTACCGAAGTTTTCTTCTAATTTAATTTCCTTATCGACTAAATCAATAAGATTAAGCTTATGAAGTTTTTTATAGGTCTTCTCCCATACCCTTTCTATTTCGTATTTTGTTAGGTGTTCGAAGGGATTAGAAAAGCCTATTAAAGTTCTCGTATTTAACGTTTGCATCATTACAAAAATATCCTGTACTGTAAATGTTGGAATCATTCTTTTCCCTTCTTTCTTTTTTTCTTGTTCTTTTTCTGCTCCGTGTATCTGTCGCTTTTTGGCAATCCAAATTCAGGGAATCGTTGTTTCACAATATCTATATTTTTATTAATAAAGAAATATCTATGAATGTTAATCGTAAAAAAAGCAGTACAAAGAGATAAAATTGATATCCCAACTATTAACAAAATATTTACAGCTGACTCTGAGTAGATAAAGGATAAAATAAATTGACCGATAATGTAAGAACTACCACCAATAGCTGTCCAGGCTATAGGCATAGTTCTTTTTTGTTGTAATTTATAATATGTTCCACTGTATAGTGCTTTCCAGTTTAACCAATTGATCACCCCCAATAAGAGGACAAACAAAACTAAATTAATAACAAAAGGAGTACTTCCTTTCCATTCCATATTTACATATATTAATTTTAAAATTACTAAAAAAAACACGTAAGTATTCACTACTCCGTATATACCAAAGAATAAATAATACGATTTTTCGTATTTATATGGATCAATCAAATAAACAATTGCCCATAACTGAATAATTATGATTGGTATAATTGCAGCAAGGAAAAAAGGCAAAGAGAACGGCACTCCTAATAGTGGTATTATTCCAACCACATATAACAGTATTAGGAAATACCCGACTATACCACTTCTGTTTTCCTGGGGTGATTCTAGATTTAAATACGATAATTTAATGTGGTCTAATTTAGTATTATTCATATTAATCTCCCGTCTCAGGAAAGATTATTTTTTTATATTCTTATTCATATTCTTCTTTTTCTTTCTCGTTCCTCGTCTCTCAACCATTGGTAACCCAAACTCTGGAAACATTCTCTTTACTATTTCCATATTTTTTTATGAAAAAATATCGGTGAATATTAATTGAAAAAAATGCGGTAAATAAAGATAAAATGGACAGACAAACAATGATTAATATACTTATTCCCGAGTCTGTATAGACAACAGATAATATTATTTGCCCTAATATATAGGAAGTCCTGCTATTGATGCCCAACCTTCTGGAATGGAACTCTATTGTTGTAACTTATAATATGTCTCATTATAAATAGCTTTCCAATTCATCCAATTCATACCACCAATTAATAAGATGAACAATATTACATTAAATAAAAATGGACTCAAGCTATCTATGATTTATATAAAATAATTTTTGTATACTAACGAAATAGACGTAAGTATTGACGACACCATATACCCCTAGAAATAAATAATAGGATTTTTCGTATTTATAAGGTGCTATTATATAAATAATTCCCCAAAATGTTATTAATACTGTTGGAATAATAGCGGAAAAGAAAAATATCTTATTAATGGTTCCCCTAAAAGGGGGTAGAATCTCAATTAAATAAAAATTACAAGAAAATTCCCTAATACACTTTGTTTATTAAATTTTGGTGAGTTAAATTTTAAATACGATGATACGATGAAAAAGTATTAGACATTCCATCTTTTTCTATTAGAATTCTCTCCTAACTAACTTCAGATAATATATGAATTATTTCTTCTTTTTCTTCCTTTTTGTATTTCTCTCCATCTCTGGCAATCCAAAGTCTGGATACACCTGTTTTACCAATTCCATATTCTTATTAATAAAATAATAGCGATGAATATAAACAGAAAAATAAGAAGTCAATAGAGCAAGTGAAGAAATAAGTACAATCAGAAGGGTACTCACTGCGTCGTCACTATAAATGAACGACAATATAAACTGACCAACTATATAACCTAATGCCCCAACCATTGTCCAAGACACATTAATACTCTTTTTTTTCTGCAACTTATCATACTTACCAGAGTAAAGAGCTTTAATATTTAATATGTTCACACCTACTATCAATGCTATAAATAACAAAAGCCATATAATAAAAGGTTTGATTCCCTCTACACCCATATTCACATAAAGTAATTTTACAACGACTAAGAAAAAAACATAGGTATTAACTACTCCATAAATACCGAAAAATAAATAATAGGATTTCTCATTTTTATAGGGATCAATTAAATAAACGATTGCCCAAATGGAGATTAGAACAATCGGAATAATGGCAGCAACAAGAAATGTAGAGGAAAAAGGTTCACCAATTATCGGCATTATTCCAGTGAAATATAAAAACATGGTGAAAAATACAATAATATTCTTTTTATTTACCTCAGGTGTTTGAAACTTTAAATAAGACAATGTTACCGCATCTATGTTTTGCTGTATTATTTCTCTCTCCTCCTATCAATCAAACCAGGAAGCAATCCCGTCGATCATTCCTTTTGTTCCTATTTTGATAGCATCTCCAATTGAATCAGAATTCCCATCACCATTTACATCCATAATTTTAGCCTCATTCAAAATAGTAGTCACCACTGCACCGAAAAATAAACCCGCCACAGCTCCAGCAACAACCCCTATCGGTCCGCCAGCTGCACCTACCATTGCTCCAGCTTGTGCTCCTGCCCAAGCTGATGCAGCCATAGAAGCTCCAGCTATTGCAACATCTCCTGTTACGTTACCAGCTATTTGACTAGCTGACTCATTATTTTCAATACCATGATAAATATCACCACCAGCTGTTGCAAATATACCGACATATCCTAACTTATTAGAAGACCATCGGAATGTCGATTTTACATTGGTCGCTCCGTCAACTCTTTTCCAAACTTTTTCATAATTAGTTGCATTTGCGCCAGTATATGTTTTTTTCTTTACACCAATTAAATCTGGACGAGTTATCTTAACAACTGGCGTGGGGACTCCTTTTCTCATTTTACTTTTGAGGGTTATACCAAAACCTTGAGAAGCCAATCTTATTTCCTTATACGCTACGTGCCCAGATGATGCAGATCCTAGTAAAGTAGCTGCTGCATTAATAGGTTTCTCTTGCCAATCGTTAATATTAACACCAACAGTGGTCATAATCCCTTCCCATAAATTCTTTTCTGTATAGGCAGGTGCTGATACTTCCACATTATTCTGTTCTACTCGGGGATCTGAAGCTAGCATATCTATTTGGTGCTGCAAATAGAATTGACCAATCGGTGTTGCATCCTGTACAGAATTCCAACTATCTGCCGGGAAGTTAACATCCGTTAATCCTTCTTCCATTAAATATTCAATATCTGTTAGCCATGCTTCCATATTTAACATGGCTGCCTCTATTAAAAGTAGCGCATTCGTTTGAGTCAAATCGAATTCATTTAGATCGGTAACCGTATTATCCCTAGATGTTCTTGCACTAGTTACGCCCTCCTGTACACCACTGTCATCTAAATGGGGCAGAGCAACGATATCAGAAACAGAATCCATAATGCTATTGGATTCATCTGTCAAACTAGTTGTTACTTGAGAAATTTCTGTTAAACCCTCTTCTACTTCTCCTTCCAAATACGCCTGGCGAATAAAGCCATTGGCATCTGGCTCTAATGCATCGAGTGCGGAATTCATAGTAGTAAGGGTTGTATTAAATAGAGAATTAAACGTCAAAAAGAAATGTAGAAAAGGTAAATGGCAATCATTATAGAACGATCTTATTGCATCTCCCCCCTCCCCTTTAAGCGTTTCCTCCATAGCTACTAAGCCTTGCACAGCGGTTTGGATTGCATTCATTTCTCCTTCAAGTCGAGAGAGCATATTAATATTACGCCCTATACCATCGTGAAACGGATGTACGTCTAATATTTTCATTGGGCTGCCACACTTGTTCCATTGATGGTACACTGCATAGCCGCTGATATTTTTTGATCAGACTCTTCCATAAAGTCAATTGAAGCGGAGGTAGTTTGTATATTTTGGGTTGATAATGTTTGATATTTTACAAGTAATTGGTCCAATTTTATGGATAATTCGTTGAACTTTGTAACGACATCTAGAGTATTACCCGTAATAGGTGGCTCTGCTTTTGGATTCAGCAAATCGACTGCACTAGTCATTTCTCCAATTTGATTTTCCACATCTGCATATACGATTTTAACTTCCGTAGACATAATGCTTTTCCTCCTTGCAAGTTAGTTTGCTTTAGCTTGATTTTGACGTGCTTGCTCCGCTCTAAGATTTGCTATTATTTGTTCAATAGATGCAATTTCAGCAATCAATTCACTTATTTTCGCAGATATAGCACTAAACACATTAGAAAATTGACTTCCTGATATATCTACATAGCTAGTATGAATACCCGATTCACGAATATCGTCAAACTTATCTGCATGAGTCCCCTGCCAAGTAGTAGCAGTGAGCTCAGGCTCTAAACACTTCGGTTCATTCGTATTAAATTCTGATTGCTTCCCTTGCAAAGAAGATTGACATGCAGTTAATCTTTGCAGATCTTCCTTCTTTTTAGCTAATAAAGCAATATAATATCCAAGCATATACATTTCCTCCCTTTTTTCATTTGGCTGATTTAGTAGATTCAGAGGTATTAACTAATTTGGGTAAAAGGATAACAAATATTGCAATAATACCAATCCCTACTAATCCTAAAAATATAAAGGTCCTTATCTTTCCGCTAGAGGATTTCTTCTCTCCCATTGGGGAAACCGATAACTCTGCTTGTTTTGTATCTTTAGCAGAAAACAGCTTTAACTCTGAGGACTTTGCCGTTACGGTACTTTTTTCCCCACGTTCAGCCGTTAAAAACAAGTAAGAAGTATCTCCTCTGTTAGGGAGTTTATTTCTTCCATCAAAATATATATCCACTTGTTTTTTAGGAATTGTATTTTTCATTTCAGTTTTCTTCTTATCATGCAGATAATCGGTGTTTTTCTTAAATTCTAGTTTTTCATAAATCATAGGATCCAAGTCTTCTGCTTTTTTTGGTTCTTCCGCAAGGACGATAAAAGCATTTCCAACGAGCATTAAATATAATATTGGAAACAAAAGACGTAATTTAACTTTCATACGCTTCATCTGCCACAGATGCTTTTAATCTATTATTTTTATTCATAAAATATGTGGTCGTTAGCATCGCTATTGCGATTACCGCTGTTATTACTGCACCCCATATAAAGCTGGTTTCAGGTTCATATTTGATAGACATATAAACGGTAGACAAAACATCTGGAATATTAATATCAGGTACAGCCAGTATTAATAGTGGAATAATGTATAAGCACATCAATGCCACACTAGCAAGCCAACCAACTGATTGTCCGAATTCTAATGCTACACGAATTATTGCTGCGCCTGCTAGCAGTAATAAAATAGTAAAGATTGTCCATTCTAGTGCACGATGGTCATTTAAAATGTACATATAGATACTGTAGAAACTAATAATTAGACCAACAATTATGGACAATAAAGCTGTCATAGTAAGTTGAAGCCCAATTGAACCTTCTTTCATCTGATAAGAGAAATATCCGATTAACAAACTACTGATTAATAGAATGATAAACAAAATAACAGGTGGAACTTTCTCCATTTCATCAGAAACGACTGCTTCTCCTTTTACATCTAGCGGGTTCACAAAATGATTAAATGCATATCCGTTTTCCTGACCATCTACATATGTATTGGCAAGAAATTCTTGAATATCATTATCAAATTCAGACATGACAGCCACATTCGTATCCCATTTCCCACTAAATTCATTCGAGGTATCTTTTATATTGTCTGCTTTAACAGTTAAGTCGTTTGCATAATCTACTAAACTGCTTTGTTTTTGTGATAAGGACTGAATCATTCCACTTAACGTTACTAATTGGTTCGTCACATTTTGTTGACCAGCCATTACTTCCCCTTCAGAAGTAGTCGCCACTGGCTCACCTGAAGGAATCATATTTGCTGGATTTTGAATTTGCGCAAGTAAAACATTTGCTTGCTTGTCAATAGAATTTAATTCATTAATCAACGATGCATGTTGTTGTTCTGCAGTTTCTTTATATCCCGACATAATCGCAGCAAACGTTGTACTTAAGTCGGACATTCCTAGTTCGGTTTGAGGAATACTTTCCCCAACAGAAGTCCAACCCTCTAGCTCCAATTCGTTAATATCCACAACATTTTTCAGCAATGTTGTTAAAATTTCATCCTTCAACATAGCATCCTTATTAGCACTATCTCCTCCCTCATTGAGGGTAAATTCAAATTGTTCTAAAGTAGCGTAGTAGGATAACAAAGAACTTGTATCTGTTTTTGCTGCACCTTTTGCGAATAGCTCCTGCAGTCTAGCACGTTGTTCGTCCGCCAAACTTGAATTAGCTAAAAGTGCCTCTTCTTTTTGTTTTATTTCCATACCTATACGAACCGTATCCGTTGGGTATGAATTGATAATTTGTTGAACTGATTCATACTCTCTGTAAATAGAGCCATAGTTTTCTAATAAATTCGCATATTCCGTAGAGGCATGTGAATAATCTGTAGTTCCTGTTTGTTTTGCACTAGCCCATGTTGCTTCTCTTTCAGCCAGTAGTGCTGGAATTGAACCCAATTCTGCTTGAAGCTTATCAATTTCACTTATAAAAGTGGAAGTTGGATCCGTTTCTGCTACTTTTGATTTTAAAGATGTCAGTCCAGATAAAATACTATCTACCTTCGCACGTTCTTGTTCAAGGCCAAGTAAATTAGTAGAAGCTTTCTCCACTGCTTTTTGTTCTAGCTGTTCTTTAATAGAAACAAACTGATTTGGCTCTGTACCTATGGAAGCTGCTGCAAGAACTGCATTACCACTTTTCCCTGCTTCAATACCTTTTTCTAGATTAGATAAAATGGTGTTATTATAACGATCGATCGCACTACCTTGCACTACTAGCAAGTCCGTAACTTGACGATCTACTTCATTTTTTCGAAGCTCCGATAATGCATTAAATTTTTCTTTATTGGTATCAATAATGCCATTCACTTTTTGAATTTCTTCATTTAATTGGTTATTACTATCCTCTAGCAGTTGTACAGACTGATTGAATTGCTCTGCTTGTGTTGCTGCTGCTGCGTGGATTTTAGCCAAACTATCATCTTGCACTTGCTGTAGTATTTGTCTTTGGGTATTCTGAAACTCCTTATATTGCTGTACATAGGTTATGAAATTGTTCATTTGTAATCCAAACGAATCGGCATTTTCAATACGACTAGTATGTGCATTATTTGCAGACCCGAGAGTTGTTTGCAATGATTCCATTTGATCCTTTTGTCTTAGCATTTGTTCAGCCAGTGTTTCTGATTCTGGCTTATAGTATGCTGACATAGCACTAAGAAATTCTGTTTCTTTTCCTAAAATACTTGTAAACTCTTTTTTAATATGATTCATTTCTTGTGCTATATAGCTCCAGTACAAAGTTGAAATTTTATCATTTACACGGTCTGTTGCTACTTCTATTTCATGCAAAACATGTTCCTTACGTAACCCTGTTTTCTGACGCTGCACTTGGTATGCAAACTCCGCTTTTTGGGGATTTTGTTCATCATACGACATAATATTTCCCGAGAAATTGGAGGGAATATAAACAATTGCATCGTACTGGTTTGATTTTAAACCGTTTTCTGCTGCCCCCCGCCCCATTACTTCCCATTCATAATCCGAGTCCTCCGCTAAAATGGATACTACTTCTACACCCATTTGAACTGTTTCTGCATCCTTCGTTAAACCCATATCTTCATTTACAATAGCTATGGTACGTTTATTTGAGTTATTCAAATCGAGAATATTAACACCCATTAGCTGGAAAAAAATAATGGGAACAGCTAATATTACTAGAATTCCAGCACCGTATTTTAATAGTCTGGTATTTATACTTGATTTCATTGTACTATCGTCCTCTCCAACTCACTTAAAGGAATCTTTACTTTTGTATCGTTCCCATTCAAAATATAATGTGCAAATCCAAGCGGAAGTTCCGCTTCTTTGCGCTCATACGCTACTGTAAACAAAGTTTGCTCCGACTTTTTCATGTACACGAGCGCCTGTCTTACAAGCTTCAACTCATTCGTGAAGGCATCATAACCTTTAGTGATTTCTGCATTATTACCAGACATAATGACATTGAAGCCTAAGTGAGCGTAACGCTTCATCAGTTTCGCTAATCTGTCCTGAAGGGTAATATCAGCTACTTGTAAGAATCTCGTATATCCATCGATGATGAAGTAAGAAAGCGTAATTTCTATAGGATCTCCTTGTTGAATATTTTCGAGGTAAGCCTGTTCGATTTCCGAATAATATTGCTCTGTTCGTGTAATCCATTCTGCCAGATTCTCTTTCGTTTCCAGATAGTCAATTGCATCATAATCAGCAAATTTTGATAATCCTCTATCAAACGAATCAAATATAGTAATGAATCCTGTTTTTTGTTCTAACAGTGTGTGAAGCATCCAAGTTATCGTATTAGTCTTCCCTCTTTGAACCTGTCCAACAAGTAAACAATGACGATTTTTCTTAAAGTCAATGGAGATTGGTAGAACAGTATTTTCATCCAATCCAATTGGAACGATTCCATCCTTTTTCTTACCATCAAAGTAGAAGGAGAAGTTTGTAGATGTAAGCTCTAGTGGGAGCATCGGAATAGGTTTCGGATAACTATCTTCCTGGTGCTTATTTCGTAAACTTTTAACTTTTGCTTTGATGGACTCTAATACTTCATAGTCATCTGATCCACTCGCTGGTAAATAAATTTGCGCAAAATGGGTATCCTCTTTTTTCAAAATTGCTCTACCCGGGAATGGCTCTAAATCGAATGGTACTCTGCCAACTACTGTAAATGACTCTGTCGTATCCATTAAATAATGAACGATCTTCGTTTTTAAGTTATTCATTAAGGACTGTCGAACCGATTGAACTCTTGTCGCTGCCACGAACAAATAAATTCCGAGTGATTGACCATCCCGACCAAATTGAATCAGTTGTGCTTCTAGCTCTTCCATTTCTTCACGGACAATATCATAATTATCAACTGCTATATACAGAAGAGGTAACGCCTGCGTTGATAACTTATTGTACATTTGGATGTTACTTACTTCTGATTTCTGGAAGGCAATTTTTCGCTTAGCAATCTCTTCTTTTATAAGCTTGACTAGCTTATCTCTTTTCAGCTCTTCATCGATTGTAAAATAATCTGCTGTATGAGGGAGCTGTCTAAGTGGTAATAGTGATCCATTTCCATAATCGAGCAAGTAAAAGTTTACTTCTTCCGGAGATAGGTTTTCTGCTAGCCCCAATATTGTTGAAAGTAATGTATATGACTTACCATAGCCCGAGGAACCGAATACTCCAAGATTTCCATCCTTTGTCCAGTTATATGCTACCGGTGACTGGCTTTGCTTATCTGGTTCATCGATCATTCCAATTGGGAATCCAGATTGACTAGTAGGAATATCTAGTTGCTTTTCAAGTCGTAAGGCTAACGGCTCTAACCAAGGACTTGCTACTTTTTGAATATTCATTTCAGCAGTTATTTCCGCAATTTTCCCTGTCACTGCCTCCATCTCCGTCATTCCACTTGAATTCTTCTTCACACTTGTAGCTATCCCAGAAAGTGGATACAATCCAAGATCAGTAACAATTGCTACATCCTCTTCTCCCTCTAACACCTCTTCCTTATAAGGGGCCCCGCTCCACGCTGACTGGAATAGTTCATACACTTCATTGTTTCCAACTTGTAAATAACCACGGCCAGTTACAGTAATAGAAGCGGCATCCCCATTCTTCAAAATTTCCTTACTATCCGATGCATCCTGTACCTTCAATGCAACTCGGAATCTCGCGTTACTCCAAATCTGTTCGTCTATAACTCCCCCTGGCTTTTGGGTAGCTAAAATAAGATGTACTCCTAAACTCCGACCGATGCGAGCTGTACTTACAAGTTCTCGTATAAATTCAGGTTCCTCACGTTTCAACTCGGCAAATTCATCGGAAATGAGAAATAAATGAGGAAGTGGTTCCATCGCCTTTCCTTCTTTATAAAGTGTCGTATAATCATCGATATGAGTAACGACGTATTGATCAAACAAACGCTGTCTTCGTTTTAGTTCACTATTTATAGAGGCAAGTGCACGCATACTAAAGTTTTTACTGCCTTCAATATTCGTAATCGTTCCCAACAAATGCGGAATATGCTTGAACGGCTGTGCCATTCCTCCACCTTTGTAGTCGATTAATAGAAAGGCTACTTCATGTGGATGATAATGAACTGCAAGTGATAATATATACGTCTGTAGAAATTCACTTTTCCCCGAACCCGTTGTACCAGCTAACAAACCGTGGGGCCCATGTGCCTTTTCATGTAAGTTCAATGCCACAAGCTCATTTTTCCCTTTAAAACCTATTGGCACAGCAAGTGATTTTGCTGACTCGTTCATTGTCCAATTTTGTACTATTGGGACGTGCTCAATTTCTTTAACACCGAACATCTCTAGAAAACTAACCGAGTTTGGAATAGAATTTTTTATTCCTATTTGATGATTCAATGTTCGAAGCATTCGTGTAAATCTCTCGTTCGTAGCAGGATCAAATTCATCTAAGTTGAATGGGATATCTACAGCCTTGCCAGCCTCAATGAGAATATCTCCCTCGTGTTCGTTGACGTATCGAATAAGAGTGTGAACGTTTTCGGTCATTCTTTCCTGTGCCGATTCCGCGAAAATAACGGATATTCCAAGGTCTTTTGTATTTTTGCTTTCTAAGTATTCCAAGATGACATGCTCAGCAAGCAATGAATAATTGGAAACGAAGAAAACTAAATGTGGCGCAAATATTGTTTTGCCCTTCTGATCATCTGTATCTCGCTCACGAATTATTTCATATAACGAAGACAATAATTGATCCCTAGTTTCCTCGTTATGTATCAACCCTCTTGCATGCATATTCGGAAGTTTAAAATGTGGTAACCATTTCATCCACTCAATTTCAGCATACTCATCATGATTGAAAATATAAATAAATCTTGTATCATGATAGCTTTGAGAAAATGCCATTTGACCAATTATTTGCTGAAGTTCTCGCTTAATCACTGATTCTTTTCCAGTTAACCCTAAGATACCTTCGGATAATTTAGTTGTTATTGGTGCAGCAGGAATTTCTTTATAGACCTTTTCCATTCGCTGAGCTTGTTTGAGCAAATTATCTATTTCTCTATTCGCTAAATCACCTGAAGAAAGTTTAATTTCATAGCTAGATTTCACGTTTCCTGTTCCTAATCTAAATTCTAAAAAGTCATGACTATCTAAAGTTCTCTCCCAGATTCTACTAGATAAATCACTGGTCATTTGTTTCATCTCTTCAAAACTCGGGAAATGATAGTCCAACACTTTCTTTTGTTTCTCGGAAAGCTCATAAAGTTCTTCTCTCATGTTCTCTAAATACGCTTTATAGACTCGAAGGCGTTTTTCCGCATTCCGCTTATGCTTCTTTTTGTCACGGAAATATTGAACAGTAGAGGTAACTAGTACTGTTAAAAACATAGTAATAGAAATAATAACGAAAATTCCCCTAGGGATAAAAATTGCTACTAGTGCCATCACTACAAGCATCACCAGTGGTGGTGCGATAATGAGCCATAATCCTCTTCCAGAATCATCTGTTTCTTGAGTCGGAAATGTTAATGAAATTTTGTCATCTGGAAGATCATAAATCATTCTAGGTGTACGACGATAATCAGGATACATATGCAGAATTTCAGATTCAGGAACATCTATAATAGAAAGTTTCGTTGCAAAAGGAACAGCAGCAGTCACCTCGAGCAGGTCTTTTTGGAGTAATTTCATTTCCATAAAAGCCCACTGAAGCACATCTCCATCAGCTAGAATTGTATTAGATTCTACTATCTTGCCATTTACATATAAAGGACAGCCAAAGTCTTTCTTTATAATCCATCCATCCTTTATTTTGTTTAACGAAAAATGCCCGGACTCAACTTTTGGAAAACTTGTTTTAAGTCTTTGAAATGTCGCAATTTCTAATTGGGTATCAAAGGAAACCTCATTATCAAAGTCTATATAGTATGTTTCCGAAGTTAGCGGAGTGGAGGAAATATACAAATGGAGCATTTTTTGTTTTTGTTCAATCGTAAGGCCCTCATCATCAGTAAGCCTTCCGAAAGGTTTATCTCCACTATAAACTGCTAGTCCAGCATCATCCCTTGTTAATGTAATAGGACCATTGACAAAGGGAAATGTCTGAATCGTAATATCATGTTCAATTGCTGGACCAATTGTGAAAGATGTAAAATCATTTTCAGGTACAGTTATTCGCTGATAATTTTCGGCGTAAAACAACCATAGTTGTTGCAATAGGTACACCTTCTTTCGAACCATTTTTATAATTCATCTATCCGTATTTTCTTATTTCTACTTCGGTTGTTCTGTTTGTTGTTCTTCTGCTTGTTTTTGTTCGAGTTCTTGTTGCTCTTTTTGTTTTTGTTCAAGTTCTTGTTTTTCCTTTTGTTGTTGTTCAAATTCTTGTTGTTCTTTTTGTTTTTGTTCTAATTCTTGTTTTTCCTGTTCTTTTTTCTCTAGTTCTTGCTGCTCTTGTTCTTCCATTTCTTCCATTAACTTTTCATATTCCTCTACTTCTTGATCAATTTCATTAAGTAATTCTTGCATTTCTTCACCGGTTAAACCTTTATCTGCCTTCACTTCTTCTCTTCTTTTCAACAAACCATAGGTAATTAGCTCGCCATCCTCCATTGCTCTTGCGATATCAACAGCATTCTCTGCTTCTCCACGACCGAGATAAATCCAATATCTTAGATAATCTGCGTCGGTTTGTAATGTAATATTAGAAAGCACATTTTCTTTTTGTTCTTCATCCAAGCGTTCATTCGTAACAGATGAATAAGCAAGTTCGTAAAGAACGATATATGGCATAGACTTAACGCTATAAGGACTTAAAGTTGTAACTACTTGGCTGTAATTTTGACCGAGGAAGGATGCTTGACTATCGATGTATGCTTCGTTTTTTGGCTTTTCGTGTACAAAAAATATGATTGTAAATACAATTGCAGGAATAATAAGTACACCTAGCCCAACCGATAACCATTTGGTAACTTTCCATTTTTTTCGAGGAATCTTCACATTTTCTAGTTCTTTTACTTCTAAGTGCTCCATTTGCTGACTTATGAAGTCGAGTAATGAATCACTTTCTTTCATGGCCATAATGGTAGCGCCTGTTTCTTTGAGTTCGAGAATCTCCGAATACTTCAAATACTCTTCAAATGTGAAAGAGCCGTCTATTGCGGCTGCAACTACGGCTTTTGTTTCTAACCAGACGCGTTCATCATTTGCTTCAAAAGGCGGTAAACTGCCTAATACACCGTAATAAAGAAAAACAGGCTCCATTCCTCTGCTATACACAATATTTTCTGGGGACACGATTAAATTTAAACGAGGATATGAATGTGAGTTAACTTTTTCTACTAATTGGTATGCAAACATCCAACGAGACTTTTCATCCTCTTTTTGGATGTCATCAAATCGCCTAAAGGTCTCTGGGATATCAGCTTGAATAATAAGCTCGTTATCGGTAATCACTATATCTTTTTTAATTTTTGGATTAACTTCTTTTAGAAAAACAACTTCTTCTGTTCGCTTAAATCCCACTCTTTCTTTTTGAAAAACAAAAGTAGTTTTTAGGGGTTCTTCATTTATTTCTGCACCTATACGGTTTTTTAAGTATGTATGTGAATGATTGGCCATCTTTGTAGCTCCTTCAAATAATTTCAATTCGATCACCTGTCGTTATACCACAGTGGGCTAACGTCAAATGTCCAGGGAATATTTTATCTTTATTTACTACACGCACCCAATGGCCTTCGCGTGGAGTTTTAGATATAGAATTGGCCTGCCAGGCAATATCAATCATTTTTTTCATAGTATAATAATCAGAAAGTCTTAAATCTAAGACTTTTCCATCGTATTTAGAAAGATCTACTGTAATCTCTATATACACTCTCTCACCCCAATTAAGGAAAAAGCGCCTTCCTGGAGGAACGACGCTCTACTATTTGACATTCTAACGGTTGATTATCCGCGAATTTGACTAGCAACTTGTTGATCTGCATCTTGCAACGCTTGACCAGCACGGCTTAATTGAATTCCTACTTCACTTAATAATTCACGCATTTCATTGAAATGAGGTTTAAGTCTCTCATATTGCTCAGCGAAGGCTGCACTTGAAGAACCTTCCCACATTGATTGCAATTCACCAATCATGCCATCTAGACGACCAATTTGAGAAGCAACCTCCCCTGATTCATGGTTGTAGCGAGAAGCCATAGCATCTAACTCAGCCGGTGTTACGCGAATAATTCCTGACATTCCATACATCTCCCTTATCTTGAAATTTTGTGGCATTTATAAAATAACTGTGTAGTGCTTTTATAAGGACCCACAGGTACTTCCTACATTGGTAAAAATGGGTAATTGAAGTCAACTAACACCCAATACCCCAACCTCTTACTTTATAAACCTATTTCTATAAATTATTTTTATAAATTTATAAATAGTAAGATTCGTATAACACTATATGACGTAAATTCGTGTTATTAATTGAACCAACTTATTATGAAATTGAGTCTCTATAATAGGCTAAGAAACTGTTTAGAAAAGTTTTTAACTACTTAATATGGTGGAAGTACTAGAAAACTTTTCCTTTAATATAATAAATACCATTACATATTCTTATAGTCAAAAATCCTATAAAAATTAGTAAATTTCAATAGAACTATCAACTCATAGACTTTAGTCACTAAATTTTAACAATTAGATTTGCATAATGTTTTTTTGTTTTCATTTTTTAATATTAGTTTTAAATAATCAAATTATTAATATTAGAAATAAAATGAATTACTTTTTTCTCATTTTTCACAGAATATATCGTGAAAATATCTCGGTACAAAGATACTCAAAACTATGCATTTCTATGTCATTGCTTTCCAATTGAATGTTTAAAGAAACATTACATCAAATAGGTATATTATTCGTAGTGCACTTCAAAATTATGGACGGCTAACCTATTTTGAGTATTAAGAAAACCAGGCAAATAGAAACCCGGTCCTTATAGTTCAAAACCTGTATCTAACGTTTTCGTAGTGCTCTGGACAGACTTATCGTTATATGATTACCGAATGTTTTTAGAGCAGCTGGTCGTGACTAACGTCGCGACCAGCTGCTCTTTTCTCGGTAACCTTAAGATAATTGTCTGTCCGTCTCCCTACCACTACAACTTTTAGAAACAGGTTAGTGCATTGTATGAACGAGACACTTTCCTGGGCTCAGTCCGGGTGCTCTCCGCGGCTGCATCCCCTTAATCGCCGTTCTTCACTCATCTCCACACCAATTTTGTTACTTTAATATCTGATTATTTTTGGATTATTATTTATCTCTTCCTATATAATCCTCGTATTATGAAAGTGGAGTTCGTGATTACCTGATAAATTTGTTATACAAATGATTGTTTTTGAATGAGTTTGAACGTTTTTGATTGATTATAACTATTACTTAGAGTATTATGGTTTTAACAGAAATATAACTATATTCTAGGAAGCGGGTGATGACTTGCTAACAAATGAAAGACATTCCTATATTTTAAAGAAGTTAGAAAAAAAACAAGCAGTAAAAATCCAAGATTTAGTGGATGAAACTGGTGCTTCCGAATCGACAATTCGAAGAGATTTGACTGAACTTGAAAGCCAGCAGAAGCTAGAACGCGTTTTTGGTGGTGCAATTCTGACGAGACACAATTTAATAGAACAAAGCGTAACCGATAAATCTACTCAGAATCTATCCGAAAAAATCCAAGTCGCCCAAGCAGCAGCGGAACTGATTAAAGAAGGAGACAGCGTCTTTTTGGATGCTGGTACCACGACTTTTCAAATGATTCCATTTCTGCAGAACAAAAACCTGGTAGTCGTAACGAATGGTCTGACACTCGTTGATACCTTGAATGAATATGGCATAACCACTTATTTGACCGGTGGATTATTTAAGTCGAAAACTAGTGCATTTGTCGGTTCTCAAACGGTACTGGCTATGAAAAATTATCGTTTTGACGTATGTTTTCTCGGGGTAAATGGTCTGCATGTAGAAAACGGTTATACGACACCAGATCCTGAAGAAGCGGCAGTCAAACAAGTGGCAAGTTCTTTGTCCCGAAATACCTTTGTGCTCGCTGACCATTCTAAAATCAATCAAGTCAGCTTCGCTAAAATCATGGATTTGGAAAATGCCATGTTGATTATCGACAGTATGCCTTCAGAAATACTCGATGATTTCAGAAAAAAAACTTCAGTAAAGTTGGTGCACGAATGATTTATACTTGTACGATCACACCATCAATCGATTATACCGTTTACCTGCCTGCTTTCGAAAACGGTAAACTAAACCGTTCTGAAGAAGTGTATTATTATCCCGGCGGTAAAGGCATTAATGTTTCACGCGTATTAAACAGACTGGGTGTTGAAAGCCAAGCTCTAGGATTTACTGGTGGCTTTACAGGCAGCTATATAGAAAGCTTTCTACAAAAAGAAGGTGTAGCTACTGATTTTATTGAAACTTCACAAATAACCCGGATAAATATAAAAATCAAGTCAGAAAAAGAAACGGAATTAAACGGACCAGGTCCACAATTGACAGAACAACAATTGATGATCCTTACAAATAAAGTAAAAGCCATGAAAAAAGGCGATTGGTTCATTCTTGCGGGCAGCCTTCCTGGCTCTATCCCCGATAGCTATTTTCTCGATCTAGCTAAGATTTGCAGTGAGAATGGAGTGCGTTTTGTACTGGACACATCGGGTCCCGCACTAAAAAAACTGACAAATGTTCCATGTTTTTTAATCAAGCCAAACCTCGATGAACTGGGCGAATTATTCGATACGAAAATCACAGATATAAAGGCTGCACACTTCTATGCCAAGAGGCTTTTAGAAAACGATATTAGACATGTCATAGTGTCGATGGGCGCTGATGGGGCTTTGCTCGTTACCAAAAATCTGTCTTTAAGTGCAAAAGCACCTATCGGTACCGTCATTAATACCGTAGGATCAGGCGATTCTCTCGTTTCCGGGTTTATCGCTTCCTATTCAAAAGAAGAAAATCCTGAAAAAGCTTTTCGGTACGGTGTCGCAAGTGGTAGTGCCACGGCCTTCCGTTCCGATTTATGCGATCAACAAGGCGTAGAAGCATTACTTGAACAAGTAGAGATCACCCCAATCTGACAAAGGATGTGACAGAATGAAAATTATACAATTATTGACAGAGGAAACAATTATACTGTATTTAGATGCCACTTCAAAACAACAAGTTCTGGAAGAACTGACCGGGCAATTAGAACAAGCGGGAAAACTAGTGGACCGACAAGCATTCCTACAAGATATCCTAGCACGTGAAAATCAGAGCACTACAGGTATTGGAGAGGGTATTGCTATTCCGCACGCCAAGTCATTAGCAGTGAAAACTCCAGCTATTGCATTCGGAAGATCTGAACTTGGCCTCGACTATGAATCATTGGATGGCCAACCGGCACATTTATTTTTCATGATTGCAGCCACTGAAGGTGCAAATGATGATCACCTTGAAGCCTTATCAAGACTCGCAACATTTTTAATGGATGAAAAATTCCGTTCCCGTATCCTTGCAGCCAGTTCGAAGCAGGAAGTATTAGAGGCAATTTCAGATAAAGAGACGGAAGACGAAGGTCCAGAACAGGCATTTGCAGAAAAAGCTGAAACACGGACCGAATTATCCGCTAAAAAGATTCTGGCTGTAACAGCCTGTCCAACAGGAATTGCCCATACCTATATGGCGGCAGAGAAACTCAATGAACGTGCAAAAGAACTCGGTATTACGCTAAAAGTGGAAACGAACGGTTCGAGCGGCGTGAAAAACCGTCTGACCGATGAGGAAATTAAAGAAGCTGAAGCAATTATCGTAGCTGCGGATACAAAAGTCGATATGGCTCGCTTTGATGGCAAACCGGTCATCCAGACTGCTGTAGGTAAAGCGATATACGAAACAGACAATTTACTTAATCGTGCGGTGAATAATGATGCACCGGTCTATAAACATGACAAATCTAAAGATGAAGCATCCTCTAATGAAGGCAAGGGTGGATTTTATAAACATTTAATGAACGGTGTATCTAATATGTTACCGTTTGTAGTTGGTGGTGGTATTTTAATTGCCATTTCGTTTTTCTGGGGTATTAATGCCTCCAATCCGGAGAGTCCCGAATATAATGAATTTGCTGCTATGCTAAATACCATTGGTGGCGGCAATGCCTTCTTCCTTATGGTGCCTGTTCTAGCCGGATTTATCGCGATGAGTATTGCCGAACGTCCGGGATTTGCACCTGGGATGGTCGGTGGACTGATTGCAATTACCGTGACAGGAGTAGAAGGAGCAAGCGGTGGTTCTGGATTCCTTGGCGGACTTATTGCAGGGTTCCTTGCTGGTTATGTAACGCTGTTAGTCAAAAAAGTATTTTCTAGGCTTCCCAATTCACTTGAAGGTTTAAACCCGGTATTATTCTTTCCAGTATTTTCAATTGCTATTACCGGCATAATTATGATGCTAGTCAATCCAGAATTGACCAAAGTTTATACAGGTATTTCAAGCTTCCTTGAAAGCCTCGGTGGAACTAACCTAGTGCTAGTCGGATTACTTCTTGGAGGCATGATGGCAATTGATATGGGCGGTCCTGTCAATAAAGCCGCCTATACATTTGGTATTGCTATGCTTGATGCACAGAACTTTAATTTCATTGCTACTGTCATGGCAGCGGGTATGGTGCCGCCACTCGGCGTAGCAATTTCTACAACGCTATTTAAAAATAAATTCACAAAACCTGAACGTGAAGCCGGCAAGACCGCTTATGTGCTCGGTGCTAGTTTTATCACAGAAGGTGTCATTCCGTTTGCAGCAGCTGACCCTGCACGCGTAATCCCGGCTTCTGTTGCCGGAGCTGCGGTCACCGGTGCATTGGTTATGCTGTTTGACATCGGTTTGCGGGCTCCTCATGGTGGAATCTTCGTTATCGGTCTCGTTGATGGAGGAGCGGCAAATATTCTAATGTATGCCATCGCTATTCTCGTAGGTTCCTTTATTACTGCTATAATCCTCGGACTACTGAAAAAGAAAATCGCAGTAGCTGCATGATACAATACACCTTAGCTTTCGGATTTCCTCCGAAAGCTATTTTTATTTAGGTATATTTAGTTAATGGTTGATACTTACACGGTTTCTAATATAGCAACAGAGAAAAACAATTTATATCCACTAAAAGAAAATTAGTAGCAATACTCCTATGAAGAAACAATAATAGGTAAAATAAACAAGCTTCCCATTTTTCATAATTCCCATAAACCACTTCATCGCAAAATAGGTCATTAAAAGTGTTGCTATAAACGCCGCTAAATACGGAATTGCTAATTCTGCTTTATTCGGTTCATTTAGAAAATCTGAAAATCCTAATATAACCCCCCCGAGGCTAATAGGAATATACAACATAAATGAAAATCGAAGTGCAGTATCTTGTTTCATTCCAACAGCAATCGAGGAAATAATGGTTGCTCCTGAACGACTAATCCCTGGTGTTAATGCAACAGCCTGCCCTAATCCTACAAGGAAAGCATCCTTAATTTTAATATCACCCTCGCCTTTATTACCTTTAATGTTGCGAATCAACCACAAGGCAATCCCAGTTACGAAGAGCATAACCGCAATCGTTGTCATGCTAACACTTTCAGCAATATAATCACTTAATAAAACCCCAAGAACACCCGCTGGAATTGTACCAATGATTATAAAGAAAACAAAACGATAGTCGTCCTTATAACTAGATTTTTTTGTTTTCAAATAAAGAATTGAATTTACCGCAAGTCTTACGATATCTTTTTTGTAAATGAAAAGTATGGCAAATAGTGAAGCTGTATTTGTTAATATAGCAAAAGTAAATCCTTGTTCACCTAGCCCCAAAATTTCACTAGCAATCATTACATGCCCACTAGACGACACGGGAATTGGTTCTGTAAAGCCTTGAACTAGTCCAATAATAATCATTTTGATTATTAATATAATATCTACTTCTCCCATTTTGGCCTCCCAATAAATTATCATTTTTAGATCAACGCATTATGATTAAGGAATTTATTTTTTCAATGGATATCCACCTTTTTAAAGTAGACGATGGCTACGATAAAACCAATGATAGATGTAATAAAAATAATGGTATAAGATATTTCCGCTGGGTATGTCGGTTGAAGAGTACCATTTGCGATATCTCCTGCTGCTGCCCATGGAAATAGCGCCCTATGTTCCGAATTTGCACTCATTACGTTAATCAAGGTTATTACGATTGTTAGTATAATTGTTGGCACATAATTCTTCATCACAACTGCTACAAGTACAATAGGAGTAGATAGAATAAAAACAAGTACTCCACCTGCAATAAATCTACCTAAGTATTCAACTATCAATAAGGTACTTAGACCTTCGAACTGCCCTAATATCCCTAAAAACAGTGTTAATCCCCAAGAAACTAACGTCAATAGCATGATCCACATAAATAAGATGACTAATTTACTCATTATATAGCTTATTCGTGACACTGGAATGGTTAAAAGATTTTTCAACGTATCTTCCAAATATTCACGACCAAATAGATAAGCAGTAATCACTCCATATAAAGGAACTCCTATTATTAATACAGTATACAAATTAGTTTCATAAAAAATTTCATCAAATGTAATTAGTTGAGCTGGATTTTCAGTCTTCATATGGACATAGGATGCGACTACCACCATAAAGGGGGCTACCACTGATCCTAGAATACTAATTAAGAACATCTTAGAGCGTTTTAGCTTTAAAAGTTCTGTATATAAAAGATTAACCAATCGTGCCACCCCCAACTAAATTTGTAAAATAGTCTTCTAATTTGTCTTCGCTCATCGTAATCTTGAATACTTCAATATCGTTTTGTACAAATAATTTGTTCATTTTTCCCTGTTGTCCTAAGTAAGAATAAACGCGGATATTACCATCATCATGAGCTTCATAATCATAAATATTAAAGTGCTTCTCTAGGAGCATCACTGCTTTATTGTCGTTAGATACTTGAAACTCTATATATCTACGGTTTCTTTTTCTAAGATCATCAAATGTGACCTCTTCTAAGAGCTTCCCTCCATGAATAATCCCCATCGTATCTGCCAATTGCTCTATTTCTGATAAAATATGACTTGAAATTAATATGGTTATATTTCTTTCTTCAGCCAGTAATTTAATTAGGCGTCTCATTTCCTTAATACCAATAGGATCCAACCCGTTAGTAGGTTCATCTAATATTAAGACTTCTGGATAATGGACAAGAGCTCTTGCAATCCCCAATCTTTGCTTCATTCCTAAAGAATATTTCCCTACTAACTTTTTCGTTTCATCCTGAAGTCCAACAATTTCTAATGCTTCTTCAATTGCATTTTTCTTATAAATCCCCATGATTTTGGAATTAATTAGTAAGTTTTCTTTTGCTGTAAGGTTTTCGTAAAACCCAGGCACTTCAACCATAGAACCGATCCTTCTTAAAATCTCCTTTTGATTTTTAAACAAATTTTCTCCGAATATTTCGATTTCCCCATTGGTTGGTTTGATTAATCCTAATAGCATTCTAATTGTTGTCGTTTTCCCTGCACCATTTCGTCCTAAAAAGCCATATATCTCCCCTTGCTTCACACTCATACTCAAATGATCTACTGATGTTTGGTTGCCATATACCTTCGTTAGATTAGTGGTTTTGATAATCGTACTCATTTTGTAACACCTTCTTTCTGTAATCCTAGTTACATTATAAGTAGGAATATTTAAACGCTTCTTATCTATTTCTTAACTATTTCTTAAATGTGTTCGAGTTGTTTTGTCTAGGAATCGAAAAGCCAAACGTAGTTTTTTGCCAAGGAATACTTTCAACCCATATTTCTCCTTGGTTTTTTTCTACAAGTGCTTTAGCTATAGAAAGTCCTAGCCCACTTCCCGCACTAATAAGAGTCCTAGATAGATCCCCTCTATACATTCTTTCGAATACAAATTCAAGGTTCTCTTTTGGTATGCCTGGTCCTTGATCCCAGATAAGAAGTTGATATTCATTAGCTTTTTCTATAAGCTCTATCCCTAGTGTTTTCCCATCTTTTCCATGTTCCAATGCGTTTTGAATTATATTACGAATGATTCGCATAAGGCTTAGACGATCTGCTATGACAAAGCATTTTTTTTCAGGGATACTAATATGTAGCTCTGTATGATCATTCTTCACTTTAGGTAAAAACTCAATTAACAATTCTCTAGCTATTTCAGCTAAATCCAGGGATTCTACTTTCAATGAGATTTCATCTGCATCAAGCTTTGCCATATCAAATATTTCATCGATCAATTGTTTTAAACTATCTGCTTTCTTAGAAATAATCACAAGGTACTCCTGTTTTTCTTTTTCTGAAGTTGCTATATCATCTTGGAGGGCATCAATATATCCAATAATTGAGGTAAGGGGAGTTCGAATATCATGAGAAATACTAGAGAGAAGGCTTCTTCTAGCAGTTTGGGATTTAATAGACTGGATTTGAACTTTTTCTATTTGTTCAATTAGTTCATTAACAGAAAAAACTACTTCATCAAATAAGGAATTGTCCTGTGCTAATAATCTTGTCTTAAAGTTCCCTTTAATTGCACGTCTTAACTCCACTATCATATGTTTTAGTCTAGCTCTAGAGCGAAGCCTTAATATTAAATGAATGAACGTTACAGAAAATAGTAAAATGAATAATGTCCCTTTGAACAGTCCTATTAATTGATCATTGAGATCAATGAATAAGAGTCCAATAATCACTATAAATTGCAGGTTAGTTAGCAGTAAATATTTGTCATATTTCATTTTTTTCACCTATAAACTTATATCCAATACCCCATACAGTTTGAATAAATTGTGGGTTAGAGGGATCCACTTCTATTTTCTTTCTAAGTTTCCTAATGTGAACCATCACTGTATTGTCATCTTCTATATAATTTTTGTCCCAAACATTGCGAAATAGTTGTGTTTTGGTAAATACTTGCTCTGGATGAGAAGCAAGAAACTTCAGTAGGTCAAACTCCTTTGCAGTTAAAGATATTTCTTCTCCAGCTACAGTAACTGTGTACTTTTTAAAATCAATGTTTAAACCTTTAAAACTAATGAGATTTTTGTCATGGGAATTGCCACTGATACCTAATATTAGATATCTCCTCATAAGAGCCTTAATTCTTGCGATAACTTCATTAATACTAAAAGGCTTTGTAATATAATCATCTGCTCCTATGCTTAAACCTAAAATTTTATCAACTTCGTGATCCTTTGCAGTGAGCATAAGTATCGGCACATTCGTTTGAATTCTTAGTCTTCTGCATACCTCTATACCATCAATTTTTGGCATCATTAAATCTAAGATGATTAAGTTATATGTATTTATATCAAATAAAGCAAGGGCTTCTTCTCCGTTTGCTGCTACATCTACTCTATACAATTCTCTTTCTAGATATTTTTTCAGCAAATCTCGAATATCTTTGTCATCGTCTGCTAACAGTACTCGAATATCTTCCATATTTTCACCTATTTCTTATATAATTTAATCAATTTCATAAAGAATTTTATATAGTTAAATCTGAACAAAGCTGATTTCCGCTCTAGGCGGACGCTTTCCGCGGGCATGGCTTCAATCTCCTCGTCGCTACGAAAACATATGCTCCTGCGGTTACTCGTCGCAAAGAAATCCACTTGATAATCAGAACAGCAAGAATTTAATTAAAAAATCAATAATAAAAGTCTTATTGTAATTTAAAAAGAAAAAAAGTTGCTGGGAACCACTATAAATCAGACAAACTAACGCTAATATTGCAAGTGACAAATTTATTATCGCACTTATTTTATTACTGTCCCATAATTCCAACATCATCTGGTGAACTCCTCTAAACATCCAAAAAGCTAGCAGTAATAACCACCCGAAGTTGTTGTTCAAAGAGTTTTTATCGAAGAAAAACTTTATAGCCCCCAAGATTAACACGATATAGATTACATTAAATATAACTCTGATTATCTTATTTTCCAATTTATCCTTTTCTGTCACTTGTCTCATAATTAACATAAATACCTCCTATGGTTCAACAACTATTGAATAAAAATTATAAATATGAATTCTTAAACCATTAATTATATCAATTCCCTATTTAATTCCCTATTAAAATAATTTTGATTTATTAATAAATTAAGAAAAACTTATATATGTTGTTTCATAGAAAATAAATTGCATATAAATAAGCTCCTACGGGAATAGCGTGACGCCCGTGGAAAGCGTCCCTGGAATGGAAATCAATTTTGTGCACAGCAAAAAAACAGCATTTTTCTCACAGAGAAAAATGCTGTTTTGGGGTTCTGTCCCAGCCTCTTAGTTAGTTTCGTAATACAGTCTTTAGTACTTTCCCACTTGCATTTCGAGGTAAAACCTCTATAAATTCAACTTCAACTGGTAGTTTATATTTTGCCAATTTTTTCGAGCATGTACTTAAAACCTCGTCTTGAGTTAATTGTTTTCCTTCTTTCAAGACGACAAAAGCTTTTGGGACTTCTCCGTAAATACTATGTGGAACCCCAATTACTGCCGCTTCTAATACTTCAGGTATCTCATAAAGAACTTCTTCTACTTCAACTGGGAAGACATTTTCTCCACCGCGTATAATCATATCTTTCTTTCGATCCACAATATACAATAGTCCATCCTCGTCCATACGGCCTAAATCACCGGTATATAACCATCCATTTCTAATTGCCTGACGTGTTGCTTCCTCGTTTTTCAAATACCCTTTCATTAACTGAGGGCCCTTCACAACAATTTCTCCTACTTGGCCAGAAGGGAGAGCTTTGCCATGTTCATTGACTACTTGAATCTCTGTTCCTGGAACTGGTTCTCCAACGGAACCTACTTTAACAAGTGCATAATGATCCTTTAATGTCGTTGCCGCTGGGGAGTTTTCTGTTTGTCCATATATATTCTGGACTTTCACTTCTGGGAACATTACTTTTATTTTACGGATTAACTCAAACGGCATGGTAGACGCACCATACGTAAATAGTCTTAAATTAGATAACCTTAGCGTTTCCATTTTGGAGCTATTCAACAAAATACTATACATTGCTGGTACACCAAAGAAAACGGTGATTTTCTCTTGTTCCAATGTGTCCATCGTTTGTTCCGGAGAAAATCCCTCTTCAATAACAACAGTTCCACCAGCGTAAATAACTGGAATGCTAAACACATGACTTGCTGCACAATGAAAAAGAGGAGCTACAATTTGCATGCGATCCGTTGAATTTAGTTCAAGTGCCTCAACATATAGTTTCGCAGTTGCTCGAACATTAGCTGCCGATAGCATAACCCCTTTTGGCTTACCTGTCGTACCAGATGTATAGAAGATAACAGTAGTAGTATTTTCATCTATTTTAATTTCATCAAATAATAAACTTTCATCATTTAATACGGTGAGTAGCGTATCTTCTTCTCCTAAACATAGAAGATCATCAAAACAATTCATTGTTTCTGGAATATCGTCTAATATTGTTTGTAAACGAGTATCATATATTAATGCCTTTGCTTCTGAGTGGCTAAATATATAGTTAACTTCTGCTGCAGTTAACTTTGTATTTATCGGTAATATCGTAAAACCACCTAGCTGACATGCATAATAACACGTCAAAAAATAATCTGAGTTTATCATATAAACTGCTATGATATCCTCTTGTTTATACCCTTGCGATTGAAAATAACCTGCAAGACGTTTAGCCTGCTCGAACATATCTTCGTAGCTTGTCTCCCTACCTTTAAAAGAAGTAATTATTTTCGTTGGTTGTTCTTTTGCTAAATATGCCAACCTCTCTGCTACTAACATTCTATTCCCCCTTTTATAGTCACTCTCTTTTAATATTCATAAATTACTGAATATTAAAACTTCAATACTATTATACATAAATAGTAGAGAAATCATAACTAATTTCTGTGGTAATCTATAAGAGTGGGGATAGATATATGATCGGACAAAAACGTTCTTTTCTCAGAAAAAAAACTCCAGCGAGATTATTTCTCGCTGAAGCAATTTATTATTGTTCATCTTTTCTTTCGTCAATCGGTGGTAAGTCCTCGAACGGGTGAAGATCATCCGTCGATGGAATATTATAGCCCGTGCTAGGTGAATCTTCCTCATGTGTAGGATTTACTTCAGTTACATTAGCTTCTCTAATAGGACTCATTTCATCCATATGAGGACTTGCCCCTTTTAAACTTTGCTCTGTTTTTGAAGGGTCTTGAAAATTTTCTTTAAATGATTCTTTCATCGATTCCTTTTCTTGTTGATATTTCTCTTTAGATACTTCTGCATCATCTAAGCTTTTTTCCATTTTCGTTAAATACTTTGTAGCATGCTCTCGGCCACCAAGTCCAAATGCAAGACCGAATGCCAATGCCACTCCTCCAAGAATAAGGATGAATGCTGCGTTAATAATTGAAGCAGCAATACCTAATTGATCTAATGCCATGAAAAACGCAAATGCTAAAATAGCATATTTTGCTACATAACGAAGGAAGTGCGGTGTTCCTGATGAATGCGTCATCACGTTGCCAACTATTTTTTCTACTAAACTAGCTAACCAGAATCCTACAGCTAAAATAATTATTGCTGCAATTACAGAAGGTAAATAAGCAAAGATACCAGTCGCCAACGTTACCATAAAGTCTAATTCTAATAGTTGAAGTGCTTCCACTACAAATAGCAAGATAATAATAACTTGTACAATCGTCCCTAGTAATGTAGCAAACGATGGTGCTCCTCCAGTAACAGATTTGAATCCCATTTTTCCAAAAATTGAATTCACACCTAATTTTTCTAGTAGGGATACAACTACATCCTTAACCCATTTGGCAGCAACAATACCAACTAGTACAAGAACAATTGCTACGAAAATCTTTGGAAGCATGGTCATAACATCATTCAACATTGCAATTGCCGGGCCAGAAATACCTTCTAAATCTAAAATCTCTAGTGCTGTAATCGATACTGGAATCATTATTAAAACTAATGCAATGATACCAACAATTTTCGATAAACTAGTACCTTCAACGAAAGAAGATAGTTTCCATTTATCCGCCAGTCTATCTGCTCCAGCAGATTGTAATAACTTTTCTATTATGTTTCGAACTAGTTTCGCAACAAACAAACCAATTGCAAATACAATTCCAGCTGATATTAACTTCGGTATAAAGTTGAAAAAGCTTGCAAGCATCCCTTCAAAAGGCCCACTTAAACCGTTAATTCCTAATGCATTCAATACAGCGGGAATAAATAACAAGAATATTAAATAATATGCAACTTTTGCTGTAGTTTCCGTCCACTTAGCTTGGTTTTCAGGTTTTGCGTCAATTCCTGCCTTCGCCGAGTATTTATTTAAGTTGAGTTTCGATCCAGCCATTTGAATACCTTTTTTCACAACAGTAGCCAAAACCCATGCAAATAATAATATCAAAGCAGCCTTCAATATGTTCAAGAAAGCTCCAGTCAATCCTGAATACATCGAAACAAATGGTGTTGCCATCGTATTCAAATTTAAAATATTAAAGAATAATACTAGTGCTAAAATCAACACAATAACAAATACAACTTTACTAATAATCTTCTCTACGGTCCATTTGGACTTCGTGTTTCCTAAACGTTCATTTACCCGAAACTTTCTCAATAACTTGTGAGTAGCATTTTCCAATACTTTTGCAACGATAAATCCAATAACAAGTGCAAGTATTGCAACGATTAACTCAGGTAAATATGATAATGTATCATTCCAATAATAGCGATCTAGCATACTTTTTCCTCCTTCTATTCAACTTTATTTATGTTGTTCACATAATTCAGTTACCCCCCAAGCAGAAAAAATAAACAGGTATACTAAAAAATCCAATCCCACAAGTGAAAGGATTGGATTAACTAAAATATATTATTTTAAACTATCTATCGCATGTTTTACACTTCCATATGTATCAAAAGAAGTAAAATCAATTCCAGCTTTAACTACCGTCATCGATAAATTAGGACGAATTCCAGAAAATAACACATGGATCCCTAATAGTCCAAGCACATTGTGAATCGTGAATATATGCTGAGCTATTTCCGTATCTATTGCTAAAATACCACTAAAGTCGATAATCAGATGGTCAACCTTTAAACTAGGAATGCTAGGAACTACATAATTTAACAAATGTTGAACACGAGTATAATCAATAGCACCTATTAATGGTAAAACTGCAACCCCGTCTTGAATAGGAACAATGGGTGCAGATAGCTCATTAATTTCTCGCTGATGATCCTTCATTAATTTATCACGATACATTTCATACGCTTGAATAGTTTCTGACATACTTACATCCATTAAATAACAGAATCTATTATTTACTTTAACAACATCTTCTGTAGATAACCCATGTTCCATTGAAATTTGAGATATTTTTTGCAAAAATAACAACCGATTAACTGCATAAGGTTTTATAACTGCAGAAAATTGATGAAACAACCTCGCTTCTGCTTCCCCGTTCTGCTTACTCCACTCTTTCAGTACTTCTTCAGCTGACTCTTTAGAATCTTGCAGAGATTCGGACAGCAATACCAAAAACTGTACGTTTTTTTGTATGGCATGTTCAAGCTCTTCCTGCGTTAATTTAATACTCAAGTTTTCCAGTGCTGTATCGGTAATATCCCGTATAATCGTCTCTGCATTATCCACTAAATAATTGCTTACTTTTTGTATAGGTTCCATTCCTTTGCTCTAATCCCCAATCTTTATAAAGTTGCTGTTACCTTATCTAATGTCTTTTTAGTAATTTTCCAGTGCGATGCATTCCACACTGCTTCTCCATTTGCTATCAAAAATGTTTGAGGAGATTGATGTTGAATTCCCAGGTCAATAGCTATTTCATTGGATACAGAACGTTGCTCTATCACCTTCACCAGATAGCGGTCCATCTGTTTTTCAAACGAACTGAACTCTCCATACGCATGAGCACTTACGGGACAGGTTGTACTATGCTTGAACACTAGTACTGGTTTTTCACTTGACCGTTCCAAAACTTTCTTCCATTGGTCAACAGATGTAAGTTCCGTATAATTCTCCATTCAATCATACTCCTCCTTATTAGAACGATATGTTTCTTTACCCCATAATACTAATCATAATCATTTATAACTTCAATTAATAAATATACTAAAATGTTTAAGGCATCTATTTTGGGTTATATAATACAGTAGGTTTGAACACCTCGAAAGGAGCCAACTAGATGAAAACCACAAAATTTAAAGTAATAACTTCAACATTTCTAACTTCGGCATTACTATTAGGAGCTTGTGGAAACAACAATGATGAAGTAGAAGAAAACGAACTCAATGAAACCGAAGTACAAAAACAAGAAGAAGAAACAGCAAAAGAGGACACTGCTGTAGAAACTCCTGAAGAAGAACCAAAAGAAGTAGCATTCCAGTCGTTTAATCTACACATTGATACTGCCGAAGCAAAAGATGCGGTAGTTGCACAATATACCGCAGAACCAAAAGACTCTCTTTACACTAATGAAAAAGATTCTGCGAACATAGAGGGAGAAGAAGCTAATGAACTTCTTAAATCTGTTCTTGGTGAACTACAACTAAACAAAGATATGGCCGATGAAGATGTTATTCAAAGAGTCACACTTGCTTTTGGTATGGAAGAATATACAAACTTAAATTTAGAGATTGCTTATGATGGTGAAAAAGAAGTTAAAACCTATACAGATAATAAAAATAAAAAATAAATACACTTAACCAAGTTGGACTTTCTAACTTGGTTTTATTTTTATTATGCTATGAAAGGGGTCATCATCTTGAAATTGTCTAAAATACTTAGCACTATAATATTAACCTCCGCACTAACTTTAGGAGCATGTGGTGGCAACAATAATGACGAAACAGAAGAGAATGTTCCTAATGGTACAATAGTTAATCCAGAAGAGGATAATCTAGTAGATGAGAATCCCAAAAATGAATATAGCTTCACTAACTTTGACCTTCACATCGATACACCTGATAATACAGATGGTATAGTGGCTCAATACAATGTCGAATCAGAGGAAGCAATATATAGTAATATGCATGCCGCTACCAGTTTACAAGGGGATGCTGCCTATGCTGTGCTCCAACCAATTTTCTTAGAACTACAACCAATGAAAGTAATGAGTAATGAAGAAATAATCCAAAGAGTAGTATCGGCATTTGAAGTAGATGAGTATACGAAGTTTGATTTAGAAATCGAATATACAGATGGGGAGACTAAAACTTATAACGACGAAAACCAATAAGAAAAACCGATTTTAGAGACGTTAGCCCCCTCTCAAAAGAAGCCTAGGCAGCGTTGTTCGGGTTTCACTATTTAATATACTTTTATGAAATTGATTCACTTTTTTATTTTTAAGAAAAACCAGCAAAAAGACGCCCGATTCTCTCTGAACAAGAACCTAGAAATGCTATGTCCAATCACCTAATGGATTATCTTACCTTTTAGAAGAACAAAGCCAGGTTAGAATTCCTATCTAACCTAGCTTTTGAATATAACAATTGGTTAATCTTCTAATTTAGCACACAAAACTCCAAAAGCAGTTCCTAATAGCGCACCAGCCATTACTTCTACCGGTTGATGACCTAGAAGTTCTTTTAACTCTCCTTCTCGTTGAACATATTCAAAGCTAGGAAAATTACCAGATAGCGCCACAATATTATCTTCCAAGTCGTTTACTAATTGAGCAATTTCACCTGTATGTCTACGAATTCCCTGTGCATCATACATCACAATTACACCGAAAACAACCGCTAGAGCAGTTTCCGTATGACGAGCACCTTTATTTGTTGCGACATAAGATGCCAAAGCCGCTACACCCGCTGAATGAGAGCTCGGCATTCCTCCTGTTGTAAAAGCCTGCTTTAAATCCCAGTTACCCGTTAGCTTTTTATGCGTTAAAACCTTCAAGCCTTGTGCTAAGCCAATTGCCGAAAGCGCAGTAATAATTCCTCTATTCATTTTCGTCATTTGTATTCTCCACCATTTCAAAATTATATGTATTTCCTTCTTTACGATACCCTTTTTCAGTACTAATAATCAAAAAGGTTTAACTTTTTCCTTCGATAGATACTTGTGAGAAAATATAATCACCTCTTACGACAGCTTCTCCAATTTTAACTGGAACCCTTTTAGAAAAAATTGGACCGTCCACAACGACCGTATGAAATTCTCCATTTTCCCCACAAGCATCAATCTCTAATTCTTCTAGTTCTACTATTAATTCTTTCGAAAATTTTCTCCCAACAAATTCTGCTGGCATCATAGAAGTGTTAACAACTACAATCCAAGCCTCAAAACCTACGTCTAACAACTCCTCAATAATTCTTCGACGTGGCTCCTTCCACAATGGATGCACAGCAACAATACCCGATTTCTCACACGTCTTTTGTACCCATTCTAAGTGACCCTCAAGATCAATATCTCCAAATACACCATGTGTAATTCCTTGAACACTGCACTGATCCATTGCATCTATAAATTGACTCTCATAGGAATTCCAACTTGCTTCTTTTATGAACAATGGCACCCCTAAACTTTCTGCTTGAGCTCTCACCACTTCAAGGTGAAGTGCATGAGATTTAGAAATTCCTCCATTCTCTTCAAACATTGTCAGTAACCTTTTTGGTTTCATCCCCATTTTCATTGCACGATAATAAGCCATTGCAGAATCCTTCCCACCACTCCAAGAACATATAAATGGAATATCTTTCAATCTTGGCACATCCTCTCTTAACTAGTTTCATTGTAATCTATTTTTATAAATACAAGAATATATTCCTCCACTTCCATCACATACTAATAGAAAAACAGGAAAGAGGATTATATCACTTTGCAATCAATTTCTTCTACTTCACCTCGAAATAAACTGATTAATATGGGCATTATCTTGTTACTACTTGCGACTTTCGATGCTCTTTTTACCGATTTTGGAATTCAAAATCATCTTATTACAGAATCCAATCCGATTATGAATACTATATATAATGTTAATGTTGCAGGTTTTTATTTTTTAAAAATAGCTCTACCGGTTTTATTAATCGGAATTGTATCCAAGTTAGAATCGAAACCATTCATACTGATTTTATTAAATATAGCAATTTCCCTCTATGTAGGTGTACTCATGCTTCATTTATTTTGGATTACTCTTGCTTTTATTGGGCATTAACGACCTGGTCGATTAGATCGCCACGTCCTAAACGTCTTAAGATTGCCACCTTCATTAGTTAACCCAAGCAACAAAGAATAAGTGGATGAAGTAACCCATTGATCGAAGTTTCACTTTCTCGACATGTAAATCCAGCAACTAACTCGCTGCTGGATTCTTTTTAGCATTCCTTTCCTGCTGTTCCCAACGCTTCAATAATGGAAAAGGGTCGTAAGCCCACTCCGTGCGACCGTTAAATTTATACATTCCGTAATGCAGATGTGGCGGGAATTTACCCGAGGTTCCTTCACGACCGTATCCTGAGCTACCAACATAGCCAATGACCGTACCTGGTTCCAAAATATCGCCTTCTTTTAACTCCTTCGTATAACCCGACAAGTGGGCGTAATAATGATAGGTATTATTTACATCACGAATCCCAACACGCCAGCCGCCGTAATCATTCCAGCCCTTCGTTTCTACAATTCCATAAGTTGTTGACTTCACTGGTACACCATAGGAAGCGAATAAATCGGTCCCTTCATGCATACGACGACCGCCCCAACCGCGTCTGTCACCCCAAGTACTACGGTAACTGTAATTATGCTGAAGAGCCAGTGGAAATGCACGTCCATCAAGGTCAACCGTATTATAATGCTTATAAATTTTAGCATTTGTTATGATCTGTTTAACTGCTTCATCTCGAATATAATATTCCTTCAAGGACTTTTCAAAATCTTCCTCAGTTACCACACGTTCATTCAAGTAATTAGTTAGAGTATACATCACATCTTCATCCTGTTTAAGATCAGCAAAACCATCATTATTCCCATCAAGACCTTTTCCATCAAAGAAAGTTATTGATATAAGATCGCGGTCATCTCTAATTGGATTCAATAAACCAACCCAAAAGTCAGTGGAAAATTGAAACGCCACAACACCATCTCGTTTCGGAAGATCACTTCGAACCTCTTGTAGATTTCGTTCATATTGGTCAATTGCCGCCAAGTAATACCACGGTAGCATTTCACTCGAATACTTTATATAATAATCCATGCGCATTTCCAAAATCTGCTCCCGCGTTGGTTCCTTCTCCGCTGCTGAAACACTCGTTGAAATCATAAATGAAAGCACACATGCATAAAAACCTCGCCTCAGCCAGCTACTCAAAGCCAATACCTCCTTATTCATGATTCAAATAGCTTTCCCCAGAAAAAACAATTCATGAATTACATTTTTTAAGTAAAAAAGAGAATAATAAAAACGACTGCAATTAAACAGTCGTTTCAAAGCATTAGTTATCAGGGATCCAATGTTCCTAATATGTTTTAGGCTGACGCTTTACACAGGAGTGGTTGATGAGCAATCACCCGAAGCTTCGTTTCCGTTTACATTCCCTTAGCCCCTTACAAACCCTGGAACTCGACAGAAAACCTTTAAAAACTTGTTCTCTGTCTAACTTTATTTCTTACACTCATTTATAAATGCCTCAAATATCGCAAGCGAACTGGTATCATTTTTACTTATTAAGCTCTCTGGATGCCACTGAACCCCCATAACAAATGTGTGGTATGTGCTTTCAAAAGATTCAATTACACCATCACTTGCAACACCACTGACGATCAAACCATCTGGCATATTTCGAAGTGCTTGATGATGATAGCTATTCACCTTAAATTTATCCACCCCAACAATTTTACGTAACAAAGATCCTTCTGTCACTTCAACAAAATGAGAACCATGCCAATTTGGAGCCTGCTGATCATGCTGTAATAATGAACCATCTCTTTGTGAATAAATATCCTGATACATATCCCCACCCATCGCAATACTCATAATCTGTGCACCACGACATATCCCTAAAATTGGCTTATTCAATTTCAACATCTTTTGAATAAGTGCTACTTCAAACCGGTCTCGCTCCGGCATAATATTACCCAATCCAGGCAGTGGCTCTTCACCAAACAACGTGGGATCAATATCTCCACCACCAGTTAATAACAGCCCATCGATTGTACTTGCTATTTCCTCTATACCATCCATCTCTAAATTCGGCAGCACAATTGGAACACCTCCGAACTGCGTGATTGCACGAACATTACTCAACGGAACTGATAGCAAATCTTCTTTAATGTTTGACGAAACACCAATAATAGCTCTCACTCAGATCACTCCCCCTGGTAAAAATTTCTGTTTTTTAGAATATCTGTTTTTTATAAAAACATATTTTAATTTATTGCACCAAACTAATTGTAGTGCCTAATTTACATCCATTTTAGCTAATGCCTCACCTATTAGCCCAGGCAAGTACTCCTTCAAATCTTTAAATTCATAACCTAGTGACTTTGCTTTTTCATTGCTAATCAACCAAGTTGCTGAAATATTGTAAGGTGATCCGCTCTCTTCTTCGGTCGTTGTAACAATATTCGCATGCTTCTCAACTTTTTCTTCAATATATTCAAGCAGTTCTCCCATTCTCACGTAACCATTGGAAGTCGCATTAATAGGACCTTCAAAATCAGATTGGCCAACCCATGCTAAGAAATCACCAGCCTCCTCCTCTGATATAAAATCCATAGCAGCCTCTAGGTTGACGAAATGCACATCCTCATGATCTCTTACTTTTCGAATATAGTAATTTAATCTCTCTGTATAATCATTAAGTCCAATTACAATTGGAAATCTTACTGCTACGACAGGAAAAGGTGAACGCCAAAAAAATGCTGCTTCAGCTTGTCTTTTTCCTTCACCGTAGGAAAAGTCTTCTTTTGAGCCTACATTTAAACTGTACTCAAATGGATTGAAATCCTCTTCAGTAAATCCTTTACCTGTGCTAACTGATTCATAGACAGATTTAGAAGATGTAAATACATACTTTTTCGTTTTCCCTTTAAAAACGTCTATTGCATCTATCGCTTCCTGGGAGGAGTAACATATTTGATCAAACACGATATCCCATTCGGTATCTACAAAATTCTTCTGCATATCGCTAACATCTAGGCGGTCGACCTTTATGCGACTCACTTTATCTTTAAAAGGATCCTGCACATTCCCTCGTGAAGCAATTGTTACATCAAACCCTTGCTTCAATAATGATTCGACTAGCTGTACTCCAAAAAACCTTGTTCCGCCTAACACCAATGCTTTCCTCATATTTATAGCCCCCTTATTTGTACATCTTTCTTAACTATCCCACTTCTATTACTAAATCGTCAATTATATATTGCGAGTTTTCTATAAATTCTATTAACTTAAGAAATCTAAAACAATTATAAGTTCCATGGAAAAATTCGTTTTATTATACTAACTAATACGGCTTATTATTATAAAAAACAACTTTCCTAACAAAAAAAAGCCACTCTTAAGAGTAGCTTTTTTGTTAAAAATAATTTCCGAATACACCATAGCCGAAATAGACGGTTAGTAGTGATAATACTGCAAATACGAGGTACTCAACTGTGCCACCAGTCCTGGTTGTGACGGGAAATCGAACGGTAATCTTTAGTGGGTATAGTAACTTGATACCGTTTTTCGTCGCCATATCTAATATGTAGTGACTCGCCATACCAATTAAAATTCCTAGGATGATTGAATCATTATCAATAAAAGTATTCAAAAGGACGGCCATTAATACTAAAAACAGTAAACTATGCGTGAAAGAACGGTGTCCAAAAATGGTATTAATCAAGCTTGATAATACCTTAAATTTCCGACCAATTTTACTGCCCCCATGGCAAATGTCAGGTATGATTGCCCCAACGACGCCAGCGCCGACTAATAGGACGGGCTCGTAGTTTGAAACTTGAGCAAAAGCAAGACTTGCTGCAAGACCGCCAATGATGTGTGTGTTTCCTGTCATGCTTTTTTCTCCTTCTTCTTGTAAGTCGACTATTATTTTATCCTATTTTTAGTATGAAAGTTATCGGGCATATGTACTGTTAAAACAATTAAAAAAAGGACAGATAAAAAAGGATTGAGCTTGAAAAGAAATGGGTATATATAGAGAAAGGGAGTGATGATTATGGCAAACGGAAATAAAAGATCTATGTTAATAGGAGCAGCTACAGCACTTGCAGCAGTATATTTCACAAGTAAAAACAATAAAGCACAATTAAAAACTGCAGTAAAAAATTCTAAAACGAAGATTGACTCTATGGTATCTGCTAAAAACACAAAACCAAGTCAAATGACAAAGACGGGCTTCTCAGATCCGAATGATCCAGATGACAATCGTATGGTTGAAGAGGGTGCCATGACAAGCGTTCAATATTATAATGAAAATGTACAAGATGCTAACTCAAAGGCAGAAGCAAAACAAGCTTTCCCGAAATCTCAACAGAAAAAATTAGCTAAAAAAGTAGAATCTTTACCGGAAGACAACAACGATTCACCAGCAAAACAAGAAAATGCAGCACATTTATAGAAATTATGAATATAGAGCAAAGTAAAAACACCATTGCCCACACAGGCAATGGTGTTTTCAATATGTAGGTAGGCAATTAAATAAATAAGAAAGTAAACCTAATCCTCTACCAACTCAATTACAGCCTTAATCTCAATACCATTCAAAGCCTGTGTCGCTAAGCGATCTGCTTCTCCATTAATCTTTCTCGGCACAAGCTCATACTCAGCCTGAATACCGAGATCTTTTAATTTGGCTTCAATTCGGTCGGCCCATCCAGTTAAATCCCTCTCGATTACTGGCCACTCGCCGTTCAAATGATTGATCACTACCTGTGAATCACCTATAAATCGAACAGGCAAATGATGAACGCCTAGTAAATTCAATTCCTGTAAGCCTAAATGCATCGCTGCATATTCTGCTTCATTATTCGATTCCAAACCCGTCGCGGCAGCATTCCGTCTTAATCGATATGCCTTTCCATTCTGCTCATAATAAATAACACAGCCAAGCCCAGAACTTTTCGTTTCACGGTCATATCCGCCATCGAAATACACTACCACATTATGCGGCTCCGTTTCAATGCCTTTCAAATATCCCTTCAATTCCTTTACTGTCCAAGAGCTATCAAAACGGTCAACAAACGTCACCGTCTTTAATCTCCCTGTACGCTCGATATCTTCCACAAACAATAGAGCTTGAGCAGCTGGTACTTCCTCTGAAAAGAAATCCATCTCCGCTCCTCTCGGCGTTTTGTAAACCCACTCAATTCGCACCTTCATCAAGCATTCCTCCTTCGATAAGTATTAGTATTTCCATTGTATATCACATTATGACACTTCTACTGAAATCCAAAAAACCTTAATATAAAAATAGCGGTCGAAAGAAGTTTTCGACCACTTAAGAAAATATCCATTTATGCATATCCTACATATTTCTTTCAATAAATCTAGTATATTAGAAATGCAAAAAGTATTTAATACATCAAATAATTAAGTAATAAGTACTCTTTATTAAAATAAACAATAAGTAATAATTGAGTGTATTTCTTAATTATAGAATTGGATTTATTCTATCAATAGAAACTCTATGAAAATTGAAACAAGACTCCCAGTCTACTGTAAAAATTGTTTTTTATTTTGATTAATCGCTTGAATATAAAAAGGTAATTCTTGAAATTCGAAGAAAAACAGAGCTTGTTGATACACTTCTTTGATTTCAGCTATAGGAGCAGCTTTCTTTTCTAAGCATTGGCCTTTGTAATACAAGAACTGACCATTTAAGAACATAAAAGAGCTTTCCTTAGATTTTTGAATTCCTTGGTTTGCAGCTTCAAGTGCAGCATCATAGTCTTTAATGTCATATAAGGTTTTACATTTATTAAATAAAACAGTTATTAGAGTTCTATTTATTTTATAGTCACTATAGTTTTTATGAATATGCTCTTTTAATATTTTATTAAAATGATATAGACATTTTTGACTTTCACCTTTTTCACCATAAACATTGGCGATAGTATTATTAACTTTAATTTGCAAAAATCTAAATTGTATTGTAGTTGGATTTGAATAATTTAAAATACCTTTTAAGTTATCTATACATTTTTCTGGTGAAATCATTTTCAAATAATATTTTGCGGTACTTAAAATATAGTCGAGGTATAAGTTTAACCAAATGTTGTCGTTATCTATCTCATTACTATTAATTATTGAAATTACTCTTTTATAGTTATGTTCTTTTAAGTGGTACTCAATCTCATTTATTAATCCCTCACTTTCTAGAACATTTTTATGAAACAGCATTTCAATAAAATACTCTACTGGGACTTGGAGTTTTAAAGCTATCTTCAATAAAGTATCTATTGCTGGATATACATCCCCAGCTTCAATTCGACTAATCGTCGATTGTGTACAAATATCTTTTGCGAGCTCCTTTTGGGATATTCCCAATTCTGCTCTAAGTTTACTTATTTCTAAGCCCAAATATTTCATTTCCAACAGAATCACCCCATATTATAAATAAAAAGGACGGTATAAAAATATGAAAAAATTATCTATTATTCTATTAATTGTATTAGCAGTAGCACTATACCCTAACGTAAATACTGAAACTGCAAAGTCATTCGGTAACCCTATCACTACTTTAGATCTTCCATACATTAATTAATCTAATAAAAGTCCAATAAAGTTATTTTCCATTTATAGTTTTATTGGACTTCTCTTATCAAAACCATTATATAAGGAGACTAACCAATGCAGCCTACAGCAAATCTTGATATATACTCTTCATTACATAAGAATAGCGCAGATACTAAAAATAATCATCAAAAAAATATCATTTCAGATCTTAATGGCATTGAAGGAACTGATTGCAATCAAGTATTTGCATCCTCTCAGACTGCACTGGATATGGACCTTATAAATGCAATAGATAAAAACCAATTTGAATTGTATTATCAACCTAAAGTAGACACAAAGAAGGGTTTAATAATTGGAGCAGAGGCACTGATTAGATGGAATCACCCGAAATTAGGGTTAATCCTTCCTAAGGATTTTATTCCATTAGCAGAAAAAACGGGTTTTATTAATACAATTGGCAAATGGGTAAAAAAAACCGCTTGCGCGCAAAACAAAGCTTGGCAAGATGATTTGTTACCTGCTATTCCGGTTTCTATTAACTTATCGGCATCCCGATTTATGGAGAAAGATTTAGTCATCAGTATTCAGGAAACCCTGAAGGAAACTCAGCTTGAATCTCAATATTTAGAAATTGAAATTACAGAAACTTCTATTTTAAAAAACGAAGAAACGGTTTTCTCTCTATTAGATGAGTTAAAAAATATAGGAATCAAAATAGCACTTGACGATTTCGGAACTGGTTATTCTTCTTTATCCCATCTGCATCATTTTAATGGGAAAATCGATATATTAAAAATTGATCGTTCGTTTATACAGGATTTAAGTCTTTCAAAACAAGAGGATGCAAACTTTATTGTACATATGATCATTCAATTATCGAACCATTTAAAAATGGATGTAATCGCAGAAGGAGTTGAAACTATGGAGCAATTGCAGGTATTACAAGGCTATAATTGCAACACTGTACAAGGATATCTATATTCTAAACCGTTGCCTGCAAATCAATTTGCCGAATTATTGAAAAAGCAGAGCATAGTTCCTAGTCGTTAAAAAATCTACAAAGAGAAAATCTTAATTTATTAATGGCCAACACAAATTTCTCATACCTTTGGAATCAACGAGTTTATAAATGTCTCTTCTTTCATCTCACAGTGTGCTTTAACACTCTAGTCTTCATTGAAATGGATTAACTTTATGAAAAGAATTCCTATTTCACGAAACCTTACTCCAATGCCTAATAATCCAATTAACTATATGCAATCATTTATTTCACCCAAGACAGGTGGGGTGGAAAAATAATTGAAAACTACTATTAGAAGTAGCCCATTTTGGTGTATCTGCTGCTTCTATTTCTCTATGTAAACAAATATAAAACCATTCGATTCGATATTTCTATCGAATCGAATGGTTAATTGTAGTCTATTTTCAGAATTGTTCCCTAAACAGGGACACTATTTATTCCCTTTCCCAGGTTTTACAACAGTTACGTCAAAAGTCAGCGTATGCTCACCATATGTTACAGTAACAGTTGTTTGGCCAGGTCCTTTACCTTTCACGACGCCAGATTTTACAGATGCTACATTATTTTTATCAACATTGTAAGATGCTAGTTTTGTAACGTCCTTTTCTGTCGATTTGTTATCAACAGTAGTTACTTCTTTAATGGTAACTTTAACTTCTTTACCAGGTCTTGTTTCGACCTGATTTTGATCAATAGTTAGTGTTACTACTGGATTGACAACATCAGGTGCTTTAACCGTAACATTTACAGTTACCTCATTTCCACCATATGAAATAGTGATCGTCGTCGATCCTTCTGCTTTCGCAGTGACTAATCCATTTGTTACTGTTGCGATGCTTTCGTCTGCTACAACATATTTAGCTTCTGAAGTTACATCTTTCTCTGATGCATCACCATTAGCAAGTGTTGACGTTTCCGTAACCGCTAGTTGAGAAGTTTCACCTTTTATAATAGCTAGTTCTGTTGGGTTAACAGAAAGTGTTACTTCTGGATCCTGTGATTTTACCGTTACATTTACAGTTACATCATTTTCACCATATGAAACAGTAATTGTTGTCGTTCCTTCTCCAACTGCAGTGACCAATCCATTTGCTACTGTTGCGATGCTGTCGTCTGTGACAACATAAGTAGCTTCTGAAGTTACATCTTCCTGAGTAGCATCACCTTCTAAAGGTTTTGAAGTTTCTGTTACCGTAAGTTGTGCTGTTTTGCCAGATGTTAACACTAGCTCAGTTGGATCAACAGAAAGTGTTACTTCTGGAGCTTCTTTTTCGTAAATTAATGATTCGCCAACATTTCCAGCCGCGTCTTTAATAACTACTTTTACAGCTTCTGTTTCAGCTGTAACCGGGAATGAGAAGCTACCGTCTTGGTTCAAATCAAACTCAACTGCTGCCGATGCTTCACCGTTGACTGTAGCAATATACGATGCATTTAACTTTTCATTTAAATTATAGTCTAGACCATATAAATATAATTCTTCATTGTATTCGATATACTTGTCTGTAACTTGACCAGTCGCAATACCTTCTGCAACTGCTCCAGTAATTTCTGGTTTAGTAGTTTTCACGACAATTGGTCCAACATAATCTTGGACGGTTCCTGATGCAGCTAAACCAGTGAAGTCAATTGTGTATAAACCATCTGGAATAGTTGTAGCTGGTTCACTGCTCCAAGGTTTATACTGCCCTGCAATATTCAGGTTATAGGACCCAGCACCAAGTGCCGAACCTGCGTGCAAATAACCAATATAACCGTCTCCATATTCTCCACCCTCTGGATTCATAATATCCCAAAGCTCGATATAGTTAGTAGTTACGTCCCCAGTTAATGTGAATGATAGAACAGCAGAATCTTTCACACCATCGCCATTAAATGACAAATCTGTTTCTGTAATCTTGTAATCTCTCAGTTCCGTCGCTTCAGCTCCACCAAAATCTGCAGCAAATGGCAATGAAATTTTAGAACCTTCACCCTGAACGTGAATGTAGCCAAGTATTTCATCCCCAGGTGTTGTAGTTGTTGCTGAAGCTGTTAAAGTTACATTTAAAACTTGCTCACCAGCTAAATTGAATGTAGGCTGATCAACCGTTACCTGTGCATCACCGAATGATTTTATGACATCAACTGTAACATTATATTCGCCACCATTACCTTTAATATCTTTTACTTTAATTTGTTTTGTTACTTCAAGATTTTCTTCCAGTGATTGTGGACCGAAAGTAACTGTTCCTTTTAAATTTTCCACAATAGCACCATTAGCATCTAATACAGCAGTATCTAATGCATAAGCAAGAATTTCTGGATGTGCTGCTGCATATGCGTTTACACGACCAGCACCTTGTGAGAATACATCATATTTTGCAGTGTTCAGTATTTTTGCCGTATTTGAAAGTGCTACTTTCACATCAAATGCATTCCAAGATGGATTAGCTTGTTTCACAAGTGCTACAATACCTGCAATATGCGGTGTAGCCATCGAAGTTCCTGTTTTACGATCAAACGCTTCATCGTAAACAACTTCAGGGAAATCTGCTTTGTACATAGGAATGGTAGACATTATATTTGTACCAGGTGCACTTACATCTGGTTTAATATCAAAGTTTGGAGTAGATGGTCCTCGTGAACTAGAATCATTCACATCGTCTCCAAGTGTTTTCGTGGAAGCAAAATTACCAAAACTAACTTTTCCTGTTCCCTCTGCCAATGCTGCACGAATTGCTTCACCATCAGTTTGAGACATATCAAACGTCGGAAGGAAAGCAAATGAATCACCAAGGAAAGTACCTGATGCATTCGGTGCATTTGATCCACCAGCAAAGTTATGAATAATAGTAGCCACTGCCCCTTTAGCCTTTGCATTTGCAATTTTATCGACAAATGCAATACTACCACGGGAGATCAATGCTACTTTTCCTTCAACATCAATTCCTTCAAAATCTGCTACTTCTCCATTTCCAGGTACGGCAACTAAGTCAAACTCACCTTGAAGTTGTGTAGCTAAATCTTGTCCAAAAGTTGTACCCATCAACCCTAATTGTTTTGTTAAGTTGTATCCACCAACTGTAACGTTAATTTCCCCGTTATACATTGTTTCCGGATTTGTAGTATTACCAACCGCAATTCCTAAACGAGCTGTAGCAGGGGTACCCATTGTTCCACGATTAGGACCTGAGTTACCAGTTGCAACTACCCCAATTGTTCCAGCTATCATTGCATTGTTAATAGCAAATGAACCTGCATCCGTTTCGGAGTTAGCTCCACCACCAAGTGATAGATTGATAACATCCATTTCTTCTAATACAGCTGTTTCAATTGCTTTAACGATACCAGAAGTAGAACCACTTCCATATGCGCCAAGTACACGGTAAGCGTATAAGTCTACTTTAGGTGCAATTCCTTTAATACCATATTCATTCGCCCCGATTGCCGCGATTGTCCCCGCTACATGCGTGCCATGAGATGTATAGAAAGCACTACCGTTCGCATTAAATTCTGGTGTTCCCGCTGGACGTTCTACAGGAGAGGTTTCTGATGCATCATCATCTGCTCGAGTTCTCGTATAAGTGGATGAGTTCGGTATGAAATTCTTCCCGCCTTTATATATTCCTGCAAATTCAGGGTGATCCGCATCGATACCGGTATCCAGAACTGCTACTTTAATTCCTTGACCTTCAATTCCATCATCCCAAAGTTGTTCAATACCTAGGAATGATATACTTGTATTCATTTGAGCTTCTAATGTTTCATCTTTTTTAAGTTCTGATGATTTCGTGGTATTAATTTCTGAAGCATGAACAGTAGTATCTGGTTCGATTAATGTAATCCCTTCAACCGTAAGTAGTTTAGGAATATCATCTGCTTTTACAGTTGCTGCAAATCCGTTTAATACAGTATCAAACGTGTATCCTTGCTTAATCTGAACCTTTTTAGCAGTTAGCTCTTTTTTTACTTTTGTTTGTTGCGCTTTTACATTGCCACGAACCTGATTTGCTCGAGCATTAGAGAATTTATTGCCTGTAACCTGACTTATCCCTTGTTCTAGTGCCACTGGTTTTTCGGATAAATGTACTATTACTGCAACATCTTGATTGCCTGATACATTTTGTAAACTTTCGTGAAGGGTTGGACCATCTTTAGACAAGCTCAATTGCTCTGCAATAGCCGCCTTCAGTTGAATCGTACTTTCGCTTTGACTATTCTGCTTGAACGGTTTCGTTTCTTCAGCATTAGCTTGCGAGAATGGAACTAATAAAGAAAGCACCATAATTAAAGCTAGAATACTACTAAAGAACTTCATAAACTTAAACTTCTTCAAATCTCATTTCCCCTTTGTCTTTAATTTCGCACTTACCAATAAAGTGTGACACTACCAACTTATCACAAGTAAACTAATACGAATATCGAAATTTCTAAAAATTAAGAAAAATTGATAAATAGTATTAGTAAACTAAAAAAATGCGTAACTTTTGAACCTGTTCAAAATACGCATTTTAGGAGTTTATACTTCTACTATATAGGGTGTATGAAAAATCATTACAACTATTAACCTACTTTAAAAAACTATAGTTGAATTAGTATTGTAAAACTCACAATTGTTTATTAAGAATCGTTTCCGAAGAGTTTAGACAGTCGTTTCGTTATCTCACTATCAATCTAACGTTTTATCGTCCTCCTATAACTCTTATAAACATGAAAGTACGTTTCTGAATAACTGGAGAAAAGATGCTTTTCTAATCAAATAGAAGCGCCCGAAGATACAATTTCATTCGCTATAGTGAACATTATCTATTTTTCTTTATTTCCATTTCCACTAGTGTAAAGAATATCAACTTTTCATCCTTCATTACAGATCCCTTAATCAACAGACGGTTTTATTACTATTTTAACTTTGAGTACTGCACGGTATATTGAATCAGTGGAAGGCAGTGAAGGTTCATCGCTCACACCACGAATAGCGTCCGCCTATAACGGAAATCAGCTGTATTAATGATTCTTTCCAGTCCAGTCAGCCATGTTATCACGCTACATTTTTATATACTTTCTTATCTTTGGACATAAACTCCAGTCCTCAACAGTGCTTGCTTTAAAGAACTAAAAGTAGAAATATTGCCAAAATCTACTCCTAACTGGATGGAAGCCTGTGCCACTTCAGGTCGAATACCTGATAGAGAAGTTTTAATGCCTAGCAATTGAAGTACATCTATTAGGTGAAACATTTCATTTGCTACCATTGTGTCCATAAACGTGACGGAAGAAATATCTATGAAAAGCTTATTTATACCAACTTCTACGCATTTATAGGGCACATCTTCCAATAAAGATCTCGCCCTAGTTGTATCAATCTCACCGATAACAGGCAATACTCCAACACCATCCAAGATTGGGATAATTGGAATACTTAATTCATTTATCAAATCTTGTTGAGCATTTAATCTATTGTTAGATAGTTCATAATACCTTGAAGAAAAGCTATGAATAAGCTGATCAAATGCTGTATTAAATAAGCGACTCCATTTTAGTATGTGGGTATTGTTTACTTCATCTAAGTGATCATTTGCAAAGTGCTCCACATAAAACCATATTGTTTCACGAGTTTTATTTAAAGCCTGTATGACGTCATGAATAGGAGTATTATGTTCAATTCTACTTTTCGCTACTGTCTCTGCCCATAATAGAAGCTGCTCCTGAAAGCCATTCTCTTCCTCCAAAAAAGCATAGGCCACTGTCCTAATAGTCAAAGCATGCTGTTCCAACAATACTTGATCTATCTCTGGATTTGGATTATTAGAATAAAAAGAACCATCAAAATCACTTTTTGCGGTAAACCATTTACTCGTAATATTACCTGAGTTTTCAAGAATGTAATCATAAAGTTCTTGATCAATCGATGCCATTTTTTCCGCCAACTTTCTTTGAAATCTATTCTACTAATAATATTATAATAGTATGTCCCTGTGTAAAAAACTATTCTGACACTTTTCGACAATTAAGTTTTTAACGTGCATCCTGAATTTTGTAGAATTGTATGATGCACAGGGGTCTTTTTACAAAACTCACAATACTCAGCATTTGTTTTCTCTAGGGGGTGTGGAAGATACTCCTTTAAAACATCACGTTTAAGAAACTTTGGAGCTTTTTTACTTTCTTCAAAGTAAAAGGGGTAAGAGCTATATGGGTACCACTCAAGGCGATTGACTAATGGTTGTTTGGTGTTTATAGGGTTCCGGTGTATATATATACTAACAGCTAATAACCCCGAATACGATTTCACTTCTTTTGCAAAATATCTACTTTGATAAATTCGCCCGACATGATTATATCTTTTGGAATAGGATGAAGTATATCTTCGGTTGATGTGTGCCATGATTTTACTTAAAGATTCACTTTCTGTCTTCATCAACAAATGATAATGATTGGTCATAAAACAGTAGGCTAGGAGATGAAAGGGATATTGATCGTGGGCATATTCGAAGATTCTCATGAGCTCTAACATATCTCGGTGTGAACCAAAAATAGGTAGTCGATTGTTTCCGCGCATGATGACATGATAATACGAATCCGGGTTTAAATTTCTTTTTCTTGTCAATTTTATACCTCGCTTTTCTTAGATTTATAGAATTATGATTTGAAAGGTTATTGTTTTAGGGAAAGTAATCTTCGAGGGAGTGAGATTGGGTGTCTTCATACAAGTGTAATGAAAGGTAAACTAATTGTCTATAGTTTTCTGAATATTACACTGCACAGGGACATCAAAAATACCCCCTCCATCTCACAGACAGAAGAGAGTATTAATTGTAGTTAAATATCAGAATTGTTTGCTACACAGGGCAGTCAAAGACTTTCTAATTTCATCCACTGAAAGTCCATTTGACTCCAGCAGCTCTTCATCCGTCCCGCACCCCAAAAACCTGTCTGGAACCCCTATTCTAACAACTTTCTTAGGTAATTCTTCAGATAAAATTTCCGAAACAATGCTACCTAGTCCACCACGTATATAATGTTCTTCCACTGTTACAACTAGTGGAACTTTTCTAGCAGCGTCTATTAACAGTTTTTTATCGAAGGGTTTTAGCGTTGGAAAGTGTAGATGGGCAATTGAAACACCTTCCATTTGTTTGATAACCTCGGTAACACGGAAGGTCGTGCTCCCGGTGGTAACTAGTAAGACTTCTGTTCCTTCCGCTAGGGTTTTACCTTTTCCAATTTCAAAATCAGAATCAGGTAGAAAGGAAGGAATCGTTTCATCTCTAGTTAGCCTTAAATACATAGGTCCAGCTGTTTTATGCATAGCTTTCATAGCGGAGACCGTTTCACTGGGGTCGCTTGGGGCAATGACAGTCATATTTGGAATTGTTGTCATAATGGCTATATCATCTAGAGAGTGGTGTGTTTTACCAGTGTTGCTCGTCAACAATCCGCTATAACTGCCAACTAGCTTTACATCAAAATTAGTCTGGGCAACACTAACAACAATTTGGTCTAATGCTCTTTTCGTTAAGAAAGTGGCAAAGCTACACACCCAAGGCTGAAATCCTACTGAAGCTAGACCAGCTGCCACGCCTACCATATTCTGTTCTGCAATCCCCATTTGTAAAAAGGAATCTACTGTTTCTTTCTCTATAGAATCTAGACGAGTCGAGTTTCCAAGATCCCCATCTAAAGCAAGAACTCTAGAATCTTCTTTTGCAATTTTCGCCAATTGCTTTCCAAATTGGTCCCGTACATTTATCGACATCTGCTTTACTCTTCCCCCTCTAGTTCAGTTAAAGCCATTTGATATTCCTCATCATTAGGGGCTTTTGAATGCCAGACATAATTATTTTCCATGAAACGAACACCTTTACCTTTTGTTGTGTTTGCAATAATCGCTTTAGGACGACCATTCAAGCTACCTTTCACCTCAGTCAGCACTGCTATTAAATCCTCCATGCTATGTCCGTCTACTTCCCATGTTTCAAAGCCAAAGCTTTCAAACTTTCTTTTTCCATAACGCTCTGGGTCCATTCTTTTCTTACCATTTTTCCACCCATATTGCTGCAGTCCGTTTTGATCCATAATAACAATCAGATTATCTAACTTATATTTTTCCGCGATATTTGCCGCTTCCCAAATTTGGCCCTCCTGTGATTCCCCATCTCCAATCAAACAATAAACACGGAAATCCTTTTTCAGCCTCTTCGCACCAATAGCCATACCAACCGCCGCTGATAAACCTTGTCCCAAAGAGCCTGTAGACATATCCAACGCATCTAGTTTGGTCATATCCGGATGTGCCTGTAGTCGTGACTCGTACTGATCAAAAGTTTTCAATTCTTCTTCGGAAATGTATCCTCTCAATGCAAGCGTAGCATAAAGTCCCAAAGCCGTATGACCTTTTGAAAGAACAAAACGATCCCTATCCTCCCATTTTGGACAAGAAGGATCTATAGATAATTGATGGAAAAATAGACTAACTAATATATCCGCACATGATAGCGAACCACCAACATGTCCCTGTTTTTTATAATAAGCAGTGGATAAAATCCTTTTTCTGAGCACTGTAGCTGTAAGCTTTAATTGTTCAATCGATATCAATAAGTACCTCTCCTCATAAAATAAAACTTCAATCAGCTTAGGATAATTCATCCACCGCTGACTTAAAAAATGAACTCAGGCAAATAACGCCGTATCGTGCGGCAATGCCTGAGTTATTAACATTCTGATAATCTAAGGCTCCTAGGAAGCAAGTCTCCTTTATTAGGCAAGTCGCGTGGAGATTTTCGTCTAGGTTCTAGGCGAGCAGTTATCTCATAATTAAACTTGTTGCATAAGGCCATATCTTGATCTGGAAGTATTACGACGCATAGGATGTACTAGTTAGTGGCGATATTGTAACAAGAAGTTGCAACATCAGCCTGCAAGTTAATGCGTGTCACAATTAGGAATTCTCCCTTCCCCCCAGAAGGTCACCTAATAACTTTTAACTAAATAAACTTGTAATGAATCCAATAATAATTCCGATTACACCAAAGTCCGAATCACCAAATGTTGTGTTAGCAAAGCCGAGCTCTCCCAAAACTGGTAATAAAAATGCTGGTAAGAAGCTGATCAAAACACCATTTACAAATCCACCTGCAGCAGCACCAATTCGACCTCCTGTTGCATTACCAAATACTCCGGCACCCGCTCCTGTAAAGAAGTGAGGAACAAGACCTGGGATGATCAGCGGCAATGATAATACACCTAACAACGCCATACTTATAAGACCACCTGCAAAACTAAAAAGGAAACCAATCATTACAGCAGTAGGAGCAAATGGGAAGACAATTGGTATATCTAGTGCAGGTTTTGCACCAGGGACAAGTTTATCTGCAATCCCTTTAAAAGCTGGAACGATTTCATTTAGAATCATACGTACACCGAGTAAAATAATACTCAAACCAGCAGCAAATGTAATACCTTGCATGATACTAAACATAATAAAATTTTGATCTCCGGAGAAACTAGATACAACATCTGAACCTGCTAAAACAGCTATTATAATGAAGATAGCTACCATTGTTAAAGCAGTAGATATTAATGAATCCTTCAGAAATGCCCATTTCTCAGAGATTTTAATATCCTCTGTGGACTTCGCTTTATTGCCAAACCATTTCCCTATTAAACCAGCAGAAATATAACCAAACGTTCCAAAGTGACCAATCGCAATATCGTCATTCCCAGTTACCTGTCTCATAAATGGTTGACCGAGCGCTGGCATTAAAACCATGAAAAAGCCAAGTAATATGGAGCCGACAATAACTAAAGTAGCTCCCTCCATGCCAGATGTTCCTAAAACGGCAGATAATAAAGCAGCCATAAAAAATGTATGATGCCCAGTTAAAAATATATATTTCCAAGGCGTAAAGCGTGCAAATAAAATATTCGCAACGAATCCAAATCCCATAATAAGTGCTGTTTCCGTCCCAAACATTTGTTGTGCAATAGCGACAACCGCTTCATTATTCGGAATCACACCTTGAATATTAAAGGCCTCTTCAATAATTCCGCCTAAAGAATCTAAAGAACCTACAATCACTCCAGCACCTGCGCCTAAAATAAGAAAACCTATAATACTTTTAAGCGTACCTGACATTACTTTTGTAGTAGCAGCACGCTGAGCAACAAGTCCAACAAATACTATTAAACCAACTAACACAGCAGGAATGCTTAAAATTTCATTCATTAAGAATTCAAAAAAAGCCATACTCGATCCCCCTTATGTGTTTAATACTGACTCCAATGCACCTCTTATTTCATTTGCATCCGCAATATTTTTCACACTAACAACCTTTACTTTTCCGCCCTCCAATTGTTTAGCAAATTCTTCATTAGTGAAGATAAAATCTGCGTAAATACTAGAAGCAGTAGTAAAATCTGCAGTTTCTACATCTGCTGTAATGCCTTTTTCCTTTAAAATTTTTTCGATTGTCATTTTTAACATCATGCTAGATCCAAAACCCATTCCGCATACTGCTAGTATTTTCATGGCTAATGCTCCTCTTTGTCATTAAATAGCTGTAGAATTTCGTCATTCTCTGTTGCATTTTTTAATCTTTCCAGCGTATCCGCTTCGGAAATCACCTCCGCTATTTTTTGTAAAATGTAAATATGTGATTCACTATTTAAAGCGGCCAAGCCGATTAATACCTTAAACTCTCTACCGGGTGCAAAAGCAACCTCTTCTTTTAAAACAACAATACTAATTCCTTCTTGGATAACCCCATCTTCCGGACGAGCATGAGGCATGGCAACACCAGGTGCTATTAAGATATATGGCCCAAGTTCTTGAATATTACTGATCATTGCATCTACATATGTGACTTCTACTTTTCCCGTTTTCACAAGTATTTCTCCGCAAATACGTATAGCAACTTGCCAGTCCTTCGCTATAACATCTAGCAATATTCCTTCTTCTTCTAGTAGTCTACGATTCAATTTTTTTCTCCTTTGTTGCTTTTCGTATTATATGCATGTTTGAGTTTGAACATGAGAGTGGCAACCTTATCTCTTAGATAGTAAAAGATCTTCTGCACTTTTTTACCCAAGTATGCGTAGACTAGAATTGTTTGCTACACAGGGACAGAAACATACCACTTTTTTGTCGAAAAAAATAGGAATTCCCAATTTTTTTGATTTTTTTATAGATAAAAGTCCCTCAAATATATTTATCTGCTATAATTATTATCAGATACATATGATGTAAAATAATGAAAAGCAGTTATTTGCTACCATATGTGGAATTGAAAGGAAGGTTTTAAATGAAGAAAAGTATATGGATTATCGCAATTATTTCTTTTTTTGTGTTGGCTGGAGGAGCATCTGCTTTTTTCCTAGTGAGCAAAACACCTAAAGAGCAATATTTCTATTCGGAGGTTAAGACAATTCAACATATCCAAGAACTTGTCGAAACACGCTATGAAAATGAGACCGAATGGGCAAAATACGGTACAACTAAAGTTATCGATAGCACATATGATTTATCGGGTGAATATCAAGATGATACTAATCCTGAAATAGAACAAGTGGTAAATAACTCTAATATTGCAATGCGAATTGCAAGTGATCCAAATAAGAAAGAGGTAGAAGCTGAGATCAATGCAACGATTCTCGGCGTGGATGTTGACCCTATTAAAGGCTATATTACAACGGAAGAAATTATTTTAGGGCTTCCTTTTTATGATCAATTACTTCAATTGAAGGATAAAGATTATGGAAACTTAATGCGCGCTATAGATCCAAGTTATGTAGGTAGTGAAAAACTTGGTCTAGAAAATTTCTTAGGTAAAGATAACGTTTTATCCGAGGAGAATATCGAATATCTAAAAGAAGAATACATGATGTATCTATATGAATCATTACCGGAGGAATCATTTACAACATCAAAAGAAAAAATTGATGTAAATGGGAAATCGATTAAAGCAGAAAAAGTATCTATGGCGCTTTCAGAAGCTGAAGTGAAGAAGATTTTAACAGATGTACTTAAAAAAGCACAAAAAGATACAAAATTCAAAAAAATGGTTGAGGATTACTTGGAGAGTTCGTTTGAACAGTTTACTGCTACCGGTATGCCAAACGAAACATTTGAATTTGATGAAGTAATGGAAGATCTAATTAGCTCAGTAGATGAAATTGACCTACCTGATGGTATAAAATCTACTATTTGGCAAGATGCAGATTTAATCGTTAAAAGGGATATTAATATAGAAATAGCAGACCTAGGTAAATTAGAAATTGCTGGCACACAATTACTAGAAGACTCAGCACAAAATTGGAATTATACAATTAGTATGGATGATGAGCCACTACACTTTACAGGAGACCTTACCGCTACCAAAGATGGCACTTATAAGGATGAAATCTCCTTCTTAGATGATAACAAAGTTGGTCTAGTCTATAACGGTGAAGAAAAAGTATCAGGTGATGATAGAACATTCGAACGTAAATTTGCACTAGAGGATGATTACCAACCAATGGAGTTTTTATGGAGTGGAAATTCAAGCTATAAAAAAGACTCTATGCAAGCAAAGCATGAATTCTCGATTGAGTTAGATAGCAATTCAAGCGCTATTATAAATATTAGCGAAGAAAGTAAGATTATTAAAAAAGTGAATGTTCCATCAGATTCAGAGAAAATGGTGAATATCGGAACAATGGATGCCGAATCACTACAACAATTAATGATGGAAGATATTTACCCTGAATTGGAACGCTGGGGAATGAACATAACAGAACAACTCGAACAGGAATTATATTAATAATACCTAATTAAAAGAAATGAGTGGATGCATCTTGATCGATTTGAAAAAGATTGCCTTCTTTACGACTCAATATGGAAAAAGTATTCAGAAGAAGTGGAAATCACTTCTTCTGCTTTTTCTTTTCCCTATTTTTCTGCTAGTTTCAACGCTTGGAATCGTTGCCTCCCTTTTTGTACCGTCGGCTAAAGAAACTATTTCCATTGCTTTTGTGGATGAAGACCAAACTGAAGAAACGAAAATATTACTGGAATTCATGACCCTTTCTTTAGATAAAGAAGAAGCCATTGAAATAATCTCTATGTCAAAAGAGACTGCAGATTATAAAATAGAGAACAATGAAATAAGTACATACATACTATTCCCTAAGGAGTTTACTAAAAAGCTGTATAAAGGAAAGTCTGTCTCCCTAACGATTGTAGGAAATCCTTCTCGAACAGTAGATAGCTTCATTGTAAAAGAATTAGCAGAAAGTATGACACGTTACATTTCTTCAGCTCAAGCTAATATTCTAACAGTCTATGATTATGCAAGTAATGCTTATATTCCAGAAGAAGAATTAGAAGGACTTATCTTTGAAACATTTATTGAATTTACTTTATATACATTAGGAAGCGGGCAAATATTAGACGAAGAAGTAATCACCAATATAACAACAACTTCCCCTACGAATTATTATGTAGTAGCTGGTTGGTTTATTGCATTTAGTATATGGCTATTCGGAAGCTATTCATTGTTAAGAAAAGAGACACATGTCGCCTTGAGAATACGTTGGAAGTTACTTGGAGTAACATACTGGCATACGAATGTTTCGCAAATAATTGTTGCACTCTTAGTAAGCATGTTATTTGCTACTGTTACTTTAATACCGATTGTTAAATACTTTGCGGTCGAGTTATTTATATTAGATTATTTCCGTCTATTTCTGTTTATTTTATTGTATGGATGGCTTTTATTAGTTAGTTTATCGTTAGTTGATCTATGGATTTCATCTAAAAGAGTAGGATTACTCCTTCAATTTTTCCTGATATTAATGTTGATTGTTTCAAGTGGAGCATTCATTCCTACTATTTATTTTCCTTTATTGTTGAAAAATCTACTTCCATTTTTCTTTTCTTTTGAAGTCTTCCGATGGATTGTAGATATTGTGTTAGTTGGACGAAACTACGCAGACTTTACCCTACTAGGAATTCAATCGTTCGTGGGACTGATACTGTTGTGGATCTCTACACAGTGGAAGGATAGGTGGAAATGATGAAAGGTATTTTAGCGATACAAGCGATGAGGCTGCGTAAGGAATGGAAAGTTTTATTAGCCTGGCTTATACTACCTCTTGTTTTCACTGTAATGACTTTCAGTGCGGTAAATAAATTTGGCGATGAGTCAAAGGTACCAATTGGACTAGTAATAGAAGATGAATCTGTCCTTTCTGATGCTTTAGTTCAACGTATTATGAATACAGATTATTTACAAGTTAATAGACTAGACCTTCAAAAAGCTAATGATCTATTAGAAAAACATGAGCTCGATAGTGTTTATGTCATTAAGGAAGGATACGAGAAAGATATTGTAAGTAATCGTCGTTCTCAGCTTATTGAGGCATATTCATCCAATAGGTCATTTGCTTACTTTGCTGTTGCAGAAACGATTAGCTCATATGTTCAAGAAGAAGCAACACGTACTAAAGCCTCTACGGAAATTAAAAAGTTATATGAAAAGTATGGCTCCAGTGAAGAATGGAATATAGAAGAAATTTTCAAAACGAGTAAAGAAAAACAGGAAAAGAAACAGCTAATTACGACAAGCTTTTCCTTCCAATGGACACCAACTGAAACAGAAATTGAAAGTAGCTCCCTTCTATCTGTATGGGGAATATGGGCTTTTTTCCAAATCATTGCTACATTATTTATTTTTGATTGGATAGTGAAAGCAAATAGTATACAAATAAGGGTGCGATGGACATTTACTAAAATGTCGTTAAATAGCTATATATCCTGGAATTTATTGTTCTATACGGTTTTATTATTTTTTATGGATATAGTCACTCTATCTATTCTTCACTTTCTAGATTTAGCAACTCCAAATGTACGATTAATCATTGCGCTACTTGGTTTCCGGATCACAATAAATATGCTAGCTGCTTTACTTGCTAGAAACTATACTAATAGTTTCTTCTATTATATTAGTTCCATTGCAATCTCCCTTATCCTTACAATATGTGGGGGGGCATTTATCCCAATAGATTCTATTATAAGAAGATGGCCATGGATAGATTCTTTCAGTCCGGTTTATTCATTGTTACATGGTAGCATCGCTTATGCATTTTTAACATTCATTATTGTTATAACAATAGTTAAAGGAGGTAGTCAGCGTGTTGCAAGTAAATTCCCTACAAAAAAGCTATCATAAACAAAAAATATTAAACGATGTAAACCTTATAGTGAAACCTGGTGAAGTTGTCGGGTTAGTTGGAGAAAACGGAGCAGGTAAATCAACTCTATTGGAAATTTTAGCTACTGTGCAACCACAATCTAATGGCAGTATTATATTAGAGGATAAATCTTATTCAAAAGATATTAAAAACATCCGTAAGATTATAGGTTATGTCCCTCAAGAAATTTCTTTATGGGAGGAATTCACTGTAGCAGAAAACTTCATGTTCTTTGAAAAGCTTTCCTGGAAAAGAAGATCAGTAGAAGAATGCAAACAGCTCTGCCTTGATATGCAACTAAACAAATGGGATGAACCAGTGGATTCATTATCCGGTGGAATGAAAAGAAAACTAAATCTAGCAATCAGTCTTATTCATGACCCCATTTTAATCCTTCTCGATGAGCCAACTGTAGGTATCGATATGAAATCTAAAGAAGAGATTGGAAACTATTTGGTTAAATTGGCAAAAAACGAAGGGAAAATGATAATTTATACGTCTCACGATATGAGCGAAATTACTTCTTTTTGCGATCGTATATACTGCTTAGGAAAAGATCCATTCTACGCTGATTTACTAAAGTCTAGAGGCATTGCTGTGGAAGAACTGGTATAAGAGGGAGTTCCTTGTCTGGGTTCCGGAGAGTGTCCCTGTGTAAGACACAACTTCAACACTATTCTGAATTGTTTTTCACAAAGGGACGAAAATGGTGCGGGCTGTGACTAAAACACCTAAGGCATAAAGTATTGAGAGCTCCTACTCAATATGCCCGCCTAAAACCTCTAATTAAAAAATCGTACACATTTTGTGATTAAATCTAACTACCCTAAATATAATATAACTGCACAATTTTCTTTAAAACCTTTAAGTAAACTATATTATAATAATTCCATAATTGTTTGCTACACAAGGACAATCACAAAAAGCTCGTTCATCAATTTCTTGATGAACGAGCTTGGTCTTATTATGAATAAATCTAAAGAAAAGCAAATTGTAGCGTATTGTCAGAATAGTGTAGAATTGTTTCTTACACAGGGGCGTTTCCTAAGAAGAAAACAGGAAAGAAAAAAAGCGTAATCCTAATAGGACTACGCTTTCTTCCTTCCCTAATAGGGAATACACTCGGAAAATTTGTATGTTGCTTAGTTAAACCGTAACTGACAATTTTAACATTCATCTCGTCAGTGCAGTTATGTCGTCTAATAGGAATCCATCAGACATTAAAGTGCACTTCCACAAAAAACTTTTTTTTCACTTTCAGGTAAAACACGTTGGATAGAAACCTAAATATATCGGTTCCCAACGAGAGTACCTTTCGTCAGTAAAGCAAATTTTCCGCCAAGGCTGTGCAAATCATCCATTGAAGTCTCTTGTAAACTCATAGTTTACCAGTCCCTTCCTACGGTAGTTCCGCCTTGTACTATTTATATACCCCGCTAAAAAGTAATTAAACATCCATTATTAAATTTTTTTTCAAACTTTTTTATGGAAGTTAAGAAAGTTTTTTCATCCATCTCCTACAGTATTATAACTTGCTTTATTAATTCGTAATGCCTCCTGTTCGGTGTGCTTACTTTTCCCTCTTATAAATAGGGCAGAACCTTTTCTCGTTAAGTCCTGAATTGTCTTAGATTTTACACAGGAACGACTTTGTGTTTCCGAGCAAAATAATTCGACATGATAGCTCCAAGCGTCAAGTTGATGACCATATTCACTACTGCTGGAACGGCTGCAAGCGAACTCACATGCTCTAAAGCCAAAGTAGCTGCCAGTGCAGTATTGCAAATTCCAGTTTGAAATAAAATTGAACGTGCCGCTGCTTCCCCTACCTTAAGCACTTTCGCTAAGTAATAGCCACCAAACATCGGAATGGATACCTGAAGTAAAACTGCAAAGGCAATGAGTGGCAGTAGATGTAAATTTTCCTCAAGGGAAGACTGTGCACTTGATATAACCGAAACAATAATTAAAAACAAGGCTAGCTGAGAGAGAATAGATGTATAAGGTTTCACCCTATTGACGCTATGGCTGAATTTCCATTGTAAAAAAACTCCTAAAAATAAGGGAATAAAAACGATATAAATAATATTTAAAAAAATTGACCAAAACTCAATGGGAATAAGCTGACCTGCAAATAGTTGAGTTAAAGAAGGTGTTAGTACTGGAGATATTATGGTATCTAAAGTGGCCATCGTAATACTTAATGCTACATCTCCTCCTGCTATAAAAGAGAATAAATTAGCTGATGTACCACTAGGAACTGTTCCAGATAGAATAACCCCAATAGCTACTTCTGGATAGTCCCCCAAAAATAAGAAAGCCACTCCAATAGATACCCCAACCATTACAGTCCACTTTAGGATTATTCCAATAAGGGCATTTTTAGGGTGTTTAATCGCGGCGATAAGTTGTGTAGTAGCAAGTTGCATACCCATTAACAGGAAAATTGCGCCAAGACCAAATCCTGTCCAACCTCGAAACCCTCGAAAAGCATCGGGGAAAAAATATGCAATACAAGCCAGTGTCACAATCCAAAAAGGCAAAAAACGCGAAATAATCGAAGCAATAAATTTCAAAGAGTACACCACCCTATACTAAACTAACGGTTTCTCCTAACAAACTGAGTATCGCTAATTCTATTATCATTACATTCCAAAAAAATTCATAAATGTGCAAGTGCCTTTGTATTTTTCTTATTCCTAAAAAACCTGTGCTATAAAAGCACAGGTTCATTTATACTTTTTTATAAAGATAAGCCCCATTTTCGACTCGATCCAATTCAACAGTATCTCCAATCGATACATCGCCCATTAAGCGGCCAGTAACCTTAGCAGTTGTATTCATCAGCTGTACCAATACCACATTATATGGAGCAATTTCTGCAAACTCAACGGGTGGAACATGGATTTTTGTGAAACTATATATTGTTCCATGGTCAGAAATCTCTTGCTCTTGTATATCTGAGGTACCACAACTCGGACAGTATATACGTTTTACAACTGTGTCATGCCCGCAGCAAGTATAAACTTTCATGTAATCACAACCTTTCCAAGATATGAACAGCTGAGTACGAGCCTGTCCCACCTAAATTTTGTGCGAGTGCAATTCTTGCACCCTTTACTTGGTTTGGAGCAGTGCCATTAAGCTGATGAACGAGCTGATAAATCTGAGAAAGCCCCGTCGCTCCAATTGGATGACCTCTAGATAACAACCCACCACTTGTATTAACTGGTTTCTTGCCTCCAGGTTTCGTATGTCCAGCTTCTACTGCTTTCCAACCTTCGAGTCTTTTGAAAAATCCTAGTTCCTCTATAGCAATGATTTCTGTCATGGAGAAACAATCATGAATTTCAATAACATCGATATCCTCAGGACCTAACCCTGCCTTTTCGTATGCACGTCTTCCCGATTCCCCAATTGCAGGAATAGATAGCAATTCTGCTGCATCCTGCATTTGGGTAGGACCTGATACAAGTGCAGAAGCCCGTACATGGATACTACTTGGTTTCCTAGAAATGACTATCGCTGCTGCCCCATCAGTCATAGGAGAACAGTCGAATAATCCTAAAGGCTCGGTAATTAGACGAGCATTCATAATTTCTTCGATGGATGTTGCTTTCTGGAATTGAGCAAGTGGATTATTAAGTGCATTTTCTCGATTTTTCAAAGCGACCATTGCTAAATGTTCCTTGGTTGCTCCAGTTTCATGGAAATATCTATGAGCAAGTACGCCGAAAAACCCTGGGAATGTAAGTCCTGCATGCTTTTCATTTGAATCGGTATCCATAGCTGCATTAATAGCCTGCGTTACATCTGGAGTATTTGCATGCTTCATTTTTTCTACGCCCGCTACTAAAACTGTATCGTATTCTCCACTCATTACCCCTAGTATTCCTTGACGTAGTGCGATACCACCTGATGCACAGGCACCCTCTACTTTTGCAGTAGGAATATAACCAAGGCCTAGGTCATTTGCGACGATTGCACCTAATATTTCCTGATTACTCATGCTACCCGCAAGAAAATTCCCTACAAACACTGCGTCAATTTTAGGTCTACCTGCTGCTTCTAGTGCCTGACGACTTGCATCTAATAACAAACTTTTTAAGGTTCTGTCCGAATGATTTCCGAATTTCGTCATCCCCACACCGTGTATATATGTTTTTGTCATCCTTACACTCCTACATGTTGTGACTTCAATTCACGTTTCAATATCTTTCCATATGAACTCTTAGGTAGCACATCTACAATGTGTATTTCTTTTGGCTTTTTGAAACTTGCTAAATGATCCATACACAAGGCTAGCAATTCAGTTTCCTCGACTCCAACAGTACCATTTAAGACGACATAAGCAGCGATATTCTCTCCCCACTTTTCATCTTCCACACCAATTACGCATGTTTCTTTCACTCCTGGATGCAGATTTAAAACTTCTTCTACTTCACGGGGATAAATATTAACTCCCCCCGATATAATAACGTCTTTCTTACGATCGACTATATGTAAAAATCCTAATGCATCTCTCCAACCCAAATCTCCTGTATACAGCCACCCATCTACTAGTGTCTCGTCTGTTGCTTTTTTATTGTTCCAATAACCCTTCATGACTAATGAACCTTTGCAAATAATTTCACCGACTTCTCCTTGTGCAACTTCCTCGTTTTCATCATTGACAATTTTCATATCAACAAAGGGACCGATTTTCCCGCATGACTCGAGTCTATTCGGGAGCTCATGGCGAGGCATCATTGTTATGCACATTGGAGCCTCCACCTGTCCATAGGTTTCCACAAAAATGGTTCCTGCTTTATCCAATGCTTCCTTTAGCTTAGTCGAAGCAATAGGAGAACCCGCCATATTAATGGATTTAAGGGTTTCTAGTTTTGTTGCATCAAATGCTGGATCCTGTATCATCAGATTCACCATCGTCGGCACCATGAAGATAATACTGACTTGATCTTCTTTTAAATGATTCAAAAATTGATCTGATTCAAATTTATCGTAGACAACTTGTGTTAAACCATATAACCAGGCAACATGACTTAGAAAATTACTGCCATGTGTCAATGGCGCAACATGCCCAATGATATCCGAATAATCTACATTACAGACTTGTGATAATGATAGCGAACCAGCGATCATATTTCGATGACTCAACATTACCCCCTTTGGACTACCAGTCGTACCTGATGTATACATAATGGCAAATATATCATCTTCATCTACCTGCTCCAAAAATACTTGTCCATAATGTTCTTTAATAACCTTTTCATACTTTTCCCCTACAGTTAGCTGTGGAAGATTTCCACTAAGTGTAGACAATAGCTCCTCTTCTCCGATAAGTAGGGAAACAGTTGCATCATTTATCATATAGTCCAATTCTTTGAAATGAAGACGGTAGTTAAGAGGTACCTTTATAATTCCGGCATGTGCAAGTGCTACATCCAATTCAATATGCTCTGCTCGATTTTTCATTAATACCGCTACACGATCTCCTTTTTGGATACCTTGCGCATGAAAGTATGCAGATAAAGCTAGGGTTCTTTCTTTAAATTCCTTATAGGTGAATGAACGATCTTTGTCCTTCACTGCAACCTTATCTGGATTGGCATCTGCAGCCTTTAAAGCCAACTTACTTATTGTCTCCATTTAAAAGCCCACCTTTCGAAAATTGAAATACTGGCATTCCCCAAATCTCATCTTCTTTTCGTTGCATTACTACGTCCTCTAACGGGAAAATAATATACTCAATCGTTACAGCTACTGGATTTTCATCTTCTAAGAAATGTCCTCCACTAATAACAGAATCACAGTCTACAAATACACCATGCATGTGAATATCCGTTTTGCCCTGTTCATCGTATCCGACAAATCCTGTTGCAGATAATAATTCTACAGGGGAATGCGTACACTTTTTGGCGGAATATTTAATCCGACCTTGCGTTCCATCACGCTCAACCTGAACATAAGTAGCATATTGCAATGACCCAATACATTGAAAGTGAGCAGCCTTTACTCCATGCTCCTGGCAAATCTCTTTAATACCTTTGAAAAGATCTATATCTTTTGTCAGACGCCCTACGATTCTCTGAGTTGTAGTGTCATAGACGGATTGAAGGGGAACCTTAACCAATACTGTAACCTCCATCCACTTTCAATACTTGAGAAGTTGAATAGCTAGCTGCTCTGGAGGAAAAATATAATACTGCCTCTGCAATATCGTCTGGTGTTCCCATTCGATCAATAACCTGGTCAGATGTATCGTAGGCAATTCCTGCAGTAATCCCTGTAGCTACAGCACCTGGTGCTACCGAATTACATGTAATACCGTACTTGCCTACTTCTTTTGCAATCCATTTCGTAAGAGCAATAACCCCTCCTTTAGAAGCAGAATATGCTGGACCAGAACGACCATTCTTTTCTCCACCGGAAACGACTCCGCCATTTATTCCAGAGATGGAGCTAATATTGACAATGCGTCCATAATTGGCATCGCGCATATGTGGATAAACACATGCCTGACTAAACAAGAAAGTTGCTTTTAAATTGGTATCTAAATCACGATCCCACATGTCGACAGTCATATCTTCTAAATCGAGTCGACTACATGTACCTGCATTATTAACCAAAATATGTATTTCACCAAATTTTTCAATCGTCCTTGCAACGGTTGCTTGGACAAAATCTTTATCTCGAATATCTCCTAAGCACTCTAAGTAAACAGAATCCCCTAACTGAGCAATTGTTTTTTCACATGAATTCAAATCAACAAGAACTACATTTGCTCCTTCTTTAGCGAGCTGTATAGCAACAGCCTGACCGATCCCACTAGCTGCACCAGTGATAATAGCTACTTCTTTTGAAAATTTCATCCCTTATTTCCCCCTTTATTTTACATTCATTAGATCAGGTAAAAACGTTGATATGGCTGGAACAAATGTGATTAACATTAAAACGATAATAGCCGCCACTATAAATGGTAGTACCCCTCTTGATATACCAATAATATTCGTCTTAGATATACCTGCCGCTACATATAGGTTGAGTCCTACTGGTGGTGTAAAAAGACCGATTGCCAAATTGACTGTCATGAATACACCAAACACGGTTGGATCCATATCTATGAAAAGCATGATTGGCAGTAATATAGGAACGAATATATAATAAGCTGAAATTGCATCGATAAAAGCACCTGCGATTAAAAGCAATACATTTATCAATAAAAGAATGACAACTGGATTACTCGAAATCGATAAAATCATATCACTCATATCACGAGCAATTTGTTCTGTTGTAATTATGTAAGCAAATACCGATGCAGCACTAACGATAATCATTACGACTGCAGTTTGAAGAGAAGCGTCTACAAAAATACGATACATGCTCTTGAAAAGATTTTTTCTTAATACAAATAAGCCAACGATTAAGCCGTAGACTACCGCAACTACAGCGGCTTCCGTAGGAGTGAAAAATCCACCATATATTCCTCCCAAAATGATGAAAGGAATAAATAAGCCCGGCAATGCCCTAACAAATGCTTGCCATCTTTCTTTACCAGAAGCTTTTTGAACTACAGCCTCATCAGCATGAAAAATGCCTTTTTTCTCTTCCTTACGACGCACGTAGAATGCAGCAACAATGAATGCTAACCCCATAAGCAAGCCAGGAATTACTCCTGCTAAAAAAAGACGGTTTATCGTAATAGGAATCTGATCACCAGCCACTACAGCAAAAACGATGAATGCAATACTAGGTGGGATAATGATACCAATTGCCCCTGAGCTCGCAACCAATGCTCCAGCTGTTTCTTTGGTATAACCACTTTTAACCATTGCTGGTATGAGAATACCACCAATTGCTGCTACAGTTGCCGGACCAGATCCCGATATAGCTGCAAAGAAAACAGCCACTAACACAGTTACAAGAACAATGCCACCTTTTCTATGACCAACCATAGCCTGTGCAAATTCTATTAAACGTTTGGAAATCCCTACATGATCCATAATAACTCCAGCTAATATAAAGAATGGAATGGCCAGTAAGGTAAATTTCGCTACACTTGTGTACATAATATCCGTGACCGCTTCTAAACCGTACAACCCATTTGACGACACTAATACGATTAATGATGAGATCCCAAGTGAAATCGCAATAGGTACACGAAGGAAAATCAGTACAAAGAATGCTCCAAATAACAGTAAGGCAATCATAGTTGCTCTCCTTCCTTAGATGTAGATGCCTGGTCCTTTAGCTGCCATTCCTGCCATCCAACTTGTATTGTGCGCACGATACATAAAATTGCCCCAATTGGAAGTGACAAAGTCATCACCCATGTTGGCCATCCAAGTGCAGGTGTTTTCTGCCCCATATCCATTTGAAATAAAATCGTCTGAATTCCATACCAGAACAGGACTCCAAATAGAACTAATCCACAAATTGTTGAAATGGCAATCATACTGCGTTTCAAAACTTTTCCACCTAGATCATATAAAAGTGTAAAGCCAAGGTGTGAGTAATTACGCACACCCATGGCAGTACCTACAAAAGTAAGAAGGACAAAGAGGTTAATAGTCAATTCCTCTGTAAAAGACAGAGATATCTGAGCAAAATTTCTAGAAATAATATTAGCAAAAGCAATAATTGTCATTGCTAGTAATGCTAAGACTAGAATAATTTCTTCTACTTTATTAAGGATTTTCATCCGACAACCTCCTTATCTCTTTTGGAAAGCTTCCAGTAATTCAGCACCCCATATATCTTTGTATTTATCGTATAGTGGTTGTACTTCTTCTTTAAATGCAGCAAGCTCTTCGTCAGTCGGCTCATAGAACTGCATACCACTAGCTTTTAATTCTTCAATTTGGGTTGCTTCTTTTTCACGTGCCTGCTCAACTTGATATGCTGCCGCTTCTTTCCCTAGTCGATCAAAAAGCTCTTTGTCCGAATCACTTAACGAATCGTATAGTTTCTTGTTCATCCCAAGCACTAGTGGATCATACGAATAGTTCCACAGTGTCATGTAATCTTGTACTTCATTTAGCTTAGATGAATAAATAACGTCTATAGGATTTTCCTGACCATCAATCGTTCCTTGCTGTAATGCAGTAAATACCTCGGAGAAAGTCATCGTTACTGGGTCAGTACCAAGTTCACGGTATAAATCTGTATACATCGTAATTCCTGGTATACGAAGCTTCAGTCCTTTAATATCCTCCGGACCTTTTACTTCACGTACACTATTAGTTAGTTGACGGAAACCGTTTTCTCCATATCCTAAAGCCTGTACTCCTTTTTCAGCTAATACTTTTTTCAGTTGATCTCCACCATCTCCGTTAAATACCGCATCTGCTTCGTCTAAATTGTTAAAAAGAAAGGGTGCTGAAGCAACACCGAAACGTTCATCCAAAATGGAGTAAATGATGGTTGAGTTGAAAGTTAAATCAATAGTTCCTTTTGAGAGTCCCTCTACTGCTTTACCAGAATCTCCTCCAGATAACTGTTCATTAGCAAATAGTTCTAAATTAATACGACCATCACTTTCTTCTGCTAGGTCCTTTTTTAGCTTTTCTGCAGCTTCATACCAAGTAGAAGACTCAGAAACTGTTACCGACATCTTTAAGTTATACTCCTTATCCTCCGCAGAAGATTCCTCTCCTCCACATGCTCCTAAAAGTAGAACTGCTGATAACCCGATTGTCGTAAAGATGGAACGTTTTAATTTTTTCATTTCCTTACACCCCTTTTTTATAATTGATCATTGATTCGTATAAAAAATCAACGATATGTACAGCCTCCATTTGATCAGATAAACCTTCTTTTTCAATACCAACCTTCATTTGAAGTAAGCAGCCTGGATTGGAAGTCACTATTTTCATAGGTGCGACTTCTATCACCCCTTTCATCTTTTGGGTTAGAATTTTATTCGACATTTCAGGTTGCAATATATTATAAATTCCCGCGGAACCACAACAGCCTGCTGCATTTGGCATTTCCTGAAACTGATAACCAGGTGCTGCTTGTAGTAAGGCTCGTGGTTCCCTCCAAACTCCATTCACATTGCGCAAATGACAAGAGTCTTGATATGTAACAATTGCCGTTGATTCATTTTTACTTTGTGGAAGCATTTCCACCATTCCTAATTTCACTAATAGAGATGAAATATCAATAATCTTTTTTGAAAATTTTACTGCATCTTCTGTACCGAGTAATTTCCCGTATTCACTTAGAAACGCTCCGCAGCCTCCTGCATTTTGAACAATATAATCATAGTCATCATGATCGAATGCTCGTATATTTTTCTCCGCGTTACGCTTTGCTTTCGGCACCTCACCACTATGACCATGAAGTGCACCACAGCATTGTTGCCCAGAAGGTATCTCTACTTCCACATCTAACATATTTAAAAGTTCGATAGTTCTCTGATTAGTTTGTTGAAACATTGTATCCATGAGACAGCCTGTGAAAAATGCTACTTTTGTTGAAATAGCTGTTGTTTCCCTTTTAGGCTTTTTTAAAGAAATTTTAGGTAGGACTGCCTCCATCTCTTTAAGCTGAGTGGAGAAAAGATCCATAAATCCAATTTTACGAGCGACTTTTTGGATACCAGTTGCCTGATATAAAGCAATCAGCTTCACTGTACCTGTCATTAGCCTCTGATCTGCAAACAGGCCATCAAACGTTACTTTTCTAATTGCCTTTTCTTTCAGAGTGGTAGGTTTTGCATCTTTAATGGCATGTCTTGTCTCCTCTATTAACGTTCCATATTGAACTCCTGCTGGACAAGCCGGCTCACAAGCACGACAACCAAGACAGACATCAAAAGCTTCCTCCACTGACCCATCCCACTTCACAACACCATCTCTCACTGCCTTCATTAAAGCGATTCGACCGCGTGGGGAGTGTGTTTCATCTTGCCCAGTCATAATATAAGTAGGGCAGGCTGGTAAACAAAAACCGCAACGCATACAGTCCATTAGCAAATCCTCTTGTACGTACTCCTGAAAGCTTTTCTGCATCCGCTCTGCGAGTGCGCTAGCCATACTGCACCACCACCCTTGGTTTTGTAGATTTAGCAAACAACTTCCCAGGATTGCATACATTATTCGGGTCAATCGCTTGTTTAATGGACTTCATGAGCGTGATACCTTCTAACCCTATCTTCCATTCCAAGTAGGGAGATTTCATCTCTCCTACACCGTGTTCTCCAGTAATCGTTCCTCCTAGTGCAATTGCAGCTTCAAATATTTCAGCAAAGGCAGCATCTACCCTTTGCATTTCTTCTTCATCTCGTATATCTGTTAAACAGGTGGGATGTAAGTTGCCATCTCCCGCATGACCAAAGGTGTAAATCTCAACATGGTGCCTTTCTGCAATTCTTTGAATCTCACGAACCATCTCAGCTAGTTCAGAGCGGGGAACCGTAGCATCCTCTAAAATCGTAGTCGGTCGTTTCCGTGCAAGTGCTGACAGTGCACTTCGTCTTCCAGCTTTTAAACGAAGAGCTTCTTCCGTGGAATTTGCAATAGCAGAAGAGGTTGCCCCATTCTTCTTTGCAATTTCAATCATTTTGGCAACATCGGAACTAACTGTCTCTGCTGCTCCATCCTGTTCCATTAATAACATCGCTTCTGCGTCGGTTGGCAAGCCAAGACCCATGAATAACTCCACTGCATCCATTGTTCCTCGGTCCATAAACTCAAGCGTAGCCGGTATAATTTTTGCAGCTATAATTTCCGAAACCGTAGAAGCAGCAGCTTCTAGTGAGTGGAAGTAGGCAATCCCTGTTTTCTGTGTCTGTGGTAGTGGTATTAGTTTTAGAATTATTTCTGTAATAACTCCTAAAGTCCCCTCTGCTCCAACAAGTAAAGAAGTCAAATCATAACCAGCTACATCCTTCGCCAATTTACCACCGGTTTTAATAATGTCCCCATTCGGTAACACAGCTTTCAGTCCCATGACATAATCCTTCGTTACTCCATACTTGAGTCCTCGAAGACCGCCTGAATTTTCGCTAACATTCCCTCCGATGGTGGAAATTTTCATACTGCTCGGATCAGGAGGATAAAATAACCCTCGTTCTTCTACATAATTACAAAGATCCAGTGTTATAATGCCTGGTTGTACATTGATGCACAAATTAGCTTCATCAAAATCTATTATTTGGTTCATTCGATTAAAAAGAAGTACAATTCCTCCATTAGTAGGCACAGTACCAGCTGCTAAATTTGTACCGGAACCACGTGGCACTATTGGAACAAGATACTTCTGGCAGACAAGCATAATTTTTTGAATTTCTTCTGTAGAAGCGGGGGATACAACAGCATCCGGTAATGACTGGAAACCAGCAGCTGCATCATAGCTATAGCTTGTAAGATGTGCAGCAGATGTCTTTATATTTGCATCTCCTACTATTCCTCGAATTTCATCTATCCACAGCAATATTTATTCCCTCCTCTGCGATATCTTTGATAGCGCTTACAAGAATTCTACAAAACTACGAGTTGTTTTAAAATGTCCAATCATCCAATAATTCTGAATATACTGATGTTTATTTTTGTCCATTTGGACAAAGAAAAATCTTCGCTACTCTGATAATTAGAGCTAGTTACTTGTTTTACGGATCGAAAAAAATTTTCGTCAGAGTCATAAAGGTAAACTACATAATTACCACAAAAAAACCATGAATCGAATTCATGGTTTTTGCATCTGTATGAAGAATTTAATCTACCTTTGTCATGGAGATTAAATTCGTTTATAAAGTCTATAAGCAGTATAGATCTCAGCTAGATGTGCTCGATTAGACAATTGCATAGAAAGCATACTTTCAATTTTGGATAACCGATATTTCAAGGTATTCTTATGTATAAATAATTTATCTGCAATTTCCTGAAGACTTCCATTATCATTAAAATAACAATCTAGAGTATCTAAGAGCTCCAAATCCTCTAAAATGGGCTTAATCGTTCTACTCAAAAAAGTATGGATGCTTTCATCCGAAAGATCATAGTATAAAAGTTCCAATTTAAGGTCTTCCTCAAAAACGATATTTTTCTGTCGGATAGAAATGTTAATAGCGGTCTGCGCCTGTAAAAATGAGGTTTTTAAGTCTCCTTGCTGACCTACTCCAATCGGTTGAAAATCTCCGTATATCTTCATTAACCGTATCTCCATCTTCTCAAAGGATGAAATCAGATGATTTTTCTCTACCTCTGGTATAAAAAAGATTAGTTGCCCTAACCCAGACCGGACGATCATTAAATCTGGATGAATGGTTTGGTTATTCTTCATACGCTCTACTATTTCTTTATCAATATACTGACTTCCCTGCAAGATAGCTATGCGGCAAAATTTTTCGATGGGAAACCCTAATAATTTTGCTTTTTTCTTCGTCTCTGTGTCAGACAGCTCCTTTAAAAAATAATCGGAGACAAAATACTCCAGTTCCCTGACTGATCGTTCCCTTTGTTGACGAGACAAAAAATCAGTTATAAAAAGTTCTACTACCTTCCGAACAAGCTTTGCATACTTTTCCACTGTTTTAGGTGTACCTGTTATCCCAATAACGCCAATAGCCTTATCTTCAATAACAATCGGCATAACCATACCTGGCCGAACACCTCTTAACTCCTTACTCATTTCTTCCGTCATATGTAATTGTTTAAGACTTTTAATTGATATTGAAGCCCCTTCATGAAACGAATTCAACCGCTGAGGATCTGTACTAGCTATGATGAATCCCGTGCGATCTGTGACTAAAACACTTTGGTCAATAAGCATTGAGAGTTCCTCCACAATTTGCTGCCCTAAAACCTCTAAATTAAACATCTTCAACTCCCCTTTGCGATTAAACTACCTCGCCTATATATTGCATACTACATGAATAATATAATAACACATTTTTTTCTTAATATTTATAATTGTTTGGCACACAGGGACACAAAAAAACACACCCTCCAGTTGAACCTAGAGAGTGTGTGTTCGAGGTGCCCCTGTGTAAGACACAATTTTAACACTATTCTGAATTATTTCTTACACAGGGAGCGAATTGTAGTTAACTTTCAGAATTGTTCCCTGCACAGGGACGTAATCCTTTCTATCAATTCGATAATTTGCTCCGTCTCCTCTATCGGTACTGGTGATACTCCAGTTTCAAAGAAATGCACGACTTGCTCGATTAGTCCTGCGTAGTAAGGCTTCTCTTCTTCCCATAATCGTAGGGAATGAACGCTTTCCTTTGAATGAAGTATTGCTCCAAAACGATTATGCCAGTCGTTTTCTCCTCTGATGATTACATGTTTTCCACTTGCAAATGTCATATGAATTTGTTCACAATCCGGATATGTTTCTATTTTCATGTGTTTAACTTTCGTACCAAAAATTGTTACAACCATCTCTAGTAAGTGAATTCCATACCAAAAGTATCCTGGCATTTGTTGTTGGCGAGGAGTTGGTCCAAAAAAGTAGCCACTCTCGATTTCTGTATTATTAGCTGCAGCTATGACTGATTCTGAAAATCTTAGGGATGATGAACTCATGACTGGAGTGTGATGAACTTTACTGAGATTAATCAATTCTTTCATTTCGTTGCTGCTCATAACAACTGGTTTATCTATAAAAACCGGTTTACTATAGCTAACTACTTTCTTAAACCAATCTAAGTGGTTTCTTCCATCAACTGTTCCAATGATTACTGCATCGACAACAGTCATTAGCTCTTCAACGTCTTCAACTGGTATTACTCCATATTTACTTGTGACTATTTTATAGTAATTAGGGAAGCGCTCACGACTAATAGGTAAATCCTTAGAATACGTTGGGATAGCATGAGTTATCTTAGCTCCTGCAACATAATGTGAAGCCTGAGAATCATTTAATAACTTCGTGAAAATTTCACTATGTGATGTATCCAACCCTATTAAACCTATTTTCATATACTATTCTCTTCACTATTTAATAGTGTGAAAACCTGGCGTGGTCTACCTCTTCTCGACATTTTCTCTGTTCCAATCACCTCTATTAAAGAAGCATCCAACCAAGATTGAACAATTCTATGAGCACTCCTTGGTGTAATACCCAAAACAGAAGCAAGCTCATGGGCCGTAAATTCATTTTTCTTTTTTCTTCGAATTAGTGCAATCGTCTTTTCTATATTCGCTGCATTCATACCAACTGCTTCAGATTGTTGGATTAAGAGTTGATCTGTCACCGCAAGCGGATATTTCATAGGTGCCGCTATATCAATTGGTCCAAATACACTTCTATCTTCACTAACTATATAACAGCTATCTCCGCCGTTTTCTTGTGCTTGAATAAGTGCTACTCTCGCATGAGAGCCTGCCTCTAATGCAGAAAATCCAAATCCAATACCAATGGATAAGGTTACACCTATCTTCTTCTTCAATTCATCTACAATCGGCAATACTTTATACCCTTCTGTAACTCTTTCAAATATTCCACGATTTGTGACAAACAAATATTCTGTGCTACTTAATGCAGTCAAATAACCGCTCATTTGCTCAGCAAAATGGAGTAACATTCGATATGTAGTATGATTTCTTTTTTGTATTTGCTGCTCTGTCATAAAATCATTTGCTATAGCAGTTGAGTTTTCTATAAAGATTCTTCCTATGATAATTTGCATTTCTTTTTGCTTTCGTTGATTAGTTCCTAATAGCATTCTTTCAATAGACACAATAATATCTTCTTCTGAAGGCTTCAGCCATTCATTTGTAATATTATTATTTGTCAATAATTCACTTACTAATTTCAAGCTTGTAATTACAACCGTAGAAGAACATTTTTCGAAGTTTTCCATATGAAAATTTAGAATCTCGTCCACGTTTTCAAGAGAAACTAAGTTATTGTAGTTATCATAACTAAACGTTTCTTCTACATTTTTTTTTACAATTTCAATATAGTCACTTTGAATTCCATCAAAACTTATATGAGTGAAATTCATTCTATTTTTCATTTTATAAAGTGCTTGGTATAATCCCGCTCCTTTTAACGGTATATAAAATGCTGGAACTTCCATTGGCACCTCTTCTTTAGCGACCAAATATGGAATTCGTCCCGAATAAAATAGACAATCCACTTTATCTCTTAACTCCGCTGTGAATTCTTTTGCTCTATCTATTTCATCAGACAAACGGAAAATCGGTTGTATGGTAGGGAAAAGATTAAAGCAGCGAACAAGCGTATCATAAATCCAAGTCGGACCAATTACTCCTACCTTTATATGAGATTTCATATCCTCTTCCTTTCCAGTAGGAAAAGACACATGATTGCTAATGTGTCTTTTCCTACTTTTTATTGGTTTTTATCATTACGAAGAAACTCCTGTACAAATGCATCATCATTTAACTGCGGATAGGTTGCATAAACACGATCGATTTCGTTTGCCTGACCTGGACTTAAAGTTTCATGATCAGTTAAACACCAATTCCCCTGCAGAAGCCCTTGTCTACTAAGCACTTCATTAATCCCAGCAATACTTCCTTTGAATGCATTTTTTGAATCGAAGAATGCAGAGTTTGCATCTGTTACATCCTGCGCAATAGAAAACCAATGTTTATCTATGTCATTATCGAGTCTGGCCTGTTTTATTTTCTCAAATAGCTTTACAGCCTCATGCGTCCATACCGACCAATGTCCTAAAAGACCACCTACTATGCTTTTACTTTCCATTTTACCTTCTACTTCAAACTGGTATGCTGCAAATAAATCTAAAACAATATTATCGTCATTGCCAGTGTAGAGTGCAATTTCATCTTTTCTTGGAGACGCACAAACCGCTCTTATTACATCTAAGGTTAAATATCTATCAAAAGGAGCCATTTTAATACCGACCACATTATCGACACTAGCAAACTCCTCCCAGAATTCGTAGCTAAAAATTCGTCCTCCAACAGCTGGTTGTAAATAAAACCCAAACACAGGTAATTCATTTGCAACAACTTTTGTCCGTTCAATAAGATCATCTTCTGAATACTGATGTAATCCACCATTACTTAAAAGCACCATATCATAGCCTAGTGCTTTAGCTATTTTTGTCTCTTCTAATGCCTGCTCCGTACCTCCACAAACACCCGCTATTTTTAGAAACGGACGCTGTAGCTGTGCTTTTTCGACTTCTTCCATCGCTAAACGTAAAACAATTTCATATAGATTAAACTGAGGATCTCTAATTTCAAATTGAGTCGTATGAACACCAACTGCAATACCACCTACTCCAGCCTCTATATAGTATCTAGTCAATCTCCTTTGAGCATATTCATCTAATTGTTTATCACTTGTTAATGCTAACGGATGAGCAGGGATAAAGGCACCATCTTGTAAATGTTTCTGTAGTTCTTGTGATAAAGCCATTTAGAATTGCCCCTTCCGTTCCTGAAAGTGAGTTGGTTTATTAATCGTTTCTCCATCATTTGCTACCCAGTCTGCTGTCCATTCAATCATCTCTCTTATGGAGACTCTTGGATATCCAAATAACTTATGTGCCTTACTCGCATTATTTAATAGAGCATTTTCCTTTTCTACTCCATCAAATATTGGAGTCTTCCCTAGCAATTTTCCAAATTCATTGGCAAGCCATCGAACTGGTAACGTTTCTGGACCCGTTACATTTAAAATGGTTGGAGGTGAGCTTGCTATTAATAACGATCTTATTGCATATTCATTTGCATCCCCCTGCCAAATGACATTCACATGACCCATCGATAAATCTAAAGGTACCCCGTTATTCACAGAGCGAGCAATTTCGAGTAAGACACCATATCTCATATCGATCGCATAGTTTAATCTGAATACGGTTAATGGAGTATTATCCTTATGAGAAAAATAAGTAAACACTCGTTCTCTCCCAAGGGAAGATTGACCATACTCGCCAACCGGAGCAACTTCATGCAATTCATTACAGCCACCTGAAGTCAAAGGTACTAATGGGTATACATTCCCAGTTGAGAAAGCAACAATGTTGGCGCCCTTAAAATGCTCTGCTACTCTACCTGGCAGGTATGTATTCATCGCCCAGGTAAAGTGTTCATTGCCAGTTGTACCAAATTTATTGCCCGCCATATATATGATATTTTTTTCTTTCGGGAGCAGTTTCAATTGTTCATCATCTAATAGATCTGTGGAAATTGTTTCGATTCCTGCTTTTTCTAAATCTTCTTTCAATGTTCCATTGGAAAAGCGGGATACGCCGATTACCTTCTTATCTAAACCAGCTTTATCAATAGCTCTTTTAGCCATCATTGCTAAAGTAGGTCCCATCTTACCTCCAATGCCTAATATCAATATATTACCATCTATTTTTCGCATCTCATCTACTAGTGCATCAGATGGTTCGGTCATTAAGTTTTCAAGTTCTTCAACTGTTTTCAAATGAATCCCTCCAATTTCTTATGAGAAAAAGATATTTTTTATATTATTGAAAGCTAAATAGATTAAAACTATTAGTCCAATAACCCCTAGGACATTGCTTAATAATTTATTTTTAAGTTCTCCCATAATATTTTTATCATTAGCTACTACTAAAATAGCAATTGCTATAAAAGGCACAACAAATATCGTAATGGCTTGTGCAAAAACAATTAGATTCAATGGAGCAGAACCAAATACAATCCCAATGATAGAACCGAAGAGCATCACTAAAATAATTAGTAGTTTCACCTTCATATTCGACAAGTTGCTGCCAATGCCAAGACCATCCGCTAGTAATGATCCACCAATCGTTGCATTCCCCATCAGTGAAGAAAAGGATGCCCCAAACAATCCGAGCATAAAGACAATAGTAGACCAGTTACCAAAAAGTGGTTCTAACGCTAAGCCCATTTCACTTGCGTCATTAACGATAAGTCCCTGAGGCTTCAAAATAGTTGCAGCTGTAATCATTATTAGGAAAGAAATAAAACCTAGAAGAAAAATTCCTAAAAAGGATTCCTTACGACCACTTGCAGCATCTGTAATTTTCCAACCTTTTTCTTTTACCAAATAAGATTGATATACAGCTCCAACAATGGAAAAGCTTGTTGCAAATAGTGCTATGATTAACCCCATACTTCCTTCAGGTAACACCGGTAAGAATCCTTTGAAAATATCCACTAATGATGGTTGGACTACTATAACAGTGATCAAAAATGCCAGTAACATAATAACTACTAAGACCAGCATCATTTTTTCAAGAATTTGATAAAACTGTTTTGCAAATAATAATCCAATAGATATGAGAGTAAAGATGATAATCCAAATGGTAGGATCCATATTAGTAACTGTAGATATAGCTATCCCTGTACCAATTGCATTACCTGCTTGGAATGATGCGGTAACCAAAAATGCACCAACCCCTATTAATACTCCAGCGAGCAATCCCCATTTTTTCTTAATTGTTTGAATGAAACTATGATCAGCTGCTAAACCAATCCGAGTACTCATTTCTGTAAATACCATCATTAAAATAATAGCTAAAATAATGGTCCAAACTAATTGTGTGCCATATATTGCCCCAATTTTAGAAGATAGCGTAACACTTCCTGGACCTAATACTAAGGCCGAAGTGATTAAAGCCGGTCCAAGATAATTAAATATATTCTTCCTTTTTGAGATTTTACTATCCTTTGCTAATTCTGTTTTTCCCTCCACAACCACACTAATTCCCCCTCTAACAAATTATTCAGAATACTCTATAATTATATTAGCTTACCGACTAAATTTATGACATGACTTTAATAAGTCTTTAATTTGGGTGGAGGAATTCTCAAAAAAGAAAAATGCAAGATCCATATATTTTCTAAAGACCCTAGGGATAAATAAGGTTACATCATCCCCATCAACAAGAGCTTATAACATGAGAATGATCTCTTTCTGACCGAGCGGGTTTGTGAATGTCCGACATAGCGCTCTATCCCCTCCTCATTTAGTCCTATGAGACCGGGGCAAAACCCTATACGTCCGAACAAAAAGTGTCAGCAGTTTTGCAAAATTTTTTAGAAAAATGACCTGCTCGCATTAGCGAACAGGTCATTTTTATATTACTTCCATTCTCTTTCTGTATATCCTTTAGATTTGATTCCTTCGTTTGTTTCTTTAATAATCGCTTCGCCACCCTTTTCAAGGTACTCTTCAACTAGTGCGTCCCAGTCAGATATTGGTCTTTGACCAGCGATCATTTTCGATTGTTCGTTGATTACGAATTGAAATAAATCTGTACCTTTTTCTTGGTTTGTTTGTGATAGAACACCATGAGAAGGATCGACATATAACTCGCTCGTTTCAAACATTTCTTGTAATGATGCAGTCATTTCTTTCAACTCTGGTAGTGTATAGCTATCCGCATACGTAATATTTGCATCCTCTGGAACCTGTTCTCTGTTATCCAAGAAATAGGTTGATGGCGCAAGTCCTTCAGAAGAGAACGTTGGAATTTGGACAGGTAATCCATTTTCCATATTATAACCAGTTCCTTCTTTACCTAAATAGAAGTCAAAGTCCGCATTTTGAGGATTTTTTTCCTCAGCCGGGAAATAAGTTTTCCCAAAGTCTACTAACTCTAATGCTCGATATAATTTCCCTTCGTCTTCTGCAAGATTAGCATTTAAAGCAAGAATACCTGAGTTACCTGAACCCATTGTGAATCCTTTCGATTTGTCTGGTGCTTCAAATGGAGGAATTGCTACTAGCTTCGCTTCTGGATTAATAGATAATAATCCATCGAAATACTCCTGTGACATCCCAGAGACACCGCCTACGAAAATTCCAGCTTTACCGGAGTAAAACTCATTATTAGTACTCGCCCAATCAAGAACGGCAAAGTCTTTTGTCATAGCGCCTTCTTTATACAAATTAGCAAAAAATTGAACTAAGTCTTTTCTTCCATCAGAAATGATACCTGGAATAAAATCTCCATCATCATTTTGGTGATACCAAGCATTGAAGTCCCAATATGTTCCCATATTAAAGCTTGGGTTAATATTTTCTCCAATAGCTACTCCATACGTATCTGCCTTTCCATTCCCATCTGGATCTTCTTTCGTAAATGCAATAGCAACTTTCTCTAACTCTTCGTAGTTTGTTGGTACTTCCAATCCTAATTTATCGAGCCAATCCTTACGAATAATTGGTGTAACAGGATATGGGTTGGAATAACGCGGAATTCCGTATATCTTTCCATCTACTTTAAAAGAATTGTAAATATAGTCTGGAATATTCCCTAATGTTTCGTAATGTGATAAATAGTCATCTAGGGGTAGAAATGCTCCATCTTCTGCCCATTGATAAAAACGGGTATCGCCAGCTTGGAATCCAACTAAATCTGGCATAGAACCTGATGCTACAATGGCAGAAGATTTTTCAACATAATCACCTTGAGGTATAATCTCTGGTTTATAATCTACGTTAAATCGCTCATTTATCATATCTAGACCAGGACTTTTTAATGGAGGTGGATCACCGAAACGGAATGTCATCCCCGTGATTGTATATTTCTCACTATGATCAAATGGATCAACCTGTGCATTTGGAGCTTTTTCTCCTGCGGTTTCATTATCTTTGTCGGTTGTATCTTTCTCATCTGTATTTTCATCCGTACAAGCTACTAACATAAAACTAAGGAAAAGAAGTAGAAAGCTAATCATTAGGTGTTTATTTTTCACATTAACCCCTCCATTTATCTTTTTGTAAGGCTTCTTTAACAGCAGTACCGACAATTTTCTAAATACTATCCTTTTACAGATCCAAGCATCACTCCTTTTGCAAAATGTTTTTGTAAGAACGGATAAACAATAAGTATTGGTAAGGTTGCCAATAAAATAGCAGCCATCTGAACCGTTTCTGGAGGCGGTAATGCCTCTACCATTGCTGCATGACCACCTAACGCTGCATTTGGTTCATTTACAATGACAATTTGTCGCAAAATAACTTGTATCGGCCACTTCGAGGGGTCATTCAAGTAGAGAACACCTGAGAAATAGCTATTCCAGTGGCCCACTGCATAAAACAGACCAAAAGCTGCCAACGCTGGTTTTGATAAAGGTAAGATCACTTTAGAAAAAATTTGGATATCATTGGCTCCATCAATAATAGCAGCCTCTGTTAGTTCCTCAGGGATCCCTTTAAAAAATTGAGTCATGATGATTAAATTAAATGGACTGATTGCCACAGGTATGATTAGTGCCCATAACGAATTCAATAAACCAGTTTCTTTTACAATAATATAAGTCGGAATCATTCCAGCAGAAAATAGAACAGTAAATAACACTAAAAACAAGATTAACCGTTGCCCAATAATATTTCTTGTTAAAGAGTAAGCCATCGTAGATGTAAAAACTAGATTAACAAATGTCCCTACCACAGTGATATAAACCGTCACCCATAGAGAACGAATAAATTGATCGGACCCTAAAATATACGTATAGGCATCTGTCACCCATTCCTTTGGCCATAAAAGGAAATCACTATTGAGTACATCGCTTACACTTGAAAATGAAACGGAAAAAATGTATAAAAAAGGAAATAGCATCGTAACAGCTATTAATAACAAGAGTATGTTATTAAAGATTTCCATTACCCTTTCGCCACCAGTAGCTTTAAACATAACCTTACCTCCTTACATAATAAGAAAAGCACAAGTGCCTATGTCACAGTCTAAGTTCGTGACATCGTGTCGCAACGACTGTATGACCCACATCGTGTGGGCCTCCGACTAACGCTGGAAGTATTTCGAGTAAAGGCGTTCTTTGCCTTTACCGTAATCCTAAAGCGACTCGAGGTGCGTGGCGCTAGACTCAGACAGATAAAGATGAAAGATGATTCATTAATATAAGCCATCTTCTCCAAATTTTTTCGCAAGTCTATTGGCAAGAACGACAAGTATTAAACCAATAATTCCTTTAAAAAGTCCTACAGCTGTAGCGAAACTAAAATTAGCCTGCTGAATCCCCTTAAAATACACATAAGTGTCTAAGACATTTCCTGTTTCCATATTGAAAGGATTCAACATTAAAAAGATTTGCTCGAAACCACTATCCATTACATTTCCTAAACGAAGGATTAGTAAGATAACAATAGTACTCTTTAGTGCTGGTAAAGTTATATGCCACATCTGCCTTAAACGACTAGCTCCGTCTATTACAGCAGCCTCATATAGATGCGGACTAACTCCAGACAATGCCGCTAAAAAAAGAATAGTACCCCAACCTGATTCCTTCCAGATAACTTGGAGAATAACTATTGGCTTAAACAAAGCTGGATCAGTTAAAAATGGGATTGGATTGATTTCTAAAAAGTTCACTAGAACATTGTTGATTAAGCCTTCACTTCTAAGAAAAATAACAGTTATCCCAACAACGACTACCCAGGATAAGAAATGAGGTAAATAAACAATAGATTGAAGAAATTTCTTATATAGCTGATTTCTAATTTCATTAAGCATTAAGGCGAGTACGATAGAGATAGGGAAGGCAAAAAAGATTTGTAACATTGAAATTTGTAGTGTATTCCAAATAACTTGAATAACTTCAGCGTCTTCAAAGATTAACTTAAAGTATTTTAATCCGACCCACGGACTATCTGCAAACCCTCGAAACGGGCTATAATCCTTAAATGCTAGAAGAATTCCTGCCATTGGTATATAGCGATATATAAGAAAATATAAAATTCCCGGTAAGATTAGTAGTAACAAATAGCGATCTCGCCATAATTTATTTTTTAATGACTTCTTTTTTATTTCAGTCGGGATATTATTTGATACGGCTAATGTTGAATCCAACGTATCAATTTTTTTGTTTTTAGTTTCAATAACAAATCTCCCCTTTCTCCAAATACTTAATTGCCTATTAAATCATTCCAATACATGTATATTACATGTATTTAATAATAATTTAAATTTTACAATAATTCAATATTTTTCTGAAATTATATTCTGTTATCTTCTGCCTTACTTTCATAAAAGTATATTAAATAGTGAACTTTGAACCATTTTGATATACGCTTAAGGCGGACACTTTCCGAGTGTAAGCCACCTTGCGCACCAATCAATAAGTTCAGCATTCTTAACAACCGAATAAAAAACTGGGATACTTCTTAATTATTTATCTATTTAAATGAATAAATAGTTATGAAATTGACTCATGTGCCTTTTTATTTTTCTCTAAGTTCGTAAACATTTTGTTAGAAATCATCATTAACACTAGGCTTATAAGGCTGCCTCCGAAAAACGGTAGTAGTCCCGGAATTTTAATCATTAAATAATATGGAAAATAGAATCCTAAAACCATTAGGACAGAGAACAAGGGATTAGAAAGGACAATAAGTAAGCAGTTTCTAAAATACTGCTTTAATGTCAGTTTATATTGAACATAAACAGGAAATGCATATAGTAAAGCAACTATATAAATAGCACCAAGTATAAAAAAGAATAAAGAGACTATTAATGCCCAGATAGTAGGAATACCACGAAAAAACTGTAAATCCACGTACAATATTAATCCTAGTACCGCCCATGAATAGCCGTATTTATTAGACTTTAAGAATTCCTTTCTATATTCGTTTTTAAAATGAGCGAATACCTTAAGTTCATCACCTTCATCTTGTGCCCACTTTCTGAGTACAGAGAACATCGCTACGGTTGCTGGAAAAAAACCTGCAATTCCAGCACCAATTACTATTCCTATCAACCAAAGAATATTTAAATATGCAAGCTTTAATGCCCAATCCATATAATGATATAATGAACCTCTCCATCCAGTAAGTTCCATGTAAACCACCTCTTTAAATGCGTTTTTCATTGAAAATTCAGTTATTTAAATGCAAATTTTCACTACTTTAAATGAATAGTTCGATTTCATATAATCCTTGCTCCAAATATAATTCAAGCATCCCCTGGTCAATTTGATAGTTTATCAAATGCTCATCATTATTAACTAATAGAATTGTCGGTTGAGGAGTTTTCAGTGAAAACTGAGTATTTTTTTGAAGTTTAAGTTGTATTTTGGCTCCTATGTCGTTAAATTGAGCAGAGATATTCATCTCTTTAGACGATTGAAAGATATAATCACTTTGTACTTTCAAACAGGTCCCATTTATTACAGAAAACTTACTTAGCTTGCTGTCATCGTTCTGAAATGAAATCCAGCCCTGTTCTCCTTGAAGACCAATTTCTCCATTAGAGGATGTTTGCCACACAGAATCTCTATTTTCATTAACAAGAATATGATCCGTAATGCCTTGACGAGCTATCTCTATATGAAATTGTGACTCTAATCTATTTACTGAATAAGCAAATTCGTTTTTTGAAGCTTCAGGAACAAGCATTGTTATTAAATGTTGCATTTGCTCCTTATCCTGCGGCACTATCTTTAGATATGAGCCATACTCCTCTGCTCCCTTATGCTGTTCTACACTTTTCTTTGTATCTTTTGGATAGCAGTTGTAAATGGAAGCAGAGACGTTGTTTCCAAAGAATGTGATATGTGTTTCTTCTGTCTTCTCTCCTGGCAGCAAATTTTTATCTCCTGCATATATTTGTGCTGTTGTATGGAAAAGAAAGCTGAGTACGCTAGCCTTATCCTCTTTAACAACTTTATCTATAACAAGATAATAGCTATTATCGATATGTACTATTTTTCGTTCCCATTGTGAAATACTTTTGTCATAAGCACCAGACGCTTCTCCACTAACAAAAGAAAAGTAGTCAGATGTATACCAGTCTACAAATTTACTCTTTCCTAATTGAGATTGTCCTTTATTGTTAACAAGCATACTGTTATGCCCTATTGTCCCAATCGTATAATCTCTCCTTGGTCCTTCTACATAATCCTGATAACCTGGATTGGATATTAGCCATTCTCCTGCAACATGTAATATAAAATTGTTTTGATCAAAATGATTATGATTCTTTGCGGACTGGCTTGAATTGAAAGCTAATAGATGATCATGATCCTTCCACCCACTTCTTAATGAAGCCCAACCTATCGTAGAAAAAATATTGGAGCACCTATTTCCATAGTATTTTTCTGGATCTAAAGGCGCAGGTAGATTATTCGTATGAAGCAATGTTTCCAAATGACTTCCAGAGAATTTATTCATATACCAGCTTGCAATACGATTTTGGTTTTTAGATGCAAGTATCGACATAAGATAAGAAATATCCAAGCTATAAAATGAATCTGAAAAGTTTACAAAGCTCACCTTTCCACCAGTCCCAAGTGAGTAGATGAAAAGATCAGGAAGAAAACTAAAATATGAATGCTGGAGAAATTCATTATTTCCTGTTGAACGATGGTACGTATCTACTGCCATTAAAATATGCCTTGCAGCTACATTTAAATACAATAGCCCTTCAATGTCCGGATCTATTAGCCTACTATTTAAATAATTGCTTATATAAATACAAGAGTTGAAGATGAATGGTTCCACTTCGTCCTTACAATCACTATCTAAGATGGCTAGGGATCCGATAAGCATCGCTACTTGCTTCGATGCAATAATATTATGACTATCATGATTATTAAAATCTATACGGAAAGGCTGTAAACCTTTTGTAAAAATAGCATGTTTAATCATATCTTTCTCGGTGCTGGATAAAGTATGTAAAATTGCATCATACCCAATAGCTGAACCTATTGTAAAATGCGCATTACTTAAATTACCTTCCGCACCTCGTAGCGGAAATTCAAACCATCTAGTAAACGAAGATAGAGCAAGGAGGTACTCCTTTACTTTTTCAGCAAACCTTTTATCCTTTGTTATTCCATAAGCAAAGGATAAAACACGGATTCTTTCTTCAATAGCTCGAGAATACATCGTCCAAAAAGGATAATCTATATATCCTGGTGGATCTCCAACAGGCTCTAATTGTATTAATGGCAAAGGAATAGTTAGTTGAACAGAGCAACTTGGATAGACGACCGTAAACTCTTTTTCGGCTATGTATGATTCTGCTAATTCCAGTATTTTATACCACGAATTGTTAAAATCAATGCTGCTTTCCAGTTTCTTATCTGCCACTCTTGTTTTCATTTCTTTTAGTTCCTCGTCATTAAATAAAATTCGAGGATGTGGCTTTAATCGCTTAAGATGTTGAGCAAATTTCATCACAAGTGCACCCCTTGAATAACGTTTTAAACGTTATATGTTGCTTGTTTTAAATTAAGAAGCTCTTCTATTCGTTTACATGTATCCTCTGCTTTTTCCATATTGGCCCAGAAAAATTGCATCTCTCGTTCGATTAGTTCAAACTCCTCTATTGTCAGATCAAGATCCCTAATCGTCTTGGATGTTCCCATTACTTCTTTAAAAGCATTATATTGTTCCGGATGAACTCCTGGCTGCAGAAGATTATTATCCTCTGCAACTATGCGAAGCATCGGAATAGTACATCCATTTTGCTTGAGCAATGTTTGTGCTTCAGTACTTACCATAAAGCTAACAAGTGCTTGTGCTGCCTCTTTAATTTTGCTATTTGCACTAATACCTAAAGCACCACCCAAGAGTAGTGTTCCCGGCGTTTCATTTTGAGGAGGCGGTAAGACGTCCCATTTAATCTTATGATCTCTAAATTCATTCATAAAATAATAGGTAGTCAAAATCATTGCTGCCCCTTCTCGCATAAAAAGATTTTCTGCTAACTCATTACTCCCGTGAGAGAAGATAGGCGATACTTGATGCTTATACATTAAATCACCACAGTAATTCAATGCTTCTATATTCTCTTTTCTGTTCATTACTGATTTAGAGCGGTCCTCTGCCATAAACAATCCTTTGTTTTGCAACAGAAACACCGGCCACCGATTCGTAGAAGATGAAAAACAAAAGCCATATTCTTTAATAATACTGTCACTTTGTAATCCCTTTGTTGTACGTGCTGATAACTCTAACAAGTCATCCCAGTTTTCCATTTTGAAGTTCTTTGAAATTCCAGCTTCTTCAAACATTCGTCGATTATAGCAGATCATCACTGGTGAAAATACAAATGGCGTAACAGGTACCGTCTGATTATATGTGAACATATCAAACACTTGCTTATAGCTATCCTTTTCTATGTCAACATGTTCTGGTAAGAATGGTTCTAGCATATCTAAAGAATTCGACTCCATTAACTCTCGAAAATGATAATCAGATACGATAAATACATCTGGTCCATTATCATGCTTTAAGGATTGTGTCAGATTATATATATACTGACTATTAGGCAGAATTTGTAGATTTACTTTTGTGAATGGGTTGAGTTGCTCGAAACGTTTGATAATTTTTCGTATAATTTCAATCTCATAAGAATTTGAAAACCAACCAAGTGTAATAGTTTGTTTTTGTGTATCATTTGGAATAGTTACTCGATTACCTTTTCCAGGTATCTTCTCAATTAGACCTTCCTCTACGAGCTCTGCCAATGCCTTCCTAATGGAAACCCTGCTTAATTCATACACTTTACTTAATGTGTTTTCTGGAAGAATGAATTCACCAGGTTTTATCTTCCCTGAGATAATTTCTTCTTTTAATTCATGAATAAACTTGTTATAGCGATTTTCAAAAACACTTTTGCGTTTTAGCAATTGTCACAACTCCCTACTAAATGATTGCTCTACTTTTAATTAGAATAGCATATTTTGCAATGTAAACTTGAAGGACTACTTTAGCTCAACCATTTATCTAGAAAAGTATAGGCGTTTTGGCGAATTTCAGGTGGAAAGTCATGTCCAGAGTTCCCTATTAAGGATTGAAATTTCCCCTCTTGTTCCAGCCATTCATATAAGGAGTTAAGTTCAGCGAAGCCTTTTGCTGCAGGTTCCCAATGAGGAAATATGCTGTCATTTTGACCCATCCACATGAATAATGGGGTTGGAGCAACTAAAGCAGCAATTTCAGTGAACTCAAACGGGATAATACCTTCATTGATATAATCACTAATCTTAGGTATATGACTAAACCACTCTCTTCTGCCCCAGCGATGTTTCTCAGGATCTTGAGCGAAAAGAGAAAATCCACAACTACAAACTACCGCTTTAACCCTACTGTCGACTCCTGCTAGAAAGAAGCTATTATACCCGCCTAACGAATGTCCAATTGCTCCAATTTTGGAGGTGTCTACTATACTTAGGTCCTCCAACAAGCTAATTCCCTGCCTGTGATCAACAATCATCTTAGCAACTGCTGACCAATTTGGGTGACTTTTATAAAATGCTGCTGTTTGAAATGGCTGCTCATTCCTTAATAAACGTTCTCCTGCAGTTATCGTATCTGGAGCTAAAACAACATATCCTCTATTAACAAGCTCCAATCCGTATTGTCTATTTTTCCTACCTGCTGCTGTACTTATGTCTTCCTTTCCACTATCACTAGTTGGATGGAGAGCAAGAACTGCCCGAAATTGCTCGCTATTAGCTGAGTTCAATAATTGAAGTACATCACTTTTGGATGCAATGTTTTCTTCTCCACTAACTTTAGGAACTAAAAGGTTCGCTGGTACCCAGTCCTTGTAAACCGTGGAATAACAGATGTTGATCAGGTAATAACCGGTATGAATTTCCCAGTAGTTTATCTTCATACTCGTTTTAACTAGAGGAGGAAGACCACCTATACAATCTAGCCAGTTCTGCATAATTGTAGATCTTTTCTCATGCCATTCTTTCATATCGCTTACATTATGCAACAATGGTGGAGGTCCATTTTTTTCGATTTCTTTTAATATATACATGGTCTTCATCCCTCCCCAATTTGGATACTGAATAAATGACTTCCACTACCATAGTAAATTCGGCTATCCTTCTGAACAATACCACTGGTAGCGGCCATTGGTAGTGTATGAACTACCTTAGGTTCTACGCAATGTTTCCCTTGTATCTCTACACTGAGTAAAGTATGACTAAGAAGACAGTAGAGCGTGTTAGTTTGTAAATCATAAGTAAAACAATTTCGAACAGTTTGGCCCCAGTTGGATAAATCTTTTTGGAATAGTATCTGTTCCGTATATGGATCGCAAACGAAGTAAGTACTTTGATCGGTAAGACAGTGGGCACAGTCATACTTGTCAATAAATAGTTGAGCAATTTCACGTGCACCCTCTATCGGAACAAAACTATTTTTAACTTTTTTGGTCTCCCAATTTAATATATATAAACAAGCTTCTTTTTCTCGTGATTCTGCTCCACCAGGTGTCTCAATACTCGTTCCGCCAAGGATATCTCCGGAGCTCAATTCTCCAAGGCTAATCGTACTTTGATTTTCAACTAATGTTTCATGAGTCAATAGATGGTTTTCTTCCGTTTCAATATGATAAATACCTAATGATCCGCCAATCATTCCATACCCAGGAAACCCTCCCCATACAATATGCTCATGATCCTTTAAAGCAATTGCACAGCGAGGTCTATGAATACTCTCTTCCTGTGCAACCAATTTCGGATTTACGCTCCTACTAAATTTCTTAGTCGTATCAAAAACTAATAATTTCCCGCCTGCGTATGCTGCGCCTATAAGTAAATTCCCATAGGTGGCATAGGCAGCAATATTTCCGCCTCCTCCTTTTTCAATAACCTCTCCACCAAAATTAGTCATTTTTTTCGTGCAGCTATCAAAGCTAAAAAATTGTAGTGGGTGCATAGATGTACCATAAATATAATCATCTGGTCCGAGATAAATAGTAGACAATTTCGCTCCGTCCGAAGTATAACTAAAATGTATAGTTTTTGTTTGTGCAGTTTCTCTGTTAACTAGTTCAATAAGCCCCTCAGATAAGCTGTATCTCTCTATATGATAATTTCCATCCTGATACCTATGAATCCTTTGAAATCCTGTACCAGTATAAAAAGAGGGAGATACCTTTTCAACATTTATAGATTCGAAGTCTCCATTTGAAAACTTCATCCATTGTGGAGAACTAGTTTCTCCTATATGTCCATATACAAACCCGTCTTCTCCTAAGTGGATATAGCCAGTGCCTTTTTGTCTTTGAGATTTTATTATAAGGTCTTTTTTCAAACCTCTTTCTAGATGAAAGGCTACTATATTTTTACTTTCCGTTCCAATTCCTATATATGCCCAACCTGATTGATCCACTGCCACACTCCCTGGATACTTTTCGCTATAATCCACCCTGCCATAATCGATGATTTCTTTTGAGAGAGGCGAATAACAGAGTAAATGACAATGTGGATACGAGGTGAAATAGATATTCCGCGCTCTATCTTCCGCAAAGCTAAATCCTACAATTTCTTCCCCGTTTTCAATCATCTTGTAATAAATGAATTGCTCTAAAAAAGGGTCCAATACCATGAACATATTTGCAGCACCAGTGTAGAATAATCCATCGCTACTAAACGAGGAATAAGGATATTCATCGTTATTATCAGGAAAAAACACTTGTTTTATATGACCATTTTCAAGATTAACAATAACAACAAATCCTTTAGCAGCAATAACAAACCTGCAGTCACCCTTCTCATTTCTACATAAAGCAGCTGTTCTTTCTTCCTCTGCGGAAACTGGAATTCCATAGTCTGTAAATAGGTTTTTATGCACTGTAACCCTCCTTCCAGAATTATTTACTACCTAAATCAATTTCATAAAAAACATATTTAATAGTGAAATCCCAACAACGTTGATTTCTGCTCCAACGCACTTTCATGTTTCGAAGCTAGCGCAGCGATGCAGAAACAGGCGAACGCTTTCAGCTCCCGCTCTTACCGCTGGAGTCGCCGTCTGCCACTCCAATCAACGGGATCGCTTAAAAAAACGAATAATATATTGCGATATTAAGTAACATTCGTATTTTTAAATGAAATAAGTAATTATGAAATTGACTCAATTAAACAAGTAATTATGATATTGATTTGCTATGAAATGAAGCAACTTTATTAATTGCGGCAATCATATCTTCTACGTCTTGATCTGTATAGAACTCATTTATATTTAATCGAATGGCCGTTTCTAAAATACTCTCTGCGTTTGGACAGCTTCCTATGGAGTAGTCATAGGCTCCTAGATTAAATGGATAATGGTTATTCAAATATGCCTGTTTCTTTTGAAATATAGGCTGCGCATATAACACCTTTGGTATATAACCCGGTTGGTTTGGAATTCCTTCTTCCGCTAAAGCTTCTGAAAATTCCTCTCTTGAGCACGTTAACTGTTCCAGATTCAGAGTGAGCATATAAAACCAATAACTGCACCAGCCTTCGTTAGTAATTTTCATCGGATTGATTCCTTTAATAGTAGCGATTCCTTGCTTTAATCTTTCCCCTAACTCATTGCGTCTTGTACAAATCCAGTTAAGCTTTTTCAATTGTGCAATTCCAACCGCACCCTGCAGCTCGGTCATTCGATAATTCGGTGCTAAATATTCTATATCCTTCATCACAGCGTCTTCTTGTCTTCGATAATTTTTATCTGCAAATGCATGCGTTGTAAAATAATCAGATTCATTTCCTGAGTTTACAGTCACCATTCCACCGTCACCAGTAGAAATATGCTTAAAATCATTAGTACTAAAGCAGCCATAATCCCCTATGGTACCTGTTAATCGACCTTTGTAAGTCGTTAAATAACTTTGAGCACAATCCTCCACGACCTTGATGTTATATTTTTTGGCAAGTTCCATAATTGGGTCCATATCGCAAGGGTTACCTGCAAGATGAACAACAATTATTGCCTTCGTCTTTGCTGTTATTTTTTCTTCGATTGATGTAGCAGTCATTGTATAACTATGAGGATCCAAATCAGCGAAGACTGGGATGGCATTTTGGTAGAGAATACCTACCACTGTACCTTGGTCTGTAATAGGACTTGTAATAACCTCATCTCCAGCAGTAACTCCAGCTGCTCCAAGTGCGACATGTAGTGCAGCAGTTCCAGAAGAAGTAGCAACACTGTGTTTTACTTGATAAAGATTATTGAAATCCTGTAAAAACTGCTTTACTTTATGACCAAAATGATAAAATAATGTATTTTGCTCTAGTGCCTCCAGTAATTCCTTTGCCTCTTCTAACCCAAAGCGTTGCCCTGTACCAAATGGTGTCGTTTTCACCTTTGCTCCACCATTTATTGCTAATATGTTTCCTTCCATTATAAGTCCCCCATATTAGGTTCTTTTGATTTGAACTTGTTTACAATTAACACCAAATCGTTGCACTATTACTTCATCATCTGCTGATGCATGGTCCTCCGCTATTGGTATGAGAAGCATAAAATCATTTTCCTCATCCCGGCTAGTTACTTTAATGTCTCCTGAATAACTAATTCCATTAATTGTAAGCCCACGACGTGCGCGTTCCCAATCATTAATTTGCTTACTAGTCCAGAAGGTAAATCCTTGAGTTTTAGCAGTTGTTATTAATTGAACAATGGCCTCTCGCACTTTTGGCTGATGGTAAATATGGTATTGATGGAACAGAAAATGCGCTACACCATTAACCCGCTTCACTCCATCTAAAAATGGCTGAATGACACTAACATCTGATAATGTATTGTGATTTAGATCTTGTGTTAAAAACCCAATTTCTAAAACGTCATATAGTCTATTCTTTTCATCTGCCCAAGCAATTGGAAAATAAGGATGACATGTGCCAAATAAAAAACCAATATTCCCTTTTTTACTTGGACCTCTCGATTGATCCACTTGGATTCCATTGTTTTCACACCAAGTGTATAACTCTCCCCAACCCTCAAAACGTGTATAGTGATTTTTATTAGATACAGTATGGTTTGTATTTGTCGTTTTTTCTAACCAGTCTAATTGTGTTTGAAAAGCTTCCGCTGACCAAACCCCTTCATCCTGCTCTAGTGCATTGTAATGAAGGGCAATTTCATGACCATCACTTTTTATTTGGTCATATATCGAGGAACTGTAGCCTGGTGCAATCATGCACCAAGTAGACCGAACATTTTCTGCTTTCAGCGTATCTAGTGTCATTTGAGCTGATTCATCCACATTTAAATCACTATCATGGGAAATCATCGCAACATGTTGTACTTTTGATGGCCAATAGTCTAAGAAGGGAAGTGTTAAACCTTTTCCTAGCACTATTTTTAATAAATGTTCCATTATTACTTCTTTCCATAAGTCAGCATATGGGTGAGGGAAATAAGGCATTCCAGTTTCTGTAAATGCACGATCTTGAACCCAATCCAGTTCAAAGCCATCCTCTGCCTTTAAAATTTCCTCATCTAAATTTGCCGTACCATCCGGGGCTGGTATTCCATCCTCTATAACAGGCTTCGTTCCCTGTTGCAAACCAACGATCGTTTGAGGAATCGGTACTGACCAGCGTTCAAGTGTTCCAGAACCATACTTTATTTGCTGTAATGCAGATACTCCCTGCCATGTTTTTGCCTCATCAGCTACAGCACCAAATTCTGTTACGTCTAAATCAGTTTCATGCGTCCAAGGCTCGGCATCTAGGAAACGTAAAGGGGTATGTTGGTTTAAAAAGGCAGATAAATCTGCATAACCCTTTTGAGACGCAAGCTTGTTTGAAAAACCTAGTTTCTTTCTTATAGAGTCCAATCCCCCATAAGAAACGACAGTCCCACCAGCGTGTATATATTCTAATATTTTGCTGCACGCTTCTTCACTATCTCGGATGTGACTCACAATCAACACGTCAAATGAATTATACTTATCCGTTACATCTAGTTTTTCATATGGGATTCTAAAATGATCAAGAATTTCAAATATAAAATACTCGAAAAGGTTTTTCTTCTTAGACCACTCTAACTCCGCATCCATATCATCAAAAACAACACCAATTTTGGCCATTTTCATATTTCTATCACCCTTCGAAATATATTAATATACAAGTAAATTACATGTATATAAATTTTTATAATTATTCATATTTATATTATTTTTATTGATATGATGTAATTAGTAGTAAAACTACTAGTATTATATGAAACACCTGTATATAACATGTATTTAAAATTATTATATGTATAATTTTCTGAAAAATCAATGTTTTATTTTACTCTTTATATTTCATACTCTTTTTTAGACTAGTCCTCGCTTACTCCCTACTAATTGCTTCTTTATATACAGTTCATAGTTATTAATCCAGAGCTTTCAGAATTATTAATTCACAAAATCGCCCCTCAGCTCATATACGGGAAGGGGTGTTAATAATCGGGAAATATCAGAATTGTTTGCTACACAGGGATCCTTTTGATTAGTTCACATTAAAATCCCCCTCCAGCTCTTGTGCAAGAGGGTATGTTATGGATTGCCAAGTATTAGAATTGTTTACTACACAGGGACATAAAAAAACACACCCTCTAGCAGAAACCTAGAGAGTGTGCGAATTGTAGTTAAATATCAGAATCGTTTGTTACACAGGGTCACTTTATAGAATACTTCCCAAACCCATCCGTACCTTCGCCAACATATTTAATGTTGCCGTCTGCAGGGATTACTTTTTCTGCTTGTTTGGAAGATTCAAATACGATTGTTGCGTTTGCAGGAAGTGCTGCAAATTTCCAGTTGCCGTCAGCAGATGGATCGATCGTTTTCTCAGCAAGAATATAATCAATAATTGTTTGACGGTTTTCATCTGGATAGATTTCAATTGCTGTTGCATTACGTACTCCTGGGAATGTTCCATTTGCACGATAGTTGTTTGTTGCTACGATAAACTCTTGTTTTAAGTCGATTGGCTTACCATCGAATTGTAAATTTGTAATACGAGATGATTTATCATTTACTAGATTTCCGTCTGCATCATATTTGGCTGGTTTCGTCACATCAATTTCATATGTTACACCATCAATTACGTCATAATTGTAAGAGCGGAAGTCTGTATTAATAAGTTGTTGATCGCCAGTTTTTGTTGCATCGATTTGGTTGAATTGACCTGCAGACATTTCTAACCATTCTTTTACGTCAGCTCCAGTAACTTTAACAATTGCTACTGTGTTGTCGTATAAATATAAATCAGCTACGTTCTTAATGGCTAACTCGCCTTTTGGAACATACGTGTAATATTCAGGGTCACTTCTTGTTCCTGCTTTGAATGGTGCACCAGCAGAAAGTACTGGAAGTTTTTCATTTTCTGTACCTTTTAGTTTTGCTTTTACGTACTCAGTTTGAGCATTTGTTACGATTTGGATAGATGGATCATCTTGTACTTGTGAAAAGTAGCTATGAATGTCAGCTGTTGTTGTTCCAACTGCTTGGCGTACGTATTTAATCGTTCCTTCATGTGCTTCTTTTACAGCGTTCACTATAGTTTTGTCTACATCCGTTGCATCTTTTGCAATTGTACGTACTTCTGCTTTAGAATTTGTTACAGCCCATTCGTTGCCCTCTTTCTCTAACGTTAAGTCAATTACACCTAAATGACTACCAAATTTACCTGGCATTACAACTGGAACACCGTTGATCGTACCTTTATCGATATTTACATTCGTTAAAGAAGCATCAACTTTACCAGGGAATACTTGGTGAGCATGTCCTGTAATAATTGCATCAACACCTTCAACCTTCGTTAGTAAATATGTTACATCTTCTTCGCCAACCTCATGCTTTGTATCTCCAAGACCTGAGTGAGAAAGAACGACAACTACATCTGCTCCAGCTTTTTTCATTTGAGGTATAACAGCTTCCACAGCTTGCACAGAATCTTGCACTTTTACTTTTCCCTCTAGATGAGATTTATCCCATTTCAGGATTTGCGGAGGAACAATTCCAGTTACTCCAACTTTGATCGTTGATTTGTCACCTTCTGCATCAACCACCTCTTGGTCAATTAACACATACGGTTTATATAATAATTTACCAGTTGTTGCGTCTTGAACATTCGCATTCACATAAGGGAAGTTTGCATCATCCATTACTTCATCTAAATAATCAAGACCGTAGTTAAATTCATGGTTACCAAAAGTTGCTCCGTCATAACCCAACAATTCCATTGCAGTTACAGATGGATGCTCTTCCCCATCTACTAATTTATCTATAGCTTGCTTGTATGAACCTAGTGGAGTTCCTTGAATAGCATCGCCGTTATCGAATAATAAAGAGTTGCTATTTTCAGTACGCGCTGTTTTAATAAGTGTTGCAGTTTTTGCAAGACCTAAGCTATTAGACTCAGTATCTTTGTAATAGTCATAGTTCACAATATTCGTATGAATATCAGATGTACCTAAAATACGTAATGACACTGCATCTTTAGAGCCTGATTCCACTTCTGCTCCTGATGCTTTAATAACAGCTTCTAATTTTTTCAATAAATCTTCTACCATTGGATATGAACTAGCGGTTGGAAGTTTATCTAGTAAAGGTGCTATCGTATCGATTACCTTTTTAGCTTCGGTTTTATTGCCAGCTGCTAATAACTTTTCAGCTTGAACAACCTTCATATAAACAGTGACAGGAACCATCAACTGATCTCGTTTCGTATTTGCTGGTTCTTTATATTGGTCTAACAATAAATCTCTCGCAGCTTTACCACTAAAACGATAGAGAATTGTTGTACGACTCTTCAACTGAACAGATAGTTTATGATATAAAGTCTCAACCTTCGCCCAATCTTTTGCAGATTCAGCTTTTTTAATGTCATTCATAATAGGAGTTAAGTATTTGTCTGCATAGTTATAAGCATCGATATAAGGAATGATTCCTTTTGTAACACGTTCATTATAAAGAGCGTTTAAATCTTTGAGTAAAACGGCTTTACTTTTCGCATTAGACTTCGTAATAGCAGCCTTTGCTTTCACATAATTATCTTTTGCTTTATTAAGTGCCGGATACAACTCTTTGCTTGTAGCAAGCTTGCCACTTTGAGCAGGAACTACATATGCATAAGCTGCATTCTTCATATCTTTTCTCGCTTGATCTACAACATCCTGCATTGAACTACTCGCAAAACTAACATTCGTACTTGCCAACAAAGATGTTGCTAATGCTGCAGCTACTACAGATTTCTTGAGCGTATTCTTCTTCATCCTGTCACTCCCGTTTGATAGATTATATTCTCCCAGCTTAATTTTCATAAGCCCCTTCCTTAAAGATAATGGAAAAAACAGCCTATTACAACAAGAATATTGTAATAATTTCGTAAATAAAGTTAAGTTTAAGCGACACATTTAAAATCCCTTCCATTATTAAATAGAACGAGATTTGTAAAAATCTTTATATAGTTCATATAAGAGAGCTGTCAAAGAAAAACTGGGTAAATAGACGCCCGATCCTTATAATTCAAAACATGTATCTAACGTTTTCGAAGTGCTCTGGCTCTGGAAAGGCTTATCCTATAAGATCCCGAATGTTTTTAGTGCAACTGGTCTTTTCTCGGTAATCTTATGGCATTTGTCTGTCCTTCTCCCTACTACAACTTTAAGAAACAGGTTATTGCATTTTACACAGAGTTCTCAGGAAATTTTTATATAATTTCCTATCACTCAAAAAAAGCATCTGAAAAGTATCTTCAGACGCCACACGATTAAATATTTAGTTAGGAGACAATATTTTTGTACACTTCAATGCCAATTAACTAGCTTCAAGTTACATAAACAAAAGAAACCTTATACAATATGTTCCCTATGTACCTATTTTTTTCGATGGTACATACCATATATATTTAACGAGGTGTGTAGTCTTTGATGTTGTTTTAACAATACATGCTTGGAAGCATTTACAGTGACAGAGATTCCATTAAGAAAATGGATGACTGACATCCCCTTGCTTAACTCAACCACATAAAAAGGGTGATTAAATATCCAAACACACTCTGGATTCCTATAGGACATCGTTGGAAAAGCACCGAAATCATTTGGCTCTATGAGCAACGGTGTCTTTACCGAATATTTCATTAATTTTTTCGTTGCTTTCAAACGTCCCTCCAATGTAGATGCAAATCTATTACATGCATCTTCAAGTAAGTTCAATGTACTCTCTTCTGAATAATAAGTTCCATGTGTCGTCACGATTCGCGTCTTCACCTTATCTTTAAAAACAGGCTCAATTATTAATGTTTGGTTATCAATCAATCCAGAACTTTTTTTAATATCTTTCACCGTATATCCCCCTTTTTTGTCCCCTCCCTGCAAGTACATCCTACCAAATTACAATATAACATACTAGTCTAAATTTACTAAATATATGCAATATTTTAAAAATAATTCCTAATTACCCCTTCTAGTAAAGTATTATTTAGAATTTGGTCCTATATTAGAAAAACATTTTCTATCCGTTTGGTATAAAGTAACTGAAAAAAATACCGAGAAGTGTCGAAGATCACTCTCCCGGTAAAAACTTTAAATCCTATTTTTCAATATGTACTCTCAATTTTGCAAGCATTCTTTCTCGTCTCTTTTTAATACCTGGTATTGTTATGCCAGCTCTCGTTGCGGCCTGCTGCAGCGAGATCCCTTCCACGAAAATCCACATCAAAAGCTCTCGCTCTTTTGCATACAATGATTCAATTGCTATTTCCAAATCCTCCCGAAATAAGCTTGTTTCAAGAGATTGTTCAAGTAAAAATGCCAATTTTTCATCCTCCACAGTGTCGACTTGCTCTTCCTGACGTTTTTCTCGTTTTAATTCATCGAGCATTCCACCGTAAATCGAGCGGTACGCATAAGGTGCAAAATCTCCCTTTTCCACATCGAACCACACCCATGCCTTCCATAAAGCAATTCTACCTGCCTGTCTATATAACTCATGGTTTTTATATATGCTTAGCTTCCGAATGCAAGCAGAAATCATCGGCTCAAATTGCTCCAATACATATTCAAATTCCATCAACGCTAAGTTCCTTTTTGAGTCATGCACGATTCGTTTATTCCTAGGTAGCCTAAGAATAATTAACTTCTTATGCAAAATCTAATGACTATTTAAAAGATTGTAGCTTAGTAAACGTTATGCTTTAGTCTATGGAACGGTATGTATTGTGAGGAAAAACAGTTAAAACTGATACAAAGTTTTAAGGATGACTGGTTCCAGTCTAATTTTGAATTATTTTAAGAACATGATATATATTTACCTACTATACGAGTAAAAAAGAGAACTATTAGTGTTTATAATAAACTCCCAATAGTTCTCTTTATTATATTTGCAATCAAGGGTATGGCTTTTCGACATATAATAGATAACAGTCTATTAGTTTGAAATTTACTACGTTTTGCTGTAAAATTAGTATATTGGAATTCTTTCTACTGGTTAATTTGTAAAGACTTAACCTTAGCAGAAACGGATTCTTTTTTTTCGCTATTTTATAATAAAAGCATAAGCATATATTTTTTCATTTATCAATTTATTAAAAATTTGACTCAATTAAATTAGGGTATATATAATATAAACTTTTTAGGAGGAGAACATGGATACGACGGAACCATACTACATTACAGAATCTAAGAGAGCATGCATAGATGCCGGAATGGATCCGAATGAGATATCGAGACCGAAAAGGTTTTTAGATGAAGAGCAGTTTGCAGCAAAGAGAAAATTTTATAGTGAAATACTATCAGTTGTGCGTTTTTTCTCAAATAAGCTACTAGATTCCTTAAAAGGCACCCCCATACTTGTTGTAGTCTCTGATGCGACCGGTTACCTATTGGAAATCGAAGGGGATGAAACCATCAAGTCTACCATTGAACAATTTGGGATCAAACCTGGCAGCCTGTTCGTTCAAGAAGATACAGGCACAAATGTTGTTAGTTTATCATTACAGCAAAGACACCCTATCAGCTTGATTGGTGAACAACATTATCATAGTTTTCTTCATGAGATTGCTTGTTATGGAACAGCTTTTCACTATACGGATGAGAATAACTTGCTTGGTAGCGTTTCTATTATGATGCCTATCCAATTTCAAAATACACTTTTCTTAACGATGTTAGCTCAAGTGATAGATTCAATCGAAAGGGAACTATTATTAAGAAAACAAAATAAAAAGCTTAATATTATGAATCAGATTATGTTAAGTAGAACAAGGAATGGCATTGTTATTACGGATGAGAAAGGAATTACAACCGAGTTTAATAGCTTTGCTGAACAAATTTCGAATAACAGCAGAGAAGCTGTTGTGGGTAGAAATATTCTTGAATCACATTTAACAGGTGAATATTTTAAAGAGGTACTGGAACAAGGGAGAATAGTTAAAAATGAGGAAATAAAATTTAAAGGTGACTCAGGTAACCTCATTGTTTGTCTCTTTGACGCACAGCCAATTTATGAAGAGGACAAGATGATTGGTGCATTTGGTCAGTTCAGAGACATCTCTGATCGCTACTTGCTACAGGAAAAATATAATTATTTAGCTTATCATGATGATTTAACGAATTTATCAAACAGACGACATATTAAAAAAGAATTAGAAGCCATTATCCAGCAAATATACGATGGTCAACAACGTACCTTGGCTGTTTTATTCATAGATTTGGATCGATTTAAAGTCATTAATGATAACTTTAGTCATTCTTATGGAGATAAGTTCTTAATCGAGGTAAGCAAACGTTTATGTGGTGCTCTTGGAGAGAAGGATATACTTGCGCGAATGGGTGGGGATGAGTTTGTCTTTCTACTGAAGGATTTTGTTGATATTGATTATGTCATGAAAAAAGCAGAAGAGATAATTCAGCTGTTTCAGCAACCTTTTTATGTTAGTGGAAAAGAGTTAAATACAACAGCTAGTATTGGGGTGGCTATTTATCCCGACTACCCAATTTCAATGGAGCAACTCATGGTCTATGCTGATAACGCGATGTATCAAGCAAAATCAGAAGGTAAAAATCGATACGTCGTTCATTCATCAGAATTATTGGATGTAATGATGGACGAATACATGCTGGAGGTCGATTTAAGAAGAGCCTTGGATAACGATGAATTTGTACTTCATTATCAGCCCCAAATTAATAACGATACTGGTAAATTATTAGGTTTTGAGGCATTGTTACGTTGGCAGCATCCTACACTAGGTCTCATACCTCCAGGAACGTTTATAAAACTGGCAGAAGAAAATGGATTAATCACCCAAATTGGAGAGTGGGTCATCAATGAGGCTTGTTCCCAAAACAAAAAATGGCAAGATGTTGGTATGACCCCAGTAAAAATGTCCGTTAATCTCTCAACACAACAATTTCTTACAAGAGATCTCTTGGCATTTATGGAAGATATGTTGGAACGTATAGCTATCGATCCAGCTTATGTGGTCGTTGAAATTACCGAGTATATGGCAATGGAATACGATTACTCTATTCAAATATTAGAACAGCTAAAAGCACTTGGTATTGGTATCAGTATTGATGATTTTGGAACAGGATATAGCTCGCTCAATTATCTTAAAAATTTTCCGGTTGATTATATTAAGATTGACAAATCCTTCGTAAGTGAAATTATGAACAATGAGAAGGATGCCATCATTGTAAAAGCAATAATTACATTAGCTCACAGTCTTCGTAAGGAGGTAATTGCAGAAGGGGTGGAAACACAGGAACAGCTAGATTTCCTTAAAAGTCATCATTGTGATATTTCACAGGGGTATTACTTTAGCAAACCGCTTTCTGCAGATGAAATCGAGAAGATTTACCTAGAACATCATTGATTACAGGAGAGATGACAGCATGAAAACGACTTCTGCCGTATTAGTATCGAATTTTAAACACTGGGGAATTCATCATATATTCGGCATTCCGGGGAAGGCAGTATCTCCTATATTATTCGAATTATTACACCATAATATGGAATTTGTATTAAGTAAACATGAGGCAGCAGCAGGGTTTGAAGCTACCGGCTATGCCCTGATGAATCAGAAAATCGGGGTCGCAGTTGGTACTTCCGGACCTGGTGGTACTAACCTGATCACTGCTGCCGGCCAAGCAATGGCCTCTAATCTACCCCTATTAATTATCACAGGACATCCCTCGATGAAAGATACTGGTAAAGCAATGGGTCAGGACTCCAGTCTATTCGGAACTGACCTTGTAGATATGTTCAGATCTGTTACAAAGTTTAGTGCACGGGTAGAACGAGGCGATATGCTACAGTCATTTCTACAGCATGCGCTAGAAAAAGCTATGACCGGTGTAAAAGGACCTGTGCATCTGTCTATTCCATTTGATATTTTGTTGGAACAGATTGAACCATTCCAACTAGATTTACCATTGCCTTATGAAATGATATCTCCTTTAACAAACGAAGTAATCGATAGATTAAATCTTGCAAAACGTCCCCTTCTATTTTTAGGAAAAGGTGTTCATTCAAGTAAAGCATATAGTGAAGTACAGCAACTGGCGGAACATTGGAACATCCCTGTCATTACAACTCCAGGAGGAAAGGGAGTATTTCCTTCCAATCATATGCTTTCATTAGGAGCATTCGGATTGGGTGGTACAGACGAAGCAACCGCTTACTTTCAAGAGAATGTTGACCTACTCCTTGTAATTGGTTCAAGACTAAGTGATATGTCCATTGCCGGTTTATCTGAAGTGATGTATCCCGAGCACATCATACACTTCGACTATGATCCGACGTTTATCGGAAAATCGATTCCAGTTCCAACTACTCCAGTTCTTGGTGATATAAAAGGGAATCTGAAAGTTATCTTAAAGTATATAACTAAAATAGATAGTTCAGCATTTTTAGCGCCAATCGAGTTGATCCCACTTCAGGACAATAATCCAGGTGAGCGAATCTCTGCAGTCCAAGTAATAAGGGCAATGCGTTACGGACTTCCAGAGGATGCAATTATTTTCGGAGATGATGGCAGCCACTCTTTTTACGGGATTAAGTACTTTGACATTTATAAACCCGGGACTTTCTTTTTTGATGATATTTTCGGTGCGATGGGTAATGGTATTGGCTTTTCCATAGGTGCTAAGCTAGCAGCCCCGGAAGAAACTATTGTATGTTTAGTTGGGGATGGATGCATGTTTATGCATGGTACGGAGCTTTCTACGGCATATAATTATAACTCCCCTGTCCTATTTATTGTTTTGAATAATGGACGATTGGATATGGTGGAAAAAGGAATGCAAAAAATGATTGGCTCATCTATTGGCGGTGTATATGAAACTCCGCTCAACGTTACTAAATTTGCTGAGTCTATGGGATTAGAAGCATTTACATGTTATAGAGCTACTGAATTAATCGATAGTATAAAAGAAGCTTTACATAAGATAGAAGCAACGAACAAACCGATAGTGATTGAAGTATTAGTAGATGAAAATGAAATTCCACCAACTATGGGGAGGCAATAATATGGAAAATAACAAGCGATACGAGGCTGGTTTAGATACAATGGAAGAACTATTTTCACAAGATGTCCGAAATGGTATGGAAGGAATAAAAAATATATCACCTGACCTTTGGGAGATGATTGTGTCCTTTGGCTTTGGAGATCTCTACTCTAGAAATACGCTTTCCTACTCACAAAGAGAAATCATCACACTCACAACTCTTATCACACAAGGTGCTTTCGATCAGCTCAGAGTCCACCTGCAAGCAGCACTAAATGTAGGTCTGTCAAAAGAAGAAATTATTGAGATCATCATCCACTGTGCTGGATATGTTGGGTTTCCAAAAGCTGTACACGCAATGGGAATTGCTGGTGAGATTTTCGAAGAGGTATAGGAGTAAACTGTCCCTGTAAACTGTCCCTGTGTAAGACACAATTAGCATTATTCAATTCGTTGCGCAGGGATTTTGCTTCACTTTCATCAATAAGTACTATTAAATATATATTAATGCCATAGTGCTAACTTCCCTATTCTCTATCACATCAGTTTAATTCGATATTCTCCAAACACATGACACACAGAATTGTAGTCTATTATCAGAATAGTGTAGAATTGTTTCTTACACAGGGACAAATAATAACTCCACTCAAGATTATTTACTTGAGTGGAGTTATTTTTAAATCTTTGAACTTTTTGAATGTTAACTTTTTATAATGTCTATGCTAACCTTAGTTAATACTGAGTTGAAGTGAATTATCAGAGTAGTGTAGAATTGTTTCCTACACAGGGACACATTGTACCCATTCTTTGGTTTCACTTTGAAGTCCAATCCAATCATTTTCCTCAATAAACTTTTTCTTCACAAGAGAACTTCCAGCTCCAACTGCATCTGCTCCGACTTCAAAATAGCTTTTTACAGTCGATAAGTCTATCCCACCAGTACACATAACTGGTATGTGACTAAGGGGACCTTTCACATCTTTGATAAACTGAGGTCCTAACACAGAAGCTGGGAATAGTTTTACCATCTCAGCCCCTGCTTGAATCGCAGAGACCATCTCACTTGGTGTGAATACACCAGGTACAAAGAATATTTTCTGTTCTTGTGCATACTTGGCTACAGCTTCATCAAAATTCGGAGCAACGATGAACTCAGCTCCAGCTGCTATTGCATCTTTCGCTTTTTCCACTGTTAGTACAGTTCCCGCACCTATAGAAATATCGGAACTGTATTTGGTACGTGCTGCATTTATAATATCGGCTGCTCGTTCTGTATCCATTGTAATTTCAATAGAACGTATGCCACCTTCGAGTAAGGCATTTATAATGTAATCACTTTTTTCATAAGGAATCTTCCTTAAGACGGGGATGATCGGAACCTGCGTTAATTGTTCGATTTCCATCAAATCACGTTCCTTTCAAAGATGTTTTTATACTATCTCTCAATCACATTTAATAGTCCTAACTTTGCCTGAACTTCTTCTAGATAGGGAAGCCCTTCGTTATCTCCTGAAACTTGAACGACCATAGATCCTATTGTATTAGCAAATTCTAAAGTTTTTTCAATCGGCCAGTTTTGAAGCACTCCATATAAAAAACCTGCATCAAAGCCATCTCCAGCACCAACTGTATCCACTACTTTTACAACCTTCGGAGCTTTCGAGTGAAACCATTTTCCATCCAATAATACAGAAGCCCCGTTCTCCCCATCCTTCATCACAATTTTTTCACATGAGTAATGGCTAAGTTCTTGTATAATCTCTTCCGTCTTAGTAGTCTGGAAAATCAGTTCTAGCTCTTCCTTTCCTGCCAGTAAATAGTCGACATAAGGTAAATAGGATATGATGGTCTCTCGTGCTTCTTCCTCTGTCCATAAACGAAGACGAATATTTGGATCGAAGGACACTTTAACGCCATTTTCTTTTGCTATTTGTATAGCTTTTAGAATGACATCCCGATTATTTTGATTTATGGCTGGATAAACACCTGTTACGTGCAATATTTTCGAGCTTTTTATGTAACCTACAGGAAGAAGATCAGGTGTGATCGTTTCCGTAGGTGATTTATGACGATAGTAAAAGGTCTTTCCAGTCCCAGATTCTTGTACTTCTTTAAAGTTAAGTGAAGTTGGGTAACCTTCCTCTAAAATCACTTCTCCTACATCTATCCCTTCACCCCGAACAGTATTGACGATGTGTCTTCCAAATTCGTCTTTCCCTAGTCGACTAATCCAACCTGTTTTCAAACCAAGACGAGCGCAGCCGATAAGCACATTTAACTCCGCTCCACCAATTTTCCGTTCAAATTGATTGACGAAACGTAATGGGCCTTTTGAAACCGGATCGAAAGTGATTAGTCCATCTCCGATAGAAATAATATCCATTTACAATCTTCCTCTCCCAAAAACAATCATCATCGACCCATCCAACCGCCATCAACGACTAAGACATGACCGTTGACGTAATTGGAAGCGGATGAACTTAAGAATACTGCGGCTCCAGCGATATCTTCTGGTGCTCCCCATCTACCCGCTGGTATTCGTTCCAATATAGATTTACTTCTTTCTTTATCATTGCGAAGTGCTTCTGTGTTGTTAGTTTCAATATATCCCGGAGCAATTGCATTAACTTGAACTCCTTTGGAAGCCCATTCGTTTGCAAGTGATTTGGTAAGTCCTGCAACTGCATGTTTACTCGCTGTATAGGCAGGAACATTAACTCCGCCTTGGAATGATAACAGCGACGCAATATTTATGATTTTCCCTTCACCCTTTTCTATCATTCTTCTACCTATTTCTTGAGAAAGGATAAAGATAGAATTAATGTTTACATTCATGACTCTCATCCACTCTTGCTCATCGTACTCAGCCGCTGGTTCACGATAAATAACTCCTGCATTGTTGACTAAGATATCTACATGGTGGTCAGCTAGTACAGGTTGTAGCTGTTCTCGAATTGTCTCTACTTTACTTAAATCCATTAAGATCGTTTCATATGTACCTCCAACCTCATCGATTTTTGCTTTTGTTTCCGACAAGTTGTCCTGATGTCCGAGTAATAGTACATGGGCACCTGCTCTAGCTAGCCCTACTGAAATACCTTGCCCAATACCAGTGCGAGCACCAGTCACAAGAGCTGTCTTTCCCGTTAATGAAAAAATATTTTGATGATTAGTCATATCCATTCCAACTCCTTTATTATTATCTCCCTAACCAACCGCCATCAACGGCAATTGTGAATCCGTGTAAATAATCTGATGCATTTGATGATAAAAATACGGCTGTACCAGCGATATCCTCTGCTTTGCCCCATCGTCCTGCCGGTATGCGATCTAGTATTTGTTTATTACGTACTTCATCAGCAACGAGTGCTGTATTCATTTCCGTGTCCATATATCCTGGTGCAATGCAGTTAACATTGACGCCTAATCTTGCCCATTCGTTTGCCAATGATTTAGTAAATTGCATAACCGCACCTTTACTTGCCGCATACGCAGGAACCGTTAAACCACCTTGGAAAGATAATAATGATGCTAGGTTTATAATTTTACCTGATCCTTTTTCAATCATATGCTGTCCAACTTTTTGTGCTAAGAAGAATACTGCATTAGCATTGACATTCATAACGAAATCCCAATCTGCCTTGTCAAAGTCAACTGCTGGGGATCTTCGCTGAACTCCTGCATTATTGATTAGAATATCAATTTTACCCATCTTCCCAATGATTTCTTCCACCAATTCATCAAACTTTTCTATTTGTTGAAGGTCAAATGATATTCCAATCGCTTTCACTCCAACTGCCCTAATACTCTCAAGATATTCTTCATGAATATCCCTGGCAATGACAACGATATTTGCTCCAGCCTGTGCAAGACCTAAAGAAATTGCTTTTCCTATTCCTTTATTTCCTCCTGTTACCACTGCTACTTTTCCTGATAAATCAAATAATGGATTCGTTGTTCTCATCTCCTACATGATCAAATTGATAAAGTACTTTAATCGCTTCAGAAGGTGTCACCAGTAAATCGAAGCCTTCTTTTGCTTTCTCTGGTGGAAACACATGTGTTATCAATTGTTCGAAGTCTAAATTATTCACTAGAATCTGCATCGCAAGGTCAACATCTGTAGGTGTATAGACGCGAACGAACCGAACAGTCAGCTCTTTGAACATCCCTTGAAGCAATTGAAATTCTGCTGGTTTTTTATAAGCCGCAACAATAACAATCTTTCCTTTTACTTTTACTATATCGGTCACTAAATCCAGTACGCTTGGATGTCCTGCACAATCGAATACTATATCTGCACCTAAATTAGACGTAAGTGCTCTCACTTCTCTTTGAATATCATCCTTGATCGGATTAAGTGTATGAAAACCTAACTCTTTTGCCATCTTCAGACGGTCATCGTTTGTTTCAATAACTGTAACTTGTGAAGCTCCGTAATGACGTAACGTCAACGCAACACAAAGTCCAATCGTACCTGCTCCAAAAACCACTGCACGGTCTCCCGCTTGATACCCACCTTGTCGAATCGCATGTACAGCAACTGAAATTGGTTCCACCAACGCTCCAGTTTTTAAGGAAACTTCTTTCGGTAATGGCACAATACAATGATTAGGCACAGCTACATACTCAGCCATTCCACCATCTGAATCAATTCCTACCAATTTTAAGACTTCACAAACGTGAGGATTTCCTGTATTACAAGGATGACATTTTCCACATGACAGCAATGGATTGACTGTCACTTTTTCTCCGACTCCAATTGTCGGATGCTCACTAGCGATGGTTCCTGAAAATTCATGTCCCATGATTAATGGTGATTTTGCACGTGGATGAGTTCCCGCAAATATATTTAGATCGGTTCCACAAATCCCCACGTGGGAAGTTTTTATCAGTGAATAATTTTCCTTTAAATCTGGTTTTGATACCTCCCTAAAAGAGACATCGTTAGGTCCCGTATAGACAATAGCTTTCAACTTACTTCCCCCACTTCGTTAGTAAACATAAATCGGCCATACCGATAACGAATTATCGAAATGACCGATTTACCTTGACTAATGATTTATCATTATCGGCCTTACTTCACTAATCCAAAAAGCTCAGGGATAAAAAGTGAAATAGAAGGAATGTATGTAACAATTAGCAATATAACAACTGTTACTACAAAGAACGGTATCAATGGTTTAATGATACTTTCTATCTTCAAGTTAGCGACCTTGGCTCCAACAAATAACACTGGCCCTACTGGTGGTGTGATAGTTCCAATGGACAAGTTAAATATAAGCATAATTCCAAAATGAACTGGATCCACACCAAAGCTCACAGCAATCGGTAAAAAGATAGGTGTGAAAATTAATACAGCTGGAGTTGGATCCATAAACGTCCCAACAATTAACAAGACTAAGTTCATAATCAATAGAATAATATAAATGTTGTCTGTCAAAGCTAGTAATGTATCAGCTATTATGCCAGGTATATTGGTAAAAGCCATTACCCATGACATGATGGAAGATACGCCGATTAAAAAGATTACAATCGATGTTGTTCGAGTAGAATCTAACAGAATCCTCGGTAAATCCTTTACCTTAATTGTCTTATAGACAAAGGAAAGTAATAACGAATACACAACTGCAATTGCAGAACCTTCTGTTGCAGTGAAGACACCATAAATAATTCCACCGATTACGATAATAATTAAGAACAAACTTGGAATTGCATCCAGAAATACACGCAATGCTACACGTAATGACACTCTTTCATCACTTTTATAGCCACGTTTTTTAGCCATAAAGTAAGCAACAATCATGCAACCAAGACCCCACATGATTCCTGGAATATATCCAGCCATAAATAATGCAGCTATTGATGTGCCTCCACTTACCAAGGAGTAAACAATTAACGTATTACTAGGTGGGATAAGCATACCAGTTGGTGCAGATGCGATGTTTACTGCTGCATTGAAGTTTCTGTCATATCCTTCTTTTGCTTGCAAAGGGCCCATCGTACTTCCTACAGCAGCTGCAGCTGCAACTGCTGAACCACTGATTGATCCAAACATCATATTGGCTACAATATTCGTATGCGCTAGAGAGCCAGGTAATCTACCACTTAATACTTTCGCACAATTTATTAGTCTTAACGCTATACCGCCGTTGTTCATGATGACTCCAGCCAGTACAAAGAATGGTATTGCTAGTAGCGTAAATGAATTGGTACCAGCAAACATTCTTTGCGCTGATGTCAAAAGAGAGTTGTCAAAATCCATAATAGAAATCATCGCTAAGACAGAAGCAATCCCCAAACTAACAGCAATTGGAGCACCGATGATCAATAAAAATGCTACACAGATCAATAGAATAAGCGCGGCTTGCAAAGCTACATCCATTTTACATTCCTCCTTGCAAGTCGCTCTTAGCTTTTGGTGTTGTTGACAGATCAATTTCTTCTAAAGATTTTTTCTTTGTTACAATCAAGTAAATACTATTTATACAATAGTAAACAATAAATATTCCGCTTAAAGGAATGGCTGCATATAAATAGCCAACGGGAATATGTAGCGTAGCATTCATTTGATTCCAAGCAAGGCTAGTAGCACTATATCCGCCCATAATAAGAACTAATACAGCAAATACAATTACTACTAACTCGATAAATACTTCCACTCCCATTCTCATCTTGTCTGGAAACTTTTCGCGGACAAAATCGATTGCCATATGACCATTTTCTCCAAAGACAAATGCAGAACCAAACAAAGTTAGCCATACAAAACAATATTTCGCCAATTCCTCTGAGAAAACACTTGGGCTATTAAATACAAATCGGGTCACGACTTGCCATGTGACAAGTAACACTAGAAAACTAAATAGTGTTATACAAACAACCGCTAATATTTTGTCTAAAACTTTTTTTACTGTATTCATAAAATCACTCCGACCTATTTAGCAGCTTCTCTTACTTTGTCGTAAAGAGCTTTTGCACCTTCAGATGATAATTTCTCTTCTAGTAACGGTTGCACTGCATCTTGGAATACCTTAATATCTGGCTTATTGAACTCTGCACCATCTGCTTCAGCGTCCGTAATCGCTTTCTCTACTTCCGTATCCCAAAGATTAACAGCATTATCAACCGCTTTCGCAAATCCTTCTTCAAATATCTTTCTATGCTCTTCTGACATTCCTTTTAATAGATCATTATTTATTATTAAATAGTCGGGAATCATCAAATGCTGTGTATAAGAGTAGTATTTAGCAATTTCACTATGCTTTAAGTTAGCATAGATTAACTCATTATTTTCTCCACCCTCAAGTACTCCTGATTGTAGAGCAGTATAAACTTCCCCTTGACCCATCGGTGTACCGACGCCACCCATTTTTTCCATCATTTTAATATTTGTATCACTGTCAATGATTCGTACTTTAAGTCCTTTTAAATCTTCTGGTGTTTCAATCGGCTGAACATTGTTGTATACATTACGGATACCTCCGTGGAATGCACCAACTACAGACATCCCTTGGTCTTCAACAGAACTATATAGATTCCCTATGATATCTGAATTGTTAAATACGGATAATTGATGATCTTTTGAATCGAATACATATGGTAGATTGAATACAACGAATTCATCGTTAAAGTTTTCCATTAAACTACCTGCTACAATGGACATCGAAATTGTTCCTGATTGAACAAGTTCAATTGTTTCGCGTTGGGCACCCAACAATTCATTTGGATACATTTTAATTTCATAGGCACCGTTTGTTTTTTCTTTTAACTCTTCACCGAACTGCTCCATTGCTTTATATTGTGGATGAGTATCTGGTTGATTGAAAGCAACCTTCAACACTTGTGTTTTCTGTGATTCACCATTTACTGCCACAGTTTCGTCTTCACTACAACCAGTTAAAAATGCCGCCATTGTGAAAGCGATTCCAAAACCTACTATAGCTTTTAATCTTTTTTTCATTCTCTACACCCCTCATTTTCAAGTTATATTATTTATTGGATAATGCACTTGTTCCCCTTGTAAAAACCTAACCGCTTCTTCAGCAACTTTTCTTTTTAACTCTTTAGCTGACTCCTCGGAATACCACCCCATATGCGGTGTGCAATATAAATTCTCATGTCTTAGCAGAGGTGAGTCCAAAGGAATCGGTTCAATCTCCGAAACATCCAGTGCAGCACCTGCTATCCATCCTTCTGTTAACGCCTTGTCTAGAGCATTTTCATTGATAATCCCACCACGAGATACATTTATTAAATAAGAAGAACGTTTCATCTTTTGTAATTCTTCTTCTCCTATTAAGTGGTACGCTGAGTCAAGTGGGCAATGGATAGACACAATATCAGATTCTTTTAATAGAGTTTCTAAATCTACAAATTGAACAAATTTAGGTGCACGGTTTACTCTTTCTTCCGTCATCTTGGGATCATAAGCTATAACTTGACTATTTAGCGCATGCACGCGATTGGCGAAAGCAGTGCCTATTCGCCCGATCCCTATTATTCCAACCTTCCGCTCTGAATGGCGATAAACAGGAATACTCTTTTGGTAATCCCAAACTCCTTGTTTGACCAGTGAACTCATTTGGGATACTTTACGGGTTAGCGTAAGTAGACAAGCCAGCGCGTGATCTGCTACTTCTTGTGTGCCATAGTCTGGTACATTACAAACCTGCACACCATACTTAGTAGCAGCTTGGACGTCTACATTGTTTACACCTACACCGTATCGGATGACGAGTTTTAAATTCGGACTATTTGCCAGAACGTTCTCCGTAATAGGCGCGTACTGGTTGATCCAAACAGAAGCATCATAGCATTGTTCAATCAAATCCTGTTCCGTCTTACATTGTTTCTTTTGGAACTTAATGGCGCTCTTACTTAGAATCTCTGTCTCAATTTCAATGTCGTAATGATCACAATCTGTAATAATCACAGCGTTATTAGCCACAATTCCACCTCAATTTTTATAAACTAAAAATGGTTATCTAATTTCTTTCATATCAACGAAATCCATATCGTCAAAATCCTGATTTTCCCCACACATTCCCCAAATGAATGTATAGTTGCTAGTACCAATTCCTGAATGGATAGACCAGCTTGGTGATAGAACTGCCTGTTCATTTGCCATTACAATGTGACGCGTTTCAGTAGGTTGCCCCATAAGATGAAAGACTCTCGTATCTTCTTGCATATTAAAATACAAATAGACTTCCATTCGTCTTTCATGAGTGTGGCATGGCATAGTGTTCCAACCACTTCCCTCTTCCAAAACGGTCATCCCCATACTTAGTTGACAAGTTTCCAGTACGTCTGGATGGATGAATTGATAGATTGTCCGCTTATTCATCGATTTAATATCACCTAATGGTCTTGCAATAGCTTGGTCCTGGCTAACTTTTACTGTCGGATACTTTTTATGGGCAGGACATGAGTTTATGTAGAACTTAGCTGGACTGTTCGGGTCATTTGACTGAAAGATTACTTCTTTCGTCCCTCGACCAATATAAATACCTTCTTTACTATTAAGTTCTATTTTCTCTCCGTCTAACATAATAACGCCGTCTCCACCAATATTAATAACACCCATTTCACGTCTCTCTAAGAAATAAGATGCCGCAAGCTCTTTTTCAGCACTTAGTGTAAGCGCTTTCTCTTTAGGCATAGCTCCACCGTAAATAATACGATCTACATGACTGTAAGTTAGTTCAATAGAGTCTTCCAAAAATACAGATTCCATTAAAAATTGATCTCTTAGCTTATCAGTTGTATAACCTTTTACATCTTCTGGATGATGCGAGTACATTATTTTCACTTCAAACACTCCTCCAAATAATATTGTTCCACCTAGTGGAACGCTATTCCATAATTAATCATAATATACTTTCAGAATACTTACAATACATATTTTATAAATATCTAAATTTTTTATCATTTACGGTCCTGTCATTTACAAATCATTTTTAATATCTTAAGATTGAAAAAAGAACGCTGCTTCAAATAGATATAATTTAGGGGTGCAATTCATGACAAATGTACAATCGCTAGAAAGAGCATTAATGTTATTGAACACAATATCTGAGTATCCAGATGGAATACAGATTGCTCGTCTCTCAGAAAAAGTAGGGCTATCTAAAAGTACTATTCATCGTTTACTTTCTACGCTCCTAAATCTGAATTATGTAGCTAAGGTAGAGGAAACTGATAAATATAAACTAGGTTATCAAGTTGTTTATCTATCACGAAATATGATAAATAATTTAGATATCATTAATATTTCTAAGATTCACCTAGAGCATCTCTCTAATAACGTAAATGAAACAGTCCATCTATGTATTGAAGATAATGGAGAAGTACTTTATATAGATAAAATTGAAAGCAATCAGACCATACGCATGTTTTCTCGCATCGGTCACAGATCTCCTATGTATTGTACTGGGGTAGGAAAAATACTACTGTCTGGAATGTCAGAGGATAAATACAATAAAATTGCTCAAAATACTATTTATACTTCTAAAACAGCTAAAACTATCCAATCTAAACAAGAACTAGATGAAGAGATAAAACTTGTTAAAAAACATGGATATGCTTTAGACAATATAGAAAATGAAGAAGGAATTCGCTGTATTGCTGCGCCCATTAGGGATTTCCAAGGTCGTATTATTGCAAGCTTCAGCATATCTGGACCAACCAGTAGAATGACGATGGAGCGCGTAAATGATGAACTGATTGATAAGGTGAAAGAAACAGCATTGAATATCTCCCAACAATATGGCTATCGCCCAGGAGTATAGTTATTTTTTTATGCCAAGATATAAGCACTATGATATAAATTTAAATAGATAGAACAAAATAGTTTAACATGCAAAAAGTGGCTGAAATATGATTTCAGCCACTTTTTAATTTTTCGATTTAAAATAAAAATAAGGAGAGAATTGTTTCCTACACAGGGGCACACAAAAATAAATAGAAGTCCTTCCATCGACAATAGGATGAAAGGACTTCTATTTAGGTTATTGTTTTTCAGGACACATTCTATTGTATATCTACAACTTCCAATGCTGGAGGGTCGACTGGTGTCGTAATGATTGGTTTAGGAGTTACGAGCGCTAATTTTTTCTTTGAAGGTGTTTCGTATTTTACTTTCGTTGTGTTCTTTTGAACGAAACTGCCTCCACCAACACCGTATAACCCGTTATGTTGACCTTTGTAGCTGTACACCCGGTATTCATCGCCTTTTTTCAGTATACGAACAGTCGACAATGTACCATTACTTTCCACTTTTACGAGTGGTGTATCTGCTAGAATTGTCACTTTCCCGATTTGCCCTAACTTAAGCTCTGTTTTTCCCCACATTACTTTCGTTGCAGCTAGTGTGTCTGTTGGGATTGCCATAAAAAGTCCAAATATTAATAAAATCGATAGTGTTTTTTTTGTTAGCTTTATAATCATGAATATCTCCTCCAATTTTCGATAATTGATTTCAACTACTATTGTAATAGATATTTTATAATTATGTTATCAATTTCTAAAATAATCCAAAACGTCATAGAACTTTAGTACATAAACTGGTAGTATGGTAGGGTGAAAGATTGTAATAAAGGAGGAAGTTTAATTGGTACAAAAACACCATTCAAACAAGAATATTATCATTAGTTTTCTTATGCTATTAATGATGTTGATACTACCAGCATGGGTAGCTGCCGCTCCAACTGATGAAGCTACAAACATAAGTACTAACAAAATCTGGACTATTACTTTTAATAAGGCAGTAGATCCTACTAGCGTTAATCTCAACTCAGTTTATGTTTTGGATCAATTTGGTGTTAAGAAAAATGGTACAATTACCGTTTCACCAGATCAGAAGAGTGTAACAATTGCGCCACCCGTGGAAGGTTATAATTTTTCCAATACGTATACATTACATATTACGAATAGCATTAAAGATGAAAGTGGTAAACCACTGTCATCAAACAAACAAAAGAAATTTACCATTGAAACTCCCGGTACATATGATATTGTGAATATCGCTTCCGATGGAACAACAAGTTTTGTTAAGTCATATGATTCATACGAAAATGCTTTAACTAACTTGAAATCTAGCCAAGGAATCCAATATAAGGATTCGCTTGTTAAGATTCCAAGTGGAATGGTGGTAACTAGAGCTCACGCCTCCAATGTATTAACGAATATATATTCGGACAAACAGCTTACTAAACCAGTTACATATGTCATTTCAAATACGGAACTACCGTATATAAGTTCCTCTGATACTTACGTGGAAGTTAATGTGGCCGGTAAAAACATGTTTATAAGTCAAGAAAATAGTAAATTAATTCCCCAGAATGCTTTAACAGGAAGATCCTATTATTCCGTTTCAAATAGTGAGCTAGTTCATTCGATTTATTCGACTAGTAGTAAAACCTACTCTTCTTATCAAATCGGAGCTGCTCCTGATTTCATGACAGCTGGTCAAAAATATTATAGTGTTGATGGTACACATTTTACAAACACATCGGGACAAGAAATCGGGACAAGCTATCCCTATTTCAAATACCTATCCGCACGGAGTAAAACAACCTATACAGCTGAAGAAATTGATGCGTATATAAGTGCTATGCTTCTAAAACTAGAAAGTGATTATCCAAATAATGTGCTATATCAACAAGCTTCTCAAAAAAGTAAACTCATTGGGCTTGGTTCTTATCTTAAACAAATTGAAGAAACACAACATATCAATGCATTATTTATCCTAGCATTGGCACAACATGAGAGTGCCTATGGATTAAGTAATAGAGCACAACAATACAATAACTTATTTGGGTTATATGTATCCGATAACAATCCACTTGCTAAGTATTTCCCAACAGTCGAATCCAATATTGATGAATTAATTAATGCCTTTATAAATAAAAACTATCTTCCACCAAACGCTGGTTACGCAAACGGTGCTGTTTTTGGTAATAAAGCAATTGGTATCAATATGAAATATGCATCTGATCCATACTGGGGAGCAAAGGCAGCTGGTCATATGTATCGCATCGATCAGATGATGGGCGGTAAAGATTCAATTACAAAATACAAGCTTGGAATTACGAATACAACAGGTTTAAACGTTCGAACTGGACCTGGAACGGAATATACAGCTGCGTATAGATATACAAAAGCCGGAATGCCAATCACTATTTTAGATGACAATCTACCAGAAGCTGATTGGATCAAAATTCTGTCGGATTCTGCGGATTATAAGGAGCTATTTATCCATCGTAACTATGTTCAGGAAATTTCGGTTAAATAACATAGATTCCACATATTCAAAAATGCCCCTGTGTAAGATACAATTCTGAATTGTATCTTACACAGGGAACAAAAAAACAGCCCGCTCCTCTTAAATATAGAGGAGTGGGTTTTTCGCACAACTATCAGAATTGTTTGCTACACAGGGACCGTTTTAGGCAGGAACAGGGACCACAGTTTCAGAGCCTGGAATAATAGATTTGAAACTTGCTTCTGAAACATTTACATTTACCGTTAGTTCGTGTTTACCGTATTTAACGGTAATCGTAGTGCTTCCAGCTTTTTTCGCTCTGATTAAACCACTGTTCACTGAAACTATTGCTTTATCCCCTGGAGTATATTTTGCAGCTGCTGTTACATCTCTTTCAGTTATTTGACCATCTGGAGTTGTTGTTACTTCTTTAATTGCCACGCGTATCTCTTTTCCAGCTTCTAACTCGATTTGTGTGTTATCTGCCACTAGTGTTACTTCTGGTGCTGCAACTGTTACATTTACAGTTAAATTGTTTTCACCATAGCTAATATTGATCGTTGTAGCTCCGGCATTTTTTGCTCTGATTAAACCATTCGTTACAGAGACCACCGAATTATCTGCTGCTTTATATTTTGCAGATGAAGTCACGTTTCTTTCAGATGTTTTGCCATCTGCTGTTATTGTTATTTCCTTAATAGTTAGTTGTGCTTCTTTTCCAGGTTCCAATTCAATTTGAGAAATGTCTGTAAATAAAGTTACTTCGGGTTTTGTAACCGTTACGTTTATAGTTATTTCATTTTTACCATATTTCGCAGTGATTGTTGTACTTCCTGCATTTTTTGCTCTTACTAATCCATTCGTTACAGTAGCCACTGCTTTATCTGCCACTGTATAGGTCGCAGCTGTTGTTACATTTCTTTCGGTTGTTTTTCCATCTGCTGTTGTTGTTACTTCTGTAATTTTAAGTTGGGATTCTTTTCCTGATTCCAAACTAATATCTGGTTTGTTGGCGGTAAGTGTTACTTCTGGTTCTGACACTGTGACATTAATAGTAACTTCATTTTTGCCATATTTAGCAATAATTGTTGTGCTACCTACACCTTTTGCTGTTACTAAACCTTTGTTGACTGTAGCTACTTTATTATTTCCAGATTTGTATGTTGCCAGACTCGTTATATCGGACTGTTTTGTTTTTTCATCTGCTGAAGTGATTACCTCTTTAATTGTTAGTTGTGCTTCTTTTCCTGGTTCCAAATTAATTTCTGTTTTGTTTGCAATCAAAGTCACTACTGGCTCTGTAACTGTCACACTTATAGTTACTTCTTGTTTACCATACTTAGCTGTGATTGTAGTTTCCCCTGCTTTTATTGCTGTTACTAAACCATTGCTCGCAGTAGCAATTTTACCATTCGCTACTTTATACGTTGCAGCCTTTGTTACGTCTACTTGCTTTGTTTTTCCATCAGCTGTTGTTGTTACTTCCATGATTTTTAGCTGAGACTCTTTTCCTGGCTCCAAATCAATTTGTGTTTTATTCGCAGTTAGTGTCATTCCTGGTTCTGTTACCGTTGCATTTACTGTTAGCTCATTTTTTCCATATTTAACTGTAATAACTGTACTTCCTGCATTTTTAGCTGTTACTAATCCATTTTTCACTGAAACTACTTTATTGTCTGCTACTGAATACTTGGCAGCACTTGTTACGTCTGTCTTTTTCGTTTTTCCATCTGCTGTTGTTGTTACCTCTGTTATTTTCAGTTGCGTTTCTTTTCCTTTTTGCAAATCAACTTGTGTTTTGTTAGCCGTTAAAGTTACCTCTGGTTCTGTTACCGTCACATTTACTGTTAGCTCATTTTTACCGTATTTAATAGTAATTGCTGTACTACCTGCATTTTTAGCTATTACTAAACCGTCTTTTACGCTAGCCACTTTATTATCAACGACTTTGTAAGTTGCAGCTTTTGTCACGTCTTTTCGTTTTGTTTTTCCATCTGCTGTTGTTGTTACTTCTGTAATTTTCAGTTGTGCTTCTTCTTTTGGTTCCAAATCAATTTGTGTTTTGTTAGCAGTTAAAGTTACTCCTGGTACAATAACTACTGGATCTTTTACAGTCACATTTACTGTCACTTCATTTTTACCATGAGTAATAGTAATTGTAGTAGAACCTTTTCCTACCGCAGTTACTAATCCATTTACAACTTTTGCAATACTTTCATCTGCTACAGAATATGTAGCTTCTGAAGTTACATCTTTATTAGTTGCATCACCTTCTACAGGTGTAGATGTTTCTGTTACAGTAAGTTGAGACGTTTCTCCAGCTGTTAAGTCTAGCTTAGTTGGATTAACAGAAAGTGATAGAACTGGTTCTGGTACTTCCGTTTCTTTTTCGTAAATTAATGCTTCGCCAACATTTCCTGCCGCATCATTAATAATTACTTTCACTGAATCTGTGTCAGTTGTTACTGGGAATGTAAAGCTACCGTCTTCATTCAAATTAAATGAAACCGCTGCTTTTGCTACTCCATTTTCAGTGGCAATATACGAAGCTTTTAATTTGTCATTTAAGTTGTATTCTAAACCGTATAAATATAATTCTTCATTGTAATCGATATATTTGTCTGTAATTTTCCCCGTCGCTATGCCTTCCGTTACTGCTCCAGTCACTACTGGTTTTGTAGTTTTTACTACAATCGGACCCACATAGTCTTGGACAACTCCTGAAGCTGCAAGTCCAGTGAAGTCAATTGTGTATAGGCCGTCTGGTATTGTTGTTGCAGGTGCAGTCCCCCATGGTTTGTACTGTCCAGCAACGTTCAGGTTATATGATCCTTTTGCAAGTGAAGTTCCTGAATGTAAGTAGCCGATGTAGCCGTCACCATATTCGCCACCTTCTGGATTCATGATGTCCCAAAGTTCAATATAATTTGTTGTTACGTCGCCAGTTAATGTAAACGAAAGAACTGCAGAATCTTGAATTCCGTCTCCATTAAATGATAAATCTGTTTTTGTGATCTGGTAGTTTTTGATTTCAGTTGCTGTTACTCCACCAAAGTCAGCCGCAAATGGCAAGGAAACTTCTGAAGACCCACCGTTAATGTTGATATATCCAAGTATTTCAGAACCGTTTGGTGCAGTTGCTTTAGATGCAGTCAATGTAACTTTTAACACTTGCTCTCCAGCAAGATTGAATGTCGGTTTGTCTATCGTCACTTTTGCATCACCAAAGGATTTTGTTACATCCACTGAGACGTTATAGTTTCCACCTTTACCAGCAATATCTTTCACTAAAATTTCTTTTGTTACTGATATATTACCTTCTTTAAGTGATTGTGGACCGAAAGTAACTGTCCCTTTTAAGTTTTCTACAACTGCTCCAGTACCATCTAACACTGCAGTATCTACTCCATAAGCAAGTATTTCTGGATATGCTGCTGCATATGCATTCACACGCCCTGCACCTTGAGCAAATACATCATACTTCGTTGTATCCAAGATTTTAGCAGTATTAGAAAGGGCTACTTTCACATCGAAAGCATTCCAATCAGGATTTGCTTGTTTTACAAGAGCAGCAATACCTGCGATATGTGGTGTTGCCATTGAAGTTCCTGTTTTACGATCATATGCTTCACCGTAAACAGCATCAGGGAAATCTGTTTTGTACATTGGAATTGTGGACATAATATTTGTTCCAGGTGCACTTACATCTGGTTTAATATCAAAGTTTGGTGTAGAAGGTCCACGTGAACTGGAGTCATTTACCTCATCTCCAACAGTATTCGTAGAAGCGAATTTACCAAAGCTAACCTTTCCTGTTCCCCCTGCCAATGCAGCGCGGATTGCCTCGCCATCAGTCAAAGACATATCATAAGTTGGAAGGAAGGCAAAAGAATCCCCCAGGAATGTTCCAGAAGCATTTGGTGTATTCGATCCGGTTGCAGAGTTATGAATAATCGTAGCAACTGCTCCATTTGCCTTTGCATTCGCAATTTTATCGACAAACGCGATATTTCCACGAGCAATCAATGCCACTTTACCCTCCACATCAATTCCTTCAAAGTCTTTTACTTCCCCAAGGCCAGGTACTGCGACTAGGTCAAACTCACCTTGAAGTTGTGTAGCTAAATCTTTTCCAAAAGTTGTACCCATTAATTGTAGTTGTTTTGTTAAGTTGTAATCTCCAACCGTAACTTTTACTTCTCCATTGTGCATCGTTTCCGGATTTGTAGTGTTACCAACCCCAATCCCTAAACGTGCTGTAGCGGGAGTACCCATTGTGCCGCGGTTAGGACCATCATTACCTGTTGCGACAACTCCGATAGTACCAGCAATCATTGCATTATTTATAGCAAATGATCCTGCATCCGTTTCGGAGTTTGCTCCACCACCAAGTGAAAGGTTGATAACGTCCATTTTTTCAATAACAGCGGTATCTATTGCTTTCACAATACCTGAAGTTGATCCACTGCCATATGCTCCAAGTACACGATAAGCATAAAGGTCTACTTTAGGTGCAATCCCTTTAATGCCATATTCGTTTGCTCCGATTGCGGCAATTGTGCCGGCAACATGGGTACCATGAGAAGTGTAGAACGCACTTCCATTTGCATTAAATTCAGGTGTTCCTGCTGGACGTTCTGAAGGTAATGTTTCAGATGCATCATTATCTGCACGTGTTTTTGTATAAGTGGATGAATTTGGAATGAAGTTCTTTCCACCTTTGTAAATGCCGGCGAATTCAGGGTGATCAGCATCAATACCTGTATCAAGTACCGCTACTTTAATGCCTTGCCCTTCGATTCCTTCACTCCAAAGCTTTTCAATACCTAAGAATGAAATACTTGTGTTCATCTTAGCATCTACTTTAGGATCTTTTTTAATCACAGATGACTTTGTTGGTTTTGTTTTTTGTGGTTCCTCTGACGCGTAAACAATTGTGTCTGGTTCCACTAATGTTACTCCTTGAACAGTAAGTAGTTTTGGAATGTCACTCGCTTTAACCGTTGCTGCGAAGCCATTCAACACTGTGTCAAAGGTATATCCTTGTTTAATAGCAATATTTTTTGTTGTTAATTCTTTTATGACTAGTGTTTGTTGTGCTTTTACTTTTGTTCTCACTTGGCTTTCTTGTGTGGTCGAGAAAGCTCTTCCTTTTAATTCGCTTATTCCTTTTTCAAGAGCTACTGGTTTTTCAGATAAATGTATAATTACTGCAACCTCTTGGTTACCAGATTGGTCTTGTAAATCTTTGTGTAGCTTTGGCCCACCATCTATTAAATTTAATTGTTCCGCGACAGCTGATTTTAACTGCATCGTACTCTTGCTTGGTGTGTTCTGCTTGAATGGCTTTACACCTGAGTTTGCAGAAGCAGTCATTGCAGGACTGAGCATCGTTAAGATCATAGCTAGTACCATAAAGGTACTAAAAAATTTAATTAAAAACTTTTTCTTCAATATAATTCCCCCTTTTCCCAACCTAATTTACTTTACGAAACTATAAGTTTGGCTCCTTACCGCTAATGCTTTTTTATGAAAATCGCTTCCTTCCTATGAATAGTTACTTATAAAGTAATTTTCATGATGTAATATCATTTCTACTATATGTGCTAGTCCTGGTGGCTATGACATGTCCCTATTAAAAAGGTCCCTGTGTAAAATACAATTCGGAATTGTATCTTACACAGGGACCAAAAAAGAAAAATCCCCTCTAACATAGTTAGAGAGGATTGGGATTAGTTTCTAGAATAGAATTGTATGGTGCACAGGGACCAATCAGTTACTTTGCAGATATTTCAAAAAAACAGGGATCAAAAAATTCTAAAATATACGGTTTCCAGAAGCATCAAACCATAAAGGTCCTACCGAATCATTATAATCAAAATCCGTTCCCTGTATACCTCTACCGAAGTAGTGGATAGTCACAATTAATTCTCCATTCGAATTGGTAACGCCAATTGGGGTATCAACTATAGCAGGTATTCCTGCAGTTGTTTGCGGCATCGTATATGTTATTAAAGCTACTCCATCACTGCTTATTTCAACTTTTTCATTGACTTTGTGATTATTATTCACAGCATTTAATTTTAGACCAAAATGATAACCTTCAATTACATTTCCATATTGATCTTTTGCAGATAGTTTGTATACAGGTGTTCCGCCGACGTTTATTATACCACCAATATGTTGGACACTAGATTTGATATTACTGAATTCTCCTGCATTTACTATTTGATTAACAGTAGATTCCTCATATCCATCGGCAACTATAGTAATTGTTTTGATACCTTTGGACTTAATTACACCTTGATTGATCGTCAAAATATTTACACCTATACTATATTGATCACTTGTTAGTGAAATGTTATCAACCATTACCTCTACTATTTTTGATTTCCAAGCAGCGTTATCTGGAATAGTAATTTCTAATTTATTGTCTACATTGTTACTACTCAAGTCTGCTATTAATGTTTTAGATTTTCCATCCACTACCTGATCAATTGCTGCTTTTGCATCATTTAGTGCTAGGACAACTTCTGCTTCTGTCATTGCGGAATTGATTATGCTCGTCCACGTTGTTTTTATAGATAAAATAGTATCCCAGTTCGCTGTACTATAGTTATCTTTTTCAGTTGTTTTAAAGTCTGTTAAATTTTCAATTGCTTGGGCTTTGGCTGTAACAAGTGCTTCTTGTTCACTAGTTTGAACTTGGGTAATCGCCGCTTTTGCATCATTTAGGGCCTGCGTAACTTCGTCAATTGTCATTGCGGAATTGATTGTGCTCGTCCACGTTGTTTTTATAGATAAAATAGTATCCCAGTTCGCTGTACTATAGTTATCTTTTTCAGTTGTTTTAAAATCTGTTAAATTTTCAATTGCTTGGGCTTTGGCTGTAACAAGTGCTTCTTGTTCACTAGTTTGAACTTGGGTAATCGCCGCTTTCGCATCCTTTAGGGCCTGCGTAACTTCATCTACTGTCGTTGCGGAATTGATTGTGCTTGTCCACATTGTTTTTAAAGATAAAATAGTTTCCCAGTTCGCTGTACTATAGTCATCTTGATCTGTTACTTTATATGTCGTTAATTCTGTTTTGGCATTTTCTTTTGCAGTAGTCAACGCTTCTTGGCTACTTGTTTGGATTGCATCGATTGCTGCTTTTGCGTCACTTAGTGCATTTTCAACATCAGTTGGCGATGTTGCAGAATGTATTGTGCTTGTCCACGTTGTTTTTAAAGATAAAATAGTGGACCAGTTTGTTAGACTATAATCTTCTTTATTTGTGTCTTTATATTTTCCTAGCTCAACAATAGCATTACTTTTTGCTATACGTAATTTTCTTTCAGCAGAACTTTCTTTAGGTTCGTCGTCACCATTGCTCATCGAAGGATTGTTAGGAACTACAGGTGATGGTGTTGGTTGAGCAGAAAAAAGTGCTTCTGCCTCTTGTACTTCTTTTGATAACAGATTCGAATAGTTTGTATCTCCATTGTTGGTTGTTTTCGCAACTAGGGTTAGAACTTCATCCATTACCTTTTTGGCTTCTTCTTTTTTTCCTTCATTCCATAATCTTAGAACATCATTGTTTTTCATGAAGATCGTTACAGGGATTCGCAGTTCGTCCCGTTTTGCATCAGAGGGCTTTTTATATTTTTCTAACAATAGATCGCGTGGTGCTTTTCCTGTGAAGCGATACAAAATCGATGTCCGAGAATCTAGTTGGTATGAAAGCTTATGGTACGCTTGCTCTACACCGTCTAAATCCCCTGTAGCATGGGCATCTAACATTTCTTTTAAAATCGGATCCAAATATTTCACAGCATAATTGTATGCGTCAATATAAGGTATTACACCTTTGATAATTTTTTCATCATACAATGAATCTAATTCTTTTATTTTATCTTTCTTTACTTTTGTTGAAAGATTTGATTTTTGTATTTGCTGTTTTACTTCTTTATAATGCTTTTTCACATTATTGAGTACTGGATATAGGTCTTTACTTGGCTCTAAAACACTTTTAAGTGCAGGATTTACATAATGGAGTGGAGCATTTTTCATCTCAAATTTCACGGCATCTATCGATTGCTGGATAGATATCTCTTTACCATACGTAATTGAAGTACCAGAGAAGATGGATGATGCAAGCAGGGTTGCTGCAACAGTTTTTTTCATTATTTTTTTGTTCATTACTGGATGTCCTTCCTTTTTGGGTCCCTGTGTAAGATACTATTCTGAATTGTATCTTACACAGGGACAAAATATTACTACTAGTCTTTTTATAGTAGTTCGATAAGTTTATTTTAGCACTTTAGTCTATACATTTTCTGAACATTACTGACAAAATAAGACAAAAAATCCACCTATCTTATAAAAGTTAGGTGGCTTATGTTATATTTATATATTTTTTATCAAATTAACTAGTTTTTCCTGTGGCTTTATCCCTAAATGATTCCATAGATTAGATTTATATCTATTATAGGTTTCAATTGCTGCTCGATGTTCTCCTTGTTGGATGTGAAATTGAACTTGTAATACTGTAAATCTTTCTTCCCAAGGATCCATTTCTGCCAGTTTGTCTATAGCTTCTTTTAATACTCTATCTTTTTTTGCGTCCATATTCATGATAAATTTATCTAAAAACTTTATAACCTTTTTTTGCAATTGTTCACGCTCTTCTACCGCCCAGTCATAGTATTCTTCTGCTAAGTAATGATTCTTATATAAATCAATGAGGTGCTTGACATCTTCTACTTTGGTTTGTGTTTTGTTTAAGATTATTTTTATGTCCTGCACATCGCTATTTAACTCTATTGCAAATGAATAACGTTCATCATCATACTTTATTGAGTCATGATACCCGTGATTTTTTAGTTCCTTTCTTAAATGATAAACACTTGTGTGTAACGCTACCGATGCTTTGTCTAATGTGCGGTCTGGCCATAGCTCTTCCATGATTTTTTCTCTGTGTACAGATTTGTTTTGGTGAATGAGATAAGCACAGAACTCTTTTACCTTTTTGGTTCTCCACTTGATTGGTTCCTTTAGCTGGTCAAGTAATCGAAAGCCTCCAAGAAAATTTGCTTGGAGTAATGGCACCTGCGGGGATGGAAGTTCCGACTGCAATCTACGCTGTTGGATTCGTTGTACTGTTTTTTCTAAACGCCCTTTTTCAATCGGCTTTAGAATATAGTCCACAGCATGAACATTAAAGGCTTGCAACGCATATTCATCATATGCCGTGACAAAAACGATTTCAGTTTGGGCGGACAATGATTCAATTTTTTGAGCTAATTTTATCCCATTCATCTCTTTCATCTCAATATCGAGAAATAAAATATCGGGCTTTTGTGTAGACAAATTTTCCAATCCTTCAAATGGGTTGGAAAATTTCCCTACGATTTCAATTCCCCCAATTTCTTTCAGCATCGCCTCTAATAATTCTATGGCTAAAATTTCGTCATCAACCAATATCACTTTTAACATTTAACATCCCTCCTTTTCACTTTGTATATGTGGAAATCTTAACTCCACTAGGGTTCCTTTATTTTCTTCGCTGCTTATATGAATAGAGGCATCTTCATAATATTTTAGTCGCTTTACTATATTTTGAAGGCCAACGCCTCTGCTATTATTCTTTTCTATGTTCCAAATCTGTTGTAATTGGTCCTCAGACATTCCTGACCCATTATCCGTTATTCGAAAAACTACCATTTCTTTTTCTCTATTAACTGTGAGTTTCACAGTTCCTTGATCTTCCTTCATTTTCAGGCCATGGATTATTGCATTCTCCACGAGAGGCTGCAGGAGTAATGGAGGAATCAAACATTGAAGCGATTCCTCCACTTGTACTTTCCACACTAATTTCTCTGGAAATCTCGTACGTTGAATATTCACATAAGATTGAATTAGGGAAAGTTCCTTCTCCAAGGGCACCAGGCTATGGGTATTTTCAAAGGAAAAGCTACCCCTCATGAAGTTTGCAAAATCAGTAATCATGACACGTGCTTTATCCAAATCTATATAACTAAGTGAAAGTATCGAGTTTAATACATTAAAAATAAAGTGTGGTTTTATTTGTGCTTGTAAAAATGCCACTTCCATCTTCACTGCGTTTTCGGATGATTCCTTCATTGATAGTAAGTTTCTAATTCTGGTCTTTAGCTCTGATGTATCTAATGGTTTGTGTAGAAAATCATTGGCACCAGACTGGAATGCCGCTATCATATCTTCTGGTCTAACTGCAGCGGTAAGCATTAGAACAGGTAGCTCTGAAACTAGATACGACTTCCTCAATTGCTGGCATACTTCATACCCTGAAAGTTTTGGCATCATAATGTCTAATATAACGAGGTCAACATCAGGATGCTTTTTAATCTGCTCCAACACTTCTTGCCCATTATCCACGGCGATGATGAAATAATTCTCAGTAACTAGTGTGTCTATGAGTACTTTCAAATTTACATGATCGTCATCAGCAATAATTACTTTCTTTCTTCCCTTATTTTCTATAACTGTAGGCATAGGTAGAGAAAAAGGATGTTGCATTGTCTCGTTGTGAGTAGCTTTAGGTAACGTAACGGAAAAGGTAGTTCCTTTATTAACTTTCGAATCTACAGTAATCGTTCCTCCTTGAATATGGACGAGTTCTTTCGTAACACTTAAACCTAGTCCCGTACCTTCACTTGAATTGCTGTATTGGCGGAACGGCTCGAATATAAATCTTAAGTGCTCTGGAGCAATTCCAATACCAGTATCAATAACTTCTATAACTATATTTCCTTCTAGTTCATAGCAACTAATTTCGGCTTTTCCTCTAATAGTATATTTAACTGCATTATCAATTAAATTATATAGGATTTGACGAAGCCTTTCCTCATCTGCCAACACAAATTGGCCTCGCTGAATATGATTAACGACCCTTACATCTTTGTCTATCATGTACGAAAATGTTTCCACTACAACATGTGTAATCGCAAATAAATCCACTGAGGTAATATTGACACGTAAATCTCCTTCTTTTAGTTTCGAAAAATCCAATATATCATTTACTAGGTTCGATAAGCGCTTAGCAATGCCCACTATTAAACCCATTTTTTCTTCTTGATCTTCCGATAAAACAGATTTCCTATCCTCTAACATGGATTCAGAAATTGCTATAATTCCATGTAAAGGGGTTCGAAATTCATGAGAAGTCTTTGCAAGAAATTCATCCTTCAGCTTATCTACACGTAGAAGGGCTTTGGATAACTCTTCTTTCTTTAAGAAGGAATCCATGAAACGATTGGAAATATAAAGTGAAAGCATCGTCAAACAAATAAAAGGAAGTAAGGGTGGTATTGAATTAATGGCGTAGTTTGTTGTAACATTTAACGTCCCGACAGTGAAATATATAAAAATAGTGAAGGTACTAAAAAGTAAATAAGAGGCACCCACAGCTCTTTTGGATATTGCTATAACTTGTAAATAAATTACATACGTTAAAATTAGAAATATATAAAGAGAATAGTATATTTGAAGACCCGAGTTTATCTTTACTGGTAGCAGGGCTGAAACTGTTAGTAAGATACCTAGTATATATAAGAATTTTATAATACTGTTATTCGCGAATGGTTTTAAAGATATGGTAAAAAAGCCGAACATAAACAAACCTATCCAAATACTAGATACCGATTGGATCCTTTCAAACAATTCATAGGGTGTCGAAGGTAACATCGCCAAAAAAACCTTCTCACCATGAGAGACGGCATATAACACATTGGCAAAGCAGAATAATGAAAAGAAAAGCTGCCCTAGCCCAACTCTTGCATGTAAATAAGAACCTAAAAAGTATATGAACATAGCAGAGAAAGCCGCTATAGTTATCCAATCATAAGCAAGGGAATTTTCACGAAGTTTTCCAATACTTTCTTGATCTCCTATAAAAATAGAACCTAATATCCCACCACCAGATGCATAATCAAAATTCGCCACATGCACAATCATTTCTATCTCCTCCCTACTCGGAGAAAAATAAGAAACATATGGAATATTATGAGCTATATAGTCAGAGTCTTCTGCCGGAATTCCACTTTTACCCATTAGTTTTCCATCCATATAAATGGCATTCGACATACGAATATTAGTAGTTTTTATAGCTAAAATTTCTTGAGAATCATTTATTAAAATTTTTAATCGATAGGTACCACTTGTATATTTGGGTACCTTTTTTCCCTCTAGGTCGTACTCCGTCCAAAGAGATGGGACTTGTACAAGATGGGATCGCTGCTCATCAAATTCTTGAGCATCTAGCAACTTGTTAGGAATAAACTCCCATTGTCCATTCATTTCTATTGGTTTTGATTCGCTAATATTATAATTACGCAAATCTAAAACGCCATTTTCTGCTTTTGGTGATATTGGTTTTTCATTCACTAAAATGGAACTCAATGCAAATGCACTTAAAATTAGTATCCCAATAATAGTGCAGATTTTTATATAGTTTTTTTTCATATTTATTACCTTATTCGTAATTATTTCTAAATCTCATTATTAGATAGATTGATTGTAATTGGTAGAACTGGTTTGTTCAATATTTTTTTGAGTTTATACCCAAACATTGCAGACTGTCAAACATCACTTTTAGGCGGAAGGAGTATTCGGTGATTTTAGAAGCCAATACGGCATGAAAAAACTCAAAAAGGTCCCTGTGTAAGATACAATTCGGAATTGTATCTTACACAGGAACCAACTCAATTACTAACTATTAAAGACTTATCAAATATGTAATTATATTCACTTGTGATTACCTCATTTGGATTAAACTTTTCTACAGAACCATTTAAAGTGGTAACCTTCGCTAATCCGTCTGGTGTGAATTGGTACATTTCCGTTCCTATTATGCGAGCACCAGTTTCGTAGAAAAGCTCCATCCAGCCATCATGGTTAATATCATAAAAGTATAGAATTGGCGCATTCTCTGCAGAAATGGTTAGCGACGTCATATCAAGCTCATCAAACTCCACTAAGATCTCTACATTGTCATTTGAGTAACTGCTACTTTCTTGTGGCCCACCTCTAAAGGAAATTGTTTCTAAGATTCCATCATTATTTACGTCGATTTTCTTAGTAATAAAAAAATCAAACATGCTGGGTGCTTGTAATGCAGTAATATAGGAAGGTTCATTAGAAATAGTCTCCGAATTTGTTTTTACCGATTGATCTTCAGCCAAGTACTTTATGGACTCCACTTCACTGTTAAAAAACTTCCACTCTTCTTTTTGAGGTTTCAGTATATGGATGAATATGGACTCGTTATCTTGGAAGTTTTCTCCTTCTACAAGAGTTGTTATTTGAGTTACCCGGACTTTAACTTCTTGTTCTGAAATCGATAGAAATTCAAAATCCTTAAGTTCATATGCCAAGTCAAAGTTTTCAAATAGGTCACTTAACATTTTTTTGGTTTCAGCAAAAGTTGTTTGCTCCGCATGTGTATACACCATAGACATATACTCATCCATATTCTCATTTTCAAGAGCATGTATATTATCTTCAAGCACTTTCTTAATCTCAAATTCAATATTATAATCTGGCTCTGACTCTGTTATTTTGTTATTAGTTGGAACAAATCTGCCCAAGTTCATTACTATTAGTAAATACACTCCAATCAACACAATTGTCCCAATGACGCCTTTCCAACTGGTACCACCTCGCAACTGAATTTCGTTCTTTAATAACTCCACATCACTAATATTACTTTCCGACATTTCTCGAGTTCTTTTTAATGCATGGAGACGGTAAAAATTATTACCGGTAATTCCGACTGTAAAAGAAACAGCTAACCCTATCACAGTATTAAGAATGACCTCATCTATTCCTAATACTGTACCGAAGAGGTTAATTACTATAGAAATTCCTAGAATCGAGAATATTGGCTTATACATTTTCCTATAACCAAACCAAAAAAGTGGAAAGAAAAAAGCTACCCAGTTCCACGTATTCAAACCTTTTGACCATCTTCGTATGTAATAGTGTTGCTTTTTTTCACCTATAAATAATCTAAGTACTTGATTATCAATTTCAGGTTTATTTCTATTTCTTCTCTTGTTAGGAGTGGATTCTATGTCTTCTTTTATTAAAGCTATCTCTTTACCACACGTTGAGCAAAACCTTACAACATCGTCTATTCTAGAACCACATGAAGCACAAAACAGTTATATTCCTCCTATTATTCTTTTCCCCTTCCATATGATATGCTTTTGCATTTTCGGTATTCCACTAAAATTGTTTGCAACACAGGGACAAATCAAAAACGCCCCTGTGTAGCATACAATTCAAAATTGTATCTTACACAGGGACAATCATCTATTTTATCAGTTTGCTACTCCAAATTCATATACAGCTATTGTTCCTGATACTTCATGTGTAGCTGCTAATATTGCTTTGCCAGTTGGACTTTCTGAAGCTGGTATAAATTGTAATCCTTCTGGCGAAACGTCCCCTGCAACCTTTGCAGTGAAGTCCCTGCTCGAAATTAGTGTTACAAACTTAGGTGCGTTTGTATCTGTTAAATCATAAACCATAATACCGCTGTAACGTTCTAAAGCGATAAATCCATAAGTTGTGCCATCAATTTCACCTACTACAGCTGTTTCTGGCTCAGGTCCCTTATCATCGCTACGATTATCTACTTTAATATCATCGCTATTAGTATTGAAATATTTTGGTGTTTTCTCAGCAATAATTTTTTCAAATTCACTTCCGCTGTCATATACCTGCTCCATCGTTACTGCATCAAAGATGGAGAAACTACGACCACCATATCCATAGATTGCTTCATATGCTGTACTAGCTTTGTTTAAACCATTTTCCGTTGTAACTTTATAACCATCTAAAGTAGATAGATCAAATGCATCTAACTCTGCTTGTGTAAATCCTTTATAATTTGCTTCTGTTAAAGCAATTGGTAATGCAAGATCAGCTAACTCTGAAACTTCGCTATATCCTCCATCATCAGCATAATCACGAGAGTCACCTTCGTTTGGAGTAATGATGTATGTTTTACCAGCCACCGTAAATGTATCAATAGCGTCTGGCATATGGAAAGTTAGAATTGGTTGTTTGATAATGTCCGCTTTTTTATCGTCTTTATTTGCATCCATTTCAAATCCTTCTACAGAATGGTCAATGACTCCAAGACCTCTTACATGAAGTATTGTATTCGTTTCAAGATCTACTGTCGCAATTGCATTATTTTCTTGTAAAGTTACATAGGCAGTTTTACTATCATCAGATACAGTTACGTATTCTGGTTCTAGTTGCTCTAAGATTGAAGCCCCTTTATAAGAAGTACGAACTTTTTCATCCAACATTGTCTCTGTAAAGTTAAGTGTTGTTGCAGTTAATGTTGCTACATCAATAACCGAAATAGAACCTTTTGGATCGATAGTTGTATCCTTGTTTGGTTCACCTTCGTTTGCAACAATTGCTTTTTTACCATTTGGAGTAAATGTCACCATATCCGGCAACGCCCCAACTTCCACATGCTTCACATATTTTCCGTCTTTTGTAGCAAATATGATATAACCCGGGTCTGTTTTTTCAGCATAAGCAGCAATTGCGATTAAATCTTCTGTAGGATGAGACGCAATACTTGTTATATTCTTAACTCCTGGGATTCCATAATCTTCAACAACTACACGCTTTGTAGAATCAAGTTGCTTAAATGTCCCAGACTTTACATCTGCAAAATTAAGGATATCAAATCCACCAACTGCTCCATTTGTAACAAATCCTTTGTTGGTCGCAACATCGTATGCTAAAATTTCAGTTCCTGTTTCACCTTGACCGCTGTCATAGCGCGCAATTTGAGAAACTGTAAATTCCTCTGGATTGGAGTTATAAAGCGGTGGCTCAGTTGTTGCTACTGGAGCTGGTGTTGTTCCAGGATCTTCAACGATTTCTGGTTCCGGATTTACAACTTGTCCTGCAACATCAACGATACGACCTTCAATTTTTGTTGGAATCGTTGATAAAGTTTTTAAATGGTCGGCAAAGTTTTCCCAATCTGAAAGACCTAGATCCTTTACTTTTCCTGCTTCATAAATTTCTTTGAAGACATCATAGCTATCTCCGCCTTGAGCTGTAAAGTAATTCGTTGCCACTGTGTATGTTTCTGTGTCTACTATTTTTGTGTAAGCACCATCTGCATTTTCATAAGAGATAGAAACGACACGTTCGCCTTTAAGTTTAGTAGAATCGAATTCTACTTTTGCTCCGGCAACATGCAGGAAACCACCGTTTTCAAGTGGGTATACACCTACACTCGTTTCAAATGCTTCTTTTAATTCCGCTCCTGTAATCTCCATTGTAGATAGTGTATTACCAAAAGGAAGAACTGTAATTACTTCACCTACTGTAATTGGACCTGCATCAATACTAGAGCGGATTCCTCCACCATTTTGGAATGCCATTATTACTTTTGGATTAAGTGACTTAGCTTTTACCAACATGCCATCAGCAATTAGATTACCTAGTATTGTTTCGTTTTTACGTACACTTGGTTTAGTATTGTCTCCATTCGTGCGAGGATTTTCTAATACGACCTCTGCACTAACACCAATTTCTTCTCCAGCAACCTCATCTACTTTTGGTTTATATGATTCTAGTAATTTTTTTGCTTCTGCATCTTCTGTGAATTTACTAACCTCAATCAGTTCTCCAATTTGAGTAGTAACTTTTCCGTTTTTATCAAATTCCACATCAAGTGCACCTAATAAGTCTCCTTGGGAAGATGCCTGTACGATAATCGTTTTGTCCTTTGTTGCACCAGTTTCATTTTTATCCACAACTACTGGAGCTGCTAGTTTTGTATGACTGTGACCACCGATAATAACATCAATACCTTCTACTTGAGCAGCTAATGCTAAGTCATTATCAATTGCTGGGTTGTCATCGTATCCAATATGGGTAACTGCAACAATTTTGTTCACTCCCATATCTTCAAATGCTTTTACTGCTTTTTCAGCTTCTATAATATAGTCTGTAAAAGTCACTTGTCCCGGGCTAGAAAGACCTTTCGTTTCTTGTGTTGTTAGTCCAAAGAACCCTACCTTTTCGCCATTTACTTCTTTAACAATACCATTATAGATTTTTCCATTTTCAGGTGCGCTTGATGCTATGTCACTGAACAGACCTCGTAAATTTTCATCTTTCGAAAAATCTACATTTGCACTAACAAATGGGAATTGAGCACCTTTTATAAAGTCAGCTAATGCTTTATGGCCTTCTTCTGAAGAACCAAGATCAAATTCATGATTACCAAAAGTCATTACATCATATTCTGCGAGATTCATAAATGCTAAATCGGCAAGACCTTTATATTGATTGAAATATAGAGTTCCTGAGAATACATCTCCTGCATCTACTAATACTGCATTGGGGTTTTCTGCTCTTTCTTTTTTAATAGCTGTAATACGTTTAGGTGCAGTCTCTACCTTTGCATGCGTATCATTTGTATGCAATAAAGTAAGTTTGAATTTTTTATCTGCACCTCCGCCATTATTACCACCGTTATTTCCACCCCCAGTGTTCCCTCCACCTGGGGATGGATTAGTTGGCGTTGTTGGGGTTGGGGTTGGAGTAATGTCCATACCAGCTTTTTTAGATACTGTATTTATTTCTTCTAGTAACTCTTTCACCATTGGTAAAGTACTAGTTGATGGTAGTCTTAGCTGTAAAGGTTTGATAGATTCTAATACTATTTTTGCCTCTGCTTGTTTTCCTTCAGCTAGTAATTTATCAACTTGTTTCACTTTCATATAAATAGTTACAGGTACCATTAACTGACTACGCTTCATGTCAGCAGTTTGTTTATATTGGTCTAATAATAGTTCCCGTGTAGCTTTTCCAGTAAAACGATACATAATTTCAGAACGGGTTTTTAGTTGGATAGATAATTTATGATACAGTTTTTCAACTTGTTCCCAGTCTTTTGTCTGTTCTGCTTTTTGAATATCTGCCATTATCGGATTTAAATATTTATCCGCATAATTATAAGCATCTATATAAGGGATTAATCCTTTCGTTATTCTTTCGTTATATAAATCATTTAAATCATTTAATAGAGTACTTTTGTTTTTAGCATTAGATTTTGAGATTGCATCTTTTGCTTTTTGATAGTCTTTTTTAACCTTATTCAAGGTTGGATACAAATCCGTACTAGGGACAAGTTTTCCATTTTGAGAGGGTACTACATAAGAATAAGCAGCCTCTTTCATATCTTTTCTTGCTTGATCTAACATTTCTTGTAGCGAACTACTTGCGTAGCTAACATTTGTAGAAGTTAATAAAGTTGTTGCAAGAACAGCTGACATTATCGATTTTTTCAACGCATGGTTTTGCATAATTTCCCTCCTAAAATTAGTTGAACAATACTATCTCTATCTAAAATTCTCCATTTTAAAAATAATAGAAAAACAATGTCGCCACTTAAATATAGGTCTAATAATTATTAACTTCAATCACATAACTGTAAATAAATTGTAAATACTGTTTTACATGTATTTACAAAAAGGTCCCTGTGTAAGATACAATTCAGAATTGTATCTTACACAGGGACCAAAGAGGTTAAATTCTCAGAAGTTAAATAGAAATGTCTTGTAACAGCTCGGTTGAAATTGTTTGTTACACAGGGAGCAAGCTGATAAGCTACTCCCAAAAACATTTGTGAAAATTTACCATCATGGACTTGATTATTTCCAAATCAGGTTTACCCATTCTGGATGATCAATGAACGGATTGCGGTTTCCTTGCCATTTTTGAATGACATTGTTGCGATTACGTTCAAATTCATCAACTGGGTCTTGCTCATGCCATTTTAGTAGGGTCGAAAGCTTTCCGTGGTATGGCGCACTTCCATTGCCGAGCTTTTCGTTTAGTTCTAAGTCTACTTTGTCGCCTTGTTCATAGCGTGTCGCCATGTAAAAAAGGATTCGTGCTACATCACCTTTGACACGATTTGGTGGCTCAAACGAGTTAGAAGCTCGTTTACATTCGTCACAATTATTTACCGGGCTGCCACCGTTATCAAAATCTAAGTTTCCTCTTGAACTATTCACTTGTACGTCTGTAGGTCTAAGATGATGGATATCGGTTCCTGGTCCTTTACTTGTGCCGAAGTCTCCATGTGATTTTGCCCATGTGTGTTCTCTATTCCACTGTCCTACGTTTCCACCATTGGCAGTTTTAGAACGTGGTACTCCAGAGTAAAACAATATGACATTGTTTGTATTATTCGGATCCTCATCCGTTTCTCGTAATGCTGCCCATACTTGGTCATAAGAAAGCTGTGTATGGTCGTCAATTATTTCATATAGTGCAGTTTTTAAAGCTTGACCTTCTTTACCAATAGCATCTTTATAATAGACATCAATAGGTGAGCTAGCGGAAGTTACAAGTACACTAAATCTTGTCGTTACACTTTTTTCGCCGTCTGTAGCGGTAACTCCTACAATATGGCTTCCTTCTGCAAGTGTTAGTGTTAACATAGACCCTGCTATCGTTCCTAACGTAGAAGAAAAAGTTAGTACTTGGTTTTCTGGATCTGCGAAATGATCTGTTAATAAAATTGAAATAGACTCACCAGGTTTAATTGTTTGACTTGGAATATTATTCTTTACCACTGGCGCTTGATTTTCACCAGGTAAAGAAGGAACCACAATGGGTTCCCCTTTCGAATTTGTGAATTTAATATTTTTGCTATCTGCACCATTAATGAATTCAAATTCTTGAATATTCTCAGCGCCTCTAATTTCTTTTACGTTCGTACCATCAATGATTACTTTTTGGACATTCGTACCTTTGAAATCCATCATCGCGCCAGCGTTTAGTGGTTTAATCGTTACAGTTTGCTCTGCAAAACCGTCTCCATGGAATTCTGCATAATCACTCGTAAAAAGAATGCCTTCTGTGATTTCTGATGAATCGTCAATTGTGATAGATACGCTAGGTTTACCAATAGTAAGTTTCTTTGTTTGAAGATTATTGATATTGTATGTTTTTTCAGCTGTAATCGGTGTAACAGCATCATCTGCAAATATATCAATTTGTACCATTACTGGATCATGGTCACTTGCACGTCCTGCCATATCGGTAAAGTCTGCATTGATATGAAGAATATCGATTTTCGTTTTATTTTCTAAGTTCTTTGTGACTAAAATATGATCTAATACTTGTGAGTTCCCTTGATATAGGTATGTGTATCGATCTGACGTTTCCACCTTATTAATCATATTCGTCATGTGTTCACCTTCATGAATTAAAAGTGCATCAGCAAATTGATAATCGTTAAAGTCACCCAAAGAAACAACATTTGCATCTGGGTTTTTCGTTTTAATATCTATAACAAAGTCAGAAACGATTTTTGCAATGTTTTTACGTTGTACTTCACTGTCATATTTTGGTGGTTGAATGGATCCGAACAATGGTGTATCACCACTTTTAGAGTTCCAATGATTCGCAATAACGATGACACTTTCACCTTTAAAGTCAAATTGTGCCGCTAAAGGTTTACGGCTACTATTAAATGCGCTATTTGTTGGATCAATACGACCTGGGTTAAGTGTTAGCTTGCCATCTTTGTAACCAACAGCATTAGTTGCATTTCCACCAGAAATACCTTCTGTCAACTTTACTCGTTCTGGATTATATAGGAATCCAACACGAATATTTGCATTTGGTGCTCCGCCGTCTTGGTTGTTCACTGGGTCAATATTTACATATTTGTAGTTTGCTCCACCAGCAGTTTTAATTGCAGCAATAAGTCTTTCATAGCTTTGATCTGCCTTTGAATCTCCAGAGCTTTCTCCGTTATTGTCTTGTACTTCAGTTACACCAACAATATCAGGACTCTGCATATCGTTTGCAATTGCTCTTGCTAATTTACGTGCTTTGTCGTCTGTAGTCGATGTTTTATTATTCGAGAAGTTTTCTAAGTTATATGATGCAATTGTTAACTTATCTTCTGCGTTCACAATTGTTGTTTTTTCTGGTTTTGCATTTCCTTTTGTATGGGCAGCTTTCATTTCATTTAAAGAGACATAAATTTTAAAGTTTTGAAACGAATAACCCACTACTCCAGTAATCGGCCCTTTAAACTTATCCCCAGTTGCTACTTCGAAATCCCGTCCAGGTCCATTTGGTTCTAAGCGGAATTGCACGCGGTTTGGATTTTGATTGTCCTTTTCATATAAAACCCCACCATGCAGGGAGTTCGTTGGAGCGCTTTCCAAAACAGTTATCAAATCACCATGCTCTTGAGGAGCTACTGCTTTCACATTTCCAACTTGCACGCGCATTCCTTCGATACTTTCCCAGAAATCGATTGCATCTACGGTTGGATTGAAAACTGCAAGATTGTCGCTATCAATTTTTGCTAGAGACATTTTCGTTTCATCGATTAAGATTGGAGCTGGTAAAGCTACGCCACTTGTAATAACTTCCACTTTTCCACCCTGGTCATTTCTAACATTAATTTGCGTTGTTTTTAAGTCTGTTGTTTGACGATCAGCATATCCGTCATATGCAAATTCACTTACTTTCCCAGTAACTGATACCAAATCCCCTACTTTAATTGGCCATGTGTTTGTTCCGCTGTAAAGTACAATGGCTTCAGAAGTATTTGGATTCGTATCCGCTAGCTCATCCGGTGTTTGTATATGATAGTAGGTTGCTCCATTTAACAAGAACGAGTAAGTAACAACTCCTTGAATGCCTTCTACTGTTTTATTGTCAAAAGAAGTGTGGTGTCCCGCTCCTTGGATATCATGAATTTGAAGACTATCCGTAATTTTATACTCGAATGTCTTCATTTCCGAAGTACCTACTGGAGTAATTGCTACTGCTTTAAGTGTAGTGTTTTCTTTAATCTCGATTGGTGTTGAATATTTTGCGCTATCCTTTGTCGGCTCTGAACCGTTTAATGTGTAATGGATTTCCGCATTCGCCGTCGTTGTAGACAAGGTTATAAAAGTAGATCCATTGAATGTTCCACTACCAGGAGTTGCAGTAACGGGCTGTAGAATGGAACTGTCCTCTACAATATCTTGAACTGAGCGAGGGATAATTTGATATGCGTTATCAAACTGTTGCACAATTCCCGTAATGGATTCATACGTATCTCCAATAGCCAATCCTAATGATTTATTTTCGTCGCGTACAATAAACTCAGTTATGCCATCTGTAGCAGTATAGTTAGTCTTATCAGTATTTACTGCCTTTAATGTAATTTGTTTTGCTTGGACAAGAAGGGATTCATTGTTTTCATTCACTTCTGCTCCTGTTACAAACTTAGGGGTTGGTGCTCCCACATTTTCAGTCTTGCTAACTATCGTCGTACCGTCTAATTGAAGAAGTCCACGGAATTCCGCTAATTTCCCAGTAAGTGTTACTTCATCTCCTACTGCCGCAGGCAAACTTGAAGGACGTATTGCAATACCATTTGCAGCATCTTGAACTGAAATTGAATTTTTTAAGTTTGCAGCTACTATCCCTTTAATAGTAACCGTTTGACCAATAGCTGTAGTTCGTGCTTCTGCAATAGAAATTGCGCCAGACTCATTTAAAACTGTATACGTGAATTCAGCGATAGCACTATCCTTTAACCCTTCTTTCACGGCGATTGCTTTTATCGTAATATCTTTGTCGATAACAATCGGATTTTCATATTTCGTACTTGAGCTAGTTGGATCAGATCCATCTGTCGTATAGTAAATGAAAGCTCCTTCCGTGTTAGTCGATAATGTAATTTCTGTGTCTGCTGGAACAGCCGATGATGGTATTGAAACCGTTACAGCTTCTACTTGGGTTTCTCCGGGATCAGGGTCCCCAATGACCATTGTGTGGGAGCCTAAATTGGAGGAATCGTCTTTTGGCAGTGTCGTCCATTCTGCTGGATTAAAAGCGTCATCGATAATTGTGTCTCCAGCAACAATATTACTATTTCGGACAAGCGTTACATCTTTACCATAGTCTGCAGATGAACCAACTTGCCCAATGGAATCAATGATTGTACCTGACTTCTTTAAAACGACAGGGTCATTTCCATTGAAATTAATAACAGAATTGTTTGCATGGTTTCCCTTACTTTGAATATCTGTATTTGCATCATTATGATATAAAACATACGTATCATTATTAGCTAATGTACCTGTTAATGAGACTTTATTAGCTGTCGCAGCTGCTCCATTTGTATGAAGTTCAAGTGAATAAACACTTAAATCAACTGCTGCTCCAGTTCCATTGTAAATTTCAATGGCCTTATTAAAGCTGCTACCTTCAATATACTCTGAAATTATCAAATCAGATGTATTTGATACGGCTACTGCTTTCGATGGTAATGCAGGGAATACTAAACTAGCTACTAAACTGGCAGATAAGAAAGCATTTATGGATTTTTTCAAATTCCTTTTACGCATCTATAAATTCTCCTTTGTATGTTAAAGAGTAGTTTCTCCATCAACAATGATCCCATCCATGTCCACATTTTTTCCGTTTGCCTCGGAAAGTTCGAGGTTACCTTTAACTGTAATATTTGTAAGTGCTATATTAGTAGAAGGAATACCTTTTATCGTTAAACTTCCTTTAATAATGGCATTTCCAAGGAAGCTGACATCTGTAACCGAAACCCTCACATCGCCGTTATAGATTTTTGGGGCTTCTACTGTTCCTGAAAAGTTCTTCGGATCCACATCTCCACCTGGATATTCATTGTTTGGAGTTTCATCCTTCACATCTACAATCCGTCCTTCAACTTGTGGGTTAACTTGTCTAATGCTTACTAAGTGCTCACGGAAGTTTTCCCAATCAGATAAACCTAAATCGGTTACTCTACCGTTTTCATACGCTTTTTTCAATACATCGTAGCCGTCTCCACCTTTAGCAGTAAAAGCGTTCGTTGCAATGGTGTATGTTGCATCCTCTTTTACTTCCGTGTAAGTTCCATCAGCATTTTTAAACTTGATGGAAGCAACACGTTGTCCAATTGGCTTAGTGGAGTCATAGCTGACTTTAGCACCGGACACATGTAGGAATCCTCCGTTTTCTTTCGGAAATTCTTTCAAGCTGACTTCAAATATTGCTTTTATCTCTGCACCTGTAAGTTTCATCGTTGCTAATGTATTTCCAAAAGGCAGGACGGTGATCACTTCACCAACTGTAATAGGTCCTTGATTTATAGCAACTCGAATACCCCCGCCATTTTGGAAAGCCATAATCACATCTTTGTTGTATTCTCTTGCTTTTTTCAGCATGCCGTCCGCAATGAGATTCCCAAGGGCAGTTTCGTTGCTTCGAACACTTGAACCACCAGTACTAGAACGTGGATTATCTAAAGCATTTACTGCGATTGCTCCAGTCAGTTCATTTTTTAATGCACTAATTTTAGATGAATATTTTTCTAACAGCTCTTTTGCCTTACCATCCTCTGCTTGGTCGTTAACGCTAATTAATTGACCAGCGTGTTTTATTACTTTTCCGCTTTTGTCGAACTCGACATTTAATGTTCCTAAAAACTCACTATATTGATAAGCTTGTACAATAACCGTCGGATCTTTCGCTTTTCCTACTAAATCCTTATCTACCACAACTGGTTTATCTAATTTGGTATGACTATGACCTCCAACAATTACGTCAATGCCAGATACTTTAGCTGCTAACTGTAAGTCATTGTCATATTGCGGATTATCATCATAGCCAAGATGCGTCACCGCAATTACTTTGTTTACTCCTTGCTTTTCGAACTCGTTAACCATTTGTTGAGCAGCTTTCACATAATCTGTAAAACTCACTTTGCCTGGGCTTGAAATATCCTTTGTTTCAGCAGTCGTTAATCCAAACAACCCTATTTTCTGTCCATTTACCACTTTAATAATCCCGCTATAAATTTGACTATTCTTCGGGTTACTTTGTATTTTTACATTAAATAATCCTTTTAAATGCTCATCCTGTGAAAAATCAGTATTCGCAGCTACAAACGGAAAATTAGCTTTCTTCACAAAGTCTGCTAGTGCTTTATGTCCTTCAGCACTCGAGCCCAAATCGAACTCATGATTACCAAAAGTCATCAGATCATATTTCATCATATTCATGAATTCAACATCTGCTTGTCCCTTGAATTCATTGAAATACAATGTTCCTGAGAAGACATCTCCAGCATCCACTAATAATGCATTTGGATTTGCTTTCCTATATTCCTTTACAGCTGTAACACGTTTGGCCACATTATCTAGTTGAGCATGTGTGTCATTTGTATGCATAATGGATAAGTTGAAGTTTGCCCCTGAATTTCCTCCTCCATTATTTCCTCCACCTCCATTTCCACCTCCGTTATTTCCACCACCTGTTGTTGGAGGAATAGTTGGCGCGGTAATTATGATAACTCCCGCTTTTTTACTTACTGTTTCTATTTGCACTAAAAGTTCTTTGATCATCGGCAAATTATTCGTCGTCGGCAATCTATAAAGTAACGGTTTAATAGATTCTAGTACTCTTCTTGCATCTTCTATTTTTCCTGCTGCTATTAGTGTGTCTGCTTCCTTTACTTTCATATAAACAGTTACCGCAACCATCAATTGATCACGCTTTAAGTTAGCAGGATCCTTGTATTGCTTTAACAATAAATCCCTAGCAGCTTTACCTGTAAAACGATATAAAATGGAAGTTCTACTTTTTAATTGGACAGATAATTGGTGATACAACTTTTCAATTTTAACCCAATCTCTTTCTACCTCAGCTTTCTTGATATCTTCCAAAATTGGTGTTAAATACTTGTCCGCATAATTATAAGCATCAATATATGGCACTATTCCTTTTGTAATACGTTCATTATATAAATCATCTAGTTCTTTGAGTAAAGTCCCCTTATTTTTAGCATTTGATTTTAAAAGAGCATTTCTTGCTTTTTGATAGTTTAATTTTGCCAAATTCAATGTTGGATACAATTCTACACTTGTAGCAAGTTTTCCATTTTGAGATGGTACTACATAAGCATAAGATGCTTCCTTCATATCTTTCCTTGCCTGATCAACCAAGTCTTGCAAAGAATTATTGGCCAAACCGACACTAGTAGAAGTTAATAACGATATTGCAAGAACTGAAGCTACTACGGTCTTCTGTACTCTATTCTTTCTCATAAGTTCCCTCCTATATTCTTTAGCTGTTCGCTTATCCTATTTAATACAGTTGAAATTTATGAATATAGAATTAATTTTTAAAGATCAGATTAAACAGTGAAACCCGAACAACATTGATTTCTACTTCATGCGGACGATTTCTGCAAGCACAGATTCAATCTCCTCTGCACCCACATTCTACTGATAATAGATGATTGCTACGAATAAAAAATTTATTAGATTCATATAATCAGAGAGAAGAACTCGCTAGAAATAAGTATCAAAGGAGGAAAATTACTGAATTGTACAAACTGTGGTCATAATCAGGTTACTGGGAAGTTTTGCAGTTTATGTGGAACTAAATTGGAGGAACTTCTTTTTAATGTAGACAGTGTTGCTTCCAGAACAAAATCTGTAAAACCAAATGTCCATGTAGAAAATATTAAAAGAAAAACTAAAATATATAGCTCATATTTTATTCAACAACTAAAAAAACCTTCTCATGCATACAATCAAGGAGAAAGTGAGTTTACAAGTAGTCTTGTAAGTATTATTTTATTTACTGCACTTGTTACAATATCTCTGTTTTTATTTTCAAATAATTTGAATTGGAGCGATTCACCAGGCTTTTTATCCTTTTTTATGGAATCTTTTTTACTTACATTCTTTATCATAGGACTTGTGATATTTTCTTCTTTTCTCATTAGCAGTTTTTTTGGTCCACAGTATTCATTTAAAGTAATTATCAGTTTTTATGGGGGACAATTGTCTGCACCCATTGCCTTAGTAACTGTTTCCATCTTTCTAATGCTTGTAAAATCATTTAGTTATGGAAATGCAATTTTAACTATATCCCTAGTTTTTAGTCTTTTTATACTGCCACTCTATATTATTAGTTTTTTGCTTACAAAAAAACCTTCTGGTGTTGACCCCCTCTACGGATTTGTTCTCTATATTGCTACTTTTACAGTTTTAATGATACTTTTCGTCACTATTGTTGGGAATTCTAAAATGATTGAGTATTTTAATAATATTAATCATTTGTTTTAAATATTAGGTCAGTTCCTGTATTCAAACACTGTTCTAATTTGTTTATTGTTTATTACACAGGGACCATAAGCATTCAAAACACCTTTGATAAACGTACATGATTAGCATGTACCTCCAATTGAAGATGTTTTAATTGTTTGCTACACAGGGATAAATAACATGTGTTCACAAAAAGTCCCTGTGTAAGATACAATTCAGAATTGTATCTTACACAGGGAACATGAACATAAAATTCCCTTCTAGCCTAAGTTAGAAGGGAATTTAAATTAGTTTATTGAATTATTTTCCACAAAGGAAGTTGCTCCATTTCCTGAAATGCTTAATGTAAGCTGGTCCTGGTTCACAATTCCATTAGTCTTGGTAATCACGAATAATGAAGCTTTGTGATTGAATCCAACGTCTGTAGAAACGAATTCAACGATTTGAAGAGTATCTTCATCTATATACTTAATCTTCACTACAGCATTTTTTCCAAAACCATCATTTAATGTAATGGTACCGGATAGCCCTTTTTTAAATTCATGATCATAAGAAGGATAATGGAATGTAAATTCTAATGTGTCTGAAATAGATAAACCATCAGAGCCCTTATCATTTAAATCTATTTGAGTTGAAGCAAATACCCCTTCGTTAATTATTGTTGTAGCAGGGTTGTTTTCGTTCACTGCCCCTTCCCCGTTTATACCATCTTTGCCGGGAGTGTATTGATAAGCAACAAATGTATTAGCCACTTCTTGTAGTAAGCTTACAGACCCAAGTGTCCAATATCCTTTATTATCAACAATTGTTGTTCCTACTAGTATGTCATTTCTATAAACTTTTACTCGATTGCCAGGTTGTGCTGTACCGCTTATATCGTAGGAGTACCCATCAAATGTTAAAGGTGAAGTTACAGGATTTTGGAATACTACTTCAGCATCTTCAGTAACATCAACATGGATGTTCCAAGTAGAATGGTTATCTGCTCTTGTACTATAACTAACTTCTACCCTATCTCCTTTAGATAGGGCCTTTCCGAAAACTTCTTGTGAAACCTGTAATCCATAGATAAAGAATAGATCATTAGCATCCCATTTATATTTATGGTCGCCAGTAAAAATGTAATCATCTTCGGTAGTGTTCACTTCACTATCAATAGTCAACATATAAGGGCCTTCAACATTTTGAAGCTGATAAAAATGTGTAATTCCTGCTTCTTTGATACTATTATTTCCATCTATTTTTTCTATTGTTGGTTGGACATATGTGACTGATGGAGTTTCGGCACTAAATCCATACGCAGCTGCTATTAAAATTACTAGATTTCCATTTTGATCTGCAAAGCCAATCGTCTCTTGACCACTATCTACGCTTTGACCGTTTATAGAAGTAATTACTGCTGAGGTAGAGTTAGTTGCTGTCTTTTCATTTGCTTCTCCCAAGCTAACTTTAACTCTCCCAGTATAAGTACTACCATCGAAATTAGTTAGCTTAGCTGTATATACTTTGAAATTAGTCGTTTCCAGATATGTATTTTCCTTATCAGTTAATGCAATACCTGTTGTATCAGGAACAGCCTCTGTCATAAAGTTCAATTGGTTTTCTTTCCAACTTACCGTGTAACTTGTATTAGCGTCTAAGTCAGATGTATTTAATATTACGGATTTTTTATCCTTGGATAATTGAGCTGATTGAACAGTTTCTCCTGAAACTTTAAATTGACCTGCCACTAAACCTTCTAATGGTATATGGTAGGCTTTAGAGAAATTAACTGTTACGTTATTTTTACCATCAGATGTTATGAACAAAGGTTGTAAAGGTAAAGATCTTAATGTTTCATCATAGGCTTTCGTTAGGAATGTTCTAAAAGTAAAATTCGTACTTTTGTTAGCTATGGAAGAGTTGGCTTTGTCTAATTCTAAGGAGGCTTCTAACAATTTATTGTCTTTAATAAATTCATTCGCTTGGTCGAGATACATTTTAACCGTCACATCGTTTTTGACATCTTGAATTAGTTTTTCCACGGCTGTTTTGACTTGATTACGAATACCATCTCTAGTAGTTTGCCCATATACTCTATCTAATAATTTTACTTGTTTTCTGTATTCAGCTGTTGCTATATGGTATGCAGCTTCTACACTACTAAGATTTGCTGAATCTATCGCAACTTGCAAATTACTTGTTAACTTCGTAATTTTCTCACCAGAGGTTATAGCATCTATGTAAGCTTGTGCACGTTTCACATGAATTTTCGGCTCCACTAATTTAGCTTGAGCATTGAGTTGTTCAGATTTAGAAAACTTGATAGCAGCCTTTTCAGCAGCTGCAATAGTTTCTTTAGTGTTATTATATTGCTCATATGGTCGAGTTTTAAAATCTGCAGATCCTTCTTTGGAAATTGTCCATTTTAATATAGTGCCTGCATTTTGTGCATCTATAATTAATTGTTTTATGTTTGTTGATGCACTTACTTGTGGGGCGGCAATAATAGAAATAATAGTAGTAATTACTATTACAAGTTGCAACGATTTTTTCCTCATACTAATTTGCCTCCATACTAAGATTGTTTATACATCGGAATAATCTATATGATTGTATCATGTAAGTTTAATCAAACTTATTTCTTAATATTGGAAGTGATAGTAGGATAGTAGTCTTTCTATCAGCTAGTAACATTGTGTTATACTTATAGTTAATCACGTATAGCAGAAAGGGACTAAAAAATATGACAAATTCTCCTAAAACATATAAAACTGAAATCGATTTTTCTACAGAATGGGATATACCTGCACCGGAGAAGTATATTTTCCAATATTTCCATCAACAATTAGATGACTTAGAAGCAAATCAATTACATATTCATGGAGTAAAATTATATACAGTGGATTCGGGAATTGTCGTAACAGCTATAATTAGACATTCTTTACCTAAAAAATTACGCATTGATCAAGTTGTTTTAGTTGTGAAAGATAAGGAAGGGAAAGAACTAGCAAAGAAACAATTTGACATGGAGTTGTTTGGAGAGTTAGAAGCATGTACAGCAAGACCGTGGAATTTCCTATTTGAAATGGAAGATATACTAGTACCTTATGATGAAATAGTAAACGAAATGGATTTTGAAATGGCATTTGAGTATTACGAGAAAGTTGTAAAAGACTTCGAATTACACTTAGATGATAATTGGAAGAATGGACTTAATGAAGATCAACAAGGATATGTATACAATCTAGTAGCTTCATTAGAACCAATTAAAGAGAACGAAATCTCAATTGTTGGTTTCCATTTCCATGAATCAGATGACGCAGTCAATATTTATATCATTATTCGTAATGCATTTTCTGATACATTAACCATTGAAAATCTTCCTATTCAACTATTTGATGCTGCCGATGATATGGTGTGTAAACTCGGATTTCCAATCGGACAATTCGAAATTGCTTCTAAGCAAGCACGTCCCATTAGCTTATCTTTCTCCAAAGATGTATTCATGAAAGAGAATCCAGATTTCAGTTCTTGGAAAATTGAAATGATTCCCCAAACTTTATAATCATGAGTAAAGCCGTAAAAGATTCACTCTTTCACGGCTTTTTTTGTATTTCATTTCCAAAGCGGGTTTGCCCATTTTGAATACGAATATAAGATTTCTAGATTCATATAATTAGATTGTGAAGAACTAGCTTGAAATAAGAAACAAAGGGGGAGAATCACTGAATTGTACAAACTGTGATCACGAACAGGTACTGGGAAGTTTTGCAGTTTATGTGGAACTAAATTGGAGGAACTTCTTTTAAATGCTGAAAGTGTTGTTTCTAGAACAAGATCTGTAAAACCAAATGCCCATGTAGATAATATTAAAAGAAAAACTAAAATATATAGTAGCTACTTTATTCAACAATTAAAAAAACCTGATCATGCATACAATCGTGGAGAAAGTGTTTTTACGAGTAGTCTTGTTAGTATTATTTTATTTACGGCTCTCGTCACAATTTCTCTATTTTTATTTACAACTAATTCGTATTGGAGCAATTCACCAAGCTTTTTATCCTTTTTTATGGACGCTTTTTTACTTACAATCTTTATAATCGGACTTGTGATATTTTCTACTTTTCTTATTAGCAGTTTTTTTGGTCCCCAGAATTCATTTAAAACAATTATTAGTTTTTACGGGGGGCAATTATCTGCACCCATTATTTCAGCAACTATTTCCATATTTCTAATGCTTGTAAAATCATTTACCTATGGGAACGCCATTTTAACTATATACCTAGTTTTTAGTCTATTTATACTGCCTCTCTATGTAATTAGTTTTTTGCTTACAAAAAATCACTCTGGTGTTGACCCACACTATAAGGATTTATACTATTTATTGCGACTTTTACTATTCTAATAATGATTTTCGTCACTATTGTTGGCAATTCTAAGATGGCTGAGTATTTTAATAGTATCAACCATTTGTTTTAAATTCCTTTTCATTATCAATTAAAAAAGCACAACTAATTGCTACGACATTAGTTGTGCTTTTTATATTTACCCTCAATACCCTGTAATCACATCTCTTGTATTAGTTTGTATGTTTAACCCATATTCATTGGTAATACCTTCAACTGAAACGACGTTTAGTGTTCCAGTTAAATTTCCATCTTTTCCTTTGTCTATAATCGTACCAACAGCTTTGTACTTATCTTTTTGATCGAACGAAAGAGTAAAACCATTTTTTACTGTTTTGATATGTGCTTCTCTTTGGTTATTTGTAAATTTAACTTTTGTTCCATCAGAATCTTTTACAATAATCGAAGCTTGCTTAGTAACATTCGCTTGGTCTTGAGCTAGTGTCGAACCATTTTTATATTTTATAGGAGCTATCGTAAAAGTTATTACTTCGTTTGCTAAGTTATGATCATCACTTGTTCCTTCACTTATTGCACCTAGTTCAAATGGTCCTTCTATCACTCTAAGTGTCGTTACATCTCTACCAACATATGAAGGATTAGCCAAACCTGCACTTTGCAGAACTAATGAATAATCCGTAATTGCATTTTGCTCTATGTCTGAAGTGAATGTCCAGGTTCCATTCGATTTCACTTTTGTTTTTCCTAAAGATATTCCTGCGTTCTTGAAAAAGAATACTTCATAGTTTGGTTGACCTGTGCCATATAACTCAATTTTATTTCCATCCATACGATACCCCGAAGTTCCAAGTATCGTTGAAAATCTGGAATCCAAGTTCACTGAAGCAACAACTATATTACTAACAATATTAAACGAAGAGGCAGACGATGGGTTATAAGTTCCATTTACAACGTCTTCCTTATCCATTGCAGCCTTGAACGAATCTAAAGAGACATAATCCCCTTCATTTCGGAAATTGTCGACATTGCCTTTCATATTATACTGTACGCCATCAGTTGTGACGAAGTAGTTGTTATAACTGTCTATGAAATGCACTGTTTTTTTGAAAATTGTACCCGCTTTTGCAGCTACATAAAAATTCAAAGAACTAGAAGATTGTGTTTCTACCACTTTGTTTTTCTCTATTTTGTTAAATGAAATGGACTTATCTAACACCGCTGTATTTACATCTTTTGCTGTAAATACAATGGTAACTGTTCCATTTTTATCTGGAGTTACATTAACTGATTTTGAACCAACCGTATTATTTGCTGCTCCATTCACCGACACCAGCCTTAAACCAGAAGGAATATCAACACGTATTGTCGCTTTAGAAGGCTGCCCATTCGACTCGTTAAAAATTGCTGCTAATGCAATTACTTCAGAAGTTTCTTTATGTTGAATTGTTTTATCCCCTACATAAATAGGCACAACACTTCCTGGGACAGTGAATCTAACCGTATTAGCTTTATATTTCAACGTATAAGTCGATCCAGGTACTTGATAGGAAGTAGTTAAAATAATCGTTTGACCATCTTTACTTAATGAAGCGTTTGTTACCGTTAAACCATTATTAGTAGTAAATTCAGAAGCTTTGACGGAAGAAATGGGCTTGTTTAGTTTAATAGAGAAAGTAGTGTTATTTACGATCGAACTTGATACAATTTGCAATGGTAAAGATGAATTAACACCATTTAACCTTGACTGTAGTGCATTCTCCCATAGTAAGGCGTTTGCATTCAAAATAGATTGAGCTTCGTAAACTTTCTTAGCTGTCTCCGAATAGTTCCCTCTTCTCCTCTCTGCTTCAGCACTTTTCACTAACATATGAACTGTTACATCATTTTTCAGTTCGACTATTAACTTCTCTGCTGGTCCTTTTACTGCATTCCGGATTCTATCGCGAGTCGATTGGCCATATACCCGATCCAACAAAATGGTTTGTTTACGAAATTCTGCTGTCATTTCGTGATACATCTTTTCAACCTGGTCTAAATTATTGGAGTTAACCGCTTTTGTAAGTGCTCTTGTCTTCGCATGGATTTTCGTACTTGCCGTAATTGCATCAAGATATGCTTGAGCGCGTTGAATTTGAACTTTCGTATCCACCACTTGAGCTTCATACCTCAATTTATCCGAAAAGCTCAGCCCATTTAGAGCTGCCTCCACTTTTGCAATGGCCATTTTTGCATTGTTAAATTGTTTCCACGGCTGAGTCACTCCATCCGCAGATCCCTCCACGGAAATTGCCCACTTTAAAACATTTCCCGCATTTTGCACGTCCGCCATTAATTGGTCTAAATTTGTTGCAGCATGCACTTGTTGACTTGGAGCAGTTGCAACAATCACCGATAATGCCACCATCGATGAAACTGCAATTTTACTAGATTTGACCATAAACTATACCTCCCATTTTCCGCTAACCATCGTTGATAATATATGTATACATGGTACGAGAATATGTTTGGTAGGAAACAAAAAGCGGCGATTCGTGAATGCTGCCAAAGAATTCGACGATCAGAACCTTGTCATGAAAAAACCTCCTCGTTAATGAATGTATCATGATAGTCTCACGATGATTCAAAAACGAGAAGGTGTAGTGTATTTGGTACTTACTTTCTATAGATTCCGCAGATATAAGCCACTTAAATTGTTATTTAACTTCTTTATTTAAACATTTATACAATTTAAATTAGTACTCTGTAATCTGAAACTCTGCATTTACTTTCATGTCAAGACCATTTGCATTTTGTATGCCGTCGATGGAAATGACTTTTAGTGCTCCGGTTAACAAGCTGTCGGTTCCTTGCGACATGATAACAGCGGTGCCATTTCTTGAATCAATTGTTCCGACGCCGTTGTTCACAGGAGTGAATTTGGTATTGTCTTGATTGTTTGTGAATCTACTTTTTGTTCCATCATTATCTTGTACTACGATTGATGCATTGGCTAAAGCTAATACCTAATCTAATAAGCAGAGTTATACAGTTGAATTTCTAATCTAAAGTAAAAGTTAAATAATACCATTGTTAACCATTGTTTCTATTATTTTATCAGCTACCTTTTCGGGTATGTAAACTCCACCTGAAGCATAAGACAAGTTTGTTAATACAACAATGCTAAATTTCTTACTATCTGAGTATCCAGAAAAATTATAATATCCGCATATATGACCAATATTGGTTCTCAGAACTATATTCTCTTTATTTTTAGGTATAAAAAATAAACGTAATTTACGTATATATTTATCATCAAGAACAGATGTATTAAAAATATTGAATAGAAAATTACAAACATTAGATGCATTAGAAACAATTCCACCAGATGTAAACCCTGCGGTTGGAAGAGAAAAGGGATACTTCTCTACATTCGCCTTTAAGCCAACTTTATCTAAACGATACATATCTAAATCATATCCAGTGGCAAGACTATTAGGAAGTTCATCTTGAGAAGAATAAAAAGTATTCGTTAATTTATAATTATCTAAAAAGAATTGATTCAATAAATATGAAAAAGATTTATTTGTTACCTTCTCTGCTATTAAACCAAGAAGAATATACCCAGTATTGGAGTACTTACGTTTCTCACCAGGTGCAAAATAGGGTTTGTTTTCTCTAACATTTCTTAAAATATCCTCAGTCGTATGTCTTTTCCCTAAAAAATATAGTTTAAATAAGTGTCTTCTACTGCTTAAAAGATCGTATAGACCACTAGAATGATCTAATAAGTGATTTATAGTAACACTTTTATCGTTTGGATAAATATTAATATAGTCTATAACCAAGTCGTCTAGTGAGACTTTTTTATCTTGAACAAGTTTTAATATTACTGCTTGTACATACAATTTAGTTAAACTACCTAGGTAATAAACTGTATTTAATGTAGCAATTTTCTTTTTTTCAATATTTGCATAACCTGAAATATAATTGAATTCGCCATGATCTTTTGAAACTATAGATACTTGTATACTCGGAACATCTAGTTCCACCCTTAGTTCTTCAATAGTATCGCACATTTCTTGTGAAACATAATCTTCAAAAGATGACTTTATAAAATCACCTTTTGTATTTTTATTTTCTTGTAAATTATCTGTGGACAAATCTGAACGTGTGAAAATACAGTACCGTAAATATAAGAAGATAGACAGACAAAATATAATTAAACCTTTAATTTTTTTGAAGATCATTAATTTTTCTCCATTATCCTGAAACCTTTTATTTTGAGTAAAGGATTACGAGCATATTATAGGTAAGTTCATCTATATAAGCACAGATATCCTTTTGTTCTTCTAAATATGTAAACAAGTTTCTTTTCAACTATCTATTAGGAATGATTACAAGTATAACTACGGTTTTTCATGAGGCTTCCTTTTTCAGTACTTATTTTAGTTATTGATGAACCCCAATATATAAAATAAAAACTCCCTTCAAATTTCCAGCCTACAGTAAATTAATAAAATTGGTTAACTGGAGGGTTTCAATCCGCTAAGTGGGAGAAATTGTCCACAGTATCTCATCGAATTTATATATAGTGGATCCATCATTCTAGGAGTTCTAATTTTCACTATAGAACTTTTTGACTAGTTTATTTTTGACAGTTTTAAAGAGTTTTAAAGAAACCTCGATTTTTATAATAAAACTAACGCCAAAATTAACTAATATAACAAAGAGAAAATAGAAAATAACTTTGAATAATGTTATTTCAAAAGAAAACACTTGAAGAGTATTAACGACTAATACAATACTTAATGACGAGGATATTATAATTAATAAAACTTGCTTTACAGAACTCTTAAAACTAATATAGGAAGTCTCTCTCTTTAAAGCAAATATTATTAATAATAACGCTATAAAATACCCAAAAGAAGTTCCTAATGCTATTCCACCTATGCCCATAGTTTTTGAAAAAATTATACTGGTAATGATATTGAAACCAATCCCAATCGAACCACAAATCATAGGAATTATAGTCTTTTGTATTGCATAAAAGAAATTTGCAATTATATTAAAAATGCCTTGTGACAACACTCCAATTATTAAATATTTAAAAGCCTCACCAGTTAAATTAGTAGCATCTGCATCAAAATTTCCCCGCTCATAAACTATCTTAACAATATCAAACGGTATTAAGAATGAGGTTATTACTATAGGAAATAATAAGAAACTTACTGTTTGTATACTTTTATTTAGAAGATTATTAACACTTTTAAACTGTTTTTTAGAAATACTTTCAGTTATTTGTGTGAAAAGAATTGTAGTAATAGGTACTAATAATAAAGAAGTTATAAGAGCAATTAGTTTAGTTGCAAAATCTAATGCTGACATACTTCCTACAGTTAAATGTGATATTAAAAATCTATCTACAACAATACTTATGCTTCCAAAAAAAGTACCTAAAAAAGCTGGTATTGCCAATTTAAATGATTTTTTCAAGTTATCATCTTTAAGATTTAAATATAATTTATAACTAAAGTATTTTCTTGACCAAGGTAACTGAATAAGTATTTGCAACATCGAACCTAAAACTGCGGCAATTACTACTGTATTAATACCGTGTTTTGATCCCAAGATAACACACGAAAAGATAATTAATAAACTTCCTGGCAACCAAACTAGCTGAGGTGCTAGGTATGAGTTCTGTGCATTTAAAAATGAACTGTATACAGCCGCTATACTAATAAATGGAAGCATTAAAAACATCGCTCTTAGAACCATAATATTTATATCAAGTAGTGGTCCTTCATATGTGGGTGCTATAACTTGTACAATTATTGGCGCAAAAACTATACCTATTAAAGTAATGCTTGTTGATATAATCGCAACAGTTGTTATTATATTATTGGTAAACTTAATACTTTTCTCGAAATTCTTTTCTTCTTTCATTTTTATAAATGTCGGCCCATATGTAGTAACTAAGTAGGTGCTAATTAGTAGGAATATCATATTTATTAAATTAAAAGAAAAGCTATAAGCATCACTTTGAACGGAAGTCCCATAATAAGCAGAAATAACAATTTCTCTCAAAAATGAAATCAATTTGACAACAGCCGTTATTACTGTTAACCACAATGCCATACTTATGATATTTTTTTTTTGATCTTGTGATTTCACACTTCTATTCCCTTTGAATTTACTGATTCAGAAACAATCTTTCTAATCATTTCATTTGTATGACCTATACTATGTCTTTCTTTTACCATAGTCATAGCATTTTCAGCATACTTCCTTCTTAACTCACTATTGTTAATGAGTTCTTTTGTATTACTTTTTAGATGACTTTTATCTAAGGTATTTAATACTACTCCAAGATTATTTTTTTCTATATATTGCATAGAAGCGACATCATTTGGTCCGACAGCAAAAATACACCTATTAGACCTCATATACTCTGGGATTTTGGTTGAAATAGATAACCTTGTAATATTTCTATTTTTTCTATCAAATGCTTCAACATGTATTAGTACATCTGAATTCTTTACCTTTCTATCCAATTCTTCTTGATTTAAAGAGCCTCTAAAACCTATATTTGGTGAAAGATTCATTTTATCTAAAATGTTTTTTGGGGGTACTGCTAATGAATATATTTCTAATTCTGCATAAATCCCCTCTGTTTCAAGCACTTTTAAGGCCTCCGCAATTTTAACTATTACTTTCCATCTATTCAAACCTAAATTACCTGCGAACAAAAATTTAATCTTACCAGAATTACTAGAATTATGAAAGTCACTAGAATCAGGTATAGTTACACTATTCATTGCAACCTTATACGATCCACCAAATCTATTCTTGTACTCTTTTTCCATTAAATCACCAATTGCAATAACATAATTTGAATAGCCTACAGCCCATTTATACTGTTTTTTTATCTTAAAATGATGTATCCAATAGAATGGATCAATCGAGAAGTGTGCCGTTACATAATCATCAGTTGTTTGCATTATTAAAGGAATATTTCTTTCTTCACATATCCACTTTACAATTTTAAAACTAAACGGGCAATTACTACTTTGATAAAAGACTAAATCAGGATTTTGGTTATCTATCCATTCCACTAGTTCACTAGTTTTCCAATAGTCTTTGTTCCAAAGAAAGTCTCTAAATAATAACGCAGAAGGAAAATTATTTTGAAAAATTTTCTTAATAAAAGTATATATGCTACTATTATTTAGTTTTGTTTTTTTGTTGTTCACATCCTCGTTCTTACCTGTAATACTACCAACTTTATTTTGCTGTCTAAAATACTTCTTTAATATTTCTAAATCTAAAATTCTATAATAATTCTCACACACTAAATAGCTTGGATTTTCCATTGAAAAGTGTAACTGCGAGATATTTTCTTTTGGCCAACCTTTAAAAAAATTAAGTAATGTTTTCCCATTATTTTGATTCTCGCTAAAAGGATTATGGCTAACAACAATTACTTTAGGATAATCGTTTTCATACATTTTTTTCATCCTTTACTTTACTTATTTTAAAAATTAGTCTGTTATTAAACCATAATTTAAACTAATTATTAACCAAAAAAATATTACCGGACTGATTATTAACATCGTAGGTTGAAATAGCGATATTGCAAACATTATACCTATTGACATAATAAGATTAAATTTTATAATGTTTTTCCTAGTATCTTTAATATTAAAATTATATCGAGTTGTATATAAAACAGTTACAAATATAAAACTTAAAAAGATAATTAAGCCAATTATTCCATAGGCATTAGTATATTCTAAAATAAAATTATGAGCGGCCTGTTGAGTAACATTATAATTATTTGGGAACTCAAAATATATTGTCCCCTTCCCCAATAAAGGACTTTCTAAAATTTCATCAATAGATTTCTCCCATAAATAACTTCTTATATCATTACTAGCGGTAGTTTCTTGTTGCATAACTTGAACTGTCTCATCTATTATTTTTAGTTTATTCTTTTGTTTTTCAGTTAGCTCAGACTTATTATGAATATCATCCGGAACTAATACTTGTTCAACATCCATAGGAAATAGTCTATAAAGACCAAAGCTCATTCCCTGCGGATTGGTATACCATATAATTGATAGAAAAGTTACAGCTATCATTAATGAGATAATGGCACGGGAGAATAGCTTTTTATTAATAAATGAATACACAATCATACAAACCAAAAATACACCACAAGCTAAATAAAAAGCAATCCTTGATCCACCTAAAGCTGGGAAAATCAAAGCAATTGTTATATTAAATATAGCAATTAAACTAATTATTTTACTATATTTAAATGATTTATTTTCCAATAGAATATAAAAATTTAATGGTAAAAGTAATAGTATTACGCTTAAATAAACCATGATATTCCCCATGAAAGGAGACATTCTTAATATATCAATATTAAATAATTGAATTATATTTATTAAAAGGTTGAGTAGTATTAAATCTATTAAAAGTTCTTTGATTTTAATAATCTTGCTGTCTATTAATAATAGTATTATTAATGGGGGTAAAGTTGTCCTCAAGGCCAATAAGCTTTGTTTAATTTCATAACCATTTATGTAACGGTATATTGAAATAAAAAAATAATAAACTATAAAGACTAAGACTAAATAAAATAAGTACTTAACTAAAACACTCATAAGATACTTTTTTTTCAAAATGAGACTACATATATAAAAAAACAAAACTGGCAAAAATAGCTCAATTAAGTAGACTTCCATTTTACCGTTATCTGAAATGGGCATGGGAATATTAATTGGAATGAATGAAAGTAATCCAATAATAAATGCTGGTCTAAAAAATTGACTAGTATTTTTAAAATTAACCATAGAATCCGCTCCACTAAACAATTTTATATTAAACCTTTGGATGTCTTAAAATTTACACATATTTACTAAACAGTCTTAAAATCTTTCTAGATTGGGCCTGATAATTCTTATTAAAAGTTATAAATTCATATGCAGTCTTTCCAAATGACTCTAATTCTTCAGATGTAAGGCTTCCTACTCTTAATATAATATTTGCAATACCTTTAGGTGTTTCATCTTCAAGTAAATGAACATAAGGATAATATTCTATCGGTATTCCTGCTAACTTCGTCGTAACTACTGCTTTACCACTACTCATGTATTCCATAATTTTGGACGGAAAAGAGTACTTAGTAAATTCGTGTTTACTAGGACGAGGATTTATTAGAATATGTACTTTTTGTTGCAAAAGCTTTACCTGCTTATTGTCTAATTGACCATAGTATTTAATTCTACTATCAACCTTTGCTCTTTCTTTGATATAACTTTCAGAATCTCCAATTCCACATAACCATAATTCGAAATTATTATTCTCTAACATTTCAAACCCATCAATTAAATCTTTGACACCATATTTTTCATTTAAAGAACCAGCGTACATTACTATTCTTTTCTCACTTTTTACTTCTGCACTTGAGCTTAAGCTAGAGTTAGTATCAATATCAGCAAAACCTTCTAATATTATATATTTTTCAGAACCTAAATTTAGTTTTGTTGCAATATGTTCGGTTAACAAAATGTATCCGTCAAATGAGTTTACTATCTTCCAACCAATTTTTATATTTAGTTTCCTTATAAAACTAGATAATAAATCTAATTCATCACTCTTTAAATTCATAAATTCTGGGAAATCTAAAATTACAATTATTTGCGGAGTTGAGAATAATTTACCTAATAAATAGTTTACAAGCATATAAGGATTATACATAGCATATGTAACTACTAGTTTGTCTTTTTTTCTGTTTTTTAATTGCCATAACAATGTATGGTAAATGCTACTTATAAACGTTGTTAAACTTTTTAAAATTCTTAAATTTAAAAAAGGAATATACTTTATTTCCAATTTCCCTTTTAACTCTTTATCTTGTTTCATAAATATTGTTGGATGACTAGGGTAACAAGAAATTGATGGGGTAGAAAGAGCAATAATACGTTTTATCTCTTCACTTTCTTTCAAACCTCTAATTAAGTTCCATTGAAATTTATTAGCTGCGTAATGCATTAATTTTTTTTCCTTGTCGTATATTTCCTTCATTTTTTCATCAGATAATAAAAACCCAATAAACAAAATTTCTATTTCTTTCATCATTACATCTCCAATATGAATTACATTATATAACTAAACTATTTATTTTTAAAAAACCTTTATAATGGAATAAATGGAGCTAATATGCTCAAAACCATTACAAAGGCATTTTTCAAGAATATAATTATACTAAAAACACACATTTGGTAATTAAAGTTAAAGATAATAATTCTTCTTGATTTCTAAATAATTTGCTTTTGCATTTTTAAAATCAAAAACTTTAATATCCTTATTTTTTATTCCAAATAACATTATTAATAATTTCAGTATAACTTTGGATGATTTTCACTACTTTCACTGAAACATTCTCATCTTGATAATTATTTGCCAAATATGTTTTTTCTTCGTTTTCCCACATAGCACGAGCTAATTCTACCGATTGGACTAATTGTGTTTCCTTAATACCACCTACTATTACTGTGCCTTTATCCAAAACTTCTGGGCGTTCTGTAGATGTTCTAATTAAGATACCTGGGAAATTTAGCATAGCTGATTCTTCAGATAACGTACCACTATCAGATAATACCGCAAATGAATTCATTTGTAATTTATTATAATCAAAGAATCCAAAGGGCTTTAATTGTTGTACTAAAGGATGAAACTTAAAACCATGTTCTTGAATTTTGTTCCAACTACGTGGATGTGTTGAATATACAATTGGTAATTGGTATTTCTCAGCAATTTTATTAATTGCATTCATTAGGGATAGGAAGTTTTCCTTGTTATCGATGTTCTCCTCACGATGGGCAGAAACTAAAATATAATTGTCTTTTTCTAGGTTTAGTTCTTTCAATACAGTGCTACTTTCAATGCTCTTCATGTTCTTCTCAAGTACTTCTTTCATAGGTGATCCTGTAACGAATATATGCTCTTTACGAATTCCTTCAGAAATTAAGTAGCGACGACTATGTTCCGTGTAGGCTAAGTTAATATCAGAAACATGGTCTACAATCTTACGATTTATTTCTTCAGGAACGTTCTGATCAAAACATCGATTTCCCGCTTCCATATGAAAAACAGGAATTTTTAGGCGTTTTGCCGCAACTGCTGATAGACAACTGTTTGTATCTCCTAAAATTAATAAAGCATCTGGCATTTCTTTAGCCAATACTTCATATGATTTGGCAATGATGTTTCCCATTGTTTGACCAAGATTTTCTCCAACTGCTGATAGAAAATGATCTGGTTTTCTTAATTTTAACTCTTCAAAAAAAACTTCGTTTAAAGTATAATCCCAATTTTGCCCAGTATGAACCAATACATGATTAAAATATCTATCACAAGATTTTATAACTTCTGATAGACGAATAATTTCTGGTCTCGTACCAACAATAGTCATTATTTTTAATTTATTCACTAGTTAAACCTCCAAGAAATTTGTATCTGGAATCTCTGAATTAAATGGTTCATTGACCCACATAACCGTCACTAAATCCGTTTTCCCAATATTTACAATTGAGTGTGTGTAACCTACTGGTATATCGACAACTACCAATTTTTCACCACTTACCTTATACTCTTTAATTTCTTCCGTAAAAATATTTCTAAATCTTATTAAACCTTGACCGCTGACTACAAGGAATTTTTCATTCTTAGTATGATGCCAATGGTTTCCTTTGGTAATACCAGGTTTGGAAATATTTACAGAAACTTGGCCTCTATCAGGAGTTCTTAAAAACTCTGTAAATGATCCTCTATTATCTATATTCATTTTTAATTCATAGGCAAAATCATCTTCTGGTAAAAAGCTTAGATATGTACTATATAGTTTTTTTGTCAGTGAATCGTTCATATTTGGAATATACAAAGTTTCTCTTGACTCTTTAAAACTTCTTATAAGACTTGCTAAATCATTCAATGTAATTTTATAAGTTGGTTGTACAAAACAATATTTTTCACCTTGATTTGATTTTCCTTCTAGGGCATTAACAAATTCCTCTAGTAAATCATCTATATAACAAAGTGTTAACTGTGCTTCCGAGTTATTAACTTTAATATCAATACCCCTCGAAATATTATAGCAATATGTGGCAACTACTGTATTATAGTTTGGAATACTCCACTTTCCAAACAGATTTGGTAATCTATATACTAAAACATTTGCTCCTGTTTCCTTGCTATACTTAAACAATATCTCCTCCCCAGCTTTCTTGCTTTTACCATAGGGATTATCTAATTCTGCTTGTATAGAGGAAGTAATAAGAACTGGTGCATTATTATTATTTTTCTTTAACATTGATAATAAATCTGAGGTGAATTCATAGTTCCCTTCCATAAATGCACTTTCACTTTCAGGTCTATTTACACCTGCAAGATGAAAAACGAAGTCACATTCCTGTGTGAATTCCTCTAATTGTTCAATGGATTTTTCTCTCGTATATAAAAACAAATTATTGTAGCCTCTATTTTTTAACTCCGCTACTAAATTCTTTCCAACAAAACCCGCAGCTCCTGTCACGAGAATTTTCACGAATTTTTCCATCCTTTCAATTCCTCTTGAATATAAGATAGCTCCATTAGCTTTCCTTTAATTTGTTCAATAGTAAGACGATAAGTATTATGTGAATTGTACTCTTCATCCGATGAAAGATTTTTATCTCCATCTTCAAAATATTTATCATAATTTAAATCTCTATTATCTGCTGGTACTCTATAAAACCCTTCTAAATCAACAGCAACAACATTTTCTTCTCTTGTTAATAATGTTTCAAAAAGCTTTTCACCATGCCTAGTTCCGATAATCTTAATTTCATTATCAGCATTAAATAATTCTTTCAAGGCTTGAGCCAAGTCGGCTATTGTAGAGGCAGGTGATTTTTGTACCATAATATCACCTGCATTTGCATGCATAAATGCAAATACAACAAGTTCTACAGCTTCTTCAAGACTCATTAAAAAACGCGTCATTTCTGGATCGGTTACAGTAAGTGGTTTTCCTGATTTTAATTGTTCAACAAATAATGGAATAACAGAACCTCGAGAAGCCATCACATTACCATATCTTGTACCGCATATTAGAGTTTTTTCTGGAGAAACAGTTTTAGCTTTTGCAACAAAAACTTTCTCCATCATCGCTTTTGAAATCCCCATTGCATTGATTGGATATGCCGCTTTATCTGTTGAAAGACAAATTACTTTTTTCACTCCAAATTCAATAGATGCATTTAATACATTTTCAGTTCCAATTACATTTGTCTTAACAGCCTCCATAGGAAAAAATTCACATGATGGAACCTGCTTGAGAGCGGCAGCATGAAAAACATAGTCTACATCATTCATTGCATACTTAACACTAGCTAAATCTCTTACATCACCTATATAGAACTTTAATTTATCATTATTATATAACTTACGCATATCATCTTGTTTCTTTTCATCGCGTGAAAAAATACGAATTTCTTTAATATCTGTATCTAAGAACCTATCCATTACAGCATTCCCAAAGGATCCAGTTCCTCCGGTTATTAGCAAGGTTTTATTTTTGAACATTTTTGACATCTCCATTTAACTTTTTAATATTTGAGATAAATTCCAGAAATATTTTTCTTTAGAATAATTTTCATCGTAATACTTCTTTGAATTCAGGTTTAATTCATCTTTATTATTTATATTTGTAAACATTTCTATAACATTTGCCAGTTTTTTATAATCTTCAGCATTCACAGTAAATCCACAATTTGCATCTGCTATTACCTGTGCAGTCTCTCCATTAATGGAACCTAATATCGGCTTACCTGCAGCCATATATGACTGTACTTTATTAGGAAGTGTGTACGAGATTGATTTGTTATTTTTTAGGGTAATTAAGAATGCATCTGCCATTGCATAATAATATGGCATTCTTTCAATAGGATGACTTCCATAAAATACTACGTTATTTAATTCTAAATTTCTTTTTATATTTTCGCACTTCGTTTTTGAAGAACCATCTCCTACAATGTGAAAGAAAATATCATTTCTATGTTTTAATTCATTCGCTGCAAAAAGAATAGTTTCTACACTTTGCATCTCACCAATGTTACCTGCAAAGACAAGATTAGTATTTCCATCATTTTCCCTTGGAGGAATTGTTCCGAATAAGTCTTCAGCATAGACTGGCAAATGCTTCATTGGTTTATCAATTTTTAAATAGTCATTGAAATAGTTTTCAAACATCTTTGAACTTAACCATATTTCATCTGATTGATTATAGATTGCTTTACTTATTCGTTTAACAATTTTATAGACTATACCTTTTGTCTGTATGCCACCAGACACAATACTTTCTGGCCACAAATCATGAGCATAAATTATTAAAGGCTTTTTAAATTTTTTCTTAACTATAATACCAGGAATAGCCATAGATACTGGAGATAATTGATAAACGATAATCTTGTCATATTCTCCTTTTAACTTTAACACTCTTAAAGATGATGAAATTGCAAAACTAATATAATTTAGAAAGAGTGTATTATTAGATTTCCCTCTTCCTATTAACCACGACCTATACACTTTGACACCGTTTATATCTTCATAGCGTATTGCCTTATACTCCTTTTTAACAACTCCATCAGGATAGTTAGGAAGACCCGTTAGAACTGTAACATCATGACCCTGTTTAACTAATTCAAAACTAATATCATTTACACGAAAACGCTCTGGGTAGAAATACTGACAGACGATTAAAATCTTCATTTACATCTTCCCTTTACTCTTTAAATACAGTTTTATTTCTTCATCTATTCCGTTTTCATAATCTATTGGATTGTATCCGAAATCTTTTGTCGCCTTATCGTATGGAAAAGCTTTGTCTTCCTGCATTCGCAGGACTTGTTCTTCGGAAATTAGTGCTTTAGAAGTAATTTTATTATAAACTTTTGCTAAAAAAATTGAGAACCCAAGTGGTATAGATATTAGAACTGTTTTCTTATGTAGTTTAGAAGATACTATATTTATCAAAGTTTTATAGCTTATAGGCTCTTTCCCCGCTAAATTATAATTTTGATTCATAGTTGCCTCTTTATTCATTAAAACATCATAATATGCATTACCTAAGTCTTTCGCATGGACAGGTTGCATCAGGTTTTCTCCTTTTCCAAATAGGGGAAAGAATTTAAAGCGGTATAAAAAATCTATTAATTTAATCATGTTTCTATCTGCTGAAGAACCATAAATCATAGTTGGTCTTAAAACAGTTAAATTTATTTTATCTTTCATTTCTAACAAACTATCTTCTATTTTAATATATTCTTCAGAAGCACTTTTATATTTGGAATAACGACCAGTTGTATGTACTAAAATAGACCAATTAACATTATTCTTTATTGCGGATTCTAGTACTTTAGGTGAATACATAATTGAAGATATATGAATTACAGTTTCTACATTTTTCATTGAATCCGTTAAGAAATGAATGTCATTTAAGTCACCATACAACTTTTCAATATTTAATCCAGATTGATCAATTAAAGTTGTATCACTGTCTTTACGGACCACACATTTTATTAATCCTTGATAGTTCTCCTTTATCAGACGTTTTAACAACCACGCTCCTGTATGGCCAGTTATACCTGTTATATATAACATTCATTATCACCTTCTTTTCTAATTACCTTCTTTTACGCCATCTGATTTTAATACACTAAAGATAGTTTTAGTAAATATTACTAAGTCTAAGTACAAGCTTTTCTTTTGTACATATTCACCATCGAGCTTTGCTTTCAATGAAATTGGTAATTCGTCCCTTCCACTTATCTGTGCAAGACCTGTTAACCCAGGATGAACTTCATTTGCATTGTACTTTTCTCTTTCATCTATCAAATCATACTGATTCCAAAGAGCTGGACGTGGTCCTACTATACTCATATCACCTTTAAAAATGTTTATCAATTGTGGTAATTCATCTAAGCTTGATTTCCTTAAAAATCTTCCTATTTGAGTTATATGAGATGTTGCATCTCCTAGTAAATGAGTAGGTGTATCACTAGGAGTTTCAACTTTCATCGTTCTAAACTTTAAAATGTAGAAATGGGACTTATTTTTTCCCACTCTTTTTTGTTTAAAAAAAACAGTTCCTTTCGAATCTGTTTTTATTAATAAGGCTATTAGCAGAAATATAGGAGATAGAACTACTATCCCTAACCCAGAAAGTAATATATCAATTGTTCTCTTATTATATTTGTACAAATAATTCACCCTTTTGCCAACAAATCTCTTCCAGCATTAATAGTCATTCTAGAACTATCAAACTCAACATTCTTCTTATTTGCTACTTCTAATAATGTTTTTTTTAATTCGTTCAGTGAAAGTGTTGTAATTTTTTCCAGCAAGTACAGTAACTCATGATTAGTAATTGGTGTAGCCTTGCCAATATATATCTTAGGAAATACAACCTCGCTCTGCCTTTCGCTATCATTCATCAACTCTTCATATAATTTTTCTCCAGTTCTAATACCTGTCTCAATTATTTTAATATCCTCCACTGAATATCCGGAAAGTTTAATAAGATTAGTAGCAAGATCATAAATCTTCACAGGTTCCCCCATATCTAATACAAATATCTCTCCACCATTTGCAAGAGTACCAGCTTGAATAACAAGTCTAGAAGCTTCTGGGATAGTCATGAAGTACCTGGTCATTCGCTTGTCTGTAATGGTAACTGGACCTCCAGCTGCTATTTGTTTCTTAAATAAAGGTACTACACTTCCTCTAGATCCAAGTACATTCCCAAAACGAACAGCTGCAAATTTGGTCTTACTACCCTTAGCAAGGTTTTGCACAATCATTTCTGCAAATCGTTTTGTAGCCCCCATCACGTTTGGTGGGTTGACAGCTTTATCCGTCGAAATTAAAACAAAATGCCCAACTTCGAAAGTATCTGCTGCTTCTGCAATATTTTTTGTTCCAAATACATTATTCTTAACAGCTTCCATTGGATTAGTTTCCATTAATGGAACATGTTTATGTGCTGCTGCATGATATATCACATCTGGTTTGTATTGTTGAATAACTTCAAATATTCTATCCCGATCTTGAACATCTGCAATAATTGGAATAACTTCAATTCCTTCTGAAACATTTTGTCGAAGTTCGTTAACGATATGGTAGATGGAGTTTTCTCCATGTCCAAGCAGTATAAGTTGATTTGGATTAAAACAAGCTACTTGTCGGCAAATCTCGGAACCTATCGAGCCACCAGCACCTGTTACTAATATCTTTTTTTCAGTAAGCTTTTCACTTATCGCTCTCATATCTAGTTCTACTTCTTCACGGCCAAGTAAATCCTCAATCTTCACTTCTCTCATTTCGCTTACAGAGAGTTTGCCAGTCATCACAGCTTCAATACTTGGCATGATTTTTACCTTTGCCTTCGTTTTTGAACAATGTTCAAAAATTTCTTTAATATCTTTTTTTGTTAAAGATGGAATCGCTATAATTATATGGTCAATAGCAAGGGATTCCACTATCTCAGGAATATCCTCTACAGTTCCTTTAACAGGGATATCTAACATTTTAAGTTTTTGTTTGTTTGGATCGTCATCAACAAAAGCTACAGGAATAAGATCGGAATTTTTTGATTGTCGCATTTGTTTTGCAAGAATTGTTCCTGCTTGTCCTGCACCTACAATAATCGATCGATATTTATGTTGGTTACTATTTTGCATTTTTTGTTCGCCAAAAACTCGAAGTGCAAATCGGGATCCACCAATAGCAATAATATGTATCATCCAAGTAACGGCCATGACTCGGAAATATATATCTTTTTGCACTGTATACTGCATTAAACTGGCAGCTCCGACTGAAATCGTAACTGAATAAACAATGGTTAACAATTCACTTACAGATGCAACACTCCAAATCCGATCATAAAGATGAAAGTAATAAGCAGCAATATGATGTGAAATTAGTAAAGTGATAGCACTTATTATGAGAGTTGGTAGTGAATAAACCGTCAGTGTTGGATGTAATAAAAAATAACTAAAGAAAATAGCTGTCAATACAATGATGGAATCTAATACTATAAATGCAGCAATTCTTTGTCTATACCCCATTATTTTCCTCCTACTTGTTTGTTTTTAAAATACAATCTTTAACTGATTATTGAGCCAATGACCTTGCTAATTGCAATATAATTTAAAATATAGGAGAGTCATTTTTTAATGTACAATTGGCTTTATAGAAGTATAATAATAGAACGATTGCTTATAATATTTCCCTTTATATAAACGCAAGAATAACATCAAACAACACAGCACTTATTATTCGAATAACCATATTAATTTTGATTTCCTCCTAATAACTCTTAAGTCACATAGATCAAGAGTTTTTTCGTTTACAATATCATCTTGTGGGAATTACTATTTGATATTGCATAAATAATTGATATTGTTAATAATGGCACAATTGTTGCCCCAATTACTGAGTCGTTGAATATAGCTTGAATGAGAAATGCTCCCCAACCCAAAAAGAATGCCAATACTATAGGAGAATCTTTGCTTTTTATTACAAACTTCAATAGCTTAAGCGTATATGTTGAAAGTATTAGTATGAAACTAATTAAACCAAATAATCCGGTACCATACATAATTCCAAGATATAAATTATGCGGCTTGTCAATTAAAGTATTTTCATCATATATTCCAGACCTCTTGTTAATATCATTCTGCGGAAAATGGTATGTCAAAGTATCTAGGCCATAACCTAAAATGGGCTTTTCTTTAATTAATTCTAAAACGTTTGACCAAATATACGTTCGTCCGGATCCAGCAGAATAATACCGTTCAGTTAATGTTGGTAATTCTAAATTAACATCTGCAGCTGAAACTTTGTAATTTTTAAAACTTAAATCTTCTAAAGTTCCCTCAAGTTCAACAAAAGGATTAGTTTTTATAAAGAAACCTAATGACTCGTCCCATACTTTTTGATTTTGTTTTGCAAGAACCCCTGTTGAAATGGTAGTTAGAATGATAAAAATTCCTAGCCATATAATCGATTCCTTTTTGTTTTTCTTCATAAAAATTATAATTATTACTAGTAACATCATTATGATTAAAGTGATAAATCCACTTGTTGAAATAGAAGCAAGTATAGTCAAAAATGCTGCTGTAGCAGTTAGAAGATTAACCACTTTAGATTTAACCGAACCATGAAATAGAGTTAAAGCTAAAAAGATAATTGCCATAACTGCCGAGTACCCACTCATGTAATTCCATTGATTCAGAGTCCCTGTTAAAACTGCCCCCTCACTAAGGGTTATGCCATCCTTTAAAAATAGAGTAAACAATTTTTCTACTCTTGAATTATGCAAAATATTAATTCCATATAAATTAAGAATCGCTATAACCATATTTATCCAAACAAACGGGTATAAGGCGTATACTAATTTATTTAATGCATTTTTAGGGTAAGTTATATTTAATGCAACAATCATTAAAACTATATAGGAGATAAATGTAATAGCTCCATCATGGCGGTTATACATTCCCCAAAGTGCAATAGACTTGTACTCTGCAAAAACTACAGAAAGTGTTAGAGCAACAATAAAAGCAACAAGTGAAAACGTTAATACGTTTAATTTTAGTTTGTAATTTAAAAAATATATTTTATAAAGCAATAATACTAAAGTAGCTATTGATATTATTAATAACAAAATAAGCTTAAAATAAGTAAAGAAATCTAATTGATAACCAGTACTCGTAATTCCTGAACCAGAAATTAATGGACTAACAAACAATTTTGCTTTTGCACCAATTAATATTGGAATTAGTGCCAATGCAGTTATAAAAGCCCAAAATATTATTCGATCAATTTTTTCTATAGAAGCTCTATCTTCTAGCTCATCTCTCTTAATTGATATTCTGCTTACATTCAATTTGCTCATGTTGTCGATCCTTTCTTATTACTTAAAGAATCTTTTAATTTGGTTACCTCTGCCTTAAAAGACTCATCAATCGGAAGTGTCAGCAATTGATTAATTACTGTAATTGCATCTTCATATTGTTCGTTATATGATAATACTAGGGCGTATTGATACATAAAATCTTCATTTTCAACTAAAAATGGGTTTAGATCCATACTTTTAGTATACATAGGTAGTGCCGCTTCATAATTACCGTTATTTAAATATGAAAAGGCAAGTCCATAAGAAATATTGAAATCCATATTGTATGTTTCATGTAATTTACTTAATGGTTCTATGATTGGCTCTGTCTCACCTTTTTGAAGATATGTATTTGTTTCCTGGTACAATAAGAAGTCTCTTTGTAATTTGTTATTTTGATTTTGAGCTTCATTTTGAATGAAAACTAGGGTAGCTGCAATCAACAATATAAAACCAGCAATGAAGTAATTAGTATAATCCCGTTTTTCTTTTGAAAAAAATTTTTTTTGATTAATCATTATTCCAATATCTCCTCAATACGACATATATCTTTAAAATTATACCATATAATATGTTTAGTTTCGACAGAATTCATAGAAGTACAGAGAATCTACGGCCCTGTTTTATCTTCTTTTATTAGATTTAATATTCCATTTCCACAATTAAATTCTACAGAAATTTTTATTTTATGAGAAAAACTGGTCAAAGGAGATGTCCTGTCCTTTATCGTCAAAACCTTATCGTTTTTGAAGAGTTTTAGACAAATATTTTGCTATACCATGCTAAACTTTTAATGATATTGGTTGTGATCTTCTTTACAATCAATATTATTTTTTGGGTGATTTTATGGCGTTTGTCTGTCTGTCAACACATTCAACTCTTAGGTACAGGTTCGTTGTTTTTTAGATATCTAGAGAAAATAGGTTATCCAAAGCATAAAAGAAAATCTAGAAGATTATATCGTTAACTTTTTCAACTGCTTTTTAAGTAAAAATTACTATTTCTCTTAATTTTTACTACTATAAATTAATATTAACTTTCTTCTTCTTTCATTACTGAATAGTACTCAAATTCAACTGGCCCTTTTATTACTATATATTAACTTTGATTCCTATTATTCACTAAGATAGTGATTATTGTAATCATATCATTGAGTACAACACATTATATTGTTAAAAGTAGTGGGTGTGCATAGGAAATGGAAATTAACAGTTCTAATTATTTAATCCAGTCTCATAAATCCAATGTATAAGGTACATTATCTATCCTTTCTCATCTAATAAGAAAAAACGTACAAAACACCCCGTTTAACCTTATTTACATATTCAATAATAACTTACATGGATGATTCTGCTTAGCATGAAATATTCGTAATATAATACCCTTTGAAGTAGTATCCTTTTAAAGAATATAGCATGAACGTAGAGTTAAGCTACATTTTTTCCTTACATTACAAAAAAAGACCCTTTAGAAACTAGCTCTAAAGGGTCTTATTTTCAAACTAATGATTAAATTAGTAGTTTACAATTTTGTCATCAGCTTCAGGAGTAAATTTAACGCCATATGCATTAGTTACACCTTTAACATCAATAACAGTTAATACACCACTTAATTTATTATCTCCGCCAGCAGCACCTTCAACATAACCGAAAGTTACATTAAATCCAGTTGTACCAGCAGTAAATTTAGTTAAGTTTGTATTGTTAGTGAATGTAGCTTTAGTTCCGTCTCCATCAACTACAGTAATAGTCGCATTGTTAGCTACTTTTGTAGAATCTACAACCCCATTAAATAAAGGTTTAGAATTGAATACTACAGTATCTCCCATTAGTACTGAATCATTTGATGTTGCTGTATTAGTAATAGCACCAATAGAGAAAGCACCTTCAGTAACATTTAAGAATTCACCAACATCAGTTGTTTCAACTGCTACGCCAACTGGTTTTTGAACAGCTTCAAATTTAGTAATAGTATTTTGATCTACGTTTGTTACATAGCTCCAAGTACCATTAGATGAAACAGTTGTTTTCCCTAAGAATACACGTGAAGTACCAACGATTTTGTATACATGAAGATCGTAACCAGCGTTACCTAAACCTTCTAAAGCAATAGTATCATCATCTGTACGGAATGAATCTGTTGAATTTTCTTTGCCAGTAACAAAGAATTTTTCACTGAATTCTAAGTCAGATACTACTTTATTAAATACAATACGTAGATCTGATGCAGTTGTTTTGTTATATGTGCCAGTAACTTTATCTCCAATATTTAAGAAAGTTTTAAAGCTATCTACAGTTAATGGTAGAGAACTTTCATTAAATAAAGTGTCACCAGTTTTAATCAAGTATTTTTTATTGTTTGCAACAAAATAGTTATTTGCAGCATCAACATAAGTTAATTCAGCATCTACTAATGAAGCTGAAGCAGGCACTTCATAGAAGTATAATGTTCCAGTCTTTTTAGATTCTTCAGCTTGACCATTAAACATTTTACGGAATTCTACTTTACCAGTTTGAGTAGTTGCTGCGTTTCCAGCAGATACTACAACACTTACTTGACCACTAGTATTTGGAGTTGCTGAATATACAGTGTATGCTACACCGTCGATAGTTTCAGATCCTACTGAAGAAGGTGTAGTACCTTGGATTGAAACAGCAGTTAAGTTTGCAGGTACTAGAACATTCACTGTTGATTGTGAAGGTTGACCATTTGTTTGTTTGAAACTTGCAACTAAAGGAACATTTTTCCCAAGTTCACTTCTTACAGCTGAACCATCTACAGCAACGTTAGAAATAACAGATGAAGCAGGAGTTGTGAAAGAAACTTTAGTACCTTTATAAGTTAAAGTATAAGTTTTTCCAGCTTCTTGTTTAGTAGTTGATAATGTTACTGTTTTACCGTCTTTAGCTAGAGAAGCACTTGTTACTGCTAATCCATTATCAAAAGTAAATTCTGAAGATTCGATAGCTGTAACAGCTTTGTTTAATTTCACTTCTACTGTATTATCATTTACACGAGTAGCTGAAAGTACTGTTAAAGGTAATGATGTTGCAACATCATCTACTGATTTTTGTAATGAAGTTTCCCATTTAAGAACGTTTGCATCAAGAATAGCTTGAGCATCAGCTAATTTTTTAGCAGCGTCAACTAATTTACCAGCTTTGATGTCAGCAGCTGCTGCTTTTGCTAACATACTAACAGTAACGTCATTTTTAACGTCAGCAACTAATTTCTCAATAGCTGGTTTAACTGCGTTACGGATGCCGTCACGAGTAGACTGACCATATACACGGTCAAGAAGTTTAGCTTGTTTACGGTACTCAGCAGTTGCTGTGTGGTAAGCCGCTTCAACTTTCTCGATGTCATTTGTTTTGATAGCAGCCTCAAGAGCAGCTGTTAATTCTTTAATTTTTTCACTTGAAGTGATTGCATCGATGTAAGCTTGTGCGCGTTTAACTTGTAATTTTGGTTCAACAAGTTTAGCTGCAATGCTTAATTTTTCAGATGCAGAAGCTTTTTTTGCTGCTGCTTCTGCTGCTGCGATTGCTTTTTTAGCAGCATTGTATTGATCGTATGGACGTGTTACGTAGTTAGCAGAACCTTCTACTGAGATAGCCCATTTTAATACTGTACCTGCATTTTGTGCGTCTGTTACTAATTGGTTTACATTTGTTGCTGCGTCAGCTTGTTGTGCTGGTGCTGCTGCAACGAATGCTGAAGCTGCTACTGCAGTTGAAGCTGCAATTTTGATAGCTTTTTTCTTCATAAACTTGTGATCTCCCTTCGCTTGTGTGGTGCAATTTTTTGTAGTGTGTAATGCCGGTCGCTGATCGCGTCCAATATCGTCACCCTAACTAATATATGAGTATACAAAACTCATATGCTAAAATCAACTAAAAATCCTAAAAGATTTCCAGTTTTTTTCGAAGATGACATTTTGGAAGCACCAAGGACACTATTACATATTCCATATTACAGTAATGTATCCAATAACGCTAGTTTTTTTTTTGAATAATTTTTACTATTTTTTAGGTTAATAGATTTCCTTTATTTTAATCAAAGTATATTCACATTAAAAACTTTTAAATTTTTTTTAGTTTTATTGAATTTATTGCGTGCATTTTATTTAATATGTGTTATGATGTACTGTATAGAAGGTTACTTATAGATGTGTAACGCCGTAAACTTGTTTGTACATTCATTAGTGTGCAGCCTTCTACTTCCTTCGTTTTATCGCTCAAGAAAAGAAGCATCTGAACATCGGATGCTTCTTTTCTTATTTTATCGGGGCTTTGATCTAATGATCAAAGCCTCTTTTTTATTTGTCTTGCAAATATTAGTCCTCCTATTAAACTGGCATTACCTACTAACGCTAGCGCTGTGATTGTCTTCTCTAAGTTTGCAAGTGCTAGATAATGTGTGGAATTATTGAATTTTTTAATATGTTTCGTTATATTTTCGGTAAAAGATGGGTTTGGTTCATGACTCCTCCACCGGTAATGATAAAATCAGATACACATGCCAGCACCATTTGATATATTCCTTTAGCTATTTAGCATGATTTTATCTCAGCATGTTTTTATCTCAGCATGTTTTTATCCACCTTTTCATTAGTAGAAAAGTATCGAGTGTTGAATAGAAGGAACTACAGTAGAATTGTTTAAATATTTTTGCCCATTAAAGTTATGTTACAGAGGTCAATTCCGGAAATCTTGTTGTTAAAAATCTATTTATTTAGACATCTTCATCAATTAGAACGTAAATAGTTTGTAATGGACCATGGACTCCTACTACTAAATAACTTTCGATATCTGCTGAGTTACTTGGACCGGTAATGTAATTAATACAGGTCGGAAAAGGTTCTCCTTGTTTAATACGTTCACTTAAGGTTCTCATGCTTTCCTGTAATCTTGGAATAATAGAATCTGTTGGGATTAGTACGATATGAATTTCCGGTAATAGGCTGACAGATCTTCCCTTGTTATGTTCGTTTAGAAGGACGACTGTGCCGGATTCAGCTAATGCATGGTCACAATAGGAGAGTCCGATTGTTGCTTGTTCTGCATTTTGGATATTTTGGGAGCCAAGTGCTGGGTTCCAAGGTGTTGTATTAGCTTTGAGCCATTGAACTAATTCCGCGTTTCCTCTTTCTATAGAAGAAAGCACTTTTTCTGAGTGAGTATCTTTTATAAGTTCAGTTAAGGTTTCGATAAGATTTGTTTGTGTTGTTTCTATTATATCTGCTCGGATAAGCTTGGCAGATTCAATGAATACTTGTTTCAAAGAATTTGTTTCGATTGCACTATAAACACTTGAAATAGGTAGTTCTACTTTGTTTCTTTGTAGTTTAGTCACCCTTCGTTTCCTCCCGTTCTTTCATCCAATCTCGGAAACGACTTTGTTTTGGTGCGGGGAAGTCCCGACTATTCGTCCATTCTTTTAAGAGACCAGGACCATTTGATATAGTTTGTTTGTTTTTTAGTAGCATTTTGAGACTAACTGCGGCCATTTTAGAGCCTCCTGTATAAACAGAGTTTGTAGATGCACCGAAACCAAACGCTTTCATCATAAGGCGTTCACTAATAGGTGCTTTCCCTTCTGTTTCTACTATTACTTGACGATGCTTAAGTAGTAGGCTATGCAATGGAATTTTCACTGGACAAACATCTGTACATGCTCCACAAAGTGTTGATGCGTATGGTAGTTCTTTGTGATCCTCGTAGCCATCGAGTAGCGGAGTGAGTACCGCACCAACTGGCCCTGGATAGATAGAGCCATATGCATGACCACCGATATGACGATATACCGGGCAAACATTTAAGCATGCTCCGCAGCGAATGCACTGGAGAATTTCTTGAAAGTCAGTACCTAGAATTTTAGAGCGACCATTGTCAACGATAACGACATGTAACTCCTCTGGTCCATCGACTTCCTCTTGCTTTTTAGGTCCTGTGAGTAGTGTTACATAGCTTGTAATTCGTTGTCCGACAGAAGCTCTTGTTAGTAAAGACACCATAACGTCTAAGTCTTCGAAGGTGGGTACGAGCCGCTCCATACCCATAACGGTTATTTGGGTTTTAGGGATAGTCGTGACTAAGCGGGCGTTTCCTTCATTTGTAACGAGGCAGATTGATCCGCTTTCTGCGACTCCAAAATTACAGCCTGTTATCCCTAAATCAGCTTCTAGGAATTTTTCTCGAAGTGTATAGCGTGCGTGCTTCGCTAGTTCTTCTGGATCTGCTGACTTTTTGTAATTTAGTTTTTCCACAAAAACGTCTCGGATTTGTTCTTTCTTCTTATGTAATGCGGGCACAACGATATGCGATGGCGAGTCATGATCATCGATTTGAAGTATATATTCCCCTAGGTCCGTTTCCACTACCTCGCAACCTATTGACTCAAGTGCAGCGTTTAGTCCAATTTCTTCCGTGACCATCGATTTAGATTTAACAATTTTTTGGGCGTTTTTTTGTTGGGCGATTTGTTTAATATAGTTCGTTGCCTCTACGTCATCCTTTGCGAAGAATACATGACCTCCACTTTTTGTTACCTGTTCACTGAATTGCTCTAAATAGTGTGCGAGATTATTTACGGTATGTTGGCGAATTTCTTGCCCTGCTTCGCGCCATTTTTCCCATTCTCCAAGTTGCTCGGTTGCTAAGTCTCGCCTTGTTCCAAGTCCATCCTGTGCACTAGAAACTGCTTTTCTCATAAAATCATTATTTAACTCGGATGTTAGACGTTGTTTGAATGGACCTGGTTTTATTTTGAGTGGCATTTTATCCCTCCATTCCTCGGTTAAGTACTTCTGCGATATGCAATACTTCGATTGACTGTTGTTCTCTGGAAAGTCGCCCACCAATATTCATGAGACAGCCACAGTCCGCCCCTATTAAATAATCCGTATTAGCTTGTTTAATATGTTCCACCTTTTCTTTCACCATTTCCGCGGAGATATCTCCCATCTTGACGGAGAATGTACCACCAAAGCCGCAGCACTGACTTTGACCAGTAAGTGACTGGATTGTCAGGTTGTCAACATTATTCAATAGTAGCTTTGGCTCTTCTTTTGCTCCGAGAAGTCTTGTCATATGACAGGATGTATGGAAGACTGCTGTTCCTGGGAGTGATGTATCTATTTTGGTTACGCCTAATACATGGACGATGAATTGGGTTAGTTCGTATGTTTTGGATGCGACTTTTTTGGCTATTGCGTGCCATTTTGGATCATCCATGAAGACGTGTTCATATTCTTTCAGCATGAGTGCGCATGAGCCAGAAGGGGAGACGATGTATTCGGCGTGCTGGAACGTTTCGAGTAAATGGATCATTGCCGGTTTTGCTTCGTGCACATAGCCACTATTGTATGCTGGCTGACCACAGCATATTTGGGCTGGCGGAAAGTCGATTTTACAGCCGAGTTTTTCGAGTAGTTCTACGGTTGCGATGCCTACGTTTGGTTGGAATAGGTCGACTAGGCAGGTGGAGAATAGGGTGACATGTATAGTCATAGGTGGTCTTCCTTTCTGAAAAAGCCGCTTCTTGTGGGAAGCGACTTTTTGGTTTATATTGAATGGTCTCTTTTGTGATCAGGATAGTTATACTAATTAGTAATGCTGTTGATTTCCGTTGCAGGCGGACGCTTTCCGCGGGCGAGGCCGAGTCTCCTCAGTCGCTATGCTCCCTGAGGGGTCTCGACTTTCTCGCTAATCCCGCTGGAGTCGCCGCCTTCCACTCCAATCAATAAAACGGGTAGTATTCTATTAAATAATGAAATAGAGCATTTAGATAAAACACGATGAAATTACAATTCATATTAATGACAATCGAGTTAATACCTCGTAAACCATCAAAAATAATATGCTTTAACCGAACATATACAAAGAATTAAATAACAGCAATAACTCTTGCAACAATACTTTAGTATTATCTAGTAAATGCTGCGGCTACTCCTCCGTCTACGGTTAGCATACAGCCTGTTGTTTTGGCTGATTTGCTAGAAGCGAAGTAAGCTATAGCTTCTGCGATATCTCTTGGGTAGATATTTTCTTTTAGGACAGTTCGTTCTCTATAATGATTTTCTAGGTCGTCCGGTTCGATGCCATATGCTGCTGCTCGTTCTTCGCGCCATTTCGATCCCCATATGGCAGAGCCTTGTAGGACTGCATCTGGCAATACTGAGTTTGCTCTGATTCCGAAGTCGCCACCTTCTGCAGCTATGCAGCGTGCAAGGTGGACTTCTAGTGCTTTGACCGCGCTATATGCAGATGCGTTTTTGCCGGCATAGATAGAGTTTTTGGAGCCAATGAAAATCATACTACCGCCTTTCCCTTGTGCTTTCATCACTTTAAATGCTTCTCTGGAGACGAGGAAGTATCCTGTTCCGAGAACATTCATATTTAGATTCCATTCTTTTAAGGTTGTTTCTTCGAATGGGCTGGATGTCGCAAGACCTGCATTGTTTACTAGGATGTCTACACCGCCATATGTTCGGTTCACTAATTGGAATGCTGAAATGATTTGATCTTCATCAGTTACATCCATTTTCACTGCTGTTGCTCTGCCTTCTCCGTTTGAAGCATTTATTTCGGCAGCAACTTCTTCTGCTCCTTCTAGGTTTAAGTCAGCTAGGACGACATGTGCTCCTTGAGAAGCTAATAGACGGCATGTTTCACTACCGATTCCTCCTGCTCCTCCAGTGACGAATGCAACTTTTCGAGAGAACTCGGCTTCTTTGGGTGCAAGTGAAAGCTTATATAATTCCAATGGCCAGTATTCTATGGCAAAAGATTCTTCTGCAGAAAGAGATGTGAAACCACCAAGAGCATCTGAACCTTTCATGACAGAAATAGCTCGGTGGTAAAGTGCGCCACTCACAAGGGCAGATGCCTTGTCTTTTCCGGTGTTAATCATCCCGATTCCTGGGATAAGGATGACCCTAGGTGATGGGTCGAACATGTTATCGCCTGAGGATGCATAAGCTTCAAAGTATTTTCGGTATTCTGCTTTGTACGTTTCAATACTTGTTTTAATCGTTTCTAGATTTCCATCCCAGTCTATGAAAAGTGGGACCCGTTTTGTGTGCACTAAATGATCTGGACAGGCTGCTCCGACTTGGGAAAGTGAGGCAGCACGTTCGCTATTGACGAATTCCAGTACTTCGTCTGAGTCATCATATGTTACGATTTGACCTTGGTTTGTTGAAACGAGTCCTCTTATGTATGGAAGGATTTCGTTTAATGTCTGAAGTCTTTTTTCTTGAGGCACTGTTTCTGTTGATTGTCCGCCGAATGCAGGATGTTGTTTTAATTTGTGATCAATATAGGCTTTTGCTTCATTAATAATGTCGATTGTTTTATCATAGCTTTCTCGTGCTGTGTCTCCCCAAACGACTAGACCGTGTTTTTCCATTAGGACTAACTCAGCATTCGGATTGTTTTGTACACCTTCTGCAATCATTTTAGATAGGAGAAAACCAGGACGTATATAAGGTACCCATACGAAACGGTCTCCGAATATTTCTTTTGCTATTTCCCTGCCATTTGGTGCACAGCAAATACTGATGATGCTGTCGGGATGCGTATGGTCTACATGTTTATATGGAAGAAACGCATGTAAAAGCGTCTCGATGGAGGCACGTGGATGCGATTTGTCGAGCATGCAATGACTTAAATAGTCAACCATTTCTTCATCTGTCATATCTTCGCGTTGTTGAAGAGGGAGAATATGCTCTAATTGAAGTGCAGTGAAGTTGGATTCTTTCATCGTAGCGAGGTCAGAACCGCTCCCCTTTACCCACATTACTTCGACTTCGATACCTCGAAAATCGGTTGCGGTTGTTTTGAAGGAGGTATTTCCCCCTCCCCAGTTACAAACGCGACGATCGGTGCCGATTAAGTTCGAGCGGTAAGTAAGTTCTTCTAATGTATTGGATTGTACAGATTTATCGGATGTGTTCCATAGGTTTTCTATCATATTTTTTCTCCCCTTTCAGGTGGTTTAGGTCGTGCATTATAGATGATTGCTCTGTAAAAAATGTGCTGAACTGTTTGTACATATCAAATAATTGGTTGTAAATGTTCGCGTTATCTTTGTTCGGTTTATAAATGATTGTTTCATTGGACGCCATATGTCGGATAGCTCTCGGAAAGGAGTCGTATTCACCTGCTGCGACTGCTCCTAGGATAGCTGCTCCTAATGCTGGTGCTTGGTCGGTTTGTACAACAGTTATTTCTTTTTGCAGGATGTCTGCATAAATCTGCATAAGTAGGTTGTTTTTATTTGGTATACCACCTGTTGCGATTACTTGGTTAATAGGGATTTCGTGCTTTTCAAATAAATCGATGATGACCTTTGTACCGAAAGCAGTTGCTTCAAGTAATGCTCGATATACTTCAGCTGGTGTTGTAGAGAGTTTTTCTCCAACTAAGGCACCCGATAAAGTTGTGTCTACGTATGGAGTTCTGCAGCCGTTATGCCAATCGAGTGCCAGAAGACCACTTTGTCCAGGTTGAAGTGCTTTAGCTTCATCGGAAAGTGTTTCGAAATTCGTTTGATAGTTTTTTAGAAAGTGGGCAAATAAATCACCGACTGCCGCCTGCCCTGCTTCGTATGCAAAATAGCCTGGTAGGATACCATCTTCGACTACACCACTAATACCAGGGACTAGCACTTCTTTGTCGCTAAGTAGTAAATGACAGGTGGACGTACCCATGACCATGACGAGCGTGCCTGGTTCACTTACTCCGGCTCCGGGAAGTGCCGCGTGGGCATCGATGATCCCTACAGCAACTGGTGTTCCTTCACGGAGTCCAATTATTTTACTCATTTCTTTTGTTAATGTACCAGCGAGTGTGCCGGATGACTGAACGTTCCCTTGTAATTTTGTTTTGTATATATTGTTTAAGGCGGGACTGATTTTTTGTAATGTTTCATTGTCGATAAATCCTGTTTCTTTATGCCATGTCCCTTTGTAGCCTGCAGAACAGCTGTTTCGAATAAGATTTCCTGTTAGTTTTGAAACGACCCAATCCCCTGCTTCGAGGAATAGATGAGTTTGGTTAAAAAGTGTTGGATCATCGTTTGCGATTTCTAACACTTTAGGAAGCATCCATTCCGATGAGATGGTACCACCGTAACGCTTGATCCATTGTTCTTGCTGTACGATTTTGTTTAGGTGTTTTGCTTCGTCTTCTGCTTCGTGGTGCTTCCACAGTTTGACGTATGCATGTGGGTTGTTTTCATGTTCTTTTGTTTCGCATAGCGGGTTTAGATTTTCGTCGACTGGCAGGATGGTAGATGATGTGAAGTCTAGTCCGATACCTACAATGTCGTTTAGGTTTAATTCTTTTATTACCTCCGGGATTGATTTTATGAGCACGTCTAGGTAGTCTTGTGGCACTTGGAGTGCGGTTTCTTTGCCTAGTGTACGGTTATTTAAATGCCCAGTGATGACGCCATGGGGGTAGGGCGTCACACTAGTAGCGACGATATCGCCGTTTTCGATGTTCACTAATATTACACGTCCTGATTCGGTTCCATAGTCAATGCCGATTGCATATTTCATGGTTTCACCTCTGTTTGTAGGCTGGATTATTGATAGTTGTAAAACATGGTTATGCGTTATTATCCTCTATTTATTCTAATAAAAGATTCTGTTGATTTCCGTTTCAGGCGGACGCTTTCCGCGGGCGAGGCCGAGCCTCCTCGTTCGCTAAGCTCCCTGCGGGGTCTCGACTTTCTCGCTTATCCCGCTGGAGTCGCCACCTTCCACTGCAATCAAATAATGCGAGCAGTACTCAACATGTTAATTAGAATTGAAACTTCCTATTAAACACGAAGAATATGCGGTAGCATATAAAATTTTTTTATCCGCAGCGGACAAGTTTGGTAGTAAGAAACTAATTACGAATAGAATCCTAACATGCCTTTAAACAAATATCAGCAAGATATAAAAATGCCAACAGTTTAAACTATTCTATTTACAGACTTACACTCAACCTCTTTAGTTACTCCTACTAAAGAGATTTACGCCTGGACATAAGCAAACACATCCTTGTAGCTGAACCTATATTTACTTAACTTATTTATAAAGCGGCCCGAAGTTTTTGCATGCTTGGTAGTCGGCTGCTTCTGGTTGGTCGGTGCCGAGCATGTTCCATGCGCTTGGGCGGAAGATGCGTGATGCTTCGACGTTGTGCATGTTTACGGGAATTCGTAAGATGGAAGCAAGTGTTATTAGGTCGTCTCCGATATGACCGTAGCTGAGAGCACAGTGGTTGGCTCCCCAGTTGTTCATGACAGAGTAAACATCAGTGAATGCACCTTCGCCGGTTAGGTTTGGAACAAACCAAGTCGTTGGCCATGTTGGATCTGTACGTAGGTCCAGTGTGTCATGCATGTCGTTTTCTAGTTCGACGGTGTGCCCTTCAGCAATTTGTAGCACTGGCCCAAGTCCTTTTACGTAGTTAATGCGGGCGATTGTTACTGGCATATCGCCTTTTGTTGTGAAATCACTTGAGTAGCCGCCGCCTCGGAAGTATTCTGTTGATGCCGGACGGAACTGAACGTTTTCTAGTGTTTCTTTTACTTCTTCATCTGTAATATCCCAGAACGGTTTCATGACAGGTTTGCCATCTATTTGTTGGCGACCGGTTCCATCAAGTGCTGCAGAACCCGAGTTAAGTAAATGGATGATTCCGTTGGCAGCTTTTCCTGTGAGTTCTTTTCCGGTTACGCGTTTTACTGCATCTGGGCTCCAGTACGTGCGCACGTCTGCAAAAACTTGTGCGGTGTTCGTTAGTAAGTTGCCCATTGCCATTGTGACACCATTTAAGCTATCGTTTTCTGTTGCTAGAATGTATGGTGCACGTTTGCCATTCCAATCAAAGGATGAGTTTAGGAAGGTTTCCATGAAGTCTCCATTTGGGAAGTAGTCCGTCCATTGACGCTGCCCTTGGAATCCAGCTATAAGTGCATTATGACCATTTGCTTCCTCTTCAAAGCCCATTTCTTTTAGTTTGTCACTGCCAATCATAAGGTCACGAGCGATGAGCGTCATTTTAATAGACCGTTCCCAGTCACTACGTTTTTCTTCATCTGTACGTTTGAATTCTTCTTTGTTTATGTCTTCACCTATGGTTAAGTTCTCGTCTGCCCATTGAAGTGCTTTTTCGTATTCTTCTTTGTCGTAAATTTCTAGATCCATCCGGCGGACAAATTCACTCATGTCGATGTACTCATTACGCATGCCTAGGTATTCCTGAAAGAAGTCGTCTTTTACGATACTTCCTGCGATTCCCATGGAGACAGACCCCATAGCGAGATATGATTTGCCTTTTAACATTGCTGCTGCAAGGCCAGCTTTTGCGAAACGGAGAAGTTTTTTTTGGACGTCCCGAGGGATAGTTGGATCACCTGCATCTTGAACGTCATGCCCGTATATTCCGAATGCTGGTATCCCTTTTTGGTTGTACCCGGCAAGAGAGGCTGCTAGGTAAACTGCTCCCGGTCGTTCTGTTCCGTTGAAGCCCCATACTGCTTTCGGAAGATGCGGATCCATATCCATTGTTTCACTGCCGTAGCACCAGCAAGGAGTTACAGTAAGTGAAACGCCGACTCCTTCTTTTTTAAACTTCTCGGCTGCTTGTGCTGCTTCAGCTACCCCACCTATACAAGTATCTGCAATGACGCATTCTACCGATTCCCCGTTATAGTATTTAAGGTTTTCGGATAGGAATTTTGCGACGTTGTTTGCCATATTCATCGTCGTTTCCTCTAAGGATTCACGTACCCCTCTTCTGCGACCATCAATTGTTGGACGTATTCCTATTTTCGGTAAAGCTCCGATATAACGTTCTTTTGTCATGAATAATTCCTCCATTACATATGTAGTAGTTGTTGAAATCGATCGATTGCTTCTTGCCATTGGGTATTGTGCTGTGGTTCATATTGTTTCATCTCGAAAGAGTTTGCGACAAGCTGTCGTCCATCTTCGATTGAGTGTAGTTCTCCAAGCGCTCGCAGTTGGGATAACCCGTTACCGATAGAGCTTGCTTCAGTTGGTCCAGTATGGACTATTCTGTTCGATGCATTTGCGATAAATTGGCATAGCTTTGTATTTTGTGTACCGCCTCCACCGATGTAAATGTCGGTTGTTTTCGTATTCGTGATTTTTTCTATTTGTTCGATTGTGTATGCGTATTTTATAGCAAGGCTTTCGATGAAACAGCGGATATGCTCACCGGGTGTATTTGGAACCTGCTGATTTGTTTGCAAGCAATATTTCTTGATTGCCTGCAACATCGATACCGGGTTAAAGAAAAGGTCGTCATCTGGATCGATGAATGTGTTGAATGATTTTGCTTGTTGCAGAGCATTTATTTCTTGTTCGTATGTGAAATGGATTCCTTGTTGCTTCCATTCTTCTCGGCATTTTTGAAGAATCCAAAATCCCATGGCGTTTTTTTGAAATCGGTATTGCCCTTCGCTCGTTCCTTCGTTTGTAAAGCTTTGCTGAAATGCTTCTGCTGTTGTAATTGGTTCTTTTATTTCCTTACCGATTAGTCCCCATGTTCCAATACTGATGAATAAGGCATTAGGTCGTTGGATTGGTAGTGCAGATAATGCGCAGGCTGTGTCATGCCCTGGTACGAGTGCCATTTGGATGGAAGGGTGATTCTTTATCGTACCTACCATTTGATGCGGCATTTCGATTGGTGCGAATGGGAGTGTTTGATTGAAAAAAGTTTGTTGAATATTTTTGTCCCATTGTTGGTTTTTGTTAACTAGCTGTGATGTTGAGGCTATAGTGAATTCGTTCAGTTTGACGCCTGATAATGCGTGAATAAGTAGATTCGGCAGCATAAGTATGTCGGTAGTTTCGGTTAAGTATTGTGGGTATTGACTTTGGATCGCCATCAGTTGAAATAATGTGTTTATGGCAGAAATTTCGTTACCGGTTTGTTCAAATAATGTTTGGGGTGGTAATTGTGTTGTAGCTTGTTGGACATATTGGACGGAGTGCGTGTCTCGGTATGAAAATGGTTTGGAGACGAGCTGACCGGTTTTATTTAATAATCCAAAGTCTACACCCCATGTGTCGATGCCTAGTGATTTGGCAGGTGACGTTACTTTGTTGAGACCTTGGTTTAGTTCTTTTATAAGATTGCTGTAGTCCCAGTAATAATGATTGTTTTCATGAACTGGTTTGTTTTGGAACCTGTGTATTTCATTCATCGTGAGCGTTTGCCCGTTAAATTTTTGGGCGACTAGGCGACCGCTAGATGCTCCGAGATCATAGGCAAGTACGGTTGTCATCGTGATTTCCTCCTATTCCTTTAGCAATTTCGAGCGATATCTTTCTGCTGAAAGGTTTCGAAGGTCCTCACATTCTTGTTCAGTCAAAACTCGTGGACCACCGAAAATGGAACTAATAGTGTATACTTTGGCGGATTCCTCCGTTAGTTGCATGAAAAAGTATGCTTCTTTCATCGTTTTCCCTAATGTTAGAACACCGTGATTACGCATAATTATGACATCTTTGTCAACGAGTTCTGCTACTTTTTCTGCAAGTAGATTGGTCGTCGGTATGACGTAATCGATGTAACCCACACTCTTGACCATCGCTGGAAAATCTGGAAATAAAGGCGGAATGTCTTTGCCAGCAGAGGAGACGCCTACCGAATAGGTCGGATGTGCATGAAGAACTGCTTGGATTTCCTCATTTTTTCGGAAGCATTCTAAATGCATGAGTACTTCGGATGATGGGCGAAGATTGCCTTCGATTTCTCCTGTTGTAATGTCGACTTTCACCCACTGATGAGGTTCTATTTCCTTGAGATCAAAGCCACTTGGAGAGATGTACATGTAACCCCCATCTCGCATGCTGAGGTTGCCGCCTGCTCCTACTACTAGGCCTTGGTCTACTAATTTATGTGCATATTTGTTTAGTTCTTCAATGACTTTAGACATTTGGTTACTTCCTTTCTGCTAGAGTGCTTTAGCGATGCGTTCTAATGTTTCTGTTTGTTGGAGCATTTGTGCATGTGTATATGTTGGTGATTCTTTGTTTTCGGTAGCCTGGTGGAATGCTTTTATCTGCTCGATATAGGCATTTCCTGTTTCTTTGACGGTATGGGTTTCATTGTTTGAGTGGTAATGGATGATCCCATCGTAATTGTTTTGGTCAGCTCTGAAAGCAAATGGTAGTTGCATCGTTCCTGCTGTGCCGATAATATCAATAGTTTGAGTCATCGGTCCGTAAAAGCTTGCATCAAATTGAGCAAGGATTCCGGATGGATAGCTAAGTTGGACAGCTATATGTGTATCGATTTCGTTTTTTGTTTTCCCCTGTAAAGCTTGGATGTTATTTGGAGTTTCTTCTATTAAATAGTTCAGTACATTTACTGGATAGCATCCGATGTCATTTAGTACCCCTCCCCCAAGATTTGGATCGAGGCGAATGTCATCGTCCCAATTTTCCATCGTGAAATGGAAACGGGCACGAATCGTGAGTATTTCCCCAATTGTTCCTTCTGCTATCAATTGCTTTGCTTTTCCTATTTGCGGATGGAAACGATACATGAAAGCTTCCATTAGGAGTACATGATGCTTTTTGGCTGCTTGTTGAAGTTCGGTTAAATCTTTTGTAGTGAGCACAATCGGCTTTTCACACAGGACATTTTTGTTCGCGTGGATTGCAGCGAGTGCCCATTGTTTGTGATATGCATTCGGAAGTGCTATGTACACTGCATCCACATCAGGTGATTCGAGAAGCGCTTCGTATGACTGGAATATGTTTGGAATATGGAATTGCTGAGCTAGGGATTCTGCTTTGCCACTACGACTTGCAATTGCTGTGACTTCATTATTGGGTGTTTGTCTGATAGCTGGAATAACTTGCTGTTTAGCAATGTTCGCAGCTCCGATGATTCCCCATCGCAATGTCTTCAATTTGTTAGCCTCCTTTCTGTTATGTTGCAATTTTTTACTGATGCTGCGTTAGCCACCAGTAACTTTTGCAACAGGAATGCAGTGTTTTATTCGTAAATTGCGTTTTGCACTTCTTCTGATTCAATATTGTCTTTGTCGTACCAGATGAAGCCTGTGTCGATTGTTTTTTCAACTTCTTTTCCGTTCATCGCATCTACTGCAGCTTTTACTGTTTCGTAACCGATGCCGACTGGATTTTGTGTTACTGCCCCAGACATTAAGCCACTTGTAATTGCATCAATTTGTTGTTTCCCCGAGTCAAAGCCGACAACTACTAGGTCACCCGATTTGTTTAGTTCTTGTACAGCGTTTACAACACCGATTGCAGAGCCTTCATTGGAACCGAAAATTCCTTTTAAGTCGCTATGCGCTTGAATCATCGCTTTTGCAAGGTCGGTAGATTTAAGATGATCTCCACCACCGTATTGGATGTCGACGATTTCTATATTTGGATATTTGGATTCAATTTGTTCTTTAAAGCCATCACGACGTTGTACTCCTGTTACAGAGGTTTGGTCATGTACAACTAGTGCAATTTTTCCTTCTTCGCCGATGAATTCAGCCATTTTGTCTGCCGCTAAAGCCGCTGCTGCTTTGTTATCCGTAGAAGCAGTTGCAAGAGGAATATCACTTTCTACTCCTGAGTCAAATGCAATAATAGGTATTTCACTTTTTTGAGCTTCTTCTAGTAACGGCGTTGCTGCTTGTGAGTCAAGTGCTGCAAAGCCTAGTGCATCTGGCTTTTTGTCCAGTGCCGCGCGGAGCATTTCTATTTGTTTATCCACTTGTGATTCACTTTCTGGTCCTTCAAAAGTAATTTCTACATCAAATTCCTCCGCTGCTTCTTCTGCCCCTTGTTTAACGGCTTGCCAGAATTGATGCTGGAACCCTTTGGAGACAATCGCTACATATGGTTTATCGCCACTTGGTTCTGATGTTGTGCTAGAATCGGCATCTTCTGCATTACATGCCCCTAAAATCGTAGAAACAGCTAATATACTCCCTAAAATCCAAGACCTTTTCTTCATTTATTTCTCCCCATTCCCTTTTATATTTAACGTCACTTGGACGATAGACCCTTTGTTATTCTTTGCGTCTTCTGAGAATATCCATATATACTGCTAGAATAATAACCATGCCGACTACGACCGTTTGCCATTCTTGCGGAATAGACATGATGCGTAGACCGTTTGTTAGAACGCTCATAATCAGTGCACCGATTACTGTCCCAACGATTGTTCCTTTCCCTCCACTAAGGGATGTTCCGCCGATAACAACCGCTGCAATCGCTTCCAATTCATAGCCTTGACCTAATGCTGGCTGGGCTGAATTTAAACGAGAAGCCATGATAACTCCAGCAACTCCTGTAAATGCTCCTGCCAATGAATAAATAGTCACTTTCCAGAAATCCACATTCACACCTGAAAGTTTTGTCGCTTCTTCATTGCTTCCAATCGCGAAATTATAACGTCCTAAAATAGTTTTTGATAAAATAACCGCTCCAATAATTGCAGCGAGGAAAAATATTAGAACTGCATTTGGAATGTCCACTCCCGGAATTATTGAGCCAAGTGCAATCTTTGTGAATAAAGCATGGTCTGTGAAATAAATTGGTGCTGCCCCTGAAATAACTAGTGCCAGACCTTTTGCAATCATCATCATTGCAAGCGTGGCAATAAAAGGAGGAATCTTCATCTTGGTAATTGCAATCCCACAAAGGTAGCCACAGATTGCCCCTGTTGCAACACCTGCAAAAACACCGACAATCAATGGTAAACCTGCATTGACAATGACTACTCCGGAAATAACCGAGGATAAAGTCATTACTGTTCCTACTGAAAGGTCAATTCCGCCTGTAATAATGACAAATGTAGCACCAAGTGCAAGAATTCCAATTACTGCAGTTGATAATAAAATACCGATCATGTTGCTCCATTGTAGAAAGCTATCTGATGCAATTGAGAAGAAAATAACTAAAACTATTAAACTTCCAAATGCTAGTGTTTGTTGAATAGCACCTGGCGGTATGACTTTTTTCTTTACTGGCTCTTTTTCAATAATTGTATCCACGTTCATTTACTTCACCCCTATTATTAGTGGAGCTGTGTTGCATACTCCATTATTTTTTCTTGTGTTGCTTCTTCCGAGGAAAGTACCCCTGTGATTTTTCCCTCTGACATGACGACGATCCGATGACTCATTCGTAAAACTTCAGGTAATTCAGATGAGATCATGATGATTGATTTCCCACTTGCTGCAAGCTCATCTAGTAGTTTATAAATCTCACCTTTTGCTCCAACATCAATTCCACGTGTCGGTTCATCGAAGATTAGAATGTCGCAATCCCTTTGTAGCCACTTTGCAATAACGACTTTTTGCTGATTGCCTCCAGAGAGGAGTCTAATTTCTTGATCTACAGATGGAGTTTTAATCTTTAGACTCTCGACATATTTTGTAGCTGTTTTTTTAATTTTGGAATCGCTTACAAAAAATGAATTCGTTTGGTAGTCTTTTATAGTTGCTAGTGCAATGTTCGATTTGACGTCCATGCTGACGAGTAAGCCGTATTGTTTTCGGTCTTCTGATAAGTAGCCGATTCCTTGATTCACGGCGTCCGCTGGTGATTTTATTTTGACTTCCTTGCCATGTAGGTTGATCGTTCCATTCGTGGATGGATCAGCACCGAATAGTACTCTGGCTACTTCAGTCCGTCCTGCACCCATTAGCCCAGCAAATCCAAGTATCTCTCCTTTTTTTAAATCGAACGAAACATCTTTTAACAGGTTTTTCGTGGAGATATTACTTACCTTTAGTACAGTTTCCTTTTCTCCAGAAGCAATGTTTGGCTTCGATTCTATGTATACATGTCGGCCAACCATCAGTTGAATGACTTTGCTCATTTCCGTTTCTGATGTCTTTAGGGTGTCCACGTATGTTCCGTCTCTCATAACCGTGATTCTGTCAGAGATTCGCTTAAGTTCATCCATTCGATGAGAGATATAAATGATGCCGACGCCTTTTTCTCTGATGCTAGAAATAATGTCAAAGAGTGTATCGATTTCGGTTTCTGTCAGTGCTGTGGTTGGTTCGTCCATGATGAGTATTTTCGAGTTGAATGAAAGTGCCTTTGCAATTTCTACCATTTGCTGCTTTGCTACGGTTAAATGACGCACTTTAGTTTTGGGGTCTAAGTCTAAGTTGAGTTTGTTGAAAAGTTCTGCCGTTTGCTTGTTCAACTGTTTGTCGTTTACAAGAAGGTTCATCGTTCCTTTTGGTTCACGTCCGATGAAAATATTTTCTGCAACTGTGAGGTCTTTCATCAAGTTGAGTTCTTGATGAATGATGGAAATACCAAGTTCTTGTGCTTGTTTTGGAGAATGAACTGTAATATCTTTCTCCTGAAGAGTGATTGTTCCTTCGTCTTTTGGATAGATACCTGTTAGGATTTTCATGAGTGTAGACTTTCCCGCACCATTTTCCCCTACGAGGGCTAGTACTTCCCCGTATTGGAGGTCGATCGTTACATCGGATAACGCTTTAACACCCGGGAACGATTTACTAATATGTTCCATTCGTAAAAGAGGCTCCACTTTCATCCCGCCTTTTTGTTGTTTGATATTTGTTTATATTTGTTTTTCTTTGATTGTGTTGATTATAAAATAGTTATTTAATAAAATCAAGTGTTTTTTTATAATTCTGACTATTTAATTCGTAATTTGGTTATTACACGATGCGCAATGAGGACTCAACCCAATTGCGCATAGGAAATTTTTATGTTTTTTTCTTCGAAATACTTTAGATATGTTTTATTTGCTAGATCATCAATGATTATCGTATTAATAACCTCTTCTTTTTCGATGTGAGCAAATGCTTTTTTGTTGAGTTTTGTATGGTCCAGTAGGAGTATTTTTTGGTCTGCCATCTCTATCATTTTGCGTTTGACGATTGCTTGCTGCTCGTTGGAATCACTGATTCCCCAGTCTTTGTGTAGACCCTTGCAAGAGAAAAAGACTTTGTTTACGTGATAACGTTCCAATGTGCTGACAGTAAGTGGCCCTACTAAAGATAAGGAAGTTGAGGAAAGGTTACCACCAGCTACTATAACTTGAATATGTGTTTGGTTGGCTAGTTCAGCGGCTACTCTAAGCGAGTTTGTAAGCACGGTTATTTTCTTATTGGGAAGTAATTTAGCTAGGTAGAAAGCGGTGGAACTAGCATCGAGGAATATGATATCTTCCTCTTGTATTAGAGTAACAGCTTGTTTTGCAACCGCCATTTTTTCTTGTTGGTTCATCACTTCACGTTGGAAATAAGGAATATCCCCTTCTTCCACTTGTGTAGAAATGGCTCCACCATGCGTACGAGCTAGCTTATTCTCTGATTCTAGTTTCTCTAGATCACGGCGGATCGTCTCTTCCGTCACCTTTAGTAGTTTGCTCAGTTCAGATACACGGGCGGTTTTATTTTCATTGACAATGTTGATGATTTTTTTATGTCTTTCCGGAACTAACATACGTGGATTCCTTCTTTCTTTATGTAATTACGCCTTTTTTAAGAATAATATTGGCATAGAGCGCTTGCTCGCTAGTCGCGATTATTGCGTAAGCTTGTTTGGCTTGTTCATAGAAGCGGAAACGTTCGAGTTTTGATGGTGTGACTGTTTGGTTATCTGTGTTTTGGAGGATTTTCTCGTATTTCTTCCATATCGGTGGTGCGGAGATTTCTGGTCCATGCATCATATAAAAAACCGATGAATCCGCATATGTGTCGAGTGGCATGAGCGTAAGAATGGCTTCAAATATTTCTGGAATATGGAGTCCGTCCAGCCTTATTAAATTTTGCGCGTGTGATGCAGCCGGGAAATTACCATCTGCGATGACAATTTCATCTCCATGCCCCATTTCCATTAGAATTTTAAGGAGTTTGGGCGAAATACAGTGCGGTATGTTTCTAAGCATGTGGTTTCTCCTTTGTTTGTTTTTGTTTTACTATATGATACCAAAGATTTTTAGGAATGGAAGTGTTTTTTTGTTTGGGGTTGATGAGGGTAGGACTAAGTGTACTGGGAAGGTGTTTTATTCAAAATAAAAACCACTAGATTACTCTAGTGGTTAAGGACTTTTGATAGGAAGTCTTGGGCACGCTGTGTGTCTGGGTTGGTGAAGAATTTAGCCGGTGCTGCCCGTTCAACTATTTTTCCTTCTGCCATGAAGACGATTTCGTCGCAGATTTCTTTGGCGAAGCCCATTTCGTGCGTTACGACAACCATGGTCATGCCGTCTTTTGCTAGTTTACGAATAGCATCAAGCACTTCGGTTACCATTTCAGGGTCGAGTGCTGATGTTGGTTCATCAAATAGCATGACTTGCGGGTCCATTGCTAATGCTCGCGCAATGGCTACACGTTGTTGCTGACCACCGGAAAGTCTGTTTGGATAGGCATCGAATTTGTCTGCTAAGCCAAGGGAAGCTAGTAGCTCTTTCCCTCTTTTTTCAGCTTCTTCTTTGCTCATTCCTTTTACTTTTATAGGTGCCATTGTAACGTTTTCTAATGCGGTTAAGAATGGGAATAGGTTAAAGCTTTGGAATACGAAGCCGATGTTTGTGCGGGCTACGTTGATATCTATTTTTTTGTCATGGATGGAGATGCCGTCCACTGTTATTTCCCCATTATCTACCGGCTCCAATGCGTTTATAGTTCGGATTAAGGTCGATTTCCCTGCTCCACTTGGGCCAATCAATGCGATAACATTCGATTTTGGTACTTCAAGCGAAACGTCGGTTAGGACGTGGTGGTCGCCGAAGCTTTTGTTAACATTTTTGATAGTGATCATTTGGGTACACCCTCCTTAACGTTATGCCTCGCCTTTTAGTAATCGTTTTTCGAAGTATCGAATGATTAACGATAGGCTGAATGTCATGATGAAATAGATTAGTGCGACGAATGTCCATACTTCAATGGATCGGAATGATGTTGCCACTAAGTTTTTTGCTGCTAGCGTTAATTCGGATGCTGCTATTACAGATATAAGTGATGAATCTTTTATTAGCATGATGAATTGTGATGCAAGCGGCGGCAATACTCGTCTAAATGCTTGCGGTAAAATAATGTGAATCATTGCTTTTGTATGGGACATACCTAATGAGCGAGCTGCCTCCATTTGTCCCTTTGGTACACCTTGAATACCAGATCGAACTATTTCCGCGATGAATGCTCCAGCAAACAGGGAAAGACCAGTAATTGAACCCCAGTAGGAGCCTAATGAGAAAAATTGTCCAAGTACGTAGAAAATCCAGATGAGTAGAACCAGTAGTGGTACCCCTCGCATTATTTCTATGTATGCGGATGAAATGATAAATATGATCTTGTTTTTAGAAATACGTCCGAGTCCAAATAGAATGCCTATTGGAATTGCTAGAAGGATGGAAATCGCAGAAATCTCAAGCGTTTTCAGCGCACCTTCGATGAACACGTCCATATTTCGACTTATGACACTCCAGTCATATTGATACATAGTTGTTCCTCCTCTAAGTTGGCTGAGTGTTTTGCAAGAATATGCACTGAGTAGATATTTGATCACTACTCAGCGCTAGTCCCTATTCCTCTACTACTTCATCTAACCATTCAGAAGATTCGAACCATTTTGCACGTGATGCAAGTTCTGATGGACTTCCAAGATAGCTGCTTAAGAATGAGTTAACCCATTGAATTGTTTCGAAATCATTTTTCTTAATTGCAATCCCTAAGTTTTCTGTAGAAATTAAACCTTCAAGTTGATTTACAGCATCGCCGTTACGTAATTTCCATACAGCAATTGCAGGCTCATCGTATACTACAGCTGCTGCTTGGCCTTGAGCCATTGCTGCTGCAGCTGCTGGGAAATCTTCAAAGTCCATGATTTCTGCGTTTTTAAATACATCTTTTGCAAGTAGAGCACCAGTAGTTCCGATACCAACAGCGATTTTAGTTCCTTTAACATCTAGTTCCTGCCATGTTTTTGTTTGTGTATCATCCCCTGGAACCATTACTGCTTGACCAGTTTGGAAATAAGGATCTGCAAAGCTAACCGCCAAAGCACGACTACCTGTTATTGTCATACCAGCGAAAATCATGTCAACTTCCCCTGTTTGTAATGCTGGAATCAATCCGTCAAATGTAAATTGCTTGTACTCCACTTTCACTCCAAGTGCTTCTCCAAGCGCATTTGCGAAATCTACGTCATACCCAACAAAGTCACCATCTGGATTTTTCATATCAAATGGAAAATATCCTGATGACATCCCGATAATTAGTTTTTTCTCTTTTAATACTTTTTGAATTGTGGAGTTTTCTGTTGAAACTCCACCACCTGAATCATTGCTACATCCAGCAATGATTAACATGGTAATCATTAGTACTGCCATTAACCATTTCTTCATAAACTTAACCCCCGTTTTTTTATTCAGTTCCCCTTATGAAACTATTGAATTATTAGTAGTATAAATTATTATTATTCACGTGTCTACATAAAAAATAATTAGTTATAATATTTTTATTATTGATTCTATTAGAATAAAAGTGCAAAATAGATTATGTATAGTTGTATTATATGCTTTTTATTATAAGATTAGTATTTTTTGATTTTAATATCATAATGTTTTATTATTCTGTATATTGTATCTTTATTCAAAAGGAGTGTTTAAATTGGTTTTTCCCAAAAGTGAGGTTGGTAAACGGATTAGGTATTTACGCAGATTTCAAGGATTGACTTCCGATGAATTGGCGAAAAAAGCTAGTGTGAGCCAGAGTATGATTTCTCAAATAGAGCGCGGACAAGTATCCCCCTCTCTGGAGACGTTATGGAAATTAAGCCATAGTTTGAAGGTTCCTGTGTTTTCGTTCTTTGAAGCAGAAGAAAATAATGCAGTAACTTTGACCCGCAAAGGTGAGGGTCATTTCATAAAACGTGTGCGACCAAATGTCGGATATGAGCTTTTGTCACCAAGTTCAGGCAAGCAGATGAGCTTTTTTAAGATGACTGTGTCGCCAGGTGAGAGCACTGATGATCCACTTATGTTCCATGGTGGCGAAGAGTGCGGTCTGATGCTGGTTGGTAGTTTGAGGATTGAAATTGAGGGCGAGGTTTACCTTATCGATGAAGGGGATAGTATTTACTTTGATAGCTCGCTGCCGCATCGTTTTATGAACGATGGGGATACAGACGCGATTGCTGTTTGGACGATGACGCATGATTTTTAGGTTTTTGGGAGGTCCTTCGTGTGAGCGGAGGGCTTTTTTGGTTGGGTGTGGTTTGATTTACTTGCGGAGTGAGTGGGGTTACTTGCGTTTGTGGTGAATTTACTTGCGGAGTTAGGGGTGGTACTTGCTCTCGCTTGATGGTTACTTGCTTTGGTTGGTGGTTTACTTGCGGTCTGGGGTTATATGGAAATTTTACAGATGCAGTTGGCCTTTCGCATGGGCGAAAGCTTCCTTTTAGTTTTACTTGCGGAGCGGGAAGGGTTACTTGCTTTCGTGGTGGATTTCTTGCGGAGTCGGGGGTCGTACTTGTCTCGATTGGTGGTTACTTGCTTTAGACAGAGGTTTACTTGCGGTCTGGGGTTATATGGAATTTCTTATGCAGTTCGGTATTTACTCTCCTCATAGAATATTGAATTTGTAAGATATTTACTTATATATAAATTTTATTACACATAAAAAGATCTTCTATTAGGTACAGAAGATCTTTATTTTATAAATTCCATTTTATATTTAGCATCTTTGTATTTACCAGTTTTGATTAGATTTGCTTTTTTTAGGATTCTGTTTGCTTCGTACATATTATTTAGATTTAAAAATTGGCGACACTCTTTATTGGAGATGGAGTCCTTGTATATGAGAAAATATTCTTTTATGGTTTTTGTATGTGCATTAGTGCTGATATTTCTGCATTTAAGACATATCCAGTGACGGGCAACTTTTTTCATTCCGACAAGGTTACAGATAGTACATTCTACTCCTTTGATGATGTCGTCAGGATTAATTGCAAAGTGTTGTGCTAAAGGGAATGGTTTGTAACTGGTGGTTTTGTTTAGAATAAATCTTTTGAGGCTGTCAAGCACTTCTAAGGAAAGTGGGGAATCATGCGTTTTCAATTCTCTTAAATAGGATCTGATTTCATTACGGAATAGTACGGTTGTTTCATTTGGAGGGGTTTTGATATAACTGCTAGTAAAAGGAAAAACAACTGCACCGTAGATAGGTAGCGAAAATCCTCCGGTCTTAAATATAACATTCAGCTGATAAATATACTCTTGGAGTTGAATCTCTGGACTGTCGAACGAGTTTCTTACTCCAGTTGATAATGTTCGGCTCAGCTGATATGGATGAGATTTAAATTCAATTTCTCCCTGGATGTTTTTAACTTCGAATATCACAGCATAATACTGTGTAATTATTAAGATATCCATTTGAAATAATGACTCTCCGAATAGTGAAATGTTGTGAAAGGCAAAGAATTTGTATGGAAGTTTAACTTTTTGAAGAAAACTCATAACTGCTTCTTCGCCTATGTCTCCTGCAATATTGCGATTTAGGTCTTCTCGGAGAGTGAGATATTTGGGATGGTTTTTCTTCAGTCGTTTGTTTAACGAGATAAGTGCTTCCATATATAGCGTTTGTGCATATGGTTTTACTATCATTTTATCACCTCGAGGATAGATTAGCATATTTAGTTTAAGTCTACTAGAGCTACTACAGAAATTGCATTTCAACGGGAATTTTGAGGGGAGAATCGAATTTTGTTTAAGAAATGAGATTAAGAACTGAATTGTTTCTGATATTACACAATAATATTAGTTGATTCTAGGAATATTATTGTATTATTTTGATGCTAAATTTGCAGTAGAGTTTATAGAATCGGTTTTCACACTAAAACGGGATTATTTTGGGTTTAATGCAGTTAGCTTTTCGCATGGGCGAAAGGCTTCCTTTTTGGGTTTTACTTGCGGTGGGATGCGGGTTACTTGCTTTCGCGGTGGATTTACTTGCGGAGTTGGGTTGAGTACTTGCTCATGATCATAGGTTACTTGCTTTCAGTGGAAGTTTACTTGCGTACTGGGATTAATCGGATTCTTTTCAATGCATTTGGCTTTTCGCATGGGCGAAAGGCTTCCTTTTTGGGTTTTACTTGCGGAGAGATGGGGGTTACTTGCTTTCGTGGTGGATTTACTTGCGAAGTCCGGTTGAGTACTTGCACATGATCATAGGTTACTTGCTCTCAGTGGAGGTTTACTTGCGTACTGGGACTATTTGGATTCTTTTCAATGCAATTGGCTTTTTGCATGGCCGAAAAGCTTTCCTTTTTGGGTTTTACTTGCGGAGAGATGGGGGTTACTTGCTTTCGTGGTGGATTTACTTGCGAAGTCCGGTTGAGTACTTGCACATGATCATAGGTTACTTGCTTTCAGTGGAGGTTTACTTGCGGACTGGGACTATTTGGATTGTTTTCAATGCGATTGGGCTTTCGCATGGGCGAAAAGCTTTCTTTTTAAACTTGCGGACCGGGGTTACATGGTAGTTGTTGCTGTCTACATTAAAGGACCTGCCGGGATGGCAGGTCCTTGGTTGTGAATAGCGGTTCTCTGAGCGCTTTAATTCAAGTGGTTATTAAGATAGGATGGTTTTTAAGATGTCGACGGCTTGATCTATTTCTTCGGTTGTTACGGTTAGTGGTGGCAGGAGACGGATTACGTTTAGTCCTGCCGCTACTAGTAGTAGACCTGCTTCGTCGGCTGCTGTTATGTAGGCTGCAACTTCTTCTTCGCAGACGATTCCAAGTAATAGACCAGAGCCGACTAACTGGTTGGTTGGTAATGCTTCGTTTAATTTCTCGATAAAATAAGCAGATTTTTTATTCACTTCTGCTATAAATTCTGGCACAAATACATTGTCTAGAACTGTTTGTGCTACGGCTACCGCTAGAGGATTTCCTCCGAAGGTCGTGCCGTGTGTGCCTGGACCCAATGTGTCGTGTAGTTCTACTGTTCCGAGCATGGCACCGATTGGGAAGCCGCCACCAAGTCCTTTGGCTAACGTCATGATGTCAGGTTTTAGGACTGTTTGCTCATACGCATAGCGGGTACCAGTACGAGAGATGCCTGTTTGGACTTCGTCTACTATGAGCAAGATTCCGTTGGCTGCACATATGTCGGAAATGGCATGAGCGAATTCAGGTGTTACTTGGTTAACGCCGCCTTCCCCTTGTATTACTTCGAGCATAATCGCTCCGACTTCATCATCGATCACTGCTTCTAGGGCAGTTACGTCGTTGAAGGGTACAGTACGAAACGTTTCAAGTAATGGACCGAAGCCGTTGCGTACCTTGTCTTGGCCAGTGGCGGACATGGCGCCGAATGTGCGGCCGTGGAATGATTTTTCAAATGTGATGATGGTATGTTTCCCAGTATGTTTGCGCGCTAGCTTGATAGCTGCTTCGTTCGCCTCTGCTCCGCTGTTGCAAAAGAATGTGTGTGCGAAGTGTGTATCGTTTACAAGTGTTTCAGCTAGTTTTTCTTGTTCGGGACTTTCGAACAAGTTAGATACATGCCAGATTTTTTCGCTTTGCTGTTGAATCGCTTGAACTATCGCAGGATGAGTATGACCAAGACTGAGCACGGCTATACCACTTGTGAAATCGAGATAGTCTTTTCCAGTGTCGTCGGTAACGATGGTACCCTTTCCTTTCACAAGGTGAATAAGTCGGCGAGTATAGTTTTGGAATAAAGAGCTCATGCGTATACCTCCTGCTGCAAAATTGTTGTACCTGAAAGCTGATCGTCTACGATTTGGACGGATGGTATGCCTGCTGTAAGGCAGTCAAGTGCTGCTGTTACTTTTGGAATCATTCCTCCGTAAATATCACCAGAAATAATCCAGTCTGTAACTTTTTCAGAAGTAACAGTTTCTTGTATCTCACCACCTATTTTTATACCTGGAGTGTCGGTAACGAGTTGTAAGCTTTCCGCTTTTATTGCTAAAGCAATTTCGCTTGCTACAGTGTCGGCATTAATGTTAAGTGGTTCTCCATCTGCAGTGCAGCTAATACTTGAAATGACTGGAGTGATTCCGTGTTTCAGCAACATTTCTATAAATGAGGTATTCACTTGCTGAACTTCTCCGACAAAACCGTACGTTGATTTGTCTAGTATCGTGCACTGTAATAATTGGTGATCGCAGCCGTTAAGGCCTATTGCTTGGATACCGCTTTTATTCAGCTGGTGAACTAGTGCTGGATTAACTTGACCAACCAGGGTAGATTGGACAATTCCAATTGCTTCAGCGGATGTCACACGTATTCCGTTAATGGATGTGGTCGATATTCCGTTATTAGCAAGAGCTTTATTGATAGCTGGGCCTCCACCGTGGACAATTACGATTTCAAGACCCGTTGCTTGAAGTTTTTTGAAATTGGCGAAGAAGTTTTCATTTAAACCATCGAGCATGCTACCGCCAAGTTTGATAACGATGCTTTTAGGAGCGATAAGTTGCGTTGATTTGGACGTAGTCATATGTCAAATCGCACCCCCATGCAGTTCCTTGACCATCGCCTTGATGTATATCGACGAAGATCTTGACTTCTGGTTGCTTCAAATAAATGATTAAATCATCTTCTGAGAATGGAACAGGCTCTCCATTTTCTACTACTTTTGTTGTGCCAAGTAGGATTGTAATAGCGTTTGGGTCGATTGTTGCACCACTATAGCCGACTGCAGCGATGATTCTTCCCCAGTTCGCATCATTTCCGAAGATAGCAGTTTTTACAAGCGGAGAACCTACTACGGTTTTTGCTATATTACGTGCTTCTATGTCTGTAATGGCACCTTTTACTTCCACTTCAATTAATTTCGTTGCGCCTTCTCCGTCTTTGGCAATCATTTTAGCTAGATCCTGTGACACAGTGTGTAAGGTTTGAACAAAGTTTTCCCAATCTGGATGGTCTGGAGTTAATGGATTGTTTTGTGCCATTCCATTTGCCATCACGATAACCATGTCATTCGTAGATGTGTCACCATCTACGGTAATTGCATTGAAAGTCACGTCGGTGATAGCTTTTAGTGCGTCCTGAAGATGGTTGGACTCTATATTCGCATCGGTTGTAATAAAACCGAGCATCGTTGCCATATTTGGTTCGATCATGCCAGAGCCTTTTGCCGTTCCTGCGATAATAACCTCTTTACCGTCAATGATTGTTTGATATGTTGTATTTTTTGTTACGGTATCTGTAGTCATAATTGCTAGAGAAAAGTCAATTGCGCCTTCTAGTTCATTTACAGGCTCTAATGCTTGGATACCTGTTGTTACTGGTTCCATTTTCATGAGCTCCCCTATTACTCCAGTGGATGCAACGCCGATAAGTGATTGATCGATTCCTAGTTTTTCTGCTGTGAGTTTTTGCATCATGTATGCGTCTGCCATACCTTGTTTTCCTGTACAGGCATTGGCATTCCCTGCATTGACGATGATTGCTTGCATTTTACCTGTATCATATACAACATCTTTTGTAATGAGTAATGGTGCAGCTTTGATGGCATTTGTTGTGAAAACTCCAGCTACACTAGCAGGTACATCGCTAACAAGTAGTGCAAGATCTTTTTTCTTATGTTTTAAACCGCAATGGACTCCTGTTGCTTGGAAGCCCTTTGGCGAAGCGATGTTTTTGTAGGAGATGCTTTTCATCGTCATCGTTTTAGTAGTCACCTGTTTTTCCTCCTCTGTCTAAATGAATAGTGGGACTTGCTGAAGACCTGTCGTTTGGTTGAGATTAAATTGCACATTCATATTTTGAATTGCCTGGCCGGCTGCTCCTTTTACGAGATTGTCAATGACCGAAACGATTGTTGCACGATTTGTACGCGGGTCGACTTTCACGTGAATATCGCAGAAATTTGAGCCGTATACTTGATTGGTACCGAATTTGTTCGATTGTTCAATGATCCGGACAAATGGATGGTTGGCATATGTCTCTTTTAATGCGTTTATCAGTTGTTTCTCATTTACGTTTGGCTTCAGAGATGCGTAACTTGTCGCTAGAATTCCTCTAGTCATTGGGACAAGATGGGTCGTGAAAGTTATAGGTGATGTTATACCTGCAAACATACTGATTGCCTGTTCGATTTCCGGTATATGTTGGTGTTGATGTACTTTATATATAGCAGTGTTTTCATTTGTTTCGCTAAAGTGCGTCATTTGGGACGGTTTGTTACCCGCTCCTGACACACCACTTTTTGCATCTATGATGAGATTCTCCCCGCCAATTAAGTTTTCCTTTAATAGGGGTAATAATGAAAGCAGTACTGCTGTCGGATAGCATCCTGGGTTTGCGATTAGACTTGCTTCATTAATTGAGGCTTCGTTCCACTCTGTTAGACCATAAACACTTTTTTCAATTGCGTTTAGAGGTGCCGGTGTTTTTTGGTACCACTGCTCATAATCTATTGGGTTTTTCAAACGGAAGTCACCAGATAAATCGATAAGTTTTGGTCCTCTTCCTATTAAAGAAGGCAATATCTCGGAAGATACCCCTGAGGGAGTACTCGTAAAAATAACATCGTATTCTGTTAGTCTATTATGTTCGATTGGTAGAAGCGCTTGGTCGTAAATATTCATTAAATGTGTATATTTATTCGAAAAATGTATTCCTTCTTCTGAAGAAGTGAATAAATCAATATACTGTGCTTCCGGATGATTATGCAATAGCCTTATCAATTCCAGACCACCATAACCCGTTGCTCCTATAATTCCTATTTTCATACCTATCACCTCAACAGTAAGATAATGACTAGTATAATACTGCATAATTATAAAGTCAATTGTATTTTTAGTTATTTACTGAATATTTATCTATGAATAAAAGAAAACAACTCCCCTTTACTTTTGCAAAGAGGAGTTGTAATTAGTTATTTGAATTTTTATTGTTACCATTGCCATTGTTTTTATTAGAACTGTTTCCGTTATTTGATTTGTTATTTGCTTTTTCTTCGTTCTTTTTCTTTTCTTGACCTGGAATATTGTTAGCATTATTTGTTGGTTTAGTTTCTTTTGTTGGTTGTGTTGTATTGTCTTTCGGTTTGTCTTTAGTTTCCTTATTGTTTACTGGTTTTTCAGTTGGTGGGATCTTTTGCTCTTTATTTGTTGCTGGTGTATTTGGATTTGGTGATTTTTCTTCTTTTTTAATTTGTCCGGGAGCTTTTGTTTTTTCTTCTTTAGGTTGAACGTTTTTGGGTTTTGGTTCAATAGAATTCTTATGGGAAGAAGGTTTTTCTTTTTTAACTTCCTGGACCGCTTTTTCAATTTGTTTTTTGAGCTTCGGTTTATCTTCTTTTTCATAAACGGTGGTGACGGCAAGTTCTTTCTTGTCAGTACTTATTTGTTCTACTGCTTTTGCTAATACCAAGTCGATTGATTGACCTTCCCATTCTTTCATTGTACCTGTAGTAGGGTGTAGGGACATGACATTACCTTCCTCGTCTACCCCAATTTCAATAGTCGAATCACCTTCCACATGTATGTAGGCATAGGCAGTAGTGGTCTTGGGAAACCATGATGCAACTAAAAAAATGAGGAGGACTGCCGCTATTAAAGCTGGCGCTATGAAAATTGGTTTCATAGGTCTTTTAGTCGTGGCCGAAGCAATTAAATGAAACTCTGCTTCTTCACCTATTTGAACGTCTGCATTAAGTGGAACTCCACGAAGAAACTCACCATCTTCTGTAAGAAAAATGGTATAGGTCGCCTTCTTTTCGCAAACAACGCCTCTGTAGTTGCGCATCATATGATTTCTCCTTTCACGTAGTCTTTTATATAAACGAAGTCACTGTTTAATAGAAGTACGACAGCAATGATGTATTTTCGTTGCCGTTCAAGTGTCTTTCTCGAGACTTCTACTAGTGCTTCAATTTCTTTCAAAGGTAGTTTTTTAGTTTTTATTAATAGTTCGTATAACTCTTCTGAGTCAGCAATAATTTGAGCAATTTGAAAGGCTGTTTTTCTGGCGTCCTTATGCTTTGGTGCTGATTTTGTCAGTTCGTCAAATGATAGGTTGAAGTTGGTTAATAGTGTGCTATATTTTATTAGTTCTTCCCGCCTTGACTCCGTAAATTGTTCTTCTGAATATGTAGTTACTGCATGCTGCTTTAATAAAAAATGTTCATCCTCCGAATTATCTACACTGCCATCGAAGAGTAGTTCTTTTTTATGTCGGACTGTTTCTTTTCGGATAAAGTCTGTGATTCGTCTTTTTATAACTAAGTGTGCAAAGGTTTGGAAAGACGCATTTTCAGTTGGATTATATGCATTTATCGCTTCATGACATCCATTTAAGGCAATACTGAATTCCTCATCCTGCTCATCAATAGTTCTTTTACATATGAAACTAGCTGTTTTTTTCAAAAAAAGGGTATGGGCAAGAAGGAGGTCGTTTAAAACCTCCTTATCACCTGCCTGCGCCTTCGTTATAAGTTCTTGCATATTTTGTTTTGGTTTTGTTTTGAATAGACCCTGCACAATTGACAAGAGCATACATACCCTCCGTTCCCATGTTTCCCTTAGCCTACCATTATACTTTAGCTGAGTGGAGAATGAAAAGCGGTCCTATTTTTGTTTTTATATTTTCATAGATTATTAGACGAAATGAAAAGTATCTACACGATTTATTTCATCATTTAAAAATAGTGTTTTATTTGAAATGGATTTATTTTTGGTCTTAGTTCTTTTTGTTTTCGTGTTTTTCAGCTTTGTGTTCTTCCTTTAAAGCTTTCTTTTCTTCTTTATGCTCAGCTTGTAGTGCTTTACGTTCTTCTTTTTGTTCTTGTTGTAGTGCTTTTCTCTCTTCTTTTTCAGCTTGTTTAGTTTCTTTTTTTGGTTGTTCTACTACAGGTTTTTCTTCAACTGGCTCTTCTTTAACAGGTTCTTCTATAGGAGTTTCAACAACAGGTTCCTCTGTTTTCGGCTGTTCCGTCACAGGGGGCTGCACTATAGGATCTTCCTGTTTTGGTTCTTCTTCTTTGATAGGTTCTGTTGTTTCTGCTTGTTTTGCTTCAAATTTTGCAATGGCACGTTCTGCATTACGTTTAATTGCCGCTTTAGCAGTCTCATTTCCGGCATTTTCATAAGCTTTGGATAGTGCTGCTAAGTTTCCAGCTGTGTATCCTTCTGGAATTTCAATATCCAATCCTACTGAATCGCCAGTTGTAACAACAGGTGTGACAGTGTCTGGTGTAGATGTTTTCGGTGCTTCAACAGTTTCAGTTTCTTTTTGGTTAAGTACTTCATTCAAATCTACCGTATCAAACAGATTTTCGTTTGCCCACGCATAACTTGCTCCAGTTACCGTCATTGTTGCTACTAGTAGTGCTGCTCCAGTTTTCTTGAATTTCATCTGCATTGTCTCATCACCTCGTATTGAATTTGCCCTTTTTGTTCGGACACTTAATTATTCGAGGGGCTTGTCTTTTTTATGGGGGTCTGGTGGATAAATTTTATTTTTAGTTGTGATTTGTTGGTGGTTACTTGCGGTTGGGAGGTGAATACTTGCTTTCGTGATGTGGGTACTTGCTCTTTAGCTTGATTTACTTGCGGAGCAGTGGCTTTTACTTGCGGAACGGGATATTTATCCAGATTATTGGTGGTGTACTTGTTAAGGGCATTTCTTCTGCTGGTATACTTGCGGTCGCTTGGTGCACACATGCTCTCATGATGTGGGTACTTGCTCTTTGGATTGGTTTACTTGCGGAGAAGTGGCTTTTACTTGCGGAACGGGATATTTATCCATATTATTGGCGGTGTACTTGTTAAGGGCATTTCTTCTGCTGGAATACTTGCGGTCGCTTGGTGGACACATGCTCTCATGATGTGGGTACTTGCTCTTTGGATTGGTTTACTTGCGGAGCAGTGGCTTTTACTTGCGGAAGGGGATATTTATCCATTTCCTAATCAATCGAGTAGAGGGAAAATAATTTAATTATTTTCGCCCCTCTCACACCACCGTACATACGGTTCCGTATACGGCGGTTCAATTTATATTACAGTGTGTACTTTTAGATAATGTTCTAAAGCAGATGGAAGTCCTCTTTGCTTAAGTCTTTTGTTTGAGATTGCTCTATGAACAACTTTTGAAAGTCCGATGTACCGATAACCTTTTCGACAGTAAGTTAATCCTTTCGCTTCTTCCTCTGGAATTCCTAATTGGACAAGCGATTTGATTTGTTTCTTCGGTACCTTCCATTGCTTCCAGACGATAACTCTGATTCTGGAACGAAGCTTCTTATCTATCAAGGTCATCGCTTTTTTCATATTTGAAATTCTAAAGTAATTAACCCATCCAAGTATGACTTGTTTTAGTTTTAAAATTCGGAAGTCCAGCCGGACACTCCAACTTCGTTTGGTTAATTTTCGAAGCTTTCTTTGAAATTTTTGTATGGACAGTGAATGAGGTTTAACTTGATATTTGTTATTTAGAAAATCGTAGTAATACCCAAATCCCAAGAATTTTAAGTCTTTTGGACGGGAGATTTTACTCTTTTCTACGTTGACTATCAGTCCTAATTTCTTTTCTATAAATCTCACGAGTGATTCCTTCACTCTATTTGCGGCTTTTTCACTCTTCACAAAGATTAAGGCGTCATCAGCGTATCTCACGAAGTGGAGTCCTCTACTTTCTAGTTCCTTATCCAATTCGTTTAACATAATATTACTCAACAACGGGCTTAGGTTTCCTCCTTGCGGAGTTCCAACTGGTGTATCTTCATATTTTCCATTCACCATAACCCCACTGGCAAGATATTTTCTTATAAGAGAAATGACATCTCCGTCGTCTATTGTATTAGAAATGATTCGCATGAGTTTATCGTGGTGGACTGTATCGAAAAATCTTTCCAGGTCAATATCCACAACCCAATCATGTCCATCATTCAGAAATTCCAAGCTCTTTATAATTGCCATTTCACAACTTCTTTTCGGTCTAAAGCCGTAACTGAATTCGCTGAACTGCTTTTCGAATATCGGACTGAGTACTTGATGAACCGCTTGTTGAACTACCCTATCCACTACTGTTGGTATTCCCAGTTTGCGCATCTTTCCATTTTCTTTTGGGATTTCCACTCGTAAGGCAGCTTGTGGTTGGTATTTTCTAGTTCTGATGCGCTGACGTATCTCATCCTTGTTCTCTTTCAGATATTGTTTCAGCTCATCAACAGTTATTCCATCGACACCACTTGCCCCCTTATTTCTATAGACACGCAAGTAGGCATCATTCATGTTTTGATTACTAAGGATCTTTTCTAAAAGTTCCACACTCGTTTCTCCTTTCCTCTCACGTAGTAAATGATATCTCCGTTTTGGTTATCCTCTGAGTTACGCTCATACTTTTACCATTAACACATTCGGAGTTCGTCACTTACGCATTCGTGGCGTTGAAACACTATAAATTGTTCAGCCCTTCATGACCTTAGGTCATTACTATGGCTTCTGCTGACTTCTTGCGACTAACCTTTTTCGACTGTACATATGTACATCCGCAAGACCTCCCAGGGTAAGACAGCTATCTTTCCTCTTTTACTCGCCTGATTTACCCTACAAAGTTACGCACATCTTTTGGACTTTAACTTGTTTAGGAGCCTTATCCCTTTGTAGAGCCTTTGTATCAGATTTCTGTTCGTCGAGCCAAGATTTTATTCCACGCTTCCTTCAGCCCTTACCTCACGATAAGCACCTTGCGCTTCCTTAGTGGTTGGTCGATGTGTACCCCCACAGTGGACTTTCACCACCTAGATAGTTGCCATGCCTGGCACACTAAAAAAACGAACGCGAGTTTAGCGTCCGTTTTATGGTGTATTATATTTCATTTTTGTGGAGTACTTTCATGCCTTGAAGTAGTGTTTTGGCATCTGCATTTAAGTATTGATTTATTTCTTCATTCAGAAATAATTCCGGGTTGTTGTTTACTACTAGTTTGAGTCCTGTGAGGTCAAATTTAGTAGCGTATGTGTTTATGGAATAGATTACGGTCATTTCGTGACGGCTTAATGATTTTTCACCTGTATCTTTTTTCTGTTTGATGAGGTCAAACATTGCTCTAGTGTTGCCACGTAAAAGTTGTCTATTTTTTGTTAATATATCTATATTTTCTTCAATATACTTTCTAGCTGATACTAAATCTAAGCTATCTATGCATTTATTTAGTTGTTTTAATAGTTCTTGAAAGTCCATTTTCTTGCTCGCCCCTTTTGCAAAGTAGCCTTTATGTAAGTATAGGCTATAAGATTCCTTGTGTATATGGACACTTTGCACCTAGAAGGACACAAAATATAACCTTTCAACATGATTTCGTAATTCTAACTCGATACTATTGAATTACATTTAAGCTCTATTAATAGGGTCAAAGTATCATTTTTTCAACTTTGTTTTCGTTTTTTCCATAAATCTTCTACGGCTCCTGAACCTAGCATGACACCCGCTACGATTAAGACAAGTCCGAAGAAATGATTAAGGTGTAACACCTCTCCCAAAAATAACGCAGAAAGAATTAATGCAAACATAGGGTTTAAATTCATGAATATCGCTGCTTTTGTTGCACCAGCTTGTCCTACAGCATAATTGTATATAAGATGGCCAATTGCCGTACATACGATAGCAGAAGCAAAGAAAATCCACCAAAAGGACGGTGTGGTTTCTGCAAATAGTTTAATTGCACCGGGCTCTTGAATGAGACTAATGATAAGTAGGATTACTGCACCGATTAATAGCATATAAGCTGTGAGTAATCTTGGGTCCAGTGTTTTAGAAGCTTTACTTACCACCATAAAACTTAATACTTGAACAAATATCGCTAGGAATACATAGAAATCTCCTAGATTTGCTCCCATAGTTTCACTTCCAACTAGGATCGATACTGCAATGCCAGCTAGACCAAACACTAGTCCTAACCACTGCAATTTTGAAGGGAAATATTTCAAAATGATCGCTGCTGATATTGCTGTCAGCATAGGTCCAGTTCCTAATATTAATCCGCCGTGGGTTGCACTTGTAATGGATAATCCCATATTTAAGAAATAGTGATGAGCTACTACATTGCTGAATGCTCCGAGTAAAATGTATTTCCATTCACTGGACGTTGGTTTACGCAGTAGTTTCATTTCCCATAAAATTGGCACTACTACTAAGCCCGCCGTTAGTATTCTAAATGCAGTCAGTGTTACGGGTGGGACTTCTTCCACCATAAACTTGAGTAATGGTACGTTAGCTCCCCAAGCGAACATGACAAATACAAGCATTACGTATATTTTCCAGTGTTTCATTTGAGGATCTCCTTATTAGTATATATATTTTTTTCTATTGATCAATAAACTGAATGACACATAGGCAATTAGCGATAGGACAACCGGTATTACCACCGTATGTATGTCAAATAGATTGCCGTATGCTTCGTTGTAAAAATGGAGTGCAATATAGGAAACGATTCCAGTAATCATCGATGCGATTGCTCCGTATTTATTGCCGTATGACCAATACAAGCCTAGCACAATTGGCCAAATAAAGGCTGCCTCAAGTCCACCAAAAGCAAATAAGTTTAAGAAGATTAATAGTTCTGGTGGGTTCAATGCTAATAAAAAGACGATAGTACCTAACAGTGTTGTTACTCCAAAACTTAAGTTTTTTACTCTTTTCTCGGTTGCATTTGGGTTTATATAGTTAATATATACGTCTTTTACAATAGAAGAACTCACTAGAATGAGAAGGGAATCTACCGTTGACATGATTGCAGCAAGTGGAGCAGCAAGTACTATCCCAGCAAGCCATGCAGGTAATACTTTCAGTGCAACAAGCGGAATCACTGTGTCTGCCACTTCAATCCCCGGCATTACCGGGCGAGCAAAAATTCCGATAAGATGCATATTCAGCATAATAAAACCAGTGACAAGTGTTCCAATTACTAGCGCGCGGTGCATCGACCGTGTATTTTTATAAGACATTGCACGGACTGCCATTTGTGGTAGTCCCACAACCCCGACTCCTACAAGTATCCAAAATGATGATACATAGGCGGCAGATAAATTGCCTTCATTACCGTATGGAGTAACCAAGTTTGGATTTTCGTTCAAAAGGTCTTGCATAATATTCGGTATTCCTCCGCCGGCGATAATGACTGCGATCAGTAGCACGAGCGTCCCAATGACCATAACTCCACCTTGGACAGCATCCGTCACCGCCACTGCTCGGAAACCACCGATGACTACGTAAACGAGTACTGACACAGCGAAAATAAATAATGCTGTTGTATACTTCATGCCAGTTAGTGACTCGATTAAACGACCGCCACCAACCCACTGAGCTGTCATTGCGGAAAACAAAAAGATAATGATACTAGCAGCTGCAAGTAATACAACCGCTTTACTATTGCTGTAGCGCACTTTCAGAAAATCGATTAGTGTAATGGCATTATATTTTCGAGCTAGAATTGCGAACTTTTTCCCTAAAATAAGCAGGACAAAATAACTCGTCACTACTTGAGTCATCGCAAGTAATACCCAGCCAAAGCCCATTGTGTATGCAGTTCCTGGTCCCCCTAGGAAACTCGAGGCACTACCATATGTTGCAACCATTGTCATGGCCAACACAAATCCTCCAAGCTCACGCCCACCTAAAAAGTACTCCTGTAAAAAGCCACCTGACGACGATTCTAATTTCTTACTTGACCAAAAGCCAATGAAAAAAATAATCGCAAGAAAGATAACCATTGGGATGATTACTTGTATATTCATCATTCATCCCCCTCTTCTTCTAATGAAACATCCTTCAACACAAATTTCACAAGTACAATAACGGTAATTGCCACAAGGATAAAACCAACTATACAGCTATAAAAAAACCAATCTGGAAAACCAAGAATATACGAATACTCCTCTACCGGCTTTGAACCAAGCCCATAAGCAAAGCCAAACCACCATATAAAATGCACAACCGCGAGCGCAACACCAATCAGTGCCTCCCGATGTGCAATCTTAAATCTAGGATCCATCTCTACCACTCCTACCGTTCATATTGATTCACTCTAGTATAACTAAGATAAATTCAGTTGTTAATAGGGGGAGGTGAAAAGATGGAGGATGGAGAGGATTTAGTCTTTTGTGTAAACACCAATTTCATAGTTTACTTGCTCTCGATGATTGTTTACTTGCGTTCACCGTATGTTTACTTGCATTCGATATTAAATACTTGCGGATTGACTCTGATTACTTGCGCTCGTATCGAGTTTACTTGCGTTCAGGATAATTATTCCATAAAATTGCTCACACCGAGATCGAGATGTGGGACACTCACTTATAACCGTTGCATTCTCATTTGGATTGATTCGCTTTCGTAAAAACACCAATTTCATTGTTTACTTGCTCTCGACTGTTGTTAACTTGCTCTCGACTGTTGTTAACTTGCGTGCAACGTATGTTTACTTGCTTTCAAATATTAAATACTTGCGGATGGACTTTAATTACTTGCGCTCGTATCAAGTTTACTTGCGTTCAGGATAATTATTCCATAAAATTGCTCACACTGATATGTGGGACTCTTGCTAGGTTCCCTTGTATAAACGTAAGTCCCTCTCATACAGATTAAAACCGGAAAGCGTAATGCTCTCCGGTTCGTATTTATTTATAAGTTAAGTATTTTACGTAGTCTTTCCAGCTGACAGATTTTATACTGTTCCAGGTCGGAAGGTCTATTGGAAATGGTAGGAATACTTCTGCGTCGTCTGTTTTTTGGTCTGCATTGAGGACGACATTACCATTGCTTAGTCCTTCAGATAGGATGGCATGTTGTTTTAGATCGAATGGGACGGTAACAGGAGTACGGGCGATTTTTCCGTCACTTGTGAGTATGTATACTTCTGCTACTTTTTTGGAACGGTTTAGTAGCCAATTCGATTTTATTTGTACTGCATTTTCTGCATGGTTCGTTATGATTACTGAGTTAAGATTTGCCGCAAAAGGCAAGGTTTCTAGTTGTTCTGCTAGCTGAACACGAACTTCGTAAACAGGTTCGTCAATTTTATGTTCAAATTGTTCGTATGCTGTGAGCCATTTGGATGCGTTTGCGGGTACCTGTGTTTTGCTCGATACGCTTCCTTCTACTACTCCTTCACGATGGGTTGAGTAGTTTTTCACTAAATGACCTTCTTGAATGTCGTGCCATTCGGACTCTTTTACGTAAGTAATGACGGATTTTTCATTTGCATATAAGTGTATGAAATATTTTCCGTTGCGTTCTTCGATAGTCGAAACAGTACCACTTATTGGGCTTAACAAAGAAAGTTGGGATGAATCTTGTGCTAGTTGTGCATCGACGATTTGAAGTTTACGTTCTACTTCAGCCAGTTTTTGCTTTGCTTCAGCTATACCATGAGCAAAGTTACCGTCTTGGGTTACATTGACGTCGACTTGAACATTTACATCCACGATCTCATCTGCCGTTCCTCCAGTTACTTGACCATCTCCTGAGGAACTTGAATCTGCTCGAGAACGCTCTGATTCCAAATCACTAATGATGGTCTGCAGCTCTGACTGCTCCTGCATAAATGCCTGTTGCTCTGTTTCCCATAATAAACGTTGGTCTTCAGCAGAATCAGTCCGCAGTGTAGCAAGGTCAGTACCTTCCTCCACAGGGTCCCCCTCCATGACAACGAAATCATCAATAGCTTCAACATCTATCGTAACAGTTACCTCATTTGTAGGAACTACTATAGCTTCTTTTTCTAGTTCTTGTGCATACGTATTTTCATGCACAACGTTATATTCACTAACGTAAAATGTTCGACTGATTTGGCTTTTATCGGAATAGATTAGGATTGCATTCGCGCCGATAAAGGTAGAGACAACTATGGATATACCAATAGTTAACCATTTATTCATTTGGTTTGCCCTCCTTCAATCCATGATTCAATTGGGAGTACTTCAAAGCCCGCTGTGATTAAGGCCAAAATCACTTGAATTCCTAGTAATAGCAGAAATAGATTACGAGTGGACATCGCAGTAAAAGACCGTAAAAAGTGAAACTGAATAGCGACTATTAACCCTGTAATTAGGGATAATTCGTTAAAGAAATAATTGACATACGACTGTTCTATAAATGTTGCTGCTAGTGGACCAAATGAAAGGACCGAATAATCCGTTGCATAGCCTACAACAGCATATAAGAAATAGTTGAATGCTTTTTCCATTAATAGAAATGCTACGACGAATAATTGTAATATAGCTACTTTTGATAATTCCACTTGTGTAATTTTATGTAAGATAAACGCAATTACAAAGAAATGAAAGCCCATGTATAGTAAAGACCAAAAGATAGTTCCTATTAAAGATATAATTCTAGCGATCGTAAAAGTATCTTCGTAGCCGTTGACAAAAAGAGCCGTTAGTTCTTCCGTATGTAATCCCCAAATGTCTCGTAGGGCAAATAATAGGATTCCAAAGATGGCGACGAACCATACGCGACTCTGAAATCCTCGCATCGTTGCATCTTCTTTTAACGATACAATGAGATCATTTCTATTGAAAAGGTATTTCCAAAATCGAAATTCAAAAAACATTCCAGTGTTCCCCCTCTTATGGTTGAACAGTTACTTCCACATAAGCACCATTTTTCATCATGATTCCTGCATTCGTTTGGAAAGTCGGATGGATGAGTAGTAGATAGGCTGCCCCTTTTTCTAGCGGTGCTGTTGGTGTGACAACGAACTGTTTCGATGATTTTAGTTCAATTGTGACAGGAACTGTATCGGTAGTTCCTAGTTTTACTAATTCCACTTTTTGCTTTGCATTTTGTACTACGTTGCTGGAAAAAGTAATGGTAAATTGTTTCGTTGTCGATACATTATGTAATGCGGACATCTTTTTATAATTTTTATTTACTTCCATTAGTGCATCTCGATGTGCTTTTATTAATTCGTGTCCAACTTCTGTTACAAAGTGCGGCTTTACGCCAGTTTTGTGAATAAGTGTGTCTTTTGGTCCTGTGAAATTTGCAATCGTCAGCTTTAATATAGATCCGTCAGAAAGACTAAAAAATGATTGCATCGAACCTTTTCCATAAGTCTTCTGCCCGTATAGAGATGCTGAGTTTTGGTCTAGTAGCGCTGCTGCAGTCATTTCGGACGCACTCGCGCTATACCCGTTTACTAGGACTTTCGTATTCGCAGGAAATAATGAGTGTTGCTTCGTCGATTTAGTTAAAGTAGACTCACTAGTTGTAACGATTTTGAATGCATCAGGGCTGTTAGGAAATAGTCCAATAAGTTCTTCTGCTGTATGTACATATCCTCCACCATTATTGCGCAAGTCTAATATAAACGAAGTCGCTCCAAGCTTTTGAAGTTCAACTTTTGCCTTTTGAACAAGGTCTGCTCCATTGTCTGAAAATGAATTCATCCCTATATACCCAATATTGCCTGCTAAGAGTTCATTTGTTACGACAGGAATCGTAAATTTCTTACGCATTATGTTATACATTTCTTTCGTATTATTGCTTTTCAAAACCTGTAGCTGGACTATGGTTCCTTCTTTACCCGTAATGATCGAGGAAGCTTGTTGAATTGCCATACCAATTGTAGATATACCATCGATTGAAAGAATAATATCACCAGGTGATATACCAGCTTGCTGTGCTGCTCCTCCTTCAAATGTGCTGACAATTTGAATTCCAGTCACATGTTCTTCAATCGTCACACCAATTCCAGTCGTTGTGTTATTAATAGAGTTCGTGTACGCCTCAAATTCTTCTCTCATAAAATAGGTAGAGTATGGATCTAACTGTTCCATTATATCATCAATAGAATCTATTTCTTCTATACTAGAGGGTATTTCTCCTTTATAGTGCACTCTAACTATATTTTTTACTTCATCTAGCGGTTTCGCTAATGAAGAAATCGGCGCTGAGATCAATCCGATAATGATTACCGCTAGGACAGTAAACCTCTTCATCCCATTTCCCCCTTTTATGTATCTATAAACCTATCTTAACTGAAACTTACTAAAACTGCATAAATTTCTATACAATTAATAAAACAACCGTCAATAACAACGGTTGCCTCACCTGATTATTTGAGTAGTTGCAGAACACCTTGTGCTTGTTGCATATGCAAGCTTAGAACATATTGACTGGCTTGCATTAATATATTAGCTTTAGTGAGCGCCATCATTTCTTTTGCAATATCTACATCTCTAATTCTAGATTCTGCTGCAGTCAGATTTTCTTCCATATTAACTGCATTGTTGTAGGCGTGTTCCATTCGATTTGCATATGCTCCCATTTTAGAGCGTTCATTCGATACTTTTTGAATCGCTTTATCTAGTTCCCCCATCGCCTTATCTGCATCATCTCTCGTGGAAATGGACAAATCCTGTATACCAATACCGGTGGACCCCATATTGCCAAATGACAATTCGATATATTGTCCGGTATTTGCACCAGCCTGAATTTTAAGAGAAGTTTGAGATCCATCTAATAACGGCTTTGTATTAAACTCAGTATCTTTTGAAATTCTAGTTACTTCTTTTTTTAGTTCTTCGAATTCTAATGCTAATTGATCTCGATCTTTGTCGGTTAACGTATCATTTGCGGATTGAACACTTAGTTCTCTCATCCTTTGTAAAATAGAATGAGTTTCATTTAGAGCACCCTCTGCAGTTTGGACAAGGGAAATCCCGTCCTGGATATTCCTTGCTGCTTGTCCCAGTCCGCGAATTTGGGCACGCATTTTTTCTGAGATAGCTAGACCTGCAGGATCATCACCTGCTCGGTTGATACGATATCCAGAAGAAATGCGTTCCATCGACTTATTTACCTGTGACCATTGAGAGTTCATGTTCCGTAAAATAGATAGTCCAGTAGCATTCCAATTTCCAAGCATGATATCAGCTCCTTTTTGGTCCGGTTATCCCGTATGATAACGGTCATTTCTATTTAATTAACCACGTTCTTTAGCAACAATACGTCCTCTTTATAGTAAGACTCACACTTCAAGGGTTGAGTTTACGATCAACTCACCGTAAAATCCAAACTTATTCAGACTACCACGAAGTTGGTCGCTCGAGTATTGCCACACGATGCGATGCTATTTGTCAGAGTTTAAATTAAGAAAAATCTGACTGTTGTTTCCCTTTATTCATTATATCGTCTTTATTGAAAATTCTTTTAACTTTCTAGAACTCTACGAAATAATTTGTCTGATAACGATTAATTCTTTACGGAATTGGGGAGAATAAACGTAACTTTTGAGATAGCTTTACGACAAATATAATAATCGAGTTATTTCCCGGGAAATTGACAGGAAAGGAGCTTTTGTAAATGAAAATCGACAAGTTTGGATTAAATTGGGGGGACATTTTGTTTGGGGTACTTGGATCAAGTGGTTTTGTGTTGTTCCTTTACTTCTTCTCATCTCTTTAAATTGGAATGCACATAAAAACACCTATCGAAATATTCCTATTCGCTAGGTGTTTTCTAATTGATAATGTTATACAATGTAACAGCCCCCATTAGTGTTCTTTATACATTAGCAGTGTGTTGAATAATGACTCATCTCTAGTTGTCAAAGCAAAGTCAATCATGCGCTCTACGTTTTGTTGTACTAGTAATTTGATGACTTCCTCGGTTCCTTCAATTGAGACTTCCTGTGAATCGACTTGGTTTGCTTCTTCTAAAATTGTTTGTAAATGTGTATGAATATCTGACACAAGTAATAATTGATAGAGCGGCAATCTTATAAACCTGTTCCCTTTTTGAAATACGAATACTTCCGACAAATTCTCCACCTGCAACGTTTGTGCATTTAAAATAATTTCTTTGCCCTCCACTGGTATAAAATGAAATAGCTCATCATCTTTCCTTATGGAAAAATACTGATAGGCAAATACCATTTTAATGCTGTTTCCTTCAAACTTCGTATAAAATGGTTTCATTAGTTGTACTAGTATCATATTCTCCTCTCCTTTAATAGAATTTTCTGATTACTCTTAGTTTATCACATTTTCTAATTTTCGTGTAGTTAATGGCATTAAAAATATAATTAGCAAGCAAAATATGATTTACTTGTTTTCCCCACCTAGATACTTCCCCCTATCACTATTTGCTTGCTAAACTGAAGAGTCTTCCACATTGGCATCGAGATGTTTCTCAATCGAGTAGAGGGAAAATAAGTTAATTATTTTCGCCCCTCTCACACCACCGTACATACGGTTCCGTATACGGCGGTTCAATTTATATTACAGAGTGTACTTTTAGATAATGTTCTAAAGCAGATGGAAGTCCTCTTTGCTTAAGCCTTTTATTGGAGATTGCTCTTTGGATGACTTTGGATAGTCCGATGTACCGGTAGCCTTTTCGACAGTAAGTTAGTCCTTTTGCTTCTTCCTTCGGAATTCCTAATTGAACAAGCGATTTGATTTGTTTCTTCGATACCTTCCATTGCTTCCAGATGATAACTCTGATTCTGGAACGAAGCTTCTTATCTATCCCAGTCATCGCTTTTTTCATATTCGAAATTCTAAAGTAATTAACCCATCCAAGTATGACTTGTTTTAGTTTTAAAATTCGGAAGTCCAGCCGGACACTCCAATTTCGTTTGGTTAATTTTCGGAGATTCCTTTGAAATTTTTGTATGGACAGAGTATGAGGTTTAACTTGATATTTGTTATTTAGAAAATCGTAGTAATACCCAAATCCCAAGAATTTTAAGTCTTTTGGACGGGAGATTTTACTCTTTTCTACGTTGACTATCAGTCCTAATTTCTTTTCTATAAATCTCACGAGTGATTCCTTCACTCTATTTGCGGCTTTTTCACTCTTCACAAAGATTAAGGCGTCATCAGCGTATCTCACGAAGTGGAGTCCTCTACTTTCTAGTTCCTTATCCAATTCGTTTAACATAATATTACTCAACAACGGGCTTAGGTTTCCTCCTTGCGGAGTTCCAACTGGTGTTTCTTCATATTTTCCATTCACCATAACCCCACTGGCAAGATATTTTCTTATAAGAGAAATGACATCTCCGTCGTCTATTGTATTAGAAATGATTCGCATGAGTTTATCCTGGTGGACTGTATCGAAAAATCTTTCCAGGTCAATATCCACAACCCAATCATGTCCATCATTCAGAAATTCCAAGCTCTTTATAATTGCCATTTCACAACTTCTTTTCGGTCTAAAGCCGTAACTGAATTCGCTGAACTGCTTTTCGAATATCGGACTGAGTACTTGATGAACCGCTTGTTGAACTACCCTATCCACTACTGTTGGTATTCCCAGTTTGAGCATCTTTCCATTTTCTTTTGGGATTTCCACTCGTAAGGCAGCTTGTGGTTGGTATTTTCTAGTTCTGATGCGCTGACGTATCTCATCCTTGTTCTCTTTCAGATATTGTTTCAGCTCATCAACAGTTATTCCATCGACACCACTTGCCCCCTTATTTCTATAGACACGCAAGTAGGCATCATTCATGTTTTGATTACTAAGGATCTTTTCTAAAAGTTCCACACTCGTTTCTCCTTTCCTCTCACGTAGTAAATGATATCTCCGTTTTGGTTATCCTCTGAGTTACGCTCATACTTTTACCATTAACACATTCGGAGTTCGTCACTTACGCATTCGTGGCGTTGAAACACTATAAATTGTTCAGCCCTTCATGACCTTAGGTCATTACTATGGCTTCTGCTGACTTCTTGCGACTAACCTTTTTCGACTGTACATATGTACATCCGCAAGACCTCCCAGGGTAAGACAGCTATCTTTCCTCTTTTACTCGCCTGATTTACCCTACAAAGTTACGCACACCTTTTGGACTTTAACTTGTTTAGGAGCCTTATCCCTTTGTAGAGCCTTTGTATCAGATTTCTGTTCGTCGAGCCAAGATTTTATTCCACGCTTCCTCTAGCCCTTACCTCACGATAAACACCTTGCGCTTCCTTAGTGGTTGGTCGATGTGTACCCCCACAGTGGACTTTCACCACCTAGATAGTTGCCATGCCTGGCACACTAAAAAAAGGAATGCAATATGCATCCGCTTTTGAAACATAATTTATTTCGCTAGAGTTCTAGGTCTATGCTTTCCTTTTACTATTGTGAAATAGCCGAAAGATTGCTCATTGTATTCAAAGATAAACGTTTGAAATACTTTTTCAAGTATTTTTGTTTGGTTTGACTGCTCTTCATGTTCTAAATAAAAAGATAATAGGTTAGCGTCACAATCTAGTAGTAAATCATAAACAGTAAAATCTTCCGCAACAATTTGATCAATATGTGTCATTTCTTTTTCACGATATCCACTAAAATACTCAATATACTTTTTCTTAACACCAATGACTTTTATTTTTCCCTTCTTTTCCCTTGAATGATTATCCTGAAACTCAAATAAAGACGGTATGTAAAATTGTATTCTTTTGATAGCTATCACTCCCATTTATATTGTATTTATTCCTATATTTCTCATTTATGTTATTCGATGTATATATCTTATACTATATTTGCTTGTACTTTTCACGAATATCTCCAATTTAGCGATTTTTATTCATTTCGCTTCTAATTTCGCTATCCTTGCATTGTATATGGGGGGATGAATATGGCATTTGGAGAGCAGTTGCGTGCTTATCGTGAAAAGCTAGACATAACACAAATGGAAGCTGCTAAAATTCTAGGTATTGATCACTCAGCATTATCAAAATATGAAAAAGGTGATCTTGGTATTTCCATTGAGTTATTAATGAAGATAAAAGACAAATATAATATCCCAGATGATCAATTTTTATATATGCTCCAAGATAAACGCTATAAAAGCAATGATCCTATTTTGGAGGCTAAGGAGAGTAAAACAAGATACATAGAAACTTTTCAAGAAGAGTATGTGAAGGAAATAATTCACTTAAAAGAATATCGGGATTTTACCATGGATATTGTTAATTTTGCCGAAAGTGACAAAGACCGAAGAAGATACATTTTAAATCGGCTGAAAAAAGATTAAAGCTTTTACTTACATCATGATAAGTAAAGGCTTTTTCTATTATTACTATCCTTTTAGTCAAATTGTTTTAGGTTCGGCTTTTAATCAGCAGGTTTTATAAGTATAATGGAAGGAAAGCCTTTTTTCTTAGGAGAGATCCGTTTGAACCCTACTTCTTATCAAAAACTTGCAACCCATTATAATAAACAGATTCACCAGTCTATGGATACGATTGCGAAGAAGCTACATCCTGCTTTATTGGACGATGAGGAGCTTGTCCGTCGTGCCGCTTTTTTTGTGCGTAACGGTGCTGTTTCTATTACTAATTATTTCCCCCAGGAACATCGGGTCGATTTTACGATACGCGATGTTACAAATATTGAAGTGAACTATCATATCTCAAAAGATAACTTTCACTGCCCTTGTCCTATACATAAGCCGTGTAGACATATTGTGGCAGCTGTTTTTTATTTGTATCAACAAAATGATTCTTTGTCTACTTGGATTTCTGAATGGCGTTCGCAGGCTGACCAGGTCCAATTGTCTTTGCTAAAAGATGAGCGTAGTCCAAGAAGTTGGGATATTATTGTTGAAAACTTTTTCCGTAAATTTATTGCTAATTACCCACCTACTAGTTTTTATTTACTTGAATTTGCTATTCATGATTTGAAATCTCAAATTCGGAAGTCTCGTCCATTTGAACGCGAGTGGCAACCTATTTTTGACGTGTATGTGGAACTTTCTATACTCATAAAGTCCTGGTCTTATATTGAACCTCTTGCTCAGTCGAATATGCAAAATCGAGTCCTTCATTTTTTAAACGAATACCTTGAGGAGTTGAATGATCATTTAAACCAACTATCATCGAAGCCTCGTATGTTCGCAGCAGATCCATTTTACGAAGAAATAATGGTTCGAGTTCATCATTTTTACTTCGATATGGAAAACCTTGTACACTATCGAAAGCAAGTATATCTTTCCTTTTGGGATGCGCTCGTAACAGACAAGAATACAAGAATGAAGGAAGTAAAATATTTAGAGGCACTGGAGACTATAGAAGATGATACGCCATTAAATATGGTGCTACCATACTTTTACTTAACCTTGTCCATGACCGATGAGCTATTGTTAGCTGCGGAAAAAATGGAAGGAAACCAGCTACTTGAGTGGGTAGAAGTATGTGAAAAGGCACTTCAGACTGGCAAAAAAGAATTAGGTACTAACCTAGCTCGAAAACTACTACCTCATGTTTCTTATTACTTAAACGAGGTAATACTAAATCCATCTCGTGTTATGCTCATTCGTCGATTAGAGCTATTATTTGAGATGGTTCAATTACAGCCTACGGAGTTAGAAAAAGTATATCAATCATTTGGTCTGTATGGCCTACAGTCTTATTCGAACCTACTTATTAAGGAAAAGCGTTATTACGATTGGATGGCTCTCCATCAATCGGCCAATTCCTCAATAGAATATGCGGAAACTTGTGGACTATCTATTATTAAAGAAGAAGCTCCAGATGTTTTACTTCCACTTTATCATGACTATGCAATGCGTTTCATTCAAGAAAAAAATCGCTATAGCTACAAACAAGCTGTTCGGATCTGGAAAAAAATGAAACAAGTTGCTAAGAAATCGAATAACACTGACTATTGGAATGCTTACGTCGAAAATGTTCGCGAAAAGTATCGCCGTCTTCGTGCACTGCAACAAGAAATAGAGAAAGGAAACCTACCATTATGACTCAGCCTTTATCTATTACAAAAGAATTTTCTTTAAATATTCTTCCGTTAGAAAACGGACAGTTTCGATTAATTTCGATAAATATACCTGCAGAGAAGTGGGTGCCATCCTTATATTTGAATCACCGAGAAAGCTTTTTCGGTCTCAATGCTCAAATTGAGGATAATGCACTTATCGCTTCTCCTGTTGAATTAGTTGAACTTTTTTCTAGAAAAATGAATCCATTCACATTATTTGACGGTGTCAATGAAGATTCAAATAAATGGTTAGAAACATTTAAAGATACAGCAAAAGTTTGGGCAACGCCTGATTTATGGAATTTCATAAACGTAGAAGGAAATGACCTCAAAGTTACTGCTCCAATAGATCATAGTGGGCAAATGCTTCTTGTTAATGCTGTTAAACAAAAGCTGTTCCAAGCTGGGCTATCTATGGAAGACATAGAACCCCTTATACCGTTTTTCCAACAAGGTGGCTGGCCAATCAAATCTCAGGCTACTCATCCAAGCTTATTAGTCGCACTTAGATTGTCAGAACCGGAAGCTATGGAAGATACATGGTTGTTAGAGACGGTAGTTCGAGGGAAAAAAAGCAGTGTATACTGGACACCAGCATACCGAAAGAAATCATTATCCATTAGTAAAGCTCTTCCAGATAAATGGGTTGAATTTAGTGATTTTATAGAGGAAACACAGTCGAAAATGTTTTCTCTTATTTCTTCAATTGATCAAACGAATCCAAAAACATTCTATTCTTCTACATTAACTGATGAAGAAGTGAGGATGTTTCTTCGTGATGACTTAGTGAAACTGCAAGCACTCGGATTCGAGATTGTTCTTCCCGCTTGGCTGAAGGCGGTAAAAGACACAAAAATGCGTGTTAAAACAGTCGCTAAAACGGCCAATTCATATAAAACTACTGCAGGTCTAAATGAAATACTACAATTTAACTGGAGTTTTTCTTTGAACGGACAGGAAATTTCAGCCGATGAGTTTCAACAGATGGTCAATGAAAATCGTTCCTTTATACAGGCTGGCAATGAATGGTTCCGTATCGATTCCGCTTGGATGCATGAAGTTCGAGAGCTTATAAGAAAATCAGAGGATGAGAATTGGACTGTGAAAGAATTGCTGTTCCGCGAAATTCCTGAAGAACTTGCACTTGCGCTTGATGAGGAAGAAGAAACTGATGTGGATCCGTTATTTGAATTTGAGATGCAGAAATCATTGCAAACGATTATGACACAGCTCTCGGAGAAAAAAGGTTTCCCTTCCGTGGAGATTTCTCCTAATTTGTTGACGACTTTACGCCCTTACCAGCAACAAGGATTAGAATGGCTCGTCTTCATGAGAAATGAAAAGTTTGGAGCTTGCCTTGCAGATGATATGGGACTAGGAAAAACAGTACAGTTGATATCTTACTTACTGCATGTCCATGAAAATACTGAGCAGCCAACACCTTCGCTTATAATTTGTCCTACTTCCGTGTTAGGAAACTGGCAAAAAGAAATAGCAAAGTTTGCACCTTCACTTAAAGTGCAGACACACTACGGTTCTACTCGAACAAAAGAAATTGATATGACATGTGATGTTGTACTCACTACTTTTGGAACTGCTATGCAAGATGTTGATTCGCTTTCTGAAATCGTATGGACTAGTATTACGCTGGATGAAGCACAGAACATTAAAAATATGCATACAAAGCAATCACGTGCTATTCGAAGGTTAGCAGGTGCGCATCATATTGCGCTAACTGGTACACCTGTGGAAAATAGATTATCAGAGCTATGGTCTATATTTGACTTTATTCATAAAGGCTATTTAGGTTCGTTCCGTAAATTCCAAGAAAATTATATAGCACTTATTGAACGAGATAATTCTGATGCAACGAAACATAAATTAAGACTTAAAATTCAACCTTTCCTATTAAGAAGAACGAAGCAAGATCCTGAGCTCCTACTTAACTTACCAGAAAAATTGGAACAACGAGAGTACTGTGCACTTACTACAGAGCAGGCTGCTTTATATGAATCACTTATACAAGAAACTGTTAGTAAGCTTGACACACTGACTGGTTTTGAGAAGAAGGGTCTCATTCTGAAAATGCTAAGCAAGCTGAAGCAGCTTTGTAACCACCCTGCTCTCTATTTAAAAGAGCCCTTTGATGATGCCGAGGATATGCTTGAACGTTCCGAGAAGCTAGCTCAAATTGTTACACTTGCTGGAGAAATTGCAGCACGAGGTGAGCAATGTCTAATCTTTACTCAGTATATCGGGATGGGACATTTACTACAGCATTGTTTAACAGAGTTATATGAAATAGATGCCCCATTTTTGACTGGTAGCATGCCTAAAAATCAACGGGATCATTTGGTGGAAGCATTCCAAGCCAATGAGTTTCCCGTATTCCTATTATCTTTAAAGGCTGGTGGAACTGGCCTAAACTTAACTGCGGCAAGCCATGTGCTCCATGCCGATCGGTGGTGGAATCCTGCAGTAGAAAACCAAGCAACCGATCGTGCATATCGTATCGGACAAACAAACTTTGTTCATGTCCATAAGTTCATTACGATCGGAACGATTGAAGAAAAGATTGATAAACTCTTAGTTGAAAAACAGTCGCTATCGGAAGAGTTAATACATTCTAGTCAATGGATCACTGAAATGTCGGATAATGACATAAAAGAGTTGCTTACACTGTCTCTCTAATAGTTTTATTAAAACCCTGACCAAGAAAATTTCGGTCAGGGTTAACTCTTTTGATAATCATTGAATAAGATTGCGGCCTTATCAATCATTAAACTGGTAGTTGGTTTGGTGGTGTTACTGGAAATTCAAAATCACTCTCATTATTCTTATTTGGCTGTTGTACTGGTTGTTCTTCATCTCGTTTCTTTGTTGCTAAAAATCGGATGTCCTCCACAACTATTTCTGTAACGAATACCCTCTCTCCCTCTGCCTTCTCATACGACCTTGTATTAAGCCTACCTGTTATCCCTACAAGAGACCCTTTACCACAATACTTGACGGTTGTTTCAGCGAGCTTCCCCCAAATCGTACATAACACAAAGTCCGCTTCATCACTTTTATAGCTTTTATTCACCGCAACTACGAAACTAGTTTGCGTCCTCCCTTCTAACAAATGCTTTAGTTGTGGAGATTTCGTCATACGTCCGATTATCGAAACAGTGTTCAATCTGTCACCTCCTTTTCTAAAGTTAGCCCAATCATACTGGCAGTTTAAATTGTTGGCAAAAGCTCACAATTCAATTTTAAAGTCCTTTTTAATTACAAAATGAATTTCCTGAAATCTACTTTCTTATAAATTACTTCTATAACAGCTTTTCTAATTTTTCAATTTGCTATTTTTGTAGTTTAGCCTATTATTTTTTCCACCTAAGTCACTATGTTATAATGGATACTAATTAATGCTTTTCCAAAGGGGATTTGTACATGAAAACATTTAAAATGATATCAGTCAGTATTATTTCGGACAATGAAGAAGTTCCAATAACAATAGAGGATGGCATCGTGATTAACCAGGAAAATTCTAGCCGTTCTTGGATATTAGAGCTATTCACTGATCAAAAATACGAAAACTATTTTAATGAATTAAAAACTTCTAATAAGGTATATGATGTGAAAGTTATTATCTCTTATCCAGAAAATGAACCGGCTCATTTTGAAGTGGTAACCTATTCTGTTAAACAAATTGGCAATCACCTCTCCGTTTTGCTTAGAGGTACATTGAAACGAGTTAGAAGAAAATACGCTGAATCATTGCTATCAGAACTAATCGAGGAAGGATTAACTGGGGAAGATTTACTTTCTAAATTTGAAAATGATATGAAAACTCGCCCTGCCTTGAAGAAAGATCAATAAAATCATCAATAAAAAAGGGTTCTTTGTCAAATAACGTTGGTGAACAATTTTAAATGTTGAATTGATGATCATTGAATTATATTAAGGCTGATTAGAAGAATGTCAGGGAAAACTGGCTTTCTAAACAATCTTTTTTTATAGTGAATCGAATACCCTGTTTCTTTCCGTTCCAGATGGCGCTTTCCGCGGGCACGGCTTCAGCCTCCTCGTCGCGAAAACCGCGCTCCTGTGGGGTCTTCAGCTCGCGCTGTTCCCACAGGAGTCGCCATCTTTCACTCCAAGAAACCTAAAGTGTACTTTAAATTGAGTGAAAACTTATAACCTAAAAAGGCAGACTAAGCTACTTCTAAGTGTGGTTGCCTTAAATCAGATTCAACTGGCTTGAATTTTAAAGTGATTTAATCTTGAGTCTTGAACTGAGCATTCTAATATTATTAGTAATTGACAAGTGGGTTCCCTCCAAGATGATGGTTTTCGACGACTTTAGTTCTACGGGGAGCTTCACTTGTTTTCTATTTAAAATAGTTAGTGAAGTTCCATCACCAACGTTATAAAATATAGAACGAAAAAAGATGCTGGCCCTAATTTTTAGGTGCCAGCATCTTTTTCAATTATTATAAATTATTGTCTTTATCATTTGTCATTTCGTCATCATCGTGTTCAGTGCTTGGTTCTTTAATCCATTTACCGTCTGCATTTGGTACATTTCCATCTCCTGTACCTGAGCCAGCACCGCCAGTACCATTCCCACCATCAACATTATCATTGATACCTGGTTGGCCTTCAATTGAACCGTTATTCGTTGTTCCGTTATTGTTTGTTCCATCGTTCATGGTTCCATTGTCTAAGGTCCCATTCCCACCATCATTCATTCCGTTATCTGTGTTTGGCGATTGTGTATTTACATCGTTTCGCACATCCTCCATTGGAGTTTCATTGTTGTCAGGGATGGCATCATCTGTATTATTACACCCAACTAATAAAAAAGAGCATAAAGCTACAGCAGGAACGGCTTTTTTCCACATAAAAAAATTCCTCCTTTCTTAGATATCGTCATCACTTTTTTGTGACTTACGATAGGTTATCCAAGAAAAAAGGAACTATCCTATGGCATTTATGCCTGTTTTTGCAAGATATAATTTAGAGTATAAGTTGAAAAAAATGTGAAAAACTATTATTAGTCGTTATTAACTATTGGACCTAAGGCAAATAATATATCTGCCTCACAAACTAATTCTCCATCTACTGTTGCAATTCCGTGGCCTTTTCCCATAGCTCCGCGGAGTTTGGTCAATTCAACTTCTAGTTTTAATTGGTCTCCTGGCTTCACTTGTCGTTTAAAACGACAATTATCAATTCCAGTAAAGAAAGCAAGTCTTCCTTTATTTTCTGGGATTTGAAGGACAGCCACTGCTCCTACCTGAGCAAGCGCCTCTACAATCAGTACTCCTGGCATTACTGGATATCCTGGAAAATGACCATTGAAGAACTCTTCGTTAATCGTTACATTTTTTAATCCTACCGCACGCTTTCCTTCTTCGATTTCTAGAATTTTATCTATCATGAGAAATGGATAACGGTGAGGTAAAATTGCTTGAACTTGCTCTGTTGTTAACATGGAATCATCCTCCAAAAGAACATTATTATTTGCCATCTTTAATATCAATCATATGCTGGTAAGTATCCCATTTTAATGCGTCCGTTGGTTCACCATCACCTAGTACGCCATAGCCAATCATTAAACCTGCCATAGCTGCTCCAGCAATAAAAAGAATTACCAGTAGTATACGCAACCATATTGGGAACATGCGGATCTGGACCCATTTGGTTGTCCCAGTTGATGTTGCTTGTTCATGTTCCTTTTCTTGTTCCTTTTCTTGTTCCTTTTCTAATCTTCGCTGTTGTCTAGCAGAAATTTTACTTTCTTCTGTCATAAACACAACTCCTTACACAAATAATTATCTAATGCCATTAATAAGACCCAGCATTTGGTCCGCAATTGTAATGGAACGGGCATTGAACTGATAAGAACGTTGTGCTGTCATAAGATCCGTCATCTCTTTAGATGTATCTACATTTGACAACTCTAACATACGATTTGCCATAGCGATTTCTCCACGATCTTCCCCTAAAAGATCAGTCATAATATCTTCTGCATTTAAACCTAGTTCTTCTAGATTATCTGGCATGCCAATATATGTTGCAGATAAATGCTCCACTGCATTCGGCTTTTGAAGCACAGAAACTGCTAATTCACGTTGTTGTGTAGTACCGTCTGGATAAGTTGCTGTAAGAATTCCTGTTTCATTTACAGAGAAATCCGTAACACCGTTAGGAATCGTAATTACTTGTCCATCTGCATTTGCGACTGGATAACCATCACTGTTCACTAACATAAGCTCTCCATTTTCCACTGGTGATACATAAAAGGCACCTTGACGAGTATAGGCCGTCTGTTGTCCATCTACGCCATCTGGCATAATCACTTTAAAATATTGCTTAGGCTCTTGAAAAGCAAAATCTAAATCGCGGTCTGTAGATTGGAGACTACCTTGCTTCCAGTTCATTTGTGTCTGTGCAAGTGTTGCACCAACGCCATAACGAATTCCTGTAGGAGAATCTCGTTCTACTCTATCTAATTTATCATTATTAAATTGTTGATATAATAATTCTTGGAATTTAGCATCCTTAGCTTTGTAACCATGTGTACCCGTATTGGAAAGATTATTCCCTATAATATCTATTTGGCTTTGTAGTTGCGACATTGTATTTGTCGCTGTAATCATCGTGCGTAGCATTTAAGCCTACCTCTTTTCGTTGTTAAAGATTGAAAAAGCTATATTTAATTTACACGGCCCACTTCGTTAACAGCTTTCTCCATACTTCTATCGTATGCTTGCAGTACTTTTTGGTTTGCTTCAAATGCACGATAAGCCGTTAGCATATCTGTCATTGTTCTAGCAGTGTCTACATTTGAACCTTCAATATATCCCTGTTGCATCGAAAAAGTAACATTATCTAAACCATAAGCAGATGGTAAGTCAGTTCCGTCTACTGTTTGGAATAAACCGTTATCCTGCTTTACAAGTGTATTAGGTTGCGTAGAAAATGATACACCAATTTGAGTTACAAAAGCATTGTCTACAAAGATCTGACCACTTGAGTCTACTTGGAAATCATCATTTTGTAGCTGAATCGTTTGTCCCTCGGAATCCAATACATACAGACCTTGGGGATTAGTTAAGTATCCTTCACCATCTAACGTAAAATTTGCATTTCGGGTATATGCTTCCCCTTCAGTGGGATGCTGCAAACGGTAAAATACTGCTCCTGTTTGCCCAGTTTCTTCATCAACTGGTAATGAACCATCGATTAATGCAATATCTGTATTTAAATCTGTTTGCAGGAGTTGTCCTTGGGTCATTAATGCCATTGTTTCTTGCATGTATACACCCGTACTAATTGCACCAACTTCAGAAATATATTTCCCGGTAATTGGATCTTTTGTAGGGATTTGAGTAGGTCCTAGTCTAGACATTAGCATATCTGGGAACGAGCGAATCGTCGATTGATCTGCCTTGAATCCTGGTGTGTTTGCATTGGCCATATTGTTTGTTAAAAGTTCTGTTCTACGCTGTTGTGCAATCATTCCTGATGCAACTGTATTAAATCCACGAAACATAAGAAAGCCTCCAGTTCGGTTTAATGCAAACTTAGTATACGGGTATTATTTTTGCACTCCGTAAACATTTCGCATTTATCTTCTTGATATTTTATCAATATTATCTAACATAATCCCAGTTCCTATTGCAACACAATCCATTGGGTTTTCTGCTACAAATACCGGTACTTTTAACTCTTCCATCAATAAATGATCCATACCATGTAAAAGTGCTCCGCCCCCTGTTATGATAACTCCACGATCAATAATATCTGCGGATAGCTCAGGTGGTGTATTTTCTAACACATTCTTTGCAGCCTGAACAATACCTGTAACGGATTCTTTCAAGGCTTTTTCTATTTCTTCAGATTTAATAGTTATCGTTCTAGGAAGTCCTGTCACCATATCACGTCCACGAATGTCCATTTCCTCGTGACGACTATCAGGAAAAACGGTTCCTATCGAAATTTTAATATTTTCAGCAGTACGTTCCCCAATTAGAAGCTTGTACTCTTTTTTAATATACTGAAGAATGTCATTATCAAAAACATCTCCCGCAATTTTAATCGATTCACTTGTTACGATATCGCCCATGGAAAGTACTGCAACATCTGTTGTACCCCCACCAATATCGACAACCATGTTACCACTCGGTTGGAAAATATCCATCCCTGCTCCGATTGCGGCTACTTTTGGCTCTTCTTCTAGATAAACTTTTTTCCCACCAGATTTCTCAGCTGCTTCGCGTATTGCTTTTTGCTCTACACTAGTAATATTTGTAGGACAGCAGATTAAAATGCGAGGTTTTGATAAGAATCCTTTAACATTTAATTTATTGATAAAATGCTTTAGCATTGCTTCCGTCACGTCAAAATCAGCAATTACACCATCTTTAAGTGGTCGAATTGCTATAATATTTCCTGGAGTTCTTCCGACCATTTTTCTAGCTTCTTCTCCAACTGCAAGTAGCTTTTTTGTACTTCTATCTATAGCAACGACAGAGGGTTCGTTTAAAACTATCCCTTTTCCTTTTACATGTATCAAAACATTTGCTGTACCTAAATCAATTCCAATATCCTTTGCAAACATTACTGTTGTTTCTCCTTCCCAGCTAAACCCATTATGTATATTATTCGATACGTCTCTAACTTTATATTTTATCATAGTTTTAATTGAAATACACTTTATTTAGCAATAATATTTGAGAAAAAATGGTATGTGATTCGTGTCTAAATAACTATTATTTGTGCTACTAAGTATATACACAAGATTTATGTAGGTTTTTAAGAATAAGTACTTTCTGAAACTAATGTACTTCTTAGATATAAGGAACTCTTACTAACCTAGAGTTCCATTCTATCTCCCTGGAGTTGACTTCTGTAAAACTAGAATGTTCGAGAACTGACAGACCACATTCCTCCTAAAGAATATGAGCAAAGCACCGATATATTTAATTAATACTGGATTTAGCGAACAACAAAAAAGTAATACCTTACGAAGAGGAGATAAAAAATGAATAAAATTCAACAGATGCTCGCAGAAGATAACAAAAAGAAAAACACCTTAATGTTTATTGTCTTTACAATTTCTTTATCATTAGCATTAATAAAATCATTATTTTCAGATGAACAAAATACTATTTTTTTATATGCTACAGAGGTTATTTTGTTTGCTGTGGCCTATTTTTTGCTCAGAAAATATAAAAAAGGAGCTTACCTTTTTCCATATATCGCTGTAATCATGGCCAACTTATTTTCCGGTGTTGCCGTTTTTATTACAGGTGGAGGCATCACACTCGTCATTATTACCTTTTTCCTAACAATTTTCGCAGCCATTCACTTTAATAAAAAAGTCTTTACGATTGGATTTACATTAGGACTTATTGTAATAGTTTTGACTGTATACAAAGGAATCAATGATATTGAGGTACTACAAACAAACTTTGGCGCAATGATGCTTCTATACATTTTATCAGGATTAATGCTAAGTGTGCTTATCCATTTAAACAACAAGCAGGAGAAAAAAATTGAACAACTCATCCTTGAGTCCGAACAAATTGCGGTAGAACAAAGAAATCAAAAAGAGCTAATTCAAGAGAATCTGAGCAATATACTAAAAGAAGTGGCCTTCTCGAATGAAAGAATTCAAAATAACCTAATAGCCCAAAATGATATGAGTACTAGCCTAATTGAAGTTTCTGTAGCGAGTCATCAACAGAGTGAGCAGATTGCTAATATTTCAGGTAATGCTAGCGAGACTTATCAGGTTATGCATCAACTACAAAAACGTCTGGATGATCTTTTATCAGAAGCAGAGAAGACACAATCGATAACTACTAATGGTGAGAAAAAGGTAATCTCCTTCAGCAATGAAACCGGCGACATTTATACCTTTGTTGATGATTTAAATAAGACGCTAATCGAATTGACGATTAATATTAAAGAGACCAATTCTTACTCAGACAAAATAAAGGAAATTTCTGAACAAACAAACCTTCTAGCCTTGAATGCATCAATTGAAGCAGCAAGAGCAGGTGATGCAGGAAAAGGTTTCTCTGTTGTGGCAGAAGAAATCAGAAAGCTTGCAGAATCTACTAAGCAGACGGCGGACAGTATTACCGTAAACCTTCAAAAGGTGAATAATGATAACAATGCTTCTCTGAAAAAAATGGAAGTAAGTCAGCAAAGCTTTAGGTCGGTAATGGACTCTTCAGAGGAAATTGTAACGTACTTTAAACATTTAAAAGACGTGTTCGATTCCTTAAAAACAGATTTACAAGCTTCTAAGAGCCTTGCTAATAATGTCTTAGAAAAAAGCCAATCCGTGGAAAAATCCACAATTGACCTAGCAGCTATACTTGAAGAAACAAGTGCAAGCCTTGAGGAAATGAGTGCAACAGTAGAATCGGTCACATGTGATAATGAAAAAATTGCTGTTTCAATGAATACAACTACACTTAATGCCAAAGGACTTTTAGCTGAAACTTCAGAAACCAAATAATTTCAACAAAAGCATAGATGAAAATTTCATCTATGCTTTTCTATTTGAAAAGTATATTCCACCTCCTCGCTCATCATTTCAAAATTCATAACTGCTAACAATATTAAGTAGCTGCCTTTAAAGCTAACAAAATGGTTTGAGTTGCTGCTCAGTGATAACTTCAAGAATTTTATCAATTTCCCGCGTGACGAGTGCCTATCCCTTATACAACTTCCCTTAAGCATAAACAGTTTGATTTGATAAGTTTATTCGTTTAACGTCTGTTCGTATAGTTGAGCCATCCTCTTCCCTTCGTTTCGACTGCTGTTGTTGAAAACTCTTTGGTGATGTCTCTGTTGGTTGAATATGACAGATGAGCTATCTTGTCGGTACCTATGCGATAGCTATTGTCTTCTCTAACGAAAGCATTCCACCCTGGAACAGAAATCAATATTGTCACGATTCACTATTTAATTATTATTTATGAAAATGACTCAGTTTAATAAACAATAAGAAAAAGCCGTGATCAATTACTAATCACGACCTCTTCTATCTTCTTTTTTCGTTTTCCACTTTCTTTTCGTCGCTTCTCCACCTCGTAAATGCCTGACCGATTTATGATACGCTAAAATTTCTTTTACTTCTTTTGCCAGAAGCGGATCTACTAAGTGGAGTCTTTCCGTCAAATCCTTGTGCACAGTGCTTTTGGAATGACCGGTTGTGCTTGCGATAGCACGGACAGTTTTTTTGGTCTCAATGACCATCTCACCTAAACGTATGCATCTATGACGAATCGTTTCGTGCACTAACTCTTCCTTTCGTTAGTAAAGGAACACTTTCCATCAATTTATGCATACGTCTTAGTTATTATGAATTAAAATGCTAGTAAGGTCTCTGGATTTACTAAAACACCATCTTGTAGTACTTCAAACTGTAAATGAACACCAGCAGTCGGGTTCCATTCATTTTCTGTTGCCGTTGCAAGCGAATCACCTTGTTCTACAACGTCTCCAGCTTTTACTAGAATACCAGTGACAGAGCGATATTTAGTTACCATACCATTTGCATGTGACAAGACGATTTCATCTCCAACAAATGGATCTAGATTGACTTCCTCTACTTTTCCACTCATTGCCGCAACTACTTCAAATGGCTCACTATTCATAGATAGAGATACGCCAGTATTCATCACATAACTATGATCGAATACGAGTATCGACTTTTCACGAGTCGACTCATCTGCTTCCATATCGTAATAATGCTGTACGATTTCAACACTATCTAGCAGAGTCTCTTTAAAAGGGTATTTCATCGATTCTGCTTGGGCATTGGTTTCAATCGTTACTGAATCAGGGTCCTTACTTGCATCTGTCCATTCTGAATCCTTGACAGAATCATCACTGACATACACATTGTAGCCCCAAATCATACCTACAAAAGCTACCGAAAATCCGGCATAAATTAGTGGCCAAAACCATGGCTTTTTCGGGTTATTGTTCTTCTTCTGAGAAGTATTGTTCTTTTGTTCTTCTCTCATTTTCATCACCTCTATTTGCATTGTTTGCAAATCAAGGAGATTTTAAACATGGTGAGAATTTTTTTATTTCTGTACCTTTATAGTAATGAAGTAAAATGTCCGCAGCCAGTAAAGATTCGTTGGCGAGTACCTCGGCACCATACTGACTCATCCCTACCCCATGGCCATATCCTACTGTTTCTACTACTACTTTATCAGATTGAAACGTTATGGTGAAATCAGTAGAGGGTAGACCCAAGAGTGTTCGAACTTCTCGGCCTGTCCACGATTTTCCATTCATTTCAACCAATTCTACTCGGTTCGTATCCGACTTTAGTACTTTGATAGTTTTAGGTATGTTTGAATTCCATTTCATATTAAAGGCTTTTGACCATTCCCCATGTGTGAATTCAAACTGCTTTGTCCTATTTGGAGCATACATTTCCTCCGATTTACTTGGCACAGATACTAAGTAAGGAATCACATTCCCACTATAATTTTCCGCACTTTCCGTTTGACCGTTGCTGGAAGAAAAGAACATTGCTGTGATTAGTTGATCTTTGTAGACGATAATTTCTCCTTCTGTCGCTGCAATCACCTTTTTAAGTTTGTCCTCATATTGAGCGAAGGAATCCCCCCACTTCTTTTTCCGATCTTCCTCACCAACATAAACCTGCTTTAATACTGTTTTATCTATTGGTTTTTGACCGTAATTCGTATCTCTTAATACATATGTCCTTGCTGCTATAGATTGTGCCTTCAATGCCTCTTCATGAAACGTAACTGGCATTTCAGCTGCCACCACTCCAAGAACATAAGTTTCTAATGGAATCTTCTCCTTAACCCCTTTCACTTCGATTAGTATTGGACAAGCAATTTCGAGTTCCGATGTTGGCGCTGGCACCGTTTCTTCTTGTGTTGTTTTTTCTTTTATTAATAAAAACGGTAAAAACAAGAGGGCTACGCATAAGATTATAAATAGTATGTTTTGTTTCATAGAGATACTATATGCTCGTTTGGACGGGCTGATGATTTTATTTAGGAGATAAACTACTTATAAGGTAAGTACTCAGATAGATAAGAAACGATGGCTAATTTAAGAGTGAGGAACGTTTACTTGCTTTCGAATGTGCTTTACTTGCGCTCCATAGGAACATACTTGCTGTTTGTTATAAGTTACTTGCCCTCCACGTTCGTTTACTTGCTTTCAATCTTGATTTACTTGCGAAACGTAAAATTTAACCATTTAGAGTGTCAATTTGAAGATAACCATTGGATATGTGAACATCGCCCATCTGTTTGAAATATATATAAGGTGAGATTACATCTTCCTAATCATTTACTTGCTCTCGTATTTAGATTATTTGCGTATATCGGACTTTTACTTGCTCTACTTTCTAAGTACTTGCAATTCTGTATCTTTTACTTGCTCTTATGGACCATTTACTTGCGGAGCGGCTAATTTCGACAAAAATTGCAATTTGTGGAAAATGAAAAAAGCACTACACATGTATACATGCGTAGTGCTTTACATATAGTATTAAACCAATTGAACTTTTTTCTCAGCAGTTTCGCTACCGATGCGTTCAATATCAGCGCCTAAAGCTGCTAATTTTTTGTCAAAATCGACATATCCCCTATCTAGGTGATAAAGCTCTGTAACGCGTGTGATTCCTTCTGCAACTAAACCAGCTATGATAAGTGCTGCTGCCGCTCTAAGGTCTGTCGCTGCAACTTCTGCACCTTGTAAATCGGATGGGGACTCCATAATGACCGAACGTCCTTCGATTTTCATGTTACCATTCATTCTGCGGAATTCTTCCACATGCATGAAGCGATTTTCGAAAACTGTTTCCGTTATGATTCCTGTTCCGTGAGCAGTCATCATCAATGCCATCATCTGGGATTGCATGTCTGTTGGGAAACCTGGATGCGGCATCGTTTTAATGTCCACAGATTTTAGATTTCCTTCAGAGCGAACACGAAGACCTTGTTCCTCTTCGGTAATTTCAATGCCCATTTCTTGCATTTTAGATATAAGTGCTGTCATATGTTCAGGTACTGCATTTTCAATGAGTACATTACCTTTTGTTATTGCTGCAGCAACCATGAATGTTCCAGCTTCGATACGATCTGGTATGATATGGTGTTCTGTGCCGTGTAGTTCTTCCACACCTTCAATACGAATTGTGTCGGTTCCTGCACCTTTTACCATTCCACCCATTTCGTTGATAAAGTTAGCTAAATCGACAATTTCAGGTTCTTTTGCTGCATTTTCAATAATTGTTGTACCATCTGCTAATGCTGCAGCAGTCATAATGTTCTCTGTTGCGCCTACGCTTGGAACGTCTAAATAAATTTTGGCTCCCTTAAGTCGTCCGTTTGTAGTTGCCTCAACAAATCCATGTCCAAAGGATATTACTGCACCCATTGCTTCGAAACCTTTTAAATGCTGATCAATAGGACGTGAGCCTATTGCACAACCTCCAGGAAGTGCTACTCGAGCAAATCCATTTCTCGCTAAAATAGGACCCATAACAAGTATAGATGCACGCATTTTACGCACATACTCGAATTGGGCTTCACTTGATAATTTCTTTTGTGAATCAATGATAACTTCATTCTTTTCTGGATTATAACTGACTTCTGTATTTAAACTTTTCAATACTTCATTTATTGTCAAAACATCTGCAAGTGTTGGTACATCTTTAATAACGTTTTTGCCTTTAGTCGCAAGTAGAGCTGCAGCTAATACTGGTAGGACTGCATTTTTCGCACCTTCTACTCGTACTTTCCCGTTTAACGTTTGGCCACCTTTTACAACGATTTTGTCCACTACTTTCCCTCCGCGTTCATTATCCATTTGCTTTATATAAAAGAATATGTATGATGTCAATTTTAGGTATTCAAAACAATATTCATCATACAATGTAATTCGACTATATACAAGCATCTAAAACACTATTTTTGACCTTTTCCATAATTTTTCTTGTTCTATTATACGTATTACCCAGTCTTTTCGTGTAGATAATTTTAAAATACCCCTAGCATATGCGGGTAAACCTGTTTAAATAAAAAATTTCCCAGGAAATATGTGAAGATTCTACATGCTCATACAAACTTTTCCATAATTTGCATGAGCATATAGGATCTTTTCACTCGAATAAGAATGGCAATTGGTTTGACCAGCTCGTTAAATCCAAGAAAAAGTTTGCAACTACTGAGCCAATCATAATACTAGTTAAAATATAAAATAGTTGAGCTTGAAATACACGATTTTTCTTTATTATTTTGTCCATCATTAGTGCCTGTAACGCATAGAAAGATATTCCAATAAAAAAGATATTGGCAAGTATAGCAATTAATGCTTGTTCACTATTTAATAATCCCATGATAATCCTCCTATTTTAGGCAATAGTAAAAAAAGCAGACAGAATTTTATTCTGCCGCTTCATTTAAATCAAAATCGCCTAGGCATTTAGCTAAGATTTATGTAAGGAGATTAGCCTATGTCATATACACTTCCATAGGCTAATTAACCTTCATCGAGCCACTTTCGTGCTAACACGATAAATTGCCTTTTAAATTCTGTCGCTTCGCCAGAGGCATTAAGATTATCCTATAAAAAGAAATAAGCTTAAATATTACCCTCATGAACGTTGATACGATTCATCGCACGTTTCAAGGCAAGCTCAGCACGGTTGAAGTCAACCGAGTCTGATTTACCTTGAAGACGTTCTTCAGCACGTTTCATCGCTTCTTTAGCACGAGCTAAATCGATACTTGAAGCAACCTCAGCTGATGTTGCTAAGATCGACACCTTTTCAGGTCGAACTTCCACAAAACCACTGCTTACTGCTACGTACTCTGTTTTTGCCTCTTTTTTCAATTTTATTGCACCTGCTACAAGTGGTGCAACCATTGGAATATGGCCAGGTAAAATACCGATTTCACCAGATGCTGTTTTCGCGATAATCATGTCTACTTCAGAATCGTATACCGGGCCGTCGGGAGTGACAATATTGACTGTAAGTGTCTTCATATTTTTACCTCCTGGTCCGATTTATTATACTTCTACGCCCATGCTTTTCGCTTTTTCTACAACTTCTTCAATGCGTCCAACTAAACGGAATGCATCTTCTGGTAAATGGTCATATTTTCCATCAAGAATTTGTTTGAATCCTTCTACAGTTTCTTTAACTGGAACGTATGAACCTTTTTGACCTGTAAATTGTTCTGCAACATGGAAGTTTTGAGATAGGTAGAACTGAATACGACGAGCACGGTTAACTACTAGCTTGTCTTCATCTCCTAATTCATCCATACCTAAGATTGCGATAATATCTTGAAGCTCTCTGTAGCGTTGTAATGTATATTGCACTTGACGTGCTACATCATAATGCTCTTGACCTACGATTTCCGGAGAAAGCGCACGTGAAGAAGAAGCTAAAGGATCAACCGCTGGATAAATACCCATCTCAGATAATTTACGTTCTAAGTTAGTAGTCGCATCTAAGTGAGCGAATGTTGTTGCTGGAGCTGGATCCGTATAGTCATCGGCTGGTACATAAATCGCTTGGATAGATGTAACTGAACCAGTGTTTGTTGACGTGATACGCTCTTGTAATTGACCCATTTCAGTTGCAAGTGTTGGTTGGTAACCAGCAGCTGAAGGCATCCGACCTAAAAGTGCTGAAACCTCAGAACCTGCTTGCGTGAAACGGAAGATATTGTCGATGAATAGAAGTACGTCTGCACCTTGCTCATCACGGAAATATTCTGCCATTGTAAGACCAGTTAAAGCAACACGCATACGTGCGCCAGGTGGTTCATTCATTTGACCGAATACCATTGCTGTTTTCTTAATAACGCCTGAATCACTCATCTCATGGAATAAGTCATTTCCTTCACGCGTACGCTCTCCAACACCAGCGAATACAGAAATACCGCCATGCTCTTGAGCAATGTTATTAATAAGTTCTTGAATAAGAACTGTTTTACCTACACCGGCACCACCGAATAGACCGATTTTACCACCTTTAATATAAGGAGCTAATAGATCTACTACTTTAATACCTGTTTCAAGAATTTCAACTTCTGTAGATAGGTTTTCAAATGTTGGAGCTTGACGGTGAATTGGATCACGACGTTCTCCAACTGGTACTTCTTCCCCTAAGTCAATAACTTCACCAAGTACGTTGAAAACACGTCCTAAAGTTACATCACCAACTGGAACAGAAATTGCTGTACCAGCATCAAATACCTCTGTACCACGCTTAAGGCCGTCCGTAGATGACATTGCAATAGTACGAACTGAGTCATCTCCTAAGTGTAACGCTACTTCTAATGTTAAAGTTGTAGGCGCTTCGTTTGGACGTTCAATCGCTACAGTTAGTGCATTATAGATAGCTGGTAATTGGCCGTTGTCAAACTTAACGTCAACAACTGGACCCATTACTTGTAGTACTTGTCCTTTGTTCACTACTGTTCCCTCCTGTCTTACTTTCTATCTAAAACTATTCTAATGCCGCTGCGCCGCCGACAATTTCCGTAATTTCTTGCGTAATTGCTGCTTGACGTGCTCGGTTGTATACTAATGTTAAATTGCTGATCAAATCAGCTGCATTGTCTGTCGCGGATTTCATCGCAGACATACGAGAAGCATGCTCACTGGCTTTACCATCGAGTAATGCACCGAAAATCAGGCTTTCCGCATACTGTGGAAGTAATACTTCTAGAATTGCTTCAGGTGAAGGCTCAAATTCATAAGAAGCAGTTGTGCCTGTTTCTACTGCAATATCCGTAAGTGGCAGTACCTTTTTCTCCGTTACTTCACTGGAGATAGCACTGACAAAGTGGTTATAGTACATATAAAGTTCATCATATGTACCATCCGTGAACATACCAACAGCTTTGTGCGCAACTTCTTTGATATCAGCAAAAGCAGGTTGGTCTGGTAAGCCGACTACTTCCCCAATTACGTTAGAACCACGCTTTAGGAAGAAATCACGTCCCATACGACCAATTGCGAAGATTACATACTCTTCTTTTGAAGAATGTCTTTCAGCTATTGCATTAGCTACAGCACGAATAACATTACTGTTATATGCGCCAGCCAAACCACGATCAGCTGTGATGACAAGATATGCAGTCTTTTTAACAGGACGAGAAGTTAACATTGGATGTCCACTATCACTAGTACCTGATGCAATTGCACCAACTACTTCTTGAATTTTAGACATGTAGGGAACATATGCTTTCGCATTTTCCTCCGCACGGTTCAATTTAGAAGCAGAAACCATTTGCATAGCTTTTGTTATCTGACTTGTTTTCTTTGTTGACGTAATTTTACTTTTAATGTCGCGTAATGATGCCACTGGTATTTCACCACCTTATTGTTTTTTTCACTTAGACAAAGGAATTATTCAGATATAGCGAAAGTTTTTTTGAATGCAGAAATTGCATTGCTCAAATCTTCATCTGAAGGAAGGTCTTTAGTCGTGCGAATATGATCTAAAACATTTGTGTGGTTTGAATCTAACCAGCTTCCAAGTTCTGCTTCAAAACGAGTAATATCTTTCACTGGAATATCGTCTAAATGGCCACGTGTTAGAGCATATAAAATCATTACTTGTTTTTCCACTTTAATCGGGCTGTTCAAGTCTTGTTTTAATACTTCTACTGTACGCACACCACGGTTAAGTTTAGCTTGTGTTGCAGCGTCAAGATCTGATCCAAATTGAGAGAATGCTTCAAGCTCACGGTATGCAGCTAAGTCAAGACGTAGTGTACCCGCAACTTTTTTCATTGCTTTAATTTGTGCTGATCCACCTACACGAGATACGGATAATCCGGCATTGATCGCTGGACGTACACCCGAGAAGAATAAATCAGATTGTAAGAAGATTTGACCATCTGTAATTGAAATTACGTTTGTTGGAATGTAAGCAGAGATATCTCCAGCTTGCGTTTCAACGAATGGTAATGCAGTGATTGAACCTGCACCAAGTGTTTCATTTAACTTCGCAGCGCGCTCAAGTAAACGGCTGTGTAAGTAGAATACATCCCCTGGATATGCTTCACGGCCTGGAGGACGGCGTAGAAGTAATGAAAGTTCACGGTATGCAGCTGCTTGTTTAGATAAATCATCATAAACGATCAATACATGCTTACCATCGAACATAAATTCTTCTGCCATTGTTACACCAGCGTAAGGAGCTAGGTAAAGTAATGGAGCTGGTTGTGATGCAGATGCAGTTACAACGATTGTGTAATCTAAAGCACCTTTTTTACGAAGTGTTTCTACTACATTACGTACAGTCGATTCTTTTTGACCAATAGCAACGTAGATACAAATCATATCTTGGTCTGCTTGGTTAAGAATAGTATCGATTGCAACTGATGTTTTACCAGTTTGACGGTCACCGATGATTAACTCACGTTGGCCACGTCCGATTGGTACAAGTGCATCAATCGCTTTAATACCTGTTTGAAGTGGCTCATGTACAGATTTACGTGCCATAACCCCTTGTGCAGGACTTTCGATTGGACGAGATTTTGTAGTTGCTATAGGACCTAGTCCGTCAACTGGTTGGCCAAGTGGATTGACAACGCGGCCAATCAATTCTTTACCAACTGGAACTTCCATAATACGGCCTGTTCGACGTACTTCATCGCCTTCTTTGATGTCCGAGTATGGTCCAAGGATAACGATACCAACGTTGTTGGCTTCCAAGTTTTGCGCCATACCTAAAACACCAGTTGAGAATTCTAAAAGCTCTCCAGCCATGACATTGTCGAGGCCATGAGCACGCGCGATACCGTCACCAATCGTGATTACCGTACCAACGTCGCTAACTTTCATCTCAGATTCGTAATTCTCAATCTGCTGCTTAATCAAGACACTGATTTCTTCAGCTTTGATGCTCATGTATGTCACCTCTCATAATTCATAATATTAACCGATCAAGTTACGTTTTAAGCGATCTAATTTAGTACTTAGAGTGCTATCGTAAATGCGGTTTCCGATTTGAACACGCATTCCACCTATAATTGATGGATCTACAATGTTTTGAATATTTAAAGATTGTTTACCTACGTTTTTAGCAAATGCAGATGATACGTTTGCACGTTCTTCTTCTGTAAGTGCACGTGTAGTATATACTTTCGCTTCAGCAATACCTTGTGCTTCATTCGAAAGAATCATAAATTCAGAAATAATGTCGGATACTTCTGCTAATCTCTTCTTATCAATTAGCACTAAAAGTGTATTGATAACAATAGGTTTCGCATTAGCAAAAATTTGACGTACCAACTCTTTTTTCTTGTCTAGAGATAACTTTGGAGAAGTGAATAAAGTTTTCACATCTTTGTTACCATTCCAAACAACTTTAAGTTCACGTAAATCATTTTCGACTGCTTGTACTTCATTCTTTTTTGTTGCTAACTCGAACAAAGAGATTGCATAACGCTTAGCTACAGTTGAATTACTCAATTAACCTCGCCTGCCTTCGCAATCGTTGCCTCGATTAGCGCACGATTATCTTCTTCCGAAACTTCTTTTTCAAGAACTTTCGACGCTGCAAGTACTGAAAGTGAAACGACTTCTTCACGTACTGCTGCAATCGCTCTTTCTTTTTCTGTATCAATTTCACGGATAGCAGATTCTTTCAAACGGATAGCTTCAGTACGAGCAGTTGTGATAATTTCCTCACGAGATGCATCGCCTTGCTTTTTCGCATTTTCTACAATCGCTAAAGCTTCCGTACGTGCTTCTTTAAGTAAGTCACGTTGTTCTTCCAGTAAACGCTGTGATTCTTGGCGACTATTTTCAGCTGCTGCGATTTCACTTGCGATTAACTCTTCACGTTGAGTCATAATCCCCATAAGTGGACCCCAAGCTACTTTCTTTAATAGAGCCATAAGTAAGATGAAGAAGAATAATGTTGCTAAAATATCCCAAGTATTCAATCCATCATGGCCACTAGCACCAAGTACAAGGTAATCAAAAGACACGATTGTTTCACTCCTTTCAAACGCTAATAAGAGATATTGCTTCTATTATTTAAATAGTGATCATTGTTTTCTAGTTCATATGTTTTGTTACTCATAAAGAGAATGGCGGATTAGGACCCGCCATTAAGACTTGCTTGTACTTATTATTTGTTTAATACGATGAACGCGATAACTACTCCGATAATTGGAATCGCCTCAACTAATGCTACCCCGATGAACATAACTGTTTGTAAAGCTCCACGTGCTTCTGGTTGACGAGCGATACCTTCTACTGTTTTTGAAACGATTAAACCGTTACCAATACCTGCACCAAGTGCTCCTAAACCTACTGCTATAGCTGCTGCTAAAAGACCAACTGAACCTACCATTGTGTAATTTCCTCCTTGGAATGTTGTTTTTATTTTTTCTGCTTAAGAATCTAAACAGTTATATTAATGGTCTGCTGACACTTTATGTGACATATAAACCATTGTTAACATAACGAAAATGAATGCTTGGATTCCGCCTATAAATAGTGAGAAACCTTGCCATGCCATTGCTGGGATAATTGCCCCAACAAAACCGAAAGCACCATAGCCTGTTGCTAAACCTGCGATTAGCCCTAAAAGAACTTCACCTGCATAGATATTACCGTAAAGACGAAGACCGAGTGTCAACGTATTTGCGAATTCCTCGATAATTTTTAATGGGAATAAAAACGGCATTGGCTTTAAGTATGTATCTACTGCGTAGCCCTTCATACCTTTCATCTTTATTCCATAATAGTGCGTTAAAATGATAACCATTACTGCTAGCGTCATCGTAACTGTTGGATCTGCCGTTGGGGATTTCCACCATAGAACTCCATCATATGAAATGGAGAATGGAAGCCCTAATACGTTCGCTACTGCGATAAACATAAGAAACGTTATTCCAAGAACATGGAAACGTCCGCCAGTTTGCCAGTCAAAGTTACTTTTAATGATCCCTTTCACGAAGTCCATTATCCACTCCATGAAGTTTTGCATACCAGTGGGCTTCATCTTTAAGTTTCTAGTTGATAAAAAGGCGATCAAAAATACTATCAGTGAAGTCACTGCTAACATTAAAATGTTGGACCAGTTCCCTGTCATCCCTAGAAACTCAAATGTGGGATTTGCATGTTCCACGATTAATTCACCTCTCTTTCACATTCTCATTGCTGATTTTTTACAAGAAACATAATACGTTCTACAACAAGTAAAACATAGGGAATCATTAATCCGATAACTGTACTGATGAGATGGAAATACTCTGGAAGGGCAAGTGCAATTGCTACAGCGGCAACACCCGAAGCGAATCGTAATGTTGTACCTAAACCTGCTCGTCCTTTTCCACTTTCAAGCACACGATCAAATTTCTCCATTCTACGGACTAGAATCCAGAAATTATACAAACCAAATAAAGAACCAAGTGCCAAGCCTGCAAAAATTGTCGAATAAGGTGTTAAACCCCAACCTAGCGCACAAACTGCAAGCGAAAAGAACATATACTTCTTTTGCTTCGTAAATATACTTTGCATTTCTAGCATTGATCTTTAATCTCCTGAATCATATTTTCGAATGGTAGCAACTACTGTTAACTTGCAACTGTAAAGTTTACAAGAAAACATATTACTAGTATTACTGGAGTGGTTCTATTATCCCTTTCATTCACATCTCAGTGAATGAGTTAGAACCGATAAGCTGTGAGAGAATCGCAGAATACAATGCTTTCCCTTTAAATAGGACGTCTAAGTACGACGTAAAAAGAATCCTCACAGTTTTTCCTTATTAAGTAAAAACTGTGAATCTAGTAGAAAGTTAATCTGACGAGTGTTTCAAGCATGAAACCCCTATCATGATTATCCTTTGTAAGCATACAATAGGGGCAAAATGATGTCAATTGCTTAGTGAGAAAAACTTAGAATAGTAAATCTTCCCGACATTTTATTGACAAATTTAAAAATTTCACTACAATTGGATAATTTTTGAAAAAATATTATTTTGTACCAAACAAACGGTCACCGGCATCCCCTAATCCGGGAACAATATAACCGTGATCATTTAGTTTTTCATCTAGAGCTGCGATATAAATATCTACGTCTGGATGTGCTTTTTGAAGAGCTTCCACCCCTTCAGGTGCTGCGATTAAACACATAAACTTGATGCTAGTCGCTCCACGTGTCTTAAGAGAGTTAACCGCTTCTATTGCTGAACCTCCTGTAGCAAGCATAGGATCAACTAAAATGAAATCACGTTCTGCTACATCTGCAGGAAGCTTCACGTAATATTCCACCGGTTTTAGTGTTTCCGGATCGCGGTAAAGACCAATATGCCCTACTTTTGCAGCAGGAATTAACTTAAGAATTCCATCGACCATCCCTATTCCAGCACGTAATATAGGAACTATCCCTAATTTTTTCCCTGCAAGCACTTTAGATTTTGTAAGTTGAACTGGAGTTTCTACTTCTGTTTCCTCCAATGGCATTTCTCGCGTAATTTCAAACGCCATGAGTGTAGCAACCTCATCCACTAATTCACGAAACTCTTTTGTACCTGTTTTTACATCGCGAATATATGTAAGTTTGTGTTGGATAAGAGGGTGATCAAATACAAATACTTTTGGCATACAGCAGCATCTCCTTCTGTTTTATTTAAATTCTATTAATTATACCAAAAAACGTGAGATACAAACAGTAATCCCACGTTTTTAATATTGCGTCTATTTTCTCCAAGTCTAGACGTTTGTAAACCACCATTGAGAGTAAGTTAAAGGTCTTAGTAATATTTTATTCATGACTATGCGCTGCTCAAATCCTAGTGCCTATCTTCTAATGGAAATAACTATTTATAAAGATGAGTATTTTTTTGTAGCATAGAGGATAATGGTGGATTAGAAAAGGTTCTCAAGTATATTTCTATTGAGAGCAAGTAAACAACACAGCACGACAATAAATTATTATCTCGAAGTAAAATTTCTTCTTATTAACACTTCCTGATGGGGTATCCGCTGTCAAAAATCTAGTCACGTTAGAATTAAAGAGCTCAGAGAATAGAGTTACTTTTGTAATAAATTTCCGTTTCGCAAGTAATACCTCTTCGAGAGCAAGTATTTGAATAAGGAAAGCAAGTATCTGATAGGGGAGGGCAAGTAAACTCCTAATGAGAACAAGTAAACAACACGACATCGCAAGTAAATGATTTTTTTGCAATAAAATATCCTATTGGCACCACCTTTTGTGTGCTGCCGCAAATCTAGGGTCGGAATGATTAAATAGCATAGAGAATAGAATTATTTTTGTAATAAATCCCCACTTCGCAAGTAATACCTCTTCGAGAGCAAGTATTTGAATAAGGAGAGCAAGTATCTGATAGGGGAGGGCAAGTAAACTCCTAATCAGCGCAAGTAAATGTTTCTGTTTCAGTAAAATATCCTTTTTGCACTTCCTAATCGGTTTGTGCTGACGCAAATCTATTGACGGAAGGATTAAATAGCATAGAGAGTAGAGTTACTTTTGTAATAAATTTCCGTTTCGCAAGTAAAACCTCTTCGAGAGCAAGTATTTGAATAAGGAAAGCTAGTACCAGCTAGAGGAGGGCAAGTAAACTCCTAATCAGCGCAAGTAAACAACACGGCACCGCAAGTAAATGGTTCTGTTGCAATAAAATATCCGCTTGACACTTCCTAATCGGTTGTGTGCTGCCGTAAATTTATTGACGGAATGATTAAATAGCATAGAGAATGGAGTTACTTTTGTAATAAGTTTCCGTTTCGCAAGTAAAACCTCTTCGAGAGCAAGTATTTGAATGAGGAAAGCAAGTACCAGATAGAGGAGAGCAAGTAAACTCCTAATCAGCTCAAGTAAACAACACGGCACCGCAAGTAAATGATCATGTTGCTATATAATCTCTCCTTATAGATTCAGACTTTCTATAATTAGTAAGGAAATTAGGAAAAAAATGAATAAATTGTCGATTACGCGGTTTCTTCAGGTATTCTGGTGACTTACCTGATTGTTCAGGTGGTTCTCCCCTAGATCCTTCATAACGTTTACCAGCAATATCAGTACACAAAAAAAGCCAGCTACTGTAGTGAAGTAGCCGGCTTTAATACTATTTATTTATTCGTATAATGGGAAGTTGCTTGTTAATGTGGCAACTCTTTCTTTTGCTTCTTTTAGGACTTCTGCATCCTCAGTATTTTTTAATAGTTTTGCAATGATAGATGCGATTTCTTTCATTTCTGCTTCTTTAAATCCACGAGATGTAACAGCTGGTGTACCGATGCGAACACCTGAGGTGATGAACGGACTTGCTGTATCAAATGGAATTGTATTTTTATTGACTGTAATACCAACCTCGTCAAGTACATGTTCTGCTACTTTCCCAGTTAACTCAAGAGCAGATACGTCTAGTAACATAACATGATTATCTGTACCACCAGAAACGATACGGATTCCTTCTGCAGTTAGACTGTCTGCTAACGCTTTAGCATTAGCAATTACTTGTGCTTGGTAATCTTTAAATTCTGGTTTTTGAGCTTCACCAAACGCCACAGCTTTAGCTGCAATTACGTGCATTAATGGGCCACCTTGAATTCCCGGGAAAATCGTTTTATCAATTTTCTTCGCGAACTCTTCTGTAGTTAAGATCAATCCACCACGTGGTCCACGTAATGTTTTATGTGTTGTAGATGTTACGAAATGCGCATGTGGTACTGGGTTCGGATGAAGACCAGCAGCTACTAAACCTGCGATATGAGCCATATCTACAAATAGGTAGGCACCAACTTCATCTGCGATTTCACGGAATTTTGCGAAGTCAATAGTACGAGAATATGCACTTGCTCCAGCAACGATCATTTTCGGCTTATGCTCTAACGCAATAGCACGAACTTCTTCGTAATCGATTAGTTCCGTTTCTTTGTTAACACCGTACTCGATAAAGTTATATTGAATACCACTAAAATTGACTGGAGAACCATGTGTTAAATGCCCACCATGAGACAAATTCATCCCTAGGATTGTGTCGCCCGGCTGTAGTGCAGTCATGTAAACTGCCATATTAGCTTGAGAACCTGAATGTGGTTGCACATTGGCGTGTTCAGCACCGAAAATTTCTTTCAATCGATCGCGCGCAATATTTTCTACTACATCGACATGCTCACAGCCACCATAGTAACGTTTACCAGGGTAACCTTCTGCATATTTATTGGTCAGTACAGAGCCTTGAGCTTCCATTACAGCCTCTGATACGAAGTTTTCTGATGCGATTAACTCAATATTCGATTGTTGACGCTTTTTCTCTGCTAACATTGCCTCATATACTGCTGGATCTTGTGATAAAATTTTCTCCACTATTCGTTCCTCCTCCAAATTCATCCGTAAAATGCACGCTCTCCGCCAATTAGCTTAGGACGTGTTTTCGCAATCGATACGATTGCTTCCCCAATTTTTTTTATGGACAAGCGAATTGGTACAGCTACTGGCTGAAGCTGCATACCAATCAAGGTTTGTCCTATATCAATGCCTGCATGTGCACTTACATGCTCGACTACAACAGGGTCATTAAAATGTGTGTATGCAAATGCAGACATAGAGCCACCTGCACGAACTACTGGAATAACTGATACTTCTGGTAATCTATATAGTAATTGAGTTTTTCTTTCCATTGTTATGGCGCGATTAATATGTTCGCATCCTTGAAAAGCCAAATGGATATTGTTGCGGTTTGCAAATGCTTGTAAAGGGGTGAATAAAACCTCGGCAACTTCTAAACCGCCCGCAGTTCCAATTTTTTCACCAATAATTTCTGAAGTCGAACATCCAACTACAAACAAATCATTTTCATGAAACACTATTTGCTGCTCCACTTCTAAAAGAAGCTGTTCGATTTGTTCTACCCACAAACTTTTTGCTTCCATAAGGAACCCCTTCTTCTATGCGTTTTCTATTTCTGTAATTTTTTCTACTCGACGTAAATGACGTCCACCTTCAAAATCCTGCGCAAGCCAAGTTGAAACTATTTCTCTTGCAAGCCCTGCTCCAATAACACGCTCACCCATTGCAATAATGTTAGAATCGTTATGATTTCTAGTAGCCTTTGCAGAAAATACATCATGAACTAATGCACAACGGATACCTTTTACCTTATTTGCAGCAATAGACATTCCTATACCAGTACCACAGATTAAAATACCACGATCGAAACTACCATTTGCCACACCTTCTGCTACTGGCATTGCAAAGTCTGGAAAATCAACAGAATCATTACTTTTTGGTCCAAAATCTTCATATGATAATCCTAATTCTTCAAGAAGCTGCATAATTTCCTGACGAAGATTATTTCCGCCATGATCGGAAGAAATTGCAATTTTCAACTCGTTCCCTCTTTTCTGTTATCCCGGTTTAACAGTCTGTAGAATCCCCACAATTTTTCAAAAGAAAATTAAAAGAAACAGGTGAAGGATAAACAGCCTGTAAATCCAGATTGATTTAACTAACCATCAATGGAAGATGAAGAAAAATCCACTGTTGGAAGTTTCACTTTATTACTCCTTAACATCATACCATTTTTCTATATAAAAAAACACAACTCACACAAAGTGAGTTGCATTATTTTCGTTAAATTTGACTAGTTTACGAAAGTTTTAATGAAAAAATTTAAAAGAACAAACAATAATCATTAAAAACCGAACATTATATTGTTTTAACCTAATTAAGTTCGTGTTTCATTTCTAACTTTAAATTCCATTCAGAATTAGTTTGTTTTCCGATCAAATTGAGATATTACTTTAAATAACTCTTCCGATTGTTGCTTTAATCCGAATGATACGGATTCAATTTGCTCAATGGAACGAGCTTGTTCATCCGTAGCACTGCGAACCTCTTCTGCTCCTGCGGATGTTTCTTGGGCAATAGCTGCTACTTCTTGTGACTGGCGCGCCGTACTTTCTATATTTGTTAATTGTTTTTCCACTAGAGAGGAAATTTCAACCACCGATTCCGCCATCTCATGAATCTTTGCAGACATTCCTTCAATTGCTTCATTTGTTTCGGAAACACGTTTAGCTTCCCCAACAGCAAAGCTTACTTGGTCCGTCATCTGATGAACGACTGTTTGTACATCTGTTTGTATTGCTAATATCAATTCAGAAATACCTTGTACTGCTTTAGCACTTTCATCCGCTAATTTACGAACTTCCTCAGCAACGACAGCAAATCCTTTACCGTGTTCTCCAGCACGTGCTGCTTCAATAGATGCATTTAGTGCAAGCAAATTCGTTTGTGCCGCAATATCTCCAACCAACTGTATAATACTTTCTACTTTCCCTGCATTCTCTTCTAATTGATGAACATTTCCAAGGGCAGCCTCATTACCAGAAGCAATTTTTTGAATCCCGTTTACTAACGATTGAATAACATCCGTAGTTTGAGATAAACCTGTTATCATTTCTTTAGATTGTTCAGAAGATTTTTCTGCACGAAGATTTACCTCTGAAGCTAATACTCGTACGTCTTCTACTGATTCAGCTGTTTCTTGAACTGCTACTGCCGACTGCTCAGCGCCTTCTGAAATTTGGGCTATCGTATGTGCGATTGCTTCTGCTTGCTCTGAAGCCGCGGATGATTCTACTGAAAGCTGTTGTACTGTTTTATTTGTTTTGTCAAAGTTATCTTCAATACTTTGCACCATTTCTCTTAAATTCACTAACATAGACTGAAATGCGATAGCTACCGACTGTATCTCATCTTTCGATTTCGGTACCTCGACATCAACACCAATTTTTCCTTCTGAGGCTAATATTGCGACTTTTTCTAAGTTGAATAAAGGCTTGATAAGAAGACCACTGAAGAAATAAGCTAGAATACCAGACCATAAAATTCCAAGTGCATATGTCGCAATTTCAAATCCCCAAGAATTTGTTGCTCCATCAAACAATAACGGTTGTATAAAGCGGATAAATAAAGCACTTGTTGTATACGTAATTAATGCCAAAATAGCTACAAATAGCACAATCTTCTTTTGAAGACCAAAACTGTGCTTTTTCTTTTTTTCGTTCATCCCATTTCCCCCTGTAGTTTTTTCACTAGTTCATCTGTTAATACTTGTAGTTCTCGCAAAGTATTTTCATATGTAAACAAATCTCCCCCATATGGATCTGATACATCCTTGACATCATCAGGGGTTACAAACTCTTTGTACATATACACTTTTGAAATTGCATGAGGGAAACCTAAAATAATTGCGTGTTTGTGAGAGGCAGTCATTGTTAGGATAAGATCTGCCCAGTCTACTAGCGTCTCATCTACCGCAGATGAAGTATGCGTAAATGGAATCATTTCCTTTTCTAATACTAATTGGCTGTTCCGAGATATATGTGCGCCTTGCGTAGCATAGATGCCAGCAGAGCGAACCCCCATACCATCGATGTTTCGAGACTTTAATAACGCCTCGGCAATTGGACTCCGACATGTGTTACCTGTACAAACAAACAGAATATTCATAGATCTATTTCCTCATCTCTAGTATATATTAATTAGTCCTATAATTGTTTTAAAAATTGTTAAATATTTCGTAACGTGATAATACCCATCAACAAAATAAGCACTCCTGCAAGTCTTAAAATAAGCGCTCGGTTCATAAATGTATGTTTAAATATAACCTTTTGCGCTATAAATACGGCAATATAGGAAAAAAATCCGGCACTTAATATAAATACAAACTTTTCTAATTTAAGCATACCAAACGAAACACTTACTGAAAAGGTATCTAAACTCGCAAATACCGCAAGTAAGTAAGGAGACAGAAGTGGTACCTGTTTTGGAGATTGAGCTAAAATCATTTGTAATCCTACTAGCGACAAAAGGATACCCGATAAGTAAGGACTTGCATACGCCAAATAGTTCTGAACGACCACACCTGCATAATATCCGATTAACGGAAAAAGCATATGTAATGATGCCACCCATGCAGCCAGTGTAAAAATTTGCTTACGATATACGACCAATGAAAATAAAATAAGTACGTCTACAGACATTAAGGCGCCTGCTAAAATTTCACGCCACAAAAAAATCTCCCCCGTCTATTTGCATATTTAAATGTATGCAAGTAGACGAGCGAGAATACGATATTAGATATGAAACCATTTACCATTTGCTGCTTTTTCTAGACGATTCATAATTGCCATTCCGACTCCTTCTTTAGAGAGAACTGGCACTAGAATAATATCGACATCTGTTTCATCACAATTTCTTAAAGCCTGATACAGTAAGTGTCCTGCATCACCCAGTTGATTTTCTTTACCTAATGAAAAGAAGTAGTCTCCTTTTATCTGACTAAATAAATCACTAGCGATTATCGCTATTTTTTTCTGTTCACTATGTATTTTTTTTACTGCTTGTTGGACTTTCGTTATAGAATTTTCTATTAAATAGACCGGAGAATCAGGTGCATAATGTGCATATTTCATACCTGGCGCCCGAGGTGCGTCCTCATGATCTGTTGATTTTGCTACACTAACTTGCCCAATCACTTTTTCTAACATTTCTTTCGTCACTCCACCTGGACGAAGAATTGTAGGTGTTTCACTCACAAAATCTATTACAGTAGATTCTAATCCTATGCCTGTTGTTCCACCGTCTAAAATAAGGGGTATCTTTCCAGCTAAATCATGGAATACATGCTCCGCTTTTGTGGGACTTGGTTTTCCACTTTTATTAGCACTAGGAGCAGCAACAGGTTGCTTTAATTGTCTCAATAACTCTAGAGCTACACTATGTTCTGGCATTCTAACTCCTACTGTTTGTAGACCAGCTGTCACATTTTTCGCCAAAGTATCTGGTTTCAGTGGCAGGATCAGTGTTAATGGACCTGGCCAAAACATATCCATACATACTTCTGCAAGTTTTGGTATATCGTGAGTAAATGCACTTATCTCCTCTTTGGAACCAATGTGGACGATGAGTGGATTATCTTGTGGTCTGCCTTTAGCTTCAAATATTTTAGCTACAGCTTCTTCGCTTGTGGCAATCGCACCCAATCCATATACAGTTTCAGTTGGAAAAGCTACTACTTCCCCTTTTGTTAATAAATCCACAGCCTGTGTATAACTCGACTTATTTGTTGATAGATTATCCACAATTGTAATTGTAGTTTTCATGTTAGTTTTGCTCCTTCCCTCTGCACTTATCCACAAAATGTTGATAACTTTCAGAAAATTGTTAGTAACTATGTGGAAAACTTCTTTTTTAACCATTCCCATACCCAGAATTTAGGTTTTTCCTCTTTCACTTCTTCTTTATAGCATACCTTTGGAAAAAGTGCGCACCACCAATTATCCCCTCTTGCATTACCAATAGATATAACAATCGATTCTGTCATCACTTGGGAAGAGATTCCTTCGTTCCAAACTTTCGGCGGAAAACTTGCCAGTCCTTTAGTAATTGTAATATTAGTGTTTAAAGAACTTGATAGTTTCTCAATAGCTTGCTCTAAGTCGTTATACGTTTTTTGTGGATTATTTTCATAGTTTAATAAAATTGGTTCTATGTGGTGTTTCACGTCATTTTTCACTTGTTGGTCTTCGATTGTATTGCTATTAGCTATTAGTCGGAAACGAATACCTTCTACTTCTTCTCCTTGTTGAAATAGTAAAAACAAACAGAATTGAATTAGTAATAGCATCCATACGAAGAAAATCACTGCATCTATTTGTTTTCCAATGCTCGGTGCTTTTTTAATCTCGTAATCTGGTAACATATAACATTCCCCCTTAGGAACATTGTTACCAGTAGATTCATATTTTATTCAGTGATTGAGTGAAATCTTAAAAATTAATTATTACTAATTACCGAAATCCCAAAAAAAGTTGATTCTCACTCCAACGAACTTTCATGTTTTGAACCAAGTTTAACAATGTGGAACAGGCGGACACCTTCCTGCTGGGCTTTTAATTCGTGCACCTATCGCTTCGCTATCGATGCAAAAAAACATTTGCTGTTCCCGCTAGAGTCGTCACCTTGCGTTCCAATCAACAATGGGACCATTGAGGGCAAAATTAATAAATGTTCGCTTTAATTATGAGTTTGACTTTATTGTACAAAAAACAAAGCGATTTTTTTGATTAATATCCTGTACGATTTCCACATCTGATAACGGGAAGGCATTTTGAAGCATTTTTTGGACAGCTGGACCTTGGGCATAGCCAATTTCAAAACCTATGAAACTTGGAGCATTCATTATTTCAGGAAGCTTTTCTGTCATTTTTCTATATAACTGTAGACCATCCTCTGCAGCAAATAGAGCAAGATGTGGTTCATAATCTATCACAGTGTCCGACAAGCTTTCAGCTTCATGTGATCCGATATATGGAGGGTTAGATAGTATAATATCCCATTTTTGATCTGCTATAGGTGCTATTAAATCCCCTTGCTTAAATTCTACTTTCGCCTTTAGGCGTTCAGCATTCTTTTTAGCAACGACCAAAGCTTCAGTGGAAATGTCTGTTGCAGTCACCTCAGCACTTGAAATTTCCTTCTTGACTGTTAAAGCTATAGTACCACTGCCAGTTCCAATATCAGCAATTTTTAATGTTTTATGTTCCTCAAATAACCTAGCGACTCTTTTTTTGACTTCTTCAATCAGTTCTTCTGTCTCTGGTCTTGGAATCAACACATGCTCATTAACTAGAAAATCACGACCATAAAAAGTCTCTTGTCCAGTGATATATTGGAAGGGACGACCAGTTGCGTGTTCTTCTATATAAGCCCAGAAGGTTTGATAGGCTTCTGGAGTTATTTCATCGTATATAGTCATCATTAACTCGGAGTAGTTCTTCTGCAAGACATGCTGCAATAAGTAGCGAGCAACTTCTTTTTCACGTTTATTTTCCTCTAAAAAAGAAGAAGCCCGTGTTAGGGCCTCAAAATTTGTTTTACACATTTGTATCGTTCATTCTCTCTAATTTCTCTGCTTGATCTTCCATTATTAATGCATCGATCACTTCATCCATCTTACCTTCTAGGACCTGATCGAGTTTTTGCAAGGTCAATCCTATGCGGTGATCCGTTACACGATTTTGTGGATAGTTATACGTACGAATACGTTCAGAACGGTCACCAGTTCCTACTGCTGATTTACGTACTGCATCATATTCCGCTTGCGCTTCTTGACGGAATTTATCCGCTACGCGGGCACGCAGAATTTTCATTGCTTTTTCTCTATTTTTGATCTGCGATTTTTCATCTTGCATGGAAACGGTAATTCCTGTAGGTAAATGCGTCATACGAACCGCAGACATTGTTGTATTTACTGATTGTCCCCCAGCACCTGATGAAGCGAATGTATCTACACGAACGTCCTTCTCATGAATATCCACGTCTACTTCCTCTGCTTCAGGTAGTACTGCAACAGTAGCTGTAGAAGTATGAATACGACCGCCAGATTCTGTTTCTGGCACACGTTGTACTCGGTGTGCACCATTTTCATATTTCATTTTTGAGAACGCATTTTTTCCATTAATCATAAAAATGATCTCTTTGAAACCGCCAAGACCAGTTGGATTAGATTCCATAATATCTATTTTCCAACCCTGAGTTTCTGCATATCTGCTATACATGCGGAACAAATTCCCTGCAAATAACGCAGCTTCATCTCCACCAGCAGCCCCTCGAATCTCCATAATAACGTTTTTATCATCATTTGGATCCTTTGGAATCAACAACAGTCTTAGTCGCTCTTCCAATACTTCGATTTGGTCTTCTAATTCACCCACTTCTTCTTTTACCATATCTCGCATATCTGCATCTAGCTTTTCCTCAAGCATTTGCTTCGAGTCTTTATATTGGCTTTTAACTTCTTTGTATTCACGATATGCATCTACAGTGTCTTGCAAATCCGATTGTTCTTTTGAATATTCTCTTAGCTTATTAAGATCATTGACCACTTCTGGATCACTAAGCAATTCATTTAAATTATTGTAACGATCTTCTACCGATTGTAATCGATCAAACATCGAGCTCACCTCGTTCGTTTAAGTCTATATCATTCCTATTATAAAGAAAAAGTAACTTTCTCGCTACTTTTTCTGTAAAGGTTGGTTGGAAGTCTTCCTATTTTTAAGGAAAACTGGGCAAAAAAGACACTTAATCCTCTAAAAACAGAAACGTAGATATGCCGTTGATTGTAGCAAAGGGTAGAAGCTTTCCGTGGGCACGGCTTCAGCCGCTTCGCTCAGTCCAGGGTCTTCAGATCGCGCTATTCCCACTAGAGTCGCCGCCCTGCGCTCCAATCCCCTAGGTCCACTTTAATCAGATAATTGGATATAAAACCACCTAAATATACAAGTTTTATCTTAAAATAAGTAATAATGAAATGAACTCTGTTAAAAGATAATCTACTTGCTTCTTCCATAATAAAATAGTATACCTAATCGGACAGACGGTTTTATCACTAGATTAACTTTAATTGCTCTTCTTATCAAAGCGATAAGCTATGCTATATCTTCGAGTATAGTACTACGCATTATCTTGATTGTAGTGGACGGCGGCGACTCCAGCGGGATGAGTGAGACAGATGAGAGATCACAACGACGCAAAGCGACGGTGATAACTCATCGCTCCCCCCGCGGAGGCCAACAGGAAGTTGGTCACGAAGGCGTTGTGGCCCACAGGATGTGGGTTAGCAATCGTTGCTGCAGGACGCAGCGAACTTAGATTGCCTTCCTTTTGAGAGGTGGCGCTCTTAGCCTTCGTTCCTTTGTAACCGACTGAAACGGAAATCAGTAGTATTATTTAAATCTTTAAGAATTCATACATTCTTTTAAAAATCCACTTCACAGAAAAAAGTGAAGTGGATTTACCGTATCTTAAAGTGGTGGATTACCGTGACATTTTCTGCATACCGGATAGTAGGAGTCGTTGCCGCCTATATGGATTTGTTCGCCAGTGTAAACTGGTTTGCCGTGGTCGTCTACCCGTAGGTTCATGATTGCTTTTTTGTGACAGAACCAGCATATAGTTTTCATTTCTTCAATTTTGTCTGCGTAAATAAGCATGTAACGGCTACCTTCGAAAAGTTCATTTTGGAAGTCATTTTTCAGTCCGAAGCCCATTACCGGAATGTCTAATTCATCGACTATTTTGGTTAGTTGTAGAACATGTTCCTTTGTTAAAAACTGCACCTCGTCAATTAAAACGCAGTATGGCTTTGTGGATTCTGCCTGAACTAATTCAAGTAGGTTCGTTTCATCATAAATAGCTGTTGCTTTCCTTTTCAATCCAATTCTACTAGACACATGACCGACTTCGTCACGAGTATCTATTCCTGGTGTGAATATTAAAACAGGCTTGTTTTGTTCCTCGTAATTATGAGCAACTTTTAAAATTTCGATTGATTTACCACTATTCATTGCTCCATGTTTATAAAATAATTGCGCCATGATTTATCTCCTTGTGTACTATGTATTTCTTCTATTCATTTATAACATACACTTACTGTTATCGGAAATCATATTAGCCTTAAAACAAAAATACCTGTAAAGCATGAAGCCCTACAGGTATTTCGGTATTAGTTTTCTTGGTTTTCTTCTTTAATGCCGTATTTTTTGTTGAAGCGATCCACACGGCCATCAGCTGCTGCGAATTTTTGACGCCCAGTGTAGAATGGGTGACATTCGTTACAGAACTCGACTTTAATGTCATTTTTTACAGAACCAGTTGTGAATGTGTTACCACATGAACATGATACTGTTGCTTCTTTGTAATCGGGATGAATTCCTGCTTTCATCTCTATCTCTCCTCTCGCCCTGAACCATCTGGAACAGAGTTGGTTATGATACTGATACCTTACACGATCCGATTGATGTCAATCGCATATGTAGCAGAAAATTGTGATGTTACGATAAATATAATATCATCTTTGGATATTAAATGCAATTGTTTAGTTTAGAGTGTTACTTTTCCACTGCGATGTGCTTTCATTTCTACAGCTAATTGTTCAAAAAATCCTTCGTTTGTTTTTGATTGGCGAAGTTTTCTTAAGAAACGTTCTGCGAAGTCAGATGAATCGGAGAATGTCTTACGAATTGCCCAAAGTTTGTCCAGTTGTTCTTTGGGAATTAGTAACTCTTCTTTTCTTGTTCCGGATCGACGAATATCGATTGCTGGGAAAATACGACGTTCTGCAAGGCTTCTATCTAAATGAAGTTCTAAGTTACCCGTCCCTTTAAATTCCTCATAAATAACTTCGTCCATACGAGATCCAGTATCAACTAATGCAGTAGCAAGAATTGTTAAGCTTCCACCTTCTTCAATATTGCGTGCTGCTCCAAAGAATCTTTTTGGACGATGGAATGCTGCTGGATCAATACCACCTGACAGTGTACGACCACTTGGCGGAATAACTAAGTTGTACGCACGAGCTAAACGTGTGATGGAGTCCATCAAAATAATCACATCGCGTTTATGTTCAACTAGTCGCATTGCTCTTTCAAGTACGAGCTCTGCCACTTTTACGTGATTTTCTGGAACTTCATCGAATGTAGAGCTTACTACATCAGCTTTAACGGAACGCTCAATATCAGTTACTTCTTCTGGACGCTCATCTATTAATAAAACAATTAGCTCTGCATTTGGATGATTCGTTGTAATTGCGTTGGCAATTTCCTTAATAAGTAATGTTTTACCAGCTTTCGGTGGTGCCACAATCAATCCACGTTGCCCATAACCAACAGGAGCTACCAGATCCATGATGCGAGTCGATAGTTTATCAGGAACTGTTTCCAATACGATATGACGATCTGGATATAAAGGTGTTAACCCTGGAAAATGTACTCTTTCCTTCGCTACCTCTGGATCTTCCCCGTTTACTAATTCTACATGCAGCAGTCCATAATAGCGTTCACTTTCTTTTGGCGGTCGCACTTTACCCGTTACTTTATCCCCGTTTCGCAGATCAAATCTTCTAATTTGAGAAGCAGAGATATAGATGTCTTCTGAACTAGGTGAATAGTTAATCGGACGTAAGAAACCGAAACCCTCTTGTTGAATAATCTCTAGTACGCCTTCCATGAAGAAAAATCCTTCTTGTTCAGCACGAGACTTTAGAATTGCAAAAATAAGTTCTTTTTTTGAAAGTTTACTATATGCGGCTACTTTAAATTTTCGCGCAAGTGCATATAGTTCTTTCAGAGTCATGTTTTCTAACTCATTAATTGTTGTTTGTGTCATATGGAATGCACCACTCTTTATTATATTTTATTGTTTAACTCAATTTGATAATAGTATTGTAAATTATGAAATTCGAATAAGGTTGATCCCCGCTTCAACGCACTTTCATGTTTCGAAGCTAGTGTATCATTGCAGAAACAGGCAGACGGCTTTTCCGTGGGCACGGCTTCAATCACCTCGGACCAACAGGATGTTGGTTACAAAGGAGTCTCCACACGTGACATACTTTGCCTTTTGTTTCTCTTAAACGTTCCTGCTGGGCTTTCAGTTCCTCCTGTACTCACTGGAGAAGCTATCTTAAGCTCCAATCAACAAAATCGAATTTTATAAAAACGAAAAAACAATTATATTATCACGTAAATACTAGTGTTTTTTAATTGAATTAAGTAATTATGAAATTGACTCGTTTTCTAATAATTGAGATGTTGAAGAAAGAAGTTTTATAAGAGGTTACCCGACGTCCTTGGATTGGTCACAGGGTAAAACATAAGGAAAGATTCTTATTTTACATATTTAGACAGTATATACTTATTAATAATTATCTGTCCAGCTTCAGTCTTGCGTACAAAGGAAAAGAACACCTTTATTGAATACTTCTAGCGCTTTTCGAGTGGTCACAGGATGTGCTTCAAACGTTCGGCGCGACACGATGTTGCGAACTTAGTCTGTACTCCTATGTAGGCGCTTACGCTTACTCGCTACCAAGCTCCAGACTTTAAGAAAAGACCTAGGGCGTCTTTTCTTAAAGTCTTCCAGTGTTTTTCACTGCTGAGCGGCATCTGACGCTTTTCTTATAGAACTAAATTTGGTTTTTTATTTAAGCTGTGACGACCTTCAACAAATCGAACTGTACCTGATTTAGCACGCATAACGATAGAATGTGTTGAACTGAAGGCACCTTTGAATTGTACTCCACGAAGAAGTTCTCCATCGGTAACACCTGTTGCCGCAAAAATGGCGTCATCACCTTTAACTAAGTCTTCCATACGTAAAACTTTATTTACGTCAAGACCCATCTTGATGCAACGCGCTAGCTCTGCCTCGTCTTGTGGTACAAGTTTCCCTTGAATTTCTCCACCTAAACATTTTAATCCGACAGCAGATATAACTCCCTCTGGAGCCCCACCCATTCCGAATAAAATATCTACACCTGTATCATCGAATGCTGTATTAATAGCCCCGGCAACATCACCATCTGTAATTAGCTTTATACGTGCTCCAGCTGCTCTAATTTCATCAATGATTTTTTGGTGACGAGGACGGCCTAGAATAGTAGCCACAACATCTTCAATGTTTTTATTTTTTGCACGAGCAACTGCTTTTAGATTATCTAAAACTGATGCGTTAATATCAACTAAACCTACAGATTCAGGCCCTACAGCAAGTTTATCCATATACATATCTGGAGCATGAAGTAAGTTTCCACGATCGGCAACTGCAAGTACCGCAAGTGCATTCCAACCGCCTGACGCTACGATATTTGTACCTTCTAAAGGATCAACTGCGATGTCTACATGAGGACCATCACTTCCAAGACCAAGTTTTTCACCGATATATAACATCGGCGCTTCGTCCATCTCTCCTTCTCCGATTACAACTACGCCTTCCATGGGAATTGTGTCAAAAACTGTACGCATTGCAGTTGTTGCTGCATCATCCGCTTCATTTTTTAACCCTCTACCCATCCAACGTGCAGATGCGATTGCTGCTGCTTCTGTTACTCGAACCAATTCCATTGATAAACTACGTTCCATAATAATATAAGCCTCCAGTTTTGCGATATCCGAATTCCGAACTGTATTTCTTCCTGTACCATTGTAGCATATTTGTCAAATTTAATAAGTGACAATTATCAATAAAATGCATCTATATCACACGAATACAAGAAATCTAACCTTCGACATTGACAATTGCTTTTTCGTTCCAGCATACACAACAATTACGGCTAATTAAAAAGTCACAAGCAAATATATGTGTAACTATTTAGTGCATCCTATATATGTGAATCAAATTATCGATAGAATATTAATCGGTATTTACTTCAATTTCTTTTATTTCTACCCGTCTAATATCTGCACCTAGTCCTTGAAGCTTATCGACTAATGAGCTATACCCACGTTCTATATGAAAAATATCTTGAATTTCAGTTTCCCCATCGGCGATTAACCCCGCAAGAACAAGCGCTGCGCCAGCACGAAGATCACTTGCACGAACGGTAGCAGCTTCTAAGCTTACTGGGCCTGTAATGATTGCTGTTCTTCCATCCACACGACCATTAGCATTCATCCGACGCAGTTCATCGATTTGTTTAAATCGAGCAGAATAAATAGTATCTGTGATTACAGAAGTACCTGTTGCTTGGGTCATCAATACAGAAAAGGGTTGTTGTAAATCAGTCGGGAAACCTGGATATACCAATGTTTTTACGTCGACAGGTAACATTTCTTCCACTTTTGGGATTACAATCTTTTCTTCGTATTCTTCCACCTTCACACCCATTTCGCGAAGCTTGGCAGTTAACGCCTCCACGTGAAAAGGAATCACATTGTCAATGGTCACGCCGTCTCCAGCGACTGCTGCCATTATCATAAATGTGCCGGCTTCAATACGATCGGGAATAATCGTGTGCTTTGTACCATGTAATTCTTCTACACCGTCAATCCGGATAACATTAGTCCCAGCACCCTTGATATTCGCACCCATATTAGATAGTAAAGTTGCTACATCAATAATTTCTGGTTCTTTTGCTGCATTTTCAATAATCGTACGACCTTTTGCTTTAACAGCTGCCAGCATAATATTAATGGTAGCACCTACACTTACAACATCTAAATAGATTTTTGCGCCAACTAAATTTTGCGCACGTAGATAAATAGCTCCATGTTCATTTGACACCGATGCGCCCAATGCTTCGAAGCCTTTAATATGTTGATCTATAGGTCTTGGTCCTAGGTGACAACCGCCAGGTAACCCTATTGCTGCTTTGTTGAATCTTCCAAGCATGGCACCCATCAAATAGTAAGACGCACGAAGTTTCTTAATGTTACCATTCGGAAGAGGCATATCCTCCACATTTGTCGGATCAATCGTCATTGTTCCATTCTCAAATGTTACTTTAGCTCCTACTTCTTCTAAAATTTCTTTTAACGTCCAAACGTCTAAAATTTCTGGTAAACCTTCAATAGTTACAGGGGAATTTGCCAATAAAGAAGCAGGTATAAGTGCTACTGCACTATTTTTTGCACCACTTACTTTAATGGTTCCTTGAAGGCGTTGTCCCCCTTTTATTTTATAAACTTCCATACAGTTCTCCTTCGTCTTGTTACTCGCTTTTACGATTGTTCCAATCCGCTAGAAATCCTTCAATTCCTTTGTCTGTCAAAGGATGATTGAATAGTTGTTTTAGTACCTTTATAGGTGTTGTTGAAATATGTGCACCGTTTAAAGCAGCATCCGTAATATGTTGTGGATGTCTAATTGAAGCTGCAATAATTTCAGTATCGATATTATGAATATCAAAAATCTGTGCAATTTTTGCGATCAATTCCATCCCATCATGACCGATATCGTCTAAACGTCCTAAAAATGGTGATACATAAGTTGCCCCGGCACGTGCAGCAAGCAGTGCTTGGTTAGCACTGAAAATAAGTGTTACATTCGTTTTAATACCTTCAGAACGGAATACAGAACAAGCTTTAAGACCTTCTGGAGTCATCGGTAGTTTTACAGTAATGTTCGGTGCAATGGCAGCAAGTTCTCTACCTTCTTTAATCATACCTTCAGCATCTAGAGCTATTACTTCCGCACTCACTGAACCATCTACTAACGCGGTAATTTCACGAAGGCGATCGTGGAATGAGATATTTTCTTTTGCTACTAGCGATGGATTCGTCGTTACTCCTGATAGAATACCCCATGCGTGTGCTTCTTTTATTTCGTCAAAGTTGGCTGTGTCGATAAAAAATTTCATATGAATAATATCCTCCTCATGATGGAAAAACAGGAGAAGGTTCTTTTGAACACTTCTCCCCTGTAGCTATTTTTCTTACTTATTATTAGGCTTTGTTTGAGCTTCCAAATTCACGCATTTTGCCAATTACTGTTGCTTTAATAGCATCACGTGCAGGTGTCAAATATTTACGTGGATCATATTGCTCTGCATCAGAAGCTAAAAAGTCACGAATCGCTTTAGTTGCAGCAATTTGGTTTTCTGTATTTACATTGATTTTCGCAGTTCCAAGTGAAATAGAACGTGTTATATCATGTGTTGGTATACCTGTTCCACCGTGTAAAACAAGTGGAAGATCAGCAAGTTTTGAAATTTCTTCCATTTCTTTGAAACCTAAGTTTGGTTCTCCTTTATATGGTCCATGAACAGAACCTAAAGCGGGAGCTAAACAGTCGATTGCTGTACGTTTTACAAGCTCTGCACATTCTGCAGGATCAGCGTAAATAACTCCATCCGCAATAACGTCATCTTCTTGTCCTCCAACTGTTCCCAGTTCAGCTTCCACAGAAACATTGCGCGCATGTGCATATTCTACAACTTTAGTTGTAATTTCAACGTTTTCTTCAAACGGATGATGAGAAGCGTCAATCATTACAGATGTGAACCCAGCATCAATTGCTTCTTTACATTTTTCAAAGCTAGAACCATGATCTAAATGAATAGCCACTGGTACGGAAATTTTATAAGACTCGATTAGTCCTTTTACCATATATACGACTGCAACGAAGCCACCCATATATTTTGCAGCACCTTCAGATACACCTAGTATTACTGGTGATTTTTCTTCCTCAGCTGCTAACAGGATTGCTTGTGTGAACTCTAAATTGTTAATGTTAAATTGCCCTACAGCGTATCCTTCTCTTTTCCCTTTTCCCAGCATTTCTTTCATCGAAACTAAAGCCATTGAAATGGACCTCCTCTATTTGCTTTTGCACTCCAAAATTATCTTTATTTCTATTTGACTTACTGCGGACACCAGTAGACTGAAGTAGGAATTTCCCTGTGTAAAACAAGCAACAGCAGTCCTATGTAGTAACTAAATGGTATCTTCTACTTTCTTCCTACATCATAACAAAAACAGGCGATGTTTTCCACTGCCTGCTGTTCCAACTTATTTCAGGAGATTATTAACAGAATCTCTTAGTTCAAAAACATCAAATGGCTTAGTGAAATAAAGAGAGGCTCCTAATCTCTGTGCTTGTTCTATGAAATTCAACTCTCCGTATGCGGTCATCATCATGACGGGGAGATCGCTCCATTGTTCTTTGATTAATTTTAGAATTTGAATTCCATCCATACCTGGGATTTTCATATCTAGTAAAACTCCATCAATTTTGTGCTCATTTATAAGTTCTAAAGCTTCATACCCATTTGCTGCTAAACTGACTTCATATCCTTCTTGTGTAAACACTTCTTTCAACAATAATCGTATTCCTAACTGATCATCCACTATTAAGATATGTTTCATGACATGCAAACCCTTTCTTTATTAATCCCATATTGTATTATACGATATCGGCTAGTGCTTTCCCTCTTTTTTTTAAAAAAATTTCCATTTCTTTCTGTTTTATTACCCACAAAAAAGTAATAGCATACGGAATGACAAACTTTGTTTTATAATAAATGAGAGGTGAATTACGATGAAAATGTTAACAACGCAACTTTCTGGATTAATGCAAAGAATCTCTAGTTCAGAGGAAGAAAGTATTGAGGAAACTGCTCGTCTACTTGCACAAGCCGCTGCTAGAGAGGGAACAGTTTTTTTCGCTACTTTTGGAGAAATGAAAAGTATTTCGATTAATGCACAACATGCAGCTGAGCCTTTTCCATCAATGCAAACCTGGTTACCCGAAATCGAACTAACTAGCACTGACCGTGTCTGGATTCTTACTCGTTCCTGTTATGACGAAGAAGCTTTAGCCTTAGCTAAAAAATTGAGTGAGGAATATATTCCTTTTGGTGCATTAGCAGCAGAACCAGAAGGCCATGATAATAAGCTAGCTGATCTTGCCTATACATATATTTCAACAAAACTCACAAAAGGACTCCTTCCCGCCGAAGATGGAACCCGTATTGTGCTCCCCCATGCTTTAAGTGGTTTATTTGTATACGAAGCAGTAAAGATGAAGTTAAACGAGATGTTAATAGGTGAATAGTTCACAAAAACGCCTAAAGAGTTTTTTCTTTAGGCGTTTCTTTGTATAGTTTTCCCATTTCGCAAGTATTTACAACTTCAGCGCTAGTATTGTTAAATCAAACGCAAGTAAGGAAGTTCTGAGAGCAAATATTTTCTCGTTGAAAGCAAGTAAACAATAGTTGTAAGCAAGTAAAGCTTTTGACTATTGTAGGAATTGTATATTGTTTAATTTATTTTTAGAAATATAAGATGTACACATTCAATGCGCATGAGGAAGAAGAATGAGACTATTAAAATGGGATGAAGATGCGCATACCTAGCTAGTGGTAACATGAGAAAATCATATACATTATCATTTACTTGCGGTGTCGTTTCGTTTACTTGCTTACATTAGAAATTTACTTGCTGTCCTACGTTAGATACTTGCTTTCCTTCTTCATTTACTTGCTCTTGATGAAGATTTACTTGAGAAATGGAAATTTCATACAATCAAACTCAATTCTTTTGGAGGCTAATGCGTACTTGTGGCAGCACACATTCGTCCAGAATATACAGAATCTGTTAACCAATTAACTGAGTAAGTAAAAAAAGAGGATTACTCATTAACATGAGTAATCCTCTTTTATAATCTATATTGGCACTTCTGCTTTTCGTAGCTAAACGGCGCCCTCCACATTGCTAGATTGGCCAGTTACAGCGCCTAGCACCTCGAGTCGTTTCAGAATACCCGATAAAGTCAAAGGACGCCTTTACCGTTATTCTTCCAACGCTTGCTCCTGCGCAAAGTTCGTCGCAGAAGAACGTTGTCGGGGCTGACATAGGCGCTTCCGCTTTTCTACTTTGTCCAGTTCCAGACTCCAGCTGCTCGATCGCTTCAGACTTTTAGTTAAGGCAAAATACGCCTTTCCTTTCAAGTCCTCCAGCGCTTTTCGCAGCTAAACGGCGTCTTTCACATTTCTAGATTGGCCAGCTATAGCGCCTAGCACCTCGAGTCGTTTCAGAATACCGGATAAAGGCAAAGGCCGCCTTTACCGTTATTCTTCCAACGCTTATCGGTGCTGACATAGGCGCTTACGTTTTTCTACTCACCAACTGATGCTTTGATGAAGTCGCGGAATAGTGGTTGTGGACGTTGTGGACGCGACACAAATTCCGGGTGGAACTGAGAAGCTACGAAGAATGGGTGATCTGGTAGCTCGATGATTTCGATTAGGCGACCATCTGGGCTTGTACCAGAGAACACAAATCCTGCTGCTTCGAATTGCTCACGGTACTCGTTGTTGAACTCGTAACGATGACGATGACGTTCGTATACAAGTTCTTCTCCGTATGCTTGATGAGCTTTTGAACCTGGCGTTAATTTACATGGATATAATCCTAAACGAAGTGTTCCTCCAAGGTCCTCTACATCTTTTTGTTCTGGCAATAAATCGATAATAGAATGCGGAGTTGTTGGATCTAACTCTGTAGAATGTGCTCCTTGAAGTTCTAGAATAGAACGTGCAAATTCAACTGTTGCCAATTGCATACCTAAACAAATACCTAAGAATGGCACATTGTTTTCGCGCGCAAATTTAGTAGCAGCAATCTTTCCTTCTACTCCACGGTCTCCGAATCCACCAGGGACAAGAATTCCGTCTACATCGCCAAGGATTCCCCCAACATTTGCTTCATTCACTTCTTCAGCATTTACCCATTTCACTTCAACGTCTGCATCAAATTTGTAGCCAGCATGTTTCATTGCTTCTACTACTGAAATGTATGCATCTTGAAGCTCTACGTATTTACCAACTAAACCAATACGAACTTTTTTCGACAATGATTTTACTTGGTCTACTAAGCCGATCCAATCTGTCATATCTGCTTCAGGTGTTTGAAGTTTGAAATGATCCACTACAATTTGATCTAAATGTTGTGCCTGTAAATTTAATGGGATTTCATATAAAGAATCCGCATCAATACATTCAATTACTTCTTCTGGTTTAATATCACAGAAAAGCCCGATTTTATCTTTCATATCTTGAGGAACTGGCATTTCCGAACGAAGTACAATTACGTTTGGTTGAATACCTAGACTACGCAATTCTTTAACACTATGTTGTGTCGGTTTTGTTTTCATTTCTCCTGCAGCTTTGATGAATGGCACTAAAGTACAGTGAATATACATTACATTATCGCTACCAACGTCACGTTTCATTTGACGGATAGTTTCTAGGAATGGAAGAGATTCGATATCTCCTACTGTTCCACCGATTTCAGTAATAACGATATCTGCATGCGTTTCTTTTGCAGCTAAGAATAAACGCTCTTTGATTTCATTTGTAATATGTGGAATTACTTGAACTGTTCCACCATTATAATCTCCACGACGCTCTTTTCTTAATACAGATGAGTACACTTTACCTGTTGTAATATTAGAGTATTTGTTCAAGTTGATGTCGATAAAACGCTCGTAGTGACCTAAATCTAAATCTGTTTCTGCTCCATCATCTGTTACGAAAACCTCTCCGTGTTGATATGGACTCATTGTTCCAGGATCTAAGTTGATGTAAGGATCGAATTTTTGGATCGTTACGTTTAGTCCTCTATTTTTTAATAAACGACCAAGTGAAGCAGCCGTGATCCCTTTGCCAAGTGAAGATACAACCCCACCAGTAACAAAAATAAATTTAGTCATTATGTGTTCCTCCTAATGTAATATCTAGTCCTCCACCACAACCGATGAGAACATTGTCTTATTTAGTATGCGTTAAACATTCAAATAAATAAGAGTGTAGCAATAACAAAAAAACGCTCCGCCTGCTTCTTCGCAGGGGAGCGCATATGCACATGAGTAATGTCTCTTCAAAAAGAGCCCAATAAAATCTTATAGCGTTTAAGAAAATAAGTCAAGAATTATTCTTCGTCTTCTTCGTCTAATTCCTCATCGATTTCAAACTCATCATCGTCTTCATCGATTAAGTCTTCTTCAATCACTTCATCAATGTCTTCTTCTACAAATTCGATAACTGGTTCGTCGTCATCGTCATCGTCCTCATCGTCATCTTCTACAAACTCGTCGAATTCTTCTTCGAATACGATTTCGTCCTCATCTAAATCTTCTAAATCATCATCTACTACCTTATCTTTCTTTTTACGAACTTTTACGGTAGGCGCTGATTCTTCTTCAATTTGTTCTACTGGATACCATTCTCTAAGGCCCCATTGGTTTTCAGCAATTGCCAAAAAGCGCCCATCAATATTCATATCTGTATAGAATTGAGGTTTGCGAGAAGCCATTTCCTCATCAGTAAGCCCATTATAATGTTGAATGTCATCAAATAATTCTTTTAATGTTAATGAGTTTTTTTTATCTTCTAAAATCGCAAATGCTAGATCGATTAACGATTCTTCTTGTAGTTGTGTTGTTGTCATTTCACGAAATTTCAAATCGTGCACGTCCTTTCTATGTTCGTTTGCATACTTTTCATTATATACACACAAGTATGTTATATGCTACATTCATTTATTCTTTTTGAAAAGAGAAATTTTACTTCCTACAACAGTAAACAAATAAAACGATATTAAAAGCAATGGAATTGAGGCTAGTTGTTTGTTATATAGAAAAATAGTAAGTAGTAAGAGAATTATAATGACCAAAATGTGAACAGGTTTTTTCATCCAACTTCTCCTTTACTACATACTAGGTATATTATACAAAAAAATAGGAAAAAAGTGTTCCGATATTCATCGGAACACTAAACTTTATTTTTCTGTAACCAATCGTTTACATATTTCGACGATATTGTCCGCCAACTTCATACAAAGCATGCGTGATTTGACCAAGACTTGCCTTTTGAACAGTTGTCATTAACTCTTCAAAAATGTTACCTCCAGTAACAGCAACTTGCTTCAAGCGAGCAAGAGCTTCTTCTGCCTCAGTATCATTTTTTTGTTGGAAATTTCGAAGATTGCTTATTTGTGTTTCTTTTTCTTCTTTTGTTGCGCGGGCAATTTCCATATTATTAATATCCTCTTCGGAAGCAGGATTAGGATTTAAATAAGTATTTACCCCGATAATAGGCAGCTCGCCAGTATGTTTTTTCATCTCGTAGTGCATAGATTCTTCTTGAATCTTTCCTCTTTGGTATTGCGTTTCCATTGCACCAAGTACACCACCACGGTCATTAATACGATCGAATTCAGATAGAACAGCTTCTTCTACTAGGTCTGTCATTTCTTCTACAATGAAAGCACCTTGTAGAGGATTTTCATTTTTCGAAAGTCCATGCTCCTTTGTAATAATCATCTGAATCGCCATTGCACGACGGACTGATTCTTCTGTAGGAGTTGTAATTGCCTCATCATAAGCATTCGTATGAAGCGAATTACAGTTATCTTGAAGTGCCATCAATGCTTGTAACGTCGTACGAATGTCGTTAAAGTCAATTTCTTGAGCGTGTAAGCTTCTACCAGATGTTTGTACATGGTATTTCAGCTTTTGACTGCGTTCATTTGCGCCATATTTGTCACGCATTACAACTGCCCAAATACGACGAGCAACGCGTCCAATAACAGTATACTCTGGATCCAATCCATTCGAGAAGAAGAACGATAAGTTAGGTGCAAAGTCATCTATATGCATGCCGCGGCTTAAATAGTACTCTACATAAGTAAAGCCATTCGACAGCGTGAATGCCAGTTGCGAAATTGGGTTTGCCCCTGCTTCTGCAATATGATACCCCGAAATAGACACTGAATAATAATTACGAACCTTTTGGTCAATAAAATATTGTTGAATATCCCCCATCATTCGAAGTGCAAATTCCGTTGAGAAAATACATGTATTTTGACCTTGATCCTCTTTCAATATATCTGCTTGAACAGTTCCTCGAACAACCTGCAATGTAGTAGTCTTAACCTGTGTAAACTCCTCTACAGTAAGTGTACGTCCCAGTTCTTCTTCCTTTAGAAGTACTTGCTGATCAATCGCTGTATTCATGAACATCGCTAGAATAATTGGAGCTGGACCATTTATCGTCATTGAAACAGATGTAGAAGGTGCACATAAGTCAAAGCCATCATATAACTTCTTCATATCCTCTAATGTACAAATACTAACACCAGACTCTCCAACTTTTCCGTATATATCCGGACGATGATCAGGATCTTCTCCGTATAGTGTTACCGAGTCAAATGCAGTCGATAAGCGTTTCGCATCGTCATCCTTCGATAAATAATGGAAGCGGCGATTTGTTCGTTCAGGTGTTCCTTCGCCTGCAAATTGACGTTTCGGGTCTTCTCCTTCTCGTTTAAACGGAAAAACACCTGCCGTATAAGGAAATGAACCTGGTACATTTTCTTTATATACCCAGCGTAGAATCTCTCCAAAGTCTACGAATTGAGGAAGTACTATTTTTGGAATTTTTATTCCTGATAAGCTTTCTGTACGAAGAATTGTACGAATCTCTTTATCTCGAATCTTTGTGATAAATTCGTCCCCAGTATAAGCTTCTTTTAAAGTAGCCCAGTTTTCTAGAATACGTTTAGATTCTGCAGTCAGTTCATCCCGAACACCTGTAGCTAATGATTCGAGAGATTGGACTAGTACGTCGTCTGAAGCTTTTTCCTTCACTTGCTCGATTGCACCTTCAAGCTGGAAAAGTCTTCTTGCAAAGCCAACCTGTTCTTCAGACTTGCGATGATATCCTCGGACAGCATCCGTAATTTCACGTAAGTAATAGCGGCGATCATTCGGTATGATAACGTTCTGCTTTTGTGTTTTTACAAATTGGTCGTAAGATGTCTCCCAGGCAGATCCTGTCTTTTCATTTAACGTAGCAACAAGTGCTGCAAATAATGAATTTGTTCCTTTATCATTAAACTGACTTGCAATGGTTCCATAAACAGGCATCGTATCTAGATCATCATGCCAAAGCTCTCGACTACGTTGATATTGCTTTTGCACTTGGCGAAGTGCATCTTCTGACCCTTTACGCTCAAATTTATTGATAACGATTAAATCAGCATAGTCAATCATGTCTATTTTCTCTAATTGAGAAGGTGCTCCGAACTCGCTGGTCATTACATACATCGATACATCCGATACATTTGTAATTTCCGCATCCCCTTGTCCGATTCCACTAGTTTCTACAATAATCATGTCATATCCAGCAACTCTTACAACGTCTAATACATCAGCAAGTGCTCCTGATAATTCTGTACGAGAGCCTCTAGTAGCTAGACTTCTCATAAATACACGCTTGTTGAATATTGCATTCATACGAATTCGGTCTCCCAATAGGGCCCCACCTGTTTTTTGCTTTGTTGGATCAATAGATAGAACAGCAATTTTTTTATCTGGAAGCTCTTGTAGGAAACGGCGAATTAATTCATCAGTGAGCGAACTTTTTCCCGCTCCACCAGTACCTGTAATACCAAGTACTGGAGTACCTTTGGATAATTGCTTTGCTTGCTTTAGCATTTCAACCGCTTCTTCATTATGCGTTTGATGTGCCTCTTCTGCTACAGTGATTAAATGGGCAAGTACCTCTGGATTCTCCGTAGTAACGTTTGCAATTTCTTCTTTTACCCCTTTTGGTTCTGTTGCTACATCACATTCCATTAGGATTTGATTGATCATTCCTTGTAATCCTAATTTACGGCCATCCTCTGGTGAGAAAATTCCGGAAATACCATATTCTTGTAGTTCTTTTATTTCTTTCGGAATAATTACTCCGCCGCCCCCGCCAAAAATACGGATATGTGGCGCACCACGCTCGACGAGTAAGTCTTTCATATATTTAAAATACTCAACATGCCCTCCTTGATAGGAAGATATGGCGATTCCTTGTACATCCTCTTGAATTGCAGCATTTACTACTTCCTCTACAGAGCGGTTGTGTCCTAGATGAATAACCTCTGCTCCGCTAGCCTGTAAAATGCGACGCATTATATTAATGGATGCATCATGTCCATCAAAAAGACTGGATGCTGTAACGAATCGCACATGATTTTTTGGACGATATACTTCTACAGTAGACATGCTGATATTCCCCCTTGTTTGTATGTGAACGTGTTTGTTTTATTTCATCCCATGAAGTAATAATTCGATTTGTAGCTCTGTGAATTGGTCAATCGTATATTCCTTGCGCAGTGCCCATCTTCTGAATGCCCACATTTGTCCTTGAACGACTAATGTATGTGCGTAAAGATGTGCCTGTGCATCTGTTAATTCAAGTTCCCGTGCTTGAATACAGCCAATAATTATTTTATGGAAGATTTCGACCATTTCTAATTCTTTCGCTAGTACATATTCCAGCGCACCTTTTGGGAGTGACTTAGATTCTTGATACATAACTACGAACTCGTCTGACATATCATCGATTACGCCATAGTAGTGACGGATAGCTGTTTTTAAGTCTTCTGCAGTACCATTTTCTAAAGTAATTTGCGACAATCTGTTGTGCACTTCATTGTAAATACTGTCACAAACCAGATAGAGAACGTCTTCCTTTGTACGAATATATTCATACAAAGTCCCTATACTAAAGCCAGCCTCTTTAGCTATTTCTCTTGTAGTTGCGCGGTGAAACCCTTTTTCTTTGAATAAAGTAACAGCTGCACGAATCATTTGCTCTCTTCTTTTTTCAATAAGATTCTCATCTTTCACCGATGTCTTTACTTCATGTTTCTTTTCCATAGACATCGATTACTTAGTTAACATACGAGAAATTACTAATCTTTGAATTTCTTGTGTTCCTTCGTAAATTTGCGTAATTTTTGCATCGCGCATATAACGTTCTACCGGATAATCTTTCGTATAACCGTATCCGCCAAATACTTGAACAGCTTCAGTTGTTACCTTCATCGCAGTATCACCAGCCATCAGTTTAGCCATTGCCGACTCTTTGCCATATGGTAGACCATTTGACTCTAACCAAGCAGCTTGATATGTAAGTAAACGAGATGCTTCTATTGATGTTGCCATATCTGCAAGCTTGAAAGATACCCCTTGGTTTGCAACGATCGGTTTACCAAATTGAACACGTTCTTTCGCGTAATTTACCGATGCATCTAGTGCACCTTGTGCAATTCCTACAGCCTGTGCAGCAATGCCATTACGTCCGCCATCTAATGTTTTCATAGCGATAATGAACCCTTGCCCCTCTTCACCAAGAAGATTTTCTTTAGGAATGCGGCAATTATCGAAAATAATTTCAGTTGTTGGAGACGAACGAATTCCTAATTTTTTCTCTTTTTTACCAACAGAGAATCCTGGGAAATCTGCTTCTACGATAAATGCACTAGTTCCTTTATGCTTGGATTCAGGATCTGTTACTGCAAAGACAACGTATATGTCAGCAATTCCACCATTCGTAATAAATATTTTAGAGCCATTTAATACATAATGGTCGCCATCTAATTTTGCAGTAGTTTTCATACCGCCTGCATCTGAACCAGAACCTGCTTCAGTTAAACCATACCCACCAATTTTTGAACCTTCAGCCATTGGACGAAGATACTTTTGTTTTTGCTCTTCATTGCCATATTTGAAAATCGGCCAACCTGCAAGCGATGTATGTGCAGATAAAGTTACGCCTGTAGACGCACAAACACGTGAAAGCTCTTCTACAGCGATACAATATGCAAGATAATCGGAACCGATTCCACCGTACTCTTCAGGCCAAGGAATTCCTGTTAAACCTAACTCAGCCATTTTGTCGAAAATCTCACGGTCAAAACGTTCCTCTTCGTCTCGTTCTGCAGCTGTTGGCGCTACTTCATTTTCTGCAAAGTCTCTTACCATTTTACGAATCATTTCATGTTCTTCCGAAAGTTGAAAATTCATTGTATATCCCGCCTTTTTTGGTTTAAGTTTGGTTGTTTTTTGGAGCAACTTGATGGGTCTCTCGGATTCTTATGTTCTTCCGAAAATCTCTATTTTATAGAATAGAATTGCTTTTCAAATTTTAGTTTAATGAGTTAAGTGCTTCGCGATTACGATGCGTTGAATTTCACTTGTGCCCTCGTAAATTTCGGTGATTTTTGCGTCACGGAAATAACGTTCTACTGGGTAATCCTCTGTATAGCCATAACCACCAAATACTTGAACTGCTTCAATCGCAACGTCTACTGCTGTTTTGGAAGCGAATAGTTTTGCCATCGACGCTTCTTTGCCGCAAGGAAGTCCTTGTTCACGAAGGCTAGCTGCGCGGTAGACTAGTAATCTTGCTGCTTCCACTGCAGTTCCCATGTCAGCAAGCTTGAACCCTACCCCTTGATTCGCTGCGATTGGTTTACCGAACTGCACACGCTCTTTTGCGTATCCAACAGCGGCTTCGAAAGCGGCTTCTGCAATTCCTAGTGCTTGTGTTGCAATTCCAATACGCCCGGTGTTTAGGTTGGCCATCGCTATTTTAAAGCCTTCACCTTCTTCACCAAGTCTATTTTCAACTGGTATTTTCATATCTTCAAATGTTAGCTGGACAGTTCTAGATCCATGGAGACCCATTTTTTGTTCATCTTTTCCAACGATGAATCCCGGTGTATCCTTCTCGACTATAAATGCCGTAATACCTCTTGAACCAAGTGATGAATCAGTCGATGCAAAAACAATATTTACATCTGCTTCTCCCCCATTTGTAATAAATACTTTAGAGCCGTTTAATACATAGTAGTCATCTTTTTTGACAGCTTTTGTTTTCAAAGCGCCTGCATCAGATCCCGCAGATGGCTCCGTCAAGCAAAACGCGCCTAAATATTCACCAGTCGCAAGCTTCGGAATGTATTTCTCTTTTTGTTGTTCATTACCAAAATATAATATTGGATTTGTTCCAACTGAGGTATGAACGGAAAGTATTACCCCTATTACCGCACTCACTTTTGAAAGTTCGTTAATTGCAATTACATAGCTTGTAAAATCCATTTCAGAGCCACCATATTGTTCTGGAACGGTGATGCCCATCAAGCCTAGTTCTCCCATTTTTTTCAAAATATCTCGAGGGAACTCTCCCTGCTCCATTTGTTCAATAAAAGGTTCAATTTCTGTTTTAGCAAAATCCCTGACCATGTTGCGCATCATTAGTTGTTCTTCAGTAAATTTTAATTCCATCTTAAATGCCCCTTTTATTCGTAGATATAAAAACCTCTACCTGTTTTCTTTCCTAGCCATCCGGCTTTCACATATTTACGTAACAACGGACATGGACGATATTTACTGTCACCAAATCCTTCATGTAAGATTTCCATAATGTAGAGGCAAGTGTCTAGACCTATAAAGTCCGCTAGTTGTAGGGGTCCCATTGGGTGATTCATCCCCATTTTCATCACATCATCAATAGCTTCTTTTGTTGCAACACCCTCATATAGCGTGTAGATCGCTTCGTTGATCATTGGCATTAAAATGCGGTTAGATACAAATCCAGGAAAGTCATTTACTTCTACTGGAACTTTGTTTAGTTTCTTCGTCATTTCTTCAATTGCTGTATATACTTCATCCGATGTAGCGAGTCCACGAATGATTTCCACTAGCTTCATTACCGGAACAGGATTCATGAAATGCATCCCAATTACTTGCTCTGGACGATTCGTTGCAGCAGCAATTTCTGTAATCGGTAAAGAGGAGGTATTTGTAGCCAAAATTGTATGAGCCGGTGCAATTTCGTCTAGTTGTTTGAAAATAGACTGTTTGATTTCCATATTTTCGACCGCAGCTTCAATCACTAGGTCAACATCGTTAGCATCTTCTATAGATAGTGACATTGTAATTTTATTTAGAACTGATTGTTTTTCATCTTCCGTCATTCGACCTTTTTCAACAGTGCGAGAAAGATTTTTAGTAATTGTTTGGATACCACGATCGTAGAATTGTTGTTCACGATCATTCAGTTTTACGTCAAATCCTGCTTGAGCACATACTTGAGCAATTCCAGATCCCATCTGACCTGCTCCTATTACCAATACTTTTTGGATATTCATGCTTTATTGCCTCCTGTTTTTGGAACTTCGATCATGATGGCATCTCCTTGACCGCCACCGGAACAAATTGCTGCGATACCGATACCACCGCCACGTCGCTTTAATTCATATGCAAGAGTTAATATGATTCGTGCACCAGATGCTCCTATTGGATGACCAAGTGCAACTGCTCCACCATTTACATTTACTTTTTCTTCGTCTAAACCAGCTAACTGGTTACTCACTAATGCAACAGCTGCAAATGCTTCGTTTATTTCAAATAGATCGATATCCTCTAATGTTTTACCTGTTTTCTCTAGGATTCTATTAATTACTAATCCAGGTGTTTGAGGGAATTTTTCAGGTTCAATTGCTACTTCTGCATGCCCAAGAACATACGCTAGTGCTTCTTTTCCAAGTGACAGCGCTTTTTCTTCGCTAGTTAATACGATTGCACAAGCACCATCATTAATACCGGGTGCATTACCTGCAGTGATTGTTCCTTCTTTTCCGAATGCTGGCTTTAGATTAGCAAGGGATTCTAATGATGTATTACGACGTGGTGATTCGTCTTCTTTTACAACGATTGGTTCACCTTTGCGCTGTGGAATTTCGACTGGAACAATTTCTTTTTCCAAAACTCCATTATCCATAGCTTTCAATGCAAGATCATGGCTTCTAAACGACCAAGCATCTTGTTTTTCACGAGATAGCTCAAACGCTTCTGCTGTCGAATTTCCGTATGTCCCCATATGAACATTTTTAGGATGGAATGAACAAGACAGACCATCATAAACCATACCGTCGACCATAGTCGCATCCCCCATGCGCAAGCCGAATCTACCTTTTGGTAAATAGTAAGGTGCATTGGACATCGATTCCATACCCCCTGCTACAATTATTTCCTCGTCACCAAGTCTGATCAGTTGATCTGCAAGTGTGACACTTCGCATTCCAGATGCGCATACTTTATTGATTGTTTCTGTTTTTACTGACCATGGAATTCCTGCTTTAGTTGCTGCTTGTCGAGAAGGTATTTGCCCTTGGCCTGCTTGTAGAACAGTTCCCATAATTACTTCATCTACTTGCTCAGGGTTAATGCCTGTACGATTTAGTGCCTCTTTAATTGCTACTCCGCCAAGATCTGAGGCAGTTAAAGCACTCAATGCTCCTCCAAACTTACCAAAAGCCGTACGTGCTCCATCCAAAATAACTGTTTTTGTCATGTAGATCCCCCTTTTCGTTGTATGCGCTTTCAACTTTGTAAAAAATAAAAAACGACTGAACGCTCGCTCGATTTCATTAGTAAGAAAAAAGGGAGTAAAATTTACTCCCTTGCTATTTAATAATAGTTTACGAAACTATAAGACTATTTGCAATATACTATTGAACGATAGGCTCTAAATCTTCCTCTTCCACAGGTGGAATGAATTCTCCAAATACCGATTTCTCCAGAAGTTCAGCAATATCATATGTGCCAACTGTTTCTTCAACTTCCTTCGCTTTCGTTCCATCTGATAACATTGTTAAGCAATAAGGACATCCAGAAGATATAATTGTTGGATTTACTTCTAATGCTTGTTCTGTACGAGCTACGTTCACACGGTTTCCAACATGTTCTTCCATCCACATCAGTCCGCCACCAGCTCCACAGCACATACCCGTTTCGCGATTGCGATCCATCTCGACTAACTTAACGCCAGGGATTGCTTTTAATACCTCACGAGGTGCATCGTATACATCATTGTAGCGTCCTAAGTAACATGAATCATGGAAAGTAATGGTTTCTTCCACTGCGTATTGCGGTTTCAAGCGACCTTCTTGCACTAAATCATATAGCATTTCTGTATGATGGAGCACTTCTCCGTTCCATCCAAAATCACCATATTCATTTTTAAAGATATTATATGCATGTGGGTCGATCGTGACAATCTTCGTTACCCCTGCTTTTTCAAATTCTGAAATATTTGATCCTGCAAGCTCTTGGAATAGAAACTCGTTCCCTAAGCGACGTGGTGTATCCCCAGAGTTCTTTTCTTTATTACCAAGAATAGCAAATTTCACTCCTGCTTCGTTCATCAAATGTGCGAAAGATAATGCAATTTTTTGCGAACGGTTATCAAATGATCCCATCGAACCAACCCAGAATAGGTATTCAAATTCTTCTCCCGCTTTTGAAACTTCTTTCACTGTTGGAATATGGATATCTGGACGAGCATCTCTCCAGTTTTCTTTCTCTTTACGATTAAGTCCCCATGGATTTCCTTGGCGCTCGATATTCGTCATTGCGCGTTGTGCATCAGGATTTACTTTTCCTTCTGTCATTACTAGGTATCGGCGAAGGTCGATAATTTTATCTACATGCTCGTTCATAACCGGACATTGGTCTTCACAGTTACGACAAGTTGTACAAGCCCAAATTTCTTCTTCAGTAATGACATCTCCAATTAGAGATGGGCTATAAATATCTTCAATTACTGCACCTTCTGCTCCAGCAGCCATCGCAAGCTGATTGCCTTTTGTTCCTTGGAAAGCTAGTGCTGGTACCCAAGGTTTTTTCTTCGTTTCTACTGCTCCAGTAAATGTTAAGTGATCACGCAGCTTCACGATTAAGTCCATTGGAGATAGCATTTTCCCTGTTCCAGTTGCGGGACACATATTCGTACAGCGTCCACATTCCACACAAGCGTATAAGTCAATCATTTGTGCTTGTGTAAAGTCTTGAATACGACCAACCCCGAACGAAGGCATTTCTTCTTCAGCTTCTGGGTCTTCGTTTTCCTCTTCTTCAAAATTGATCGGACGTAATCTACCAACTTTGTCTAAACGATGGAAGTATACATTTGCTGGTCCTGTGATTAAATGGAAATGCTTTGATTGTGGTACATACACTAAGAATGACAGTAGGAATAATAAATGTACCCACCACATGATATAAAATACCGTTATTGCAGCAGCTTCAGGTAACCAGCCAAAAATAAACGCCATAGAAGATGCAACTGGCTCTGACCAAGTTGCTTCGTGACCATGCCAAATCATTGCCATACCGTTACCAACTAAAACGGAAACCATCAATCCGCCGATGAAAATTAGCACCAAGCCACTTTTCCACCCGCGCTTTAAGCGAACTAACTTTTCAATATAACGACGGTAAAATGCCCAAACGACAGCAACTAAAATTACTAATGTAACAATTTCTTCAAAAAACGTAAACGCTGGATACAATGGTCCAAGCGGTAAATGTGAACCAGGTGCTAAGCCTTTCCAAATAAAATCAATAGCACTTAGTTGTACAAGTAAGAAACCATAGAAGAACATAACGTGAATTGCTCCACTCTTTTTATCTTTTAATAGTTTCTTTTGACCAAAAACATACACCCAAATTTTGCGAAGTCTTTCCTTCACATTATCTTCAAATTCGACTTTCTTCCCTAGTTTGATGTACGTATATCTTGTTTTCAACAAATATGCGAACAATCCTAAAGCATACAAAACTACTGCGATGAACAGTACCCAGTTTGCGATTAACAATGGATTCATCTTATTTCTCCCCCTCTGAGTTGTAAAATGATTTTATGAATAGAATAATACATTAGATTCTTTAACTAATATATAAGTAATTCCATATTAAAACTGAATGAGCATTCAGTCAACAGTTATTTATTCGGATTGATGCGAATTTTGTATTTTTTTCTGTAAATTGGATGTTTACTGAAGTTAAAAATTTATCGTGTAGGAATACGTTCTATACTAAAGTAATGCCAACTTAAACGAGAGATTCCCACTTTTCAAGATCAAAATTATGGAATAATTATCCTTAAAGCAAGTAAATTCAATACAAGCGCAAGTAATCATAGTCAATCCGTAAGTACTTCTATATTGAAAGCAAGTAAAGCAACGGTGAACGCAAGTAAATGACTGGCGAGAGCAAGTAAATTATTAAATATCATCCTTATACGAAAGAGGGAGCATATTTCTCCAAAACAAAAAGCCATCTCCTTATGAGATAGCCTCAAAATAATCGCCAAAATGAAGTTTTGCTTCTTTTTCTTTAATAATATCAATTCCAAGTAACACAGTTGTAGCTGGTCCTGCAGATTTTTCTACATCCCAATCAACTAAATAGTCTTTCAGCCCAAGTCGTTCACATTCGCCTTTTATTCCGGTAGATCCTACTGGCCACACCTGATGCACTAGCCCTCGACTTATTGCTTCACTAATTTTTTTCAAGTCAGCGATTTTATCGCCATCGCTAATGACTTCTTCACCGACACTTGGCTTGCCATAAACATACCAGCGAATTTCATTAGAGTTTTCAATTTGTTGCTCACCTAGTATTGTCACAGCGATTGCTGACTGTAGCGTTTCCATATTGGTCTCACTGCTGCCGGTAATTTCCGGGCACTTTACACCGACTTCGTTAAATAGCTTTTCTATTCCGACGACATATTTGCCCCAGCTTTGATTTCCTGAGAAGTTATGAACTACTATGGATACTGGAGTTGCACCAGCTGCCCATTGTTCTAGTAATGCGACTCTTGCTGCGAAATAGGAAACGATTTCGTCTGGTGTTGAAACTATGTCAGCCTTTTTTTCGCCGATGCCTGCGGAGTTATCCGTCGTCAAAACGAAGCCATTTGGCAATAAAATAGCATTACGCATGAGTTTTCATCCGTTTCATTACTCGCTCCACCACTGGTGAGACAATCATAGCAATTGAAGCATTTAGTATAGTCGCAAGTGTGATACCTGGAAGTGCCGCCGCAAAGAATGCCGGTGAAATGATCCAGTAAAACGGAAGGGTTGCTAGCACACTATTTGCAAAAATAAAGAATATCCACTTCCATGCATGATGCCCTGCTTTGTGTAACTTAGTGTATACGAATAAAATGACGAACATTTCTGCAGCAATGATTAAATGCAATGGACCTAACGGAAACCCTGCAAATAAAGAGGAAGATAAATGACCAATTAACGATGCTGCTCCCGCATAAATTGGAGGCAGAAAGGATACTGATATAAGTGCAGGTACTGTATCCATGGCTGCACTTCCAATGCCAACAGGAACCTTAATAAATGCCCCGATTGCGCATAGTGCTGCAAACATTGCTGCAAGTGTTAGTAATCGAAGTTTCATATATTGTTACTCCTTTTCTTTCTTCTCGCTTCCTACGTTTTTAAATACTTTTGCACTGCGCACGTATTCAACGTCCGATACGTTTTCTCTCACATTTGCCACGCGAGCTGCTGCAAATAAATAATCGGACAAACGATTTAAGTAGCGTTGTACTACTGTTGGTACATCCTCTTGTGTTTTCGTTAACGTCACCGTCAAACGCTCTGCACGTCTAGTAATTGTGCGAGCTATATGAAGTGTTGCAGCAGCGGGTGTTCCGCCTGGTAGGATGAATCTCTCCAAAACTGGCCCTTCTTCTACTAGTACATCGATTCTTTTTTCCATTGCATCGATTGCTTCGTCCGTCATTTTATATAGACGACGATTTGAAACATTTGCAAGGTCTCCACCACAGTCAAATAGCTCATGCTGGATTGTTTCTAAATCCTCTAAAATATCCGCAAATTTCGCTGGATCTAGCTCTGTTACTGCTTTTCCAATAAATGAATTCACTTCATCAATTGTTCCGTAAGCTTCCACTCGGATATCGTCTTTGTCCGTTCTTCCCCCGATCAAACCTGTTTGTCCTTTGTCTCCAGTTTTAGTGTAAATTTTCAATTTGCTCATCTCCCTTTAATGTTTGTGAAATACCGTACCAAATTCGTGTTACACGTGATGCCTTTGTAAAAAGCTGCTGATAAAATCGACCAACATCATCCCGAAGTTTGCGCATACTTGCATCCATCGGTACAATTCCTCGTCCGATTTCCGTTGCTATGACTATTACTTCCGCTTGTTTATCCCATATTTCCAATTTTCCGATTAACTTTTTGCCTTTTGATTTTAGCAGATTTTCAACTCCAAGAATAACAACCACTTCTACATCTGGTAATAAAACAAGCACATCTAATTCTGCATCTATCCACTGGGCTTTACGGCCTTGTATCATATTCTCTACATACGCTCGTTTTCCATTAAATGCTCCACCGAAAATGACATGCATCGTTCCCCCTCCAATACAGCTTTTTTATCCGGCCAATGCAATGTAAACATAATCCCGTGAGGTACTTCCCAATCCCAAAAACTCTTTTCTATATTTGCAAACTTGGTCAGTATAAAACGAATAGGTCCACCATGCGTAACGATTATCGGCTGCTCTACCTTTTCGACTGTTTCTAATAAGGCTTCTAGCACCCGTTTTTCCATTGCTTGCATTGACTCTCCATTTGGTGGGGCTATTTGCCTCGGATCATCAAGCCAATTTCTGTATTGAGCTTCATCTTTTAATTCATTATATGTTTTTTGTTCCCAATCACCAAAGGAGCATTCTCGAAAGTTTGAATTCTCTATATAAGGAACTCCACTAAAAATTTTCGCTGCTGTTTGCTTGCAACGCATTAAGTCGCTGCCAATTATTTGTTTAGTTTCAAAAGAAATTTTTTTCGTTTTCATTCTAGTAATGATTGGTTCGTCAGTCCAGCCGATATACTTTTTTTCTCGATTTCCTTTTGTTGGAAAATGCCTTACGAGAACAATAGCAAAAGGGTTAGCCATAGCACCACCTCCGAAATTTCCACGCTTGCACCAAGTAAATCCCCAGTAACTCCACCGAAGTTTTTCAATACCCAACTGCGGAACAAACAAATAAATGCAAATAACACAGCGGCTGTAGTGACAGCAACCACCCAATTGGTCATCCATCCTAAAACTACTAGGCCAATAAAAAAGTGACATGCTGTTGTAATTGTAACGACATTGGCATTCATTTTTCCCTTGAAATAATAAGCCAGTCCACTCGTTTTAGCACTGTTCGTTACTGAAAATAGGATTCCAAGTAGAGCTCTAGAGAAAAATGGGATAAGCATAACGAAAATCCAGTGAAAGGATTCTGTCGATAATACTTCAGATATAATAATTACTTTACCAATAACTAAGAACACAACCGCCATTACACCAAAAGCACCCACTCGCGGATCCTCTAGTATTTCGAATCGCTTCAATCGATCTTTGTAGGAAAAGAATGCATCCGATGTGTCGATATATCCGTCCATATGAAGTCCTCCAGATAGTACAACCCCTAGAAGTACAATACTAAACCCTGTCATTAGTGGACTCCATTCAAAGTAGAGGACTAAACAAGCAATCGCTCCAATGCCTGCCCCTATCCAAGGAAAAATACTGTACATCCCTGTAATCGCTCGTTTTTCCATCGGCAGGTTTTTATTTACTGGAATGACCGTAAAAAATTGAAGTGCCAACAAAATGCTCCTCATTTTCCCACCACATCATTCTTTAATAGGCTTAATACTTTCTCCCATTTTACATGCTTTTTAAAATGGTATGCCCATTCATTAATTTGTTCATCTGATGCCATTTGCCCTCTTTTTTCTTCGCCGTCTTCTTCTTCGAATTCATTTAAAAAATAAGGGATGACTCCTAAAACATCGATACCTGTGTACGTTTCGATGAAATCGATTCCGTCCTGAAACAACGAAATGTCTCCTTGAAACTTGTTGATAATTATTCCTTTTACACGTGCTCTTTGTACTTCTGGAAGTAGTGCAAGCGTACCGACAATGGATGCAAACACGCCGCCATACTCAATATTGGCTACTAATATTACCGGCACATCTGCCAGATCAGCAACACGCATATTTACTAGTTCACGATCACGTAAATTTACTTCAACAGGACTGCCAGCACCTTCTAATATCAAATACTCATAGGATTCAGACAGCAAATTCAAACTATTTTTAATGAGTTCTTGCCCTTTTTCAAAAAATTGTTCCCTGTAGCGCATGCCACTCATTCTATCCAACTTTCTTCCTAAAACAATTATATCCGACTCCAAGTTCCTCGCTGGCTTTAATAATATGGGATTCATTTCGGCTAAATAAGAAATTCTTGCAGCTCTTGCTTGCAAAGATTGCGAGACACTTATTTCCAACCCATCTTCTGTATGGATGCTCAAGCTCGACATGTTTTGCGATTTAAAGGGGGCTACTTGCTTTCCTTCATTAGCAAGTAGTCGACAAATAGCTGTACAAACCAAACTTTTCCCTACACTAGAAGCAGTACCTTGGACCATTAAGCCCTTCATCTATATCCCTCATTTCCACTGATGACTGACGCCATATTCCATTTCGAAGGCATGATCTGCCTTCGAAACAAGCTTTTGATGGATTTGCCCAATCCACGCTTGATATAGAACTGTAAATTCATACTTTGATACAGGTTCATCGAGTACTTCATTTGAAACAATTACGACTATCTTTGTTTTTTTTAATAGCTGGTCTATTGTCTCGTATAGCTGCTGCTCTACTTTCTCCATTTGCCCTTCATACAGTTCATTAGCTAGCCAGGTCGTGACACAATCCCATAGGATGCCATCATCTTTTTGGATTTTGGGAATGATTTGTTCGAGATTACGCGGTTGCTCAATCGTCACCCACTCGACTGGGTAGCTTTTACGGTCAACTTGATGTCTTTTTATGCGCTCTTTCATTTCTTTATCCACTGCAACGCCAGAAGCTATATACACATTTCGGTTTGCCCGCTTATCCATTAAGTAATATTCAGCGAAGCTGCTTTTTCCACTACGTACACCGCCCGTTATGAAGACAAGTTTTCCACGAACCATGCGGTCATCTCCTTTTGCAAATGCTCCATTTGAGAAATCTCTTTCATGCCCACCCGAAACCATTTTCCATCTAGCCCTTTGAAATTTTCTGTATGGCGGAGCACGCACCCTTTGGCTAATAAACTCTCGAAAAACTCTTTAGAACGTGAAGAATCTGGTAGTTGAAAACAGAGAAAGTTAGTCGCTGATGGTAACACAATACAGTTCCATTTCACTAGAAACTCCGTCAATTGTTCACGCATTTCTTTTGCGAATGCGATTGCTCGCATTCGATAATCTTCCTCTAGCAAACACTCTGCTCCAATTGTCGCCGCAATCGCATTACTATTCCAGTGTGGCATTCTCGAGCGTATATCGTTTACGATGGATTTATTAGCTAAAGCGTATCCAAGTCGAATACCAGGGATTGCATACATTTTCGTCATTGAGCGTACGACAATAACATTTGGAAATTCCTTTAAATACGGGATAAAAGATTCTTTTTCATCTATAAAATCTAGAAATGCTTCGTCTAATATAACTTCACATTTATATCTCATCGCAAATTTTGCTATTTGAATAATTTCTTCCAGTGGGATTAAATAACCGGTCGGATTATTAGGTCTACAAATGTAGATTACTTCCGCAAACTCTACTTCATCGAGAACTTCGTCCAAAGGGACTTTCCCAGTCGCAATTATCTCTTTTATGTATACATTGTAAGGTGCAAGTGTTGCTTCATATTCGGAAAAAGTCGGATGAATCAATACTGCACGTTTATTTTCATACCGTTTTGCAAGGCTCGCAAATATTTCCGCCGCCCCATTTCCAACAACCGTATTTTCAACCGAAATACCGTGATATTTTGCAGCTGCCGATAAAAATGGTTCTCCCTGTGGATCCGGGTATTTTGTGATTAGCTGTGCATAGGTTGACCATTTTTCATTCACAAACGTCGGTACTCCTAATGGATTCACATTTTCACTATAGTCAATAACCGTTTCGGGCATTTCGATTCCTAGTCGCTCATATACATGATGAGCATTTGCACCGTGATTAGGTAATGCCAAATAAAACCCCTCCAATGACCATCATCCACAGCCAAAATAGAACTACAGCAGTATTCATATGAGAGATGGTGCTTAATATATGGTTTGGCGATAATGGAACCTCTCCAATTCCCATGAGTGCTCGGTTGGAAATGATTCCTTTATATGTATTGATACCTCCAAGTTGAATGCCTAGCTGATAAGCAGTCGCTGCTTCTAAATAGCCACTATTTGGACTTGGATGTTTTTTCGAATCCTGCCACCAGCCTTTCATTCGTTTGCTAAAAGACAATCCACTCTCTTTTTTGCCCCACAGCATGATAATATAGCCAGTTAATCGGCTTGGTATATAGTTCGCTATGTCATCCAGCTTTGCGGCTGCAAATCCGAAGTCCTCGTATTTTTCATTTTTATAACCGACCATTGAATCGAGCGTATTTATCGCTTTATATAACCAAAGTCCAGGCGCACCAGCAAACACAAATGCATAAAAAAGTGGCGCAGTTATTCCGTCACTAATATTTTCTGATACTGTTTCTACGACGCCACGAGTAACTTCTTGTTCATCTAACTTTTCTGTATCACGACCGACAATCCAGGAAAGCTTTTGTCTTGCGGACGGTAAATCTTTTGCTACTAACGGTTTATATACATCTAATGCTGCCACTTTTAAACTTTTCTGTGCAAGCCCAGATGCGATTAGTATACTTTCTACTGCAATCCCCACCCATATATGTATGGAGTATGAACCTATTAGTAAAGCTAGTGTGACAGAGAATGTTAAACCAACGACTATAAAAACAAGTAAAAACCCTTTCGCCTTGCGTGCTCTACCTTTATTCAACCAAGCTGTTAGTTTCGAAATAAGCGTTCCAATCAATTTAACTGGATGCGGCCAACTCGGTGGATCGCCAATTATTCTATCCAGTATTAAGCCTATCGCTATTGCAATTATATGTGGACCCATGCCTACTCCCAACCTTTTGCTTTTTTGTAGACTTTAATAGCTTCCACTGTGCATTCATACACACCGAGTCCTATTTTTTTCCCTATTTCCGTGATTGGTCCTGCATATGGAATATGTGTCCCTTTTTGGGTCGCTGCTATTAGTACACTATCCGTAGATGTTCCGGTAGCAATCGTTCCAGTACGAGGGTCCTTTACCTGTTCAAAAGCGAGTGCTTTCGTTTTTGATTCGGTAGCTGTAATAACTGATTGAATAAAAGCTTCGTCTGAAAGTTCTCCATTCACAATTATCCATGTATTAATGGTACCAATTGCTGGAAGCATCTCTACTTCATGTGTTCTAGAGACGTCCACTGCATTCCCTACTCCTGCAGTAACCATAATGACGATGCTTCCAAAAGGTGTGTCATATTCTTTAATGACAGCATCCGTAGTCTTTACTGCGGTCATCATTCCTACTGTATCTGCTTCAGAAAAACCGTTGTCCGCTAAGTATTCAAGCATTTCTTCTTTTACATTATCGCAAGCATAGCTAGCGTCCACTCTTCTATTGACGAAGTTTTTGTACCAGCCACTTCCTGCATTAATCACTGCGGATGACCATGTTTTGAGTTGCGTTTCAGCTTGAAAAATAACCAATTCTGCCGTAACTTGAAAGTTCTCTGCTGTGATAAGCTCATCATTCTGCTTTTCATTTACATCCGGAAGAATTGTAATTTGAGGCTTCGGACGTTCAGGGTGAGGATTTGTACTAATACGGGCTTGATACACCGATTCAATTTGATCTTTCTTCACTACTTCCTGAGGTGCACCTATTACTTGTACCTCCCCGTGATCCATTAATAGCAGACGATCACAGTATAGAGATGCGAGATTTATATCATGAAATACACTAATAATAGTGATTCCTTTTTCAATCGCCTGTGTTTTAATCGTATCAAGTAATTGTTTTTGATGTGCAATGTCTAGATGATTGGTCGGTTCGTCCAGTAGGAGTAAAGGTGCTTGTTGAGCAAGTGCTTGGGCAACAAATACACGTTGTTGTTCCCCACCAGATAATAGGTCTAGCATTTGATGCTCGTATCTTTCCATCGCTGTTAGCTGCATCGCTTCAACAACCGCCGTTTCATCTCCATCCGACCATGAAGAAAATAATCCACTTTGATGGGGATATCGGCCAAGTGCGATCGTGTCTCTCACAGAATGAGAAAATGCATGACTATGTAATTGTGGTAAAACCGCCATTTTTTTTGCAAGCTCTTTCGATGAATGAGACCTTAACGATTTCCCTTCAATCAAAACTTCTCCAGCCGCCATATGTAAAATACCGCTTATTACTTTTAGCAATGTAGATTTTCCGCTTCCATTTGGTCCAAGAATCCCAAGCATTTCACCTTTTCCAACTTCAAATGAGACGTTTTTAACGATTAATTTGTGATCATATCCACCCGATACATTTCTCACTTGTAACATATTAAATGCCTCCTTTTTTCCGTTGTCTAAAGAAAATAAATGCAAAAACTGGTGCCCCAATAAATGCAGTTATCACACCAATCGGTAGTTCAGTTGGAGAAATAATCGTACGAGACACTAAATCACAGATGATTAATAATGCTGCTCCATTTATGAAGCTAAGTGGTAACACGTGACGGTTATCGGAACCAAATAATAGCCTTGTCATATGCGGAACGACAAGCCCTACGAATCCAATCGTTCCAGATACAGCGACCGCTGTTCCTGTCAGCATGGAGCCGCCAATTAAAATCATCATTTTCCGCTTTTTCACATTGACCCCTAAATGCTGTGCACGTTCTTCTCCAAATAACATTGCATTTAACTCTCTTCTGTTTAACCACAATAAAATCGTGCCAATAACCACAAACGGCAATGCCATTTGAACAAAACTCCATCCGCGCATTGATACACTTCCGAGTAGCCATCCAATAATTTGTCTCAATTCTTCTCCTGTCAATGCAATCATTAACGAAATTACAGAACCTAAAAAAGAACTAAAAATAATTCCAGTCAAAATAATTGTTTCCATTTTCATCGAACGATCGACTAGCTTGGCAAATGTAATAACAAGTAGCATCGTAACTAGAGCCCCAATCATACTGAAAACAGGCAATGTGAATATTCCTAAAAACGGCACCGAAATACCGAAAAAGAGCGTAGCCACGGCGCCAACTGAGGCACCGGACGACACTCCTAACGTATAAGGATCGGCAAGCGGATTTTTTAATAACCCTTGAAATGCAGCACCTGCAATGGCTAGTGATGCACCTACTAGTCCTGCAAGCACCACACGTGGCATGCGAATTTTCCAAACGATATTGGTCGCGATTGCATCTGCTCCCGTATCCCATAATGTGCTGATCGGTACCTTTACGGATCCGACCGATACACCTAGCCAAATTGCTACAAAAAGAGCTATTATGGACAAGATGTAGCCGATCAAGGCTTTACTCACTAAAAGCCTCTGGATAAATTGCTTTCGCTACTTCTTCTAATCCCTCTGCAAGACGTGGACCTGTACGACTTGTTAGGTTTTCATCTACTTGTATAACTTCATTGTTTTTCACAGCTGTAATAGAATCGAACCCGTCACGAGCTTTCACGCTATCCACAATTCCTTCTACATAGCTATACATTACAATAATTACGTCCGGATTACGGTTAACAATTTCTTCTGGTTCTATTTTAAACCAGCCTTCTTGATCCGCTGCAATATTCTCAGCATTCACCATATCTAAGATTTCTTGCATGAACGTTTCTTTACCAGGTGTATAAATTTCCGGAACATCTGAAGTTTCAACGAATACAGTTTTCTTCGTTTCTACTTTTGCTACTTTCTCTTTAACTTCTGCTACTTTTGCTTTCATATCTTCTACAATTTGTTGTGCTTCCTCAGATTTACCAGTAGCACGACCAATTTCCTCAATTGTTGTATATGTTTCATTGAAGTCCGTTGCATTTTTCACTACGTATACTTTTACTCCAGCGTCGCGAATTTGTTGAAATCCAGCTTCACCTACACCCAAGGCAGATTCATGAGCAAATACAATATCCGGATTCATCGCTACGATCTTTTCCACGTTGAATTCCATACCACCGATTTTCTCTTTTTCAAGCGCTTCTTCTGGGTAGTTATCGTAATCATTAACTCCAACAATTTCATCATTTAATCCAAGTGCAAATAAAATTTCTGTATTACTTGGTTGCATAGAAACGATTGTTTTTGGTGCTTCCTCTAATGTAATCTCAGTACCGACTGCATCGGTCATTGTAATTGGGAAAGTTGTTTCATCTACTACTGTTTCTTGTTGTGTATTTCCTGTATTTTCTTCAGGTTTAACTTCTTCTTGTCCGCATCCTACAAGCAATAGAACTGCTAAAGCGGATGTCATCCATAACTGCCATAATTTCTTCATTTTACATTCCTCCTAATTAAGCCAATAAAAAATCTCCCATCCTATTGATGAGAGATAGATAGGTATAAATCTGCACGAAAATACAATGAGCCAGACCTACACCAAACCTATCCTCGTAGGTAACGGGCGTAAAGCATATAGGCAGGTTTTCTGACTTATGATGTGTTGCATCACATACAGTGGCGGGACCGTGCTGGACTTTAACCAGCTTCCCTTTTAACTCTAGCAATCCGTAACTAGAGCACCTCTATGCATTTATTTATTGATGTTGCTTTGTCTTCATTATACCTTATTTTTTATGACTGTCGACTTCGTTTTTTATTGTTGGCGTTTTGGTTTGGAGGTGAGCTCTCTCGTTCATATGCGTATCTCTCTCGTATAGCTAGGGATCTCTCTCGCATAAGAGGTGAGTTAACATATACTTGCTCTCGTTTGTTGTTTACTTGTTGTCACTGGACTTTTACTTATGTTCAAGATAGAAATACTTGCGAAGGGGTTATGAATACTTGCTCTTGAGATGCATTTACTTGCGGTTAGGAAGTTAATTATAATTTTTCAACTTGATAATTTGGAAATTGCTCTGATATAAGAGAGGAATTAACGTCTACTTGCTCTCGTTTGTCGTTTACTTGGTGTCACCGGACCTTTACTTGCGTTCAGGATAGAAATACTTGTGAATAGGCTAGGCTTACTTGCTCTTGAGAGGTATTTACTTGCATTCAGGAAGTTAATTCCAATTTTTCAACTTGATAATTTGGAGATTGCTCTGATATAAGAGAGGAATTAACGTTTACTTGCTCTCGTTTGTTGTTTACTTGTTGTCACTGGACTTTTACTTGCGTTCAAGATAGAAATACTTGTGAATAGGCTAGGCTTACTTGCTCCTGAGAGGCATTTACTTGCGTTTAGGAAGTTAATTCCAATTTTTCAACTTGATATTTGGAGATTGCACTATTATAAGAGAGGAATTAACGTTTACTTGCTCTCGTTTATTGTTTTCTTGCTGTCACTGGACCTTTACTTATGTTCAAGAAAGAAATACTTGCGAATAGGCTAGGCTTACTTGAGATGTATTTACTTGCGTTCAGGAAGTTAATTCCAATTTTTCAACTTGATAATTTGGAGATTGCTCTAATATAAGAGAGGAATTAACGTTTACTTGCTCTCGTTTGTTGTTTACTTGGTGTCACCGGACCTTTACTTGCGTTCAGGATAGAAATACTTGTGAATAGGCTAGGCTTACTTGCTCTTGAGCGGCACTTACTCGCGTTGTGGATATTAATTCCAAATGAACAGCATAAGAAAACCCTCAACCAAGGTCGAGGGTTTAGGATTACATTTGTTCAGGTGCAGATACACCTAGTAGGCGCAATGCATTTGAGATTGTTTGACGTGCTGCTGTTACAAGTGCAAGGCGAGCTTCTGATTGCGTCACGTTATCCGAATTCAGTACTTTATCCGCATTATAGAAGCTATGGAATGTCGTAGCTAATTCTTGGATATAAATTGCAATTCGGTGAGGTGCACGAAGTTTTGCAGCATCTGCAACTATTTGTGGGAAGTCACCAATTTTCTTCAGTAAATCTAATTCTTTTTCACTTTGCAATAATTCAAGTGAATCAGTCGACACTTTCATGCCTTGCGTTTCTGCTGATCGTAAAATTGAACAAATACGTGCATGTGCATATTGAGCGTAGAACACTGGGTTTTCATTAGATTGAGAAACAGCTAAGTCTAAGTCGAAGTCCATATGTGAATCACCTGATCGCATACCGAAGAAGTAACGTACTGCGTCTAGACCTACTTCTTCCACAAGCTCACGCATTGTAACAGCTTTCCCAGTACGTTTACTCATTTTCATTTTTTCGCCGTCTTTATATAGTTGAACCATTTGAATAATTGATACTTCAAGTTTTTCACGCTCATACCCAAGCGCCTCAATTGCCGCTTTCATACGTGGTATATAGCCGTGATGATCTGCTCCCCATATATTGATCAATTGATCGAATCCACGAACTAATTTATCTTCGTGGTATGCAATATCGGGCAATAAATACGTGAAAGAGCCATCACTCTTGATAAGTACACGGTCCTTGTCGTCTCCAAATGTAGTAGAACGGAACCAAGTTGCTCCTTCTTCTTCAAAAATATGACCGTTCGCACGTAATTTATCTAAAGCTACTTCAATTTTACGGTTCTCATATAAAGATGTTTCCGAGAACCAGTTATCAAAACCAACACGGAAATCAGCTAAGTCTTTTTGAAGTTTTGCAAGCTCTACTTTTAACCCATGTGCACGGAATGCTTTGTAGCGTTCTTCATCCGACATGGATACAAATTTTTCACCATGTTCTGCAACAAGAGCAGCTGCGATGTCGATAATATCCTGCCCGTGGTAGCCACCTTCAGGCATTTCTTTATCTAATCCTAAAGCTTGGAAATAACGAGCTTCAATCGAAATAGCTAGGTTATGAATTTGGTTTCCGGCATCGTTAATATAATATTCGCGAGCAACGTCAAATCCAGCAAAATCAAGCACATTACATAAAGAATCTCCTACAGATGCTCCACGGGCATGCCCTAAATGTAAGTCACCAGTTGGATTAGCTGATACGAATTCCACTTGAATTTTTTCTCCCGCACCTGAAGTTGAACGGCCAAAGTTTTCTTTTTCTGTAAGGGCAGCCTTTACTACATCTTGTAAGTAATCTTTACGAACCGTGATATTCATGAATCCAGGACCAGCGATATCAATCTTTTCCATCATTGTTCCTGACATATCAAGATTTTCCACGATTGCATCCGCCACTTGACGAGGATTCTTTTTCGCAAGTTTTGTTAGCTGCATTGCAATATTTGTTGCGTAATCACCATTTGCCTTATCTCTTGGTGTTTCAAGTTGGATTGCAGGAATTTGCTCTTCCGTTACAAGTTCTGCTTTTATAATTGCTTGTTGTAATGCGTCTTTAATGGATTGTTGTAGCTGTTCTACTGAGTTCATTTATTCCGCCTCCGTATAAATTAGTTCTAATGTATATGTACCAGCAACTTCTTCATTTATGATTAGCTCATATTCCACTTGAAAATGGCCATCATCAAAATGTAAATGCTTTGTATTTGTAGTAATTATAAGTGTTCCATATTGAGTATCGTAGCTACCCGTTTGTAGTTCTCCCCGTTCAAATGGCAAGCGCATCTTAACTCCACCACTTCGTAGTATCAACGCGGTCTGTCCACCTAACTTCACAGTCGTTCGAGTTTTCTTTTGATCTTGCATTTCTTCGTAAACTAGATAATACTGTTTACCTTTTAGTGTTAAAGTGCCTTTGATTTCTATGTTGATTGTTTCTTCTTGTACATTCGGATGACGAATTGTAGAAACTAGTCGTATATTTACTGTCTTTTGTAATGGAGTAGACATGCCTATCATCCTTTGTAGAAGTTTTATTTATGATTTCCTAAAAGCGATTATTGACCGCAACTGGAAGACAATTCACAATATCATATATTTTTTTACTATAACCTTCATATTATATCTTAATATTAAGGAATGTGACAACTAATCACTGAAAAAGTAATATACTATTCATACTCGAAAGGTTATAATGGACCGAGATATTTTAAGAAGGTGACCTTTGTGCTTATTGACTTTGTTATTAATTTTTGTATTTTGTTTACTTTTGCAATTCTTACCTATATTCCATTTCAAAATAAATTAAATGTTTATATACCATCTTATAATTACGCCCGATTTATACTTGGGATATTAAGCGGATTTACTGGTTGTCTATTAATGTTAACCTCTGTTAGCATTTCTGATTTCTTTATTGTGGATGGGAGAATGGCGGTTATTGCATTATCCGGTGTCTTAGGAGGGCCGTTTGCACCTATTATAAGCGGAACAATAATCGGGGTCTTCCGCCTATTCATGTACGGATATTCCACGAATGCACTGATTGCTGGTAGCAGCACTATCGTAATAGGACTAGTTATTGGACTTTGGAGTTGGAAGAAAACGATGACCTTTCAAAACGTCCCTTACTTTTTTGGATATTCCATCTTGCAAACTTCTATTGTTTTAGGTTTCTTAGGCAATTGGAAATTTGAAACGTGGTTGGCCATTATAAGCTTTATAGTATTTTCAGTCTTGTCGTTTTCCATTATTTTTGTCATTCTTAAACTACTTAGCTCTCTTTTTGAAAAGATAAAACATATTGAAGAGATGTCTGCAACAGACTATCTAACCGGCTTGAATAATAACCGGAAATTTCAAGAATGCACTCAACAGCTTATAGAAAATAATGAAGTATTTTCACTACTATTGTTGGATATTGACTATTTCAAAAAGGTAAATGATACATACGGACATCCTGTTGGAGATGAAGTATTGAAAGAATTAGCACTCCGAATAAAAGATACAAGTAAACCATTCGGAGGTATTGTTTCTCGAAATGGAGGAGAAGAATTTTCAGTCATCCTTCCAAATACTACAGATGATAAGAGCATAGAAATTGCAGATCTCATTAGATTATCAATTGAGAAAAACTTGTTCCTGATCTCAACAGGAGAAAAACTGAGTATAACTATTTCAGGCGGTATTAGTACTTACCCAGAAGATGCTATAACAACTCATGAATTGTATAAGCTTGCTGATGAAGCCCTTTACTTGGCTAAAACTTCTGGAAGAAATAAAGTAATACATATCAATTAGAATTAATAATGGAATGAAATTTTCAATTGAAACCACGAGTATATTGTTCACTAAAGTGACACTTATACTTGTGGTTTTATTTTCCCTAATCAAGTGATACTGATGGAGAGAAATAGTTAAGGCAGAATCCAGACTCATATTTAATCAATAAAAACGTGATGTCCTAATGACATCACGTTTTTATGTTTTCTATTTAACCCATCCTAAGATCATTTCGCGCAGAAGCTTCGAAGCTGTATTTACGGTCTGTTCCGAAGGATCATAATTCGGTGCTACTTCTACTAGGTCAAAGCCTACAACGTTTACACCAGAATTTGCAATTGCGTGAATAGAAGCCAATAGCTCACGGCTTGTGATTCCTCCGCAGTCTACTGTTCCTGTTCCAGGTGCGTGCGCTGGGTCCAGTACGTCGATATCGATTGTTACATAGACAGGACGCCCCTCTAATGTTGGTAGCACTTTTTTCAAAGGCTCTAATACTTCGAATTTATGAATTTGCATGCCGTTTTCTTTCGCCCAATCGAACTCCTCTTTCATACCAGAGCGAATTCCGAATGAGTAGACGTTTTTTGGACCGATGTATTCGGCGATTTTACGGATTGGTGTGGAGTGAGAAAGCGGTTCACCTTCGTATTCTTCACGTAGATCTGTATGCGCGTCCATATGAATAATCGCAAGATTGTCATAGTTATCTGCCACTGTTTTCATGACAGGCCATGACACTAAATGTTCGCCTCCCATGCCTACAGGGATTTTCCCATTTAGCAATAGTTGACGAATAAAACCCGATATTAAATCTAAGCTCTTTTCTGCATTACCGAATGGTAGTGGAATATCCCCTGCATCAAAATAGTTCACGTCATCTAGCTCGCGGTCAAGATACGGGCTATATTCCTCTAAGCCGATTGATGCTTCACGGATTCGCCCAGGGCCAAAACGCGAGCCAGGACGATAGCTTACTGTCCAATCCATTGGCATACCGTAGATAACTGCCTGTGCTTCATCATAATTTTGTTTACTTTTTATAAATACATTACCTGAGTATGCTTCTTCGAATCGCATGGGCTTACTCTCCTGCAAGGTCTTTCACAAATTTTGGTAGTACAAATGCCGCTTTGTGAAGCTCTTTTGTATAGTATTTTGTTTCAATATCAAAAAATTGCTCATCTGGCACTTGTAATGGATCATACTTTTTAGATCCGATTGTAAAGCACCATAATCCACTTGGATATGTTGGAATATTCGCCAAATACATATTTGTAATTGGGAAAATTTCTTTCACATCTTTTTGAACTTGGCGAATTAAATCTGCCTTGAACCAAGGGTTGTCCGATTGCGCAACGAATAGACCGTCTTCTTTTAACGCTTTAGAAATTCCAGCGTAGAAGCCTTTTGTAAATAGGTTTACTGCAGGTCCAACTGGCTCTGTAGAATCTACCATAATTACATCATATTCATTTTCAGACTCAGCTATATGCATGAAACCATCGCCTACTTGAACATCTACACGAGGGTTATCTAATTCACATGCAATTTCCGGTAAGTATACTTTTGAGTACTCAATTACTTTTCCATCTATATCAACAAGCGTTGCTTTCTTCACTTTAGGATGCTTCATAATTTCACGAATTACTCCACCGTCTCCACCACCAACTACTAACACATTTTCAGGGTTAGGATGTGTGAATAAAGGAACATGTGCAACCATTTCATGGTATACAAATTCGTCTTTTTGAGAGGTCATTACCATGCCATCTAAAAAGAGCATATTTCCCCATTCTTCAGTTTCTGCCATTTCTAACAATTGAAAATCTGTCTGCTCGGTATGAAGAGTGCGTTTCACCTTCATTGTGATGCCAAAATTCTCGGTTTGCTTCTCTGTAAACCAAAATCCAGCCATTTATCTATCTCCGTTTCTATAATGGGTTTTGTTATTTATTAAAAAAATAAATACATTGAAAGTATAGTGCTTTTTGACAAAAGTGCAATACTTTTTTGTTTTTCCGTTTAATTTGAATCTATTGTTCTCATACTAATGAAAATATCAATTAGAACGGAGTTGATTTCATGGGGCGTATTCAATATAGAAAAAAGGCCATACGAACTAAAAGATGGAAAAGGCTGTTACTTTTAAGTATTGCCGCTATTTGTGCACTTTTTAGCGCAGTCATCACGCTCCGAATATACGCTCAAATCGTTGGTGCCCCTATGATTCAAGTGCCAATTTCTTCTGTCTTCTTAGACAGTCAAGGGAATGTTATCGGTGATCGTTTTAAGGAGCAACGCAGATATTGGATTTCATTGGATGAAATGTCCCCTTTTCTACCGCAAGCTACTGTAGCAGTTGAGGATCAGGAGTTTTATGAGCACCACGGGTTTGATTATTCTCGAATTGCTTCTGCTATTTTAAAGGATATAAAAGCCGGTAAAAAAGTGGAGGGTGCCAGTACAATTACGCAGCAATACGCTCGGAATTTATTTCTTACTCATGAAAAATCTTGGACCAGAAAAATAAATGAAGCATTATATGCGTACCGACTAGAAATTTTCTACGATAAGGATGAACTGTTAGAAGGATATCTGAATACGGTATACTTTGGCCACGGTATGTATGGCGTCGAGGCAGCAAGTAGATTTTATTTCGGAAAGAGCGCCAAATCTTTAACTCTAGCTGAATCCGCACTTTTAGTCGGAATTCCGAAAGGTCCTACCTATTATTCACCTTTAGTAAATGAAGAAAAAGCAGTCACTCGCCAGCAGCTCATCTTGACATTGATGGAAAACCAACAAAAGATAACTACCGAGCAAAAGGAACGAGCGTATAACGAAAATTTCGTATTAAAGGCAGAGGACTCATTAGTTAAACAGAAAACCGCTCCTTATTTTTTAGAGGAAGTGTGGAAAGAGGCTACAGATATTGCCCTAGAAAAAGGTCGCCGTATTGAGGAAGGTGGCTGGACGATTGAAACTACGTTAAACAAACAGCATCAACAAGTAGCAGAACAAATGATTGAAAAGTGGATGCCAGAAGGAGAATTACAAGTAGGATTCGTCAGTATGGAACCAGATACTGGTTTTGTGACAGCAATGGTAGGCGGACGAGATTTCGCGGATAGCCCATTTAACCGTGTTACGCAGGCTAAGAGACAGCCTGGTTCTACCGTAAAAGCATTATTATTTGCAGCAGCTTTGGAAAATGGATTCTCCCCCCTTACTTATATGAAAAGTGAACGAACTATTTTCACATATGATAACGGCCGCCAAGAATATGAACCGAAAAATGTGAACGGTGAGTTTGCAGGTCACCCTATTTCTCTGGCACAAGCTCTCGCTATTTCTGATAATATTTATGCAGTTAAAACGTTGGAGGAAATTGGATATAAACCATTTCAACAATTAACGGAAAGATTTAATTTGGATATGACTGTCAAGGATACTCCCGCTACAGCGCTGGGGACAACGGAAGTTTCCTTACTAGAAATGACAAAAGTTTATAACACCATATCCGCTGGAGGCATCCAGAAAAAACCTACGTATATTACGAAAATAACAGATAAAAGTGGAAACGTTATTTATGATATAAAGGAAAATGATATAAAAGGGAAAAAGGTATTAACCGAACAAGATTCATTTATATTGTCTCATTTACTAACAGGCATGTTCGATCCTGTTTTCAATGACTATTCTCCTGCAACAGGTATTAGTATTCGAGCAAAACAAACGAGACCTTATGCTGCAAAATCTGGAACTACAAACACCGATCAATATTTGATAGGCTACTCTCCACAGTTAACAACCGGTGTATGGAATGGGTACGATCAAGGTAAACAAGTGAGTGATGCAGAAGCGAAACAAGTAACAAAACAAGTATGGATTGAATTTATGGAGGCTGTTCATCAAGGACTCCCAGTCGAGCCATTCGTTGCTCCAGACGGTGTGCAAGGTGTCATTGTCGATATAGAGACAGGTGGAATCGCTACATCTGCCTGTGAAAAACAGCGATTAGTATATTTAAAGGAAAAAGATGTGCCAACTAAGCTTTGCACCGATCCAAAATTGAAGCAGCAAACTTTCGAGGATAAATCTGAAGATTCTCCTCCTTGGTCTATCTTCCCATTTAATTTATTTGAATAAGGTAGAAAATGGAAAATAGGTCAGACTAGATTAAAAACCCATCGTATTTCAAACATTATCGGCTAATTAGGATATCAATAAAAATAAAATAAAAAGCATTCTACTACCCATCTTTAGGTAATAGAATGCTTTTTCTTAGCTTGGCTTTCTGTAAAAAAATGCGTTTATAGGATTGGGTTGTCCATTCACACAAACAATTTACATATTTGAGTCCACTAAGTGTCCTAGCATTACATGGAAGTAAGCTTTAACTAAATTGTACTTTCTTTTTGCTTTTAATTCAACCACCTAAACAGACTATTTGATTAGTTGGCTTAGACAGATAGATCTTGGTGTAGCTTTTCTTCGCTTCTTTCCCACATTTCTTTGTTATGACTCTGTAAGAATTCACGTAAAATAATTTTGGAGCGGTCATCCATAAAATCTACCAGAATTTGACGTTTCATTGATTTGTCCATACGATTTACATGATCTGCTAAGATTTTATACCCACGACGTTTTTCACGGTTGATAACCATTTCACAAGCACTAACTCCAGCAAAATAAGGTCCTTCTGGATTATAATCTATTGTCACCCAGACAAGCCAATACGGTTTTCCTCCAGCGGAGTCTTCTCTGTTTGTCGTAAATTTAATGCCTCGCTCGGTGTCACTTCTGGCATGCATTGCCCCAATTTCGACTCTCGCAACGTCTTCTTCTATATCAATAATGACTGGTGATACATTCTCTAATGAAAGAGAACCTACACCAAATCCCTTATGTCCATCGGTCGGATCATTTTTAATAATCGTGAAGCCAATTTTTTGTTTTGGTTTTTCTTCGTTAGTCATTCGATAGTCCCCTCCGTTCTGGTATGATACTAGTATACAGAAAATTTCACTTAAGGAGGAAATGAAATGCCATATGTAACAGTAAAAATGCTAGAAGGACGTACGGACGAGCAAAAAAGAGCATTAGTTGAGAAGGTAACTGCAGCTGTTTCCGAGACAGTTAATGCACCTGTAGAGAATGTTACTGTATTCATCGAAGAGATGCCGAAAAATCATTATGGAACTGCTGGTAAGTTGTTCAGCGATAGATAAGAAGATTGGAAACGAGCCTTTTTTGAAGGGTTCGTTTTTTTATTCCATTCATGGTGCCATTCGGAAGGTTACTTGCTCTCTCCTGCCGTATATTTGCGCACAATTGTGATTTACTCGCTCTCTTTATTAGTTACTTGTGCTACTTCTCAGTTTACTTGCTCTTAAGTAACTTTTACTTGCGGAAAGGATAATTTTTACATAAGAAAAACCGTGCAAAAAACGCCAGGTCCTTTAAGTTCAAAACCTGTTTCTAACGTTTTCGAAGTGCTTTGGACAGACGTTTTGCTATATGATTACCGAGTGAATTTTTAGTGATATTGGTTGTGACATCCGTCACAACCAATATCACTTTTTTCGGTAATCTTATGGCGTTTGCCTGTCCGACGCCCTCCTAAACGCTAAGAAACAGATTAGTGCATTTTTGGATAACTAGAGATAAGATACTTTCCTATTCATAGAGGAAGCTCACGAAGATGCAACTTCGTGAGCTACTTCGCTTCTTTATAAGGCAAATACTTACTACTTCTCTTTATTTCCACTGGTAAAAAGAAAGTCTGATTCCTTCATCCATCATGAAATAATAGCATTTCTAATTCAACAGTGATTACAAATGGTTTTTCCCTACATTAACTTGGACTAATCTTATTATCTAAGCGATATGCTTTGCCAAATTTAATAAGGGGGACTACTCACATAGTTGATTGTAGTGCAAGGTGGCGACTCCAGTGGGAAAAGCGTTAGGCGAAGACCCCGCAGCGAAGACATTGGCCAAACTTTGTTTGGGTAATGTCTTTGCGACGAGTAACCGCAGGAGCATTTGTTTTCCAGCGAGGAGGCTGAGGCAACGCCCACGGAAAGCGTCCACCTGAAACGGAAATCAGCAGGATTATTCTCTCTTAAAAGTGTCGAGAACCCAGTGTTCACGGGACATTTTTATATACTTTCTTATCGTTTAAGAAAAACCGGAGAGAAAAACGTCCGGTCCTTAAAATCCAAACGCATTTCTAGGGTTTGTGAAGGGATTTGAATAGACTTGTTGCTATTTTATTACCGAGTGAATCTTTAGATGCGCAAACCATGTGTTCATAGTATATTTTTATAAACTTTCTTATCTTTAAAAAAAGCCATCCTACTGGATAGCTCGTTCATTCATGAGATTCATGACAAATGTAAATGCCTCGTCGATCTCTTCTTTTGTGAAGTTAAGTTTACCTTTTACAACATGAAGTTTTTCGATTTGTTCCTCTTTTGGTAGATAATCGAAATACAATAATGTCGATACTAGTTCTAGGAAACGAGAACTTTTATCTTTCATTTGGTTAATACACTCTACTAAATCTCGTGTTGCTTCAGGAACTTGTGCCATTTGAGTGAAATGTTCGCCTGCATCGGTCATTTGGTATTTATATTGTACGTATGAGCCTTTATCTTGTCGTTCTTCTTGTAAAAAACCCATATTACATAATTCTTCAATTCGTAAGGTAAGCTCTTCTGAATAAGGGCCATAAAAATGGAATTCGTATTTTTCCTTGTATGGATATTGAAGTTTTTTTGCGATGTAAATCATTTTTTGCAGTTTTTTTCTTCCTGTTATGCCGTTAGCTGCTCCAATAAATTGCACAATTTTTGCATGTTCTTCTATCAAAATTAGACCCCTCCTTTACTTTCAAGTACATTAAGTCAATAAATCGAGTATTTGCTTTTTCAGCGCTTTTTTCTTTCCATCCTTAGTTAAAATATCTTCTGGGAAATACAATTTATGATCCGTTCTTCTTTTTCCGGAGATTGCCTCCACTATTTCTGATTCGCGTGATAGTTCTCGAATTTCTCCATTTGGTTTTAACAAGTGAATTGGTATACGCTCACCTTCTTCTCCAGGACGATAAAAGTCATACGGTAAGTCTGAAGAGGAATCGAAAACTAAGTAATACTCTGGGTCTATACCCGCTTTTTTAAATAACAACTCCAACTCTTTCATTTTCATATAATCTTTTGCCAAATCAAATTCAATATATTGGAATAATTTTCTATTAACAAAACGATTACTTAAGTCTGATAGAATTGGATCTTTCTCTGTCATCCATAGCTGAAAATAGGTCAATAAAACCCCTTCATCTAAAGCTAGATACTCGTTCAAAGTATATGTACCATCAAAGAAACCTCTAAAATGTGTCGGTTGTTGTTCAAAATCATAACCCATTTCACTTAATGCTTTTGCTCGATGCAAGATTTTCGTCAAAATTACCTCAGCACTGCGGGAAACTGGATGAAAATATACTTGCCAATACATTTGATATCTGCTCATTATATAGTCTTCAACAGCATGCATTCCGCTAGATTTGATGACCACTTGATCTTCTCTTGGACGCATCACACGCAAAATTCTTTCCATATCGAAGTGTCCATAGCTTACTCCAGTAAAATACGCATCTCTTTGTAAATAATCCATGCGATCGGCATCAATTTGACTGGATATTAAACTAACTACCTGCTTGTTTGGGTATGTTTTACCGATAACGTCGGCAACTCTTTGTGGAAAATCTTCACTCACTCTTTTTAATATCTCATTTACATCCGTATCGCCAAGTATTATTTGTTGTGTGAAATATTCATGGTCTAATCCAAACACATTTTCAAACGCATGAGAAAACGGGCCATGTCCTAAATCATGGAGAAGAGCGGCACATAGCACTACTAGCCTTTCAGAATCGTCCCATTCCGGTCGGCCACTGAAACTATCATCTACAATTCTTCGTACAATTTCGTACACACCTAACGAGTGATTGAAACGGCTATGTTCGGCACCATGAAAAACTAGATACGTAGTTCCAAGCTGTTTAATGCGGCGAAGTCGTTGAAATTCCTTTGCTCCGATAACATCCCAGATAACCTGATCGCGAACATGGATATAGCGGTGAACTGGATCTTTAAACACTTTTTCTTCTGCTAGCTTTTGTGTCGCATAGCTCATTTTTCCACCTCCGTAATGCTAGTTATAACTTTGTATCCATTATAAAGAAAAAAGCCGCATATTGAAAGGCGGCAAAAGGTCTTATTAATCTGCTATTTTGGCACGTACTTTTTCCATTAATTCGTCTTCAGTTAGCGCTGCAACTGGACGGTTATTGATAAATGCGAATGTTTTTTTACGTCCGGGACCGCAGTATGACTGACATTCGTTCACTTCAATTTCCGCCTCGGGATCAATTGCTTTTAATTTTGGAATCAATGTTTTTAAATTGACCGCCTGACACTCATCGCAAACTCGAAAATGATTTGCCATAGTCCACAACCCCTTTCATTCAACGGAAGCATTCACATAATTTAGTATTTTTTTAAACCAAATGAATTATTTTAAAAAGTAATAGTCTACAGGTCATTGTATCTTAAAGTTTATATTGCTATCAAGTGTATATTACGTGAATAAAAGAGGGATAAGTTGACCATTATGTTAATAGAACAACGAAACTATGAACATGGTAGGAGGAAGAACATGGTAAAAATTAGACAGGACGCATGGATGACAGAAAATGATGAGATGCTAGCAGAGATGGTATTACGTCACGTTCGAGAAGGTAGCACTCAACTAAATGCATTTGAAGAAGCTGGTGATGAATTAAATAGAACTGCAGCCGCTTGCGGATTTCGCTGGAATGCAGTCGTCCGCCATCAATACGAAAGTGAATTAAAGGAAGCTAAAAAAGAAAGAAAAGAAAAGCTACGTATATTAGGAAAGGATTATAGACGAAGAGGAAACGGAATTTATCTAGCTAAACCTCAAGAAGATGGCGATCGTGCACAATCTATTCCAGTATCTGCATTATCAATTGATATTATCATCGCGTATCTCGTACGATTGCAACACAGTGATTCAGATATTTCTAGATACCGTCACCTTTCAACTATTTCAAATGAAAAGATTCGTAAATTAGAAAGTGAACTTGCAAAACTTGAAAAAGAGAACGCAGCTATTAAACAAGATTACGAGCAATTTGTACAAATCATGAACCGAGCTAGACGTCTTGTAACATTAAACGAAGAGGAAATCCCAGCAGTACCCGTTTTTCAAATGGAGAAGAACGGTAACCTAGTATCTAAAGAACCACCAATCGTTTAGAAGATTGGTGGTTTTATCTGTAAAAAAACTCAAAACTTGATTAGAAATAGAGTCATATATTAAGTACAGCAAGGACCACCACTTTCTTTTCCATGGGCTCGGCTTCAGCATACTCGTCACTGTTCCTGCGAGGGTCATCTGCTCAAGCTATTCCCACAAAGTTCTTCGTGGTGGTCCTTTTCTTATGTTTCAATTTAAAATATCTATTTTTTTCTTATAGTTTGATGAAAAGACATCTAAGAAAGTATATTATCATTTTTCTAGCATTTTCTTATTCCTGTCTACTACTCGTTGCATGTAGAAGAGGTACAAGTCCATTTCATCTGGTGTGACGGATTGGTTGATAACAACACTCGATAATTGTTGGAGCATCTGCTGGATACGAATGACGATATCCTCTACTTTGAACGATGTACCAAGCAGCTCATTCATCGATGCCATTACTCCTGGTTTAATATCGGGATATGTAAACTTTGTGTTTTCTCCTTGTAAGCCGATTTCGTAAAATTTACGAATTAGTTCTGCTCGTTCACTTCCACTACCTTCAATACATAGATACACTTGCACTGCGATTCCCTGACGAAGTCTACGCTGAGAAATTCCAGCAAACTTTTTACCATTTATACTTAAATCATATGAACCTGGACAATACGATCCAATAATCTCATAAGCTTCTATTTTCCCACCTGCCTCGGGGAATAAAAGCTCTACAAATGCAAGCATCACTTCATAGCCAGTAGGTATATCAATTGCCTGCTTTGCTTCAGGCAAAATAATAGATACATTAAGTACACCTTCATCTAAGACAACAGCTAGTCCTCCCGAATTACGAACGATTGGGGAATATCCCTGTGTGCGAAGAAAATCCTGTGCATCTTCAACGAACGGTAGTCGGTGATCTTGTATACCCAACACAACAGTTTGGGAATGGACCCACGTACGAACGGTTGCAGGTGACTGCCCTTGTCCTACTAGATGACAAAGCAAATCATCCGATGCGAACGATTCGAGTGCTGATCTACTTTTACCACTAAGTGATTGATCCCAAAATCGCCACTTTTCTTGTTGCAATAAATCTTCTATTTCTGACATGTAACTTCTCCTCAAATAAGTGCTTGTGCAGCCGTAATATAAGCTAGTTTATATACATCATCTGTAGAACATCCTCGTGATAAATCATTTACTGGTACATTCAATCCCTGTAAAATAGGACCAATTGCTTCAAATCCACCTAAACGCTGTGCAATTTTATAACCAATATTCCCTGCCTCTAATGAAGGAAATACAAATATCGTTGCATCCCCTTTTACTGCTGCATCTGGAGCTTTTTTTGCTGCTATTGCTGGAACAATACTCGCATCGAATTGTAGCTCTCCCTCTATTATAATACCTGGATCCATCTGTTTTGCTAATTCAGTAGCTCTCACTACCTTTTCTGTTTCCACCGATTGGGCAGAGCCTTTTGTAGAAAAAGATAACATTGCGACTTTTGGTTTTATTCCAAAGGCTGCAGCTGTTTTAGCACTTTCAACTGCTATTTCCGCTAAGTCTTCACTCGTTGGTGCAATAGTAATTGCACAATCAGCGAATACATATCGAACATCATCTTTCACCATGATGAACGCTCCACTTGTTTTCGAGATTCCTGGCTTTGTTTTAATAATTTGTAATGCAGGGCGTACTGTTTCAGCAGTTGTATGTGCTGCTCCACTAACCAATCCATTTGCTTGCTCCATATAAACTAACATTGTTCCAAAATAATTGACGTCTTGTAAAATTTCACGCGCTTGTTCTTCTGTTACTTTACCTTTACGGCGTTCTACGAATGCAGAGACAAGCTTGTCCATTCCTTCATAATTTTGGGGATTAATAACGGTTAGAACAGAAGGGATCTCTTCTTTATTTCCAATAATAATGGGATGAATGATACCTTCTTCCTGCAATTTCAGAGCTGCCGTAATAATTCGCTCATCATTTCCCTCAGGTAATATAATAGATAAATTGGCATCCCTTAATTTTTCTTTTATTTCTTGAAAAAAATCCGCCATTTTTTCTCCTCCTACGCTCATTTTTGTTACTTCAAGCATACACGAGTTTGTCACAGATTGTCATGTCAAAGCCGTGTCATTAGAAGAAAAGTTCGAATGTATATGATACACTGAATATGCGATTATTGTTTAACTTAAAGGAGTGTCATAAATAATGAATGAAGCAGCAATTACATTAGATGGTTGGTACGTATTACATGATTTCCGCCAAATGGACTGGGCATCTTGGAAACAAGTAGATCCTGAACTACGCAAACAAGCTACAGAAGAGTTCGTAGCATTTTTGGATGAAATGCAACTTGCTGATGATGCAAAAACGGGAGCTCATGCTTTTTACACAATTGTTGGGCAAAAAGCAGATTTTATGTTAATGACATTACGTCCAACAATGGATGAACTTCAAGAATTAGAAGCAAGATTTAACAAATTAACAATAGCTGACTTCACAATTCCTGCTTATTCATACGTTTCAGTAGTAGAATTGTCTAATTACCTAGCAGGTGAATCTAACGAAGATCCATATCAAAATCCACATGTACGCGCACGTTTATACCCAGAGCTTCAACGTTCTCAATATATTTGCTTCTATCCAATGGACAAGCGCCGTGATGGAGATGACAACTGGTATATGCTTCCAATGCAAGAGCGTAAAGATTTAATGCGAAGCCATGGTTTAATCGGTCGCAGCTACGCAGGAAAAGTGAAACAAATAATTTCTGGTTCAGTTGGCTTTGACGATTTTGAATGGGGCGTAACACTATTCTCAGACGATGTTCTTCAATTTAAAAAGTTAATATACGAAATGCGTTTTGATGAAGTAAGTGCTCGTTATGCAGAATTCGGGTCATTCTTCACAGGTACTATTCTTGCCGGTGAAAAGCGCTCTACATTCTTTAATACTTAATAGGAAAAGGCTGCAGCTATGCAGCCTTTTTTTTAGATTAAAAAGTATATAAAGATGTCCTGTGAATACTGGATTCTTGGGGCTTGCGACTGAAGCCGTCCGCAAGGAAAGCGTCCGCTCTTCGCTACAACCAACGGAAAAACTAGGTTTCTGTTGAGAGAGGACTGGGCTTCTTTTTTTATTTTCTTCACAATCTACTTCCAATATCCCCCTATTCGCAAGTAAACGTTGAGTCAGAGCAAGTAAATACGACATAAGGACAAGTAAACCTCAGTAAAGAGCAAGTAATTCAAGCACTAGAGCAAGTAAAAAGGTATTGAAAGCAAGTAAGAAGGCTTTTGACATATACTCAAACGAAGTAAACACCTTTTATCGGAATATAGTTGCGTTTGTTGCCCTCTAAGTCTTGTGTAATCCCCTATTTGTTTCAAAATCCATAAAACGGAAAAACGTTCGCTATTTTCAGACAATCTTTGTTCATCATTTTCTAGCTGGATGCATAGTGTATGGGTAGGAGGTGATGCAATGGCAGTCGTCAAATCCAACACGAAACAAATGGAATTACTTGCACGGCTGATGCGAGCAGAAGCGGAAGGTGAAGGCGAGCTCGGCATGCTTATGGTTGGAAACGTAGGAGTAAATAGAGTTCGTGCTGCCTGCCTAGATTTCAAAAATATACGTACGCTAGAGGAAATGGTTTTTCAAAGCCCCGGAGGATTTGAGGCAACACAGAAATCGTACTTCTATCAACGTGCACGTGAGCAAGATAAAAGGCTTGCCCAAAGAGTTATTAATGGTGAACGTTTTCATCCTGCAACCCGTTCTTTGTGGTTTTTTGAACCACCTGGTGAATGCCCAGCGCAGTGGTATAACCAATGGAATTCTGGTCGTTTCAAATCGCATTGCTTTTACTCTCCTTCTACCGCAGATTGTCCTGAAATTTAATTCAGAAAGGATGTATGAATGGTTCAATATTATTGGCACCCTGGAGGTTTTCCCCAACAGCAACAACAGATGCAACAACCGATGACCCCACCTAGCGTACAATTACCTGCAGCTACTAGACAACAGGAAGAATCTTATATTGAAAATATTTTAAGAGCGAACAGAGGCAAGTTAGGTACATTCTATTTTACGTTCGAGAACAACCGAGAAAGAAATAATTTAGTAATTACCGGCTATGTGGAAGCAGCTGGTCGAGATCACGTCATTATTAGTGATCCAAATGGTAAACGATACTTAATGCTTATGATTTACTTAGACTATGTAACATTTGATGAAGAGATTAATTATTTCACATGATGCCTAGAGCTTATTCGTATTTGCGAATAAGCTTTTTTAATGATTGAGTGCTCCACAATTCTAGATAAAACTCGCACCACCTAAGCTTTTTCTCAAAATAAAAAAGCCGAACCCACGTGAGATTCGACTTTCCAACTAGTTTGCGTATTTCACTGCAGCTACTATGAGCATAATCCATCCTGCTAAAAATGCTACTCCACCGATTGGCGTTATTGCACCTAAAATACTAATTCCCGTTAAACTCAAAACATATAAGCTACCAGAGAAAATAACGATTCCTGCAAGTATTAAATACCCTGCAGTATTCAAGGTAGAGAGTGGGCCAAGCACTTTACTGCTCATCAATATACCTATAGCTATTAAAGCTAACGAATGGAACATCTGATACTGAACTGCTGTATCCCATGTCGCCAAATATTTGTCGGCCACCTTGCCTTCTAATAGATGAGCTCCAAATGCTCCAAGAGCAACAGATAAAAATCCATTAATAGCACCTGCTATAATAAAAAATTGCACAAATTTCTCCTTCTTTCTCTTAGAAATCGAATAGGGAATCCCCATTTGCATCTTCTTCTTTTAAAGCGACTGGTTGTGTTGGTAGAATAGCTGAAGACGTCTGTACACTTCTAGTAATAGGAGCTGGTGACGGAATTTGACCTTCTAAACCAGCATCACATAGCGCCTTGATTGCCACAAGCGATTCTCTGACAGATTGTTCAGTTCCATTATTTTTTGCGTACTTTAGATGTTTATCTATTTGCATTAAAAGTTGCTCATTAGAAATCATCGTCTATGACCCTCCACTTGCTTTGGTTCAAATTTCAAGCATTCCATACCCGAAGAACGCTTAACTACTACAGAGGGAAGTTCCTTTGTTTTAAATCCATATGCTTTACATCCACGGGGATTTCGCGCATCCCATGTCGTAAAAAAGTGTCGACATTTGAAACAATTTACAGGCAATGTCCTCCCCCACTTTCCACTGACTATCGTAGCATATTTATAGGCAAAAATCGATGGGTTGCTCACCCCATGCTGCTAATTGGGTATTAATCCTGGAATATGGCTTACTCCCAAAAAATCCTCGATGCGCACTTAGCGGGCTAGGATGTGGTGCTGTTATAATCATATGTTTTTCGGTATCTATTAGTTTTATTTTGGACTGTGCTGGCTTGCCCCATAAAACGAAAATAATAGGTTTTTGACGATCAGAAAGCTTTTGAATGACAGCATCTGTATACGTTTCCCAACCCATACCTTTATGTGAATTCGCTGCTCCAGTTCGAACAGTTAACACTGTGTTTAATAGCAGAACACCTTGCTTCGCCCACTTCTCTAAATATCCATTAGTTGGAAAAGGGCAGCCTAAATCATCCTCTAGTTCCTTCAGCATATTCCTTAAGCTCGGCGGTATGCGTACACCTGGCTTCACCGAAAAACTCATTCCATGGGCTTGGCCATTCCCATGGTACGGATCTTGACCCAAAATCACTACCTTGACATTATCGTAGGCTGTAATCCTAAATGCACTGCCAATTTCGTTACGTGCAGGAAAAATTGTTTGAGTAGCATATTCCTTATCTAAAAATAACTGTAGCTTTTTAAAATAAGGCTTCTCCTGTTCCTCTCTTAACACATCTTTCCAACTAGGCATGTCCATGTCACTCCTTAAAATCCACTTCTACTTCATAATCCACTAACTGGAACATTTCTTTCACCGACTTAGCAGAATTTTCTTGTGCTAATTGTAAAATCCCCTGTCCAGTTGTTTCTTCAATCATCATCTCTTTTGCAGTCTCTGCAAGTTCATATGCTTCCTCGATATCCGCTTTTTCGCGGAATAACCCTTCATATGAGAATACTTCAACCTGGTCAAATAAAATCTCTGGTCCTCCTAAAAATTCTGGATGTGGCAATGTTAACTTGGCCGTCTTATTCTCATCATTTACTACTATATCTGATTCGGTTACCTGTGAAAAATCGACACCAGCTTTGACAGATCCTGGTACAACAACAAGGAGCTGTCTTTTCGTTCCAGGTAAATCAATCCCAATCTCTTTTCCAAATACTGCATTATCTTGTCTTTCAATAATTACTTTTGTATATGCCTGTGCTGTAGACAACTCATTCAAAGCTTGTACTTGTTCGACGAATGATCCTTTACTTTCGGTGAACGTACTTCCTTTAATAGCCCAAAAGGCTGCAAATGGAAGTGCCGCTAATAATAAGAGAATGAGAAGCCCAATGAGTAGAAAGGACTTCGAGCCAAATTTATATAAAACACGGGGCATCTTCCAAAAGTTAATACCTTTACGGGAAGGACTTTCCGCAATAGTTGCAGCTGTCTCATCTTGCGCTTTTAACTCCTTCAAAAGCTTTTCCATTTCACGAATCTTGTCCTCTTTTCGCATATCATCCCTCTTTTCCTCTGTTTCTATTACGTTTACAATAGCGAAAAGTTTCGCTATTAACAACTAATCTACCATGATACGATGAATAAAAGGAGATTTTTCATATGGCACATTTTCACTATCGAGAGAAGTTAAAACAAATTGAAAAAGCAGCAAGTAAGAATATGTTGTCAGAAGGCGCTAAAAACATTGGAATGGGATGTTTTGTTTTTGTATTCATCTTACTAATCGCATTTCTTATGTTTTTATCCGTTTCATTATGGATAAATGATATTATTGTCGGTTCTCTTTTAACGGGTATTGTAGTTCTCATCTGTCTATTTGTTTTATATAAACTTTGGACAGCTACCAAGATTCCATAATGTAAATATCCGACAAAATCTGATACAATAAAATAATTATAAGCAGTATAGAAAAAGGAGAAAAGTCCAATGTCTATCAAAAAAACACTTACAATAGCTGGTTCCGATACTTCTGGTGGAGCTGGAATTCAAGCAGATTTAAAAACTTTCCAAGAACACGGTACATACGGCATGAACGTTTTAACAGTTGTTGCTACTATGGATCCCGATAACGGTTGGAGCCACGGAGTATTTTCATTGCCAGTAGACGAGATTAAACGCCAAGCAAAAACCGCATTGTCTACAAACGTTGATGCTATTAAAACTGGAATGTTAAGTACAGAAGATATTATAGAAACTGCAGGGAACATTATAGAAGAAGCAGGAGTTCAAAGTGTAGTTATTGACCCTGTAATGGTATGTAAAGGCGAGGATGAAGTACTAAACCCTGGAACAGTGGATGCAATGATTACGTTCTTACTTCCACGTGCATTAGTAGTTACTCCTAACCTATTTGAAGCTGGACAACTTTCCGGAATTGGAGCTTTGAAAACAATCGAGGATATGAAAGCAGCTGCCGAAAAAATTCACGCACTTGGTGCTAAAAATGTAGTCATCAAAGGAGGAAAACAGTTAAAACATGAAAAAGCTGTTGATTTATTCTTCGATGGTCAAACCCATACACTTTTAGAAACAGAAAAAACTGAGACTACTTATAATCACGGTGCTGGTTGTACGTTTGCCGCAGCAATAACTGCAAACTTAGCTAATGGCTTATCTGTTGCCGATTCAGTTTTTGAAGCGAAGGAATTTGTTTCGGCAGCCATCGCTCATGGTTGGAAGTTGAATCAATACGTTGGACCAGTCCTACATGGTGCTAAAGGTAAATTTGGTGCACCAGAAGTAACTACCACAACTGTTTAATAAGCTCTTATTAACTCGTAAGGTCATCTATGACTTACGAGTTTTTTTATGTTAAATTCAATCATTCGCTTCATATAGTTTTTTTCATTATACTAATAGCAGACAGTATGTTAGGAGGCAATACAAATGGAACTTGTTCAAGTAGATCGCTTGCAAGAGCTTTTAAATAACTTTGCAAACGAAGATGTATATATACATTTAGAAACGACTAATGGTGCATATGCTGCCCATTTTAACGAGAATGTTTTTAATGCAGGGGCATTTATTCGAAATGTAATGATTCGTTATGAACTTGGGAAAATAGCTGGAGAAGCACCACATCGTATAGGTTTGAAGCTACCTCATGGTTGGGTTTATGCGCAAGGAATTACCCATTTCGATCTAGATGAACACGGTCGGTTACTGATGGCCGGTCATGACCAAAGTGGAAAATTAGCGGTTGCACTACAAATTAGTAAAACACCATTTACTTATTAAGGAGGACAAATAAATGACATTACCAATGGAACGACATGTACTAGTTGTATTCCCTCACCCAGATGATGAAGCATTTGGAGTATCAGGTACAATTGCTACTTATATTAATCAAGGAATTCCGGTTACATACGCTTGCTTAACACTAGGAGAAATGGGAAGAAATTTAGGAAACCCTCCGTTTGCCACACGTGAAACATTGCCTCAGATACGTAAAGAAGAATTACTTGCATCAGCTAAGGCAATGGGTTTGACAGACCTTCGTATGATGGGATTACGTGATAAAACGATAGAGTTTGAAGACGATGAAAAAATGGTTGAGATGATGCAAAATCTAATATCTGATACGAACCCTTCACTTATTATTACATTTTATCCTAATTATGCAGTACATCCCGATCATGATGCGACCGGACGTGCAATGATTCGTGCGGTACGACGTATGCCAGAAGAGCAACGACCGACGATTTATGCACTAGCATTCTCTAATGATTCTAAGGAAGTTCTAGGAGAACCAGATATTGTTCATAATATAAAAGAAGCAGCAGTCCAAAAAATGGGCTCTATGCGTGCCCATATTTCACAAACTGCATGGATGTTAGAGGAAATGGATAAACGTCTAGCAGATGGGGAAACTGAAGCAGAGAACTGGCTAAACTTTGAACGTTTTTACACCTATGATTTCTCCAAAGATTTCGAATAAAAAAACTTTTCGATAACTATAGACTTCTCTCTGTATTTGAATTATTATTTGTAAGCGTCATCATTACACTACATGAATAAATATTCAAATATAGAAAGTTGGTCTGTTTCATGAAAAAGTTTTCCTTATCCACATGGCTATTGTTCTTACTCCCGTCTATAGCGGGTGTTATACTTTTTATGATTCCTCTACCATTTGATGGTGGATTTAAAATACCGATAGCTTGGCTTGCGAGCATTCTTTCAACAGTACTTGAGCCTGTTGTACAATGGCTCGCTTTGATAACTCTTTTAATCGCTGCAGTTGGTTCGACAATTTTTCTATTCAAGCCTAAAGAAGAAACCTTTATCAATAACTTGTTTAAAGTAACTCCTTTTTGGACAGTAACACGGATTGTTGGTGCAGTGTTTTCCATCTTAATCATTTGGGAGATTGGACCTGAAGCAATTTGGAGTGAAAATACAGGTGGAATGTTATTAAGTCCGACTGGTTTAGTGTCCTTCTTATTTACCATTTTCTTATTCGCCGGATTGTTGCTACCTCTTCTTTTAAACTTCGGATTACTGGAGTTCTTTGGTACGATGATGGTGAAAATTATGCGTCCGTTATTTAAGTTACCTGGTCGTTCCGCAGTTGACGCCCTTACGTCGTGGGTTGGAGATGGTACAATCGGTGTATTGCTTACGAGTAGACAGTATGAAGAAGGCTATTACACGAAGAAAGAAGCAGCAATTATTGGTTCTACCTTCTCTGTAGTTTCAATTACATTCTGTATTGTTGTATTAGAAGAAGTAGGTTTAGCTAAATACTTCATTCCGTATTATTTAACTGTTTTACTTTGTGGTATAGTACTTGCGTTTATCATGCCAAGAATTTACCCACTTGCTGGAAAAGAGGACGTACATATTGATGGACGTCCACTTGACTTAGAAGCAGAAAAGTTCCCTGAAAATTATAATGCTGTTACACATGGTTTAGAAAATGCATTAAATACAGCCAATAAAAACCGCTCGATTAGTAAGTTTTTACTTGATGGTATAAAAAACGTGGTGGATATGTATATCGGGGTTGCACCTGTAGTGCTTGCATTCGGTACAATTGCATTAATGCTTGCAGAATATACTTCGGTATTTGCTATTTTAGGCAAACCATTTGAACCTTTGCTTATGCTTTTCGGAATTCCAGAAGCAGCAGCAGCAGCGCAAACTATGGTTGTTGGTTTTGCAGATATGTTCCTACCATCAATACTTGGTGCGTCTATTGAATCGGAAATGACTCGTTTCTTTATCGCTACAATGTCCGTAACACAATTGATCTATATGTCAGAGGTAGGCGGATTGTTATTAGGCTCGAAAATTCCGGTTAATATTAAAGATTTAATCGTTATTTTCTTATTACGTACGCTTATTGCATTCCCAATCATTGCTGTAGTAGCACATATATTGTTTTAAATAAAAACAGCGAACCTTATAGAAGGTCCGCTGTTTTTTTTGTTGCTAGTTTAGTTAACATATCCTTTGTCATTGCATCTAAATCGTATTTAAACGAAAAGCCCCACTCTTCCTTCGCAGCTGTTGCATCAATCGAATCTGGCCAGCTGTTTGCTATTGCTTGACGAACTGGATCCACCTCATAGTTCATGGCGAATGTAGGTATTTCTTTTCTTATTGATGCTGCAATTCCCTCAGGTTCGAAGCTCATCGCTGTTACATTGAACGCATTACGGTGTATTAGTTTGCTTCCGTCTGCTTCCATTAAGTCTACAATCGCCTGTAATGCATCAGGCATATACATCATATCCATATATGTTCCAGCTGCAATATATGATGTATATACTCCATCTTGTATTGCTTTATAGTAAATATCCACTGCATAATCGGTTGTTCCGCCACCCGGTAAAGTTTCATTGGAAATTAGCCCTGGGAAACGTACTCCACGTGTATCTAAACCAAACTTGTTAAAATAGTAATCACATAGTAGTTCACCAGATACTTTGTTCACACCATACATGGTTGTTGGACGCTGTAATGTATCCTGTGGAGTATCCTTCTTAGGTGTAGATGGACCAAATGCTCCTATAGAGCTTGGAGTAAAGAACTGTAAGCCTAGCTCTCTAGAGGCTTCTAATGCATTCACTAACCCACCCATGTTCAAATTCCAGGCAAGTAAAGGTTTTGCCTCCGCTGTTGCTGATAATAGAGCTGCCATATGAATCATCGTATCAGCTTTAAAATCCTTTGCGAGCTGATGCATTTTTTCTCCGTCAGTCACATCCAAAATTTCAAATGGACCACTTTCCGATACAGGAGAAGCTATATGTCTAATATCTGTTGCTAATACATTTTCCGAGCCATATTCTTTTCGCAATTTGGTTATTAACTCTGAACCAATTTGACCTAAAGCACCAGTAACCATAATTTTTTTCATAAAAATTCTCCCTTTCAAAAACAATTGTATTTTTGAGAAGTACATTATTATCCTTCAAACCATTGATATGACTAGTCTTTCACGAGAATCATTATACAATGTTCATTCACTAAATACAATACCTTAGTTTAAGGAGTTTTGTTATAATAAAATAAAGGAGAATGATATGAGACTATTACCACTTATATACATATTTATTTTTGGAGTTGTACTAACTGTAGCTTTGCTATTTTTAAACCTACCATTTTGGTTAATTTATGTAGTAATTATAGTTGTATACGTTGTATTACTTGTTTTACCTCAAATGTATACGATTTATAAATCTAACAATTTGAAAAAGATTGAGCGCTTTTTGGAGAAAAATAAACAAAAACCTATATTTGCATACCCACTTGCGGTAAAGAACGGCGATCGTGAAGAAATAATCTCTTCCATTCAACTTATTTTATCGAAGTACAAACAACCTTATATGCAAGAGGTATATAAAACAAATTTAGCTTTATTTGAAAATAATGTATCACTGTTTGAACAACGCGCTAACCAAATAAGTAAAGAACCACTTCATACATACTACATTGCATATTCCGAAGCTCGGAAAGGGAATTTTGAAGAAGCTCATTCTTTAAAGGGGAAGTTGCCTGTTGGTTGGATGCCCTATGCAATAGATGCAATTATCGCTCTGGAAAAAGGAGATTTGAGCGGTTTTCGTATAGCCACTGAGCAGTGTATTCATTTGGCTAGTGGAGTTCAGAAGTTTAATCTTTTTTATTCGTTTGAATGGATGGAAAAAGAGTATGCAAACTAAACAAAAAAACGCTGAAAACTATCAGCGTTTTTTTCCACTATTTTTTTCTATAATTAAGTTCTTCGGTGTGCTACCGACTATATGGAAAAAGTACAATTCTTCATAAGCACAGTATATCTCCAATATAAACAGGAGCTTCCCTATTATTTAAATAAGAAATTATATGTACTCTCATAGCTTTTTGGAAAAAATTATATTCCATTAATTTTTGTATAGGTATCCATTCTATTCTTACTTGTCCTCGGTCAGGCATTTCACCGTTTTCAAATTGATTCCGATTCAAATCTACGCTACATGAAAATATAAGTTCTATTTGATGATAATGACTATGTTTTGCAGACAATTCATGGTTTTTTCCAATATATTCACGCACAAATTATAGTTCACCAATTGTAATCTTTGCACCCACCTCTTCCATACACTCCCTCTCAAGAGTTTGATGAAGATTCTCACCTGGTTTTTGACCCCCACCTGGCAAAATATAATATGTTTTGTCGTTTTCATGTAATTTAATAGTCAACAATTTATCGTCTCTGATTATAACAGCTTTTGATGAGTTTCTCATAAACATCTTTCTATCCCTTTTTACTAACCTATACTAATCATTCTACTTTCATCATCTTTAAACCTCTTTCCTTAAGAAAAACAAGGATATGATATGCACGGTCCTTTTTGGTCAAAACCTGTTCCCCCACAGTGAATAATTCATAGAAGGCTAAGAGCACAACCTTTTGTGGCAACATCCTGTTGACCTGAGGTGGCTAGACCTTCCCACGTAACATGTCACTTGAAACGGAAATCAGCTGTATTATTCAGTCTTTAACCCTCCATTAATCCAGTGTTCACAAGCATCTTTATAATAGTCTTCCATAAAAAAATAGCTATCAAGTACTTTGAACTGCCCCCTGTCAAGTAGACAGTGGAAATAAATAAAAGACATTAGGCGGCTTTAACCCTGTATTCTAAGGGACTAAGGCCGCTTAATCTTTTTTGTAATCTTTCAGTATTATAAAAATGAATATACTCATCAATATCTTCCTTCAACTCTTCAAACGTACTGTACTTGTTTAAGTAATACTTCTCACATTTCAATGTTCCCCAAAATCCCTCCATTGGTCCATTATCAATGCACCTTCCCACTCTTGACATACTCTGTACTATTTCTGCTTTCTCTATTTTCCTTTTAAATGTAGGGGAAGTGTATTGATATCCTCGGTCACTGTGAAGCAGTGGAGTTGCTCCTGTGTTAACTTCCAAAGCTAAATCGAGGGTTTTAAAAACCAATGAATTATTATTGGAAGTACCTAGTACATAGCTCACAATTGATCCATCATATAAATCCAAAATCGCACTCAAATAAGCTTTCTGTGAGACTCCGTATTTCATTTCGGTCACATCAGTTAGCCATTTTTCATTTGGCTTGTCGGAGTTGAATTTCCTGTTCAACACGTTTTCAGCCACATGCCGTGGTGTACTTGATTTATACTTCTTGCGCTTACATCGAATAACCGCCTGGATTCCAGCAATCTTCATCAGTCGGTAAACACGCTTATGGTTAATAGACTTCGATAAGGCACGTCTCAGATTCATCGTTATACGGCGATAACCATATATACCATCCACCTTATTGTGTAGGAGTAATATCTCCTCAAGAATTTCCTCATTCAACTTCTCATTTTCTGAAGGGGCACGATTAAGCCACTTGTAGTAGCCAGAGCGTTGAATTCTTGCAATCCCGCATATTAGCACAATGGAAAATTTCTCTTTCTCATGAAGTTCCTGGATGGCTATATATTTATCGATTAATCGAACTTGGCTTAAAGACGTCTCTTTCAACGCCTCCTTTCTAGTTCCTCCAACTTTTTTAAGAATGCAACTTCTGCACGAAGACACTTATTTTCCCGCTCTAACTTCTTCATATCACGCTGGTACTTCTCATCGGGAGTTAACTCTAGCTCTGCCTTAGTCCGGCCACGCTTGTCTTTAAGACCGTCTTCTCCTTCTTTCTCAAACTTCTTTACCCATTGATACACCTGTTGATAGGAAACATTAAACTGTTCCGATGCCTGATGATAATTTTTTCCATTCTGAAAGTAGTACATAACTATTTCCAAACGTTCTTCAAGTGCAGTGGACCGACCTTTAATCATAGAGTTATTCATCCTTTTCATCTCTTTTAAATCTCTATGATCATTATAAATCTTTATCCACCTTCGTAACACTGATCCACTGGAAATTTCGTACTTGCGTACAATCTCGCCTTGAGAATAGCCATTGGAAAGGTAGTCAAGGACCGCTGCCATTTTTACATCTTTAGAATACCTTTTCCATCCATCGGGATTATTAAGCCCGTCCATTCCATATGTTTGAAATTGGTAAATCCATTCTTTAATTGTTTCGTCAGAAACATTGTATTGGCGACAGAAGTCACTAATTGAAGTTTTTCTGTCCTCATAAGATACAATTACCTCATACTTTTGTTGTGCAGTAAAAGCACTTTTACCCATAGAAAAAAACCCCCAATAAAGGAAACAGATTTTTTATTATTTCATCTGTCTACCTTATTGGGAGCATATCACTTAACTTGATAGCTACTTTTTATTATTATTTAATTACCCCAAGTTCTTTACCAACTTTTTCATAAACAGCGATGGCTTCGTCTAGCATTTCTTTTGTATGGGCTGCAGTTGGCATGTTGCGTACGCGGCCAGTTCCTTTTGGTACAGTTGGGAAGACAATAGATTTTGCGTATACGCCTTCTTCGAATAGTCGTTTTGAGAATACCTGAGTTAATTTTTCGTCCCCGATAATACAAGGAGTTATCGGTGTTTCAGATGCACCGATGTCAAAGCCTAGTTTCGATAAACCAGCTTTTAGGTAGTCACCGTTTTCCCAAAGTTTATCGTGTAACTCTGTAGAATCAATGATCATTTGAACTGCTGCCGTTATTGCTGCTACATCACCAGGTGGTAGCGCTGTGGAGAATAAAAATGGACGCGAACGAACCTTTAACCAGTCGATTAAATCCTTTTTACCTGCAACGTATCCTCCTACGACACCTATTGCTTTGGAGAGGGTACCAATTTGAAAGTCGATTTCTTTTTCTAAACCAAAATGCTTAACAGTTCCTTTTCCTTTACCAGTCACACCTGAACCATGAGCATCGTCTACATAAGTAATAAGATCAAATTCTTTTGCAATTGCTACGATTTCTGGAAGCTTTGCAATATCTCCATCCATAGAGAAAACCCCGTCTGTAATTACCATTACTTTGTTGTATTGCCCAGATTCAGTTGCAGCTTTCGCTTTTTCACGTAAATCATCCATATCAGAGTGATTGAACGGTATTATTTTCGCACGTGATAGACGACAGCCATCAATAATAGATGCATGGTTTAGTTGGTCTGATAGTATTGCATCGTTTTTATCCATCACAGCAGAAATCGCTGCCATATTACAGTTAAAGCCTGATTGATACGAAATTGCAGCTTCTGTTCCTTTGAATTCAGCTAGCTTTTGCTCTAACTTAACATGAAGATCCAGCGTCCCGTTGATCGTACGAACTGCTCCTGCCCCAACTCCATACTTGTCCACTGCTTCTTTGGCAATTTGTTTAAGTTCTGGATTTGTTGCAAGACCTAAATAGTTATTAGAAGATAGGTTAATGAGCTCAGAACCTTTTACACTGATTTTCGCTCCATTTGGACCTTCTACAGGGTCGATTTCGTTATATAAACCTTGGCTTTTTAAATCATTTAAGTTTTCGGATAAAAAATTATTTAATACATGAGACATGTTCCTCATCCTTTCGCGGGTAATATTCTACTCTATCTTACCATGCTAACTGGATTGAGGAAAATAAAGCTGCCACTAAAAGCCCCACAGACATTTGTCATGGGGCTTTGCATTTGCTACATCCTGTTAAAATCTCTATATTTACCTTATCGTTTCAACCATTTTTTCCTGCAATTCACTCCATTTATCTTCTTCAATGGCAGAATCATAAAGCATCTTGATCATTTTCGATTCTCCAGCATATGTGCATAGATAATCTTGAGCAAGTTCCATTTCGTTTGAATAACGATTTCTCACTTCTAATATTTTATCCTCATTTAGCTTTGTTTGATCGATATGTGGGAAGAAATCTATAATTTCGTCTCCATCTCGCTCTGGTTCATAGATATGAGGGCTTGTTGCATCTACCACACATAACTGGAGTTGCGGAAGTACTACCCCGTCTACACTATTAGCATCAAGGCCACACCAAATATACCGAACATCTAAACCATGTAATTTAGCCTCTTCCCCAAACTTCTTCATAAAAGAAGATTTCCCACTACCTGGTAACCCTTTTATATACAATCTGGTTTTTAAATTTTTTGAAATTGACTCTAGTGTATCCTTTGCCCCAAGCGGGGTTAGCGATCCCATTAAACGATGTGTTACCTTCGGATTCTTTTGGAGTTGAATATTACCGATATTATTCTTTGTACAATCTTCAAGCAGTGCTGTAATCCCATCCCAGCTGATAGCTACCTGGATAAGCTGTTCCCATTCATCGTGTATCTTTTTTGCTCGGGACAATGCTTGAAGCCCTTTTGTTAGCCATACATCATTACTAATCTGTTTTTCTTTTACTATTGGACCAATGTCGCGGAGTTTCCGATCATTATAGGCTTCATAATACGGTACCCATTCATGGCCAGCCCCATAATAAGTGGGATCTACGGTGTCAGCTTGTAAGTAAAGGGTTTTAGTTTCATTAATATATAACCCCTCCAATAGATCTTCATGCATCGGATCATAAAACCACTCCATATTTTTACCTCGGCGTACGGCATTATAGCCTATTTCCTTAAATATATCCGTCAATCGATAGGTAGTGGGTCCTTTAAAGAAATATACTTTGTTCGCTTCTTGAATAATTTCTTTGTAAAAGCTTTTTACACCTTGTCCAGTATATGACCTTCCCATATAATGAGTAATTATTCCGTTCATAGCTTCATCCTCCCTATCATTCCTTCAAGAAATACTATATGCACTGCCCAGGTGAAATATGAAAAAGAGTGCGGAAAATCAGGATTGATTTTCCACACTCTTCTTCATATACGGCAATGTATAACCGGAAATCTTAAATAATAGTTTTTGGGATAATGGCAATGAATAGTGAACAATCTGCCCTAGCAGTAAAGCAATAATAATAGTACCGATTCCCACGGGACCACCAAGTGCCCAGCCCGCAAGTGCAACAATTATTTCAATACCAGTTCGCACCTTTTTAATACTCCAGCCCGTTTTCGCCATAAGCAGGAGCATAAGAGAGTCGCGTGGACCTGCTCCAACGTTCGGAGACACATACACCCCTACACCTATTGCCGTTATAGCAATTCCTATAACAAATATAATCAGTTGACCTATGTAACTTGTAATCTCAGGCAATAGCCAGTTAAACACATCAATAAAGGACCCTATAAAAAGAATATTTAACCATGTTCCAAGCTGTGGAAATTTCTTTGTTCCAATCATCGTGATCAGCACAATGATAATACCTGTCAAAATTGCCCACGTGCCAATAGTTAAACCAAGATGATTATATAAACCAACATGAAATACATCCCATGGTCCAATTCCAAATTGCTGTCCTTTAATGGTCATCGAAATTCCCAAAGCCATCGTTGTGACTCCGGCAACAAAAAATATCCAACGCCAAACTAATTGCTTCATTTTATTTCACCTACTTCCCGTTTCTGAAAACTACATATAAAGTCTCCAGTATATAGTAGGTCAATTATAACGATGTTTTAAAGAAACGATTACATTTTAATTATTGTTGCAATTCGACCATTCGTGAGTTGAAGTAAATCTTTGACGCTTAGTTTTATCTGAAGACCGATTTTCCCACCACTAACTAGGATAAAATCAAGGCTCTCTGCGCTTGTGTCTATCCATGTTGGAAATAGTTTCTTCATACCAATCGGGGAGCATCCGCCTCTAATATACCCAGTGGTCGGTAACAATTCTTTTAACGACAAAAGCTCCACTTTTTTCTCACCGACTGCTTGAGCTACTTCTTTTAAATTCAACTCCTTATGTACAGGAATAATACAAACAAAATGCTTATTAGTTCCAGCAGTAACAAGTAATGTTTTATACACAACAAAAACGGGATAGCCTATTTTATCCGCTACAGTTACCCCGTTTACTTGATCTCCAGTGAGCTCGTATTCAATTAATTCGAACGTAATTTTCTGTTGCTCTAATTTCCGAACTGCATTTGTTTTTTGTTTTTTGCTCATGTTCGAATGCTCCTTCTTAAGCTATAAGGAAGAAACTTGGCTGTTGGTCAGTGAAGCCATACTTTTTCATGTGTACTTGTAGTGAGTATTTCGCAATAGCTTGTTCTTTAAATCTTCTTTTCTGCAGATTCTCCAAATTTTCGCTCGGTATTTTAGGAGATTGAAAGTCGGATTGAACAGAAAGATTGGATACCGCTGCCTCATTTTCCCTTTGCCTCTTAGCTTCAACCTCAACCTGTCTAGTCGCTTGTTGGTTTAATGAGATTTGTGATTGGACTGTCTGAATTTTCGCAGTAGCACTAGCTGCCACTCGCAGCTCATTTGGAGACGGTTCATTAGAAGCAAGAGCTGCACTTCGAACTTCTTCCAGTAGTTCAATCGTTTTCTCGGGTGTTGGTCCACCAATTGTTTGTACAGGCATAGAAGGGCCTTTAATATCTAGCATACTTTTGTTTTTTTCAAGTTGCTGAAATTCTTTAACCGCCGCACGTACTTCTGGAGAATCGTTTTCTTTTTCTTTTTTCCCAAGTAGTAAATGCTCCAACTCATCTAAGGTTCGATTCTGTTTAGGCTGATAAAACAGAGCATTTTTGCGATAAGTTTGTCCTACTTCTTTTCGTTGAAAAGCACGCTTTCGTTGCTCTATCTCTGCTATTGTATTGGAAGTGCCATTACCAGTTGCTCTTACTAACGTCATCTTTTCCACCCCTTTCCATATAATTGTCCTTCTTAACATTTTACCACTTTCACCAAATATTCAATCTTACTTTTGTCATAGAATAGGTATGCACAAAGACTCAAATATTTTTTGGTAAAATTTACCGACTTTAGGTCTTTAGTTCTACAAAAATAAACCTCCGAAGTCGCTCTTTCGGAGGCCTATTCTAATATATTTAAATTTCTCGTTCGAATTAGATAGGAATAATTTGTTCCATATAATCCTTGATCATTTCTTCACTCATTTCCCCTGTGATGACTTTCTCTATTTTACCATTTGGGTTGATAAGTAAGGTGGTTGGTAAAGGATTAATCTTGTAAGTTTCCATCACACTTTTTTTGTCATCGATTAGTACTGGAAAAGTTAATCCTTTACGATCTATAAATTTTTGAACCGCAAAATCAGACTCTCCTATATTTACCGCCAATATTTCTAGTCCCTGGTCTTTATATACTTGATATTGTTTATCCATAAGTGGAAATTCTCGTTCGCATGGTTTACACCAGGTTCCCCAAAAATTTAAGAAGACTCCTTTACCTTTATAATCGGATAGTTGATGTTTTTCTCCATTCATATCCACAAGTGCAAAATCTGGAGCATCATCCCCTACCTGTATTAACGCGGTTCTCTCCTTCGTTAAATTTGTATAAATAGTAAAAACAATCGCCACTACCATTAAAGCTAAAATAATTGTCCGCATATAGAAGCGCTTTTTCTTTTTATCCATCGTTATGGCTCCCCCTTCTTTAATGACTTAATTACGTTTCCACAGCACTAGCATCATTCCCAATATAAATGTAAATGCAATGAATGCCAAAAATGGAATTGTTACAAAACCAAACCAATTGATATATTGTCCTGAACATGGAACTCCGTTTGTACATGCACTGAACACACTTAAAGAAGGAATTTTTTGCAGTGCATAATGATAACTTGATACTAGCATCCCAATCACTGACAGCGGAAGAATATACTTATAAATCTTTCCGTCATTCTGATAAAAAGCGATACCTAAGAAAATGACAAGTGGATACATCAAAATTCGCTGATACCAGCAGAGCGTACATGGTATAAATCCCATCCGTTCACTAAAAAATAAGCTACCTAACATCGCTATAATCGACGTTATCCATGCTAAGAGAAGCGGTTTATTTACCATCTGTTGACTCATCTACCATTTCCACAAAATCATCCATGGTTTGTCCAGTAAATTCTTTACCACCAATATAAATTGTTGGTGTCGAATTGACACCAAGATTATTTGCTGTACTCATATCTTTATCCCAAGCAACCTTTGCTTTTCCTTCACTGAAGGCAAGCTTCACTTTTTCAACTTCTTCCTGAGTTGCAACTTCTGCTAAAACCGCACTCAAAAACTCATCTGACATTAAATTCTCTTGACCTGAGTCGTTCGTTTGATTTTCGAATAGAAGATGATGGAACTCCCAGAATTTCTCGTTACCTAGTTCTTGATAAACCGATTCCGCAAATTGTGCTGACGTAATCGAATCTGCAGCAATAAACGAATAATTCATAAAGTAAAATTTTGCCTTACCTGATTCTATTAATTCCTCGTTAATCATCGGTAGGAGTGTGCTATTAAATTCCCCACAGTGCGGACATTTATAATCACCAAATTCAACTATCTCAACTGGTGCAGACTCTTCTCCCAGAAATGGTTGCCCCTTGTAATCTATTACTACGGAATCTTCTTTAGCATTCGTTAACATGACTATAGCAATCAGGCATATAGCTAAAACTCCGATGAACCAAAATATTTTCTTAGACAAATAAAACACTCCTCTTGTTAAATTAAAACTACATTATGTAGTGTAAAGTGATAAAAATTTACGCAAGAGCGTAAATAAAAAATGCACATATCAAAACAAATATAGCTAATGACAAAAATGCTTTTTTTAATGGAACCTGCCACCGAACATCCTTTAATGGATCTAATATATACTCAATCCGGTAATTTACAGATGTATCCGCAAATGATGCATAAGCAAATGGCATTTTTTCTTGCTTACCAACCTTCAACATCTTCAATAATGCACTACCTAAGTTCACAGATGTCTCCTGTTTACTAATAGCAAATTCATCTGCCAATACTTCCTTAATAATTCTATACTGATGATTGAACCACTTTAGAATCGGGATGTATCCAATTGTGGATCCACAAAGTGAAAGTATAAATATTTTTAATGGATCACGATTGTTCTTATGATACATCTCGTGAGAAATGACTGCTTTTAACTCATCATCCGTTAGTATGCTTATCAATCCTGTTGATATAACAATTTGGGGCTTTACGAATCCCATGGTTATAGCTATTGGTGCAGGATTCGATACGATAATGATATCTTTTTCCCCGCTACTATGTGTTTGGTTCATATTGTTCGTGAGCAAATTATCTTTATATCGTTCAAAATGTCTTTTCAATCGTGAAGAATAGAAAAATTGAGAACCTATTTGCCAAATGGTAAGCAACAGCGTATAGATTACGAGTGCATCAAGTGCATATTCAAGTGAAGACAGTCCGATTCCCTTCAACCAACTGTGACAAACTACCACAATATTAAATTTGACGTTCCAACCAGCCAACATAGACAGGACATATAAAGCCATTTGAATAAAAATCGTTCCTGAAATGACAAGTGACAAGAAAAATATAAATGAAGATTGACGTTTAGACATACACTACATATCCTTTTTCAATTCTTTAATTTTTTGCTCGAGCTTAGCAACTAAATCATCATCTACATCTTCTAGCGCGTCTAACATATGACTGACTACGACATTCCCGAACTCATCCATTAATTCATTTGTCATTTCTTTTGACTGCTGACTCAAAAATTCTACTCTTGACTGAACAGGCTTATAAAGAGATGACCTACCTTCTGCCCGCTTTTCAAGAATCCCTTTTTCAACTAAGCGGTTCATAACCGTCATCACTGTATTAAAGTTAGTCATCTTTTCCTTATCTAAAACTTGCTGAACATCTTTTATCGTCATTTCTACGTCATTCCAGAGAATGTCCATAATTTTAGCTTCAAGAGGGCCAAAAAAGCGGTTTAATCCACTTTCATTAATTTTAAACTTTCTAATCAACATCAATTTACCACCTCACATTACTCATTGTAGTGCAAATGTTTCTCGAATGGAAGTATTTTATTCAAGAAATACTGTTGTTCCAAGTTAACTAGAGCCGAACGCAGTCTGGTAAGCCTGTCGATTACTTCGATTATTCATTGCTCCCAATTGCTATTGTATAAATTTCACCTGAAATGTTCATACTTCCAAAAAAGAAGAAGGTGAACACTTTGACTAAGTTTGAATTAACCTTAAATGATTTTTATGTTGAAACTCTGAATGACATTGTTAGACAATTCAACGAACTTGTACCTGAGCATTCTTCATATTCTTATTCAGCGCAAGATGTAATTGAATTACTACTTGTTCGTGAACATGTGAATAGCGAATTAAAACTCATTAGACCTTGAAAAAGGTCTTCTTATATATTGAGATGTACTTTAATCGATTTATGATGTCTTTTTCAGCTTTTCAAAGCCACTAAATTTAAATAACTCTGTTATGGTTCATTATAAAAATAGAACTACAAAAAGGAGAAAGTAATTATGGAATTAGTTGTTCATGAAATTAAACGTTTAGTAGAAGATTATTACAAATGTCCTAACTTCCTAATTAAAGAGCAAATCCTTAAGGATATTGAACTCTTGAAAGATGCATTACTACTTTTAAAAATTGACTTTGAATTAGATACTCCGTTAAAACATACATGATAATACAATATCTTTTTTTAAACAAGAAGATGTGTAATTTTAATAATTAGCCTAAATATCTTCATCATCAGACGTTTACATATTTATGCTTTGCAAAAAGGAATATACTAATACTATAAAAATATAATAGAGGGATATGAAATATGGACAATTGTTTTTTCATCAAATATTTTTAGAATATTTCCACAACTTATCCACAATGTTGATAACTTATTAAGTTGGATTTTGCTTTCATAGCAGTCTTCACTTTCTTCCTCAATCTTCAATACTTCTTCAACTCATCTAATTCAATTAATCATCCGATATGTAAGAATGCCAATAATGGGATCTTGGCGAATGCATTAAGTTCCCAAGTTCCTCCGTCATCTTCAAGTAATCCATTAAGAATACTGTATAGAGCAAATTAAAGAGACTAAAAATGGATTGGTCAAATAATGACACAATCCATTTTTAGATACTAGCTACTCAAATTTCATCCCTTTTAATAAATCTGCAAAAGCATTATTAATCGGCTCTTCTTCTTTATCTTGTTGTTTCAAATACTTCTGAACAGATTTTTTATCTACTTTACCGCCACCTTCTTTTTTACGACGCGCTTCGAAAGCAGATAATTTCTCTCGATGACCACATTTACATACGAAAATTTGTCCTTCTCCTTCCCCACGAAGTTCTAATTTCTTTTTACACTGTGGGCAGCGAGCGTTAGTAACACGGGCTACATTCTTACGATGACCACATTCGCGATCTTGACATACAAGCATTTTGCCTTTTTTACCGTTTACTTCAAGCATTGGTTTTCCACAGTCTGGGCAGGATTTCGTGGATATGTTATCGTGCTTGTATTTTTTATCGCTACCTTTAATCTCCGCTACGATTTCTTTTGTGTAGTTTTTCATTTCTGATATAAATACTTCTTTTTTCAGTTTGCCATTAGCAATAGCTTCAAGTTTTTGCTCCCACTTAGCAGTAAGTGTAGGAGATTTTAATTCTTCCGGGACTAAATCAAGCAGCTGTTTTCCTTTTGAAGTTAGGTATATATCCTTTCCTTTCTTCTCCATTAAGAATGAATTAAATAACTTTTCGATAATGTCTGCACGTGTTGCGACAGTTCCCAATCCACCAGTGGATTTCAATGTTTCAGCAAGGTTTTTATTTTGTGTTTCCATAAACTTCGACGGATTTTCCATTGCCGATAGTAATGTTGCTTCATTAAAACGAGCAGGTGGCTTTGTTTGTCCTGAAATCTGCGCAATTAATGTTACGTTTAAAGTATTCCCTTTTTCTATACGAGGTAGAATTTGTTCTTTTAAGTCTTCCGAAGTATCATCGTCTTCGAATCGATTTTCATATACTTCTTTCCAACCACTTGATAAAATAGTTTTCCCACTAGCAACGAATTTTTCATCACTGATTTTTGCACGAAGTGTTAATTGCTCGTATTCAAATGCCGGGAATAATACTGCTAAGAAGCGTTTTACTACTAAATCGTAAATTTTGCGTTCTTTATCATTAAAAGCTGAGAAATTTACATAGCCTTCTGTTGGAATAATCGCATGATGATCACTGACTTTGCTATCATCGACAAACGTTTTCGAAGCTTTTATAGGTCTCTTTAAAATCTTATTGGTTAGCAAGCGATATTCCCCTATACCACAAGCTTTAAGACGTTCAGAAAGCGTTCCAACAATATCCGTCGAGATGAAACGTGAATCTGTTCTTGGATATGTTAATACTTTGTGCTGTTCATACAGCTTTTGCATTATATTTAATGTATCTTTTGCAGAAAAACCAAAGATTTTATTGGCATCACGCTGAAGTTCCGTTAGATCATATAGACCAGGTGAATATGTTTTCTTTGGTTTCCTTTCAATTTCCGTCACAGTCGCATTAGCATTGCCTAGTTTTTTTACAATCGCATCGATTTTGTCTTTATCGAAGCTCCGGCTATTTCCTTGAGCATCTTGCCAAGTAAGCTTTAACTTATCAATAGTTTGCGCTTCTATACCGTAATAAGTTTGAGCTTTGAAGTGCTTAATCTCTTCTTCTCGCTTAGCAATAATAGCAACGACTGGAGTTTGAACTCTTCCACAGTTTAGCTGCGCATTGAACTTTGTAGTTAATGCACGACTTGCATTTAACCCAATATACCAATCTGCCTCGGAGCGAGCTACAGCTGAAGCGTATAGGTTTTCATATGCTTTACCAGGTTTTAAGTTAGTAAATCCATCTTTAATCGCTTTATCCGTTACAGATGATATCCATAGTCGTCTAATTGGTTTATTTACTTTTGCTTTTGTAATAATCCATCTCGCTACTAATTCACCCTCACGACCGGCGTCAGTTGCTATAATAATCTCATTAACGTCTCCACGAGTAAGTTGAGATTTCACTGCATTGAATTGCTTTCCTGATTGTTTTATAACTGTAAGCTTAAGGTGATCTGGTAGCATAGGTAAATCTTCTAAATTCCACGATTTATATTTCACATCATAACTCTCAGGATCTGCCAAGGTTACAAGATGCCCTAAAGCCCAAGTAACAATATAGTCTTTGCCTTCTAAATAGCCATTTCCTTTTTTATCACATTTAAGTACACGTGCAATATCACGTGCAACAGATGGTTTTTCTGCTAACACTAAACGTTTTGCCATTAATAACATCCTTTCATAAATCCCTATCCTAAATATATCACACGTTTTATATTGGTTCAGTTTTGTCCTAAAAACATTACAACCTTATTTTAATATGCTACAAGGGTAATATAGTTTTAGCTACACATCAAATTACTACTACGATTAGTGTGTGTTTTCTATCATACGAATAATAGATTTTATTTAATTTTATACTCAATTCACTATAAATTATTCTGGAAACTCCAGTACCGGTCACATTTACATCATTTCGTTACTGAAACATTACTTTTTTCTCACAAATTATATTCAACAAATGATATTATTGACATAATAATAAAGGATGAAAGAGGTGAAATAGTTGGATGCATATAATACTTTTACACAAACAATATTAAATACTTCTGAGGATTTAATCCTCGTTTTGGACGAAACAGGCAAGATATTAAATAAGAATAATGCGTGGAATAAGATTAAGCATGTAAATGAATATACCCTACTTATTACAGAAAACTTTAACTTCACCGATTTATTGGAGTCAACCAATAACTACGAGCAACTAGATTCTATCCAACAGGTACTGCGTGGTGAAATCGATGAATTTCGAAAAGAATTTACAAGCCTTATAGAAAGTAACCACTATAGTTACTTATTCCATTCGTACAAATTGAATCTTTCTTCGAATAGAATAGGTGCAATTATTATATATTCATTATCGAAAAAGCATCTGGTAGTGAATTCAGAGACGACTAATATTTTAGAAAGTATGACAGATGCTTTCTTTTCTGTGGATAAACATTGGAATGTTACCTATATAAACGAATACGGAAAAACATTACTAAGCGAAGTGCATACAAGCTTTAACTATTGTAATTCCGAAAGTCCATCTTTAATAGAAACAGAATTTTACCCTTTCCTTCAACAGGTTATGTTAGAGAAAAAAACTAGGCAACAGGAAATTTATATCCCCTCTATCCCAACTTGGTTCGAGGTAAAAGCCTACCCCATGGCTGAAGGAGGATTGTCCGTATTTTTTCATCATATAGCCGAAAGAAAAAATATAGAGAAGGATTTAAGAAGTCTTGCTTATTATGACTTTTTAACGAACTTGCCTAATCGAAGAATGACTTACGATATTCTCAAGCACAAAATAAAAAAGAATCAGTCTTTTTCCTTTTTTTACATAGATTTAGATGGTTTCAAATTAATAAATGATATGTATGGTCATGCACGAGGGGATGCACTTCTTGTAGAAATAGCTAAGTTTTTTAACCAAAGTATGGAGATCGATAAAGTAGTTGCACGTGTCGGCGGTGATGAGTTTGTTATATTTACAGATGAAGTAAATAAGGAACAGCTAAGCGTTATAGCTAATAAACTGATTCAAGATTTCCAACAAACTTCCGAATCCAAATCAGTACCTTCTATTCCACTAAGCCTTAGTATTGGAATTTCCAGGTATCCTATGGATGCACCTGACACTGATTTACTGTTTCGTTACGCTAATATTGCTATGTATGATTCTAAGAAACGAAATGTTAATAACTTCAGTTTCTTTGAACACTCTATGATTGAAGAATTAGAAAGAAAGGTAAATATTGAAAATGAATTACACGGAGACTTAAGGGAAACATCGCTTCATTTTGTTGTACAACCTCAGTTCAATTCTATAACTAATGAAGTAATTGGAATAGAGGTACTCACGCGTTGGATTCATCCAAAATACGGATATATTACTCCCCCAGAGTTTATTGAAATTGCCGATAATAGTGGAAGAATTGAGGAACTAACAAAGTATTTAATCAGCGAGGTATTTGCCAAAGTTTCTAGTTGGATTCAAGATTATGGATTTGATAAGTCTGTAGCTATCAATATCACTCCTAAGCTACTTGGAAATAGGCAGTTTTTTAATGATTTAATCCATTTTATCCAGTACTATAGAGTTCCACCCCAAATGGTAGATATTGAAATTACAGAAAATGCAAACTTAGAAACTGATCAAAATATATTAGAAAATATTGCATTTTGTAGAAAGCATGGAATTCGCTTATCACTAGATGATTTCGGGACAGGATATTCAAAGCTAGCAGATCTTGTAGATTTTCAAATAGATAAATTGAAAATCGATAAGTATTTTGTGGACAAGATTGGAAAAGAAACAAATGCAGAGCTCATTCTACATACATTTATGAATCTTGCCAAAGGATTAAAATGCGATGTTCTCGCTGAAGGTGTAGAATCAAAAGAACAGGTAGACTATTTAAATACTCTTGGTCTAACATACTTCCAGGGATATTATTTCTCAAAACCTATTTCTTTCGATGAATTTGAAGAAAAATACTTACGAAGCAACTAATAGAGCAGGTGAAGAAAAATGTACATTTTTCTTCACCTGTATTTGTTATCTTGATGCAACTGCCTATTTTATTTGAATAGAAGCAGAGCCGTCTAAGTAATTGGGATATGCAATGAAATCTAGTCTAACTGGGTTAATTATATCTTTCTCATCTAAAGTATTTATAGAAAATTGTTCTTTATCGTTGCCATGATTACTCTGTCCAGGTATATCAACTATTTCACCTTTTGCATTTTCTCCTTGAGAAAATAAGGTATACATATAATTCTCTCTAATCGGATAATATTTAAGTTCGATTGTATTGCTGCCAATGTTTAATACTTCTATTTTTCCATGTGAAGGCTGTTCCAGGATTTCCTTCTTTGCAAAGTCTACTAGCAAATAGCTTTCCTTCTTAGGGAGTGCTTGCACTTTATCGAACTTTAAATATAGCTCTTTCGGCTCCTTAAAATAATTACTTTGTAAGAAGTACGTATTTTCTTTGTTTTGATTTTCACCGCGACCAGATATCCCATTACGAATAGAACTCCATATTTCACCGTTTTCATCTTCTATCCGCATATCCTCAAACTGCAATATTTTCATTTTGTTTTGTTTATTAAATTCTAATGTAACAGCTACTCTTAATGGATATATCTTTATTTTTTTTACTTTTATTTGTTGACCTTCTATCTCAACAGTTTCATTTAATGTATATATTTTCCCGGGCTTAATTTCTTTTTTGAGTGTAAAAGGTACATTGAAAGGCGTTGTTTTGTTATTTTGCTCTACATCAAACTGAATTTCAAATTTATTACTTGTAAATTGTTCTGTCTCTCCAAAAACAAAACTAAATTTGTCCACTATTCTATTTGCTGTTTCTTGGTCTGGTAGATCATAACCAACAGATGCTACTAGTTCGTGTCCATCGTTAAATACCTTAACTACTTGGTAACCCATGCCTTCAAGTGAATGGGGAGCTTCTAATGTATAAAAGACTTCTGCACCTGTTTCATCAATAATAATTCCATCGACAGTAAGGGTCATATTATCTTTAATTTGGCTTTTACCTATTGGTTCATAATAATCATTTTCAACGATTGCTTTCATGCCTTTATCTAGCTGAACGAGATGCACGAACCTATCCATGCCTGGTATTGCAGAAATAGCACTCGCAAATGCAGGTGATACACGAATGGATGTCACGAAGGTTAGTAGTAGAATTGCAGCAACTGAAAAAGCCCATAACGTCTTTTTACGCTTTTGCTTTTTGTTTTTCGCTTGGAGTACCCCTTGCTGAATAGCATCATTTACGAGTTGTTCAGGTACTTCAACTTTTTCTAACCTATTTTTAGTTTCTTCAAGCATTTGTTCTTCCTTTTCAAACATGGTCCGCATCTCCTTTCTCCGTTAGAAAACATTTTAATGACTTGAGTGCTTTGTGAAGCCTTGACTTGACAGTGCCTTCTGGAATTTTCTCTAGTTCTGCAATTTCTTTTATTTTCGTATTTTGAAAGTACTTTAGAAATATTAACTGCTGTTCAACACTAGACAAGGATTCTATTGCTTCGTTCATCTCTAGGTGAGTCGCATCTTCAAATCCTATCTTCTGTAGCACCTCGCTTGAACTATATCTTTTACGCTTTTTCAACTGGTCCTGACAGTAATTCATCATGATACGAACTAGCCATGTTTTCACGTAGCTTGGTTCTTTAACTGTATGTATTTTTTGATATGCTCGAAAAGTTACTTCCTGCATAGCTTCAAGAGCATCATGTTCATTTTTTAAAAATGCAAAAGCCGTACGATATAATGTATCTTTATATAATTGCATTAACTTTAAGAAAGCCTGGTCATCCCCTTTAATGGCTTTTTTAGCAATTTCTGATTCTACCACTCGGTCACCCCCCTTGTTCTGATATACATTAGACATTGCAAAGTCGAAAAAGTTCATTTAAATTTTAAATTTTTTTCCTATGAATGGTTATAAATGTGATTATTAAAATGGATATGATATTAAATTGTGGTTACTTGCGCACACAAGCTGGTTACTTGCTTTCAGCTCATTTTAACTTGCTCACCAGATAGATTTACTTGCGCTATTTTCTATTTACTTGCTTTCCCGTTGCTATTACTTGCCCTTAGGATATTTTTCCCATAAGCAGATCACTTTCTCATACTCTTTCAGCTACTAAGCATTTGTTACTCCATATTAAAAAAAAGATGTCTCGATTTACCGAGACATCTTAGTTTAACTTAGTGTGTATCTATTGTTTCCTTGCAGAGGTTTTTGCTCATTTCGGCGTATTGGACAAATACGCGAGCTAGCTCTCTTAAACGATCATGTACATCACTATCAATAATGACATTATTTTCATCGAAATGGTTTTTATGAGTATACACATAATTAGGTGTAACTAGGCATCTAAAATAATCTAATATCGGTTTCAGCTGATTTTCAATTACAAGATGATGCTGATATGTTCCTCCATTCGCCACGATTGATACTGGTTTATAGCGCATTGACTTTGGATGTAGGAAATCGAATGTGTTTTTTAGTACACCTGGTATGGACCCCTGGAAAATAGGTGAAGCAATTATAAAACCATCCGCTTGGTCAAATTTACTTACAAGCAGTTTCATATCATCGTTGTAGTTTTCAAATGGACGTCCATCTACAAATTGATGCTCGTAATTTGAAAGGCTAATAATTTCTAATTTGTATTCTTTATTAATTTCTTCTATATAGTCTTTCACTTTTTCTAAGATGACACCTGTTTTCGTGCCAATTATCGTTCCGTCTACGAGTAGAATTTTCACAATACAGAACCTCCTTATTCACCCTTATTGTATCAAAAAAAGGCGATATTTTTGCAAAATGAAACTGTATTTATTAAAGTTCATCCTTTTGACGGAGAGGTATTATCGTTATTTGACTCTAGTATATGTGTCGGAGGTGTCAAGCTCACGACAAGATCACCTGGATTTGCACTGAGCTCCATTTTGGTCGTAAAGAACTTTAAGGTGCCATCTGCTCGAAGGATATAGAGCAGAGTTGAGTCTTTAGCGCGAGCATCAAGGTATTGGTTGTAATCATACTGCTCTGTAATATTAGTCTTACGAATGACAAAACCTTTTAGCACAAGTTCCGTTAAATCATAAATATTCGCGGAGCTATTGAATAGTATTTTACCTCCAATAGATGGATGGTACTCACTTTCTGAAACATTGCTAGAAGCAGTTTGATATAGTGCATCTCGTCCCAACTCCACTACAAAGTTTGAGCAGATCAATGCATTATAAGCATCCATTTCTGTAGCGGCAATCATTTTAGGAAAAGGAGCCAAATCTAAGGAATACTCTGTTTGCTCGGACAATATATCCCCTGCATAAGTTGGTACTCCTAGTTTTCTTGCATATCTTAGTTGTTCCCATGAATTGTCCACTACTAGTACATCCATTTTCTCGTTAAGCAATGAAAGTGCGAGCTCTGCAGTGAAAGCATTTCCACCAACAATTAGTACACCTGGTTTTTCTGTGGCAACAAGCTTGAGTTTTTTAGCAACCCATCCAATGGAAAATCCGTGGAAAATAACGGTTGCAAATACGAGTGCAAAAGTTAAGGCTATAAGCATTTCTGCATCTTCATACCCGCTTTCTTGTAACACAGTAGCAAAATATCCGGAAACAGTGAGGGCCACTATCCCACGAGGTGCAATCCAACCGATTAATATTTTTTCATTGTTCATTAGGTCAGTCCCAATGGTCGATAACCATATTGATAAAGGGCGAACGATAAACAACATGGCTAATACAAATAATACGATTTGAGGATTGAAAATTTCCAATAAAATACTCGGGTCTAAGGACGCTGTTAACATTACAAAAATACTAGAAACAAGTAACACAGATATGTTTTCTTTGAAATGTCTCATATCGTTGATGGATGCAATATGCATATTTGCCATCGTTATGCCCATCGCAGTTACAGCAAGTAAACCTGTTTCATGCATTATTACATCTGAGAAAACAAAAACTAATAGCACAACAGCAAACACTACAGGTGCTTTTAAATACTCTGGAATCTGACCTTTTTCAAACATTTTCCCTAATACCCAGCCGAATAACCAACCTAATCCCCCGGCAAAAATAGAACCTGTAAAGAAAAGTAAAAACGATGTGAATGACTCATCGCCATTTATAAACTTAATAGCTTCAAATGCAAATACAGCTAATAATGCACCAAACGGATCTACTACAATTCCTTCCCATTTTAGAATTGCGGCTGTTCTGGATTTCAACTTTGCTTGTCTAAGTAATGGCAAAATAACCGTTGGACCAGTCACGATAAATAGCCCACCGATAACAAATGCGACAGCAACTGATAGCCCAGCAATATAATGCGCAGCAAGAGAGCCTGCGATCCAGGCTATGAAAGCTCCAAGCGTTACAATACGGGTAAGTGGCTTGCTAAAGCTTCGTACTTCACGGAAATCTAAATTTAAACTTCCTTCAAATAAAATAATAGCTACTGCTAAAGAAATAAGAGGGCTAAACAATTCCCCCAAGCTCTCTTGAGGGTTGACCAAACCCAAAATAGGTCCTATTAATAGTCCTACAATTGACATTAATACAATTGCAGGCATTCTTATCCGCCATGCTAACCACTGTGAAAATATTCCTACTACTACAACAAACATCAAAACAAATAACATCGAGTCAAACATAGCGTCTCCCCTTACTTATTGACTTTTTCCTGATCTACAAAAATATCTTCTCGCTTTTCCCAATTGAATAATTCTTCTCGTGAAATCGGCTGTTCCTCTATATCCTCTAAGGGTTTAGCGTTTAAAATATCTAATGGTCTATAGATTGTTACATCATTTTTAGTATTATGTATTGCGAAATGGTACATAGCAAAAGCCAATTGTTTCCCTTCAATGGACCGCATTCTTCTTAAAGGTCCTATTAATATAGGGTTTAAAAGTTGAAAAACACCTTCAGATAGGCGCTCTGCTAGGCGAAACTCGCCTCGGTCACCTGTTAGCAAGGATGGTTTATAAATGAAAAGATGTGGTAGCTCCATTTCCATTAACGCCTCCTCCATCCTACCCTTCACCTGACTATAGAAGAAAGGGGACTTTTTATTGGAGCCAACCGCTGAGATAACATGAAAATTTGGAATCCCACGTTTTTTGGCTAAAGAAGCAATTCGTAATGGGTATTCTAAATCTACTTTCTCAAAGTTCTTTTTTGATTTAGCTTTTTTCATCGTAGTTCCCAGACAGCAAAATAGGTCATCCGCAATATCTAAATCATCTTCCCCTAATTTATCAAAATCCTTTACTTGAATGTCTAGTTTGGCATGTTTATAAGAAAAATCTCTTCTGACGATGACTGAAACCGCAGCATATTCTTCACTCTCACATAGTTGTTTTACTAAAAACTGTCCAGTAAAACCCGTAGCACCTACTACTATAGCTACCCTTTTAGCCATTTTACTTTCCCCCTTGTCATAAGCACCTGTCCATTTCCATACACTAAAGAGATAACCTTTGGAAAGGAAGATGTAATTTGAAACTAGCTTATTTATTGAATACATTACCACACCGTGGACTTTATCCTGCAGATCGTGCAGTAGCATTGCTTGCTACTTTAAAACCAACTAACTTTGAAATTTTTGTGCTTAGCTCTAATACAAGCCTCATTCAATATTTAAAAAAACTACAGATTAAACCTCTTTTGTATAGAAATAATTCTCACCTGATAGAGGAAATGAGAGCTTTTAATCCAACTTGCATTATGCATGATGGGGGAAATTCTGAAAAAGATCTTATTCGCCGTTTAAAAGTGTTAGATAGTACGCTTATTCACTTGGACGACCATGGAGATGGTGGGGCTTTAGCTGATTTGGTTATTCAATCGTTGTATGAAAATCCTAAGGACGTAACGAAAGAGTGCTATGTATATGGTCCGCTTGGATATATTCCAACCAAACAAATTGTCTATAAAAATAATAACACGATACAGGATCCCCCGCATATAATCGTATCTTTCCCTCATGAAGATCCCGAAAATTTAACTTACCGAACTTTAAGGCATCTTGTACAGCTTCACATTCCACTTCAGATTAGCGTGTTAGTGGATGAGCATTACAAGCATGACATACTTGAACTAAAACGTTTTGCACTTACTCGTAAATCGATACAAATTATCTCTACATCGGAACCTGATACATTCATTTCTAATAGTGATATTGTCATAACTTCTGGATCATATATGCCATTCCTAGTGGCACAATTTCAAATACCTTGCATTGTTCTTTGTGCTCATGAAGAAGAAGTTAACTACGCATTCCCACAGGAAGGACATGGCTTCGCAAACTTAGGACTTGGTAGGAAGATAAAACAATCTTATCTTCAAAACGCAGTAATGGAAATTATCTTGCATGATAATAGAAGAAATGCCTATATACAAAAACAGAAACGATTTGATTTTAGTAATAACTTAGTAGAATTGGTAAAACTAATTGAACAAACAATTGCAAGTTCAAAAGAGGAACAAGAAATAGTACGCTAAGTCCATTTTTATGCTACAATAAATGCAAAATGCTGAAGGTGATCGATGATGACAAAATCACAGCTACAATCAGAAATTGCAGAGCTTAAATTGGACTATATTAACTTGCAAGGTGATATGGAAAAATTAGAATCAAATGGCCATCCTACTCAAGTTGAAAATGCTGAACGTAGACTAGCAAAAATGGAAGAAAAACTTGCAGAACTAAACAAACAGCTCGCGGACTTATCATAAGCCGCAGAGCTTTCTTTTTGGAGGAAATAAAAACATGAGCTTATTAGTAGAAAATTTAGGACATACATTCGGTGATCGTACGTTATTCAAGGAAGTTTCATTTCGCTTAGTCGAAGGTGAGCATGTAGGACTTGTAGGTGCAAACGGTGTTGGCAAATCAACATTGATGAATATTTTAACAGGAGAAATCATTCATGACGAAGGTCGAGTAGAATGGTTACCAAACACACATTATGGATATTTAGATCAGCATACACGTCTACAATCTGGACGCTCTATGTTTGATACGCTTCGTGATGCATTTTTGCCTCTTTATAAAAAAGAAGAAGAGTTAAATGAAATAATCGGTAAAATGGGCGATGCAACACCTGATGAGCTAGAAGTATTATTAGAGCAAATGGCAGAAATTCAAGATGCTTTAGATGCTGGCGATTTTTATTCATTAGATATGAAGGTAGAGGAAGTTGCTCGCGGTCTTGGATTGGATGCTATTGGACTGGACCGTCCAGTAGAAGCACTTTCTGGCGGTCAGCGTACAAAGGTTTTACTTGCAAAGCTATTATTAGAAAAGCCTAAAGTATTGCTGCTAGATGAGCCTACCAACTATTTAGACGAAGAGCATGTAAACTGGCTTTCCAACTATTTGAAAAACTATCCGCACGCATTCTTATTGATTTCCCATGATACAGAGTTCATGAATGGAATTGTCGATGTTATTTTTCACTTGGAATTTTCTAAACTTACACGATACACTGCATCGTATGAAAAGTTCTTAGAACTTGCCGAGCTGAATAAAAGACAACATATCGATGCTTATGAGAAGCAGCAGGATTTTATAAAGAAACAAGAAGATTTTATCGCCAAAAATAAAGCACGATACTCCACAACAGGACGAGCAAAATCTCGTCAAAAACAGTTGGATCGAATTGAACGAATTGATCGCCCTGAAACGGCAGCCAAACCAGAATTTAGCTTCAAGGAATCTCGTAGCCCTAGTCGCTACGTTGTAGAAGCTGAGCACTTGGAAATCGGTTACGATTCAGCGTTACTACCACCATTAACGTTTACGATTGAACGTGGTGAAAAAATTGCACTTGTTGGAATGAACGGAATTGGGAAATCGACCTTACTAAAAACTATTCTCGGCAAAATACCGCCTGTAAATGGGACAGTAACACGTGGTGATTTCTTAACACCTTGTTATTTCGAACAGGAAGTAAAACCTGGAAATATTACACCAATCGAAGCTATCTGGGAAACCTATCCAAGTATGGGCCAAGCCCAAGTGCGTGGTGCATTAGCTCGTACTGGCCTTAAGAGCGAACATATCTCCCGTCCCCTCTCTAGTTTAAGTGGTGGAGAGCAAGCAAAAGTTCGTCTGTGTAAGCTTATGATGGAAGAAACAAACTGGTTAATTTTCGATGAGCCCACAAATCATCTGGATATACATGCAAAAGAAGAATTGAAACGAGCAATGAAAGAATTCAAAGGTACAATTGTGCTAGTTAGCCATGAACCTGAGTTTTATGAAGACCTTGTAACGAAAGTATGGAACGTGGAAGAGTGGTTCTCTACTGGGAAAGAAGTTATTAAAGAATAATAAATACTCGAAGACCCTAAGTGTGTTTGCACTAAGGGTCTTTTCCGCTTATTGAGTATCATAGTATTTACTTCTATATGAAAAAGAGCCTCCCATCAAAATGGAGGCTCTTTACATTTATGCTAGCACTAATGAATCTTTTGCAATTTCATCATTCATTATTAATTCTTTCAAACGTTGTTTGGCACGGAACAATCTAGACTTTACTGTACCAATTGACACTTTCATAACCTCTGCAATTTCGATTAGTGAAAATTGATGTACATAAAAATACATTACTGTTTTCTGATATATGCCATCCAATTCACTGACCTTGGATCGAATCATTTCACCAACGTCTTCTTTCTCTAATTGCTCTTCAACAGTTAAAACATCTGATGCGATTAAGTCCAGCAAAGAAATATCTAATTGCTCTGGCTGATTTGCTACGTATTTGCTGCGTCTTACTTGTTTGCGGTATCTATCACGAAATGTATTCATACAAATAGTCGTTAACCATGCTTTTACATGATCCACTTCTTTCATATAAGATTCGTATCGCACTACTTTAACCCAAACTTCTTGCATTAAGTCTTCAGCTTCTATTTGATTTTTAGTTAATTTCAAAGATAAATAATATATGTAACGGTTATATTCCTCATAAATTTCTTCTAATTGAACCTGCATGTTATTTTTCCTCCGCTCGGCTTTTCTTGTTAACTCTATAATGCCAAACTTAAACCTTACCCTCCATCGTATTCTCTTTCAGAAAAATTACAAAGGTGTAAGCCAAAATTTAGGAGGAAAAGAAATTAACTATGCACTATTACTTGTTTTATTAGTGTTTTCTTGTTCCACTTGTTTCTTACATACTTACATCATACTCACCTACAGGAAAGAAAAAGGCTGAAGGCAAATTTAAACTGTACCCTTTGTAAAGGACATTTTGAAAAAGGTTAGGCAACTTGTTGAAGCTGCTGTCTGTATTTTGCAGGCGGCAGCTTTTTTAAATTCCATTGGCCTCTATAATAATTGTAATATATCATATAACACTTCACTTCTTGTTTTACTTCTTCTAATGTTTCGCATTCTTTTATATTTGTTTCATCTTTAAAATGCCCAAAGAATGATTCTTGTGGAGCATTGTCCCAACAGTTTCCACGGCGTGACATTGACTGTCCAAGATTCATCTTTTTCACTAATTTTTGATAGGTCGGATTTGTGTAATGAAATCCCTGATCCGAATGAATAAAGGCATCATTTCGAATATGTGAATGACGACGTCTTAATTGGTGAAGTCTATCTAATGCGATGTCTAATGTAATTTTATCTGAGACTTCATACGCTAAAATTTCATTCGTCTCTGCGTCTTTAATCGTGGATAAATAAGCACGCTTTCCGCTTCTGTAGTTTAAATATGTGATATCCGTTAATAACACTTTTCCAGCCAACCCTTGTTTAAAGTTGCGCTGCAATTCGTTCGGGCATGTGCGATGTTCTTTTGTTGCTTTCGCCATGCGGCGATAGGGATTCGCTTTTAGAATTGGACAAACAATCTCAAATTTCTTCATAATGCGGCGAATACGTTTTAAGTTATATGTAATCTGGTACTGGTTTTGGAGTGTCATTTTAATTTGGCGTGCTCCTTTTTTGCGTCCTCGGAAATGATACGCCTTTAAAATGATGTTTTTCACCACCTCGTCCGAACCGCCTTTAATTGCACGTTTTTGAATGGATTTTTCATCAAAGTAATTGTAGAAACCTGATCGAGATACATCCATTACCTCGCAAAGATAACTTACCATACGCTTTAACTTATACTTTTTAATAATCTGGTTAATGAGTTCGAATTTTAATTCTGGCGCAATTTTTATTTTTTCTTCACCATCTGCCTTTCGAGTAAATCGAGCTTTTTTAGGAGTTCGTTCTCTGCCTCAAGTAATCGAGTCTTCGCTTCTAATCGTGCATACTTTTCCTCGAGACTTAGTTCTCGTTCAAGTGGGCGACCAGAACTATATTTCCGAGAATCTTCTAACCCAGTAATTCCTTGGTTTTGGTATGCTGTTTTCCATCGAGCTGCCGCTTTATGAATGCGTGTCATCCCCATCATTTCGATATCAAATCCTGCATCTTCAAAAATTTCACGCGGAAACTTTCCAAATTCATTTTCAGTAATAAATAATCGTTTAAATTCATCTGTGTACGTAATCGCTTTATTGCTTACAGCTTTTACATATGGATTCTTTTTTAGTTCTTTTTGTTGGTTAGGTGTTAAATAATTTTTAGTCGTAATTTATCGCTCCGAATACTGTTTTTTTCATTATAAACAAAAAGACCCTATAAGATGACCTTTTTTAAAGTGGTACAGTTTAACTAGAATGCCCACCTTTTTAAAACTAAAGACTGAGCTGTAAGAAAGGCTTAAATTTTTAAAAGTTCCCCTTATCCACCCTCACGAAATGTAAATCAGTACGCGGTAGTTAATTGTTTACGTTATTTGTACTCATGTGACAGTGCTGGGTATAACTTGTATTAAGAGGAATTGAACCTCGAGGTTACCCCGAAACCTCTGCCCGTTGTCCAACTTGACCCGTTGGAGGGTTTGCACTCGCCTTTACATTTCGCTACCAACTTTCGACTATTCAATTACATTTGTAAGCCAGTTAATTTCTTGAATTTTAGTATCCAACATGCGATGTTTCTGGGATAATTCATCCACATATTTTTGAGTTTCTTTCACATTGATTGTCGTGACAAATTTAATCTCTGTTCTAGAGTATCTATCCTGTTGCATCGTAGCTGCCTCCAATAAAGCACTGTATACTTTTCTTTCTTGACCAAGAAGATCACGTTCCGTTAAAGCGTCGGCAAGAGATTGATGATCATCAAAAGCAGTCTGTAAATTTGTTCGATTAATATTTTTAATTAGTTGTTTTAGATCACTAAATATTTGATTCAGTTCTTTTTTTAATTCATAGGGATCCTCGTTCGGAGATTCCCCTTCTTGTATTTTAGCATTTTGAAGTAGTCGATTTCTCAGCTGTTCAATACGCTTTTGATAATCAGATCTTACTATTAAAGCTTCTCCTAATTTCATGCTTATCCCCCCTATCTGAATCTATTCGCTTTATGTCGGAGTAAGTCCTCTTTTTAATTTGTAAAAAATAGAGCCTTACTTCGAATTACACACAAAAAAACAAGGGGAGTTTAATCCTCTTGTTTTTCGACCTCTGTTTCAGTTGCTTCTTCTCTTTTAGTGATAGTCAATTTAACAATACGGCTGCGATCCATTTCGTTGATCTCGACCATTAAATCATCATAGGCGAATTGCTCATGCTCTTCGGGTACATGCCCTAATTGATCTAAGACAAAGCCACCTATCGTTTCGTTTTCATTGACTATCGAAATATTGAATAACGAATTGACTTCTTCAATTTCCATTCTTCCTGCGCAGACTAAACGGTTTTCCGTCATCTCATGGACAAGAATTTCTTCGTCATCATCCGTTTCATCTTCTATTTCCTGTCCAATCATTTCTTCTATTAAATCTTCATGGGTAACGATTCCTAGAGTTCCACCATATTCATCTAATACAACAGCCATATGTTTTTTATGGGTCAGCATTAGTTTAAATACTTTTTCTACACTCAAGCTTTGTACAACAAATACTGGATCTTTATCGATAAACGTTTCCAGTCTTTTAGAAGTATCCATTGACCATTCGATAAACTTTTTCGAATAGAACATACCAACAATGGTATCTAAGCTATCGTCATAAACTGGATATCTTGTATAATGATGCTCCAGAATAGTACCTCGAACCTCTTCATATGTGGCTTCAATTGGGATACCTACTACCTCTGTTCTGTGTGTAGACAAAACATCGGAGACATCCTTATTTGGAAAATCTAGCATTCCTTTTATACGTTCTGATTCTTCATCTTCAAAAGTTCCATCCGTTGAAGCTAGATCAACCATGGAAAGTAACTCTTCTTTGCTAATCGTCGTTTCTGTTATAGCACCTTTTGAACCAATTCGAATAAATAAATTCGTGATTTCAGCTATAAACGCTGTAATCGGACGTAAAATGATGACAAGTAAACGTATTAGTGGAGAAACTACATACACAACCCTATCCGAAAACGTTGCAGCAATTGTTTTTGGAAGTACTTCACAAAAAATAATAATAAATACTGTTAAAATACTAATAGACCAACCAATATGCCATTCAAAATGTTCCGCAATCAATATTAAAATTACAGCCATACTTATATTAGCTATTGTATTTCCTACTAAAATAGTGATAATCATTCGGTCCGGCTTTGAGAGAAGAGCAAGTAGTTTCTCCGATTTTTTATCTCCCTGTTCCACCCTTAGCTGGACCTTCGTCCTATTAACTGTCATTAACGCTGTTTCACTACCTGATAGAAAAAGGGATACAAGTACTGAAATAGCAAAAAGTACAAATTCTATGTACAAAATCGTTGCCTCCTGTGAGTATTAATACGTTCATATGTTTTCTTATTACTATATCATATTGTGATTTTAGTTGTCACAAAACTAATACCAACCATTACTAAATACACCTAGTACATACAAAACTTATGCTATACTATTTCTATTCACGAAATTTTTTGAAAAGAGGGATTGTAATGAGTCATTTAACTACACTAGACCATTATTTCACAGAGAAAAGAGAAGAACACTTAGAAGAACTAAAACAGTTTTTACGTATCCCTAGTATTTCTTCATTATCCGAACATAAAGAAGATATGCAAAAGGGCGCACAGTGGCTCGCAGATTCTTTGACTAATTCAGGTTTGGACAATGTGGTAGTCGATAAAACTAGCGGCCATCCCGTTGTCTATGCCGATTGGTTACACGCTGAAGGTAAACCTACCATGCTTATATATGGACATTATGATGTTCAGCCAGTAGATCCCCTTAATCTTTGGGATAGCGAACCATTTGAGCCCCAAGTACGAGACAATAAACTATATGCTCGTGGATCAAGCGATGATAAAGGACAAGTATTTATGCATGTAAAAGCTATAGAAGCACTTCTTCAAACAAATAAAACCTTACCTGTAAATGTTAAGTTTTTAATTGAAGGAGAAGAAGAAGTTGGTAGTCCCAACCTAGAAGAATATATTAATAATAATAAAAAAAAGCTTGCAGCTGACGTTATCGTAATTTCCGATACGGGTATGCAGGGTCCTGGACAGCCAGCAGTTTGCTACGGTTTGCGTGGGCTATGCGGTGTACAAATCGATGTAAAAGGTGCAAAAGGTGATCTTCATTCAGGTCTGTATGGTGGGGGAGTTCAAAACTCGATTCATGCATTAATTTCTATTTTGGAATCTTTCCGCGATGCTGAAGGTACAATTGAAGTAGAAGGTTTCTATGACAATGTCCGTGCTTTATCTACCGAGGAAAAAGAAGCGTATGCCTCCCTTGGCTTCGACGAAGACGAATTGAAGGCTGAAGTTGGTGTCGATGAATTATTCGGCGAAAAAGGCTACACTCACTTAGAGCGCGTCTGGGCACGCCCTACTTTAGAGATCAATGGTGTCTTCGGAGGTTTCTCTGGTGAAGGTATTAAAACAGTACTTCCAAGTGAAGCAGGTGCAAAAATTACTTGTCGACTAGTACCTGATCAAGATCCAGAAGAAATTGTTGCTAAACTAAAAGCACATATTGAAAAGAACAAACCTGTTGGTGTCACTGTTACATTAACGGAATTCGATAAAGGTAAGCCGTTCATCACTCCTTTTGACCACCCTGCTATTCAAGCAGCTGGACGCAGTTACGAAAAAGTATATAACGTTCCTACAGCATATACTCGGGGCGGAGGTTCTATTCCAATTGTTGCTGCATTTGACGAAATTCTTGGACTTCCGGTCGTATTAATGGGCTTTGGCTTGTCTTCAGAAAATTTCCATGCACCTAACGAGCATTTCCATTTAGAAAACTTTGACCAAGGCCTACGTGTAATTGGGGACTACTATTTTGAACTAGCTGAGCTTTCGAAAGAAGATTTAAAGAAATAACTGTTTAAGACACATGGATTATCTAATCCATGTGCCTTTTTAACATAGGAGGATAGTATGGATACAGGAGTTAGTTTCATCTCCCGCAAGCTAATTGCGACTTTTGTTACAACAATACTTGTTGCTATGGTTATGAGCCTTCTTAATATAGATATGACTATTTATGAGCAAGGTAATCATTTTGTAGGCTGGACTTTCTTTTTCTCCCTGTACGTCGGGGCAGTAATTTTAGTATACGGAAATATTATTTCAGTTGGAGTAGAATTATTACAAAAAAAATATTTTGTTCTTCACAGATGGCTATATGTAGGGATACTTGGGGTTTTTGGAGCATTATTCGGCATTGCTTATAAGGAATTGTCCTTAGCTATTGCTGGTTTTTCAAGCGCAATCTTCTTCGCTCTTATAGATTTATGGTTGATAAAAAATAGTTATAAAACAAAGCAATTATTCTTCCTAATTCTCTCTCCTTTTCTTATCTTATTCTCTCTGTGGTTGTATTTACAAGTCATGTCCCCTCCTCTCCCCCCATTTACACAGGAAGACGCAGTTTCGTATGCAACTTCGGGTGAAGGTACGATGATTAGTGATTTTCCGAAAAAAGTGGGAACATGGACCGGAATCGTTGATAACTATGAGGTAAAGAGGGAAACAAGTGTAACTTCCATTAGTGATGAGGAATATGTAGTAACCTTTTCAGAAGAATGGAAAAGAGGATACATCTCAGGTAGATATTTTACTTCTTATATCGTAGATCGAAATTCTATGACAATTAAAGAATCAGAAGGTAATTATCCTCCATATTATGCAAACCACCCAGCAAATAGTTATTCCCACTGAGAAGAATAAAAGTTGGTGTATGATTTCTTTAAAAACGAATAGTTGTAAATAGTATTAGATAAATAAACGAGTATTATAGAAAAAAAGACGGAAGCAATTAGCGCTAGCATAAGAAAAGCTTATTATCTAAGCGATATGCTTTGCCAAATACCTAGTAGAGCGATACTCCCTCTATTGAGAAAAATGACATGTGGCGACTCCAGCGGGATAAGCTTCACTACATTTTTATATGCTTTCTTTAAAAAAGCGAGTAAGAGACTAATGCCTCTCACCCGCTACTCTTTTAGTTAATCTTTTTTCTCAAATATCGTTACTAGGTCTTCTATACCTTTGCGATCTTTTGGTTTGGGCATTTCATCAAAGTATCCGACTTGGAGCATGCTTATTATGCGTTCACCTGGTTGAATTCCAAGGGCTTTACGAAACAATGGATTGTCTAAGTATCCTGGAGTTTTCCAACAAGATCCAACACCTCGGTCCCAAGCTAATAACTGTATATTTTGTACAAGCATACTTGCTGCGGCATAATCTTCTAAACGTTCTTTTTGACGAGCATCCTCAGGAACAACGACAAATACATATCCTCCAGGAGTCGTAAATTTCTTCATTTGTTTTTCTAAATCCTCTTCCGAAAGCTCTTTCCATTTAGGAACTGCAAATTCTTTTAATACACTATATAAATCATCTAATTCTTTTCCACACGCCACGATAAATCTCCATGGTTGTCTTAATTGATGGTTCGGTGCCCATACCGCATCTTCCATAATAGATAATAGTTCTTCTCTATCTACAGGCTGTCCATTAAATAATTTAATAGATCTTCTTTGAATTATCGCATCGCGTACTGTTAGTGATTGCACCATTTAATATTCCAATCTCCCTTTTTACTATTTGAGTTATTTTCTCCATCATACCAATTTAGTCGTCTATAAGAAAGTGACTTGATTTTTTTCCGTTATACTTGGATGCATTTAGAGTGTTATTCGATATTTTTTTCCTTGTCTGTGGTGTAAAATAAAATTTAAGATTCTAAGGTCCTCCTCCTTTACTTTACATACATACCTGAGGTGATATTATGCTTTACTATTGGTTGTTCAGCTATATTTTTGGTAACTTTCTTTCTGCTTGGTGGATTGGTAAATGCAAAAAAATTGATTTAAGGAAAGAACGAAGTGGTAATTTGGGTGCAAGAAATGCTGGGGCTGTACTTGGGAAATCCGCATTTCTCCTTACATTTTTGGGTGATGCTTTAAAAGGTGTTCTTGTAATATATATTGGTTTCTATTTTCAGTACTCTTTGCAATTTATTGCCATTGGTGGCGTAGCAGTAATTTTGGGACATCTGTTTCCATTTTGGTTAAAGGGTAAGGGTGGTAAAGGAATTGCCACGTTTATCGGTGTATCGATAGTAATAGAGCCACTATTGTTTGGTATGCTTGTCATTTGTTTTATCATTTTGATAGCGTTGCTTAGGAGTGCGACCCTAAGTATGACCATATCATTTAGTGTATACGTTATTTTGTCTTGGATAATACCTACATTTGCTTCCCTATGGCCGCTTTCTATTGCAATTCTCATTATTCTAGTTCGTCACCGATTCGATATCGTGGAATCATGGGATAAAAGATGGTGGAAACAGACAATTTAATGTTATTGTTTTTATAATATTTTACTGATACAATGCACATATATTAAAGACTAGTACGATTTAATTACTATCTTTTAAATAATAAATAAGTTAGGATGTTCGAAAATGACTTTGAAAGAAATCGCGTGGTTAGTCGATAGTAGTGCATATATGAGCAATACATTAAAAAACCACCCAGATGTATACACGATCCCACTTAATATTCATTTTGGTTTAGAACAATTTGTAGATGGCATAGATCTAACACCCGAGCAACTGTATGATCGTATACGTAATGGAACAGAATCAATTAAAACCTCTCAACCTTCTGCTGGTGAATTTGCAGTGTTGTATGAAAAGCTGAGTAAAGAATATGATTCTATCATAGCAATACACGTCTCTAAAAGTCTGAGTGGTACACTATCTTCGTCAATTAGTGGAGCTCAGGTTGCACAAGTCCAAGTAGAATTTATCGACTCACTTTCCTTATCAGCAGGTATTACAGGATTAGTTGAAAAAGGCTTGCAGTTACAAGAAGAGGGCCTATTCTATGAGGACATTGCAGCTAAGTTACGAGAAATGACTTCGAAGTTTCGTAATTATATCTTAATAGGTAACTTAACTCAGCTGTATAAAGGCGGAAGGTTGAGCAGTGCTCAATTCTATTTAGGAAGCCTACTGAAAATAAAACCAATTATTCAAATTACCCCACAAGGGGAGCTTAAGGAATTAGATAAAGTTCGATCTCATAAAAAGGCGCTCCAGTATCTTATTAATAAGGCGGTTGAAGCTGCAGACAAGGATGGTCTAAAGCATGTGTATATAATGCATGCAAACGCGGAGCAGCAGGCAATTGACTTAAAAGAAGCAATTTTACAACAAGCACCGCATTTACAGTTCACTATCGGTGAAATAAGCACATCCCTTGCAGTACATGCCGGTGAGGATACAGTTGCCTTACTTTGGTATTTGTAATACCTATCAAACTTTCAGTAATTTTTCCAAGTCTAGTAAACAGACATAAAAAAATTCGCAATTAAGGACAATTTTTTATGGCATGTTCATCGTATTTACCGCTTGGTTTGTAGCTACATCTAGCTTCACGCGACCATCGTTTTGAGTAGCAGGACCTTTTCTTGTTTCAACAAAGCTTTTTCGGAAGAAATAATCATAAGCAACTCCGAAAACTATGAATAACAAGGAAATTCCTAGTATTATTGAGATGAGCAAAATTTTCAGCTCCTTTCAATCTATTCTTTGCAGTCATTATACCATTATTTGATTGAATATTCAAATAACTATAATCGTAAGTCCCTTTTAAAAGCTTGCTGGATTAATTTAATACACAACTAATCAAAAACCTCTACTAAAATAACCTATAAAAGACTTCCGAAGCGTTACTATCGGAAGTCTTTTGAATTTAATCATCCCTATGATTCTTCATTTGTCATAAATCATCCTTAAAATTTATCTTTTATGTGGAAGAATATATACTTCGTTCTTGGTGTATGCGCATAAGAATCCTCGTAGCTCCAGTAACGATTACGGCTATTATTCGTATGTGCATTAACATAGGGAACGCCATCTTGGACACTTGTTACAATGGTAGAGTGATCGTATCTACCATCGCCTTGGAAATCATAAAAAATTAGATCACCTGGGATTAACTGATCAGGTGAATTAACTTGAGTTGCTTGAAGCCCCTTTGTCGAGCCAGCCAAGTACCAGCGCAATGAATGAGGAGTGCTCCAGCTCAGACTCCATGTTTCATTACTTAACCACCACCCGCGCTCCCGATTTGGTTGCCCTCTCATTGGGGCCCCCCCAGCAAACAAGCATTGTGAAATGTAATTTGTACAGTCTACATCGAACATTGGAAATCTTGGGTTATAACTATTCCACCACTTTTGTGCATAGGCTACTGCTGCCTCACGATTGTAAGTTGCCAATTTTCATCCTCCCTCTATTTTGTTTATATGATTAAACAGAAAATATATGCTAGTATGGAATTAATGAACTAATTTATTTTTTTGACAAATTACTTTAAGAAAGGAAGATGGCCAGTGAAACAGCATGCAGAAAAAGAAATTTCAGAGCCCACTTTACTTTGCGATAAAAAAGGTAATTTGAACCCAAAAGCAATTGGATACGCAAAGAAACCCATAATTGAAAGCAATTTAAAAGGTCACTATATGCGAAAGAAAAAGTGGAATTACTGGTGTGTCTTTGGGGATGATATTCTTTTTTCTGCAACTATCAGCCATCTAGATTACGCAGCAGTTTGCTTTGTCTATTTCCTTAACTATGAAACGCAACGATACGTAGAAAAAACAGTTACGATTCCTTTGGGAAATAAACTAAAAATGCCAACTAATATTTTGGAAAGTATTCAACTTCATTCTAAAGAAATGTCTATCCAATTATTATATATACAAAACGAAACTCATATGACGGTAACAATACCTGATTTTGATGGTGATTTACTACATGCTGATTTACATATATCTCACCCTGCTGAGGATGAATCTTTAAATGTAGTAATTCCTTGGAATCGGACCCAATTTCAATTTACCGGGAAGCACCATACACTCCCAACGTCTGGCTTTGTAAAGATTGGTGATTCACGTTACAGCTTCCAGCCAGAGGATAATTTTGCAGTACTCGATTATGGTAGAGGAGTTTGGCCAAGAGAAGCTGTATGGAACTGGGGATTTGCTTCTCAACGAGTTGGTTCTAAGAGAATCGGATTAAATTTTGGCGGGAAATGGACGGATGGTACAGGGATGACCGAAAATGCTATCATCATTGACGGTATAATGACCAAAATTCATGAAGATTTATTGTTTACATATAATACAAATGATTTTATGAAACCATGGAAGGTCAATACAAAGTTTTCTGATGAAGTGAATATGACATTCACTCCATTTTTCCACCGCATTGCTAAGACTGATTTAAAACTTATCTTCTCCGAGGTTCATCAGATGATAGGCTATTTTAACGGCAAAATTCAACTAGAAAATGGACCTACACTTGAAGTAAAACAATTACTAGGATGTATTGAAGAACACAAAGCTAAATGGTAATTTCAGAAAAAACGGACAAATAAACGCCCGGTCTTTAAAGTTCAAAACCTGTTTCAATTGTTTTTGAGGGCTTTGGACTGAGGTTTTACTATATAATTATCGAGTGAATTTTTAGTTCTATTGGTTGCGACATACGTCACAGCCAATAGAACTTTTTTTCGGTAATCTTATGGGTTAGTCTGTCACTTCTAGAAAAAGGTTTATGCACTTTTGGTTAACTGGAGAAAAGAAACTATCATATTCATAGAGGTAGCCCTCGAAGATGTAATTTTGTTTGCTACCACGCTTCTTTAAAGGGCAAACACTTACTATTTTTCTTTACTTCCAATAGTGTAAATTCTTAAAATACTATAAGCACTAGGTGTATGACTAAATACTCCATATTCTTAGCTTTTGAGAAAAGCATTTTGTTTTTACTTGCTCTCATCTATTATTTACTTGCTTCCATCTGTAGATACTTGCGCTCGTAAGGATTTACTTGCTCTAATTCTATATTTACTTGCGGTCAATTACCTTTTACTTTCGGACCGGATAATATTCCCAAGTCATTTAGTAATTCACAATCTAAATGTGCAGACTCTAATTTACTATCAATATAAAAAAGTTGTTTCCAAGTATAGATCACTTAGAAACAACTATTTGGTGGGTAGGTTAATTAAATGCATAATTTTTATACGAGTTGCTTTACTAGTTTTTTATTTCGTTCTTTAAATACTTCATTATGTGAAGATACCATCGCATATTTATTAGCATCTGGTTGAATATATTGCTTAGCCTGATTGACCGCATTTGCAGCATCTTGGAAGGTTCCAGCTATTAAATTTACTTTGCCTGGATATTGAATAATATCACCTGCTGCATAAATACCATCGATGGATGATTCACATGAGCTTGTGCCTCTTACATAAAAATCATCTGCGATTTCAATTGGTACTCCACTACTTTTAAGTAGTTCTGCTTCTCGGTCATAGCCGTGGTTTATAATAACCTCATCAATTTCTACTTGTGTTGTTTCTCCCGTTTCATTGTCAAAAATAGCAACTCGTTCTATCATATCATGGTTTGCATTAGCAATTAGCTTGGTAATCTTTGTATTGAAAAAGCAGGTTACAGAGCTTTCTAATAATTGTGTTACCTGTGCCTCGTGACCATTTAATGTATCTTTACGATAAGTTACATATACTTTTTTCGCAATCGGCTCTAGTTCATTAGCCCAGTCAATGGCTGCATTACCTCCGCCTGAGATAATAACTGTTTTATCCTTAAAACGTTGAATTGATTTGACCGTATAGTTTAAGTTGCTGACCTCGAAACGCTCAGCGCCTTCGATTTCTAACTTAGTTGGTTTTAAAATTCCACTTCCTACTGCAATGATAATAGTTTTTGAGTAATGTTTTACGCCTGAGGCAGCATGCAATACAAAAATACCATCTTCATTGCGGGTAATGGAATCTACTTTCTCATTAACTACAACTTCAGGGTCAAATGTTAGTCCTTGTTGAACTAATTGATCGATTAAACGCTCTCCTGAAATCGGAGTCTGCCCACCTACGTCCCAAATCATTTTCTCAGGGTAAACATGTAGCTTTCCTCCTAGTTGAGGTTGAAATTCTATAATTTTCGTTTTCATTTCCCTTAAACCACTATAAAAAGCCGAATATAGGCCCGCTGGACCTCCACCAATAATCGTCACGTCAAATACATTATGCATTTTCAGTCTCCCACCCTAAAAAATATTTTGTTGACATCAGTTAAATTATTAAATATAGTTGCTAATATGATAATGATAATCGTTATCATTAAAATAAGCAAGAATTAGTTTGGAGGTATTCAAATGGTTCGTTTATATACGGACGATTTATCCATTGGCTACGGTGAGCAACTCATCGTAAAGGATTTGTCTGTACAAATCCCAAATCAGAAAATTACTACGATAATAGGCCCGAACGGTTGTGGCAAGTCCACTCTTCTTAAAGCGATTACACGAATCATTTCTCATCATTCTGGTGCAGTTGTATTAGATGGTAAAAACGTTGCGAAAGAAAACACTAAAATCCTTGCAAAAAAAATGGCCATTTTACCTCAAACACCTGAGAGTGCAAGCGGCCTCACTGTAGGAGAATTAGTATCGTATGGGCGCTTTCCTTACCAAACTGGTTTTGGAAGACTTTCCAAAAAGGATTACGAGGTAATAGATTGGGCACTCCAAGTGACCAACACTAGCACATTTAAGTATTTACCAGTGGATTCTCTTTCCGGTGGTCAACGTCAGCGTGTTTGGATTGCGATGGCCCTTGCACAAGAAACAGAGATTATATTTCTTGATGAACCTACCACTTATTTAGATATGGCACACCAATTAGAAGTTCTTGAGCTCCTGCAACGTCTAAATCAGCAAGAGAAACGAACTATTGTAATGGTCTTACACGATTTGAATCAAGCAGCACGTTTTGCAGATTATGTCGTCGCTTTAAAGTCGGGTCAAATTGTGAAAGCGGGCTCTTGTGAAGAAGTAATTACGAAAGAAGTATTGCGAGATGTCTTTAATATAGATGCCGAAATCGGAATAGATCCCCGTACAAGGAAACCAATGTGTATAACATATGATTTACTAAAAGGAGAATAGACAGATGAAGAAGTTACTATTGCCGTTTACAATTTTACTAGTTCTTATCTTAGGTGCATGCAACAGTGAGACTACCGATACAAAAGCAAGTGAAACGAAAGATGAACCTACTACCATTACATACGAGTCCGAAACTGGTCCGGTAGAAGTTCCAGCAGATCCAAAACGAGTTGTTGTTCTTGCTACTTATGCAGGAAACGTAGCTGCACTAAATGTAAATTTAGTTGGAGTAGATTCGTGGTCAAAATCTAACCCAGGATACGATTCTTACTTAGCAGATGTGGAGGAAGTTTCGGAAGAGAACTTAGAAAAAATTATTGAATTAGACCCAGATTTAATCATCGGTTCCTCTACCACTCAAAACTTGGATAAAATTAAAGAAATTGCACCGACAGTAACATTCACTTATGGAAAAGTAGATTATTTGACACAGCATTTAGAAATAGGAAAATTGCTGAACAAAGAAAAAGAAGCACAAGCATGGATTGACGATTTCAAAGAACGTTCAGCAGTAGCTGGAAAAGAAATTAAAGCAAAAATTGGTGAGGATGCAACTGTTTCTGTTATTGAAAACTTTGACAAACAATTATATGTGTTTGGAGATAATTGGGGACGTGGTACAGAAGTTATCTATCAAGCAATGGGACTGAATATGCCTGAAAAAGTAAAAGAAATGGCTTTAGAGGCCGGATATTATGCTTTGTCTTTAGAGGTTCTTCCTGAATATGCAGGTGACTATGTCATATTTAGTAAAGTAGCAGATCAAGATAACTCATTCCAAGAGACAGACGTTTTTAAAAATATTCCCGCTGTTCAAAATGGACAACTGTTTGAAGCAAATGCAGAAGAGTTTTACTTTAATGATCCAATATCGTTAGATTATCAATTGGAGTTCTTTAAAGACAGCTTTTTAAAACAGTAAGTAAGTAATAATAGTGGAGGAATTCTTAGGGATTCCTCCACTATTTTTATAGAAAGGATAATATAATGAAAACCTCTATTCATTTTAGTTTTAAATTTGTTATTGGACTTATTTTGTTGGTAGCAATATTCTCCATTTCAATGGTTTATGGTGCGGCTTCGACATCCTTACAGGATGTATGGCAAGCATTATTTACTCATATAAAAAGCGATTCTATCAATATTTTAAGAGAGCTAAGACTTCCTAGAGAAGTGGCCGCTATGTTGGTTGGTGCCGCCTTAGCTGTGTCTGGTGCGATTATGCAAGGTGTTACCCGTAATCCACTTGCTGACCCTGGATTATTAGGTTTAACTTCTGGAGCAAACGCAGCACTTGCTATTAGCCTTGCGTTAATTCCGGGGATAAACTACTTTGGAATTACTATTGCATGTTTTATCGGTGCAGCAGTTGGTGCAGTAATGGTATTTGGTATTGGAGCAGTGAAAAAAGGTGGCTTTTCTCCATTACGAATAGTTCTTGCAGGTGCTGCGGTCTCCGCCTTTTTGTATGCGGTTGCTGACGGCGTTGGAATCTATTTTAAAATTTCCAAAGACGTCTCTATGTGGACAGCCGGAGGATTAATAGGAACCTCCTGGAGTCAACTCCAGATGATTACTCCTTTTATCGGGATTGGAATCGTTGTGGCTCTTTTATTATCTAGACAGTTAACTATTTTAAGTTTAAACGAAGAAGTTGCCGTTGGACTTGGGCAAAAAACTATTCAAACAAAAACGATTTTATTTGTAGTAGTTATATTACTTGCCGGCGCTTCAGTCGCACTTGTTGGAAATATGGCATTTGTAGGTTTGATGGTCCCTCATATTGTTCGAGCAATAGTTGGAACAGATTATCGATTAATAATTCCAATGTCTATTATTGCAGGAGCTATCCTTATGCTACTTGCTGATACAATTGGACGAACTATTAATATTCCATATGAGACACCAGTTGCTGCAATCATAGCTATTATGGGATTACCTTTCTTTTTAGTGGTCGTTCGTAAAGGAGGGCGAGTTTTTCAATGATTCATCGCCAGCTAGTAAAAAAGCAACGTATACTTTTTATCGTCTTACTATCCTTAATCATTATTACTGCTTTTATTAGTGCAGGAATTGGATATTCCACCCTTTCCTTTAATCGTCTTTTACCAACTTTTTTAGGGCAAGGAACATTTAAAGAGGAATTTGTTTTGTTCTCAGTTCGTTTACCTAGAATTATTATTACAATTCTTGCTGGTATGGCACTAGCGTTATCCGGTGCTATTTTGCAAAGTATTACACGCAATGATTTAGCAGATCCCGGTATTATTGGGATTAACGCTGGAGCAGGAGTGGCAGTTTCAATTTTCTTCTTATTTATACCGATTCAACCTGGTTCTTTTATATACCTACTACCACTAGTGGCATTTGTTGGTGCTTTAATTACTGCATTTTTTATTTATATCCTTTCGTACAACCGTGGAACGGGTTTGCAGCCAGTTCGATTAATATTAGTAGGTGTTGGATTCTCAATGGCTCTTTCAGGCTTGATGATTGTCTTTATCTCATCTGCTGATCGTCAAAAGGTAGATTTCATCGCTAATTGGATGGCAGGAAATATTTGGGGAGCAGACTGGCCATTTATCTTGGCTCTTTTACCTTGGTTAATTGTTCTTATCCCGTTTACGTTATATAAAGCAAATAAGTTAAATCTACTCAATTTAAATGAACCCGTTGCGATTGGTGTAGGGGTTTCAATTGAGAAGCAGCGAATTATTCTTTTATTAGCCGCTGTTGCTCTTGCAGCATCTGCTGTATCTGTAACTGGGGGAATTGCTTTTATAGGCTTAATGGCTCCTCATATTGCTAAATCTTTAGTAGGGCCGCGTCATCAATTATTCATACCTATTTCTATCCTAATCGGCGGTTGGCTTTTACTTTTTGCTGATACAATCGGTCGCAACCTTGTCGAACCAAATGGAATTCCGGCTGGAGTAGTAGTGGCTTTAATAGGTGCTCCATACTTTATGTATTTATTGATGAAGAAGTAAAGATAGTTTACTGCTTTAGAGATATGCGCTGCAGCCCAATACGCATGGGTTTTCAGTATGTGTCGTTGAGCTCCTAAGTAAATATATAGTTGTTGCTGATTTTTTAAGTCAAAATAAAAATGGACTACGCTTTTATCCGTAGTCCATTTCCTTATGATTGAAGATATTTCCACATTCTCTCTGGATAATCTGTGAAAATGGCATCTACTCCAACTTGTTTTAGCAAATCAGTATATTTCTCTTCATTTACAGTAAAAACACGAACATTTTTGCCGCTCGCAATCGCCTCCACACCCATCGGTCTAAGGACTGTCGGGAAAAATGCATGCAGTGCATCTGCTCCTACTTTGTCTGCATATATGTGCGGCTCTATCATCACTTCCATAAAGAGGACAGCTGTTTCTATTGAGGGAGCCAATTGTTTAAAGTTTCTTACCATCTCATGGTTAAATGAAGATATAACGACACGTGCTTCTAACCGATAATCATTTAACATTTGCAGTACCGCCTGTTCCATACCTTCATATGGAAATACATCAGATTTTAACTCTATATTAAGGTGATGATGTGTATCTTTAAATACATATAACACTTCTCTTAGCGTTGGGATTGTTTCTTGTTTAAACTTGGGGGAATACCAAGAACCAAAGTCAAATTTTTTCAATTCAGCTAACGTCAAATCTTTAATAAAACCTGTTCCATTCGATGTGCGATTAATGGTTTCATCATGTATAACAACCAATTCATGATCTTTCGTCATATGAACATCAAATTCCACACCATGAACAGGTAATTTTGCCGCTGCTTTAAAAGCAGCAATTGTATTTTCTGGATGCGTACCTGAAGAACCTCTATGGGCATAAATTTTCATAAAGCCTACCTCCTTGTACTATTATTAACTATATTATACCTCTTTACTTTCTATATAAGAAAGTACAGTCCAGCAGGTCTTTATTCCTCTTCTAAAATATCTTGTAAAAATTTTTCTCTATTTTGTAAAAAGTATTTGGTTATTTGAAAATGGTCCGTTTCCTCATATTCTATCTCTTTGATTTCCTCTTGGTCAAAACTAAGAATGTTTGCATTGGGGTAGCCTAATAGTATTGGTGAGTGTGTGGCGATAATGAATTGACTATCATCTTCTTGAACTAAATCATGTAGAATTCTTAGAAACGCTAGTTGTCGCGCTGGCGATAAAGCAGCCTCTGGCTCATCCAGCAAATAAATACCTCTGCCTCTAAACCTATTAGAAAAAAGGGAGAAAAATGCCTCTCCATGTGATTGATGATGCAAGGATTTTCCACCGTACGGTCCTGTTCCCATTGTATCAATATGAGAAGCGAAATTATAAAATGATTCCGCACGAAGAAAAAAACCATTTGCTACTTTTGGAAGCCATGACAGCCTGATATAATCTCCAAGTGCTGATTCTGATGCGTCTACGTCATAATAGTTATTCCTCCCCCCTCCTGCTGTATTAAATTCGCATTTATCTGCAATTGCTTCTAACAAAGTAGATTTTCCCGATCCATTTTCTCCAACGAAAAAAGTAACATTATTGTGTAAATCTAGTTGATGTAGATTTCTAATAGAAGGAATGGAGAATGGATACTGACTATATGATGGAATGAGATCCCGCTGCAGTGCAATTCTTTTTAGGGACATTTTATCACCTACAATTTCATTGTTATTTGAGCTCTATTATACATTACTAAAATTTCAACCTAAATGCTTCGTACAGTTATAGAGAGAACAATTCCAAACACCCTGTTTAATATTAAGAATAGTTATTGAGGTATTATCTAATTGTGTTTTTTGGAACCGCTCAGGTAGCAGCCTTTGCAATGTAAGTCCTATTAAAGCTCCATGGCTAACTACCAATACTCGTTTGTCACTATATGTATTAGTTAGTTCTGTTATAAATTCATATCCTCTATCAGATACATCGCTGAATTTTTCTACTCCAAGGTCTAATTCTCTCCAGTTACTTCCCCACTTTTTCAATCTTTCTTCTTCAGTTGTACCTTCAATTTCTCCGCAATTTATTTCTCGTATTCTTTTATCAAATACATTGATAGATAGATTTAGTTTAGCAGCGATTATTTGTCCTGTTTCTTTGGCACGTGCTAAATCACTGGTCACAATAACATCCCACCCCCCTTCTAATACGAGTCTATTTGCTAATGCACTTGCCTGTTGCTTTCCCAGATTATTTAAGGGAATATCTGATATACCTTGTGCTCTGCCGAGTACATTCCAATCCGTAATACCATGCCTTACAAGTCCAATAGTAGTCAAAATTCTTTATCTCCTTTTATTAGTTTCCCAGTAGAACTTTTTCCGCTAACATAATGTTTTCTTTTAGATAAACTGGTATATCTTCGTCCTCTAGAATTTGTTGTGTCGACATCCAAAAGACATCATTTACTTCATCTATACATTTAGCATAGGGCTCGCCAGATTGATACTCACAAAGAAAAACGATATCTACTACAGATAAGCCAGTATCCGTTTCAAATAAAGAACTATTAACATACCTAAGATTTGAAACCTCTACGTCTACTTCTTCTGTAATTTCTCTTTTTAGAGTTTCTTCTAATTTGATGTTATCAAGTCTTTTTCTACCTTACCTCCAACAAGGGATAATAATCCTCCTGCGTGCTCTTCTTTTTCACTTCTTCTTATTAATAACCACTAATCATTTTTGTAAATTGCTCCTTCAAAGTTAACTATAAACATTTACTTCCCTCCTTGTTTTTATATTCTATAGAACAAATCCCTTCTCCTTATTTGTTGCACTCATCTTGATGGAACAAAAAACAGCGAACAAATCAACACACAATTTGCTCGCTGTTCTCTTATAGGTTAACTCTTTTTGTAGAAATGGGTGTTACTCTCTGTGGTAAATCCTACTTTTTTATAAATGGAAAGAGCTTGATCATTGTCTGATTCTACATCCAAATAGACGGACGCTTTTCCCATACGATTGGCTTCGCACTTAGCCCAGTTTAATAAGTTGGTTGCCACACCTTTACCACGTGCATTTTCATGGACAGAGAGACCTGTGACCCATAGCTTGTCACCGTCTTCAACTAAAGTAAACGTCCCTACTAATTCGTCACATAATTTAGCAATCATCAATTGGCGATTTGGTGTTTGCGTATTAAAGTCGATTAATGCTTTAGCTTCTTCTTCATTGTCGCCAAATGCATTTACTAATACCCGAACCACTTCTGACTCCTCATTAGTATATCGCGAAACTTCCACTTCACTATCTAATTCTTCTATTACTGCTTCAGCTGCCATCGTTCTCTCTTGAAAATCAAAAGTATAACCAAATTTGTGAAGAAGCTCCTGACCTGCTACAGAGCTGTCTGGAATTAGAGCGAAATCCGTAGCAGCTCCTCTTATTTCTAGATTCCTACCCAATTCTTTTACTAGTCTTTCTCCTATACCCAATCTTCGAGCACTAGGTAGAACAACACCACTCCATTCAAAATCTAGTGTTGCTATTCGATCTATCGAGGTTAAAACGCCGACTAATCGGTCGCTATCGTCATCATAAGCTATTAAGCAAAAACCTTTTGTGTAAAAATCAGATAGCTCTACCACACTTAGTAGTGTTGTATAATCCACCTGATCAGCTGTTTCTGCTTCAGCTATTAATTGCTTTATTTCTTCCATTGTCTCCTGGTCTAACGGAAAGGACACAGCCATTACAGATATATTCATTTATTTCTCCTTAAATCTTTGAATTCGTTAACATACTATAATATCTACCTCGTTTTTGCAATAGCTCTTCCTGTGGACCGGACTCCACTAGTCTTCCAGCTTCCATCACGAATATTAAATCAGCCTGTCGTATAGTATTTAATCGGTGTGCTATGACAAAACTTGTTCTACCTTCCATCAATCGTTCAAGAGCCTCTTGAATTTTCATTTCTGTTACTGTATCGATGCTAGATGTTGCTTCATCTAACAACAGTATCGCTGGATCTGCAACAAGTGCTCGAGCAATGGATAATAACTGCTTTTGTCCTTGACTGATTTCCCCACCATCAGCCGATAAAATAGTATCGTATCCATTTGGCAATTTCATAATGAAGTCATGGGCATTAGCCTCTTTTGCTGCGTGGAGCACCTCTTCATCTGTCGCATTTAATTTACCGTATCGAATATTTTCTCTTACCGTCATTTCGAACAAAAATGGATCCTGTAGAACAAATGCTGTTTGGCTTCGTAGCGTATGTCGGGGCAACTTTTCAATAGGAATACCATCAACTAATATACTTCCACTATTTACTTCATAAAAACGGGCAAGTAACTGCATAATAGTAGTTTTTCCTGCTCCTGTTGCGCCAACTAATGCAGCAGTTTTTCCTGACTCCACATGGAAGGATACTTCGGAAATCGTCGGAGACTTATCTTCTTTGTTGTAATAAAATGTGACATTTTCAAAAGTCACATTCCCCTGTAGCTGATAATCTCCATTGTCTATAGCATCATCCTCTTCAATAGGCTCCTCCATAATAGCAAAAACACGTTCTGCACCTGCAATTGCAGAAAGCACCGTATTAAATTGGTTAGCTAAATCATTCAGTGGCCGTGTAAACTGTCTTGCATACTCCGAGAAAATAACAATTTCTCCAATTGTCACAAAGCCATGATATGCCAATACTCCACCCGCAGCTGCAACAAGCGTAAAGCTAGTATTATTCAATAAGTGCATCACTTTTGGAATAAAACCTGAATACGTTAACGCCCAAAATCCTGTTTGTCTTAACCGTTCACTTTTGACAGCAAACTCTTCTTGCATTCGTCCTTCTTGCGAAAAGGCTTTAACAATTCGTTGACCAGAAATCGTTTCTTCAATCATTCCGTTCAATTCACCAACAGCTTTTTGCTGCTCCTTGAACAATTTAGACGTCCTTTTCGTAATCCATCGCATAGCAAAATACATGAAAGGCACAATAATAAGCGTCACTAAAGTCATCAGAGGACTCAGTAAAAGCATAACGACTGTTGTCCCGACTAAAGTTAAAATACTTGAAAACACTTGGATAAGGGATGAGTTTAAAGTTTGGCTAACGTTTTCAATATCATTGGTCATACGACTCATTAACTCTCCGTGCTGGCGTTTATCAAAAAAGGACACTGGGAGCTTCTGTAAATGCTCAAATAATCCTGTACGGAGTCGATAAATTGTTTGTTGAGAAATACCAATCATCCAATAACTTTGCAAATAAGTAGCGAGAGAGAAAAACAAGTAAACGATGAGTAATACTCCAATAATTTTGGAAAGACCGATAAAGATATTTTGAGAAATATGTTCATCTACAATTACTCCTATTAAATATGGTCCAACTAATGCTAAAGCAGAGCTAGCAACTACCATCAATAGAACGACTATTAACAAAAATCGCTGTTCATCGACCAACTTCCATATTTGCTTTAATACTCCCTTCCAATCGGAAGCTTTATCGATTTTCTTTTTATGATTTCTTTTTAAATCTTCTTTAGTAATAATAGGCTCATAACCAAAAGGTTTACGAATGAAGTTCATCAGGCTCTCCCCCCTCTGCTTGCGATTCAGCTATTGCTTTATAGAGAGAAGAGTCCTTCAGCAATTCATCATGCGTGCCATAGGCAGATACTTGACCTTCTTCTAATAATAAAATGTAATCTGCACCCTTTGCAGTTCGGATTTTCTGTGTGATAACAAGCATTGTTGCATTTTCTTCCTCCAAAGCTTCCCATAATGCGTTTTCTGTCGAGACATCTAATGCACTGGTGCTATCATCCAGTAATAATATTTCTGGTTTTCTAACGAGTGCACGCGCAATGGAAAGTCTCTGCTTTTGACCACCAGATAAATTGACTCCCTTTTGACCAACTCTTGTATTGTATTGGTCCGGGAATTGTTCAATTGAATCATGTATTTGCGCTTGATTGGCAGCTTCTCTTAATAACTCTTCCGTAGCAGCCTGATCCCCCCAGCCAAGGTTTTCCTCTATACTTCCAGTAAAAAGAATAGATTGTTGAGGAACGAGTCCAATTATTTTCCTTAACTCTTTTAAGGGCCATTCTTTAACATCGATTCCATCTATTAATATAGTTCCTTCTGTTGCATCGAAAAACCTTGGTATTAGATTGAGAAGAGTCGATTTACCAGAACCAGTTGCTCCCATAATCGCCAGCTTGGATCCAGGTTTAACCATAAAGGAAACGTCTCTTAATACGGGTATATCAGTCGTAGGATAATGAAATGACACATGCTGAAACTCAATTTCACCTATTCTTGGAGTTGCTTCTTCAGAGTCTGTATTAATAACTTCAATTCCTTCTTCTACAAGGAGGACTTCTTCCATACGTTCAGAGGATGCTTTCGCTCTAGAGAAGAAAATAATAATGAAAGCAAACATTGAAAAGGCTCCCGTCATACGCATCGCATAGTTAATAATTGCTACTAACTCACCTAGTTCCACATTTCCTGTTCTAATTTCTTTTGCACCAAACCAAAGGACCGCTAACAAGCTAGCATTCATAATAAAAAGCAAAACAGGTAATATTAACTCCATGATTCGGAAAGCTTTTACATTATCCATTTTCAGATTTGCTGCCACAGTTGCAAAACGACTTGATTCAAAATTACCACGCAAATACGCTTTTATTAAACGTACCGCCTGTAAATTTTCTTGTATCTTTCTTGTGACCTGGTCCACCCTTTTTTGAACTTCCCCAAATAGTTTTAAACCATTCCGGCTCATAATATAAAGAAATAGTACTAAAAAAGGAGCACCTATTACTAGAAACATTGCTAAATATGGGTTCACTATAAAGGACATAATAATACTACCAACAACAAGCAAGGGTGCACGGAGCATAATACGTAATCCCATAAAAATAAGATTTTGTGTAATCGTCACATCAGTAGTTAAACGAGTGATTAAACTCGCTGTTGGAAACTTTAAAAAAGTGGCCATTGTAAAAGCCTGCACCTTCCTAAATAATGCTTGGCGTATATCGAACCCATAACTTTGTACTATATGAGAGGCGATAAATGTGTTAATAATTCCTGCTGCAAATGCCAATAAGGAAATTCCAAGCATGATACTACCCCAAAGAATAATTGCTTGTTGGTCCCCTGCCAGAATTCCATCATCAATAATGACCGCGATGAGCAATGGTTGAACTAGCTCAACGGAAAGCTCTATTAACATGAACAATAAAGCGACGATAACTAACATTTTATATGGAGATAAATAAGAAAAAATTGTCCTCAAAATTGAAACACCCCTAGATTCTTCGACACTCGAATTAATTCTTGTAAAATCTATTATGCCACAAACTCTTCTGAAGACATAGAAAAAGATGACTTAATATTTTGAAAGTCATCCTTTTCTTTTACTTATCCATTTAATTTCTCCTGCTACAGAAAGCCACGTGACAAATAGAAGCATTATAATTACCCCAATATATTGCCATACCCCCAGTATTTGATTGAACCAAAATACCGATATAATCATCGCAGTTAACGGCTCAATACTGGACAGTATGCTTGTTTCCACTGCTGTTATGTATTTCATACTCGACAAAAATAATATAAATGCAATGGTTCCTATCAATATAATTATTATTACAATTATACTTATAGGATATGCTGCAAGATGGACCCACTCATCCGTTTTCCATATCTGGGTCACGAACGCCAGTACTACCCCACCTATTAACATTCCCCAACCGACAACAACAAGGACACCCCATTCTTTCATCAGCCGAGCTGGATACACTGTATAAATAGAAAATGCTATCCCCACAGCCAAGCCCCAAAGTAACGCTTCCCTACTTATTAACAATATGCTCACATTTGCATTCGTGAGTAATAAAAACAAACCGATTAATGTACCGATAATACCTATAACCTGATATTTTGGTGGAAATATTCTGTTCTTCCATGATAAAAATAAAATAATATAAACTGGTCCCAAGAATTGAAGTAATGTAGCGATTGATGCATTACTCGCTTCAATTGCTGCAACAAATGTATATTGTACACCCAACATTCCTAGTACACCGAAAACTACTAATTGTTTAAGCCAACTAATATCTTTCCATATAAGAAACACTCGCTGACCAGTTATTAATAAAAACAACAATATACATATTCCAGCTGTTATTAAGCGAACCGTTAAGAAAAATGAAACGGATAAGCTTGTATTATTTAAAACCCATTCCATCATAGGTCCTGATGCACCCCATAGAATAGATCCAAGAACAATTAGTAGTATACCTTTGGACCTTGCAAATGCACCATCTTCCATTTTTTATCACCACTTTCAAAGGTACTTTTTACCCACCCATTTATATATCAATGAATATATGGTATTATACTAATGACCAATTTTTAGAAACTATATATAATAATATTAGACTATTTAAGGGGGCTTGAATATGTTTCTCAAAGAAGAATCTATAAACTTAAGTAACACAGTTTTTAGTCACTTGCCAACACCTAGTTTCATGACAAATAACGAAGGTAAGATTGTCTGGTGGAGTCAAGAGTTGGAAAAACAATTTGGCTACACTATCGATGATTTACAGGACACAGATATACCACTTTTTACAGACTATACATTAGGCCATTTCACCGCAAATTGGGAAACAATTTTACATACAGAAGATCCCTTTGAGGTAAGTCCAGTAATCCTTTATGCTAAAGATAAAACAGCTGTAAATACTTCCATTGTTGCAAAATCCTTTGCTTGGAACGATATGCGTTTCGTATTATTTCAGATTAAATCAGATACAAATAACTTAATGGAAGTATCTTCTTTCCATGAGCTTCAACTCATAAAAAAAGGATTATCCGATTCTTTCATGCTCCTATATATAGATCATGAAGGGCTAATCATGCATGCAAATGATAAATTCTTGAAAAAAAGTGCATGGACTCCTAAGCGAATTATCGGAAAATCTTTTTGGCAGTTACTCCCCGATACTCCTGAGCATATAGCAATTGGTAATCAAATTATTACTAAGCTTCGAGACGGAAAAGTATTTCAAGGAGCCGTTGAGAAAATCACAAAAGATGGAACTGCTTATTGGGTTAATTTGTTAGGTATTCCGGTATCCAATACTCAGAATAATACTCCATACTTTTTATTATTGGAAGAGGAAATTACTGAAAAGAAATTAATGCAAACAAAACTAGAACAAATTGCATATGTAGACACTGAAACAGGTTTGTTAAGCAGACATCGCTTAGAAGAAGTAGTGAATGAATATATCGATGAAAAAAAATCATTTTCCTTTGTTTTCATTAGCATCGATCAATTTTATACATTAAAAGAAATTTTTAATGATCAAACAGAAACAAAAATGTTAAATGAGTTTACTAAACGGTTGAAAATCTATTTTGAGGATTCTATTATTGCAAGATCCGGTAGAGATGATTTTGCTATAGTCACACCATTGAGTGATTGGTACATTCAAGGGTTTACAAACTATTTAAAGCAAAATCCAATTTACTTAGATAGCAAAATTATTCAAATTACTGTAAGCGGTGCCATTACTAGATATCCAGAGGATCAGCAATCTTATCTCCATTTATTAAAAGCTACTACTAATACGATTCAAAAGGTAAAACTAGAGGGCGGCAGTATGATTACCACTCTTTCAAAATCTGACCACTCCAAACTTTCTCGCAAGGTACAAATTGAGAGACGGTTATTAGAAGCATTAAATCGTAATGATTTACATGTCATGTTCTTGCCTCAAAAAGATGTGAAAACTGGTGCTATAACGTCCGTAGAGTCACTAGTAAGATGGGAAGATAGTGTATTAGGTACTGTATCTCCTGAAGAACTTATTCCAATTGCAGAAGAGACAGGACTGATTAACGAAATTGGTCAGTTTATGCTTGAAAAGTCTTGTGAACAGGCTGCTATTTGGCAACGAAAAGGAATACCTATCAAAGTTAGCTTCAACTCTTCTATTCGTGAGTTTAGAGACAAAAATATGGTGAAGACCATTCGAAAAGTACTAGAAAAGTATAATTGTTCTCCAGAGCTAATCCAAATAGAGTTCACCGAGAAATTTGCACTCGAAGCGGAGGCAGAAAAAGCAATTGTTAAACAAATACAAAAGCTACAGCAAGATGGCATTGTTTTTGTGTTAGATGATTTCGGAACAGGTTACGCCTCTTTACGCTATTTGCAAATGCTTCCAATAGGTAAATTGAAGATAGATAAATCATTCATATCTTCTGTTACTCAACATGAAAAACTTGAGAAACTCGTTCAAGGTTTAGTGCAATTTGGACAATCACTAAATCTTCAAGTAGTCGCTGAAGGCGTAGAAACTGCGGAACAGTTTGAGCTACTTAAACGAGTGGGCTGTGATGCGGTTCAAGGATATTACGTGAGCCTACCAATTTCCGCTGAAGAAGTAGAGGAAATGCTGTAAAAATACTTAATGTTTATGGAGGCTGTCCCTAGGGGCAGCCTCTTTTTTGAGAAATATATTATTTTCCGCGCTATAAACCTAGTGTCCCAGATATCTTGAAGAATAAAATCTACCAGAAATACTGCTGTTTTCCGTTTCAGTCGGCCGCTTTCCGCATGCAGTCCTTAAGCATCCCGTGGAGTCTTCCCTATATAATTAATCAGAGTAATTAATATAAAAGTTATAAATAAAACAATTTCATAAAGTATTTCCCTCTTCACTGAGCTCAATAGGTTGTTCGGGCAGCGCATATCATATTATAAATACTAGAGTTTTTACAATTTACTTGCTTATGCATGTATTTTACTTGCGTTAACTCAGCAATTACTTGTAGTACTCTAACGTTTACTTGCTTTCATTTTTCGTTTACTTGCACTTGAGGGTGATTTACTTGCGCTAAGGTAAATTTATCCTTTTTATGGAGCTACTTAGGATTATTGGATATTATAAAAACCGTGAGCAAAGTAAGTCTCTTTGTTCACGGTTTTGTTTTTAGTTTAACAATTGCTTTTGTCCAAAGCTGAGTAATTATTTCCGCAAATACTAAGCCCATTGCAATGGACCCCGAAATTAGTAAGGCTAGAGAAGCATATTCGAGAGCTAATGGATAATTCTTCTCCACAACACTTCTCATGGCATTATAGGCAGTGCCTCCAGGAACTAGCGGAATGATCCCTGCAACACTAAATATAATCATCGGCATTTTAAATTTTTTAGACATTATATGTGATACGAATGCAACGGTAAAAGCTCCCGCAAATGAAGCGCTAACTTGATCCTGATTCATTTGGTTAACATACATATAAACAATCCAACCTGTCGTTCCCACTATTCCACAGTAAAACAATGACTTTTTAGGTGCATTAAATACTATACCGAAGGCAGCGGCAGCGATAAAACTTAAAATACCTTGAGCTACATATATCAATACGAATCCTCCCTACAGTGATAGTACTAGCGCGACACCTGCTCCAATTGCAAACGCTGTTAGAAAGGCTTCCGCTCCCTTTGATAGACCTGACACAAAACTACCTGCCATTAAATCTCGAACTGCATTTGTGATTAGTAGACCAGGAACAAGTGGCATAACCGAACCAATAATGATTTTATCTAATTCACTACCTAAGCCACTAGCAACAGATATGGTTGCTATGACTGTTACGATGAATGCCGCAAAAAACTCTGCGAAAAATTTTACTCTCGTTCTTACCTCTAAACGATCTGATACCGCATAACCTATACCTCCAGCAATTAGGGCAGTTGGTACATCGAGTAATTTCCCTGAGAACAATAAGAGAAACGCACCTGATGCAATCGCTGCTGCAATTATTTGAATCCAAAAAGGATAGGTTTTATGTTCATCCTCAATCTGTTTGAGCTCACTATATGCATCTTCAATCGTAATGTCCCCAAAAGCTAATTTTCTAGATATATTATTTACAGAGGCTATCTTCCCCAAATCAGTTGTTCTTGCATTTATTCGTACTAATCTTGTTGGAAGGTTTTTATTTCCACTAAAAATGATTCCAGTTGGGGTGACAAAACTTTGAGATTGGGTAAGTTCCTGTGAAATAGCCATGCGGTCCATCGTATCTTCTGCTCGATACGTTTCAGCACCACTTTCCATCATTAAACGCCCCGCAAGTAAACAGCTTTCCACTACCAATTCATAATCTGCAGCCAATGAGGAACACCTTCTTTCTTCCATTTAAGCTAATCTTATAGAACCAACTGTGAAAAAACAAATACTGATGTAAGTTACACTTTATGAGTCAATTACATAGTAAAGTATGATTTAAACTGATTATGAAATTGACTTAATAAAAAAATAAAGAAAGTGACTATAGTAGCCACTTTCAGTACTTTACTAATCCAGTTTGTTTATAAGTATTCATATTATAGCTTTTAATTTCTTTCATCGCAATTGTATAAATTGTGTCTCCTGCGTAAACAATTCGTTGGATTGAACTTTCCCAATCCTCATACATTTGACCTGATACTTCTGGACGAAGTAGGTCTCCCTTTCGTTCAATGCCATTTTCTGGTGTTATTTCATAGATTAATGCTCCATCCTGTTTGAAATTGGCATACTCCTGTCCTGAAAGTTTTTCGTAGATAGAAACAGGGAATCCATATAAGTTATTCTTCTGATGTTCAAAAAGCGCATGATGATCATATTGTATTGGCGAATATGTGCCCTGATCACCTATCACTTCTGTATCTTTTTCTTTTGGATTTGCTAAGTCACTTACATCAAACAAGGAAATTTTCATACCTTCTGTCACGATTAGTGGCTCTTTTCCACCACTTTGTGTATCTATTCTTGTTTCATAGCCGAATCCAATAAGATGGTTTTCATCCAATGGATGCAAATAGTTACTAAAGCCTGGAATCTTTAATTCGCCTAACACTTTCGGTGAAGTAGGAGTAGCAACATCTATTACGAATAGGGGGTCTGCTTCTTTGAAAGTCACCATATAAGCTTTATCACCCATGAATCTTGCAGAATAAATTCTTTCATCCTTTGCAAGGCCAGTGAGTGAGCCAACCAAGTTCATTCCTTCATCTAATATAAATAAGTTATTTTCAGATACTTCCTTCTCATCCCAATTATTACCCTTAGTTGTTACTGTGCGGAAGTAACCATTGTACTCATCCATGGAAAATTGGTTTAGGATATGCCCCTTTAACCGATTAGAGGCTACAAATTGAATCGTTGTCTTATCTAGCGTAAATTTGAATACTTCGGTATCCATAGAACCTGGATTCCAAAGCATTTTATGGTTAGATGCACCTTCTTCATAAATACTTGATGTTAAAAATAGATTATTCTTCGACATATACAATTGTTCACTTCCACCTAGATATCCTTTTGTTATTACTTCATTTTTCTTAGGATTAGAAATGTCTAATGCTGTGATTATACTGTAAGTCGCTTCCTTAGAATTTGGTAAGATGGAGAGATCCTTGTAAGGTAAAGGCTGCACTGTATCTCCTTTTTCGGAATCATAGGTGTACGGCCGCAACTCTGTATTTTTTTGTTCTTCCATTATCCAAAAATTTGGGTAGACATTTGTTACATAATAGAGTGTACCATCGGTTAGCCTAGCTCCGGACATATGCCCTTCCGTACCGACCTCTCTTTGTAATATCGGGGCGGATGGATTGGAAATATCATAAAACAACGCTGTCGTCATTGAATCCATTGGCATAGACATCCGTGCTATATCTTCGTTACTTTGTTCATATGGTAATGCCTGAATAGAATTCTTTTGAGCCAAAACAATTAGCGTTTCATCGGTTAGGAATAGCTTCATTGGATAATAATCGCTCCCTAAACGAATTTTAGTTTCCTCTTTCATTTTCTTTGGATCTTCTATATTGACGATAGCAATGTTATTTTCCGTTATTGAGAATATATGGGTACCGTTTGTTTTTACTATATCAGCTTCATCTACTCCCTCAACCTGATTGTTCGTTGAAGAATAATCACTGCTACTCTTTGCATCTGAAGATTCGGTTGCCGAATCCTCCATTACTGCAATTTCTTTACGTGGAATATTTTGGAACTTCTTCACCATTTCAAAATGGGCTTTTAGCTCCTCTTTCGATTGAACGGTTGGTAGCACTTTATATATTCGAAAAGGAAAATCAGTTTTTGTTATTCCAAGTTTATCTTTCACATGCAAAGTATATGAGCCCTCATCCAAGCCATCAATTTCTAGAGACTTGCCATTTGAAGTAAGTGAATATTTTGCATCCACCTTCTTACCTTGTTGATCTTCCACATACACATCCCCAGTTTTCAATGCATCTTTACCAAGAGCGGAAGAAAAAGATGCTTTAAAAACCTGGCCAGATAATACAACTGATTGAGCTGTCACCGATAATTTGGTGAAATAAAATAAACTAGCTAAACTTACAACCAACCCTATAGCAACTATTGAAACAATCTTCCTTTTCAATATGGATCACCCTTCCTTTTTTCTTTGTTAACTCATTAGACTTTTTAAAAATGAATTAGTTACACCTGCAGAAAGAAAATTCTGAAAGTAGGTAACTAAAAAGATCTTCATCTTAATAACATTCGAAAATATACCTCTCTATGTACAGCTACTTTAATTTTCACCTAATTAGGTATGGAGCTTACTTGAGGTAATCAAGGATTTAGATGTTCCCGGCCATGCTCGTTCATTTGCAAAGCAAAACGCAAGAATGTTATCCACGAGTGGTAAACAACATTCTTGCGTTTTTAGTTGACGATTGTTTCGCTTGAAAGCGATTTATCCGATTATCTAATAATTATTCATCAAATGGCCACGTCGGTAGCGTATTACTGAGTGCTTTATCTTCTCGGTAACCGAGAACATATTCTGCTTGCATAATCGTATGAATCTCTCGCGTTCCTTCATATATAACTGGGGCTTTTGAGTTTCTCAAGTATCTTGCTACTGGGTATTCATCTGAATATCCATAGGCACCATAAACTTGTACCGCATCATCTGCAGCTTTATTGGCAAAATCACATGCTTGCCATTTTGCTAGCGATGTTTCTCTTGTATTTCGGACACCTTTGTTTTTTAGTTCGCCTACACGGTATACAAGGAGACGGCTCATTTGGAGTCCTGCTTCCATTTTGGCAATCATTTGTTGAACAAGCTGATGGCGGCCAATCTCTTTACCAAATGTTTGACGCTCTCTACTATATTTTACGCTTGCTTCCAGGCAGGCTAGCGATAACCCAACTGCTCCTGCGGCTACAGTGAATCGACCATTATCCAAGGCAGACATGGCAATTTTAAATCCTTCTCCTTCTTTCCCGAGAAGATTCCCCTTTGGCACGCGCATATTATCAAAAAATAGTTCTCCTGTATTTCCTGACTTGATGCCATATTTACCTTTAATCGCTTTAGATGAAAAGCCATCTAGCGTACGTTCCACGATAAATGCACTGATTCCATGATGCTTCTTGGATTTATCCGTATAAGCAAATACGATGAAATGGTCGGCCACATCGCATAGTGAGATCCATGTTTTCTGACCATTTAAAATATAGTCGTCTCCATCTTGCACTGCTACTGTAGACATTGAAGCTACATCCGAACCAGCACCTGGTTCTGTTAAGCCAAATGCTCCAATCTTTTCACCAGTAGCCTGTGGTATTAAATATTTTTGCTTCTGTTCTTCTGATCCCCACTGCATTAAAGTCATAGAGTTTAAACCAGTATGAACCGAAACAGCTGTCCGAAAAGCCGTATCACCGCGCTCCAATTCCTCACAAACTATAGCAAGTGAATTATAATCCATTCCACTTCCACCATACTTTTCAGGTATACATACACCCATCAAACCAAGGTCTGCAAGTCTTTTCCATATGGCAGGATCAAATGCGCCATCTGTTTCCCATTTTGCAATATGAGGAATTATTTCATTATCTACAAATTGACGAACAGTTTTGCGCAACAGCACTTGTTCTTCTGAGAATTCAAAGTTCATATTTACTCACCTCTAGTAATGGATTCTCTTATTTCTACGCCTCTTGCTGCCATTTCTCGGATATATAATTCTCCAGGAACGATTAGCTCTGGAGGATACACTCCTCGATTTTTAACAACTCCATTTCCAATCATTTGTGCAACAACTGAAATAGTATTGGCTGTTGCTCGAGCCATTGCGGTTTCACCTGAAAGGGAATCTTTTTTAGTCGCCATTTCGTACGTGAAGTTGGTAGGGGTACCATCTTTTAACCCTTCAACAATTACTCGCAGCAATACTGCATCCTCTTTATCCCCCAGTAATAACTGTGGGGTTAGGACTTCTTTCAATACATCTCGTGCTTTTACCATATTTCCGTTAACATTGACGACTGTTTTTTTGTTCGTTAACCCTAAATCTACTAGCAGTTTGAATTTATCTGCATGCCCCTTGTATCGAATTGTCTTATATTCAAGCGTATCTACATTCGGAAATGATTTTGCTAAAGTTGAAGTACCACCAGCTGTATGGAATGCCTCTAGTTCACCATAGTCCTCAAAGGTAATCGGTTCTACTTCTGTAAGGGATGGAACTTCCTGAAGTTTTCCTTCTCTTATAACATGTGAAGCATCTGTATAATGATCGAAAACTCCTTCCAATGAAAAGACAATATTATAAGCAAAGATTCCCTCGGGTTCAACTGGTATTCCTCCGACATACAATCGAATAGTATTTACCTCATCGAGTTTGGAAGCACCATATCCAGCCAAAATATTGATCATTCCTGGAGCAACACCTAAATCAGGTATTAGCGTAATTCCTTTTGCTTTTGCCTTTTCATGAAGTATTAAGACGTTATCTGTCGCCCCTCCAATATGCCCACCTAAATCGATAGAATGTACCCCTACTTCTACAGCAAGCTTAGCTATTTTTTCATTGAACGTATAAAATAATGAGTTTATTACTACATCCGATTCCTTCATTATTTTTCGTATACTATCGTCCTCGTTTGCATCAAGTCTTAATACTTCAATTTTGGAATTTTGCAATCTTTCCTTAAACATTTTTGCCTGTCCCACATCTAAATCACATAATAAAACCTTTTCCACATTCGGGCTTAATACTAAATCACGAGCTGCTTCCTTTCCCATTAACCCTGCACCTAATACAGCAACTATCATGTAATCATCCCCCTATTACTTGAGTGTCTATTTGTGCACGCTGTAATTTCCCACTGTAATCTATATATATGCTCTTCCATTCTGTATACACATCTAATGCTGCTACCCCTGAATCCCGATGGCCATTCCCAGTCCCTTTTGTTCCTCCAAAAGGCAAGTGGATTTCTGCTCCAGTTGTTCCTGCGTTAACGTATACTATCCCAGTATCCAAATCACGCTGTGCACGGAATACTTTATTGACATCTCTTGAATAGATGGAGCTGGATAGTCCAAACTTCACTCCATTATTTACTTCAATTGCTTCCTCTAGTGAATTCACTTCTATTAAGGAAACTACTGGACCAAATATTTCCTCCTGCGCTATTCGCATATTCGGTGTCACGTTAGTAAAAAGAGTAGGAGCATAATAATTCCCCTTTGCTAGCTCTGCCTCATTTAAAATTGTTCCCCCCGTTAAGAGAGTCGCCCCTTCCTCTTGTCCTATTTTTGTATAGGAATGGATTTTCTCCAGAGCATTTCTATTAATAACTGGGCCGATTTTGACCGTTTCATCTAATCCATCGCCAATCGTTAGTTTTTCCATTTGTTCAAGAAGCATTTTCTCTAAGTCTTCTCTTACATCTTTATGCACAATAACTCTGCTACATGCCGTACATCTTTGTCCTGCAGTTCCAAAGGCACTCCATAAAATACCTTCCACTGCTAATGAAAGATCTGCATCCTCCATGACGATTACTGCATTTTTCCCACCCATTTCGAGGGAAACTTTTTTTAGGTGACGACCACCGAGCTCAGCGACTTTACTCCCCGTTTCTGTAGAACCAGTAAATGAAATAACTTTCACTTCTGGATGCTCAAGCATTGCAGTACCTACTTGAGAACCTGATCCAAAAACAACATTAGCAACTCCAGGTGGTAAACCAGCTTCCTCGAAGATTTTAGCCATTTCATATGCCATCATAGGAGTTTCCGTTGCCGGTTTCCAAATGAATGCATTTCCAGCAACAATAGCAGGGAATGATTTCCAAGTAGCAATCGCAACCGGAAAGTTCCAAGGTGTAATGAGTCCCACTACCCCAATAGGTGCTCGGACACTCATCGCAAACTTATCTGCAAGTTCAGATGGAGTAGTCTCACCAAACAAACGACGACCTTCTCCAGCCATATATAATGCCATATCAATACCTTCTTGTACTTCTCCACGTCCCTCTTCAATCACTTTTCCCATTTCTTTTGTTAATACTTGAGCTAGATGCTCTTTCTTTTCTTTCATTATTCTACCAATCTCATATAAATAATCTGCACGTTTCGGCGCAGGAACGAGTGCCCATTTTTTTTGAGCTTTCACTGCGGCTTCCACTGCAATATTCACATCTTCCATTGTAGATAGCTTAACCTCTGCAAGTTGTTCCCCATTCGCAGGATTAAACACTGGGGTATACTCCGCTCTACCAACATCCTGCCATTTCCCATCAATAAAATTTGTTAACTTCATTCTATTCCCTCTTTTCACTTTAAAATGTAAACGCTTCCATTAATAATACATTCGATAAGTATTTGTAAATACCTTTAATAATTTAGAATTTTTAGAATGAAACTTTTTACCTTTCATATCGTATAATTGGGTAATAACAATTTAGGAGGAGCATGATTATGAATAACCATGAAATAGACTACAAACTATATGGAGACGATATGCAATTTGTAGAAATTGAATTGGATCCAAAAGAAACTGTTGTTGCAGAAGCAGGCAGCTTAATGATGATGGAAGACGGTATTTCAATGGAAACTATTTTCGGCGATGGCTCATCAGGATCTGGTGGTAGCAGTGGCGGACTTATGGGTAAATTAATGGGTGCAGGTAAACGTATGCTTACTGGAGAGAGTTTATTCATGACAACATTCACCAATACTGGTAGTGGCAAAAAACATGTCTACTTCGCATCACCTTACCCTGGAAAGATTATTCCTATGGACTTAAGCCAATACCGCGGAAAAATTATTTGTCAAAAGGATGCATTTCTAGCAGCAGCTAAAGGGGTTACGATTGGCATTGAATTTCAACGTAAGCTAGGAGCAGGTTTCTTTGGTGGTGAGGGTTTCATTATGCAAAAACTTGAGGGTGATGGCCTTGCTTTCGTGCATGCAGGGGGAACTATTCATAGAAAATCACTACAGCAAGGCGAGGTTTTACGAGTAGATACTGGATGTCTCGTAGCAATGACTGCGGATGTAGATTACAATATCGAAATGGTCAAGGGAGTTAAAACAGCCTTATTTGGTGGAGAAGGATTATTTTTTGCTACCCTTCGTGGTCCTGGTACCGTATGGATTCAATCACTTCCATTTAGCAGATTAGCTAGTAAAGTATTTGCTGCTGCCCCTCAAACACCAGGTGGTGGTTCAAAAGGTGAAGGCAGTATAGCAGGAGGATTATTTGACCTACTGGGTGGAAAATAGAAACAGATATTGAACAATGTCTGCTGATGTTTTAGTTATAGTGAAAAGAAAAAACGCTTAGACAAAATATGTCTGAGCGTTTTTGTTAGTTATTTTGTACTTACAACAGCTTTTGCTTGAGCTTTTCCATCTTGAGATTCATGTAATTTTACCATTGCAAAACGGGCAATAGGTTGAATTACTAAGCTTTCTGCAATAAGTACGATTGCGAAGTTACGCGGCCAATTCGTTAACCAGTTGCTGAAGATTTCCATTCTAAAGCCATTTCCTATAATATCACCAATAAGTGTCATAGCTGCAGACATCCCTAATACGGTAAAAAGAATTCGGAATAAAATTTTGGAGTTGAAGCTATCCGTAGGCTTAGTGAATTTTTTAACTAGTGCTTCTGCAATACGTCCAAAAATAGTTGGTTCAATAATCATAACAATAACCCAAATAATCGGTAGCGCTTTTAAGATGGTTAAAGCAACTTCTCCGTTAAATTCTCCAAAAGAGAGAATGATATTTAAGGAGGTCATGAATATAACCGTAAGTGTTGAGATAATTGTGCCGAATAATAGGCCTTCCTTTGCATTTCTTGGTAGTCTGTTTTCTTGATGCATTTTTTTCTTCCTCTCAAAGTTTAGTAAAGACCTTCGCTTTAAATTCCATTTTTTATAGCTTCTCCAACAAGTTCGGTAATAGTTCTGCAATTGTTTTTAAAGGATTCGTAGATTGTTTCGTTAAACAAAGCATCATGGCCCCTTCAATCGAAGCAGTCAACAATAACGATACAGAGACAGCTGTTTCATCCGAAAAACCATCGGATAATAGCTTAGCACAGTAGATGCGTTCAATATTTTCATATAACTCACTGCACGCTTTGCGAACTGGTTCACTCATTGTTGCCATTTCACTAACAATACTGCTAAATGTATAGCCAGTAATAGTACCTCTTTTTTCAAAGCTATTTATTAAAGTATCAATCGTTGAAATTATGGCGTCCTTAGTTGTAAGATGCTTACTAAAAATAGCTTCAATATCTGTGGTTATGTCTTCTTTTAAAGCGTGTAAACAAGTTATCAAGAGTTCTTCTTTGCCATCTGGAAAGTGATGATAAAGAGCACCCTTTGAAACATTACTAGCTTTTAAAATTTCATTGAGTCCTACAGTTTTGTAACCTTTTTCCTGAAAAAGAATTGTAGCAGTTTCAATCAAGAGTGATTTAGTATCCATAGCTATTCCTCCTAACATACCAACGGGTCTGTTTGTAATTATAACAAATTTTAAGCTACATTCTAATATTTTGTTTATTTAATAAAAGACCAGCATTATGAGCCCATCTCTGCAATGAATCTGCAGATTGTTTATGCCCCTCCTCCATACCCTTCATATAATATGTAAAGGGACATTGCTTCTTGGAGTTCCTACATTATAGGATGGGAGGTGTGGATGTTGGATTCTTCTACAGGATTATGGGTTGGTTTGTTGGGTATAGTCTTAGGGGTACTTGGTTTCTTTTATGCTCCCCTTTGGCTAGGTGCTGGTGCAGTTCTGTTAGGACTGGTAGCTTTAGCTTATTCTCACAAGTTAGTTGTAGGGTGGATATCTTTAATACTCGGAGTAATTGTTTTAATACTGACATTTATGTCATAACTTGAAACAAAAAAACGTATTGTATTAATAGCCACTAAGTGTTAAGATTATTTAAATTTAAAATTTTGATAATTTCATATATTTTTTCTTATCCAGAGAGACGGAGGGATTGGCCCTTAGATGTCTCAGCAACCAGCCACGCTTAGGTATGGTGCTAATTCCAATAGACGTATGACGTCTTGAAGATAAGAAGACAAACTTCGATATTTACTTGAGGGTTCTCTTCTTATTAGAGAATCCTCTTTTTTATTTTAATTGTAAAGGATGAAAAATTATGCCAAAAAACAGTATTGATACACAGTTAGTTCAATTGGGAAATCATAGTGATGAAAAAACCGGGGCGGTAAATCCCCCCATTTATCTCTCCACAGCATACAAACACAATGGGATTGGGCAGTCTACAGGATACGACTACACACGAACTAAGAACCCGACACGAGCTATTTTAGAGGAAGGAATTGCAAAGTTAGAAGGTGGAGACGCTGGCTTTGCCTGTAGTTCTGGTATGGCTGCAATACAATTGGTTTTATCTCTTTTTAAGTCAGGAGATGAGTTAATTGCTCCTGATGATTTGTATGGTGGTACATACCGATTATTCAACCAGTACGCAGATTCATATAATATCCGTACTACTTATACAAAATTTGAATCAGCTGAAGAAGTAAAAGCATTAATAACAGAAAATACAAAAGCCTTATTTATCGAAACACCCACTAACCCTTTAATGCAGGAAATAGACATACAGCTATTTGCGGATATAGCAGAAGAGCATAATCTATTGTTAATCGTAGACAATACATTCTTAACCCCTTATTTACAGCGACCTATTGAATTGGGTGCCCATATTGTCATCCATAGTGGCACAAAATATATTGGGGGACATAACGATGTACTTGCAGGATTGGTGGTCACAAAAGGTACTGAGCTAAGTGAACAATTGCAAGTCAACCATAATGCTGCAGGTGCTGTCCTTTCTCCTTTCGATTCTTGGTTGTTAATAAGAGGATTAAAAACACTTCATCTACGTATGAAGCAGCATGATTTAAATGCAAAAAGAATTACTGAATTTTTAATACAGGAACCTGCTGTTAAGGATGTATTATATCCAGGGGTTGGCGGGATGTTATCCTTCCGTTTACAAAAAAGCGAATGGGTGGCTCCTTTCCTAAAGAATTTGAGACTGATTGTATTTGCTGAAAGTCTTGGTGGTGTAGAGAGCTTTATCACGTATCCTACTACACAAACACATGCCGATATACCTGAAGAGGAACGGAATGCACGAGGCGTTGATAATAGTCTCCTTCGTTTTTCGGTTGGGATTGAAGAAGTAGAAGATTTAATCGCAGATTTAAAACAAGTATTAAATACATTAGAAAAGCGAGGTCATAATTAATGAGTGATTACAAAGAGTCGTTGGAGACTAGTATAATTGTTGCCTCTACACGCGGAGATTCGGAGATAAAAACTGGATCTGTAAATGTTCCTATCTATTTATCCTCCACTTTCCATCAAGAAAGCTTTGATGATTTTGGACCTTATGACTATAGTCGATCGGGAAATCCTACGAGAGATGCACTCGAAAAAACGATTGCTGAATTAGAGGGGGGTACTAGAGGATTGGCATTTGCATCAGGAATTGCGGCAATTTCTTCTGCATTTATGCTTTTGTCTTCAGGCGATCATATCGTTATTACAGAAGACGTATACGGTGGAACCTTTCGTTTTGTTACAGAAGTATTGCCTCGTTTTGGAATTGAGCACAGCTTTGCAGATTTTACGAACGTGGAAGCCATTGCAAGTGCAATGCAATCTAATACAAAACTGATTTACATCGAGACACCTTCGAATCCATGCTTAGGTATTACTGATATTATGGCTGTCGTGGAGCTTGCAAAATCCAATGCTTGTTTAACCTTCTTAGACAATACATTTATGACACCGTTATATCAGCGTCCATTAGATTTAGGAATTGATATCGTCTTACATAGTGCAACAAAATTTTTATCTGGGCATAGCGATATTATTGCAGGACTTGCGGTTACAAAAGACGAGGAGTTAGGTAAGCGTTTAGCATTTATCCAAAACTCATTTGGTGCTATTTTAGGTGCGCAAGATTCATTTTCTCTCATTCAAGGTATCAAAACATTAAATGTCCGTTTTGAAAAATCCGCTCAGTCTGCCCAAAAAATAGCAAACTATCTAAATGGGCATGATTTGGTGGAGAATGTCTTTTTCCCTGGACTTTCCACTCATCCAGGATACGAAACGCATAACAGACAGTCGAGTAGTGCTGGTGCTGTCCTTTCCTTCTGTTTACCGAATAAATCCACCGCTAAGGCATTTGTTGAAAACGTTAAAATTCCTGTATTTGCGGTAAGTCTAGGCGGAGTTGAATCCATTCTCTCCCATCCAGCTCAAATGTCTCACGCCGCGATGCCCAAGTCGGAACGAGATAAACGCGGAATAACAGATGGTTTACTACGTTTTTCAGTTGGATTAGAGAATGTTAATGATTTAATAGCTGACTTTGAACAAGCGCTAGAAATAGCATCAAGACAAAAGGAGATAGTAAGTATATAAATCTCAAAAGCCCTATTCATAAATACATTAAAGGTTTGGCTCGCACAGTCAAAGTTTAAACAACTCTTTCAAAATGCTAGAAGAATTGGAAATATACTAAAATTAATAAAAGTGTGCATCTAGTAGATAAAACTAGACGCACACTTTTAGTTTATTGATGTTCAACCTGTTTTGCTTGTACCACTAACCGATATTTATTTGACTTTTCTGGATAACAGGTTATAAGAGACAGCATAGTTATTCCTTCCTGACGATTTAATATTTCCACATTGTTTGGTTTAACTATTTGAATATCAAATACTTCGTAAACTAGTGTGTCTGTACTTACATCTAATTCAAATTTATCTCCTAATTGTAATTCGTTTAAACGATTAAAAAAATATCCAAACTGATGCGACTGATGCCCAGCAATAGCGGAACTTCCATTTGGAGTGCCAGGTGCATCCAGATTCTCTATCATTCCTAGAGCACGATTTAACTTATCCGAAGTTGCTCCATCAATTACAGGTGATTCCAATTGGATAGAAGGTATTCTTAAGATACTCGTAGCTATCGAATCCTTTTTGGTTGGTGTGTTCTCCACCTCTACATCTGAAGCCAATGCTGTTTCGTTTTGTATAGCACTAAAGGATTCAATTAACTCTTTTTGGTGTATTTTATTTTCAATCATTCCATAACAAACAGTGATAAATAAGACACATCCAATAATCATTAACATATTCCCTACACTTTTTTTCATCATTTGTAGGTCTCCTTTATGCAAGTTTACGTATAGCCGAACCACTACCTAGTAAACCAAGCGCTATAATTAACAACATCATTCCTGTAAAAAATCCTCCCGTTTGTGGTAACGAAGAACCAGTGAAAAAGTTGTCATCGGTATTATTGAAATTGCCACCAATTCCAGATACATTTTCTTCCTCCGTTACACTTTCATTATCACTCGTTAAAGTAGGATTTTCTATCATAGTATCTTTTGAATCTGACTCATTACCATCAGCGACAATAATTTCTTCATCTGGATAAGGAGTGAGTTCTTCCAGTGCATTTCCTTCATCAACATTGCCATCATTTTGAGCAACTGAATTATCAGTTGTTATATCCTCGTCATTATTAACGTTATCTGTACCAGGAATTAACGTATTGTTTTTCGACGATAATCCCTCTTCTTCCTCGTTAATGTCTAGGTTTTCTATAACTACCTCCTCAGACTCATTGCCGGGTATTGGTGTCACTGGATTGCTTGAAAGTGCTTCGAAGGTTTCTGTCGGAAGAATATCAATGATAGTTTCTCCTAATATATCATTTACCACACCAATAGTTATTGTTTGTCTGTTTCGATAAATTCCCTCTTCGTTTACATACTCATCATTTGCTAGAATATCAGCACTTATTTCATCTGTTAAATCTGATAAAATATCTAACTGTAATACGCCATTAGAAATATAACTTCCCTCGCCCTCTACTTCTTCATGACGATCTAATATCCCTAAGTGAATATCCTCCAGCAAAGGTAAATCTTCTGTATTAAGCTCCACTAGTCCACTACTATTAGAAATATAGTCATCACTATTTACAAATTCAGATAACATAACATCTACAGTAAAATCACCTAAGTTGCTATCATAAAATCCAAGAGAAACAGCAGCATTTTTCTCTTCATTTGAATCATCGCTCCAAGATTGTTCATTCTCTAATAAATTTAATTCCACTTCGTCTAATAGTGAATTTGTTGGGAATGTTTCTGCATCTCCTAGTCCCACAGTAAGTAGCTGAGAAGAATCTTTTAAATTATTTATTTGATCAATAGATTGATTTTCTAATACACCTACATGTAAGGTTTCGAGCAAAGGAATATCATTTAGACTTAGATGTATTCCTTGATACAATTCCATCTGTTCTTGATCACTTTCTGATTCATCATCAGTAAAAAAGTTAAGCTCTAATTGATCCGCAATAACCTCAATTGTTGCTTCAACAACACCCTCATTACTAAACGAACCATTAGCTGAAGTGTTTTTCTCTTGCTTTAACACCTCTACATCTACATCATCAGTTACAATCAGATTTTCTACCGCAGCATCTACTAATGCTGACTCATCTGACTTGGAATGGTCTGAACTGTTTTCCTCTTGTTTTAACACCTCTACGTCTACATCATCAGTTACAATCAGATCTTCTACCGCAACATCTACTAATGCTGACTCATCTGACTTGGAATGATCTGATCTGTTTTCTTCTTGTTTTAACAATTCCACATCTACATCACCTGTTGTCATCAAATCTTCTAGCGCTACATCTACTAATGACGATTCACTGACCTTGGAATGGTCTAAACTATTTTCCTCTTGTTTTAACAATTCTACATCTACATCATTTGTCACAATCAGATCTTCTACCGCAACATCTATTAATGCTGACTCATCTGACTTGGAATGATCTGAAGTGTTTTCTTCATTATTAAGTACTTCAACTGTAACATTGTTAACACTTGGGACATCTTTAATCGCAATGTCCACAACAGCCTGTTCCTTTGATAATACTGTTTCAGTACTAGTCAAAATACCAGCATCTATATCACCACTATCATTATCAGTAATGGAAATACTCGTAATTTCTTCTGTATTTCTATCAATGTTGGGAATCTTCACCTGAATGCTATCAATTCCTAACAAATCGTTAACTTCTGCATCTAAAACTTCTGCATTTTGGGAGTTTTCATCTAAAATATTTATGGCGAGCGACATAGGCGTATCCGAATCTTTCTCCTCTGCAGCTACAAATGTTGGCGCTATCAAAAGAAACGTCCATAGACCGAGTGCAGAACAAACTACTTTCAAACTATTATTTTTCATCACTTTTTCTCTCCTTTTTTATATAAGTTAAATCACGTATAAAAAAGGAGTTGCTTCTGGCGGTTTCCTCAAAGGAGTATGAATCCACTGCACTATCGCATAGCTATTTTGGTGATACCACTTTTTCTTTGTTAATTCCTTCAACATTTCATCAGAGGGTAGGAACCCTTGTAAAACATCGTTTCCAGAGTTCAGAAAAGATAGACCTGTGGAAGATACATTTTTTTGCCCACTCCAAGCTGCTCCCGAGTTAATAATCATTTTTTGTTCAGGACCTAATGGAATTGCAGGAATTACAGGAACTTTTACAGTCTGTTTTTTTGCATCTTTTTCTATTAATTTTATTTCTTTTTCATTTGAATCTGTAAGCTCGCGCGGATAAAAAGTTTCATCATCTTCTACTCTCAACGGAACTGACCTGCTAGCTGACTCATTTTCGGATACTATTGTATCTATGATTGGTTGTGCAGATACTGGTACTTCTACTACCTTCGCATCTATAACTTGTTCCTTAGAGGGTTGCTTTGCTTCCTCTGACACTTCTTGTTCAGAATTATTGCTTGAAGGTTTTTCTCCCGTAGTAGTGCTAATGGTTGTAGGTTTAATATCTGGCTTTGTAACTAGAACAGGAGTTTCCTCTAGTTTCTCTTCTACCACTATATTCACTATGTTTCCAACCGTTTCTTCACTTGTATCAACTATTGTTTGAACGTCAGACGTTACAGCATCTAACGTTTCGGTTGTTTTGTTAAGAACAGGTGTTACAACTGGAATCTCAGGTAGTCTATTGAAAGTTTTTCCGACTCCTTCAACTACACCTGAAAGAGTACTATCGGTTGCTTCTGTTACTCCCGTCACTACATCATGCACTACTGGCAAAGTAACTTTCTCGACTTCTGATACAACATTTGTTACTGGTTTTAAGACTGGAACAGATTTCTCAACCTCAGTCACAGTCTCTTGAACAGAGTCAACAATTTCCTCAGTTGTTCCAAGTAAGTTATTAACAGTATTACTTAACAAACCACTGCGCTTTTCCTCTTGTTCCGTATCTTCCGCCTCCACTTGAAATGGAATGATAGTTAGTAATAAAAAAAACATTAAAGTTACCTTCGTTTTTGACAAGTTTTCACCCCCTTATACATGAGAAATAGCATTCATTATATATTTCCATTACCTAATTGTCTGAATATTAAACATTTTCGACGGACCTCCCATGTTTTAGACATTGAGCTATGGGTATACATTTAGCAGAGGGTACAAATATGAAGGAGGTATTTAAAATGGGAAATCAGCAGTACGAACATGCAACAGATGAGGTAGTAGAAGAAAGTGGAGCCTATACATGTGAGGCCGGAATTACTAAAAGATTAAATAAGGGCGATAAATTCCCTTCTTGTCCAGAATCGGAAGTAGCAACTTATTGGAAACACGCAGAAGGACATCATCACAATTCTGGTGAACCAGTAACTGAATCTGGCACATATATAGATGAGGATGGCGATGAAATGGAGTTAGAAGAAGGAGCTACATTCCCTAATTGTCCAAAAGCAGGAACACCTACACAATGGAGACATGCCGGGAACTAAGCACACATACTTGAGATGAATCTAATAAAGCGTGACACATTGAAATAATCATTCAATGTGTCACGCTTTATTTTTGATGTAATCTCCTTTTGTCAAACAAACCTTATAAACCTAGGTTCTTAGAAATAATCACTTTCATTATTTCATTTGTCCCGGCGTAAATAGAAGCCACTGGAATGTCCCGATATCTTCTTGCAATCTTATATTCTTCCATATAACCATATCCACCATGCAATTGCATGCATTCAATCGAAATTTCTCTTGCAGTTTCGGTAAGCCAATATTTGGCCATCGATACTTTAGTAACTACTTCTTTACCTGCAATATGCTCCTCAATTAATGACTCCAAAAATGATTTTCCAAGCTCGATTTTTGTTGCCATTTCGGCTATTTTAAATTGGGTATTTTGAAAGGATGATATGGGCCTTCCAAAAGCTTTACGAGACTTTATATACTCCATTGTCATTTCTAGCATATCCTCTGAAGCAATTTGGGCGGAAATTGCTACTACTAATCTTTCTTGTTGTAGTTTCTCCATCAAATAACTGAAGCCTTTTCCCTCTTCTCCGATTAAATTAGAAATAGGAATACGACAATCCTCGAAGTATAGCTCTGCAGTGTCTTGAGCATGTAATCCTACCTTTTCTAACTTACGGCCTCTGTTAAATCCTGAAGTCCCCTCTTCCACAATAACTAAACTAATTCCTTGGTATCTTGGTTCTGCTGTAGGATTAGTTTTCACTACTACTAAAAACAAGTTACCATTAACTCCATTAGTTATAAATGTCTTTTGCCCATTTAAAACGTAATCATCTCCATCGCGAATTGCTGTTGTTTGTATATTAGCCAAATCTGAACCTGCTCCAGGCTCCGTCATAGCAATTCCAGTGATATAATCTGAAGTTATACACCCTGGCAGCCATCGTTGCTTTTGCTCTTGCGTGCCAAAAGACTCTATATAAGGAACGACGATATCATTATGCAATCCAATACCTACAAGACTTGAACCGATTCTTTCTAATTCCTCTGAAATAATTACACCAAAACTAAAGTCTAAACCGAGACCACCATATTCTTCCTCTACCTGGGGACACAAATACCCCATCTCTGCTAGTTTCCGCCAAAAACTCTTTGGAATCAGGCGTTCCTTTTCCCATGAATCATAACTAGGGGCAGCTTCTTTTTGAAGAAAATTTTGTAAAGATTTTCGAAATATCACATGCTCATCTGTCTCAAATCTATATCTTCCCACTGCTAAACCTCCTATTCAATTCTTTCAATAATTGTGGCATTTGCCATCCCCATACCCTCGCAAATAGCAAGAAGACCATAACGCCCACCAATCCGTTCTAGTCTGTGAAGCATCGTTACTAATAGCTTTGTTCCTGTAGCTCCTAACGGATGACCTAAAGCTATTGCTCCTCCATCTGGATTTAACTTTTCCGGATTAGCACCTGTCTCTTTAAGCCATACTAATGGTACCTGCGCAAATGCTTCATTGACTTCATATGTGTCCATATCTTCAATTGTAAGACCAGCTTTTAAAAGTACTTTTTTCGTTGCTTCTATTGGACCAGTTAACATTAACGTCGGGTCAGATCCCGTCACACTGCGAGCTATTATACGGGCTTTTGGTTTTAGTCCTAGCTCATCTGCCTTTTTACGAGACATCAAAAGAACTGCAGAAGCTCCGTCACTCATTTGACTGGCATTTCCAGCAGTAATCACCCCATTTTCATCAAATACAGGTTTTAACCCACCCAGTACTTCAACGGTAGAGCCTTCACGGGGGCCTTCATCGGTTGTAAAGCTTTTTAACGAGCCATCTTCTTGCTGCACTTCTACTGGGACAATTTCTTTTTCAAAATGACCTTTTTCTATTGCATCCAAAGCTTTTGCATGGCTTTCAGAAGAATACTTATCTAGTTCCTCACGTGTTAAACTCCATTTCTGTACCATTCGCTCGGACGATAGTCCTTGATTGATAATTTCATATTTTTCTCTCAGTTTTGTACTTACCTTTGTATTTCTTACATTTGAAAACATGGGCTCACGCGTCATACTCTCTACTCCTCCAGCTATGACTATATCCATATCCCCAGAGGCAATTGCTTGCGCAGCAAAATGCACCGCTTGCTGGCTTGAACCGCATTGGCGATCGATAGTAACCCCTGGTACATGTATCGGAAATTCTGCAATTAATGCTGCAGTTCGGGCAATATTCGCACTTTGTTCTCCTATCTGTGTGACACAACCTAAAATAACATCATCTATATCTGCTTTATCCACACCAGCTCGATTCACTAACTCGTCTAAAACAACCGCTGCAAGTTCGTCTGCTCGATACTCTGCAAGAGCCCCTTTTCTTCTTCCTATTGCTGTTCGTACCCCTTCTACTATTACAACCTCTATCATGTTCATCTCCACCCTTCGTTTTTCTTTTTGGTCGCTACTCGTACCAGACTCTCGAGTCGCTTCAGAATTTCGGGAAAGGCAAAGGACGCCTTTTCTCGAAACCCTTCCAGCGATTTTCGAGGCTAGATGGTGCCCTCCGCTTTTCTGTCTGTCCAGCTTCAGCGCCTAGCCCCTCGAGACGTTTCAGAATGTCGGGAAAGGCAAAGAACGCCTTTTCCGTCATTCTTCCAACGTTTTTCGGGGCTTGCATAGGCGTTTCCGCTTTTCTACCTGTCCAGCTCCGGGCACCAGCCTCTCGAGTCGCTTCAGATTTTCGGTAAAGGCAAAGGACGCCTTTTCTCGAAACCCTTCCAGCGCTTTTCGAGGCTAGATGGTGCCCTCCGCTTTTCTGTCTACCTCGGTTGCATTCGAATTGCTCCGTCTAAGCGAATTACTTCTCCGTTGATATATTCGTTTTCAATTATAAAAGCTACTAATGAAGCAAATTCTTCTGGACGACCTAATCGCTTAGGAAATTCCACTATGGATTCTAACTTTTCTATCACCTTTTCATCTAAGCCTGCTGCCATTGGTGTACGGAACAATCCTGGAGCTATTGCATTTATGCGTATTCCAAAAGAAGAAAGATCTCTTGCAATTGGTAGAGTCATCCCTACTATTCCAGCCTTACTGGCACTATAAGCTGCCTGCCCCATTTGTCCCTCAAATGCTGCAACTGACGCTGTATTAATAATGATGCCTCTCTCACTGGATTCGGTTGACATATCATTTTTTGTCATAGCCACAGCTGCTAATCTCAACGTATTAAACGTTCCTATTAAGTTTACATCTATTACTTTTTTGAAATTTTCCAACGGCATTGCTCCAGATTTTCCAACTGTTTTTTGTGGAGGAGCTATACCTGCACAATTTACACAAATATGTAATGCTCCAAGTTTTTCTACTGTTTGCTGAATTGCTTTATTGACAGAGTTTTCATCTGTCACGTTAACTATTTGGTAGGCTACATTTTCTCCGAATTCCTGAATTGCCTTTTTTGCTAATTCTTCATTTACATCAAAAATTACTACCCTTGCCCCTTTTTGTAATAAATGTGCAACAGTTGCAAGCCCCAACCCAGATGCTCCACCTGTTACAATTGCCACTTTGTTATTAATATCCATTGCTCCACCCCATGTTTCACTTTCATTTTCTAAAAATTTATAATATTTAATTTTAATTATAACGCAAAAAATTCAAGGGAAAAGTAAATTCCCCTTGAATTCAATTTCTTTTCTATTGTTACTTAATACATTTATATTAGCGAAGTTTTTTTAAAGCCCCACTCCATGCAAGTATTTGGTCAAGCATTGTATTTGCATTTCCTTCATGATACTCAGCAGGCTTGAATACACTCATATTTTCAAAATCAGTCATTAGCGAGAATGTTACCGCAGTACGAACAACTGCAACCTGTAATTCCCCTAAGATCAAACGCATATTCTCATGTGCACGCACTCCACCTAAACTACCATATCCTACAAAACCAGCTGCCTTATTGTTTAACTCAGGATTTAAGTAATCTAATGCATTTTTTAGCGCACCACCTACTGCGTGATTATACTCTGGAGTCACGAAAATATAGCCGTCATATTTAGCCATACTCTCAGACCAACTTTTGATAGCAAAATTTGCTTCTTCTTTTTGTTCTGAAGGAATCTCTTGCCCAAGAAGAGGTAATTTATAATTTATCAAATCAACTAATTCATATTCTGCATCATTTCTCTTTGTAGCAAAATTATACATCCAGTGTGAAACAGCATCTGCATTACGTCCTTTTCTTACACTTCCAACTACAATCCCAATTTTTAATTTTTCCACTGACATTATTGTTCCTCCTTCTATCACTTTATCAAAGGTTTAGATTTTATAATCTGCCACTACCTTCTCCATCATTTCCATTTGTCAGATTTCTACACACAGGTTGACATTATCTATACAATTAATATGTTATATTGATTTAAATAGTTGGAACAATGAATTACAGAATGAAGGTGTTAAAGTGGAACTGGTTTTAATTATTTTGCCGGTTTTTATTATTTTTTTTATTGGGTTTGTTGGACAAAAGTTAATTGGTTTCGATATTAAATCTATCTCAACCGTAGCGCTTTACTTAATGTCTCCATTTTTAGCTTTCCGGACATTTTATACAAATGCATTAACGATGGAATATTTTTATATCGTTTTATTTTGTCTTATTCTAGCCTTTATTTTACTTATAATCACTTGGGTTGTTGGAACCTTTATGAAGACTACACGCTCAGAACTCTCTGCCATGATTTTAGGTGGAATGTTCATGAATAGTGGAAATTATGGAGCTCCGGTAGTGTTGTTTGCCTTAGGTGCTACCGGATTTGATTATGCTGTAATGATTATGGTTCTACATGGCTTATTCATTAATACATTTGGGATATTTTTTGCATCTCTTGGTGGCGGGGAGAAGGCTACATGGAAGCAGTCCTTGCACCGTGTTATTAGGATGCCTGTCGTGTATGCTGCTGCAATTGGGATTCTTTTACAAGAAACGCAAGTGACTGTCCCACAGGCGGTAATCAACGGAGTTGGACTTGTTGCAGATGCTTCGATACCAACTGTAATGCTCGTTCTCGGAATGCAATTAGCTGTTATTTCGCGTAAAAAGGTTGCCTATCGATATGTTGCTACCGTTTCTGTTATTCGGATAATTGTATCTTCCCTTCTAGCCGTTGGAATTTTATATTTCTTACCGGTTAATGATACGGTCAAACAGGTTGCGATTATTTTAGCCGCTATGCCAACAGCAGCTAATACAACGATGTTAGCATTGCAATTTAATACTGAACCGGATCTTGTTTCGTTTACAACTCTAGTGACAACACTTGTCAGTATCTTCTCAATTCCTTTAGTTCTATTTTTCTTAGGTATTTCCTAAAATAATAAAAGATAAATACTAGGCTAACTCTTATTAGTTTTCATCACTGATAAGGGTTTTTATGTTACCCTCATGAATTAGACAAGTTCTTACTTCATAGGATGGGGAGAAGGAGTGATGACATTTGGAACGTCCAAGTTATCGAGGAAGTTATAAGCCTTTTGTTTCACCACGGGATCCCTGCCCTCCGATTACCGTGAAGTATTTTGTGTTACCTCCGCAAATCTTCACAAATTTCCAGCAGCCCGGTCTACCACAAAATTCTCCCGAGGAGGCACTAATGCAAGGTTCGCTCTGGCCCAAGTTTGTGGATGGATTCTTCAGAGAGGAAGGAATTTCATGAGTGCTTTTGATGAAAGAATGAATCTATTAAAAAAAGTACAACAAATGGATTTTGTTGTTGTCGAATGGACTTTATACACCGACACACATCCAGATGATGAAGATGCTTTAGAACAATGGAGAGAAGCGATTAAAGATGCTGCGGCTGTACGTAAACAATACGAAAATAAATTTGGACCTTTATCTCTTAAATCTATTCCCTCTAGACAGGCACTAGAAGTAGGTTGGCGTTGGAACCAAGATCCTTGGCCATGGCAATTATGAGAAAGGAGAAATCAGATGTGGGTTTATGAAAAAAAGTTGCTTTATCCTGTTGAAGTAACCACCTGTAATCCAATGCTAGCAAAATATCTTATGGAGCAATACGGAGGCGCTGACGGTGAGCTGGCCGCTGCACTCAGATATATGAACCAGCGTTATACCGTTCCGGATAAAGTAATCGGACTACTTACGGATATTTCCACTGAGGAATTCTCACATCTCGAAATGCTTGCGACGATGATTTATAAATTGACTAAAGATGCTACCCCTGAACAATTAGAAAAAGCAGGTTTAGGTGCACATTTTGTAAATCATGGACATTCATTATTTTATGAGAATGCAGGAGGCGTTCCATTTACAGCTACTTATATTCAGTCTAAAGGAGATCCCATCGCCGATTTATATGAGGATATTGCTGCAGAGGAAAAAGCACGAGCTACCTATCAATGGTTAATCGATATTTCAGATGATCCCGGTATCAATGATGCTTTACGGTTCTTAAGAGAACGAGAGAATATTCATTCACTTCGTTTCCGTGAGGCTGTTGAATTGCTTAAAGATGAAAGAGACCGAAAGAAGATTTTCTAAAAAAAACGCATGGTAATTTGGAATAATTCCAAAAGACCATGCGTTTATCTTATTTTTTATCTTTTTCAAATAGAACAATCAATGCAGGTAATAGAATTCCACGAATTAAGAATGTATCCAAGATAATTCCCACCGCTACGATAAATCCAAAAACAAATAGCAGTTGGATTGGCTGTGTCATCAGTACAGCGAATGTTGCAGCAAGTAAGATACCAGCAGAAGAAATAACTCCACCTGTGTGAGATACTGCAATTTGAACTGCTTCTTTAACAGAATGTTTTTCACGTTCCTCTAAATATCTAGATATAAGAATAATATTATAATCGATTCCTAGTGCTACTAAGAACACAAACGAATATAGTGGAACACGATTACTAATCGTATCAATATCGAAGAATAAATTAGTTAAGAACATACCTAGACCTAGTGCAGCCAAGAAGGATAATAGAATAGTACCCATCATGTATATTGGCATTTTAATAGATTTCGTTAATACAATTAATAAGATAAGGATTAATATTGTTTCCAGAACAACAATGAGAATTAGATCTCGACTATTTACTGACCGATCATCCACTTGTGAAGCTGTTTCGCCTGCAAAGTATAGCTCACCCTCTGCATTGCTATTTTTAACAATACTTTTCTTTTCTTCTATCATTTTTTCAAGAGCATTCATCGACTCCGTTGAATACGGACTTTCCTTGAATGTTAATTGGAATTGCACCGCAAGGCCATCATCTGAAATTCCTGTAGCTCTAACAGTACTAACTAAATCTTGCAGTAGCAACTGTTCGACTATGCTTGCTTGCATTTCTTCCGTAATTTTACTTCCAGATTCAAACAAGACATTTGTAGGAGCTAAATCACCTTTTGCAAATTCATTTTCAATAATTTCATAACCTTCACGAGAAGGCATATCATCCGGGAAAGACTTCATGGTATCGAATTCATAATTCAAATTAAATAGATTCAATGCGGAAACAACTAAAACCACTAATATAGAAACAGCAGCAATTTTAGGTTTATTGACAACAATTTCTGCAATTTTGCTCCATAAAGAGTTGGCTTTTACTTCTTTTTCACCATACTTTGGAACACGTGGCCAAAATGATTTTCGACCGAAAAGTGTGAATAGTGCTGGGATTAATGTAACAGAAGCGAACATAATGACAAGCATAGTTGTACCAAAAATTGGTGCGAAATTTCGATAATCTCCAAATGATGCAAAGAATAGTACTAGCATCGCAGCTAAAACTGTACCACCTGCAAAGAATACAGGAATTCCAGTCTCACGCATTGCATACTTCATAGCATCAAATTTAGTTTCGTAATTCTTTAATTCTTCTCTATATCGAGAAAAAACAAACAATGAATAATCAATCGTTGCGGCAAATAATAGAATCGACATTATCGATAACGATTGAGTGGCTAAATCCAAACCATTGGCACCAATCATACCAAGTATCTGATTTACGACTTGATAAACAATCCCTGCTGCCAATAGTGGAATTAATGCTAATAATGGAGAACGGTAAATGACAATTAGCAGAATCAGAATAATTCCTACGGTCGATAAAATTAAAACAAGATCTGCACGTTCAAATAGATTCGTTGTATCTACAGCTATTCCAGCTGGTCCTGTCATATAAGCGGTTGAACCGGTTTCCTCAGTTACAATTTCACTCACCTTATCCAAGCTTTCTTCTAAATCAGAAGTTTCCAAAGAAGTGATAAAACTTATAGGAATAACAGAGGTTTTCTTATCTTCTGAGAAAAAACCTTCCAGCGCTTGGGGTGGTAAACTACTAAAAGGAATCATTTCCTTCAAACCGTTTATATTTGCCGATGCCACTTTATCTAAAGCTGCTCCAAGCGTTTCAATATCTATTACTTCCTTCGACTGAAGCACTAGAATTCCAGGCAAACTTTCTGCATCTTTAAAATGCTCATCAATATTTTCCTGGGCTATAATTGACTGGGCATCCTCAGGTAACGAGGCTACACTAGAAACTTTATAATCGCTTGAACTTGGAGCAAATATTGTCAGAACTGTAGTTAGAGCTATCCAAATACTTAACGTAATCCACATACCTTTGCGAGTTGTAACAAAATCAGTTACCTTGCCTAGTATCTTTTTCACTAAGTCCACTTCCTCTATTTTATTAATGACACAAGTGTCACTTTGACTAAAAAAACACACCTGTCATTTACATTATGTGTAAAAGTGACCTGTATGTCAATTATTCTCTCTGAAACATCCCTTCACTTAAAATTTCTCTAATAGAAGCTACCCATTCGTCCTGAGGAATTCCAAAATGATTAGGAATAGCAATAGTTTGAAATGTCATCCCCAGAATTATAGCATCAGATAGATGACTCTTAATAACTCGCTCCTTCTTTCCCTGCTCGATTAAACTTTGAAATTGTTTATACATATCAGTGTGGTATGTATTTAATTGTGTCTGATTGGATGAAACTCGATTGGAAGACTTTTTAGGAATTTGGTTAATAATCTCCAATATTTGATGAATCTCACTATGTTGAAAAATAAAATCAATAACTAAATAAAACTGCGTTTGGAAATCTCCACTTTTATCTAGTTCATTAAAACCTTTAAGAAATAGATTCATTTCGTACATTAGAAACTCTGAAATCAACTCATCTTTGTTCTCATAATATTTATATATACTCCCACGAGAAACCTCCATTATCGAGGCTAACTTGCTAAATGTAAAGGCATCATAGCCTTCCTCAATTAGCAATGACTTCGTTGCTTTAAATAACTCGTCATCTGTAAATTTACGTTCACGTGCCACTTCTCTCACCTCACTACACCAATAGTATAGTACATAGATGAAAAAAGTTAAACAACACCGTAAATTCACCATTAATCATATTAAATAGGTAAATCAACTGAATGCATAATACACGGAGTCGATGTTCATTTTCGCATTTGGCCCGCATGTTTAATTGCAGCAAACTCAACCGCTTTATCTACTAGTTTACTCATTCCAATCAACCCCCTCAATAAAACTTCTAATGCTATAGTTGCGTATAATTTATCTACGCTAACTGTATACCTGTTTTACTGATAAAAGCGCCACCAATGCTTTTAGCAAAGGTGACGCTTTCCAAATATTAATGATTAGCAATTGTTGTAGCAATTCTATCTATTACGGGAATTGTGCTAGATTTATTTTTTTCTGTTAACACTGTAATTATAAGTGTCTCACCACTTCTAGTTTTTGCGTATCCAGCGAGGGATTTTATATTTTTTAGACTGCCTGTTTTTGCAGTTATATTACCTTTAGCGGGAGCTGTTTTTAATCTATTTTTTAGAGTACCGCCAACAAGTCGGTCTGATGAACCTGCTACAGGTAGACTCTTATTAAATGTCGAGTACCACGGTTCTGAACGAACTAAATATAAGAGCTCAGAAAGCTGACTAGAACTAATTTTATTGGAATATGACATTCCAGAGGCATCCTCGAATTTCCATTTCGTAGCGTCCAGACCAATCGACAATACGTATTCCTGCATAACAAGAAGACCTGCTTCCCAGCTTCCTTCATCATGTACTACTTTTCCCATTTCCTTCGCTAAAACTTCTGCAATAGTGTTGTTACTGAGTTTCATAAATGGAATCATGAGATCCTTTAGTTTCATCGATTTTCTAGATGCTAGAGCTTTCACATTTGCCGGTGTCTTCCCTTGCACAACTTTAGAGCCTGCAGAAAATGTGATGCCTTTTTCGGCTAACGACTTTTTAAATATATCTAGCGTATAGGCTGTTGGATCGGTGACTGAAATCCATTCTTTTTTACCCGAAGTTCCTAATGGAGAATTCCCACTAATAATAACTTTATTAGTACCTACTTTCCGCGTTATTTTCAGGGTGTTTTTATATCCTTTAGGTACGGTTTTTGAGTTATTAACTACTTGTAAAACAGCTGTATCAGGTGTCAATGTAATATTTGTTGCTCGACCATTCTTGCCTGGTCTTGCTGTTACAATAACTGATCCAGCATCATAATCTCCGTTTGGTGAAAGTGTTAACGCCGAGATAGGTGCAGCATAATAGTAGGGCTCGTCCTCAGCTAAAATACCAGCAGAAAGACGAACATTGTCATACCAAGTATCATCTCCTACTAAATTTCCACTAACCTTTTTGATGCCTTGTTTTGCCAATGTTGCAGCAAAACTATCCAAATGTTTTTTTAGTAATGTCGGATCACCTTGGCCTTTTAAATAGAGATTCCCGTTTAATGTACCTTTTTTCACTTTACCTTCAGTTAAAACCGACGTAGAGAAACGATAATTCTCACCAAGTGTTTGCAATGCAGCTGCACCCGTTAATAATTTCATTGTAGAAGCTGGAGTAACCGACTTGTCTGCATAATGTTCATATACGATTTCTCCAGTAGTAGCCTTCCTTACTGTGACACTTGTAGACGCACTTTTCATGCGGTCATCCGCCATGATGCTGTTGATATTTCTTTTTAGGCTACTATACGAATTAGCTGCTGCCTCAACGGTATTTTGTTCACCTTTAGAAATAAAAACAGAACTACTAATCATCACGATTGAAACGACAGAAACTAATAATTTCCTCCAAATCCTCACAATATTCCTCCTAACTAGTCATTTAAGTTACTGTTAGTTTAACATGAAATTGTCAGATAATAAGGGTCTTTTTTAAACCTCACAAGAAATTAGACCATTTACCTACTAGACATTACTTCAAATTATATTTATAATTATTTTAACTACTTTGCAAAGCAAGGTAGTATGTTTTTAAATTACTACTTTGTTTTACAAAATAGTAAAAAGGAGACGACATATGACTATTAGAAGTCAACTGCTTAAAGGTATTCTTGATGGCTGTGTGCTTGCCGTTATCGAAAAAGAGCCAGTATACGGTTATGAATTATCCAAAAAGCTACAAAAAGTTGGTTTAGAGGATGTGAGCGAAGGAACTATTTATCCTGTTTTATTAAGACTTCAAAAAAACAAGCTAATTTCAGGTGAAATAAGGCCTTCAGAATCTGGACCTAATCGTAAATATTATTCATTAACTTCTGCAGGAAAAGAAACCCTTGAAACAATTTCCTTAGAGTGGAATCAGCTATCAGTACCTATAAATGCATTATTATCGAAAGGGGATGAGACCATTGAAAGCAAGTGAGTTAATAGAACAAAATAACCAAAAAAGAGCGTTACTGACAGAAGGAAATGAGAAATATTACACAAATTTACTGCTCTATATCCGAACCAAGTTAACCTTATCTGAGCAACAATCAGAGGAAGTCTTGATGGAAATGTTAGACCATCTTATAGAAGGTCAACAAGAGGGAAAAACTGCGAAAGAAATCTTTGGAAATGACCCTAAGGGTTACGCAGATGAGATTGTAAGTCAATTGCCTCGAGAAAATAAACGTAATAGCCTTATATTTATGGGTGAAATAGCTGTAAATATTATTGGATGGTTTTTAATAATGCGAAGTATAATTATCCCCATAATAGGTGGTAAGGCTTCGGAAAAAGTGTATGTCATATCCTCTCTACTGCTCATCATTTTAATAATGATTATGACAGCATTTGGAGTAAAAATGATTTTTGGATTGATAAGTCAATCTTCCTTTGATGAGAAAGCTACAGACAAAAAAATGATGTTTAAGGCTGGTTTATACGGGGCAGGCGGTTTTTTAATTATTGCTATAATTAGTTTTTTTGTAAAGGAAGTCGGTCCATCCTTCACATTGCCATGGCAAATTTCTTTTGGTATAGGATCCCTATTGTTATTAGTTTCATGGCTAATTAAAAAGTCTAGAATCTAGATAATATAGACAGATGGAGAAATTATTAGCCGCCTCCATCTGTTCATAATTTTCATTCATTTACTTAAAAATTGGTGACAATGCATTAGTTTTGTCTATATAAATAAAGGCATCATATCTGCTTCCTAATCTAGAAGGAACATAATTTCCATAGGCTTCAAACTCTGGATTATATACAACTCCTATAGCCCGATGCCCAATCCAATTATTATTAAAAAATATTCGATTCTCCTCGTCAAAAATCAGAATTTTATTTGTAGCTTCTAAACTATGCAGCATATCTTCCCATGAACCCAATCTTGCAGGTGGCACAGTCATTTTTTTAGGATTAGTCCCCCACTCATCTGCAGCAATAACCTCTCCACTATGGGTACCAAATCCGACTGAAAACACATTTTCTTTCTTGTTCTGTAGACGAAGAATCTCTCCAACGTTTGTTAGACCTTCTTCTTTCATATCCGTTGCGGATGCATCTCCAATATGGGTGTTATGTGCCCAAATTATTATCTTCGCGTCTTTTCCATGATAGTCCATTATTTCATTAATCGCTTCGACCATATGTTCATCACGAACATTCCATGAAAGTTCATCACTCCGAACCATAGCTCGGTAGTATTCTTCTGCATTATGAGCAACTAAAGCATTTATCTTTAAATTTAAATCTGCTTCCTGACCATTCTCATATTGCTTTTCATTTTTACGAATGGAAGAAACTAACTTCGCCACCTCATCCACACAAGCATCCGAAATGTGTATGGATGAAAAAGCATAGGTTTCAGGATGACGATTAAAGGGCTCAAAACAGCTAATTGCTTTCTTTGCAAACGCCATATCTGTTCCTTCCGGATTCGTTTTACGTAAATAGCTTACCACCTCATCAAGAGACTCCCATAAACTATACACATCTACTCCATAAAACCCTATTTTCCTTTTATCTTCTACTTGCTTATTATGTTTTTCTAACCACTTAACCAATTCAGATATCTCTTCATTTGCCCACATCCATGTCGGCCAACGTTCGAACGCATTTAGTACCTTTTGTTTATTTTCCTCTGTATCATATCCTTTTATAAATCTATTTACTCGCTGAGTGGATGGCCAATCTCCTTCTACCGCAATTAGAGTAAATCCTTTTTCTACTATTAGGCGCTTTGATAACTCCGCTCGTACTTTATAAAATTCCGATGTCCCGTGACTAGCTTCCCCTAAAAGAACAATTTTGGCATCTCCAATAGCTTCTAATAGTGGAGTCAAATCCTCTGAAGTATTAAATGGTAGTGCAAACTTTTTTATAGCTTCTATTACAGATTTTATCGTAAACACTCCTTTTCCTTAAAAGTTTGCGTTTCACTAGGACTCTTTATACCGTTTTAATATGTGGAACTGCTAAAGCTTATTGCCTAAGGTAAAAAAAGACTAAGGAGTTGCACATATATTTGTTTTTTATGATCTTCTTGTGTTTTACTTACTAAATGATTTTCCGCAATTGCTTGGTTTTCATTTACCGAGACTTCAGCGAAATAGTGTTATCCTAAGAACCCATTGAAGCATAACTACTAGGATGCTTGCCCATGTCATAAGTTAAATTATGATGTAGCATATGATTAAAAATATGGTATAATAGGAAAAATTAAAAAGCAATGAAGAGAAGAGTAGGTATTCGAATTTCTTAACAGAGAACCCTATTAGCTGCGAATGGGTAAGAATGAAGTTACCGAAACAAGCCTCTGAGCTTCACGTAGGACTTGTACAGTACAAGGTATTATGTGACAGTAGCTCCTGTTATCGAGCTAGGGTATAAGCATGGATACATGCCGTACTTGAAAAGGCCACTAATGGTGACATTAGGGCAAACTAGGGTGGCACCACGACATATTAATCTCGTCCCTAAGACAATAGTCTTGGGGGTGGGATTTTTTTTATTGTTCAAAAAAATATGTCGGAGGTTTTAGCATGAATTCACTTAATTTGAAATTTCCTATTATATATCTGTTCACAGTGGGTATTGCCAATATTGGAGGATGGATATACTTATTAGCGATCAACTTAATGGTACTGGAGGAAACAGGATCGGCATTAGCAGTTTCAGCACTATACATTATTAAACCAATCACTCAATTATTAGTTGGACCTTGGGCAGGTAGTGTCATTGACCGAGTTTCTACAAAGCATATGATGGTGACTTTAGATGTGATTAGAGCAATGTTAATCTTATTTATCCCTTTTTCTGATTCCATTCTAATCATTTATATACTAGTTTTTTTCATCCAAATGGCTGGTGCAATATTTGAGCCTGCATCCTTTACGTATATGACACTATTGTTACCTGAAAATATACGAAATCGTTTTAACGCAATTCTAAGTTTTGTTCATTCCGGTGCATTTGTGACTGGTCCATTAATTGCAGGTGTTTTATTTATGATTGGTTCTCTTAAGGAAGCATTATTTGTAAATGTCATTATTTTTCTAGTTTGCGCTGCTATTACACTTCTCCTCCCAAAGCAAATGTCTACTGTTACTATTGAAAATTCAAAAATAACATGGATGAACATCAGAGATGATTGGCATCTAGTTGTACATTTCAGTAAGAAGGCCATCCCTTTTTTCGTCATATATATGATGTTTCAAACAGTAATGTTACTGACTGCTGCATTAGATTCCATGGAAGTGACATTTGCCAAGAAAGTTCTTCATTTATCCGATACTGCTTACGGATCTCTTGTCACTATTGCTGGAATTGGATTCTTAATGGGTGCTGTCTTCACCAACATATTAGTAAGATTCGCTCCAGCTAAATTATTGATGGGCCTTGGAACACTTTTAGTCTCTGTCGGGTATGTGATTTATAGTTTCTCTTCAACCTACTTATTAGCTAGTATCGGATTTTTTGTCCTATCATTTTTTCTTTCTATCTCGAACACTGGATATATGACGTACATTCAATCCAATATCCCTACCGAAATGATGGGTAGAATCTCTAGCCTATATGAGATGCTATCAAGTTCTATACAAATTGTAGTAATTCTTTTTTTAGGATTGGCCACCCATTGGTTTTCTGTAAAAGAGGTAGTCATTAGCGGCTCTATTCTAATGTTTTGTGTAGCGTTCTACTTAACCTTACTTTCTGCCAACCAAATGAAAAAGAAATTAGTCAAATAGAATGCATCTTTATTGGTCTTTACAAAACTCAAATGAATACCTTGATAAGAAGAGGTTTAAAAGTTTTTTGTAACCTCAAACAATGGTACGATTGGATAATAAATGTGAGAAGGACCAGGTGACGTTAACAAATGAAAAATACAATTCAACATCTTACAAAAAGACAATGGATTATTTGGGGCGGTTTGCTGTTAATTATAGTTTTCGTCATATTTAATAAAGATATTGTTGTGTCTTTATTGCACGGAGATATAAATGAGGTCCAACTATTTTTAGAAAGAAATATTGGCTATGCGCTATTCTTTATGGCGCTAGTCATGCTTATACAAAATTCATTTACTATATTCCCGCTTATTCTAGTGATTACGATCAATATCTCTTTATTTGGATTCATAAATGGCTTTTTATGGAGTTGGTTCACGAGTGTAATTGCTTCTATCATCGTGTTATACGGTGTGCGCTATGTTTTCCAAGAAATTATTATCGAAAAATTCAATATAAGTTTGATCGAAAAGGTAGATGCTAATGGTTTTGCTTATGTACTTCAGGGAAGACTCTTCCCTTTTATCCCAACTAGTCTGATCAATATCTTATCTGGACTTAGTACGATACGAATCGTACCTTTTACTATTGCTACTGCAATTGGAAATTTCCTTTATTTCTTCGTCCTAGCATTAATTCCTGCAGGAATATTATCATCTGATGTAGATGAGTATGTCATCTTCGGCATTATTTTTGCGACTATTCTTATTTATTATTTAGTGAAATACGTAAAACACAAAAAGAAATCTACGGAAAAAGTGGAGTCGTTAGATTAGGCACTAGGAGTGATTATTTTTGAAGATAGCAATTATAACCGATATTCACGGGAATGAAATTGCGTTAAAAGCAGTATTGAACGAAATAGATGCTGGGAGAGATGTGCAGGAAATTTGGTGTCTTGGAGATATGATTGCTATGGGACCAGATACAAATGAGGTTCTAGATATTCTATTTGAACGTCCAGACGTTCGAATGATTACGGGTAACCATGACGAGGCAATACTATCCCTTGTTTTAGGTGATGGACACCCCGATAGCTACAAGCATACCCGCCAGCACCATGAATGGATTGCTAAACGTCTATCAGACCAAAATGTTCAACGGCTTCAACAACTGCCAAGAACTTTAGTAAAAGAAATTAACGGCAACCGTCTATTTGGAATTCACTACCATATTGAAACACATATGCGTGATGCTCATATTAGAAAAGAGCCCTTTTTTTCCATTTTAGAACCAACGCTAGAAAATATGGAAACGATGTTCGGTGATTATCCTGCTGACATCATTTGCTTTGGACATAACCATCCAGAACATCTATTTCAAACTGAGTATAAAATTTACTTAAATCCAGGTTCTCTAGGTGTATCTAAAGGCAATACTGCACCATATGCAATAGTAGATTTAAGTTCTATTACACCAGAGGTTAAAATTCATCACGTAGCCTATGATAAACAGGTCTTTTTACAAAAGTTCGATACACTCCAGGTGCCACAAAGAGAAATATTGTTTAAGCTTTTTTATACATGAGGAATAATTTAGAATTTTTTACGTACTTGCTTTCTTCCTGTGTTTCACTTGCGCTTCTCATTTTGTTACACTTGCTCTCCTTAGGGTGTTTACTATCTTCCCAACTTTATTTACTTGCTCTTAAGTGGCATTTACTTACGAATCGGAACTTTTTTACAATTATAAGCATATCAAACCTAATAAAAAGGACATCCATCAAGATACCCTTTTCACTAATTACTTATTTATAAAAATCTGTCGGGATTGCACCGATATTTCTACGGTGATACAGTAAAGGCTCTTTAGCCGCATTTTGGATATGCAGTACCTCACCAATCATAATTGTATGATCGCCCGCTTCAACTTTGTTAAATACTTTACATTCTAATGTTGCTAAGGAATTAGAGAGCACCGGCAAATTCAATTCTGATTTATACCATTCACACTCAGCAAACCTATCCTCCACTTTACTAGCGAATAAATTACAAATTTCTTCTTGATCTGCTGCTAGAATATTTACTGTAAACTTCTCTACTTTTAAGAACTCTTCGTATGAGTATACTCTTTTATCAATAGACCATAATATTAATAATGGATCCAACGATACAGAAGCAAAGGAATTAACGGTTAACCCCATAGGTTTACCATCGCTGTTATAAGCTGTAACTACAGTGACTCCAGTAGGATAATTCCCCATTGCCGCTTTAAAGCTCGCTACTTGATCTAATTTATTTTCCATCTAAATAACATCCATTCTCTTTTTCTTTTAAGCATATCAAAACCACACATTTCTTTCACATATTTGGATTCATTCGAACCGATTTTGTTTAAAGTCGCTACTACCGGGTAAATATAAACTAGAACACATTACAAACAAAATGGAGGAATTATTCATGACAGTCAAACTAACAGTTGAAAATGCAGTTCAGGCTAAACAAGAAATTGAAAAACTTGAGACCCAAGGATACGTTCGAGACAATATTCATATTTTCGCCCATTTTAAAGAACGAGCAGACGATATCAATGATGCGCTCGACACTTCCGATGTGGGCATGAAAGAACAAGGCTTTTTACAATCTATGAAAAACATGTTCACCTCACGTGGAGATGAGCTTCGTAACAAAATGGAAGCAGCTGGCATCTCTAAACAAGAGGCAGAAGCAGCTGAAAAAGAACTTGATGAGGGCAAATTAGTAATCATTGCTCATAACTAATTAATTGAAGTACATCCCATTCCTACATAGGAATGGGATTTTTATTTTCTAAGAAAAACTATCCGGTTCTTTTCAGCATGAATATGCAAATGTGGTTCACATGTATTCTCTGAAATCCCTACGCTTCGAATTTTTCACCATCATTTACTTTCTCATTTTGGATTAATATAGGGTAAGTAAATAATTGCATCCGTATTTTCAAATCATAAAGCGACATAATTGCCGGTCGAGTTTTCTGCATTAGTATCTGGTGGTCTAAGATCAGGTAATTCATTTCCTTTGGAAATAGAGCATTTGGCCATTTTTTTGTGCTAGATAAGCCTGGTGATAATTCTTTTACGCTTGATTTCCTCCTTGCCCAATAAGGTAGGTACCATCTTAAAAGGGAAAAGTGATTCAATCGCCACATCAACAGTTGAAATATAATACCAAACAAAGGTATAAGTAATGTATATACAGCAAGTGTAAATTTTTGATTGATACTATATATTTTATTCTAAAAGGTGAAGTACGTACTTTGAACAGCAAAGCTATAATGAGAAGTGCTAATAAAAGAATATGGAGATAGTCCTCGACCCAACTCCAATTGACCGATTGAAATATCCAAGCAACTATCGCAATAGTCGTAAGTGCATCGAAAAACCATTCCAATTTACTTTTTAAAAGAATCAGTATACCAACTGAGAAAATAAGTGTAATTAACATTTACATCGTCTCCTTAAAAACCTCTCCTTTTACCCATCAATAGTTATCTACTGGTAATAGCACCATTCCGTAATACTAATTGAATAGAAACCCGATTAATCATTGTTCTTAGTTAAACAACAGATGCACTATCTCACGCATTTACAGGAGGAAAGGATACATTAACTGGATAATCAAATTACTTTTATTGATAAAGATCTTTATCAATAAATAAGAGCCGCAATAATGCAGCTCTCTTCAACTAAATTATTAACATTTTAAATCTGTCTTTTCAATATTACGGATTGCAAAGTAAGCGATACTAATGCCAATTATGGCTAGTGATATTGGAATTATAATAATATCGTTTAATGAAAAATTGCCGCTATTCGAAGAAACGATCATGACAATGAGAATGGAAGAAATAATTGTAGTTGATGCAGAGTACTTTTTCATTCCGAAATATAATGGAATGAGGCTCATTCCTGATGCTGCAATCGCGTTCATCAGCATGGAAGGCGTATGCTGTGTAACCATAGTGATTGATAATGTGCCAGGTATCAGATCAAAATAGTTTGTGACAGAAGAGAACACTATTGTTAAGAATACATTAGAAAGGATAATGGAGCAGAATGTGAAAAGGATTACGATTGCAAGCTTTGCCGTAATTAGTTTTTTTCTATTAATAGGATATAAAAATAATGTGGTAATTGTTTTATTCTTAAATTCACCAATAATGAGCTTAGAAATTAAGCTTGCAGCAAAAATAATAAAGGTTGCCCTTACAATCGTATCAATTATGGCTATGGCTTCTGCATAATTGGTTAAAAATAGGTCACCTTCCACCTTCGCGATGAACAGCATGGCTACCAACAATCCTGCTATAATGATATTTGCAATTATTGCTCCCTTTATATATGAAAATAATTTATACTTTTTCATTTCTAAACGCATTAAATTAGGCACTCATCTCACCTCCGTTAATTAACTTTAAGAAGTAATCCTCTAACGAATTTTTTTTCATGCTAATTTCCTTTATCTCCACGTTTTGCTCAATCAACGCCTTTGAAATAGTGTTCTGTGTGATTTTCGATTCATAGATACGGATACAATGATCCTCTACTAGTTTGTAATTGACGATGGCTAATTTGTCCTCTAAAATAAAAGCTGCTTTTTTTCCATCGTCGACAATCATTTCGATGTAATCTATTTGACTAAGTTTTACATCAGACATTGCAAGCTCACTAATTAATCTGCCGTTATGAATAACACCAATTGTATCTGCAATTTGCTCCATTTCACCTAAAATATGGCTAGAAATAAGAATGGTAATGCCATATTCTTTGCATAACATTTTCAATAAATCACGAATTTCCTTAATACCACTCGGATCTAACCCATTAATGGGCTCGTCTAGAATAAGTAATTCGGGTTTAGTAATAATTGCACGTGCAATGCCCAATCGTTGTTTCATCCCGAGTGAGAAATCTTCTACAGGCTTCCCCTCCGTATTTGACAAATTAACTAAATCAAGTACTTGGTCGATTTCCTTTTTGTCGTAATAGCCCATGTATTCACAATGGAGATCCAATATTTCTTTAGCAGTTAAATTTTCATGGAAAATAGGATATTCAATAATTGTGCCCATTCTTTTTAATACTTCATAAGATCTATGCGTTAATGTCTCTCCAAAAATTTCGATGTAGCCATTAGTTGGTTTTATTAGATTTGTAATCAATTTCATGATTGTTGTTTTCCCTGCACCATTGGAACCTAAAAAACCATAAATTTCACCTTTTTTTACATGCATACTCACTTCGGAAACAACTTCTTTTCCCCCATATACTTTTGTGAGCCGATTTGTTCGGATTAGATATGTCATATGAATTTCCTCCCTCATTTGCTACTTACCTTAGTATAAGAAATGAAGTTCTCTTTTTTCTTACCTGTTTCTTAAGAATTTCTTACGTAAAAAATATGTATGTATATACCTATGTAAGTCTCACAGTTAATCGAAAAAAGAAGAATATTTACAAAATATCTTCTTACAGACTGTAGACAAACTCAATTTTTGGTGCATAGAGTTGTATACTAAAATCGGCAAGGACCACCACTTCGCTTTCCGTGGGCTTGGCTTCAGCCTCCTCGTCACTGCGTTCCTGCGGGGTCTTCTCCTCAAGCTGTTCCCACAGGAGTCTTCGTGGTGGTCCTTGCCTTATAAACAACTCCTTAAAGATATTTATTATTACTCATAGCAGTTTATAAAAACACTTTTGTCGTCAAGCTGAAAGAATAATATTTACAAAATATTCTTCTTATTATTCGCTTTTTAAAATCGAATCCTTTGTTTGACTAATGTCTTTGCGACGAGTAACCGCAGGAGCATATGTTTTCGTAGTGACGAGGAGATTGGAGCCATGCCCGACTAGGACTGAAATCAGCTTTGTTCGAATTTCACTATTGAATATACTTTTACGAAATTGTTTCATATATGAAAGTTAGAGGTTTATTCCATATAGGTTATCCTTTTTAAGGACACGCTAAAGACGGTCTTTTCATAGGGGATACTTGATAAATGAATAGAACCTCCTAACACTTCAACTAGTCGCTTTGTAATTGTCAGCCCAAGACCACTGCCTTGAAACGACTTATTCCTAGAATCTTCGAGGGTGTACATTCTTTCAAAGACATGATCTCTATGATGTTCATCAATGCCTTTCCCCCGGTCCCAAATATCAATAGAAATAGTCTTATCATCATATCCGATAGCTAAGCCTATTACCTTTCCCTCGGCACCGTAAGTAATGGCGTTAGATAGTAAATTGTTCATAATTCTGTCCAGTGCTTCTTCGTTTCCAAGGGCAAAAACTGTTGATTCCGGGATGTCGATTTGCATGTCAATTCCCATTGTCGTTACGATATCGTAGAAAGATAAAATATTTTTCCGACAGATTTCATTCACATTTATCCTTGTAATGGGATAATTCGAATCGCCTGCTTCTATTTTTGCCAAATCAAAGAATTGATGAATTAGTTGAAGGACTTCAAGTGATTTTGAATGAACACCTGAGAGCAAACGTTGCTGTTCTTGTTCACTGATTGCAGTGTTAAGTTGAAGCATTTCCGTATACCCCAAAACAACAGTCAATGGTGTTTTTATATCATGAGAAATATTTGCCAACATTTTCTTAGTCGAGTTTTCTATTTTACGATGGGTAGCAATAATTTTTTGATTATGGTCCAATAACCTATTAATCTCATTGAATAATAGCTGTAATTCCTTATTGGTAGTCATATTTAAAATTTTTTCTCCCGATTGCTCAGCGATGATGGATTGTAATTTTTGAGAAGTATAATAAATGGAAGCATTGTGCTCTTTTTTTTCACGGTACTGGAAAGAAATAACGATGAGTAATAGCAATATAATAATAGAAAGAAATAGTACCATTTTAATCCCCCTCAAACTTATAGCCAATACCCCAAAGTGTTTTAATATAATGTGGATTGGATGGATCGTCTTCAATTTTTTCACGAAGACGTCTTATATGTACATTTAGTATATTTTCGTCACCATAATATTCATCGTTCCAAATCATTTGATAGATTTGCTGTTTCGTAAAGACACGCTGACGATTTGTAGCAAACAATTTCAAAATGGCGAACTCCTTTGAAGTAAGCTTTATAGTTTGCTGGTTTTTCATGACAGAAAAGTTCATAAGGTCAATCGTAAGATCACCGATTATCAACATATCTTGGTTGGAATCTGAATTATTCGAGTAAATTGTTGCTCTCCTAATTGCTGATTTCACTCGTGCTGACAGTTCCAACATTGAAAACGGCTTAGCAATATAATCATCTGCTCCTAATCCCAGTCCTATTGCTTTATCCACATCACTATCTTTTGCTGACATAATTAAAATCGGCAGTGCACTTTTCTCTCTAATTAATTTTAATACTTCTAAACCATCCAGCTTTGGCATCATAATATCTAATATCATTAAATCAAATGAAGTACTCATACACTTATTCAGTGCTTCGACTCCATTTGAAGCAGACGTAACGCTAAAGCCTTCGGTGATTAAATATTTCTCTACCATTTCGCTAATTGATACATCATCTTCAACAAGTAGAATATGCTTTGACATTGTTATGCACCCTCTTTTTATGTTCCTAATCCTATCTAATTATCATAACGAATTCATGAAATGAAATATAGTAAAAGATGGAAGCCTATTCTAGTACATCTATATCTATCGGTATCCAAACGCTAAAAATGCATCAAGTAACATATTGTTGCATGAAAATACAAAAATGCACATAAACAGATTTAAAATCTGGATTTATGTGCATTTCAAAATGAGAAGAAACTAATAATTCCGCTTCTCTAGCTTGTGGGAAATACAATGTATTGACCTAGTATAGTTTTTACTATATTTAAAAGATATGTATCAATTCAATAGTCGAGCCTGTTCAACACCACAAAGTTCATTTGAGTAATCTTTCTTTGATGGTCATAGAAATAAGGACTTCAATTCCATTAGAAAACCTTCTTAATTTATGCGATAATAAAAGATCGAATGTTTCTATTATATCCGAAAAGAGGTGTCCTCATGAAACCGGTCATCCTAGCCGAAAAACCTAGTCAAGCAAAAGCATATGCAGATGCTTTTAAAGTAAAACGTCACGAAGGCTATTTAGAGATCCACCCTTGTTCTATTTTTCCAGAGGGTGCCTATATTACATGGGGAATTGGGCACCTAGTTGAATTAAAAGAGCCCAAAGCATACGATCCAAAATGGAATAAATGGTCTTTAACTAGTTTACCCATTTTGCCAGAGAAGTACGAATTTCAGATTGCTAAAGGGAAATTTAAACAGTTTTCTGTTGTAAAAAAATTACTCAAGTCTACTGATACTGTTATTAACGGATGTGATGTGGACCGCGAAGGATCGAATATCTTTTATAGTATATACAATCAAAGCGGAGCCCGCGGTCAAACGATTAAACGTTTATGGATTAATTCTTTAGAGGTTGATGAGGTTCTGAAAGGTTTCAGTAATTTACAGGATAATCGCAAGGATCTTTTATTATACGACGAAGCCAAGGCTCGGCAAATTAGTGATTGGCTCGTAGGTATGAATGGTTCCAGATTATATTCTCTTTTGTTGCAAGGACAAGGTATTAAGGAAGTATTTCCTATAGGACGGGTACAATCACCAACTATATTTTTGATTTATCAACGTCATCTAGAAATTGAACAATTTGTTTCAGAACCCTTTTATGAGATAGAAGCTACCTTTCAAGCGGAACAAGGGAAATACAAAGGAAAAGCAAAAGCAAAGGAATCCAAAAGAGAAAAGATTCAAGAGCTCCTTTCCGGGCATCTTATTCAGCCGAACTCTCCTGGTGTCATTACTTCTATAGAAAAAATCGATAAACGAACACCGCCTCCTCAGCTCCATTCTTTATCGACATTACAAGCAACTGCCAATCGTTTATGGAAAACGAGTCCAGCAGATGTGCTAAAAACAATGCAGGGACTATATGAAAAAAAACTAGTTTCATATCCGAGAACTGATGCAAGACATATTACACCAAATGAGTTTTCCTATATAGCATCTCAAGTTTCATCCTATCAACAGATTATTGGTCACACTTTTGAAGTTGCTTCATTCGCCCCTAAAAAACGGTATGTCGATAGCTCAAAGGTACAGGAACATTATGCTATAATACCAACGAAGAAGCTTCCAACCCCTGCTAAATTGGGTGGACTCTCGAATCTTGAGAGAAATCTTTATGAAGAAATCATTCGTACTACTTTAGCGATGTTCCATACTGACTACTTATATACCGAGACGAAGGTTATAACAGATGTGAATGGACTAGCCTTTTTTACTACTGGAAAAACGGAACGAGATCAAGGCTGGAAGGCTTTGTTTGTCCGCTCCACTAGCGATAGAGATGAACAACCTCTTCCTCCTTTACAGGAACAGGAAAAGGTCGAGAGCGATATTGGTATTAAAGAAGGTAAAACAATGCCTCCGAAGCCATATACAGAAGGCCAACTCATTGCCATGATGAAAACCTGTGGAAAGCTTGTGGAAGACAAACTAGAAACGGAGATTTTAAAAGAAGTGGAGGGTCTTGGAACCGAAGCAACCCGAAGCGGAATTATCGAAACTATTAAACGTCACGGTTATATAAGTGTTACGAAAAATATTGTTTCCATAACAGATAAAGGACGAGTCCTCTGTCAGGCAATTGACGGTAATCTTCTCGCTAGTCCATCGATGACAGCTAAATGGGAGACCTATTTACGAAAAATCGGTAATGGAGAAGGTTCAATGGATCGCTTTTTGGGAAGTATTGCTAAGTTTATCCATAGTTTAATGCAAGAAGTACCAAATCAATTAAAAACAAAACAAATTGATATAAAGCTAGCGCCTCGTGCATCAAAATATGATTCCAAATTTAAGAGAGACCCAATTGTAATATGTCCAAAATGTCAAAAAGGGTCTATCATAGCACATAAAAGTTTCTATGGTTGCACAGAATATAAAAATGGTTGTACTCAGACATTTAATGGATTCTTTTTAAAGAAAAAAATAACCCCTAGCCAAATAAAAATGCTTTGTACAAAGGGTAAAACAAATATTATCAAAGGATTTGAAGCCGAAAACGGTCAAAAATTAGATGCCTACTTAGCATTTGTTGAAGGTAAAATTAAATTGGAGTTTTAATAACAACAGTATGCTCACTTCTCTTTCTTTGGCCGTTGCCAGATGAAATAAGAAATTGAAATAGCAAAATCAATTCCGAGGATGAATAACCAGAGTTCCAATGTGCCGGATAATACTTTTGTTCTTGTAGTGTCATCTATGAAATAGATCATCGCAACAATAATTACTGCACCAATAGCATAAGCAAGAAAATGCAAAATAGATCCTTTCATAGAGTGATAGGCATAATCCATACCAGTTTTACGGATGGGTCTCGTGCCTTGTTTTTTCACATAATAAAGAAACCGTTCGTCCGTCCATCGAATCATACTTTTACCAAATGCAATCGATACTCCAAGGTAAATCGCTGAAAGTGCATGAAATCGATTGGCTATTGCACCGTTATATAAATCTACAGCTGTAACGATGAGAAGAACAAGATCGATAACAGGCGTCAGTGCCAGAAAGAATAAGCCTAGTTTTTCACGTTTAAACATATAGCGGATTAAAAGGCCTAGTAAGATAACAACCCAAAATCCAATTTCACAGACAACTATTGTCCAAGCAACAAGATTCATCTAAACACCTCCCTTATAATATAATGTTGTTATTTAAAATTCATAACACAATAATGAATTCCAGATTGATATCTTTATTCAAAATAAGGCTGATCTCCATGGAGAGATCAGCCTTCATTTTATTCAAAAGGATATGCATGAACTACCGTTCCATTTCGCCCTGTTGTAGTTACAGCCTGTGACAAAGAATTTAAAATAGCCTCTTCTGTTACCTCTGCCACTCCTTGGAATAAATCATTCATAATTGAGTGGTCATCTCGTAATTGCCGCCTTACCTCCACACTTTCTTGTGAATTATGCTGTATTTGATGAGCAGTGGAAAATGCGATAACTATATCGCCACTTCCATTACTAAAATGACTACCTGTTCTACCTAGGCCTATCCCGCATCGTTTAGCAAGTCGTGTAAGCTGTCTATTACTTAAGGGAGCATCTGTTGCCAATACAATCATGATGGACCCGTCTGCTAGCTTAGGAAAATTAGGTACATCTCTCATTTGATTTACTTGATATTGAGTAGACTGAAATTCTTCTTTTCTTCCGAAATTACTCAGCACCATACAACCGATAGTATATACCGAATCACTATCTTCAATAATACGTGATGAAGAACCGATACCACCTTTATATCCAAAGCAAATCATACCTTTACCTGCACCAACTGCCCCCTCTGGTGAAACATCAGCCGAAGCACTTTGAATACACTCAATCGCATGTTTTGGCTCAACAGGGAGCTTACGAATAGAATTTAACCGGCTGTCATTGCATTCTCCTACCACTATATTAAGAGTCCCCGTAGAATCCCCTATTTCAGGATTGTTTTCTAGCATGTACTCCAGTGTCCCTTGAGTAACTGCTGGAATGCCAAATGTATTCGTTAGCATAATGGGTGATTCAATTAGCCCTAGCTCATTCACTTGTACAAGGCCGGTTGTTTTACCAAAACCGTTTAAAATGTAACTTGCCCCAACTACTTTCTGTTGAAATAAATTACCTCCATGCGGTAAAATAGCGGTCACTCCGGTACAAGCATAATCTTCTCCCCCAAGTGAGCTATCTAATGTAATATGTCCTACTTTCACACCTGCTACATCTGTTATGCAGTTTTTTTTACCAACAGGTAATCTACCAATCTTTATACCACGCTGTCTAATCTTTTTAGGTTCCACTTTTACTACCCCCTTACTTTAGAAACCTCTTTCCACCTATGAAGGAAAGATCCCTCACAAAAGTCTTGTTTTTCTCCATATAATCGAAGAACATCCTTAATCTCTTCTGCTAAGTATTTTTCATTACGATTGTTCATGAGACTTGGATAACCTGACCCTCTTTGTAGATAGTCTGAGCTGCCTACCATGTACCATCTTTCCTCTTCTAACAAATCCCCATTCACATATATTGCATGAATCTTTTTCCCGTCATGTTCTATTTGAAGTCCCGAAGCATGAAGGCTCCCTACAAATCTCCCTCTAAATCCCGGACCTCTCCCATCTGCTAAGCATATTTGTGCATCTAATGACTGCTCCAATGCTTCCTTTAAATACTTCCCTTGCATCTCAAAAGAAGTTGGATTTAATGGAGATGGACATATCTCGATTAGCTTTTTTTGTGTCATTTCATGAAATATTCCCGCATTACAAATACCACTATTGATAAGGCCAATTTCTGTTCCCAGCATATCCTTCAGCCCGTCAGCTATTAAATTAGAAATTGGATTTTCTTCCACAACGTCATGCCACAAAGGATGTTCTATTGTATACAAAGGTTTACTTAATACTTCTATAGCTCTTTCTTTACTAAATCTTAAAATAGATTCTATCTGTTCACTCTCTTTTATATCCTTTGTAGAAATAGTCTCTGAATGGACAAGATGTACTTTACCATCTAGTATATCTAACTCCATAATGCCTATATGTTCCCCGTAATTACCTGCGCTATTCATAATTGTTTGATCTATAATCTTTGCCTGCTCAAATAACTTATGATCATGTGCAGAAATAATAATGTCAATCTCTTTAATCTCTTTAGCAAGAGATTCATCTGCAAAGGTGCCAATATGACTTAACAAAATGCAAATATCATACTTACCTTTGTTTTTATAGATCTCTTCTTGTATAGCTTTTGAATAGTCAGTCATATGAATGCCTAGCCCATCATTAAATACTCCCATATCAGGGGAAGACCCTGTAATAAGGATCCGTAGCCCATTTTTTTCCAAAATAACGCTCGGCTTTACCCCATCAATAGATGAACGATCTTTTTTTAATAAATTATTGCTAATAAACGGAATCGGACTGCTACTTGCCATAAGTTCTAGTGTGTCAATTCCATTGAACATTTCATTGTTTCCAATAGTTATTGCATCGTACCCAGCGGACGCTAATAACTCTATAGCAGCCATTCCTTTAGTGCCTTGGAGCTCAATGCTTTTAAAATCAGCAAAATCCCCTCCGTCTAAAATAATCGTGTCTTCATCTTTCTGTTTGTTAATCAAAGTAACTATTTTTTTGTAGTTTTCAAAATTACTATGTATGTCATTTGTATGCAATATTTTAAGTCTCATAGACGCCCCCGTGTATGTATTTAACTTGACAATTATACCATATTCAAATTTTTCTAATTAATCTATTTTGATAAAACTAGATTATTTTGAAAGGTTTAGGGAATGGAATAATAAATAGAACAAGGAGGCTGTAAAATGGAATTGCTACAAGTAAATGGTCGTATAAATAAAAAAAAATTAGCACTTAGTATTCTTATACCAGTGATTGGAGGCTCAATTACTGGTTGGATTGCTAATAAAAATGCGCAGGAGAAATACAAAAAACTAAAACAGCCATCATTCTCACCCCCTGGCGCTGTCTTTCCTATCGTTTGGACCACTCTCTACACGACAATGGGAATTGCTAAATACCGTGTAGATCAAAAAAAGAAGGACTCTCCAGCTGCTGTTCCCTTGTATGACCTACAATTGGGTTTGAATTTTTTATGGTCCTTTTTATTTTTCCGATGGGGATTACGTGGAACTGCGCTAGTAGAAATTACACTTATGCTAGGATGCATTACATTAACGGCATACGAATTTCAACAAGTAGATAAAACAGCGGGAGCACTAATGGTTCCATATGTTGGATGGGTTGCTTTTGCATTGGGTCTTAATTATGCCGTTTGGAAATTGAATAAATGAGTGCTTAAGACAGGCTATCTTCATTTCTAAACTAAAGGCTTTCAACGACTTCTAGAGTTATAATTTTTACTAAATTTAGATAATAGTTCTGTCTTTTTCTCATTCTTTCGAACAAATTTTGAACTCATTGAATCAACTCATAAAAGCATATTAAAAAGTGAAATACTAACAACTCCGATTTCCGCTGGAGTCGCCGTCTGCTGCTCCAACGGGAACGACTTTTTTAAAAAAGGACAATAAATTTCGATATTAATTAAATGTCAGTTTTTTAAAACAAAACATGTAATTATGAAATTGACTCCATTAATTTGGGTAAAACAATTTATAAGCTACAGGAGTGAATTCAGGTAACATTCGGATTTCCAATCCTTTTTTCCATCTTAAAATTTGGGTTGAGACTCCTTTTAAATATTACTAAGGGAATCTTCCTATGTTGTTTTCTTTTTTCATATGAACTTGCTTTGAAAGAATTACAAATGAGAAAAATTAATGTATTATATGATTATTAATCGCAAGCATACTTTTAGGAGGAGAGCCCAATTTATCTTCAACATAATATCGGTAAAAAAGTTAAGGAAGCTAGGTTAAGCAAGACTTTTACTCAACAAGATCTAGCTGAAAGATGCAACCTTACAAAAAGTCATATTTCAAAAATAGAAAATGGTCAAGCTGCACCCGCTGTAGCGACTCTATCAAAAATAGCACATGAGTTGGATACTCCTTTGTCATGGTTTTTGGAATCCAATCTTCAAAATAAATTATCAATTGTTAAAAGCAATGAAAAAAAATTAAAAATCGGAAATAAAGAGATTGGATATACTTACGAGGCACTTGCCAATCGCCCCCGTTTCAGTAAAGTAGAGCCAGTTATAGTAACCGTCCTACCTGAAGCAGAGTATGTAGAACCATTTACTCATGTGGAAGACGAGTTTATTTATATTCTTAACGGATCTATCAATCTTTATTATGATGGTGAGCTGCATTATTTAGAACAAGGTGATAGCGCCTATTTCGAAGGAAATATACCACATATTTTTCTTTCAGCAGATAAGAACAAAGAAGCAACAGTGTTGACTTTTTTTATACAAAATAATCCCCTTTAATTCGTATCATATCGAAGGAAGCAACAGTATTTCTCTCCTTCCCTACCATTACTAATCTTCATTAATAATTATTAAGCTAATATTTAAAGAGATTTCATATTCTGAATAGATTTTAAATTTGGTATTTACAAGTAATAATTATTAATGTATTTTTGTGTAATAGCATTCAACTAGGTTGAATGCTATTACACAAAAATAAGGGGTGTATATTATGTCAAATACAAGAGTTCCAGGATTTTATCGTTTATCACCTAAAGAAAGATTTGATATTGTAACTGAGGGACGCAACCTAACAGATGATCAATTAAAGTATTTATCTGGGGAGTATCCACTTTCGATGGATTTAGCAGATTCAATGATAGAAAACGTTATTGGTCAGATTGGAATCCCAATAGGGATTGCAACCAATTTTAAAATTAACGGAAAAGATATGTTTATTCCTATGGCAACAGAAGAACCTTCTGTTGTAGCAGCCGCTAGTAATGCAGCAAAAGCAAGCTATGAACACGGTGGTTTTTTCACATCAATAAGCGGAACCATCATGCGTGGACAAATTCAAGTTTTAAATGTAGCAGATCCATATGCTGCAAAAGCTAAGATTTTTGAGCATAAAGAAGAAATTTTAGCTTATTGTAATGAGAAAGATCCAACATTAGTTTCATTAGGCGGAGGAGCTAAGGATTTAGAGGTTCATATCATTCCAACAAACTCTCAAATAATGTTAGTTATTCATCTAATTGTTGATACAAAAGATGCAATGGGTGCAAATGCTGTAAATACGATGGCAGAAGCAGTTTCCCCTACTATCGAGACAATTACTGGTGGTAAAGTTGTATTAAAAATTATATCTAATTTAGCTGACCGTAGATTAGTTCGTGCAAGAGCTACTTTTTCTACAGATGCATTTGGTGGCAAAGAGGTTGTCGATAACATTGTAAGCGCTTTCGAATTTGCCGATTATGATCCTTATCGAGCTACTACCCACAACAAGGGTATAATGAATGGAATTTCTGCTGTAGTTTTAGCAACTGGGAACGATACTCGTGCTGTAGAGGCAGGAGCACATGCCTATGCATCTATATCTGGTCAATATAAGTCTTTAACAAAATGGGAAATAAATGCAGATGGTAATTTATCAGGTTCTATTGAGCTACCGATGGCTGTTGGAATTGTTGGTGGAGCAACGAAAACACATCCTGTTGCACAAGCGGCTCTTAAAATTATGGGAGTAAATTCTGCTGAGGAGCTTGCAGGTTGTATAGCAGCGGCAGGATTGGCGCAGAATGCTGCTGCCTTAAGGGCCTTATCAGCTGAAGGTATCCAAAGAGGCCACATGTCATTACATGCCAGAAACTTAGCAGTAATGGCAGGAGCAAAAAAGGAAGATATAGATAGAATCGTCGCACAAGCAGTCAAAGAGAAAGACCTTAGGTATGACCGTATCTTAGAAATAACTAAAGCAATTCGAAGAGGTGAATAGGATGGTAAATAACGAGAAATCATCAGCTACTAGTTTGAATGAGAACAAAAAAACGTATTTAGAAATACTTGGAGATACCATCCTACCCAATCAATTGCTTCTAGCGGTTTTATTAAGCGTAGGAATTAGTTTAGGAGGGTATAATATTGGTCTTTGGTTGCTTCCTGCTATCGCAAGTGAAAGTATGGTTGCTTCATACTCATTGTTAATCGGAATTTTAGGAAGTGTTATCTCTTTAGTTCTTTGTTCCATTCTATTTAAACCAAAAAGAATATTAGTTGAAGAGGAAACCTCGTCTGAAAGCATGAGACAAGTTTTCGAAGATTTACAACTGGATCCTCAAGAAGAATTAGAACTAATCGAGAATGACCCTATTACTAAGAAAGAACTGGAAGAACTAGGAGTTTTAAATAGTTTTCGGGCACTTGGAGAGGAGCAAAAGAAATGAGTTTACTAGTCACAGCTATTTTATTTGCATTACTTGGTGCTATTGTCTTTTCTTTAATAGGATTAATATCTGGTACTGATGAGACTGCAATTATGGTCCCTCTTACTTTGTTAGTAATTCTATTAGGTGCTCCTCCTGCTGCTGTATTTTCATTTTTCATGGCAGCTGTTCTAGCAAAACATCTTACACATGCTGTTCCAACTGCATTAATGGGTATTCCCGGGGATACTACTGCTGTTCCATTAATAGATCATGCAACTACTTTAAGAAGAATGGGTATGCCTCATATTGCCTTGAGAAAGATGATTTCTGGTGGGATTATAGGCGCATTTATCGCCTTACCAACCGCTGTTCTGTTAGGTCAATTCTTAGGACAATTTGCTGACTTTTTCAAGTCATCAACCGGAATAATTTTTACACTTGCTGCAATTTTAATCGCCTTTTTCTCTAAAGGTAAATGGGTGAGTATTTTAATGATTATTCCATTTGCATTCTTTATTAAAAGTTTAGATTTGATGAGTTTTAGTATATTAGATAAGCATTTATCAATCAGTTTTTTCTTAGGAATTGCAATAGGTCCGATTTTCTGTGATCTTCTATTTGCCACTTCCTCTAGTGCTAAAAAGACAATTGAAAGAGATAAGCCTAAAGAATATCATCTAGCACCAGAAACTAAATCATGGAAGGGATACTTCCCGAATCCCTTGAAGATTTTAACTGGTCGACAACAAATATTCACTTCTATTACTACATTTATATCTTCTCTTACTTTTGTTTTTAGTCCTGTAGGTATGACATCTCTTATGGGTGAAATTGTCGGTTCCCGTACAAAAGGTGCTTATAAGAAGTCTACAACTAGTTTAGCAGTAATGAACGGTGTAACAGAGTCAACATATATTGCAGAGGTAATCATTCCATTAATAGCGTTTGGAATTCCACTAAGTCCTGTCGCTCTAGGCCCTGGTTCACCATTATTTAATGCACCACCTGTTTTCACCGTAGATCCTATTAATAATCTGCATACCTATTTAACTTCATGGGAGTTTTTCCTTTACGGAGCAATAGGTCTTATTGTAGCTTCATTGATCGCTTACCCTTTCTCTATGAACTATGCAAGAAAAGCTTCTGTTCTCGTAATGAAACTTGTAAGTCAAGAAGCTATTGTTGCGATGTTCATCGGGCTTGCTTGTCTACTGGCTTACCATGAAGCACAACTTGTTGGTGTTGTACTTACATTCACAGTAGCAGCAGTTGGTGGTCTTTTAAATCGAATTCTTGGAATCGGGGCTGGTGTGCAATTTATGATTTTCTACGCTTCAACTTGGATTATGATGACCCTATTTGGAATTTAAGAAAGGAGTTTTTAATATGGTCGTACCTAGTTTTCCCGAAAAAGTATACATTAGAGAAGTTGGTCCACGTGATGGATTACAAAATGAGTCTAAATTTATTCAAACAGACGATAAAATTCAATGGATAGACCACTTATCAAATACAGGATTAAACTATATAGAAGTAACTTCTTTTGTAAATCCTACATGGATACCCGCACTTTCGGATGCAGATTATGTAGCAAAACATATAAAGAAAAACCCAGAGATTACTTATGCCGCCCTTATTCCAAATATAAAAGGATTATCCCGAGCATTGGAGAGTAGTATTGATGAGGTAGCTGTTTTCATCTCTGCGAGTGAGTCACATAATAAGAATAATATTAATAAAACAATTTCAGAAACTGAAATTGTTTTATCCGAGGTCGTTAAAGAAAGTATCTCTAATAAAAAAACAGTTCGAGGGTATATTTCAACAGTTTTTGGTTGCCCTTTTGAAGGACATATTGATATTGATCAGGTAATTCGATTAGCAGATTCGTTGTTTGAAATGGGCATAAATGAATTATCATTAGGTGATACCATTGGAATAGCTAACCCATCTCAAGTAAAACAAGTATTAGAGAAAGTTCTCAAACGGTATTCTCCCGAAAACATCGCTATGCATTTTCATAATACCCGTGGAACTGCTTTAGCAAATGTATTAGCTTCATTAGAAATGGGTATTTCTAAATTTGATAGCTCTTTAGGTGGGTTGGGTGGATGTCCATACGCTCCAGGAGCATCTGGTAATTTGGCAACGGATGACTTAAATTACATGCTTACAAATATGGGTATTGTAACAAACATAAATCCCGTCGAACTCAATAGAGCAGCACTTTTTATACAAGAAAAACTACAAAAACCTTTAGATAGTTATAGCGTAAAATACTATGAATCTCAACATTAGTTATTAAGTAATCAGCTAACAAAATAAAAATACCAAGTATCAGCCTGCTGATACTTGGTATTTTTATTTGGATTGAAAACCTTTTACTTTATCAACAGCTTCTAAAAGCTTTTCAGTAACTACTTCTGATTCATCGATATGATTCATCAGCACATCATTAGTTTCATCGAACAATGCCGTTGTCTTTTGGAATTTGTGTATAACATCTTCATTCGAAACTTTTTGATGCTTAATGAAATTTAATAGTTCATTTACCTCTCCTTGAACATTTGTAATAATGTTCAATAAGGAGTTTATTTGCTCGGATGTTTGAGAACTAGTTTTTATGCCTTCACTTACTAAGTTCATGTTGTTTATATTGTCTTCGTACGCTTTTGAAATTTGTTCTTGAATTTTTTGAGTTAGATCTGCAATGTCTGCGGTGCTCTCCTTCGTGCTTTCAGCAAGTTTCCGGACTTCATCGGCAACAACCGAAAATCCTTTTCCATGCTCTCCCGCTCTCGCAGCTTCAATCGATGCATTTAAGGCAAGTAAATTTGTTTGACTAGAAATATCGCTAATCACTTTTACAATTTCTTCAATCTGTTTTGACCGTTCACTTAATTGATTCATACTTGCAGATGTTTTTCTAGATTGATCCCCCAAGGTATCGATAAGATTTTCTACAGCGTGTACAGCTTCCCTACTATCTACGGATAATGTAACCATCTGATCTGATGAAGCGATTAGTGACTCTCCTTTCACCAGCGCTTCCTCTGAAATCTTATTTGAGTTTATCGTACTTTCTTCAACTCGTTTAAACTCTTTTAAGATTTCTCCAACCATTTTCCCTAAAATAGCGTGTTGATTGTTTACAATGTCATGTTGACCGATAGTAGATACTAATTCTTTATGTAAATCATTCAAGAAAATTTGAAACTCATTATCTTTTTTATCCAGCTTTGAGTTTAAATCATCTATCTTTTGTTTGAATTGTTCAATATCTTCTTTTTTCGATTTAAATGCTGTTAACATTTTGTGCTTCACTCCAAATTTTAAGATTACTTAAAAAATACGGTATATATATCTATCATACTACTAATGTAGGATAAAACAAATATTATTTCTGAATCTTTAGATTCAATTAAAAATAGATATATTTTCATAACAAATAATTTTCACCACTTACTTCCCACCTATTTTTATCGGAATATTTAAACTTTTACAACATTTACACAATCCTGTCATTTTCTTTTGCTATAATCTATTCGAAATATAAAATTCATAAGGAGTGGATAGAGTGTCAAAAGAGAGTATTTGGAACCATGCTTATAATAAGGTTATTGTTTCCTTCATATTAGTAGTTTCCATGTTCGTCCCATTTATAATTGAAACTAATGTTCAGGCTGCTGAACCAATTAGCGTGTCAGAAGCAATTACAAACAACACGGGTACAGCAACTGTACAGGGTTACATTGTTGGAACTGCTAACTCGGGATCTTCCTATGATCAGGAAGCCCCTTTTACAGTAGCTACAAATATTGGACTAGCAGATTCACCAAATGAGACAAATCCATCCAATATTTTACCGGTACAATTACCAACTGGTACAATTCGAACTACACTAAACTTAAAGGATAACCCACAAAATTTCAAAGCAGAAATAACGGTGACAGGCTCACTTGAGGCATACTTCTCTGTTCCCGGTCTAAAAAGTCCGACCGCATATACTATAATTTCTGATGGTGAAACACCTCCCGAAATTCCTGAAGCAGAGAACATGGAAAACATTGCTGCTGCTCGAGCAGTTGAGGATGCAAACAAATTGATAAAAGTTACAGGAACTGTAACAACTGGGACGGGCTTTTGGGGTGGAAAAGCCTTTTACCTTCAAGATACTTCCGCTGGAATCTATGCGTTTACCTCTTCAGCTGATGTTAATCCCGGTGATGTTGTTGAACTAGAAGGTAAAGTTAGTCCATATAGCGGTGAATTACAGATTCAACCTAGCAAAATAACAAAAATCTCCTCTGGCAATGAACTACCTGCCCAGCAAATCATTACACCAGCTGGAGTAAATGATGAAACACAGGGTGAACGAATTCTATTAAAAAATGTTGAAATTACTAATTTAACTAAAACAAACGACTATGGAACATTCGAATTTACTGCAACACATGAAAACGGAGAGTCCGTTATAATTCGAAATGACAATCGTAATGGTCTAGATTATGATACATTCACGCAGCGTTATAAAGAAGGTGACATAGTTCAAGTTACAGGTATTTCTTCAATCTTCAACACGACCTACCAAGTTAAAACACTTGGCCTAGAGAGCTTTGATTTAGTAAATAAACCAGCTGTATACACAGATATTTTCCCTGGTACTGTATCAGAGGGAACACAAATTTCATTAATGTCACCAATTGAAGGTGTAGCAATATATTACTCAATAGACGGCTCTACCCCAACTACAGATAGCACGTTATATACTGAACCAATTACCTTATTAGCTGACACAACGATTAAAGCAATCGCTGTAAGTGAAACTACCTCGGACGTATTTACTTTTACGTACAATATATTAAAAACAAACAATCTAACTATACGAGATATTCAAGGACAAGGTCACTTCTCTGACTACGATGGTACAACAGTTCAAAATATTACTGGCGTTGTAACTCATCTGTTTAATTCAGCAAACTTTGTAATTCAAGATATTAATGCTGATGATGACAACACAACATCAGAAGCAATCATAGTCAACAAGGCTTCCAATGGTTTTGCAATTGGAGATTTAGTTACAGTAGCTGGAACCGTGGAAGAATGGTATTACGAGGGTTACTCAGATATGAAAGCAAATGATCTTCCCATTACTAGAATACGTGCCACTTCTGCTACTAAAACTGGAATAGCAGAATTACCTGCACCTTTAGTAATTGGAGAAGATATTTTCCCACCGACGGAAATCATTGATAATGATGATTTAACAACATTCAATCCATTAGAAGACGGAATAGATTTTTGGGAATCTATCGAATTAATGCGTTTGGCTGTACCAAATGCAAAAGTTATTGGACCTCAAGAATATGGAGAAATACCTGTAATTTCAGGGAATTCAACGAATACACAGTTCAATGTACTTGGAGGCGTAAATATTTCTGCTAATGACTATAATCCTGAAAGAATATTAGTATTAACAGGTAATGAAGCATATGATGCAAAATCTGGCGATTATTATACAGGAGATATCGTTGGTGTTATGGGATATGGTTTTGGTAACTTCAAGTTATGGACAGAGGAGGATAATCTTCCTCCAATCACTCGTATTGAAAAACCAACTGTAGTAACCGATATCGAACCTTCAAAAGATAAATTAACAGTAGCAGCATATAATGTTGAAAATTTCTCAACAAACACAAATAACACGCCAGATGAAAAAGTTGAGAAAATCGCAAAATCATTCGTGGAAAATATGAAATCTCCCGATATTATCACTCTTGTAGAAGTACAAGATAATGATGGACCTACTGCATCTGGAAATACAGATGCATCAGCAAGCTATGAACGTTTAATCGCAGCAATTGAGGCTGCTGGTGGACCAACTTACGCTTGGACTGACATTGCACCCGAGTATGACCAAGATGGGGGACAACCAGGCGGAAACATTCGTGTTGGTTACCTTTATAATCCTGATCGTGTATCGCTTACAGAAGGAACAAAAGGCAGTTCGACTGATAAAGTTGCTTGGGATGAAAATGGAGATCTTACCTTGAATCCTGGGAGAATTCTTGACTTACCACAAGAGAATACACGTAAGCCATTAGCCGCACAATTTGAGTTCCGGGGAGAAAAAGTAGTCGTAATTGGGGCTCATTTAAATTCCAAAGGTGGAGATCAACCTTTATTCGGTAAGAACCAACCCCCATTCCTTGGCTCGGAAGCAGAAAGAATTGAACTAGCTTCGATGATTAACAATTTCATCCAAGCTGGCCTAGAAAAGGATCCAGATTTAAATGTAATCGTTGCTGGGGATATGAATGACTTTGAATTCACTCCGACTCTTGCTGCACTAAAAGGTGGCATATTAACCAATATGGTGGAAAAAGTACCAACTGGGGAGCGTTTCTCTTATTACTATCAAGGGAACAACCAGGTACTCGACCATATTTTGGTAACAAATAATTTAGCCAATAAAACAATTGTCGATATGATTCATATCAATGCTAACTATATGGATATTCACGGTCGCGCTTCAGACCATGATCCTATTCTTATTCAACTAAATTTAAACGAACCAGATGCTAAAACTCTTGAAGCAAATAAAACATCCATTGAGTTAGAAAAAGGTAAGCAGTCCAACATCAAACTTATTGAAACAACTACCAAACAGGATGGTACTACAACAACAAAGGATGTTACTTCCGAAGCTACTTATAGTGGCTTTAATAGTAAAGTTATTTCTGTAGACAAAGGGGTTATAACTGCCAAAGCCGCTGGGTTAACTAGTATCAAGGCAGCATACGGCGGTAACTCTGTATCTATTAGTGTAACTGTCCAGTCTGTTAAAGATGGCGAAGCCATTATTACAGAAGGTGAAGTAGACACTTCTAAGAAGGTAATTACTGTGGATGGTTCAGTAATGCATAATGCGGGAGATGTGAATATTCGTTTTACAGAAGCTGCTACTACTAAGATTAATGCAGCAAACAAAGATGTGGTTATCAAACTTATCAACGGAACATTCTTGATAACCGCTAAAAACTTTGATGTTCTTGCAGTAAGTGGACAATTCACCTTATATCTGGATTATCATATTCCACCGGGATTATTAAAGGAAAAAAACAAACACAAGATTAAAGACAATTTAAAACTAAAAGATATGGCTTTCTTTGATAACAATAGAAAAACTATAACAAAAGGCTTTTCTGATTACTTTACCATCACTACAGAAGGTAAAAAAGTTACAAAGGAAGTCGCATACTACGATCAAAAATCAAAGAAGTGGAAGTTTAAAAAGACTAAGTAATAATGAAGAAAAGAGGCTGGGAAGAACCCCAAAACAGCATTTTTCTCTCTGAGAAAAATGCTGTTTTTTTTGCTGTGCACAAAATTGATTTCCATTCCAGGGACGCTTTCCACGGGCGTGGCCTGAGCCTGTAGTCTCAGGCGTCACACTATTCCCGTAGGAGTCGCCCCTTATTAACATTCTATTTATTAATACGCATAAATTCTACAACCTTCTTATCGATAAACCCTCTCTCTTGAACTCTTTCATCAAAATTTTCAATGAGATGATAAGATTGGATAGCATCTAATAAATCATCTTTTTCTGTAAGATCTCGATCTAAAAAGCCATTTTCATATAACATGTTTTGAATCTCATCCGCTAACACACCATCAATAGAGACAATATCCTCTGGAGCTGTTCCTGAAAAATATAGTTGATGAAGTTTCAATAGTCTTCCTAATTCTTTAACTGGGTCGGTATGGTCATCCACTCTAAGGTCGATGTAACGATCAGTATACTCACCGTAACTTCCATTTTCTTTTACTACTAACAAAGCTGCAGATTGTTTCCCCCTGCTGTCTCCCCCTGCAATATCTCCAGCATATAACGCTGCCAATAATCGTTCTTCAAGTGGCCCATCCTGTTGTAAGAAAACTGATTTCATTGCATCCACTGTTTCCTGATTAACCAAGATATTTCCTTGAATCGCAAAGTTTTCTCCAGAGTGTCCTCCTGCCCATTCGAAACAGTCTTCACCCGTAAATGTAACACTGCGACCGACAGCATCTACAATTCCAACTTGTCGAGCACCTGACTTTTCATCATTTACAACTAATTCTTTAAGAACTTCTTCCGGTGACATACCTCTTTGTAGCATGTCCAAGCCATCTATACCATAATTTAAATTTGCCCACGACTGAGTTGCTATTGCTCCTACGCCTGCCTTGGCAAATGGTACGACTGCTCCAACACACAAAAACTTAGACGCAACAGCTACACCTAATTCCTTTGTATGTGGATCGAAACCAACGATAGAAAATGTCATATGTACTCCCCTTTCAGTTAATATATTTACATTTTAACTTTTTATTCTGATAATTAAAAGAAGATCCCGTCATTTTTGGATGAATGGGATCTTGAACTTTTACTGTATTTTTTTATTTACATATTTCCCATGACTAGGTAAGGCAATCGAGTCAAATTCAGTCACTAGTAAATGCAAATTACTTGTAAGTAAATCTCCTGTCATAGGTAAGCCATGTCCCGTAATCGCGACTTTTGGTTTTAGTTCGACAAGTTTATTCACCGATTCCCTAGCGGCTTCCCAATCAGGAGTAAGATATCTTGGCGGACCACTTATTTCCTGCTCCTGTGTGAACACTTTATATAAGTATTCTTGCTTTACAGTAACAAATGCATCTCCAACTATTAATACCCCATCCTCTTTTCTAAATAATGAAATATGGCCAGGTGTGTGACCAGGTGTATGAATCCATTGAAAATCAGACATAAAAGGAACTGCTCCATCTGCAGGCAATACTTCTATGTGATTACCCAAATTTATGGGATCAACAGGAAATATAAAAGACATTTTGGCAACTGATCCACCTTCTACGGTGGGATCAGGCTTAGGGTAGCTTTCTTTGCCAGTTAAAAATGGCAATTCCGCCTCATGAGCATATACTGGAATTTCCCACTTTTTTACTAACTCAATTATTGCTCCAACATGATCAAAATGGCCATGAGTTAATATAATGGCTTTGGGTTTCTTATCTACCCCAAAACGCTCTTCAACTACTGAAATAATTTCTTCTGCTGAGTAAGGCATACCTGCATCTACCAACACAAAGTCATTTGAATTAGGACTGCCTACTAAACAAATATTGACGATTTGTATAGTATGACAAAAAATGTCTGGAAGAATCTCCAAGCCTATTCCACTTCCTACTGAAGTTGCTGGTATATATTTATAATCGTCACCGTAAGATATTGAATTGTCCAAGATGATTCACCCTTTCCTTAACTACTAATAGGATTTCACCCGGATAACTTATTTATACAATTTCTCAGTTATTAAAAAGAAATGCGTTATTATCATTTAATGATCGTAACTATTGTTCATTAATCCCTATCTTTGTCAAAATGGATATCGAACTAACCTTAAAAAATCTTGCTCTCCAACGATTTCAATTGGAAGTCCTTGTTGAATCATGCCTTCTACCTTTTGCATTTTAGAGCTTTTGATGCCTTGTAGGTACTTGGCTAAATCATTATCCCCTACGACTAAGTAATTTGTTTGATGATCCACTGTTCCCTTGCAAACCGCCCCACAATTCACTGCAAGTTGCGCTGCTTTCGATCTAGTCATCGCAAGCATTCTTCCCGTGAAAACAATTTGGGCTCCATAAAACGGATGTTTGGAATTTAGCTCTGTACTTTCAGGTTTTAAATATTCAATAGTCAAATCTGCTTTACCATTACGTTGAGAAGATGGTTGTTTCTTAGTTTGAATCGAGGGATTTATTTTTACATTATGTAGTTTTGCCAGTTGTTGGACTGTATTTGTTTTGGTTTTCTGCATCGCTTCTATCGTAATAATAGCAGCTGCACGGGCATCCTCTAAAGCATCATGATGTCTTAAGCTAATACCTAAATAATTCGCTACCGTTGATAACTTATGATTGTAAAGTTGTGGCCAAACTTTTTTGGCAATTCGATAAGAGCACCCATACTCAAAATTTGGTGAGGGTTCATGAAATTGACGTAAGGATTCCTGTAATACACCCATATCAAAACTAGCATTATGTGCAACGACAACTTGATCTTTAATTAGATTTTTCATATCTGGCCAGAATTCTTCGAAGGTTGGTGCACCATGTACCATATATTCGGTAATTCCATGAATTTTTGTATTATAATAATGAAATTCACTTAAAGGATTTATTAAGGAATGTATTTCTTTATATATTTCCCCGTTCTTAACTTGTACGATTCCTACTGAACAAACACTTGAACGCAGGCTATTAGCTGTTTCAAAATCGATAGCTATAAAGTCCATTATAAGTCACCTCATGTTGTTGGATTGAATCTCATTATCTCATAATAGAATGCAAAGAAGAACCTCTCCAAAAAGAGAGGTTCTGCAGACTGTAGACAAACTCAATTTTGGGTGCATAGAGTTGTATACTAAAATCGGCAAGGACCACCACTTCGCTTTCCGTGGGCTTGGCTTCAGCCTCCTCGTCACTGCGAAAACATATGCTCCTGCGGTTACTCGTCGCAAAGACATTGGTCAAACAGAGTTCGACCAATGTCTTTCCTGCGGGGTCTTCTGCTCAAGCTGTTCCCACAGGAGTCTTCGTGGTGGTCCTTGCCTTATAAACAACTCCTTAAAGGTTTCCACTATATATACTTTTATTTAGATTAAGCAACCTCTTTAAAGATATTTATTATTACGCATAGCAGTTTATAACAATACTTTTGTCGTCAAGCTGAAGAACCTCTCCAAAAAGAGAGGTTCTATAGTTAGGTGTGATTTAGTATAGTCGATTAGTTGGAGGGATATCATCCAGTTTTCTTTGATAGTCCAACTTTTCTTCATACTGATCATGAGAAAGTCTTTCTTCTTCCTCATTTACTGTGTCACTACCATATGCTGCAGGACCTAGATTCGGATCAGCTCCTGGAGAGTGCGTGCCATATGATTTCCCTTCATTCGTAACAGTTTCATCAACAATCGGTCGAGAATCTCTAACTACTCTATCTTCTTGCATAGAGTGGCCTATATGATCCTCTTCTCTAGCTAAGTGTGGATCCGTCGCAAAGGTCTCTCCACGTGCGAAGCGATCCTGAGGTTCATCAAAGCGACTATCTGTTTCATTTACAAATTCATTATTAGATGGTTTAAATCCTTGCTCTTTGGCATAATCACTAATCGGGTCTTCGTTTTCCATAAAACGATTTTGTACTACCTCTGTACCTACTGTATCCGTATACTCTTGCTCAAATTCATTTTCATGGGTACCGTACATTGGCTCGTCGTTTAGCGTGAGAACATCTGTATATAGGACGATACTTCCTCCCGCTACTTCTCCCGCATACCTTGTTCTTTCCTCTTCACTTAAATCTAACTTTCGTAATCCTTCTGCTACTGCATTTTCTCCAGTAAACCAAGATTTGAACTTATCTATAAATGTACCAGCCTCATGGGTAGACACTTCTGAATGACGACTAAGTGCATTTAAATGTACATTTTCAGTTGAAATGACATGTATATCGCTTTCTGCATAACCCTGATTTTGTAGGCCTTCCAATTTTTCATACATTTCTTCTTCCGTACGAGCAATTTCAATTCGTCTATTCGATTCAATGTTCATGGTATTGCCTCCTCAAAATTAGTCTTATTCTGTATGTACCCCCCTTAATATAGAAACTAAACACAATGTGACCATTGTTAATCACTTTGTAATGAAACAGTAATTATATTAGAATCATTTATATATTTATAGATTCTAAGGAAAACCAAGTAAAAAACGCCTGAACCAAAGTACTTTGGATAGGCTTGTTGATGGATTTTTACCGATTGACTATTTGGAGATACTGTCTGTCGCTCAGCTTTTAGAAACAGGTTAGTGCTTTATCGGAACTAGGGAAAGGATGCTTTTCTATTTATAAAGGAAGCCCCCGAAGATATAATTTCGGGGGCTCAGTTTCCTGCTACTTTTTGTCATATGCTTTTTAACTAGTTGAGGAGATTTAATAAGTAATGCCTTTTTATTTTGCATGATCATATATCGTTCAATGTACCAGGAACACTGAATTTTATTTGTGCTCTCAAGAAGTATTTACATCCTTATCTCATGAATGATTCAACTCTATTTTAGCTTTATTTGCTCCGATCTATTATTTACTTGCTCCCAACTGCAGCTTACTTGCGGTCGTATAGAATTTACTTGCTCGAAGCCAATATTTACTTGCGGACTATTACCGTTTACTTGTGTAGTAGATAACATTACCAAATAACTTTACTAATTCTCTACCTAAATGTGTAGATCGAATGACTAAAAGTTGCTTTCTACTCAGTGTCTTTAGATACCCCTACATTTATTAGAAATCTTAATTGATTGAAGCGGAAATTATAGCAGATTATTGTTTGTTTAATTCTCAAGAACCCCTCTATCCAGAGAAACTTATATAAGGTATAAAAAACCTCAAGAAACAACTTTCATTGTCTCTCAAGGTTTTTTATCTTCTATTTTCTATCATTAAATTCTTGTGTGTCTCCGTCAGAGAACTCTACTTCTAACTCGAACTCTGTATACTCCTCTACTCCAAATGCTTGAGTAACTTTTTCAATCACTTCTTCCTTGCTCATATCTTTAGTTAGAGCAATTTCCTTAAAAATAGGCTCTAACTCTGTGTAAGCATCGTTTCCAGAGAGATTTTTGGATTCTAATTGGTTAACGTATTCAGCCTCTGTTTCTGATATATCAATATCAAAAGAAGCGTCAATTGCATCCTTTTGATCTGCCGTATCTACATCCAATTCAAATGACTGAAAACCAAATTCACTTTGAGCAGTCTCTTTATCGGGTGCTTCGCTCACTTCTTCCTTATCTCCACAAGCTCCTAATAATAGGAAAGATGAGATAACAGCACTTCCTATTAGTGGATATTTCCTTAATTTCATTTCGAAAATCCTCCTGTCTTCTATAACAATTAAATTATCACCAATGTTTAGCGAAAATAAACAACTAAAAAGCACTTATCCTGGATAACGCTCTTCACTAGCAGAAGTAGACTTAGTATTTCGCTTATCTTTTTCATCTTTCACTTTTTCATTTAATTCTTCTACTGGGATAGGATCAACCGTCTTCATATCTTCATCTTTATCAAAAATACTTTCCTTCTCTGTATTTAATAAATCAGGATTGTCCATAATACGACCCGAAATATCTTGTTTTTCTTTATCCTTTGAATGCTTTTTCATAGTTACCACTCCCTTAGTATGTTTTAAATTGTTTATCCTTTTTTTCGATTACTAAACATTGGCCAAATGTTTGTTTAACATCAATAAATGCGGGAAAACAATTCATAACAAAAAAATTAGGAGGAAACTATTATGAATAAAAATAAAATGGCACTAACTGCACTAGGTCTTGGAGCTGCATTTTTAATGAGAAATAAGGGATCAAGGGATAAACTAGCAAAGCAATTTGGTAGCTTTAAAAATTCTCCTATTCGTGGAACGAAAGCAGATAAAACATACAGTAACTCATCAAAAGGCAAAGGGATTTTAAGTGGAATGTTTAATTAGTACTTGCCTTAAATTCCATTATTAATAGTTAAAGGTCACCGCTTATAAAAATAATAAGTGGTGACCTTTTATACATAAACTATTTTCCTTTGTAATACTCCGTTATTTCATTGTAGTACTTATTTAGAGAGGAAGTGGAAACCTCAAAAGTCTCTGCAATTTCTTTTATAGTCATATTAAAAGGTTCAAACAACCCATTTTCTTGACCAAATCGAATGGCTCCAGCAGCAATTGCCACTTCCTTGCGTGCATTTGGTTGTTGCTCCACTAAATAATCTTCTACAATTTCTATAAACTTACCATATTCACGATTATTTTTCTCTAAGAAATCTATCGCTACTTGTAATACTCCGACTTCAAAGTGTGTATACTCTCCACCCTCATAGCCATTCTCTCCAAGCAATTTCCATAAGGTTGCTCCCGTATCCTTTAAAAAGGTCGAAGCTGATAGAGTATCTTGCTTTTCAAATTGTTTTTCTATTTTATCAAAGACTTCTTGATGATCAACTGGGAAGAAAACTAAACTTGAAATAGCTAAATAATGATTTTCTTTGTTAGTGCCATCTGGCAAGATAAAACAGTATACATGGACTCCTACTGGCACTGGCTTATCACTTTCTCGTCTAAGCTTAATGCTTTCTTTAGTGAGTATATGAGAAACCGTCATATAGTTCTCATCCACCTCTGCTACTTTACCAACAAACACCACCGGATTATCCCATTGGCTCAAAACACTTAGTGTAGAAGGACGCACCATTTTCTTCTTTTGCTTTTCTAGATAGCCTAACCAAATCTGCTGTTTATAATGGAAAAAGAACTCATCCATTACAATGGCTTCAATCATTTCTAAATCTAAATAGTCGCCAATCGTTTTGCTCCAAGCACGCACTAGATCCGCATACTCTTCCATATCCTTACGCTCTGGATAGTGGTCATAAAAAGATTGCAATAATCGTTCCAATTCCTCCGTTTGTACCTCTTCTATAGAATCAGTCTGCCTTGACTCGCAGCACTTTTTGTATTTTTTTCCACTACCACATGGACAAGGATCATTTCGACCTACCATACTTAACACTTCCTTCTCTTTTGGTAAGTGCTTATTTTAACATGAAAGTAGGAAGAAATTAAGATTAAGTAAAAAATAGTAACATGACGGTAAAATAATATATTTAAAACTATTAAATAAGCAAAAAAATTACCGTTTTATGGATGTATAACCATCAATATTATCTAGTATTTAACAATATAATAACATATTCTTATTAAGGCTTATAAAATACTATTTTATAAGACTTACATTTTAGGAGAATACATATGAAGAAATTATTATCTTATGGATTGATAGCGGGAATTATAAGCGCAAATATATTCATTCCTATTACAAATGCTGAGGCATCTTCTATTTCAAAAGCTGAATCTTTAGTTAAAGTAGCGGAGGAACATGCAGGTGCATTGAAATGGCAAATTTCGTATGAACTGACTAAGGACATTAAATACCCTGATATGAAAATTTTCAACTTAACTAAAAATGCTTATTTGAATGCAAAAAGCGAATTAGAAAAAGTAAATGTTAAGGATAAGGTGAAGTTAGAAAAACGATTAGAAGATAATGCTGGTATTCATTATAAAAGAGCAATGGGATATATCGACGCTATTACTTCTGGAAAGAAAATAGTAGAAAAGGCAAATGAATTTAATGCTCTATATTCTAAAAATCCAACATCTGATGTAACGGAGAAAAGTTACCATAACCTATCTAGTGAAATACGAAAACAAGCAATTTTACTTTACCGTGTTTACGGAAAGTCTACTAGAGATGCCATTTTAACTCAGTTTAAAACTCCGGGTGAAAAAGCTCTTCAATCATCTAAAAACGTAATTACGGCGAAAATGCATATAGACAAATTAGATCAATTAATCATGGAAAAATCCAATCAAAAATTAGTGGAAGAACAGGTTAATACGTTTTTTGACTCACTAGATACTATCAAAGATGATGCAATTATAGAAGATCTATATGAAGCATATTATCAAAGTATTCGCAAAGATGAGAACTTCCTTAAGCAAGAAAACGAAATTAAGGAGTTTTTCCAAAAGGCTGATGAATATGCAAATGCTGAAAATCTAGAGGCAACTATCGGTTTATACAGTGAAGAATTCCCTGGCTATGCTACGCTGTCAGAAACAATAGAAGCAACATTTAAAGACTTCGATGTTCGATACGAAACACTTAATTTTGACGTTCAATATATTCTGAATAACAGCGCTTTAGTTATACAACATCAAAAATCCACAATTGACGAGAAAAATACAATTGAAACTACTATAGGCTATCTTTTAGAAAAAAATGAAGCTGGTGAATGGAAATTCTTTGATGTATTAGAAGAGTCTGATGAATCAGATCTTCTAGAAGTAGAATAATACTTAATATTGCAGTAATTCTCGGTCTACTACCGAGGATTACTGCATTTTTTATACTTTATAACAAAACAATCATAAATTCAGATCCTATCTAAATATAATTAATTACTTTATTACACATCCACTTTTCTTTCCACATCCAGAATCTAGAAATAATCTGTCAAAAAGCTTCACGCAAACTTAGCTTTGCGAAAAAAAGTCCATTTTTTAGCTTTAAATCACTATAAATTAAGTAAATATTCCAAAACGGAAGATATCGACTACAAATTAGGGTATACTTAACATAGGAGTCTGTAAATGTTGAGGAGGTATGGAATATGTCAGTCGCTAGTGAAGCGTCTCAAGTGAACTTAGATTTTCTTATTAATGATTTAGGTCTCAAGCAAGTGTCGAATACAGCCTTGTTCCGTAAAGGGAATATTTTAGTTCTTTCGCCATCTGTTCAAAACAAATCGAATACGTTCGAGTTAGGTGAATCCCTAATGAAAAAATTCAATCCTGAAACAGACGAAGGTTACCTGTTAATTCGTATAAAAGAAAAATTTTTAATGGCTAAGCTGCACCCTTTTCAACGCAAAATGATGACAAAAGATACGGAAAAGAGTACAAAAAGTAAACCATCCTTTTGGAAATTCAATGTAATAGAGTCCATCATTCCACGTATAGAAAACAGTGGTGATCGAGAGTTAACCTACAAAATTCAAGCCCCTACTAAAAAACAACTTACCACCTTTTTCAATAAAAAGTAAAAATGCTCAAGTACGTGGAATGTTTACCCCATGTACTTGAGCATTTTTTTTTAAATAGATGGCATGAATTTTGGGCTCATCGGACTGGAAAGCATGATCCATCGTGGATAAATTACGTAGCTCCTTCAACCTCTTACACATCTTACATATAATTCAGCTTATCCCGTTTAAAAGAGTTTAAATTAGCCATATTAAGTTTGAACGAATAAAGGGAAGGAGATTTATATGGGGAGAGACAATAAGCAAGGAAGAAGTAACAACAAAGATTCACTACCTCAAACGCCAAAAAATCTAAAAATCAAACCAGGCGACATCCGTGAAGAATTTGCCAAAGAATTTGCTGAACTAGAAAAAACTACTCCTAAATCAAAAAGAAAATAAGCTTCATGAATAAGCCCGCTCATAGCAATTGAGTGGGTTTTCATGAAGCTTTTAATCTATGAACTATTAAACTCCTAAAGTTTCTTTTACATATTGCTTAACTTGCTCGGAAGTCTGCATAGAGAGGGCTTTATCCGCAAGCTGTTTCATCTCCATTTGCGTCAGCTGATTGATCTGATTTCTCGCTTTTAGCATAGAAGGAGCACTCATAGAGAACTCATCTAACCCTAAACCTATTAATAATGGAATAGCTATAGAATCTCCTGCCATTTCTCCACACATTCCTGCCCACTTTCCATTGGCATGTGCAGCATCGATTACCATTTTAACTAATCGTAAAATAGCTGGATGATAAGGCTGATATAAATAGGCAACCGATTCGTTCATTCTATCTGCCGCCATTGTATATTGGATTAGATCATTTGTTCCAACACTGAAAAAGTCCACTTCTTTTGCGAATTGATCAGCTAATACAGCAGTCGAAGGAATTTCTACCATAATACCGACTTCTATATGATCTGATACTAGTGTACCTTCCTGCTGAAGCTTTTCTTTTTCTTCTAAAAGTAATTGTTTTGCCTCTCTGAATTCCTCTAGAGTTGCAATCATTGGGAACATTATTTTAAGATTCCCAAAGTTACTTGCGCGTAGTAAAGCGCGAAGTTGAGTTCTGAATATTGTTTGTTCCTCTAAGCATAGTCGAATTGCTCTGAAGCCAAGGAATGGATTCATTTCTTCTGGAAGATTTAAATATGGAAGCTGCTTGTCTCCTCCAATATCCAATGTACGAACAACTACAGGTTTATCATCCATCTGTTCAAGCACTTGCTTATATGCTTGGAACTGCTCTTCCTCTGTTGGTAAAGAATCTCGTTCCATATACAGAAACTCTGTACGATATAGCCCGACTCCTTCTCCACCGTTTTCAAGAACACTTTCTACGTCCTTTGGAGTTCCGATGTTTGCTGCTACTTCCACATGTATACCATCTAATGTGATCGTTTGCTTATTTTTTAGCAACAATAGTTCTTGTTTCTCTACTTCTTGCTGATTTCTTTTTCCGACATAGCTCTCAATAACATCCTTGGAAGGGTTTATAATTACTTCACCATTATCTCCGTCCACAACGATAAAATCACCTTGTTTAATAGCAGATGTAGCATTTTTTGTACCAACAACCGCAGGAATTTCTAATGAACGGGCCATAATAGCAGAATGTGACGTGCGTCCGCCCATATCCGTTGTAAATCCTTTAGCGAATGCTCTATTCAATTGAGCGGTATCTGAGGGTGCTAAATCTTTGGAGATGATTATAACTTCTTCATCTATCAATCCAATATTCGGTACTTCCACGCCAAGAAGTCTTGCTATTACTCGCTTCGTTACATCTCGAATATCAGCTGCCCGCTCACGCATATACTCGTTATCAAGCTGTTCAAACATGACAACTAATGTATCTGCTGTTTCTTGCAAAGCAGCCTCTGCATTTACTGCTTCATCATTTATTTTGCCTTCTACGGTGCCTATTAATTCAGGGTCACTAAGAACAAGTAAATGTGCATCAAAAATCGCAGCGTTTTCCGCGCCTAAGTCAATTTCAGCACGGTCACGAATCTTTTGCAGTTCTAACTTAGCAGCGTTTACTGCCTCATGGAATCGAGTAACCTCTTCTTCCTTATTAGAAACTGTACTTTTTGAAATAGTTAAATCTGGTTCTATCATCAAAAAAGCTTTACCAATGGCTATACCACTGGAAGCAGCAATCCCTATTAAATTTTCTGTCATCACTCAATTATCCCTTCAGATTTAAGAAAGCTTTCGATTGACTCCAATGCTTCTTGTTGATCAGTTCCTTCAGCGAATATAGAAATACTTGCTCCTTGCCCTACACCTAGTGACATAACACCAAGAATTGATTTTAGGTTAACTTTTTTCCCTTTATACTCCATGGAAATGTCTGAAACGAATTTTGATGCAATTTGTACAAGTCCTGTCGCCGGTCTTGCGTGAATTCCTGATTCTGCTACAACTGTGTAAGTGTGGTTTGTCATAATAATCTTCTCCCTTGAATTGGTTTTATTTTATTTTGCTTATAGCCATTCTATCATATTGCTCATGAATCATCTCAAATAGATCTGTACCACGCTTTAAACTAGTCGTTTCTTCTATTGCAAATTGAATTCCTTTTTGTTCAATCATAGTTTGTATTTCATTTGCTTCGGGATCCTCTTTAAAGTCATAATGTAAAGCTGCTGCTATCCCTTTTACTAAGTATAAAGGATTCTCGTTGAACATTTCTACATATTTGGTCGCTGGACGGACAAGTCGATCATTGTTTTTAAGCTTACGCATAGGTGAACGCCCAACTCTAGTTGTATCATCTGAAATATATGGGTTAGCAAAACGATTTATGATTTTTTGTACATATTCAGCATGCTCTTTTTCATTAAATGAGTAGGTTGTAGTAAGGTATCTTCCTGTTTCCTGCAATACTCGCTCTATCATTTCTCTTATTTCCATATTCTCAAGGGCTTCATGCATATTGCGAATTCCAGCTAAATAACCAAAGTAAGCAACAACAGCATGCCCCGTGTTAACAGTGAACAATTTACGTTCAATAAACGGCTCCAAATTCTGTACAAATGTAACTCCTTGAATTGGTGGATTGGTTCCCTTTATCTCTGACTCATCCACTACCCATTCATAAAATGGCTCAACTACTACTGCTAATTTATCGGCATTAGTTTGGTTTGGAACAATTCGATCTACTGCCGCATTTGGAAAGCTGAAATGCGTGTTGAATTGGATTTTTTCATCCGTTGTTAGCTCTTCTAATACTTTTTCCTTTAAGAATGTACTGCCACCAATCATATTTTCGCAAGCAATAATAGTTAAAGGCTTTTTCGATTGTGTCAGTCGTTTTTTCAATCCCTTTGCTATTAATCCTGATATTAAAGGAAGTATATTAGCTCCTACTGCAGCAGTTACGATATCCGCATTCGCTACCGCATTAATGACAGATTCAGGATTCTTTATACTATTAATCGCATGAACATTCTTAACGAGGAACTCTTTCTGAGATTCCTCAGCAAACTTAACAGTATATTGCTTCTTTTCGTTCAATAAATCAACAATTTCTTCATTTACATCGACAAAACAGGTCTTATATCCAGACTGATGCAACAATAAACCGATAAATCCTCTTCCGATATTTCCAGCTCCAAAATGAACAGCATTCATATTAGTTCACTCCTTCAAAAAAGGCAAGTACGTCCTTTGGTGAAGTTGCATTAACTATCTTTTCAACATTCTCTACTTCAGATACAGTAATTGCAATATTAGAAAGAATGTCCAAGTGATCATCGCCTTTGCCAGCAATACCAAAAATTAGTTTCACTATATTTCCATCTCCAAAATCTACACCAGCTGGAACTTGAATAATAGTGATACCTGACTCTTTCACTTCTTTTTTTGCATCATCAGTCCCATGTGGAATTGCAACAAAGTTTCCCATAAACGTAGATGTCATCTCTTCTCTTTCTAACATTTTTTCTATATAACCAGACTCCACATAACCTTTATCTACTAACATTTGGCCCGCTAAACGGATTGCCTCTTCCTTTGTAGCTAATCGTTGACTTAGTAAAATATTTTCTGCTGCTAAAATTGGTAATGCCATTGTAAAACGCCTCCATTAATTTATATTTTCTCTAATAAATGCTTCAAATTCTTCTGCTAAAAATGCTTGAATTTGAGATTCATCTCCTGTTTCAAATAATTGGGTATTTTGTTCATTTTGAATTATTAAGGTACTGATTAAACTCAGCACTTCTAAACCTGCCTTTAGAAATGCCTCAGGTGAAAGTAATACAAGTAGTGTATCCACTTTCATGTCGTTTCCATCCATTCCTTTTGTACGGATGGCCTGTTTAAGTTTGTGAATAGTAAACGATGGTTCTTGAACATATTCGTTACGTGTATGATATAACGCAAGTTTTGTCCCTGGAATACCAATACCACCAATTTTTTCTCTTTCCAATAAAGCTTCTATAACTTTTTCCTTTTCTTCAATGATTTGTCTATCCTCCAACAACACACAAATCTCTTGCATATATTGCTTAACTGTATTTTGCTCTTTTAGTAGACTAAGTTGAAAATTCGATAAAACCTTTAGCATTACTCCTGTGAACTGATTTAATTTTTCTATTTTTTTCGTTAATATTTCTACAGTTGGATGACTTTCCTTTACTAGTGTTTGAGGTTTCTGGATAAGCATTTTCCTTCTTGCATACAGTTGCACTTGGTTAATCTCTTCGGTTGTTAAAAAAGGGTTAACCATAATATATTCCCTGTGAAAATCCTGCAAGTAAATGGTTGAGATAATAAGGTCCCTATCAGTGATAGTGGTCGTCAACTTATTTAATTCGAATACGGAAATATTCGATACCTCTGATATCTCTTCAATTTCCCGCAATAATCTTGATGCCAGTAATTTAGAAGTTCCAATTCCACTTGAACAAATAATATATGCCTTTAGGTCTCCCTTACCTAGTACCCCAATTAAGGCAGATCCAAAATGCATAACCAAATATCCAATTTCTTCATCTGGGATTAGTAGCTTTGGAAAAACTTTTCGTGTAGCAGCCTTTACTTGCTCAAACAACTCTTTATAATTCGTTTGAATTTCCTCTAGTAAGGGGTTCACTATGCCCATATTTTGCTCTACCCTATAGATCGCAGGTTTTAAATGGGTAACTAATCCTTCAAGAAGGGATTCATTATTTGATAAACGAAAGCTAGTTTGCTTCTCCATTTCTTGAATTAACTTTTTCGCCTTTCTATATAATTCTAAATTGGAGGATTCAACTAATACCCCTTCTTGTTGACGAAGTTTAGATCCTTGAAGATGCATCGTTATATAACCGACTTCTGCTTCTGGTATATCAACTTGGAAACGGTCCATTAACATATTAATAATTTTTTTGGCAATCGGGTATTCTGGTTCAAGCGCTATTTGCTTTAAATATGCTTCATCAATAGTAATATTTTCACCTTGTAAAATACGTTCAATAGCCAAGGCAAGATGAACGATTAACCCCACGTAAGCACTATCTGTCATTGATAAAGAGAAGTCTGGATATAAATCCTTCATAGCCTCTTCAATCATCCCTAACTTTTCTCTATCTACAAGGTGCATTAGCCTTTCCGAAATTGGATCTTCATACTTGCTCGTTTTTTGATGAATCTTTTCTTTAATTAAGGAAAAAAGTCCCTCTTCCTTTAAGGTTTTAGATATTGCGTAACTGATAGCTCTACGCTTTGCATTTTCCGTTCCTGAAAGTTCTACTCCATAACCTCTTTTTTTCAATATCGAAAGCTGGACAGGCTGTAGCTGTTCCTCAAGCTTCATCAAATCTGCACTGACGGTTGAAATCGAAACTCCCAAATCTTTGGAAAGGGAATAGAGTTTGACCGGTTCAGCTGATTCATACAAAATACATAGTATCAATGTTAGCCTTTCCTCTAATGTATATTCCCTTTGCCTGAACTGTTTAAGCTGTTGAACTAATTCTTGCTTTCTTTGTTCATTCCCTATGATTTGAACACCAACTCCTGATTTCCTAATCAGTTCAAGCTCGTAGGAATCTAAAATACTCTGAACATTATTTAAATCTCGCTGTATTGTTCGTGAACTCACATCAATTTTTTTAGATAATTCTTTAATCGTTATTTCTTCCTGCTCTACAATTAGTGCTTCAATAATCATCTTTTCTCTGCTCGAAATAAGCATGGTCAACACCTCATTCCTAACGATCCTAAATCATTGGCAAAACTCAGCCTATAAAATAGGCCGAGTTTCGGATGTGTTTTTATTTTTTTAGTTGTTCAATAAGCTCATCATATTTCGGGCTATTCAAGAAATTCTCAACGGAAATATGATAGGCATTTGGCGATTGTTCCTTAGCACGACTCGTCAAATCCTTGTGAGTTACGATTACTTCTGCATCTGACGGAAGATTGCTAATAGCAGTATTCGTTACAGATACATCGAGACCTTCTTTTTTCATTTTGTTTCTTAAAATAGAAGCTCCCATCGCACTTGACCCCATTCCCGCGTCACATGCAAAGATAATATGTTTTACATTAGCAAGGGAAGTTTCCTGAACTAAGTTAGCTGTTGTAGTTGGCTGGATAAATTCTGCAGCTCTACTTTCTTTCCCTTTAAGTGAAGAAGTTTTTTCTGTTGCTTTAACTAAATCATCTTCCGCTATATCTTTAGACGTTTTAAGAATAAGAGAAGCAATTAGGAAGGATACTGCAGTAGCGACTACTACAGCCAATATCACTCCTATATGACTTCCTTTTGGAGTTAACGCTAGTATTGAAAATATACTTCCTGGTGAAGGAGCTGCCACTAGACCTGCATTGAATAATTGCAGTGTAAAGATACCAGAAGCTCCACCGGCAATAGCGGCTACAAGTAAAAATGGCTTCATCAAAATATAAGGGAAGTAAATTTCATGAATTCCACCTAGGAAGTGAATAATAACTGCTCCAGGTGCAGTTTGTTTAGCTGCTCCTTTTCCAAAGATCATGAATGCAAGTAAAATACCAAGACCTGGTCCTGGGTTTGACTCCAATAAGAACAGAATCGACTTACCTGCATCCGCAGCTTGCTCAATTCCCAACGGTCCTAATATTCCATGATTAATAGCATTATTTAAGAATAATACTTTGGCTGGTTCTATGAAAATACTTGCAAGTGGTAATAGACCTGCATCAAATATGAATTGAACTCCAGCTGCAAGGAAATCTGTTAATGCATTAACCGCTGGTCCTATTAATTTGTAAGCAACTAATGTTAGGAAACCACCAATAATACCTGCTGAAAAGTTATTCACTAGCATTTCAAAGCCAGCTTTAATTTTACCCTCTACTAGCTTATCAAATTGCTTAATAGCCCAACCACCTAGAGGTCCTACAATCATAGCCCCAAGGAACATCGGGATATCCGCTCCAACGATTACCCCCATCGTTACGGTAGCACCAACTACTCCACCTCGAATACCATGGACAAGTCTACCACCAGTAAAACCAATTAGGATTGGCAGTAAATAGTTTATCATTGGACCGACTAGCTCTGCAAAATCCGCATTTGGCTTCCATCCTGTAGGTATAAATAATGCTGTAATAAGACCCCATGCTATGAACGCACCGATATTTGGCATAATCATGCCACTTAAAAAGCTACCAAATCGTTGTACTTTAACTTTGAACGCAGATTGTTCTTGTTGTTCTGTACTCATTTTCTCTGTCCCCCTATTTAAATTATTAAGTTATTGTTGTTTACAATATTAAAGCGTTTACATTTAGTATTCAACAAAATGTAAACGCTATCATGTCTTCTTTATTCACGCCAAAATTGAACTTGATTGTTATCATAATTACGTATCTAACGATTTACTTTAGATTACCTGTACTGATAATAGAAGTTTCTACTTTAACATCTACCTGTAATTTACTAATAATATCAATTGTTTTCTCTTTATCCCATTTACCATGATAATGTTTCCGGAATTCTTCCGCTAAACCAATGGGGTCTACTTCTAATTCTTTCAACTTATCTAGAAATTCTTCGACCTGCTTGGAGGTATGTTTATCTATATCCTCTTCCAATTCAGATAATTTTTCCAAACTTTCTAGTTCACCAGCTCTATACCCCACATAATCTACAAGAGTTCCTTCCATTTTTAAAGCAATAGATAACTTTGGTGCTTCCATACTTTTATTACTTTTCATCTTTACCTTATTACTGATTAAATCCAAAACAAGCTTATCTTCTTCTCCATCTCCAAGATCTAAAGCTAACGGTGCTAGGTTTTTTCTCCCCTGGAGTGCTTGTATGATAAGTGCTTCATCATGTGGTATACTTTCTATCATTTCTTTCCCCTTGAAAACAGCAACCTCTTCGATTTTAATTATCCCATCTTTTTTATCAACTATTGGAACAATAGAATCATGGACTGTACTCGTTTGTGTATATATAAAGTCATGAATATTCGTGTTTGGGTTGAAGGCAGTATTAATACTAGGCTGTAATAGATCATTAATATATAAATTGACATTTGGTTTGTCAGGATAATCGGCCTTTAACACTTCTTCTCCACTTTCCTTTACTATTGCAATAAGTACCTTATTGCCAACTGCTGAATCCCGATATAAATGTTGTATTACTTTCCTCATTCTTCCATGCTTTGCAAATTCCTCATTGAAAAGCACTACTCTTAGTTGATTTAAAACAATTTTTTTATCCGATTGCATTTCAATCTCTACAATCCCTTTAGAAATCATATCTGTAGTCACCGAGAATAGTTGCGTATTTTCTTTAGCCTCCGGTGAAAATTGTGGTATTGCAACGGTTAATTTCATCATTTCTTCATCAATATAGTCAAATGAGAGTGTACTAACCATTCCAATATCCTCTAAAGGCACTTTCAACTCTTTATCGGAGCAACCTGTTATAAATATCGTTAAAACGAATAGTATGATACTCTTCTTCATTTTGATTTCACCTGCTTTTTTCTAACTAAATGTATTAGGCATAACAAAATCGGCCATAGAATTACTATATATTCTATATAAATACTTGCATCAAAAAGCTTCTGTTGAAATTCACGGTTAACTGGGAGCATTATAACCCCAAAAATCGCCGCTGCAATAAAGTACACATGGTATCTACTTTTTTTGGATCTAATGGAATCCAATCCCTTTCTTGCGCTCCACAAGTATACCGCTGCCGTCGTTAGTATTAAAGAAACCCAAAACGTAATACCCATGATATCGATTCGTTCTACAAAAGAGAACTCACCTGCTTTAAATAGGTGCAGTACCGAGAATTCAACATGCTCTAACTGCCATTCTGAGTAGTACATCACACTCACCAATGTTGTTATAAATACTAAGGAAATTGTAATCCATATTCCAATCATGGCATGTTTAAATGCCTTTTTTTGATCAATTATATATGGAAAATAAAACATAATTAATTCATAGCCAAGAATTGATAAATAGCCTTGTTGCAGAGCTTTGAAAAACTCCTTTGAAGTAAAGTTAAACAAAGGAAATATATGACTTAGGTCACCTTTTTCAATGCCCCATCTTAAAAAGTACACTATCGGTAAACCTACCCAAAAGGTTAACGTGCAGAAACGTGCAATTGTTTTAATACCACCGTTCACAATATAAGTAAGAAGTAGAAGCACTAATAGTATGGTTACAGTAGTAGTTTGTTCAGGTAACGCAGTGCTTTGTATCAGATTCATATAATTACTAACGACAGCAGAAATCAACAAAGTAAAATGGAGAACTATTAAGACATTAATACCCTTACCTATCCAATTTCCTAATAGTATTTCATTGATACGAAACAAGTTATCCCCTTTATACTGAGAACAAATCCAAACTATAGGCCATATAGTTATAGTTGCTATGATTCCAAAATAGATTGGCATTAGGACCTGACTATAGCCTAATACACTTAATCGTTGAGGAGCGGAGAGAAGCCCAGTTCCAACCATTGTATTTTGCACTAAAAAAATTACGTGGTATACGCCTAGGACTTTTAAGTTCTTTTGACTCAAGTTCTCCCTCCTCCGTTTAAAATATTATTTCTTGGGCGATTTGGAAATCCCCGATTTCTTAGTCAAATACTTAGTCGGAAATCTAATGATGCCATTCAATAAATCCGTTGCCTTTCTAGGAATAACAGGACTCATATAAGGCTTTCCTAGGGAGTCAATTCTTAGTAGATGGACCATTAACCAAGTAAAAGCAATCATTTGCCCAAACAAGCCAAACAATCCGGCTGAAATAATGAAAATATATCGTACAAACCTGCTAGTATTACTAACTAAGAAGATAGGTGGTAAAAAGGAAAGTAATGCTGATGTAGCAACAAGTACAACCAAGATATTACTAATCAGTCCCGCCTCTACAGCTGCAGTTCCAATTACAATACCTCCTACGATACCTATTGTTTGCCCTACTTTAGCCGGCATTCGAGATCCTGCTTCCCTTAGTACTTCAATAATGAGTTCGATAAATAACACTTCAAATAGGGGTGGAAACGGCACCTTAGCTCTAGATTCCTGTAGGTTTAGTAGAAGCTCATAAGGGAGAATTTCTGGATGAAATGTCAAAGCTGATACGTACAATGGAGTGATTGTGATTGTTAAAAAGAACCCAAAAAATCGAAGCATTCTTAGTAAGGAAGCCGTTGTCCAGCGATTATAATAATCCTCTACAGACATGAACATTTCCAAAAAAGTGACTGGACATATCATTACAGCAGAACTATTTTCCATAAAAACAACAATTCTTCCATCATGCAAATAACCACTTACCGTATCTGGACGTACCGTTAAATAGTACTGCGGAAATGGAGATAGAGGGTTATCCTCTATCAATTGTTTGAGAATTGTGACATCTGTGTAGGCCGGGTGATCTAACTTTTCAATTCTTTCTTTCAAAACATCTAGGTTATCTTTGTTTACAATGCCATCCATATAAACTACGGAAATTTTTGTATCCGTTTCAGTTCCTATTGTAAATGTTTCATTTTTCAGCATCGGACTTTTAATACGTCTCTTTACTAAAGAGATATTCGTTTCTAACGATTCTGTAAAAGCATCCTGCGGACCTATTACGGTAGATTCTACCTCTGTGTTTGTGATAGAACGGGTTGGCGCGCTGTATGTATCAATACTAAGTAATTGAAAGGTCTTGTGAAAAAACAAAACGGTTTGTCCAGTGATCACCTTTTTAGTTATCTCTTGTATATCCTTATCCTCAATAGAATCTGAAACCTGATGTATTTGATTGATATAGTTTGTGAGAGGAATGAAAACCATCGTTTGTATCGTCATCTTTTCCACTAATGAATTAGAATATATAACTGTAACTACACCTTCATCTGTAGCAATTTTTTTAAACATAATATCATCTATCTCAGATGTCTGTTTTTTAATATTTTCCAGTCTTTCTGTAACTTGGTCCTTTAGTTCATTTGTTGGTTCTTCGTGCTCTATTTTTGACGTTTTCTTTTGGGATGTACCACTTAAAGTGGCACGCACTAACCTCCCTATTTTCACAAGAACCACTCTCCTACTTAAAGATTTCCTTAGTTTGCCACCCCTTTCATTAATTATGTATTTTAAACAGTAGAAAATCATAGAATGAAACTATTTTGATGAATGGACGTATTAGTAAAAAGAGGTGATTTAATGATGTTAGATTCACAAGAATGGTTACATACTGAGTTAATAAAAGTAGAAGCTTGGGAGCAAGATCAGGGTGACCTATGGTTTTGGGAGAAAATCGGTAGATTACCTTTTAAAATAATGGATAAATGGACTCCAAAATTTATTCAATCAAAAATGGGATCGTTAATCGATGAGCTTGGACAATATGTCCAAACAGGTGGCAGCTATTTAAGTTCAACATCGAAGATCAGATCATATTATCCAACCATGGGAATTGAAAATATAGAAGAAGTCAACCGATTACCCATTGCTACTATGGACAATGCAGTAACAGGAATAGCGAAAAATAGAAAAAACCTAGCTACCGTTCAAGGTGCCGGGACAGGTATTGGAGGTATCTTTACATTATCCATTGATATCCCTTTTCTATTAGGCCTACAGCTGAAAACGTTACAGGATATTGCCATTTGTTATGGCTATGATCCAAATGACAAAAAGGAAAGATTATTTATTATCAAATCTCTTCAATTTATTTCCTCAGATATTGTCGGAAAACAAGCTATTTTATCTCAGCTATCTAAGTTTGACAAACAAGATGAAGAGACAAAGCGAGAGGTATTATCGGAGATACAGGGCTGGCGTGAAGTGGTATTGTCTTATAGAGACCAGTTTGGCTGGAAAAAGCTATTTCAAATGATTCCAATTGCAGGTCTAGTTTTTGGGGCTTTTATTAACCGTTCAGCAATCCATGATATTGCAGAGGCTGGAATGATGCTTTATCGTAAAAGAAGAATTATAGAGAGATTAAGCGATGAAAGTAGTAATCTTATGCTAGATACTTTTAAAATTAGCAGTAAAAGAGACCTAACTTAACAGCAGAAAGGTCTCCGAAAAATAGAGAAGGACTTTAGAGTTCTACAACTTGAGGTTCTTCTCCTTTTGTATTCATCACTCGAATTTTTGTAGGCGTAACTTTTAAGATTAACAAATCTGGATCTTCAGGACCCTCAAACCAACCTTTTAGCGCTTTGTTCCATACTTTTTCTTTCATTGCTTCATCATCTGATTCGATGACTGTCCCCTCAATTTCTAAAAAGCTGTCGCCAAACCCATGCCCATCATAGCCTAATAGTATATGTGTATTGGGATTTTGCTTAAGTTCTTCCGCTTTATGTGTTTTTTTACTAGTTGCTGTATACAGAGTAAGGTTATCGTTAAAAAAAGTCATATATCGGGAATGTGGTTTATTCTGTTGTACTGTCGCCATCGTACCAACCATATTTTTCTCTAAAATTTTTAGTGCTTCTTCTTTTGCATTATTTGCCATGAATGATCCTCTCCTTCGGTTGTATCCTCTTTCTTATTATTCCTTTGTCTGCTCGAATTAAACATTTTACTTACCACGTTTTTAAAAATTGAGTGGCACGATTTCTACCCTTTTCTAGTAATTCGTGTTTTATTTCATCGCTCAAATCAAACTGTGTTGCCTCGTAATCCTCCACTGGAATAAAAATTATGTTCTTTTCAATTTTCCGTGAAATATATCTTTCGTCGTGGGCATTTTTCATTGTTGAGAATAGTGCTTCAAATAAATTTAATCCATTTTTTATTTTGCGAGGTTCCCTGTCTTCTGATTTGCTACTTAGTTTTAAGCCTAGTATCGGTCTCTCTTTGTTACCATTGTCAAAAATCCACATAGGAAAATTACTTAACACACCACCATCGACAATAATCGTATCAGATGAAGTAACTTTTAATTTAACGGGTTCAAAGAAAAATGGGATTCCGCAGCTCATACGGAGAGCTCGCGCTATCGGAAAACTAGATGCTGATATCCCATAACGCTCTAAATCATCAGGGATTACCATTATTTTACCGTTCGTAAGGTCTGAAGCTACTAACTTTAGTGAACCTTGCTCGATGTCTGAAAAGGTATATACTCCTTTCAAAGCAAGCTTTTCTAAAAACCAGTTTTCGAGTGCCTTTCCTTGATATAATCCTAGCCGCCAATATAGATTTATCCACTTCATTAAAGGAAATGGCAGAATTGTATTCCTAGGATCTAAAAGGGCTAATGTATCTAGTTCGTTCAATAATTCTTCTATTTCTTTACTAGTAAAACCAGCCGCAATGAAACTAGCAAGAATCGCTCCTGCACTAGTGCCAGCTACTCGCTTGAATTTATATCCTTTTTCCTCTAATACTTGATGGGCACCAACCAATGCAAAGCCCTTAAGTCCACCTCCTGAAAAAACTCCATCTATTAACAAATGAACATCCCCTTTTTTCTAGCTGTTGTTACACTGTAAGAAACAAAGGGGAAAAATAGAACTCCAAAAGTTGATTTTGTTTTCGTAGTAAAATTAAAGAATGATATATTTTATAAAAATAAAAAAACCCATATACAAAACAATTCTATCGTTTTGTATATGGGTTTATTAAAACTTCAATTCTTTTAACATTCGTTCTCATTTTTATTGCGATTGGCATTGGTATTATTTTCGTTATTATTTTTTTTCTGAGCATTATTGTTTTGTACGTAGACATCTAAATCATCTGGACTGACATCATATCCGAATCCATATTCTTCACGGTCTAATGAGTTACTCTTGTTACTGTTATTTTTCTTCGACATGAAATTTCACCTCCATGAAGAATAACTTGTGTAAGTTATTAGGTTTTATTCATCAATTATTTAAGCTTAACTTGAAGTAATTGAAATACTTCTTCTAATTTATCTTTTGGTATGGAATTGTATTGATCTCCAATACTCACCTCAAAACTATAAGTAGATTGGTTTGTCTCTTTGAGATAACTAGTCAAACCTACTCCAGTTTTGTAGTAAACTTCTTTAAGTACTGCTTCTAACTGCTCCTTTGGTCGAGTTATGTGTACATGGAACATGTTAGATACGGGAACAGTAGGTTTAGTTTGGATGGAAGGGCATGAATTAAATAGCATCGCTAACTCTATTGCATTTTCATAGTATAGCTCCATTTTTGATATTCTCTTATCAAAGTAATAACTAGAGCTTAAGATATACGGATACAGACTTATTAAATCTCCACCATGACGACGCTTCCAGACTTTCGATTGTTGTGTAAACTCTTTGTCCCCTGCAAGAATAGCTCCGGCTAGTCCTCCAATTCCTTTATAAAACGAAATATACACACTATCAAAAAGACCACAAATTTCGGCTGCAGATTTCTGATAATGCGGAAGAATTTCAAAAAGTCTTGCTCCGTCTAAATGCAATCGAATCCCGTTTGCTTTACAATACTCGGAGATTTCTACAATAGTTTTGTAGTCAGGGAGCTGTCCCCCAATTTCTCGCTGAGGCAGTTCTAATAATAGACAGGCTATATCTTGATCTAAATTCAGGACATCCTCTAATCCTATTAAGCCTGCTTCATCACCAAGTAAAACTGTATCAATATGATGCAATTCCTTTAAACCATCTTCTTCATGTATTTCTAAATGGCTTAGTGGATGGTACGCTACTTTCTTAACCCCTTTTTCGTCGCACCAAATTCGTAAGGCTATTTGTTGAGCCATTGTACCACTTGGGAAGAATACTGCAGACTCTTTCCCTAAATACGTAGCCATTTTCTCTTGAAAAGACTCAATGATTTGTCCTTTTCCGTATATATCGCTTTCTTGCTCTCCATCTACCTGTTCAAAGACTTCTTTTATAACTTGCATATTTCTTTTTCCATTTCCAGCTACTTGATACTTTGTTTGTTTAAACGCTTCCACTAAAGAAATACTTTCATTCATATTCTCTGCCTCCTGATATTTAGGAATTATCTATTTATTTTAACACTCCAAGAGGCAAATTATTGGTATTATTTATTCTTGCGTTCTATAGCTGCATCTATATAGGCTTTAAAAATACGCTTTGAAGGCTCGTCACCATCAATAGCAAATTCTTCTGGGTGCCATTGAAAGCCAAATACGAAACTATGGTCCTTACTTTCTAGACATTCAATGATTCCGTCTGCTGCTTTTGCAATTATTTCTAAGCCTCTGCCTACTTTATTGACTGCTTGGTGATGGAATGAATTTACTTTAAATTCTTCCTCCTGCAGAAAGTCATAAAGTCGGTTATCCTTTTTCAGTTTTACAGGATGCGATCTATGCGTCCGAATTGCCTTTTGTAAATGTTGCATTACTGGTTCTTCTCGCTGTGAATGAATGGATTGGTAAAGCGATCCGCCCTGTACAATATTTAACATATGTAAACCACGACATACCCCAATATAAGGTTTATCTAAATCCAACATTTTTTGAATAAGCTTATATTCCATTTCGTCTAATTGGGGTGTAATCTGCTTTAAGTGCACATGAGGAACTTCGTTGTAATAACCTGGATCAATATCCTCTCCCCCTGTAACAAAAAGTCCATCTAACCGTATACTCAATTCATCTATGTCTTCCTCTGGTACTAGAGGGATTAATATTGGAATTCCACCGGCTTGTATAATCGCATTTGCATAAACTGGCGGCATAAAATAACATCCATCCTCTAGAACTTCTGTTGTGATCCCTATTATTGGTTTCATTTATTTTCTCTCTCTTCTCTTTTCATAAGTATATTCTCTCTCTATATACCCACTTATAAATTTCCAGAAACGTAACGGACTATTCGGACAAATGAAGAGTTTTACGTTTGTTTTTATGTATCTAGGGAATAAATGTAACAATCAAGTTAAAGGAGGAATTCATAATGGCAGATAAATATGAAGAACTAGACAAAAAAGTTCCAGGTCAAACACAGCAACAGCAACCAGGCATCGAAGAGGAAATGACTCCACAGCCTATTTTTGATGACCAAAATTATAAAGGATCAGGCAAATTAACTGGAAAAGTTGCCTTAGTTACAGGTGGAGATAGTGGAATAGGGCGCGCAGTGTCTATTGCATTTGCTAAGGAAGGTGCAAATGTTGCTATTGTCTATTTAGATGAAAATGAGCAACAAGATGCAGAAAAAACTACAACGCTTATAGAAAAGTATGGTGGAAAAGCATTAGCAATCAAAACCGATTTGAGCGATGATGAAAACTGTCAACAAGCAGTGGAGCAAGTGATTCAGGAATTTGGACAACTGAATGTGTTAGTTAATAATGCTGGTAAGCAGTTCCCAACGCAAGATTTTCTAGCAATCTCCCCAGACCAATTGCAGGAAACCTTCTCTACTAATATTTTTTCCATGTTTTACTTATCCCAGGCCGCACTTCCACATATGAAAAAAGGCGATACTATCATCAATACTTCTTCTATCACGGCCTACAATGGTTCACCTGAGCTAATCGATTACTCTGCCACAAAAGGAGCAATAACCACCTTCACGCGTTCCTTGGCATTGAACTTAATCGAAAAAGGTATTAGGGTAAACGCAGTGGCACCTGGTCCTATTTGGACGCCACTTATACCCGCTACATTTGATAAAGAGAAAGTGAAACAGCATGGTGCAAATACGCCAATCGGTCGTCGTGGACAGCCTGCGGAGAATGCACCATCCTATGTATTTTTAGCATCCACTGATTCCAGTTATATGACCGGCCAAACGATTCATGTAGATGGTGGAGATTTTGTAGGGTCTTAATTAGGAATTATAAATTCAGCGCTGATATTAGCTGTTGATTGTAAAATAAATAAAATGCTCAGAGTTTTTTCTCTGAGCATTTTATTCTTTATTTTACACATCTACAATTACAGTTCATTTATTTCCAAATATTTTTTTACCTTGAAGCCCTGATATTATTTAAATTTATTAATACTCTAATAATATCTTAAAGAAAGAAGGGATGATTAATATGTCAGGAAATGATGGTGTTAGTGGATACGGTTCCGGTTTTACACTGATTGTTGTGTTATTTATTTTGCTTATTATTGTGGGAGCTGCTTTTGTTGATGGTTACGGTGGCGGTTACTAATTCGAATAGTTGCAAATCGCAAACTAGTTGCTTCAAATCGCTAGATGCACCTATTAAACCCCAAGTAGAGGACTTCAAATCGCTATTTCCACTTGGATAATCGCAAGATGTTTAACTAAATCAACTATTTTTGTATATGCAAAAGACGAGATTCTATAAAGGAAGAATCTCGTTTTTTATTGCAAATATTTAGTTTTATAATTAAATTAAAAATCAAAGTTATCTGGATTTGGTCCTACTCGGTGATTTTTATTCAATTGATTAATTTGATCCATGTCCTCTTTTGTTAACTCAAAATCAAACACATCTGCATTTTCTATAATGCGATGTTCTTTCGTAGATTTTGGAATTGTAATAACATCGTTTTGGAGATCCCAGCGCACAATAATTTGAGCTACAGACTTTCCATGCCTGGATGCTATTTCTTGAAGTTCTTCATTATCAAGCAACTGTCCCGCCATTAGTGGAGACCACGCTTCTAATTGAATGTTTTGCTCCTTACAGAATTTTTGTAATTCTTTTTGTGTCAAACGTGGATGATACTCCACTTGGTTCACCATGGGATTAATTTCAGCATCCATCATTAACTCTTCTAGGTGGTGGATTTGAAAATTACTTACACCAATCGCTTTTACACGCCCCTCCTTGTAAAGTGTTTCTAGAGCTTTCCATGCTTCTTTAAATTTGCCTTCTACCGGCCAATGAATTAAGTATAAATCTAAATATTCTAGACCAAGTTTTGCCAAGCTTTCTTCATAGGCAGCAATCGTTTCTTCATAACCCAACTCGGAGTTCCATACTTTCGAGGTTATAAAAAGCTCCTCTCTAGCAACATTTCCCTCTTCTATACCTTTTCGGATTCCTTGTCCCACTCCGACTTCATTTCCATAAATGGATGCTGTATCGATGCTACGGTATCCATGTTTAATAGCAATTTTCACTGCGTCTATTAATTCTTGTCCATCCTCAACTCTAAATACCCCGAGTCCTAACAAAGGCATTTCTACACCATTGTGTAATGTTTTTGTAGATTTTAAATTTTTCATTTTTAATTCCTCCAATATTAATTATTGTGTTGGTCTTTTCTCTCTAGCATTCGACTAATACCGGTTAAGATAGCTGCAAGCATTACCATTATCGCTCCAATCCAAGCAGTGTGGATGAGGCCGAGAGAATCAGCAACAAATCCTCCTAAATAAGATCCAATCGCAATACCAGCGTTAAAAGCAGCTATATTCATTGCAGAAGCAACGTCAACTGCACTTGGAACAAATCGCTCTGCTAGCATTACTACATATACTTGCAGTCCTGGAACATTCATAAATGCAAATAACCCCATTAAAATGATGGTTATTAACCCTGCTACTTTAAAAGGAGCTGTAAATGTTAATAGAAACAGTACAATTGCTTGTATAATAAACATATAAAAGAGTGAGCCAATCGGGTTTTTATCCGAAAGCTTCCCGCCAATCATATTTCCAATTGCAATTGCAATCCCATAAATAAGTAAAATTACTGCGATAGTTCCTTGTTTGAATCCCGTTACAGACTGTAGCAATGGTGATAAATACGTGAAGACGACAAATGTCCCTCCATAACCAAGTGCTGTAATTATTAAAACCAATAATAATCTACCATTTGTAACAAGCTTTACTTGATCTTTTAACGAGGTCCGTGTGCCTTTCCGTAAATCAGATGGAATAAGTATGCTATTTGCTATAAACCCTACTATTCCTATAACGACAATTGCCACAAAGGCGAAACGCCAACCGAACTGTTGCCCAAGGAAAGTACCAAAAGGGACACCTGTAATAGTTGCCACGGTTAATCCTGTAAACATTATAGAAATTGCACTTGCTCTTTTATCTTCTGGCACTAAGTCAGCAGCTATTGTCGAACCGATGGACATAAAAACACCATGTGAAAATGCAGAAATGATACGTGCAATTAAAAGCACTGTTACACTAGTTGCCCCAGCAGCAATTCCATTACCTATTATAAAAACTATCATTATCCATAGTAGTAAGGATTTACGTGGCATCCTAGAAGTAAGAGATGTTAATATTGGTGCACCTATTGTTACACCTAGCGCATATAAGGAAACGGTTAGTCCAGCTGTAGTTAGTGATATATCCAAATCGTTAGATATTAGCGGTAACAACCCAACACTAACAAATTCTGTCGTTCCTATTGCAAATGCGCTTACTGCTAATGCTAGTAATGCAAAATTACTCCTTTTTTTATCTGAAGTCATTATTTCTCGACCTTTCTTTCGAATTCTGTATAAATATAGTCCATGAGACCAAAACATATTGTAATTCTGCCGGCAAATGTTATTATGGTCCATAGTCACCCAAAAGAAAAGTACGCACTTTAAAGTAATATAGGCACCATAAAGTTATATAGATACTTTTTAGTACCTATAAAAGGAGAAATAGTATGAAACAAAAGAAGTATAATATATCTGTAGAAGCAACATTGGAAGTTATTGGTGGTAAGTGGAAATGTGTCATATTATGTCATTTAACACACGGAAAAAAGCGAACGAGTGAATTGAAACGACTTATGCCTGACATCACTCAGAAAATGTTGACACAACAACTAAGAGAATTAGAGGAAGATGGTGTTATAAACAGAATTGTCTATAACCAAGTACCACCCAAAGTAGAATATGAACTGAGCGAATATGGTTCAAGCCTTGAAAGTATATTAAGTGCGCTCTGTACATGGGGAGAAGTGCATATTACAAAAGTGTATGGAGATAAATTTTCTGTATTAGAGAATAGCATCTTGAACGAAAACTTGAAATAAAAATGCAAAGCACTCTTCTCTAACGTGAATATTGCGTCCAAGTAGAGAATCCCTTAGGAGAATCACAGACTCTTTGCAGAAAGTAGCCTTCTGATTCGAAAATTCTTTTTATAAAAACGAGATTCTCTATATAGAGAATCTCGTTTTTATCTTACATATTCATTTTAGATACTTTTTTTCCATCAAATGTATATAAAACCTGTTTTCCGTCGACTACAGTTTCCATATGAATTGTTCGCCCCCATAATTGGTGAATATATGGGAGAACATTTTCCAAATAGTGAGGATCTAGTTCTGTACCTTCATACCCATGATGTAAATACAACTCTCCAAGCCTCATATAGTCCCCATTTTCTACTACAATATAAGGAAAGCTTCCATTCACTCGCATCGACACGAGCTGATCACGGACATTTTCATAATCCTTATCAGTTATTTCATAGTTGCCATTCTTTTTCTCAAATAAATATAAATCTTCCTTTTTCACTAAGTCCTTTGTTAAGTAATTACGAATAAAAGATATATCTGATTCTATTTCTCTTACTTCAAACATTTTTTCTCTGCCAGAATTAGGTTCTATTCCTAACTCCTTCATTTCCTTTGTTGGATTATTATATCTCATTTCTATATCCTCGAAAATTTTCACACCTAAATAATATGGATTAATGCCAGTTTTGGAAGGTTGAACGACATTCGCATTCAATTTGGCAAATTCGATTGTTTCATCACTCGTTAAATCCATTTCTCTTAGTATTCGTTGGTGCCAATAGGAAGCCCAGCCTTCGTTCATAATTTTTGTTTCCAATTGTGGCCAAAAGTAGAGCATTTCCTCTCGCATCATTGTTAAAATATCTCGTTGCCACTCCTCTAACTCACTGCTGTATTCCTCTATAAAAAGGAGTAGGTCTTTTTCGGGTTTTGGAGGAAATTTTTTTCTATAAGGAAGAACCAATCTTGTTTTATTTTCTCTACGATCCAAATTCCATAAATCATCATAATCTGTTTTTTTTACGACCTCTTCTTCTCCCTCATCCTCATAAACTGGTAATTTAGGTCTCATAATGGATGGGTCGATGTGCTCTTGGATAGCTAATACCGCATCTAAAAAGCTCTCAACCTCTTCTTTTCCATAAAGCATTTCATATGCTGCAATTCGTTCGGCGGTCGCTGTCATACTTTCCACCATATCTCTTCGTGTATTAGAGAAACGAACATTATGTTTGAAGAAGTCACAATGAGCGAGTACATGTGCAATAATAAGCTTATTTTGTATGAGACTATTTGTGTCCAATAAAAATGCATAGCAAGGATCTGAATTAATTACTAATTCATAAATTTGGCTTAGTCCAAAATCATATTGCATTTTCATCTTATGAAATTGTTTTCCAAAACTCCAATGGGCAAAACGTGTAGGCATGCCGTACGCACCGAATGTATAAATGATATCCGCGGGGCATATTTCGTACCTCATCGGATACGTATCGAGGCCGAATGCTGTGGCAATTTCGGTAATTTCCCCAATGGCATGTTGTAGTTTTCTCTCCATTACTTGACTCCCTTTTGAAAAATACTCTTCAGTGCTTCATAAACGTCTTGATTTTCTTTCAATACATAGTACCTAAACTTTGGATTTTCAATTTTTTTATAGGTGTTCATTAATGTGGAATATCTGCTATGGGCGTTTACCTCACCGTAGCCAAAAATACTGGATACTGCCATTAGTTCGTTCACAAGTTGAATACACTTGGCATTATCACTCGTCATATTTTCACCATCCGAAAAATGGACAGGATATATATTATAACGAGAGGGACTATACTTCTCTTGAATAAGCTCTAGTGCTTTCATGTATGCCGAGGAGCAAATCGTACCTCCACTTTCTCCTTTTGAAAAAAACGCTTCTTCCGTTACAACCTTTGCTTCTGTATGGTGGGCAATAAATTCAATTTCCACCGTTTCATACTGGGAGCGTAAAAACCTTGTCATCCAGAAGAAAAAGCTTCTTGCACAATACTTTTCAAAGTTCCCCATCGATCCACTTGTATCCATCATCGCTAAAACTACCGCTTTCGACTCTGGTTTTACTACTTCATCCCATGTTTTAAAGCGCAAGTCATCTTGGTGAATAGGCATTATCTCTGCCTTCCCTTTCATTGCATTTCGCTTAATAGCGGTCATGATAGTTCGCTTTTTATCAATATTGCCCATTAGACCTTTTTTTCGTATATCATTGAACGTAATATGTTCGGTTGTAATTTCTGCCTGTTCCTTTTCTTCTAAATTAGGGAGCTCCATTTGGTTGAAAAGCTCTGTCTCTATTTCTCCAATAGATATCTCTGCTTCATAGTAATCCTGACCTGCTTGATCACCAGCTTGTTTCCCTTGCCCTGCTTTTCCTTGTTCATCTCCTGAACCTTTTGCAATAACATCTCCTACTTGACTATCCCCATCACCTTGCCCAACATGCTTTGATGAATCATAGTTATACCTAATTTTATATTCATCTAGTGAGCGAATCGGGATTTTAATGACTTCTCGTCCATTAGACATAATGATATTTTCTTCACTGATTAAATCGGGCAAGTTGTTTTGAATCGCTTCCTTTACTTTCTCCATATGCCGCTGTTGGTCTTGGTGTCCCTTTCGATGCAAAGACCAGTTTTCCTGAGAAACGACAAATTGTTTTGCTTCTTTATTCTCCATTTTTCTCAACACCTACCTATTTTTTATCATATGCCCGTTTGTCATTCTTATTGCAGATGTAAACGAAAAATAAACTGATAAGAAAAAAGGCATCCAAATACCGAATAATCGGTTTTGGAATTGCCTTTTTTAAAAGAAAAAGAATAGTTGGGCAAAAGACATGCCTGGTCCTTTAAGAACAGAAACGTAGATATGCCGTTGATTGTAGCGAAGGACGGACGCTTTCCGTGGGCACGGCTTCAGTCGCTTCGCTTGCTCCTGCGCAAAGCTCGTCGCAAAAAAGATTTTCTCTACCGCTCAGTACAGAGTCTTCCGCTCGCGCTGTTCCCACTAGTGTCGCCGCTCTGCTTTCCAATCAACTAGGTCCACTTTATATAAAATGAATAGTTGGATATAAAACCACCTAAAAGAATCAATTTCATAAAGAATATTATATAGTTAAATCCGAACAACGCTGATTTCCGCTCTAGGCGGACGCTTTCCGCGGGCACGGCTTCAATCTCCTCGTCACTACGAAAACATATGCTCCTGCGGGGCTTTCAGCTCGCGCTGTTCCCGCTGGAGTCTCCGCCTGCCACTCCAATCAACGGGATCGCTTTTTGAAAAACGAATAATATATTGCGATATTAAGTAAACATTCGTATTTTTAAATGAAACAAGTAATTATGAAATCGACTCAAATATACATGTTCTATCTTCAAATAAGTAAAAATGAAATGGGCTCAGATAAAAGAAAATCCACTTTCTTCTTTCATTGTAAAATAGTATACCTACTCGGGCAGACGGTACTATCCTTAAATAACTTTGACTAATATTATCGTCTTAGCGTTTGGCTTTGCTAACTCATAATGTTTAGTACTATACATATATTGATATTCGTTACAGTTAGCGACTCCGACGGGATGAGTGAGACAGTTGAGTATCACAGCGACGCACTAGAGACGGTGATAGCTCATCGCTCATCGCTCCCCCCTCGGAAAGCGTCCACCTGAAACGGAAATCAGTAGTATCACTAAAAAGATCCTATTCTCCAAAAAACTATTATTCCTTATTAACTTCCTCTTTGTTATTTATCCTTCATCTGCGTCTATCGATTAAGTAAACTACCAACATATTTCAATAGTTCATTGGCTGACGTAGAGTTGTACCCATGTTCGTCTATTAATCTTGCCACAACTTCATTTACTTTTTTCAGATGCGCTTCATCTGGAGTCTTCGCTGAAGTCGTTATTTTCACGACATCCTTTAAATCTGCAAATAATTTCTTTTGGATGGCTTCACGTAGGCGCTCATGCGAATTATATTCAAAACGTTTTCCTTTTCTTGCGTATGCCGATAATCGGATGAGTATTTCTTCACGGAATGCTTTTTTCGCATTTTCAGAAATGCCAATTTGTTCCTCAATGGAGCGCATCAGTTTCTCATCTGGGTTCATCTCTTCACCAGTCAATGGATCTCTCATTTTGTTTTTATTGCAAAATGCCTCGACGTTATCCAAATAATTATTCATCAATGTAATTGCGGACTCTTCATATGAGTAGACAAATGCTTTTTGTACTTCTTTCTTTGCAATTTCATCGTATTCTTTGCGAGCAATTGCTATATAATTCATGTATTTTTCTTTGTCTTCATCTGAGATGGATGCATGCTGATCAAGCCCCTCTTTTAAAGAACGTAACACGTCTAGTGCATTAATCGAGGGAACTTCCTTTCGAATTATCGCAGAGGAAATACGGTTGATCACATAACGTGGATCAATTCCATTCATTCCTTCATTTTGGGACTCTTTCTTCAATTCCTCCACATCGATGTCATTAAAGCCTTCCACATTTTCGCCATCATATAGTCGCATTTTTTTGACGAGATCTATTCCTGATTTTTTGGGTATCTCAAGTCGCGTTAGTACGGAGAAAAATGCAGCTGCCCTTAATGCATGTGGAGCAATATGCACATGTGTCATATCACTTTCCCTAATCATCTTTTCATAAATGCGTTCTTCCTGACTCACCTTTAGATTATAAGGAATTGGCATAACAATAATACGAGAATGTAATGCTTCATTCTTTTTATTGGCTATAAATGACCGGTATTCTGTTTCATTGGTATGGGCTACGATCAATTCATCCGCACTGATTAATGCAAAGCGTCCAGCCTTAAAGTTTCCTTCCTGTGTTAATGATAGTAAATGCCAAAGAAATTTTTCATCCAGTTTCAACATTTCTTGGAACTCCATCATTCCACGATTTGCCTTATTCAACTCTCCATCAAAACGGTAAGCACGAGGATCTGATTCTGAGCCATATTCCGCTATTGTAGAGAAGTCTATAGAACCCGTTAAGTCAGCGATATCTTGAGATTTAGGATCGGAAGGTGTAAACGTCCCAATACCTACTCGTTTGTCTTCTGAAAAGAAAATACGCTCCACTATTACATCCTCGACTCGACCGCCGTACTCTTTCTCAAGCCTCATCGAGTTTAAAGGTGACAAACTACCTTCAATACGAATTCCATATTCAGCAAAGAAATCTTCCCGTAAATGCTGGGGGATTAAATGCAGTGGATCTTCATGCATTGGACAACCTTTTATAGCGTATACCGCACCTTCGTCTGTACGAGAATATTGTTCAAATCCTCGTTTAAGTAGTGTTACAATAGTCGACTTCCCTCCACTTACTGGCCCCATCAATAACAAAATTCGTTTTCGTACATCTAATCTTCTGGCTGCAGGATGGAAATATTCTTCTACTAATCGCTCTAATGATTCTTCTAACCCGAAAATCTCATTTTCAAAAAAAGTATATTGTTTTTTGTTATCTTGCTCAGTAAGTCCAGCATTTTTTATCATGCTATAAACCCGTGCGTGTGCCGTTTGGGCAACCTCTGGACGTTCCTTCACAATCGCTAAAAATTCTTCAAACGTACCTTCCCACTTGAGCTGGTTCTCTTCTTCTCGATAATTTCTTACTTTGTTTAAAATGTCCATGTTTCCCTCCATTCATGGGAGTTATTTATACATAGTATGAAGTTTTAGAAATTATGATACCTTTTTCTTTACACGAATAAAGCATCCCTTGAGAAATCCAGAGATGCTTTCATTATTATTTGTTCGCTATTTTATTGTATGTGTGGACTGTTAGAATATAATATCCGATATATATGACTATAAAGGCAGCCATTGCTGTCGCGATTGGAACTATTACATTTGCTCCAATAAGATCGGATATAAAGTTACTTATAAAATTTAATATTACACTACTATGAACGATGCCAACCGTTAGTGGCAATCCAAATACAAATAGAGTTTGCATATGAATGGTGTTACGAACCGCTCTTTTATTTACACCTATTTTCCGTAGGATTTCATAGCTTGTTTTTGTTTCATTGGCTTCTGTTAACTGTTTAAAATATATAATACTTCCTGTTGCAGCTAAAAATACAAGCCCAAGAAAACCAAAAATGAATAGAGTTAGCGCATTACCTTCTTTTCCTTCCTTATATTCAGTATAAAATGATGGATACACCTGAAAATCTTCCTTACCAACCAATTGATTGATTCTCTCAGAGGTTACCGCTGTCGATTTTTCCCCTTCTACTTCATATACCTTATATAATTTAGGCTTGATATCGTTTGCGATTTCCGTAAAAAATTCGTCACTCACAATGATATAAAAATCTGGATAATCAAAGGGCAGCACACTACCTTCTAGCATGTCTACAAATGTAAGCTCATGCATTTCGTCTGATAGGTGCAATTGTTCACCTTTAAAAAGAGAGGAATTATACTCAGTTAGCCTTGGCTTAATGGCTATAGCCTCATCTTCTGATAAGGACACGACCTCACCTGTCTGTAACGCTTTTACCACTTCATTATATGCTTTCTCAGGAAGCAACTTCATGGCGGTAGCTTCGTAGCTAAATGTAAAAGTCAGTTGTCCTTCTACCTCCACAATAGGAAGTTCCACTTTAGCAGTTATCGGATGTTCTTTATCCGCCTGTATAAGACTTTCTATTTGATCGTCGAGCTCACCTCCTTTTGACTGGTGGGAATAGCTAAAAGGTACCATTTCAAAGGAATTCTTTTCATTCCCATAGTATCCACTATAAGCTGCTCCAAAGAGACTGATTGTCACTGCACTTAATAATGCAATCATTGTAAATGTACGTGCATTGCCTTGAATTCGATGTAATAACTGAGATGTACCTATTAAGTTCGTCCCTTTGTAGTAACGTGCCTTATTTCGTTTGTACAATTTTAAAAGAGAGATAACAACGGAACTAAAAAACAAATGTGTTCCAATCACCATAGAGACTAACGCAATTCCATAATTGGCAAATATGTATCCTTCCGTTAATTCTTCCGGGAAGGATCTTAAAATAAGCCAGTAACTAACCACTAACAATAATAGTCCAAGAACTGTAGAGCCAATTGATACTTTTGGTGTCAGCTCTCCTTTTTTCGCTGCATGAAACAGCTCGACCAATTTAAAACGATAGATCAACCGATATCCTTGAATAGAAGTGATGATAATAATTATCAAAAACACTAAAATTGTTTGACCAACCGCTTCTATGGATATCCCAAACTCAATCTCTGCACTAGATCCCATCAGTTTGACTAAAATCATAGTAAATAGCTTAGAGAGCAGTGTTCCGAATATGATTCCAACAACTAAAGCCAACATACCCATTATAAAATTTTCATAAAAAAGCATTTTTCCGATTGTTTTCTTTTTTAACCCTAGCAAGGAATATAACCCAACTTCTCTTTTACGATTTCGTGTAAAAAAGGAATTCGAATAGAGAATAAATACAGCGACAAACAATAATAGCAATAGAGAGGATGCCATAAATAAAAAGTTCATCGTATTTGATAATAAAATACTTTGTTGTATTTTTTCATTGTATTGGAGGGATACAAAAGTAAAATAAATGATTATACTAAAAACCATTGATAGGAAGTAAACCAAGTAATTACTGAAGTTCCCTTGAATATTTTTCTTCGCCAAATCAAATAATGTCATTTGTACCGCCTCCAAGTGCGGATAGCACATCTAACACTTTTTGAAAAAATTCTTTTCGTGATGACTTCCCTTTTACAAGCTCTGTAAATAACTTACCGTCTTTAATAAATATTACACGCCCACAATAACTTGCCGCATAGGCATCATGAGTAACCATTAGAATTGTTGCTTGTTCCTGCTCGCTTAATTCCTTCAAGCTTTCCAGTAAATCAGTTGCTGACTTGGAATCCAATGCACCTGTTGGTTCATCTGCTAACAATAAGCTTGGTTTTGTAACAATGGCACGAGAAGCAGCGGTTCTCTGTTTTTGTCCCCCTGAAATTTGATATGGATACTTATCTAAAATTGCGGTAATTCCAAACTTTTCCGCTACCGCTTCAACCCGTTCTTCTAGTTTGATAACATCTATTTTTGCTAATGCTAACGGAAGTAAAATATTCTCTTTAACCGTTAACGTGTCTAGCAAATTGTAATCCTGAAAGATGAATCCTAATTTATCTCTTCTAAAGTTGGATAATTGCTCCTCATTCATATTTAAAATAGTAAATCCATCAATTGTAATTTCTCCAGAGGTTGGTTCATCAATTGTAGCTAGCACATTTAATAGCGTGGATTTACCTGCTCCTGAGGGACCCATGACTCCAACAAATTCACCTTCCTGTACAGTTAGATCTATTTCATCCAAAGCAGTAAATAGATTTCCTCTTGCTCCGTATGTTTTTTTTATTTTTCTTGCTTCTACTATCTGTTTCAATATTCCGCTCTCCCCTCCGTATTTTCAACATCTGTTTCTGATTTCATTTTATAATAAGCTACTATAATGCAAACTTACAGTATCCATAGGCTATCTTACAATTTCGTCATGACGATACTATTTACTTCTACTTTTCGTTACTATTAAATCAATATTAAATTACGGAGGTACTACTATGAAATTAATGATAGTGGAAGACGAAGTAACAATACGAAATCTATTAGGAGAAACGATTGAAAAATGGGGACACACTATAGTAAAGGTAGAAACGTTCGATAATATTTTACAGTTATTTATATCTGAAAGTCCTCACTTGGTTTTATTAGACATTAATTTGCCTACGTATGACGGCTACTTTTGGTGCAATAAAATAAGAGAAGTTTCAAAGGTGCCAATTATCTTCATTTCGTCTCGAACTAGTCCAATGGATATGATCATGGCGATGAACATGGGGGGAGATGATTTCATCCAGAAGCCGTTTGATACGGATGTACTTTCTGCTAAAATTAACGCACTCCTTCGCCGAACGTACTCCTATTTGGATTCGCAACAGAGTGTATTGGAACATGGTGGGGTAGTATTAAACCTTGACGATTGGGATGTATCATACGATACGGCTAAAACTTCTCTGACAAAAACAGAATTTACTATATTGAAAATGCTTATTCAGCACAAAGGGGCAATTGTCAGTCGCCATAAACTGATGCGAAGTCTATGGAAAGACGAAAATTTTGTAGACGATAATACGTTAACCGTGAATATTAATCGACTTCGAAAAAAACTAATGGAGCTTGGAAAAGATGACTTTATAACAACTAAAAAAGGGGAAGGATATATCATCCAATGAGCGTTTCAGAATATGTGAGGGATAAACGATACTTTTTACTTTTTTATACATGCCTAATGTTGTTTATATCAATGGTTATGTTGTTTAGTGAAAATGATCAATATAATTTAAGCAATGTTCTTTATATTAATATTAGCTGTGTCATTTTTGTTTGCCTGTATATAACGATTGGTTATTTCTATCGTAAAGCGTTTTTCAAGGGGCTAGTAGAAACGATTGAAAATGCAGAAGAACAGTTTGCCATCCTATTCCCTGAAGTGCAAACCAATCAGCAAAAACGTTTCCTAGAATTATTGAAAAAAATTCATCAAGACAATAGAAACCAATTACAGCATCTAAACGACGAAAAAAAGGATCAACAGGAGTTTATCCTATCGTGGATACATGAAGTAAAGCTACCGATAGCGGCAAGCCGTTTGTTAATGGAAAATAGCGAGAACAAGACAAAGGACTATCTTATCGATAAATTCGAGGATGAGTTAGACAAAATTGATAATTACGTTGAACAAGCACTTTACTATTCCCGTATCGATTCGTTCTCTACGGATTATTTCATTACAGAAGTAACGGCAAACCAAATTATAAAGAGTAGCGTAAAAAAATACTCCAAGCTGTTTATCAATAAAGAAATTCAGTTCCAAATGGATGATTCTACTCAATTTGTTCAAAGTGATAGTAAATGGCTTGGTTTTGTTATCGATCAAATTATTGCAAACTCCATAAAATATACAGAACGTGGCGGTAAAGTTGCTGTTCAATTTGAAGAAGACGATAGGGAAAAAAGAATAAGTATACTAGATTCAGGTATAGGCATTGCGACTGAAGATTTAAATCGTGTGTTTCAAAAAGGTTTTACAGGTTTAACTGGAAGGAATCAGCTTAAATCTACAGGAATCGGACTCTACTTAGCAAAACAATTAACACGAAAGTTAGGTCATACACTGTCCATTCAATCAGAAGAAGGAAAATATACAAAAGTAACAATTCATTTCCCTAAAATTAGGAACTATAGGGATTTATAAATTCCTTGGTATTGTTCAGCTTTGGTAGATTCGCTTTCCATCGTACATCCTTAGACAGTCAGGAAACAGCACCAGTTAATAAATGTAAAAATACTCCTTCCGCAGGTATATTAACATCAAGAGCTAATAGAGGAAATTTACTACCCGAATGTGTAAGTTACACAGATGTTAATAAACATAAAAAAACCGGTAAAAGACATGCACGGTACTTTAAGAATAGAAACATAGATATGCCGTTGAGTATAGCGAAGAGTGGACGCTTTCTGTGGGCACTGCCTCGCCCGCGGAAAGCGTCCACATGAAACGGAAATAACAGGATTATTCGTTCTTTAAAACCCTACGATCCAGTGTTTACAAAACATCTTTTTATACTTTCCTATCTCTTAAGAAAAAACAGGTAAAAGACATGCCCTTTTCTTTAAGTAACCGCTACTTTTTCTCGGAATCTAGGAATCCTCAATAGCAGAACTCCATGATTACTATCCTCTTACTTTTCTTCTCTTTATAATCCAAGCTACCACAACTATAATAACTCCTAAAAGTACTAGAACTGGTAAATTACCGATAACAAACACTATAATTCCCGAGCCTACCGATAACAGTGAATTTGTACTTGTAATAAATTGCTTTTTCGTTTTTTCCCATGTATTCAAGTCTTTGTTTTCTATTTCTGGAATAATGACACGCTTTTCATGCATAGTTAGTTCAATAGTGGAAAAGGATGTTTGGTTTTCTAAATAGTTTATTTTCCCCACTAGTACTTCTATTTCCTCTTGAATCTTTGCCAAATCAGTGGAAATTTTAAGTAGGTCCTCTGTTTTCTGAGCATCTTTCATAAATGCCAGTAAGCGTTCCTCCACTGCACGTTTAGATTTCACTCGAGAGCTTAGATCTACATATTGCTCTGTTACATCCTGTCCAGTTACATTTTTTTCTAGAACTTTGGAAGCTTCTGCCTCTGCTTCAGACAAAAATGTTTCAAAATGCTTTTCAGGAATTCGCACAACCATTTTCCCACTACTTGTTTCATCAGATTCCAAATACACATTGGACTCTACAATATAGCCATCATACTTCTTCACCTTTTGTTCCATATTATGCTGGGCTTTTTCTAAATCTTTTACATTTGTGCTTATTCTAGCCTGATGAATAATCATTCGAGTGCTAGGTGCCTCTATATCCTCTGTTGCACTCTCTTGTTGCACTTCCGCTTCTACACTTTCTTCTTCCGACTTAAATTCTGCCGAGTCAGAAGCTCTATCTTCCGAACTCATCTTAGCTGACTCTTCGTCTCCACTACAGGCTGCTAATAACACGAAAAAGCTTATGGTGATTAAGAATAACCACGATTTTCTCAAAATAATTGCCCCCTTATATATATCTGAATAATCAGACGTTTAATAATGGAAAGAGTTTCATTTCACCTAAACAGTACTCTAGCATGCTAATAAAGCACCCCGTTAGCAGATGAGAAATTTTTACTTTTTTCACAAAAAACCTTAAATATTTTAAAAATTTAGATAGAATAGAGGTAGAAATCGAGGAGGTATTTAAATGGGAAAAGCTAACGATAAGGTTATCCGATATAGAGGAACCAAATTAAATACGAAAGGTTGGCTGCAGGAAGCGGCACTTCGCATGCTTATGAACAATTTAGATGCGGAGGTAGCAGAGCATCCTGACGACTTAGTTGTTTACGGTGGTATTGGAAAGGCAGCTCGTAACTGGGAATCATTTGATGCAATAGTTCGCTCCTTAAAAGAACTTGAAAATGATGAAACATTGCTTGTCCAATCAGGAAAACCTGTGGCAGTATTTAAATCTCACATCGATGCACCACGTGTCTTGATAGCAAATTCAAATCTAGTGCCTGCCTATGCTACATGGGAACATTTTCATGAACTCGATAAAAAGGGATTGATGATGTATGGGCAAATGACTGCCGGCAGTTGGATTTACATTGGCTCTCAAGGAATTGTTCAAGGTACCTATGAAACGTTTGCTGAACTTGCTAAACAGCATTTCAATGGAACGTTAAAGAATACGATTACACTTACCGCGGGGTTAGGTGGTATGGGGGCAGCGCAACCATTAGCAGTTACGATGAATGGTGGAGTATGTATTGCTATAGAAGTGGATGAAACGAGAATAGATAGACGCATCGAAACACGCTATACAGATTTGAAAGCGCATACATTAGATGACGCAATTCAACTAGCAGAAGAAGCAAAGCTAGCTGGGAAACCTCTATCCATAGGGCTTGTTGGAAATGCTGCGGATATTTTACCTGAAATGATTGCTCGTGGTTTTACACCAGATGTATTGACCGATCAAACTTCTGCCCATGATCCATTAAACGGCTACATCCCTTCTCAAACGTCCCTAGAGGAAGCAATACTCTTACGCCAAGAAAATCCTAGCGAATATATAAAGCGCTCTAAGACCTCTATGACCGTGCATGTGCGTGCTATGGTCGAGTTAATGGATAAAGGTTCCATAACATTCGATTATGGCAATAATATACGCCAGGTGGCCAAGGATGAAGGGTTCGATCGTGCGTTTGACTTCCCTGGATTTGTCCCTGCTTATATCCGTCCACAGTTTTGTGAAGGCAAAGGTCCCTTCAGATGGGTCGCATTGTCTGGAGATCCTGAAGACATATATAAAACGGATGAAGTAATTTTACGCGAATTTAGCTATAACACACATCTATGCAATTGGATTAGAATGGCTCGTGAAAAAATCCAATTCCAAGGACTTCCTTCCAGAATATGCTGGTTAGGTTATGGTGAACGAGCACGCTTTGGGAAAATTATCAATGATATGGTTGCCTCTGGTGAATTAAGTGCTCCCATCGTCATTGGACGAGATCATCTAGATTCAGGATCAGTGGCATCTCCTAATCGCGAAACAGAGGCGATGAAAGATGGCTCAGATGCAGTGGCAGATTGGCCAATTTTAAATGCCATGATAAATGCTGTTGGTGGTGCAACATGGGTTTCCGTACACCACGGAGGCGGGGTCGGAATGGGATATTCCATTCATGCTGGTATGGTCATAGTGGCTGATGGAACAAAAGAAGCCGAAGCAAGATTAGAACGAGTCCTCACTTCAGATCCAGGTATGGGAATTGTTCGTCATTTTGACGCTGGATATGAGCTGGCAGAAAAGACAGCTCGTGCTAAAGGCGTCAATATTCCAATGATGGAAAAGGAGGACTAAAGCATATGAGTAATCCTGTATGGATTAAACATGCATCACAATTAGTTACCTTGGCTACCGAGCATAAAGGTCCACGAACGAAAGAAGCCATGAGTAAGCTGTCTATCATTGAAGATGGAAGTATATGGATAGAAAATGAATTGATTCAAGCTATAGGTACAACAGAGGAGTTGCAAAGAAAGTATGCAACTCGTATAGATGAAGCGGAAATCATTGATGCGTTTGGAAAACTCGTCACACCAGGACTTGTTGATCCTCATACGCATGTCGCATACGGTGGAAGTCGTGAGCGTGAATTTGAAATGCGTCTAGAAGGCGCCACTTATATGGATATTATGAACGCAGGCGGAGGTATCCATGCGACTTGTAGGATGACACGAGAAGCAACTGAGGATGATATCTTCGCCCAAACAAAGAAAAGACTAGACTCTTTTTTAGCTCATGGCGTTACTACTATAGAAGGAAAAAGTGGATATGGTTTAAATGTTGAAACGGAGATAAAACAACTTCGTGTTATGCAGCGATTGCAGACAGAACATTTAATAGATATTGTTCCAACTTTTATGGGGGCACATGCTGTTCCCGCTGAATTTAAAGGTAAAGAAGATGAATACGTTGATTTGATAGTGAATGATATGCTGCCCAGAGTAGCCGGTGAAAAGCTCGCTAAGTTTAATGATGTCTTCTGTGAAGTAGGCGTCTTTACCCCTGAGCAATCAAAGCGAATTTTAAAGGCTGGGAAGGCTCTTGGATTGGCACCTAAAATTCATGCAGATGAAATTGAACCTTATGGAGGAGCCGAGCTTGCGGCGGAAGTGGGAGCTATTTCTGCAGAGCATTTATTGAAAGCATCAGATAGCGGTATTGCTGCAATGGCCAAGCAAGGAGTTATCGCATGCCTATTGCCTGCAACAGCTTTGTATTTGCGAGAGAATCCTGCGAGGGGTCGCGAAATGATCGATGCGGGTGTGCCAGTTGCGATTTCAACCGATTGCAATCCTGGTTCCTCACCCACGACTTCCATGCCGCTTGTGATGAATCTAGCCTGTATTTCGATGAGACTTACTCCCGCTGAGAGCTTATGTGCGGCAACATACAATGCTGCCTGTGCTATTCAAATGGAGGATAAAGTCGGCTCTTTAGAAATAGGTAAACAAGCAGATATTGTGCTCTGGAACGTTCCAAATTACCAGCAATTACAGTATTTGTTTGGAGTAAATCATGTGAATAGTGTGTGGAAAAAAGGAGTAAAGGTGGTAGGTTAATTTTTTTGCTTACCTGCATTAATACAACTTAGAAAGAATGTGAAAAATCTTGATTAACCTAAAAGGAAACGGACTTACCCTAGAACATATGCGAGCAATTTTATATCAGAATGAACAAATCAAAATAGATGATTGCGCTAAGGAAAATGTTGTAAAAAGTCGCAAGGTCGTTGAACAGATTGTTGAAGCTGGTCACACCGTCTATGGCATCAACACTGGTTTTGGAAAATTTAGTGATGTGAGTATAAACGAATCTGATGTTCACGCCTTGCAATTACACCTTATTCGTTCCCATGCATGTGGCATTGGGGAACCTTTTGAGGAAGTTGTGTCACGCGCAATGGTAGTACTTCGTTTAAACGCATTACTTAAAGGCTTCTCTGGTATTCGTTTAGAGGTATTAGAGAGATTAACATACATGGTAAACAACCGTATTCATCCTGTAATTCCTCAGCAGGGTTCTCTTGGAGCTTCCGGAGACTTAGCTCCCCTTTCTCACCTTGCTTTAGTTTTGATAGGAGAAGGGTTTGTTTGGGACGGTGACCATCAAATTCCATCTCATAAAGTTTGGGAGAAGCATAATATAAGCCCCATTGTGTTAGAAGCCAAAGAAGGTCTTGCGCTGATAAATGGAACGCAAGCGATGACCGCTCAAGGAGTAATCAACTGGCTTGAATCTGAAACACTTGCCTATCAATGTGAATGGATTGCTGCCATGACAATGGAAGCTCTATATGGTATTACCGATGCTTTCCATCCAGCTATTCATGAAGCAAGAGGCTATCCTGAACAGGTGAAAGTTGCGAAAAGAATGCTCCAATGGCTTGAGGGCAGTCAACTAGTAACTAAACAAGGTGAAAAACGCGTTCAAGATGCTTACTCTATTAGATGTATACCGCAAATTCATGGAGCTAGCTGGCAGGTCCTGAGTTATGTAAAGGAAAAACTTGAAATTGAGATGAATGCAGCTACTGATAATCCGTTAATTTTAGAAGATGGAAAAGAGATTATCTCAGGGGGGAACTTTCATGGTCAACCAATTGCATTTGCCATGGATTTCTTAAAGGTTGCAATTGCTGAACTTGCAAATGTATCTGAACGACGAATCGAACGATTAGTTAATCCACATTTAAACGAAGGATTACCTCCCTTTTTAAGCCCAGAACCTGGATTACAATCGGGGGCAATGATTTTACAGTATGCAGCAGCAAGCCTTGTTTCTGAAAATAAGACCTTGGCCCACCCTGCATCAGTTGACTCTATCCCTTCTTCTGCAAACCAGGAAGACCATGTAAGCATGGGAACAATTGGAGCAAGACATGCCAATCAAATCATTCAAAATAGCCGTAAAGTCATCGCAATCGAAGCAATTTGTGCTGTGCAAGGAGTTGAATATAGAGGAAATATCCACATGTCTCCTCTTTTAAAGAACAAGTGGGAAGAAATAAGAGGGATTGTTCCTTCAATTACAGAAGATCGTGTTTTTAGTATTGATATAGAAAAAACGCACACATATTTAAAAAAGGAAACTGCTCTTAAGTTTCAAGCGTTCGAAAACAATAGAGATAAGTTTTGACCTTAAAAGGACCGGGCTTTTGCCCGGTTTTTCTTATGGCTATTTTACCAAGTTTAAGTTTTTGGGAGTCAAGTTGGAGGTATCTTTTTGAACTACCCTTTTGTTACAAATATATTAATAACATAACGAGCATATGTCATCTCCTAGAAGATGTTTACAACAGAATGCATCTGGGGTAAGTACTTACTAATACACAAGAAATAATTAGAAAATGGAGGAAATTAACATGATTAAAAATACTGTTGCAGGACAAAAATGGTGGAAGGTAGGTGCAGCTGCATTCCTATCAGTAGGTTTATTAGCAGGGTGCGGGGATGGAGAAAACGAGTCTGATGTAGATGATAATATGGAAGAGGATGTAGAGCAAGAGCTTGAAGAGGAAGATAAAGACGGAGAGTAAACTTTAACCTTAGGAGGTAATAAGTATGGCTATCAATTCAATCACAGGACAAAAATGGTGGAAAATCGGTACCGCAGCATTTCTAACAGTAGGATTATTAGCAGCTTGCGGGGACGATAACAATGATGATGACAATCTGGATGATAATCCCGTAGAAGAAGATGTGGATGTAAATATTGAAGACGATGAAAATGTTGAAGATAATGACGTCGAAAAAGATGATGTCGAAGATAAAGAATAACATGGATTAAGATCTTGAATATTATAATCATAAAAAGTCATGCCCCCACTATTATTGTGGAGGCTATGGCTTTTTATTTACATGGACAAGTTCCTTTCCCATTTAATTTGTTGCATTTTTTACACTTTTTATTAGATATACTATTCACTTCCTTTTACTGATTTACACCAAAATATGTTGTCATTGGATTGTCCTATTACACTCAATTTTCGACAAATGCAGTTAATAACTTCTGTGGATAACTTTATACACAGTTTAGATTACGCTATATCTAAATTAGTGTGAATAAAATAACCGTAATCCACATTTTATCCACCGAATATTGTGGATAAATATTTAGATATTAACAAGTTTCTCCTGGCTACATCAAAAACGGATTTTAAATTAGGGTTAATTTAGACAAAACTCAAAATAATTCTATTTTTTTCATAGAAAATGTGTTTTAGAACCTTTTTTATATTGAATTTTAAGGAAATGTTTCGACATAATTCGATTTTTTAATAAATGTGGATAACTTTATACACATAATTCACACTGATATATAAGAGCTTTTAACATCTATGAACAACTTATTAACATATTATCCACTTTTACCTGTGGATATCAGAACAGTTGTTCTTGAATTCAATATTTGTTAAATTAGTCTTATGAAAGATATCTAAAATTCTTATCTAATTGACGACTTATTAAACGCCAGTTTTGAACCTTTTAGTAGTTATACCAACTTACTCAAAAGCAGATACATATTGTTCCATTTTAATTAATAAAAACGGAGGTGCTAGGTTTTATGAGTAAAATGTCTGACGATCTTTTAATCGAGTCTTATTTAGAAGCAAAGAAATTAAAATTAAGTCCAGAATTTTTAGAACTATTAGAAACCGAAATTGCTCGCCGGTGCTTATCCATTAACGCAAGTTATTAGAAATTACCACTGACCTATGTATTGCAAAATTCATTAGCCACTACAAGCTTTGGGAATCTCCTCGGCTTTTTAAAGAACAGAAAAAGCCGGTGGAATTTTCCACCGACCAAATAATTTTAGCTAAATTGATTTCCGTTCATTTGTGATTGGGCTTGAGCTACTAAACGCTTTGTAATTTCTCCGCCAACGGAACCGTTAGCACGCGCTGAAGCTTCTCCTCCAAGTTGAACACCGAATTCTTGTGCGATTTCATATTTCATTTGGTCAAGGGCTTGTTTTACGCCTGGTACTAGAAGTTGATTTGAATTACTGTTTGGCATGTTGTTCACCTCCTTGTAAGCTTATATTGTGTTTTTTTTTATCATTTATACTAGTTAATAAAACAAGAAATTTTGGTAATATCTTTCAAGTGTTGTTGATTACTTTTCAAGTATTTGATGAATCACTTCATTCGCTTTACTATTGTTTAAATTTTTGTAAATACAGCTTGCTGGTGAATCCCTTAGTGTCTCGGTAAATGCATTCGCCATTTCGGCCTCTCCTGCTACATGAAACTCCCTCCACCCTCGTTTTTTCTTTAATTGTTCAATTGTTGTTCTCATCCCTTTATAAAAAGTACTTGCATTGGATCTATATTTTGTGTCTAATACAGCTGTTTTGCTATCTGCTGTTGCGCGTCTTCCTCGACTATCCAATTTAACTTTTTCATTCCATGTTTCGGATACCGGATCAAATTTAAATGTTACATCGTCCCTAACAAATCCTAATGCCGTGTCTAAAATTCGAACTTCTCCAAAGCTAGGCATGATTATACCCGCTTCTGGATATGCTTTATACATATACTCCAGTTGTTCTGTAACAGGGTGGTTTTCCCAATAGAAATTGGTTTTTACAGGTACTTGCACATAATGAACAGACCATAAATCATCATTTGCACTGGCAAAAATAACTGCCCCTTTACGTAACTCCAATGAATTTTTTTCCATTTCATTTTTTATTTTATCCTTTACATGATTAAATGCTTTTAATTCCTTTTCATCACCAGAAGCTTCTATATACTCTCCGATACGCTTCAAACCACTTTTTAGATGAATCCCCCAAGCACCATTTAGTTGCTCTGGATCAGCCGGATTTGTATTCAAATAAATACTCAAAACACTTCGATCTACACTTACGTAAGATTTTAATACTTCAATGTCTTTATTTATCGTCATAATACCTTCCTCCTTCGTCTAACTCTTCGTAGTATCACCTTCCATCAAAGGATTACACAGAAAAATAATGATTAAATTTTGTTAATTTGAAGAAGTATAAGGAGAAAACAAAAATCGAATGCTTGTATTAAAAATGGATAAAATAAAAAGATTGAGCATAAGATATGCCCAATCCCTTCCCTATCATAAATTATGTGACTTAATAAAACCAAACGACTCCCATGGTTCTATGCGTTCTAATAGAAAATGTTCATCCGGGACCACTTTCCCTACAATATTTGAACATCCAGAATTCGGCATAGCTTTTAGAGCTACCTGCAACTCACCTTTGTAACGGACATCCAAGTCGTTGTCAATCGTTACATCTCCTGTCATAATATCAGCTGTATTATGGGCTGGAAAGAAATCATTTTTATACTTTACTCTAGATTGCGTACTACGAATCACATATTCAGAAACGTCACCACGATTAAAATGTAATTCATTAAAAATCACTTTTTCTTCCAAACTTGTTGTTTGTGGAGACGTTACTACTGTCAGCTCTAGTTTACTGCGATTCAAACTACCTAATATTTTTAGTTCTTCCTCGGAAGCATACATATTTCCAATGATTAAGTCATCAATTAAACCAGTATGCCATAAATCTTTTGCCTGAACAGCAATTGGCAGATGACGATGTTCTTCTAATGTTGGTAAACCATGGAGTGTTACTTCCCAAGGACCAAACTTTGCATATTCAGAAGAAATCATTGCCGCTGTCCGAATATGATTATCTTTATATAGCTTTGAAGATTCCAAGAAATGCTTTTTCGAAAGCCCAGTATACTTTCTTGGATAAAAATTATGGCAACCGATGATATTTTCCCTGTTCGGCTTGTACGACAATATATTTTCTACATATTTCGTACCATTACTAATATTAAGCTCTACTTTCAAATTGGAAGCGTCCAGTGACATGAACGCCTCCTCTTGACCTGAGAAACCCATATCTAAGCGTAAAGAATCTAAATAATAATGTTCCTTTAAATAGCCAATATCTCTATAAGTTAGACCTAATTCTTCAAACACTTGCGGTGCAATATCCGCTGAAATATCAAAGCCAAGTTGTTGTGCAAATTGATTGATTTGTTGAAGTTTTTCTCTTTCCTCATTATTTTTCATAGACATTAAACAAGTAAAGATTCGATCAAAGCCATTCTTGTGCGCTAACACAATGTAACTTTGCATTTCTTCTATTGTACTATGTTGAGGATATATCGAAATTCCTAATCTTCTCATTTTGAATACCTCCGCTTACCACCTATATTCCTTATTTGGATGCAGCTTCTTTATTTTCTTGAGCTTTTGTTGTACGATTTGCCATAGCTACGAATGGTAAATAGATACAAACTGAAATAATGATTAGAAGTAAACTTAGTACTGCACCTGCCCACGACTGTGTAACTAAGAACCCATTAATTATCGGTGGTGTTGTCCAAGGGGCTGCAATTGTTGCTGCTGGAACCATACCCCACTTTGTCGCGAAATAAGCAATCGATACATTAACCATCGGTGTCAATATAAATGGGATAAACAGTACAGGATTTAATACAATTGGTAAACCGAACAATAATGGTTCATTAATATTGAAAAGTCCCGGTCCTGTGGATATTTTTCCTACAGTATTATACTGTTTGTTCTTCCTCGCAATTATGAAAATTGCGATAATTAATGCTATAGTAGTTCCTGATCCGCCCATATTAACAAAAGCATCAAAGAACGGTTTATTGATAATATATGGTGCTACTTCTCCTGCTGTAATTGCTGCAACATTCGCATCAATTGCTGGTAGGTTAATAGACTGCATAAATGGTTCGATAATGTTAGCACCATGTACGCCAAGTGTCCATAAGAATACCGGGATGAATGCTAAGATTAAGGCCGCAATCCATGTATTTGTTAAGCCCATAAATGGTTCTTGGATTGCTGTATAAAAGGAGCCAATAATATCTGGAATATCAAATCCTGCTGAGATGATAGTGCGGACTAATGCAAATAACGATACTGTAATAATAGCTGGCAATAAAGCTGCAAATGATCTTGAAACTGCTGGTGGTACAGTTTCTGGCATCTTAATTATTAGTTTACTATTCCCTGATAAACGGGAAAACAACTCAGAAGATAGTAATGCTATAATTATGGCAACAAACAAACCACCCGTTCCGGTTGATAAACCGGATAAACCACCCTCACCGAAAGTACCAAATGTCATATAACTTGATAAACCAATAACCCCTGCTGAGAGACCATCTTTGTTATAGCTTTTTGCTAATTGATAAGCAACACAAAAGGCTAATAAGATGGAAATAATACCAAATGTTGCTCCCCACATATTACCTCCCCATTGTGTCCAAGTGCCATGATCCCAAATGGAATCAAGTGCATTTTGATACATTTTAACAGGTAAGTTGTTAATCAATACAGCAAATGAACCAATAATAGTAAGTGGCATGATGGCAATAAACCCATCACGAATTGCTACTAAATGACGTTGACTACCAATTCGCGATGCAACCGGCACAAAATATTTCTCTAAAAAACTGAACATTCAACACACTCCCCTTTGTTCTTTTATATATTTAACATCATTGCTGATGTTATTCCCCCCGTACTCTCTCATATAATTCTATTATTTCTATTGCTAAATCACGAAAGGTAATAGAATTCATCAAGTGATCTTGCGCATGTATAAGCATCATAGTTACTTCCACCTTCTCACCCCTAGCTTCTTGTGTTAATAAAGCTGTTTGAGAATGATGTGCTTTCACCAGTGATTCATTTGCTGTTTCAACCTTATCTTTAGCAGCTAAAAATTCCCCTTTTTTAGCAAGTTGAATAGCTTCCATACAATCACTCTTTGTATTTCCACTATGCAATATTAACCCCATTATTGATTGCAGTAAAACCGTTTCTTCCATTTGATACACCCCTTATCCCATTAACTCTAGTGCTTGTTTCAATACGTTCGCACCGTTCATCATTCCATAGTCCATCATATTAATAACTTCAATAGGAATATTTTTCTCTTTGTATTTTGATTGATATGTTCCTTTTAAATAACGTACCTGTGGACCAAGTAACATTACATCCACATTTTTGTTTGCTAGAGTTTTATCCACTTCGCTCTCTGCTATAGCAAAAATTTCTGCTTCTAAGTTTTGTTCATTTGCCGATTTTTGCATTTTTGACACTAATAAACTAGTGCTCATCCCTGCCACGCAAACTAACATAATGTTTTTCATCATTAGCACTCCCCTATCAATGTAATCGCTTTCTTTAAATGAGAATATCATTTATCGGTATATACCACAACTACTTTTTACACAATTATTTTCCATATAATTCATAAATTATAATTGGACTACCTTACAAATACTTGAAATTTCTGATTATTTTACAGGGTGGTATAGTCCACAAAAAAAATCAAAAAAAATTAATTTAAGCCTGTTTTTTGTTAGAAATACTCATAAAATGTCGGAGGATCATAATTAATTGCATTCTTCCATTTTTCTTCCGTTTCTTCATCTATCGAATGTTTTGCAAACAATAAAGTTTCTCTTATAGATAAATAACCAACAATCATCGCTGAAAATATAGTGATTGGTAAAGATAAGATATGTTTCTTATCTATTAAACTTTCCTCAATTATGCCGATTTCTCCATTTTTATTTATATGAAATAATTTCTCGTTCCAAGGAGCGAAAGTATCTTGAATGTACAGATATAAAGAAGCATTTAACTTACTCCACGAATATTTCTTAAGGAACGCGAATACATCGACAATTCTTACCATGACATCCTGTGAAACTTCTTTTTTGAATTGTGGCTGTTCAAAATAAAATCCAAAATGACTAGCAGTTGAAGTATCCCCCTCAATTGTATGAACACTACTTTTATGAGATGTAATAAAGCGCCACATTGCCTGTTCAGCTTGCATATCCTTTGTCACAAAGTCTTGAATAGTAAATGTTAAGTTTTTTATCTTATAGCGGATATAGCCCAATATTGTTTCTCCATCAAAATAAGCTGCAAAATGGCAGTCAGGCTCTCTTCTGGCAATACGTTTCCACCAAGAAGCATCTCTTTGCATACCTCCATTGTTTCTGAGTGCTTGTTCGTTATGAAATTGTTGAACCTCTAGAAAAGTAGCTTCATCTATCCATTCAAAACTGAAACGTTTCATTTTATCTATTCTATTACCATACTGTGGGAATGATTCTGCCGGAATCGAATAATGCAGCTTATCAAAAAACAACTCCCAACCAAAATGGCGGTAGAAAGAGACGGAAAATGGAGCTAACACAGATATATATTGATGGTTTTTACGCATTTCTTCTAAGGATCTTATCATTAGATTCTTCGTGATTCCTTGATTTCTGAATTCTGGATAAGTAGATACAAAACCTATCCCACCCATTTCATAGCTTACACCTTGTACCGTGATATTCAATGGGAGTACTAGTAATTGGCCCACTAGCTTTTGGTGGTCGTAGGCACCAATCGTCGTACTATTTTCCATCCAGTATTGAAAATCATCACGACGTGTTCCCTCATATTTGCTTGGAAAACTATAATCTCTTAATTGATGTACTTGTTCATAATCTGTTGCAGGTACTAATTGAATTTTCATATGGCCTTTCACTCCTTACAAACTAAATGTAGTAGGAAGCTAGAATCAATCCCATTATTCTCTAGATTTCTACTCCAATTCCATTTGAAATCATTATTTCAGTTAACTTTATAATTGTTTCTTCTTCATCCATCCCTTCAGCCGAGATTGTCACAACTGAACCTGGTGCGATACCTTGCGCCATTACCCCCATAATTGATTTCAAGTTCACCGATTTATCATTATAGGAAAGTAGTATATTTGAGGAAAAGGCTGTTGCTGCTGAAACTAACAGTGTCGATGGTCTAGCATGTAATCCCTCGGGTGTAGTAATTTTAAATGTTTTTTCCATTCTTAAAACCTCCAGTATTATTATTCAAACTTAATTAGACTTCCTAAATTTAGAAGAAAATGTAAGAACTGTGATTGATTTTTTGAAACGTCAGCACTTTCAAGACTGGTAATACACCATTAATGCATTAACTATAGTGAACCTACCACTGTAGATGAGGGTCCATATTGCATACTGTCACCTCTGGATTTCACTTATGAATTTGTATCGATCCGCACGATATGTGCTACGCACCAATTCAAATGGAACACCATCTGCCAAAAAACTAGTCCTTTTAATAATGAGCACGGCAGAGGAATTATTTATTTGAAGATATTTACTATCCTCTTTTGTAACAATTGCTGCCTCCATTTGTTGAATTGCATTCCCAATTTTCTGACGGTAATTCCCTTCTATTAAGGCATAGAGCGACCCCATAATTTTCTTTTCATCAAGTTCAGGAAACACTTTTACAGGTATATAGGTTCTTTCAATAGCCATGGGTTTACGATCAGCATATCGGATACGAACAACATAGAAGACCAATTCTTCCTGCTCTAATTGCAAGTCCCTTGCAATATCAACAGATGGTATGACCTTTTCGAAATGTATTAATTTACTACTTGGTTGCATACCCCTAGCCTTCATATCTTCTGTAAAACTAGTTAACCCATTTAAAGGCTGTTCTAACTTTGGATTAGCAACATATGTGCCTCTCCCTTTTTCTCTGTAGAGCAAGCCGCTATTCACTAAATTTGTAACAGATTGCCTAACAGTCATGCGACTCACACCTAATTGATCTGATAGTTCTCGCTCCGAAGGTATACTCTCGCCTATTTTAAACTCTTCCATATAAATACGTTTTTTTAATAATTCCTCTATTTGAACATAGATTGGCACATGGGAACTTTTATCTATCAATCTTCTCACCTCCTTCTATTACAGTAATCCACGCGAAAAGATACATATTCAAAATATGGTTTCTTTCGCTCGGTATAGTTGTCTATACCAATTATAAATCTCTTTAACATAAAACAAAAGAATTTATTTTAAATATTCTTACTATTTTGATAGACAAAACTATAAAGAGATAAAATATTTAGCTCTCTATTTTACCTCTTTTTATTATGAGCATTAGATTTCTAAAGAATAAATCCAATAATATCTTCTTTTCAATGCGCTTTTGACAGTCTTATTTTAGTTCAAGAAAACTGAATGATGGAAAAGTAGCAATTCCTTTGTTAAAAGCTAATTCAGTAACTCCAGCCTAAAACTTCTATTTGACAATATTCACCTCTTTTCTTTATTGACTAAATAATCCATCATTCCCATAGCACTCACTTCTAAATCTAGTTCAATTATTCTAAATACATCATGATTTTCTGAAATACCTTGATTCTTCAGGTGTTCTTTTACTAATCTATCGAGCCTATTTGCTAGCTCACGATATCCCTTTGCCTCTGCATACACAGCCTCTGCTTCTGTCACAAAAATATTTAACCACATCGAAACTTGAGAAAGTGCTTCTGAGGGAGAGTTAGTTACTCCAAAATGTCCATAATAAATATATTGAAGATTCATTTGTGCGAAATGATCTATTGCTCTTTGCATTGCAGCTGGATTAAATTGGTTTGGTGAAGTAGATGGTAAAAAGAAAGCAACACCATCTGGTATGAGTTGTTCATAGCGAACACCAACCGTATCACCCGTAAACATACCATTACTAATCGGATCATAAATACTAAAATGATGATTAGCATGACCAGGAGTATCAAAAAATTTTAATATACAAGTTGCTCCTATCTTCAATAAATCCCCATCATTTTTTATAATCATTCGCTCATGAGGTATCGGAATGATGGGATCAAATAATTCCTTAAACTTATTTCCGTAAACAGCCTTCGCTCCAGCTATCAATCTTTCTGGTTCCGCCAGATGCCTTATCCCTTTTGGGTGAACAACAATCCTGGCATTTGGGCAATCCTTTAATAGAAGTCCCGCTCCTCCCGCATGATCCAAATGTATATGAGTAACTATTATGTATTTAACTTGGTCTAATGAAAAACCTAATGATTCCATACCACTTTTTACATGTTTTACCGATGGGCTTGGTCCAGTTTCTATTATTGTAAGTTCTTGTTCATCGATGACATACGTTCCGGTGCGTTCTGACTCTCCCATATCAAATCCATCGATTAAATAAATTCTTTCATTTAACTTTTTCGGATACTTATTTGCCATTTCAATATTCCCTCCATATATATATATTTAGAAAATTGCGTAAATAAACCCCCTTATTATTTTACCATTTATCTGATAAATTACTAAGCAACTACAATAATTAATAGATATATGTATCGGACACGCGAAAGAGCCTCATGCATAAAAACCTACTGCCTTAAATAGCGGCGGTAGGTTTATCGTTTAAAATATAGAACTAACTACTGCAAAGTATTTAGTCTCTCTCTGTTTTGGTCCAACTGTTCCTGTAGTGTACTTATAGGCTCCATCTTCCCTCTACTTTCTAGTGCCATTGCAACAGATCGATTGGCACGTTCAATCATATCCTCTGCATTTTGGATGGACTGTTCTGTAGGATTTGTTAAAGCTTGACCAACAGCGAGCGTGACATTATCCACAGAATTGTGTAATCGTGCAAGAACATTATCTTCTTTCCAACTCATTTGTGTGTGATCCATATTAAAGTCCTCCTTATCTTTTGCTAGCATTAATATGGCAACTTCACCCTATATTTATTCATTCGTAAATTAACATCGGAGTTACATGAATACTCATATTCTTGTTGAATTAGGAAACACTATCTATTGAAAGGTTAAAATTATAAGGAGGAGATATTATGCCAAAAACCAGACGTGGTCCTAATGATCGTTCGAATAGTGAAGAAAGACTAAAGAAAACAATTAGACATATGGAAGCCGCTGAAATAGCTATGGAATATGCTTCTGAAAAAGACGTTGCTGCCATTAAAAAGAAAAATGAACAGCGTGCAGAAAGCGTAGAAGGTTTGGAGAAAGAAATGAAGGCAGCTGAAAAATCCGGATTAAAAGGATACCTATAATCATTTCTAGCTAGCCCAGTATGAAAAATACTAGGCTAGCTATTTCGATTATACAATTGAAACCTATTTTAAGTTATTCCGTAAAGTATTTGAGGTGAGTTAATGAAAAACTTTATGAAAAATACTTATAGGATTAAGTATTGTTATTGCTTATGTTAATTTGCAAAGTTTGCCTGAGAATATCCTAACTTACATACTAATTATAATTTTAGTCAGCTTTCCGCTTTACATAATAGGACACCGATTACGAAGAACTTTAATAATTTTCAAAGAGAAGGTAATAATATGGTCTTTCGCTTATGCATTTGTTGCATTGCTCATACCACTTCTATTTTTTAGCTACACACAATATGAACAATTAAAAACTGATACTTTTAACGAGCACTTCATTTTATTTGAGTCGACTTCCTCGGTTAATGGAGGAGGTATTTCTCTTGGTTTTATGCTCTCTCTGATCTTATTTGTTTCTATACGCATATTCAGTTCGGATATACGTCGGAAATGGATACCTAACTTATTAATCTTAATTACTCTTATTGCATATAGCACCTCTTTGTATGTTCTCTGGGAAGATTATAGAGGAATTCATGCAGACGGAGGTTTGATCACCAACAAATGGAATGGTGTTAAAGAATCTATCCCTTGGGAGAACGTCAGTCGAATTTATATAGATCCTTATGTTCACTATGCCTCCTTAAGCAATACAAGTGATGAAACACATATTTCTTGGGCAATGGTTATAGAATCTTATTCAAATAAAGACGTGCTCTATAGGTTTCAAAATTTGTCGGAAAATGACCTTTACATAGGTAATCAAATAAAAGAAATCGCAAAGGATAATAATATCCCATTCATAGTAAATAGTATGACGGGGGATGAACGCAAATGGTATGAGTTCGAATTGGACTTAGAAAAACTGCCTAAAACAGATTTCCATGAATTCTTTCAATTTAAATAAAGTAAAGCCTTTAATAATGGTAATTACGGCTTAGTTCGCACAAAAAAACACGCTTTTTCTATTGAAAACATAAATTGTAGAGATAGGAAAGGGAGGACTGCTTAGTCATGATTAACATGGAACCAATTAATATTGATGGACATACGTTTTTATCGATTTCTGTAGAGTTACCTAAAACGAACTTACTAGTTGTCACTAATGACAAAGGGTATATAATGTGCGGTGCTTTAGACGTCGCACTATTAAATGAAAAATTAAAGGATAGAAAGGTAGTTGCTGGAAGAGCCGTTGGAGTAAAAACAATTTCTCAGCTTCTGGATGCCCCGCTTGAATCCATCACCTACGAAGCGGAAGAACTCGGTATTACTCAAGGTATGATCGGAAGAGACGCCCTATTAAAAATGGTTTAACACAAAAAGCAATCATTAACTAAGGCCACAGCACATAGTTGTACTGTGGCCTTTTAGCTTGCCCGTTTTCCCCCTAGATTTCCATTATCCCCCTTACACTTCACAATTACGTTACCAATTTACTTTAATTTGTTCACATCTTCATGAACGTTTTGTGAAGTTGCTTTTTTTCATTTTGTTTTTTCAATTCATGGGAATAAGATAGAGGCATACAGAGACAACATCTGTTTGCTATTCGTTTATATAAAGTGAAACTTCAATCAGTGAGGGTTTCCTTTATCCACACTGATTGTTAGTTGAACCATTCGGGCATTTACGGGCAGTTTTCTCCCACTTATACTTTGTTGCTAGACCAATACTTGAAGTGGGAGTATTACTGCCCGTTAATGCGGGATAAATATTCTGGGAAGGGGTAGAACTATGAAATTAAAAATGAAATGGATTCTTTTAACGATGGTTATCACTATTTCCACCGTGTTAACCGGTTGTGAACCATTACTAGTTTTAGATCCGAAAGGGCCACAAGCAAAAACACAGGCTGACGATATTATGTTATCTATTTGGCTTATGTTAGGTATAGTTATTGTCGTTTTAGCTATTTTAGTCTTCGTCTTATTAAAATACCGCGCTTCTAATCAACCGAAAGATTACGAGCCACCACATATTGAAGGAAGTCCGATTGTTGAAGCAATTTGTATTGGTATTCCTATTATTATTGTTATCTTCCTATCTATCGTTTCTGTCAAAAGTAACTATGAGGTCGAAGCAACTCCAGCAGGCTATGAAGATCAAGAGCCTTTAGTTATTTATGCTTCCTCGTCTAACTGGAAATGGCACTTTAGTTATCCGGAAGAAAATATTGAAACTGTTAACTATCTATACATCCCTGCGGACCGCGCAATTGAGTTTAAATTATATTCGTATGGACCCATTACTAGTTTCTGGATTCCCCAGCTAGGCGGGCAAAAATACGCGATGTCAGATATGGTCACAACTTTGCACTTAGCAGCCGATGCACCTGGAGAGTTTAGTGGTAGAAATGCTAACTTCAGTGGAGCTGGATTTGCAGAAAACACTTTTGAAGTTACGGCTATGACACCTGCTGATTACTTAGATTGGGTAGAAGAGGTACATGAAACTGCTCCAGCTCTTACAGAAGATAAATTCGAGGAACTATTAGAGCCAGGACATCTTGGGCGCTCTACCTATACAGGAACTCACTTAGAATTCGCTCCAGCACCAGAACATGACCATGGTTCTACAGATAACAATACGAATGAGTCAGAACATGAACAGCATAACGAACACGAATCTCATGATTCTGATGAACATTCAGAACATACAAATCATTAAAAGGTACCATAAATTCTCGAAAGGAGTGACAAAGCATGGATTTCTTTGATCGTTTTGCAGTACCACATCCAAGCTTTTTAATATATGCATCCATGGTTGGTATCGGGCTAACAATGCTCGCTATAGTTGTAGGAATTACCTACTTTAAGAAATGGGGTTACCTATGGCGTGAATGGATAACGACTGTTGACCATAAACGAATTGGTATTATGTATTTGCTATCAGCGTTACTAATGCTTTTCCGTGGTGGCGTAGATGCAGTTATGATGCGTTATCAACTTTCAATGCCTGAAAATACATTTCTAGATTCACAACATTATAATGAAGTCTTCTCCACACACGGAGTAGTTATGATATTGTTTATGGCTATGCCATTCATTATATTTTTCTTTAACTACCTTGTACCACTACAAATTGGAGCACGGGACGTTGCATTTCCACGTCTAAATGCACTTAGTTTTTGGTTATTCTTTATGGGTATGGGGTTATTCAACATCTCATTCATAGTAGGTGGGTCACCTGATGCAGGTTGGACTTCTTACTTCCCACTAGCAGGGAATGAATTTAGTACGTCTGTTGGGACGAACTATTACATGATTGCTATTCAAATAGCTGGTATCGGTACATTAATGACTGGTATTAACTTTATAACAACTATTTTAAAAATGAGAGCACCAGGCATGAAGCTTATGAAAATGCCGATGTTCACATGGTCTGCTTTTATCGCAAATGTAATCATTGTTTTTGCTTTCCCAGTATTAACTGTATTACTAGCAATGGGAACCATGGACAGATTATTTGGAACTAACTTCTTTACTACCGATAACGGTGGTATGGATATGCTTTGGGCTAACCTGTTTTGGGTTTGGGGACATCCTGAAGTATATATTTTAATATTACCTGCATTTGGTCTATACAGTGAGATTATTTCAACGTTTGCTCGACGTAATCTTTATGGTTATAAGTCAATGGTTGCTTCAATGGTCGTTATTTCTCTACTTTCATTTTTCGTCTGGGCTCACCATTTCTTTACAATGGGTCAAGGTCCACTTGCTAATAGTATATTCTCTATTACAACTATGGCGATTGCTGTACCAACTGGCGTTAAAATATTTAACTGGTTATTCACCTTATGGAAAGGGAAAATCGAATTTACTACTCCAATGCTCTATTCGATGCTCTTTATTCCACTGTTTACCTTAGGTGGAGTTACCGGTGTAATGCTAGCGATGTCAGCAGCTGACTATCAATATCATAATACGATGTTCTTAGTTGCTCACTTCCATAACGTAATTATTCCTGGAGTAGTTTATGCCATGCTTGCTGGTTTAACGTTCTATTGGCCAAAAATCTTTGGCTTTATGTTAAATGAAAAACTTGGTAAATGGACAGCATGGTTGCTTTCAGTCGGCTTTGTATTAGCCTTCATACCAATGTATATTACTGGTTTAGATGGTCAGGCACGTCGTATGTATACGTACTCTGAATCTACTGGGTTTAGTGCTATGAATATGGTTTCATTTATCGGTGCTGCAATTATGGCAATTGCTTTTGTTCTTCTTGTTTATAACATTTACTATAGTATTCGTTATTCTCCAAGAAATATTGGTAGTGACCCATGGGATGCACGTTCGCTTGAATGGGCTACACACACACCAGTACCAGAATATAACTTTGCGATCACACCACAGGTTGAATCTACACAACCATTCTGGGACTCGAAGAAAAATGGACATGAGTTATTTAAAGGCGACATAGAAAAAATTCATATGCCAAATAACAGTGGTTTACCATTTATCATGAGTTGTATTTTCTTTGTGTTTGGATTTGCCATGATTTTTAGCATATGGCCACTGGCAATCATCACATTAATCGGTATTCTAGCTTGTTTAGCTTACCGTTCATTTGAGAAAGACCATGGAAGATATATTTCTGTCGAAGAAATTAAAGAAACAGAAACAAGATTGCGAGGTGCTAAAAAATGAAGGTAGATAACTCGCTTCCACTTGAATATAGTACGGAAGAAAATAACCTGAAGATCCTAGGTTTTTGGATTTTCATAGGTGCAGAAATTATGCTTTTCGCAACACTTTTCACTGCATATTTCACATTAGAGAATCGTACTGGCAACGGACCAACTGGTGCTGACATTTTTGAAATAGCTCCAGTGCTTGTGGAAACCATTTTACTTTTAGCAAGTAGCTTTACTATTGGGCTTGCTATTCATGCTATGCGATTGAATAAGAAAAAGGCAACAATGGGATTCTTTATCGTCACACTGATTTTAGGAGCAGCATTCTTAGGCTTCGAAATCTACGAATTCACACATTATGTACATGTTGGTGCAGGACTACAAACAAGTGCATTTACAGCAGCTTTGTTGACGACCTTAGGAACGCATGGTTTGCATGTGACATTAGGATTTTTCTGGGGATTATTTATCCTTATTCAGATTAAAAAACGCGGGTTGACCCCGGAAACAGCCAATAAATCATTTATTTTCTCACTTTATTGGCATTTCCTAGACATTATTTGGATTTTCATCTTCAGCTTCATCTACTTGAAAGGAATGATGTAATATGAAAGAATTATTCCCTATTAAACAAGTAATGGGCTTTGCATTTTCGTTAATCCTAACAGTCATAGCGCTTTTAGTTTATTTCACAGATATGTCTTACACAGCAGGAATGACAGTACTTTTAATAACTGCTTTTGTTCAAGCGGGACTACAAGTAGTTGTCTTTATGCATGCTGGAGAGACTAAAGATAAAGGTTCTATTTATCTCAATATCTACTACGCTCTACTCATTGCTTTAATTACCATTTTCGGTACGCTACTTGTATTAGTTTGGGATATGTAAAAACAGACATAAAAAGGAGGAACGTGACTATAGATTAGTCATGATCCTCCCTTTTTTATATTATAGCTATTTATAATACAAAAAAGAGAGCGTTTATTAAGCGCTCTCTTTTTTGTATTTATTAGAGTTTAAAATCATTTCTTCTGAAGCCACTAATATCATTCCAATCAGGAATATAAATACTGCTCCCATCACTACACCTATTCCAACGCCTATAACTGCGCTTAACTCACTAAGTAATGCTCCGTATAAAAAGATAGCAATTCCTATCGTTAATAAAGTAGCCCCGACCATTTTGGTAGCGTGCAACATTTTTACGTATGATTCCATATTGTAACACCCCTTCATACTTATATTATTCACTATGTTCACAAAGTTGTCAATTATTATTGTCTTTTTTGTGAACTAGTATGATGGGTAAATAGGGTAAACAAATATCCTCCACTTCTTGATTATCTCGAGATGAGTCTCTCATCTTTTAAAATTAGACCATTAGATTCATTAAAGAAATAACCGGAAATGCCACAAATGAATTATTCGAGTGGCATTTCCGGTTATCTTTTGAAATCTAGATTATATACTTGGAGCAAAGTAAATTCAGCAATATATCGCCCGTACTCAGTTGGAAGTTATCTTGATTAACCCTAATTTCCAATTCGCCTTCAAGCACGAAAAGGATTTCTGTTGCTTCATGCCAATGATAGGGGAAACGTTCTACTGTATGTGTGAAAATCTTAATCGGTATATCAACCTGATAATCTATTTGCTCATATTCGTAATGCATGTTCCCCTGCCCTCTTTCCAATAAATCCTTCTTCGGAAGCCACTATTATCATTCCGATTATGAATACTGTTTCCACCACAACATCTATAACTGGTCAAAATTCGCTAATAATTGCTCCGTAATGATTCCTATTGGTTCCTATTGGTTCCTAAAGCAGCTCTAACAAATTTGATAACATACAACACATCTAAATTACGCTCCACTTATTAATTTCAACTCTTTTCGATAGCCTAGAACAATACGGACAAACATAAAAATCCAAAACACACTCATAACCACAAGCATGATACGAATAACTCCCATGTATGACCAGTCCAAAAATGGTCGGTCAATTGTGACCGTATTCATATATATAGACTGAGCGCAAATTAATAAAATGAATACAGACATTCCACAATTCATAAAAAAAGCCTTTTTAGCAACTTTTCTTCTTTCTAGCTCATCATAGGAAAATGCAGGTTTTTCTTCTCCCTCTTCATAAGACATCCCCCAAATTGTGTAGTTTAACCATGTTATATTGGAAGTGTATTTTAACTCCCACCCAACATCCTTGTGAAACTGAAAGTAATTTGCATTAACTTTCGGTTCAAACGTAACCTCATAAGTAATATTATTTTTTTCCTTTGGTCGGAATGTAAAAATCGTTGCAAAAACAGATTCAAGTTCATAACCCCGTTCTGCCATCTCCTCGAGCCAAATCGTCGTTCGTAACGGTTCATACATCCAAGCAGGACGAATTTTACGGATTTTCTTCGTTCTAGATTTTTTAATGACGTCAGTACCGAGTATTTGCTTTTCAAATGTGCGATAAGCTCTAAAGACGAAAATGGTTAATGCGACTAGTCCCGTATAAATAATTACTGGCAATAATAATGGACCAATTTTAAAAGTTTCACTAAAAATATTCAAAATAAGACCAAATAACAATATAAACGATAAATAAGATGTTAAGTAGAAGGTGGAGATTAAGAAATACAAATAAGCATGTATTCGAGTGCGCTTGAACAATTGATCCCTATTAGGAAAAATGGAAACATCCTGCCCTTCATTTGTGAGCACTTGCCATTTACCCGAATTTGCCATACTTTCCCAACCAGCAGAAGAGAGCTGAGGGGCAATTGTTTTTTCACCATAATGAATACGTACTTTTTTCTTTATTGAATCCCCTTGATCAAACGTAAAAACCCTCGAAAAACGGTTAAGACTTTTTAAGTGAAAACCTTTATTCATTAAATCTTCTAGCCATTTTTCAGTCGAATCAATTCGATAACTCCAAAGCCACCTCATTTTTTTCATTTGAATTTCCCCTCCAATCGTAAGGCATTTGAGTGCAATTCTTTTAAACGACCAATTTCTGCTCTCATCACAGTTTTGCCAAGCTGAGTAATTTCATATATGGTTTTACGTTTTTCATCTGAAAATACGACTATCATTCCATCACTTTGCATTTTTGTTAAAGTACCATAAATCGTACCTGAACCTAACTTTAATCTACAGTTGGTTAATTCCTCCACACGTTTAATAATGCCGTAGCCGTGGGATGGTTCTGTTAAAGAAAGCAGTATATAAAATGCTGTTTCGGTCATCGGTATATATTTTTTAAGTAATTTTTCCAATGTGCACCTCCACTATGTCACGTTACGACTATATCACGACATGACATAGATATGCAATAATTTTCTAACAGTGTGGAATGTATTTTTATAATCATATAAGAAAACCATACAGAAAAGATGCCCGGTCCTTTACGTTCCAAACCAGAGTCTATCGTTAATAAAAGGACTTTGGCGATTACCGAGTAAATTTTTAGTGATATTGGTTATGACATTCGTCACAACCAATATCACTTTTTTTCTGTAATCTTATAGCGTTTGTCTATCCCTCACCCTCCTACAATTTCTAGAAACAGGTAAATACATACTTTAATTACTATTATCATCTAAGCGATAAGCTCCGCTTAATCTTATGTACTACTCACTATATTGATTGGAGTGAAAGGTGGCGACTCTAGCGGGAAAAGCGTTAGGCGAGGACTCCGCATCGAAGACATTGACCGGACTTTGTTTGGGTAATGTCTTTGCGACGAGTAACCGCAGGAGCATATGTTTTCCGAGCGAGAAGGCTGAAGCAACGCCCGCGGAAAGCGTCCGCCTGAAACGGAAATCAGTAGGATCATTCATTCTATAAAGCATCTATAACTCAGTGTTTACGGGACATTTTTTATACTTTTTTATTCTTTTACATAAAAAGAATTGCCCCAAATTGATGACTTGGTAGCAATTCTTTTTATTAATGATAAGAAATATCTTCTCCATAGATAGAAACATTCTGCCTATCAGATATAAATTTTTGCCCATCCCATTTCAGTACTGTTTGAACATACCCAATCGCATCTGCATGATACCTTCCTGCAATTTCTTGAAAAGACATTAGTTCATAGGTAGCGTTTCTATCAAAGTCAATAGGATACAACCCACCGACAGGATCAACCCAGCCTTCTATCGGTTCTTTTAGAATTCCGTCTTCATCATAAATTTCCGATAAATATTCTTTTCCTTTATATGTTAAGTCCAATCTATATTGCTTACTTGGATAAGAGCTAACTACATTGACTTGGTAGTAATTATCAAAATCGACTTCATATTTAGAGGTTTCATTGAACTCTTCCACGTCAAAGATTTGTTGTATATTGCCATGAGTATAGGAAAAGACAAATGCATAAATTGTCCCTCCACTCCCTCCAGTATCTATAACAACTAAAATGTCATCCACTTGGTCACCAGTAAAGTCACCAAGAAAAATGGTCGGATTATATCCAGCACTTTGTTTCAGATAAATTCTCTCTAACGTATTTTCATGTTGATACAAAACATTTAAAGAGATGTTTTGCCAAAACGGACTCCCTTCAGTCTTCTCCCCAGTTAGGTAAACAGTGTCTAAAAAGCCATCCCCTGTCAAATCACCTCTGGAATACACAATAATCTCATCATTTTTATGATTATTATTTTGCATGACCTCTAACACTTGTCGCCTCATATTTAACAAAAATTCCAGAGATGGATACGGTTCACTGAAAGCCAAAGCCTTATTAATAGAAATCATAAACTGTTCTAAATCCCCTGCCTTCTTTTGCGCTTCGGCTAAATAATACCAATAATAGGAGAAATCATTGGATTGTAGCAGTCTTTCATAATAATCCTCAACTCTCTTAAAGTAATACGGATATACATCCTTCGCTAAAACTAGCTTATTTTCTTCAAAACGATATACATCTACTTTGTATGCCTCTCCTGTATCATGGACCCAAATTGCGAGTTCGTATTGACCATCAGGACCGTATAGTCCAGGCATGTCTTCCACTTCCAATTTACTATAAGCTATATTGGAAGTAGGTAATCGAATAATTTCACCGTCCACCCATTGCAACAAATCCAACTTGGACCATTCGCTACCTATCTGCCAGCCAACAATGAGTGTATTCACCCAATTAGTTGTAATTGGCACCGCCATTAGACTTGAAATTCCATAACCGTTTCCTTTTATATGTATTAAAGGCAGCCACTGGTTATGGATATTTTTTAGTATAACTAGGAAATTTTGATCTTTATATTTGTATGCTCCGATTAATTCATTTTTCTGATCACCATCAATATCCGCTAACAACACTGCTAGATTTTTAGGAAGTCCTGACAATTCTAGGATTGTTGCAGTTGGAGGCAGAAAATTTAATAGCACATTTACATACTCATTCAAGTTTACACTCCTTTTACACCATCATATGCTTCAATAAAGTGAAACTTCCATAAGTGATGTTTAGGTTTTTTGCCATATAAAAAATGCCAAAGAGGATATTTTCCTCTCTGGCATCTTTACTATAATGCTATTCTTCTAAATCCTTTATTGATGCTTCATCTTTTACTTCCGTCTCATCTTCTTTAGGTTGTTCCGTTGGTGCTGGAACATTGACAAACAGTTTACCTTCAGCCTTTTGACGTGTTTCATTTCCAAATTCATCTACCACTTTGACCTCGATTACTGCTCCATTTGCAACAGTATCAGCAGGTACTGTCCAGTAACCAACGTAATGACCTGCCCCCTGTTCCATCATAGGTAGCTCGGTTGCATTGTTTACTTGTCCTACATTAGTTAGTGGCATATGGATGACAAATGAAGTTTTTAATCCTGGATTACTATCAAATTCAATTTTAACACTTCTTCCTGTTGCCAAATAAAGATCATTTTCTGGCTTCAGATTAGTAATTTCCGGAGCGTTGTAATCTGCTGTAACAGTGACTGTTTTCGATTCACTATTACCAGCTTTATCACGAGCCTCCACTACGATTTTATTGATGCCTTCATCTAGAAGAATTCGTTTAGAGTATTTACCGTCTGATACTGTTGCAGCTTGACCATTAACATGAACGAAATCTATGTTCTCATCTGTAATAGTACCTTGAACAGTTACAGTTTCACGATTTACTTTTTCTCCGTCTACTGGGTTATCGATAGTTAGTTCTGGCTTAACAGTATCCAAAACTACTGTAACTGGTTCAGATTGCCCCGTTACTCGGTCATCCAATACAGAAACTGCTACAAACTCATTGGATCCTTCTGTTAATTCAGTTGCAATTGAGAACTTCCCGTCCTCTCCGACTACTACTGAACCTGCATCTTCTCCATTTTGTTTTAATTCAATTGTAGTTGTAGGTGAAGCAGTTCCTTCTACATTAAACTGCTTTTCATTTGTTATTAAACCAGCTTCTGGTGAAGTTATAACCGGACCCGATACTTCATAGCTAACACGAGCACGAATCATATAATTCCCTTCTGTTGCAGGAGATGGTGACCATGCTCCGGATACACCTTGATAACTTCTTTCTGCATTTACTCCGTTTTCATCAGTTGCAAGTCCAGGTGAATTAGGATTTGCTGCGGTTTGACGATATACCATAAAGAAGTCACCATTCACTGTAATATTGTGTTCCGTAAGATCAACTACAGTCCATTCACCATTACGAAGCGCTGTTGCATCAATAGGACCAGCTAGTTTTTTACCAGGTGTTCCATCTGCACCCTTAGCATCCCAAACCTCTACAGCAAACTCCGTACCACCTGGAATTGGCCATTCTGTATCCCAGAAACGGAAAACTCCATCTGTAACAATTCCATTCTCTTTGCCTTCAGGAAGTGACATTTTCACAGCCCAAGCGTTGCCTGCTGCATTGAATGCCCGTGCATTTTCCGCTGTTCCATCATCATATCCAATTTCTCCACCTGGATATGTGTAGAAAGGTTCTAAGGCAATATTTTGTGTAGTCGCATCCGAACCGATTGTGATCGACACTTCTTGACTATGATAACCTCGAGCGATTATTTTAAGAGTGTATTCTCCCTCATATGCAGTCAATGAGTAATTACCAGATGCATCCGTTAATACAGGCGTTACATTTGCATCCTCAACCAGGATAATGGTTGCTCCTTCAATCCCCTCTCCCGTCGATTGGTCAGTAATTACACCACTTACCATATTTTCTGCCATTTCCATTAACGTAAAATTAGCAGTTGTAACACCATCTGCTTCAATAGTTACAGATTTTTCTTCCGACTCAAATCCGTAAGCTTCTGCTTTAGTAGTAAAAGTACCCGCACCATGAGTAAGTGAATACGAACCATCTGCTGGGTTTGAATAAACCGAGCGGCCAGATTCTAATATGCTTACCTGAGCACCTAATGGTAAAAGTGTCGGATTAACAATTGTATCTACCACTGGAGGTGCTTCTTTAACAGACATTACAGGTCTAATTGTTTTAGGGTCTATTGCTTCTTTAAATGACTTTTTGTCTGTTTCTTTATTATTGTCTTTGTTTGCTTTGCTTCCACTATTTCCAGCTTTACTGCCGTTATTACTTTTGTTTGCACTATTTCCTTTCGATACTTTCCCAGTTTGGGAAATATCCGCTAAAACAACGTCATCTAGATACCAGCCATTTTTTACAACACTTCCATCTGAGAAAGCGTTATATCCGATATATACACGTTGTCCTGCATATGCCGATAGATCAACTTCTGCATCGATCCAACCAGCTGATGTACCTTGAACCTTCAATAATTGTGTCCATTCTACTTGATCTGTAGAAACAAAAACATGTCCATAATCATATGCTCTTCCTGCTGAAGACTGTTCGAACTCATGCCATTGCTTAAACTGCAAGTATGAATTTCCTTCTGGCAAATCTACTGGAGGCATAACAAGCGTAGCATTCATAGAGCTTTCATATGTTCCATCTAAATTGGTAGCGTACACTTTTTCTCCGGACGCTGCACCTTCAGGACCTACTGTTGGAATACCCCATTCCCAACTATTTTTCTCTCCAAATGAAGTCCAACCAACTGGTGTAGCTTCAAAGTCTTCAGAATATCCAACTGCTATACCTGGATTCACTTGAATCACATAATCTTCACTAACTACTTCATTGTTACCAAAATCATTTATTGTCCATTTGTACGTAAATGTTTCCCCTGTAATAAATTCTCCAGGTACTACTACAGTGTATTCACCATCCGTATAGTCTCCAGATGTGCGCCCAGCCTCAATTGATTGCCATGCACCATCTGCATCTTTATAGTTTAAGTTAACGGAAGAAATACTAATGTTATCAGTAACTGAGATTGTTAGAGGTAAAGCCATTCCTTCATACGTCTCACTTGGAGCAGCATGTTCAAATACTGGAGCCTCCGTATCATCACCTTGCTGTGAAACTTGTCCTTTTAATGTTCCAAGACCTGTAATAATAGACGCCACTGCTTCATATGCATCTACTAAACCATGGCCATATCCGTGATTCGGAACCGTTGTATACTCCGAATCTGTCAAAGGATTTGCTGTGTTTAGGAGAATCTCTTCCATCTCATTTACAGTTAGATCAGCATCCACTTGTCTCAGCAATGCTGCTACACCTGCTACAGCTGGTCCTGCCATCGATGTACCATTCCAACCACCTTCATAGATTCCTCCAGGTACAGACGAACGGATATTCACACCAGGTGCAGATATATCCGGCTTAGTTTCTGCATACGGGGATGGTCCACGTAACGAGAAGTTCGCTACAGTGTTATTAATATCCGTCGCTCCTGTTGCAAAAGATTCTGGATAATTAGCTGGTGCTGCTACAGAACCTGCTCCACCAGGATTTGTAAGGGTAGTATTCCCTGCAGAGAATTCTGGGAAGATCTCTGCTGCACGCCAGTTTACTACAACATCACGGTACCACTCATCTAGTCCTGCTCCGCCACCCCATGAGTTATTCACTACATCCGGTGCCATATCTACTCGTGCATTACCTTCTGCATCAGTTGGAGCTAAAATCCATTCAGCAGCTTCGAGTAAGTCAGTATCTGACCCCCCGCTTGCGGTAAATGCTTTAACAGCAATATATTTTGCACCTGGAGCTACCCCGACTTGGTTAGCGCCATTAGGTTCACTACCAACCATTGTTCCCGTTACATGTGTTCCATGTCCTTGGTCATCATATGGTGTAGCTTGCCCTGCTGTTGCATCAAACCAGTTATAGTCATGAGAAACCGCGCCACTCGCCTTATTATAACCACGGTATTTTTCTTTTAAAGCAGGATGATCCCATTGAACACCTGTATCAATACTTGCTACTACTGTTCCCGCTCCGTCAATTCCCATCTCCCACACTTCTGGAGCTTTGACCCGTTCCACGTTCCATTCTACATTTGCAGTTTCTGCTTTAGGTACAACTGCATTCTCTGTTTTTGTAGTAAATAATTGACGGGTTTCATTTGGTAAAATTTTTTCTACCTCTGGGAATGTAGTCAATTTTTCAGCAACCTCTTTCGTCGCTGTAACAGACATACCGTTTACTATATAGTAGGATTCAATATCTTTTGCATTGCCTTTATCAACTTCTTGCTCTAGAAAATCTGTAACGGATTGCTGAGACTCCAAGGAAGTGGATTTCAGTTCCGATACAACAGCAGATCGTTGGATTAGCTTAGCATTGTGAGAAGATAAGTTTGCCTTTTCAGCATTCTTTCTTGCATTCTCCGCTACTTGTAAGGAATCTGCTTTTTCCTTGAATTTTATTAGAAATGTAACTTTATCATCGCTTTTGAAACTTTCCAGTAACCGACTATTCAGCTTGTCCTTTGCTGAAATAGAACTAGAGCTTGAATCTCTGAATGATTGGTGAAGTTTGTTTGCTGTTTCCGCACTAACTACGTTTGGCGCAACAAGTGAAAATGTCATAAGTACGCTAGCTACAACACTAAGAACTTTAGTTTGACTTTTTTTCTTCCTCAATTTCATTCCTCCCTAAATTTTTCAAAGATTTTTTACCAATAAAACTTACAAAAGGCCATAAAAAAACACCTTATCCTCCTTCCCAAAAAATTTTGGTAAATAGAATCAATGGTGACAATCTAAATCTCTCTAGGTGTATCTATAACAATAGACGAAGTTCCTATAAATTTCTGTCGAAATCTGTCGATGATTATCTGAATATTCAAAAATAATAAATATAAACTATTTTTAACATTTTTTTAATAGGTTAATAGTCTCTACTCACAGAATTATATTAATATAAAATTATCAAAAGAACCGTTGGTACTACTAAGGAATATACAAATGATATTTTTTTGTTTATTAATAGACGTTATTTGTACTTTTAGAAGAAATAAACAATTATTCCCACTTCCAATTTATGTGAGTAGACCACGGAATTTACCGATATTTTAAAGTAGTCCTTATTAACCAATAAATATATACTTAAAAAGAGAGTTAAACCAATATTTTTCAATGTTTTTTATTAATAAACTCATTATTTTGTTTCATTTAAAATAGGAAGTACATTTTCACTATTAACCTAACCATTTACCATAACTTTAGAATCAGTTTCTAAATTACTTTCCAATTTGTTGAATGGAACAAAGTTGTCATCTACTATTTATCATAGCTAAAAAGTTAAAGGATTTTATTCTGTGAAGTTTATTGGTATGGTTAAAAGAGATTAAATTGGAGGAATTATGGAATGCAAACTTTACAATTTGAATCTTCGTGGGAAAAGACTATTGCTATCAAAGATAGAGAGCTAATAACAGAAATTTTTCAAGATAGTAATATGATAAATGGGCAAATTATTCGGTTGGTTCCCATTTGGGAAGCTCTGAATTATAAAGGAGAGATATTAATTACTGTCTTGATTCATAACTTTGCAGATATTGAGCAAATTTTTCAGAAACAAAAAATTGCCTATATAGAAAAGGAAACAATTATTGCAGAACACACTTTTACTGTTCCTAAGTTAATTATTAAACCTAAAACCAGTATGCCTTGGACATTTATCTTCCCTGTCGAAAGTTTGAGAATGAAAGAAATCAATGGGAATGGAAATTTAGAATTGCAAACAACTCCTTAAATAGTAACATGCCTAACGAATATGATATTTCGTTAGGCATTTTGTTGTTTATATTGTTTTTACTTTTTTGTTACGAGGTTATTATGCAGTTTTCATTAATTCCTTATCTTTTCTACCATGCATTAAATAGTATAGAGGAATACAAAGTATAATTACTACAACCATTGCTACAAATATTGTACGGTATCCCGTCTCGGGTACGATAAAGCCTAAAACGTATGGACCTATGCCTAAACCCAAATCGAATAGTATAAAATAGGTTGCAGTAGCTAAACCGAAACGATGTGGCTCTGTTACTTTAACTGCGATCGTTTGTGCAACTGAATTAAAGTTACCATAACCAAACCCTATAAATGCTGCTGCAAGAAGTAACATCCATCCTTCCGAAGCTTGGCTAAAGAAAAACATCCCGATAGCAAATATAATTATGCATGGGTAGACAATAATGTTTGCACCTCTAGAATCCATTATTTTACCTGTAAATGGACGAGAGAAAATGATAACAACAGCATAGACTAAAAAGAAATAACTAGCTGCACTAACTAGATTAATAGACTCCGCATAAAAAGACAAAAAGGTCATAACGCCTGAATAACTAAAACCGATGATCAATGCAATAAAAGAAATAGGCACTGCTTTCGGTTCGATAAATTGAGATAAAATTGAGCTTTTTACTGCTTTTTGTTCTGGTTGTTTAATTGGAGCTAATTTTAGTTTTACAGTTGCTAAGAATAGCATACATATGAGCGACATAAATAGGTTCATCACAAACATGATCGTGAAGCCACTTTCCATATTCATCAGTAGAATCCCTATAAAGGGACCAACAGCTGTTGCTAATATAGCACTTAAACTAAAATAACCAATCCCCTCTCCTTTACGCGCACTTGGCAATATATGAGCCACAATAGTACCCGTTGCAGTACCAATAATTCCAACTGCAATCCCTTGCGCTAATCTGTTGATTAACAGCAGTGGAATACTGTTCGCCAAGAAGTATAGTGCCGATGTAATGGCAAAGAAAGTTAAACCTATCCACAATACTTTAATCGGCCCTTTTTGTCCGATAAAACGTCCAGCACCAAGTCTACCCAACAATGAGCCAATAATAAAAATACTTGATACTAAGCCCGCCGTACTAGTAGAGGCTCCAAATTCAGATGTTGCATAAGATGCGATTGTTACCAATAATAAAAAATATACTAATGTTGCTAAAAAATTTATAGTTGAAACGATTATAAATTCCTTCGTCCAAAGTTTTTCTTTGTTCATAAACTACCACTACTTCCTAATATTTTGTTGCAATTTTTCTAAAACATTTTCCACAATCTCACATTCTTCTTTAGTAATGCCTTCTAAAAGCGAAGATTGGAAAGTATGAACTGCTTCTTTTAATTGTTGATATTTAGCTATTCCGTTCTCCGTTAAATGCATTACTTTTTTTCGTTTATCTGTTCCGTAAACTACGTATATTAATTGTTGATCAATAAGCTTCTGCGCAAGTGCTGTGACAGAAGGCTTCTCAACACTCCAATACAGAGCAATTTCTGAATTTGTCGCAGGACCAACTTCATAAATGTATCTTATTAATCCCCACTGGGCTTCTGACATCTGAAAAGGACTCAACACTTCCTGAAGACCATTCGCATAAGGTCGCTGAAGAATTTTAAATTTAGCAAACATCGAATTCATATAAACCCCTCCTTTATTATTATGAAAATTAGTTAGTTAACCTAATTAATTAAATAACAATTATTTGAATTTGTAAAGTATTTTACAATTCATTCTTTTTACAGAGTGAATGTATATAAAAACACCCTTACCAATTTGGCAAGAGTGCTGTAACAACCTGTAATTAAACTCACTATTTAGGTCTTTCAATGGAAAAAATATCACCAATGGTTGCATAACTAGAGCCAGCTAGGCGGCTGATAGCATTTAAACCCTTTGGATCAATTCTCCCATTTTCATAAATTGCTTCATCTATATGAAATCGAACTACTTCTCCAATGAATAAATCACTTCCTGGCTCTTCACCTCCTAAAGGAATTGCATGTATTAGTCTACATTCCATTCGTACTTTCGCTTCCTTTACACCTGGTACAGAAATATATTCACTCGGTACGAGCGTTAGGTTCGCCAATTCGATTTCACTTTCCGCTGCCGGTAATGATGCTGCTGTTTCATTAATTTTAGCTACATTCTCATCATCCACAATATGGACTACAAATTGTTGGTTGCCATAAATATTGCGAGCAGTATCTTTCACTCTTCCTCCTGGCCTTTGGATAGCAAGTGACACCATTGGCGGATTGGATGAAACAATATTGAAATAGCTAAACGGGGCCCCATTAACAATCTCATCTTCAGACTGTGTTGTAACAAAAGCAATGGGTCTAGGAATAATAGAACCAATTAAAAGTTTATAGTTATCTCTCTCATTATTTTGTTTTGGGTCAATAGAAATCATTTTCTTCTTCCCCTTCCTTAGTCGATTGGACGCACTTGAATTGGAATAAGCGAGCTTACTAATCGTTCACGGTGTTGCTCAAATTGTGCTGGTAACATCAATTGAGTCCCCATCGTTTCCAGCGATTCATCATGTGCAAATCCTGGAGGATCTGTTGCAATTTCAAACAAAATCTCTCCGGATTCACGGAAATACAATGCGTTAAAATAGTTACGATCCTTTAACTCTGTTACATGTTGACCACTATTCATGGTATGTTGTTGCCATTCAACATGATCAACATCATCTTGTGCACGCCATGCGATATGATGAACGGTACCAACACCCATCGAGCCGCTTACACCTGTTACCATTTTTAAATCTATAATGTTGCCGATATCTGCTGAAGCTTTAAAGCGTGTATAATCACCTTCAGTTCCAACTAATTCAAGCCCCATTACATCAGTTAATGTTTTAGCCGTTTCTTCAGGTCTGCTTGAGTAAAGTGTTGCACCACCAAAGCCTTTAATCGCAACTTCTGGTGTTACTCCACCAAACTTCCAGTTATTTTGTTCACCTTCTGCACGTTCGACAAGTTCTAGATGTAAGCCATGCGGATCATCAAACTGAATCACTCGTTCTCCAAAACGCTCTGCTTTTTTAAACGGAATTGCATTCGTTGCCAAACGGTTTACCCAAAAGTTAAATGATCCTGTAGGTACTACATATGTTGTAACTCCAACTTGACCGTCTCCAATTTGTCCCTGATAAGCATTTACCCAAGGGAAAAAAGTAATAATTGTACCAGGTTTCCCTCCACCATCTCCAAAGTACAAGTGATATGTTCCTGGATCATCGAAATTCACAGTTTGTTTGACTAAACGTAAACCTAATACCCCTGCATAAAAATCAATATTTTCTTGTGGATGACCAACGATAGCTGTAATATGGTGAATTCCCGCAGTATGTTTTTTCATCATTATTTCCTCCTATTTGATAAATTTCACAAATTCATCGACTGGCTATGGTAACCATCTGTAAGCTTTAAATCTTCACAAATTGGTTTTAAATCACTTTCTGTCATTTTCACTTCTTTTAAAAAGTTACTTGCAGATGTCTATTTCCCCTACCTTCACTCAATCGGTTCTAATTTCTCCTCGATTTCCGCACGCTTAACTTCCAAAAATGGCGGTAGGTCTAACTCTTTACCTAGTGATTCAATAGTAGAGTCCACTGTAAAGCCCGGTCCTTCTGTCGCCAACTCAAATAAAATACCGTTTTCTTCTCTAAAATATAAACTCTCAAAATAGTAACGGTCTTTAATTTTCATCACCTCAAAACCAAAGTCTCGAATACGCTGGTGCCACTCTCTTAGCTCCTTGCCATCTTTTACACGGATAGCTATATGATGTACACTGCCTTTTCCAGGTTTTTCTTTAGGACCGTCTTGCTCCACAATGACAATTTCACCAAAAGCCTGCCCTTTCACAGATTGATAAATAGCTGTGTTTCCCATATGCGAAGCAAGTACATACCCAAATAGGTTTTCTAATGTATTCGCTAGGCTATCAAGCGATTGCACAGTCATTTCTACAGCACCAATTCCAAGAATACGATGTTCCTCTAAAACAACTGAATCATCCCAAGACCGCCAAAATGCTGGTACCTCATCGCCACTATTATTTAAAAGGACTAGTCGTAAGCCTTCGCAATCCTCAAAATGAAGTGCATCACGTCCCGCATACATAGTAAGCTCCCCATGCTTCACATCGAGTACTTCAAATCTTTTCTTCCAATATAGTAAGCTGTCATACGACGGCACTAGTAACCCGATTTGTGTTATAGCGTTCGTCCCTCTCTTTGTACTTCCTACCATTGGGATTTCAAAAAAGGATAGTTCTGTCCCAGCACTTCCAGTTAAATCTCCATAAAACAGATGATACATGCTCGGGTCATCTTGATTGACTGTTTTTTTCACTCTACGAAGTCCGAGGACATTTTGGTAAAACTGATTGTTTTGTTGTCCTTTTTTCGTAATCATAGAAATATGATGATGTCCTGCTATATTGTTCATTATCGTTCCTCCCTTTCTTTATAAATTCTGAACAAAACCTTCAATCTACTTGATAGTATTTTGCTCAAAATTTATTTATTAAAAAAACAAAATGTGCATGTGCTAATGCACATTTTGTGAATTGTAGAGATTTAAATACTTACACCTAGGCGTATTGCTTCCAAATTTTTATCAAGCTCAAGGCCTTAAAAAACAGGATGTTAAACGGTTAGGGATTGCCGCAGGATGCGGCACCCTACTGCTCCTGCGCAGCTTTCGTAAATGCATTAAGTTAAAATTATTTACGTATAGTATTTAATGCAGTTGTCCACGGAATGACTTGGTCTAACATTTGGTTCACTGAATCTGCTTGTACTGCAGCTGGTTTGAAATCTGTACCGTTTTCGAAGTCAGTAAATAAGGATAATGCTGGGTGTACACGGACATGCGCTACTAATAACTCACTTAAAATACCACGTAAATGTTCTGTTGCACGCGCTCCACCTACAGAACCATAAGAAACGATACCTGCTGCTTTGTTGTTCCACTCTTCACGTAAGTAATCTAATGCATTTTTTAGTGCACCGGTTATAGAGTGATTGTATTCTTGAACGATGAATACGAATCCGTCTTGTTTAGAAATGATTTCTGACCACGCTGCTGCACCTGATGCATCGCCGCCAGCTTCACCTAAAAGTGGTAATTTATATTCTGCGATATCGATAATAGTGTAGTTTGCATCCCCACGTTTATCCGCTAATTCTTTTACCCATGCTCCTACTTGTGGACTTACGCGTCCTTCACGTGTTGATCCTAAAATAATGCCTATATTTGATTTTGTCATTGTTTTTTCCTCCTCTTGTTGTTGTCCTTGTGTTCCAAATAATTTATTTAATAAACCCATTCTTTCTTTTTTCACCTCCTTACAATTACCTGTAATCGTTAATACAAGTACAATCCTTCTTTACAATTAAGTCTTGAATTCGAGGTATTTAGTTGAAAAAATTCATACCCTCTTTGCATGATGTTCAATTTCCGAGTAATTCAGTCGTTTAATTCCCTTCAATATTACCTTTAATTAATATATCTCTAATTCGAGATAATAATATCATATAAGAAATCTCAATGTCAACATATTAAATCCTAATACATTTAACACTCAGCAGCTTCTTAAAGTAAACAGCCTTTTTAGTTCAACAATAATAAAGTATTACCTAAGCACCCTTATAATTTTTCTAATGCACCAATTAGGAATGATAATATTCTAACAATTCATTAAATTTTATTCAATAAAAAAGCCCCGTTAAATTAATTAGCGGGGCTTTAAAATCATTTACTATTTAATTTTGCTAACATCGCTTTGGATGGTGTTTCATACTTAATATACCCGTCCATCTTAGTAACCCACATACCGCTGCCAACATTATATTGACCACCATGATCTTCTCGATATCGGTAAACTCGATATTCTTCACCGGGGTTCAGTACACGAACCATTTGAAGTTGTCCATTTTCATGTGGGTTATCTTGCCACAGGTTAATACGCTTTAAGATAGTTACTTTACCTATTTGACCTTTTACTAACTCTGTTTTACCCCACATAATTTTATCATCTGGAACACTCTCAAGTGCTTTTAACGGTAAAAATACAGGTCTATGACCAGCTCTCAACTGAGCAATTGTTAATCCTGTGGTGTATTGCAAATGAGGATAATCTTCAAAACTCTTCCAATCTCCACCCCATTCAAAGCCCATTGATTTAGCGATAGCTGCAACACGCCTCCATTTATCGTTGACCGTCCACAATGATTTATTACCATCATCACTAACTAAAAAATAATCGATAGCTAGCCCATAATTGTGGACGGACGTTCCCGGCATTGCGTTCGAAACGATACTTCCTTTTGAACCATACTTTTTGCCATTCCAAATATAATTCGGTCTACCTTGACCATAGATATAGGCTTGTTCTTCGTTTGAACGGAATCCAGATGATATTTGGATTTTAATACCTTCATTGTAACAACGCTTAATTAATTCAATAGTATATTCCTTCAATGAAGGATGAACAGCTCCAATGCGATTGACAGACCGATCTATTAATATATCTACTGATACTACCATAATCTCACCTCATTTCTTCTTTGGTTTATTATAATTTAATGCTTGTTCACTATCAGATAATCCCTTTGTAGTTGGATTTGCAACTACTCACCCAGCAAGCAAAACTAACATAAATGCATCCACATAGTTATTATATTCAGCCAAATCTATTAGACATGAGTTATTAACTTATCAATCCTACAAAACCAAATAAAGTCTCCCAAAATGGATAGTTTTGCTAACGAAGTTGATATTTATAAACGTTAGTTAATCGTAATACTGCAAAACACTGCTATTGCTCCACCGATAACAACAATAAAAGAAATGACGCTCGCTCGTCTTTTCCATTTGGTACCGCCTTTAATTTCCTTACTCCTTCTTTCAAATTATAATATCACGGCCATCTATTAGCCGTTTGTCTCTTATTGGTGTATCAGAACGTCTTTATTAATTGCATCTTTCCAAATATCCACTTACTAGCTCCCACAATGTCATTCCACATCTCATTATTTCTCTGTTTAATAAAAAACAAAAAAACGCTCCAATTGGAACGCTCTTACGTGGTAACTATTAATTTCTCTTTACGCATTACATGTTTCTAAAATTAAATACTAAACACTTGTCACGATTCAACAACTTTAAATGTTTCATAGCTATGATTTTCATTACAAATGAATTACAAATTCCATATATTGCATACTTTACGTTCTTTTAATGAGATAATCATTATACAGCAATAAAATTGTTGAAGTCGTAACTAGGAGTTGTACCATGTTCGTTATCACACGAAATATAAATGGAGCAACAGAGGTTTTAAAATCTTCAAATAGCCAATTGGATAAAACTTTTTCGGATAAAGATGTAGCATTGAAGTTTGTGAAACAGTTAAACCAAAATATAATTCCATCTAAACAATGGAGTGTTTCCAAACAATTAATAAATAGTTAGCGCAAGTGGGTTAAAGCCTACTTGTTTTTTTATACAAAAACCAATTCGCTAAGGTCATGAATAATGAAAACCCTACTATTGTAAAAGTGAATCTTAAAAAAAAATCGTCATTCACCACGGAAGTGCTTTAAGGTCAAAACTGTTTCTATCGTTTTAAACACTTATTATCCCCATTTATTTCCACTAGTATAATAGAAAGTCTGCTTTCTGCCTCTATCATTGGCTAAACTTATTTCTAATTCAAAAGCGATTACAAATTATTTATGAGTCTCTAAAATTCAACCAATCTTATCATCTAAGCGATAAGCTATGCTACCTCTTATAGGAAGTACTACACTCTCATTAGTAGAAGATGGCGACTCCAGCAGGATCAGTGAGACAGATGAAACAACACAACGTACCCGAAGGGACGGTGATGGTTCATCGCTCAGCCTGCGGAACGCGTCCACCTAAAACGGAAATCAGCTATACTATCCCTATAATATAGTCCCACGAGCTCAGTGTTTACGCTACATTATTTCCAAAAAACACCCTTACCATTCCTGGCAAGGGTGCTCTATAAATGTTGCTATAATAGACTTTTTAAGTAAGCCGCCTTTGCCGTACATTCATTAGAAAGTTTTAAACCACCACTCCTCAAAGTGGGTGTTCGCAGAAACTATCCTGCATGTCCTTATTGTCTAAAAGAGAATAAGGCGTGTCATTCCAGCTCTATATAAAACTCCCTGTTACAGCTTAAAGGTTAAAACTTAATATCCATACGTACAATGCAGCTTATGTTTATATATTAAACCCTTCTCACAAACATTTCAATGGAAATGATTTCATTTTAAAATTAGGTATAATAGATAATACAGAAACGCTTGGATGGGGGATGTGATGAAGTGGATCTGAATAAAAAACAATCAGACGATGATTTTGAAGAAATAAGTGATGAAGAATTACAGCTACTAGTTCTTGAAGCACAACGGGAGGCACTTGAAAAAGAAGCGTTAGAAAAAACAAGACCAAAACTAAAGCGACCTTTTCCAAGATGGATATTTTGGATAATTGCTTTTGCCTTATTCGTCAATACATTTGCGATGATTTTTCAAATTTACTCCATTCCAGCCATTGAATTTATCAAGACCTCCGCTAGGTTATCAACACAGGAAGATATCTCTAATTATAAAGAGGCTGTTGTTGTTGTTTTAACGGATGATAGTAAAGGAACTGGATTTTCTATTTCAAGTGAAGGAAAGGTTATTACCAATAATCACGTAGTGGAGGACAACGACAACGTAATAGTTGGTTTTCCAGAAGCAGGACGCTTTACCGCAGATGTTATAGAAACTTACCCAGATATTGATCTTGCAATTTTGCAAGTGGATGAAAAGGACTTACCTTATTTAGAGCTTTCGGAAAACCCATCTTATGAGTTCGGCGATCACATCACCTTTATCGGAAATCCATTAAAATTTACTAGTATTGCGAATGAGGGATCATTAATTGATTTTCATCAATTAAGTGATTGGGATGTCCCAGTCATGATGATGGAAGCTCCCGTATATAGAGGAAATAGTGGAAGTCCTGTTATAGACGATAAAGGAGAAGTAATCGGTGTTGTATTTGCCACTTTAGATCATGATGAGCATGGAAAAGTTGGACTGTTTGTACCGATTGAGGAATACTTCAATGCGCAAAAATAACAAAGTCGACTTCAATTGAAGCAGACTTTGTTATTTCTTGGAATCAACGAATTTTGTTACAGTACATAATAAGCTTTTAGGCTTTGCTTTATTCAGTAGCAGCTTATGTTGCAAATACTCCATTATGATTCATATACCATAAATAAAAAGATTCAGCAGGCACAGGTTTGCTTAAATAGTAACCTTGTGCTGTATCACACTTTATTGCTTGCAGATTATCCCACACTTCCTTACTTTCTATACCCTCCGCCACTACTTGAAGTCCTAAGTTATGGGCCAGATTGATAACCGTATTGACAATTATTTCATCACTTTTACTATCTAACATGTCTATTACAAAGGATTTATCCACTTTTATTTCATTGACTGGAAGCTTTTTTAAGTAGGCTAAAGAAGAATAGCCTGTACCAAAGTCATCTATTGAGAGGTTTATACCCATTGAGGATAAGTTTTGTAATATTCCTCTCGCTCTAGCTGGATTACTCATAATAAAACTTTCCGTTATTTCCAAAGTAAGTGTCTTAGGGTTCATATTGTATTTATTCATTAAAATTTGTATGTCATCTGAAAGTTGCATATCTTGAAGATTTGAGGCGGATAGGTTAACCGAAATCTGTAATTCTAATCCATCTTCTAACCACTTTTTACTTTGCTGCAATGCTTTTTCAAGAACCATGATTGTCAGCTTTTTCATTAGGCCATTTTGTTCTGCTATAGGTATGAACCGATCTGGCGGTATAAATCCATAGGTAGGATGAATCCACCTCAATAGCACTTCGACACCGGTCACTTTTTTTGTTTTCATATCGACCTGTGGTTGATAGTGAAGCTCTAGCCTATCATTTTCTATTGCTTCTTTGAGACTTCCTACTAAACTAAGCTCTTCTATTGTATGCGTGTCTAGTTCAGATGAAAAGATACAGTAGCCACTATCCTTTTTCTTGGCGGTATACATCGAGATATCTGCTTTTTTCATTAGGGTTTGCACATTATCCCCATGGTCTGGATAAAAGACAATTCCTTGACTCAAACTAATAGAAAGAACATGATCGTCTAGTATAAAAGGTTGTTCCATAGTGTGTATTACTTTCTTAGCTATATCTATCGTCTGTTCTTTCGTTGCTGTCGGTAAATAAAGCGCAAATTCATCCCCGCCTAAACGAGCTACCGTATCTTTTACATTTACAATTTCAACCAGTCTATTTCCAACTTGTTGAAGTAACAAATCTCCAAAGTGATGACCAAGTGTATCATTTATTACTTTGAAGTGATTCAAGTCAATCAATATTAGAGAGAAATTGCTATGATCATTTTTCGCCGCTTTAACTCCTTGTTCCAATCGATCATATAACAAATTGCGATTGGGAAGAGAAGTGAGTGAGTCATGCAAAGCTTGATGAGCTAAAGCATTCATTTGAGTTTTAAGTTCACTAATATCTCTAATAGTACATGCATATATACTATGATTATCAATAGTTGCACTCCCTAATTGAACCTCCACAGGAAAGTTACTAGAATCACTCCGAACACCCGTAACTTCTAATCTTTTTCCAAATTCATGTCCAAATTCTATCGCCAAGGTTGCTGCAGGAACAATTTGCATAATCTTTTGCCCAATTAAATCTACCTCTTCGTACCCAAACATCTGCTTAGTGGCGGGATTGACTGTTAAAATTTCAAATGATTCATTGTATGTAATCATCGCGTCTATTGAGGTATTTTTGATAATCCCATTCAAAGCCTCAGACTTCTTTAATTTGAGCGTAGTTTCTATTAGGTCTTGATTGGCTTTTTCTAAGCTCTGTGTTTTTTCAAGCAATAGTTCCGTATATTCTTCTAGTCCTTTTTTGTTTCGGTGAATAGCAGTAAAACTTTCAATTTTAGATTTAAGGACATCTGGTTCAAATGGTTTGAATACATAATCTATCGCTCCAACAGAATACCCGGTATAAACATTTTCTGGGGCTTTACTAATCGCTGTAATAAAAATAATCGGAGTATCCTTTGTCTTCGGTCTAGATTTAATAATTTTTGCTGTCTCGAAACCATTTAATCCAGGCATTTGTACATCTAACAAAATTACAGCAAAATCATCCTTTAATAAGCATTTTAGCGCCTCTTCTCCCGAATATGCTCTAATTAGATTGTAATCTAGGTCGCCTAATACAGCTTCCAGAGCAAGCAAATTTTCTGGACGATCATCTACTAATAACACATTTACTTTTTCGATGTACTTCTCCATATTGCACATCCTCACTTTAGTTTTTTCATTAATTTATCTTTTTATATAGTTTGTTTTCTGCATCTATTTCCTCGTAACATGGCATATAAGGAGAAAACCTTATAGATTCTTTGCTACCTAAGCCTAGGATGCCGAACCTACTTAGACTTTCTTGAAATAATCCATGGACCTGATTTTGTAGCTGTTTATCAAAATAGATTAATACGTTCCTACATATAATTACGTTAAATTCATTAAAGGAACTATCTGTTGCAAGATTATGCCTAGCAAAAACAATATTTTCACTTAAGAAAGGTTTAAATTTAACTCCGTATTGGTCAGCAGTATAGTATTCCGAAAAGGCATGTAATCCCCCAGCTTTTTGATAATTGCTTGTGTACTGTTTCATTTTTTCAAAAGAAAAAATTCCCTTTTTTGCCTTTTCTAACACATCTATATTCATATCGGTTGCATAAATCTTACTTTTTTTATAAAGGTCTTCTTCATACAAAAGGATAGCCATTGAATATGCCTCTTCACCCGTGGAGCAGCCCGCATGCCAGATCCTTATAAATGGATAGGAATGCAAAAGTGGAACTACACGTTTACGAAACGAAGAATAGAATTCTGGATCTCTGAACATTTCAGTGACATTTATAGAAAAATCCTTGAGTAGTTTTCTCATCATCTCAGGTTCGTATAATACCCTTTGTTGTAGATAAGAAATAGATGTTAATCCTTCTAATTCCATACGATATTTAATTCTTCTATTAATAGAAGGATAAGAGTAACCCCGAAAATCATGACCATAACGTTGGAATATACCTTCTAAAAGTAAAGTTATTTCTATTTTTTCTGTCCTAGAGTTACTTTCTAAACACTCTTGAGGTAAGTCACTCTTTGACTTCATTTACTTAACCTCCTTATGTGTATAGCCAAACTCTCATCAATGATAAAAGCTGATCGTTGACTATTGGCTTCGAAATATAGTCGGAAGCTCCTACTGAAATACACTTCTCTCGATCTTCTTGCATTGCTTTAGCGGTTAACGCTATGATTGGTAGATCTTCGAATTGTTCCATTTCTCGAATCTTTGTTATGGCTTCGAAGCCATCCATTTCAGGCATCATAATATCCATCAACACTAGGTCGATATCAGTATTTATACTTAATGTACTCAGAGCTTCCCGACCGTTTTCAGCAAAAAGCACACTCATCTCATATTCTTCTAAAATACTAGATAGAGCAAAGACATTCCGAACATCATCATCCACTATTAAGATTTTTTTACCACTAAAGAACAGTTTATTTGCATTAACGGGAGTAGTCGGTCTAAGTAAAAATTCATTTATATTACTATTACCTCTATACTCTTGTGAAATGAATCGAGAAATTTCGTTAAGCAGACGTTCAGATGAGTTTATTCCCTTGACAATTATTATCTCTGTAAAATGCTTTAGTTCCATTTCTTCTCTTACCGTCAATTCTTTCCCTGTATAAATAATAACTGGGGTATTCATCCATTCGTCATGTTCTTTTATATGCTTTAGTAATTGAATCCCCGTCATATCCTCTAATCCAAGATCCAATATAATACAGTCATAATGTTTTACATGTAACGCATTTAAAGTTTCTTTTCCCGAAGTAACAGCTGTTAGCGTAATATTAGAGTAATTTGAAGAAATAAGCTCTTTTATACTCTCTCTCTGGATAATACTATCTTCGACAATTAATAATTGACTTCCTACATCAGAAAGTTCTCTGTCATCGTAAACTGCGACCTCTTCTACAGTACTCGCTACTTCCTTTTTAACTACCTCAACTCTCTGATTCAAATCAGTTGGTATGAATAGCTTAAATGTACTCCCTCTTCCTTCAGTGCTGTCGACAACAATCTTCCCGTTCAATAAAGAAGCATGCTCTCTACTTATAGATAGTCCAAGCCCAGTTCCTCCGTATTTCCTACTAGTAGTTCCATCAGCTTGTTGAAAAGCCTCAAAAATAATTGATTGTTTATTTTTAGGGATTCCAATTCCTGTATCTGTTACAGAAAAGGAAATATAATCTGTTTCTTCTTCCATATTTAAATCTAAGCTATCGTCTGCAACATGCGATACCTGCAGCGTAACGCTACCACTATCCGTAAATTTAATAGCATTTGCGATTAGGTTTTTTAGTATTTGCTGAAGTATTTTTTCATCCGTGTGAAGGATTTCCTCCTCTAGTACATCTTTTACTACGTGAAAAGTAAGACCCTTTTCGTTTGCAATAGCATTAAAGTTTCTTTCAACATAATCAGTAATATCTTGGATTTTCACTTCATTGACATGAATATCTATCTTTCCTGATTCAATTTTAGACAAATCTAGAATATCGTTGATGAGATCTAACAAATCGCAGCCAGCAGAGTTTATCGTATGCGCATATTCAACTTGTTTAGGAGATAAGTTACGAGAATTGTTATCTGCCAATAACTTCGATAAAATGAGTAGACTATTTAAAGGTGTCCTCAATTCATGGGACATATTAGCTAAAAATTCTGACTTATATTTAGAAGTTAATTCTAATTGTGTTGCTTTCTCCTCTAACTCAGTCTTTGCTCTTTCTACTTCCCTGTTTTTTACCTCGTATTTTTGATTATGCTCTTCAAGTAAGATTGCTTTTTCTTCTAGTTCACTATTAGATTGCTCTAATTCTCTTGCCTGTTGTTGAAGCAGAAGTTCGGATTGTATTAATGCTGTTGTCTGAGTTTCCAATTCTTCATTGAAACGCTTCAATTCCTCATGTTGGGTAGATAACTCTTCCGACTGTGTTTGTAGTTCTTCTGTCATTGTTTGTGATTCCTGAAGTAATTCCATCATTTTATGTCGACCTGCAATATTGTCAATTATGATACCAGAATAGTCCGCCAGCTCTTCTAATAACTTCCGTTCAATACTACTAAACTTTTGGAAGGAAGCAATTTCATAAACAGCTCTAACCTTGTCCTCAAATACTATCGGTATGATGAGAATTTGCTTGGGAATAGCTTGCCCGACTCCAGAAGCGATATGAGTATAGTTTGTTGGTATATCCACAAGGCTGATCGTCTCTTTAGACAATGCACTCTGACCTATCAAACCTTCCCCTAACCTAATAGTGCTATTTTTATCGTCTAGTTGCTTATATGCGTAAGTACCAGTCAGACTAAATACTGGCTCTCCATCATTTTCTTCATTTAAATAAAAGACCCCATATTTACCACCAACTATTGGAGTAATTTCTTGCATAAAGGTGTGAGAAAATGAGATTAAGTCTTTTGAGCTTTGGAGATAAGTAGTTAAATTAGCGAGGTTTTTCATCATCCATGCTTGCTCTTCATTTCTAGTACTTATTTCAAGTTCTTTTTTCACTTGATTTTCGAGCGCATCTGCCATGGTGTTAAACGAAATAGACAGTTGTCCTAGTTCATCATTGGTTATATTATCTATACGGCTAGACAACTTAGATTGTCCTGACGAAAAGTCACCCATAACACTTGAAATATGATTGATTCCTTTGACAATACCTCTCGTAATAATGATAGAAATAATAATGCCAACTACAATTCCTATTAGAGCGAGAATAGTTAAAATCATTGAGGTTTTCTGGTAGTCAGAATCCGCTTTAACAAGTGCTGCATCCATGTCAGTTTCGTAATAATTAACAAGGTTGAACAATGAATTGAAGAACTCCTCTTGTATCAACTTTCCTTCTGTTCTAACAAGTTCAGACGCTTCCTGTTTGCTACCAGCTTGTACCAAAGTAATTTCCTGTTCCACAAAATCGGTAAAATCTATTTGTTTTTGCTTAATTTCTAATAAAAATTTTTCTCCCTCTTCTGTATTGACTAAACTTTCAAGCTTCTCAATCGCCATCCTCCCTCTATCACCTGCTACACGGATATTATTTATTTCACTTTTTATTTCGCTTTCGGATTCAGTTAATATGAGATAAGAAATTCCTTTTGCTTTATTATTGAATTCATAACGTATGTCAGATATAAGACCTATTTTTTTATATTCATCATTAACTATATCGTTCATTTTATTGAACGTTTCCATTACTGAACTAATCCCAATACCCGCAACAAGACTTAAAATAAGTATTAACGCCAGGAATCCTAAGGTTAATTTTTTCTTAATATTCATATCCTAGTCTCCTAATCATCAAATTTATAGATTTTTCAAACTTTTATTTCGTACTACTAATTTACTTGAAGAACACTCAAAAAAATAGTACTAATCTACCTAAATTCCATACTCTATATTTTTAAATTGGATCGAATATCCATAACGTTTTGCCTATAAATCGATAAAATAATGATATTATCGCTACACCTTTTGAAAATCGAAAAGCCAATAAAAAAAGTCTATTTCGCAACTAAGCGAAACAGACTTTGATTAATATTCATATTTGATATTATTAGATTCTTCCAACAGGACAACCCATTACCTTTTCTTACTCTTTTAAATATTTCTCCCGCCAAACAACTCGTTCTCTTTCATTCAACTCATTTTCTAGTGTTTCATCCCATTGGTCAAGAAATGTATTCCATACCCGGGCGTATAGAAGATCCTCTGATTTATTGTGCAAAATAAACTCAAAGCAGGGAACATCATCCACATATAATTCAGAGCTGGATACAATTTCAGAAACTACTGTTTGAAGGTCTCCATCCACAGTTTCCAACCCATTTGTTTGGAGGCCGTCTATTAGTACCGCATCTTCCCACTTTAACCTCACCTTTTCCTCAGAAGCATAACGATATAGGTTCAGTGTTTCCTCGCCGTCCAGTGCTGGTTTTATTTCACCTTGCAAAAAACTACTATGACTTGGGCTATAAAGTAAATTTTGACTTCGGGCATCTAGTTCTTCTTCAAATATTCCTTCTTCCAGTTGATTGCACCCTTTTTCGGTCAGCGTAAGTATTTGGTTTTTTATTTCGATTAAACGAGTTCTCTTCATAATATTGATCAAGTCTTCCATAAATAGCTGCTCTACAAGCAATAATTCACTAATTTGTTTACCACTTGTTAATTCTGCTTTTTGGCATGTTATCAACATCATTTTCATGAGAACATCCATTTTAATACGCTTTACAGGTTTGTATTCCACTTCAATTGTATGAAGTGGAATCGTCCATGCAGTGGACGAAACTATTTTAGCTTGTACATTTTGTTGTAATTCTTTTTTTAGACGTTTTTCTAAATCAATCATTTTAATATACTCCTATAGCTAAAAACGTTATTTCTTACCGTCTTTCTGAAAGTTAATCAGTCCGTTATTACCTTTTACAATTTGAAGCAAGCGTTCATACATTTCTCTAGAGGTTCTTTGCTTTGCTCGTTTTGTGAACATATGGGAGCTCCCTACTAAGATAAGTAGCTCTCTTGCTCGTGATAATGCAACGTTTAAGCGGCGATAATCATTTGCAAATCCAATATCTCCACTCTTTTCTTGATTGTTTCTTACCATACTTAAGAGAATGACATCCATTTCCATCCCCTGAAACTTGTCTACAGTTCCAGTTCTGAAGGTCAAATGTGATAAGTTAGCTTGTTGTTGGATAAGACGGTCAATTCGTTTAACCTGTTCTCCATAAAAACTAATGACCCCAATACTTTTAAGTTCATCTGGATCCATTCTTCCTTCTTTTTTTGCATTAGCTGTAGCTTCATTCAAATCGATTAGTACATCACGGATAGCATCTAACTCTGCTTGGTTGAATCTACTTTTGCCATCCTTCATACGTTCTTCAAAATATGGTTTTTCGCTTGGCATATCTAGCCATAGCAAATGGTCTTTTCTTTTCACATATCTGGACTCAAGTAGATGATCACGAGCAGTATCTGAATCGGACAACCCGCATTGTAGTCGATAATTTTCTTCCTCATAAAATGGAGTGATAGTCTCCATTATACTTTCATGCATTCTATATTGAATTGCTAACATCGTCTTGCTCGTCTTTGGTAAATTTTTGAATAAACGTTCGAATAATGATTCCTTCAAAAGCTTTTTCAATTCGTCTTTTTCTTCTAGATTATCACTTTCTTCTAGTATTGCCTGAAGTGTTTCATCTAGTGTGTCCTCACCGACTAGTGGAGGAAGCTGATGATGGTCACCTACTAAGATAATCTTCTTACCTTTTAACATTGGCAGAAGCAACTCAGGTGGTGTTGCTTTAGAAACCTCATCAATTATAACTACATCGAAAACAGGATAGTTTTCCATAAACTCTTTACGAGCTGATGCAACACATGTTGTTCCAATTACGTTGGCATGTCGAACATATAGCTTACGAATTTCATCTAAATCGTGGTCATTTGCTTCTTTCAATAATAAGTACCACTCATTTTGAACTGCTTGGGTGATCGGAAGATGATCCTTCTCTAGTTGAAGTTTTACCATTTCCCCTTTAGTTCCTTTTATCGCTTCCACTGTATTTTCGAGTGCTTGCTCTGGATTTTGAAGCAATATTTCATCTAACGCTTTTAGTATGCGCTCTTGCTCTAAACCATCTGCATTCACTTGTTTAGTTTTTAGTTCATTGTCTTGGAGAACTGCTTCTTTCTCTTCTATTTCCTTGGTTACCTTTTGAAGATGACTCTTTTTCATTTCCAGTTGTTCCATATAGCTTGTTACGGTTTCTTCTGTTTTTTTCAATGCTACAATAGAGCTTTCCATCTCCAATTTCTTGTCTTTTAGTTCTGCTGAGGTAGAAAGTAGTTTGGTTGTATCAATTTCTGTCTCTAGCTGCTTCACTGTTTTTTGTAGAAAGTCTAATTGATTCTTTTCATTTATAGCCTTATTAGCTAATTCAGTTTTCAGATGTTGCAGTGATATCATCTCTCTATTGGTATCACTGAGGACCTGAGACTTAATCGATTGAAATTTAGTTATGGAACTATTTTTTGCCATTTGAACGGTCGATTTCTGTTTTATAACAAATTTTTCTCTTACATATAATCCTTCAAGTAAAATAGCTAACTTTTCGGTAGTAAGTTCATCATCACCTGTCATTATATGTTTCATCCGATTCATAAACTGATGAATTTCTTTCACTGTGTATTCAGAATCAAATAGAATGCCACTTCTCCCCATATTATTTTTAACATTTTCAAAAGGAAACTTATATTTCTGAAGAAGCTTTTCTACATAATCTATTGCCGCGAATAAGCGAGAGTTTAGCTCTTGCCAATCAGTGAAAGCTAATATTTTACCAATTAGCTCGTCCAATTCAGTCATCTGAAGCTGCAACTGAGAAGAACATTCTATTTCATATTCACTCATTTTACTTTTCAGTTGATCAACCTTGCGAATAGAATCAATATCAGTCCTTAACATTTCTAAATGATTTAGCTTGACCAGTACCTCTTGATATTTTTCTCTATATGTCTCCACATTTTTTTCTGTTTGCTGCAGGGAATCTATAGTTTCTTTATATAGTATATAATTTTGTATATCCTTTATCTTTACCATAAATTGATCTATATCTGAGTTTAGCTCTTCCCTTGTCGGATTAGCTTGGATAAATCGATCCATTGTTTCTAATTCATGAGCTAAAGCTTCCGACTTCACTCGTACGTCGTAAAGACTTACTTCCAGCTCCTCACGATCTTTTTTTAATAAAACTATTTGCTTTTTTAACTGTTTAATTTCTTCTAATCTAACTTCGTGTTCCACTTTTGCTTCCGCTTTTTGTTCAATAGCTTTTTTTATTAATATTTGTTCTTTACTAAGTTCTTCAATTTGACGCTCACATCCAGCTATTTGTTCAAGAAGCTGACCTTCCCTTAAAGAATGCTCGTCTAATTCTTTCTTTAAAGAAATTAACGTTTGCTCTTTCCAGTACAGCCCCACATTTTCTTCAATAAACCTTTTGCCTTCCTCTTCAATACTTTCTGTTCTACCAAATCGTAAAATACGAATTTCTTTGTTTGAAAGTAATCTACTAAGGGCATTGTCTACTGCTAAGTTAGACTGGGATGCTACAAGTGTACGTAAGCCTGCCTTCGCATTTTGCTGACATATTTCAGAAATCACCGTTGTTTTCCCAGTTCCTGGTGGGCCTTGAATTACATATAAATCTTCAGCCGACATGGCACCAACAACCGCTTCTTGTTGAAATTCGTTTAGCTGGTTATGGAATTCTAATTCTCGACGTTTTGCATTCACGCGAATGGTTGGTCGATCTTCAAATAAGATCTTTTCCAGATTTGGATTGGCTGCGAGTCCATTTTGTAAATCTTCAAAACCCTTTCGAAGTCGTCTAATTTGGCTTAGGGATGCGAAATTACTAAAAACTACCTCTTTCGACTTGGGATTCCACTGATTTTTCCTTGCTAATTCTCTAAACTTTGGTTTAATCTCTACTTCAATTGTTTGTTTTGCGCGATCTGCTTTCAAAATATCGCCTACGTCATTTTGAAATCCCTTTAACGTCACACTGAGACCTCTTAGGTTTTTCCATTCGTTGGTATTCATCGTGCAGCCATGCAATGTCATACGACTAAAATCCGCATTGAAAGCAAGTTTTGAATAAGGACTTGTTATATCTGCAATATCGGCATTACGTTCTTGAATCTTCAAGTAACCTTCCCAGCTAGAAATCCGTTTTTTCACATATTCTGAACGCTCTTCTGCAACAGGAAGATCTTGAATTTTGGTGTGCAACACAAGTGGCATTCCTGCTCCATTATTTCTAGTAGTAACAAAATCCAAATCAACCGCAAGACGACGATTAGTACGTACAGGAACTTTAGGACCTCTAACATGTAAACCCGTTGCGAGTAAACCATCCTTTTGCAGGATGCACTCCATCACGACTACTCGACTATCTACTTTTTCCGCTAACTTAACATTCGTTACATTATCAAAATATATGGAAATTGATGTATTTCCATGATTATTTACTGGGCGCTTTTCAATATATACCTCAAAAGAATTTTGTATGTTAAAAAAGGCATGTTCATCAGTTGACCATTCCTGAATTCCTTTGCGTGCCTTATTTGTAATCATTAAATTGCAGCGCATCGTTTTAACTAAGGTTGCTGATTGGCTCATGAACAACCCTCCTTCTTTATTGTAGTGATTATGTAATTTGTCCAACTTGTCTATGTTATCATTTTTACCTTAGAAATTGCATAATCCAACTTATCTAAATTCTAAAAAGCACTACTTAAATATCATTTCAATAGTTTCTTTAGGTATATTTATGTATTTTTTGTGAATTTTTATTGTTATCTCTTTTAATGTTTATTATGATAGAATTACAGTTTTTGGCTGAAAATTCTAAATACTGAATATATTTTAGGAGGAACAAGAATGGCTAATAATATCGAAAGCTCTGTTAACTCAGTAAGTTCCCTAGAAAAAAGGAAACAGAATTCGTCAAAAAGTTCTAATCTCAGATCTTCTCCAACTGTTGGTATGACAAATTATTCTGCAATAGCAGAGAGTGAAGAATTCAAAGCATTAAAAAAGAAAAAGAATAAATTTATTTTACCTATAACAATATTTTTCTTACTAAGTTATATTTTGCTACCTATTTTGACTTCTTATACGACTATTTTAAATAATAATGCTTTTGGTGATATTGCTTGGGTTTGGATTTATGCCTTTGCACTTTTTGTGATGACCTGGGTGTTATGCATGATTTATGTACGCAAAGCTAATGAATTTGATAAAGATGCTGAGAAGATTTTTGACAAAGAAAAGGCTGGTGATTATGAATGAATGCAATAGGATTATCTTTTTTTGTAGCAATTGTAGGACTAACTTTATTCGTTACATACATTGCCTCCAAACGGACAAACTCAGCTAGTGAATTCTATACTGCGGGCGGAGGATTATCTGGTTGGCAAAATGGGATCGCGATTGCCGGAGATTACTTATCTGCCGCTTCTTTCCTAGGTATCGCTGGAGCAATAGCACTTTTTGGTTTTGACGGTTTCTTTTATAGCATTGGTTATTTAGTCGCTTACTTGGTTGTGTTATATATTGTAGCTGAACCATTACGAAATCTCGGGAAATATACACTCGCTGACATGATTACTGCCCGATTTGATCAAAAGAAAATTCGCGCAGCTGCTGCAATAAGTACGTTAACAATTGTTTTATTTTATATGATTGCACAGCTAGTAGGTGCAGGCGCACTTATTCAATTATTATTAGGGATCGACTACTGGATAGCCGTTCTTTTAGTCGGTGTTATGATGACTATTTATGTACTTTGGGGCGGAATGGCTGCAACTAGCTGGGTACAAATTATAAAGGCTGCTTTGTTGATGATAGGGACTGTACTTATTTCTATTTTAGTATTGTGGAAATTCAATTTTAATATATTAGGAATGTTTACAGAAATGAAATCTGTAACCGCTAATGGTGAAGCATACTTACATCCTGGTGTGAAATATACAAATGGCTTAGATACGATATCTATGATGATCGCATTAGTACTTGGAACTGCTGGTTTACCACATATATTGATGCGATTCTTTACTGTAAAAGATGCAAAAACTGCACGTAGCTCTGTTGTTTACGCTACTTGGATTGTAGGAATCTTCTATGTATTAACTATTTTCTTAGGTTTTGGCGCTGCTGCTTTTGTTGGTTCTGATGCAATTATAGCTGCTAATCCTGCTGGAAATATGGCTGCTCCACTACTTGCACAGGCTTTAGGTGGCGACATACTAATGTCATTTGTCTCAGCTGTTGCATTCGCTACAATTTTAGCAGTTGTAGCAGGTCTTGTTTTATCAGGAGCATCCGCTTTCGCACATGACTTATATGGACAAATTATCAAAAAAGGAAAAGTAACAGAAAAAGAACAAATGAATGCCGCACGCCTTGCTTCTGTTGGTGTTTCTGTATTCTCTATTTTGTTAGCACTTGGAGCACAAACAATGAACGTGGCATTCTTAGTTTCCCTTGCATTTTGTATAGCGGCAAGTGCAAACCTTCCGGTAATCATTTACACGATTTATTGGAAAAACTTTAACACAACCGGTGCCTTGACTGCTATCATCACTGGTCTAATTTCTGCTCTTGTTCTAGTTGCCCTAAGCCCTAATCTTTGGGCTGCAGACGGCTCCATGGCCTTCACCGGGGAAGCTCTCTTCCCACTTACTAACCCTGCCTTAGTCTCGGTTCCTCTTGGGTTTTTAGGTGGTTGGATCGGCACACTAGTAGGAGCCCGTGCAGATCAACGAAAATATGCGGAAGTAGATGTAAAAGCAAACATTGGGTTAAAGTAATATTTAAGAAAAATCGGGCTTAAAAGATGTCCAGCCCCCTTTAAGTTTCAAAACCTATTTTAAACGTTGCCCCGAGAGCTTCTTCGGAACTTGTTGCTATATATTGATTTTTTGGAGAGGTTGGTCGTGGCTTAGGTCACGACCATTCTCTCTTTTCTCGGTAATTTTATGACATTTATTTGCTCTCTTTTTTGGGGATAATTGATAATAGATGCATTTTTATTCATTCATAAAAGAAGCCCCTAAGGTACAATTACTGGAGCTCTAACGCTACTTTATACGGTAGATACCAGCTATTTTTATGTCGGATACTTATTTACTAGTTGAAGACCCTTTTTGCAATCAGGTTACTAGAAATACTGATTATGTGCACTCAAGAAGCATAAACATCCTTAAACTTAATGAATGATTTGATCTTAATTTACCTTTACTTGCTCTCACCCATTCTTTACTCGCTTCCATCTGTGTCTTACTTGCGGTCGTAGATGATTTACTTGCTTTAAGACTACATTTACTTGCGGTCTACTCCACTTTACTTGCGGAATGGATAATTTTACTAATTCACAACCTGGATGTGTAAAGTAGAATTACAAATAGTTGCTCTCAACAAAACCAAGCCCGAGGAAAGCGTCCCGCCCGAAGTGGAAATCATATATCAAGAACCCTATGATCACGAGACATTTTTATATACCTTTCTAACTAAGAAAACCGATTCCTTTGTGGAATCGGTTTTCTTCATTCATATTTACTGGGCTTGGTCGGGAAATACTCTTTCTACTGTATCTGTAAATTCATCAAAAAAGCCTTCAACTGGCTCATCTGCTCTAATTCTGTCACCGTAGTCTCTAAACTGTTGGCTAAAATCAGGGTTTGCAGAAACATATACATTGTTGAAATCAGCATTTTCTGCTTTTGCTGCATCGGAAATTTTAGTTTTTATTTCTTCCGTTTCTTCCGTACCTTCACTTAGCTCTACTGCTACGTATGCATTATTATCAGTAACTAATACACTTGCTGACTCTACTTCCTCTAACTCTGTTATTACATCGGCTACTTCATCCGCTACTTCTACATTTTGGTCCTCTGTGTTGTTTGTAGTACCTTCATCACCTGTACCACCATTTGTAGCATCATCATTAGTAGTACCTGCATCTGTTCCATTAGCACCTTCATCTGCAGTGTCCGTGTTTTCTGTTGCATTATCCGTACCATTGTCTTTTGCCTCATCGTTATTATTATTTCCGCAAGCGGTCAATATACCGATTAGAAGCATCATAAATACTATTTTCAGTAGTTTATTCATTTACCTTTCCTCCTTATGATTTGCTATACAAATAGCTTGGTCTATTTCAAGTGAAATATGCGTAAGTTCATAAAAATGGAATCAATCTCTGATATAATTTATTTAATTAAAATGATAAGGGGAGATTATCAAAAATGAGTATGGATATTATAAAGCAGCTTGAGGCATCATACGATGAAATGGTCAGCATCCGACGCTATTTACATATGCATCCCGAAGTATCATTTCAGGAAACCGAAACAGCAAAATATATACAAAATTTCTATACACATTTAGAAATACCTTTCCAAGCTAACGTTGGCGGTAATGGGGTAGTCGCTCGAATAAAAGGTGCATTTCCAGGTAAAACCGTTGCGCTTCGAGCAGACTTTGACGCTCTCCCAATCCAAGACGAAAAAGACGTTCCCTACAAATCGACTTTTCCAGGAGTTATGCATGCATGTGGTCATGATGGACATACTGCCGCATTACTCATACTTGCCCGTACAATCAATGAATTCAAAGACCAACTAGCAGGTGAATATGTATTTATCCATCAGCATGCAGAAGAATATGCTCCCGGTGGTGCTAAACCGATGATTGAGGCTGGTTGTCTAGATGGAGTAGATGTAATTTTCGGTACACATTTATGGTCCCAAACTCCTTTAGGCACTATCGAATATAAGAGCGGACCCATTATGGCTGCAGCAGATCGTTTTTCTATCACAGTCCAAGGTAAAGGTGGACACGGGGCAAATCCACATGACACAAAAGATTCAATTGTAATAGCTTCTCAATTAGTTGTAAACTTGCAGCAATTAGTGGCAAGACGTGTAAACCCTACTGAATCTGCAGTACTTTCTGTCGGTTCTTTTATAGCGGATAACGCCTTTAACATTATTGCGGACACTGTGAAAATGACTGGTACCGTTCGAACATTCAAACCAGATGTTAGAGATTTGATGGAAAATGAACTAAAACGCGTTATAGAAGGCACATGCTATACAGCGGATTGTTCTTATTCTTTCCTATACGAAAGAGGCTATCCCCCAGTAATTAATCATAAAGAGGAGACAGAGTATATTGCAGACATTGCTAGAGCTGTTCCAGGAGTTAATAAAGTCAATGAATCCGAATTATTGATGATCGGGGAGGATTTTGGTTATTATTTAGAAGAAATCCCTGGTACGTTCTTCTTTACCGGTGCTATGCCTGAAGGGGATGTATTCCCTCACCATAGTCCTATGTTCGATTTTGATGAACGCGCAATGCTAATAGCTGCCAAAACGTTGGGTATTGCCGCGATTAACTTTCAAGGTAAATAATATTATCGTCAAATTAAACAACTCAAATTGCCAGTAATCCCAAGGAGTAGAGAACCGTGATTAATTTTGCGGTACTCTACTCTTTTTCATTATCACACGGCTAAATATTGCTTATCATACTTAACAATTGACTACTTACTTTCTAACACCAAACACTTGCGTATAGGATACTCAAACCCCTATCTCCCTCTACTTGTGGGATATAGGAATTTGTTGTACGATTAGTTGTTTGCATTAACAATAATTATTACTGTTAGAAAGTTTGGTGGAAGAAAATGAATACAAAAGCATTAACACTTGCATTATTCACCGTCGCTATTTGGGGTTCCTCTTTTGCAGCGATTAGCGCAAGTTTACAGGGTGGCTATTCTGCAGGGCATTTAATATTAGTTAGATTTCTGATTGCTTCTATTATATTTCTTGTTATCGCAATTTGGCCTGGAGTCAAATTTCAGTTACCTCAAAAGGAAGATATATTTAAAATTGTAATTCTCGGTTTTATCGGGATTAATATATACCATCTTTGCATCACGTTTGGACAACTGTCGATATCAGCCGGAACGGCTGGTATGCTGATTGGTTCAGCGCCTATCTTCACGACTATTATCGCTATTATTGTATTGAAGGAACGACTTGGTAAAATCGGTTGGTTCGGATTAGCTTTTGGATTTGTCGGTATTATTTTAATAGCTATAGGGACAGGCGGAAGCACTTTTGGTATTTCGCCAGGCGTATTTTTAGTTCTGATTGCAGCTTTTTCAACCGCAATCTTTTTCGTTTACCAGAAGCCTTTGTACAAAAAGTATAGTGCCATTGAATTGACGGCTTATTTTACCTGGGTAGGTACTATACCTTTTTTGTTCTTTGCACCTGGACTGTTCGAAGAAATTCAGCACGCGACGATAGAGGCTAATTTATCTGCAGTTTATATAGGAGTATTCCCAACTGCAATCGCGTATTTAACTTGGGCTATGGCATTGTCCTATAGTGAAGCAAGCTCTGTTTCCAATTCCCTGTATTTAGAACCGGTCGTTGCGATTATCGTGACGTGGATTTGGTTGCAGGAACTCCCTACAGCTCTTTCTATTGTAGGAGGATTCGTGGCAATCGCTAGCGTCATTATTGTTAATTTGTACGGCAAGAAAAATCAGCTAAAGCTTTCACAACAAGCTACCATCAATACTTATGATAAAATAGATATACTTTAATTGAAAGGAAGTACGATACATGAAATCTCCTTTTACATTTAACCATACAGCACCCATCAACACTTCAAAAAAACAACCTGCTATATTTTTACTACATGGTATGGGCAGTAATGAAGCAGATCTACTTCAGCTAGTGAGAGATTTCGAGAACACCCATCATATTTTTAGTTTACGTGGGCCAATAGTACAGAAACCTGGCTATTCATTTTTCGAAATTGAAGAAATCGGAAAACCAATTAGAGATATATTCGACAAAATCGTGACGCATATTCAGGCATTCATTCGAGAGGCAATTGTCGAGTACAACTTAAATCCTGATAACATTACGATACTAGGGTTTAGTCAAGGTGCTATCCTTGCCCAAACGGTGGCGCTGACAATGGGAAATAAAATTAGTAAAGTAGTTGCTTTAAGTGGATATATACCTGAGTTTGTAAAAACAGAATATAGCAAGCGAGACGTTAATCATTTATCCATCTTTATCTCACATGGCAATTATGACTATGTGATTCCTTCACAGTGGGGGATTGAAAGTAATGACTATTTTGAAGCAATGGGAGCAAAAGTAACTTTTAAATCTTATAATGATGGTCATGGAGTTACACCAGAGAATCATCAAGACTTAGTAGAATTTTTAAATAAAAACTAATTATTTTCGAAGCGGAGAAATATGTTATAAGAAACATATTTCTTTACTTCGATTTTTATTATGCACCAACCTGAAAATATTCACTAGGTGTTTGCTATTCAACTTAATAGCAAAAGCTGAAAAATTCTGATAAAATTATAATATCCTTTGCATAAGAATGCGTTGTTTTTTATGAAACTTATTGCATCGTATCCTCGTATAAATGGTATGACTAAAATTTGGAGGTAAAAGAATGGGCATTAATTTAGTTAAGGGTCAAAAAATTGATTTAACTAAGGGTAGATCTTCCCTTTCAAGTGTTATGGTAGGACTAGGATGGGACCCTGTGGAAAAGAAAAAAAGCGGTGGTTTTTTAGGTGGATTACTAGGTGGAGGCAGTGGTGGCGGAGCAGCTATCGATTGTGACGCATCAGTACTTTTATTAGATGAAAAGGGCAAATTAGTATCTAAGCAGCACGTTATTTATTTTGGAAATAAAACAAGTCAAGATGGAAGCGTTGTCCATTCTGGAGATAATTTAACTGGAGACGGCGATGGAGACGACGAAGTGATCAACGTGAATCTGAGTGCTATTTCGCCATCTGTACATAGATTGGTGTTTGTAGTAAACATTTATCAAGCAAAACAAAGAAAACAAGATTTCGGACTAATTCAAAATGCATTTATCCGTCTAGTTGATAATGGCACAAAAGAAGAATTAGTTCATTATAATTTAAGTGAAAGCTATGCCGGTAAAACATCTCTTATTCCTGGAGAGCTATACCGTAACGGATCAGATTGGAAATTCTCTGCAGTTGGTGAAGGTACAACAGATTTAGATATCGGATCAATAGCAAACAAATACTTATAAGGAGTGGTTAAAAGTGGGCATTAACTTATCAAAAGGTCAAAAGGTAGATTTAACAAAGACAAATCCTGGTTTAGTTAACGTAACTGTAGGTTTAGGCTGGGATACAAATAAATACGACGGAGGAAAAGACTTCGACTTAGACTCCTCTGTATTCCTATTAGGCAGTAACAGCAAATGTTCTTCAGAAGGTGACTTTATATTCTATAACAACACTACTGGTGGTAACGGATCTGTTGTTCATACAGGAGATAATCGTACTGGTGATGGAGACGGAGATGACGAGCAAGTAAACGTTAACTTGTCGACTGTGCCAACTTCTGTGGAGAAAATTGCTTTTTGTATCACAATTCATGATGCAGAAGACAGAGGACAAAACTTTGGCCAAGTAAGCAATTCATACGTACGTATTTTAAATGCAGATACACAAGAAGAATTGATTCGCTATGATCTTGGTGAAGATTTCTCCATTGAAACTGCAGTCGTTGTTGGTGAGCTATATCGCCATAATAACGAATGGAAATTCAATGCAATTGGAAGTGGATACCAAGGCGGTCTTGGAGCATTAGTTTCGGACTTCGGCTTGAATTAATAACTTCTCTCAAAAAGCAAGGGTATGCTTCCTTGCTTTTTGTTTTAGTATCTGAAGAAAGTAGAGGTATTTGGGTATACCTAATAACTCCTTCTTCATTCTTAGGAGTGGAAAATATGAGACAATTCAGAGGGGTTAGTGAGAAAGAGATACGTCAATTCTTTCATATACCACCTAGCGACTTTTCCAAAAATTTGGAAAGAAAAAAATTAGGGATGGCTATGGGAGCAGCTTTATACTTACCAGGTTCAATGCCCAATTTCACCGATAAACTATCAAAAAATAATTTAAAGAATTTAACAAGTGCTATCATTTGTTTAGAGGATGCTGTCTCCGATTCAGAACTTTTAGAAGCAGAACTAAACGTTGTAAATGAATTAAAATTAATTGAACAAAATGATCAAAATAGCTTAATAGATATAAATAATATTCCTCTCTTATTTATCAGAATAAGAACCGTCCAACACCTAGAAAAGGTTGTTACTTTATTAGGAAGTGCTATTCAATATATTACCGGATTCGTTTTTCCAAAGTGCACCTCCTATAATGCAAAAAGCTTTTTTTTATGTTTAGAAAGTATTAATCTTCAGTATTCTACTCATTTATATGGGTTACCTATTTTAGAAACTAAAGAAATTATTTATACAGAAACTAGAGAGCAAGAACTTTCTAAGCTTTATACAGTTTTCAAGCAGTTTGAAGACCTTGTACTAACTATACGAGTTGGTGCTACGGATTTCACCAGCCTTTTCAGTCAAAGACGTCCTGGGAATAGAACAATCTATGAACTGCTACTAATCACCAATTGTTTCACCGATATATTAAACAAATTCAATCGTAAAGAAGATAACTTTATCGTTTCTGGACCTGTTTATGAGTACTTTGAATCTCTAGATTCCTTTCGTCTCTTCACGGATGTAAATAGTATAGAGTCCATACTTTGGAATGAGGTACAACTCGACCTTTTAAATGGTTTCTACGGAAAGACCTGTATACACCCTTCTCAAATCGATATCGTAAATAGTGGATATATAGTGCCTAAGGAGTTATTTGAAGATGCATGTTTAATCATTGAAAATAAGGCGGAAACAAATGGAGTTTTGCGAAGTTCTGCTAAAAATAAAATGAATGAGGTTAAACCTCACTACAGCTGGGCTATGAAGATTATTGCTCAAGCAGAAATATATGGGGTGTTAAAAGAAAATGTTACATCACTCGACTTCCTTCAATACATCAAAAACCTATAATTTACATGGAGATTTAAAGCTAGTAATAGACATTAAAGATAATCCGTATAATTTCTCGCCGGAAGCACTTTTCCAAATGGCTGTGAGAATTAATAAAAAACGCCAATTTTTATTCGTAAGTCGACTTCTTGGTAAGCATTTAGCAGTGGATCCAGCTATTTCACTAGGTACTGGAACTATTCTAGCTTCAATGCTTATGAAGAGTGAAAGCTTAGATACTCACCCATTGGTAAATGAACTTGTTCAGATGATCAATTCAGGAATACCCAATCGAAAACTAAGTCTGGACTCTTTAAGCTATAAGTCCAACTTACCAAGTAAGACCGTATTCATTGGATTTGCGGAAACAGCAACCGGCCTAGGTCATGCAGTATTTCAGCACTTTCAAGACGCTTATTATATTCATACAACTAGAGAAGAAATTCTACATATGGAACCTTCCTTCTATTTTGAAGAAGAGCATTCACACGCAACCTCTCACAGAGTCTATGCACCTGAGCAAACACTAAAGGATGCGGACACGATTGTGTTAATAGATGATGAAATAACGACCGGTCTTACACTCTCCAATTTAATCGTTGCATTAAATAAATCTTTTCCAGGTAAAAAATATAAAATTCTATCTATATTAGACTGGAGAACTAAAGAACATCAACATGATTTTAACGAACTAATGAATACACATCAGATTTCTGCTGAAATTATTACGATTATGGGCGGCCAATTCACTCTACTCAATCAGGCATCAATCGAAGAAAAGGACACTCCTATTCTAAGCGGTATGCAACCATTTTCTGTTTTCGTTGACGAAAAATCATCTCTAGAGATTACCTCTAAGCATCGGAGTGAGCATGGGATCTATTGTAACTTCACAGGGAGATTTGGTTTATCAAGCAATCTTCACGAAGAAATGGATGCTTGGATAGAAAGTTTTATAAATAGGCTTCCTAATCTAAATAGGAGCAAATCCACTCTAGTTATAGGCATTGGAGAGAACATTTACATCCCGCTCAGATTTGCACTTGCCTTTGGAAATAATACAAAAGTACAAACTACCACAAGAAGTCCTATCTTAGCAAAAACAGAAGAATTATATCCTATTCAGCATAAATGTAAATTTATGTTGCCTGATTCCAACGGGATTAACCAATATTTATACAACCTCTCAGAAATTAATGCCGAACAAATCATTGTTATTTCTGAGTCTGTTCAAGAACCTCCCACCTGGTTTCCACTTCTTTCCTATTTGGAGACGTTAGCGCCGGTTTCGTGGGTATCTCTTACTCACCCAGTTAGAGGTGAAAATAATGACTATTAATACAGATGGATTGGTAAAATCAAGCTACTCTAAGGAAGATATCACTTTCTTACTTAAGGATTTATCTGATGTTCAGATTGAGTCTTCTGTAGAATCTAGAGAACAACTATTTCAAACAGGCAGTCACTACTCCGAAACCCTGCCCATTGAAAATCGACCAACCTCTGAGTATACGGAGTTATATCAACAGGCTATGCAGGATTCGGCTGATCATATCGCACAATTAGTAGGGGTATTATGTAGAAGAGTAAGACGATATGCAGGTACCGATGACGTCGTAATCGTTTCACTCGCAAGAGCAGGAAGCCCAATCGGGATATTAATGAAGCGATACGCAGAAAAATTTTTGAAACTTAAATGGCCACACTTTAGTATATCTATACTAAGAGGAAAAGGAATCGATGAGAAGGCTGTCCGAACTATTAGAGAGCATTATCCGAAAAGCCATATTCAATTTGTTGATGGGTGGACAGGAAAAGGCGCTATACAAAACGAGCTAACTAAGTCCACTCAAAAGTTAAATGCAGCTTACGATCTTAACTTAAATGATGACCTCGCCGTATTAACCGATCCAGGCGAATGTGCCACATTATTTGCAACGAGAGAAGACTTCCTTATTCCAAACGCTTGCTTGAACTCAACTGTCTCTGGATTAGTTAGTCGAACTGTATTGAATAATGCATTTCAAGATGCAGATGATTACCACGGAGCCAAGTATTACGATGATCTTGAGGAAATGGATGTATCCAACGAATTTATCGAAAATATATCCAGTCGATTCCAAGAACAGGAACCAATCATAACAGAACTTATAAAAAAATTTCCAATCACAAACATACGGACTTGGAAAGGCATGCAGGAAGTGGAGTCCATTGCCAGTAAGTTCTATAAGAATGCTGATATTAGTAAAGTAAAGCCAAGTGTTGGAGAAACGACTAGAGTACTGTTAAGGAGAAAGCCTTTTAAAATATTACTTAGTGATGATAAACACCCATCCCTACGTCATATCCTCCTCTTATGTAAGGAAAAAAATATTCCAACTGAAATTGTACCAGGGCTCTTTTACCTTGCCATCGGGTTGATAGAATCGGAGGATCTAATATGACAATTCTATTTGCTAGTGATTTAGATCGAACACTTATATATAGTAAAAATTCAAGAGGACAAGAAGTTAGCACTGAGGATTTTGTAGCTGTAGAATGGGTCGATGAAAAACCAACTGCATTTATGACCAATAAAGGTCTACAGTTGTTTCAACATATAGCCTCCTCTACAACCTTTTTGCCCGTAACAACTAGAACAGCTGAACAATACAATCGAATTACAGGTTTATATCATACAGTAGAAAAACCAAAATATGCAGTTGTATCGAATGGTGCCGTTATTTTGGAGGACGGCGAACCGCTTGCGGAATGGTCGGATAAAGTAATCGCACAAATGCAGCAGAATCGTACTTCCATAGATCATGTACTACCTCAGCTGAATGCATATATAAAAAACAAATTTGTCCTTAACGTTATGCAAGCAGAATCATGGTTTGTATATCTAATTATTGATGAACATGCATTTTCAGTCGAGGATTTTGAAAACCTTTCTCAAATCTTTTATCAGCAAGGCTTCTCTCTTTCCCACCAAGGGCGAAAGGTATATATCATGCCTACTTGCATAAACAAATCGGCTGCACTCCAATTTGTAGCAGAGCGAATTGCTGCAAATACGATCATAGCCGCTGGGGATTCCATGCTCGACTTCGATATGGTTTTAAGTGCCACTCATGGTTTTATCCCTTCCCATGGCGAGGCAAATCATAAAGGCGGATATCTTCCTCCTCACGTATCTATTACAACCCAAACAGGTGTACTAGCAGGAGAAGAAATATTAAAAAAGGTGAACGATTATTTGTTATAATATGTATGAATAGGAGGGAAAGCCCATGGTTAATTTAAATCCCATCAGGATGAAGTCGTGGGATTCATCTAATATCGGATTATGGTTGAAAGATTCTTTAGGAGATCCTTCTCAAGTAACATTAGACGGAGAGAACTTAAAATATCCTCAATTAGTTTGCCAGTATATTGGCATGTCCTTAGATGAAGATGAATATTTCTCAATTCTGCATACACAAGTTAATGAATCCTCTGGAAAGCTAAGCATACTGACTGGTGTACTTAACAAAGAAATTTCTCCCGAGAAATTACGAGCACTCAACCAACTCTTTGATATGCATAGGAAAGAAAAAGGACTTTCTCCAAATCGAATGGTTGCGTTTCTTGATGGATACTCATTATTGCCAAATTTGAAAGATCTGGGTCTAAATAGACGAATTAGAACTGTCCTAATAGATTTACTAAAGAAGTTACAAAACAGCTACACAGAAGGCACACTTCATCATGAATTTCGCCGTATTACTACTGATCTTGTAAAGTGGATTTTCAATCATGTAGAACCAGTATTAGAGAAAATAAATTTCGAACAAGGTCTTCCTGCATTTCTTTGGTACGGCAGTGCAACTCCTAGCGAAAAATGGTTTCTTACATACTTAGCTGACTTCGGTCTCCATGTAGTTATTTTCAATCCAAGTGATGAATCATGGCCCAAAAGCCTACTGGCAATCGCGGATGACCTTAGTTTCCGTTTACCTAAGGTTTCTCAAGATATAAAACCGCTTCCAGATGAGATGCCAAAAATTGCAGGTACTGTAGCATTTAAAGCAACCCAAGAAATCAACGAGCTTTTACATCATGAAGATTCAGGACTTTATAAACCTTTTCAATTTAAAGCGTATTCCATTAACTCAATCCGTTTGAAAACTACAGAAGATGAAGCTTTCTTGATTTCTAAAGAAAGAGCAATGATTCGTCCTCACTTCCAGGTTAGCAATCGACAGGTAACAATTCCTGTAGTTTTCGCAAAACTGTTAGGTATAGACAAAAATAGAAAACGGTTTTGGAATAACGTTCATTCGTTAACAGAGCGAGATGACACACAAGTAATTCGCCAATTCCCTTTCACGAAGGAGCAAAAAACGAATCAGCTATTCCATTACCGAGATGCATTAAAAGCAGATGGTATGCTAGATCCCGAAAAAATGAAAGCTGCAAATTGGTGGACATATGATAAACTCCCTTTAGGCACGCAAACTGTTATCGGGGAGACAATCGCCAAACACGTAAGCGAACCAATACTTATTCGCCAGTCCAATGAAACATTGGAGGATCTCCAACTATACGCATTTGCACAATCCATGGTTTTACCTGATTTTGTTATTCGTCTTTTACAAACATTTGATTACCCTCAATTTGTTCCAACAATATTTATTTATAACGAGGAGAATGGGCCTGAACTTTCAAGAACAGATGCCAACGCCTTATGTATGATGCATCATTTAGGTTTAGATATTGTTATTGTGAATCCTAAAGGGCATCTTGATATTGAAAAATGGGTACAAGAAGGCACCTTCGATATACACTGGATGGACGATAGAAGTTTCAATGATCCATTTAAAGAACCTAGTGTAGTTCAGAAGATTTTCAAGAAATTTCTATAGAAATGGGGAGAAAACGTGGAATTACAAAAATTAGAAATTGAACAGCAAGAACAAATGATGGAGGAAAGTAACGATTTAAAAGCACAGCTGAAACGTGACCCACAAGTATTACAGCTAGTAGCAAAAATTGACCCAAAAAACCAAGTTGGTTTATTAGAATTTGGTCGTGAGCCAGCAGATGAAATCTCCAAGTTTACAGGACAAATTTTAAGCACGATCAAATCCAGTAGTATGGAAGAATCCAGTGAACTATTAAAACAGCTCGGTAAGATTATGGATAAATTTGACAAAAAAGACTTTGTTGAAAAACCCTCTTTCTTCGGTAAAATCTTTAAACAAGGTGAGAAATTAATCGAAAAGCTATTCAATAAATATCAAACAATGGGTGGCGAAATCGATAAGGTATTTGTTGAGATAACAAAGTATGAAACTGAGATGAAAAAATCTACAGTTACATTAGAAGATTTGTACGACAAAAACTTCAACTACTTTATGGAATTAGAAAAGTATATTGTAGCTGGTGAATTGAAGGTCAATCAGTTAAGACAACTCGTGCCTAACCTACAGCAAAAAGCTGAAAATGGTGATCAACTAGTACTGATGGAATTGAATTCATTGCAAAATGCGATTGAGCTACTAGATCAACGTATTTATGATCTTGAAATGGCTAAACAGGTATCTTATCAATCAGCACCACAAATCAGAATGCTTCAACGAGGCAACACAAAGTTAATCGGTAAGATAAATTCAGCATTTGTAACAACTATCCCTATTTTTAAAACAGGACTTATCAATGCAATTTCGGCTAAAAGACAAAATCTTGTTGCACAATCGATGAGCGAGCTAGATCGTAGAACAAACGAAATGTTACTCCGTAATGCCAATGATATATCCAAGCAAAGTGTGGATATCGCTAGAATGTCAGGGCAACCTAGTATTAAAATTGAAACAATCGAACAAACATGGGATACGATTATGCGCGGGATGAACGAAACAAAAGCTATTGAAGAAGAAAATCGTAAAATGAGAGAACAAGGTCGTCTTCGTTTGGAAGAATTGCAAAAGAAATATGAGGATGGGCAAAGAAAGTAATTTAAAAATGGATTAGGGGGAAATAAAATGTCAGTTATTAACCTATCAAAAGGACAAAAAATTGATTTAACGAAAACGAATCCAGGATTAAAAAATGTCTTAGTTGGACTGGGCTGGGATACAAACAGATATAGTGGCGGAGAAGACTTTGATTTAGATGCTTCAGCTTTTATTGTAGATGGTAATGGGAAAGCCTTTAATGAAAAGAGCTTTATCTTTTATAATAATCTACAAAGCGAAGAAGGTTCAGTCATCCACACAGGAGATAACCGTACTGGAGATGGAGACGGTGATGACGAGCAGCTTCTAGTTAAGTTACCAATTGTACCCAACGCTGTTCAAAAAGTTGTTTTTACTGTAACCATTCACGATGCAGACCAAAGAAAACAAAACTTCGGTCAAGTTTCAAACGCTTTTATACGAATAGTAAACGAAGATACAAATGAAGAGATTGTTCGCTACGACTTAGGGGAAGACTTCTCAATAGAAACTGCACTGGTTGTTGGAGAAATATACCGCCACAATAATGAGTGGAAATTCAATGCAATCGGAAGCGGATTCCAAGGCGGTCTGGCATCACTAATTACAGAATTTGGATTGAGTTAAAGGAGATTGATTGACAGACAAACTTGATAAGATTACCTAAAAAAGTGATATTAGTTGTGATGTCCTTCACAACCAATATCATTAAAAAACACACGGTAATCATAGAGCAAAACATCTGTCTAAAAGCCTTCCAATACAATAGAATTAGGTTTTGACCTTAAAGGATCGGGCGTCTTTTTGCCCGGTTCTTTTTAATTAATATGCACTACGATGAAGTAAATTGTCCGCCGTTTACATGGAGCGTCTGTCCAGTCACAAAACGTGAATCATCTGAAGCAAGATACACAAACGTCGGAGCTACCTCAAAAGGTTGACCTTGACGTTGCATTGGATTGCCCGCTTGCGTAACTTCGTCCGCTGAAAAACTTGCAGGTATTAGTGGTGTCCATATCCTTCCTGGTGCTATAGCATTTACCCGAATACCTTTACTAACTAAACTATTGGCAAGTGCCCGTGTAAAACCGATAATAGCACCTTTTGTTGCAGTATAATCAATTAGTTGTTCATTGCCATCAAATGCAACGACGGAAGAGGTATTAATAATAGTACTTCCCGGATTTAAGTGTGGTAACGCTGCACGCGTTGTATAAAAATGTGAATAGATATTTACTTTAAAAGTATCGTCGAATTGCTCATCAGTAATGTCAAGTAAACTCAGCTGCTGAAATTGAATCCCAACGTGATTACAAAGGATATCAAGCTTCTTATATTCTTGGATGGTTGCTTCTACTATGTCAACACACTGATTTTTTTCTCGTAAATCTCCAGGTAATAATATACAACGTTGTCCAAGTTCTTCTATTCTTTTCTTTGTACGATTTGCATCTTCGTGTTCATCTAAATAAGAAATTGCAACATTTGCTCCTTCTTTCGCAAAAGCAATAGCGGTTGCAGCCCCTATTCCACTATCACCACCTGTAATGAGCGCAACTTTCCCTTTTAGTTTGTTACTTCCTTCATAATTAGGGTTTTCAATAATTGGATGCGGATTCATTAACCCCTCAACACCTGGTTGTCTTAGTTGACGTTGCTCTGGCACAGTAATTGGTACATCTTCATATCTTGTGATTTTCCCGTAATTAGGATACATTGGATAGATTTGATTTGTTTCGTTTTTATGGGACATAGTAATCCTCCTAAATGTAATAATCCAATTATCTTATGTCCCACTTACAGTTAAGGTGAATATATACGTATGATCTTAAGTGAGGATTGAAGGACGTTACCATTGCAGGTAGCGCAGAATAGATTATTAAGAAGTAATCTACTAAGGAGGCTACACCGTGCAAAGTTCAGTACCCAATAGAGAAGTAGAAGTACTACTGATCAATTATTCAGAGGATCAGGTTAAGGTATTATATAACTCCAATTCTAGTCCATTTCTGCTACCCAAAATTGGAATCCGTCCTCCCTTTTTCTATAATCCTAGATATGAACAGTATTATCCTATTATCTAACATCGTGGTATCATTATTAACTTTTTGGTAGGCTGGTCATAACCGACGTTACATCCAGCCTCAATTTTTTCATCACATTATTCTTTGGATATTCTTTAGAACAATTCCGCTACGGGGGATACTTGGCATACTAACCAAGCTATAGCTCAAATCTTGTTCCGGAAGCTGATAAGCTAAATGATTAACTAAAAAATTGAGCGATACTTCCATTATTTCAATAGTCACAAATTCTCCCGCACAACGGTGTCCCATCATATAATCTCCTCCACCTTGAGGTATGAAATCGAAAGGGCTTTTATCCCATCCGGTAAACCTATCTGGATTAAATATATCCGGGTTATCCCACAATTCTGCATCATGATTTGTTCCATACAAATCAAGTAACGTCAACGTCCCTTCTTTAAAAGCATAGCCTTCCCAAGTAAAATCTTTCCTTACTTTTGCTGCTGCCATTGGAAAGAAAGGATAAAAACGTCTCACTTCTTGAACAAACATTTGAAAATACTTCGCATCTGCAGTCTCGAGCTTTGCTTTTTGCTCAGGATAATGGTGAATTGAGAGTGCAGTAAAATTAACATAAATAGCAATTGCAACAATTGGTCTTAAAATATTTACTACTTCAACAGCTGCTACTTTTTCCTCTAGCCATTTCCCTTCCAAGTCTTTGTGCAAAGAGATTTCTCGTAGCGCAGTACCTTCTGGTGGAGTAAGATGCCCCTCTCGAACTTGATTAACTAAACCTACTACCCATTGTTCTAACTGCTTCCGGGCATACCTCCCTTTCCAATGCTGTGGACCAAGGGCGGTTGGTGATTCAAATAAGGCAGCCAACTGCTCCGCTTTTTCTTTTAGTTCCTCCTCCTTAACCGGAACTCCACTCCATTCACATGCGATTCTACACATGATTTCTTTTGCTTCATCATACAAAACGATCTGCTCCATCTGCTCCCACTTCATTGCAGCTATTTGCCATTGCATTTTCGTAATTTCATGTAAAACTTGTAGGCGACTCTTCGTCATCAACGACATAAACATCGACTTACGATGGCGATGTGCCTCATCATCTAATGTTTGGACCCCTTCCTCTCCAAATAATGTCTTTTGCAAACGTTTAGGAGCTACCCCTTTTCGCATAAATTTCTCTTCATCATAAAACAATTCTGCTGCTTTTTTTCCACTCATACAGATTGCACTCTGCCCTAATAAGCGAGTTTCAAATATGTTAGAGGCGAAGCTTTTCTTTCTATTTGGAATGTACATATATCCTTCTCTTAACAAACTCAGACTGTGATCTAGCCCTTCTTCACGAGGAATATTATTAGTCATGCTCATACACCCTTTCCTACTAAAACTTTCCTCATCATCTTTTCCCTATTGCATCTTATTGAAACTTGGTAAAACAAATAGTAGAAAACAAGCAATTCAAAAAGCAGTCAAATAAGAAAAACCGGGTAAAAGACGCCCGGTACTTTAAGAACAGAAATATGGATATGCCGTTAATTGCAGTGAAGAACGGACGCTTTCCGTGGGCACGGCTTCAGCCGTTTCCTTCGCTTCGTCCAGGGTCTTCAGCTCGCGCTGTTCCCACTTGAGTCGCCGCCCTGCGCTCCAATCAACCATGTACTCTTGAAGCAATCATAGATGATGTTATCACTACATAAAATTAGACCACTCTTACCATCTAAACGATAGGCTATGCCCTACCCTTATAATGGAATACTACACACTTGTTGATGGAAGAGGAATGTGGCGACCCCTGTGGGATAAGCGAGAAAGTCGATACTCTTCAGGTAGTGTACAAGGAAGCTCGGCATCGCCCGTGGAAAGCCTCCACATGAAACGAAAATCACAGGATTATTCGTTCTTTAAAGCCCTACGAATCGACATATTTATATATTTTCCTATCTCTTAAAATAAAACCCCATCCAATCAAAATGGATGGGGTTTACTCACTATATTATATTTAAATTTAAATGAACATACCTGCAATAGATGCACTTAAAAGTGAAGCTAACGCTCCTGCTGCTACTGCACGAAAACCTAAACGAGCAATATCTGAACGACGACTCGGTGCCATTGAACCAAGACCTCCAAGTAAAATAGCCATAGAGCTTAAATTGGCAAATCCACATAACGCAAAACTAACCACAATGACAGTTTTAGGCGATAAATTTGCAATCTCAGGTGCAAATGAAGAATAAGCAACAAATTCATTCAATACAAGTTTTTGCCCGATATATGAACCTGCTTGTACTGCTTCTGCCCATGGAACACCAATTGCAAATGCTAATGGAGAGAAAACAAATCCTAAAACACCTTCAAGTGAGAGATCACCGTATCCGAACCACCCACCTATACCTCCAAGTAAACCATTAAGCAACGCAATAATTCCGATGAAAGCTAACAGCATCGCACCGACGTTCAGTGCAAGCTGTAGCCCTTCACTAGCTCCTTTTGCAGCTGCATCAACAACGTTTGCCGAACTTTCATCCTTTTCCATGACAAAATCAGTTTCATCTACCTCTTCTGTTTCAGGAATCATTATTTTTGCTAAGATCAAGCCTGCTGGTGCTGCCATAAAGCTAGCAGCTAACAAGTATTCTAGCGGAACACCTAATAATGCATACCCTACAAGCACAGAACCTGCTACAGACGCCAATCCTCCGGTCATAACAGCGAAAAGTTCAGATTTAGTCATTTTTGCTATAAAAGGTCGAATAACTAGTGGAGCTTCTGTTTGTCCCACAAAAATATTTGCTGCAGCAGAAATGGATTCCGCTTTTGAAGTTCCTAAAATTTTAGAAAGAACTCCTCCAATAATTTTAATAAAGAACTGCATAACTCCTAAATAATATAGAATAGAAATAAGTGAAGAGAAGAAAATGATAATTGTCAACACTTGAAAAGCAAAAACTACCCCAGATTGATTTGCCACTAAGGGTCCAAATAGGAAAGAAATTCCTTCGTTTGCGTAGGAGATTAAGTTTTGTACTCCATTCGAAAACTTAACCAGAACTTCACGTCCTGTTTCCCACTTCAGCACCACAAAAGCAAATAAGATCTGTATCGTCAACCCTGCTAGGATTGTTCTTAATTTAATCGATTTTTTGGCACTTGAGAAAAGAAAAGCAATACCTAAAACGACTAGAATACCGCAGATTCCCCATAACACATTCATCATTGTTCCTTCTTTCTATACAGTAGTAAACACTACTTTTAATATCCGGGTTGATTGATGTCTGACGACAGACGACTCAATCGCATATTACCAAATAGAATAATCGATGTAAAATGAAAGGCTATTCAAACTTTTCAAGTATAAATTATTATTGTTGGTTTACCCTATTTCCTCTAAAATAATATTATTTTTTTCAGATTCCTCTTTAAACCTAACCCTTCTCTTACTCCATGGGTCATTTATTATTGATATAATAGAGCTACTAATGGATTCGAAAGGTGTGAATAACTTGTCTAAGGAATCGATTTTAATCGTAGAAGATGAAGAAAAAATAGTAAGGCTACTTGAAATTGAATTGGACTATGAAGGCTATGAAACCGGCAAGGCTTTGGATGGGATTGAGGCTTTTGACATGTTCCTTTCACAAAAATGGGATTTGATCTTACTAGATATAATGCTTCCAGGTATGAGTGGAATTGAATTACTACGACGCATTCGAGGAAAAAATTCTGTGGTTCCAATTATCTTATTGACTGCCAAGGATTCTATTGAAGACAAAGTATCTGGTCTCGACCTTGGCGCAAGTGATTACATAACAAAGCCTTTCAGAATGGAAGAATTGCTTGCTAGAATTCGTGCAGTGCTAAGAATGAGCCAAATCACTATTCCTACAAGTCCAATAGATGACGAGTGGATTCAGTTTAGTGACTTACGAATTAATGAAAAAACAAGAGATGTTTTTAGAAGTGATTTAGAAGTCAGTTTGACTCCAAAGGAATATGATTTGCTTTTATATTTACTGAAAAACAAGCGACAAGTATTGGATCGTGGACAGATTCTTGAATCGGTATGGGGCTACGACTACTATGGGGATACAAAGATCGTCGATGTATATATCAGATACCTTCGTAAAAAAATCGATGCAGATCATGAGACTGCACTCATACATACAGTGAGAGGCGTAGGATATGTCCTGAAGGATGCCACATGAAACTACGTAATAAAATAAATCTATATACGTCGGTATTATTTATCGTGCTGTTGATAATCATGAATTCTTCTATCTATTTTGTATTTAGTCATTTAATGAAAGAAAATGAACTAGAGCGTACACAAGCAGAGGTCGAAAAGGTGGTCACCGATATCAAAATAGCGGCTGACAGTATAGCGCCTAGTGAGTTATTACGTGCTAACGTACCGGTGGACGGCATGATTCAATTATTGAAAGAGGACTTAACTACTGACAATAAAATCACCTCCCTATCTGAGGGAAAACTAAGTTCACGGGACAATAACTTTTACGACGGAGAGTTTAGTGAGTTGTTAACATATGAGGGAACATCATATGTTTTTGTATCGTTCCCCATGGTGTGGCTTGACGGATCTATTGTGAATTTACAGATGACCACTAGTATTGAACCTACTAACGATATGATTCATTTATTAGGAATCGTTTTAATATTTGTAACTTTAATTGCAGTCTTACCAACCCTAATTTCTAGTCGAATTTTAAGCAATTTAATCATCCAACCAATTCGTACAATGATTAATACAATGAAAGATATACAAAAAAACGGTCAATTTAAACAATTAGAGCTAAAGGATACTACCGAGGGAGAACTAGTAGAAATGGGCGAAACGTTCAATCATATGATATCGCTGCTTCAAAAAAACTATGAAAAGCAGGAACAATTTGTCTCCAATGCATCACATGAGCTTCGAACTCCTTTAACAATTATTGAAAATTATGCAGATTTAATGAAGCGACGAGGTTTAGAACGGCCAGACTTATTTGAGGAATCCATTGATGCCATCCACTCTGAGGCTATTCGAATGCGAGAAATGACAGAGCAGCTATTGTCCATTGCAAGACAGGAAAAATGGATTCTCCAAATGGAGCAGATTAACATTTGCCAGCTTGTCCAGGAAATAGCGAACACCTTTCAAACAACTTATCACCGCGATTTATTTGTCGAAGGGAGCAAGCAGATAATTGGTTATGCTGACATTCAAAAGCTGAAGCAATTACTCTTCATCTTTTTAGATAATGCGCGTAAGTATAGTGATGGCCCAATTACTATTCACGTTGGACAGACAGAAAAAGAGACCACTATCCAAATCAAGGATAGAGGAATTGGCATACCTAAAGAGGATCTACCGAAAGTTTTTGATCGTTTTTACCGAGTTGATCAAGCAAGAAGTAGGAAGCAAGGTGGTTCCGGCCTCGGACTAACTATGGCAAAAGATATTGCAGGTGCACTCGGTGCACGAATTGAACTAAGTAGTAAAGAAAACCAAGGCACAGTCGTGACGCTTTTTTTGCAAAAAGAAAAATAGACTTTCTCCCCGAATTCTAACTTTCGAGTTGTACACTATTGCCAACAGACAGAATCATGAGGTGACGCATACGATGAAGATAAATAAATCCAGTTGGATAATTGGAGGAACCATATTAGTAGTTTTGTTAGTATTCGGTGTGCTTTGGCTATCTCTTTTTTCTACTAAGACTCTCACAGAAAAGGAATTGAAAGAAACTGCGCTAGCAAAATATCCAGGTGAAATTATCCACGCTTCGAAATCCGATAACGAGTATCAGATTGAAATTCAAATGGAGAATGGTGTTTACATTGTTAGGATGGATACAAAAAAAGGAGATATACTTTCACTAGAACAAATGACGACTGAAGAGGTAGCACCTCCCTTTAATAAACTGACTAAGGATCAAATAAAAAAAGAAATTACTACACTAGGTGAGTTAAAATCCATTCATTTTATAAATAATACAGATACCCCATACTACGAAGCAATTGTTCAGAAGGAAAATGAGGAAATCACGCTAAAAATAGACCCGTATAACGGTTCCATAATAGAGTCAACTCATGCTCCAACAGAAGAACCCGTAACAACAGAAAGCACAATTCTCACTGAGCAGGAGGCACTCATTATTGCAGCAGAACATTTAAAAGGCGTTGCAGATGATGATGTAGAACTTCATCACCCTTCTGGTCAAACACCATACTACTTGGTGGAGGTTGAGATTGAAAATGGAGAAAACGATCGTGAAGCAGTTGTCCAAGTTGATGCATACACTGGTACAGTGAAATCGGTAGATTGGGAGGATTAAAAGAAGCCCTAAATAAGGTTGGTCGCGGCAACTACCGCTACCAACCTTTCTTTTTGAAAAATTGTTCTGCCGCATACTCTTTTATCTCTACGTGCTTGTGCAGAAGCACTTCATTGTGATGTTTCGATGTTTACTGACGTTCATTTTTATTTACTTGAGGTCTATCTATATACTGCTTAGGTAACCCTTACTTGCGAATCAGGAATTTTTTCCAATCTTCCTACGAGTGTAAATTTATTTTCTATCCAAATTTTAACCTTCCCCTCCCCATCCTTTCTTTTTGGTTGTTTATAGTAGTACATGTAAGGCAAACAAAACTTAGGAGGAGAAATAAATGAAAAAAATAGTAATTGGTTCATTAGCAGCTGCACTTGTGATTAGCGGAGGACTTACGATTAATGCTCTAGCAGATGACGACAACCTTAAAATAAGTAAATCGCAAAACGAAAAATTGATCGGTATGGAAAAGGCTAAAGAAGTGGCACTTACGCAAGTAGATGGAAAAATTGAAAGTGTAGAATTGGAACAAAGAAACGGAAAGACATTTTATGATGTAGATATCGATGCAGAAAAATCTAAAGAATACGAAGTACGCGTCGAAGCTTACACAGCAAAAGTCTTAAATATAAGAGAAGATGACGATGACCAAGACGACGATGATGATCAAGTGCCTACTAATGCTAAGCTTATAACAGAAGCTAAAGCAATTGAAATTGCTCAGAAACAAATTAAAGGAACACTATCAGAAATCAAATTAGATTCGGATGATGGTCAGTTTGAATATGAAATTGAGCTTCGCACAGCCAAGGGCAAAGCAGAGTTCACAATCGATGCAACCACAGGGAAGATCCTTGAATCTGAGCTAGACGACGATGATGACGACGATCGTTATGACGATTAAAATATAATACTAATCGCTTGATGTGCACGCATCAAGCGATTTTTTTGATTACTAGAATACATGGGAATATTAGAACTGGTATTAATGGGTATGGTAGAGTTAGAACAGGTATTTCAGCTATATTGCGATCCATATCGGCTAATCACACTAAGTATAATCTTGAAAGGATGATTCGATGAAAAAGCATTATTTCGTAAATGGTGAATGGAAATCTTCAAATAAATATACAGAACTACTTTCTCCCCATACAAAAGAAGCTATAGCACAGATTCCACAAGCTACTCTTGAAGATGTTGAAACAGCAATTGACATTGCGTATGAAACAAGAAAACAAATGGCAGCTTTAACTGCATACGAAAGAGCAGCCATTTTAGAACAAATTGCACAATTATTTATGGATAATCGTCAGAAAGCTGCGGAAATCATTTCTTTAGAAGCCGCTAAACCTATTAAATATGCATTAGGTGAAATTGATCGTACGATTGAAACCTATAAATTCGCTGCAGAGGAGGCTAAACGATTAACTGGAGAGATGATTCCAATGGACGCAGCAAAAAACGGGGCAAACCGTTTTGGCTATACAATTGAAGAACCAATTGGAGTAATTGGGGCGATTACACCATTTAATTTCCCACAAAACTTAGTAGCACACAAAGTTGGTCCTGCAATTGCTGCTGGCAACACAATCGTTTTGAAACCAGCCTCACAAACTCCCCTTTCTGCACTCTTTTTAGCGGAATTAATCGATCAAACAGCACTGCCAAAAGGTGTATTCAATGTAGTGACGGGTAGCGGAAAAACTATTGGAGATGCACTAGTCAAAAACGACAAAGTAAAAATGATAACATTTACTGGTAGTCCTGCAGTTGGAAAAGGTATTCGAGATAAAGCAGGATTGAAGAAAGTAGCTCTAGAACTTGGTTCTAACTCAGGCTTAATTATCGACAAAAATGTAGATTTAGCTCAAATTGTTCCAAAATGCGTAATGGGTGCATTTTCTAACCAAGGTCAGGTATGTATCTCTTTACAGCGCACATATGTAATGGATGAAATATACGATGAGTTTCTGGAGCAATTTTCCACACTAACAAACCAGCTCGTAATTGGAAGCCCAGATGATGAATCAACAGATATTTCGGCTATGATTCATCCCGACGAACAAGCACGTGCGCTAAGCTGGGTACAAGAAGCAGTCGAACAAGGCTCTAAGATTATCTCTGGTGGCACAATAGAAAATGGTGTTTTCTTACCTACTATTTTAGCAAATGTTTCCTCAACCTCTAAAGTTTCTTGCCAGGAGGTTTTTGCACCAATCGTTGTAGTTAACCGTATTTCTTCTATTCAAGAAGGCATTTCCGCTATCAACAATTCCGATTTTGGTTTACAGGCTGGCATTTTCACAAATGATATACAAACAGCATTTAAAGCTTCGAAGGAATTACAAGTTGGAGGTGTCATGATTAATGATATTCCTACCTATCGTATTGACCAAATGCCATACGGAGGTGTGAAAGAAAGCGGTACCGGTAAAGAAGGTGTTAAATATGCAATTCATGAAATGACAGAGACAAAGCTGGTTGTTTGGAATCAGCAATAACCTAAGATAAAAATTCGAGTAATAAATAATAATGTTTTAAGAACAGAAACATAGATATTGTTGATTTCGGCTCTGGGCGGACGCTTTCCGTGGGCACGGCTTCAGCCGCTTCCTTTGCTCCTGCGCAAGCTCGTCGCAAAAAAGATTTTCGCTACGCTCCAATCAACCATGCGCCTGAAGTAAACGGATAATTGAAGTCTATGGTACTTACTATTTTACCGCGTATTTGAAAATCATTAATGTTGAACTGGACGCTATTACAAAGAAATTTTACTGTCCGCATTAATATCATTGAATAACAGCATTTCTAATTCAATAGAAATCATAGATGATGTCTCACTAAATAAATTTGGACTACTCTTACCATCTAAGTGATAGGTTTGCCCAATCTTATCTTTAAAACTCTACGAATCCAGTGTTCACAGAACATTTTATACCCTATCTTTTAAAAGAGGAGCCAAACTATGGCTCCTCTTTTTCTTTCCCCTCTAAATTTCTGAATTATTAATGTAAACAAAACCTATTAAATATCTCGGGTTTTGAATCGATAGTAGTATAGTACAACAATATTTATTATGTTAGGAGTGGCTTTATGAAAAATAGTATTGTGATTGGGTTATTATTCATGTTTTTATTGGTCATAAGTGGATGTGCTGAGAGGGACACGACTTCTGAATCCCATCAGCTAAAAGTCGGTATTATGCTTTCCGACGCTGGACTTGGAGATCAATCATTCTCTGATTTAGGATTCCAAGGTTTAGAAAAAGCACGTGACGAGTTAAATATTTCATTTGATTACCGTGAAATTGATGATACAGATACATATGCAAAAGGCTTAGAAGAGCTAGTGAAATCCGGTAACGACTTAATAATCGGACTAGGGTTTGCCATCCAAGAGGATCTCGAAACTATTGCAAAAAAATATCCAGAAGAATCATTTTTACTGATAGATGCTCAATCGGAGCTACCCAACGTATACAATGTAACATTTAAAGAAGAGGAAGCATCGTTCTTGCTAGGAGCAATCGCGGGCATGAAAACAAAAAGTAATGTCATAGGATTTGTTGGAGGCGAGGATGTTCCTCTCATTCATAAATTTGAAAAAGGTTTTACGGCTGGAGTGAAGTCTGAAAATCCGAATGCTGTTATTTTGTCTAAATACGCAGGTGAATTTGGTAACGATAAATTAGGTGAAAGCATTGCAGCGGAAATGATTTCAGCTAAAGCTGACTTTATATATCCAGCTGCTGGATTTACAGGAGTAGGCGTTATAAATGAATCACAGCGCTCAGGTACTTATTCATTTGGAGTAGATAGCGACCAGTTTTATTTGGCTGAGAAAGCAGTGGTCTCCTCTATGCTAAAACAAGTGGACGTCGCTATTTTTAATACCGTTCAAGAACTTGTAGAAACCAATAAAATCCCCCAAAAAGATCAACTATTAGGAATAAAAGAAAATGGCGTAAGTATAGCACCAATTCGTGTAATCGATCTATCTACTGCTGAGCAAAATCGATTAGCAAAACTACAAGAAGATATCGCAAGTGGTTCCATTAAAATACTACAATAGAAATTAGGTGACTTGAATAATGAAGCTTAAACAGAAGATATTAATGATATCAATTATTCCTTTGCTACTATCTGCTTGCATCATCGCCTATAACATAATTCAACTAACGGCGTTAAAATCCTCTACGGAAGAAATTGTGGAAGCTTTAGTTAAAGTAGAAGAGTTAAATAGTTCAGCAAAAAGTTTACAAAAATCATTAAGTGTATATTCCCTTAACATATCAGAAAGCAATAAAAATGATATTGAGGTAGATTTAGCATCAACAAAATCTATAAACGATCAGCTAACTCCTTCCTTAACAACAACCGATCAGAAACAACTGAATACTAGCATAGCTAAAAAGTACGAAGAAATATTAAATTATTCTAATCAAGCAATTTCAGAGCAAAACCTTGCAGAGATAAAAAGACAATCCACACGTACCAAAGGATTAATCAATGATGTGATTCGATTAAAACGAAATATTACTGCTGAATATTCGATTATGCAAAGTAATTTGCAAAACAAGATTGATGGAATTATTTACATTTCGATTATTTTAATAGTCCTCTTACTAGTTGGTAGTATTACATTGGTGATTTTCTTTACAAACAGGATTGTTCGACCAATACGCGACATTACCAAAAATGCTGAGGAAATTGCAAATGGAAACCTTGCAGTAGATATTGTACAGGTAAAAACCCGTGATGAAGTGGCTACATTACAGAAATCCTTTGAACAAATGACGCTGAATTTAAGAGAAGTCATTACCCATGTCTCTGATAGCTCCAATCAAGTAGCAGCTTCCGCTGAAGAGTTAATGGCAAGTGCAGACGAGACCATGAAGGGTACCGAACTAATCTCTACTTCAATTCAACAGGTTTCAGAAGGAGCAGAACACCAAACAAATATGGCAAAAGAATCAGCTCGCTCTGCTGAAGAAAGCTCAAATGCAATAACTCTAATTGCAGAAAAAGCAAAAGACACAATGGAAATAACGATTGCAACAAATGAGAAAACCATGCAAGGATCTGCATTCGTTCAAGATACTGTAGCACAGATGAAATTAATAAATGATGCAGTATTAGAAACAGATCAAGCACTTGTTACGCTCAATGAGCGTTCTAAAGAGATTGTTCACATATTAAAACTAATAACGGACATTGCCGAACAAACTAATCTGCTTGCCTTAAATGCGGCGATCGAAGCTGCACGTGCTGGTGAAGCAGGTAAAGGCTTTGCAGTAGTTGCAGATGAAGTTAGAAAACTATCGGAACAAACTAGAAAATCGGTCTCTGACATATCCGATATTGCTAACGAAATTGAAAAGGATACGAAGCAAACGGTAACATCTATTAATGGTGTTAAGGAAAAAGTTGATTCCGGGCTTACAATCGCGCATCATACAGAAGAAACTTTCCAGGATATCCTGACATCTGTAGGGCAAGTAAAAGAACAAGTTGGAGATATATCGTCCATAACAAATAACATTCATAACATTGTAAGAGACGTTGCAACACAAGCTAATAATATGTCTACAGTAGCAAGCGACACATTTGATAGTTCATCTTCTGTTGCTGCAGCTTCCGAAGAACAACTTGCATCAATGGAAGAAGTATCTGCTGCGGCTGTCTCTTTAGCAAACCTTGCTGAGGATTTACAAGTAAGAGTATCTAAATTTAATATTTAATAAAATTATCCCTGTGTATAAATTTCATACACAGGGATTTTTTTTAGCTGTGGTTAATGGACCTTTAAAAGCAGTCGCCCAGTTTAAGAAAATGTCCGTTATTTTAATATTGGTACTTTACAGTAACGGTTGCAGTTATAGAAATCTCCCCTTGCTCAATCGGTGTTCCCGCCTGTGAACTAGCCATAGATAACGTTTTATAACGCTCTGGTCCACTTTGTTGCTGCTCCTCCACGATGGAAATTGGTTGTGGATGTAGTGTGAGCTTCATCGTTTGCGCAATGGTTTGAGCTTTAACTTGCGCATCATGTAGAGACCGCTGAAGTGCCTGTTGATAAACAAGCTCTGGATTATCTAGTCCAAATTGAATTGACGATATACTATTGGCACCATTCGCCACCGCAGTATCGATTACTATACCAGCTTTTCCAACATCGTCTATTTTAACCGTAATAGCATTCGTCACCTCATATCCTCTAAATAACTGTTTTCCTTCTATATAATCATATTGAGGAAAAACATTAAAAGCCGCTGTTTGTATATTTTCCCTCGGGATATTTAAAGCCAACACAGACTGAATAACGCGGCTCATGATTTCCGCATTTTCAGCCTGTGTTTGTTGTACCTCTTCCCCTTCTGTCCTTACTTCTACTTGAAGTTGAACATAGTTTGGTGAGACCTCTACCACCCCACTACCAGTTACCGTAATGACTCGCACCATAGGAACCGATAGTGTTGGAATACCTGAATACAACATGGAATTACCACCTTTTTTATATGTTTATTTTAACAACAACTTTATTCATCACAAATAACAATAACGTTCATAAAATAAGGCATAATGACTTTCAGTGTAAAAGGAGTATGAAAAAGTGAAAGAATCGAAGGTCCATTTAGTTTCCGCTGCCCTGGGAAAGAATAATAACCAAAATCATTTTTACAACAATCCCCATTTAGAGTTTCTAGAAGAACAAACATCCGTAAATAAGCATCTTATGAACTGTGTTTCTCAGCTGGACCAATCCTGCAAAACAATTTTAAATGATATACGTGATCAAAACATAATCCTTAACAAGTTAAATAATAATCATAGATATGATTATGGAAATATTAAAAAGATACTGCTCAATTTTGCACAAACCTCAAAAGAATCCAAGTCCCAATTACAAAAAGTAGGGCAAACACTTCATTTAATCCATGTACATTTGGATAACCAATCTGATTTTAACGAGGTAACTAATAAACGAACAGAAAATTTAGAGAGAGCGTTAACCAAATTACAAGGAAGTGTAAATAGACAACGAAATTTCCTTAATAACTTTGCCATTAAACAAAACAGTTCTTTCGACAACATTAATGCTCAATTAGGCCAACATGGAAAACAATTTGATACGCAAAGGGAAATAATACAAAATGTAATAGAAGAACAAAATCGCTTTTTTACTATCGTATCGAAAAACTTAAAAGAACAGAACCTCTTGTACAAAATATATTCCGATAAACAAGATGAGTTAATACAAAATAACACCATTTTTTCCAATGGCGTCCTATCTAAGATTGATCACCAGGAAGAAATATTCAATCTATTAAACGAACAATTTAACAGACAAAAAGAAATTTTAATTGAGTTGTCAGAAACTCAAAATAATCAGTTTGACTTAATCTTAAATCAGTTTAAAGAACAAAACCATTTCAATAACTGTCTGAGTGAAAAACAGGAACTTTCCGAGGAAATGGATGAATTAATATTTGAGGAAATCAAACTTCAAATAACACAGCAGGATGACATATACAATTACTTACAAGATAGCCTTAATAGACAGCAAGGTTTTTTGCTTCAACTATCCGATAATCAAAATCGGCAACTTAAAAAAGTAACCGATAGCTTAGGGAACATAAAAGAGACTGAAGTAAGACATAACGACACATTAACTGAAGTAAAAGCATCTATCGAAAAAATATTATATGCTAAAGGAAATATAGGTAGACATCTATCCAAGCTCCCCCCAGACTCCCCCATCAAACAAGTTATTTTAAGTGGTGTAGCAATTCCCGTAGAAAAACTAGTTTTAGTCAATCAAAATACGGGAATTGCTTTTTTTGCAAGTGGTACTCAAACTATCTCCATCGATATCGAAAAAATAGAAGGCATTCATTGGGAATAAGAGTATATAAAAAGTTGGTTATGACTTCAGTCATAATCAACTTTTTATTATTCCGATTCTAACATTATTTGAAATTGGAGACTCACTACTTTATAAACTTCTTTTACTTGCAAATCTCAGTGTACAACCCTCTCTACAAATTTACTTTCCACTATTAGGATATTAACTTAGTTTCTGAGATTCAAAATTAATATATTATAGTATCTCCTCCAGTACGAGGAGAATTTTTTAAAGGAGGTGTGATAAACATGAACCAAAGAAGAGAAGAAGGTATTTGTGGTTTATTAGCAACGCTCTCTCCAAATCAACGTGTAAACGAAATCGTAGTGGATGGTTTCAGTGAGTCCGTATTTCGTTTTATAAACTTTGAAGAAGATACGCATCTTGCATATTTTAGAGAAGAATTGGGCGGATTAGTAGTTGCTGATTGTCGTCGTATTTCCTTGATAGACTTCCCTGCATAATGAGTAGTGAATTTACTTTCTAATTTATACCTTCAATAACTTAATAGATCAACGCTTGAAGTTATGTATTAACGAAAGTAAGAGAGACCAAGCGAATATATTCGCTTGGTCTCTACATTTATTCATACATACGGATTAATTTAAAATTTTAACTTTCACTGTTTTATGTCCCCAATTGATCGCTGCTTGTTTAGACGGAATGAAAATATCTATTTTATTTCCTTTAATACTACCGCCAGTATCACCAGCAATTGCTTCTCCATAGCCTTCTACCCATACTCGAGAACCTAATGGAATTACATTTGGATCAACAGATATAACTTTTTGATTTGGATTTGCCTTTAAGTTAATACCAGTAGCTGTAATCCCCGAACAACCTACGCATGACGCTGTATAAGCTGTTGAAGTCATCGTTAACTCTTTCTCAACAGAAGCAGTTGCTTTTGCCTCCGAAGTTGGAGCGTTAGAAGTAGCTGAAGTCGTCGTAGCTGCACTTACTTTAGGCTGTATAACATTCGATCCTTCCAACACTAATTTATCTCCAGGTATGATTAAATCACTAGTTAGCTGATTACTAGTCATTAATTGTTTTATAGTCATATTATGTTTTTTTGCAATACTAGATAATGTATCTCCTGAAACAACAACGTAAGTTTCTAGAGCTTCCTCTACTTTTAATTGTTGAGATGGAAATATAATAGTTGAATTAAGATTGTTCCATTGCTGTAAGTCCTGTACACTTACATTCTCTGCTTGAGAAATAGACCAAAGTGTATCTCCTTTTTCTACCGTATGAACACTTGATGCAGACGCTTGTCCTGCCGCTCCTACTGATAGTGTTGCAATTGCGGTTAGTGCAATAATGTGTTTTTTCATAAAATGAATTTCCTCCTTTTCACTAACGAGATTCATCATACCATCTACATATGACAGAACCATTGCAATATCATTAGAAGAAAATATCATTTAAGTGACAAAATTCGACACGTTGCAACATTTGTAATATTACTTTTTTAGTAACTTATTATGCCATTTCGATAAGATTAGTAAAGCGATTAAACAACCTGTGAAGGCTAACGCCATATCCCATTGAGCATCCCATTGATCTCCTTGCATACCTACAAAGTCTTTAGCAGCTTTGCCACCTTTCGAAATTTTGGTACTTAACCACTCAATAATTTCGTATAATGCTGCAATGGATAAGATGATGCTTGTCGTGATTCCAAACAACCAAGCTCCGTTTGATAATGGTGTAAGGCGTAGTAATAACTCTCTTACTACAATTGCGGAGAAACCTTTAAAAAAGTGGCCCATACGATCATAATGATTCCGTTTTAAATCAAACTCCTCCTTGATCCAATTGAACAAAGGAACCTCAGAATATGTATAATGACCTCCTATAAATGTAAGAATACACAAAAAGACTATGATAAAGTATGACAATGTTGTAAATCGGAACTTCCTATAGGTTAAGGTCAGTATGATAATAATAACCAACCCTGGGCTTACTTCCGCTAGCCAATCTAGATAATCTAATGGGTTGATAGCTGACCATATTAATACGAGGATAACAATAATAAGTAAGTTAATATGTATTTTAGAGCTTGCTTGATATCCCAAACTTCCTTCCTCCTTTCATCATATAGAATGTCCAAAATAGCTTTTAATGATTCATATACGTTTCAGACCCTCAAAAACGGGGAAACGGATGCTAAGGAGGCGTTACTATGCCATGGAATAAAAGCGATTATCCTGATTCAATGAAAAACTTAGATGCAGATGTAAGGGAGAAAGCCATTGAAATTGCCAATGCATTGTTAGAAGATGATTATGAGGAGGGACGAGCGATTTCTATCGCTACTTCTCAGGCAAGAAAAGCAATACATGGTGATGGAGAGGAACGTGTCACATACGAAGTTATTTCTCGTGAAACTGACTGGGTCCTCATGAAAGCAGACGGTAAACGTGCCATAATAGTAGAGGAAACGAAAGAAGAACTACTTCAAAAAGCAAAACCATATGTAAATGAACAAAACGGAATATTAACGATTTATGAGGAAGATGGCTCTATACAGGATACTTTATACGATTGATGAAAGCACAGATACTTTTCTGTGTTTTTTTAAAGATAAGAAATTATAGAATGATCAGTTAAGATTTAAGGTACTTAAGAAGGAAATGAGGCTGATGGTTGCCATTTCAGTTGAATTTTTCACTGAATGACATAATGTTGGGTTCTTAGACTTTTATTTAAAAAATGCCTCACCATTACGGTGGGGCTTTTATTGAATGAGAAAATATTAACATATTTGACTTTCTCGCTTATCCCGCTGGAGTCGCCACCTTTCACTCAATTAAGCAAGTAGTATCCAACAAGAAAAGTTTGCATAGCCTATCGCATGGCTAAGCTAAAGGTAATTGATCCATTACTTTGGTACAATAAACTTATTTAAATGAGGTGGGAATTTTATGAGAGATTATACACAGATTTTTCTAGGGACAGCTTTTACGAGCAAATCCCCAACAGAAGTACAAATATTAAAAAATAATCTTTTCTTTGTGAATGCAGATGGAATGATTGATAAAATTATTGCTCCGGAACATTCAGAATATCAAAATTTAGTCAGTTCCTATAAAGGAAAAGAAAATTTCCATCAGTTAGAGGATCATCAATATTTCTTGCCTGGATTTGTCGATTTACACGTCCATGCACCACAATGGGCGCAGGCAGGAACAGCGCTAGATATCCCACTAAATGATTGGTTAAATACATATACATTTCCAATTGAATCTAGGTTCGCGGATTTAGATTTCGCCAATAAAGTTTACAACGATGTTGTCAGTACCCTTCTAGCGAATGGAACAACGACGGTTCTTTATTTTGCAACAGTGCATAAAGAGGCAAGTATATTACTCGCACAAATATGCGCAGAAAAAGGCCAACGTGGACTCGTTGGAAAAGTAGTTATGGATAATCCCGAAGAAAATCCAGACTTCTATCGAGATACGGATACAAATACTGCTTTAGCCGATACAGAAGAATTTATACTAGCCGTTAAAGAATTAGGTGAGACTTCTAAGCAAGGAGTATATCCAGTTGTAACTCCTCGTTTTATACCAAGTTGTACTGATGAGGCATTACAAGGATTGGGAAATCTTGCAGCTAAATATAATACGCACATACAGTCTCACTGTAGTGAAAGTGATTGGGAGCATAAATACGTTCAGGATCGGTTTCAGAAAAATGATGCGTTCGCTTTAAATGATTTTGGTCTGTTAAGTGATAAATCCGTAATGGCACACTGTAATTTCATAAGTGACGAGGATGCTGATTTATTTGTTGAAACAGGAACTGCAATAGCTCATTGCCCTATTTCCAATGCCTACTTTGCCAATAGTGTCATCCCAATCGCACACTTCCATTCAAAGGGTGTAGAAATCGGGTTAGGGACAGATATATCAGGAGGTTTTTCTCCGAGTCTTTACGATAATATAAAACAATCGGTAATCTCCTCTAGAATGCTAGAGGATGGAGTGAATACAAAACTTCCGGCAGATGAACGTGGAGTTCCTGGGTCACGTGTCACAGTCAAAGAAGCCTTCTACCTCGCTACTGTAGGTGGAGGTGACAGTCTTAGCCTACCTATTGGTCGTTTAGCTGAAAATTATATTTGGGATGTACAAGTAATCGACACAACTAATCTCCCTCTTTATGATTCTAATCATGACTTACAGGATGCTTTTCAAAAAATGATGTATCTTATACGACCTGAAAATATACGAGAAGTTTGGGTTCAAGGAGAAAAAGTCCACTCTCGAGGTTAATAATGAATAACTTCTGAAGTTTTTGAAATCAAAAACTCAGAAAATTTTCATATACTTTAGTAAGTCAGTTACTGGTAAACCGCTGATAGGCAGCTAGCTCTAAATAGATTAGTATTAACCGTCTACTTCTGCCGCTTTATTTTTCTCATGAAGCTCACGCAAATAACATGAAACCCATCTTGAATAAAAATTCAAGATGGGTTTTTAGAGTGGCCTATTTTAAATAAAATAGGCCTCCATTTATAATTTCGATCTTTATTCTTGCTTCATACTGTTGTTGTAATGCTGTTTTCTCCATTTCGTAGCTCTCGGGTTTTTCTTCTACACCTTCATAGAAAAATTCTAATACTCGTATATCACGTTGCCACCTTTTTTCCGCTTGTGCTGCCCATGAATGATCATCATTCTGAATGAAGTTTTCAACTACTCCATCTAGCCGTTCTAAACCACGAATTGGTTTTATAACGAAAGGTAATAGAAAAGCATTAGGTGGCATTTCGGGAGCGATATTTGTCTCGCTTAAAGAAGCATGAAAGTCCGTTATGATACTGCCATTCATTAGATTAAGACCAAGTGAATGAAGCATTTCTTTCGTTTGGTTACTGTAATATGAAACTTTATAATTCACCACTAGCCACGGAGTTAAAATTGGACGTTTGTTCGATTCCTCCACTTGTTCAAACATTTGGATAAAAGTACCCATTTCATGCGTTACTTGAAAAAGTTGGCCAAGTCGTGGTGATCCGAAATGTACCAATTCTCCTTTAATGTTCTCTTTTAATTTTGTTTGGTCAGTTATTAATGTGAGCTGTGACGGACAAGGTACACCGCCAACGCTTTCAACGTATTGCCAATAATAGGGTCTATTCATTATTCGTTTATCCATATCAATCGTTAGCTGAACGGTAAGATAATGATCCGTATCATTCACAAACTGACAATTATTTTCAGTGAAAAAAGTACGCAAATAATGTTGAACCTGTTGCGGATACATATATATCCTCCTTTACATGTCCCAATTTAAATCGTTTTCTTGAAAGCGGACAATATATCATCTAAATCACCTACAACCTTTTCAAAAACATCAATTTTTTTGTAGAGCAGCTGCAAAATATCTATTTCAATGGTGTTATCAATTGCCAAATTGTATATATGAACATCATGTTCTTGGCCAAGCCGGTGCACACGTCCTATACGTTGTTCTAACTTCATCGGGTTCCACGGTAAATCGTAATTGATCACATGATGACAAAATTGAAGGTTAATACCTTCCCCACCAGATTCGGTAGCTATCAATACTTGGGCGTGTTCTTTGAATAAATGCTTCATATAATCTCGTTTATTTTTATTGAATTTCCCATTAAAAAGCACACTTGTAATACCTTTTGTATGCAAATACCACTGTAAGTAAGCTTGACTTGCTTTATATTCTGTAAAAATGATTACTTTATCCTTTGCTTGTGAAATTATTTCATATGCTTTTTCTGCTTTTGAGTTTGTCTCTAATGCCATCAATCTTTGCATAACATTTTCAACAGAAGCATTTTCCTCGGGATTTGAACAATTTTGCCGCATTTTATTTAATGTAAGAAATGTAGCTTCCTTACTACTACACATTTCCTTTTGAAGTGTAATCATCGAAAATGCACCTGAAAAAATAGGAGAGATATTTTTGAGGTTCACTATCATTTCATACACTTCTTTTTCTTCGTCAGAAAACTGTATCGGAATAATATTAACTTGGCGATTCGTCCATTCTATCCCTGTATCTTGTCTACGGTTTCGAACCATCACCTGGTTTACTAATTCTTTCAAGTAATCATCATGCTCTAAATCATGTTTGCTAGCAGAAAATGCCGACTGAAATGCCTCGTAGTTTCCAAGATGCCCAGGTTTTAATAGAGAAATGAGATTAAATAGTTCAAACACATCATTTTGAACAGGCGTAGCAGTTAACAGTAAGCAAAACTTTTTCTTTAAACTCTGCACAAATTCGTAAATTTTGGTTTTGTGATTTTTTAACTTATGCGCCTCATCAATAATAATCATGTCATAATCCTGTGCAAAGATGAGCTCTCTATGAGGACTTTTTTTCGCAGTATCCATACTTAAAACAACAACTTCACAATGTTCTAGTGGAGTATTTTTCTTATAAGGCACAGCTGGTATATAAAATTTATAATGCAGCTCTTCCACCCATTGATTGATAAGAGAGGCCGGAGCCAATATTAAAGCCTTCTTTACCAATCCACGAACAAGATATTCTTTCAATATCAAACCTGCTTCAATTGTTTTACCAAGTCCCACCTCATCAGCCAAAATTGCTTTTCCATTCATCCTTTCAATAACCGTTTCAGCAACATTCAATTGATGTTCGAGTGGTTTCAAATTAGTCAAATACTTAGGAGATTGAAGGCCAGTAAACTCAGTGATTAAATTGTTTTTCACAATTTCATAGCTCATATTATAAAGAGTCCAATTATCCCATGGCTCAATATTTTCCAAACGTTTGATTAAACCCTCTGCCCATTCCGATGACTTTTCTATAATCATTTTCATCACCTCATATTACTTTTCCTTAGGTTGTCCCAAAAATAGAAGTGTATGTTTAAGTTTGTGAAATAAAGAGAAAGTCGATTAGCAATAATTCTAGCTTAGTTAGATTTTCCTGATTTGAAATCACAGAGAATCTCACAAAGACTGCTGTTTTAAAACTAATTATTTTTTTCACAAAAAAAAAGATTGCCTTTCTGGTCGATAATGATATATAATATAAAAGTCGCAAATGATTTGAATTATATCAAATCTATTATTTAACCTCGGAGGAATACCCAAGTCCGGCTGAAGGGATCGGTCTTGAAAACCGACAGGCGGGTCATACCGCGCGGGGGTTCGAATCCCTCTTCCTCCTCCATTTTTATTTTTTTGTTGGTAGTTATAAATTTCTTATTGTCGCGGGTGGAGCAAATCGTCTAACGAAGATGACGATTAACACCGATGCAGGCGAAGCCGAAGCAGGTGTCCTACTTTTTTTGAGCGCAGTATCATGGTGTTTGTAAGTATTTTAACGTCGCGGGGTGGAGCAGTGGTAGCTCGTCGGGCTCATAACCCGAAGGTCGCAGGTTCAAATCCTGTCCCCGCAACCAAATGGTCCCGTGGTGTAGCGGTTAACATGCCTGCCTGTCACGCAGGAGATCGCCGGTTCGATCCCGGTCGGGACCGCCATTTATTATTTTGTGAGATTTAGGATAAGCAAGCTGACAAAGAGATTCGCAGCTTAGCACAAATCGATTAGAAGTTTGGAATAAGCAAACAGGTCGAGGAAACAAATGAGTGAAAGAAGGAACGTACTAAAGTACGTGACTGACTGAACGAATGAAGTTGACGAAGAGATGTGCAGCTTAGTGCAAACTGAATTGGCTCAGTAGCTCAGTCGGTAGAGCAAAGGACTGAAAATCCTTGTGTCGGCGGTTCGATTCCGTCCTGAGCCACCATATATGCGGGTGTAGTTTAGTGGTAAAACCTCAGCCTTCCAAGCTGATGATGAGAGTTCGATTCTCTTCACCCGCTTCATAATGTTAAAAGACCTATTGATCAAAAATCAATAGGTCTTTTTTTGATTATTTCTTTCGATTTTCTGCTTCGTCTAGAATTTCTCTTCGGAAACCTTCAATACTTTCTTTTCGACGTTCGTTTTTCTCTCTAATGGCTTCCCTATTGTTTCCAATGGTGTGTTCCATTGTTTCTTCAGCAGCTTCCATATTATCGATTGTGTTTTTTACCATTTTTTTTAGTTTTTTTGCATTATCTGAACGATCATCTGGGTTTGGTTTATTATTACGAGTCACTTCAATTCCTCCTCTTATTTTTTGTCATACAAATTTTATCGTCTCCTATCTTTTTAAAATTATTCGGTCGTACTTAATTTCTTTCATTCTCTGGAATAATTTTTTTTAGTTGGGACAAGATAGAAGGAGAAAATGATGAAGGGCGGTAATGACTATTACTACAGAATGGTTTGACAGAGTAACAGAGGAGCTACAGGATCACTTGAATTCGATTTGTGAAGAGTATGACCAAGTCGGTCATATGAATATTAACCGTGCTTCTAAACATCCAAGAATTGAATTTTTTGTTAGTACAGAAGACGAGGAACGAGACTATTTTTGTACCATTCTGTTTGATCCTTATAATGAAGAGTTCTATGTAGAAAGCTTTGATGTTGAACTTCTACAGCCTACCAGAATAATATTGGATGATATTACTGATATTGTAGAAGCTGTTCACGAAAGTTTTCACGAGTTTCTTACGGACGATAGTGATAGTGATAGTGAATTTTATTATTTGGACGATAATGATGATGACGACTTTGAAGATGACACTGACGAAATCACAGTCGAGGAAATTGATGTGGAATGGGAAACCCCTGAAGTCACTGCATTTCTAATAGATGATGAAATGGAAGTAACTTATCAGTTCGGTGTAGACAGCGCTAATGGTGATGGTGTTCTCCGTAGAGTGAGTCGTATTTGGACAGATGATGAAGAACTTGAAGACGAAAGTACATTTACTTTTAAAAAAGATGAAGCCAGCACTATTATAGCTATGATCGCTAGTCATATGGATAGAATGATCGGTTATGATGAAATTATAGACCTTTAATTTTATTACACCCCAATTGGTCAGTTGCCATTTGTGGGTGTTTTTTTATATTCAAAATCTAATCAACAATAGGAGATATTCTGATAAAATGAGAGTAATAAGAAATGGAATGGAGAACATACCTTGAAAACCTTTAAGAAAATGTATATTGAAATTACTAGCGTTTGTAATCTTGCTTGCAGCTTCTGTCCACCGACAAGTAGAGCAAAAAATATCCTCAAACTAGATGCATTTAATAAAACATTAGATGAGATTCGACCACATACAAAATATATTTACCTCCATGTAAAAGGTGAGCCACTTTTACATCCACGGGTGGATCAATTATTGGATGCTAGTCATGCCAAGGGTTTTAAAGTTAATATTACAACTAATGGTACCCTTATCAATAAAAATAGACATAAACTATTGGGCAAACCAGCACTTCGTCAAATCAATTTCTCTTTACATAGTTTCGATGGTCATGAAGGATCAGAAAATCGCGAGAAATATTTAGGAGATATTCTGGATTTTGTACGAGAAGCCAAGGAACACAATGTTATTATTTCCTACCGATTATGGAACTTACAGAGGGATCAAGTTTCAGAAGTTGCACAACGGAGAAATCGAGAAACATTGGAAATACTTGAAAAAGAATATAATCTAGATTTTAAAATTGAAGAAAAAGTACAACCTGGTAAAGGGATTAAAATCGCTCATAATGTCTATTTGAACCAGGATCATGAGTTTCAATGGCCGAGTTTACTTGCACCAGAGGATGATGGAAAAGGCTTTTGCCATGCTCTTCGCAACCAAGCGGCTATTCTCGTAGATGGAACCGTCGTACCATGTTGTCTAGATGGTGAAGGCGTTATTAACTTAGGTAATATCCATAATAATTCTTTCTCAGACATTATTGAGAGTGAACGGGCAAATAATTTGTATGATGGATTTACAAGAAGAGAAGCAGTCGAAGAAATGTGCAGAAAATGTGGATATAGACAGAGGTTTGGAGTTTGAAGCACTTCTAATGGAAACTAAGTGGTGCAAATGGTAATATTAAATTTTCGAGAGGAGAGATAAATATGGAATTTATTACACTTAGCAATGGTTTGAAAATCCCTCAAATTGGTTTTGGGGTGTGGCAAGTTGACAACGAAACAGAAGCTCCCGCTGCTGTAGAAGAAGCTTTGCGAGTCGGTTATCGTCATATTGATACTGCTGCTACTTATGGAAATGAAGAAGGAGTCGCAAAAGGAATTACTGCTTCTTGTGTTGCACGTGAGGACATCTTCCTAACTTCAAAAATCTGGAACGATGATATACGTGCCGGCCGTACAAAAGAAGCATTCCAAGAATCTCTTAACCGCCTAAAAACTGATTATTTGGATTTATGTTTAATCCATTGGCCAGTTGATGGTATTGTAGAAGCGTGGCGTGCACTTATTGAGCTGTACAATGAAGGAAAGATAAAAGCAATCGGCGTATCCAATTTTAAAGAACATCACTTGGAACAATTAGAAGCAGCTGGATTGATGACTCCTATGGTCAATCAGATTGAGCTACACCCGCAATTACCACAGCACGACTATGTGAATTATTTATCCAAAAAAGGTATTCATGTAGAGGCTTGGAGCCCACTAATGCAAGGAAAGTTCTTGGATTTTGATTTATTCAACCAGTTAGCTGAAAAGTACGGGAAGTCTCCATCACAAATAGTACTTCGCTGGCATTTACAGTTAGGTAGAGTTGCTTTGCCAAAATCGATTACCCCTACTCGCATTAAAGAAAATTTTGATGTCTTTGACTTCGAGTTATCCTCTGAGGATATGGAAGCAATTGCCACTTTAGCTACTAATGTTCGCATGGGTCCTGACCCGGATGAAATTCAATTTTAATAGAAAAAAATGCCGGAAGAAGTGTCTATATACTTCTCTCGGCATTTTTATTATCATTCAATCATGGTAACCCCAAAAGAATAAGTAGTTGTTGATTTATACTCTTTTCCTGCTTGTAGGATGGACGAAGGAAAATGAGGATGATGGATGGAATCAGGTGGACCTTGTGTTTCTAAGCATATACCTAAATAATCCCTTAGTTGTTCTCCTCTCATTATTTCAGAGTTGCCCAAGTTATTGCCTGTATAGAGAACAACGGCAGTTTCTGTCGTTTCTACTACCAGTTGCCGACCACTTGCCTCATCCGTTAATACCATTACACTTGATTCGTTTTCTTTCAATAAAAATGGATGATCATAACCGTTGCCTACTAATACATTTTGGGGATGAACAGAAGTTGCTCCATCAGCAATTTTACGACTCTCTCGAAAATCGAATACAGAATTCTCTACTGGAACTAAATTTCCAGTTGGAATAAACTCCTCATTCAACTCCAAATAAGCAGGACTATCAATCATTAGTTCATGATCTAATACATCCCTTTTCAGATTTCCACTAAGATTAAAATACGAATGGTTCGTTACATTTAATAATGTGTCCTTATCGGAAATACCCGAGTATGTAATAGATAACGTATCTTCATCATGTAGAATTCTATAAGCTACTTTCATCTCCAGGTTTCCGGGGTAACCCTCTTCTCGATCTCGGCTTAAATAAGTAAACTCGATTGTTGTTTCGTGGTCACCTTCCAGTATAGTAGAATTCCATAATACATGACTGAATCCTTTAGGACCTCCATGTAAATGGTTGTTATTCTCATTCATAGGAATATTGTAGACATCCTCTCCTAAACGGAAGGAACCTCCCTTAATACGACCAGCAACTCTACCTACAACCGCTCCTAAATACTTGGCATTTCGACCGTATTCCTCTAATGTATCGTATCCTAATACTACATTTTCATATTTCCCCCTTCGATCAGATGCTAAAATTTCCGTAATTACGCAACCATAATTCATGCAGGATACTTCAAAACCGTTTTTATTTCTTACTGTAAATAATGTAACGGGTCGATCATCTATAAATCCAAATAGCTTCTCTTGCACTAACACTCACCAATTCAACCCTCTCTTATGTTACTTTATCACTGCGAGTTCTCCAGTTTGAATAGATTGATAACAAGCTTCTATTACTCGCATATTATTAATAGTAGAAATCCCTGTAATTTCTGGATCACCATTTGTTTGTATGACATCTGAAAAATGCTCAACTTCAAGTCGGTATAAATCCCCGTATACACTCTCTTCACGAACCATATTTGCTACTTGTGTAATAACTTTTCCTACTCCTCCATTGTTATCTGGTCGGAAGGCAAAAGGTACTTTGATCGTGCCTTTTGTACCTATTACTTCATACTCATTCCTACCAGTCATATCAAAGCTACAGTCAAATATAGCCCGCACGTTTCTACCCATGTTTAAATATCCAAATGTACTCGTATCTACACCTGTTTCAGGGTCTAATTCCGCAAAACATTGCACAGAAACCGGTTCTGAATCTAACAAATAGCGAATTACATGAATGCTATAACAACCAACGTCATAAAGAGCCCCACCACCCATCGCTTTGTCCATTCTAAATTTATCAACACGGGATTGTAAGTAAAAGGAATGACTCGATTTGATAAGCTTTATATCCCCAATTTCGCCTGAGGAAATAATTTCTTTCACTCGCTGATGCTGTGGGTGTAACTGATACATGAAGGCTTCCATGAACTTAACGTTGTTTTCACGACATACTTCTACCATCTCTTCAGCTTCTCGGGCTGTTAGCGCCACTGGCTTTTCGCAGAGTATGTGCTTTCCTTGCTTAGCCGCTTTAAATACCCATTCCTTATGTAAATGATTAGGAAGTGGAATGTAAACAGCTTCTATTTCTGAATCGTTTAGAAGCTCTTCATAGCTTTCATAGGACTTAGTAATACCTAATTTAGAGGCTACTGGATGCACTTGACTTCCACGACTCGAAATTGCTACTAGCTCTGCATTACTTGCTCTGGAAATTGCAGGTATTAGTTGTTGCTGTGCGATATTTGCCGTACTTAATACTCCCCAACGAATGTTCTTCATCCAATCATCCACCTTTACTTTTAAAATTCAATAACTCGTTTCATTCACACAGAAAGTTACTAATAAACTCCTTTAATTTCACTGTGGACTTCTTCTTTATAAAATTTAGCTAGTTTCAGCATTTCTTCTGCTGTATATGAACTTACATTCACCGCTTGCAAGTTATCCTTTACTTGAGCAACTGTTTTAAAGCCTGGTATGACACATGAAATTTCATCATGCTCCAATATCCACTTCAATGCAGCGCGGGTCATATTATCTCTACCTTCCGCGATCCATTTTAGCTTTCCTGCTAATTCCACGCCTTTTTCTAATCCTAGTCCCGCAAAGGTTTCACCAACATTAAACGCTTCTCCACTTTGGTTAAAGTTACGATGATCGTCTGATTCAAACTTGCTATCTACATTAAATTTTCCAGTCAGCAGTCCACTAGCAAGTGGAACTCGCGCAAGAATCCCAACACCCTTTTCCTTTGCTTTAGGAAATAAATCATCCAACGGCTTTTGTCGGAAGATGTTGAAAATTACTTGAAGGCTACGAACATTAGGCTGCTCCAAACATAGTAATCCTTCCTCAACTGTTTCTACACTGACACCGTAATAGCGAATTTTCCCTTGCTCCTTTAAACGATCAAGTACATCAAATAATTGACCCTCCTTTAAAATTTCTAGAGGTGGACAGTGAATTTGAAACAAATCAATTTGCTCTCTCCCAAGTCGTCTTAAGCTATCCTCACAGTATTTAGTTACACTTCCCATGGAATATGTATGATGATCATGCACATCAGCTGCTCTACAAAATTTCGTAGCAATATGGATATCTGCATGCTTTCCTTGTGTTGCTTTAGCTAAAAGCTCTTCGCTATGCCCATCACCATATACATCCGCAGTATCGAAAAAGTTTACCCCGTTACCAATTGCATAATCTAGTGCTTTTAATGATTCCTCGTCATTTGTTTTTCCCCATGCTCCACCTATTGCCCAAGTACCAAAGCTTAACTCACTTACCTGTAAATCTGTACTGCCAATTTGACGATAATTCATCTTACTACTCCTCCCTTTTGTAAATAAGAGCCCCAACTATATAGTTGAGACTCTTCATCATCCTTACTTACGGAATTCCAAAAGTTCTTTATTTAGACTCTTCGTTTGACTGTAGACTTCTTGATAAATAGGAAATAACTTCTTATACTTTTCCACATTTGCTTCAATAGGATTAAACTGTTTATCTTCCTTTAAAAACTCATCTGCACAACCTTTTAATGAGTCAAACCATTGACATCCATAAGCCGCCAGCATCGCTGCTCCCATTCCTGGTCCCTGTTCGCTAGTTAACCGAACAATTTTTGCATCGAAAATGTCTGCTTGCATTTGAAGCCAATCATCATTTTGTGCACCGCCGCCAATAGATACAATTGTATCTATCAACTTTCCATTTTTCCGAAAAATTTCAATAGATTCATGCAAGGAGAATGTTATTCCTTCTAAAACAGCACGAACAAAGTCTTTACGCTGATGCGAACTATCCATTCCGATGAAACTAGCACGAATAATTGCATCTGCATGCGGGGTTCTTTCACCAACTAGATAAGGGGTAAATAGCAATCCATGTGACCCTATCGGAACATTCCCTACCCCAGATAATAATTCCTGGAACGACTCTTCACTTGCAAAAACCTCTTTAAACCAAGTCAAACTATGACCTGCGGCAAGTGTTACACCCATTGTGTAAAAGGATTCTGATGCTCCGTGATTAAAATAATGAACCTTCCCCTCGAAATCCTTATCCGAGTTTGCTTCATACGATAGTACAACACCAGATGTTCCTATGCTACAAAGTGTTTTTCCATCCTCTAAAATTCCTGAGCCAATTGCACCACAAGCATTATCCGCACCACCTGCAAACACACGAGTTGTTGCTGAAAGACCGGTAGCTTGTGCAACACTTAAAGAAATAGTACCAACTTCGTCATGCGAATTTAACAATGGTGGACACAGACTAGGTTCGATATCCAATGACGCACATATGGTTGTGCTCCATTCTTTCCTACTAACATCCAATAGAAGTGTTCCTGCAGCATCCGAATACTCCATATGAAGCTGGCCTGTGAGCCTGTATCGTAAATAGTCCTTCGGGAGTACAAATGTCTTTGCCTGCTCAAATATTTGTGCTTCATGTTCTTTGACCCATAATATTTTTGGCAAAGTAAAACCCTCTAAAGCAGGATTTTTTGTTATTTCAAGCAGTCTATCATCACCTATCACATCATAAATTTGCTGACACTGAGCTGTAGTGCGTGTATCATTCCAGAGAATTGCAGGACGTAAAACATCATTTTTCTTATCTAATAGAACAAGGCCATGCATTTGTCCTGAAAAACTCATCCCTTCAATATTCGCTACATCCCCTTTGAAATCCTTCAATAGTTCCTTTAATCCCAATAGAGTTTGGTCCACCCAGTGCTCTGGGTTTTGTTCACTATAGCCCGTTTTCTCCTGTATTAAAGGATAGGATTTCGATACACTTCGAACAACTTCCCCATTTTTATTAACTAGCAATATTTTCACAGCGCTCGTTCCTAAATCTACACCAATAACATATTTCATAGCTCAGCTCTCCTACCAAATGCATTCAAATTATTTATTAAATGATTGCAATAAATACTGATTGATTGTCGCCTTGATTTGCTCCAAACGTCCAGAAGTCTGTTTAATATCTTGAAGTCCCAAAGCATACGCTTCTAGCTTATGGAAATCTGTTTTGGCTTCTACAATATCTAGTCCGATACCTTCTTTATACGTTTTGTAGCGTTCATCCACAACATTTTCAAGCACTTTATCATCTATCAAGTTTTGTGCAACTCGCAAACCTACTGCAAAAGCATCCATACCAGCAATATGTGCATGGAATAGATCCTCCGGTTCAAATGACGCTCTTCTAACTTTCGCATCAAAGTTTAAACCTCCCCTGCCTAGTCCACCGTTTTGCAAAATTTCATACATTGCAAGAGTTGTAGTCCATAGATCTGTTGGGAACTCATCTGTATCCCAGCCTAGAAGTGGGTTACCTTGGTTCGCATCAACGGAACCTAACATATTATTAATACGAGCATAATGAAGCTCATGCTCAAATGTGTGACCAGCAAGTGTTGCATGGTTTGCTTCGATATTAAATTTAAATGAATTTTCTAAGCCGTAGCTTTGTAAAAATGCATGGGCAGTTGCAACATCATAATCGTATTGGTGAGTAGAAGGCTCTTTTGGTTTTGGTTCGATTAAGAATTGTGCATCAAATTCAATTTCTTTAGCATAGTCTACAGCCATATGATAAAAGCGAGATAAGTTATCCAACTCTAGTTTCATATTTGTATTTAGTAAAGTATCATAGCCTTCGCGTCCACCCCAGAAAACGTAATTTTGTGCGCCAAGCTCCTTACCAATTTCTAATCCTTTTTTCACTTTAGCAGCAGAGTATGCAAAAACATCTGCATTACTTGAAGTTGCTGCGCCATGAACAAAGCGAGGATGCGTAAAGTTATTCGCCGTATTCCAAAGCAATTTTGCTTTACTATTTTTCATATAATCCTTTATCATGCTAACAATCACATCTAAGTTATGATTACTTTCTTTAAGATTACTTCCTTCCGGTGCAATATCGATATCATGGAAGCAGAAGAACGGGACATCCATCTTTTCATAAAACTCAAACGATGCCTCTACTCGCGCTTTTGCTAAATCCAGCCCACTAAACTTATCCCAAGGGCGGTTCATACTTCCTGCTCCGAAAGGGTCCGATCCATCCATCGTAAACGTATGCCAGTAAGAAACAGCGTACCTTAAAATTTCTTCCATCGTTTTACCGCCAATTTTCTCTTCTGGATTATAAAATTTAAACGCATAAGGATTTTTTGAAGTTGCACCTTCAAATTTAACTTTCTCGACATTTTGGAAATAGACCATTATTTTTACCTCCTGAATTTTATCTACACTAATCACCGACGGTTTTTGTGTGAAATTAGATTGTTTAATTAGTTTGTTAATCATACGAACAAAGTTGTATTATTGTAAATAAAAAGTGTATGCTATTAATAATTATTAAACTCTTGCAAATAAATTGATAACAAAGGACGGTTCTCTATGAATGCAACAAGTAGTTTTATATATAATATTGCCGAATGGATTACGAAATTTGCCTATTTAAACTTGCTATGGATTTTATTTACGATACTAGGCGGTGTGATTTTCGGGTTTTTCCCTTCAACTATTTCGATGTTTGCCATAGTGAGAGAATGGTTGAAAGGTGAAACAGATATACCATTGTTTAGCACCTTTTGGAAATGTTACCGAGATGAATTCGTTAAAAGCAACTTGTTAGGAGTCATAGTCACGCTAATTACAGCTATTATAGTATTGGATATTTTTTACATACAATCTACTGATAGCAATTTGTTAACTTGGACTTACCTGCCATTGTTTGCTTTTATGTTAATATTCATCATGTTTCTATTTTATCTTTTTCCTTCTTTTGTACACTTCAACTTAAAGTTAGGACAAGTTATCAAAAATTCATTTTTTATCATGCTTATTAATCCAATTACAACTCTACTAATTTTCCTAAGCCTATTACCATTTTTCTACTTAATAAGCCTTCTCCCAGCAATCGGATTCATATTTGGCGGAAGTGTATACGCTTTTATATCGATGAGGTTTAGTTTACATGCATTTCAGAAAGTCAGCGAAAAGCAAGAAGCATTAAAAATGAGCAATGAAATATAATTTCCCATAGCGTGAAGTTATTTTCTTGTTGTCTAATTCCTGTGCCTAGCCCTTCAAGTCTCTTTAGGATTCAGGGCTTACATAGGCACATGATTTTTCTTCTTACCCTTTTACAGCACTTGCAGAAATACCTTCCACTACTTTATTGCTAAAGAAGATAAAAGCAATAATGATTGGTAGTACACTTATGATAAGAGTTGCCCCTATTGCACCCCAATCCGTCATATATTGACCGATGAAATTTTGGATACCTACTGTTAATGTTTTGTATTTCTCAGAGCTTATAAACGTATTAACGAACACAAACTCATTCCAGTTATAAATCATATTAATAACAACAGTAGTTGACATTACTGGCACTGTCATAGGTAGAATAACTTGGAAAAACATTCGATTCACTGAGCAACCATCTATAACGGCTGCTTCCTCTATTTCCCTCGGCAGCGTGTAATAGAAACCCAGTAAAATCATCATCGTAATTGGTAGATTATAGGCTGTATATGTAATTACAACTCCCAGCGGATTATCTATTAAATTTACACTTAAAAACATACTGTATAGAGGAATTAATGCTGAATGGATAGGAATCATAAGCCCTATGATGAACAAGCTAAGAACTGCCCCACTTAACTTCCATCTCATTCGAGTTATCGCAAATGTTGCCATACTTGCAAAAAGTACGGTTAACACTATCGCTAGTGCCGTGATCCAAACACTATTAAAGAAGTAAACTCCTATACCTCCATCCCACACTTTTAGATAGTTTTCCCATCTAAACTCCGAAGGTAATGCAAATGGTGAACCCGCAAATATTTCTCGATTATCTTTTAATGAGAAGATGAATAACCATATTAGCGGGACGATTTGAAACAATGCTACAACCAATAGACTAAAATATAGAAAAAAGTAGCCTACACGCTTCATATACAAACCTCCTTAATATTCTATTCTCTCTTTTGGTGTAGTTAATTTACGAACGATAAAGGTTACGATTAATGTAATGATTAAAAGCAGGAATCCAATTGCACTTCCGTACCCAAAGTTATAGCTGGAAAATGCTAACTTATACATATAGGATGCCATTACTTCACTTGCACCATTCGGTCCACCAGAAGTCATCACATATATTAAATCAAAATATTTTAACGATCCAACTATTGCTAGGACGACCGTCACACTTACTACTTCCTTGATCAAAGGCAACTTAATCTTCGTAGCAATTTGGAATGCTGAAGCACCATCGATTCTCGCCGCTTCGATTAATGACTCCGGAATATTCTTTAATGCAGCATAGTAAATCAAAATATAAAAGCCCGCATATTGCCACAAAATTGGGATGAAAATTGCAAATAAAACTAAAGATGGATCTGCCAACCAAGCAGGAGGATTTTCCACTCCTATTTGTTTAAGAAACACATTTAAAATACCATTCGATGGGTTATACACTTTAATCCAAAGCTGTGCAATCGCAACAGAGGACAATAGCATCGGTATTAAATATATCTTTCTCAATAAATCCGATCCTTTTATCTTGGATGCCAAGATGAAAGATATGGTCAAATAAATGCCTAAACTCAGTGTGGAGAATATCGCCAGTAAAAACGAATGATAGGCACTACTCCAAAACTTCATATCTTGCAGACCATTTATATAATTCTCTAATCCAATGAATGTTTTATCCCCTATTCCATCCCACTCCATTAAGCCATAATACCCTGATAGAATTAGTGGAATGAATACTAACACCAGAACTAGCAACAGTGCAGGAGAAATATATAAAGCTATTAACAGTTTGTTAGACATTACCTTGTTCAAAACAGTCAACTCCTTCCTTACCAGGTAGAGAAGGGCTATCCAACTAGGCAGGATAACCCTCGTTTTTAGAAATTCTCTTTTTAATCCAAAGTCTGATTAATGTTGGTTTCCACTTTAGAGGCGGATACTTTCCGTGGGCACGGCTCCAATCAACGAAGTCTACTTTATAATAAGTTAATTATGAAATTGACTCGTTCATTCTATTTTGAAAGGGCATCCTCATGTGCTTTTGCAAATTCTTCAGGAGTCATTTCTTTTCCAAATAGGGCTTGAATCGAGTCTAAATGTACTTGTGCTACATCTGGACTCATTTGAACATCCGCAAATAGCGTAATATTACTTGCTTCATTTAATTCATTTAAAATATCAATATACATTTCCGGAAGATCTAATGAATCAGCATCCACTTTAGTTGCAGGGATTACGCCAGCTTGTGTAACTGCTTTTTCTCCCCATTGCTTAACAAAGTACGCTGCAAAATCTTTCGCTTCTTCTTTTACTTTAGAATCCTCAGCTACGAATAGTCCAACTCCAGGACCACCAACAAAACTATTCATATCCCCGTTTCCATCTACTGTAGGGAACTTCAGGTATTCAACGGAATCTCTAAATTCCTGCGGCACAGTTTCATTCGTAGTATAGTTTGGCAAATCCCAAGTTGCGATTAAATACATTGGCACTTGCTCACTCATGAACATACTTTTTGCTTCCTCATCTGCTAATCCGTTAAATCCATTAACAAATGCACCCATATCTACAAGGTCTTGAACCTTTTGCGCTGCTTCTACTAATGCAGGATCTTCGAAAGAACCTGAGCGATCGATTGCCTTATTTAGAACTTCAGCCCCACCAAGGCGGTCCGCTAGATACATATACCAAAGCGATCCTGTCCAAGCATCTTTATTTCCTAATGCAATTGGATCAATTCCATCTTCTTTGAATACTTTTATTACATTCTCTAATTCTTCAAAAGTTTTTGGTGCTTCTAAACCTTGTTCATCAAACATCGCTTTATTATAGTAAAGAGTTACAATGTTCAACTCTAATGGTAAACCATATGTCTTACCATCTAATGCATATGCTTCTGCAGTTCCCGGTACAAAGCTATCACTTAGTTGATCTCCAATAACATCATCTAATGGGGCGAACATGTTACCACCAACATAAGGCTCTAAGAAACCTGCTGCCCAAGTCATTCCTACATCAGGAAGTTCTTTAGATGTCGATAAAACTCTCAGTTTATCTTTATATTGTTCGTTACTTAACACTTCGAGATCGACTTTAACCCCTTCATGTTCTTTTTCATAATCCGCTATTATTTCATTTACAACATCGTAATGCTGCTTGGAGCTTCCTTCTGGCCATAAATGCATAAACTTTATTTCTTTGTCTCCACTTGAACTTGATGATGATTCACTTGAATCTGAACACCCTGCCAATAAATAAAATACAGAAGCAAATAATAGAACTTTAATCATTTTGTTGATTTTCATTCTTATTTCCCCCACCCCAATTATTTTTACAACAATATTCTGAATATTGTATGCGGTTTCATTGTAGCAAATAAAACTATGTTAGTCTAGTGGATAAACAAAGTTTTTTTATTCTTCGTTTATATGATAGAATGATGAAAAAAGATAGAAAGAGCTGAAGAAGGATGAAACTAAGCGCCAACCAAACATGGAATCATCATGTTGTAAAAAAAGGGAATAAATCGCTAGTTCTAGATAAAATAAAATACAACTCCCCTATATCCAGAGCCTCTGTTGCAAGCCAAGTTGGATTAAATAAAGGAACTGTGTCTTCTTTGGTAAATGATTTACTTGAGGAACATCTTATCTATGAATCCGGTCCAGGTGAATCTAGCGGCGGAAGAAGACCAGTTATGTTACTGTTCAATGAAAACGCAGGCTACTCTATCGGAATAGATTTAGGAGTTAACTATTTACTCGGAGTGCTTACAGACCTTAACGGAAATATTCACACAGAGAAGCAAATAACATTTAAGAATCTATCTTATGAAGAGATTGAGACTAAGTTATTTGAAACAATAGAATTCCTTCTTAAGTCCACACCTGAATGTCCACACGGCGTTATAGGAATTGGCGTTGGGGTACCAGGTATTGTGGATAAGGATGATAACATTCTGTTAGCGCCTAATTTAAACTGGCGTAATATAAACCTGAAAGAAGTTCTTGAAGAAAGATATAACGTTCCAATCATTATAGAAAATGAAGCCAATGCAGGTGCATACGGCGAAAAAAATTTCGGTGCCGGAAAAGACTTTGAAAATGTTATCTACGTGAGTGCTGGAATTGGTATTGGAGTTGGTCTAATACTTAATGGTTCTTTGTACAAAGGATCCAATGGTTTTTCAGGTGAACTAGGTCATATGACGATTCAAGCAGAGGGCGCTAAATGCCGCTGTGGAAACGAAGGATGCTGGGAGCTATATGCTTCGGAGCAAGCACTCACTAGACAGGCAGAAAAGTTGGATATTCCATCAGATATGCAGGACTTAGAGGGCTTAGTAACACTTGCTGAGCACGGAAATGATGAGGTCATTGCATTATTTGAACAAACTGGAGACTACTTAGGTATTGGTATTAATAATATTATTAACATCTTTAATCCTCAGCAAGTCATTATCGGTAATAGATTAGCCTCCTCTGAAAAATGGCTAAAGGATCCGTTAAATAAAAGAGTCGCAAAACAAGCATTATGGTTTCAACAAAATGATTTACAAATCGATTTTTCTGAGCTATCGACAAGATCAACTGCATTAGGGGTTGCTGCTTTTTCCATCGAAAACTTTTTGAGTGTCAGTATTCAGCAAAAAAACACTGCCCAGGAATAAAAAAAATTTCTGTTTAACTATCAAAAAATTTAGACTTGCTAATTTTTTTATTCTAGTGTTATATGTATTGTTATATTGAAAAAAAATCTATTTTTGGAATTATTAGGAGTGAAAATAATACTGTGAAGTTTAGATTCATCATGTATTGTTACGCTACTACATAGGCTTGAAATGGAAAAACTAGATGCAAAGGATGATGACAGTTGACAACTATACGAAATCCAATTTTACCTGGCTTTAACCCAGATCCAAGTATTTGCAGAGTTGGAGAAGATTATTATATTGCCGTTTCTACTTTTGAATGGTTCCCTGGTGTTGGTATTTATCATTCCAAGGATTTAAAAAACTGGCGTTTAATTTCTCGCCCTCTTAATCGTATTAGTCAATTGAACATGATGGGAAACCCTAACTCTGGTGGGGTTTGGGCACCTGCGTTGTCCTACAGTGAAGGGCAGTTTTGGTTAATATTCACGGATGTAAAAGTGACAGAGGGACAATGGAAAGATTGCCATAATTACCTGGTCACTTGCGACACCATCGATGGAGAATGGTCCGAGCCTATCTATTTAAACAGCTCTGGTTTTGATCCATCCTTATATCATGATGAATCGGGTAAAAAGTACTTAGTGAATATGAAATGGGATCATCGTCTCCATCATCATAATTTTTATGGTATTGCACTTCAGGAATATGATGTGGAACAGCAAAAATTAGTTGGGGAATCTACTATTATCTTTAAAGGAACAGATATTAAATTAGTGGAAGCTCCTCACCTTTACAAAATTAATGGCTATTATTATTTGTTAACTGCTGAAGGTGGTACAAAATACGACCATGCAGCAACTATTGCACGTTCCAAAAATTTAGAGGGACCGTACGAGGTGCATCCGGATAATCCTTTAATAACTTCATTTCCCTATCCGAGAAATCCATTGCAAAAATCGGGACATGCTTCTATCGTCCAAACCCATACTAATGAATGGTTTTTAGTACACTTAACCGGTCGTCCACTACCAAAAGAAAACCAACCTTTACTGGATCCACGAGGATATTGTCCACTTGGAAGAGAGACTGCTATCCAAAGAATAGAATGGAAAAATGACTGGCCATATGTTGTTAATGGGAACGGACCTTCCCTTGAAATTGAAGGACCTGCAATCGAGGAAGTGGTTTGGGAAAAGGATTTCGAGGAGAAGGATGATTTTAATGGGAAACGATTAAATAATCATTTCCAATCACTGCGTATCCCACTTGACGAACATATAGTTTCACTAAAGGACAATCCTGGTCATTTGCGACTATACGGGAAAGAATCGCTTACTTCAAAGTTCACACAAGCATTTATAGCAAGACGCTGGCAGCATTTCAACTTCACAGCAGAAACAAAAGTGGCCTTTAATCCGAATACTTTTCAGCAATCTGCTGGATTAGTTAACTACTATAATACAGAAAACTGGACAGCACTTCAGATTTCCTGGGATGAGGAAAAGGGAAGAATTTTAGAACTAACTACATGTGATAACTTTACCTATGACCAACCGTTAAAAGGCAAAGAGATCATTATTCCAAAGGAACATGAATATGTTTACCTAAAAGTGGATGTTCAGACTTCTATTTACGAATATTCTTATTCATTTGATGGGGAGAATTGGACATTAATTCCTATTAAACTTGCTTCACATAAATTATCCGATGATTATATTCAAGGCGGTGGCTTCTTTACAGGAGCATTCGTCGGAATGCAATGTCAGGATACATCTGGTCAAAGCATACATGCCGATTTCGATTACTTTGTCTATAAAGAATTTATTAACTCAACTAAATAATCTTTATTTATATCATAGTTACGCATTTTTTCAATATTTCAAGCCATATTAAATAAGCATCAAAAATCGTCGAGAGGGGTTTTCTTATGAAAAATGGTACTCATATAGGAGCTAACAAAAGAGGTTCTATGGCGAAACGACCAACTAGTAAGAAAGAAGAGATTTCTCTAGAGTTAGCCGAGCTTGGTTATTTAACACCAAAGCAAGGTTCAATGTCTCCAAATCGACGTGATATGAGTGAGAGAGATAGATCTTACTAATTGAAAGATGCAAAAAAAGGACACAACGCTTAGTTGTGTCCTTTTTTAATCTACTATTGAATCAACCTTAAAATGACTTAATACATATTGTAATACTTCCGCTAAATGCGCTGTTTTTCAGTTGCACTATCTGCCTTGCTGTAACTGATAACTATTTGAACTTAGCCGGAATCATTTCTGCAGGCAATGGACGGCTATATAAATATCCTTGGAACATATCGCATTTATAACTTTTTAATAAATTTGCCTGTTCTTCTGTTTCTACCCCTTCAGCAATGACCGGCATGTTTAAGTTATGACCAAGTGCAATAATTGTTGCGATTATACTGCGGTCTTCTTCATCCTGTTGAATACCTTGCACGAAGGCTTTGTCAATTTTGAGGTGATCAATAGGAAAACGACGTAAGTAGTTCAATGAACTATATCCTGTACCAAAGTCATCCATCGCTATCAGTACACCGATTGCTTTCAACTCATTTAGCACATGAATAGCAATATCAGGCTGCATCGCAATCGTTTCCGTAATCTCAAGTTCCAAATACTTTGGGTCAAGTTTAGTTTCTTTTAGAATCAATCCTACCTTCTCTACCAGATCGGTTTGATAAAACTGTCGTAAAGAAAGGTTGACCGATACGGGTACTGGCGGCAAACCTTGTCTCTGCCATTCCTTATTCTGGCTGCATGCTTCTCGTATAACCCATTCACCAATCGGTACAATCATACCCGTTTCCTCGGCAAGTGGAATAAAGTCAGCAGGTGAAACCATTCCCAAATCTTTACTATTCCAACGCAACAAAGCTTCAATGCCTGAAACTTCATGTGTGACCGCATCGTATTGAGGCTGGTAGAAAAGTACAAACTCTTGTTTATCCAATGCTTTATGTAATAGTGTCTCCATGTGAAGGTCTGTCTTTGAGAGACCATCTATTTGGGCATTGTACATTTGATAATTGTTGCGCCCCTGTCGCTTGGCATAATACATTGCGTGATCAGAAGCCCTCATTAATCCTTTAATATCTGAGGCATGTTTTGGAAACAAACTTATACCTATGCTCGCAGTTAAAATCGCTTCAAAACCGTCAAGATCGAAGTGTTTTCCTATTTCTGATATTAACGTCTGAGCTTTTAGAAGGACTTTACTTTCATTAATATTTTGCATAATAATAGTAAATTCATCTCCTGCGTATCTATAAACTGTACCATCATGGCCCATTATTTTCACTAAACGCTCCGATACTTGTTGTAATAAAGCATCTCCCATTTCATGTCCAAGATAGTCGTTGATAAACTTAAAACGGTCAAGGTCGATCATTAAAACTGCGGAGTTATGTTTTTCTGAGGTTTGAGTCTCAATCACACTTCGCAGATCCTTCTGGAACAAGCGTTGATTCCCTAATCCAGTTAGCATATCATGATATGCCATAAAGTTTGCCTTATCCTCATTACGCTTTATGTTTGTTATATCTTTCCCAATACAATGAACAGCTGAGAGTTTACTTTCGATGAACACAGGGATTACTGTAATGTGTAACAAAACATGTTCACCTTTATGATTATGCAAAGAGGTCTCATATTGATGTGGACGTCCACTTTGAACCTTTTGAAAATTAGCTATTGTCTCCATTTGCTTGTTTTTATCAATGAAGGGAAGGAAAGGCTTTCCAATCAATTCTTCAGAGGGAACACCCAAAATTTTCTCTGTAGCATCATTTACGACTAGAAAATTCCCTTCTAAGTCAAAGGTAATAACAGGATCAATGTTGTGCTCAAATAATGCCCTATACCTCTGTTCACTTTCCTTTAGGAGGTTTTCTATTCGTATTTGTTCAGTAATATCACGAGCGACACAAATAACCTCTACTACTTCACCATCCAGTATAGTAGGGACTGCTGTTATATCAATATTAAAAACTGAACCTTCTCTATTGACGACCGAGATTTTAAACTCCGCTGTATTTCCTTTCAATACTTCAAAAAAGTAATCATTTGTAACATCGAGGTCTTCAGGTACAATCAAATTTCGAAAGCTCATACTAGTGATTTCGTCATACGAATATTTTAAAATCTTTAATCCTGTTGCATTTGAGTTTGTGAAAATTCCCTCGGGATTAATGGTAAATACTATATCAGGGTTATGATAAAACAGTGATTCAAACTCTCTCGTCGATTTTTTTAACTTATTTCGTGTATCTTGATGTTCAGTTACATCAATAATAGTTAAAATTAAGTATCGATTCCCATCTTCAAGCTCAATTGCATGCCCTGATACTTTTAATGCTCTACCTTCCAAGTTTTTCTTTAATGGCGAAGAGTCAGCCTTATGCAGCTTTGAAGAATGTTCACTCTTCAAAGCTTCGAAGTCCGAATCACTAGGAACTCCAAACATGTCCTCCCAGTTATATAAACAGATATCTTCTTTTTCCATACCTGTTAGTTTCACAGCAGCCTCGTTTGCATATATAAACTGATCTGGATACTGCCTTTCTTTTAAGGTTAATATACATATTGGTTCAGGAAAGTTCTCAATAAACCGAACAAAATCGCTTTTGCTAAACTTTGAATTTAAAGTAGAACTCTCATTATAGTAGATTTCCATCATAGTCACCTCGCTTTTAATTACTCTTAATAACAAGTCTTTTGTAATACATACTTAAGAAGATTATAACAACCAAGAGCATGCATTACAACACGAATATAAGTACTAAGGCTTATTTTTCAACTTATACATTTATAAAAATAAATCAAAATACCTATAAGTAGTGACAACGAATTACCAAAAACTTATTATTGTAACTAAATACCCTCATCTAGAACTTTAGTAAACCTTTGAAGGACTCTCACCCATTAGAGAAATAAGTGCTTCAAACACAAAAACGCACCATACCTCAAAAGGAATGGAGCGAATTTATAGGATTATTATGCAAATTAGAATGGATTAGTCGCTAATAGACTAGCTGTCTTCACGTAAATTCTTGAGTTTAATTTCAATTGTGAAACTATAAATTCTGCTATGTCTTCTGGTTGCATAAATTGCTCAATTTTCTCTTTATCCACTAAAGATGATTTAGTAGCAAGTTCGGTTACTACTGTACTTGGAGTCAATGCTGTCACACGTATATTATTTCGACGAACTTCCTGTGCCAAAGATTCTGTTAGCCCAATAACGCCGAATTTAGATGCACTATAAGCACTTGAACCAGGTGCTCCATTTAAACCATTCGTAGAAGAAATATTTATAATATCTCCTCCATTTTTTTCGATCAATTGCGGAAGAACTGTATGTGTCACATAATAAGTACCCATTAAGTTAACATCAATGATTTTTTTCCACTCCACAGGGTCTGTATCTACTAGTTTCACAAAGCCACCAATTCCTGCATTGTTGATCAATATATCGGCAGTTCCTAATTCATTAGTTAATTTCTCTATTGCTTGTTTCACTTCTTCTAATGAAGAAACATCAGCTGATGCATATGCCACTTTAACACCTAAGCCATCTATTTTCTTGGCTACATCCTTTAATGCTTCCTCTGTTCTAGCTAGTAGTCCAACGTTTACTCCTTCTTTTGCCAAAGCAAAAGCTATAGCTTCGCCAATACCTCTCCCTGCTCCCGTCACAAATGCTACTTTACCCTTTAATGATTGTCCCATTTTTAGCAACTCCTTTGAAATGATAATCTATCTCCATCATAATGCTGAAAAATGGAAAACTCCAATAAACGCACTTTATTTGGTCAACCTCGCGAAATTGCACAAGCTTCTCTATGGTTAGCATCGGATGCATCATCTTACGTGACGGGTACGACTAATCACGCGGATGCAGGTTATACTTCACGTTAATTAAAATAAAACTTTGCATCTAAAAAACGAGAGAAGTGATAATCACTTTTCTCGTTTTTTTTTAGTCTTCTACCGGTAACCAGCCTTTTACATTCATCAGTCTATCCCACAATGGATCTGGAATAACTAGCTCTTCCTGCGCTTGCCTAGAAAGGGTTTTACGTATTTGATCTTCCTGACCAGCTTGAACTTTCTCCACCCAGTTTGGTTCCATCAATAATTCTCGACCTAGTGCAATGAAGGGTACACCTGTTTCAAGTGCTTCTACTACTTCATCTGGTGTATGCAATGAACCTACCCCGACTACTGGAGTACGATTCCCTACTCTTTCATGTATCTTAATAATTCTAGATTCTGTTTTATCTTCTTCACGGAAGGAGCCATTCCAAAAATGATTAACAGACACATGTAAATAATCTAAGCCTTGATCTGCTAGCTTATCTACAAAATGAAGTGTATCTTCCAATTGAATACCTGGATTACTGCCCTCTTCTGGGGATATTCGATAACCAACTACAAATGGTTTTTTTGCATAATCCTTTACTGCTTTTTTAACAGAATTTACGATCGCCATAGGAAACTTCATCCGATTCTCAAGGGAACCACCCCACTGGTCTTCTCTTCTATTTGAATGCGGCGAGAAGAATTGTTGTAATAAGTAAGTGTTTGCTCCATGGATTTCTACACCATCAAAGCCTGCTTCAATAGCTCTTCTAGTAGCATCTCCAAAGTCCTGGATTGTATTATTAATTTCATCCTCTGACATTTCTCTCGGAACTATTGCACCTTCACGTTCCGCAGCAACTGCACTTGCTGAAACAGGTTGTTTATCTGGAAGTAATTCTGGAGGTGACTGTCTGCCTCCATGATAAATTTGGATAATCGCTTTTGTACCATTCGACTGAATAGCTTTTGCTAGTTTTTTCAATCCCGGCAGAAATTTGTCATCATCTATACTGAATTGGCCTGGAAATCCCTTTCCATCCTTACTTACATACGCACAAGCGGTAATGAATGTCCCCACTCCACCAGTACGTTCTTTATAATAAGCTAGCTCTCTTTCAGAAACTTCCCCACTTTCTTCAGAGGAATAGTTAGTCATCGGCGCTACCATTATTCGATTTTTTACTTCTACACCTGATGGAAAAGTAAATTCTTGAAAAATCTTCTCGTATTTTTGCTTCATAGTTTTTTAACTCCTCTACTAGCCCTTCCGGCGAAGGACAATGTGTGATCTCTTTTTAATAGTACAGAAGTTGGCCGTAATCTTCCAACAATCTGCAATCCAAAAATCCCTATGAACAAACTATTCAATGATAGTATGCTACATAGGGATTTATTTATTGCTCTGCTCTAATTTTTTCTATTTCATTTGCCCAAGCGTCGATGTTTTGATGAATGCGCTCATACTCATCATCAACCTCTTTGTCTTTAGCGGTTTTTAGTTCTTTATTGATGGCAAGTAATTGGTCCTTACGCTGATTAACCATCTCGGTAAGTTCTTCTCCTTGTTCCTTCGTAATCATCTCTTCCGTAACTAATAACTGAATCATTTCTCTGAAGCGACTACTTTCTATTGTGACTGCATTATTTAGTTTCAATGACAGTTGTCCTATTGAATATTTTGCATTAGATACCGCAAAACCATTAGGTCCTGATAGCTTAATATGAACTACATCTGTCATACTAGGGATAACCCACTTTTCAGCAATACTATTATTTAATTCTTCGCTATTATTTGCAGAAATATACTCTCCATTACCAGCTTCAGCTACTGCTTTTAACTGGTCTTCTCCCCTTTGGTCCACATTAAATCCAATAATATTCACTTTACGATTCTCGTTATCCTGCGCAAACTCTTCTGCTGCTTTAATCGGATCTCCATCACAAGTTTCTGCTCCATCACTTACAATATAGACTGTTAATGGACCTTCCATATCTTTGCTCGCCGCATTGACCGTCTGAATAGCAGCAGCTAATGGAGTCCACCCTTTGGCAGCCACCGCATCTACCGTAGCATCAAATTCTTTTTCCTTATAACTTTGGAATGGAAATACTTCATCTATTTGTGTACATGAGAGTTCTTTGTCCTTATCTTCCTGTGTTCCAGCATGTCCATAAACATAAAGGGAGACTTCATTGTCTTCTCCTAAAGTTTTCGCAAACCGTTTAACCGCAATTTTAGCAATACCCATTTTTTGCTTCCCATCTACTGAAAGTAGCATACTGGAGCTAGCGTCCAACAACAGAAAGGCTTTTGGTGGTGCAACCTTCTCATCATTCTCCTCTGCACCAAATTCTTTTGTTGGTTTTGGTAAATATGGCTCGTTCATGACCGCAGCATAGTTAATCTGCTTATCTAGTAAATCTTTATATACATTACTTCCAAAGTAATATTGTAAAGCCTGCAACATTACACTGGTATCATCTGTTGCTGTTACTACACTTTCTATCTGTTTCTTTTCCTCCGAGCTTAGTTCCCTAGCATCCTTTGGCCAGCTAGATGTTTCATAATCTAATGTATAGTCAAGTGCAAACAATCCAGGCTCCGTATGCTTCCATTCTTCTATTGTTGTGGGAATCACTACTTTGTCGATGACACTAAGGTCTGCTTCTTTAGATTTCTCCATACCTTTTTGTTCCTTTACAACTGTCTCCTCTAACTGCTCAGTGACCTCTGCTTTTTCATTTTCACTACAGCCCGAGAAAAGCAATGCGAGTAAAACAACGGGAATAATTTTTCTCAACATTGAAGACCTCCTTTATTAACCTTTAGTTTCTATACGTATGTACCTAGTATTTGTTTCACTAAAAGTGAATGTGATTTTAGAAATCAGAAATAGCCCATTTGCTCACTAGACGTTATTTTGTAGAAACACTATATACTTTTAGTTCTCTATAAAAAAACTCCTGACCACATATTAAATACGGGTCAAGAGCTCTTTTAAAGAATAACTAGTTGTCATTTATGCTTTAACTAGTAATCCGCCTTCTTTTAAATATTTTTGAATACCTTCTGCTGCACGATAAGAAAGTGCACCCAGTGTACCAGTTGGATTAAAGCTACTATTATGTGGAAATGCAGATGCACCTAAAACAAATACGTTTTCAGCTTCCCACATTTGTAGGTAAGTGTTTAGCGCTGATTTCTCTGGGTCTGTTCCCATAATTACTCCACCTGTATTATGAGTGTTTGAATCTTTGTTTACGTTAAATGGACCTTGCTCTTCATTTGTATCAATAATATCTGCACCAATTTCCTCTGCAAATTTACGTGTGATAGCCGACATGTATTTACCCATTGCACGATCATTATCTGTATATTCATATGTCATGCGTAATAATGGATATCCAAATTCATCTTTAAATTCCGGATCAAGATCAAGGTAATTTTCTTTATGTGGTAAAGAAGCGCCCTGCGTTTTAACTGGGAAGTTTGAATTCGCATATTTAATAGATTTCTCTTTGAACTCAGCACCCCAGTTTGGTGTTCCTGCGGGTACACGGTTTACAGCAATTGGACGGTCGCCGTATTGTGTTGAACGAATGCCAGCTCCATGAATGAAGTCTACTTCGGAATGGTCAAAGTTATCACCCATATATTCAGCAATTTCCATCCCTAATGCACCAGCACCGCCGTACAGATTGAACTCTTTATCCTCGAAGAATAGCTGAGAACTTCCAGCAGTTACTTGGTAACAGTAATTTTTACCAATTGTCCCTTTACCTGTTTTGGGATCATAAGGAGTACCAAGAGGATGTTGGTCACGAAGGCGTTGCCACACTATGTGGCGCACTTAGCCTTTGTACTCCACCTAAAACGGAAATCAGCAGGATTATTCACTCTTAAAAGTGTCGAAAACCCAGTGTGCACGGGACATTTTTTATACTTTCTTATCTATTTTAAAAAAACACCAGCCTCTAATACAAATCGAAATTTGTATAGAAACCGGTGCTTTATAATTATTTTTTACTTGCATGGTAAGCTTCTAAGAACTCCTTCACTTTCGCTGGATCTGCAACTACCTCATTTCCAGTATCAACAAGTGGACTTACAGTAGAAACTGCTTTGTTTTTGTTTCCTTGGTAATAATTCAAAATTTCATCTTGGTTAATGGAATACAGAATAGCTTTTCTTAAATCTTCACTATTAGATACTTCACGATTTTGAGTATTGAACAACAGATAGGATACAGCGTTACTGTCATTTTTTTGAAGGGTTAATTTACTATCACCCTCTACTAGGTCATATTTTGTTTCTGGCACTCCATTGAATATATGGATTTCCCCATTACGTAATGCTGAGAGCGCGCTATCCGGATCTTGTATGAAACGTACAGTTACATTGGAGATTTTAGCTTCATTTTCTGTTCCTGTCATGTACGCTGGATTCTTCAAGAATATAGCTTCGTAATCATTTTTATATGACAAGATGTAAGGACCGCTTGCATATAACGTATTGTTATACTTGTCACCTTCTGTAACTGTGTTTTGGTCTCCATATGGAATATCTGTATTTACATCAAATGTTTCGACATCGTACGTATTTATGCTTTCTACTTGTTTCTTAGATACGATTCCAGCAGATTGGTGAGCTAAATAATTTAGTACTTGCGGGAAAGGATTTACAGTAGTAATTTTAACTACTTGATATTTTCCCGCTGCATTAGCTGCTGTATTTTTGTCTTCTACTAATTCTGTAATTTTAGCATCTAAGCCATTTTCAAGAGCTTCTTTTACAGTAACATCGCTTCCAGATTGTTTGACATCAAGCTCTGACAGGTCCGTTACTACTTCGATTGCTTCCATACTTTCATGTAAGCTATATGTGCGGTGATCTGGTACAGACTTTTCGTCTTTAGCACGGTTCATCGAGAATACAACATCATCTGCACCAACGCGTTCCCCAGTATCAACTGCTTTTTTATCTGCAACGGCAGCAAAGTTTATATCATCACGAAGAAGGAAGTAATAAGATTGATTCCCTTCGGCAATTGCATGATTAAGTGATAATGAGCCATCTGAAACAACTTTATCGTCATCTGTTAAATTTACAAGTCTTACATACATATTAGTGTTTAACGTATTAATAGAACCGTCATTTCCCTTAATCGGATCTAAAGATGTTAGTGCTCCAATTGCTTGTTGCATTATTAATGGTTGTGTTGCTCTGTTAGAAGTGTCTGTAAAGTCAATAGACTCCCATGCAACTGCACGTGATTTTGCCAGTCTTACCGTATCTGCATTTAAAATTTCTTTGTTTACGCCCTGTGCTTTGAATGAATTATAAAGAGGTGCAATATATGCTTTATCCAGAACAAGATGTTGCTCTAATTGTTTATATGTTTCTGTAAAATCTTCTTCCGTTTCTGTACTTGCTTTATCAATTAACTTATCCACTTCTTCATCAGACATAATACTATTGTCACCGTCTGATTTGAATAGTGAACGTACCGCATAATCAGGATTCCCTGTAACTGTTGTCCAGCTAGATAGTGCTAAATCATAGTTACCAGCATCTTTTTGAGCTGTAAAGCTTCCGTAATCTGGTTGGATATTCAGCTTCACATCAAAACCATTTTTAATCAGTTGATCACGTACGATGTTCATATCCGCTTCTCCAGTACTCATACCTAACAGTTCAATAGCGACCGGAGTATCATCCGTTTTTACATCTTTATTATCATTTCCTTTGTCCGCTACGTCAGACTTCGTATTTACGCATCCAGCTAATATCAATACAAAGCTAAATAGTATTGCCAATAAACTTTTTTTCATATCCATGTCCTCCTATATAATATTATTTTTTTAATCCATCCTCGGATCAAAAGCATCTCTTAACCCATCTCCTAAAAAATTGAAAGATAATACAAGACCTATAATTGCTAGCCCCGGTATAATTGCTAGATAGGAATGAGATTCAAGATAAGTACTTCCTATTTTTAAAATATTTCCCCATTCTGGAATATGTGGTTCAACCCCTAGTCCAAGGAAACTTAAGCTACTAGTTGCAATTACAGCGCCACCAATAGTTAAAGTGGCTTTTACAATCATTGGCGCAAGCGAGTTTGGTACAATCTGCTTAAAAATTATAGATAAGTCAGACGAACCTAATGCACGTGCAGAATCTACATATTCATAATTCGATACCATAAGTACGTTCGCCCTCATCGTTCGTGCATAGCTTGGAATGGCACCAACACTAAGAGCTAGTATTAGATTCATCGTGTTAGCTCCGAATGCAGCAATAATAGCTATGGCAAGCAAAATTCCTGGAATAGCATACAAAATATCTAGCAATCTCATAATAATGTTATCCGCTCGTTTCGTATAATAGCCCGCTATTGCTCCAAGAAACCCGCCAATAATTAGCGGAATGATTGTAGACGCAAATCCTACCAGAAGAGATATTCTTGCTCCAAAAATAATTCTTGAAAATAGGTCTCTACCAAAATCATCAGTTCCAAAGGGATGTTCTAAGCTTGGTTTTTGTAGCAAACTTCCATAGTCATTTTCAACAGCCAAATCATAATCGAACGTATACTTGCTACAAACTGATAGAGAAAGCATAAGAATGATGAAGAACAATCCTAATATTGCAGTGGAATTCCGAGTAATTTTGTTCCACATCGTGTTCCACTTCATAATTCTAGAACGATCGTAGCTGCGAGCCTTAATGACTAGACTAATACCCAGTAACAGATTAAACAAATTTCCAGTTAGTGATGAAATAATTAATAATACAGCAATGATAAGGAACCAAGATGGCGCCGATTCATCCTGTACATATTTCCCTACAAGAACTAAGGTCACTATTTGAAAAAGCAGGATTCCCAGAAGAATACCCATAGCAGGAACAAAAGTATCTGTCACATACGGTTTAAATAAGTTGAAAGCCGAGACAGCAATTACGAAAATCTGTGTAAATAACATAAATACAGCAAACGTATACTCTGGTGGTTTTTTCTTTTTAATCAAGTTAAAAGCAAATGATGCCGTAAAAACATTTGCACTCAATATACTTAAAAGTTGAATATATCCGAGCTTTCTTGTAATAGGTTGTATTGCACCAAATTTCAAAAGATCTTTTTTAATTTTCCAGGTTAGGAATAATTGATATACAGTGAATACGGCGTAAACTATAAATATAGTAAAAACAAGAGACTTAATCGTTCCTTCTTTGTAGTTGAAACTATTTATCAGGAAAACAAGGCTTACTACGAAAGAAAGAACCCATGCAAAGTTTGCTTGCGTATACTCCCGAGACAATTTCAAAGCATGTTTTTTAAATGAATTCACCTCTACACCTACTTCTAAATTACAGTTGCTTCATCTTAGATCGTATGCGAGGGTCGAAAAACGCATACAAAATATCGATGAGCACGTTTACTAATGAAATTGTTATAGCAATATAAATTACCCCACCCATGATGGCAGGAATGTCAGGAATAAACTGCTTATCAACGATATAGCTTCCTATACCACTAATATTGAAAACTTTCTCAGTAACAGCGGCTCCACCGAGCATATCCCCAAACAGCAATCCAATTACTGTAATAATGGGAATCATAGCATTACCAATTGCATGTTTCCAAAGTACCTGACGCTTATTAAGCCCCTTAGCTTTTGCCGTAATAATATAATCTTCATTTATTATTTCTAGCATAGAGGAGCGAGTCATTCTTGCAACAGATGCTGTAAGCCCCGTCCCTAAAACTATTACTGGCATAATAATAGATAACAAATTCTGAGGATTATAAGTCGCTGGTAACCATTGCAATTTAATAGAAAAATTCAAGATAAATATTAACCCCTGCCAGAAATTCGGAATAGATAAACCAATTAACGCTATAAACATAAAAGAATAATCTAAAAATGTGTTTTGTCTAGTTGCTGAAATGATTCCAACTGGGATTGCTATAACAACTGCCATCAAGAGTGAGAAAATCGCAATTATTAAAGTGATAGGAAACTTATTAGCAATGCTTGCTGCAACGTCTTCATTTCCAGTAAAGGAAGCTCCTAGGTCAAACGTGAAAATGCCTTTGACAGCATTCCATAATTGGGCCAAGTAAGGCAGATCCAAACCATAGGTATGATTGAAAGATGCTATTTGCTCTTTTGTTGCAGCTTCTCCTAAAAGATTCGCTGCGGGATCAAAAGGTGACAAATACAAAATAGTAAACACTAGAACCGAGACCCCCGCAATAACTAAAACACTCATAACTAGACGTTCGAAAACAAATTTAATAAAGAAATTACTAATCAAAAAAAGCAGTATATACATTAGTATTCCAGGGATAAACGAAACAATTAAAAACGGTGGTTTTTTTAGTAAATCTCGAAAATACGAAATATAATTGGGCTTTACTAAACCTTGCTGTTCATACTCAGCATCAATATTTTCCGCAAGTAACTTCGAGTATCGTTCCTGTACAAGTCTATCTACTTCACTGTTCATATGCTGTTCATCCACTGTCTCATGAAAGAAAGCATGTTTCCGGACGTATTGTTCTTTGAATTCACTTTTTAATTTTTCTTTAAGCCCTGACGTTTGTAACGAAGCATTTATTTTTTTATGAATAATAGAATATGTATCATTGTTTCTCTTCAATTGGTAGATGATAAAAATAACGACATGTAAGGGAAACCCTAGAAGAAGCAACAAATATTTATACGTATTTCTCTTCATCATTTTTTCAAATATATACGCAAGATGATCAAAAAAAACCAAATTCACCGATGGTTCTTTATTTATTCCCATCGACTATTTACCTCCTTTCTGATATATTAGAATTCCTAGTGGTATTGTATAGTATAGATTTTGAATTTTATTAAGTCAATGACATTTATTTATTAATTGAGTCAATTTCATAAAATCATATTTAATAGTGAAACGCGAACAACACTGATTTCCATTCTAGTCGAACGCTTGCCGATCCAAGCTACGAAATCGACTTTTAAAAACCCATTAAAAAGCTTCTTTATTAAATAAATATCCGTATTTTTAAGTAAAACAAGTAGTTATGAAATAGACATGATTAATTACATATACTGAATTAGGTAGGTGTTTATATTGGAGACTGTTCTAAGAGTGAAAGATTTAAATATCTCGTTTCTAACGAACGAAACAGAATTTGAGGCTGTGCGAGGGGTAAGTTTTGATGTGAAAAAAGGTGAAACTATTGGAATTGTTGGAGAATCCGGTAGTGGAAAGAGTGTTACTGCTCGTTCGATCATGAGACTTCTTCCCTCCCCTCCTTCTTTGCTGAAAAACGGCGAGATTGAATTTCTCGGTGAAAATCTTATAAACAAGTCAGAAAAAGAGATGGAAAGTATCCGAGGTCAGGATATTAGCATGATCTTCCAAGACCCAATGACCTCCCTTAATCCTACTATCCGAATTGGAAAGCAAATAGCTGAAAGTCTTATGAAACACCAAAAGTTATCCAAGAAGGATGCAAAAAAACAAGCACTTGAACTTCTCAAGCTAGTAGGGATTAAAGATAGTGAAGGTCGGTTCAATCAGTACCCTCATGAATTTTCTGGTGGAATGCGTCAAAGGGTCATGATAGCAATAGCATTGGCTTGCCGCCCTACTCTACTGATTGCGGATGAACCTACAACTGCACTTGATGTTACGATTCAAGCACAAATATTAAACCTAATGAAAGATATGCAGATACGTTTCGGAACATCCATTATTTTAATCACACATGATTTAGGTGTAGTTGCAGGGATGTGTGACCGAGTAGCAGTCATGAGAAATGGGGAAATTGTTGAAACTGGGACAACAGAAGAAATTTTTGAAAACCCTCAACATGACTATACAAAAAAACTACTCAATGCACTCCCACGCTTGGATGAGAAAAAAAAACCTAAACGCCCTTCTCTCCGTTCTATCGGAACAGAAGACGGAAAGCCTTTATTAGTTGTACGTTCTCTTAAGCAACATTTCAATTCTGGAAAAGGAAATGTACTTAAAGCTGTTGATAACATTAGTTTCTTCATAAAATCGGGTGAAACACTTGGGTTAGTAGGAGAATCGGGTTCAGGTAAATCTACAACCGGTAGAGCAATATTACGACTCCATGAGCCAACAGATGGCGATATACTATATCAAGGGGTAGCTATAAATAGGCTAAGTAAAAATGAAGTCAAAACAATGCGTAGACATATGCAAATGATCTTTCAAGATCCTTATTCTTCATTAAATCCACGGTTTAAAGTGCTGGATATAATCGGGCAAGCTCTAGATATTCATCGTTTAAGTAAAAGCAATGAGGAAAGAAAAAAGCGTGTGGAAGAATTACTCATTATGGTTGGTCTAAAACCTGAACATGCTATGCGTTATCCACATGAATTTTCTGGTGGACAACGTCAAAGAATTGGAATTGCTCGTGCACTTGCTGTAGAACCTGATTTTATCGTTTGCGATGAACCATTATCTGCTTTAGATGTCTCTATACAATCTCAAATCGTCGAGTTACTTGAGGATCTTCAGCATCGTTTAGGACTTACGTATTTGTTTATTGCGCATGATTTATCTATGGTCAAGCATATTAGTGATAGGGTAGCAGTAATGTACGCTGGAAAAATTGTTGAGCTTGCAGAAAGCGAGGAGCTATATTCTAACCCTCAGCATCCATATACAAAATCACTACTAGCTGCAATTCCAATTCCAGATCCTAAAATTGAAGCAAAGAAAAAGCGGGCCCTAATGGAAGAAAATTTAGAAATAGACAAATACCAATTAAGTCAATCGGAGTTAGTAGAGGTATCCCCAGAGCATTGGGTAGCTATACCGAAATATTAAGCAAGACCGTTTTGTAAATGGATATACTGGTATTAATACAATTCAGAATTAATTTGTATCTGCCACAGTATATAATAAGAAAAACCAGCAAAAATGCCCGGTCCTTATAGTTCAAATTCTGTTTCTAGCGTTTTCGAAGTACTCTCGACAGACTTATCGTTGTATGAATTACCGAATGGTTTTTTAGAGCTATGCTGAATCTTCTAATGAAGTACTACACACTGATTAATTGGAGTGCAAGGTGGCGTTCTTATCCTTTGTTCCTTCACCTGCAACGGAAATCAGCAGGATTATTCATTCTTGAAAGTGCCTTGATCTCAGTATCCATGGGACTTTTTTATAAACTTTCTAATCTTTCAAAAAAGCCAACTATTTTAAAATAGTTGGCTTCTTAATATTAGATTTTCTTTTTATCGTCTGTAACTTTATCATCTAATTTAAATTCTTCTGCTACATCGTCCACGATATCTTTAGTCGAGTTTTTGAATTCTTTTAACGTTTGTCCAACTGCTTTACCTAATTGAGGTAACTTTTTCGGACCGAACACGATTAAAGCAATTATTAATATAATGATTAAACCTGGTACACCGATATTTGGCATTATGTTCCCTCCTCATAACTGAATATATATAATGATCCTGAAAATTTATGCATAAGTAGTATTCAAAAGTATTGGTTGTTTTGTAACAATTACACATTATACTCCTTCGTCCCAATTTGTAAACACATAGTTATAAAAACTATTTACTGATAATGAAATCAACCCCTAAAAAAATAAGATTACGCATAGTCTATTGGCATGTTTTCTCAGAGATTTAATTAGTCGTTTTGTACCACTAACATTGTGTATCCTCCATATTAATTTGTAGAAAAGAGAGTAATTTAACGTTATTTTCAGAATAAAACTATATTTTATTTTTTTTGCAAATGTGTAGAAATCGTGAAAAAAAAGGAGTAGACTTGGAAACGGTTGTTTTGTATCGGTACATTTTTTAAATAGTTTATTAATCGAAGGAGAACAAAAGTGACTCAATATAATTTAGAAGAATTAAAACTCTTGAATCAAGTTCTTTTTGCATTATTTATAGCGGCAGACTTATCACTAGGTCTTTTTTTCTATAACAATGAATTCCCTTGGTTTGCATTATTAGGTTCAGGTATTGGACTAGCTATCATTGTTCTTTGCTGGACAGGAACAAAACATATATACTTTATCGCTTCTTTATTGGTTTATACTGTCTTATTCTCATTAGTATACAACTGGCATACTATCGTTCATTAATGAGTATATTTTTTTAATTTATTATTTACCTAAATAAAGAAATTCGTTCAATTTTCTACTTATTTATACTGGAGGTTATATTATGTCAGAACAGGAAAAAAATGCTCCATACTTAGACAAACGTTCATCTAGACGTACATTTATAAAGAATTCTGGGTTAACAGTAGGTGGGGTTGTACTAGGTGGAGCTCTAGGTTCTTTACTAAGTAAAGACTCAACAACACAAACTCATGAAACAGGTGTTCATACTACAGCAACAGCAGTAAATTTCAACCAAGCACTAATGTATTTTGACAAAACACAATTCGACACAATTGATGCAGCGGCAGAACAAATATTTCCAAAAACAGAAGTAGGACCAGGAGCAAAAGAATTACTCGTTGCTTTTTATATTGACCATCAGCTTGCTGGAAGTTGGGGACTAAATTCTAAAGAATATATGTCTGGACCATTTTATCCAGCAGAAGCTACACCATTGTTCGGACATCAAACACACTTAAACAGACAACAAATTTTCAATCTAGGGATTGAAGCTTTAAATTCAGAAGCAGCAAAACAATATAAAGCAAAGTTTTCAGAAATAACAGCGGAAGAACAGGTTGCTATTTTACAAGCTTTTGAAGCAGGTGAAGTCACATTAAATGGTGCTGTTACTTCTACATATTTCTTCTCATTACTAAAAAGTGCAACTATTGAAGGTGCTTATGCCGATCCTTTATATGGTGGGAATAAAGATATGGCAGGATGGAAGATGAAAAACTTCCCGGGCCATCAAATGAGTTATGCAAATATCATTGAAAAAGATGAATTTGTAAAAATCGAACCGACAAGCTTGAATTCACAACATAAACATTAATCGAAAGGGAGCTAATTAGACATGGCTAAGAAATTACCAAAAACAGATATAGTATTGGCAGGAGTTGGCTGGACTGGTGGTATTATCGCTGCCGAACTTACTAAAAAGGGATATAAAGTAGTAGGTTTAGAGCGCGGTAAAGAAAGGAAGACAGAAGATTATCTAATGGTTCACGATGAGCTTAGATATCAACAAAGAAATGAAATGATGCAAGATCTTTCTAAAGAAACTTTGACATTGCGACATGACCGTTCAAAGAGAGCTCTACCCTATCGTCAACATGGTTCATTTTTAATCGGTGATGGTGTAGGTGGTTCTGGTGAACACTGGAATGGATTAACATATCGCTTTCTTCCTTACGATTTTGAAATTTACACAAAAACTGTAGAGCGTTATGGAAAAGATAAAATTCCAGCGGATATGCCTCTACAGGACTGGGGAATTACTTATAACGATTTAGTACCATATTTTGAAAAATTTGAAGCTATGGCTGGTATCTCTGGGGAAACTAATCCACATCCAGAAGTCCCAGAAGTTAAGTATCCTACAGTTCCACTTAAAGAAACGCCTTCAATGAAAATGTTTAAGGAAGCTTCTAAAAACTTAGGATATCATCCTTACATTGCACCAGCGGCTACACTTTCTGAAAGCTACACAAATCCAGATGGAATCTCTCGGGCAGCATGTCAATATTGTGGTTTTTGTGAGCGTTTCGGTTGCGAATATGGGGCAAAAGCATCGCCAGTAGTAACTGTTTTACCAGTGGCAAAAGAGACAGGTAACTTTGAAGTAAGAGCGCACTGTGTTGTTCGCAAAGTCTTACATACGAACGGAAAAGCTACTGGAGTTTTATATGTTGATACTCGAACTGGAGAAGAATATATTCAAGAGGCTGACGTTGTAGTTGTTTCAGCGTATGCACTTAATAACATTAGAATTCTATTAAACTCTCAACTTGGACGTCCGTATAATCCAGAATCGGGAACTGGCGTAATTGGAAAGAACTACGCTTATCAAATGACGTCATCAGGTTCAACAGGTTTCTTTAAGGAGAAAGAATTTAATTTATATGCAGGTACAGGTGCACTTGCAGGAGTACTAGACGATTTTAATGGAGATAATTTTGACCATACTGATTTGAATTTTATTCACGGTGGTAACATAGCACTTGGTCATTACGGAAAACGTCCTATTTCAAATAATTCTGTCCCTAAAGGTACACCAACTTGGGGTAAAGAATTTAAAGATGAATCTATTTATTGGGCGAACCGCAACTTGTCAGTAGGTTCACAAGGCTCAGTTATGCCAAACAAAGAAAACTATATTGACCTAGATCCTACGTATAAAGATCAATTTGGTGATCCATTATTACGTATGACATTTAACTATAAAGACAATGAAAGAAATCAACAAAAGTATATTAGAGATATCACTACGAAGATTCTTGAAGAAATGGGAGCAGACATGATTAATACCCCAGGAGATCAAGGTGATTGGGATACGACAAAATATCAAACTACTCATAACACTGGTGGAGTTATCATGGGTGCAGATCCTAAAACAAGCGCATTAAACAACTACCTTCAAATGTGGGATTGTGAAAATGTATTTGTTCCTGGCGCTTCAGCATTCCCACATAATTCTGGTATGAATCCTACAGGCACAGTTGGAGCTCTTGCGTATCGTGCTGCAGAAGGTATCGAAAAATACTTAAAAACTGGTGGATCTTTAGTTTAAATAAGAGACGCTTATGAAAGAGCAAAGAATAGAATTATATTTGTTAAAATATTAAAAGAATTTTACTATATATAGAATTAGCCAACAACTTGAAAAACTACTAACCTTCTTTCGAAAAGAAGTTAGTAGTTTTTTCAATTATATTTAACATTTACTTCTCTTTACACTGCTTTTCCAATAAATAATTCTACTATTTTAGTATAGATTTCTGGTTGTTCAGTATGAACTAAATGACCTGCAAACGGCACAATCGCAACGCGAATATTTGGGTTCTTTTCAGGGTAAATAGTTGCTCCGATTGTTTCATTCGGTTTATTCTCTCCCACGATAAAAAGCACAGGGAATTCAAATTCAGTTACCGCTTTTACATCCTCAAATGGATACCATTTTTCGTCCTTTCCAAAATGAATAAATTGCCTCCAATCTGACGCATGTATTTGATCGAAGTAACTACCTATTTCTTTACTAGTCAATAAGTCGGTTTGTCTTCTCACATCTTCCTCATGCATTTCCAACCAGTTGTCCGGCTTTATCGGCGTAATTCCCGAAATAACTAAAGAGCTAATCCTATCAGGAAATAGTTGAGCAAATTGAATCGCGACAAGAGCTCCCAACGAACACCCTACTAGATGAATATCAGATATTTTTAAGTGATCCAGCGTTTCTAATAAATCCTTAGCTGAGTCCTCAAAAAATTGTCTGTTATAGATTGCCCATGGCCTCTTAAATCAGGAGAAACCACTTGATAACTTTTACTAAAATAATCTCTTTGAAACTCAAAATCTAATAGACCGGTTTGTAGACCAGTATGTAGAAAAACGATGGGCTTACCATCACCTGTAACATTTGTATGTAATTTCAATTTATCCATACTCCTTTTACTTCATTACATATTCAGCTAATACACTTTGAACTTTATATATATTCAAGGATTTGTTGAATTTCTTCTGTATAGGAGCTACACTACCCGACAACCATATTTTTAACTCAGCATCTAAATCAAAAGTTCCTGCTGTTTCAATTGAAAAATGAACGATGCTTCTATACGGTATCGAATGATACTCTACCTTTTTCCCCGTCACTCCTTGTTTATCGATTAATAATAAACGTTTATCCGTGAAAACAATTAAATCACGAATAAGCTTATACGCATGCTCTACCCTCTCCGAAGGAGCAAGTAAATCTTTTAATTCACTTTCAACTTGACCATTTTCCATCTCTGATGCATTCCCCATCAATCCATCTAAAATTCCCATCTATATTCCTCCTAAGTACACATTTTAATACTAATTCAAGAACTATATCCTAATCTCCTGCAAGTATAGAAACAAAGTAAATTATTTGAACCAATTTCATAATAGTGAAATACGAACAATGCTAATTTACGCTCAATGCGGATGCTTTCCGCTGGCACTGCATCAAACTTCTCGTCACTACTTTCCTATTCGGCTTTCAGTTCGAGCTGTTCCTGCTGGAGTCACCGCCTGCTGGTCCAATCAACGGGATTAACTTTTAAATAATGAATAATAAATTGTGATATCGAAGCTTCAGTTATATCTTTAACCGTTCATCGCCTTGTTTTCGGTTTCCTCCTGTTAGGGATTAGCATTCAACTCTTTCAACTAGTTGGTTCTTTTGTGATAGGTGTTTCCATATCACTTCAAACCAAAAGCAAACACAAAAAAATAGATACTTCTACTTGAGTAGAGTATCTATTTTTTTAAAGCAAGCTGTATAACAACTAAAAAGCAATTACTTTAGCGGAATTTCCACAATAGCTGTTGTCTCTGATTCAGCTGTTGATTCAATGGAGATTCTTCCATTGTATTTATTTACTACTTCCTTCACGATAAATAATCCTTGGCCTCTAACCTGCCCTTTTGCTTCATCTTTGGTTGAATACCCTTGTTTGAAAATTTGTGCTTCCTTACCTATACATTGCCCGGTATTCGTAATGACAAATAGATAATTAGTATCGTTAACCGAACAATCAATCGTTATTTTCCGTTCCCCTTCTGGCAACTCTTTCGCCGCATCAATAGCATTATCGATTAAATTCGATAAAATAATTATTAAATCTGTGCTTTTTATTCTACCAAATGAAGCATGGGGGATTGTCATCTCCATATTTATACGATGATTTTGTGCAGCTAGCTTCTTTGATTGCAATAATATCGATAGACCAGGATGATCTATATTTAACTTAAGAGATTCAATAGTTTCTACTTCTTTAAAAAGGGTGGATGCATATTGTAATGCCTTCTCCGATTCCCCTATTTTTAGAAGCCCATGCAAAACAAGAATATGATTAGAAAAATCATGTCGTAATGATGAAACCGAGGTTATTAAAGTTTTTATCTCTGTTTGATAAGTATTCTCCGTATGACCTACTTCCTTTTTAACCTCTCTTTGATACCATTTTTGCATAAATAAGAAAGAGCCTAGCACGATGAAAATAAATAAACCATTAAATGCAAAGATTAATATATTCCTTTTTAACCCAGCCCCTTCAATCTGATTAATGGTATGTATACTAGTATCTATACCTAAATAACCAAGTATTTTCCCATCATCGTCCTTTATAGGTGCTCCAACGGATAAATAATCTCCATAATCCGGATCTTTCAGCACTTCGGTTACGTATACCTGACCTTTATAGGCTTTCGTAACTTGCTCTTCCGGAACTGTACATGCAACACCTATCTGATAATTATCTAAATTAGCTATTTTACCGGAGTGCGCCAAAATCATCGTTTTAGAAACTTTAGGATTATCGACTTCTAGTGTGTAAACATATAAGGAACCTAACTTTTCGCGCACATCATTCAAATAAACTTGAATCTCTCGAAAATGTTCATTTTTCTCGGGGTTACTCAAAAATTTTTGATACGTGTCGATATCTATTGATGAAGCTATTGACCTAGCTGCTTGCAAACTTTGGTTTGCAATTGACTCTTGTACTGTATTTTTCATTTTCACGTACGAAATATAAACATTTAAAGCAGAGAAAAAGATTAATAAAACAGTAGACAAGACTAAAATTTTTTTTACTTTATGACTTTTCATATGCATATGTACTTCCTTAGCTTATTTCTCTTTAAAAGTAGATTATTCGACAATTATCTTGTAAATAATGTAATTATACTATAATACATCATCAATAACCTTGTTTATGAGCATATTCCTTTTTTTGAAATAATACACTTTGAGTGTATACTACATTTGTATTGTTTTTTATGTACCATCTCAAGGAGGAATTATGATGTACAACATTGGAGATATTTTAGAAACTAGAGACTTCATTATGAGTAAGACAGATCACCGCCCTGTGATTGGAATGACTTTAGGGTCAGGCTTAGGTACGCTTGCTGATGAAATTAAGAACCCCATAAAAATTCCATATAGCGACATTCCACATTTTGCAAAATCTGAAGCAATTGGTCATGCAAACGAACTAGTCATTGGAGAATTAAATGGAAAAATAGTTGCTGCCATGAAAGGTCGCTTTCATTATTATGAAGGCTTTACTTTGGACGAAGTAACCTTCCCAGTACGTGTAATGAAAGCACTTGGTATAGAAAAAGTTATTATTACAAATGCCTGTGGTGCCGTGAATACAAGTTTTAATCCAGGAGACTTAATGTTAATAACAGACCACATTAATTTAGTAGGAAGCAATCCATTAATTGGTCCAAATAATGACGAATTAGGTACACGCTTCCCTGATTTATCTGAAGTATATAACAAAGAGCTACGCAGTATTGCAACTAAAGTAGCGAATGAACAAAACATGGAATTGCAAGAGGGTGTTTATGCTTGGTGGAGTGGTCCTACATACGAAACCCCGGCAGAAATCCGTATGTTCCGCATATTAGGAGCTGACGCTGCAGGTATGTCCACGGTTCCGGAAGCGATTGTAGCTACTCACGGTGGTATGAAAGTACTTGGTATTTCATGTATAACGAATATGGCGAGTGGAATATTAGATCAGCCTCTAAATCACGAGGAAGTAATTGATGTTGCAGGTAAAGTAAGAGTTAAATTTGTTGAATTAGTAAAAGGTATTTTGAAAGAAATTTAAAATTAATTGTTTAACTAAATTGCAAACAAAAAGAGTGATCCAAGGGATCACTCTTTTTTGTGCTGTCATAGCTGCTCGGAGGAGAAGAAAGGAAGTTTCAAATCCTACAGCACCTGTTACCCGAGATTTTATAGATTTTTTATCGCTAAATAATGAGCGTTAGGATGTAAGAGAGTTGATCGTTAACCTTTTAGCTTTAAGGGTTGAGCTTTAAGCTTTATAGCTTTCGTAAATACTATAGTTGGGAGCAGGGATTTACCCAGACCCTGCAAACGGGGAAACTTTCTTCTTTTTCGCTATAACAGCAAAAAGTTCTTAAGATATTTATTGTTTAATAGTGATTAACGTGCGTGCATTAATTTCACTTAGAGCTACATCCACGTCATCTTCAAAAGACTCAATATCTAAAGCCATCTTTGTTGCGATTTCTTTTACATGAATTGGGTCAATTAATTTAGTTTCCTCGGATTCCCAAAACAACTTTTTGTACCCTTCAACCGCAGTTAAGTCTGTTTTACCATCTTTTGAAATCATGTTATTTAACTGAGTGTCTAATCTATCTTGGGCAATTTCGTTATTAACTTCTACCTTTTCTTGAGACTGAGCATAATCGGTATTCATTTTACGAAGGAGTGTTTTTTCGATTTCAATAAAGTTTTTACGCTCAATTGCATCCGCCACCGTCATTTTGACTCCAGATACTTCAACAACAGTTCTTGCATTAGATTCTACAATCGATTTTTTGATTTGCTTTCTACGATCCATTAAATCTTTTATAGATTGTATACTTTCTTTGGCTTCCTTTTCAAACGCCTCAACAGTCTTAAAACCACGAATATTCTCTTTTGGTTTTTTAGATGCTGCGAAAGTTGTCTCGTTAATCTTCTTTAATATGCGTGCATCCAATGTCTTTAACTCGCGTAAAGCTTTTGTAATAGAAATTTCCATCGGCATTTCACTCCTCAATTGTATCTTTATGGTAATTATTAGTTTATAGGAGATTACTAGGTTATTCAAGTAACCACATCATTTCATGCATTATGCTGCGTCCGTTTTCAAAGACGTCTAGACAAGCATTTAGAAACTTAGTTTAATGAAAAAGACAATTGGTGTTTTAGCACCAGTGGTCAAATAGAATAGACGGTTCTTCTCAGGGGAGTTTGGTTGACTATTTAACAATCAATTTCTATAACAGCATATTAAATAATGAAATCTAAACAACGTTGTTTTCCGCTCCAGGTGGACGCTTTCCGCGGGCACGGCTTCAATCTCCTCGTCACTACGAAAACATATGCTCCTGCGATTACTCGTCGCAAAGACACTGTTCAAACAAAGTTCGACCAATGTCTTTCCTGTGGGGCTCTCAGCTCGCGCTGTTCCCGCTGGAGTCGCCACCTTCCGCTTCAATTAACGAGTTCTACTTTTCTGATATCACGTAAACATTTTATAATTGAAAAAGAAAATATAAAATTTATACCTAGGAGTAAATATGTTGAGATGACCTAAGAAATAGCCTTCCAAACCTACTCGGAAGGCTATTTATACTATGAAACTTTTCATAAAATCATTCAGACAGAAGACGCTTCTCCTTTACTATTACTACTTGATTCAAAATAAGTGCCCCAATCATCTGAATAACCGTTTTCACGATAATTTGCCCTACAATAGCAGCTGGAACTGCTTCCCATGGAAGAAAATTTGCTCCAAGAGGACTTAAGCCAATTACAACAAAAATTACAGAATCTAGGAATCCGCCAACTATCCCACTATAGAATACTCGCCATGCCATTGGTAATTTTAGTCTTGTGTAAATCTCTGTATCTGCTGTTTCAGCTACAACAAATGAAATTGCCGAAGCAAGTACAATTAATAAAGTATCCCCCAATATAAATGAGGCTAGTGCAGAAAATGCTAAAGCCACAAAAATAAATAAGTAGGTTTTTGCTCTCCCATATTTATTTTGTACAAGGTCTCGGAAAATAAAAGTAGCTCCCACGAAAAGTGTTCCCATAGGGACGATAAACATGGCAAACTCTAATGGTGCAAAAGCTGCTGTCACGACATTAGCAGTCACTATTGATATTAAATAAAATAAGATTCTCATGCTATTACTCCTTTAGTAGATTTTGAACTCAAGTACTCGTTCAGTCCTTTATTTCTCAGCTTACACGCCGGGCACTTCCCACAGCCATCTGCTATTACTCCGTTATAACAGGTCAACGTTTTCTTTTGGACAAACTCTAGTGCTCCAAGTTGATCTGCCAGCTCCCATGTTTGTGCCTTGTTCAACCACATGAGTGGTGTTTCAATCACAAAAGTAGAATCCATTGTAAGATTTAGCGTTACGTTTAATGACTTCACGAAAATATCACGACAATCTGGATAGCCACTAAAATCAGTCTCACACACGCCAGTTACGATATGCTTTGCTCCGACCTGGATAGCTAAAACACCGGCAAAAGATAAAAAGAGCAAATTCCGACCAGGTACAAAAGTCGACGGCAATTCACCTTTTCCTCCGTCCTCTACTTTTATGTCATCTCGCGTCAATGCATTCGGTGCAAGCTGGTTTAAAAGTGACATATCCAGTATGTGATGCTTTACACCGAGTTCCTTCGCTATCTCTTTTGCACATTCAATTTCAAGACTATGTCTTTGCCCATAATCAAACGTCACTACCTCGATTTCTTTAAAACGTTCCTTCGCCCAAAACAGACAGGTCGTGCTATCCTGACCACCACTAAACACTATAATTGCCTTTTCCTGCTTCATCCGCAAACTCCCTTATACTGAAAAACAGCACCCAAGAAAGAATGCTGTTATCTTCTTAGTTTTTTTAAATTGTCTAGCTTCAGCGCCTAGCCCCTCGAGTCGCTTCAGGCTTTCAGTAAAGGCATAAAGAAGCCTTTACGTGTAACCCTTCCAGCGCTTTTCGGGACTTACATAGGCACTTCCGCTTTTCTAAAGAGGGTAGCTAAAACCTCTTCCTTCAAAAGGACTATTCAATTATCGATTATCAATTTTCTCTGGATAAAGATCGTGGTTCATCAATCGAAAATCCGCCATTTCTACATACTTCGTCCCCGGTCTTCCATAGTTACACCACGGATCAATCGAAATACCTCCGCGTGGTGTGAATTTACCCCAAACTTCGATATACCTTGGATCTAACAATTCAATTAAATCGTTCATGATAATGTTCACACAGTCCTCATGGAAATCTCCGTGATTTCTAAAGCTGAACAAATACAATTTTAACGATTTACTTTCTACAATTTTTTTATCCGGAATATACGAGATATACATCGTTGCAAAATCGGGCTGATTTGTAATTGGGCATAAACTTGTGAATTCAGGACAATTAAACTTCACAAAATAATCCCGAGTAGAATGCATATTATCTACCGACTCCAATACCTCAGGTGCATAATCAAATGAATATTTTGTGCCTTGATTACCTAACAATGTTAAATCCTTCAAACCTTCATCATGACTTCTTCCAGACATAATAAAAAAACCTCCTATTAAAAATGTTTCCCAACACTTTCAAAAGAGGTTTCATAAACCAATCTATACAAACAAAAGGATAAAAACAAAAAAAGCCACGTCCAAAATATATGGACATGGCGAATAGTCATGTATCCATAGTTTTTTATAGAGGGTATTAGCTATGAACCTCTCCCGGTCAAGTACGGGTACTCAATCATATTATAGAATATTGACCAAAACGTCAAATAGGTATTTTAGTCATTAGATATTCAAATCTTATTTTAAGAGATTCAAATTTTTTTATAATATCATGCATAAACTCAAACTATATTGACTATATTGTTAATAGAATAAGAGATTAAAGGAGGAACAATAATGAAACATCAACTTTACTTACCTGAACAATTACCAGAAACAACAGAAGAGTTATTAAAGTTAATATTACAAACTATCTTAGCCTAGGAGAGATTTAGATTATCAAAGAGACTCAGAAACATAGAAAAGTAGATACCTCTACTTATGTGGAGATATCTACTTTTTGTATTTAATTTCAGCTTGTCTATAAAGTGTCCCATTACTATCCTTGAGTAAGGCTAAATACTCTTACCACTTAATTATTTTCTACTGGCAATCTCTACTACAATTCTGTGTTCCTTCAGTTTAAAAATCCTTCATTTATTAAATTTCCACAATCGGGAGGAATGGTATTTCATCTTCCTTCCATACATTATCCTTAAGTCTTGAGTACAGAGTAGCTATTATTGTATGCAGCTATTGTTTTGTAACCTAAACTATAATTACATGCCCCCCCAATCTCCTTTTGCTAAATTGTATTAGAATCTGTATGGTTTTACTTAATAAATAAAACACGAAATAATCAGTTAATTAAAATCATTTGATGTTTCTTGCTGTTCATTACTCTAAAATCAGATATGATAAAGATATAAAATAAATTTAGGGTGATAATTTAATGAAAAAGTTAGTCCATGTTGTTGGGGCAATTATTGAAAATAATCAGCATGAAATATTTTGTGCGTTAAGAAGTCCGTCAATGTCACTTCCAAATCTTTGGGAATTTCCTGGTGGAAAAATTGAGTCCGGAGAAACTCCAGAGCAGGCTTTACAGCGAGAAATTACAGAGGAATTTAATTGTGCAATTGAGATTGGTCATAAGGTTGAAGATACTACTTATGAATACGAAAAATTTATCGTTAGACTAGAAACTTATAAAGCAAAACTATTAGAAGGTATCCCTATTGCAGCAGAGCATGCCGACACTAGGTGGGTTACTCGGGAAAACTTACATAAGCTTAATTTTGCAGCTGCTGATATTCCTGCAGTTGAAAAAATAGTAAGTGAAAAAATGTAATTCGGAAAATATGAATGAAATGACGTGATTAATATGGAACAATTGATTCGCAAAATGAAGAATTCATTATATAAAGGATTTATCGATCAAAGTAATCCAGTAACAGGACAGTTTAAGCCTAAGCTACTATCAAATAAAGCTCATGAAAATGTTCTATCTACACTTCTTCAAGAAATGAAAACATGCGAAACCTTCACTTTTTCCGTAGCTTTTATTACCGAGGGTGGTTTAGCTACATTAAAAACTATGCTATTCGATCTTCAGCTAAAAGGTATAAAAGGCCGTATTCTAACGTCTACTTTTCTAAATTTCAATCAACCCAAAATGTTTAAAGAACTATTAAAACTTGAAAATGTAGAAGTCCGTCTAACTGGCGTCAAAGGCTTCCACTCTAAGGGATATATATTTGAACACAAAGACTATTATTCTTTAATAGTAGGAAGCTCAAATTTAACGGATAGCGCTTTAAAAGCTAATTATGAATGGAATGTCTATTTAACTTCTTTAGAAGATGGAGAAATCATTCATCATTTTAAAAATCAATTTGAAGAGGCTTGGAGCGAGGCTATCCCTTTAACTATAGATTGGATTAATCATTACAATCTTAATTATGAACAACAGCCTTTCATTAAACAGGCATCCTCAAATGTATTTGAATTGAACACAGACTATCTCACAAACAGTTTATCCGATAGTCTTACTATTCAGCCAAATAAAATGCAAATAGACGCTCTGAAACAGTTAAGAACTCTTCGTGAAAACGGTGCTAAAAAGGGATTAATAATCTCTGCTACTGGTACAGGAAAAACATATCTATCTGCTTTTGATGTTCGTAACTTCACACCTAAAAAAATGCTATTCGTTGTACATAGAGAACAAATTTTGAAGAAGGCACTTCAAGATTACCAAAAAATATTAGGTGGACACCCCGATGATTACGGATTACTTTCGGGTAATTCTAAAGATACAGGTGCTAGATACTTATTTGCAACAGTTCAAACTCTATCATCGCAATCACATTTACAACAGTTCCCAAAAGATGAATTCGACTATATTTTAATAGATGAAGTACATCGTGCAGGTGCAGATTCTTACCTGAATATTATTAATTACTTTGAACCCGATTTCTTACTTGGAATGACAGCCACTCCTGAACGTACGGACAGTTTTAACATTTTTGAGCTCTTTGATTACAATATCGCTTATGAAATTCGACTACAGGCTGCTCTTGAAGAAGAAATGCTTTGTCCATTTCATTACTTTGGTGTGACAGATTATGAGAGGAATGGGGAAATAATCGATGATACATCTACCTTGCAGCACCTTATATCGCATGAACGTGTCCACCATATCCTCGAAAAAATTAATTACTATGGGTATTCTGGGAAGAGAGTACGTGGATTAATTTTCTGTAGTTCTAAACAAGAATCACATGCTCTTTCAGCAGAGTTAAATACCCAAGGATTAAAAACTACTGCCCTTACTGGTGATAATTCACAATTTGAAAGAGAAGATGCTATTCGTAAATTAGAACGATACGAGCTAGATTATATTTTAACGGTGGATATTTTTAACGAGGGTATTGATATTCCTTTTTTAAACCAAATTATCATGCTTCGTCAAACACAATCAAGTATAATTTTCATTCAGCAATTGGGACGTGGATTACGCAAGCATAATGAAAAAGAGTATGTTACTATTATTGATTTCATCGGTAATTATAAAAACAACTATCTAATCCCAATTGCCCTTTCAGGCGATCAATCCATGAACAAGGATAATGTTCGACGTAAAACGGTTAACACTGACTATATCCAAGGAGTTTCAACAATAAATTTTGAAGAAATTGCTAAAAAACGTATTTTTGATGCAATTGATAATAAAAAGTTGAAATTGTACAATATGGAGTTTCTCACGACTCCTTACAAAGAGTTAAAAAATCGACTGGGGAGAGTCCCTCTTCTAATTGATTTTATTAAAAACAATTCTATTGATCCTGAAGTAATCTTTATAAAAAAGAAAAATTACTTTGATTTTTTATTAAGTATGAATGAACCTATAACATATATAAATGATTACGAGCAAGCAGTATTAACAATGTTTTCTCAGGAACTCATAAATGGCAAAAGAATTCATGAAGTATTATTAGTTCAAAATCTCATAGAAAAAACTAAAGTATCTAAAACTGATTATCTAAAGTTATTAAATGATTCTGGAACTTATAGTAATAAAGAAACCATTGATTCTGTAGAAAATTTACTATCTTTAAACTTTTTCGTAAAAACTGCTCAGAAAACTTATGGTTCAAAACCAATAGTAATTTTAGAAAATGGAAAATACCAGCTAAACAGTGAACTACAGAAAAGTCTAGAAAATGATCAATTTAGGGAATTATTAGAGGATATAATACTCTGTAGTTTAGAAAAAAATAAAAGATATAGCAAACAGACTCCTCTGACAATATATGAAAAATATTCAAGAAAAGACGTGTGTAGACTTTTGAATTGGAGTAGTAATGAAGAAGGCACCTTAAACGGCGGCAGAATTAAAATGAACTCTTGTCCTATATTTGTAAACTATCATAAAACTGACAATGATAATTTAGAAGTGAAGTATATGGATGAGTTCTTGTCAACTGACATTTTCAAATGGTGTTCAACTAAAAACAGAAAAGTTACAGCTAAAGATATCGCTCCAATAGTAAACTCTTCTGTAGAAAACACAAGTGTTCATTTGTTTGTAAAAAAACATAATGGTGAAGGAAAAGATTTCTATTACCTCGGTGAAGTTATGGTAGATTCAGATAGTGCAGAAAACGATACTCTTATGGATCAAGGAAAAGTATATAATGTAGCTACTATGAACATGATTCTTGAGCAACCTGTCCAGTACGATATATTTCATTATTTAGTGGAAGAATAAGAATAAAAATACGAATAGCAAGATTGAAAAGAGTATCTAAATATTCTGTAAAGGTGAAAATGCTCCTTTTATAGGCTACCAGGTTCTAAAACAATTCTAAAATGTATTAGAACCTGGACCTTTCACTATTCTTTCTAACACTTTATTAATTTTTTTCATCCATCTTTTGCTTTAGATATTCAGCAATTTCTGTTTGTCCTCTTTCAATAGCAAATTCATAAGCCCCCATATCTTGCATAGTATTCCCAGTATACTTAACGTTAATATCAATACCATTCTGAACAAGATACTTTACTATATTGAGGTGTCCTCCATAAATCGCTGAGAATAGAGGATTTCTATTTGGGTCACTAGTATCTAATATTGCACCATTCTCAAATAAGTATTCTACAATACTAATTTCACCTTCACTAGCTGCATTTGCAATAGGTGCTGACTTTGGTACACCTTCGTTAATGTTAATATCCATACCAGAATCAACTAAAAATTTTATCATATCCAGTTTACCTGCTCTAGTCGCAACATGTAGCCACGTTCCAAAAGGTGTTATAAAATCAAGCAAGCTTTTATCAGTAATAATTATCTCTTTCACTCGTTCTATGTCACCATTCTTAATTAAATCATAGATTTTTATGGCTTTTTCCTTATTATCCATGGAATCCTCCTAAAATATCTTTATTTCATCGATGCAGCTTCTTCACCTAGCAGCTTAAGCATTTCAACAATTTTTTCACGATTACCTCCAAAACTATCTACTTCATTCAACTTATCAACAATATGTTGAAGACGTTCTATACTGTGTTGTCCTGTAATTCTATTTGGTGCCCAAATAAGATTTTCTTTGCCAATTATCGGTTCTATTCCATACTTCTTTAATATTTCTTGACCTTCTCCAACAAGTTCTTGTTGCTTCTGGCCAAGACCCTTTTTAAATAAAATATGATGTGCATGTGGATCCACCATATCGGTAGGCGGGCCACTTATTAGCCTTTTAAGATACTTACCAAAATCTATTTTAATTAATGCTTCATCATATATTTTAGTAATGCCTAATTCAGACATTTTTTTACTAATTTCGGAAAGCTCATCTACACTAAAAGTATTATTCTGAATAGCATTTTTAAGCTTATTCATCTTAGCAGAATCTACTTTCCCCTTTACAATAATATCATTAGTATAATCACTTATAGTTTTATCCGAACCCCTAAAACCACTCTCCACTCTAACTATAGAATTTATTCGATCCCTCAAATCCGCCGCATTCACTACGTTATAAGGAACTTCACCTGCGATTGCAAACTGCGGACGGGGTCCGTAGGGTAATAGTTTAGCTAATGAGTCTGAGGCATTGTTGGCGGCTCCGACTACTTTTGGAGCAACTGCCTTTGTGACCGTGACCCCTGATTTGGTAAGTGCACCGACACCTTTTGTTCCAACTACTGAAGTGGCAACCGTGCCTAATGCATAGGTTACCCAGTGAGCACGGGAATTGGCATCTCCGTTGACCATATCGCGTTCGTAGGAAGTAGTGATGGCCGATTTTATCGTGTTGTATGTCTCTTTAGGATTAGTAACTGCCACTATCGTAGCATCTATTGTGGCTTTTGGATCCTGAACTATATCTACAATACCAGTAACAAAATCTTTCCCTACATCAAATAAACCACTTAAAATTCCATCTACTATTTCTAAACCTGTATCTATAACCGACTTATCTTCCTCTTCTTCACGTATACACATTTCTCCTTCAACCGTTGGCGTGGAAATGGTTAATGGGCGACTACATGCAACTAACTCCGCCCAATGATCTGTTTAAAAATGGATATCCGTGAGATTACTTGTGAACATCTCTTCCATGTTACGGATCCACGTATCCATTGCCTGCATGTCTTGCTCGAAAGGTAGTAAAGCGGCTGTCTGTGTTGCATCAAATTCTAGTAGCCTACTTACTGTATCGTCTCGTTTTCTTTTGGCATCTAGAACGCCTTGCTGCACTCCACTATCATCCAAATATGGAAGAACTACGATATCGCTGACCTGGTCCATTAGACTGTTTGACTCATTCGTTAGATTTTCAGTCAGTTGTGCGATTGTAGTAAGTCCCAGTTCTACCTCACCTTCCAGAAATTGCTCCACAATATGGCCGGATGTATCTGGTTCAAGTGAATAAAGAGCACTTTCCATTTGTTGAAGCACTTGCTTATAACTTGCAGCAGAAACGAGGAATTGTTGGAGTAATGGCAGATGGCATTCCGCATAGAAAGCACGAATAGCACTCCCACCCTCTCCTTTAAGTTCTTCTTCCATCCCTACTAATCCTTCTACTGCACGATGTATTGTTTCTACTTCACTTCCAAGCCTGTCCAACATTGCAATATTTCGTCTTAATCCATCTTGAAATAAATCTACGTCTAGTATTTTCATAGGTACACCATGGTTTCTTTTCTTCTATTGAAAGAATGTAAGCGACAAATGTTAACTTTTAAGAATGATATCTTCCTTTCCTGAAACATTAAACCCCTCCTCAACACTATTAGTTATAATATTCCATTTTTCAGATGGATGGTAAAGGTAGAATTCGATAATACTGGAAAAATGATTCATAGGGACGGTAAGTATCAGATTTTTAATGCAACTAATGGTTTAATAAAGTCTTCCAAGACGTTTATAAATACCTATAATAATGTTTTATAGTTATAAGATCCCTGCGTTTTTTAAATTTAGGAAAGGAAAGTTAAGAATCTAGGCAATCCATTAGCCTTTTTTACCACTTTTAAACAAATTTCCCTATGAATCTTCTGAATATTCATTAAAAAATATTGTGCATTCCACATTCTTTCGTTAATATTAATTTATAAAATTATTAGGAGAGATATATATTGGGAATTATAACAATGCACTTTCTATTTAATCTTTCGTTACTAATGATTTTATTTTTTGTTTTTTTTCTATTAGATAAGAGAGCCGGTAGTATCCATTTACATAAACGAGCAGGTTTATTTTATTTTGTTTTTTCGTTAATAATTTGTTCTGTATTTTCTTATCCCATACAAAGTGGGTATGTTCTGGATCTGAGGATAATTCCTTTTTTATTGGGTGGCTTATATTTGAGGTTCAGTCCTATACTAGGATTTTTGGTTATTTTGTTTCGAGCATTCCATGGAATAGACGTTGGATTCTTTATAGCAGTTGCATTTTATACCGTATTTAGTTTTTTTATATGGTATATTTCTCCTTGGTTTTTAAAACTTACTTCTAATATACGAATACTTTTTTCCACTGGTATTACTTTACTGATAAGTGTTGGCATCTTATTCACTATAGCATTAAACAAAGTATCTCCTGACCAATTTATAGATATATTCATCGCCTATGTGATAGTCCCTCCACTTGGGGTTGCAATTATTTCTTCCACCATTGAAATAAGAGAAAAGAATCAACAGTTGCAACAACAGTTAGTAATCGAAGAAAAGTTGGCTGCAGTCGAACAAATGGGGGCTGCAATATCTCATGAAATTAGGAATCCTTTAACTACAGCAATTGGATTTATTGAGCTCCTCGACCAAGTTTCTCTTGATAATAATAAAAGAACCAAATATATCTCCATTATAAAAGATGAATTAGATTCTGCAGAAGGTATCATACAAGATTACTTAACCTTTTCTAAACCAGTTATTGAATCAATAGAAGAACTAGATATTCAGAAAGAACTTACGCATATTTTAAAATTACTACATCCTCTGGCTAATTATCATTCAGTAAAGGTTTCTACTGATTTTTATACCTATGGAACAATCCAAGGAGACAGATCGAAATTCCACCAATGCTTCATTAATATTATAAGGAATTCAATAGAATCCATGCCTTATGGCGGTGCATTATTGATCAAGACAATTGCTACCCAGAATAAGATAACTATTTCTATACAAGATACTGGAACAGGATTGAGCAAGGATCAAATTAACCATCTAGGAGAACCACACTATTCTCCGAAGGGACCTAAGGGAACTGGTCTTAGCATGATGGTTGCTTACAGTATATTACGTGCTATGAAAGGAACAATTGAAGTTCAAAGTGAGATTGGCAAAGGCACCATCTCCCTATTTCATTTTAAGCTCCATAAAACTAAGGTATAGAGAAGATGAATCTTTTTACATAAAATAGTCTTGGAGGAATAATATCTTGGAATTAACAGTACATTTCTTTTTCAACTTATCCTTATTAATTGTAATACTTTTTTTTGGAGTTTTATGGGCAGAAAAGTCAAAAAGATTTTGGTCTCACCAAGCTATTTTCATCATCCTTTTAATAATTAGTTTAATGCTTTGTTTTATTTTTACTTATCGTATAGAAGGCAGTAATGTCGTTTTTGATTTAAGAAAAATTCCGTTCATTGTCGGAAGTTTGTATATGGGTTTTGGTCCTTTTTTAGCTGCATTCATTATGCTCGTAAGAGGTTTTTTTGGAATTGATTATGGGTTTTGGATGACAGTACTTTATTATGGTGGGCTTGCTATTCTTTTTTGGCGAATCTCTTCATGGTTTTTAAAACAATCTCCCAAACAGCGAGTTCTTTTTTCCGTAGGCGTAACATTTCTGTTCAGTTTTGCCCAAACTTTTACAATGGGAATTTGGCAATTACCTCATAGTAGTACCGAGGTTTGGTTTGCTTATTTAGTCATTCAACCCATTGGAGTCGGAATTATTTCTTATATTATTGAAGAAATTCTTATGACTATTCAATTGCGCCAACGGACTATGAAATCCAAACGGCTAGAGGCCGTTGAACGAATGGGTGCAGCTATTAGTCATGAAATTCGTAACCCTTTGACAGCAGCAATTGGTTTTGTTCAACTTTTGCAAAATGACTCTATTTCAAAAGAAAACTATACTCAATACCTTTCCATTATTAAAAACGAGCTAAAATCTGCTGAAAGTGTCATTCAAGATTACTTGAATTTCTCTAATCCTGAAATTAAATCGATGGAACCCCTACTTCTTCAAGAAGAACTAGAACAAGTAGTTCAATTGCTACAACCACTGGCAAAGCGAAATTCGGTCAAAATAGTTTCTATGTTTTCACCAGGAGAGGAGATTGGAGGAGACAAACAAAAATTTCATCAATGCTTAGTAAATATCATGAAAAATGGAATAGAAGCAATGCCAAAAGGAGGAATTTTAACGGTAGAAACGGAGAGCACACAAACAACTGTAAGTATTCTCATTAAAGATACTGGCTCAGGTATGACACTTGAACAGGTGACCCGTTTAGGTGAGCCTTATTATTCAACAAAAGGAAGTAAGGGGACAGGTCTCGGCATTACGGTAGTGTTTAGTATCGTACGTGCTATGAATGGTACTATTCATGTAGAAAGTAAAATTGGAGAAGGAACGACATTTAAATTTACATTTCCTTCCTTATCACCTATTTTTCTAGAACCAGAAACCAAGGAAACTGAGAAAGAACTTGTTATGAGTTGATAAGTGCTCATTACAAGTCTATTTTAATAGTTAAAATGTGATGGTATTTTAACTAGCGTATAATCAGTCGTCCACTTCTGAGTCGTAACAATCAAAATTTTTCCTTGTTTATCAAAGAAAAGTCCACTACCATCTTTTCGTTTGAAAATCCAACCATGCTGAATGACCATTTTCTTAGTAATTTCATCTGCCACATTTGTATTTCGTTCACTTATGATATACCATTCATAACCATTTTCGTCTGATAATTTAACAATTTGTTCATTAGAATCATTTAGCTTTTTTATTACTTCCTTCTTGTTAATACTTTCCATAGGAAGTGTAGGATAGTAGAGTTTGTTGTAGAATACGATTGCTCCCAAAAATAAAATGATCAACCCGATTGCAAATAACCATTTCTTCATAAAACACCTCTATATAAGGTTTATAGTGTTCAGAACTGTTTAAGTTCCCTATGTGCCAAACAGATATTAACGCCGAGTACGATTTTCTTTTTTGATTCTCGAAATTCTATAAATTTGATTGCTTACCGGCATCGCTTTAAAACGATTATAGAACATTGGGAGAACGAGACCCACATAATCATCTAAAAACTTGTTATCCATTCTTTCTTCTATGAGCACTCTATATTTAACTAAAGCACTTACGATTAGTTTTTCGTTTGGTTCAGACATACTAATCGTCTCTATATGTTGAATCGACCGAGTCTTGGATCGCAAAACCTTTTCAACTTTTTTTACATAATCTTTCGTATTTTTTACTTCCACTAACATATTTACTACTGTTATTACTTCAATCATTATTAGTCCTCCATGCTAGAATCGCTGATACTTTTTACTAATGGTAGCATATTATATCATCAGTAAAACGTATAGAGAAAACTCCTCGGCTTTAGCTTTACATAATAATTAATAACTGAAGTTTTCATTAATAATTAGCTATAGTAATAACTTTAGTGGTAGGTACCAAGCTTCTATTCAATCATTTGCAAATGCTTTGGTAAAATCATTAACATATTTACTCATTTCCTTGTATTGAGTCCAGTGTAGATAATGATGCCCTTCTAAAGGAACAAGTTTATGTAGAGAAGTATTACGTAATTCCGATTGATAAAAAGTTATATTTGATTTGCCTTCCTCATTTACCTTCCCATCGTTCGTCGTAAAAATCATAACAGGCAAATCTGAAGGAAATGACATATTACGTGTTTCTTCAATGTTATTTTTTATTTCATTTGCTTCATTTACTATATTTTTGTTATACCCTCTCTGTGCGGACAGGATTTTGGTCATTTTTATATTTTTTTCCGAATAAGTTCCCTCGTTTGCTATGGGAAGGAAGTCTTCGGGACTTAAATATAATGCCAATCTAGCAATTCCGGTTGGGGCGATGTAACTCATATATTTGGGCATTGTTGGGACAGATTCATCAAAGTACTCCAAGGCATTAGGTAACGTCGGATCGATTCCTATAATAGCTTTAATTTCCTCTGGGTATTTATTTGCGTAGTACATACTATATATCCCAGAAATAGAATGAGGCATTAATATATATGGACCTTCGATATTCAATTTTATTAAAGCTGTTCTTAGTTCTCCTACTATACTCTCCACTGTTCGATTCTTATCAGTAAGGTCGCTCCAACCATAACCGAAAGGCTCTACAACAACTACTTTATTACTTTTTGACATCTCATCAATCAAAGGCTCAAAATCCAACACAGGTGCGGTCGTTCCTAAACCACTTAACAAGACAATTGTATCTGGACCTTCACCCTTCGTATATACATGTATATTCTTTCCATCTACTTCTACTAACTCTCCTAATTCGGGGTATTTCTTTTGTTCATATGCAGCCATAACTTGATGGATTGTAATCCATATAAGGAATAAAGCAGCTAATGCTAAAACCACGTTTCTAATAATAATCCTAAATCTAAACCTTTTCTTGGTTTTCACTATTCTTCACTGCTTTCATATATAAATTTGTACTAGATTGAAAGGCAAAATCGTTCTGTCTTTATATTACGATAAATATTTTTTTTAGTTTCCTCCCCCATTTATTTTGACCATAAAAAAACGAGGGAATTTCTCCTCGCTTATCTTCTTTATGCAATTGTATATGTGATTAAGAACAATAGTTTTTAATTTTTCTCTAACAATACCTTCTTCTAAATTACTTTTCTTTCCGCGCTCTTACAATCATAAAGTGAGCATTTTTCATAAGCTTTTCATAGTTTTCTGGCTCTTGCTCTTTAAATGCTTTTGTAGGTTGCGGTTCGATTAACTTTTCCAGCGAAAAATACGCTATGGTTTCATTAACTATCTCATGGAGTGGCCGACGATAAAACGGAACCTCAATGAGTTTCCCTTCTCTTTTCCACTGATCGACAATAAGTTCATTAGAAAAATAGTCACCATTCACTGACATTTTTATATCCATAAATGAGTGGTGTACAGAAAAAAGCAAGTTCCCACTAGGTTTTAGTATTCTTTGAAACTCGCTAAAAGGCTTGCTCCAATCCTTTATGTAGTAGTTCCTTACACAGGGTCCGGATTCTAACTACAAAGGAAATGACATCTCTGGAGTTCCTTTTTTCAATGCTTCTAATGCAAAAGCAGGACCTGGAATTGAATTTGCTTCAAGCAATCCCGAATTCAGAAAAGCATTTGTAAATATAATCGCTCAGCAACGATTCTGGAATAGAGATTTCTACTAAACTGATCTTTGGTACCATGTTCTAAGTAATTTAGACAATTGTACACTGTTGAATAGAATAACTAAATGAGTGAAAGCCTTGTAGAGAGATTTCTGCAGGGTTTTTTAGATTTTAATAGCACCCTGTGTAAGAAACAAACATGAAAGTTTAAACATTCATGTTTATTGGAAATATCACGAATGTTTCCTACACAGGGACGAAGATTAGGGACGAAGATTAGTTTTTTCTGATACAATAATAATTATCTCATTTCACTTGTTACAAATATGAGCTGCGCATTAGGGTACCGACAATAATATATACAATGAGGTGAAATATATGGATTACATTTATAACCAACTTTTAAAACTAGACATGGATTCCACCTTAGCAGGGTACCTTTCCATTATTATTATGTGTCTTTTAATAGTTCTTATCTGTATTATTGCTAATTTTATTACGAAAAAGGTAGTAATCAGGATAATCTCTAAAATCGTGAAAAACACTAAATTCCGATGGGATGATATGCTTTTGGAAAGGAAGGTATTTCATAAGCTATCGCATATCGTTCCAGCGATTATTATTTACTTCTTTGCTTCCGCCTTTCCAGAATCCCTTGAATATTTAATCCAAAAGGTTGCAATAGCATATTTAATAATTATGGGGTTAGTCATTATTAGTAGCGCTTTAAATGCTATGAATGATATTTATCAAACCTATGAAGTATCTAGAACCAAGCCTATTAAAGGGTATATTCAAGTCGTTAAAATTGTAATCATAACTCTTGGGATCATTCTGGTGATCGCGAACCTTATAGGGAAAAGCCCACTTCTTCTTCTAAGTGGAATTGGGGCACTTTCTGCAGTGTTCATGTTGGTTTTTAAGGATTCTTTATTAGGTCTTGTTGCGGGGATTCAGTTGTCGACGAATGATATGGTTCAAGTTGGGGACTGGATTGAAATGCCAAAGTATGGTGCAGACGGAGACATTATTGATATTTCCCTAAATACAGTCAAGGTGCAAAACTTTGATAAAACTATTACAATGATACCAAGTTATGCTCTAATATCCGATTCTTTTATAAATTGGCGTGGGATGCAAAACTCTGGAGGACGACGGATCAAACGTTCATTATTTATCGATAAGAACAGTATTTCATTTTGTTCGGAAGAGATGATTGATAACTTTAAAAATATCCACTATCTTTCGGATTATGTAACCCATAGAGAAAGTGAAATTGCAGAATACAATACAAGAAATAAAATTAATCAGAGTAGTCGAGTGAATGGAAGGGCTCTTACAAATATTGGTGTGTTTCGAGCATATATTAGCAACTATCTTCGTCATCATCCTGGAATCAATCAGGAAATGACTTTAATGGTTAGGCAGTTAGCCCCAACCGAGAACGGATTACCATTAGAAATATATGCATTTACCAACGATATACAATGGGCAGTGTATGAAACGGTTCAAGCAGATATCTTTGACCATCTTCTCGCCGTAGCACCGGAGTTTGGAATTCACCTTTTCCAGAATCCAACTGGAAATGATTTTAAAAAAATTACTGATATATGAGTTAAATAAACACATAAATTGAAACAGGTGTAGAAAAACGTATCTTTTCTACACCTGTTTTTTGCTGACTTCATTATTTTTACTCAACTATCGACAAGGTTATTTACACAAAGTGAAATTCATTAAATAGGGCATAAAATTTAAAGGTACTGTATGTACTAAAAAATTTGTTAAAACATCAGATTGGGATTGCAAGGGGTATCTCTATTCTGTAAGTAATAAATAGTTCATTCATCACTAGGTATCTCTTTAACAAAGAAACCTTGAAAGGCAATTTGCCAATCAAGGTTTCACATAAATTACATTATATCTCAGGTATATATATCAATCTCTTTGCCTGGAGACTTACTAATTAGGACCTTTAAGAGTTATTTTATTCATAATTTGTAGTAGCAATAAAATCAAAAGCACCTGTTGAACTAATTTCATTTTTATATTCAAAATTATATATTAAAATTACTGCATTATATGATTTCTTTAGGTTTATACTTTTCTGGATTTTTGAGATGACAATTTCTTCATACGAACAGCCATCTAATAATGCTGAAATATCACTACTACTATTCTTATAGACCGCTTTTTCTATAGTATCCTCATCTGTTTCATCCATATCAATATTAAAATCTATAAAGAATTGGGATGGGACAGACTCACCATCCTCATCATACGTTAAATCAACATACTCTCCTATTGAGTCCTCATCGTTAATATTCCCTAACCAAATTGAAACCCATCCTTGTTTTTCCATTATAGTATCCTCCTACTTTAATCTTAGACCTTGCGGTAAAGACGATACTCCACCCTCTAATTTATTATTAGCCCAATTATTAAGTCGTCTAACAAATGTATCATAGTCGCTAGAAGTATCTATTATTGCTAAAAATTCATTATGTGCTTTACTTGAGCCTAATGAAAATTGGGAGTCATTAACGGCTTGTATTGAGTACAACCAACTAATTAATTTGGACAGACGAAAGGTGAGCCAACATTTTCTGTAAGCCCAACCTGTCTATTTCCAATGCTTCTTCATTCAGTTTCGCGCCACTTATTCCTTCATCTCTAAAAATATGTATCAAGTTCCAGCCCTGTTCTTCACAGTATGCTTTGATTTCATCTTCTTGATATTTCAAACTGTATCCATCTTTCGCTTGCCCTTGAGTCGAGGCCCGTATATACCCAACAACGTTCAACTTTTCACCCTCCCGTTACATAAATTGTAATTTTCGTAACGCTTTTTTTACGAATAGCGAGTATTATACGACCGTCTCTAGTAAAAATACAACACAATTTTTGTCTGCCCTATTGCTAAACTAGGAACTTTCTTATGTAACCTACCGTTTATCGCCACGAACTTTGTCATTCTCGTTAGTTTTTTATCCATTCCCTGTCATAACTACCCCTGCCATATTATCGTACTTTTCTTACTATCAAAGTATTAAAACGATACTCCATGATAGTACAACCATCATGAGCTTTCGATTCTCAAACAAATCACATTCTTATTGTCTCACTCAAAAATCTTCACTTTTTATTATTCACTATCTTTATGTATCCGTATCGATACCACCTTTAGCATTACGAGCTTTGTCATTGTCTTTAGTTTGTGGGTTTTGCAGTATCATAAGTCTCCCTGCCACTTAAAATGTCATCTCGCCTATTTATCGTACTTCTCACAAAATCCAAATATAAAATCAATACTCCATGATGGTACTACCTTCATGAGCTATGAATTTCAGTAAAGCAATATCCAATATCGTCCAAAGTTAAGATTTCTAAAAAAAAACAAAAAGTGCTTATAGTTAATTCTGTAACATACTCCCGAATATTACTGAACTGGTCCCATAAATTCAGTAATAATAAGAATATGTTCCTTCAGTTTGACTTTTTTTAGATTCTCTACTTTTTCTGCTCCACCTAAACCTAATAGCGGTGTATAGCCGAAGCACTCATCATAATGCAACTCACTATATTGTTTAAGGGCTTCGGGATAAGGTTGCCAAGACAAATCTTCATCTTTAAATTCCAAATCATTAATATTTTGAAAGAAAAATTCAAATGTAAACATAATTGTCTTTACCACACCATACCTGCAATTAAGTAGTCTAACATATCCATCTGACCAAATAACTAGGTCACCCATACCTGTAGCAAACAACACAACTGAATCTTTGTATCTCTGACTACTCTCTCCCAAAATCTCTTTAAATTCCTCTGGATTTACACTTTTAAAATACCCTTGCATAAATGTACCAAATCCATAATTACTCCATAAATCTATAATTTCATTTGGTACCAGTTGCATATATTTTTCAATGATTTCACTCGGAACCTTATTATGCAATTTAAAATCTTTTAGATATTTTTCCATTTATACTCCTCCCACTAATGTGTTAATTTCACATTTAAATAAGTATTTTTTAGTTGTTCTGGTGTCATACTTTTTGCTAATTCCTTGATTTGTTCATCAACAATATCAATCCTATATCGCCATTGACTACCTATTGTGAATCTATTCTCTTATCTCCCAAACCTCCTATTACTTCAGCCTTTCCTCCTGCTATCAATTTCTCACAAAAAACAAAAAGCACCTGTTGCCTATTAGACAATCAAGTGCTTAAAGTAAATTAAATAAGTGTTACTAACTTAAGGGCATTATATCAAGGTTTAGATACTACCGACAAGTATCTATTCTGTTAACATATTTAGAAATTCTTCAAAGCTATTACTTACAATATATGTTATAGGATTTAAATCTGAAGACTCTTCATGATTCCAAACGCATACAATAGGCTCTTCAACATTGTTACGATAGTCTAAGCAAACAAAGTCACCTGCAAATAAAACAGCTATTGGTAGCAGTTCAGTACCTACTAAATTTTCATCAAAAACAATTCTTTCGTCTAGTTGTGTTCTAACTACTCCTATATCGTAATACTCATCATCTCTTTCCCCGGTTACTTTTAAAATACATAAAAACCTATCAATCGCATAAATATGGCTATTACACTTAAAACTATCCTTTATAGGAGTACTACCATTATATTTTTTTATAAATTCTTTATACGTCTCTGGTAAATTTATTCTCCACTTACCTTCCTTTTCAGAAAGCAAAGTATCGTCCGGCAAGGGATAAATTATTGAACCATCCTTAAATTCCATTTCTATACCTCCTCAATATTATTATCTTGGAGCGTCGGCCCACATTCCTTTTGTCCTTCCACCATTATGAGGTGTAATATTATGAATACCAAAGGGGACTAGCTCCATTTTACCAGGAACCTCCGTATGATGCCATGTTATCCCTTTTCTTGTACCACCTATTTGTTCGTCTAACCACTTAAACTGTTCTTTATCCGATAACTTCCAAAATCTCTCTGGTAGCTGAACAGTCTCTTCTACAACACCTGCACTTGCAAAGTCGGCAAATCCATACCTCATACCATCTGCTTTTGTAACCTTTATTTCAGGAATATGTCCTTTTTCTATAGCCATTTCTTTTATCTTTCTTTTTTGAGCAGAAGACAAGCTATCTCCACCCGGAATAGTATCATCCCAAGACCAAGGTTTGTTTAAATCAACATGTTCTTTATATACTTTTGCATAGTCTTCAATGACTTCATCAAATTTCTTGTTACCATTTATAAAATCATCAATATTTCTTAAATTAGTTTCACTAACTCCCTTATCTTTAACCGTACCCTTACCAGTATTCTTTGCCTTTTCTCCACTTTTCAACAAATCTAGTCCGGTATCCGCAATCTTTATTGGTTTACCAAAGGTAAATACAGCTGCGGCTAATCGTTCGTTTACAGTAGAATCAGGACCAAACATTGTAACGAGGTCCTCTGTATAGAAGTCGAAGGCAAACATACCAATTGGCGCTAGTCCATCTGCTGTTCCCGATCCATTCCCACCAACAACTTTTCTCATTCCTTCAAAAGTATGTAAGTATTCACCTGTTAGCGGATCGACTAGGGTATCTGAACGGTAGTTACCGAAATCAGGGTGTTTCGCCAACTCAGCATAAATCACCTTCAGTTCTTCATCTACTATATTTGTGTCATTTACTTTATCCTGCCTGTCGCTTTGTACGGACGACAATCTAGAAAAAGCTAATGTTTCAGGCCCAAAAAGAATAATTGGACGATGGATTAGTCCACCATAGCCAAAACGAATTGGATTTGTACTAGACATAAAGGTTTTGAACATCAAATTTAACTGACTTTCTTTAGATAGTTTGTTCGAAATTCCAGCAATCGATGTTGTATGAATTATCAGGTCCGACTGAAATCTATTACGTGAAGTCAACTTCGCCCAGTGATTTTGTTGAAAGTCGATATCCGTAAGATTACTGTTAAACATTTCTTCCATGTTTTGGATCCATGTATCCATTGCATCCATGTCTTGCTCGAAAGGTAGCAATGCGGCTGTCTGGGTTGCATCAAATTCTTGTAGCCTACCTACTGTATCGTCCCTCTTTCTTTTCGCATTTAGAACACTTTCCTGTACTCCACTATCATTCAGATGTGGAAGGGCCACGATATCACTTACCTGGTCCATAATACTGTTTGACTCATTCGTTAGATTTTCAGTCAGTTGTGCGATTGTAGTAAGTCCCTGCTCTACCTCACCTTTTAGAAATTGCTCCACGATATGACCAGACGTATCTGGTTCGAGTGCATCTAGAGCGTTTTCCATTTGTTGAAGCACTTGCTTATAACCAGCGGCAGAAACGAGGAAGTATTGGAGTAAAGGTAGATGACATTCCGCATAGAAAGCCCGAATAGCATTACCTCCTTCTCCTTTAAGTTCGTCTTCCATCCCTACTAATCCTTCTACTGTACGCTGAATTGCTTCTATCTCGCTTTCAAGCCTGTCCAACATTGCTATATTTCGCTTGAGTCCATCTTGAAATAAATCTACGTCTAATATTTTCATAGGCATACTTTTAACTCTTCTTGTCTAGAGAAAAAATCAAAGTAACACCTGCCTACACCATTATATGATATCTTCCTTTCTTGATACATTAAATTCCTCCTCATCCCCTTATTAGTATAATATTCCATTTTTTATACGGTTGGTAAAGGTGGAAGTATATAATTTTAGTAAAATGAATCATAGGGCGGGTTAATATGACATTCAAAGCATTACTAATGTTTTAGAAGAATTTACATAATGGTTTATAAATATCTACATAAGTAGGTCAAACTTCCCCCGATTAACAAAATAGCCATGGACTGCTATCGTCCATGGCTGTTTTGATTTTTATTTAAACTGATAGGGTGATTTCCTACGTAGTTGTACTGTTCATGTTGTTAACTAAATAGATTAATAATATACCCAATGATAATTCCTACTACACCGAAATCAGAGTCTCCAAAAGTGGTGCCTTCAAATCCTAGGGAACCTAGAACTGGCAACAACATTGCTGGTAAGAAACTGATTAATATTCCTTGTACAAAAGCACCAATTACAGCACCTCTACGTCCTCCTACCGCATTACCAAATACTCCAGCGGCTGCTCCACAGAAAAAGTGTGGAACAAGTCCTGGTACGATTACTGCCAATCCTGCGAGTGGAAGTAAAAACATACTTAGTAATCCTGCTACGAAACTTGATAAAAACCCTATAATAACCGCATTTGGCGCAAAGGGGAATACAATTGGTACGTCTAGTGCAGGTTTTGCGTTTGGAACAATTTTATCTGCAATCCCTTTAAATGCAGGAACTATTTCAGCAATTAACATACGAACGCCTGCTAAGATGATGAAAACACCGGCAGCAAAGGTAATGGCCTGTAGTAATGAAAATACTAAAAAGTTAGTACCATCACTTAGGTTTTCCTCTATGTAACTAGGACCAACAAAAAGAGAAACCACAAGGAACATGATAGTCATTGTCAACGCTAGTGCTACAGACGAATCTCGTAAAAAGCCAAGGGATTTTGGTACTTTGACCTCTTTCGTAGATTTCGTTTTGTCACCTGTCAATTTCGCAACTTTAGCAGCTGCAAAATAACCGAATGATCCGAAGTGACCTACAGCAATATCATCTGAACCTGTAATTTCTCTTACCGTAGGTTGTAGCATTGCAGGTAGTAGAACCATTAATGCACCTAAAATTAGAGAGCCTATGATTACAAGAGGAATACTACCCATCCCTGATGTGGAAAGAACAGCAGCGAGTAAACAAGCCATGAACATAGTGTGATGTCCTGTCAAGAAGATATATTTAAACTTCGTATATCGAGCTAAGACGATATTAACTAACATACCTATTAACATAATCATAGCTGTCTCAGTACCAAAAGCATTTTGTGATAACGCCACAATTGCTTCATTGTTTGGAATAACACCTTCAATATTAAATGCCTTTTCAAACATATCTCCGAATATAGTTAGTGAACCCGTTAATACCGTCGCACCTGCATTAAGAATAATGAATCCCATTATTGTTTTTAATGTCCCAGAAACAACATCGGTAATCGCCTTCTTTTGTAACATCAAACCAAATAAAGCGAACAAACCAACCAGAATGGCAGGAGTCCCTAAAATATCCTTCATAATCAAATCGAACATACTATTTTTCCCCCAAGATATGAGAAGTTAACGCTTTCTGGATTTCATCTGCACTGACCATATTGATAATACTAATAGTTTTTTTGTTACCATCTTGCAATTGTTCCATAATTTCAGGAGTGCCAATATAATAATCAGCTACTTCGGTCTTTGCACTCGCTAAGTCCATATTCTTACATTCACCATCAATATTCAATTCTTTTAGCGCCTTATTTACATTTATTGATAAAATAAAACTCGTACCTAAACCATTTCCACATACTGCTAAAATTTTCATTTTTATTTCCTCCTATTAATAGTTAGTTTCGATCGTATATCCATTGCACACAAGCCTATAGTTCAGAGAACTCTACAACTAAATCTAGAATATCCTGTTTTGTCTGCGCCTTCTTCAAAAGTTCTAATTTTATAGGATCACTCAACAATGTAGTCAATTGAGCCAAAGCTTTTAAATGTGTTTGGTTATCAATAGCAGCTAAACATATGAATATTTCTACTTTGTTTTGCTCCTCACCTAGCAAGTAACTAGGTTCTGATAATTTCAACAAGCTCATCCCTAATTTTTTCACTCCAAATTCTGGACGTGCATGAGGGATCGCAACTTGTTCGCCGATGATAATATACGGTCCCATTGTTTCTATGTTCTCAATCATGACATCTACATACTGATTTGTAATTGAATCATTTGATAACAAAGGTTCCGCTGCTGTCTTGATTGCATCTTTCCAATCACCAATATTATGCATAAATTGAATATTTTCTTCGATTAATAAATCCTTTAACACTGGTTGTTTCCTCCCTAGATTCAAGTGATCATTTTTAAACAAGGCCTGTTGTAATGCACTTTTTAGCAGATCAGGCTGTTTGATATCAGCATACTGACGAATAATTTTTATTAACTCATCTGAAGTTGGATTATGGTATGACTGTTGCAGCGTAAGCCCTTCTACTGTTTGTACTAGTTCCTTCTTTTCCATTTCACTCATAATCGGTCTAATAATAAATAATGGTTTTATTGTTTTAAGTACAACAGTGGAAAATACAAGATCATACTCTGTATCTTTAAGATGTTGAAAATCATAAGATGAAAACGACGAAGTCCACTTAAACTGTGGAAAAAGTGATCTTAACTGATTTTCCAGCATTAAACTTGAACTAATCCCATTTGGGCAAACGATTACAGCCCTAAATAATTTTATTGAACTTTCACTATCCAGTTTAAGTAACCCTCCGAAATGAAGGGTAAGAAAGCCTACCTCATCTTCCGGTACCTTAATATTTAACATTTCCTCAATCGGCTTGAGTACTTCCTTAACCACAATAAACAAGTCTCGATGCTCTTCCTTAATATCATCCAGTAATACATTTGTAATTGGTATTTTAAAGAGCATCCGGTAGTAAGCTGGCTTGAAATGTAAATATAGTGTTTCCATTGCCTTGTTTCTATCTAACAATTGAATACATGCATAACGTTCAAAGTTAACAATGATTTTCTCCGTAATAGCAAACAGCGCATCAGTCCTAGCAGGGCTAACCTCACCTTGGCATATGCCAAGTAGTTGAATGGTCAAAAAAGCAACTTCTTCCCGATTAGTTGTATATCCTAAGCGTTGCTGTATCAATGTAGACACCAAAAAAGCCTGTTGATTTTCCAAAAAATTCACTGTATCTGGATAAATCTGCACCTTTTTTTGTTGTTGTTGGCGAATATGTATCATTTGAAGCAAGTAGATAAATTCATCCAATCTGTCTTCAGTGAATGAAAATGAATATTGCTGTTCAAATTCCTTCAAAACTTGTTGATAGTCCTCATACTGATTTTGCAATTGTTGCTGTTGAAATATAAATGTGAATTTCTCATGAGCATATGATTTAATCTTTAACATGGAAATTGCCTTAAGCATTAGGTTTCGCTTATCTTCTTCCGTACCTTTTAAATGGTACCCATGTTCTCTTGAATAGCGTACTTCTACACGGAAATCCACACAAAACTTATTAACTCGCTTCACATCTGAACTGACGGTATTTTTACTAACACCAAACAAATGTTGAAAGTGAAAATTGGAAAGAGGTTCATGTCGGATGAAAGTATATAACAGGAATATGATTACTCGCTCTACTTGCTCAAAAGAAAATTGATTTGCTACAAAACCTGCTCCATTTCCCTTCCAATAATCGACAACCTCTTGTTCTATCAAGATTCGGTCACCCGAAATTCTAATGGGTGGTACCCCCACGTCTAATAGAAAGCTATTAACTTTCTCTACATCATATTGAAACTGACGTTCTGTTAAGTTTATCTTGTCAATAAAAGAGGATTGTTGCGCCGGTTGCAATTTCATCAATTGATAAAAAGTATTTAGGCTTCGTTTCTCCAGCATCACTAGCTCCCCCTCACATAAATTATAACGGAAATCGCTTTCACTTCAGATGACATTTGGTCACAAAAGTTGCTTTCAATTTCTTACTACATTGGTATGTACATTTTATAACAATAAAACTCATAGTAAATCCACCAGAAGCTTAGAACAACTTATTAATATTGAAGGTACAGTTGAAACCTCCGTGACACTTAAAACCCAATGCTAAAAAAATATGCATTCCTAAGGTTTTGCTGGTACTAAAGTGATTACATATAGGAATATCCCTTGTTATATAGAGAAGCAGGAGCTTAGACTGGAACTCAGATAAACAAACATGAAAATAGAAACATTCACGTTTGTTTGAATTAACGCGAATGTTTCCTACACAGGGACAAACTAAAAAACCCCAGAACAAGTTTTAAACTTGCTCTAGGGGTTTGTTTATAATTATTATTTTTTCAAATCTTCAATTGATGTGATGTCCATATATGCTGGAACAACTAAGCCAATTTTCACACCTGTCATGCTTGTGCCAAGGTCTTCAAATTTACCATCGAATTTTTCAGCATACGTAGCATGTGTTAACGGCAACCATCCAGCAAGTGATGCATCTGCACTACCGTCGGCAATAGCTGTCCACATTGGACCTGCTTCAACTTGAAGCATTGTTACGTCATATCCTAAGCTTGTTAATACGATGCTCATAACGTTTGTACTGGCGATTTCACTATCCCATGCAACATATGCAAGTTTAATCTTGTCGCCGTCGACTTTTTCAATACCATCTGTCCATGCTGCAACTTTCTCGGGATTTGCATCTACCCAAGCTTGTGCAGCTACTTCTGGTTTTTCACCGTCTTTAATAGCAATCATCACTTCACCCATATCATCCTCTGACCAGTTGAAATTGGAAAGGACTTGGTGAGCTTCTGGCATTTCTTCTTGTAATCCAGTACGACCAATTGTGTGAATTTCTTCTTCCCCACCATATGAACCTTTTGGATCTTCAAGATATTTCAAATCATATTCAGCAAATTTCCAGTGAGGAGTCCAACCTGTTACGACAATCGGCTCTTCCGCATCATATGCTTTTTTTAGAGATGCTGTCATTGCAGCACTTGAACCACTTACAAGGTCCCACTCATCTAATTCATAATCTGTAATAGCTCGTTCTGTTGCTTCCATAATTCCAGCACCAGGATCAATACCAGTAATTTTGTAGTCAAGTGACTCTCCAACTGAACTTGCATTTGAATCCGTAGATGATGTTGAATCATTTTTATCTTCTGTATCCCCACATGCTGCTAACCCAAGTGAAAGTAATGCAACTGCTCCTAGACCTGTTAACTTTTTTGCTAATTTCATATTGTATTTCCCCCTAGTTTTTTCTTTCTATTTCCAGCGTATTGCGTGATTCTATCTAAAATAATCGCAACGATTACGATAGATAGTCCAGTTTCTACGCCAACTCCTGTTTTCAATTGTGTAACAGAACGGTAAACTTCTTCACCAAGCCCCGGTGCACCTACCATCGAAGCTATTACAACCATTGATAGGGATAGCATTATACTTTGGTTCACCCCTGCCATAATCGTAGGTTTCGCTAGTGGGATCTGGATTTTAAACAACCGCTGCCACGTCGTTGAGCCAAATGCTTCTGTTGCTTCTATTAAATCTTTTGGTACTTGCTGAATGCCTAACATCGTCAAACGGATTGTTGGAGGCATTGCGAAAATTACCGATGCTACAACTCCCGGTACGACCCCAATATTGAAAAAGAAAATTGCCGGTATTAGATAGACGAACGCAGGCATTGTTTGCATTAAATCCAATATTGGATTTACTACCTTTCGAACACCAGCTTTTTGAGAACTAAGAATCCCTATAGGAATACCAATCACTAGTGCGAAGATGACTGAAGTCAATACTAACGTTAGCATCTGAAGCATTGGGTACCAATATCCTAAATAATCGATGAATAAAAGGCCAATCAGTGAGAAGAAGGCAATCTTCCTCGTAGAAATTAGTCCCGCTATTAAAGCAAAGATGAAAGCTAATAATATAGAAGGAACTAAATCCAATATATCCACTGAACCTTCTACTACTCCTTCTAGTACATCAGCAAAACCGTCTAGACCTGTTCCAAACGTATCTACTAACCAATCAACTCCAGTATCAATCCAATCGGCAAAAGGTAGGCGAGGTAATAGTTCATTCATCTTAAATCACCTCCGTAATAGGTTGCTCTGCGGAATCCACTGTTCCATCTTTGTTAATGAACTCTTTATCACCAGATAGTGCACCTATGAGGGCACCACGTATAATAATTCCTTGTAGCTTTTGTTCTTCATTAATAACCGCTACAGGAATGCTTGCTGTTGAGACAACATCAAATAACTCTGTGAGAACCGTATCTGGTAAAATCATCGGAAGATCAGAAATAATGACATCATTCAGTGATTTCTCTGATTCAATCGCAGCTACAGTATCTTGCGCTGTAACAGCTCCCAATAAGCGATTCGCATTATCTACTACATATATAGAAGAAATACCTAATTGTTTCATCAGTCGAAGTGCTACACGAGGACCACGGTCAACTTTTACTGTGTCGGCTTTTTTCATAATATGACCAGCAGTTAGTACTTTGGATAAATCTACGTCTTCCACAAATCTTTCAACATACTCATTGGATGGACTCATCAGAATTTCTTCAGGAGATCCAATTTGAACAATTTCCCCGTCCTTCATCAGTGCTATACGGTCACCAATGCGAAGGGCTTCATCTAAATCATGTGTGATGAAAATTATTGTTTTTTGCATATCGTGATGAAGCTGAAGCAGCTCATTTTGCATGTCTTTTCGAATAAGCGGATCTAATGCACTAAACGCTTCATCCATAAGCAAAATATCTGGGTTATTCGCAAGTGCTCTAGCAAGACCAACACGCTGTTGCATACCTCCACTTAGTTGTTTCGGGTACTGTTCCTCATATCCTGCAAGACCGACAAGTCTTAAAGATTCTATTGCTTTTTCGTTTCTTTCTTTTTTAGAAACCCCTTGGATTTCTAAGCCATACTCTGTATTTTCAACAATTGTTTTATGTGGAAAGAGGGCAAAATTTTGAAATACCATTCCAATTTTCTTCCTTCTTACATCACGAAGTTGTTCCTTATTCATCTGAACAATATCCTTACCATCTAGTAAAATTTGGCCCATTGTTGGATCTATTAATCTATTAAGCATTCTAACTAATGTTGATTTACCACTTCCGGATAAACCCATAATGACGAAAATTTCACCTTCATTGACATCAAAGGATACTTGTTTCACTCCAACAGTTGCACCAGTTGCTTTCAAAATTTCACTTTTTGATTTACCATCTTTCAGCAACTGTATTGCACGACCACTACTTTTACCAAAAATCTTTGTAGCGTCTTTTACTACTATTTTTTTATTTATATATTCTTCACTCATGCCTTCACTCCTCACCGTCCGAAACACACGAACCCTATTCATTATAGAGTTAATTTCATAAATTTTCAACAGTTTAAACTAAATTAATTGTTTGTACAGTAAAAACTGTACAATAAATATTTAAAAAAATTGCTTTTTGGGTAAGGATATAATACATTTAAATTTAGTTAGCTGGATTATGTGAACAAGGCTAATTTCAGTGGAGGGAACGTATATGGAGGACCATGAAAAAATAGATAAAGCACGGGAGAGAATTATAGAGACAATTGCCCAAAATATACATTTATACGGCTTGGTACCTTCTGCAGGTAGACAATTCGGAACAATGTTTTTTCAAAATGAACCATTAACATTAGATGATATGACAGAAAAACTAGGCATGAGTAAAACAAGTATGAGCACTTCTGTCCGAGCACTATCTGAACTAAAGTTAGTCGAACGTGCCTGGAAAAAGGGAGTTCGTAAAGATTTATATAAAGTGACAGATGATTGGCACCAAAGCTTCATCGATTTGTTTTCTATTAAATGGCAAAGATCAGTCACACTGCATACGGCGGCAATTAAAAAGTCACTGGCAGAACTTGAAGAATTATTACAGAATCCTGTCCTAAGTGAAGAATTACGTGAAGAGGTTCAAATAGATATTGATAAGCTGAAATACATGAAAGACTATTACAACTGGTTGGAACGCCTCATAGATGCTTTTGAAGACCAACGAATTTTCGATTTAGTTCCTAAGTTTGAGAATTCTAACGAAAATACTAAAAACTAATACAAAACCCCAAAATAGCTGCACTTTTTACAGTGCATACTATATTGGGGTTTTTGTGTCCCTGTGTATAAAACAAACCTGAAAATTTAAACATTCATGATTGTTTGAATTAACATGTTAATTTACAGATGTAGCTGGGAAATAACGACTTTTTAATCTAGTAGATGTTAACTCTAAGACAATTGCTAGGATTAGGATCATGTAAGTAATTAATCCGACCTCTCGCATATCAAAGTAGAATCCAGAAGCCATAAACAATTCGAATCCGATCCCTCCTGCACCTGCTGCGGCTCCCATTGCAACAGCTACAGAGAAATTGATTTCGAATCGTAAGAATGTCCAAGATAGTAAATAGGTGAACGTCGAGGGTAAGATAGCATGAGTTACAGTATGCCACCAGTTAGCACCAGTTGCAGTAAGTGCCTCCAATATCCCCTTATCTACTTCTTCAAAAGCCTCCGAAAATGCTTTTACTAAATAGGCAATTGAGTGAAATAGCATTCCAAGAACAGCTGCTTCACTTCCTAGCCCTGCTGCGATTGCAAAGATTAGTACCCATAAAACGGTTGGTACTGCGCGAACAAAGGCTACTAGAATTCGTACTGTTTTCGATATCCATTTGTTTGATAAATTAGTTGCTGCCATCAAGGCCAAGAAGAAGGCAATCACTGCTCCTAGAATTGTCGAAAGAAATGCTAATCCAAGCGTAATTCCTACTTGATAAAAAGCCTCCCCCCATGTGAAGTGACTCAAAGCGGGTTCGAGGAACATCGTCTTCAAATTATATGCTGTTTCTGAAATTGCTTTAGTTAAATCTAAGCCAGAATAATTAAATGACATAAAAGCTAAAATAGTTAGTGCAAACAGAACAATCCCTGTCGCTTTCATGACGCGTTCTACTTTGTTGCCAGATTTAATCGAAATTCGACCGTTTGACTTTTTCCTGATGTATATCGGTGTGGATGTTACTTCCATTATAGAATCACCTTCCGGATATGATTTGAAATCAGTTCTAGCATAATAACGGAAATGACGATACTAAGCGTAACAAGCGCCACTGCATGATAGTTAAGGGTTTTATAATAGAGGTCAAATGAGTATCCAATTCCCGTACCAGTTAAGATACCAACTAATGTGGCACTACGGATATTTGTCTCGATCATAAACAAAATCCAACTGATCATTTGAGGCAAACATTGTGGAATAACTGCTTTATAGACAATTTGAAAGTAGGTAGCACCAGTGGCCCTCAAGGCTTCCACTGCGCTTTGGCTAGCTTCATCGATAGATTCAATAAATGCTCTTGTTAAAAAGCCCAGCGAGCCAACAAACAAAGCTAAGTACCCAGTCACTGAATTTTGCCCAAAGGATAGAAGCAATATTAAAGCCCAAGCAACCACTGGAATATTTCTTGCCACCGAAGCGATAAATCGAGCAAATGCACCAAGTAAATTACTTGTTCCAGTTGTTTTTGAACCCATTAACCCTAAAAAGAGAGAAAAGACTGTCGCAGTTGTGGTGGCTGCAATAGACATAAGAATAGTTTCTGCTAATTTCTCCAGTATTTTCGGGAGCCTTTCTAGCGTTTCTTGGGTAATAAATAGATTTGAAACTATCCAAGTAAAAGCATTTGGTAACGTAGCAATTCCATGAATGATATTAAAGTTCGTTATATCCGATGATAAATATGTCAGGACGATTATAATCGTAGCAAAGATAATCGTTTGCCATTTCCGTTGGTTTCGCATTACTTTTTCATTCACTTTGATTACTCCTTACACAGTAACTAACTGTCTTTTTTCTACCGTTTTTGTGCCATAAATTAGATCCGTACTGTCTGTAGATAATCTATAGCTAGGACCGTCAAAGACGATGCCACCTTTACTTAAGCCGATAATACGATCAGAATAGCTTCGTGCAATTTCCACTTGATGCAAATTCACAATGCATGTAATGTTAAGCTCCATCGTAATCGATTTTAAATAATCCATAATCACTTTAGATGCATTGGGATCAAGTGAAGCAATTGGTTCATCACACAGAACAATTTTCGGCTCTTGGATGAGAGAACGAGCAATTCCTACACGTTGTTGCTGACCACCACTTAGCTGATCACATCTTTTATATGCATGCTCTCCAATTCCTAATTTTTTTAGAAGGTAAAAAGCTTGTTCCTTTTCATCTTCTGTAAATTTCCCTAATATACCTTGAACAGTTGTTTTATATCCGAATCTACCATGTAGTACGTTCTCGATAACAGATAAGCGTGGAACAAGATTATAATGTTGAAAAATCATGCCAATGTTTGTACGCATTTTACGTAGTTCCTTTTTGTTCAAAATACCTACGTCATTACCATCAAAAATAACTTTGCCTTCGTCGATTTCCACCATCCGATTTATACAGCGTAATAGTGTTGATTTTCCAGCTCCTGATGGTCCAATAATTGATACAAATTCTCCAGCTTCTACTTCAAAGCTAACATCGTTAAGAACTTTCGCATCCGCGTTATATGACTTTCCTAATTTCTCCACTTTAAGTAAGGACATTTATCTGTACTCCTTTAGCTAATTTAATGAATAAGAGCATGCATTTATACGTATGCATACTCTTATTTTGAATACCTTGTTTACTATTTTGAAAGTTCACGAATTGGATTGAACCAAGCATCTTCTACTTCCGCGAATCTTTCATTTCCTGACTTAAAGAATAATCCACCATCTCCTGAATCCTCTGGAACAAAGATCTTTTCATTGTTTGCAATTTCATCAGAGGTGAATAATTCTATTAATTTATCATAATCATCTTGACCTAAAGCTTCTAAATTTGCTGCAAATGGTGCGTTTAATACTGGTGTAACAGACATTAACAAAAATTCTTTCCCTGTAACAGTGTTAAAAGGCTCTGCGGCATCGTCTTTAACTTTATAAACAGACCCGACTTTGTTCTCGTCACCTTCCACTACATCCACGTAGTTTTCTACACATGTATCACAGAAAGCAGCGACCTCTGAATTATTACTTAATAGGTTTACTGCTGAACCCTGATGTGAATTGCCGAATAATACTTGAGAGAATAGCTTGCCGCCCTCCATCAAATCTTCTGCTACTAAATCTTCAAATCCTGATTTTTTTACATAGTGAGAAATAATGGATGACGTCGGTACCACAAATCCCGATGTCGAGCTATTTGATACAAATGAAATACTTTTTTGTTCTAATTTATCTAATGAAAATTCTCCGTCTACCTTGAAATCATCTTGTGCATCTACATTTATAGCTAACCAACTATGGTACAATGCGTCATCTAATGTACCTGATTCACCTGTTGGTACGACTAAAGGTTGAATAGCATCGTTTCCATTTTTAGCTTCGATATAACCTTGCGCTCCCATGAAAGCAAGGTCAGCGTTATTATTTATTAATGTTTCAATGGCAATTGCATAATCAGTAGTTAACTGATGTTCCACTGTTTTACCAGTAGCTTCTTCAATTACTCGTCCAATTTCATCACGTGAAGACTTCATATCCGAACCTGATTCATTTGGATACCAAGCGATTTTTATCACGTCATCCACTTCAGCGTTTTTCGCCCCAGCAGTTCCTTCTGAACATGCAGATAACAATATAGCTACCACTAAAACCAGACTGATAATAGACCAATTTTTCTTCATTAATAATTCTCCTTTTCGCTAAATGAAATGGTAGTGCATTTAAAACCTGTTCGTACATGTATATTGAAACATAAATTATTTACCAATTGTGGAAATTTACAGTATCTTAGCAGACTATTAAACTTCTTTACATCTTGACAAGTATTATTTAGCTAAATCTTTCAAATAAAGGACTCACAATATCTCCAACTTCAATAGTGGCGCCATATGAGCCGTGAAAATCCGTGCCACCTGTCATAATTAGTCCATATTTTTCTGCTAAAATTTCTACCTTTTGATAATCTTCCGCAGTGTGATCTAAATGGTTTCTTTCAATTCCACCTAAGCCAGCCTCTATTAGCTCGGGTATCAACTCATAGGTATTTAGCTGACCAGGGTGTGCAACGACTGCTAATCCCCCATCTCCGACAATGGCTTGTATTGCCTCAAATACATCAATGTATTGGATATCTCCTGAAGCAACACCATTACCTTTAAATAATTTTTTATATAGCTCTTTATATATTGCAGATGTATAAGGGGCTTCCGTTAAATTATGCATAATATGTTGCTTGTAAATTATGTCGGATGGCTTTGCAGATTCCTTAATCGCTGCAAGATCAAGTTCATATCCAACAGCTTTTAATTGTTGTATTTGCCAAAGCGAATGTTCTTGCCTTCGCTTTAACAATGGATTACAAATAGCTTGGATATGAATTGCTTTAGGATGATAGTTATATCCGAGCACATGTACTTTACGGTTTCTTTTAAAGTCAAAGGCGGAGATTTCGATACCAGGTATGACTTTAACTCCGTATTTTTTACCAAGTGCAAGAACTTCTGGGAGTCCCTTGACTGTGTCATGGTCAACAAAACTAATATGCGTGACACCTTGTAAGCTTGCTAGTTTCATCACTGTTTCAGCATATTCCGATCCATCTGAATAGCGGCTATGAACATGTAAATCAGCTTTCATAGGTTATCGTCTCTTTTACAACTGTTTGCTGTCTTGACTGTATATCGTAAACCTTGTCACATAGACCTTCCATGAATTCAATATCATGAAATATTCCAACTAAGGTTGTACCTTTATTTTTCAGTTTTTCAATCATTTCACGGACTTTTACTTTAGATTGTTGGTCGAGACTTGCAGTTGGTTCATCTAGCAATAGTAAACGCGGATTTTTCACCGTTGCCATCGCAATGTTTAGTCTCAGCTTTTCCCCACCAGAAAACGTATTAGGATAGCTATCCCATAATTTTGGATCCATTTCGAAATGTGTTAGTGCCTCTCCTGACTCCTTGAGAGCAACTTCCTCGGATTCACCCATTTCTAGTAATGCATTAATAACAAGCTGACGGCAGGTCGTTCTTGGCATAACGTTTAAAAACTGGGATACATATCCTATCTCATATTGGCGTAAATAAAGCATTTTTCTTTCCGATATTGTTGCCAAATCCACTTGTCCAAAACGTGCCGAGTTATATAAAATATTGCCGGTATCAGGTAAATAGGAGCGGTAAATACTCTTCAATATCGTCGATTTACCACTGCCACTTTTCCCAACAATTCCAATGAACTCCCCAGCTTCTAAGGAGAAATTAATATGTTCGATTGCTGGCATTGTTTTCTCTAAGTGATGAATCGTGAATCGTTTGCCAAAATCCTTGATTTCTAGCATTGTCATTTCACTACCTCCTTGATTTACTATTTAATCCGGTAATGTGTTGTCGTTATTAATGCTCCGTTTACCATTGTTGTAGTCAGCATCGGATACCCATCTTCCATACGTTCAATCACTAAAATATCCGCTTTCTTGCCAGGTTTTATCGAGCCCAACTCATCGTCCATTTTTACTGCTTTAGCAGGATTTAACGAGACCATCATAAACATTTTGTGCAAATCATTGCCATGCTTCTCGTGCAGATCAAAGATTGCGTGTAGCAATGCTGCTGGATAGTAATCACTACAAAGAATATCTACACAGTCGTTTGCAACTGCTTCAGCCGCCGACAGATTGCCGGAGTGTGAGCCACCGAGAAGCACATTAGGAGCCCCCACAATTGTATGTAGCCCAATTTCCTTTGCTTTCTTTGCTACTTCAAGGGTTATAGGAAATTCACTAATTGTTGTTCCAAAGGATTTTACTAATTCTAACTTTTGAATTTTGTCATCGTCATGTGATGCAATTGCAATACCTTTTGAAATCGCAATGTCTGCTACTTCCTTTATTTTTTCACTTGTTAAAAATTCTGTACTTTGCCGCTCTGCAATTAACACATTGACGTCATCATCTGAAATGTCCCGGTACCCTTTTAATGTTTCACGATATACTTCAAGATTTCGATACTGACCTTGCCCTGGTGTATGGTCCATAAATGACAACAGATGGACTTTGCCATCCTCCATATTTTTTACAAGCGTGTCTATTTCATCTACATTGTCTATTTCAAACCGTGCATGCATGCGGTGACGGATTAAATGTAGTTCTTTATGCGTCGCGTCGATCGCATCTACCATTCGCTGAATATTATTCGGATTTCGCATCGGTTTATGGGTAAAAACATCTTCTCGGTAAAATGACAGGGAATGAAACATCGTAGTGATTCCATGACTGATCAATATTTTCTCTGCTTCCCTCAAACTAATATTGAAGTCCATCATACTAGTTGGTCTAGGCGATGCTATTGTCTCAATATAATCCGAATGGATATCTATAAATCCAGGAGATATGTATCCCCCTCTTGCATCTATTAACTGCGCATTGGTATAAGTAGACACTGTTTCTTGGGGAATTATCGACTGAATTATTTCACCTTCCACTACAACCGCATACCCTTCCAAAATTGTTTCTTCTGTTATGATTTTCCCATTATGAATAATGTACAAAGTCACCGCTCCTCTATAATAATGAGTAAACTAATTGCTGTGTGTACTCATGCTGTGGGTCTTCTAAAACTTGATCGGTTAAACCTTCTTCGATAACTTTCCCGTTCAACAGCACGATGGTACGATCTGCAAGCATACGTATTACGCCTAAATCATGCGAAACAACAATCATACTAATCCCTAAATCTCGTTGGATTTTTTTGATTAAATCCAACACGTTAGCTTGCACGGAAAGATCCAATCCGGTAGTTACTTCATCTAAAAAGAGAATAGGAGGATTATTCGACAACGCCTTTGCAATTTGAACCCTTTGCTGCATCCCCCCCGAAAAGTTTCGCGGTTCTTCTTTCATGCGATGCAAAGGTATATGCACATTATTCAACAGTTTTTTACTCGTAGCTTCCATATTTGCAACATTGCGATTCCCTGCCGCAATTAATTTCTCCGCTATATTGCCGACAGAAGAGAAGTTCATTCTTAAACCATGGACAGGGTTTTGATAAACCATTCCATATACATGATTACGGATAGAGCGCTTTTGCTGGGAGGATAATCCAAAAACATTCTGCCCAGCTAATATCGAATCACTAATATACGCTTCTCCTGAAGTGACATCTGCATCGAAATATAAGCATTGCATCATCGTAGATTTACCACTTCCACTTTCCCCAACGATTCCTAAAATTTCTCCTGGGTACAAATCGAATGAAATATCTTGGCATGCATAAACTGTCCCACAACTCTTACAAAAGTTTTTTTCTAAATTCCTTTTCATAAGTTCAGAGCAATCCTTGCACCCCGTTCCAAATTGCTTCCGTAGGTTCCTTACTTGGAGTATCGGCTTCTCATGCATAGCTAGTTTGCACCTCAACTTTCTCTTTCCTGTTCAGTTGATCCATACAGAAACTTGTATCGTTGCATTGATGACTCTTTTCCCCTGTTTGTTGATCTATTATTTCATCTAAAAAGATATCTGTTGAACCACATAAGTGACACTTATGACCTTCAAAGGACTCCACAGTGAATGGATAGTCCTCAAAAGCTAGAGATTCCACATTTGTAAAAGGTGGAACTGCATATATTTTCTTTTCTCGCCCTGCTCCAAGTAAGATTAAAGACTCTGATTGATGCATTTTATTGTTATCAAATCTAGGAATTGGGCTCGGTGCCATCACATATCGTCCATTTACGTAAACAGGGTGATCGGCAAATGTTGCCGTCCTTCCGTATTTCATGATTTGTTCAAATAACATGAGCCAAACACCGCTATAATCGTCTTCTGAATGCATTCTTTTCGTCACAAATTCCCTTTCTTCCACTCCTCGAAGTGGTTCTGGAGTAGGCACTTGTAAGACAATAATTTGATCTTTTTTTAAGGGAACTTCTGGTATACGGTGCCTTGATTGAATTATAGTTGCTTCTGAGGTTTCCTCTGTTAGCTCTACATTAGTGGTTTCATGAACTAACTTTTTTATACTAACTGCATTTACAGATTCGTCTGCACCCTGGTCAATTACTTTCAGCACATCCGACTTACCAATGATGGAAAGGGTAATTTGCAATCCCCCTGTACCCCAACCACGTGCAATGGGCATTTCTCTTGAAGCAAATGGCACTTGATAACCCGGTATTGCTACAGCTTTCATGATTGCACGGCGAATTTCTTTTTTAGATCCTTCATCGAAAAATGCAAAATGGGTATTAGCTTTCAACTGTTTGCCCCCCTTTCTTCACTTGACGGATACTATCGAGTTTTGATTGGAACGTCACATAATGTGGTAGCTTCAAGTGGGAAATAAACCCTGTGGATTCTACAGAATCTATATGCAATAGCACAAATTCTTCATCATGTGTTGGAAAATCTGATTCTGGTTGCTCCAGGCATTGATCTAAAATGCTCATAGCGATAGCTTTCGTTTCATTTTGCCCATAACAAATGCCATATCCAATTTCAAATTCCAGTTCATATTCGTTATTTTCATTTTTCACGTTCGTTGGAACAAAAGACTCAACTTCGGTTACTTTAATTTCACCAATATAAAATTCATCCTCGTCACTATGCTCCATCTCATTTGGATGCTGCACATAAATCGGGACAAATCCTACTCTAACTTCTCCGACAGTTGGATGAACCTGCCCATATCCTCTTAATGATGCATAGCCTAGTGAAGTAACTGCACCAGTTTGTCCTCTTGTTAGAACTTGAAGCCTCTCACTACGCGTTGTTGGAAATTTTAAACTTCGCTTTGTAACATCTATAGGAGGGGTATTGTCTGCCTTGTATGTTTCAAAAAGTCCTTCTTCTCGCAAGTAATCTACTACTTTAGGAAAATAGCTTACTTCGCCTAAAGCTTCAATTTGTTTTAATTGATCTTTATAATTTTGTAACCATTGTAGGTTATTTTCTAGATTTTCTTCTATTAATGTAAAATCTAGTAAGCGGTGTGTGTAATCATACGTCGCTCCTAATAATTGTCCACCTGGGATATCTTTGAAACTTGCTGAAATACGACGCTCTACAAACATCTTTTCAGGCTCAACTGTTTGACTGTAATAAGGACGGGGCAAAGTCGAACGATGAGCCCTCATAAGAAATACCGCCTCTTCCATACTTCCTTCCGCTTGCTTGACAGCAAGTGCTGCCAAGTATGGAGAATACAAGCTACTTTCTGACATAACTTGATCAACCATTCCCCGCATAGTTGACATAATCGTCTCTACATCAATTATTTCTTGACCTTTTAACCGTTCAAACTTTATGCGCTGAATAGATGCATCAATTGCCTGCGTGCCGCCTTTTACCGGAACGTATCCCATTAGCTCACCCCCATAACACTGATTGATGTTGTTCGAGGAATGCAGACTACTTGAGCGTTTTCGTCTGTGAAAATCAAATCAATACCTAGTGGATATTCTTTCGTTTTTTCGTTTCTCGCTTGCCACATCGAGTGATCAAAGCTTGTATGCAATTGTGCTGTTTCCTGAATTCCAGGACCTCTCAAAGTCAATTCACCTTCACTAGATAATAACGTGCTTTCAATAATCCAAGTTGACGATAGCTGAGGATCAATCAGGGTACCGTTTTTACAATTTTGAAGACCACTTTGTATAGCTGTTTCTGTATCTTCACGCAACACAATGACAAAGTCTGCTTCGTTAATTGGTGCATATTTTGCAGATGTATATTCTGAAATTTTTTCGATTAACTCTTGCTGATCCTCTGAAAGTATGTGAAATGTAGTTTCTGCATCAAAAAATGTCATGGCACTTAAAATAGTTGCGTCGTAACAAGGAAGATTCATATCTACACGCTCTGCTATATCAGTTAGGGACGAAATGGTGCCTGGTCTAGACATACTGTGCAATATTAATCTGTAAACTTGCTGTAAATCATGTACTTGATCAAACGTCATACTATCTCTCCTATTGGTTATTTAGACTTCCATCGTTTCAAAATTAACTTTTGTCTCAAAAAGCTCGGCTTGCTTTTTTGCTCGTTCTTTTATAATTTGCTTTTCTGCTTCTATTAAATAGGTTTCCCACGTGATGGTTTCAGGTAATTCCGCTTTATATGCAGCATCGATAATCGCTAAATGTTGTGCAAGCTTGTCTTTCATGCCGACTACAATTCCTATGCCAATACGATTATTAATCTCCACTTTTGCTTCTGTTATTAAGACTTCTCCTATATAAAATAGTGAGTTTTTTGCCGTTTCTCGCATTTTAATCATGGTCAATCCGTATTGAGGAGCTACAATTTCTCTACACTCATAAGTATCTACAATCGATTCCGCCAACTTTTGCGCCAACTGGACATTGCCTTGAACGAGAATCTCGGTTCTTCTTTTTCTTTTCATATGCATGAATCCTCCTTTGCAAATTCATCTTAACTTGTCGCCAAGTTCAAGTGTTTTAAGGTATCGTAAATGTTTCGTAAATGCTCTTAATAATTAATGAACAAATACGATTAAGAAAACCAGGCAAAAAAAACGCCCAGTCCTTCAAGAACTGGAACGTAGATATGCCATTGATTGTAGCGAAGGGCGTGATAAGGGAGACAGATGAAAATTCATATGGAACGCGAAGTGGCGGGGAAGATTCATCGCGTCGGTCTGAAACGAAAATCAGTGGTATTAGTCATGTTTTTACGTTACATCTTTATATACTTTCTTTTAAACAAGGTTATGTTAGAGGCTTGGGTTGATTTTTTGTGAGGTGGTTTTAGTTTGTGAAATGCTACACTTAAACTAACGCAGCAGGTTAGTTCAATAAGGATTGACTAATAAAGAGTCTAATTAACAATGAAAAATGGTAGAATGAAGTAAATATGGAATGTGAGAGGTAATGTAAAGTTGTGCTTGACCATTTCTATACAAGGGGATTATTTAATGTTTAATGTGGGAGACATGATTTATCAGGTTATAGTATTGGCGCTTATCGTTTTATTTGTAGTATCGTTCACCTTATTTATAAGGAGATTACTCTTGAATCAACAGGCAAAAAACCATCAACTTAATGAAATAGAAAAGAAAATGGATAAAATAATAGAGTTAATGGACTTCAAGAAGCAGTAAATCCTTTATTCTTATTGAACTAAAGCGGCGGTTTAATAAAATAAAATGGGGGTCAATTTTTGAAAAGAAACAAAGTAATAATTTTCATTATATCTGTTATTTTTTTATTGTGCTTAGTTTGGATTTTATTTCCTAATAAGAGTGCAGAAGTAAAAAGTTTCACCTATGAGATTGAGGAAAACAATGAGGAACTTATTATTGAAGTTAACTATCAATTCACTATCAATAAAGGCGATTTTAGTTATGCAACTATTGTTTTAGACAGTTTTTTTTATCAACGACTTAAGAATCCAGAATCTATTGAACCCATTTTTTTAAACGGTGGAGTATCTGGTTCTACAAGAATAATTATTAACAAAGAGGACTTAACTTCAGACTTTATTGAATCGTTAAAATCAAAGGAAAGAAATCCTTTTCGTGCTATAAGTATAGGTGAAGAAATTAGATTGTAATAACTCAACTAACGGATGCTTTATTTCAAGTAGGAGTAAATAGAGATATAAAACCGGGGGGAGAAAAATTGGAAGAAAACGATAGAGGCACTTTATATTTTAATATGTCCATTGGTACTCTTGGACTTCTCATTATTGTAGTAGGATTATATAAATATGTTGAAACCATCGGTGGGGATTCTTCATATGCATTGTTAGGTTTTCCTTTAACAATGATTTACTTAAATTATCTTGAAGGGAAAGCTGGCATAAGTAAAAAAATATTATGGATTAAATCTATCATAGCGATTTCCTTACTGTTTATAATTTACATCTTCTTATTCAACTCCCATGAAAATTAAAATCTTCGATTTATAGAAAAAGGCAATACGAAATCGGACGCAGCTCAATAATTTTTAAAAAAAGTGCAGCGCCTAAATGAGAATTAAATTATGGGTTGGACTAGGAGGCATTTAGTTCAGTGATTGTAACGTTGTAACCTAAGTTTTCAAGTCTTCGAACAGAATATCGTACAATCGATTGTTCTTTTTGTTTGTCAAAGTAATCTTCCCCTAAGTCTACGTACATTTCTTTGCGTGTTAGGAGATAATAGCTGATTCTTAAAATGGCATGAGCGACTGATATCCCTGCACGCTTTTTACCCTTTCTTGATGCAGTACGCCTATACAGGGCTCCCAAGTAGGTTTTGGATCCTCTAACAGAATGAGCTGCTTCAATTAATGCCGATTTCAAGTACTTGTTTCCTTTTTTCATGTTGGTTGATTTCCTCTTGCCCGCACTTTCATTATGTCCAGGTACTAATCCTGCCCAGGAACATAAGTGCGCCGAACTGGGAAATTGCTTCTCCACATCTGTACCGACTTCGGCTAAGATTTGTTCGGCCATTCGAGTGGCGATGCCAGGAATGGAATCCAATCGTTCTATATCTTCTTGATGGGAGGATAACCTAGTAGCAACCTCTTCGTTTAATAGCTCAATCTGCTCAGTTAGAAATTCTATATGGACCAGAATGGTTTTTAACATGAGACGTTGATGTGGATTGATATACCCTCGAAGAGCTAGCTCCAGTTCACTCTTTTTCTTCTTCATTGATCGGCGGGCAAGGCTAGCTAATTTCTCAGGATCATTTTCGCCATCGGCGATAGCACGGAGCATATCAAGAGACGAAACACCCATGATGTTGGAGACAACGGAACCGAGTTTGATATTCGCTCCTTCTAAAACCTTTTGAATCCGATTATGTTGTCTCGCACGCTCTTCAATAATACTTCGACGGTATCGAACTAACTCTCTTAATTCCCGCTGATTTCGGTCTGGAATAAAACTTGCTTTAAGTAGACCGTGACGAAGAAGTTTGGCAATCCATTCTGCATCTTTTACATCGGTCTTACGACCTGGTACTGCTTTCATATGTTGAGCGTTCACTACTAAAAACTCAATGCTCTCGGCTTCTAGCAAGTTGACAATAGGCTTCCAAAATACACCTGTACTTTCCATTGCTACGTGAGTACAATCATGCTCCTTAATCCAGTCAATTAACTGTAATAGAAATACAGTTTTAGTGGAAAACGTTTGAATCTCCTTTCCTTTTGGGGTAATAATACAAGCAGTAATGGAATCCTTATGGACATCCATTCCACAAGCACGTTCAATGATTACTTCCATTGTAATCATCCTTTCTACGGCACGGCAAATAGTATTGGAGGCTGGTGCAATAACCAGAGTAGGATTAATCTCCCATGAGTGCTACTCGTATAGAGTGCGACAGTCTGTGATGCACCGTGGTCGTTGGAGTCAGACTAACGGATGGGCTCTATGGCACCATAGTTCATCGACCTTCTTCGCCAGCCGTAGTATCCTATACCCGATTTTCACATTTTCATTCTCTGTGGTGAAGCGCTGATTTTGCGCTTCATGGATGGCTAACGGGTGCTTTAGCTAAGTATCACCGACCTGTTTACGCAGCTTTTTTCTTATTGAACTAACGAAGCAGTTTAGTTGTAGAAGAAAATCCTTTAAAAAGATTGTAGATTTTAAAAGCTCGAATATACTGTAAATAAAGGAGAGATAAATATGATTTTGTTAATAGTTCTTATTATTCTTTTTGTTATTATCACCTTTGCTTTATTAGTTGATAGGAGAAATAAGAAAATTAATAACAATAATCAAAATCCAATTAATTCAAATACAAAACCAGGAGAAAGTTCTAATATCTATATGATGGGAGATAATAGACATAAAAGTGGAGAATAACTCGCTTAATTTACAGAGTTTGTGAAGTGGTGTACTTAAACTAACGGTGTCCTTTAGTGAAATGTAGAGCTGATAATACAGCTCTCTTTTCTTGTTTAACTAAAAGTGCAGGTTAGTTTAATAAGGACATAATAAGAGCTCTGTATCAACATTTTTTAATACAGAGCTCTTATTTTTCATGGAGGAATTAATAATCCAATTGACGTAGAACCAATAGTAGTTCATCTCCATTTTTTATTCTTTTAAATTTATACCTTCGGATTCGGCTTTCAATTTTATTTTGCTCAGCATCTTTATCGCTGAATAGGTTTGCTATTTGAAGTATTGCTTCAGATAAAATAGTAACTATTCCCTCAGAACCTAATTGCAATCCTAAAGTTTCGGTTTCTGATAGTTGTGATTCAGCATATTTATCTATTTCCTTTTTATAATCACCCTTGATTACAATATAATTTTCTTTGTTTTTAAAAGCTAATAGTAAATCTTCTACATTAAATACTTCAAAATATGGATTTTCTTGTTCTAGCTGTAATAACTCTTCTAAAACAACACCCTCACTCTTCTCGACTGTTTTAGCAATCGCTTGTATCGTTTTAACTGAATAACTGCTTACATTTTTATTGTTCACACTCGCAAGCTGTTGCTGACTTGTTCCAGTTTCTTTGAATACGTCGTACCGTTTCTTTCCGTTTTTTTGCAAATAAATATCTAAAAGGCTCATTTATACATAACCCTCCCATTTAAATTATTTTTTACTAAATTATACTTTAGTATATGTATACGCTCAAATAATCGCAACAGAATTAATATTTAGAATATTAACGCGATGGCTTATTTAATTTGATTGTGAAATATTGTACTTCGGATGCTTTGGCAAAATATGGCCATCGGGGTAGTGACCTGCAGCTAATTGGCTGGCATGAGTTCGGTATTTTACCGGACTCATGCCGGCCAGTTTTTGTTTAATTCGATCGTTGTTATAATAATTGATATACTTCTCCATTTTCGTTTGTAACGCTTCGGAGGACATCAATTCTTCCCCGTAATACATTTCTTGTTTAAGTAAGCCAAAGAAGTTCTCCATTGCCGCATTGTCCGCACATGTTGCCTTACGAGACATGCTTTGGAAAATCTTGTTTTGCTTTAATGTTTTCACCTACGAACTATGTTGGTAGTGCCAGCCTTGATCCGAAAAGTTTAGTTCAATAAAACGGATTTTTGATAATTTCAACTGGGAAATTTAAGCATATTAAATTAAGCTCACGGTGTGCTTTGGTAAAATACACCATCATTTCAATGGTTTACTTGAAGATAATTTAAGGAGGTTAATATTAATGAAAAAAACATTTGAAGTTATGTACAATGGTCACCATATTCTAGTGGAGAATAAATGGTTTACTGGAGAAAAGCTATATGTAGACGGAAAATTACAGGATGAAAATCTTGGACTTGGTGTAAGAGCTATATTCTAATGGCGTAGAACTTGAAGAAACACATAATAAAGAAGGCCTGATATTAACTTAAAAAGTACAAAAAGAACTTGCAGGAAAATATAAAGTTTCGTTTTCACCTTCTACATTCGCAAGAGAACATGCAAATAAAAAGCAGTTACTCTTATTGCATTAACGAGTGCTTTACTTCAAGAAGGAGTAAAGCCTTTTTCTTCTTAAACTAAAGAAGCGGTTTAGTTGAACATATTGAATGTATTTATGTAAGTTATTTGAAGGTTAGGTAATAAAAAAATCCCCCAAAAATGGGGAATAAATTTAAAAGATCCAAACCATACAATCATTTACTTTTCTTTATGATGTCTTGCCAATGCCGAGGAAGTTCGTAAGTCTCCAGATGATTGAAATTTTTAAGGTTAACTTTACTTGGAGTTATAGAAAATGTTAAATGGTCTTTTCCAACTTCAATGTGTGGACCGACAACTGGAGTGACTTCAATGGTTACTAAAAAAATGAAACCTCTATAATGATTAGTTCTTTCCATCTTTAAAATTTTGATTTGATACGGATACACCAAAGGCCTTATAGTAAGATAATCTGAATAGTAATTAGAAACTGCCTCTTGAATATTCGGTAAAAGTAGTGAAAAAAACAAGTCCATCACGAGTTCTTCTTTAGACTCTTCAGCGGGCTGATAATAATCTGGTTCAGCATAAGTTAATGTTGCTGACATTAGAAACAACAGTAAAAAAGAAGGAACTATAATAAATTTTTTCATCACCACACCACCTTAATGATTATTTTGTTCTGAAAAGACTAACTTATCTCAGTCAAATATTTCTTTTTTAAAATGGAAAAAAATAAAAAAGTTGATGGGAAAATTAACGTTTTCAAAAAAATTGTCTTCAACTCTTTTTAAAGTAAAGTACATATTTAGTTCAAAAAGAAATGTCAATTAAATAATTTTCATTAAGCTGGGAATAATACACCTAAAGATACTTTGAGGTGAAGAAAAATGACCAGAACTATTTCCCTATTCCTGCTTTCATTTTGTTTGTTATTTTTATTCACCGTATTTGTAACTGCAAACAATAAGCCCAGTCCTTATGAAGTAATATATCCTGAAATTGGATATAAGACTGTGGAAGAAGCATCTAAGGATTTTGAACAACATTTTAAACAAAGACTAAAGCTGCCACTTAGAGTTCCCCCGATAAGCTTCACTCATCATTTCGGAAGATTTAATGATTTAGATGGCGACACCAATGACTCATTTGAATTAGAATATATCAGTGATTTGTCATCTGAAAATCATTATAAAATTGATGTTCGACCTATTAAGTACGGCATTCCTAAACGAGAGAAGTATGTGTTGAAAACCTATGAATTAAATAATGGGAGTGAAGCCACTTATATGACTATTTCAGGTTTTAACGTGCTTGTTTTCGAAAGAGAAAATTGGCAGTATATGCTAAGTATCAATAAACAAGTTTTAGATAAAGTTACTCCCGAAAACTTAGTTGAAATAGCAAATTCTATTGATTATTGAATCGAATCAAAAATTTTTCTTCTTAAACTAACGGTGTGCTTTACTTCAAGAAGTAGTAAAGCCTTTTTTCTTATTGAACTAAAGCAGCAGTTTAGTGGAAGAAGGATTCTTCGTGTCTAACTAGTGATAAACGAATGTTTGAGCTATTCCTGGTCGCTTTCTCTAATCTAAAAAGAAATGAACTAATCGAGTAGAGGGAAAATAATTTAATTATTTTCGCCCCTCTCACACCACCGTACATACGGTTCCGTATACGGCGGTTCAATTTATATTACAGAGTGTACTTTTAGATAATGTTCTAAAGCAGATGGAAGTCCTCTTTGCTTAAGTCTTTTATTGGAGATTGCTCTTTGGATGACTTTGGATAGTCCGATGTACCGGTAGCCTTTTCGACAGTAAGTTAGTCCTTTTGCTTCTTCCTTCGGAATTCCTAATTGAACAAGCGATTTGATTTGTTTCTTCGATACCTTCCATTGCTTCCAGATGATAACTCTGATTCTGGAACGAAGTTTCTTATCTATCCCAGTCATCGCTTTTTTCATATTCGAAATCCTAAAGTAATTAACCCATCCAAGTATGACTTGTTTTAGTTTTAAAATTCGGAAGTCCAGCCGGACGCTCCAATTTCGTTTGGTTAATTTTCGAAGCTTTCTTTGAAATTTTTGTATGGACAGTGAATGAGGTTTAACTTGATATTTGTTATTTAGAAAATCGTAGTAATACCCAAATCCCAAGAATTTTAAGTCTTTTGGACGGGAGATTTTACTCTTTTCTACGTTGACTATCAGTCCTAATTTCTTTTCTATAAATCTCACGAGTGATTCCTTCACTCTATTTGCGGCTTTTTCACTCTTCACAAAGATTAAGGCGTCATCAGCGTATCTCACGAAGTGGAGTCCTCTACTTTCTAGTTCCTTATCCAATTCGTTTAACATAATATTACTCAACAACGGGCTTAGGTTTCCTCCTTGCGGAGTTCCAACTGGTGTTTCTTCATATTTTCCATTCACCATAACCCCACTGGCAAGATATTTTCTTATAAGAGAAATGACATCTCCGTCGTCTATTGTATTAGAAATGATTCGCATGAGTTTATCCTGGTGGACTGTATCGAAAAATCTTTCCAGGTCAATATCCACAACCCAATCATGTCCATCATTCAGAAATTCCAAGCTCTTTATAATTGCCATCTCACAACTTCTTTTCGGTCTAAAGCCGAAACTGAATTCGCTGAACTGCTTTTCGAATATCGGACTGAGTACTTGATGAACCGCTTGTTGAACTACCCTATCCACTACTGTTGGTATTCCCAGTTTGCGCATCTTTCCATTTTCTTTTGGGATTTCCACTCGTAAGGCAGCTTGTGGTTGGTATTTTCTAGTTCTGATGCGCTGACGTATCTCATCCTTGTTCTCTTTCAGATATTGTTTCAGCTCATCAACAGTTATTCCATCGACACCACTTGCCCCCTTATTTCTATAGACACGCAAGTAGGCATCATTCATGTTTTGATTACTAAGGATCTTTTCTAAAAGTTCCACACTCGTTTCTCCTTTCCTCTCACGTAGTAAATGATATCTCCGTTTTGGTTATCCTCTGAGTTACGCTCATACTTTTACCATTAACACATTCGGAGTTCGTCACTTACGCATTCGTGGCGTTGAAACACTATAAATTGTTCAGCCCTTCATGACCTTAGGTCATTACTATGGCTTCTGCTGACTTCTTGCGACTAACCTTTTTCGACTGTAAATATGTACATCCGCAAGACCTCCCAGGGTAAGACAGCTATCTTTCCTCTTTTACTCGCCTGATTTACCCTACAAAGTTACGCACATCTTTTGGACTTTAACTTGTTTAGGAGCCTTATCCCTTTGTAGAGCCTTTGTATCAGATTTCTGTTCGTCGAGCCAAGATTTTATTCCACGCTTCCTCTAGCCCTTATCTCACGATAAGCACCTTGCGCTTCCTTAGTGGTTGGTCGATGTGTACCCCCACAGTGGACTTTCACCACCTAGATAGTTGCCATGCCTGGCACACTAATAAAAAGGCTGTCGAGAAAGTTTCGACAGCCTGCTTGACTCAATTTATAGTGGCAAAAATTCTTTTTCATATACAGATTGTACTTGTAATAAAACATTGGGTGCATGCTGTTTAAATTTGAACTCAGCAGGCTTTCCTTTTGAGATATACAATCCAGCTTCATTCGGGGACCTCTCTAACCCAGCAAACAATCGGCTTGCCCCTACACTAGGATGCGGACCAAACAAACGGATAAACGGCTGCATGATCAATGGCAAACCTCCATTTCTACCCTTTCGCATTGTATTATTGTTGCCTGGATCAATGCTGATAATTGTCACACCCTCTCGCTGTAGTTCTGGTGCCAATGCATGTGTCCACAAAGTGATTGCCAACTTCGTCGATGCATAGGGGCCAATCAGTTTCTGAAATTTAGGCGGGTTTGCCAATTCTTCCGGCACGAAAGATTTTTTAAAGTTAAACGCTTCTGAACTAGTTTGGATAACGATAGCCGGATTTCCCCTTTTTACAAGATCAAGCAGTTCCATTGTGATGATAAAGGGAACCACTGTCTGAATTTCATAATGCAGTTCACGTCCTTGTGGTGAAAAGAGGAGGTTCGAGAAACTGCCTCCAGCATTATTAAAGAGAGCATCCAACTTCGTTTCTTTCTTCTTTATTTGCATCAAAGTAGATTTAAGTTGCGTAAAATCAGATAAATCGGCAATATAAATACGGATATCTCCTTGACGGATTTTTTGTTGGAGCTTTAGCTCCTCCTTTGGAAATTCAGAGCGGATTAAAGCAGCAACCTCCCACCCGTTCTCGATTAATTTTTTCGTTAGTTCCAGCCCTATTCCGCTGTTCGCTCCTGTAACAAGTGCTATTTTTCTTTCTGACTTTAACATTTTATTTACCTCCTATTAGTGAATGACTGTAGTATAAAACATGGAGCTAACTTCAGGTCAATAGTAAAGAATCAGCTTGACCTGGAGTTGACTTCATGTTTTATAATTTATCTATAAGAAGGAGGCGGACGTATGTATACCATCAAACAGGCTAGCACTCTTACCAGGTTGAGCATTGATACAATCAGATATTATGAAAAAGCTGGATTGCTTCCAAATATTAAACGGCTTCCGAATGGACATCGGGTCTTTTTACCATCCGATATTGAACGGTTGCAACTGATCCTCTGTATGAAAAAGGCAAGTCTTAGTTTAGAAGAAGTGAAATTATATCTTGATATTGCTGAAACAAGTAGTATGACTCCTGAAATGATCTCAAGCATGCTCCAACATAAGGAAAAAGTAAAAAGTCAAATGGCTCAATTACAGACTGTCTTGGATTTTATCGATGAAAAATTAGCTGAAGGAACATGGTTAAAGAAGAAAGCTTAAAAAATAATATGTCAATAATTATTCCAGCCATACCACTTGCTAATGAGGTGGTTCGGATGGAAAATTTTAGCTACTAACTATTGCTTAGAATGAGTCTAGTATCGGTTATTTGATAAACTAAAACCAAGGAAGTTTTTCTCAAAGAAAAGATACCTTTCTATTTATGCTACTAGCAAGGCAGCATTCTTGTAGTAAAATGTTAAAATTGTGAAGAATTGCACTTAAAGTAAGGGTGTGCTTTACTTCAAGACGAAATAAAGCTTTTATTCAACTTGAAACATAGCCTTAAACAAAAAAACAGATAGTGGACAATAATCGTCCTTTACCTGTTTCAATCCATTGATATATCATATTTGAACTTATCACTTCGGTAGAGTATTTTTGTATGTTCTAGTACTTTATTGGAGGCGACATCTATGCAGTCACTTTCAACCACAATGAGTGGAACCATACTTTTACATGATAACAATTGTTGTTCATCTGAGGTGGGAAATGTAATACTTAGCAAGCTTTTTTTACTTATAAATTTCTTATAACCCAACTCTCGATAGTAAGCAAACATTGACTCGATCTTTGGTCCATCTTCTAAAATTTTCGGAAACATCTTTTCACTAACAAAGGAATAATGAATTGCAATTGGCTCCCCATCTATATAGCGAATTCTCCCCACTTTATAGACATCTACCTCTGCCTCTATATTTAAACTATTATAAATTTGTTCATTATATGCGACTTTTTCACAAACAATATTATCCGTTTTTAATTTATACCCGGCTTGTTTCATCTTATCCGTGAAACTTGTTTTCCCAGTTAGGTGTAATTGAATCTGCATCGATTCCTCTTTCAAATATCTTCCTTTGCCTTGCTTAGAATAAATATATCCTCGTTCTTCTAATTTCGTAAGTGCATTTCTCACGGTCATTCTAGGTACTTTATATCTTTTTGCGAACTCATTTTCGGAAGGGAGTTTCTCCCCATGTTCAATTGACTTTGAAACTATTAGATGCATAATATCATCTATAATTTTTGTTTCCATATCCAATGATATAAGAATCGCCTCCCCATTTGAGTCCCTGTGCAAGAAACAAACATGAAAATATAAACATTCATGATTGTTTGAATTAACGTGAATGTTTCTTACACAGGGTCAATCATCAATATCTCTTTTATATCCTCTTCCGTCATAGCAGAAAGGGTATCTTCTCCCGAATGAATAACTTCGTCAATCATGCTTTTCTTTTTGTGTTGGAGTTCGTTTATTTTTTCTTCTATGGTACCTTTTGCAATTAAACGAATGATGTGTACTTCGTTTTGCTGTCCCATTCGATGAGCGCGGTCTGCAGCTTGCTGTTCGACTGCAGGATTCCACCATAGATCGTATAATATAACAGTGTCTGCTCCAGTTAAATTTAACCCGGTGCCACCAGCTTTTAGTGATATGAGAAATAGATTTCCTTCTCCTTTGTTAAAGCGATCACATAGCTCCACGCGTTCGGCAGGCGGTGTTTGCCCATCTAAGTAAAAATAAGGAGCTCCTTTTCGTATCAATTGTCCCCTAATTATGCCTAGCATTTGAGTAAACTGAGAAAAGATCAGTACTCGTCTACCTGATATTCGACATTCTTCTAAGATTTCCATTAACTGTTCAAACTTTGCCGAACTTCCTTTGTAGCCATCAACAAAGAGACCTGGATGGCAACATAGCTGACGAAGCCTTGTTAAGCCAGCCAATATTTTTATACGATTTCTTTGGAGATTGCCTTTCTTCAAATGCTTCAGTGTATCATGTTTTAGTTCTGCCAAATAAGCAGCATACAATGTTTTTTGCTGGGCTTGTAGGTCGGAGAATAGCATTGTTTCAATTTTCTCTGGTAATTCCTTCAATACATCCTTTTTCATGCGTCGTAATATAAATGGACGTACTCTTTTGGCAATATTATCTCTACTTAATTCACTAAAGGCCCTTCTGCCAGGCAATAAAGCAGGAAATACTACATGGAAAATAGACCATAGTTCGTCTAATGCATTTTCGATCGGTGTTCCCGTAAGTGCAAACCGATACTCTGCTTGGATCATTTTTACAGATCTAGCCGTTTTAGTTGCTGGGTTTTTAAAGGCTTGTGCTTCATCTACAAACAATGTATGAAAAATTCGATTCCGATATAGTTCTGTATCCATTCTTAAAGACGGATAAGAGGTTATTATAACGTCAGTGTTTATTGATGATTTCCATAATGCATTTCTTTCGACCTTGTTACCGTCTATTACTCGTACTTGAATATGTGGTGTAAATTTCTCTAGCTCGTTTTTCCAATTATAGATGAGTGAAGCAGGGCATACGATAAGTACAGGTAGTTGTCGATCACGAACGTCTGTAAGTACCGATTCGATGAATGCAATACTCTGTAACGTTTTCCCAAGACCCATATCATCGGCCAGTATTCCACCAAATTTATATTTAGCTAGTAGCTGGAACCAACGGAAACCTACTTTTTGGTAATCTCTAAGGATATTTGCCAAAGGAATCGGTCCATCTAAGTTTAAATTCTCTGGATTATTTAAACTTTTCATAAGCTTGGCAAAGTTTTCACCAGAATCTACTATTTCACTTTGCTCTAAAGAGTCGATTATTTGCATTCCCTTTATTAACGGGAGACGAATTTCTTCTTGAATGGTATCACTTGATATCCCCATATCGATCATAAAATTTGATAACGCCTGAAACTCAGGTGTTTCCAGCGATACTAAATTTCCATTTGGAATACGATAAAATTTGCGTTTTTCTTCTACAGAGGCCATAAGCCGTTGAATTTCTTTTTCCGGAATGCCATTTAGATCAAACTTAAACTCTAACCAATCTGTCCGTTCCTTCACTTCAACTCTTATCCTAGGGCCTATATATCCCCTTTGGACACGCATCTTCACCGCAGTCGAGGCATATATTTGGACCCATTTCTCCATACTCGAAACTACGTGATACAAAAAGTGATATTCTGCTTCCTCATCAAATAAGAAAAAACCACCCGGTGTTTGCGTAAACCCACTCTCTATTAATAGATCGATGATGTGTTGTTCTTTATCCAACTGCCGTCTAATTCCAGGGTAGTGCATGACCTCTTGTTCTATTTCTTCACAAGGATTGATAACAAGATGCCCGTAATGGAATTCCAGTCCAGCGAGAATTCGATGTTTAACACGATCCAAAAACAGCTTTACTCGAAGTGGAGTTTCTCCGATTCTTTTGGAAATAGATTCCGCTATATGTACATATCCGAGCTTCATAAGCCCAGGTATGGTTTTCTCCATAAAATGATCTATTTGCCCCTCCGAGATGACCAACTCATGTTTTCCAGACTGATCGAGCATCTCTTTTAATTCTGCTAGTCGAATGCATTCAGCTGGAGGAAGTTTATATAAAATACCTTCTGAAAATGCATATCCATAGCCTTTCAATACTACGACTCGGTCAAGGCCAGCCACATTTAGTTGATAATTAGTCTTCTTCGTTTCATCAAAGGCAAAACGGAGTGGCAGATCTTTTCCGAAGTGTACACCATCATACATTTTTCCTTCGTGCTTGAATTTAACCAATGGTACATTAGTTAATAAAGGAAGTAGTTGGTCCCAATCCGATGCTGAAATGACCAAAATATCTGATTGTATTACTTGCTCGTGCTGACCTTTTAGCAATAGTTGGAGAACTGTATCAGTTTCTTTTGGAAAGCTATAGATTTCCTGCGCATAGTACTGTCCTGGTGCATATTCAAATGGTTCTTTTTTTTCAATACCTCGAAGAAAATCCTTAATGTGAGAAATACTATGTAACTTATTTGGACCTACATTTAACTGAATGCCAAATCCATTATCCCCTGCTACTAATGGTATTGGAGTGCATATAAATTCGACATGTAACGACTGTCTTTCATCAAAATGCAGCTGCTTTGCGGTTGGATGCACTGCACTACTTTCAAACAAATCGAGCATTCTTGTAGCTAAACGTTCCTCTGTTTCCTTTTCTTCTACTACAAATAGGACCGCTGCAATATGATGACAATACGTTTTTACAAAACCAACCGGTGGGCAAGTACAAGTACCTCCGACCTTACCATCCGAATCTGCTACCACCATGACCTCAACATCATCTACCGCATGCACAGTGGCTTTGATGATCGACTCATTTGGTTGAAAAGATTGAACCTGCACTTTTCCTGCTTGAAAATAGGATTTACCTTTTTTAAAGGCTGTTACACCACATAATTTCTTTATTTTTGCTTCATTCATCGAAAAATTCATTGCATATCCTTTCTCGATCCTTAAATCAAGAATATTTTTTGATCGCATAATTTGATTTTACTTTATTTTAGCATATACCTAAACTTTCGACCTTTTCTCAAATAAAAGCCTTAGAAACTCCAATGGTTTCTAAGGCTTTTCCTAATATTTTGGTTTTGGTAGCGGAGATTTCGCTCTTACTCATCATTCCTATTGAATTAAGAAGTTATTTTAATGACCTCTATAAAATGTAATTGATGCCCTTCTTTTTCGTAAATAGAGAAGTTGTATCCATTAAACTTAATCTGATTATCCATTAATAGATCCATATCTTGTGTGTAATACCAACCTCCGATAGTATCAATATCAGGATTTTCTAACTCAATTCTTAGAAGTTTTGCTACATCATCTATCAATACCTTTGAATGAATAATATAGTGGTCATCCTTTAGTTTACGAATGTCCGCAACCTCATCTTCGTCAAATTCATCACGAATTTCCCCAACGATTTCTTCTAGAATATCTTCTACTGTTACAAGACCAGACGTACCTCCATATTCATCCAATAGAATTGCCATATGCGTACGTTCCTTTTGCATTTTCAATAACAAATTATTAATCGGAGTCGTATCAATCGTATTAATGACAGGGTTTGTAAATCTTTCTATCGTAAACGTTTCAGCAGTGACACGGTTGCTCATCCCCTGCGTTAAAAAATCTTTTATATTTATAAACCCGATAATATTATCTCGATCTCCTTCATAAACAGGATAACGCGTATATCGTTCTTCTGAAATGAGTGTAAGCACATCATGGAATGTTGCATTTTTTTCAAATCCAATGATTTCAGTACGTGGCACCATAATTTCACGAGCAATACGATCGTCAAATTCAAATACATTATTCACATACTTCAACTCATTTTGATTAATTTCGCCACTTTTGTAACTTTCCGCTAGTAATAGGCGCAGTTCTTCTTCTGTATGAGACAATTCATGTTCAGAAGCCGGCTTCATACCAAATAGACCTACTAAGACACGCGCAGAACCATTTAAGAACCAAATAAATGGATACAAAATTTTATAGAAAATCATTATTGGTTTAGCAAAAACAAGCGTCACCGCTTCTGCCTTTTGAATCGCGACCGTTTTAGGTGCTAATTCACCCACCACTACGTGTAAAAATGTTGCAATGGCAAATGCGGCACCAATTGTGAAGTAGTGGATATAATCTGTGCTAATACCAATACTTTCGAATAAAGGATGCAAAATAAATTCGAATGTCGATTCACCTACCATACCAATACCAAGTGCAGTCACAGTAATCCCTAACTGACAAGCTGATAAGTATTCATCTAGATGTGTGGTTACATGTTTTGCTGCAAGTGAGCCTTTACGACCTTCAGCCACTAGCTGATCGATTCTCGAATGTCGAACTTTTACAATGGCAAACTCTGTTGCGACGAAAAATCCAGTTAATGCTAGTAAAATAATAAATATCGTTAAATTTAATACGGTCAATAAGTCGTCTTACTATAATAGTAAGACTTCACCTCCTATGTGATAAGTAGAAGTAAGGATTGTATAAGAGCAACGCTTTCAGTTGAGATTTTTTGTTTGATGTTGTGTTGTGTAGTTTCTTCTTCTGTATTAATTTGCTCAAGCAAATGAGAAACCTCTTTTTCCAAATACTGCATCTGTAAGCGTAGTTCCTGAATATCTACTTCTTCTATTTGTTCCTTTTCGAACTGTTTTTTAATAGCTTCCAGGGACATACCTGAAGATTTTTTTTCTTCAATTATTCTTAATTTCTCAATCGTTTCTAAAGGATAGTAACGATAATTCGAAGCGGAACGTTCAGCTTCTAATAAACCGAGTGTCGTATAATAATCAATGGTACGTTTAGTAATACCTGTTTTCTCTGCTAATTCACCAATTTTTAGTTTTTCGATCCCAATTAGATCACTCCAAACCATAACGTTATAGTTTTAGTATAATAATAGTTAAATATATTTGCAATTATTTAGTCCAACTAGATTTAAAACATCAGTAAATGGGTTGTTCTTTTAACATTTACCGACTTTTGTTTACGGCAGAATCTAATGGGTAAATTAAACATAATACATAAATAACATATGGAGGTATAAACAAATGGCAGATAAAAAGTTTGTGGGATCATTTCTAACAGAACAGGAAGTACTAGATAAAATTAACGAACTTAAACTAGAAGGTTATGTAGAAGAGGATATTTATGTCGTAACAAATCACAAGGAATCGCTTTCGATTGTTCGTGGACAAACAGGCGTAGAGCTGGAATCCGCTGGGGGTAGCTGGTTAGATAAATTCAAGGCATTTTTAACAGGGGATGAGCCTGTACGAGCAGCTTTTAGTCAAATGGGGTTTAGTGATGAGGATTCTGAACGCTATTACAGTGAATTGAAAAATGGAGGTATTCTCCTTTATGTGGATAAGAATTACGGCACCGTTTATGATGAATATGCCAAAACCCAATCAGACTCATCCTATGATGGAGATAATTTAGAAGGCACTGGTGAATCAATACGTGCGAAAGATGTAGAGAATCGATTAAATCAATATCCACTAAGTGACCGCGGTGAACGTTAATTTCATTAATACACTCGAACTAAAGGAGTCATTCATATGAAAAAACTATTTACTGCACTCTTAGGAGTAACCTTATTAGTGGGATGTTCAGATGATGCATCCACTGATACCGAATCAAAAAATATACCAATAGTAAAGGAAGTAAATGAAGCGTTAAATGATCTTCCCGAGTATGATTTACTGGCTCAATATATTGATTTGTCTACATATGAGGCAGATGTAGAAAGCGATAATAATGGAACACGCGTCATTTACTTTGAGGATGAAGAAGGACAAAAAGGGTACAAGAGTGTGTTTGTAAAAAAGTCCAACCATTTAAAGGTGGTTAGTTTAGATAATGATGGATTGGTTTACGATAATATAATTCAATAACTAGAACTATCCCCAAACATAAGTTATAACTGTTTGGGGACTTTATTTATAAACTGAGCAAAACTTCTATTTCCCAGTTCTCGTTTTTTTAACTATTTAATGGTAAAATTAGACCTATAAAACATAGGAATACAAAGGGGATGCTTATGAACATTAATGTTAATTTTTCAGGGGACTTTACACAACTTGTAACACCAGAAGTTACGAGTAGACTAGAGGCAATTCAACAGGGGATACATACAAAATCAGCAGCCGGGGCAGAGTTTTTAGGCTGGGTTGATTGGCCGAGTAGTATGAGTACCGATTTTCTACAAGATATCCAAAAAACAGCCGAACAAGTACGTTCTAATTCGGATGTGCTAGTCGTTATTGGAATTGGTGGATCATACTTAGGATCCAAAGCAGTGATAGAAGCACTATCATCACCATTCGAGAAAAAAGAAGGTTTGGAAGTTGTTTTCGCTGGTCATATGGTTAGTGGGGAATATTTGAAGCAACTGATGTCTTACTTAGATGGAAAAGAAGTATCATTAAATGTCATTTCTAAGTCAGGTAAAACAACTGAGCCAGCCTTAGCATTCCGATTTTTACAGCAATACATGGAAGAACGCTATGGAGATCAGGCAACATCTCGTATTATCGTGACAACTGATGAAGAAAAAGGTGCACTTCTATCACTTGCGATAGAAAAGGGATATAAGCGCTATGTCGTGCCAAATGACATAGGAGGAAGATATTCAGTATTTACCGCTGTTGGTTTACTACCTATTGCAGCTGCAGGGTATAACATCGATAAATTAATTGCCGGGGCTAGAATTGCGGAACAGGAATTCAGTACAGTAGATACAAAAACCAATAGCGCTATTCAGTATGCTATTATCCGCAAACATTTATATGATGCAGGATACCCGGTTGAGATTATGGCTACCTTTGATGAAAAACTTCGATATATACAAGAATGGTGGAAGCAATTGTTCGGTGAAAGTGAAGGCAAAGATGGTAAAGGGATTTTCCCAGCATCCGTTGTCTATTCGACGGACTTGCATTCATTAGGACAATACATTCAAGATGGAAAACGCATGTTATTCGAAACGTTTTTAACTGTCGAAAAAACGAATGAGGACCTAACTGTTTTTGAAGCAGAGAACGACGGCGACGAATTAAACTATTTAAGTGGATTAACACTTCACAAGTTCAACCATGCCTGCCATGAAGCAACTGCTAGCGCTCACTTAGCTGGCGGGGTACCACAGGTTTCCTTGTCCATCGAGCAAATCGACGAAGAGCATATTGGTCATTTGTTGTACTTCTATATGATTTCTTGTGCCTATAGTGCATATTTATTAGATATTAATCCATTTGATCAACCCGGTGTGGAAGATTACAAGAACAATATCTTCAAAATCCTTAAAAAACCAGGTTATTAATGGTGGGTAGGGGAACCACTACTTAATCCCCCCTTTCTGTTACTATACAAGAAAAAATGGTCAAAAAGACGAAATCTGTTTCTACCGTTTTCAGTAGGCTGTGGACAGACTTGCTGTATTATAACTGAGTGAATTTTTAGGGATGCTGGTTGATGATGACATCAACCAACATCCCTTTTATCGGTCATCTTATGGGGTTTGTCTGTCCGTCGCTCTCCTACAATTCTTAAAAACAGGCAAGTGCAGTTTTGGGTAACTAGAGAAAAGAAACTTTCCTATTCACAGTAGGAGCTCTCAAAGATACAATTTCGTGAGCTATTCTGCTTCTATATTGAAGGCACTTGAAAATAAGAGTATCTACATGCTTTAGTAAGTAAAGAAAAAATGAACTCGGAAATGTTTCATCAAGCTCATTTTTCTGTACAAAGTAACCACGTATCTCAACATAGCCCTACCTTATTAAATTATTTTTATCTAAATTTCCACGGTCGAATTTTTCCAACCATAAAGTTCATTCTCTTTAATGTAGTTATAGCAACTTGTCGGTAAGAGGTATTTCGCTTCCCCGCCTATAGCAAATTCATCACGAATATAGGTAGAACTGATTTCCATGGCGATACCCTTATCAATTAAGTGAAAAGTGCTTCCATCGTCGTTATTGCGTAGCAAAGGAGAACTACTTATAGCTTTCAACATATCAATACCATCTCTAGCCATGACAATGAACTTATTTTGACTCACCAATTTGTCTGCGTTACCCCACTTACCATCCCCGATATCTACTAACAAGTCTGCTCCCATAATGAAATATAAATCATCCTCTGGATATATTTTCTTTAAATGCTCCATCGTCTCATAGGTAGATATTTTCCATGCATCTTGCTTCATTTCAAAATCATCTAAAATGAATTTTTCGTCTGATTCAATAGCCTTTTCCAGCATATTCCACCTATGTTCATCCTCTGTTTTCATCGTTTTGTCTTTTCTTTTGTTGGAACAAGGTAAAAAAATGACCTTATCTAACTTGCAACGATTCGCTATGGTGCTCGCTGTAAAAAGATGTACATTTGTAATAGGGTCGAAAGATGACCCGTAAATCCCTATTTTAGCCATACGGTTTCCTCCAAGTATTCAAAATTAGTTGTGCTGTTTATCCATAAGTTCTCAATAGAACTGAAAAGCTTCTTTCAATGTGAAGGAGACAGACACGCTAGAGCATATATTATTCAAGTCGCCATAATTTATCGCGTTCTCAACTCTTCTACTTTTTCTTTCACCTGTTCAATATTAGCCATTTTGTTATCCCAACATTTTTGGCTTAAATCGACTGGGTATTCCTCAGGATTTAGAAGTCGTTTATATTCATCCCATAGGAACAACAGGTTTTCTTTTACGTCCTGTTGGATCTCTAAGATTCCAGGCAATTCGTACACCAGTTTACCGTCAATAATTATATCGTGGTGAAGTTCTTTTGCTACATAATTTGTCACAAACTTACTGATATACGTATGAACCGGATGGAACATTTTCAATTTTTCTTCTTGTTCTGGTTTTTCATCATCCATAGCGATGTAATCACCTTCTGACTTATTACTAGTCAAATTGATAATGCGGTAGACCTTTTTAAGTCCAGGTGTGGTAACTTTCTCTGGGTTCCCCGAAATCTTAATGGTATCTACCATTTCCCCATGATCATCTTCAATGGATACCAGTTTGTAAACTGCTCCTAATGCAGCTTGATCATACGCAGTAATTAATTTAGTGCCAATTCCCCATGCATCAATTTTAGCTCCCTGATGCTTTAATTGAGAAATAGTATATTCATCCAAATCATTAGATGCTACGATTTTTGTTTGTTCAAAACCAGCATTGTCTAACATCTTTCTAGCTTCTTTTGATAAATAAGCCAAGTCACCACTGTCGAGTCGAATCGCTTTGAAGTTGATCTTATCCCCTAGCTCCTTTGCTACTTTAATAGCAGTAGGAACTCCTGATTTTAATGTGTCGTAGGTATCCACTAGGAAGGTGCAATCTTTATGTCTTTTTGCGTACTTGTGAAATGCGGTATATTCATCTCGATAAGCTTGAACCATTGAATGAGCATGTGTGCCAGATACAGGAATACCAAATAATTTCCCGGCTCTTACGTTACTAGTTGCTTCAAATCCTCCGATAAAGGCTGCTCTTGTTCCCCAGATAGCTGCATCCATCTCTTGAGCGCGTCTAGTTCCGAATTCCATAGCGGTTTGATCACCAATCACTTGTTTCATTCGAGAAGCCTTTGTGGCAATTAACGTTTGATAATTGACAATGTTTAGTATAGCTGTTTCAATCAATTGCCCTTCTGCTAAAGGTGCCTCGATACGTAGCATAGGCTCATTATGGAAGACCAATTCTCCTTCTTTCATTGAACGAATCGTTCCAGTGAATCTCAGCGTTTGAAGATACGCTAAAAAGTCTTCTTCGTACCCTAGTTCATATTGAAGGTACTCAATATCACTCTTGGTAAACTGGAAGTTAGAGATGTATTCGACAATTCTTTCAAGGCCGCTATACACCGCATATCCGTTCCCGAATGGTAGTTTTCTAAAATACACTTCAAAAACAGCTTTTCTGTTGTGTATATTGTCTTCCCAGTAAGTTTCTGCCATATTTATTTGGTATAGGTCGGTGTGTAATGCAAAGCCATCATCTTTATAAATTTTCGTCATGTTAAACCCTCCAATTCATTTTAATACCATTAAGTAACAGCTACTTGTTTCTATCTAATCTCTGCACCTATGCTATTTTGAAAATGACCTAAAGCCCATTCGTGACCTAGCTGATTGAAGCTTGCGACAGCATCTTTATAAACGACTACTTTAAACCCTTTGTTAAAAGCGTCCACTGCTGTATGAAGCACACAAATGTCAGTACATACACCAACAAGATGAACTTCTGTAATCTGTCTTTCCCGAAGCTTTAACTCTAGGTCTGTACCAGCAAACGCAGAATACCTAGTTTTGTTTATCCAGTAGACTTGAGCATTAGTTTTATTATTTTCGTATAGCTCTTTGAGTCTGCCAAACAGCTCTCTGCCTTTGGTTCCATCTATATTGTGAGGGGGAAATAACTTAGATTCAGGGTGGTAGTTGTCATCCTTTTGGTGTGTATCTATAGCGAACACCACGAATTCCCCATTCGATATAAAATCTTCGGTTACCTGTACAATAGCTCCCTCAATGTCCTGGCCCGGTTTACCACAAGTTAATGCACCGTTGTCTGCAACAAAATCCACTGTGTAATCAATGTTTATCAATGCTTTTTTCATCATTCATCCGCTCCTTCATTCACTAATTGTTAACTGCCTAACTGTTAATCATTAACTTTTTAGTAATTTGCGTTATAGATGGAAACGAAAGGATCGAAGTCGGTAAATTGATATAACTGTGCCTTGTTTTTCGACCATCTATTTGATTTTTTTAACTCCCCTTTGACCATTACCTTATCTATAAATGGTAAAGACGGTGCTTTTCTAAAAAATTGAGCGTCTAGTTTAATCCATGGGTCATCTAATACAGTTAATAATACGCCTTGTAATTCCGACAACACGAATTCATTTGGTAAAAAGTTCTTTGCTAATGTAGTGAGGGCCATGTCTTTTTTAATAATCCAAATTGCATCACTGATTATTTGTTCATGGTCGAAAGCAAGATCCAACTTGTCAATTTCTTCTAACGTGAATAATTGAACATCTGATGCATCGTCTGCTGCTTTTCGTTTGATTAATTGATCTTCAGGTACGATAGCGTAATGCGCATTGGAGATAATCCAAGCGCGTTTGTCACGACCAGGTTTGTCGTAGGTGCCGAAGTGTTTTATCTTGAGTTCTGTTACTCCAGTCTCTTCTTCCAACTCTCTGGAGGCTGCCTCAAATGCAGTTTCATCTGGTTGAACAAATCCGCCTGGTAATGCCCATTTACCACCCTCTACATTGGGTTCTCCCTCTGCATCCTTCACTGCTCGCTGTATCAACATCAGCTTCAATTCTTTTACTGGTGGTTTGTGTTTTTCTAATTCAGTTGAAATGATAGTAAATACGGCAATATCGCTAGTGTAACCTCCTGGTGTTTCATATTTGTTTGTATCGTAATTCTCCAGCATTTCTTCTTCCGTCTTGTATTCTCCCATTATTTCTACCTGCCCTTCTGTCTTGTTACAAACTTATGTTAATATTTTTTTATGACTTCCTTCTTTTTAATTAACAATTAGTTAACTGTTAATCTTATTGTATGCTCTAACCTTTTTTAATGCAAGTAAAAAAAAGATTATTTGCATTTTTTAAAGCTTTTTATAAACAAAAAAAGTGTGCATGATATATGCACACCTTTTTACTTATTTTGTTGAATCTATTACAAGCATCGCTGCTCCTAGCATTCCTGCTTCATTGCCAAAAGTTGCACGGCTCACTTGAACGGGCTTTAGCTTCAATGGTTCAACTTTTGCTAGAAGCTCTTCCCACCAGAAATCAGCAGAGTCAGATACTCCGCCTCCTATAACAACACAGTCCATATCGAGGACTGCTTGAAGACTAGAGATAACTATCGCAAAGTCAGAAAGGAAACGCTCTCGAACCGCTATTGCTCCGGCATGCCCATTGGCAGCTAAACGGAATACATCATGAGGCTTCGCCAATTCATTGGTTTCCGCATTGATAACATTTCCCTCTTGGATAAGTCTCTTGATAGCGGTTCCAGATACATACTCTTCACTACAGCCAGGTCGGCCACAACCGCATACTATACCATTTGGATATAATATTAAGTGACCAACCTCGCCACCACCACCGTTCTTCCCATTCATCACTTTTCCATCAAGTACTATGCCCCCACCCAGTTTTGTTCCAACTGTTAGACAAACTACTTGATTGAACCCTGCTGCTGCACCAAGTCTAGCTTCTGCTAGAGCAGCACAATTGGCATCATTGTTTATCTCAACGGGGAGCCCTGTTGCAGCTTCAAGTAATGCTTTTACGGGCGTCCCTTGCCATCCTGGCATTTCTTTTTCAAACGTGATGACACCCGTCGCTGCATCTACCATCCCTCTAGTTCCAATGCCCACTCCAGCTATGTCGGGAACATCGTTCATCATAGCAAGAACCTGCTCCTCTAAGTAAGGATATAAAGGCAACACAGTTGGTATCGTTTTATCAACTAGAACTTCACCCTGTTCATTTACGACACCCATTCGTATTTTCGTTCCCCCAATGTCAACTCCCAGTACTTTTTTCAATTCTCTATCTCCTTTTTATAAGCGACCACAAAGGCTTCATATGGACGAATTTCTACTATTTTTTCATTTATCTGTACCTTATCATAGTTCGATATAATGAGTCCAAGTGACTTTGATGGCACGTCACAGATTTTCCATTCTAGTTGTTCAGTTTGATCAGAAAAGTTTGTAACAACTAACCACTCTTCACCAGCAGACTGCCTCTTATAAACAAACAAGTTTGGATGATTAGCAAGTAAAAGTTGAAAGCTACCATGTGTAATAATATCGTGCTGCTTTCTGAGTTTTATTAGCTTTTGATACGTATAAAAAATAGAAGAAGAATCATTTATAGCTTGTTCGACGTTTATCTCTTTTGTATTGGGGTTCATTCGGATCCACGGAGCACCTGTCGTAAAACCTCCATCTGGTGTCCATTGCATAGGAGTTCTTGCATTGTCCCGACCTTTTGCATAAATACTAGACATAATGTCGTCATGCAAAATTCCCTGCTCCATCTTTTCTTTATACATATTCAACGTCTCAATATCTCTGTAATCGTCCAGACTCGGGAATTCCACATTTGTCATTCCAAGCTCTTCCCCTTGGTAAATATACGGGGTGCCTTGTAGCATATGTAGACAAATCGCTAACATTTTAGAAGAAAGCTCCCGGTATTCTCCATCGTTACCAAATCGGGACACTACCCGTGGTTGATCATGGTTGTTCCAATATAAGCTATTCCAGCCCACTTTATGAAGACCATGCTGCCATTTTTCTAAATTTCTTTTTAACTCAATTAGCTTTAATGGTTGAACGTCCCACTTTCCATTTGGTCCACTATCTAAATCCATATGTTCAAATGTAAATACCATATTTACTTCGTTATTGTCTGGATTAGTGTAAATACGTGCATCATCAGTTGTTGCTCCAGGCATTTCTCCAACAGTGACCACATCATATTTACTCAACACTTTGTCATTCATCTCTCTCAAGTAAGAGTGTATTTTCGGTCCATTCATGAAATACGGGCTTCCATCTCCATATAATTTGTTTGGTTGAACAGCACCATCAGGTAGCCTCATATCCTTCGAGATAAAGTTAATGACATCCATGCGGAAGCCACCAATCCCTTTTTCTAGCCAATAAATCATGAGTTGGTACACGTCCTCCCTAAGAGGCTCATGCTCCCAATTTAAATCTGGCTGCTTCTTGGAGAACAAATGAAGATAATAGGAATCCGTCAGCTCATCTTTTTCCCAAGCAGAACCTGAAAAAACGGATTCCCAATTATTAGGCGGATGATCGGCCTTCCCATCTCTCCAAATATAGTAATCTCGATACTTAGAATCTTTGGAAGCTCTCGACTCCACAAACCATTCGTGCTCATCAGAACTGTGGTTAACAACTAAATCCATCACAATACGAATTCCGCGTTTCTTGGCTTCATCTATGAGCTTTTCCATATCTTCCATTGTCCCAAATTCCTGCATAATCGTACGATAGTTTCGAATATCATAGCCATTGTCATCATTTGGGGAATCATAGACAGGGCTTAACCAAATAACATCTATACCTAGCCTTTCAATGTAGTCTAACTTGGAAATAATCCCTTGAATATCTCCAACACCATCACCATTCGAATCCATAAAGCTTCTTGGATATATTTGATAAACAACACTTTTTTTCCACCAAGGATTCATTTGTTCGCCCATTTTTCCACCGCCCTAAATGTAACTTAATAGAGTTATTTTAATCTTTCCGCAATAATTATGCAAGCGCTTGCATTAGTATGTTTTATTCTAATTTTATTCATTACAAATTCTAGTCTAGTTCAGATTCCTCTAAGAAATGGGTAAACTCAATATGTGTACCTCCCCCTGAGGAAGAAAGTCCATTTTCATTTCCTTCAGGATACGTAATTTGATCCGAGCTATTGTATGTGTTCCAACCAAAATAATACGGTGCGGCTGTTGGAGAAACGTTTAACGAATTAATTACTGAAGTCCACTCCTTAGAAAGTTTCATACTTCCATAAAGATTCTCTGATAAGGTAATCTCTTGCTCTAGTTGCACACCTGGTTCGTAGTGTACTTCATCATAATTAACTTCAAATCCTCTTTTATTTATTAAGTAGAACTTCATATAATTCACTTGATCCTGAGGTGGGTAGTTCCAAACAGCATGGTAAGTTGTCGGGTCTTTACTATTTATCTTCCAAACACGTATATCCCCATCTGTCGATACAAAAACCTCATGCCAGTTACGATTGTTCCACTCCCATAAACTAAACCCATACATTTCATGCTCTGTAATAAAGGGAACAAACACGTGGCGATCATCTAAAAAAACAGTATCTTGAATTACACTATTAGAAACTATCGAAAAACTATTACTCATCTCTTCAATTAGTTGATCGTCCGTAGGAAACGAGGTTGGTTCCGAAGTGTAGTACCAGAAGCTAACAAAAAGTATAATAGTACCAATTACTATAAATACAAGTAATTTTGGCTTCTTCATTTATTCCCCTCCTCTAACAAGGGATGCTCCGTCTGAAAATAGTATTGCTTATCCTGTGTAGTTATTAATATCCCTTTACCCTTTTCCTCTAGATAAACAGTAGTATGAAGTCCACTTCCCCATTTTGGATGTGTATTCTCTAGCATATAAGGAAAGCGTTCAGTTGTTTTATCTGATTCCATGACTGTCTCGTTGTACCAACTATGACTGAAGTAATTTTGTTGCTTAGCATCTTGTATTAAGTCTATTACGTTTTCTTTAAGAATAGTGCTTTCGTGTGCCGTTGGATGAGTATTAATAATATAGGCATCCTCCACATTTGAAATATATGTACTTGGGTCACCTGGCGGATAAAGTAGATAATTTATCAGTATTCCAACCACAAAGAGTATTAATAAAATAAAATTAGCTCCAAATCCCAACCATGCAAACATTCGATACTTTTGCCAGGTTTCTTTATTTTTACTTAACAACGCATATAATATCCATACTCCAAGGGGAAGAATAGAAATCTGGGCTACTTGACCAAAAACATCCAATTTAATTGAAAACGTAAAAAAACCTGCGAGAATAATTATGATTACTTTCCAAAACACAGGCTTTTCTAATTGCCTTTTATATAAACGTGAGGCTATTAATCCAATTATTATCCATCCAATAAGAATCATTACACTTTCAACAAATCCACCATTCCACCAAATAATAACTCACTCTTTTCTTCTATTATATGTTCTTTAATTCTACAGGACTTCCAATATTTCCTTCTTTACACTTGCAACAGTTACGTTCGACGTACCAGACATACTAGACCATGGAACCTAAAAAAGACCACAACATAATAGTTTTGGCCTTTAACATTTTCATTCCTCTATGGAGTACATTAAAATCATTTCTATTAAAACAACAAAACCAAAAATAATTGCTAGTTTACTTTTTCCTGTCGCAAATAGTGCAGTGGTTGCAAGTGCAAATACTATTATTTGAAGCAATATTCGAATAGGAATAGTCACCGCGAAAGTAGCTTTCGGAGCAATGAAAATCCCCCAAAATATTGCGACTAATAGTGGTGTTCCTATTCCAAATACAGTATTGATGAACCAGCCTTTGTTCATGTGGAAGCCCCAGTAAGAAAAAGCACCAAGCGCAAAAAGTTCCATAGCAAAAAACAATCCAAATACCGTATATTTGAATACCATCATACCTACTGACCTCCTAGCTTTCTCTCCATACTTTTTACGTACTCCTCTAGTTGATCGGAAGGTTGAAACACAGTATTTCCGTGACATACTTCTAGTTGTTTTGGCTTTAGTTGGCTTATTATACTAGCACTTGCTACAGCCTGCTCCATGTCTGCAGTGAAAGTAGCCATAGGCTGCTTAAGCTTTCCTTTTTTAGAAGTGAACAAATCACCAGCTAACAATACTTGGTCCTGTTCATGGTAATACACGACATGACCTGGGGAATGACCAGGGGTGAAATACGGGGTAAGTGCCCCCATTTTCTTTAGTTTTGTTAGGTCGTCCTCTAATAAAGGACTAACAATTGTTTTCGGAAGATTATTCTCCAACTTTTTACGTTTTGGGTAAACGACTTCACCCTGCATATAGGGGATTTCTACTGGATGTGCATACACTGGGACTTCATACTTTTTCAAAATTCCCTTTACTGCCCCGACATGATCTGAATGTCCATGTGTTAGAAGGATTCTCTGTAAAGGACCGACATTTAGTTGTTCCATAAAGTTAATGATTCCTTTTGTCATCATCGGCATTCCTGCATCTATTAATGTGATACCTTCCTTTTCAGCTACTACCCATACATGAATAGGAATGATCATCCATGTTTTCAAACTCCATATATGCTCAGAAATCTTTTTCACCTTCATCGTCATTGCCCCTTACTTTAATTTTTCTTGAAAGCCTATAAGTAAAACTTCTATCGAAAGGTTAAACGTAGGTATCAATCTTTCCATTAGTACATCGAGCGGTTCATGCTGATAGGAGTATGTACTTAATACTCCATTCAGTTGGTAATATAAAATTCGAGAAAATGCTAAAAGCTGTTCCTCATTTGAAATGGAGAGATTTTCTTGAATGGTAGATTTCAATAGTTCAAATATCGATATTCGAAGTTGATTGATTTGTAATTCAGGCTTTTCATCCACCCTAGAGGATTTCGCATTGAAAAAAATATCATACATATTACGGTTTTTTAAACAAAAGAAAATATATTCTAAACTAATTTCTTTAAGCTTACTTTCCGATGATATTGAATCTCCCCTTGAAATACCCTGCATTTTTTGATGTAGCTCTTTCAATGGCGGCAAAGATAGCTGGTGAAGTAATGTTTCTTTGTCTTTAAAATATAGATATATCGCTGTATGTGAACAGCCAGCATCCTTTGCAATTTCTCGTATTGTTACTGCATCATACCCTTTTTTCGCAAATAAGTTTGCTGCAGAATCCAATATTAACTTTTTCGTTTCTTCTGAACGTTGCTCCTGTTTACTCTTCATGTTACGGATCCTCTTTTCACTTTAACTAACCAGTGGTTATATTATAACCATTGGTTAGTTAAAGTGTCAATGTATTTGAAAACAAGCAAAAAACCTCAATAAAACCAGGCAAAAAGACACCCGCTCCGAGCGGACGCTTTCCGTGGGCACGGCTTCAGCCTGTTAAGCCCTTAGTTACTATTAAAAAAACACCCCCAACCATTTGAAATAGTTAGAGGTGCTATTATTTTATATGCAGTTAGAAGGAATAAAGTGCTATATCCCAATTGCTCGTTGTAGTTTGTCTTTAATAGTCGGTATGTCTTGTGCATTGATCGTTAATCGAATGAATTTCTCGTCCATTTCAAATGCCTCTGCTAACAGTCCACCTAGCCCTCTTGCTCTTCGGTCAACCTGCATTAAAATGTCAGCTGATTGGGAGGACTGGGACAGAAATAGGATTTCCAGCTCATCAAGTTTTGATCTATAGGCACCGCTGACCGGAACAAATTCAAATTCTTGTACAAATGGATATTGACTGCCTAATTTATAAGAGGCTTTCTCACATTCAACTTTCCGTAATTTAAATCCAAGTTGTTCAATCGCTTCTAAAATATGTGTAGCTAGTTTTGTTGGTCGTACGTTAATATAATCTTTATCTGTAGGATCTACACTATTTTTGATATCTAACCCTGTGCTAACCCATACACGGGTGTTACCATAAGTGACTGGTGCATCTTCAGGAAGCGTTAGCGAAAAGGGAATTATTTTCTTTTCATTTGCTCCAATTGTAAAGGGCTCAGTAACTTTAAATTTTTGAATGGCCGCTACATCCGTGTATTTTCGATCATTCGATTCACGAATATATGTTGTATTTACCGTTAAGTAAATCGCATCAATCTGTTGTTCTAAATTTCCGCCACTGACTTCCACTACACCCTGCATGATTTCTCCAGCAGTAAACTCTGATTTTTCTAGTTTCGTGTCTACTTTAGCCCCGCCAACCCCTACACTTGCTAATACTTTATTGAAAAATGACATATACATTCTCCTTTGATTTTAATAACACTTTTACGCTTTTACATTGTAATAGGTTTCACTTTGTTATAAAAAAAGAATCTGTTCCTATTCATCACCTAATTACTACAGCCCGAGTTACAGCCCGAGTCTTTTCAGATAAGCATTTTCAGTGATAAAATAACTTTCCTACTTGTATTTATGTAAATTTAATTCAATTTATTAGTATTAATAAATATAGAGCTGATTATTTGAAATACCTACATCTGGGTTCAAGGTAATTTCCTTATTAACGATAAGGAATATGCGATAGTTTAATAGGAACAGTTGGGTATCCTACATTTTTCAAATAATAATTGATACTTCTTGCTGTGAATTCATTGGTTCCAGAAGGACCGATAATGATTTGATTGACAGGAAGCCTATTGTCATTTTGAAGTACTTTGTTATGCGTCTCTAACTCAATATATGGCAAAATAATATTATCTCGTGCACGGAATTTGAGTTCATGCTGATACGACATACTCTTGGAGTTCGTCACAATAATTCGCCATTCCTTTTCCTCTGAAAAAGTAGCATGTTTAAACAGTGGGAGAAAGTATCCAATCGTTCTTGCCACTTCCTTTGGAGAGAACTGTGGTTTCACTCCACTTAGCTCTAAGCTAAGGAGCGAGACGTTTATAATTCTGCGAATAATTCTTTCTTGTAGCTTATGATCGTATATGACCTTTCTAGGAAAAAAGTTTTCTTCACTTAAATGAAAAGAAACATCAAATAAGGATGAAAAGTCAAAGCCAATAGAGATTCCATGCTGACTTCTGCTATATCCTCGCCACTGACTTAGTAGGTCTCCACTTTCACAAAATGACACTACAAAAATATCCGTATCCTGTTCCTCTAGAATCGTAAAAACTTCTTCTAAATAAGCTCTTCTAGGATTTTCTACCGGTAATTCTTGAATGAGCTTTTGTACGATACTTTCACAAACCTCTAACCCATGACTATATTCTTTCGAGTCATTCATAAACTTTATATGCGAAGCCCAAAAGGTTTTATTGCTAATTATTCCTTGCGCTCCTTCTAAATTTGTATAATGATATAAAGCTTTAATATTTTTGGTAAAGTATTTTTTGAATTCCTTACTGATTAAAGGGATAAGAGCCTTCATATCGATTTTTGAAATAGGGTTTTGCTCAGACATTTCAATAGCACCTCCTATACTTTTATAGTATCACTTCCCTCTTTTTATGTACAAAACTGGTAATTCGAAACAGGACCAGCTAAATAAACGAGAATTATATGATAAAAAGTCCACCTGATACGTAAATCAGCAGGATTATTATTCTTGAAAGTGTCGAGAACCCGGTGTTTACTGGACATTTTTATATACTTTCTTATCTTTTAAGAAAAACCAAGAGAATGACATACCCGGTTCTTTAAGATCAAAACCTATTTCTATGGGTTTTGTATATACTTCATCTAAAAAAACCAGAAATGGAAAGATTTCAATCTTCCATTCTGGTTTCTAGATACCACTTGATAAGGTCATGAGGTTTCATCGGTTTTGCAAAATAATATCCCTGAAAAATTGGATTTTTACTGGTGTTCGTTAAGAAATTTACTTGCTCCTTTGTTTCTACTCCTTCGATGACTACATTTAAGTCTAAAGATTCACCTAATGTAACAATAGCTTGGATAATAGCTGAATCTTTAGCAGAGGTCGGCACATCATCTATAAAAGATTTATCTACTTTTAAGGTTGATATCGGCATTTGCTTTAAATAAGAAAGTGATGATACTCCGGTACCAAAGTCGTCTAATGCGACAGAGAAGCCTTCTCTTCTAAATGCTCCTACCGCACGCATAGCTTCTTCCATATTCTCAACAAAGCTATTCTCTGTTATTTCTAATTCTATTTGCGATGGTTCCAGACCATAGTCATTCAGTTTCTGTGTTAATACTTTTAATAGTAGCGGTGAAGTTACATACTCGCCTGGTATATTAATAGCAATTTGCTGAAAGGAAATATCCTGTTGTTTCCAGTTAGCTATTTGTTGACACACTCTGTCTATTATCCAATCTGTCACTTTAATCATACGATGATATTCCTCTAAAATAGGAATAAAAACAGCTGGTGATAGAACTCCATACTTCGGATGGTCCCATCTTAATAATGTTTCAAGCCCTACAATATTTTGTGAATTTAAACGAACCTTCGGCTGGTAAACAAGAAACAATTCATCATCTCTCATAGCTCGGTTTATGTCTTCTGCTATTTCGCGTTCAAATGTATACGTATGAATATTAGAGTCATAGTAAACAATATCATGATTATACGTAATGGATGGATAGTTTAGAACTGCTAGAACATTTGTATAAATATTAGAAGCATCACCCAAATGATCTGTCTCAGATATTGCACATACGCCATATGAAAAAACTTCTTGATCCTTTACGAGTATAGGTTGACGAAGAACATCTGATATTTCCTTCAAAGCCTCTATTAGTTGTTTTGCACTATCCACATCCCTAGTTAGTAGAGCAATGCGATGCCCCTCAATTCGATAAATCTCTGTTTTTGACGGTGTTCTAGACTTGAAGAGATGTACTAAAGCAAGAATCACATCATCGCCGAAGGAATAGTCAAACTGTCTATTAATATATTCTAAATCATGTATATGCCAGACCGCTAAAACTTTAGGTGATTGAAGTTTTTTCTCAAACAATCGGCGATTTGGTAATTGAGTTAATGCATCATAATAGTTTGCTCTGTACTGGATGTAACGGTCTATCAAACTCGATAGTAATAATATACTCAAAAGCATAGCCATTCCCACTGTCACAATAACTGCTAGTCCATACATTTCTGTCATATGAGAATGAACTAAGTGTAATTCATACCCCTCTGGAATATAAAAGTTCATAGCAGCCATGCCCGTGTAATGCATACTTGAAATAGCCAAACCCATGATCAAGGATATTAAAAGCTGAATTATATAATTTATTTTATAGGATTGGACAGTTGAAAAAATGTAGACTGCAATTATAGAAACAAATATGGCAATACAAATAGAGGCTACAAACAGTAAAGGATCATAAGTATAAACAACATCCATTTCCATTGCATACATTCCTATATAATGCATAGAGGAAATTCCTGTCCCCATTGCAATCCCAGCGAAAGTATAAGACCAAAAGTTTCGTTGTGGAAGATTCGCCAAATAGAAAGCTATAAATGATGCTAGCATAGCTGGGACAATTGAAATTAGCGTAATAATATTATTGTAACTCATATTTACCGGTAACGAAAAAGCCCCCATCCCTACAAAATGCATAGACCATATACCAAATCCTAAACTGAGAGAGGCTAGCAATAACCAGAAATTCTTATGAAAAAAACTATTTTCTTTCGCTCGTTTATTCAATGACAGGGCTGTATAGGATGCCACCACTGCAATAACTATTGAAAATAATACTATTAACCCGGAATATTCCCCATTTATCTCCATATATGAATTATTCACAGGACTATTGTTATTAATATTGAATATATTCTCCACCCCTCTCTATCCTTTAGACTATATCACATCTATTCCTTAGTCATAAATTAAGCAAAATTTTAAAAAATTATCATTTTTATAATAACCAAATATATCTATTTAAGAGGAATAAAGAATACTAAAAAACAGTTTGCAACATGATCATCGATGCTTAAATAACGAGAAGACTGGCCTCGTATTAGCAAGTAGCTCCCGCCTTTTAACATTTAAAATTTTTTAAAAAAAACACAGAAACTAGTTAAAGTTTCTGTGCATCGTTTTGTTCATTGTTACTCTCACTAATGAGACTTGCTAATACATGAACCCTCAGTATGATTCCCTTAATGGTTTGTTCTTCATCCGTAACGACGATTGGATATTTCGAGTCTAATACGTACGGTATAATATCTTGAACATATTCATCAGGTAGTACGGTTTTAACTTCTGTAGACATGACTTCTTGTAATGTTTTTTTCTCTTTCAGACCATCAATTGCTTGGTCAACCGTTACAATTCCTTGCAGCTGGCGTTTGCGATCTGTAACGAAAGCACTTGAGATACCACTTTCTCGCATAACTTGGATAGCTACATTAAGTCCATCCTTTAAGGAAACTAAACCATATGGTTTGGACATGATATGCTCTGCCTGAAGAATTTTAGAGCGATCAATATCCCGAATAAATTCCGAAATGTAGTTGCTAGCCGGTTTTTCCAAAATTTCTTCCGGTGTGCCAATTTGTTCTACTTTTCCATCCTTCATCACCGCTACACGGTCACCAATTTTAAATGCCTCATTTACATCATGTGTAATGAAGATAATTGTCTTTTGTAATTTGTTTTGAATATCAAGCAGCTCTAATTGCATTTCGCGTCGAATTAAAGGATCCAACGCACTAAATGGCTCATCCATCAGTAAAATATCCGGATCATTAGCGAGTGCTCTTGCAATTCCTACTCGTTGGCGCATTCCACCAGATAATTCATCAGGATACTGATTTTCATATCCTTTTAGGCCAACCGTCTCTAAATGCTTTTGGGCAATTTCTCGACGTTCTGTTTTTGACATTCCTCGTATTTCCAAGCCATATTCAATATTTTCCAATACAGTTCTATGGCTAAATAATCCAAAATGTTGAAATACCATGGCAATTTTTTTCTGACGAAAATATTTTAATTGGTTTTTATTATATCCGACTACATTTTCTCCATCGACATAAATAGCTCCATAGGTTGGTTTGTTCAACAAATTTAGGCAACGAATTAACGTTGACTTTCCGCTTCCCGAGAGTCCCATGATGACAAAGGTCTCACCTTCCATAATTTCCATGGAGGCATTATAGACACCTACAGTGTGCCCCGTTTTTGCTAGAATTTCATCCTTTGGAACACCCTTTTCAATCATAGGGATGACTTTTTTAGGTCTTGGTCCAAAGATTTTAGATACATTTTCAACCTTAAGTTTTACTGTCATGCTGCATCCCTCCTATGTTTCTGAAGGCGGTTTGCAATTCCTCCTGTAATTCGGTCAATAATAATTGCTAGGAATACAATACTAATCCCTGCTTCAAACCCTAGCGAAATATCAATTCGATTTATGGCGTATAGTACACGTTCACCAAGACCTTGGGCACCAACCATGGATCCGACAACTGCCATCGATAGTGCCATCATTGTCGTTTGGTTTACACCAGCCATAATAGTAGGCAAAGCTTGGGGCAATTGTACTTTCATTAACATTTGGGAAGTAGAAGAACCAAAGGATTGTGCAGATTCTACTACTTCTTTATCTACATTACGAATTCCTAGCTCAGTCAATCGAATAACTGGTGGAAGTGCATAAATAATAGTAGCAATAACCGCTGGAACATTTCCTAGAGGGAAGAAGAATATTACTGGTATTAAATAGACAAAGCTTGGCATTGTTTGCATTGCATCCAAAACAGGTCTCATTATTGTCGACATTGTTTTACTAAATGCAGTCCCAACTCCTAGTGGAATCCCAATTACAAGAGAAAGTATAACTGAGATTAATACAATGGATATAGTGGTCATTGTTTCGGGCCACAAATCGAATGTACCTATTAGGAATATAAAGAGGCCAAAAAGAAGTCCTCCATATAAATTTGTAAAGTACCACCCTAAAAGAAAGATAATTATGATAAAAATCCACCATGGGATTGCTAAAAGACCTGCTTCTAGCCCCTTAATCATGGAAGAAGATATAACAAAGATAAAATCAAAGAATGCTTCAAAATTCATCGCTAAAAAGTCAATGAAATTTTCTACTACATCTCCAATTGGAATTCTTACTTCAGGAAATTCTGTCATACATTTTGGACTGTATCAAAAAGAACAGTCGCATACACCTCACTTTTTATGGTTAAATTACTATGATCATGAACCATTATTTCAAAGCTGCTTTCACTTTTTCTGCAACTTCTTCAGACACCCAAGTAGTCCAAATATCTTCATGCTCATTCATCCACCACTGTGCGGCTTCATCTGCTTCTACTTCGTTTTCATTCATATATTTTAATGCTTCTTCTGTTAGAGCATTACTAGTTTCATATTTGCTTAAGAAATCAGTTACGTCTTTTGCTTGCGTTGGAAAATCTTTGTGTACTGCGATTACAACATCATTCGGAGGAAATTCAGTTCCTTTAGATTCTTCCCAAGTTGCTGCATCATAAGGAGTATCCTCAAGTAATGTTAAGTCATAACTAGCTGTTACCCATGTCGGCGACCAGTAATACCCTACCCATGGTTCACCCTTTTTATATGCTCCCGCTAAATCTGCTACTATTGCAGAGTCAGATCCAGGTGCTAAGTAATTGTAGTTCGCGTCAAGGCCATATGTTTCAAGTTTCGTCTCCAAGTGTTCACTTACAGCCCAGCTAGAAGGTGCACCAATTATTCTACCTTTGGTGTTGTCTTCAGGGTCTTGGAAAATATCTGGATATTTCTCTAGGTCTTGGACAGTTTTCAAATCAGGTGCAACTGCTTCAATCCCTCTTTCTTTATCCCCTTTTATCACGTAAGTTGGAACATATAGTCCTTGCGTATTATCATTGAAATTAGTTGCTAATTTCACAATGTTTCCACTATCAATTGCTTTTTCATAAATCTCCTTTGTATTATCTGTCCATATCTCCATATAAACATTGATGTCCCCTTGTTCAAGTGATTGCAATGTAGCTGCCGTAGTTCCACTTGTAACCTCGGTTTCATAGCCATAACCTTCTTCGACAATTAATTGGGCTATACTATTGTGAACACGTATACTATCCCACCCTGCATCTGCAAATTTAATCACTTCAATACTGTCTTTGCTAGATTCACTACTACATGCACCTAGTACTAAAAATGCACACAAAGAAATAAACAACATAATTTTCCTCATTATTTTTCCCCTTTTCTCTATTTATTAAAATAGACACATAGTCCTACCCTCCAATACATACCCTTTTTTCTCAAGTTTAATCATTTGAATATTATTATAGAACTATGCCCCCAAATTTCCAAAATTCTGGTACGTCTATTTTATGAGTTCCCATGTTACTAGAGTTTATGAAGTGAAGCAAATAAGAGATGGTTAAAAACAGTATATTATTCAATAATTACGAGTAATAAGAATTATATTTACAGACTATTAGTTATAGAGTTATGGTATTTATTATGTAATTTAAGATATTTTTTGTAGGTATTATGATTCAATCTGGGATTTATTGAATTTTCTACTTTTAGGAAGGGATATTAAATGTAATTTCTATAAATGAGAGATAATTGGTTTTATAAATTAATAAAAAAAGTGGTCACTAAATTTTAGGACCACCGCTTAAGTATTATACAATTCTATTCTGAGGCTCTCTGTTTTCTAACACTGCTTCTATATCTTTTGCGTTCAATTGCATCATTGCTTGACGAGTTCGAATACTAGCACTGCCAATATGAGGCAACACAGTTACGTTAGGTAATGTCAACAAAGGATGATCTAACGGCACAGGTTCTTGTTCAAATACATCAAGTCCAGCAGCCCATATTTTTTTAGATGTTAATGCGTTAAATAGAGCTTGTTCATCTACAATGCCCCCTCGTGCGACATTAATAATTGTTGCAGTATTCTTCATAAGATTGAGTTCACGTTCACTTATAAGTCCTTTTGTTTCTGGAGTAAGTGGAGTTAGAAGTATAACAAAATCAGATTGCTTTAGTAAGTCGTCTAATTCAGCATAAGTAAAACCATACATTTCTTCCGCTTCTAGTTTTCTAGATCGATTATGATATAACACATTCATGTCAAAGCCTTTCGCACGCCTCGCAACTGCTTCTCCTATACGACCCATCCCAACAATACCAAGCGTTGCACCGAAAATATCCATGCCTGTATATTGCATTGGCGACCAGGACGTCCAATTACCTGAACGAATTTCTTGTTCTACTTCTGTTATTCTTCGAGCTGTCGCTAACAATAAAGCAAATGTTAAGTCTGCTGTTGTCTCTGTTAATACACCCGGCGTATTAGTTACGATAATACCCTGTTCTTTTGCAGCTTCCACATCTATATTGTTATAGCCAACAGCAAAATTACTAATTACTTTTAAATTTGACAGACTTTCAATTAGTGCACGATCGATATTATCAGATAGCATCGTCCATAAAGCATGTGCACCTTTAGCATTTATTTTTATTTCTTCATATGTCATCGCAATACTTTCGCTATGCCACATATGTACATCAAATTTCGCCCTTAAAGGCTCGACGATTTCTTCAGGTAGTTTACGTGTAATGTATATTTTGTCCATAACTTCTTCCCCCTTTGTTGTATTAACCAAATCATGGACGAAAGTACGAAATTTTGCAAACATATTTACATCTTTTAATAGCTACGTTATACTTTGGGCACATAAGAAAAGTGCGAGCACCTATGTTAGCTTCAACAATGTTCTTTTGCGATAAGCTTTGCGCAGAAGCAGGCTCTGGATAGAAATTCACGTAAAGACGTCCTTATGCCTTTGCTGAAATTCCGAAGCGTCTCAAGCGAGCTAGGTGCTGAACTAGATAGATATGCGTAACAGCACATATTTTCTAGTCTTTTAAAAAACTACATACCGTTTTCTGCACTAGGGGTGCCCACTTTGGCTGTGATGAGAGCTTTTTAGCTCCGATCCCTTATTACTCGATCAGGATAATACCTGCGTGAGGAAGTGCGGTGACTTTCCTAATATTTTTGTATTGGATTAGTGACTGCATCTTCACGGATGTGGCCTTTTTTTATGAAAAAATTTAGGAGGTTTTACAAATGGAATGTGGATTAAGCCCAATTATCGGATTTCGTTTTTCGTTACATCCGATGAACAATGATTTTATTAAGGTAATTAAAGAAGCTTTGAAGGAGACGGATACGTCGAATGTGTGGATGCATACGGATGATGTGTCGACAGTCATTCGCGGGAAACAAGTGCACGTGTTTAATGTAGCAAAAGCTCTAACTTTACATGCAGCTAAAACAGGTGTACATGTTGCTTTATCTGGCACTTTCTCTGCTGGTTGCCCAGGTGACTCTGCTGGAGATGCCTATCTAGATAAGGGCGATATAATCGCCAACACAGATATTACAAAACAATATGTTTCCTCTCAATTTGCGCTATATCCGATGAATAATCCCAATTACATGGACGTTATTTATCGTGAAGTAGATCGTGCTAAAGAACAAGGTGTATTCAATGAATCGATGCACTATGCAAGTGGTATTCATGGTGATATACACGATGTGTTTGCGTTTTATGAAGAAGCATTCACGAATGCACGCTCAGAAAAACATAAGCATTTGGTCATGACAGTTTCTATGAGTCTTAATAGCCCTTCTCACGGAGGTCGCTGATATGCTGAAATCATGGAAGTTAAAAGAGATTGTACTAATGTCCTTGTTTGCGGTTGTCTTTGGTATTGTTTATCTATTGTTCTTGCATGTCGGCAATATTTGGGCTGGGTTCATCGGTCCAATTGCGTATGAATGGATTTTTGGAATTTGGTTTATAGTATCAATTATTTGTATGTATATTATCCGCAAACCTGGTGCAGCAGTCGTTTCCGAGACGATTGCAGCTGCGATTGAAGTATTATTAGGTAATGCTGTAGGACCCCGCTTAATACTTTCGGGAGTTATCCAAGGCCTAGGTGCTGAAGCAGTTTTCGCTGCTACACGATATAAACGCTTTGATCTATGGGTTCTGATGCTCGCTGGTGTTGGATCGTCAATCTTTAGTTTTGCTTATGGATACTTTCTAGGTGGATTTACAGTGTTCAGCACGGGTTATGTTGCATTAATGCTTGGAATTCGTATAGTAAGTGGTGCTTTGCTTGCCGGTGTCGGTGGAAAAGCAGTAGCAGATGGTCTACTAGCAACTGGTTCTCTTCGTGGATATGCCATTTCTCGATCGAAAAAAGGTGAAGTTCGTGCATGAAGTTATCGAATTTGAGAAAGTAAGTTTTCGTTATCCTGACGAGGAAAAATGGGTACTGGAGGGTCTTTCGTTTACTGTTTTGCGAGGGGAACGTATAGTCATCACTGGTCCAAGTGGATGTGGAAAAACGACTTTACTGTATTTATGCAATCGATTGTATCCGGATAATTGCGATGGTATTTTGTCTGGTTCAATAAAACTTTTTGGGAAAGAGAGCCTTTCCTTTATTCCCGGGGAAATAAACCATCGCATAGCGACAGTCTTTCAAGACCCTGATGCACAATTTTGCATGCAAACAGTTGAAGAAGAACTTGCTTTTACACTTGAAAATTTGCATACTAAACGCGATGAAATGGAGAAAAGAATTTCTGACGTACTGACTCTAACCGATTTAACTGAGTTTCGCCATGCAATCATACAAAAACTTTCTGGTGGTCAGAAGCAACGTATTGCCACTGCATGTGCACTTATAATGGAGCCAGAAATTCTGTTACTAGATGAACCACTCTCCCATTTAGACCCTTTCACAGCCAAAAAGTATGTGGAGTGGTTAGATAATTTACAACAAAAAAGATCGATGACAATTATAGCTATTGAGCATCGATTGGATTTATGGGAGGACTTTTTCGAAAGAAATATTCCCTTGCATAATGGCAAAGTAACTTCTAAATTAGAAAAACGAACAAGCAGTACACAAGAAAATAATTCGCTAGTCGTTAGTAAAGTACAGGCAATGCCTTTTTTGAAAGAAACTACTTTCACATTAAATCATGGAGAAGTAACAGTACTTGCCGGACCAAATGGTAGCGGAAAATCTACTTTGTTGAAAGCATTATGTCAGCTAATTCCTACTACAGGGACTGTAGTACCTCTAAATTTAGGATATGTCCCTCAATCTCCTGAGTTTTTATTTCTCACACAAAATGTGTTAGATGAAGTTAGTTTTGGTGGTGGAAATAGTTCAATGGAAATGATGACTAGATTGCAGCTGTTACCTATTGGGGATTCCCATCCATTTTCAGTAAGTCATGGACAAAAGCGACGAGTGGCTATTGCAGCAATGCTTTGTGATGGTAGAGAAATTATTCTAATGGATGAACCAACTTCTGGCCAGGACTCAGCAGCTTTGTTCGAATTATTCCATTTAATCGATGAGCGTGCGCGTGAAGGTACCACATTTTTGATCGTTACGCATGATATGGAGTTCGCTCATTATCTAGCTGACTCGGTTTTATTGATGAAAGATGGCCAATTGACTGGAAAGTTTAACGCTGAAGCTGTATGGGAAGACAGGCAATTGTTAATGGATCATCACCTACTCCGCCCGAAAGGAGTGATAGGTCATGAAGAATGCTTTGCATAAGATGAATCCTTCGATTAAATTTTTGGCGATTACAATTTGTATGTTTACGATGGCATTCTTCTTCGATCCTTGGACGCCACTTGTTTTTTGGATCGGCGTACTAGTGCTACAATTGTTGTTCACCCAGATCAGCTGGAAAAAATGGTTGTTGTTTATGCTTCCTTTTTTTGTTACTGCTTTCGGTTATTTTTGGACTACACTTGTGTTCGCAGAAGATCAATCAGGTCCTGTTGTATGGTCCATTTGGAATTTGCACGTTACCCAAACACAATTGAATCATGCTCTATCTTTAAGTTTTCGAGTGATGGCATTTTCCAGCTTGTCCTTATTATTCGCTTTAACGACGAATCCAGTGACATTCATTTTAAGTCTTATGCAACAATTAAAGCTCTCACCCAAAATTGCTTACGGAGTGATGGTTGGATACCAATTTTTGCCCGTCTTGAAAGATGAATTTGTGCAAATTAGGCAGGCCCACCGATTAAGAGGTGCTAACAAGGAAAAAAATGCGTTGCAAAGATTACTTGGCATACGACGTATTTTGATTCCTATGCTTGCAGGAGCTGTACGAAAAGCAGAGCGTGCGGCGTTTGCAATGGAAGCGAGAGGTTTCACTGGTGATCGAAGAAGTAGTTATTTTCATGTGATTACCATCGGGAAAGTAGACTTTGCATTAGTTAGCTTATTTTTAGTTGTGTTAGTTTTAAGCTGTTCGAATATGTTGTGGCTCCGTTTATAGATTTTGTTTCTCTTACTCTCTTACGATAATATAAAAGTATGTGAAATTTGGGGAGTGAGGATATTGTCATTTGTTGCTTTACTGCGTGGTATTAATCTCGGTGCTAAAAATAAAGTGGACATGAAGTCATTGAAGCTACTTTTTGAAGAGATGGGTTATGAAAATGTACGGACTTATATACAAACTGGGAATGTTATATTTGATAATAAAACTTATGACGTGCTTCAGTTGCAGAATACTCTTCGAGAAACTTACGGCTTTGACATACCAGTTGTTGTCCGTTCGAAGGACGCGTTTGAAGAGATTCAGCAGCATCCCATTTTCTTAAAAGAACAGGTATATGTAATGTTCTTAGAAAAAGATGTGTCGGATGAACAGCTTGCTGTCCTCGAAAACCTTGTGGATGATGAATTTATCGTATGGAATCGCTGCAATATCATTATTAATCTATCGAAAACCTATCATCAAACTAAATTTACAAATACTTTCTTTGAGCGAAAACTTGGTATGACATCCACGGCACGCAATCAGAATACGGTGAATAAAATATTGAAGAAAATGTGAATGAGCTCCCACCTTGTTAATAGGTGGGAGCTTTTTTACAGTTATATAAGTAATTTTTATACTTCTGTATAAAAATTATAAATTTTCCAAATGACCTAGCCTCACGTATGATTACAATAGAATATAACAAGGGGGATTTATGATGTCATTTGCTTTTAAATCAATAGACCATGTACAGCTAGCTGCTCCCAAAGGTTCAGAAATTATCGCGAAACATTTCTTTGGAGAAATTTTAGGATTTCAGGAAGTAGAAAAGCCTGAAGTCTTGAAAAAAAGAGGCGGAGTATGGTTTCAATTTGGCAATTATCAAATTCATATTGGTATTGAAGAGCCATTCTCACCCGCTAAAAAAGCCCACCCAGCATTTCAAGTCGAGAACTTAGAGGCATTGAAAACTCATTTGATGAAACATGAAGTCCACTTCATCGTGGATACCGATTTACCTGGAGCAAATAGAATTTATGTAAATGATCCATTTGGTAACCGCATTGAAATTTTAGAATGGACTTAATACGATAGATTTTTGCAGAAAAAACACCTTAGTTTACATTAAACCAAGGTGTTTTCCATCTCTGTTTTCTTAGATTTTTTCGAACGTTTTTTTCTTTTCTTCACTGCACCATTCCATGAGAAGTTCGTACCCATTCTTAATATAACCTCGAGTGGACCTCGTTGAAATTTCTTTAAATACAAGGAACTGCATACACACTGCAAAACGAATATAACAAGTCCAAGAATAATACTATTTAACATTCCAAGATTTCCAAACAGTCCTAAGCCGTAACCGTAAAAAATAGTCGTACATATTACGCTTTGCATAATATAGTTCGTAAAGGACAACTTTCCAACACTTTCAAAACCATGAAATACGTTTGAATTAGAATAGCTTACAAATAAAAGTGCAAATAAAGAAATATAGCCAAGAGAAAGGAACTGTGCACCGACATTTAATAATATTGCAGACCAATCATTTTGTAGAAGAAGTATACTACTTGCCTTTAACGCTAATCCGATTGGCAAAAAAACTACGCCTATTTTATACCATTTTTGTTCCAAACTAGGTCTAGTAAAAAGTTTCCCTTTTGCTGCTGCCATCCCAAACAAAAATAAGGGAGCCGTCATAAAAGGTGCTAAAATCATAACGAACAAGAGGAAAAATTCATCGTCGAAAAATAGTGGACTTTCATTATTTCTATGATCCATTATTTCTGTATAGTTGCCATTTGTATATACATCATTTGTTTTTACAATATAAGAGGATAACTCTTTTACCTCTTCATTTGTTTCTTCCACTACTCCATAGCCCATTGCACTTGTCAAAAGAAGTAAAATAATTCCCCAAATAATAAGAGTCTTTTTCTTTCTGTTTATAAAGAGGAATAAGAAGAATCCCATAAATCCATAAAAAGCTAAAATATCTCCTTCCCATAAGTATGTTCCATGCAAAGTACCAAAAATTATAAGTAAAATAAACCGTCTAACTAAATGCCACCTAGCCTTTACTTCTTTTTTCCTCAAAGATTCCACCAATTTGATAAGTGAGTACCCAAATAAGAATGTAAAGATCGGCATAAAACTGCCTTCTACTACAATTTTTATAAACTTGTATGCTCCTATGTCAAGATCTGACAAAGAGAAGTAAGAAATCTCATCTTTCCCCCACATTCCATATTGAAATATAAGCATATTTGCCAATAGTATTCCGAACAGACTAAGACCCCTTAGGCTGTCTATCAATCTTACTCTTTCCATTTTCACTAGAAATCCTCCTAGAGTTTTATATCGCTCATTTGTTAGTATAAAATAAGTAGCTTATATCAGTATGAAACGTACCTTAAAGAAATCTTAAATTTTGGAGTGGATATTGGTGTTAAAGGTAAAAATTTTAGTTGTGGATGACGAACAAGCAATTGGTGACATGGTAGATATCATTTTAAGAAAAGAAGGATTTAATCAGATAGATGTATGCACGAGTTTTATCGCTGCCGAAACACTTATCGCACAATATAACTATGACCTATTTATATTCGACATTATGTTACCAGATGGTACTGGACTTGACCTAGCAGAAAAGGTACGTACTAAATCAGATGCACCTATCTTTTTCCTAACAGCAAAAGCAAGTGATGCAGACAAGCTTCGCGGCTTTATGTACGGTGCGGATGATTATATTACAAAACCATTTAACCCTATGGAACTAGCTGCTCGTGTCAAAGTGCAGATGAAACGATATAAATCGCCTTCATCTGCCCCTACATGTAAACAAGTATTTGACTTCGGTCGTTTCCAATTAGATGTCGCTGCAGCTGAATTAACTGTTGCTGGGGATAAAATGAATTTAGCAGGGAAGCTCTTTTACTTACTGCAACTTTTTTGCGAACATCCAGGACAGGTTCTATCCAAGGAACAAATTTATGCTCACGTTTGGGGTGAAGAACATTTTATAGATGACAATACGATAATGGTTCATATCCGAAAACTTCGCGAAAAGATTGAGGTGCAACCTGGTAATCCAAAACTTCTTTTAACTATTCGCGGTATAGGATATAAACTTATAAGCGAGGAACATTAAAATGCGCTTATCTACAAAAATGACTACACGTTTTTTAGCTTATTTTGTTGTTTTTTATGCAGTATTGCTCATTGTATCGATTGGACTTATCGTATATTTTGTTTATGATGTAATGAATAGTAATAGTTATACAGATATTCGTGAATTAGATGCGTTTGAACTTGAGTCGGATTTTACAAAGGATTCAAATGGGACCTATCATTTGTCCCAAGACTTAATTGATTCAGCACATGAAAACAAAGGACTAGTTCAGTTAGTCAATAAAAACGGCAAGGTACTTGCTAGCTCGGAGAAGAGTAGTGATTGTTGCAACAGTTACACTATTTCTCAGTTCGTTGCCATGACAAAAACGAAGGAAGCATTTGTATGGGAGCAGGGTAACGGCTTGTATATTGTGTTTATCGAAAAACATCCTGCAACACAGTTACTTTCTATGATTGTTCAAGAAAACGGGACTGAATTATCGAATAACATACAAAAGAAACTAAAAGAAGCAGATGCCAGTTTTGAAATTTATACGCCAGATGGCAAGCGGGGAAAAGTTGTTTTCGGGCCATCCAATCCTGCTCTTAGTGGGATCGAAATACTAACCAGTTCACATAATTACTCTGAAAGAAAAGAAGTAATTGCCTCTGAGGTATTAGAAGATGGAAACGTTGCTGTTGTCAGAGTCAATAATTCAAACTATAACCCTTTCGAACCTGCATTTGAAGATGGGATGAAAAAGTTTGGGATAGGTCTTCTATTATTTCATCTTATTCTTTTTTTCTTTACTATATTGTTTTCTTTTTGGATCGGAAGTCGATTTGGTCGTCCTGTTTTATACTTTCTTAAGCGTATCGAGAAATTAGCCAAACAAGACTATGAAGTTTTAGATGATCGGAAATTAAGGAATCATAAAACCGGGCGATTAAAACGAAAATATCGTGTGTACGAAGATATTGACCAATCACTCTCCCATTTAGCGTTTACACAGGAAGCAAATGAGCGAAAAATTATGCAAACCGAAAAGTTAAGAGAGGACTGGATTACTGGTCTATCACATGATTTGAAAACACCACTTAGTTCGATCTATGGTTATTCAACCATGCTATCATCTGATAACTACGCTTGGTCAAATGAAGAGGTAAGATCCTTTGCTAAGATAATGCAAGAAAAGTCGACCTATATGAATGCTTTAATAGAAGATTTAACTTACACTTATCAACTAAAAAACAATGCTATCTCTATAGAAAAGATTAATGTTAACTTATTTGAATTTGTAAAAGCCTATTCGTCTAAATCTGTTTGGAAGGATATCCAAGATCCCATAGGAGACGAAGGTGCACAAGTTTATATTGATCCAAAGCTATTTGAACGAGTGCTCGATAATTTAGTAGGAAATGCCATTAAACATACACCGGAAGGAACAAAAGTACTTTTAATAATTGAACAAAATAAAGATAATGTGTTGTTAACTATTAAAGATGAAGGAAAAGGAATTCCGATAGAGGAATTAGAAAATCTATTCAATCGTTACTATCGTGGAACAAATACAACTACTGAAGTTTCGGGAACAGGCCTTGGTCTTGCTATAGCAAAACAACTTGTAGAAGCACATAACGGAGACATTCAGGTAAAATCGAGTGAGTTTGGCACAATTGTAACCATAACATTACCCTCTACAACATAAGAGTATTTTTAAAAAAAAGCGTCTATAAGTCAAAAGTGACTCATAGACGCTTGTTTACTTATAGGTCATCAAATCCATTATCAATGGCATTTACTTTTACGTATTGGCGAGACTTTTGTTCAAAGAAATCTGTTTTTGTTCCATCAATATTATCTGCATACGCACGTATCCATTTCATCGGATTATCCACATATTCGGGATAGATTTCATTAAGCCCAATTAGTCTCAGCATTTTGTTGGCACGGTATTTAATATACCCATGCATTTCTTCTAAATTGATTCCCTCAATATCCGCTAGTACATATTGCGACCACTCTATTTCTAATTCTACGGATTCTTTATATTGCTCGTATACCCATTCAATCATTTCTTCGTTATTCAGTTCTGGGTTTTCAGATAGTGTTGCTCTAAATAGTTCGGATATAAATCGACCATGCTCTAGTTCGTCTCGGTTAATATAGCTGATCATTGTAGAAGTCCCTACCATCTTGTTGTATCTAGCAAGATTATAGAAGTAGGCAAAGCCTGAATAGAAAAATAAACCTTCTAGCAGAGTTGTGTACGTTAGCGTTTTTAATATATTTTCTGTAGTCGGGTTTTCTACGAAGTCATTATAATACTTCGCGATATTTTGATTACGCTTGAGTAAAATTTTGTCGGTTCTTCCAAATTCGAATGCCTTATTTTGTTGATCCAGCGAAACTATAGAAGATAAAACATAGGAATAGCTTTCATTATGTACCGCTTCCTGTTGCGCTATGACTGCCATAATCGATTGAACCGACGAATCGGTTGCGTATAACGACAATAGCAGAGCAGTGCGTGTTTGAGGTGCATCCAATGTTGCAAGCAAGCCAATAATCTTCAAATAAGCATCTTGTTCTGATGTACTAAGGCTCGCGAACTGCTTAATATCGTTTGACATATTGATCTCATCTGCCTGCCAGTAGTTACCTAACAAACGCTTGTACATCTTATGCCAGTGGGGATACGCAATATCGTTCCAATTTAATATTCCACTTGACCTACCATTGAAAATTCCTGTCGATTTATTTGGATTTCTAGGATCTAATGTTTTTGCCTTCTGCATGTTCCAAAACTCCTTCTAACCATTTACTTACCAGCTGCTCCTGGCTACCTCTTGGCGATTGCTCAATTTTTAAACCTGGATAACCACTGTTATAGAAATTAACTAATTTTTCTACAGCATTACAAAACAGTTCATCTCCGCCAAACTGTGTGTCGCCAGAGCCGAATACATAGACATTATTTGGCTTACCTCCAACTTCTTTTGCAAAGTCCTTAATTTCCTCTGGTGTACTTCCCCTATCCCAAGTAAAAGTTCCAATAAAAATAAGATCATATTCAAACAAATTCGGTACCACTCCATAGCCAATGCTATGCATATCTATATCGATATCGCTAGCTTTTAATTGCTCTTTCAATAGTTCCGCGACTTCCTCGGTATTTCCGCTATAGCTTAGATAACAAATGATAGCTTTCATTAGCTTGAACAAGACTCACAATCTATTAATTCTACGGATGTAGAACGAACGTAATAAGTTGTTTTCAGTCCACTATTCCAGGCATCTAAGTGTAAATCTAATAATTCTTTTGCTTTGATCGTATTTTGCACGTATAGGTTTAACGAAACACCTTGGTCTATATGGCGTCCGCGTGCAGCATTTTGTTTAAGTGTCCAATGCTGATCGATGAAATAGGCTGATTTGTAATACCATGTAGTTTCAGAATTCAAATCTGGTACAGTAACCGGAATTTTATAATCCTTCTTCTCTTCCGAGTAAGACTTTTGGAAAATAGGATCGATACTTGCAGTACTTCCAGCTATGATGGATGTCGACGAATTCGGAGCAACTGCCATTAAATAACCATTGCGTAATCCATTATTACTCACTTGCTCTCGTAGTTCGTTCCATGATTCGCTCTCGTACCCGCGCTTGTCAAAATAGACTCCCGTTTGCCAATCCGATCCTTCAAATAATGGATATGCCCCTTTTTCTACTGCAAGCTCCGCAGATGCTTTAATCGTTAAGTATGCAATTTTTTCGTATAATGCATCTGCAAGCTCTACAGCTTCATCTGATTCCCAGCGAATATTCTTAAGTGCGAGTAAATGATGCCATCCAAACGTTCCTAAACCGATCCCTCTGTATCTAGAATTCGTCCGTTCTGCTTGAGGAACTGGAATCATGTTTAGGTCAATCACGTTATCAAGCATTCGAACCTGAATTTTTATAAGCTTTTCCAAAACATCCGCTGGAACTGCTCGTCCTAAATTTATAGACGATAAATTACATACGACAAAGTCCCCTGGCTTACGACGAGTGACAATTATATCGTCCTCTATTTGAATGGACTCGAATGTTGTTGCGCTTTGATTTTGAAAAATTTCTGTACAAAGATTACTACTATAAATCATCCCGGCATGTTTATTTGGATTGCTACGATTGACCTCATCGCGGTAAAACATAAACGGAACACCCGTCTCTAGCTGAGAGCGCATAATTCGCTTCATCAAATCGATAGCAGGAACTGTTTCTCGAGACAAACGATGATCGATTACACATTCCTCATATTTTTGGCGGAAGGAACCATCTCCACGTTTTTCATCATAAAAATCTTCTAACGAATAGCCCTTTAGCTGACGAACTTCTTGCGGGTCAAATAAATGCCATTCCTCTCTAGCATCCACTTTTTCCATAAATAAATCTGGCAAGCACACCCCAGTAAAAATATCGTGAGCTCTCAAGCGTTCATCTCCGTTATTTAAACGTAGATCTAAAAATGTAAAAATATCTTTATGCCAAACATCTAAATAAACAGCCACCGCACCTTGACGCTGGCCAAGCTGATCTACACTTACTGCAGTGTTATTGAGTTGTTTAATCCAAGGAAGTACACCGCTTGAAGCACCAACAAAACCTCTAATGGAAGACCCTCGGCTACGCACCTTACCCATATAAACACCAATGCCGCCACCAAATTTCGAAAGAGTCGCTACATCCGTATTGCTATCGTAGATACCTTGAAGACTATCGTCTACCGTGTCGATAAAACAACTAGAAAGCTGACCATGAGGTTTACCGGCATTTGAAAGTGTTGGTGTTGCTACTGTCATATATAAATTACTCATTGCCCAATATGATTCTTTTATTTTTTCTAAACGATTTTCATGCTCGTCTTTCATAAGTGTCATAGCAATAATAAGCCAGCGTTCCTGAGGCAGTTCTACAATTGTTTTATCAAAGTTCTTCGCTACATACCGATCCAATAGTGTTTTAAGGCCGATATAAGTAAATAAATAATCTCTTTCCTGTACGAGAACTTCAGATAGCTGCTCTAATTCTTGCTGGGAGTATGCTTGTTTAAGACGTTTGTCATAAATTCCTTTTTCACTTAACAGTTGAACATTACTAGCAAATTTTGTATACACTGCATCCGCAGTTGTGCTTCTTCTCTCAGCTACTTGTTCATAAACCTCTGCTAAATGCACTCTTGCTGCTACAAAGGTCCAATAAGTTTCTTGTTCATCTAGAAAACTTAATGCTTCCAGTGACATTGTCTTAGACCAAGCAGCTATTGTACCTTCCGGGTGCTTTTGCATCCATCTTTCATGTGTTTTTATAAGAGGAGCAATTTTTTCCTCCCCAAATTCTTTGATTAGATTATGTAATACTTCTTGTTTAGTAGTGTTTGAGATGATTGTCATTTTGAATTCCTCCTATTTTTTAATTGAATCATTTATGTGGTACTCCCCTTTGAAATAGAGCACAAAAAAGCGATGTCACAGCCATCTTCGGCTGAGACATCGCTCAAAATTAAAAGTGTAGGATACAACAAGACATATCAAGCATTCGAGATATTGGCCTTCGCTCCCACCTCTCAACCCCCGAAGAAAGTGTTGCTTACCGATGAAAAGGCAGGTCTACTGGCTCGTGTTTCACTCTCCTGTTGGCCTTCCCACGATTGCTCGCAGTGGCTATTCCAACAGTCGTCCACACTTACAGTTGCGGGGACAGCTTCGGCATTTTACCGAATTCCCTTTTAAACCATAAAGGTACCTTCTCATCGTTAACATACTATATATTGTGTTTAGTTCATTTATATAATCTAACATATTGTGTTTACAGGAGCAATAGATAATATATTATTAAACAAGAAATCTATAAAAAGTCCCATATGTATAAAATTTCTTCACTATTTTCAAGTGACTAAAATAATATAATATAGCTCCAACATTATATTTCCCATTGTTAAACTACCTCCCCTTCCTCTCAGGAGTTTTAAGTATCAAACAGATTCTATACAGTTCTGACTTCACTTTATACTTCCTTAAAATTAAGTTAATAAGAAAAGGGACCCTAGAGGTTTTTCAGAGGCTCTTTTGTTATGCAGTTTTATAGATTTTGAGCGTTTATTAATTAAAAGGTATTATTCTAATATGTGTTTTAATTTAATCTATTCACGTACCGCCAATTAGTCTCTATTATTTATTCTTTATTTCTATTCTGTAGTAAAAATAATGCTAGACCGATTAAGATAAGTACGATACCCATACCTTGTTGTAAAGAAATGACTTCATCCAAAATGAAATACGCGAGTATACAGGTTCCAATTGTCTCTCCTAATATACTCATTGAAATAATGGAGGTACTTAGCCATTTCAACAACCAATTGAAAATTGTTTGCCCTAAAATTGTCGCAATAAACGCTAATCCAATAAAGGACCACCATGTTTGTACAGAGTAATTAAAGAAGGGTGTTTGCTGACAAAAAGCAAAAACACCTAAAAGTAATGTACTGCTCCCGTAACTAATAACTGAATATGGGATAAGAGATAGCCTTTTACGTACATGCTGACCAATGAAAAAGTAAGCTGTTATGATGCCTGCCGCAATAAGTGCAAGTATATCGCCAAATAATGCTAGCCCACTAATTTGAAAATCCTGCCATCCAATGACAATACTTCCGGCAATCGCTACAAGAAAGCCCATTATAGCCCCTTTACTGAAACGCTCCTTGAATAAAAAATAACCGCCAATCATCGAAAAGAGTGGTTGTAATGTGACAATAACCGTCGAGCTTGCAACAGATGTGTAATTTAATGATTCAAACCACAATACATAATGTGCTGCTAGAAATGCCCCTGATAATAATCCGAGTCCCCATTGTTTTTTTGATAACAAACGTAATTCTTGTCGGTTCTTTTTATTAACTAATAAAAATGGAAAAAGTATTACAGTCGCAAAAAACATTCGATAAAATGCTGTAATTGTAGCAGGTGCATCTGCTAATTTCACAAAGATAGCTGAAGACGATAATGCGAATACGCCAAAAAATAAGAGTGCGTAAGAAATATGAGGAGATTTCAATTCTGGTCCTCCTAGATAATTATTTACAATAATAAAATTAATTTATTATAATGTACAAAGGTAAGTATAAAATATTTATGTAATTGAAAAAAGTATTATTTCGCTTTGTTTAGTATGTCAGCACAAAATGAGTTAAACATACATTATTGTAGAAAGGGGTTTTACTATGAATGATCATCGTCTCGGACAAACCGTATTAAATTATCGTAAAAAGAGTGGTATGACAATTCGTGAGTTCGCTGATTATGCTGGGATTAGCACTTCACTTATTAGCCAAATAGAAAGAGGACAAGCAAATCCATCTTTAAGTGTACTAAAACTAATTGCAAAGGCATTAAATGTACCACTTTTTACCCTCTTCATTAATGAAATTGATACGGATTCGCTCATTTCGAGAAAACATGATCGAAAGAAAGTATATCGTGAGAATAGTGACCATATTGTCTATGATGTGTTAACACCAGATTTCATGAAAGCACATATTGAACTCTTACTAATGGATTTAAATGCACACGCAAGTACTACTGAAAGTCACTATTCACACGATAACCAAGAAGAAATTGCTGTCGTGATGAAAGGACAAGCGTATGTCGAACTGGAAGGCACCGAATACTTTCTAAATGAAGGAGATGTCGTGCGCATTCCACCAAATGTTAAACACCGGTTTTTGAACAAAAGTGATGAATCGAATCATATATTATTCGTCCTAACTCCATCATTAATCTAAATAGCCCATCCCCATGTAAATATTTAAGAAAGAGGGATTTTAACCAATAAAAAGGGCAGTCCCAAAAATCGATCAAATATCGACTTGGAACTGCCCCGTAAAAAAGCGTTATTCAATCTGGCCTGATTGAATAACATGACCGGTGATTTCACAACTAGGATCCGAATTTTACAGCATTTCTTCTTCAACTAAAATGCTTCGTTACTTTAGTAAGAAAAAGACTTTACTCCCTCTTGAAGTAAAGCACCTGTTAGTTGAATAATATTGCTTTTTGATTAATATCGTTTTTTTAAATTTGGAAATTTATTATTATAAATTTTGTTCCAAATTTTCAAGGCACTTGGATAACAATCACTAATCGAAGGTACTCTACTCCTCGAAAACATTGCACCAAAGACTACATGTATAACTCCAGCTAATTTTTCAACAGATGCAGTTGGTAAGTGCGATACAATGCGACTTATTTCTGGATCATATTCATCCTCAGATGTGTAACTTAAAAGGCACATTGGGTCCCAATCATTAATTACTTCTTTTATAATTTGGTAGTAGTTCATACTATCCCTCATTCAAAATGTATTTATAGTTCGCCTTATTTAGCTAATATGCTTCTTTAGTTCAATAAGAAACCCATTATGGTAACAGTGAAAATAAATAAAGAAACAATAATGAATAAATACCCTTCAAATCTTTTTCGGTCTTTCTGAAGTTCGGATAATCCTGACGCTAACATAAATGTCCCTAAGCACATCATTACAATCGGCATTAAATCAAAATCTCTACTTATCAGACTATAACTTGATAAGGAAAAAGCAATTATTGCAAATACAATTCTAGTTATTTTCATCAAGATATCCCCCCTAAAATTATCTTAGCTTTAATTTCTCTTTTATTACACACTATGGTCGAACTGATACTTAGTTATTATTTAAACTTTTGAAACTTGTTGATTTCAGATACGTATAATAGATAATAAATATTTAGAAAGTTGGTATACTACCATGTTTAAATCAGAAGTAACCAACGGAATTTTATATATCTTATCCTTGTTTGTATTAATGGCCGTATTATTATCCAACGACTTAAACACCACATTTTCTAGAGTATTTGTAATCCTTGTATTATCAGCAATGATTTTAAAAAATATATACAGAGTTATTAAAATCAAGAAACAGAAAGCTGATTAAATTTCGGCTTTTTTACTACGCTTTATATGTCAAATACAAGATAAAAATTCTCATTCTATTATTGAACTAAGCGCTTTAGTTCAATAAAAAAAGGCCTTAACACTACTTGAAGTAAATCACCTGTTAGTTTAGTAAGAACAGAGACGCTTATTAACCATCTTGAATGTAGAATAGATGTATGGACACATCTTGGTTAAGTCAATAAAATTGAACTAACGAAAGGTCGTGTCTGTATTATGAGTAAAAAACGGTATAACCAAGAATTTAAACAAACAGTAGTGGAGCTTCACAGCTCAGGTACCCCGGTCAGCCAACTATCTAGCGAATATGGTGTTTCAGAAGTAACCATCTATAAATGGATTAAACAGTTCTCTACAATCGAAGGGACAAAGGAATTAACTGTATCCGATGTAGAAATGATTCAAAAAGAAAACCTCCGGTTAAAACAGGAGCTTGAAATCCTAAAAAAGGCTATGACCATATTCGCGAGAAAATAGAGGACGAAGAACTGATCAACTACATTACAAATGAAAGCGGGCATCATCCAGTACAAGTGATGTGTCGCATTTTAAAGATGCCTAAAAGTACTTATTATCATTCATTTCATAAGAAACCGAACAGCTACCACGTGGCCAATGAGGCAATATTGGATCGTATAATAGCCATTCATAAAGGAAGCAAAGGTATCTATGGCGCTCCCAAAATACATCGAGTACTTTTAAAAGAAGGCTATTCTTGCAGTATAAAAAGAGTCCAACGTCTGATGAAACAAGCAGGCATCCAGTCAAACATTGTGAAGAAATACCGTCCAGCAAGCACACAGACACCAGTGGAAGAACGAGAAAATGTGTTGAAGCAAGATTTTACAACAACCACAATCAATGAAAAATGGGTGGCAGATATCACGTATATCCATACACTTCGAGATGGCTGGTGTTATCTAGCGTCTGTCCTCGATTTGCATTCAAAGAAAATAGTAGGCTACAAGTTTTCCCATACGATGACCACAGAAATCGTGTTGGATGCTTTAAAAAGTGCCGTCGATTCCCAAAATCCTTCACCGGGATTGATCATCCATACGGATCTAGGTACCCAATATACAAGTGAGGCATTTCAAGAACAGTTAAAAAAATATGAAATGATTGCATCATTCAGTCGTAAAGGATGCCCTTATGACAATGCATGCATCGAGTCCTTTCATGCCACACTCAAAAAAGAAGAGGTCTATCGGAAACGATATGAAGATTTTGAGAATGCGAGAATCTCCCTATTTCAATATATAGAAGGCTGGTATAATCGTAGACGAATTCATGGAAGCATCGGCTTTGTAACGCCAGAGGCGTATGAAATAATGTGTCGCGCAGCAGCCTGAGTCTTAAGGGTAAAAGCCAATCCCCCTCCACATTTTTCATGCACAACATCCATTGGTTAATCTCTCCACGTCCCAAGTAGATTGTCAAAGGCTCTTTTCACTTTGACGATCTACTTGGGATGTGGAACACTCCATGAATGGTGGTTGTGCAGAAAAAACTTAATCTTTTTGTGTCCAGAATCTTGACGTAGATCCATCTTTCTTATTTATTTAAAACAGATAGATATAAGCAATTAGTACGGAAATCCCTATTGATATCATAGCAATACACTTAAAGGTACTTTCCTCTCCTTTAATCAGACCTACTACCCAAATTACAAACCAACCAAATAGTGCTAAAGCGATTCCCAAATCACGTAAGACTTTTATGTCAGATGCTACAACAGAGCCTGTAAGATATACGAGCAAACCAATAAAACCAGGTATAATACCTAAAATAGATAAAGGATTTCTCCATTCTTTTATAAGCTCTATCTGTTTCTTTTTCTCCATTTTTTTGAAGGAATACCAAGAACCCAGACTAGGTATTGTCCATATAAGCACTATATATATAACTTGAATTAGGCTCAATCAATCACCTTTTCCTTTCCCCTCGATTTTCCTTAAACAAAATGCCAGATTGTTGAACAGGTGTTAAACAACCCTTTTCAACTAACCTACTCATTTTCTTTAGTACGTTTGAAGTAAATAGGAATTCCAAAATCATCGTAAAAAACACGCCCTATGTCTATAATTCTATTAAACTAGCAGTAATCCTTTTAATATTACTATTTTAGGGGAAATCAAATTGATACTGTTAAAAGCTTGGGCTTCTTTTGAAGCTGACAAGCGAATAGGGGGCTTTTCGCCACAAACGTTGAAGGCCTACCTGTTAAAGTCTTTGCTACTAATTGATTATTTTAAGGATGTAGAGATGGAATTACTGGATACAAATAAACTGAAATAGTATCTCGCTGTATCCGGCAAGCATTTAAAACCGGCCAGTCTTGCACACCGTATCCGCTTTATGAAATCATTTTTTCGTTGGTCCCATGAAGAAGGTTACTTGAGTAAGAATCCAACTTCCAAAAATAAAGAACCCAGTAGGGAAGCGAATACCCAAGTATTTAACCGAAAGGGAGATTGAACACCTTCGTGAATCCTGTCATTCCCCAATGGAAAAAGTGATTTTTGAATTCATGTTTTCTACCGGATGTCGAATTGGAGAAATAGTTGATTTGGAAAAGAACCACATTAATTGGTCCAATCGATCCGCAATCGTTAGAGGAAAAGGCGATAAAGAAAGAGAGGTTTATTATAATACACGTTGCGACATATGGTTGAAACGCTATATAGAAAGCCGTGATGATCACAACTCTGCTATTTTTGTAACAGCTAGACAACCACATAAAAAGAGCGTCGCCCAAATGCGATACATCATCAAACGGATCTCCAATCGTGCAGAAATTAATAAAGAGATTCATCCGCACCAACTTAGACACAGCTACGCAACTCATTTGATGAATAATGGAGCTCCTATTGAAGTCATACAAAGCCTTATGGGGCATGAGAAAAGTGAAACCACTAGGATCTACGCTCAGTTAAGCGGAAGACTAAGGAAAGAGTATTATCAGAAGTACTTTTAAATGTAAAAGGAGCAACATCTAAATAGACGTTGCTCTACTTGACTAAATCACCCGATAGTTGAATAAGGTCACAATCGCGTACTTGAAATAACTTACGATAATTTCCTAGTTTGGAAAGAATAACAAGAATTATTAGAATAGATGAAATAAAAGAGTACAGTATTGTGACGATGTCATTATCCTGTACTCTTTTTTTTAATTAATGCAGTCGACCTGCATAAGCTAACCTATTGTCATTTTCTATTTTTGACAAGGAAGAAAGTGCAGATTCATTGAATCCCTTAACAAGGAGCCATACAGCTAAAATCATTTCAAATGCTGCTATTGGAAGCGCCATAATACCCCAAGCAGAAAGTTGTTCAACTACACCGAACAGTACTAATAGAGCATTAATGAATACTATCACCGCTCCTGACATACCCAAAATGGATAAAGGTCTGGGTACAAGCTTTAATTTATAAAATATATAACTATACATGATTGTGTTGATGCCTAACATGAATAGTGGTCCTAGCATAAACGTCCAGTCATGTATAGCTTTTAATAATGTTCCCGAAGCTTGATAAGAGCTAGCGTCTGCGACTCCAGCTGTTACGAAGTTCTGGCTTAATGTCAATAGAGACAGTACGCTAATTATACCAATAGTAATTATAACCGCTTCAAGAAACCTAAAGTAAACATGCCAAAGAGCTATAGTTTCATTATACTTTCTTAAAATTGGAAACATTGTCGTCGCCGTTCCAATCACTGATACGACAAGAATTAACTCCAAAAGTGCTCCTAGTGTCACCTGATTGGCATTTTCGGAACCCTTAATCAAGTAATCGGAACTGTTTAGGATAGGATCGTACAACAAAAGGCCAATTACCGCCGAAAGCGCTGCTAATAAAAATAGTACCCCCACAATCTTTGCTGCTTTCTGATTTGAACTCATTTTTTTATCCCCTTTTTTAATATTCATAAACGATAAGGAAAAACGATCATTGTTTTTTCAAGTTTGTGGTGTCCCCATAAAAGAAAACCTCTTCCAATGGCAAGTTAAAGGCTAAGGAAATGCGAAAGGCCAGTTCTAGTGATGGCGAATAATTTCCTTTCTCGAGAGCCACGATAGTTTGTCTTGTAACACCCGCCTTGTCAGCTAATTGCTGCTGGGTCATTTCATCATGGTTAAAGCGTAATTTTCGGATGTGATTGCCGACAAGATTTTTGCTCATATTAGACACCTTTCCGATAGTAATATAGCTTAGATAAAGAGCCAACCACATCTGAGATGAATCCTGAAGCAATTAGAATAATAAACATCATCTGTGACCACTGCTCAATAAATAACGATCCCATTGCAATAACAAAACCGATGATAAATACAAAGAAAGAGTTTCGATGTGCTTTCAAGTCAATTAATTTATCCAACTCATCTGCGAATGCTGGTTCTTTTTCTCTTGTTGTAATTCTAAACAAAATGTTAAATATAATGCTAATTACGATGTGTGCTACTATAGAGACCACAGTTAAGATGAGAATGAAGAAACCCCAATAGCGAAAGGTTTCGGACGAGTCTAGCCCCCCTTCTGGATAATGCGGATACATATACAAGCAGAAGGATATAAAAATGAAAATAGCGCTGAATAACGAGACGATACTTTTCTTTTCTTGATAGGTCATGCTTACATACCCCCTTTAAAATTAAGTAAGTGCTGTTTTACATATTGTATTGTATGCTAAACATTATGTAAGGTTGACTATACATGACATAAAATTTATTAAATGAATAATGAGCGAGTATAAATGAAGATCCAACCGGTTAGGAAAACTTAAAAATGAACTAAGACATAAATGATTTTCTGAACTTCATAGCATCAAAAAAAGCAATGCTAAGAGACAGCAATGCTTTTTTAAAAAAATATATTCCAAGCGATTTAGATTTCTCTTGTTCAACTAAATGCACCGTTAGTTTAAGTGTAATGTTTCACAAACTTTCTCCCTACACTCCATATTAAGATTTGATCACTTTGAAAAAAGCACTGCCAGCGGCAATGCTTTTTTCTATATTTTGTATCGCTCCTCGGACACGGATCACTTTATCAAATTCATTATTTACATAAATACAATAACGGCCAGAATCGCCGCTAAAATAAGGCGATAAATTGCAAATGGCATTAATTTAACGCGCGAAATTAATTTCAGGAAGAACTTAATAGAAATAAGGGCGAACACAAACGCACTAATAAATCCTACAACGTAAAAACTTAAATGGTTCATATCAATGTCTTCCCAGTTTTTAACAACAGATATTAGACTTGCTCCAGCCATTATCGGCACAGCCATTATAAATGTAAAATCTGCTGCTGTTTTATGGCTCATTCCAAATAATACCCCGCCAGATATGGTTGCTCCTGAACGAGAGAAGCCAGGCCATAAAGAAAGACATTGCACTAACCCTACCTTAAAAGCCTTTGCATATGTAATTTGGTCCAAGCTTACGATAGAAGGTTTTTTAGGCCCAAACTTATCTGCAACAATCATTAAAATAGAGCCCGCTACAAGACTAAATATTACTGTTTCTACTCCAAATAAATTTTTATCTATAAAGTCTTCTAATAAAACTCCTAATACTCCTGCTGGAATAATACCAACAATAACGTGCAGTAAATTGAACTGCTTACTCGACTCTTCTGTATCTATTTTGTATAACCCGACTAAACTAAATAGTCGTTTCCACATAACCACTACTACAGCTAAAATTGAACCTAATTGGACTACAATTTTAAACGTATTAGCAGAATACTTCCCTAAAAACTCCTCTGTTTTCAACCACATATCATCGACAATAATCATATGACCTGTAGATGAAACCGGTGCAAACTCTGTCATTCCCTCAACAAACCCTAGTATAAGTGCTTTTAATAGCTCTAAAAATTCCATATAATCTCCTTAATCTCGTTTTTTAAAATACCAAATAAGAAATGCAATACCACAAATAGCTATAAGTGCGTACACAATGTTAGAGTAAATATCCATATACCCAACAATTTCATCCCAATTATCTCCTACCGCTGCTCCTACCGAAACTAATACCGTATTCCATATTAATGTTCCAAGTGTCGTAAATAGAAGAAATAATCCAAACTTCATATTCGACATCCCCGCAGGTATCGATATAAGACTTCTTACAAGTGGTATCAATCTTCCAAAAAACACTGCCCAGACACCGTATTTATCGAACCAAGCATCAGCTTTGTGTATGTCCTTGATAGTTAATCTTAAGAATTTCCCGTACTTCCCAATGATTTTCTCCAAACGCTCAACATCTAACAGTGTCCCGATACAGTACAAAATAGCTGCACCAATGACAGAACCTGCCGTGGAAGCAATAATAATACCAAGCTTCGTCATGCTAGTAGTCGTCGTCATAAATCCTCCAAGTGTTAAAATCACTTCAGATGGAATTGGGGGAAACATATTTTCTGCCAAAATTAATAAAAATACTCCTAGATAACCAAACTGATTCATCCAGTCTGTAATCCATGCTTCCATTATACTTCCACATCCTCTAACTTAATGTTTACTGACCATAGCTCTGATTGACTACCTAACCTTATAGGTGGTCCCCAAAAGCCAAACCCAGAAGATACAATGGCATGTAAACTTCCTTTACATCTGTACCCATAATCTAATTCAAATATCCTTCTCGTAAATAAATGGTTTGGCCACATTTGTCCTAAATGCGTATGACCAGACACATGGAAATCTACCTTTTCCTTCTCAGGTATCAGTAAATTAGAAGGTGTATGATCCATAACAAACCAAGGTAGATCTCTTTCTTCTGGAGATAATTCAGATAATTGCTTTCTGTTTTTATTCGTCAAGTCTTCACGACCTGTCAAATAGAACGAATCTGCTACTAAAATAGTTTCATCTAATAACATACGGACATTCGATGCTTCCATCTCTTCTACTAATAGAGGAATCTTTTTTCCATAATACTCATGATTTCCAAGCACCCCATATATACCATACGTAGACTCGAGTTGTTTCATCACTTCGGACATGCCATTTTGAACAAACCAAATAGGATCATCGTCGACTAAATCTCCTGCTAATAATATTAAATCCGGCTTCTCTGCATTTGCTTTTTTCACAAAGCGACTTAAATGCGCCTTATTGGATAATAAACCAAGGTGGAAATCAGATGCAACCACTACTTTAACAGATTCTAGCTTAGATCCTTTTTTCGGCATTACAATAGAAAGTTCTCGAACAACAGGTGTGTATGCATTATAGGTCCCAAATATTAATATAAAGAGGAAAATCAAGAAAACCGTCCACCCTATTAAGTTCAAAGAAGATGGGAAGATCCACAGTAGTAAGGTAGCGATTGGAAAAAGGATAATCCCGTACTGCATGACAATAAACCAGTAGGATCCTATTATACTAAATAGCCGTAGCTTATGACTGAATCTTCCAATAACAAAGCCAAAAGCAATTAGTCCCCAGACAACACCAAATAACCAACTATTTATAGGAAAGTAAAGTTCTAACCACTTGGAAATGCCCCAGCCAAAGTAAAAGACAATGGCAGAATATAAGAGGATTGCTACTATTGCTCCAATAATTCTTTTCATGTATCAGTTCTCCAATGTATGTATTTTTTAACTCAACAAAGTATCAGGTACTACACTAATTCATGACTACTTTTCCATAAGTATAGCAGATTTTGTCTTAGTACTCCTAAGCCTCTAGACTGATAGGAAAATCAATTCTAAGCCCGTTTGGATTAGTTTCTAGAATTGGTAAGCTTGTAATACAAACGAGAGGAGGAACAAATATATGAAAAAATTTGGTTTATTAACACTAGGAATTATCGCAGGGATTGTAGCATTAGCTAACTTAGGTTCACTTTTAGCTCTTGGAGTTTCCGCTGCAGTTGTCTTTGCAGGGGTACATTTTTACTTGAAGAGTGATTCAACCTTTTTGAAAATCTTTTGGGCAAGCGTGGGTATCGTTGGTTTAATCACTGCAGTTGTAAACGTACCTGCATTTTTCGCTATCTTAGCAATTCTAGCAGTTTGGTATGTAGTGAAAAAATGGAACAACGAAACACTAAGCTTTTCATCACCAATCGTTAAAACAGACGACCCATTTGTAAACTTTGAAAAACAATGGAATGAGCTTTCAAAATAAGGAGGAAACTAACATGACATCATTATTAAACAGATTAAAATATTCAATAGAAGCAGACTTACACAAGTTATTTGATAAAAAAGAAGAAAAAAACCCGATTGCAATGCTAAACCAATATATTCGGGAAGCAGAAAAACAAACCGAACAAACCGGTAAATGGTTAGAGCGCCAAGGAAACCTAAAGCAAGAATTAGAAAAAGAACTAACCGAAACTATGCAAATGGTTGAAAAACGTAAAAATCAAGTAAACCTTGCAACTAACAGCGGTGAGGAAGACCTAGCTGCTTTCGCTTTAGCGGAAGTAAACGCATACGAGGAACGTGCCGCTGTATTACAAAATAGCATTCATCAAACAACAGAAGAGCTTTTCGGATTAGAACGTAAATACGAAGAGATGAAACATAAAATCAAAGACATGAAAGTTCGCCAATTGCAATTGATGGGCAAAGAGAATGTAACTCGTGCTCACCATCAAATGGATCGTATTTTACAGCCTGAGCAAAAAGAAAAGAATTTCGGCACATTTGAAGACATGGAACAATACATCGAACGTCTTGGAACAAAGATCGAAAAAGAGCATGAAATCACTTCAATGGAACAACGTTTAGAAATGTTAGAAAAAAACGCACAAACTAAAGCAGAAATTGTGTAAACTAGAAGAAAGGCGCAGGACGCGTTCTGCTGCGAAAAGCACTGGAAGGCTTGAAGTAAAGGCTCCCTTTACTTTTCAGTAAGTCTGAAGTGATCGAGCAGCTGGTGTCTGGAGCTAGACAGATAGAAAGATTAGCGGGTTATAGAGGAGGAGGCACTTGCCTTCTCCTTACTAATCTTTATCCCAGTTAAACATCCTGGGTCAACAGATCAGTGATCAATCAGGCATTGCCGCACGATGCGGTGTTATTTGACTTAGATTAATTTTACAATCAGCGGGAGGTGAAGAAACCCCCACTGATGGAAGCTTCACCTTATGCGAAGAAGGAGGAATACTCGTTATGAAAGAAAACCAGACAAACAGATTAGCTTTTATACTCATTTGTTTTGTTTTCCTTATGTTCATAGAGGCTACAATTTTTGGAAACGGCAGTATTGTATTAGTTCTTCTTGGCATTGGGATGATGTATTTTAGCATGCGAAAACGAACTCGCTTTTTATTTTGGACCGGATTTATCTTTTTGATCATTGCTGTTTTTTCTATGTGGAGCTTGAGACTCCTACTACTAGCTATAATGGGTTATATTTTGTTCAAATTATGGAAAAATGAACCCATTCAAAAAATGGTACGTCCATTTGACACCGTATATAAAGAAACTCCAAATAGTATTATTCAAAATAAGTTATTTTCTTCTCAAACGACTCCATTTAACGCTTACGAGTGGCAAGATGTCCACGTGCAAAGCTTTTATGGAGAACAAGTAATTGATGTAACACAAACAGTTTTGCCAAAGGGTACATCCTTCGTTTCTATTCGTCAGTCCCTTGGGAAAGTGACCATCTATGTACCATATGAAATTCCAGTAAGGATACATTACGCAACCGTTATTGGAGAAGCAGATATTTTTGGTCGCGGTGTACAACGATTATGGAACCAATCTGTCTTAGTGAAAGATGGTTATTTAGAGGATGTCACATACGCTTCTGAATTAGTTATTACCGTATCTACATGGATTGGGGATATTGAGGTGATCCGTAAATGAAGATTGTTTTTGGGCAAGGTCTCTCTATTTTTACCATTTTACTTACACTGGCAGCACTTCTACTCTATGCACTATGGGGATGGCCAAATGAAGATGCCTGGTGGTCCCTACTAGAAATAAAGTATGCAGAGGTTCCTTTTGGAGCATGGATTATTATCATTCTTGCAATTATGAGTTTTAGTTTTTCAATGAACACACTACAAAAGGTTCGAGATCAGGAAAAAAAGATTGATACTAGCCTACGCCCTTTGCTGGAGGCAGAAACATTTACACCAGCGAAGAAAAAGTATACCTATTCAAAGCGATTACATGTTACAACAACTCAATTAGAGCAACTTATCGTAACACAGCGTAAGACACTGCAGCGTATTACGAATGAAAAAGCGGAGGCTCAAGATAAGCTTATTCAGGAACGGATTGTGCAAGAAAGGCAACGATTAGCTAGAGAGCTACATGATTCCGTGTCTCAGCAATTGTTTGCTGCATCCATGCTATTATCCGCTATGGTGGAAATTGAAGAAACTCAGCATGAAAAAGCTCCAAAAACATTGCTACAAACTGAAAAAATTGTACAGCAGGCTCAATTAGAAATGCGCGCATTATTACTGCATCTCCGACCTGCAGCCTTACATGATAAAACGTTAAAAGAAGGTTTAGAAGAGTTACTTATGGAATTACAGGAAAAGGTATTTTTCACGATTCGTTACCGCTTGGAAGACGTTCCTTTATCAAAAGGTGCTGAGGATCATTTGTTCCGCATTGCACAGGAAACGTTATCCAATACACTGCGGCATGCAAACGCTACTGAAGTCGATATATTATTCGTTGAACGAGATAATCTTGCTATCTTCCGCGTTCAAGACAACGGTGTTGGATTTGAACATGTAGATTCCAAAAACGGTTCTTATGGATTGCAAAGTGTACAGGAACGGGCTGTTGAAATCGGCGCAATAAGTAAAATTGTTTCTGTTCCTTCTCAAGGCACAATTGTTGAGGTGAAGCTGCCAATTGAAAAAACAGATATTGAAAAAATTCAGTTAGAGAAAGGAGTGCGAGAGAATGATCCGAATCTTATTAGCGGATGATCATGAAATGGTACGCATCGGCGTTTCCGCATACTTGCAGGCACAGCCGGATATGGAAGTAGTAGCAGAAGCTATTAATGGAAAAGAAGCAGTGAACATGGCTCTTGAGCATAGACCAGATATAATTTTAATGGATATGGTTATGCCGATAATGAGTGGGGCAGAAGCTACACGTGAAATTGTTCAACAATGGCCTGAAGCAAAAGTAATGATTGTCACAAGCTTTATTGATGATGACAAAGTGTACCCTGCACTCGAAGCTGGCGCTATCAGTTATTTATTAAAAACTTCCAAAGCCTCTCATATTGCTGACTCTATTCGTAAAACATTAAACGGAGATGCGGTGTTAGAGCCCGAAGTAACCAATAAAATGATGAAACGTATGCGCCAAGGCTCGGACCATGCTCTTCATGATGATCTAACAGACCGAGAACATGAAGTACTGCTACTCATGGCTGAGGGCAAAACAAATCAAGACATAGCCGACACTCTCTTTATAGCATTGAAAACAGCCAAAACACATGTCAGCAATATTTTATCGAAGCTCGAGGTAAGCGACCGCACACAAGCCGTTATCTATGCATTTGAACATAAACTGGTTCCCACAAAAAAATAACTTATTCGTTCGCGTCATCATATGCTACTAAGAAAAGCGCAAGCGCCTATGGCAGCCTTGACAAGCGCTGGAAGAATTTCACTTAAAGGCGTCCTTTGCCTTTGCTGAAATTCTGAAGCGACTCGAGGGGCTAGGCGCTGGAGCTGGACAATAAAGCTAAAAAGACAGCATAAAGGATGTTAGTGCGCATGAATCCACCACTAGACCCTATTGAGCCGGAGAACGAGGAAACGACTAACCTAGCTGCAAAGGTTGGATTTTTAGGAACCGTTATTGTAACAATTGGGTACATTATTGAAACCATTGGCGAAGGCATCGCCCTTTCCGAACTAGCACAGGAAGAAAAGAATATTGAACAAAAAAAGCAAGTAAATCAACAGCAATTATCAGACATACAAAGTAAATTGGATTATTTAATAAAAGAAATAGATACGATGAAAAAAAAGGATGACCATTTCAGAAGATGGTGATCCTTTTTTACATTGACTTGTTTAGCTAGCTTTTTCCCACTGAAATCTCTCGCAACCAATTTTTTACTTCTTCATTTGTTCGAAGATAATGCACTTTTGTGCCATAAACTTCAAATTTTTGTATGAACTCCGGTTTCATTTGTTCTTCGAAGTATCTATTCCACCGAAACATCTTCCAGAATATAGTTAGGGTCGGTTTATAATTTACCTTTTCTATTTTTAGAAGCTGACGGATGTATCGTCTTATAATGCGCCATGTTCTTTTGTTCACGGGGATGTCTAAAAAAATAATTTGATCGGCTACTAGTAATGCCTCGTCAGTCCAATTGATATGAACGCCCTCTATTACCCATTTACTTTGCTGTACTGCATCACTAAATAATTCATTTCTGACATCCATTTCATTTCTAACGTCACCCGTTGGCTGATGATTCCATACAAAATTATCGGTTTCGAAGTGCGGAACTTGAAGCTCAGCAGCAACTTTACGAGCTAGTGTAGTTTTGCCACTCCCCACTGACCCTACAATGTAAATTTTCATCATTACGCACTTGTAGCACGGTTCAATGCGTGGATTATCCCCGCATGAACTCCCTCATGCCAAACTATGAATTGCACTAGTGCCTCTACTGTATTCATTTCATGTAGGTTCCCGATTGACATGGACTCTATTAGAAAATTAGATAAATTGTTGTCTAGCACTGTTTTTATCCGCTCTGTTTGTTCCTGTAAAGCACTGACTAATTCATTTGAAGTAGGAGGCTCAATACCCCATTCACTTGGTTTTGTTCCAGGGACGAATAGAGTTAGCCATTCTGGATGAACAATTTCATACGAAGGAATTGCCTTTTTCGCTAGCATCTCTGAATTTACAAAAATATGACCTACATTCCAACGAATAGTGTTATTGAAACCAGGTGGTTGTATATCCCATGCGACATCTTTCACCTGTTTAATCCTACCTAATGTATATATTCGTGCAAAATTAAATTGACCCAACGTTTCCATTTTCTCATCCCCATTCTTCATTTCAATATGTATATAACAGATTAGTACCTATCTAAAATATACCATAGATATCATGGGTTTCGATTTTAAACAATGTCTGAGTCCAAGCAACACAGGAGCACCTAACAGTGGATGTTCAGTCGGTTGGAAAAATAGGACTGCATTTTTATAAAAAAAGCCAAAAACATGTAAGCAGTGAACTTTACATATTTTTGGCTGATTAATTATTCTTTATTAGATAATCGCTCATGTGTTTATCGTTAAAATTACAATAATGTCAAGATTGGATTAAACTCTCCTGCAATACGTTTCCCAATAATCGGGTTGGTTCACCTACGCTGTAAAGTTGTAAATAATGCATAGCTCTAGTACAAGAAGTATAGAAAACTCTACGAAGGCTCTCATCGCCGTATACTAGCTCTGATGCATCATAAATGATGACAGCATCGAATTCGATGCCTTTGGATAAGTATGACGGTATGACAACAACACCTTCTTCATATTCACTAGAGCTGTTCTTCACGAGCTTAATATCATCAATATGAGACAGGGATTCGTATGCACTCTTACTCTCCTCATCTGATTTACATATTATAGCAATACTCTTATAACGAAGATTTCGCAAAGTCGCGACTTTGGATGTGATGCAGCGGTGTAGTTCTGTGTGATTCAGCAATTGTGTCAAAACGGGTTGCTCGCCGTCGCGATCGAATGGGATAATCCGTTCGCCGTTAGGTACTAGCTTGCGTGTAAACTCGATAATCGGCTTTGTGGATCGATAGCTACGTGTCATGTTAATCACTTCCGTTTCAGGCTGTCCGTATAAGCTCATCAGTGCGTCAAAGTTATCCTTTTCGCTTGCATGGGCAAATATCGCCTGATTAAAGTCACCTAACACAGTCATTTTTGCTGAAGGAAATAAACGCTTTAGAAACTCGAATTGAAACGGCGAATAATCCTGAGCTTCGTCAACAAGTATGTGCTTAATAGAACCGTTCGTTTGAAATCCTTGAATCAGCTCTTTCATAAGTAAGAATGGAGTAGCATCCTCGTAAGATAGCTTTCCTTCATTTAGCATCTCCATCGTCGCTTGACAAATCTCCGTCCATTCCGAGGGCACTTCCCCCTTTATCCACTGTTTAATTTTCAGTGAATCAGAAAAAAGTTGCTCGTATATCCCCTTAATGTCGATGAAACTAAATGTTTTTACTCTTTTACGCAACGGCTTTAGTTTCTGTTGAACAATTAATCGCGCAAGCGCTTCATGCTCGGGCTCATAATCTGCAATCGATTCTGCTTTATAACCGTGTTTTTTCGCCAAGTAGGTCTGGGCCTTATGATAATCCTCGTTGCTAAGCAGTTCGATTTTCTCCTGTACCCATTGCTTAGTTAATTCAACCTTTTGGGTTTCATTTATTTTCTTTGTTAGCCAGTCCTTTAACTTTTCAAGTCTATTATGGAAGCGGAGTGATGTGTCGTTACTATAAAATCTATCTGCTATTTGGCCAGCTGTAACAATAGGCTTTCCTCTGAAAATTATATCCTTGAATAACATTCCAGATAACTCTAACGACTTCCTATATGCTTCGATAGCTTCAAAAAAGAGTGGAGATGCTTTGAATCGAATGCTCTCAACTCTTGACCTGTAGGAAGGGGTATTCGCAGCAGTTAAAACATACTCCAATTGCTCGTAGGGATTTTCAACTTGAAACTCTCCACTCAGCCGACGGTCTAAATATTCCTGAAATGTGACCTGTTGCATATTCTCTTCTCCAAGTTCTGGTAAAACATTGGACACATAACTGTTAAACATCGAATTAGGAGAAAATAGAATAATTTGATCGGCATTTATACTATCTCGATATTTGTAGAGCAAAAAAGCAATCCGCTGCAGCGCTGCGGATGTTTTTCCACTGCCGGCTGCACCATGTACAATGAGCAATCTTCCACGATCGTGGCGGATAATTCGGTTTTGCTCCTCTTGAATGGTAGCTACTATATTGTGCATATGTTTGTCTGTACCTTTGCCCAGCACCTGTTGTAAAATCTCATCTCCAATGGTTAGACTTGTATCGAACATGGATTGGAGAACACCGCCTCGGATAAGATATTGCCATTTTTTCTCTAATATGCCTTGGACTTCGCCCGCAGGAGTTGCATACTTAGCCGATCCATTCTGGTACTCATAGTAGACGCTTGAGACAGGTGCCCTCCAGTCATAGACAAGAAACTCTTCACCACTTGCATCTCTAAGTGTGGAGATTCCAATATAAATTTGTTCATGAGTAGAATCTCCTTCTTCAATGAAATCGATTCTGCCGAAGTAGGGAACCTCTTGCATACGTTTAAGCGTGGATAATTTCTTAGTTACATGTCTATCGGTACTTTGAATAATTGATAGAGCTTGAGTCTCTTGTCTCAAGCCAATGATGGTCTCAAGATAATCGTCGAAGGTATCAACATTCACCTTGACTTCATCCCAAAAGTGTTTGCGTATATTAACCAGTTCGTTCCGACTCCGAGAAGTTTCTTCTTCTAATCTGATGACTTGCGCTGTTATTGTCTCAATTACACTATCCACTCGTTTTTGCTCCAGCTGAAATTCAGAATCCATAGCAACCACTCCTTATAAAGTTTGGGTTTGACAAACGAAAAAGTATAATGTATAATTTAAAATAGGGATATAATGCTACTTTATATTTTTAGCATATATCTATATAAATTTAACACAAATTCTCGTCTTTTACAATGTATTTGACGTGTTTTTTTGACCGCAATTTTTCTACATGACAAACTAAAAATAGTAGTGAAGCTGGGACAAAACCCACCTCAAAATTAGAACTGCTTTATTTTTCTATATACTTCGTAGCCGTTGTTTTCCGTTACGGCGTACGCTTTCCTGGGGGCACAGGTCGAGCCTGTAGTCTCTCCCACACGCTTGTCCCCTGGTAGTCGCCGCCTTCACTCCAAACAACAAATATCCCGTCTATATTAAGTAAACCCTACATAATTCAAGTATAAAAAAAGGACAGCTATACTTGTCCAAATGAAAAGCAACTAACCTTCCAATACAATGCCACACGTACCGATAAAACATGATTCCAGTGCCAATTCAAAATGTATGAATGTGAAAATTGTACAGGTTGTCCGCTGCGAACGTTATGTACAAAGTCACAAGAAGGTACGAATCGTGGGCTAATGGTCCAGGTGAAATGGGAACAACAAAAAGAATATGTACGAACAAAGCTTTCAGAAGAAAAACAGGTGCCATTTATCGTCAACGTAAGATTGACTTGGAACCAGTTTTTGGATACTAAAAGGCTAATTTAGGTTTTACCCGATTTTCAGTTCGTGGAAAATCTAAGGTCGAACACGAAATCGGCCTTGCATTAATGGCTGTGAATATCCGGAAATATGCGGCAAGCGTATAAAATCTTATCCGTATAATCTTAAAAATAAAGTAAAAAAAGTGAAATCGCGCTTGCGATTTCACTTTTTTTCATACATAGAGGCTACTTCTGTCCCAGTCTCATTACTATTTTTAGATTTATATAACAAGTTAAATTTTATTTTTTCGAGGTAACAGAACCCTTCACTCGTTTGGATTTCTTTTTTTAAATTATAGCTATTATTACAGTGACTTTGAACAAATCTCCGTCAACATCCATTCGCAGACTGCCCCCATGTAAATCCACTATAGACTGCGCGATAGCAAGACCAAGTCCGGAGCCTTCTGTATGACGAGATGTGTCTGCTCTCTTGAATCGCTCGGTTAATTCATTCACGTCGTTACCTAGCTCATATTTCGCTATATTTTTGATAACAAAAACTGCTTCTCCGTCGATTTGATCTAAATTAATATACACCCGAGTATTAGGCATTGCGTACTTCAGCGTATTGATGATTAGGTTATCAAGAACCCTCCACCACTTTTGTCCATCTACATATGACATGATTGGCTTTGTGCCAATGGCTACACGATACTCTAGCCCCGATTTATTAATATCTTCCTGATGCTCAGCGATTGCTTGCTGCAGGAGTTGGGTTAAATCCACTTTTCGTTTGTCTAATTCGATATTTCCTGTCGCCATTTTAGATACTTCAAATAAATCTTCAATTAGTGTTTTCAAACGCATTGACTTTTTATCCAAAATCGCAATATAGGATGCTCGCTCTTCATCCGTAATGCTTGGATTTTTCAACAAATCAGTATATGTGATAATAGATGTTAGCGGTGTACGCAAATCATGACTAACATTTGTGATAAGCTCTGTTTTCAAGCGTTCACTTTTTGCTTGCTCGGAATGCGAGGACTTTATTCGTTCACGAAGTCTGTTTAAGTTAGCCGCATGCTCAGCAATCGGTGACTTCCCTCTCACTTCGATTTCATTGCCAATAACGCCTCTTGCCATTTCTTCTGTTTTCACAATAATTCGGTTCAGGTATGACATTCTGGACAATAAAAACACAAGTACTGGTATACCAATAAACATCGTTGCAGGAACCCAAACGATAAAAGCAATTGGCATAACAACTGACAGTAATGTGCCAAACCCCCAGAAGAAAATGACCACAAGCATGATCAAAGTTTGTACACCAATCGTGCGTTTTAGGAAAAATCCTTCTAATGACTTAAACCAACTGTACACGAGACTTTTCTTCCACTCTATATTTCCATACACTTTTTCTATCCACATCCATTGATAAAATGCGAATACTGTAGATAGTAGTGCAATGATAAGCGTAAAGATAGGGATATCATAACCACCATAATGTATAATACCGATTCTTAACTCATTTATTGCAGTAAAAACAATAAAAATAGTGAGAAAAAATAATCCCCATTGAACATCTACCGGTAAGCTACGATATCTATACTTTCCATCCTCATTCTGAAAATGACTCTTGTTTTTTCTCCATATAAAAATAAATGCAATAGCTGCTAGAGTACCTAGGATAAGTATTCCGAAAAATAATCTCTCTTCTTTTTTAAAATACTGATAGCTCTCTGCTCGATCACCATTCATAATACTCGCTTCTGATATAGCAATAGTTCCTTCAAATTGAGGGAAACTGTAAGCAATTAACTCTTCCACATACCCAGAGTTTTCTATATATTCATTTACAACATTTTCTCTTAAAAAATTTGACTTATTAGAGTATTCCTTTTTGTAAGCAAGTTTAGAGTCCATGTCTCCGTTTGAAAATTCTTCACCTGTTTCTTTATTTGTTAAGCTATAAATAAACCCACCATTAAAGTTTAAAAACTCATTTTTACTTCGCTCTAATCCTCGAAAATACTCATCCACTTGTTTTTCTTTCTCTATTATTACCTTGTCTCTCACATAGACATTATCCTCAAAGTTTTTCGTAATGTCTTCCATTTTTTTATTGCGTTCTGCAATGGATTCATCGTCCGTTCTTGCTTCATACTGATATATGATGGAGTCAAGTTGCTCTTGTAGACTACCAAAACGGTAACGATATTCTTCTATTTCTTCCTCAGTAACGGTAATATTTTTCTTAACTTCTTCAATCTTAGGAACAGCTAAAACAAGGGAAACAACAGACGACTCAAAGTTACTCACTTCTTCATTAAAACCATCGCTGTCAAAATAGGTTTTACCTATATAATTTCCACCGTCTCTAATTAGCGTAAAGAATGCTAAAATTATCATTACCGCTAACAAAGATACTAGTAAATCCTTTATAATTGGTTTTTTCACCCCACTACCCCCTCTTTCATGTTTTGAATAATTTCAACAAAGCTCTCTCTAATTTCTACCACTGGCAATAGGTTGGTTAGACAATAAAACAAACAGAGTAACCCACAGACAATTGCAACTATAGATAAAAGAAAACTCATTTTACTTGTCGATTTTATAGCCAACGCCCCACACCACCTTTAAATATCTAGGATTTTTAGGATCTGCTTCTATTTTTTCTCGAATTTTTCGGATATGAACTGCTACTATATTTTCAGCGTTATATGCAGGTTCCTTCCAAACACGTTCATATATTTCATTGATGGAAAAAACGCGCCCCGCATTAGTCATCAGCAGCTCTGTAATTTTAAATTCAATCGGCGTTAGTTTAACGGACTCACCTTCTATAGAAAGATCCTTCGCTTCTTTATTCAAAATCAGACCATCTATTTCAATCACTTGCTGCTGTCCTTGGTAATTTCCTAATTTTGTATATCTTCTTAACTGAGACTTCACACGTGCCACCAATTCCATCGGATGAAAAGGCTTCGTCACATAATCATCTGCACCAATAGAGAGCCCATGAATCTTATCCGAATCCTCTGCTTTTGCACTCAGCATAATAATAGGAATATTTTTTTGCTCTCTAATTTTAAATGTCGCTGCAATTCCATCCATTTTCGGCATCATTATATCTAATATGATGACATGAACTTCGTTTTCTTCTATTAACTGCAATGCTTCTAAACCATTCGCAGCTTTTAAAACTCTGTAGCCTTCATTTTTCAAATAAATTTCAATACCATCTCGAATATCTTGGTCATCATCTGTTACTAATACCGTAAACTGTGTCATTTATTTACCTCCTTTGCCCATTCGATTCCATTCCTTATCGTTCTATGTTACTTATTGTACCCCTCATTCCTTAACATTCCAGTAGGGAAAATATGAAGAAATTCTTAAGAAAAAAAGACTATTTATTAAAATGTAACTTTCTACGTGTGAAACTGTCTAATTTGCAAAGGAGTGAATAGAGTGAATAGAATAATTGGAAGTGTATTTACCATTTTTCTCATATTTATCCTAACTAGCTGCGGAACAGATAATTCAGGTATTACAACCGTAAACGAACCTGAGCAACAGGAAGATAAAAGTGTCACCACAAAGATAGAAGTTGAAGAGGATGGTAATGCTAAGTTTACGATTAAAAATGAAACAGATGAAGAAGTGACTTTAACGTATCCTAATGGTCAAGATTTAGAATACCAACTTTTAGACAATGAAAAGAATACTGTATTTACTTATTCTGCTAATAAAGTATTTGTCCTAATGATTTCTGAAAAAGTGCTGAAACCAAGTGAAGAAATAGTCATTCCGCTTGATTTGAAAACAGAATTAGCAGAAGTGTCGGCTGGATCATACACTCTTGTGGCTTGGGCAACCGCTGAAGAATTAAGTGAGCAGAAACAAGAGATAGCGTACGAATGGGCTGGACATGAAGGAGAGAATGTAGTGCCTTCAGATACTACAGAAACACTTGTAGTCTTTAAAGGTGATGAAAATGCGGAAAACGTGGTGCCATACGAGGCCACTTTTGAATTCTCCGAAGACCTATTCCATCAAATTTTCGAAGAAATTATGGAGCTTGATGTCGAGCTGATTGATTATCGAATTGAAAACGATAATAAGAAACTAGTTTTAAATATGAAGGGATTAGATAATGTACAAGGAAGTGCTGGGGAGAATATTTTTATTGGAACAATTGTTCATTCCTATTTTGAAAACTTTCCGGATTTAGAGGAAATATATTTTGAAGAAGAAGGCAAGACTCCTGTTGAGCTCGCTCATACAGTTGTATCGGAGCCATTTACACGAGATCAGAACTATACAAATAAAAAATAGTCTTTTTATCCTCATAGTAAGAAACCCAATTAAAGTGTACACTTAGTTTTAAATAGCAAAATTTTTAAACAAGGTGGGCTAATTATGACAAATCACGAAGAAACGAATTTACCTGCAAAGACGTGTTCCGTTGAAAGATTAGTAACTATGGAATCCGATGTTGCTTTAGTATTACAAGGAAAAAAAACTGCCACGCGACGTAATGGCCGCTATGCTGATGTAGGCGAAATAATGGAGCTTCAAGGTCAGTCTTTCGTTGTAGACCGTGTATATATACAAACATTAGGCGATTTGACAGATGAACATGCAAAACAAGAAGGATTTGAATCAGTAGAGGACTATAAACAATCTATCCTGGCTTACCATCCCGGTATGCCTTGGTTGCCCCATATGACTGTGTGGGTTCATGAATTTAGCCCAGTAAAAGCGTAGTAACTACTTCCCTGTGTCTCACACAGGGAAGTTTTTTTAATGATATAGGTTATATAATTTTTAAGAATTAACAATTCCACTGAATTACATTTCAGCCGGAAGCTTGCCTTTTCAGATCGGACTTTCTCGCTTACCCCTGTTGGAGTCGACACTTTGTATTTCACTTAGTATTAGATTTTCTTTTAAACACATTGAACGTACTATATACAGGTTTTAGTTTCAACTGACGCATCATTTTTTCTTTGATGGTACTTTCGCTTTTCTTGCAAAAAATTATTGTTCTCATCGAGTGTAACTTTTTATCCAGGAAGCGGTCTAATTCTTAAACAGGAGGTGTACAACATGAGAAGAGGTAAAAAAGTAAGTTGGTTCTTACTATTCTTAATCCCTCTCTTTATCTTGGCTAGCTGTGGATCCGGTACAACTGAATCCAAAACAGGAACTGACGCGATAGAGGAACATATATCCACACAACTTGATCTAACAGGTGATGGAGAGGGTACTTTTACGATTAAAAATGAATCATCAGAAGAGGCTGTTTTGGAAATGTCGAGTGGGCAACAAATCGAATTCCAGTTATTGAATAAAGCGAATACAGTCATTTACACATATTCAACAAACAAATCATTCACAAATGAAATGCAAGAAAAGAAACTACGGCCTAGTGAAGAATGGACAGTTCCACTCAATCTAGAAGAAGAACTTGCAGGAGTACCTGCGGGGTCTTATACATTAATTGTTTGGTCAACGGCAAATGGGTTAAACGAGCAAAAAGAAAAAGTAGCTTATGAATTATTGACGTCACCTGGAAAACTTGTCGTTCAAACACAGGAAGTCACCTTTATCGGCCTAGTAGATCCTCACTCCATTGAAGTGAAAAATGTAGATGGCGGTACAGAAGTAATGCAATTATCAGAAGTGGCAATATCTCAGTTTGAAAACCTGGAGGAAGGCACACAACTAATCATTGAATATGTAGAGAAAAGTGGGCAAAAGACCGTTCAAACAACATTTCCTGCTGAATAGGTTTTTAAACACTACTAAAAAATGCATCGTGATTAAGCGATGCATTTTGTATTCTTTAAGGAATTATAAAATCTTATGGCGTAGGGATAACTTTTCACAAGTGATTATTCTTCCAAACTCGTGTGCGAGCTAGTCGAAAATAATTACGTTTGTAGGGGCTGTGGAACTACCTACTCACTAATATTCCGATGATTTTAATTTCTAAAGGACAAACTCTCTCTCTCCAAACTAGATTTAAGTGTCGGTATGGAGGCTGGTCCTATACCGTGAAATTTCAAAATTTCTTTTTCACTGAATTTAGAGAGTTCCTCCAAAGAAGTCACACCATTGTGGACTAATGCACGTCTTGCTGGTGCAGAGAGCAGCGAAAGAAATCCACTGTCTGGTTTGTTTTCTAACTCACAAGTTGGACATGTTCGACAGTTACTACTTTTATAAAACTTGTGCCCTTTGTTGCAAACCCTTAAATCTTTTTTAGCAGACGACATATTAACACCTCACTTGTTTTCCCGGTATCATTGAATCACTACTATTATGACACAAACACTCACTAAAATTATAAATACCCCTAACAAAATCCAAATGATTGAGGTCAGGGGGTTCTATTTTATATTTTAAACTTACTTACAAGTTCTTGTAGATTCATAGCCATTTCAGATAGATTGTTAGAAGCTGATGAAATTTCCTCCATAGAAGCAAGCTGTTCTTCCGTAGCTGCCGCAACTGTTTGGGAGTTCGCGGACGAATCTCTTGACATCGAAGTGCTACTAGCCACATTGGCAGAAACCTCTTGGGCACTGGCAGACATTTGTTCAGCTGTCGCAGCCATATCATCTATCTGCATACCTACTTGATCCAAGGAAACCAAGATTACTTCAAAGCTTTCTTCCGTTTTTCCAACTATCGTCAATCCTTCTTCCACATCCGATTTAACTTGATTAATTGATTCGTTAGACCGAGTCATTTCTACTTGAATTTCATTTATTAACTCAGAAATTTGTTGAGATGATTGTTGAGATTGTTCTGCCAACTTACGAACTTCATCTGCTACTACTGCAAATCCTTTTCCATGTTCTCCAGCTCTTGCTGCTTCGATTGCAGCATTTAATGCCAATAAGTTGGTTTGATTTGCAATTTCCGTAATAACCTTTGTAATCTCCCCAATTTCCTGTGATCGTTTACCTAAAGACCTAATGGCTTCGCTACTCTCATTTACCGATTCATTGATCGCATGCATTTGTTGAGTCGTTTTACCAACATACTCCCCTCCCATTTTCGCTTGAGAAGTTGCATTTGAGCTAGCTTCTGAGATACTATTCGAGCTTTCTGCAATGTTCTGTATCCCTAGTGTCACTTCTTCTAGACCTGTTGAACTTTCTTCTAGGCTAGCTGTAGAAGTTTCTGCCCCTAAGGCTATTCCTTGGATTGAATTTGTTATTTCCTCTGTTGCACGACTAGTATGTTCAGCACTTGCCGTTAACTCCTCAGATGATGCGGCTACTTGTTGAGATGTATTCATTACGTCTTGCATCAACTTACGCAAACTTATTACCATTGCATTCATCGATGTAGCTAGAACTCCCACTTCGTCTTTTGTATCAATATTTGTTGAGTGTGTTAAATCACCATTTGCTACTTGACCAACTAAAGTTACCACCTTTTTCAATGGTCTTGAAATCATTTGAGCAAAACCGTACCCTATAGCAATACTTAATAACACAGCAAATAGAATAACAATTATAGTCATAGTTTGCGCTTGATAATACTGTGCATTTGAATCTTCATTTGATTTTTTTGCTAAATCAATGTTCAGACTAATAAGATCACTAATAATACCTTCTACTGTATCTCCTGATACCTTAAATTCTGGAGCAATACCTAAATATCCCTCCTGATCGTTTGCGTATGCATACGCAACAGCTCTATCTAATATAGAGTAATATCCTTCTAAAGCAGGATATAAATCATTGAGAATTGCCTGTTCAGAATCAAGCATAATAGAACCAGTTTCATATGCCTTTAGTTCAGCATCAATCTCTTCTTTTATTGTGTTAATAACATTTTCAAACTCTTGCTTTTTAGAAGTTGTCTCTGCCACGAATACCATATCACGAATACTTACACGAATTCGCTGATATGAAGTCTCAACATCCCCAAGATTACTTATCGGAACAACCCGTTCATCAAACATAAATTGTAATTGTCCATTGGATTTCCCTAAATTCTTCACTCCGTATGACCCTACAGCACCAATAATGATGCCCATGAATACAAATGCAGCTATCAACTTTACTGATGTTTTTAAATTAAAAAACAACTTCACGACGAATCCCTCAATTCTCTTATTTCCCATTTCAAATTTCCATTTAAATTAGGTATTTTATGATACTGGATTTACAATTATTCAAAATTTATAAATTAACAATTATTTACTTTCATTATCTATTCAAATTAGAATATTATTATCTTCCTATAACATATAGTACTTAATAATTATTTTATCCAGAAAAGGATTATACCATAAGACCCAATAATTTTGTTGGGTTAGCTTGATGAAGTGTGTCTTTTTTGTGAATTTTTAGCGGTATTTGATTTAATAACTACTAAAATTTTATACTTGAAAAATAAACAAAAAATATCAATTAATGTGCATAGAACATTCACTGATACCCAACTTCCATATATATAATTGTAAAAAGCACGCAAAAAAACAGTGACGGCGATCTAACTCCTTCACTGTTTTTTATGTTCGTTATTCCTCATTCAAGCCGATACAACGTTCGCACTCGTAAAGGGATGATTCTACTTGCTCATTAATAACACATCCACATTCACGACAAACCTTTGTGTTTAGTTCTTGAGTAGTTGTTTTCACACAAATCACCTCCTTGAATGGTTTCATTATTCAGCTAATTTTTTCATAGCCTGGTAATGTTAGAAATTCGATAAATTCATCTTCTCTTATTAACAATAGGAATAGCTCCGCTGCCTCTGTATAGCTACCATTTCCGAATACTTCATTACCAAATGCGGCTTTTAGTTTTCCTAACTCCTCTGTTAACACTTGTTCTACTAAAGGTATGGTAATTTTTCGACCATCCTCTAATTTTCCTTCCGGATGTCTAATCCATTGCCATACTTGTGTACGAGAAATTTCTGCTGTTGCAGCATCTTCCATTAAGTTATTAATCGGAGCTGCTCCGTTCCCACGTAGCCAAGATGCTATATATTGAACCCCTACGCTACAATTCATGCGAAGACCCTCTTCGGTAATAGTCCCAATAGGTACCTCTAATAAGTCTGCTGCCGTTATATGAACATCCTCTCGTTTACGATGTATCTGGTTTGGTGTAGGCATATGCTCTTGGAATTCTTCCAAAGCGACTGATACAAGACCCGGATGTGCTACCCATGTTCCATCATGCCCCTCCATTGCTTCTCTTCGTTTGTCTTCACTTACTTTCGCAAAAGCTGCTGCGTTTGCTGCATCGTCCCCTTTAATCGGAATTTGTGCAGCCATTCCACCGATAGCAGATGCATTTCGTCGATGACAGGTTTGGATACATAATTGCGAATAAGCACGCATAAATGGGGATATCATGGTCACTTGACTTCGGTCTGGCAAAATCACCTGAGACTGGTTGCGGAGTCGTTTAATATAACTAAAGATATAGTCCCAACGCCCACAGTTTAGACCTGCAGAATGATCACGAAGCTCATATAAAATTTCGTCCATTTCGAATGCAGCCATAATCGTTTCGATTAATACAGTTGCCTTAATCGTCCCGTTAGGAACTCCCAATTGTTGTTGAGAATATATGAAAATATCATTCCATAACCGTGCTTCTAAATGGCTTTCTAACTTCGGCAAGTAAAAATAAGGGCCAGTTCCTTGAGAAATTGCTTCCTTTGCATTATGGAAGAAATAAATTCCAAAGTCGAAGAAGCTACCCGCGATTGCCTCACCATCAATTTGGATATTTTTCTCCAAAAGGTGGAGCCCCCTAGGTCTTACTATAAGTACAGCCGGCTGTTCTTGCAGACTATATACTTTACCGGTGTCAGGCTGTGTATAGGAGATTGTCTTGCGAACAGCAGCACGCATATTTAGCTGACCTTCAATCATATTTTCCCAAGTTGGTGAAGTAGCGTCTTCAAAACAAGCCATAAATGTCTTTGCACCTGAATTTAATGCATTGATGACCATTTTACGATTAACCGGACCGGTAATTTCGACCCGACGATCCTTTAAATCCTCTGGGAGTGGAGCTATTGTCCAATCCCCTTCTCGAATCACTTTTGTTTCTGGTAAAAAGTCTAATGTTCCACCGTTATCTAGCTTTCCCTGACGAACTTGCCTTTCTTCTAGCAATTTTTTTCTTCTATTATCAAAGAGATAATGAAGGGAAGCTACAAAATCTAATGCTTCTGGCGTTAAGATTCCGTGAATCCCTTCAACCTCTGTCCCTAAAATTTCAATTCTTCTAGTCGTTATTTGTTCCATTTTTCGCTAACCTCCCATCCCCATATTTGGTTTAAGCAAATTGTGCTACTTCAGTAGAGCCTTTCATCGCTGTTGTAGAAGAAGTTCCCCCTGAAACGATTTGTGAAATTTCATCAAAGTATCCAGTTCCTACTTCACGCTGATGTTTAGTAGCGGTATACCCTTTTGCCTCGTTTGCGAATTCTGCTTGTTGAAGCTTAGAGTACGCAGCCATGCCATTTGTTTTATAGTCATGCGCTAGTTCGAACATACTATGATTTAATGCGTGGAAACCGGCAAGCGTTACGAACTGGAATTTGTACCCCATTTTGCCCAGCTCTACTTGATATTTTGCAATTGTTTCTTGGTCCAGGTTTGCTTTCCAGTTGAACGATGGTGAACAGTTGTACGCTAGTAATTTGTCTGGGAATTCTGCATGAATAGCATCAGCGAATTGTTTTGCTTCCTCTAAACTTGGGTGTGACGTTTCACACCAAATCAGATCTGCATATGGTGCATACGCTAAACCACGCGCAATTGCTTGTTCTATTCCTGATTTTGTTTTGAAGAATCCCTCAGGTGTTCGGGCACCGGTTAAGAAATTTGCATCACGCGGATCAATATCACTTGTAATCATATCTGCAGCGTCTGCATCTGTACGTGCAATGAGTACAGTTGGTACACCCATTACATCTGCTGCTAGTCTAGCTGAAACTAAATTACGAATAGCATTTTGAGTAGGTAGAAGAACCTTTCCACCAAGGTGACCACATTTCTTTTCTGATGCAAGCTGATCTTCTAAATGTACACCCGCTGCTCCAGCTTCAATCATACCTTTCATTAATTCAAAAACATTTAATGGCCCTCCAAATCCGGCTTCTGCATCTGCAATAATTGGTGCGAACCAGTCAAAATCATCTTCTCTACCTTCTGCCAGATCAATCTGATCTGCACGTTGTAATGCTTGGTTAATACGCTTAACTACCGCCGGGACACTGTTAGCAGGGTATAAGCTTTGGTCTGGATACATATGACCCGAAAGGTTTGCATCTGCTGCAACTTGCCAACCACTTAAATAGATTGCTTGGAGTCCGGCTTTTACTTGCTGAACTGCCTGGTTTCCAGTTAAAGCTCCAAGTGCATTGATGAAATCTTCTTGATGAAGCGATCTCCATAAACGCTCTGAGCCTTTGCGAGCTAATGTTTGTTCAATCATTACAGATCCCCGTAATTTCACTACATCCTCTGCGGAATATGGACGTTCAATCCCTATCCAACGACTTTCTTCTTTCCATTGTTTCTGAAGTTCTTCTACCTGTTGTTTTCTTTTGGACATTTCCAAACACCCCTTAATAGTTTGTCGAGGAACATTATTTAAAAATACGACTTTTTCACTGTATCATAACAGTTCCTTTTCTTGTAATCTAATATATAACACGATGACTATTATTGTATTGGTTTTTGGATGAAATATCCTTTAATAAGGATGAATGAAGAATTGGAAAGACGAATGTTAAATATATGATTTCGGGGGTGTACTAGTGAATTTTAGAAAGGAACAATTAAAACAGTACAGTTTAATAATGGAGGAATGGATACCGAAAGGGGCATCTATTGCTATAGCAGCATGGGATCGGTATATATACTATCTTGCAGGGGGACATGATCTTCATTTGAAAGAGGGACAAAAAATCCAGACTAATAGTTTAGCGGATTTGGTACTAAAAAAAGGATGTAGAACAGAAGCTGTACTAGAGGATGCATTATTCCAGGTTCCTTATTACGGAATCGGTTATCCAATTGAGATTAATGGAGAGAAGGCTGCATTAGTTGTTTTCCTCCCCCTTCATCATGCTGTACCCATTACTTCTCCGTATAAGTATTTAACTGGGAAGCAAGAGGATGAGTGGAAGCCTATACCAATTGAAAAAGTGTCCCATATAGAAAGTCTTCAAAAAAAGACATGGTTCTATGCCAATAAAGAACCATATAAAACAAGTATCACTTTGAAAGACTTGCAGCCACGTCTACCAGATAGCTTTTTACGAATTCACCGCTCTTATATAGTAAATATTTTATTTATTGACCGAATTGTACGCGATTTTTCTTCCAATTTATTAATACAGTTGCAGGATGGGACCGAATTGCCTGTAAGTCAGTCTCATATGACGGAAGTTCGAGGAACGTTGGGATTTTAAACACGGAGATAGATGTATGCCCTTTTAATACAAAAACACTTAATCACTTACCTGAATCAATTTCATAAAGAATATTATATAGTTAAATCCGAACAACGCTGATTTCCGCTCTAGGCGGATGCTTTCCGCGGGCACGGCTTCAATCTCCTCGTCACTACGAAAACATATGCTCCTGCGGGGCTTTCAGCTCGCGCTGTTCCCGCTGGAGTCGCAGCCTGCCACTCCAATCAACGGAATCGCTTTTCAAAAAAAAAATAAAAACGAATAATATATTACGATATTAAGTAAACACTCATATTTTAATATGAAACAAGTAATTATGAAATTGACTTACCTAAATTTATTTAACAGTATTTTCTAGTTATGCTATAGTTTTAAAAAAGGAGGAGAGCATTTTATGAATACTTTTATTGCACTGATACCCTTACTTATTTTCTTGGCTTTTTGGGTTTTTATTATTTGGTTTGTTATTACACTTGTTAAATCTAGCAATGAACGCACTATGCTTTTAAAAGAGATTTCTAGAAAGTTAGACGGTTTACAGAATAACAACAAGATTGGTTAAGCAAGATATATTGTAAGGAGGGCATGACTCACGTCACACCCTCCTTTTTGCATTATACAGATTTTAGTTATATCGATAATGAATTTTAATCTAGTAATGTTTTATTTTTATATTTGATAGGATTTTATAACATTAAACGTATTAATAAGCAGGTACCGAATATAGAAAAAAAGGAGGAACTGAATTGAGGGTTACGGAACAAAACGTTGTACAACAAATAAAATATAAAAATGAAGATAGTATCTCTTACGTACTTCAATCATATGGTGGGCTGCTTAACACGATTATCCGTAAATATCTGCAAGGAAATCAACAAGATATAGAGGAATGTTTAGCAGATGTATTAGTTTCGATTTGGTTCCATATTAATTCATTTGATTCTACAAAAAATGAATTTAAACAGTGGATTGCAGCTATAGCAAAATATCGCGCAATTGACTATGTACGTAGATCCGAAAAATCAAAGCAATATATAAGTAAATTTGAATTGGAAGAAGCATCTAGTCAATCTATTTCAAAACAATCTGAGTTTGATATTACGTACTTGTTCAATAAATTAAATAGTACCGAACGTTCTATTTTTGAAAAGTATTATGTTGAAGGAGTGTCATCTAAAGAAATTGCAAACGAGTTTCAAGCAAAGGAATCCTGGGTGCACAATAAACTCTCCCGGGGAAGAAAAAAATTAAAAACAATTTTACAGAAGGGCGAGGTGTAAGGTGAATGTCTATTTATAAAGATTTGAATGACATTAAGTTAGATATAAGTGAATTTCAAGAAACTCAGTTGTCTCATCTGGAGCAAAAACGTATCTTAAAGGGTTTTAAAAACAAAATAATGCCAATTAGACAAAAGAGACACTGGTTATTAGCAAGTGTATCGGTTGTAGCATTAGCTTTATTCAGCTTGTCACTGGCAATAGATAAAGGAACAATTGCTAGTATGCCATTTGTAGGTGGAGTAGTTGAAAAATATAACTATCCAAACATTGAAAACCTAGATTTTTCATCGTATAAAACAGCAATTGGGGAAACAGCAGAAAATGAACTTGGAAAACTCACCTTAAACGAAGTTATGTTAGATGACCAACAAGTAGTTTTAAGTTCAACATTTGAACCAGCTGATGATGTAAAGTTTGATTACCAAACACATATTAGACCTGTAGTAAAAGTGAATGGACAAGATTACACGATAACAACAGGTAGTCAATCCATCGAATTAAACGATTCAATGTTTACTATTTATAACGATATTGATTTAAACCAAGCAATTGAAACAGAAGATATTCATATACAACTTAGTTACGAAACTCTGGGTCGAAGTATGGAAGATTCTATAAGAATAGAACAACCATGGACGTTCGATGTACAAGTATCACAAGCAAATTTGCTTGCAGCGAAAAAAGTGTTTGAAATGAAAAAGCCAATCACATTAAATAATGGAGAACAGGTTACAATAGAAAGGGTTGTTTCCACTCCTATTTCCACAACTATTTATTATGATTTATCGCTGGCTTCTAGTGAAAATATTTATTTTACCATTCAATCTGAGGATGGCGTACAACAAAGGTTTTCAACAGGTTTTACTAGCTTAGATCAGCAATCCTTTGGACGATTTAATGGCCTCACATTGACAGAAAATAGTTATTATCTAATTGCTCATGATTCCAATCATAATCCGCTAAGTGAACGAATCCCTATAAATTAATAATAAGAATAAACGAGCAAAATTAATGCCCATACCTTTAAGTTCAAAACCTCATTTCCGGAAGGGCTCTGGACAGACTTTCCGCTATATTATTACCGAGTGAATTTTTAGTGATATTGGTTGTGACATCCGTGACAACCAATATCACTTTTCTTAGGTAATCTTATGGCATTTGTCTGTCGCCCACCTATCACTTTTAGAAACAGGTTAATTCTTTTTTGGATAACTAGGGAAAAAATGCTTTCTTATTCATTAGGGGATGACAGTCACGAACATTTTACCTTCTTATAGCGCTTACGTGACTACCTTACCAGATTTACTCCCTAACGTTAAAATAACGATACTCCCGAGTAATAAACCAATCCCTACCCAAGACGTTGTACTAAGAACTTCACCCACCACAACAACCCCCAGTAAAGCGGCAGTTGTCGGTTCCGCCAGGGACAAAGTTAACGCTGAGGAAGCTGGGATTTTGCGAAGCCCCCAGCCGTATAATACATAAGCAATACTAGTGGTAGCTATTCCTAAATAAAAAATGATTCCTACGTTTCCAGCATCCCGCAACCAACTTACGTCAAGTATAAAATAGAAAGGTGTTAACAGTAGGGCACTAAGCGAGAAGGTCATCGCAACAACCGATATGGCATCTTCTTTTTGCAGCAAAGATTTGCTATTCATTGTATACAATGCAAAAATAAGACCAGCGACCAATGAATACAAAACCCCTATTGGATTAATGCTCACTTCACCTTTTGTAATAAATAAAAACATACATCCAGTAATCGCTAAACCAGTTGATATTCCCCAAACTTTTGTAGGAGGCATCTTTAAAAATATCCACTCAATCAATCCTGAAAATACCGGAGCACTTCCGATAGCAACCACACTCGCTATAGCTACCCCTGTTAAACGAACTGATGAAAAGAATAAGAGCTGAAACAATGAAATACAAATAGCGGCGTATAATGTTTGTTTCCAAGGCCATGAACGGAATTTAATTTTTTTTAATAGAATCATAATGATTAGAAGGAATAATCCTCCCGTTGCGGAACGTCCAGCACTAATTATAAATGGGTGTGCATTGTCTGGTAAAAATGTTTGTGCAGTTCCTGTTGTCCCCCATAGAATAGCACCTAATAGTACGAATATGTATGGTAATACGGTCAAGTTTTCCCCCACCTTCCCACATTTTCTAACTTCCAATATAGCACATATTGAGTTACTGCCAATCGTATCTTATACTAATACGATAGGAGGCATTTTACATGTATATGACAGTAGAAGAAACTGCGAATTATTTATCAATGCCTATTGATCAAGTAAAACGATATATTTCAGAAAAGAAGATTCGTGCTATTTTTGATGGTGAAGAGTATTACGTAAATAGCGCCCAATTTGAAACCCACTTACAGCAGATTGAGGATTTGAAGCGACAAATCGACGAATGGCGAAATACTCCTATTCCAGATGATATTGATGTAAAGGACGAAGATTAATACAAAGGAAAAGGACGTTCTCCGAATGAGGAGAATGTCCTTTTGTATTAATTGGGCATCCATACTTCTGTTGATTTCCGCTCCAGGCGGACGCTTTCCGTGGGCACAGCTTCAATCTCCTCGTCACTGCGAAAACATATGCTCCTGCGGTTACTCGTCGCAAAGACGTTGGCCAAACAAAGTTTGACCAATGTCTTTCCTGCGGGGCTTTCAGCTCGTGCACCTGTCGCTTCGCTATCGGTGCAGAAAACATTTGCTATTCCCACTGGAGTCACCGCCTTGCGCTCCAATTAACAAAGTCCACTTTAAATAAACCGATAATATCACATAAATATTCGTATTTTCTATGGTAATAAATAATTATGAAATTGACTCTGGTACCACTAAAATTAAACTTAGATCGTAATGAAAAAACCTGCTCTTTTACCGATTATCTCCGCGTAATCCTCTACCATTACACTTGCCGTTGGATACATTCCTGCTCCTGGACCGACTAATGTTAATGTTCCAATATAGTTTGTATCTAAAGCCACCGCGTTGTTTACTCCTTCAATCGAGTACAAAGGATGATCTGGTCCTACGAGCTGAGGTCCTACGGAAGCGTATAGTTCTCCATTTTCGTCTTGCTCTATTTCTGCCACGTGACGGTATCGTAGTCCCTGTTCTTTCGCTTTACGGACGTCCTCTAATGAGATTTCGTCTATACCTACTACTCGAACATCATTCCAATTGGGCTGTTTTTTAAATGCAAGTGCACTTAGAATCATCAGTTTACGGAATGCATCTTGCCCGGACACATCGTTAAATGGATCTGCTTCTGCATAGCCAAGGTCCTGCGCTTCTTTTAATGACTCATCAAATTGACATTCATCTTGTCTCATTTGTGTCAGGATGTAATTTGAAGTGCCGTTTAAGATACCTTGAATTCTTTTTACTGAGTTAACTTGTAGTAAATTTTTCAATGTCTTAATAACTGGAACTCCGCCTGCTGTTGTTGCCTCATATCCGATAAATACTCCACGAGACTTTGCACGCTCATGCAATGGGATACTATACTTGGAAAACATCACTTTATTAGCTGTTACAACGTGACACCCTTTATCAATTGCTCTACATAGATAGTTATATGCAGGTTCCTCATTTACGATTGCCTCGAAGACTACTTGAAGACCAGGAATATTGATAATATCCTCAAAGTTATCAGTAACTAGGACACCGGGTGTAGCTATTCTCTCTTTTCCAACATTGTTTACGAGAACCGCACTAATTTCTAAATCTAAGCCTAAAGACTTTTTAAGATCTTCTCTTTTTTCATTTACAATGTGGTAAATCCCTTGCCCCACTGTTCCGAAACCTAGGATTGCTGCTTTTATCGTCGCCATGCTATCTCCTCCAAATGAATCCGCACAATTGAGTTCCAATTTGCTTTTATTAGTAAAATTTATTCGCAGTTATATTAGAAGAACTATTTTACACATTGTAGCCTATTTTCACTCAATTATCAATAAAATTCTACCTAGAGAGGACATTTGTTTTTTCTAGGAGTACCTTTTCGAGTGCAGTCTGTAAATCTTCGACTGCCTCTAGCCCTACAGACAAGCGGATTAAGTCTTCTGAAACTCCCGATTTCACTAAGTCCTCTGGAGTTAACTGCTGATGTGTTGTAGATGCTGGGTGGATTATTAGTGATTTGGCATCGCCAACGTTAGCTACATGCGACCAAATTTCTATATTATCGATAATATTGCGTCCTGCTTCTTTACCACCTTTAACCCCAAAAGTTAGGATCGAGCCAAAACCATTCTGTAAGTATTTTTTAGCAAGCTCATGTGAAGGATGACTTTCTAAACCTAAGTAATTAACCCAAGTCACTTCTTCATTGTTTTCTAAGTACTCCGCAATTTTCTGCGCATTTTCATTGTGCTTTGGTACGCGTAAATGAAGTGTTTCTAATCCTTGTAGAAAGGAGAAAGCTGCTTCAGGACTTAGAGTTGGACCAAAATCACGAAGCAATTGAACACGTAATTTCACTGCAAACGCTACACTTGGAACATCTATTCCGTATCTTAAACCATGGTAGGTTACATCCGGCTGTGTGAATCCAGGGAATTTATCAGAGTTCCAATTGAAATTTCCTCCATCTATGACAACCCCACCGATAGTTGTTCCATGACCGCCAATCCATTTAGTTGCCGAGTGAATCACTACATGTGCACCATGCTTAATCGGATTCGATCCATAGGGAGTAGCAAAAGTACTGTCTACCAACAATGGAACTCCTACTTCGTTAGCAATAGCTGCAACGTTTTCAACATCTAATACATTTAAGCTAGGGTTTCCAATGATTTCTGCAAAAAACGCTTTTGTCTTATCCGTAACTGCTGCTCGGAAATTTTCTGGATTAGTTGAATCTACAAACTTCACTGTAATTCCATATCTCGGCAATGTATGAGCGAATAAATTAAATGTACCACCATACAAATTTTCGGCAGCAATAATTTCATCTCCCGCTCCTGCAATATTTAAAATAGAAAATGCAATAGCTGCCATTCCAGAAGAAAGTGCAACTGCTGCTGTCCCTCCTTCTAATAATGCAATTCGTTGTTCAAAAACATCCACCGTTGGATTCGTAATACGAGAATAGATATTACCAGTTTCCGCAAGAGCAAATAGGTTTTGCGCATGTTCTGTATTTTTGAAAACGAATGATGTAGTCTTGTGAATAGGTACTGCTCGTGAGCCTGTCACTGGATCTGGTTGTTGGCCACCATGTAAAAGTAGTGTTTCTTTTTGAAGATTTGTCATTTGAATTCCTCCTAAAATGTAGTTTAGATGGACGCTTATGGAGGCGAAGGAGGATTAGAACAAACAAAAAACCCTCTTCAATTAAGAAGAGGGTGCAAATTCGCATGTTCCTCCTCTTATCTTCCAAATTCGTATTAGAATTTGTAGGATTTAGCACCTTTCCAAGTTAAGAACTTGTTGGTTGCCGGGCATCGTAGGGCCTATTCCCTCCGCCACTCTTGATAAGAGTATTTAGATTTAGTTTTCCATCTTGTTACACAGTATAGATTTCTATCAAACTATTTGTCAACACTTTTTCGAAAAGTTAAAAAATATTTTGTTTACCCCCCTTCAAAATCTCCCCTTGCATAAATATTACAAATATTCTAAAGTATTCTTTATTTTCTATTTGCGACGAAATTTCTAGTCTTTTATAGTCTAATAAGTATATACTATACGGGAGTATAACGGACTATAAAATATATCTATCTATAGTAAATATTGACCAAGAAGGGTGAAAAAATGAAGAATATACAACAGCTTTTCCAAAGTGAAGATGGTAATGGAAAACAGAGAGAACAGCTATTAGGCTACGTAGAAACAATATTAACATCCATGGATGCTTTGAAAGATCCAAATAAAACGATGCTTGGACCGATACAAGAACGTTCCGCAAACTTTTATAAAGAGTTAATGGAAGATTACGAAGTACCGCTAAATAGCAAAGGAATGGACGAAGTAGTTGGAGAATTGACTGATTTAATGAAGGGTCATCCATATCATACACGAAACTTCGTAACAAATGTTTTGCCAATGGCAAGTATTCCCGGCGTCCTTGGACTATTAACTAACTCATTATTAAATGGTAATAACTTATGGGATGTTTACGGACCAGCTGCAGCTGAATGTGAAGTAAAAGTGGTCTCCATGATGTCGAAGCTAGTTGGATATGATTTTACTGAAAGCTTTGGTTACACAACTTGGGGCGGACAAGGCGCTGTGTTCAGTGGCTTGCGTATGGCAATAGCAAAACAGTTCCCTAACGCAAAAGAAGAAGGCGTTCCAAATAATTTATACTGTTTTGCATCTGAAAATGCACATTATAGTTTATTGAAGTCTGTAGAGGCTGTTGGTATTGGAAGCAATCATCTAGTTCGTGTCAAAGCTGGGACGGATCATTCTATGGATATGGAAGATCTAGAAATGCGATTAACGGAAGTTATTGAAAAAGGCGGCATTCCTGTGTATATAGTTGCAACTACTGGTGCAACAGATAACTTTGCTATTGACGATGTAAAAGCGATTAAAGAAATGGCCACAGCTTTCGAAGGTAAATATAATTTGAAACCTATCCATATTCATGCCGATTCTGCACTTGGTGGATTTTATGCATTCTTTAATGATTATGATTTTGAAAATAACCCTCTACATTTTGAACAAGAAGTACTAGTAAGTCTTCAACATATTCGTGAACGAATGCAGTATATATCATTGGCTGATAGTTTATGTTTTGATTTCCAAAAGCTTGGACAAACTCCTTACTTAACGAGTCTGTTTTTAGTGAAGGAAGGTAAATATCTAGGTTTATTGGACTTAGAAGATTTTGATACGCCGTATGTTGGAAATAGAGGGTATGGATCGTATCACACTGGTTATACGTTAGAATGCTCACGTATGGGTAGTTCGATTGCCATTTATGCTGCATTGTTGGCGTTTGGTAAGACGGGATACCAACAGCTCCTAGCAAATTATGTTCGTGTGAATTTAGCATTCCAGGAGCAAATAGCTATAAAGATTCCTTCATTATATGTGGTAAATGAATCGAATATCGGACCTATTACTGCTTATCGCTATTATGAAAAAGGATTGAATTGGAGAGATGAACAAGCAGGCCGTTATTCACTGGCACAAGTAAAAGAAATCAACGCTTTAAATTCATCGCTATTTGAAGTGTTAGGGAAACATCGTGATGATGTCTTTTTCGGTGATACAACTCGTGTATGCACTGTAGCAGTTTGTGATTCAGATGAACTGGTTCCTGTTGCAGCAGCGAAATTCTTTTCTATTTCACCGTATACCGAAGTGGAGCACATCTCAGCAATGGTAGATTCCCTTCATCATTCCATCACTACATTGGAGGCTGTAAAAGATGAAGTTATTTACTAAACTAAAGAGTTCTATGTTATATAAATATATTCTAAGTTTTATAGTACCGATCGCGCTATTCTCCATCATTTTTAGTTTAATATTGTTCATCTTCTCTAAAGCAATTATAGACGATTACGTTATCGACCAATTCGAAACTACACTACAATTAGTATCTGATGATGTTTTTGACGATCTAGATTCTGATCTAGTTGTAAGTGCTGATAGTGATAATGACGAACAATACAGTACATTACTAGACAAATTAAATGAAGCAAAAGCGAACCACGATGTGGAAAATGTGTATGTTCTTTCACGTTCAAATGGAACTGAACATATTGTTGCATTGAGTGATACGGATGACCGTAATGCCTCTTATACATTTGATGAAAAAATGAATGAAGCTATTGACAAAGGGGAAGTCAAAATTAGTGACATCTATACAGATGAGTATGGGACCCACAAATCTATTTTCATTCCCTTCAAGAATACAGATATAATTCTAGGATTAGATATGGATGCATCATTCATTACTTTACTAGAAAGCCAAATTATTAGGTTATCCATATCGATTACATTGATCTTTATTGTATTAGGTACGATAATTGCTTATTTCGTAAGTAAACGCATTATAAATCCTATTAAAGCTGTTACCGACTTTGTAGAAGAAGTAGCGAAAGGGAATCTAACAGTAGAGCATTTGCAAATTAAAGGCAATGATGAGATTGCACAGCTCTCTCATGGTATTAATAATATGACTGGGGATTTACGTTCCTTAATTACTCATATTGGCGAAAATGCTGAGCAAGTAGCAGCAACGTCGGAGGAGTTATCAGCGAGTTCTGAAGAAACAAGCGCGTCAATTCAGCAAATCACTTCCTCCATGCAAGAAGTTTCCGTTGGTTCAGAAAAACAAACAGCGGCTATAGAAGAAGTGGAGAAAAATGTTTCTACTATTTCTGAAGCTATGAGTAAAGTGGCATTAGAAGTTAATAGCGTGTCTGGCAAGGCTTTAAACGCATCTGAAATTGCCTCAAAAGGTAATGATACCATCCACATGGCCGTTCAAAAAATGGACACCACATCCGATGCTATTAATGCTACTTCAGATGTTGTAAAACGTTTAAGCGATTATACGCAAGAAATTGGGGATATTGTTTCATTAATTACAGAAATAACTGATCAAACAAACTTACTTGCATTAAATGCTTCAATTGAAGCAGCACGTGCAGGAGAGCATGGTAAAGGATTCGCAGTTGTTGCAGAAGAAGTACGAAAATTGGCAGATCAATCGCGTGAAGCTGCCAATAGTATTAGTACTCGTATTGATACGATTAAATCAGAATCTTCTCATGCGGTTAAATCGATGGCAATAAGCTATGATAATTTAAGAGATAGCGTTACTACATTTGATGAGGCGGGCAATGCCTTTAAAGATATCTATACAGCTGTGAGCGAGTTAACCAAACAAATGAATGATGTTAACAGCGTCGTTGAAGGTATGAACAAGGGTGTACTTAACATTGCTGGTTCCATGGAACAAGTAAGTGCTATATCTATTCAAGCATCTGGGAATATCCAGAATGTAGCGGCAGCATCTGAAGAACAAGCAGCGAGTATGGAAGAGATTACAAATTCCTCTAATAACTTGGCTGGTATGTCGGAACAATTACGTAACGCTGTTCATAGATTTGATATTTAATGTTAAGAGAGTCTCAATTCCATGTAAATGGTATTGAGGCTTTTTTATTTTCAGATTTAATTTGTTTTAAAACCCAGCACTATAAAATACTTGTATAGTCCCCTTTAAGAATGCCGTATATTTCTAAATCTATTATTCCTTTACCAGACCATATAGTAGCTTGTCTTAATAATCCTTCTTTCATAAAACCGTTTTTTAAGAGGACTTTCTTTGATACCTCGTTTGCAGGCATAACCTCAGCTTGAATTCTGTTTACATTAACTTCTTCAAATAAAAACTTTACTACCATCCCAACCGATTCAGTTGCAATTCCCTTACCCCAATTATCCTCTGCCAAAAAGTATCCAATAGAGACCGTGTTCACTTTTTGGTTAAAATCCATAGCTTCTATAATTCCCACTAATTTATCACTTTGATGTTTCTGAAAGATTCCCCACTTCACTCTACTTTTTTTGTGATAGTCTCTATCAAAATGCCCAATCATCTTCCTTACCGTTTGTACATTATGCTTTGGAATGATTCCACAATACTCAAATACATTTTCGTTATCGTAAATTTTATATACTTCCTCTAAGTGCACATCATCTATTTTTTTTAATACTAGATTAGCAGATTCCAATACTGGGAAATCTCCAAAAACTATTTCTACATTCATATTTTTCTCTCCTTAAGTTACGCCAAATAGACAGTCATTTTCTTTTCATTTGTTTTTTTATAATTTGGAAGCCCATATTAATTAGACCATAATGCTATTCACTCGGCTGAATTCCCATTAAGTCTTATTTCTTCAAAAAAATAGCTAATAGGACTTCCTTTGTATCCATACCGACGAAAGCTAAAAATTAGATACGGTAATTTTAATACGTTTTTCATAATCGATAGTTTCAATTTTAAGAGACTCTATTAAAGGACAAGATTGATTAATCATTGATCAATACGGAGAATGCGGTACTCATATAACTCTAGGTATTTATGTTAAAATAAATGTGAGATTTTAGGAGCATTCACTTAAACTAATGGTCCAGTTTAGTTGAATAAGAAGGTATTTTTGCGATTGTGTTGAATAAGTAAATTATTATATGGGAATTCAAGTAAATCAACATCTCTCATATTAGCGACATACTATACGAAAAACCCCTTTATAAGGAGAAAGCATATGACAACACTTGCAATTTTGGAGCTATTCATAATCCAATTGATATTACCGACAGTGTTTATTATTTCATTATGGAAAGGAAACTTTCCTAGTAAATTGAACTGGTTGACACTGGTAGTGTTTACAGTTCTATTTACAACCTGGCAATTTTTTTCATCGTCATGGGATTGGTTCAGTTATTATCTAAGATTCATAATGATGTTCTTTTTGTTACTGTCGACTTATAGTTCATGGAAAAAAGTACGTTCACTTCCATTTCGCATCAAATTCAACCGTAGCCAAAAGATGTCACTGAGTTTCAACGTGCTTCTTTTACTTGTTTTCGGTGCTTATAATATTTTGACATTCAGTGGTTTTACAACTAAAGATGATGCCGTTGAACTCGACTTTCCGCTGAAAAACGGGACTTATTATGTTGGTCAGGGTGGAAATCATGTGCTAATTAACTATCATAATGCTTATGCCAGTCAGCAATATGCCATAGACGTTGTTAAGTTGAATAAATTCGGGATACGAGCAGCCGGTATTTACCCAGAAGAACTTGATAATTTTTTCATATATGGAGAACAATTATATAGTCCGTGTACCGGTATAGTTCTCGAAGTCCGAAATGATTTACCAGATTTGACACCTCCCGATGCTGATTCTGAAAATGCAGAAGGAAATTTCCTCAACTTACTCTGTGAGGATGAAGATGTAAATGTCTATATCGCACATATGCAAAAAGGAACTGTTGTTGCAAAAGAAGGAGAAAGAATACAGAAAGGACAGCCAATTGGGTTAGTCGGCAATTCAGGAAATACATCCGAACCACATTTACACATCCATGCTGAAAAAAACGGGGTAGGTGTGCCAATCCATTTCAATGGAAGATTTCTAATAAGAAACAGCTTGGTGTGGTAAGCGGAGGTATTTAAGTTTTAGTCTTATACAACGACCGGGTTCTTTACTTCAAAAAGGAGTAAAGATATTATTTTAATTCAGCCTCTACCTTTAACATAGCCTGAACAAAATACATAGAACACTTCCACTTTAAAATTCTGAAACTTCTTATCTTTTCATTCGTTTAATATATTGAAGTTAGTGGGAGGTGAAAAATGGTTGTTTCAATGATTAGTATCCTCGTTATTAGTTATCTGATTGGATCCATTCATGGTTCTAAATTAGCACAATATCTAAGTGGTGTGAATATTAAAAAAGAAGGTTTAAAGAACTCGGGCGCATCAAATGCAGCTATTGTTTTGGGTGCAAAATATGGTGTTTTAGTTGCAATTATTGATATTTTAAAAGGAGTTATAGTCGTAATCGGGACGCGTTTCTTGGTGTTAAAGTACACAGATTTTACGTTAGTTGAGCAGGACATACTGCTATATAGTGTAGGTGCCGCGGTAATACTCGGGCATAACTTTCCTATTTACACTAAATTTAAAGGTGGAAAAGGCACTGCCACCCTTATCGGAGTGCTCTTAGCTCTTAGCTGGCCACTTGGCTTAATCGGACTTATATTATTGATAGGAACTACATTTTTAACGGATTACTTATTAATAGGTGTTTTTGTTTTTTACTTTGTCTTTATCGGTGCATCTATTTGGTTTGCAGAGGGAATTGGACCAATGGCTATTGCCGGATTTCTATTTTTGATGGCAGTTGTTTTACATATCGAGAATTTTCGTCGCTTAATGCGAAAGGAAGAGATGAAAATTTCCACCTTTTTAAGTAAGAAGAAACCGTCTGTATGAAATGAGGATAATTATGAAGAAAAAAATGAGGTGGATAGTGCTTGTCCCATTAGTCGTTGTTGCTTCTAGTGGAATTGGTATCTGGTTACTGACAAGTAAATGGTTAGAGGATGGTCTAGAACCAAAAGCAGACGGTACAAATGAGTATGCTATTGTTCTTGGTGCCAAAGTGAAAAAAGGTAATATCCCTTCTCTCGCCTTACAGTATAGATTGGATGCCGCTCTTATCTATGCCAAAGAGTATCCACATGTAAAATTAGTTCTTTCAGGAGGGCGAGGTCCCGATGAAGATATTGAAGAGGCTGTTGTTATGAAAGATTTTCTATTGGAAAATGGAATTGATGAAGACAGGCTCCTCTTAGAAGATAAAGCGACTTCTACGTATGAAAATCTTTTGCTTTCTCAAGAAATGTTACCAAGTGGTATTAATTCCGTTACACTTATTACAAGCGACTACCATTTGCACCGTGCCAAAATACTAGCAAATAAGCTAGGTTGGGATTCGGATGTAGTAGCTGCTAAAACTCCAAAAGTTGTCGAACTCAAGGTTCGTACACGAGAACGTGCAGCATTGTTAAAGGCATATATATTCGGAAAATAATCATATTAATAAGACGGGTGTAGGAAAGTAACGCCTCTACTTTCCTTTCACCCATCTTATAAGTTATTTCATAGAATTACGTATTCGATTGGGAATCATTACTACCTCTGCTTGTAATTCTACTGCTGGATAAGACTTATCTATGCATTCTTCCCAATAGGCAAGGTGTTTTATATCAATCCAATGCTTTGACTCTTCAACAGCTTGTCCACCTTTTCCTTGTACAGAATACCAATAAAGATATTCATGCTCGTTTATAAACTCTCTAAAATTGTTTCTATATACATTTTTTCACCTTCAAGAGTAACTAATACTTCCTCCATGTGTTCATTCAAAAAAGCTAACCATTCATTTACTTTGTCTGTTTTACCTTCATTCACTCTAAACCTTGTGCATTCAATATTCACGGTTAAACCATCCAGTCTTCGTTAGCTTGTTAACACGAATGATACCCCTCTTCCCCATAGGGCTGCAGCTTTTGCAACCATTTCTCCAGTAACTTTTGTAATTCTTTCTTTTCATCCGTGTATTGATTTTCTGATTTCTTTAAAACTTCCACTTGCTCAATGGTGAAATTATCTTTGCCATATTCAAACCATTCTTTTTGTAGCTCTTTATTTGTATGTGTCCCGCTTTCTAGCGTAAATCTAGTTCCGTTCAATGTCTTAAAATTAGGTGTTGATGACACAAATTTTTTACCGTTTTGTTTATTTGTGATGACGTAAATCCCTCCTTCTATCTTTATTTCTTTATATTCTTGTTTTAGCTCTTTCTTACGATCCATTTGTATTCCATCCTTCTTAGTTTATTTTTTTACCCAATATTCGCTACCATCATCTTTCCTATCTAAAAACCCATATTCTATTAAGTAACGTCTTAATGTTACGAAGTCTTCGTATGCTTTCTTTAAGACATGATTTATTTCTTTTTCTGTGTATGTTTTTTCTTTTTCAAATCTTTGTATAAGAACCCTCAAAGTTGCTAGTTTTTGCTTTTCTTTCTTCGGGAATTTCATAAGAGGGCCATCAATTCCATTAGGAAAAAATTTCGCTTCTACATCTTCCTGTTCTTCTTGGGTAATGTTATAGCGATCGTCCACCATCGTTGCTGTTTTATGAAGAGGCAAAAATGCGGGAGCGTGATCGTCTTTTTCCTTTAACAATTCCATCATTGCAAGAAATACTTTTGCTTGTCGCTCTTTTTCTTTTAGCACAAAACGATGATTACGAATCGTCGATGAGCTTCCAATATCCAATTCTTTCTGTACTTCTGCATCACTTCTACCCTCATAAAATAGACGTAATAAGCTATTTTGATGATCAGTTAACCCAGTCAACTTTTTGTTTAATCCTATTAAATAATGAAAAACAGATTCATGCTCCGCTTCAATATGGAATTTCATGAATTTTTCTGCTTCATATAACATATTATTCTTTGGATAAATGAATCCTTTTTCTACTTTATTTCCACATAAAAGACACACATACATGTCTTCCTTTTCGATATAACCCTTCTTTAACTGTTCTGAAGATGCATTCCATAATAATTCCGATAACTCCATATACAAACACAACCATTCTTTGTTTACTAATTTACAAACATTATATAATAACGTTTACTTTTTATCAACTTGTAAAAATGTGGTTGCAATTTATCTGAAAATAATAAACAATATGAATAAGACGTTTCGTAAAGCGAAACGATAGAGAGGGGAATTTAAATGGTCACATTCAAGGACTACGAATACAAACGTCCAAATTTAGAACAAGATAAGGCTACATTTCAAGAGTTATTAACAAAGTTTAAGGAAGCCACAACAGTTGAAGAACAAAATACTGCGATAGAGAATATCAATTCATTTCGCAATGATTACTCTACACATGCAAACTTAGTTTATATTCGTGCATCTATCGATACTAATGATGAATTCTATCAAAAAGAGCGTGATTATTTTGATGAGACCAACCCAGAAATAGAAGAGATGGTTACGGAATATTACAAGGAGTTAGTTGCATCACCGTTCCGAAATGAACTGGAAGCGAAATGGGGCAATCAGCTTTTTGACTTGGCGGATTATCAAATCAAGGCATTTTCTCCGGAAATCATTTCTCTTATGCAAAAAGAAAATAAGCTTTCTTCCGACTACTCAAAGCTCGTTGCTTCTGCACAGGTAGAATTTAATGGTGAGACATTAACACTTGCACAGCTAGGACCGTATGCAGAATCAACGGATCGTGATACTCGTAAGAAGGCTAAGGAAACTAGTAGTGGATTTTTCCATGAAAATGAAGCGAAATTTGATGACCTTTATGATCAACTGGTAAAAGTACGTCATGAAATAGCTACGACACTTGGATACAAGAACTTTGTAGAGCTCGGTTATATTCGTATGAACCGAATCGATTACAATGCGGAAATGGTTAAAAAGTTCCGTGACCAGGTGCGTGATTTTATTGTACCTGTTGCGACTAAGCTTTATGAACGCCAGGCAAAACGTATTGGGGTAGACAGTCTGAAATATTACGATGAACCTTTTAACTTCCTCAGTGGGAACGCTACGCCACAAGGTTCTCCTGAATGGATTGTGGAAAATGGAAAGAAAATGTATGAGGAGTTATCTCCTGAAACCGCTGAATTCTTCCAATTTATGATTGACCGCGATCTTATGGATTTAGTTGCGAAAAAAGGGAAAGAGGCTGGTGGTTATTGTACATTTATCGATAATTACGAATCTCCTTATATATTCTCTAATTTCAATGGAACTTCCGGAGATATTGATGTACTAACACATGAAGCGGGTCATGCTTTCCAAGTGTACACAAGTCGCAACATAGGGATCCCAGAATATGTATGGCCAACATTTGAGTCCTGTGAGATTCATTCGATGAGTATGGAATTCTTTACATGGCCTTGGATGGAGTTATTCTTTAAGGATCAAACCGACAAATATAAGTTTGCCCATTTAAGTAGCGGACTTCTCTTCCTCCCATATGGAGTTGCAGTTGACGAATACCAGCATGTTGTATATGAAAATCCGGAGATGACTCCTACTGAACGCAAGGCTGCTTGGAAGAAAATTGAGGAGATTTATTTACCTCACCTCGATTATGACGGAAATAGTTATTATGAGTCTGGCGGGTTCTGGCAACGTCAAGGACATATTTATGCTAGTCCGTTCTATTATATCGACTACACACTTGCTCAAATTTGTGCATTTCAATTTTGGAAACGCTCAAGAGAGGATCACAAAGCTGCTTGGAAAGATTATTTACATCTTTGTCAGCTTGGTGGCTCGAAATCTTTCACTAAACTAGTAGGTGAAGCTAATTTGATCTCACCTTTTGAGGATGGTTGTGTAGAATCAGTTATTGGTTCGATTGAGGAATATTTAAATAGTGTGGATGACTCTGTACTATAGTTAGTTGAAAGGAGTTGAAGCATTGAATCCAGCTGGATTTTGGATTAGGCTTGGTGCCAATCTTTTAGATGGCATTATTATGAGCCTGCCGCTTGCCATTATTAGTTACCTTATTCTTGGAGAAAGTGATACGTGGTTCACTACTTTAGGAACGTATTTATATTTCATATTACTCCCTGTATTTTGGGTAGGATATACTGTAGGAAAGAAAATTCTTGGTATCCGCATCGTGAATTTAGATGAGACCGATGTCAGTTTTTGGACAATGATTAAACGACAGTTAATTGCTAATATTTTTTACATTTTAACCTTAGGAATTGGTGTTATTGTTAGTGCATTTATGGTGGGGATTCGCGAGGATAAACGAGCAATTCATGATTTTATAGCGGGTACTTATGTAACTTTCCATCCTCCATGGCAAAAATGAATTTTAAAACAAGCATTCAGCAGGATGCTTGTTCTTTTTCACATTGAGTTGAAGAATGTACTATTAATAAAAACATATCTGCTTCTTACTCCAAAATGGAATAAGAAGCAGATATGTTATTTTGTTTATTAATATTTAAATTGCGAGATTACATCTTTTAGTTCCTGAGCCATGGAAGAAAGAGATTGAGCAGATGCTGAAATCTCTTCCATTGAAGCTAGTTGTTCCTCTGCAGAGGCTGCTACTTCTTCTGAAGTTGCTGCATTTCCTTGTGCAAGGATAGCTATATCATTGGCGATATGAGAAGTTTCCTGGACAGATGCAGATACCTGTTGTGCTGTTGCAGAAACGTCTTCCATTTGTGGTGTAATTTCTTTCATACTTTGCATAATTAGAGTGAACTTTTTAATAGCATCATTGGATACTTCAACACCTGCTTGAACATCTGCTGTCACACGTGCCATGATTTGGACAGAACTCTCCGTATCTTCCTGAATACCTAAAATAATTTCATGGATATCTTTAGCTGATTGTTGAGATTGTTCGGCAAGCTTTCTAACCTCATCTGCCACAACAGCAAACCCTTTTCCATATTCGCCAGCTCTTGCAGCTTCGATTGCTGCATTTAGAGCTAGAAGGTTCGTTTGGTCAGCAATTTCGGTAATAACATTTAATATAGAACGTACTTCTTGTGAACGGACGGATAATGAGTTGATCTTTGTGTTAGATTCAATTACGGATGTATGGATAGAACTCATTTGATTGACCGTATTTGTAATTGCCTGACCACCCATCTCCGCCTGTGTTGTTGCTTCATAAGAGAGTTCAGAAACTTTTGAAGCATGATTTGCAATTCTATCGATACCTATGGAGATTTCAGCTAGGGACTGAGCGTTTGAGTCAACACTATTCGTTTGTTTTTCTGCATTTTGAGAAACTTCTTGGATGGAAGTTGATACCATCTCTGTGGTGTCACTAGTTTGTTGCGCATTTGCCGACAATTCCTCAGAAGAAGAAGCCACTATTTCAGCGGTTTGTTCAACTTTATCAATGAGTGACCGAAGACTTTCCAGCATTGTGTTGAAAGCATCGCCTAAATGTCCAATTTCATCCTTGGAATTTACGATAATATTTTCAGTTAAGTCACCTTGACTAATCGTTAAAGCTTTTTCTCTTAACTTAACAATTGGTTTTATCACAGATTTTATTATAAAGTAAACAACTATTATCCCAATAATAATAGACAGAAGTATTACTAAACCAGTTTTATGCAATATTGGTGCAGTCGCTTCATTGATCTCCGAATAAATTACATTACCACCAATTTTCCATCCGGTCATCTCATTAGTTACGTAGCTCATTACTTTATTGTCGTCGTTTAATACATATTCAAAATTTCCTTTTTCATGTTTATACATATTATTATAAAAACTTCCTGACTCACTTCCTATTTCAGCTGTAGGATGTGAGATGAACTTTTTCTTGGCATCTAATAGAAGTGCGTATCCTTTATCGCCAATCTGTACCTGATTCGTAAGTTCTTGTATATAAGTTAGTTTTATATCAATGGCTACTACTCCCGACCCATCTTGAGTAGTTTTTGAAACAGTTACTACCATGTTATTTGTAGTTGCCGAAATATAAGGATCTGATATTACAACTTTTCCTTCTTGGGTCATTGCGTTTTTATACCAATCTCTATTTTTAGGATCATAATCTGATGACATTTTGGTATTCGGCTCTTGGATAAATAATCCTGTCTCAGTACCTAAATAAATAAGTTCAACTTCTGGATGTAACTGCATATATTGACCAAATTGTGTTCTTAACTCTGGGTTGCTATCGAAATTATATTGAGTGCTAGATACTTTTTGGGAAAAAGTATCTACATCATGTAATTTTGATTGAATCATATTGTTAATTGAGATATTTAATAAATTTAAGTTTTCCTCTATTCCATCTAATATTTCATTTACAACTGATTCTTTTGCGGTGGAATAAGAAAGATATCCTATAAAAATTCCTGGAATCATTAAAACTAACAAAAAAGAAACAAACAGTTTTACTTTTTAATTTCTGAACGCTTGGAAGATTTTTTTCATATAACTTGCCTCTCAATTCACTTTAATAAGCACAATATCCTATTACTTAATAGGAAAATGTACACTAGGTATCACTTTACTACTTAATAAGGCAAGATAGTTTGACAACTTTGTGTACAATACATGAAATAATAATAATATTATTATAATTTTTCATTAAAAACTGTAGTAAATAAAACTTTAACCATTAGCAATAGTATTATTGGTGAAAATAGACCTAATGATGATTCTTCAAAATTTTGATTGTTCATGTGAGGGAATGAAAGGAATTGCATTAGTCGGAGCTAATCAAGCGCTCGAGGAAACGGGTATTAATTAGAACACGTTTGCAAGAACTAGTAGAGGTATTAAGAACAAGAACTCCTAGATTTCTTGTTCTTTTTTCTAAATATTATCTTCATCTTCCCGTAGTTACATTTAAAGTTTCAACTAAATGTAGATTCATAACATCTACCGATTCTTCAAAGTCATTTCTATACCATTCAATAATTAATCCTATGATTGCATTTGTCATAAAGGAATATACGAATTTTTTAGATTCATCATATTTCCCTATTTTACTATCCTCCATGAAGTTTGAACGAATCGCATCAAAAAACATATAATAGTATGTTGTCGATACATTATCTGATAAAATGATTCGATAAAAATCTTCATACTTTTTGACATGATGAAAAATACGAACTGTTTTTGGATCTAAATTTTTAAAAGCTGAAGTTTTTAATTGGAGTGCAGAAATATATTTGTATGGTTCTTTATAGGATTCTTCTAAATCCACGATTACCTCTTCAAAAAATTCCTTAAAAACATCGCCAACTTCTTCATAGTGAAAGTAAAAAGTCCCTCTATTTATACTAGCTTCTCTACACAACTCTGACACTTTGATATCCGTAAGACGTTTATCTTTCAGTAAATGAGTTAAAGCCTGATAGATAGCTTTCTTTGTCTTTACGACTCTTAAATCTTTTGCTCTCAATAATATCTCCCCTTATCGAACACATACATCAAAACATGTTTAATATTGTACAACTATTGTGAAAACTGTTGATTGAATGCGTTTCCATTTTAAATTATACTGTTATTGTACAACTGTATAATAACATATGAGGAGGAAATAATAATGAGATTACAAGACAAAGTAGCTATCGTTACAGGCGCAGCTTCTGGGATGGGAAAAGCAATCGCTGAAGCTTATGCAAAACAAGGTGCAAAGGTCGTTGTTTCCGACTACAATTTGGAAGGTGCAGAAACTGTAGTAGCAGCTATTAAAGCGTCAGGTGGCGAGGCAATTGCTAACCGCACAAACGTAGCAGAACTTGCTGACTTAGAAAACTTATTCGCTGAAACAAAAACAGCATTCGGTAAATTAGATATTTTAGTAAACAATGCAGGTATTATGGATGGAATGGAGCCTGTTGGTGAAATTTCAGATGAAAAATGGGATCGTTTATTCGCAGTAAATACTACTGGTGTTATGCGTGCAATGCGTATCGCAACTAATATCTTCTTAGAACAAGGCCACGGAGTTTTCGTTAATAACATCTCTGCAGGTGGTTTACGTGGAGCTCGTGCTGGTGCAGCGTACACCGCTTCTAAACATGCAGTTACAGGTTTAACTAAAAATACAGCTTATATGTATGCAAACTCAGGAATTCGTTGTAACGGAATTGCTCCAGGTGGCGTAATGACAAATATTCAAGCTTCTATGACTAGCCTTTCTGAATTTGGTATGGGTCGCCAGCAAACTGGTAGCGGGACAATGCCACGTGTTGGTCAACCTGAAGAAATTGCACAACTTGCAGTATTCTTAGGTTCCGACGAGTCAAGTTTTGTTAATGGACAAATTATTGCTGCTGATGCTGGTTGGACTGCTTACTAATACTTCTTAAAAAGCAAGACAGAATTATATAAATATGAACTTAAATAAACCAGTTACCGATATTCAATCGGTGACTGGTTTTTCTTAACAGATAAGAGAGTATATAAAAATGCGGCATGATTACTAGGTTTACAGAATTTTTGAATAACAATACTGATTTCCGGTTCAGGTGGGGTACAAAGGCTAAAAGCGCCACCACGTGTGGCAACGCCTTCGTCACCAACATCCTGTTGGCCTCCGCGGGGTGAGAGATGAACCATCACCGCCCCTACGGGTACGTTGAGTTACAATTTAATTGTTTTTTCGCTTCTTTTATGATGTTTGTAATTAGAGATTCCCTTGTAATTTCCTCTACATTATCACCATATCGATAGTCGTCAATCATTTCGCTAATCTCATACCATACATTTAATTCTTCGCTAACAAATTCTTCACGAACTACCTGATAAATTTCATATGCATAGTTAATTGCATTAGATTCATTATCTATTATTTGTTTTAGCAAATACCAGAAGTAATACTTAGAACACTCAACCTGTGAAGGTTCTTCCATACCTAATTCTCTTACTGCCCTATGAAAATAATCTTCTACCTCAAAAATATTTAAAGTTTCACTTAGGGAAGAAAGTATATTTAGGGATGTAGATGTATCACTATTTTCTAACATTTTGATAGCCCAATTAACATAATCAACAGGTTCTACTTTTTTTTCGAATATTTTATAATACAACATTTTAGTTTCCATCACTTACTCCTCTTATTTCTCTCTTCTTATTGAACTACCCTGCGGCGTTAGTACAATAAGAAAAGGCTTTACTCCTTCTTGAAGTAAAGCACACCGTTAGCTTAATAAGAAAGTGTATCACTACTTATTCATTAAGATAAGTATCCCAATCATAATCATCTATTTTGTAAAACAAATAATTGTCATTTCTCTCATATGCACACAAAGGTGGTTCTTCAATAAAAGTTAAAATAGAATCATCTATATTTAAAATTACTCCTATGGAAATATATTGTAGGTTATCAGGATTATTTAGAAATTCATCATCTTCATAACCACTTAATACAGACCACCCAGAGTCTTGTTCATCTTTTGGATTCTCTCTTAGCATAAAGTTAAATTCTTTTCTTTTAAGAACATCATTGCTAACTATTATCTTGGCGTCAAAATAGTAATCCCATTCAGAAGAAGTAGGGTCATCATATTCGGTGTCACAGATATGTTCTGTTTGAAACGTGATTTCTTGACCATATTTTAAATTTTTTATATTTAATGGTTCATTCGTAAGTGTCCCCTTGAGATTATTCCCTTCGATACAGGTAATTTCAACCCACATTCTCTCGCCTGCATCTCCATCGTTCTCTTTTTCTACAAATCTTAACTTAACAATATCCCCTATATTTAACATATCTATTACTTGTTTGCTTGGAACATAAAAAGTATAAGGAAATTCTTTATTTCTTTCAAAAACATTATCTAAATACCAAGACATTTTTATTCCTCCTTGAACTTTTGCACGCTAACTTGTTCAACTAGTCGAGTAGAAGAGAACCTCTCTACCTCACGGTAGATTGTGTTCCTCCCCCCTCACAGAACCGTGCTTGCGCTATTTACGCACACGGCTCTTCCTAGTCACCATTCACAAAATGTAGCTAATCTCTTTTCTTAAGTTGTATATATTCACCTTAATTCTTGGTGAAAGTAACGGATATTTATGAAGAAAGAGATTGAATTTATCCCAGGTAAAGGATTTTCTTTGACTTCTTCTGTTGAGCCATCTAAACAGTAAATATTGGATTTTGTCTTTAAAGCGGTGAACACTTGGAGTGTTATCCGTGATGCAATAGTAGTTGTAATAACCTATAAGAGAGCGTTTAAATCTATCCATAATCATATGAATATCAGTATTTCGGTTATTCTTTATCCATTCCTTCGATTCCTTTAGTTTACCTTGTAGCTTTTTCCTGCTTGATTTCCGTTTCACACGAAAGTATCCAGATTTACTCTTTCCACAATAGTGTGTAAAACCTAGGAAATCAAAGGTGTCAGGTTTTCCATTTCCCTTTAGTTTTGCATCTTTCTCCGCAAATCTCCCGAAGGGAATTATTTTGGTTTTATCCTCCGCTATTTCTAAATTAAACTTCTGTAATCTCAGCTTCAATGATTGAAAGAACTCCTGAGCTTCGCTCTTATATTGGAAGCAACAAACAAAATCATCTGCATAACGAACTATGTATGCTTCTCCTTTACACTGTTTTCTAACTTCCTTATCAAACCACAGGTCCAGGACATAATGGAGGTACAGATTGGCAAGGACCGGAGATATGACTCCACCTTGCGGTGTGCCTTTATCTGTCTTGTATTTCTTTCCTTCCTCCATGTATCCACCTTTAAGAAACCTACCAATTATTCTTAGTAAGTTAGGGTCAGCAATTCGCAGTTTTAAGAACTTCATCATCCATATGTGGTCAACGTTGTCAAAGAACCCTTTAATATCTACATCTACTATATAATTTACTGATTTCTTTTCAATATAATGATTTAATATTTTCAAAGCATCGTGGCAGTTACGATTTGGGCGAAACCCAAAAGAGCAGTCTAGAAAATCATTTTCATAGATGGCATTTAGTATTTTGGTAATGCCTTTCTGTACAATCTTATCTTCGTGTTCCGGTATCCCCAATGGTCTTTTCTTGTTGGAGTTTAGCTTAGGGATATACATTCTCCTTACGGGAACAGGATGATAACTTTTACTTTTAAGCCTACTTACTAAATCCTCTATATTTTCCTCTAGTGTTTCACTGTATTGCTCTTTAGTTGTGCCATTAATCCCCGTTGCCTTCTTATTAGGTAATTCAAGATGACATTGAACTAGAGATTCCTTATTTAGTAAATGTACAATAGATGTAAATTTCATTTTCGGATCAGATTTTGCTAATTCTGCTATCCTTAATAGTTTTGTTTCCATTTAGTATTCCTACCTCCGCGTGTAGTAAATGTGTCCCTAGTAAGGGTGATAACTTGGTAGCAGCCTTTCCTCCATCAGCATTACCCAACTTCATTGGTACTACGCTGCTATCCGACTCCCTAAACGGCATTTGGTTTCCTTGCTTATTATCACTTGTACACCATACTCTTCAATTAAGAAGAGACCGGTAGGGTCTCCCGAGTTGCCGTATCATATCCATGTGTGACGTGCCAAGGTCTCTGACCCCAGAGAGGTTTTATCCTTCTTGCCTTTACCGAAGAATAAAATGTAGTTTTCTGCCGCAGGTAAGGCATCAACCCTCTCGATTTACTAACATTATGGGGCTCAATCCCTTCAACCATTTGGCTTTCGGCCCGCCACCTAACTGTCTACGCTTAAAGGCTACTGTTACCATTAGCCCTCCAAGACTCGCTACGAGTGAATGGCTAGTTCTTTCTCGACGGGAATCCCACCCGCTATATGATACGACCTAGGCTCGGCCGCACACCTGCTGCGTTAGTTCAATAAGAAAAAAGGCTTTACCCCTTCTTGAAGTAAAGCACCCGTTAGCCATCCATGAAGCGCAAAATCAGCGCTTCACCACAGAGAATGAAAATGTGAAAATCGGGTATAGGATACTACGGCTGGCGAAGAAGGTCGATGAACTATGGTGCCATAGAGCCCATCCGTTAGTCTGACTCCAACGACCACGGTGCATCACAGACTGTCGCACTCTATACGAGTAGCACTCATGGGAGATTAATCCTACTCTGGTTATTGCACCAGCCTCCAATACTATTTGCCGTGCCGTAGAAAGGATGATTACAATGGAAGTAATCATTGAACGTGCTTGTGGAATGGATGTCCATAAGGATTCCATTACTGCTTGTATTATTACCCCAAAAGGAAAGGAGATTCAAACGTTTTCCACTAAAACTGTATTTCTATTACAGTTAATTGACTGGATTAAGGAGCATGATTGTACTCACGTAGCAATGGAAAGTACAGGTGTATTTTGGAAGCCTATTGTTAACTTGCTAGAAGCCGAGAGCATTGAGTTTTTAGTAGTGAACGCTCAACATATGAAAGCAGTACCAGGTCGTAAGACCGATGTAAAAGATGCAGAATGGATTGCCAAACTTCTTCGTCACGGTCTACTTAAAGCAAGTTTTATTCCAGACCGAAATCAGCGGGAATTAAGAGAGTTAGTTCGATACCGTCGAAGTATTATTGAAGAGCGTGCGAGACAACATAATCGGATTCAAAAGGTTTTAGAAGGAGCGAATATCAAACTCGGTTCCGTTGTCTCCGACATCATGGGTGTTTCGTCTCTTGATATGCTCCGTGCTATCGCCGATGGCGAAAATGATCCTGAGAAATTAGCTAGCTTTGCCCGCCGATCAATGAAGAAGAAAAAGAGTGAACTGGAGCTAGCTCTTCGAGGGTATATCAATCCACATCAACGTCTCATGTTAAAAACCATTCTGGTCCATATAGAATTTCTAACTGAGCAGATTGAGCTATTAAACGAAGAGGTTGCTACTAGGTTATCCTCCCATCAAGAAGATATAGAACGATTGGATTCCATTCCTGGCATCGCCACTCGAATGGCCGAACAAATCTTAGCCGAAGTCGGTACAGATGTGGAGAAGCAATTTCCCAGTTCGGCGCACTTATGTTCCTGGGCAGGATTAGTACCTGGGCATAATGAAAGTGCGGGCAAGAGGAAATCAACCAACATGAAAAAAGGAAACAAGTACTTGAAATCGGCATTAATTGAAGCAGCTCATTCTGTTAGAGGATCCAAAACCTACTTGGGAGCCCTGTATAGGCGTACTGCATCAAGAAAGGGTAAAAAGCGTGCAGGGATATCAGTCGCTCATGCCATTTTAAGAATCAGCTATTATCTCCTAACACGCAAAGAAATGTACCTAGACTTAGGGGAAGATTACTTTGACAAACAAAAAGAACAATCGATTGTACGATATTCTGTTCGAAGACTTGAAAACTTAGGTTACAACGTTACAATCACTGAACCAAATGCCTCCTAGTCCAACCCATAATTTAATTCTCATTTAGGCGCTGCACTTTTTTAAAAAATTATTGAGCTGCGTCCGATTTCGTATTGCCTTTTTCTATAAATCGAAGATTTTAATTTTCATGGGAGTGAAATAAGAAAAGAGAGCTGAGCTACCTATGCTTGAACATTCTTTAACCCTTTATTTTTCTTGTCATTATAAAGCAGAATTGATGCCACAATTATCCCAATCAAAAGATACTTGAAAAAACCGCCTTCAATAAAATAATCGACAATACCTATGCCTACCAACATTGTTATGACACTAAATAAGATCCTTATATATACTTTCATTAAATCACATCCTTGATGTATCAAATTGAACTAAACTGTTGCTTTAGTTTAAGTGTAACATTTCTCAATGCATATCTGAGATCAACTTATTGTTTTGGACATAAAAATAGACCATCAAAATGGGTGCTGCACCCCAAAAGTTAGAGTAATAAATCTAACTTTTGGGGTGTTTTTATATGGCGAAATATAACCAAGGTTTTAAATTAAAGGTTGTTCAAGAGTATTTAAACGGGCACCTGGGATACTTACTCTTAGCGCAAAAATATGGTATTCCATCTTCAACGGCAATCAAACATTGGGTTAGGGCTTATAAAGCTTTTGGAGAAGAAGGCTTACAACGGAAAACCAAGCATGAAGAATATCCTGTTCAATTCAAATTAGATGTATTAAACTTTATGAAACAAACAGGTGCTTCTTACCAAGACACAGCGATTCGATTTAACATGAATCAGCCTAGTATAATCGCGACTTGGAATAGTAAGTTTTTAAAAGAAGGAGTAGAGGGCCTGACAAATGTGAAGGGAAGGCCATCTATGCCTAAAAAACAAAAGATACGCCGACTAAAGTAGAAAAAGCAATGTCTCGTGAGGAACAGTTAGAACGTGAAAATGAACTGCTTCGTCTGGAGGTTGCGTATTTAGAAAAGTTGAAGGCTTTTCGAGAGAACCCGGATGCCTTCCTCGAAAAGCACAAGCAGAGATTGCCTTTGAACTTAAAGAAGAAGGATTCCGATTAAAAGACATCTTTAAACAAGTTGATATTCCCGAAGCAACTTATCATTATCATATCAAGCAAATGAAGCAGGAAGACCCAGATCAAGCTTGGAAAACGTTGATTATAGAAATATTTGAGCAACATGAAGGTCGATATGGGTATCGTCGAATTCATGCGGAATTAAAAGTACAAGGACATAAAATCAATCATAAAAAGGTGCAGCGAATCATGAATGCATTGAATTTAAAGTGTGTAAAATTCGTACGTAAATCTCGCTATAAATCGTACAAAGGGACTGTTGGCAAAGTAGCGAAGAATCGTTTAAACCGTCGTTTCAACACACCTTATGCCTTACAAAAACTGGTGACTGATGTAACAGAATTCAAGTGCACAAATAATGAGAAACTATATTTAAGCGCGATTATGGATTTATATAACAGTGAAATACTCGGTTTCAGTATGTCTAAACGACCTACACTGGAATTTGTGATGGATTCACTGAAACAAGCGCTCCCAATCATTCATGAACGTGCAGAATATCGTACAACCATTCATTCGGATCAAGGCTGGCACTACCAACATAATTCGTGGGTGAAAACCTTAAAGCAAAACAAGATTTTCCAAAGCATGTCTCGTAAAGCAACATGTGCGGACAATGCGGTAATGGAGAACTTCTTTGGCTTACTCAAACAAGAAATGTATTACGGGGAGGAATTGATGAACTACGAAGTGTTACAGAAGAAAATCGAGAAGTATATCGATTACTATAACAACGATCGAATTAAACAAAAACTGGCCGGCATGAGTCCGGTAAAATACCGAACTCATGCCAGCCAATTAGCTGCATAAATAAAACTCTAACTTTAAGGGGTCACTACCATGATGGTCATATTTTGCTAAAGCACACCTTTAGTGCAATAAGAAGTATGAAAAAGAAAGAGCTAAAATTATAGATACAATAATTCTAATCCAAATCAATTTTTTACTTATTCCTGCTCTCTTTTCTAAGTAATTGATATAGGTAATCGTTAAAAGAAAGCCAAAATATATACTTATGTATCCGATATAATCATTTTCTTTAATCATATACCTCACTGCAGCTAAAAAAATGAGTACAGGTCCAATTGTAATACAGAGCCTGTTTATTTTCTTTCAAAACCATCCATCCCACCCACTAATGTTATTTTACCGAAATATCCCAATTATTTGTTTAACTAATCTGCCGCTTTAGTTCAATAAAAAAATGGTTTTACTCCTTCTTCAAGTAAAGCACACCGTTAGTTTAAGTGAAAAGTTTCACAATTGACCATCATCTATTTTTTTTACCTCTTCCGGAAATAAAAAACTAATAAGTTCTTTAAACATACTTTGTTGATACATAGATAGGAGGATTTCTTGAATAATCCCTTCATATTTTATATTTAAAGTAGATGAAATGATTGTAATTGTTTGATTTAAAGATGGTAAATCTTTTTCGAATAATTCGGGAGGGAATTCTGGGTCTTTCCTTAAACTATCATGTTCTTGATGTAAACGACTTGATAGATAGGACATAATATATTCAAGTTTCTTTTTATCCTCTTCAAAAATACCTAGAGAAAGGAGTTTATGCCAGTATGGGTATTTTAAATTAGGTTCAATTAAGCTAGAAAGGCGTTTTAAACTATTTTCTAAAGAATAAATTTTCCCCTCTAATTCTTCAATTTTTTTTTGCTGTTTATCTTTCACGTTAATTCCTCTCTTCCTACATTTGCCGAAATCCTCTATGCCCTTTTAATTCTTTATTCAACTAAACTGCTGCTTTAGTTCAATAAGAAAAAAGCTTTACTCCTTCTTGAAGTAAAGCACGACGTTAGTACAAGAACGATATTAGTTATTTTCTCATCTTTTTTGCTGACACGATTAAATGATAATTATCCATCATCCAAACATCTTGTTCTTTTATTAACGCGTATACTTGACTTTGAGATGTGCTGCCAAAGAAATCTCTCGGTGCATTTTTAGTTATTTATTATACTCAATGCACCATGCTATAGCGTAAGCAATGCTTGATGCCACTATTGTTGACGCAAATAAATAGATAGAAAATGCAGGATAAAGATAAATGTAATTTGTAGAAAGAACCATAATCAACATTGCTATCATCACAGCCAATGTAAACGTAACATGAGAAGCCCTAGTTGCTTTATTGGTGATGATCAGCTCCCGTTCATCCGCTTCTTGGAATTCTCCGAATTTCAACAGGATGTCGGCCCGCTTTCTTGGTTTCAATTTTACAGACAAAATGATTTGAAGCAGCATTAACAGGATACTGACGATGAATGGCCATAAATTAAATTTTACATCAACTAAAAGGATTTCACCATTCGCCAACCCTCGATTAAATTCATCCATCAACCAGATGTTTTCAAAAGTAAATCCCACTGCATATGCGAACACGCCTATAATAATGATTTTGCTGATACTTTCAAATAGAACAGTCTTCACTTGCCATCCCCCTTGAAAAATATTTTTTCGATTGGCTCCTGAAACACTTCCGCTATATTCATCGCGAGTAACAGCGATGGCACATAGGTTCCTTTCTCCAACGAGACAATGGTCTGACGTGTTACGCCTACTTTTTCTGACAAGTCCTTTTGCGTAAGGTTGGATCTTGCCCTCAGTTCTTTTAATCGATTCTTTATCTCCATATTTTCCCTCCCCAGATTGCTATCTCAAATGTAAAAAACTCCGGACAAAAAGTCAAGTATTTCTTACTTTTAATAGTTGGGAAAATGAAAGGGAAAAACCGTTCTTACACATCTTTTTGCCCAAAATTTTATTCAACATCTGAGTTTCACTAGCTTGCTTCCAAATATGAAACCTCAGGCATTTCACAGAATGGAGTTCTACTCCATTAAGCCCAAAATATTAAGCGGTTTTTTCTGTTTCTTCAGCAGGATAAACTTCTTGCTTTGTCTCCTTTAATTCTTCTGAAAATTGCTTTATATCTCGTTTCAATTCCGACAGCTCTCTTTTAGATTCAAATACTCCGTTATTCAACTAAACTGCTGCGTTAGTAAAAAAACACCCTATGTCTATAATTCTATTAAATTGGCAATAATCCTTTTAATATTACTATTTTAGGGGGAATAGAATTGTTACTATCAAAAGCATGGGCTTCGTTTGAAGCTGATAAGCGAATAGAGGGCTTTTCGCCACAAACATTGAAAGCCTACCAGTTACAGTCTTCGTTACTAATTGGTTATTTTAAAGATGTAGAGATGGCATTGCTGGATACAAATCAACTAAAGGAATATCTTGCTATATCCTGTAAGCATTTAAAACCAGCCAGTCTTGCACATCGTATTCGCTTTATGAAATCATTTTTTCGTTGGTCTCATGAAGAAGGCCTTCTTAGTAAGAATCCAACTTCCAAGATTAAAGAACCCAAAGTAGGGAAGCGGATACCTAAGTATTTAACCGAACGGGAGGCTGAACACCTTCGTGAATCCTGTCATTCCCCAATAGAAAAAGCAATTTTTGAATTCATGTTTTCTACCGGTTGTCGAATTGGCGAAATAGTTTCCTTAGAAAAGAATCATATTAATTGGTCCAATCAATCCGCGATCGTGAGAGGTAAGGGTGATAAGGAAAGGGAAGTTTATTTTAATACACGTTGTGATATATGGCTTAAACGCTATATGGAAAGCCGTAATGACCATAATCCAGCAATCTTTGTAACTGCCAGACAGCCACATAAAATGAGCGTCGCCCAAATGAGATACATCATCAAGCGGATCTCCAATCGTGCGGAAATAAATAAAGAGATTCACCCACACCAACTTAGACACAGTTACGCAACTCATTTGATGAATAATGGAGCTCCTATTGAAGTCATACAAAGTCTTATGGGGCATGAGAAAAGTGAAACAACTAGGATCTACGCTCAATTAAGCGGAAGGTTAAGGAAAGAGTATTATCAGAAATACTTTTAAATATAAAGGAGCAACGTCATAGTGACGTTGCTCTATTTTGACTAACGCACCCATTAGTTGAATAAGAAAAGTGAAGCTTATTCAACAATCGCGCCCGTTTGCGGTATAACCTCTATCCCATTTTTAAATCATTCAGCATCGTTACCTTTATCATATAATTCTTTTATGGGTATTACATCGGTTTTATCTTTATATTGTATAGTTACCTTATCTTCATCCGTTAGTTTTTTCTTCTTCCCATTGTACAGTAATAATGTGTTTTCATCTGAAAATGTGAAAGAAATGCCACTCCCATCTTTTAGGAGTTTGGCTGGGGTAGAAAAATCGTTCCTTTTTTCATACACAAATATAGTATCTGTATATCCCTCATCTGTTTTTGCATCTGTTAAAATTATATAATGATTGTCCTTTTTTGCTTTGAATAAGAGCGTAGCCATCTTGCCCTGACTCTGAATGTTTGTTTCAACATTACTGGAACTTGCTTGCCACATATTTACAAACACAAAGTAATAAGCAGTTATCAGAACAAGAAACATTGCTAGTAGTGATGATACGATAACTAAGATCTTTTTTCTATTTTTCGAGCGTACCTTTTTGAAATAATCAATGTTCCTTTTAACTTTTCTTCTCTCAATTTCATCTTCTAAAAATAAATCTCCCTTCATTTTGTTTAAATAATTTCGGCATTCTTCACATTGATCCATATGTTTTTCTATCTGTTCGTTTGTTTCTTCACTTGTTAATTTATCAATATAAGCAGGAGCCAAATCCTTAAATACACTATGTTTCATAACCCTACTCACCCTTTCTGATTTCAAGTTTTGCTCTATAAAAAGTCACTCTTGCCCAGTTTTCTGTCCTTTCAAAAATAGAACCAATTTCTTTGAACGATAAGTCACCCAACAATCTTAAATAAAGTATTTCTCGTTTATCCTGACTGAGTTGATGAGCCTTTTTAAAAAACATAACTTTATCCTCGTTTTTTATATACTCATCTTCCAAGTCGTAAAATGTTGCGCTTTCACTTTTTAGTGAGTCCTTCAATTGTTGGTTTTTATTTTTATGGTTTAATTCTTGCAGCCATACGTTTTTAGCAATTGCACAGAGCCACGTGGAAAACTTGGCTTTACCATTATCGTGAAAGTTATTAATGGATTTAATCGCTTGATAAAATGTTTCTTGAGTTAGCTCCTCTGCTAAATCAAGGTTGTTTGTCAAAGTTAACAAGTATTTAAAAATAAAATCCCCATATTCTTGGTATATATTGTCCTTATCCACTGCCACCCCTCCCTTTTCCGTCTGGCCATTCACCTATTTATCACAAAATTATTGATTTCGTTACAACATTTTTTAATAAAAAAACTGCATCTTTATAACAGATGCAGATATTCACTTATTCAATTAAATGGCCCGATTGTTGAACACATGATAAACAACACTCTTCAACTAACCTGCGGCTTTAGTTCAATAAGAAAAAGGCTTTACTCCTTCTTGAAGTAAAGCACCCGTTAGCCATCCATGTAGCGCAAAATCAGCGCTACACCACAGAGAATGAAAATGTGAAAACCTGGGTATAGGATACTACGGCTGGGAGAGGAAGGTCGATGAACTATGGTGCCATAGAGCCCATCCGTTAGTCTGACTCCAACGACCACGGTGCATCACAGACTGTCGCTCCATTACGGGAAGCACTCATGGGAGATTAATCCTACTCTGGTTATTGCACCAGCCTCCAATACTATTTGCCGTAGAAAGGATGATTACAATGGAAGTAATCATTGAACGTGCTTGTGGAATGGATGTCCATAAGGATTCCATTACTGCTTGTATTATTACCCCAAAAGGAAAGGAGATTCAAACGTTTTCCACTAAAACTGTTTTTCTATTACAGTTAATTGACTGGATTAAGGAGCATGATTGTACTCACGTAGCAATGGAAAGTACAGGTGTATTTTGGAAGCCTATTGTCAACTTGCTAGAAGCCGAGAGCATTGAGTTTTTAGTAGTGAACGCTCAACATATGAAAGCAGTACCAGGTCGTAAGACCGATGTAAAAGATGCAGAATGGATTGCCAAACTTCTTCGTCACGGTCTACTTAAAGCAAGTTTTATTCCAGACCGAAATCAGCGGGAATTAAGAGAGTTAGTTCGATACCGTCGAAGTATTATTGAAGAGCGTGCGAGACAACATAATCGGATTCAAAAGGTTTTAGAAGGAGCGAATATCAAACTCGGTTCCGTTGTCTCCGACATCATGGGTGTTTCGTCTCTTGATATGCTCCGTGCTATCGCCGATGGCGAAAATGATCCTGAGAAATTAGCTAGCTTTGCCCGCCGATCAATGAAGAAGAAAAAGAGTGAACTGGAGCTAGCTCTTCGAGGGTATATCAATCCACATCAACGTCTCATGTTAAAAACCATTCTGGTCCATATAGAATTTCTAACTGAGCAGATTGAGCTATTAAACGAAGAGGTTGCTACTAGGTTATCCTCCCATCAAGAAGATATAGAACGATTGGATTCCATTCCTGGCATCGCCACTCGAATGGCCGAACAAATCTTAGCCGAAGTCGGTACAGATGTGGAGAAGCAATTTCCCAGTTCGGCGCACTTATGTTCCTGGGCAGGATTAGTACCTGGACATAATGAAAGTGCGGGCAAGAGGAAATCAACCAACATGAAAAAAGGAAACAAGTACTTGAAATCGGCATTAATTGAAGCAGCTCATTCTGTTAGAGGATCCAAAACCTACTTGGGAGCCCTGTATAGGCGTACTGCATCAAGAAAGGGTAAAAAGCGTGCAGGGATATCAGTCGCTCATGCCATTTTAAGAATCAGCTATTATCTCCTAACACGCAAAGAAATGTACGTAGACTTAGGGGAAGATTACTTTGACAAACAAAAAGAACAATCGATTGTACGATATTCTGTTCGAAGACTTGAAAACTTAGGTTACAACGTTACAATCACTGAACCAAATGCCTCCTAGTCCAACCCATAATTTAATTCTCATTTAGGCGCTGCACTTTTTTTAAAAATTATTGAGCTGCGTCCGATTTCGTATTGCCTTTTTCTATAAATCGAAGATTTTAATTTTCATGGGAGTTGAAGAAGACTATTTATTAATACTCTTTTTAAGTTTTAATTCTTCATATTCTCCCCATACGATATAAAGAATACCTACAAGTAGAGAGAGCACACTAAAAATGTTTAAAGTATATCCTACATAAGTTAACATCCCATCGAATAAATCTTGACTCCAACTTGAAACCCCTGAACCAAAAATTGCAGCACTTATATATTTCGTTGATATTAAAAAAGCAGATATAGCAATAAATGCAATTCCAGTACCTCGTCTTGTCATTTTAAATACTCCTTTCTCTATAAAATGAATAATACCATATATTGTATATGAACAAATTCTTCTTTTTTTTCTGTATTACCTTTATTGAACTAAATTCATTCTTTAGTTCAATAAGAAAAAGGCTTATCATTTTCTACTTTGAAAATCAAGAAGTCATCATCTTCCTCTACAACTTCTTTTTCATATCTCATTTCTTTGTCGATAATTTCAAAATAGTTTGTTTCCGTATTTAGTTCAAAGACTGGACATTGGTCAAATCTGACATCACCAATATATATTGCCCTAATTTTTTTCATCTAATGTCGTCTTCTTCTTGAAGTAAAGCTCCCGTTAGCCATCCATGAAGCGCAAAATCAGCGCTTCACCACAGAGAATGAAAATGTGAAAATCGGGTATAGGATACTACGGCTGGCGAAGAAGGTCGATCAACTATGGTGCCATTGAGCCCATCCGTTAGTCTGACTCCGACGACCACGGTGCATCACAGACTGTCGCACTCTATACGAGTAGCACTCATGGGAGATTAATCCTACTCTGGTTATTGCACCAGCCTGCCTTTATTCTTACAAGAATGGAGTTGATTCTTGATTTACCTTGCAACTTAATATAACTCCACTCTAAAGGCTCAGCCTTTTTTTAAAAAAGCTATTTCTGAGTCTCTTTTGTTATGCAATTTTGTTGATTTTGAACATTTTTTAATTTTCATGGGAGTTGAACAAGGGGTGCCAATATTGTTTAGCCAATATATTGACTAATTTACTAATTTCCTTTTGGCATTCAATACTTTAATTTCATAAGAGTCAATATTAGATACAGAATTTAGTTCCTTAGAATGTAGGATTTCATTCACTGTCTCTTCAATTTCCATTGCTAACTATGTGCATCTTTATCTGAACCTTATATTGAAGTTTGAATGGTAATGGATTTTTGATACTCAGTATTTATATTTCCGAATACGTGTTTATATCTATGTCAACAATGGATTTAATTACATTTTTTGCAATGGAATCAATATCCTTTTTTACTGAATTAAAATATTCTTTATTCTCTTTAACTTTTACCTTCATTCTATTTCCGAGTTCGAACTTACTGTAAATTCCAAATTCCCATATTTATCATAATTTTTTTCAGTTACCGTATTCAATGTAGAAAATTGTAATTCTCGTTCTTTAGTAGATAAAGGTTCTGGTTCATCCTTATTCAACAGGCTAAATGATGCTATTCCCACTATAAGTATCCCATTAATAATCAATATCCTTTTTAACATATAATCCCTCCTGTTAAGAAGGTAAGGGTGTGCCTCTGCATCTTATTAATTTAGTTTCGTATATTTTAAACTTAAAAAGCTAACAATGGAATTAATATGGAATTTTACCGTTCTTCCAAAAATGCTTTTTTACATATAGAAGTGAGGAATGTACATGTTTTGGAAAAAACAATCAAATGAAAATAAGCCTGTTTCTCAATCAAACGCAGAATCAGAAATATCAATAGAGACTCTAAAAAAAGCCCTCGTTCAAATGGATGATGCGGAATTTGTGGAAATCAACATTTCTGAAAATCAAAATGTTGATCTTATCTACGTAAGAACTCTGATTGACCAAGAAAGATTAAATGAAAGCATTCTAAAACCTTTATCTAACTGTTCCAAACAATCCATTCAGGAATGCATTGTTCACTCAACAATAAATTCCATTTCCACTTTTAATGAGGCAAAAAAGCAGCTGTTTAAAGGATCTGTCTTGTTATTTGACTCTTCGTCAAACCTTTGGTTCGCTATCCCTTTAGAAAATCCACTTGGACGTGCAATTGAACCATCCGATACTGAAACCATCCTTTTAGGAGCAAAAGACAGCTTTAGTGAACAGCTAGAACAAAATATTACGCTCATTCGTAGACGTCTTCCAACACATGAACTGAAAACAGAGAAGTTCACCGTTGGTTCTTTAAGTGAGACAAATGTGGTCTTATTGTACATAGAAGGGCTGACCAATCCAGAATTTGTTTCAACCGCCAAAAAGAAGATTTCGGAAATTAATTATGATCTCTTCTTTGAATCTTCTCAAGTAGCTGCATTCATGGAGGAAAATCCAGACAGTATTTTTCCTCAGTTTCAGCAAACTGACCGACCTGATGTTGTTGCTTATTCTCTGGGGTTAGGAAAAATTACGATTTTGGTAGATAATACACCTTTTGCTCTAGTTGCCCCAATTACTATTTTTCATTTGTTCCAATCACCAGAGGATTATATTAATCGATGGGTAGTTGCCAGTTTTTTGCGCACCATGCGATATGTAAGTTTTATTCTATCTATCACATTGATCCCATTCTATGTGGCACTAACAACTCATCACTATCAAATGATTCCTTTACAAACACTTTTCGTCTTGGTGGAGTCAAGGAGCAAGCTTCCGTTCACACCTTTTTGGGAAGCGTTTATCATGTTGATTTTTATTGAAATTATAAAAGAAGCAAGTTTAAGGATGCCAACAAAGACTGGTCAAACGCTTGGGGTTATTGGGGGCATTGTAATTGGTCAAGCAGCAGTTGAGGCTGGTTTGGCAAGTAAGGTGTTAATTGTTATGGTAGGGATTTCAACTATCGGATCCTTTCTTGTTCCTAATTACCTTGTGACAAAGGCGAATTCAATGATTCAACTCATTCTTCTTGTATTTTCTTCGTTTCTTGGGATAGTAGGGATTGTTCTGGCAATGATTATCATTTTAGCACACCTTAATGGCTTGTCTTCACTCAAGCAGCCATATTTATCCCCTGTTACCCCTTTCTATGGAAAAGATTGGCTAGACCTATTCATTCGAGGTCCTTTAGTCAAAATGAAAGAGCGTCCAGCACATCTTAAACCACTGAAGAAGAAGAGATATCAAACTAGGAGATGAACTGATGGAAGCTCTTCAATTATTTAATAAGAATGAAACCTATAACGGGTTCTATGTCATGTTGATGGTAAATCGCCTCCAAATGCTTTACTTTTTTTTGATTATGCCAAGATTTTTAATCCATCCATATATGATTTGGGTGATTATAGTGGTCGGCATATTGTCTCAACTAAACATTCTTCTTTTATCCAAATGGTTTTTAACCCGGTTTTCTAGCGAGGGTTACAACGGATTTGTCCAATTATTCGGGAAAAAACTTGTACGTCTCCTCTCATTCATCGGTTTATTCTTTATCCTGCTAAAACTTTTCGTGATTATGTTAGGATTCTCGGAAATGATACAAATATTTATGTTTCCAGCTACAGATTCAAATTGGCTTATCTTTTTTATACTGTTGTCTTGTTTGTATGTAGCATGGAAGGGTGTTGAAAAAACTATACGTTTTGTTGTAATTTCATTTTTGTGTACATTTTGGATGTTCTTATTCTTTGCCTATTTCTTCTTTCCTCCAATAGCTCAACTCAGTGATTTGTATCCGATTATTCCAATGGAATTAAGTGAGGATTCCTGGAAAGGAATATTATTAATATTATCTTCATTTTCAGGGCCTGAATTTCTGGTATTTTTGGGCCCGTGGTTTAAAACAAATAATAAAACATTTCGTTATTTGTCTTATGGGAATGCTCTAACCGTTACAGAGTATGTATCCTTATATATGGCGTCCTTATTCTATTTCGGTTCCAATTATTTAAGCAAAAGTCCATTTCCAATTGTCACTATGGCCCGTTATTTTCAAAACCCAGTAATTGAACGTATTGATATGGTCATGCTTTCTTTGGAATTATTTAACATCGTTTTTGCAGGTTCAATTTTTCTTCTGTTGTTTTATGGAGCATCTAAAATAGCTAATGGGAAAGTGGATAAACCATCAAGTCGAGTAGGCTTTTTATTCAGTGTATTCATTATTTTAATTGGAATGATTCTTGTGAATGAATGGATTTGGAAGGCTGATGAAAAGCAGGTTATTTTACTTAATCTTCAGATTTTAGCAGGAAGCTTAAGTTATTTAATGGTTCCAATTATTATTATCGTAGCGATGAAGATAAAGGGGGTTAATAAACATGCGACTACGAAAGAAAATGGCTAAAAGTTTTTCAATTATATTTATTGCATTATGGTTAACTGGATGTGCCCCTTTTGCTGAAAACAACATTATTGAAGAGCTTGCTCCAGTCACATTTTTATCACTTAGTAAAGGGGAAGAAGGTAAAATAAAAATCAGTACGATATTGCCTCCTCTAAGCAAAGAAAAAAAGAGTGTAATGACGCAAGAAGTAAGCTTAATGAAGGAGGGATTAATGGATTTTAATTTAAACTTCTACCAGGAAATGAAATCTGGGCAAATGCGAATGCTGATAATTAATGAAGACCTCGGAAAAGAGGGGATTATGTCCGTTATTAATGTGTTATTAAATGATCCGGATATTTCTTTGAGAATTTATTTAGTTATTGTAAAAGGAAATTTTGAAAAATACTTGGAAAATCAATTGGAGAAACAAGAAAATCTTGATTACTCCTTTTACCGAATGCTGAAGCATTATGAGGAAAAAAATCAGGGCGATATTAGTATTGTTAATCTACATGAATTTAAAAATTTGTTATATACTCCTTATTCAGATCCTTTCTTACCTGTATTCAAAATAGAAAGTGACGCAATCAGCTATGAAGGTACAGCCCTGTTTCAAAATGATAAGCTAGTTGAAATAATAACAAATTTTGATGATCGCATCTTCCAGCTGTTAAACAACGGTCACTACTTATCTGTTTTGCCGATCCCAGAATTAAAAGTTGTTCTAGGTCATGTTAGATCTAAAACGAAAGTGGATATTAATAAAAGCTTGTCTACAATGACCTATACCGTGAATATAGACTCAAGAATTGAAGAATACCGGGGAGAAAAGCAAATATTTGAACCAAAGGATTTAGAAGACTTGAAAAAAGAAATCCAATCCAATCTTGAAAAACAAACACAAGAACTAGTAAAAAAGATGCAAGAATTGACTGTAGATCCATTACAGCTAGGCATTCATACATTAAAACCATTTTCAAAATCAATGGATGAAAAAAAATGGATTGAACTATTCATGAAGATGGATATTAAGATTGATTATCAGCTTAATATTGAGCCTTTGACGGATTCAAACGCAAAAAGTTAATTATAATAAAAGAAAAAAGCGCACTCACTTGAGTGGTTAAGTCTTTTTAAAAAACTACAGATTGCTTATTAGAGAATAAAAAAGCGATTTAAATCCCACCTTAAAACCAAATAGAAAATACTATAAATGAAAAATCATTCTCGGTAAAGATTTGAGAAGGACCTTCAACAATAAGATTCCCTTTTACTGCACGTATTTTAAATTCGGCAGAGTTACAAGAAATGACGATCAAATAAGTCACGTCAAATACCTATGTATACATCATAGCTGCTAGATGTCCTGTCGAGCAAGCGAAGCGCAGTAGGAAAGAAGAACAATTTATAATCTAGGAAAAGAGCAATATGTGACAACTATCTTGACAAACACCAAGTTATTGTTTCACTATCTCGATTATTTCCGTATAAGTTACAGTGGCATAATTACTTAGTCGCTCACTTAATTCCTCGCCAAGATTTCTATATTCACTATTGCTTTTTCAGAAAGATTGCAAAATTTCTCTTCCAAACTTTCATAATGAGGTTCTTCACTTTTACTATTTTCTACCGCTAAAAATAATCTCCATATTTACTCGATATAATTTTTTTCTATTTCTGCGTATTCATGAGCTTCAACTTTTTCAAGCATTATCGTCAATCTATTTAAGTAGGTTTGAATATCACAAAAATAATTAAACAAAATTAAGAAATCGTTCCTTTTCTCGTCGTCCGTCGGAAAAATGTATTCTCCATAGGCTGATAAAACAGCATTCCCAATGTCATCGTTAGTTTACAATTCACTACGATTTACTTTAATTTTAATAACTAATTATTCTCCCCTAATTCTGATTTTTAAATTGAAGAAGCAATATCAAAAACTACATACATTTCAGGAATTTCTTAACGTACCACAACAACAACTTCCCGTAGCATAGTGATTTTTCAATAGTTGAGTCGTTGGTTTCTCGAAGAATTAGCTAATCCCTTATTCAACTAAACTGCTTCGTTAGTTTAAGTGTAACATTTCACATTGTATATAAAAATAGACCATCATTTTTGATGGTCTATGGTCATGTTTAACTAAAGCACCCGTTACTTTAAGATTAACATTTCACAAACTTTGATATTTTTAATAATTGTAGATAAAAAACCTACAACATTCCCCAGAATAAATTGGTTTGTGCCGTAAGGAAGAAAATAATTAACCCTATGGAAAGCACTTTGATTATTTGTTTTCGAGACTGATATAGAACAAAAATTGTGGCAATCCAGAGTAGAAACTCCAATATATTTCGGATATCAAAATACCAAAACCCAAATGCGAAAGCCTGTCTTGAAATAATCACAAATATTATAGATGAAATAGAAATAGAAATTATACCTTTCCCTTTTGCATACCAACATATAAGAGCAAAAAGAGGAGAAATACAAGTCATTATAATCCAAATCATCATATAAGATTTAGGAAAAAAACCAGCTACCAGAACTGTGTATAGATAATAGCTACCTACCATACCTATGAAAAACAATAAAACATTTAAAGCAGATTGAACAGGCGATTTACTACACACAGATATCATTACCGCAAGGAAAATCCAAATCCCTATACGAGAAAAAAAGTTACTTAAATCAAACATTTCGAGAAGATAGGGTAAATAATTACTTGGGGTTGTGTCAAGTGCCTTCGAAACAACGCCTAAAATAACCCCTGCGATAAATATTAAAACCGAATATAAAAACTTCTTGGATAGCGATATTCTCGTTGGTCTACGAATCTCATTTAAAAAGTCTACCATATATTCCCTCCCGAAACATTGTTTCTCGGATTTTTACATTAGGTGAATACAATACATATTGTAACTTCTTGTTGAACTAAACTGCCCCGTTAGCCATCCATGAAGCGCAAAATCAGCGCTTCACCACAGAGAATGAAAATGTGAAAATCGGGTATAGGATACTACGGCTGGCGAAGAAGGTCGATCAACTATGGTGCCATTGAGCCCATCCGTTAGTCTGACTCCGACGACCACGGTGCATCACAGACTGTCGCACTCTATACGAGTAGCACTCATGGGAGATTAATCCTACTCTGGTTATTGCACCAGCCTGCCTTTATTCTTACAAGAATGGAGTTGATTCTTGATTTACCTTGCAACTTAATATAACTCCACTCTAAAGGCTCAGCCTTTTTTTAAAAAAGCTATTTCTGAGTCTCTTTTGTTATGCAATTTTGTTGATTTTGAACATTTTTTAATTTTCATGGGAGTTGACGAGTTTTATTATAATTCCGCATAAAACAGCTACTCCTACAAATGTGAATAGGTAAAGAAAAGGAGAATGAGAATTAACCTTACTAAAAACCACTTCACTTTGAAGTGTCTCTACATTATCCCAAGCACTTTCAAAATCTGGTTTATAATTTCTTGTTTTTATATAACCGACTAACATCATACCGAAAAAATAGACTACATGAATTACAATTGAACTAATAAATGCTTGAAGGAACAACATCATTTAGACACCACCTTTACAACCCCTTATCACCATAATAACCTATATGTCTTGTTCAACTAAACTGCCGCGTTAGTTTAAGTGTAAACCTTCACAAACTTTTTCTCATTTTAACATAAATATCCAGTTAAAGTGAATTTACTATTAACAGATATAGGGTAGGTGTCACCATACCATTTCACTATAAATCAACCTTTACCTTTAACATTGTCTAAAACATAAAACACGTATTTCGGTGGTTTTATACCCAATTATCCGATTATATAAAGTGGATCTAGTTGATTGGAGCGTAGAGCGGCGACTCCAGTGGGAACAGCACGAGCTGAAGACCCTGGACTGAGCAGCGCGAGGGAAGCGGCTGAAGCCGTGCCCACGGAAAGCATCCGCTCGCAGCGGAAATCAACGGCATATCTACATTATTAATTTTAAGGAACGGGCGTCTTTTACCCGGTTTTTCTTTAATTTGAAATTTGACCTGTATTTTAATCATATAAATTTGTAGAATGTGGAGGAAGTTTCACCTCCAGTAACGAATCATAAGAAAAGGGGAGTGTTTGTTTTTATGTGGAGTAAAATTATTGGGTTATTAATAGGAGTTATGGGAATCATTTATATTTTCTTCATACCAGGTGACCCTGTTTCAACGAAGATTCTTTTTAAGCTTATTCCGATGCTGCTTATTATTTTGTTTGCGTTTCTTCAACCCGTCGGAGAATCTAGAAAATATAAGACCCTTATTTTAATCGGTCTTACGGTATGTATGCTTGCTGACGGATTAATATATTGGTTTATAGTCGGACTTATCACATTTTTAATCGGTCATATTTGGTATATCTTTGCATTTAAACAAATTAAACAAACGTCTATTCCGAAATGGGCTATTGTATTACTCCTAGCATATGGGTTCGTAATGGTTATTTGGCTTGCAGGAACTCTTTTGTCACAAGGAGATACAATATTGGCATTTGCAGTCATTATTTATATTGCTGTTATTTTGATGATGGGATGGAATGCTTTTCAAACTGCCAATAAGTTCGCAATTATCGGTGCTATTTTATTTATATTTTCGGATTCTACACTCGCTATCAATAAATTCATAGTAGATGTCCCTTTCTCTGATGCTCTTATTATGATCTCCTATTACGGAGCGCAATTCATGTTTGCTCTTAGTATTCATTATTCCGTATCTCGAAAGAATCTGTTAAAATAAGAAGTAGCTTTTCAAATCGAAAGGAGATTTAATCTCATGAAAGAAACTTTAATCGAGCGTTTAGTACGCTACGCAAAAATAGATACACAATCAGATGCTTCAAGTAAAAACTGCCCATCTACTGAAGGTCAATGGGATTTACTTCATGAGCTTCAAAAAGAATTAGCAAATGTAGGATTAGAGGAAATTACATTAGACGAGAATGGGTATCTTTTCGCAACCTTACCTGCTAATACAGACAAAGATATACCAACTATTGGTTTCTTAGCTCATGTTGATACAGCTACAGATTACACAGGAAAAAATGTTAAGCCCCAGAGAATCGACAGTTATGACGGACAAGATATCACCCTAAATGAACAGACAATCATGACAGTTCAAGACTTCCCTGAATTAAAAAATTATGCTGGTCACACACTTTTAACTACAGACGGAACTACGCTTCTTGGTGCAGACGATAAAGCCGGAATTGCTATCATCATGACCGCAATGGAATATTTCATCCAACATCCAGAAGTAAAACACGGGAAAATTCGTGTTGCGTTCACACCTGACGAAGAAATCGGACGTGGTCCACATAAATTTGATGTGGAAAAATTTGGAGCAAAATTCGCTTATACAATGGATGGTGGCCCTTTAGGAGAATTACAATTTGAAAGCTTTAACGCAGCTGGTGCCAAGGTTATAACGAATGGTAAAAGTGTTCACCCAGGTTCTGCAAAGGACAAAATGGTGAACTCCATTACTATGGCTACAAAATTCCAATCTCATATGCCAATAGATGCTGTTCCTGAAAAAACGGACGGTTATGAAGGTTTTATACATTTGATGAATTTTACTGGAGACACGGAAAAAACAGAGCTTAGTTATATCATTCGAGATCATAATCGTGAAAAGTTTGAAGCGAAAAAACAATTGTTCATAGACACAGCAGAGAAGATTAAAGCAGAGTATGGCGAAAATGCTATAACTGTGGAACTAAACGATCAATATTACAATATGGGTGAAAAAATCACACCTGTAATGGAAATTGTAAATGTAGCAAAAGATGTGATGATTGCACTAGATATCGAACCACTTATTATTCCAGTCCGTGGTGGAACAGATGGCTCTCAGCTTTCCTATATGGGAATGCCTACACCTAACGTATTTACAGGTGGAGAAAACTATCACGGAAAATACGAGTTCATCTCTGTAGATGTCATGGAAAAATCAACCGAGGTAGTAAAAGGGATTATTCAATCGTTTGAAAAACAAGCTTAAGTTGGTGTGAATATGCGTGAAATATTACTAGGAGTTTTAGCTTCTTTGTTTTTTGCTGTTACCTTTATACTTAATCGTTCTATGGAAATATCGGGAGGGAGCTGGATTTGGAGCTCCTCCCTTCGATATTTTTTCATGTTGCCCTTTTTATTCTTCATTGTTTATTATCGAAAAGGTTTATCTACTACTTTCAAAGAAATAAAATCTGCTCCAGCCGCTTGGTTACTATGGAGCTTTGTAGGTTTTGTATTATTTTACGCACCACTCACTTTTGCAGCAGCATATGGACCTGGTTGGTTAATATCTGGTATGTGGCAATTCACGATTGTCGCAGGGGTTCTACTTGCACCATTATTTTTGATGAAAGTAGAAAACAGAGTCATTAAACAAAAAATCCCAGTCGTCTCACTATTTATTTCTCTCCTCATTTTAATAGGTATCATCCTTATACAAATTCCAAATACCGAATCAGTAAATTTGCAAATGTTTATTTTAGGGATTTTACCTGTACTGATTGCAGCATTCGCCTACCCTTTGGGTAATCGTAAAATGATGGGACATTTAAATGGACGTTTAGATACATTTCAGCGCGTTTTAGGAATGACTTTAGCGTCTATGCCAGCTTGGATTTTACTGGCGATTTACGCTGTATTCACTGTAGGCTTACCATCTTCAGGTCAAGTATTTCAATCCTTTATTGTAGCTATTAGCTCGGGAGTTATAGCTACTATATTGTTCTTCATGGCAACCGATCGGGTTCGAGATCATCAAGGTAAATTAGCAGCCGTAGAAGCAACACAGTCAACTGAAATCATTTTCGTTATTATTGGTGAAATGTTCTTATTGCATGTGCCTCTACCAACACCAATTGCTCTTATAGGACTCGGAATTATTATTTTAGGTATGTTCTTGCATAGTTACTACACGAAAATATTAAATGCAAAAGCTCTAACTGTACAAACAAAAACAGGGCAATAGAAAAGATAAAGTGGAGTGCCGTGAAAATTAGCGACACTCCATTTTAAATTAGCCCTTTAACACCGGCTGATAAAGTAGAGACACTCCCGAAGAAATTGCTGCTTCACTTACTGCTGCAGCCACTACTTGAACCACTCTCTCATCTAAAGCTCTTGGAATGATGTAGTCATCTCTAAGTTCGTTTTCATCAACTAGCGATGCAATTGCCTCGACAGCAGCTAACTTCATACGCTCATTAATATCCGTTGCTCTTACATCTAGTGCTCCTCTGAATATCCCTGGGAAAGCCAACACATTATTTACTTGGTTTGGATAATCAGAGCGCCCAGTAGCTATCACTCTAACTCCCCATTCTTTTGCAAGTTCATATGAAACTTCCGGAGTAGGATTGGCAAGAGCGAAAATAATGGAGTCGTTATTCATTGATTGAACTAGATCTTTTGTAAGTAGATTAGCTACGGATACACCGATAAATATATCCGATTTATCCATCGCATCTTTTAGCGAACCAGTTAAACCAAGTGGATTTGTTAAATTTGCAATCGATTGTTTAACAGGATTCATGCCTCGTTCTCGACCTTCATAAATAATTCCTGTTGAATCACACATAATAATATTAGTATATCCTAACTGAAGAAGCACTTTTAGAATTGCCATTCCCGCAGCACCAGCTCCATTAATCACAACTTTAACATTATTATTTGTTTTATTTACTAGTTTCATCGCATTTTTAAGCCCAGCACCTACGACAATCGCTGTCCCGTGTTGATCATCATGAAATACAGGTATATCTAGCTCCATGCGAAGTCGATCTTCTATTTCAAAACAACGTGGAGCCGAGATGTCTTCTAAGTTTATAGCACCAAAAGTTGGACTAAGTGCTTTTACGATCTGGACTATTTCATCTACATTTTTTGTGTCCAAACAAATCGGAAACGCGTCAACCCCAGCAAACCTTTTTAATAATATTGCTTTTCCTTCCATGACAGGTAAAGCAGCTCCTGGCCCAATATCACCGAGTCCTAATACGGCAGTACCATCAGTTACTACAGCAACTAAATTCCCTTTTGCAGTATAATCGTAAATAGTGGATGGATTGTTATGAATTTCAATACACGGTTCTGCAACACCTGGTGAGTAGGCCAAACTTAAATCCTCCATGCTATCCATTGGAACTTTAAAGACAACCTCCATCTTTCCCTTACTTTCACGATGCAATCGTAGCGCTCTTGATTTCAAATCCATCTTCACACCATCCCTTTCATATTTTCCCCTTTGATAAGGATTATTAGAGTTTCCACTCAACAATCTTTATATTCTGAAAATTATAGATATTCTTAAACTGGATGTCAATGGTTAATACTTAGTGAATATCTTCACAAATAAATTCCTATGATTATATTTTATTGGAAAATAAAGTTTAATTTTTAGATGAGAATCAATAATCAAATTCATAAAAAATATTATATTGTTAAATCCAAACAACGCTAATTTTAGCTTTCGGTGGGCACGGCTTCAATCTCCTCGTAACTACGAAAACATATGCTCCTGCGGTTACTCGTCGCAAAGACATTGGTCAAACAAATCTTTCCTGCGAGCTTTCAGCAAGGGCTGTTCCCGCTGGAGTCGCCGCCTGCCACTCCAATACACGGGATCATTGCGATATTAAGTAAACATTGCATTTTTAAATGAAACAAGTAATTATGAAATTTACTCATGTAAATTTTAAGTAAAAATTTGCACAAAAAAATCGGCAACCACTTTTTGGCTACCGACATAGTAATGCACTATCTCAACTTTGAGGGGGTTAAGGTGTGCCTTGCATCAGCTACAATTTGGAGAAAAGTCGCTGTTTAGAATTTCTCAATTAGGAGAAACTTTCTATATGGTAATGATAATCATTTTCAATTAAAAAGTCAACTATTTGTATAAAAAAATGTATACTACATGTATGACAATTTTATCGAATGACCAAATCCAACAACTAAATAACTACAGTGTTTATACTCAGGCTAATGGAACAACGCTTTTTCACGGTAATAACGTTGCTAACGCGCTCCCTACTATTAAGCTAATTTCTTCTGCACCTAATGAAACGGTTGCAGCTTCTTACTTTATGAGAAGAGTTGGCATGTTCATCTCCATGCAGTTTTACATGATGACTATGTATGATGAAATTTGGGATGGCCCGTTAGAACAGCTTCAGTTTTTTGGTACGACTGAATATGGAAATAAAACAATTAGTACATTTATTCCTCTAGAATACTTCCGAGATGTACAAGAAAATCGTGGAGTGGATATTCAGCTTATTTGGGAACTACAATGTTCTCCTATTATTGAACAGCTTCGTTCAGCATGCAGTATTTCTCCTCTTACTCTTTGGGAAAATGTTTTTGGATACTTGCTATGGCATTACTATATGTTTTTTGAAAATCCAGTGTTAGAAGAAAAAGCGAGACATGACTGGTATCTGTTAAAGGATTCATCAATTTGGAAGGCGTTTTCTTCAAAAGAATATTTACAATTTTATTTAAAAGACCAAAATCCTTCAGAGCTCATAAATACAACAGTCAGAACCACTTGTTGCTTTTCAAAGGATATACCTGGATTACAAAAATGTGGTTTTTGCCCACAAATTAAATAATTATATTAAACAAATTATGCATGTTTGCTCACTCTTTGGACATACCTAAGAAGAGTTCAATAAAAAGGAGTGAGGAAGATTGGGAAACAATATAGATGAACGTGTCGAAGCTAAACTTGAAAGTATTGGTCAAGAAGAAAAAGAAGAAATTCTAAAAAACTTTTCTAGCTTTAAATCGTACTTATCTGGAAAAGTTGCAGCTGGCGAAAAAATGGGACTTAGTGATGAAACCTTAGCTAAAGCTACTGAAAAAGTAGCTGGTTATTTAGCTAACCATGAAGAACCGCGTAATCGAGAAGAACATGTTCTTCAACAATTATGGAAAAGTGGAGACAAAGAACAGCAACAAGCTCTTAGCCATATGCTTTTAAACATGGTTAAAAATGGCTAATATTCGCAAGGATGCAACTGGAAGGTTCCTCGACAATCCCGATGGTGTTCGCACCACCAAGGAAAGTTTGTTTGATATGCATGAGGACATGCAAACGGTAGATGCCCTACCTGTGGAGGATATAAATATTGAGTTTCTAGATGAAAAAGACCACAACCACACAAAAAATCGTTCACTCAGTTCAGAACGATACCCCAAATAAAAAAACGCTTGCTCCATCCACGCAGGAGCAAGTTTTTTTATGCGACGAGCTTTGCGCAGGAGCAAGTCTTTTATGCGACGAGCTTCTGTGTTCTAACCTTATATAAGTTTTGCTGCTACCAGTCTTGTGCGAATTATAATGCCTATTAGTGCAGCAACAACTGCTTTTGCTAGGTCAGGAAGGACAAATGGTAACATTCCACCTTTGAAAGCTGCACCCCAAGGAAGTTCAGCAGCTACCTTTAGCCAAATTGAGCCAAGTACTAATATGATAAATACAGCTAATATATTTGCAATAATTGCTTGTATCTTTACATACTGAAATGTATCTAAATACCAACCGACAAATAGAGCAGCCGGAATTATAGCTACAAGGTATCCACCTGTTGGTCCTAGTATAATACCAAATCCACCCTTCATTCCAGCAAATACCGGAATTCCAATTCCCCCCATTAATACATACACAGTTACAGCCAGTGTGCCATACTTCGCTCCTAATATGGTGGCCGTTAGCATTACCGCTATCGTCATTAATGTAAATGGTACTGGTGGTATATTAATCATAATTTGTGCAGCAACAGCTATGATTGCAGCAAATAATGCGGCTACAATCATCATTTTTAAACGTTTATTTCTCATAAGTATTCCACCTCATTAATATAAGTTAACTTATTAAGATTTAAAGTAAACTCTTTTATATTTTAGTTAGTAATGTAAAGCACGTCAATATAAATATTGGGAGATGCTATAACTGGCATTAAAAATGCATCACACTTCCCTGGGGAGTGTGATGCATTCATTATTACCATCTACTACTAGCATTATCTATTGTTTCTAATCTCACTGTTCCTTTCTGCAAAGGTGGTGGACAAGCTTTGTTGTACTCCATTATTCGCTCATTCACTTTTGTCACTCTAAATTGTAAACCTTCTTTTTCACCAACTGTAAATTTTCGGGCAATCTCAGCCAATTCATCTTTTATCTCATGCTGCAGTTTTAACCAGTGTGGTTTAAAGCCAGCATCCTTCGCAATCTTTTGAAAGTGCTGAAAGATATCACCAGAGAAGTACTCTTCTGATATCGGCTTACCTGCTCCCTTTAAATTATCCATACCACCTGTTTTGGTGTACTCCTTTAAAATATCTCCTATCAAATCACTACTTGGCTTATTGAAGCTGTCATTATCCATAGTGCACCTCTTTCATGAATGATTGGTTCCATCTGGGAATGCGCTTGTAAATTATCCTATACGAAAGTGACTGTTGTATATTTGAGCAATCATGCTTTTCCATGATTAATATGTGCTGCTTTTTCTATTAATACTTTTACAAACTGTTCTTGATTGTCGGGAGAAATTATTACACTCCCCATTAACGAGTGTTTATAATGAATTTCTAGTGCATCCTTGGAAGAAAGTATACGATATCCAACTAATATATTGGATGATTTATTTACCTTTGTCATATCCTTATACTTTATTTTACTCCGAAAAGGACCACCTTTGACATACAAATAATCATCGTAAAATGTGTAATGGATGTCTACGAAAATCCAAAGAAGCATACCAGCAATTACTACAAATAGAGCAATCATTATCCAAATTGCAGGGTATTCAGGGTGCTTTGTAAAAAACAGCTCATATACTACTGGCCATAACGTTGCAACCGCAATAATTATGAGAGCAATTACTAGCAAAATTATAAATGTCCAGTCCCTTTTTGAACGGAACGCCATAACTTTTCCCTCCTATACCGATTTCGTAGCTGCATCCTTTATGCCTTCCCGGTGGGCATAAATGTTTTTCAAAATTACTTTAATCACTGCATAGGTAGGAATAGCTAGTATAATTCCCCATAATCCAGCGATATTCCCCGCTGCCAAAATAACTGTAATAACCGTCAGTGGATGAATATCTAGTGATTTCCCCATTACGTTTGGCGTGATAAAATTACTTTCAATTTGCTGTGCTACTAACATTATAATTGCTACATAAATTGCCAGCTTTGGCTCTTGGATAAGCGCAATTATGATAGCTGGAACAACCGAAATATATGGACCTAAAAAAGGGATGACATTCATCACCATTCCAAATATAGCTAGTAATAAAGCATATTCTAAACCAATAACAAAATATCCAATCAACAACATTAGTCCAACTAAAAAACTAACAAATAATTGACCCTGTATATACGAACGGAGTGTATCATCGATATCCGCTAATGTCTTTCTTATCCAAGTCTTTTTCTCCCCTTTAACAAAGCTAGATACAAAAGGGGCAAACTTTTCATGGTCTTTTAACATATATACCAAGAAAAACGGTACTAATACAAGCAGGAAAATACCTTGGAATACATTTTGGATAAATTTGAAAAGTAAAGAACCAGCAGAAACAGCTATATCATTAATCTTACCTGTAGCATCATTTACCGTATATTGAAACTTCTCTGGTAGAAGGTCTTTTTGAGAAAGCACATATTTTGTAAAATGCTCGACGTCTTTTACAATCTCCGGTGTGTTTTTAACTAATGTATTCACCTGTGTTGTAAGATGAGGCCCAATTAGAGCATAAAATAGCCACCCAATTAGACCAATCACAACAAACACGGAAATAATGCTTGCCCACCTTGGAAATTTGACTGACTCCAGCAAATTTAGGAGCGGACGTGATAGATAAAAAAGTACACCACCTATAAGTAAAGGTAAAAAAATCGTTTGTCCAATTATCAAAAGTGGTGAAAAAATACCTTTGACTTCCATGAACATACGAATAATAACTAATGTCAGTAGTATAGCTACTCCTGTTTGAAACCATAGTTTCTTTGTCATGTGATGCTCACATCCTCTATTATTAATAACTACTACATGGTACGGTTTTAGCGGCTTAAAGTTTCATTTATTACATATCGTACCATTATTAAGGTACACTTTTAAATAAATTGTTATCGGAAGGATGATTTAATATGGAGTACTATAAGCAAATCAGAAAATACGTTGGCCATCAGCCCCTTATATTACCAGGCTCGAATGTACTTATATTGAATGCGGAAGGGCAAGTACTACTGCAAGAACGGGAACCAGGCATTTATGGTCTACCTGGCGGATTAATGGAACTAGGCGAAAGTTTCGAGGATACAGCTATACGTGAAGTACTTGAGGAAACTGGACTACATATAGGAGCACTTCAGCTTTGCAATGTATATTCTGGTCCAGACTATTATATTGAAAATCCAAACGGAGATAAGTTCTACTCAGTTTCTGCAGTTTACAAAACATCTGAATACAGCGGGGATATTTTAGCAGATGAAATTGAATCTCTTAGCCTTCAATTCTTCCCTCCTACTCAATTGCCTGATGGTATTATGGTTAGTTATCGCACGTTTATTGAGGATGCTTTGCTTTAATCTTTACTGTTCCTTAAATTTATCCTTTTAGAAAGCGGATATCCCTTTTTGAATTTTACTTGCTCTATGTCTCTATTTACTTGCTGTCGATTACATTTTACTTGCTAAAGGGATAATTTTCCCAAAAATTCTTTTTAGTTTACACCTCAGATTTTATTAGGTATCAGATCAATAGAGTAAATGGAGAAAGGCTATCCTATGTAGGATAGCCTCTTTTTTATTTATTGGCGATATGAACTTTCAGCAGTTTACCTTTGACTGTTGTATTTCTCATCTTTTTCAATACAAGTGGACCTTTGCCATTTAATATCTCAACATAAGATACGGTGTCTTGAATAGTGATAATTCCTATATCATCTGCGGAGACTCCTTCGATTTTAGCAATAGTTCCAACAAAATCTACCGCCCGGATTTTCTTTTTCTTTCCACCATTGAAATACAGTTTTGTTATATTCATATTTAGTTGCTCACCCTTAGATTTTTTAACCTCGGGTTGCTCCTGCATTTTCTCATCGAATGAAGCACGGCTTTTTACAACATCTTCTTTAGTAGGCTCTGATTCTGCAGTAATTTCAAAACCAATAAATGTCTCAATTTCTCTTACAAACTTATCCTCAAATGGAGTTGCCAGCATAATCGATTTACCACTTCGCCCAGCTCGCCCTGTTCTACCTGTACGATGTACATAGCTTTCTTGCTCCAATGGTACATCATAATGAATAACATGTGTAATATCATCAATATCAATCCCACGAGCTGCAACATCAGTCGCAATTAAGTAACGAAACTCTCCTTTACGGAAATCATCCATCACCTCGAAGCGATCTTCCTGCATCATGCCACCATGTATTTTGTCCGCAGTATAACCTTTTTCATCTAATACATCCACAAGCTGCTCTACGCGCTCCTTGGTACGACAGAAGATAATACAACTGTCCGGGTTCTCGACAATTGTTAGCTTTTCAAGTAACGAAAGCTTTAGCTCCTCTACTACAACATACTTCACATGCTCTATATTTGGAGCATTTTCTTCAGATGCATCAATTTCAATGGATACTGCTTGTTTCATATACTTACTGCTTAATTTTTTTATTTGTTCGGAAAGAGTTGCCGAAAATAACATGGTCGTACGCGTTTTCGGAAGTAATTTAATAATAGACTCCACTTGTTCTAAAAAGCCCATATTTAGCATCTCATCTGCTTCATCAATAACAAGATACTCTATTTTAGATACATCTAGTGTCCCTTTTTCTATATGGTCTAATACTCTACCGGGCGTTCCTACAATGATATGCGTCTTTTGCTTTAGAGCTAACTTTTGTCTAGCGAAAGGTGATTTCCCGTATAAGGCAAGTCCTTTTATACGTTTGTAGCGTCCGATATTTGTAATATCCTCTTGAACTTGAACTGCCAATTCTCGTGTAGGCGTTAATACTAGCGCCTGTGGTTTGTTTTCTTCCCAATCTACAAGCTCACATAATGGTGTAGCAAAAGAAGCTGTTTTCCCACTGCCTGTTTTAGATTTTACTAAAACATCCTGTTTTTCTAAAACAACAGGTATTACTTTTTGTTGCACTTCTGTCGGCTCTGTATAACCTAATTGTTCTATGGCACGCAAAATCTTCTCTTCTAACTTAAACTCTTTAAAATGCACTATGCATAATCTCCTCTTACAAACTAATTTTAGTCACAACTATATCCGAATCTTCAAATGCTTTTAAGGCATGTTTTTCTAATGGTTTCATATGCAAAATGTTCCCGGTCGTAACAGTATGCTCCGCACCATCCACTGTAAACTGTACTTTCCCTTTTCTTACAACAATCAAAACATTTGCGTTGGCATGATGTTCTTTCACTTTTTCCCCAGCTCGTAATTGAATATTCATCAAGTCAAAATCTTCTGTTTTAAGAACGCTTGTTATTTGCTTCTCTGTATCGTCCAATACATAAGGTGTTTCGACTAAATTCATCTTATATTACTCCCCTTCATACTAGGTCAAAAATTCTCTTTATACCTTATCATATACGTAGTTTCTCCATTATATCGAAAATATTCGACAAGATGCCCTTGTATTCGAGTATTTAAAATCTATTTTTCAGAATTTCAACCTAATCTATGGTATAATTAAACTATCGCTAATCGCGTAATAAAACTAGAAAAGAGGCAGACACATGAGTTTCCAACGACAACCTAAGGAAGTTTCACCCTTTGTGGCAGCTAGGAAAATTGATGAGAAGATCTCTTTCACTCGTAATGATCACGAAGTACAAGGTACTATTTTTAAAATTTTAGAGCAATCGGTAATTGTTGAAATTTCTACCGAAGATGCTAAAAAGATTAATGTTCCTTCGAATCTTACAGTAGTGTCTCATAAAAACTACACGGTAATATAATTGTGAATTTCCTCGAGAAAAGCTTGTCCATATTTTTCTCGTTTATTTTCGCCTATTCCGTGAATTTCTAACAATTGTTCTTCGGTTTGCGGACGCTCTGCACACATATGCTGTAGAGTCTTATCTGAAAAAATAACAAATGGTGGTACACCTGCTTCGTCCGCAATTTTTTTCCGAAGTATCCTTAGTTTTTCAAACAATGGATCATTATTAGCAATTTGCTTTGTTACAGCTACGCCTTTGCGCTCCACTAATCTATTCCCCAGTAGTACTTCTTTTCCTGCATCTGATACATAAATGGTTGGTAAGCTTCCATGATCCACCGAAAGTAATCCTTCCGCAATCATAAACTCCATTAACCCTGACACTTCTTTTAATGATTTACCCTTTAATATGCCATATGTTGATAATTTCGTAAAACCAAAATCGACCACTTTTTTGTTTTGAGAACCAGTCAATACTTGCGCAGTAATTGTCTTGCCAAATCTTTGTCCCATTCGAACAACACATGAAAGAACCATTTGTACTTCCTTTGTTACGTTTTGGACTTCTCTTGAATCTGTACAGTTTCCACAACGACCACATTTTGTAGCATTTTGCTCTCCAAAATAAGTAACAACAAACTGCTGCAGGCAATTTTCGGTATGGCAATAATCTACCATGCCCTGTAGTTTTTCTAATTCCTGAGGAATCCGTTCACGATCCAATGCTTGGTCTATTAAAAATCGCTGCGTTTGAACGTCTTGTGATGCATACAAAACGATACATTCACTTGGTAGTCCATCTCGACCTGCTCTTCCAGCTTCCTGATAGTAGCTTTCCATATTTTTCGGCAATTGATAGTGAATCACATAACGGACATTGGATTTATCGATCCCCATACCAAATGCATTGGTTGCAACCATTACTTGTGCTTCATCTGTTAGAAAACGTTCTTGTTCTTTGTTTCGAAATGCTTCTGGAAGACCTGCATGATATTTAGCAGTCTGGATACCCGCCTTATTTAGCAAATCATATAAAAGGTCTACAGCTTTTCTTGTTGCTGCGTAAATAATTCCAACTTCGTTCGTATTTTTTTTAATAAATTCTTTTAAAAACTTATTTTTATCCTGTCCTAATACGACTGAAAATGCCAGGTTTGATCTTGCAAACCCAGTAATAACTGTATTATCCTCTTGGATTTGTAGTAATCGACATATATCATCACGCACAGCTGGAGTTGCGGTTGCAGTTAGGGCAAGTACCGTTGGTTGCTCTTTAAATACTTCCTTTAATCGATGAATAGCACGATAACTTGGCCGGAAATCATGGCCCCATTGTGAAATACAATGTGCCTCGTCCACTGCTATTAATGGGACCTTAACTTTTTTTAATTGATTTAAAAAAGTAGGCGATTCTAAACGCTCTGGGGCTATATAAAGTAAACGATATTGACCATTTTGTACTTCTTCCATCGTTTCTCTTACTTCTTCTGCAGTTAGCGTACTGTTTATGAAGGTTGCAGGAATACCAGCTTGAATTAGAGTATCTACCTGGTCTTTCATAAGGGAAATCAATGGAGAGATAACAATCGTAGTGCCTTCTAACATCAACGCCGGGATTTGGTAACAAAGAGACTTCCCTCCCCCAGTCGGCATAACACATAAACTAGAGTTCTCATCTAATACATAGTTTATAACAGTTTCTTGACCCTCTCGAAAAGAATCATATCCAAAATAAGTTTGTAATAATTGACGTGCTTTATCTAACACTTAGGTCACTCCTTTAATTAGAAACCCTCTACTTTCTTCTACTGTTTTTCTTCAGTGTCTTATTTACTGTGTTATTAGTTGGTTTAGGGTCGACTTTATCCACATCCGCTCCTAGTAGAAAATAACCGATCACAGAAGATACGATAGCCGCTCCTGCTGTAATAAGTAATTTATTTATAAATGTTACTTCTGAATATTCCTCTTGGTTTAGAATAATGGTTGCCAATACTGCCACAACTACCATAATCGGCAGGATTATTTTTGACTTTTTCATAGCAAACTTCCTTCCTCTGCACATGTATAGTATATTGTACCATAAGACTATCAAGGGTTTTTACCCATACGTATGAGATACTATATAAAAAAAACATATAAGGATGAATACATGATGCGAAATGAATTAGATATCAAAGTAACTGAAACACTTGCTCAAGATTTACAAAAAGGCGTTCCAATTTTAATGAAAGATGGCTTCCACGAAAAAGATTCTCTTGAGGAAGGAAGTATTTTAAAGCTGCAAAACCCGTCTGGTAAATTTATCGGAAAAGGGTATGTCGGCAAACAAAATAAAGGCATCGGTTGGCTGTTAACGAAAAATGAAAACGAAAAAATTGATAAATCATTTTTCCAAAAGAAAATTGAGACGGCAATTCAACATCGTAACGATTTCTACACTAGTACCGATACAACAGCCTTTCGCGTATTTAACGGTGAAGGAGACGGTATCGGTGGTTTAATCATTGACTATTTTGATGGATTCTATTTAATCAGCTGGTATAGTGAAGGAATTTTTTCCTTTAAAGATATAATTTTAGAGGCATTAGAAACTTCAGTTTCTTATAGAGGGGTTTATGAAAAGAAACGATTTGATACAAAAGGACAATACGTAGAAGACGATGATTTTGTTAAAGGCGAACGCGGAGAATTCCCACTCATCGTTAAAGAAAATGGGCAAAAATTTGCAATTTACTTAAATGACGGGGCGATGGTCGGGGTGTTTTTAGACCAACGTGATGTTCGTAAAACAATTCGAGATAACTATTCAAAAGGAAAAACAGTATTGAATACATTTTCATATACTGGTGCTTTTTCTGTATTTGCTGCAGCTGGTGGTGCTACGAAAACAACCAGTGTGGATTTAGCCAAACGAAGCTTAAGTAAAACAGCCGAGCAATTTGAAGTTAATGGAATCGATATCGAAGAGCAAGACATAATCGTGATGGATGTATTTGATTACTTTAAATATGCGAAACGTAAGGAACTATCCTTCGATATGGTCATTCTCGACCCACCTAGCTTTGCCCGTTCTAAAAAATATACTTTTAGTTCTGCCAAAGACTACACAAAATTACTTTTGGATGCCATTAATATTACAGAAAAAAACGGTGTAATTGTAGCATCTACTAATAATGCAACCTTTGGGATGAAAAAGTTCAAAACGTTTGTGGAAAAAGCTTTCAAGGAAAGCAATCGAAATTACACAATCGAGGAAGAGTTTTCACTTCCAAACGATTTTAAAACTTCTCCTCTCTTTAAAGAAGGTAATTATTTGAAGGTTTTATTTATACGTGCAAAATAAATGAGTAATAATATTTAAAAAACAAAGGAGGACGCACTTGCGCCCTTCTTTGTTTATATCATACTTTTCACTACTTTAGACATCATTGATCCATCTGCTTTACCAACAAGTAATGGTTTAGCAATTTTCATTGCCTCTCCCATGTTCATGCCTTTTGTAACTCCAGCTTCTGTTAAGACTGACACAATTTCATCTTCATTTAATTGTGTTGGTAAGAAGCTAGCAAGTAGTTTTAGTTTTGCATTTTCTTTTTCTATTAAATCCTCACGATTGGCTTCTTTTGCACCTTCTAAAGCTTGATTTGTTTGTTTTACTTCCCTATTTACGATGGCAATTTCTTCTTCTGGTGTAAGGGCAGACCCTTTTTCTTTTTCCGCATTATCAAGTGCAGATTTTAGTATGGTTAATACTCCTTTAGCTAGCACGTCTTTCTCTTTCATGGCGCTTTTTATTTGGTCAAAAACTATCGTTTTCAACATAATTTATACTTCCTCTCTTTTATATTTACTTATTTATTAATGGTATAGATAATAAAACGTTTAGTCTAGAATCTTTTCTCGGTCTTGCTTCTCGGATACCCTAGTCCACCAAAAATAAGCAGACGACTACAATAATTGAAGAAAAGCTCAAGTGGACGAAGAAAACTTCAGAACACAAGAGCTTTTTAGAAAAGTTATATTAACTTATCTCGCATTAACGGGCAGATTGGATCAAAATTATGTATTATGCTTCATCCGGCGTGAAAGTTCTGGATGCTAACTCAGAATCTAGCATAAACATAGCATTGGAATCACTTTCAATACGTTTAATTTTGTTAATCAGCGTATCAAATGATGCCTCTTCCTCTACTTGCTCATCAATGAACCATTTTAAGAATGCCATCGTTGCATGTTCACGTTCATCTAATGCAATATCAGAGAGATGATAAATACGACGTGTCACTTCTTTTTCATGTTTTAAGGAAGTTTCAAAAACATCTAAAGTCGAAGTAAATTCATTGCGCGGCTCGGCAAATCCATCAATTGTAGCTCGGTAGCCTAAATCACTTAAAAAGTTATAAAACTTCATAGCATGGAAACGTTCTTCTTCTGCCTGAACTAAAAAGAAATTAGCAAATCCATCGTATGCTTCAGCGGTACAATAAGCGGCAGCAGCAAGGTACGTATGTGCAGAATAAAATTCAAAGTTCATTTGATCGTTTAATGCTTCATGTAAATTGTTAGACAACATTGTAAAACTCCTCTCATATTAGCAAGATTGAATTGCACTTTAAGTATACAACTTTATCCATTTTAAAAACAAACAATAAGTGATAATGATTATCAATTAAACAAAGCATTAAGAGGAGTTTCTTCTTTCACTTGGAGTTTTAAGTATACTTTTAAACTTCTGCTTGTACTTCCTCGACAGTTTGCTCTACTTCTGATCGGGTCATTTTTTCCTTCCCGTTCTTTAGTGCTTTCAATGTTTTGTGAGCAAGTGCAAGAGGTAATTTACAGAATAACAATATACTCTTCCGATTAATACTTTTGATGTATTCATCGGCTTGCGCTAAATTGCCTGCTGCGTACTCGAACATATCCGACCTTGTCCATCCTTCTGGGAAGAATTGTACACCTCGCTGACTATCTTCGTCTTTATTTCGCAATATATTTACTGCTTGAAGTCCACGGCCGTATGCAATTGCCAATTCACGGTCCGTTTCAATATCTGCATTCCATTTCCACAAATCCGAAAGCATCACTCCAACAAGACCAGCTACGTAATAGGTATACTCATCGAGATCTTCTTTTGTCTTCACTTGCCAATTTTTACCTACCCACTTAGCCATTCCTTCTGCCATTTCACTAGTATAGGTTTTTACAGTTTCTAATAAGTCAGTAGGACAAATTTCCAGCCAATCTCCTAATCTAAGGGACACAGGAGGTAGTATGTCTTGATAGTCCTCTACCAGTTTCGCATACGCCTGCTTATCAAAATCTGCTAACAAGAGCTTACTTGTGGATAGCAGTATTTCTTGTTTATCTTTTGGATCTAATGATTCATGATCTTCAATCTCGTCTATTGCTCGCATGCATAAATAAGCAGAGGCAACCGCTTTTTTTAGTTTGGGTTCTAAAAAGGTGATTGGGATATAAAAAGTTCTACTTGTTTTCTTTAGCATGTCCATCGCTTCTTTTTGTAACGTTGCTACATCATGCACGATTAGTCCCCCGTTTCAATCAATTACGCCTCGGCGTAATTGCGTCCAGAAATTGAATTGAGCTTTGGCCTGCTTGGTGCAGGTTAGGTAGCCGTTGTCGCATGGAAGCGACCCACATGGGCTAACACCCTTCAAAATCTATGACATCCGCCGGAGGCTTAACTTGAATTCTGCTGATTCAAGTTAAATCTTATACACTCTATTGTATAGGATTTTAACAAAAAGATAAAATGACTACCGTTTATGCGTAAGACAACTATAAAAGGTACAGCTATGTTGTTATTTTGCTGTTTCCTTAAATACTGTTTTTTGCTCCTTCCAAAATAACGAAATTACAAAACTAATTGCGAGTATAAACATTGCCAATACATATGGATAATCAATATGAACATCAAATAAAATCCCTGCAATACTTGGCCCGATGATATTTCCTATACTCGTAAACGTAGAGTTTAGTCCTCCAACAAAGCCCTGCTCATTTCCAGCTATTTTAGATAAATACGTGGTCAGCGCAGGTCTCATTAAGTCGAACAACAAGAAAATCACAAAGGTCACGAGTAATATAGACCAGTAAGCTGAGACCTTAATCATCGCAAAAATGAAGATCGTTGATACACCTATACAAATTTGTATCAACCTAATTTCCCCAATTTTTCCTACAAGGCGATCAAAGGTAAGGACTTGGAATATTATTCCCAGAATACCACTTACAGTAATGATTAACGCAATATCCTTTGGCGTAAATCCATATTTATGATCTACAAATAGTGAATAAACTGTTTCAAAAGCAGCTAATCCAAAGCTAGATACTAAAATGATAATCATTGGAATCAAATAAATTGGTTCCAATACTTTCCGAAAACGTGGTTTAGCTACTCCTTCTTTTTCTTCCCGCGCTCTTTCAGGCTCCTTCAAAATAACAAGCGAAAATACTCCTCCTATTAATCCTAGAACCGCAGCAACAAAGAAAGGAAGTCTAGTTCCATATTCGGCTAAAAAGCCCCCAATTCCTGGTCCGATTATAAACCCAGCACTTATTGCTGCTGCAACATAGCCCATCGCTTTTGGTCGATCTCTTAAAGAGGTAACATCTGCAACAAAAGCCGTCACAGCTGGCATAATGAATGCCGCACTAATACCTCCCAATATTCTAGAAATATATAATACCTTCACATCTTGGCCAAGACCGAAGAGCATTTCCGACACTCCAAATATGAACATACCAATTACAATAATTTTTTTTCGACCAATTGAATCTACCCATTTACCTGCAATTGGAGAAATTAACAATTGTGCGAATGCGAATGCCGCTACTAAATAACCCATTGTAGAACCTTCTAAGCTCATTTCTCGCATTAATGTAGGCATTACAGGAATAATTAGTCCCATTCCTAAAAATACAATAAATAAATTTACTAATACAAAATAAATCACCTTATTTAAACCACTTCTTTGTGCAACCATCTTCAAACTCCTTATAATTCTGATTCAGCTTATTAAGTCAATTACATAATGTCCACTTTAAGTAAACGGATAATTAAATATGATTTCATATAAATATTCGAATTTTATTTTAAAATAAATAATTATGAATTTGCCTCTAATAATAAAAATAAACCCTATAGTAAATATAGGGTCAAGTAGTTTGAATTGGTATTTTAAGTTCCACTAAGAATTCATCCTCTTTGGAAGCTGTATAATTTATGGGCATCCATATATCATATACAATCGGGTTTACGACTATTTGGTGTTTTTCTATATAGTCGATTAACTTCTGATAGCATACTTCATATTCATCGTTCTCTAAAACAAAAGAAATGCTAAGATACTCTCCAGCTGGTAACGTGCTAATTTCTACATCTTCGTATTTTTCTTTAAAATCCTTGTCTGTCACAATATATGCAAATAGATAATCATAGTTGATATCATATAAGAATTCATACCTCTGCAAAGGAAATGCTCCACCATATAACGTATCAAATATACTACCTTCATCCTCTAACACCTTACTTATACGCCCAAATTCTCTATTTGGGATATCATCCACTTTCATATTATCGGTTTTTATCTTCACTATTTTTTGAGCTGGTTCTTTCTTAATTGATACGGTCATCATATTCGGATCCAATGCAAAAGCTTGTATTTGCTCTTTTTTCCTTTGCAGTACCTGCTTCGTCTTCTTAAGCCGTTGAAATTGTTCTTCAATTCTTTTCTCTTGGTTCTCAAGATATACAACTAGCTCTTCTGGCTTTAATGTTAAGGCAGATTGAACTTCCTCTAATGATAACCCAAGATACTTTAATGATTTTATAATATCCAAATAGTATAATTGTGTATTTCGGTAGTATCTATATTGATTACTTGGATGTATCTCAATAGGTTTGAACAAATTTATCCGGTCATAGTATCGTAAAGTTTGAACGGATATATTACTTAGCTTTGCAACTTCACCTATCGTCAAATAATGAATTTTCAAGTAATCTCCCCGTTTCTTCTCAAGAAATTTTGTGTCTTTTATATTTTCATTATATAGCTCTCCCACTACAACCTCTAGTATCAACGGCGTATTCCAATAATATTTGAGTAAGTAAATTGATTACTAAATAGATAGAAGGATACATAACTTTAGTAGATTGATCAAATGAAGGGTTCAGGATGTATATAGATAAAATAACCGAGAGAAAAAAAGTGGCTGGGACAGAACCCCAAAACAGCATTTTTCTCAGTGAGAAAAATGCTGTTTTTTTTCCTGTACACAAAATTGATTTCCATTCCAGGGAGCTTTCCACGGGCGTGGCCTGAGCCTGTACTCTCAGGCGTCACGCTATTCCCGTAGGAGTCGCCCCTCCATTCCAATCAATTTTATTAAATATCCATTATTTGGTAAAGCTTTCTCCTTATTCAATAAAATTTCTACTTCTGTCCCAGCCTCTTAACGATACTATACAAAATAGTAGCATTCTTAATTCAAATTGGATTACAAATAATTGAATCACTCTTTAAAACCCGACCAATTTCATCTAAGCAATACCTATTGTTCACCGGAAATTTATTTTTTCCCTCAAAAAATCTACCCCTAAATTACGGGATAGATTTTTTAAATTGTACTCTATTCAATTCCTTGAATTATTACCTCTTTTACAGGCAAGAAAAGTTCTCCTGTATTTAAGAAAGTCACTTGTACTTTATCTCCTTCTTGCATATAAACTGCAAGAGGAGCAACTTCTGAAGATACGATATAGCTTTGTTTGTTATCCAATAGGAACGACACTTGTGTAAAGTCACCTACACGTTCCTTAAAGACACGTACAACTGTACCGGCTATCGATTTCTCTTCAGCATTGGAGCTACCGTCTACGGAGCTTCCTCCACGTTGAATCGCTGTTTTATATAGTTTTAACGCTTCGTTTGGCGTATTGCCATAGACAGAGATCTCTGGATTTGCAGCTGATACTATAAAGTAATTTTGCAGGAATCCATTAGAGTCTAATACTGGCGTTAACCAGCTTGCTTCCCCGTAAAAATTGTACAACACCGGCATTTCGCCAGACCATTTTTTCTCGATAAATTTCTTTTCAATAATTTGCAGTGCTCCTTGAGAGTCCATATAAGAATCCTCTAGGTTTCCTGTGTAGAAAGTAGCTTCACCAGTTCGACCGTCTGTTAAAGAGTAACCTAGCATCGAATCTACTCCCTCTTTCGGACTCGTAAAGTCAGTAAAGTAATACATTTGTCCATCTTCACCAAATATTGGACTTACATTCGCTTCGGTTCCTTCATCTGACGGTAATCTCACATCTTTTTTACCAAATAGACTGTTGATGAATCCATGAACGTACTTACCAAAATAGCTATTTTGCAAGCTAACTGTTTCAGGAGATACTGCCCCATCTATAAACGTTGGTACGTCTGCTATTTCATAGGAATCTGTCTGACCTGTAGCTGGATCGACTGCCACGATTCCTTTTACTTCAAATCCATTACGTGCAGAGATGAAGCTACCGTAAGATCTGATGTAATATGGTTTTCCATCCTCGTCAATTTCTAACTGTGGATCTCCATAGAAAATTTTAGTTGGATGCTTCATACGCATATGTCTTTCTAAGTTTTTATGGAAATAAGAGGATGGTGTATAACTCATTTCAGCCTCTACAAATTTTGGATTATCCGAGGAGTCGGTTGCACTCATTGTAAAATACCCCGGTGTAACGTCTCCATTCCACCACTTGAAAAGTCCTGAAAATTCTACTGGAGCAATGTATACATACTCATCTTTTACTTTTTGAATTTGTAAGCTTCCTAATTCATAATAACTCGTATTTGGAACTTGCCCAAAAGCTTTTTTCATTTTATTGCGTGCAAACTTTGGCGGTACACTAGCTGGTGTCTTCGTTTCGTCAAATGCTTCAATTTCTACCTCTTGTTGCATTTCCGCCACTTTGTATTTTTCGTCTGCATTCCAAAAAGACGCTGTTAACATGAAGATAGTCAATACCAAACTTCCTAAAAACAGAATACCTTTTGCTTTTTGTTCTTTACCTTTTGCAAGCACCATCCCTGCTAATGTTGCAATAACTAGTAATGGCCATAACGCTGTCCAATTACGATCTAAGTTCGTTACATAATATATAATCGCAAGTACGATAAAAGTTAAAACCGCTAGACCAATGATGGAAGTTACCATGTCTTTTCTTTTAGCTGTCAACGGGACTACTAACAATGCGGTAAGTATCGCTGCAACTGCCGAAATAATAAATACGCTGGTCATTTTCTCAAACCCTCTCTTTTTTTCTGTCTAGTTATACTACGGATGAGAAGGAAAATGGTTTCATAAATACAACATGAAAACGATAGCATTTTATACTTCAAGCAAAAATAACTAACTAAGCATTTGCTATGACCTTACAATCTTTTTCTTTTACTTTAAAACCTTTTTTCCATGATACAACTACGAAGAACAAAGAAAGTAATAAAATTGCACTTAATACAATGAAACAATAAATGATGAGCTCTGAAGATACCATTTCAGTAAAGAGAGCAAGTAAAAGGATCCTGATTAAAAGACCTAATGTACGAAACAAACTATCGACCCTCCCTATTATATTATTAGGAATAGAGTCCATTAAGAAAGAGTTTCTAGCAACTCTAGTACTGCTGTTACCTATTGCCAAAAATAACATAAGTGATAGATATACAGGTAAATCTACGAACACGATTAATGATATAGCAATCGTATAAACGAATACTCCCAAGATAATCGTTTTCTCATTTCCTAATTTACTTGATAATGTTGGTACGAAGATCCCTGCAATTATTGCTCCTATTGCAAAAATCATCCCTTCAAGCCCATACACACTCGCATCTGCTTCAAGTACATCCACTAGATAGACAGGGAATAAGTAATTCGTTAACATAACCCCGATAAAAGGCATGAAAGAAAACAATAAAAAAAGAAATACGGAAGGACGTGCTAACATGTACCTAAGCCCTTCACTTGCTTGTGATTTAACTACTTTCCCTGTCTTTTCAATGGTTAATCTCACATACGGTAACTTCATGTAAAAATAGATGGCAGCGCCGTAAGATAACGTATCTAATAATAAAATGTAGTGTAAATCCCATTTTAATAATAAGATACTAGCTAATGCGCCCGCAATCATACTAGAAAGCTGTCCCTGTACTTCCATCGTTCCATTTAGTGATTTATATTGATTCTTCGTAAATAATTCTTGATTTAATGCAAACATAGTCGGATAAAAAATGGTGTAGTATAAACTACCAATCATATAGATAATCATATAATGCCAAATTTCATATGATAGGCCAAGAAATCCTATGAGGGAAAACATAAACAATAGTGTAAAGCATATGATTTCACTTGTTATTAATAATTTTTTTCGAGATACTCTATCAACCAAATTCCCTACGAATGGGGTAAGGATAAAACTCAAAATGGTCATACCAATTGTTATATATCCAAATACCTTATTGCCATTATCACTTGATACAAGCATCCATGGAATCGCAATCATCGTTATCCCCGAACCAATAGAGGAAGCAATATTAGCGAAAATAATGAGGCGGAATCGGGAGTCTTTGTATAGATTTTTCATTTGTAACACTCCTTAACTTTATCTTATTATTTCACTATAATTGAAAATTCAGCAATTTAGTTCAGTCATTGGTCTTAAGTCTTTCTCATACATTTGACGGAAGAAAAGAACAAAAGCGCAAGCGTCTAAGTAAGCCCTGACAACGTTCTTCTGCGACGAGCTTTGCGCAGGAGTCTGGACGGATAATCACTTGTAAGTAGTTATCCACCTGTAATAGATTTATAATTCCTAAACACTAAAAAACACTCAGTGAATTTAATCACCAAGTGTTTTCATTTAGATGTATGTTCCTTTTCCTTCATAGGTTACATACCAGTTATTATCTTTTTGTAAAATTGCTGTCCCAATCCAACCATCTGCAATTAGTTGCTGTTGTTTTTCAATCGCATCCATAGGAACTTCTATAAACGTTTCTTCGTTATTACGATCTACATGAATTTTTTTATAAAATACATATCGTAGCATGTCTCCGTATTTTTTCTTTAATGCACCTATTACCATTCCTTGGCTTAGTTTGTCCTTTAAGCTTGCAATGTTAAATGGTGCAACTGTTGCACATACATGTGTATACGGTGAAGCGTCTAGTAGTTCCATGACAATAACCCCGAGTTTCTTTTGCAATCCAAATCCACGGTAATTAGGATGAACATTTGTTATTTCTTGATAAACGACCTTCTCGAGTTGATCTTTTGAAAGACCAATATCATATCCTAAATGTTGATCATCAATTGGTGGTAATGCCAATGCACGGAAGGCGATTAGTTCATTGTCTATAAATGCTCCAATCATTAAGTTACAAGCTATCGAATCCTCATATTCTCCTATTGTTAATGGAGATAAGAAATTATCATTTTCCATTGCTCCAAGGACCACATGCTGCAAGCGTAAAATGCTATCCAGATGTTCTTGCGTCAATTGACGAACAATATATTCTTTCACACCAAGTTTACCTTTCCATTCTTTCACGTAAACACTTCCTCTTATTTTGTTACTTTTGTAGAGAACTCAGTTAACTCTTGTAGAGTTTCTTCATCAATATCAATCCCTAGTCCAGGACGTTCATTTAATTGTATAAATGGAACGTCATAATGTAAATTTCCAACGTCTTTAGAGAATTTTAGAGGACCTGTTAACTCTACACTCGTAAACACTTTTTTAGAAAATGCTACTTGAAATCCTGCTGAAGACCCAATAGAGGACTCCACCATGGAACCGATTTGACACTCGATGCCTGCCATCTCTGCCATATGAGCTAGCTTCATCGCTGGATATATCCCACCACACTTCATCAGTTTAATATTTACTTTATGTGCTGCTTGTTTCTCGATCAACTCGCGCATATCACGTAAGTTTCGCAAGCCTTCGTCCATCATAAGAGGGGTACTTGTCTTAGCTTTTACTTCTACCATACCATTAAAGTCATCCGCGATTACCGGTTGCTCTAGCCAGTCTAATCCCTCTTTTTCCAACTGCCGCATAGCCACAATAGTAGTAGCGCTATTTTTCCATCCTTGATTTACATCTACACGAATAGCGATTTCTTCTCCGACTTTTGCGCGCACTGCTTGAATACGTTTTACATCAACTTGCACGTCTGTCCCGACCTTCATTTTAAAGGAGGAATACCCTTCTTTCATCCTTCTTTCTGCTTCTTCTGCCATGTCAGCTGGCTTTCCTATACTTAATACATGAGTGACAGGGAACTTTTCGTGATAGCGTCCACCTAATAATTGGTACACAGGAACACCAAGTTTTTTCCCTGCCAAATCATAACAAGCAATATCTATCGCTGCTTTTGCTGCAGGTGCCTGGTAAACCGCTTTATTCATTTTCTCATGTAAACGCTCAAACTCCATAGGATTTTCTCCAATAATAGCTGGAGCTAGCGTTTCTTTCAATAATGCATATGTACTTTCCCAAGTCTCACCTGTCACATGCTCATCTGCAACAGCTTCCCCATAACCTACTAAACCCTCATCCGTTGTTATTTTTACAATAATAGATGGCATATCATCATAAGTGTGATAACTTATGATAAAAGGATCTACTAATGGTAAACGGATTGCATAAATATCAATTTCTTTAATTTTCATTTGAATTTCCTACTTTCTTTACATATTAGATTAAGTTCGTTATAGTTGTCGTTAAATAGTCGTTAAAAAATAAAAAAAGAGGTGACCAAATGTTAACACGCATTGCAGTTCTAGGATCGGCCACTTTCATCGAACGCTTAAGAAGTATTGAACATGAACTTCCATCCACTCGATTGGATTATTATACATACAATATACCTTCTGATGCAAAGGATATAGTACCAACGATAAAACCTTGTGATGCAGTATTTTTTTCCGGTTCATTTCCATTTACCTATGCAAAAGACTCAATCGCAAAACTACCTATTCCAACTTTTTATCTGAAACAAGATGAAAACGCTATCATGACTACTCTACTTTCACTTAGTTTTACTAACCCTACCGCCGTAAATAAGCTATCCATTGATCTAGTCCATCCAGAGGGTGTAAAAAATGTTTTGGAGGATATCGGGTTAACCGATCAAACACCATTTTTAATGAAAATTGATACCTCTTTCGATCTGGAAGAAATAGTTGCATTCCATACAGGTTTACAAAAGAACGGCACCACTTTGCTAGCGATTACTAGTATTCATGCAGTGTATCAAAGATTGCGAGACAATGGTCTATCTGTCATTCGAATGATTGATCCGAAAAGCTCCATTATTAAAGCAATAGAGGATACAAAATCCCTTGCCCTTCTATTTAAAAGTCAGTCTGCTAAAATTGCAGTTGGTTATATCCAAACAAATAAAGAGCTTTCCATATCAGAAGAAAAAGTTAAGCAAATTGCAGCCTCTATTCAAGCAAATACCGTAAAAGAAGCCGACAATTTATATACCTTATTTTCAACTCAAGGTGATGTGCAGGAAGCTTTAAACAATAACTCGATTACTTCTTGGATGAACTCCTCTCCCACAGTTAAAATTGCATTTGGCTATGGAAAAACAGTTTTGGAAGCTACTCAAAATGCAAGGGATGCCTTATCTTATGCAACTGATAATACAGCCTACCTATTAACCGATTCTAAGGAATTGCTTGGGCCATATCCATATAGTAATAAGCAAGTGCGTTTAAAAAATGTTGAACCACAGTTTGTGCAAATTGCGAAAGAGACTACATTAAGTCCAGCGAACTTATCTAAGGTCATACAGTTTAGTCGTTCTAGAAAGTCCACAGAGTTTACTGCATATGACTTAGAAGTCTATTTACAAGTTAGTAGACGTACAACTGAACGAATACTAAAAAAACTAGCAGATCATGGATATGCACAAATCATAGGGGAAGAAATGACCTATCAGCAAGGTCGTCCACGCGCTATTTATGAGCTGAACTTTCCAACTTATAATTAGAAGATTCATCTCAATATAGTAACAACATCACTTTTTTTAATAGGACTTATAACAAAAGGGAGTTCCATATGAACTCCCTTTTGTTTTCCAGGCTTGCACATTTCCTTTTTATGCTTCTACAGTTTCTTTATTTAATATCGCTAGTTTTTCAGCCTCAGAGATTTTTTGAATCGTGAAGCCTGTCATTGCATAGATAATTGATATAATTGGTACTATAAAGTTTAATACGGCAAATAATGCATACTCTGCTACTCCTACACCTAATGTCGCTAATATAAATACTCCACACGTATTCCAAGGAATAAAGACCGAAGTAAGTGTACCTCCATCTTCTAAAGCACGAGAGAGATTTTTAGAATGTAGTCCCATTTTTGTATATGTTTTTGAGAACATTCGAGCTGGCACAACGATAGAAATGTATTGCTCTGAGCAAGAGGCATTTGTTGCAATACACGCAACAATTGTTGAAGCAATAAGTGATCCTGCTGTTTTAGCAAACTTTAAAATTTGATCCATAATGGATTGCAGCATTCCAGAGTATTCCAATATACCACCAAATGTCATGGCAACAATCGTCATGGAGACCGTATACATCATCGAATCTAATCCACCACGATTAAATAATTCATCAACCATTGCATTTCCAGTATCGATAACATATCCACTTTGCAAAGCTCCAACTGCCTCTGCAACGCTTCCACCTTGGATGAGTATTTGAGATAAGAAGCCAAATAAAATTCCAACAATCAATGCTGGTATAGCTGGAACTTTAAGTGCTACTAAGACAATTACTGCTAGAGGTATTAACAATAACCATGGAGAAATGACAAAGCTTTGATCTAACATTGATATTGTTTGGTTGATACCCTCTTGGTCAATATTACTTGATTTATATCTGTTTCCTAGGAAACCATATACACCAAGAGCTATTAGAATTCCTGGTATCGTCGTAAATAACATATGTTTAATATGTACAAAAAGATCTGTTCCTGTTAGTCCGGCTGCAAGGTTTGTTGTATCGGATAATGGGGACATCTTATCTCCAAAGTATGCTCCTGAAATTACGGCTCCAGCGATCATTCCAGCTGGAATTCCCATGCTAAGTCCAATACCCATTCCCGCAACACCGATTGTCCCCATAGTTGACCAAGAACTACCGATTGCAAGTGCAACAATTGCACAAATAATACAAATAGCCACTAAGAAGAAAGCAGGAGTAATAATTTTTAGGCCATAATAGATCATCGTTGCGACAACTCCGCCACCTATCCATGCACCAATGATTAGTCCTACTAAAATAATTATGACTACTGCTGGTAATGCTAGTTTTATACCTTTATACATCATTTCTTCAATTTCAGACCATTTAAATCCATGTTTCCATGCAACAATCGCTGCAACTGTTGTTCCAACAATCAATGGAATATGCGGCCCCTGTTCTAAATATATAATTGTAATAACCATAGTAACAACCATGAGTAGTAGCGGCATAATCGCCCATATTAAAGACATCTCTTTTTTAGTAACCGCTTTCTTTTCCTGCAAAATATTTCCTCCTTACAACTATAGAGACAATTCTAAATTGACGTTTAATAGTCGTTAATAAAGTAATATTAAATGGAAATCAGATGCTAGTCAATACTATTTCGAAACATTTGTAAGCGTTTTCGATATAACTTTAGCCCCCAAAATTAATGCATCTCTGTTAAAAGTCATATTTGGATGATGCAATCCCGGTGACAAGTCAGCTCCGATACCAATCATTGCTGCCTTCACTTCAGGATGTCTAATTGTATAAAAATGAAAATCATCGCTTCCCGAAGTAATTACTTCATCTGCAAGGTTTTCCATACCTACGGTTTCAATTATTGCTGCTTTAGAAATTGCCGCCGCTTCCTTCGATACTTCAGCACCTGGTGTAATATCTTGAAATTCCCACTCGATTTCTATATCAAATAATTGTTGAATGATATTTAAATCTTTGTCAATGCGATCTTTCAACTGTGATAATATGCTATTCTTTGCTGCTCTTACATCAATTGAAAATGTTGCAATACCAGGAATAATATTAGCATTCTCTCCACCTGCTTGAATTTTTGTTAGCTTTGCAGAGTATGATTCGGATGGAGAAAAATACATATTTTTCAGTGCTTGTTGAATGGCCATTACTACGTCAATCGCATTGTTTCCTTGATGTGGTCTAGCTCCATGAGCATCGATACCTTTTATTTTGCCCTCTACAAATAAAGCCGCTCCATGATGTATAGCTGGTGCTACTTTGCCGAAAGGAAGTTCCTCAATCGGTCGTAAATGCACGCCAAAAAGATGTGTCACGTCATCGAGTGCCCCACGGTCTATCATGGAATTCGCTCCGTTACCTTTTTCTTCTGCTGGCTGAAAGATAAAGCGAATTCGTTTGTTTAATTTTTCATCCTTTAATAGCAATAACGCTCCTAGCACCATAGAGATATTGGCATCATGTCCACAGGAATGATTGGCACGGAACTCTCCATCTACTTCTTGCCAAAGAGCATCAATATCTGCACGTACAGCTATTACTTCTGATCCTTCTCCGATTTCTGCTAGTAATCCAGTTACATCATCAAATCTTCGATAGGAAATACTTAAACCATCCAATATTTCCGCAAGCTTATTTGTAGTTTCATATTCCTTCCAGCTAACTTCAGGATACTGATGAAAGTGGTTAAACCACTGTAAAATTTGATTTTCTACTTGCACTTCACTTACACTCCCTTTTTACGCGGTAATTTATCCTATGATTTCACAAACTCGTCCTATTTGTCCATCTGTTAATCGTACTTTTATGCCATGTGGATGAAATGACGAATTCGTTAATAAGTCCTTCACAATTCCTTTTGTTTTCTCCCCTGATCGTTGATCTTTTTTTAATATTATATATACTTCTAATCCAGGTTTTACATCTTTTCTATTTTGACCATTCATTTAGCTTCACCTCTTTTTGTATCGTACCACTTTCATGGTTTGGTTTCAGTATTTTGCTTCATAAATTATAACTGTAGAATATGTTTGGTCCAACAAAGGAACAGGAATAATAATAGGAAGGATATTCGTGGAGAAAGAGGCGATAAGATTGGAAATATACACAATTGGACATTCTAGCCACACACAAAAATTTTTCGGAAGCATGCTAAAAAAGAATAACATCGAGCTTTTGGCGGATGTAAGGGCATTTCCAGGTAGTAGAAAATGGCCGCAATTTTCAAAGGATGATTTTCCAAAATGGCTTATAAGAGAAGACATTTCATATGAACACCTCTCCAAACTAGGAGGTAGACGTAGAAAGTCTAAAAAAATTAGTGAAGAAGTGAACGCAGGGTGGAACAACCAATCATTTCATAATTATGCGGATTATACTTTGACGGAAGAGTTTCAAATAGGTATAAATGAACTTTTGGAAAAAGCAGCAAATAAAAGAACTGCCTATTGTTGTTCGGAGCGTCATCCTTCCCGTTGTCATCGTTTGCTTATCAGCAACTTTCTCGTAGCAAACGGGCATGTCGTGAAACATATTATTGACGTAAATGAAAATGAAATTGAAATTGTAAATCACGAAGTTGGGATGTGGGGAGCTCCTGCACAAGTTAATGAAGATGGAATTGTAACATACCCTTTTTGTTAATCTACCAAATTAATAGACAAGAGATATGAATAAAAAGCAACAAAAATAGGGCTATCCTAGAAGTGATTTAATACCACTTATGAGATAGCCCCATGATTAACTTTTCACTTCTTTTTCAATGTCAGCAAGTGCCGTTGCGCTTACGTCCACACGTTTTAAGAAGAATGATAATACTAATGCAACACATGTTACAACAGCGGCAACGATGAATGATAGTTGAACACCATGTAATAAGCTTTGTGCCTGTATTTGTTTCATTACTTCTTCTGTCATGGATGCAGGGTCCATTGATGCAGCTAACTCCTTACCACGAGTAGCCGCAGCACTAGTCATAATCGTAACAAAAATAGCTGTACCGATTGAACCGATCACTTGTTGCGCTGTATTGTTAACAGCTGTACCATGTGGGTTTAAACGTGTAGGTAATTGGTTTAAACCATTTGTCATAATCGGCATCATAACCATCGACATACCAAACATGCGTATTGTGTAAATACCAATAATGTAAGCATAGGATGATTCAAGATCTAAACCTGCAAGCATGAATGTTGAAATAGCGGTAATACCTAAACCAATAACCGCTAAAATTCGGGGTCCAAATTTATCGAATAATTTCCCTGTGATTGGCGACATAACTCCCATAATAATAGCACCAGGTAACATCATTAATCCAGATTCTAAAGGGTCAATACCTCGCACGTCTTGTACATAGGCAGGCGTTAAAATCATCCCAGAGAATAATGCCGCGGCATTTACCATTGAAATAACAGAACCAAGTGCGAACATTGGATATTTATAAACTCGCAAGTCCAATAATGGTTCCTCTAATTTGAATTGGCGTGTAATGAATAAAAACAATGCAACAGCACCAACAATAATTGTTGTCAAAACAACTGTGTCTCCCCAACCATTTGAACTAGCCATTGAACATCCATATAAAATACCACCAAAACCAATTACAGATAACACAATTGAGAAGTAATCAAGAGATACTTTACGTGTATCCATCACATTTTCAAGTTTCCAAAACGCTAGAATTATGGAAAGAATCGCAAAGGGTAAAATCATCTCAAACAGTACGCGCCAATCGTAGTATTGTACGATATATCCTGACAATGTAGGCCCAATTGCTGGAGCTGTAATCATAACTAAACCGAAAACACCCATAGCTGCACCACGTTTTTCACGTGGGAAGCTAACTAACATAACATTCATTAACAATGGTCCCATAACTGCCGAACCGGCTGCTTGTACCATACGCCCCGCTAAGAGGAATCCAAAGTTTGGTGCTAGAGCAGCCATTGCTGTACCAATTGTAAATAAAATCATTGATACAATAAATAATGTTCGGTTTTTAAAGCGTGTAATTAAAAATGCTGAAACAGGTATTAACACACCACTTACTAGCATGTAACCTGTGGCTAACCATTGTACCGTTGAATAGTCTTTACCAAAATCATCACGGATTGATGGTAATGCTACGTTTAATAATGAGTTATTTAAGAAAGAAACAAAGGCACCAAAAAATAAAATTGCCAGCATTAAATACGGTGGTTTCTTCTCTATCGTTGAAGTATTCATTTGTAATTTCTCCTTATTTTATATATTCCTTTTTTTATTCACTTGAAAGATTTTATACCAGCGGTCCAATTTTGTCTATAAAAAAGTCTCTCCAGTACAAATAGAGGGTTTTGAACAAAAATATGTTGTATAATGACCGTAACAAGTTAAAGAAGGAGTCATTATGAATAAACGTAAAAAAGCAGTGGTCGACCATGCAATCTCTTTATTTGTAGAGCAAGGAATCGCTAATACATCGATACAAGATATTTTAGAAAGGGCAAGTATCTCTAAGGGAACCTTTTATAATTATTTTTCATCTAAAAATGATTGTGTAGAAGCAATTTTAGAACAGGCACGCTACGATGCTACATTAATGCGGAGCGGGCAAATGTTAGGTAAGGATGCAAAGGATCTGGATGTATTAGTAGAACAAATTACAGTTTTATTACTAATTAACCAGTCTAGAGGATTAGATATGATTTATGAAGAAATCTTACATTCAGGCGACAAAGAGTTAAAGAAATTAGTACTAAAATCAAGAGTACTTGAGCTACAGTGGTTAGGCCAGCGTTTTATCGAAGTATTTGGGGAAGAACTACGAAGTCATTCATTTGAAGCAGCAGTCATTTATTACGGGATTTTACAGCACTTAACATTCACAGGTCGATTAATGAATCAGCAGGATTTTAAGTTTGAAATTGTTATAAAAAACGCATTACGTTATATAGAAAAAATTGTGGAGATGCTCATGCATGAACAGACGAGCGTTTTAAATACAGATGACTTACATAAATTCATAAGTTCATTTGTAGCTATTGAATTGACTCGTAAGGAAGTCGTTGAACAATTAGAACAGTTTAAAAAAAGTAACGATTTCACCAAAAATCAGCAGGAGATTATGGAAGCCGTTACACAGGAGCTTGAGCATCAGCCAATACGAAATATTGTACTAGAATCATTATTACGAACAATGACCAATGAATTTAGCGATAGCGAAATGATACAAATAGTAAAAGAACTTACTAGTGGGCTTTGGTATTTAATGAAGCAACAGAAATTATAAAGTAATGTTCTTAAATATGTTTTCATTATTTATGCCCATGTTCTGAAAAAATTAGAAGTAAATACAGGTGATTTATTTCCGGTAAATTTAGCACATTGGGCCATTACTAGAGCTATTTCTTTTTTATGAAGAGACCACAAACTCCTGGACAGCTTATCTATGTACGCTCTAAGTATTGTTAAGGATGTTTATCAATAGTTAGAAACTTCAAATTTGTATCAATGATGACCGATATAAAAAATTAAAACTCGAAACAAAGCAATTAACCATCCCTTAATTAAATGGTAAGTATACCGGATGATTTTGCGGAAAAACTATTATATTGATTCTAGTGAAGGGTGGCGGTGATGGTTCATTCCCCCCCGTGCAGAATGCGGACACCTATTCAACTAACTAAAGCTCATTATCATAAAAAGAACTTTTTTACACTTTTCCTTCTTTTAACCATGTCCCAATTTAGTTGATTAAAGAAAGTAGCTGTTTCCAATTTAGTTTACTTTTCCCATTAAAATAGAGGGTCGTGACTGTTGTCATAACCCTCTTGTTATATTGTCGATTATTTACTTGGTTGAGATTTAGTAATCATATCTGAAATCTCTTCCCTTATTGGCGATTTCATATGCTAGGCGGATAGAGGACACTGCTAAATCCGCATAGGTTACTTCTTTTGTTGGATTAAACTGGTTTTTTTCTGCCTTTACTAATCCAAGTGAGTGCGCCAAAACCACGTATCCTGTGTTTTCCACTTTCACTTTTTTGCTGTCTGTAAATTCATTTTTAAAAATATTGTTTTGTTTTGCTGCTTGCTCAAGACCTAGTGCCCGAATATACCATACTGCTAGTTCTTCTTTCGTAATAGGACTATTTAAATCAAAGATCTTCTGGTCAGTTTTCAAAATCCCCGCTTCCACTGCACGCTCAATTGCTTGATAGGAGGCATGTTTAGGGTCAACGTTTGTATAGGATTGCTTTATACTCTCTGAATCTCTATGAATGCTTGTCTCATAAATATACGTTAAGGAATTCATCATAATCTTAATTGCTTCCCCTCTAGACACTGTTGCATCCCCGTTAAAGGTTTTTGGATCATTAACAGTTAATACCTTTGCCTTAATCAAATAGTTCAGCTCTTCAGCTGCAGTTGGATGAGAAACCTCAGGGGTCACTTCCATATTGTACTGGTTAATCCAATTGCCCGAATCGGCTTCTAACACATTAAAGGCAGTTTCATTAAATGTTGGAGAGTATATTAAATTATAATGTTTATTTTCTTTCTTTTGATTTTCTTTCCAATAGCTCATTTTTATATTTAACGCTTTATTCAAAATATCCTCAGCTTCTTTTGAAGAGATTACCCCCTCTAAAGACGGCCACTCCTCAATCTGTGGTCTAACTACATTTAAATTGTCTAAAGAACCATCTTTATGAATATTTACACTAATTTGATCTCCCATAACCATAACTCCATTAACTATTCGAGGGAAGGTTATATAGTAATTGCCCATTGTTTCATCGTAATAACCTTCCTCTAAAGGCATAGCGTATTCATGAAGGTATGAAGGTACCAATTCCTTTAAATACTTAACTGCTTGAGCAATCGCCTCTTCTTTAGAAATTGTGACCTCCTCTTTAGTCTCATCCATTTCGACCAATAAACCATTTTGGGTATTATGATACTGGAGCAGCTCACCTGTTTTCTTATCAAATTCTAATGTAGACCCACTTCCACTATTACCGTAATTATACATATAGTGAACACTAAATATATCTTGGCCATTACTGTTTTTTACTTCTTCAACGGATTGAATGCTTAACTTAACTTTGTTTGATTTTACTTGTAATAACTTTTCTGCAGATTTCTTTGCCTCTTCCTTTGTTATCCCATTATGTTTGGCTGGCAATGCAGTTTCTGTAACCTTTACATATTTCTTTTTATTTGGTTGTTCTACTACAAATTCTTTACCGTTAAACCACTCACCTGTAATAGCATTTATGCTTAGAACATCAGGCACATAAACCAGCTTCACATCATTTTCACCAGTTTCATAGTTAGTGTTAACTTGATATTGAAGTTTCGCAGTTAGATTTCCTTTAACTTTTTCTAATGCTTCTTTTCGGTCATTTACTTTTTTTACATCTTCAAAAGTAGGAGATTTAGTTATATGTGAACCAGAGAAGCCTACAATTTCCCCGTTTCCGAGAACGGTTACGCTTACACTTTGGTCAGCGATTTCAACATCATCCTTCATACGATTAAAAGAAAAGGAATAACTTATGGGCCTAGTTAAAATTTGCTTTGAATAATTATAGTAATCATTATAATCCTCACCTAGTTTATAATTGCCATCTTTGAGGAATTTCTTAACAAAATCGGTTGCAACTTTTTTTGCTTCCTCTTTAGAGAACTTAGCTGGAAACAACGCGTCTGGAGTGCTAACAGGGTCGTAGTTAAAGGATTCTATCTCGAAATCTTCTCCATAAAATCCTATGCTTCCATGAATATCCTTCCCATTTTGCAGCTTATTAAAAAATAAATGATACCTTGTTGTCTCATCCTCAGGATACGTATTAGAACTCATATGAAAATCACTAGCATTCACAAAGTCGAAAATCCCAGGAAAAGTAGAACGAAACTTTTTAAGCAAGTCCTCCTTAGTAACAATCTCTCCTGTAGAAGCCACCTGCGCTACAAGTTGCTCTTCTACTGTACTTACTGCACTAGTAGCCGATGAAAACATACTAATTGATAAAACTGATGCTGTTAATATAATTCCTATCTTCTTCAAATCAAATTGCCCCCTTTTACGGTAATAATTATATTGTAAAGCAAATTCTGGAAATTTGGAAATGATATTTTTTAATTATTATAACTATTCTTTGAATTTAGAGACCATACTTAATGAAGTATGGTCTGCATATATTAGTGGTGTTTAACTATTTCATCTTGTTCAACTTGCCTTTACTTTTATTAGTTAAGCATTTGAGAACGCTAGGCTCGTTCTTCAACAACATTACATAAAATTATTGTACAGTCTCTGTTTTTGGAAAATGCTCCGGGTACATGCTATACTAATGAAGGATTTATACGAAAAAGGAGTGTTTTTAAATGACAAAAAAAGGTTATTTCTTAATGGATTCTGGAGAAAAAATTGAATTTGATTTATTCCCTAATGAGGCACCAAACACAGTAGCAAACTTCGAAGAGTTAGCAAACAGTGGATTTTATAACGGAGTAGTTTTCCATCGCGTAATTCCTGGTTTCGTAAGCCAAGGTGGAGACCCAACTGGTACAGGTATGGGTGGAAGCGGAAAAACAATTAAATGTGAAACTGAAGGAAACCCACACAAACACCAAGCAGGAAGTCTTTCTATGGCGCATGCTGGTAAAGATACAGGTTCTAGCCAATTTTTCATCGTTCACGAGCCACAGCCACATTTAAACGGTGTTCATACTGTTTTTGGACAAGTTACAAGTGGGCTTGAAGTAGCAAAAGCTATGAAAAATGGCGCTAAAATGGAAAAAGTAGAAGTTTTCGACGCTGAATAGAAAATCGGCAGACTCCGCATTGTAGCGAAAAGAGCTAGACAGTACTGAAAAAAATATCTTTTAAAAAGCAGCTCCCAATAACTAGGGTAGCTGCTTTTCTTATAATACAATCGATATTCCAACTATAAGAATTAGAGGTACTAGTAAGACAATCCAACTGATAGGATGAGCAAAATTTAACGTCCAACCTACACCAAATCGCTTTTCTACCATAATACTTGGATCATTTTTGTTCATGTAAAATAATCCACCCTTCCAGTATTGGTCGTCGTCAATAGCAATTTTGTTTTCTATGGTTACACTGTTTCTTTCTGCTTTTAATCGTGATCCGCTTTGCCCTACTTTTAGAGCATAAATACCAACAACCGCACATGTTAATACTAAAAAGGTCAGAGGTAGGGTCCACATGATTATCGGTGATGATATTTCTGGATGAATTGTTTGTAAGTGAAAGTAACCCATCATAAGCGTTATACCAATTGTGATAAAGAGCGCTAATAAACTTGTATATTTTCGAAACGCGAGTTGCTGTGCAAGGGAAGATTTTTTATTGGTCGGATTAATTCGAGCACCTGAAAATTTTATACCTTCACTCACCGAAAGGAACAAAACCTGCATAACTAGTAAAATTAGTGGCAGTGCAATTACACTAAAATATGTTTTTTTGCTAAATGCATCCGCTTCCCCAGTAGGTCCCCAATGAGTAGGAATCATCTCTGGCATTTGATCATATTTCATAAATGTATAAATGATTAGCCCTACAGTAACTATCATCGGAATGATAAAGATTACACGAGGTATTAGTTTGAGCTTTTCTTGAAACTTTACATCGACTACTCTCACTTCGCTTTTACCACTTAACCACCTTTGCATTTCTTTCCTTTTTTTAACCCGAAGGTGCATCATAAAATAATAACCAATGCTCACGAATAATGTTGTAAACTGAACACTTACGCCTGCTAGAGCCAGTGTTTCCTCTGTTGGTTTTTGTGTCATTCCCCACCACAGATAGCTTATCAATATGATCAAACCAAATGTTAACACAAACGTAGTGTATTTACTTTTCAGCTTCATCACTACCGGATCTTTTGCGTGGCTATCCGGTACATACACTCCAAACGCTTCTGTTGGCTTTAAAAACTTTGGTGTAAATGCTTGTAAAACTGTGATAAAAAATAGGATGAATCCAAACAAAACAATAGTCATTCGTTCCCCTCCTCAATATTTTGCACAAGCTTACGTACCATAACCACTAGTTCTTCTTCCGAGAGCTTTAGGACTAACCCCTCTGTTACAAATGGTCGTAGTTGTGCTTCTAATTTATGCTTTTCTTCCTCTGAAGCCTTCGGAATACCATTCGGCTGAATTATTACTCCCGATTTTGCCACTATTTGTATAAACTCTTTTTCCTCTAGATAGTGATAAGCCTTATTTACTGTATGCATATTCATTCCTAAATCGCTCGCAAATGCTCTTACAGATGGTAGCGAGTCACCTGGTTTTAATTCACCTCGTACCATACCCTCCATAAGTTGGTGGGCTAGCTGCAAATAGATGGGGACATCAGAATCAGATTTTATTTCAATAAACATGAAGTCACCCTCCTTAGTTTTTGTTCTATATATAGCATAACACATTTGTTCTATGTATAGTAGAGCAAAATTAAAAAATCCTACTTTTAAATATAAGTAGGATCAGAATATACTTCGTCCCGCATTAACTAGCAGGATTATTACACCACGACTTGTATGTCGTGAGACTCTAACTACAAGGCTTGTAGTTTTATTTTTCAAGAAATTGCTTTCCTTTTTCATAATAAACCTTCATTTCCTGAGAAGGAACCATTCCTCCTCCTGTTGCCCACACAATATGTGTTGCATTTTGTATGGAAACTCCTAGTTTCTTAAGTTGAATTGGTCCTGTCATACCTGCCAATGCAGATGGCTCTAATAGAATATTCTCTGTGTCTGCCAATAAGGCAAGTAGCTCATACATGGTTTGATCACTTATAGTGATGCTTCCGCTAATAAGCTGCTCAAGATTTTTACCTACAAATCCAGATGGTCGTCCCACCGCTAATCCATCCGCATCCGTTTTGTTATCTAGCCCAATATCAGCCACTGATATTTTTTCATGTAGCCCGGTCATTAACCCAAGTAGCATGCAAGGCGAGTTCGTAGGCTCCGCAAAAAAACAATGCACATGATCTCCGAATAAAAGCTTTAGTCCAAATGCAACTCCACCTGGTCCACCACCAACTCCGCAAGGTAAGTATACAAACAATGGGTGTTCGGCGTCGACAATGGTTTGCATTTGTTCCAGTTGAGTTTTCAATCTACTTGCTGCAACGGCATACCCGACAAATAAGTCAACAGAATTTTCGTCGTCGATAAAAAAGCAAGACGAATCCTTGTCCGCTTGTTTTCTGCCTTCCTTTACCGCAATACTATAATCAAAATCGTACTCTACGACTGTTACGCCTTTTGCACGGAGCATATCTTTTTTCCATTGCTTCGCATCACTAGACATATGCACAGTCACTTGAAACCCAAACTTAGCACTGATTATCCCGATGCTAAGTCCTAAATTTCCAGTCGACCCTACTGCAATTGAATAGTTAGAAAAAAATTGTGTGAATTTTTCTGTTGCGAGTAGTGCATAATCATCTGTTATTTTCAATAAATTCTCTTGTATAGCAATTTGCTCTGCAATTTTAAGTACCTCATAGATACCACCACGAGCCTTTATAGATCCTGATATTGGTAAGGCATTATCACATTTTAATAATAATTCTCCATCAAAATCTGTGTGAAAGAATTCCTTTAAGCTGGATTCCATAGTTGGAATTTTTACAAGCGGTGACTCAATAATCCCTTTTGCTTTTGCAGTCTCTGGAAAAGCAATACGCAAATAAGATGCAAAACGATCTAAACGATCGCTTGCATCTTGTACCATTTCAGCAGTAATAAATACGTTTTTCAACGCATCCTCTGAATTTATTTTGTTTGGATTGAACCATATTATTTCTTCCTTGTTTTGCATATTGGAGATTAAGGGAAATCTCCCTTCTAATTGCTGTTTATCCATTAATATAACCCTTTCTACTCTAAGCTCATCACATGAGTGACATCTGGCGAACGCTCGTCAAACAAAAATCCATTTGCACGATAAAATGAATCTGCTTTTGCGGATTCTGTTTTAGTCGTTATTTCTTTAAAGTGTCCTTTGGCATTTTCAGAAACAACCTTTAAGAGTTCACTTCCTACACCTTTCCTACGGTATTCCGGTAAAGTATAAAATCGGTATAGTCGAGCAGAGTTGTCAGCTTCACTAGCGTTATTTCGAAACAAACCGCCAATCGCCACTAGCTCATCTTCATCCCATGCTCCATAGATTGCCTCTCCCTGTTCACTGAAGCGATGCGTTCCGTCCTCATATTCTGATGCTAACCTTGATACGAAACGATAACCTTCTTTTTCACTTTCTTGAATTAGTTTGGATACGTTGACTGCATTCAAATCTGAAATATTTTTCACTTCGATTGACATATACGTTCCTCCATTCTATTTTTGAAAAATGAACTCTTTGTTACTTTCTATACAGGGTGGCGAATCCCCTCTATACGTTTAATATATTTCAATCACCCATTTATTATACTGTGACGTCTTTGTTACAAATAATTAATAGAATAGCTAAACTAACTAAGTTTAACCACTTATTGTTTTAGCGAGACTACACTTCATTATAAAGAGTTAACCCCGTTGAAATTCAGCCAAAAAATAAGCCCATGCTAAAAATTAGCATGGGCGGAACTTATTTTATAGCAGCTAGTCTAGCTTCTACTTCTTCTTCTGATAATTTATGTTCTACGATGTAGCGGTTGCGTGGATGTTCACGGCATTCATCGGAACAGCTTCGTAAATACTTATGTTCGTTTTCTTCTGAGCAAAGAATTTTATCATTACAATCAGGGTTTGCGCAGTTAACATAACGCTCACATGGCTCTCCTGTGAAATGGTCCTTTCCAACAACGACATGCTCTACTTGGTTGATTGGCACAGCTATACGCTCATCAAATACGTACATTTGACCATCCCAAAGCTGGCCGCGCACTTCTGGATCTTTGGCGTAAGTTGCGATTCCGCCGTGTAGTTGACCCACACCTTCAAAACCTTCTCTAACTAACCAACCCGAGAATTTTTCACAACGTATCCCACCAGTACAATAGGTAAGTACTTTTTTACCTTCGAACATTTCTTTGTTCTCTAGCATCCAGTCTGGCAGGTCACGGAAGTTGCGAATTTCTGGACGGATTGCTCCGCGGAAGTGACCTAGGTCAAATTCATAATCATTACGAGCATCAATAACAACCGTATCTTCTGCTTGCATTTGTTCAAAGAACTCTTTTGGAGAAAGGTATTGTCCTGTTATTTCATTTGGATTAATATCATCAGCTAATCCTAAATGCACAATCTCTTTCTTAGGACGAACATGCATTTTCTTGAAGGCATGTCCTTCTGTTTCATCTATTTTATACACCATGTCGGCAAAGCGTTCATCTGCCTTCATCATGTTCATGTATGCGTCAGTTTGTTCTATCGTTCCTGAGCAAGTTCCGTTTATTCCTTCGTCTGATACTAAAATACGCCCTTTTAACCCAAGTTCCTTACATGCAGCAAGATGTTCTTGTGCAAATGTTACTGGATCTTCAATCGGGACATATTTATAGTAAAGTAATACTCTGTATGCATTTGTTTCCATTTTTTACTCCACCTTTTCTAATTTTGTCCACCGTCTAATATACCAAAAAACAACTCTAATGTTAAATAGATTGTTTCTTTTAAAATATACCAGTTTTAAAAACAATTCAGTTTTTTCAAAACTGCTCCCTTACAGTGGATTCGCAACTCTCAATCTATAGTTCAGGTAGCACGCCCGGAGCACAAAGAAAGTCAGTATCCGTCTCTCGGACACTGACTTTTTAACTTGCACTCTTAAAGCAGATAAAATCCAATTCCCATAATCAAATATGCCGCGAAAAGAGTTAATCCTTCAAACCAATTCGATTCCCCATCATTTGAAAGGTTAATGACAAGAAGTGCTGCGGTAACCATCGCCACAAGTTCAGGCCATGTGAAAACGAGCGACATCGGTTCAGGCATAAACAAAGAGACAATTACTAATATCGGCGCTACGAACATGGCAACCTGCAGTGTTGAACCTACTGCAATTTCCACAGATACATCCATTTTGTTTTTAACGGCCATCGTAATGGCTGAAACATGTTCAGCCGCATTACCAACAATCGCTACAATAATGACACCGATAAACAACTCTGTCCATCCAAACTTTTCACCGAGCATTTCAAATGTATGTACTAGTTGTTCAGATACAAAAGCAACTACTACTGTGGCTAACAGTAGTATTAAAATGGACTTACCTTTCGTCCATTCCGGTACTTCTGTTTCCTTTTCAGGTTGGTCGGAGGAAGCGAATACGCCTCGATGCGTAACGAGTTTGAAAAATAGCCCTGCTAGATAAAGTGTGATTAATATAATGGCAATTCCAATGCTCAAGTACAATGTTTTTTGCGGATTCATACTCATTGAAAATACTTCAGGAATTACAAACGCGATGATAACAGCAAAAATAAGCAATCCTGCATTATATCTAGAATCATGAACACTAAATTTTTGACGTTTAAACTTGATGCCTCCTGCAAAAAATGAAAGACCAAGTACAAGCAGTAAATTACCGAGAACCGATCCAGTCAGTGAAGCTAGAACGATTCCAACCATTCCAGCCTTCAATGTAAATATAGAAATAATAAGTTCAACTGCGTTTCCAAAGGTAGCATTTAACAATCCGCCAATCCTTGGTCCGCTTACAATCGCCAGGCTTTCCGTTGCCCTCCCTATATACCCTGAAAGCCCAATAATACTTGTGCAGCAAAGAAAGAACATAACCATATCTGACCAATTGAAAAAGGCACCCACTAGAACTAAGGGTACACCCACAAAAACAAGAACTGCAAAGAGTTTATCCAAAAAATCACCTCTTCATTAAAACGACCCTCTCCTGAGTCTCTACTCTATCTTTCCCTTTTCTAATAAATAAGAAACACTACTTCCAATTATTCATTATGAAAAAAATTAAATGCTCTTTCACCGTAACCTTCATAATATGTGTAGTGAATGGAAAAGAGCGATATATAATGAAAGGTACCCGGTACTAATACAATTCAGAATTGTTTTAGTACCGAGTACCTTAATGTGTGTTCTTGTCTATTTTGTTTTATTAGCAATTTCTATTGCACGATTGGTTCCTTCTGCTGCTGTATCTAGTACTTCTTGTGGGTCCATTCCCTGATATAGATTTTCTAATGCAGTTACAATTTGTTGACGGGATTCAGGGAATACAGATATTAAAGCACCTTGTGTTGCGATAGAAGGCTCAGTACTTTGCAATTGATCTACAGTTACTTTTAACTGTGGTGTAACCTCCCATGCATCTTTGACGATTTGTTCGTCGTATGCAGATGGGTTGATCGCAAAGTAACCTGTTTCTAAATGCCATTTTGCTTGAACTTCAGGAGTAGTTAAGTATTTCATAAATTCCCATGCTGCCTCTTGCTCTGCCTCCGCAATTCCTTTAGACATCCATAGTGATGCTCCACCTATAACAACGCCATTACGCTTTACTTCATCTGCGTATGGGATATATGCTGCACCTACTTCAAATGGAGCGTTATCAATAATACCTTTTATACCCGCAGAGGAATCCATATACATTGCAACTTTTCCAGATTGGAATGCTGCACGGATATCATCCCAGTTTGTTCCGAAGTTTCCGAAAGTCCCTGCTTTGTTCATAGTATCTAGGAACCTAAATACATTAAGTCCTTCTGGTCCATTGAAAGTAGCTTTTGTTGCATCTCCTGCACGACCATTTTCTTCATCTACATATAGTCCACCTTGCGTTGCCACTAACTCTTCAAAAAACCATCCGTATGTTAGCATGGAGAAGCCCTTCATATCATCTGTTTTCAATTTTGCAGCTGCATCAATAACCTCCGAAAATGTTTCTGGGGCTTTTTCTGGATCAAGTCCTGCTGCTTTAAATGCATCTTTGTTATATAGCATTACTGGTGTGGATGAGTTAAACGGCATAGAGTATAACTGATCATCTACTGTGTAGTAATTTAAAATATTTTCTTCAAGTTGAGAAATGTCGTATTTATCTTTATCAATAAATTTCTGAATCGGCTCTACAAAGCCACTATCAATCATATATTTTGTTCCAACTTCAAACACCTGCGTTATGGCAGGGGCATCTTTTGTACCTCCAACACTACGAAGCTTTGTTAATGATTCTTCATATGACCCTTGGAATTCTGCCTGCACTTCATATTTATCTTGAGATGTATTAAAGTCTGCAACAATTGCATCTAAGGAAACTTGACCTGCTCCAGACATTGCATGCCAAAAAGAAATGACAGTTTTGCCTTCTTCATTGGTTACTACTTCTTTTTCGGTTTCCGCCTCATTACCGTCCGTTTCAGACGAACTACTCTCACTGTTTGTACATGCTACTAAAGCAAAAAGACTAAGTAATAATAAAGCTAATAATGCAAATTTTGATGAGTTCTTCATATTTAAAGTACACCTCTTTTTTAGTTTTGAACAACCGTTATTTTAGAGCTCCTTGCGTTAACCCTTTTTGTAATTGCTTTTGACCTAAAAATAATAATAGTAGTGTTGGTATGATAACTACAATTACCCCCGCCATAACCACCCCCCATTCTGTAGCTACTTCTTGCGATTGAAGTTGCTTCAAACCAATTTGGACGGTTCGAACGGAATTATTAGTAGTCACTAGAAGTGGCCATAAATACATATTCCATGTCGTCAAAAACCCATAAGCACCTAATGTAACAAGACTTGTCTTAGAAACAGGCAAAACTACGCGAAAGAAAAATCCAAACTTACTTAGTCCTGCTATTTGTGAAGCCTCATGGAGCTCTTTTGGAATAGTTTTAAAATGCTGTCTCAGTAAAAAAGTACCAAATGCCAAAGCAAAAAACGGTAATGTCATTCCTTGATAAGTATTAATCCAGTCTAGTTTTTGAATGGTGAAGAAGTTAGGAATCATTGTAGCTTCCCATGGAATCATCATCGTTGATATAAATAAGAAAAAGATAAAATCTCTACCCTTAAACGGGATAAATACAAATGCATATGCAGCCAAACTACAAACGACTAACTGACCAAGCATTACACCGAGTGAAACGACAAAACTATTTATCAAATAATTAAATAAAGGAAGCCGTTCAAATACCTTTACATAATTATCTATACTAAAGGTAGAAGGCAGTAACTTACCGGATAAAATCTCACCGCCAGTCATGAAACTTATCATAAATGCATAAATGATAGGAAAAAACAGGATTAATGAAGTAACAATTAATAAGAAGTAAAGAACTAGCTTTTTCCATAATCTCATTGGTAATGCACCTTCTTTTCCCCAAGCTTAAATTGTAAAATCGTAACGATTAAAATGCATATAAACAAGAACACAGCTTGGGCACTAGCGGTTCCGAATTGATAATTGATAAATGCTTCTTTATATATAGAATATACGATTAAATTGGTAGACTGAGATGGACCACCTTTAGTTAAGATATCGATCTGTCCAAACGTTTGAAATGCATTAATAAGTGAAATCGTAATGATGAAAAACAAAGTTGGAGAGAGCATCGGAATAGTAATCCTCTTTAGCCGATACCAATAACTAGCACCATCAATACGAGCACTTTCATATAAATGCTCATCTATATTTTGCAATCCCCCAAGTATTATCAAGAAGGAAAACCCTGTATTTAGCCATATAGTTGAGAGTGACACTGAAAATAATGCCCAAGTTGGATCTAATAGCCATTCAATTTGTGGCAGATTAAAGATATTTAATAATTTATTGAACATACCAACACTCGGATGAAACAAGAATAGCCAAACTACAGAGGACGCTGCAACCGATATTCCCATTGTCGAAGCGTAGATAGTCCTGAAAATACCAATTCCTCTCAGTTTTTCATTTGCGAGTAACGCTAAAATGAGTGCAATAATAATCCCAGTCGGAACTGTATATAAAACGAATAAGAATGTTGCTTTAATACTGTTAAGGAAGGCATCCGATTCCAGTAAATAAGTATAGTTTTCTAAACCTACGAAAATTGCGGCTTCTCCTGCTTGGTCTGTTAAAAAGAAACTTAAGTAGATGGTCCGAAACATCGGATAAAAAACAAATACAGAAAATAATATAATGGAAGGCAATAAATACAATAATGCGATTCGAGCATTAGAGGAACGTTTCCAATAGCTTATCTTTTTAGGTTTAGATACGACCATCATACAAATACCTCTTTACCAAAAACATGGTTTTCGACATCTGATGGAGTTTTCATAATTTCCTTTGTCTCACTATTGAAGAAACAAAAGGATTCATAATTCATCATTAAAGGAATTTTATCTCCTATTTCTATTTGCCACTGTCCACTCCACTTAACTTGCCAGGATTCCTCATTTAGTAAAAAAGTAAAAATCGTTTCATTCCCTAAAATTTCCACGTTTGAAACTTCCACAACGAATTTGTCTTTTTCCTCAGTCTCTTTGGTTGCTGCTTTTATATGTTCTGGTCTTATCCCTACAATTACTCGCTCGGTTAGAAAGTGTGCATCTACTGTTGGAACTGGAATTAGAATCGAATCATTTAACCTAATCGTACTCGTCAGGTTGTCCCCAACCCCGCTTGCTAGATTCATAGGGGGTGAACCGATAAATGTAGCTACGAAAGGATTAGCTGGGTTGTTATAAATGTCGATAGGCTTTCCTATTTGCTGGATAGATCCTTCATGAAGAATCATTATTCGGTCTCCCATAGTCATTGCTTCGATTTGATCATGTGTCACATAAATCATAGTAATACCTAAGCGTCTTTGAATTTGTCTTATTTCGGAACGCATATGCGCTCGGAGCTTTGCATCTAAATTAGATAATGGTTCATCCATTAAACAAATAGGTGCTTCGTTAACTATAGCTCGAGCTAACGCCACCCTTTGACGCTGTCCACCTGATAATTCTCTAGGTTTTCGCTTTAAATATTCCGTTAAACCAAGCATTGCTGCCACTTCACTTGTACGTTTAGCTCGCTCTTTTTTATCGATTTTTTTTACATGTAAACCGAATTGAATATTTTCTTCAACCGATAGGTGAGGGTATAACGCATAATTTTGAAACACCATGGATAAATCTCGTTTACTTGGAGGCAAATCATTTACTTCTGTATCACCAATTTTAAGTGTCCCACCTGTTATATCTTCTAGTCCTGCAATCATTCGAAGCATGGTACTTTTTCCACAACCAGAAGGACCGACTAGAACAAAAAATTCCCCCGGTTCAATAGTTACGTTAATATTAGAAATAACATTAGATTGCTTATCATACGATTTGGAGATATCAATTAGTTCGACCCTTTTCAAAGACATTTCATCCTCTCTACCATTCATCATATAAGTTTATAGTGACGCCATAGCTAATAAAGGTGGTAAAATTCCAGTAGCTTCATTTTACAAGACATACCATCAATGTATATAGAAATAACCAATTTTTACATAATATTTACATTTTTACTAAACCTTATAAAATCTTTACAAGAATGGAGTCTCTCATGCGGTTAATATTTTTTATACTAGTAATTTTATGTTTAGTTGCAGGCTGTGATGACCAGGAAAGTAATATACAGCCTCTTTCCAATGAAAAGTTTTTAATTATCGCGCACCGCGGGGCTTCTGCTATTGCGCCTGAACATACCATTGTTGCTTACGAAATTGCTCATCAGGCTGATGTCGACTATATTGAAATAGATTTACAAATGACTAAGGATGGAGTCCTTGTTGCCATGCACGATGAAAAAGTGGATCGTACAACGGATGGAACAGGATTTGTAAAGGAGTATACTTTGGAGGAATTAGAACAGTTAAATGCAGGGAAATGGTTTAATGAAGCATTTCCAGGGTTAGCTAATAGAGAGTTTGAACAAGAAGGAGTGCCTACTTTAGAGGAAATCTTTCTCCATTTCGGAGATGATGTAAACTACTATATCGAATTGAAGTCTCCAAGTATCTACGAGGGAATGGAAGAAAAGCTATTTACTTTATTAAGAAAATATAATTTAATTCGAGATACAGGGGACTTACCAAAAGTAATTGTGGAGTCGTTTAATGAAGATAGCTTAACAAAGTTTCATGCACTAGAACCGCAGCTTCCTCTGATTCAACTATTTAGTTTCAAAGAGAAAGCTGCTTTATCCCATTCTGATTATAAACGATTACAAACTTATGCTAGTGGAATTGGGGTCAATATAAAATCGGTTGATCAAGACTTTATCCATGATGCACAATTAAATGGATTTAAGGTTCATCTTTTTTCTATTAAAAATGAAATAGAAATGAAAAATGCATACCATCTTGATGCAAATGGGGTTTTCACAGATACCCCCACCCTAGGCGATATTCTTTTGCAAGAAGAAAGTTAGTTTCCAACTTGTAGGGCATGTTCGCATAGTTTACGGAAGCTTGCTTCAAATTTTTCATTGTCTTCTTTTTGGCGTTTTTTTGGTCCCTTCAAACGACCACCAGCCTGTCTAATTTTCTTGGATATATGGCGACTATCTAGAAGCTGGTCAATGTTTTCAGGGGTATACCATCGCCCGTTTTGATCGATAGCAAACCCTTGTTTGGCTAAAACCATCGCAGCTAGACCATAATCTTGCGTCACTACTATGTCACCCTTGTTTACTCTATTCACTAAAACAAAATCTACTGCATCTGCTCCTTTAGATACCATTACTGTATCTGCACCTTCTCTTTGCATATAATGCGCGGTATCACATAGTAATGTTACGTTCATTTTAAACTTTTTCGCCACATGAATAGTCAAATCCACTACTGGACATCCATCTGCATCGACCAAAATACTTACCATCTTACGCACCTCTTTTTAACTTCCTTGCATTCCATTGTATTATACCCAATCGTTTAAAGTACAATGTATTGAGAAAAGCACTTCTAAAGTTTTAAGTCAGCAATCTTACTTTAATAAAAACATTTGTTTATACTTTCTTATCTTTTGAAAAAAACGTCCAAGATTCTGGACGTTTTACTTTTCATATGCTCCTAATAGTTCTACCGCTTTTTCTGTCATCGATGTATCTACCGCCTTATCAAAGTCTACATCCCCACTTATTGCTCCGTTTTCTTTGTATGCATTATATTGCTTTAATACATCATCTAAAAACATTTTACCATCTGGGTCTAATCCAGTAACATAAACTTTCTCCCAGAGTTCAGAATCTTTTAGCGAAGTATGCTGCTTCATAATATCTATAATCTCGGTTTTATTTTCACCTTTGATAAAGGCATCATTGTAGTCTCGAACACCTTTTAAATAGGCAGCCATAAATCGAAGAGATACATCCTGTTCATCGCTCATAAACTGTGGAGACCCTAAAACCATTGCAATTTGAGACTCTGGCGCATAATCAGTCGCATCTCCAAAGCGCTGATGAAAACCATTTTCAATTCCCTGAGCTATCAAAGGCTCAATCTGTAACGCCGCATCAATAGATCCGTTTTCAATTGCACCCAACATACTTCCGAAATCGGCAAGTAATATAAGCTCCACGTCCTCAGATGTTAATCCAGCGTGCTTTAGCATTTCCAAATAGATATATTCATCAATCGAGTTTTTAGAGGATATTGCAATTTTTTTGCCTTTAAAATCTTCGTATTCTTTTATTTCATCTACCATATGATTACCAATAACAAATGAGAAATAGGATTTCCCTGGAACATTATGCCCTTTGTCTGCGATAATCTTCACGTCAATTCCTTGTGCAATGGCATTAAAGAACGATGCAGTTGATACCCCTCCTGCGATATCTACATCCCCAGACGCAAGGGCTGGTAACATTTCATCACTATTCGAGAATACTGCAAACTCTACATCTATATTGTAATCCTCAAAGTATCCTTTTTCTTTTGCAATATAAAACCCTGCTCCAGAAGCGGATCCATCCTCTGCAATAATTACTTTCACTTTTTCATCCAGCGGTGCAAGGTCTCCTGAAGGATTGTCTTTACTAACTTCATCGTCCACTCCAGTTGTACCTTCCTTGTCTTTGGAACTACATGCACCTAGTAAAAGTACAACTGATGCTATAATTATAAACCACCATTTTTTCACATATGTCCTCCTTACTTTCTTGACTTTTGCACTTCCTGTTGCAAGTGATTCCAGATTGCTATAAACTGCTCCGCCATTTCTAAATTCGCACGAACTTGTTCCATTGTGCGTGGTCTAGGAAGAGGAACTTTTATTTGATCTACTATTTCTCCTGGTTGAGAGCTCATTAGCACTATGCGGTCACTTAATAGCAAAGCCTCATCAATACTATGCGTTATAAATATCACCGTTTTTTTCGTTTCGGACCAAATAGAAAGTAGTTCCTCCTGTAATATAAATTTGTTCTGTTCATCCAGTGCTGCAAATGGTTCATCCATTAGTAGTATTTCCGGGTCATTAGCAAATGCCCGCGCAATGCTTATTCGTTGTTTCATACCACCAGAGAGTTCTTTTGGGTATAGCTTCGAAAATTTGGAGAGACCGACTTTTTTCAAGTAATAATTGGTTTGCTTTCGAACAAACTCTTTTGGCAAATGACGCATATTAAGTCCGAACGCAACATTTTCTTCTACTGTTAACCAAGGAATAACTCCCTTTTCTTGAAAAACCATTGATTGTAGCGGCCGAAAATCTGTATCCGATTCTATAGAAAATGTACCCGAACTTGGCTGCTCTAGCCCTGCTAGTATTCGTAGTAAAGTTGTTTTCCCACAACCACTCGGGCCAACTATACAGACAAACTCACCTTCTTCTACACTTAACGTAATATTTTGTATAGCTGTTACACTATTATTTTTCTTGTAAAATACTTTCGTTAGGTCATTAATAGAAATCTTCGCTGATTGGTCCATCTATTCACCTCCACGGGACAATTTTTCTTTGTACCCCACGTAAGAAAAGAGAAAACAAAAATCCAAAAAAAGAAATGAGTATTAATCCTACAAACATCTCTTTCAACATAAATGCTTTATAAGAAGTCCAGATTAAATATCCGATACCTGATGTAGCTCCCATCATCTCCGCTGCAACAATCGTAAGAAGTGCAATCGCCTGACCCATTTGAATGCCTTCTAACATAACCGGCAGTGCTCCTGGAAATGCAATTCTGATAAAGAAATCACTTGGACTTGCTCCATAATTTTTGGCCACATCTAAATGAACTTTTTCGATATTCAACACACCAGCGACAGTATTAATAACCACTGGGAAAAATACACTACCAGCAATGGTAACAACTTTTGAAAAATCCCCAATACCAAAAAGGATGATTATGATTGGAAGTAACGCTAAAGTCGGAATGGGCATAAATGCCATGACAATCGGCGAGATAAAATGACGGATCGGAGCATACAACCCCATGAGTAGTCCAATGATTATTCCTGGTATTACCCCCAATAAAAATCCAGCAGCTATTCTATATAAAGAGACGGAAATATGTGTCCATAGCATGCCGCTTGTCATTAACTCAAAAAACGTAGAAACAATTGCAGATGGCGGTGGAAAGAACCGTATATCAAGTACACCTGTGCGTGAACAAATTTCCCACAGCAATAGAATAAAAATAGGTGAAATAATAGTAAGTAATTGCTTTCCGCGTTCTTTTACCTGTCGCTTCTTCCATTCCTGTTGTTCCATTTCGTAGGGATTGTATAGTTTGCCCTCTTTTTCTTCGTGCATTTTTCACCACCTCTTCTAAAAATAATATGACGAAAGAGGAATTTGTGTGAAAGACAGCCTATTTTTAAATTGACTTAAAATGTATCGTTTGGTAACTTTAAAGCAAAAGGAGGAATAATATGACAGATATACAGTTAAGATCGAGTCGCGAAATTCCATATTTTATTTTATCTATTATATTCAGTGTACTCATTTACTTTTTAGCAATCGCTTCAATAATCGGAATAGCTATTTTACTAGCACTTATTTTATTTAGTATTTATGCACTTTACATGTCGTTGGGTTATATCCGTGCAAATGGAATTCGCATTAGTGAAAAGCAATTTCCGGATGTATATGAAAGAATTGTACATATTTCTCAGGAAATGGGTTTAAAAAAGGTGCCAGATGTATTCGTGGTTCACTCAGAAGGGGCATTCAATGCTTTTGCAACCCGTTTTTTAGGAAAACATATGGTAGTTCTCTATTCAGAAGTTTTTGAGCTTGCTAGAGAGCAAGGGAATGCTGAACTCGATTTCATCATTGCTCATGAACTTACACATATAAAACGTAATCACGTTTTAAAAAACACGTTTATCTTGCCAGCACGTTTAGTGCCTTTTCTATCGCAAGCATATAGTCGTTCCTGTGAGTATACTTGTGACCGACATGCAGCATTCTTTATACGTGATGGGGCTGCTGCAAAACGTGGACTAACCATATTGAGTATTGGGAAACAGCTATATAAAGAGGTTAATGAGGATGCTTACTTAGAACAAATCAATACCGAATCGAATGTATTTATATGGTTGAGTGAAGTACTGTCATCTCACCCGACTACTCCAAAAAGGGTCCAAGCAGTTGGACATTTCATGCAAGTAGAGGGCACTCCACTTTATTATCCTAATACTTCAAAAATCGCACTTGGTATTGGTGCATTACTAGGTATTTTCATCATTGGATATATAGGAGTCATAGCAGTTATGGTAACTGGTGCAGTAAAGTATGAAAATTTCTTTACAGGTGACTTGTTGCAAGAAGAAGTGTTATCATCTGAGGCTTCCACTACAGAAACTTCGACACTAGAGAGCACTGCACCTTTAACAGAGGAATCACTTAATTTGACTCCACTTATGGATGCAGTTCTAGCTGATGATGAAGAAGCAATTCGTGAGCTTGTGGCTAATGGAGTCAATTTAGAGGAAAGAGATGCAGAAGATACAACTGCTTTACACCATGCCGTTTATTCTGATAATAATGCAATTGCTGAGTTATTATTGATCTCTGGTGCTAACCCAAACACAGAAGATCAATACACTAATGCGTTAACAGCTTCGTTTTATTATGAGAATTACGACATGGCAGCACTACTATATAAATATGGTGCTAATCCTGCTGCTCTTGATCCAGAAGGATATTCAGGCAACAACATAATGGGAGTCAATAGTGATGATGAATTTCTTGATTCACTAAGTGAATTCACTAGTGCTCCATAGTTGTAGGCACCAAATTAAAGAGTAATATTATGATATAAACTCATGCCTAAGTAAAAAGCAGGCTCCCGACGATACGTTTCGGGAGTCTGCTCTATTTATATATTGAATCAATTCATAAAAAGATAATTAGTAATAAACTCTGTTGATTTATGCTCCAAAGTACTTTCATGTCGCTACCTAGCGCATCTGTTAAAAAGTAGGATGTTCATATCGGTTATAGATTTGTAATAACATTTGACTTTAAAAACGCTATTAATATATACGAATACAATAGCATATTTTTAAGAAGTAATTTTAGGTGAGTTGTTCATACTAAACTTGCATATAGATATCATTCGCCTCGTAGACTTCCACACAGTTTCTACCTTTACGTTTTGCAGCATATAAAGCCTGATCGGCTTGTCGAATAAGTTGTTGGACAGAATATCTATCCTCTCCCGCTGACATTTGAACATAGGATACCCCAAAACTTGAAGTTACAAGAATTTCTCTTTCATTAAAGGTCGTAAAACTTTCTTCTATCGCTTGTCGAATTCTATTCGCTCTAGATGTAGCCTCCATTAGAGTGGTTTCTGGCATGCATATAATGAATTCTTCCCCTCCGTAACGCCCCATAAAGTCTGTTACTCGTAATTCTTCCTTAGTAATGCTTGTAATATGGGTCAATACTATATCCCCTGCCTCATGACCAAATGTGTCATTTACCCTTTTAAAATGATCGATGTCAAACAATATAATGGATACAACCCCACCGTCGGCTTTTAAGTCATCAAATATCATTTCAGATTTTCTCATAAAGAACGTGCGATTATACAACTGTGTCAAGCCATCTAAACTTGCTAATTGCTTTAACTTTTCTTCCATTCGCACTTTTTCAGTAACATCGACAAAGGTAACAATTTTGCCCACATGTAATCCACTTTTATTCTCAACTTTGGAAAAATTAATCCGGAAGTGTGTAACCCCTGATTCTAGAGAACTGGTGTAATCGCACTCCTGCTCCTCTTCTAACATTTCTGCAAGTAAGGGATTTTGAATGAGAACTTCGTCAACTGGTTTACCGATATGGTTCGAGCTCATAGTAGGGATAACATTTAATGCGGCTTTATTGTAGTCAACTATCACCCGATTTTGATTTAACACAATCACGCCTTCTTTCAAACTTTCAAATACACTTTCCCTAGCAATCGGTGCCACATTGAACATCTGTAAGGATAAAAGGGCCACACCGTGGAACATAAAAGTGACACTTAATGAAACTGGCCCAAGATCAATGCCATTGCTCCAATCCTTTAGATAAAAGTAATTTGCTATGATTGGAGTGAGCAAGCCTGCTACCATCAATAGAATTTGCATACGAAACATGAATAAAGATTTTCGAAATTCCCTTAGCAATATCAGAACGGACATTGTTAAACATACAAACAGGAAAATGGCATGAACATAAAACCATGGACCCCATTCTAAATCTAGTAGTGGCAAAGGCCCATTCTTATCCACCTTTATTGTTCTGTAATAAAAATGATGAAGTTCATTTGTTTGCACCATAAATATTGTAGTGAGGGGAATGACAAAAAGAGCGTAATTCCACGTCTTTATTTTATGCCCTACATACTCCATACACATGAATAGGACAAATATTGGTATAAGTGGCATGACGAGATACTCGATACCAAGCCAAAACTTCATTTGTTTTAAGGATGTACTTGCTAATTCAAAAGCATAAGCAAAGATAAAGATTGATGATAATAATGTAACTACAATGTACGACTTTGCACCAGGAGCATCTTTAGCTTTTACTCGTATGTACAAGCTAAGAAATAAACTTATTGTGCCCGCCAATATAACTATCAGAATGTATGACAAGTATATTTCTCCGTTCCCAATTATTTCATTTTGTAATACTTATTATATAGTAGATTATTGTCTTATGACTAGATAGCTCCGCAGCATGATGGCTACTCACTCCCTGATATCACCAGTTTTAAAGTTTTACGAATTAAATGTTCTTGGCACATTTAAATTTACTTCTATAGGATTAATTAATACTTGCTACTTGCGCCTTCTTACGTAGTGAAACCACATTATTAGGATTCGTTGCCCACTTTGTCATTAAATCTAACTGTCTCTTTTTCAAATCTTCCAATGGTTCCTCTAGCATTTCCACCCTTTTAAACTTTTCTAGAAAAACTGAGGAATCTTTTATCTTTTTATATCCCCCGAATCCTTGGTCGTCATTTAGTAGCCAGACCACTCGTTGAATTTTAGCAAACAAAATTCCTCCGGTACACATAGGACAAGGTTCTAATGTGCTATAAAGCGTGAACTTTTTGTTGTTAATTTTAGCATCAAACATTGTGGACCCTGCATTTCGAATTGCTTCTATTTCAGCATGCGCCGTAATATCTTGGCTAGTATGCACTCTATTTCTACCTTTACCAATTACGTTGAAATCCTCATCTACGATAACCGCACCTACCGGATACGTATTCTCCTGAAGTGCTTTCTCCGCCTCTTCCAATGCCAACTCTAAGAAGACTCTATCCTGATCCATTTGAATATCTCCTCTATTTGAATCTATTTCATAAAGAATATTATATAGTTAAATCCGAACAACGCTGATTTCCGCTCTAGGCGGACGCTTTCCGCGGGCACGGCTTCAATCTCCTCGTCACCACGTTCCTACGGGGCTTTCAGCTCGCGCTGTTCCCGCTGGAGTCGCCGCCTGACACTCCAATCAACGGGATCGCTATTAAAAAAAGAATATTATATTACGATATTAAATAAACATTCGTATTTTTAAATGAAACAAGTAATTATGAAATTGACTCATTTAAAAACAAATTTTGTTCGACTATAGCCTTCTTTTTGTTTCTCAACTTCTAAAATGGCAGGAATAGCTGCTTTTAGCTCTGCCACATGGGAGATGACACCAATCATACGACCAGACTTTTGTAAGTCGATCAATGTATCAATTGCTTTGTTTAGAGACTCTTCATCGAGAGATCCGAAGCCTTCATCAATGAACATTGTCTCGATACGTATATTCCCTTGGAAGCTTTGGATGACATCTGCCATTCCCAGTGCAAGACATAATGAGGCATTAAACTTTTCTCCGCCTGACAGTGTTTTTACGTCTCGTTTTTGACCCGTATATGCATCGTATACATCTAACCCCAGACCACTTTGTTTCCCATGCGTTTCTTGTCTGTCACTTCGTAGCAATTGGAATTGACCACTCGACATATGTTTTAATCGTTCGTTTGCAGCTTGGACAATTTGCTCCAAATACTCAATTTGCACATATCGTTCAAATGATATTTTCAGCTGATTATGTCCTCTCAATATGTCATAAAGGTCCATAATTCGATGAACTTGTTCCTCTAATAGTGTAATCCTTTCACTAGTTGAGGTAATCTTTTCTTCTATTTCTCTTCCTGCTTTTTCGTATTCCTTTGTACTATTACATTCTGCTAAAGCTTGCTCATATACTTCTTTTAACTGATGCAACTCTTCCTCGAGAGGTCCCAGTTCCACTTTTGTTTTGTTTTCAAGTTGGACTTTTCCTTCTCTTACTTGTTCCGTTACTGTATGAAGCTGTTGTCTATACTCATTACATTGAATTTTCAAGAATGACCGATCCGATTCAGGTAGCTTCGCCGACATATATGCTTCCACAGTTTCAAAGGATGCTTTGTTTAAGGCTTTATGGAACTGCTCTTGAGCTTTTTCTCGTTTTAGTTCAGTTTCTTGTAAAGACACTTTTGAATGCTCAAGTACCAACTGGGCTTTTGTATTTAATTCTTGGGCAATTTTCATCTTGTTTTGTGCTTCTTCCCACGCTTGCTCGAAGAGATCTTTTTGTTTCTTCGCCTGAGTAATTTCTATTTTTAAATGCTGTAGGGTTGGTATATGGCTAGGTATTGTATCTAACTTTGATGCATACACAGCTTTTGCTTGCTTCGCTTGGCTACACTTCTCTCTGTATAATGTATCGACATCTAGCTTTTCCTGTTCTAGCTTTTCAACTTTGGCTAAAGCATCTTTATAAGATTGTTTCAATGAAGACAGTGTTTCTTTTTCTAGACGAAGTTGTTGAACTTCTCTTTGCATATCTAGTAGATCCGTTTCTACCTGCTCCACTAATCCAGCATCTACTTCATATTCCTCTAACTGAACGAGTACTTTTTGTATTTGCGCTTCCGCTGTCTCTTTTTTTGCTTTATAGGTTAATAGTGTAGATTCTTCCTTATTAAGTGTTGCCTTCGCTAAGCGAAGCTCACTTTCTTCCACCTTACGCTCTCCTGTAGCAACATGTGAATCTATATGATTCTTACTTCCACATACTGGACAGGGTTCTCCCATTACTAGCTTAGATGCTAGTATACTTGCCTGACTTCCTATCCATTTTTGTTCAATGACATCATATGTTTCTTTACATTGCTCGAACTTGTTTTGCTGTTTTATTTCCTCCGTAATAAGTATATTTAGTTGCTGATCAACCACCTTATATTCTTGCAGCTTACTGTGCTGTGTTTGTAACAAAGCAAGCTGTTGTCCTTTGTTGTCTAAAGATTCAACACGTTCTTCTAACATCTCTATTTGATGCTTTTGTTGCTTACTAGCTTCTTTTTGACCTTGAAGACTTGCAGTGATTTTCTCAAGCTGTTGTTCCAACTGTTCGTTATTTTTTTCTAAACTTAAAAGCTCAGTTTTTTTAATCTCTAAATCTTCAAATATAGGTAATAATCCGCTTAAGTGAATAACTGTCTCTATATTTTTTTCACGAATTTCCTTATTTTTAGATTCTTTTATAAAGACAGCTTCTACTTGCTGCAATTTGTCTTCTGCAGCAACCTTTTCTATTTTCGATTTCTCAAATAAATTCTGTTTCCCTTTTACATCTAGCTCAAGCTCATTAAAATAACTTTCGACGGGCTCTATATTGCTTGCAAGGTCAGCAAAATCTAATTGTTGCTGTTTCTGTATGAATTCTTCTTTACGTGCCTCCAGGTCTGCTAGCTGCTGCACCTTTGCTTCTAACTCATTGAAGCGGTCATTTACCATCTTAGATTCATGGTAAGACTTTTGTTTGTTTATATGTTTTTCATACGCTTCTTCACACTTACGTTCGTCTAGTGTGATTTTCTCTTCATAAAAGTTAGTCTCTTCTTTTAATGCTTCCACTAATTGAAAAATATTAAAGTTATCTTCTTCTATTATTTGAAAAAGATTTGACTCTCGCTTTGGAAATGAAGCAATAATTTTTTCCGTGAAATTTTCCTGCGTTAATTGTTCTGTTTTAAGTTCCGCCTCTGCAACTACCTTTTTCTCTTTTAGCTTTTCATGAATCATTTTGTATGGTTCTGTTTTAAAAATCTTGCGTAATATTGCTTCTTTGTTTTCAGTCGTAGAGGTTAATAGTTTTCTAAATTCGCCCTGGGGTAACATGACAATCTGACTGAACTGATCTAAAGTCAATCCAATGGTTTCTTCTACCTTTTTATTAATCTCCGATACAATCTGTCGTTCTACAGCTGGTATTTCTCTTGTTGCTTGTATCTCAAAAAATTCGTATCTTTCACCTGTTGCACTTTTATTGCCTTTTTTCACATGAGGTAGCTGTCGCAAAATACGGTAACGTCGATTATGAATCTCAAAAATCAACTCAACAGAAGTATGTGTATCATCTGTTGCGAAATCGCTTCGCATCATTTTCGTATCGCGGCGATCCTCTCCGCTTCCGGCACCGTAAAGCGCGAAACAAATCCCATCAAATATAGTCGTTTTTCCAGCCCCAGTTGCTCCAGAAATAACAAAAAGCTGATTTTCATTTAGCTCTGTAAAATCAATCGTTTCGGTAAGTTTGTATGGTCCAAAGGCACTCATTTTCAGTTGAATTGGTTTCAATTAATTTTTCCTCCTTCCCGCTCTTCCTGTGCTAATAGAGTTAATACTTCTTTAAAAATTTGTTCAGTTTCTTCAGACGCTTCTTTTCCACTGACCTCGGTGTAAAACGAACGAAATAATGTGAATTCATCCTTTTTCGTCCTTCCAACTTCTTGTTCTTTTGACAAACCTATTAATTGGAAAATTTTTCGTTCCACATGCATGGCGTTAGGATAGACTGTTCGTATTTGCTCCATCGGAGATAGAATTGGCGTATCGTCTAATAGTTTTACAAACACATAGTCTTCACTAACTGTTTGTTTTAAAATATCCTGCAGGAATCCCTCTACTGTCCGCATATCCCGAGTAGGTTCAAGTAGTCGTTTTTCCACAGTCGTTTTTCCTTTTCCATCTATCTCCACGATCAAAAAGCCTTTTTTATGGTGTTCCTCCGAAATTGAATATTTCAACGGGGATCCCGAATATCGAATTGTTTCATTTAATACGTAGTGAGCTTGGTGTAAATGTCCTAGAGCTGTGTAATGAAAAGGTTCGAATAGATTTGCATCTACATATTCTGCTCCACCTATAGCTAAAGGTCGTTCAGAATCACTTGTATTTTCCTCTTCTTGACCATGAGGAGTCACGAATGCATGTCCTATAAACACATGCCTTTTCGTTTTGTCCATTGTCTCTTCTATTGATTCTATTATTTTTTTCATGGCCTGGTTATGTGTAATAATTGTCTCTTCTTCCAATAGGTATCGAACTTGCGAAGGATCTGCGTATGGTACAAGGTGGAAATGCACTTCTCCGTATGTATCATTTAAAATGATAGTCTGCATATTTCGACTTAATTGACCCACAATATGTAAGCCTGTTTCTTTCATGAGCTTACTACCAAAGTTTAAGCGACCAGGACTATCATGATTTCCTGCAATCGTTAATAAGGGGGTTTTACGTTTTAACACAATCTCTGCAAACATTTCATCTAGTAGATGCACTGCTTCCGTTGGGGGAACAGCTCGATCGTATAAATCCCCCGCAATAATCACTGCATCTGGTTTTTCTATATCGATTGCTTCAAGAAATTGTTGTAATACAATGCGTTGATCGTTGGTCATATATACACCTTGCACTAATTTACCAAGATGCCAATCTGCTGTATGGAAAAATTTCAAAGATATACACTCCTTTTTTAAATAGGTTTATTTCATCATTCTAAATTAATAGTAAATTGTGGGTATTGCAAAATATTTAATGCACCTTAAATCTTACCGTGTTATGATAACAATCGGGAGGAGGATGTTAACATGTCTACAGAAACTTATCAACTCGCGGCCATTATTATTTATATGATCGCTATGTTAGCAATTGGCTGGTACTCTTACAAAAAGACTGCCAATTTAACGGATTACATGCTCGGCGGACGCTCACTAGGTCCTGCTGTTACTGCACTTAGTGCGGGAGCTGCAGATATGTCTGGTTGGTTACTAATGGGTTTACCTGGTGCAATTTACTTATCAGGTATGGGTGAAGCTTGGATTGCAATAGGCCTTACAATAGGTGCCTATCTTAACTGGCTTTATGTAGCACCAAGACTTCGTGTATATACAGAAGTATCAAGCAATTCTATTACAATTCCTAGTTATTTAGAAAGTCGTTTAAAGCAATCATCTCGTTTATTACGTGTAGCATCTGGTTTAATTATTTTACTATTTTTCACGTTTTATGTATCCTCTGGAATGGTAGCAGGAGGAGTTTTCTTTGAAAGCTCATTCGGTTTAGACTATCATACAGGACTTTTAGTTGTATCTGCAGTAGTTGTAGCTTATACATTATTTGGAGGATTCCTTGCTGTTAGTTATACAGATTTCCTTCAAGGGCTGCTTATGTTCCTTGCATTAATATGTGTACCGATCTTTGGTGTATTTATGACTGGTGGAATTGGTGAAACAGTGGAATCTATTAAAGCTGTGAACCCAACTCATTTAAGTTTAATCGCTGGTACTACAGCTGCCGGTATTATTTCCTCTATAGCTTGGGGACTTGGTTACTTTGGTCAGCCACATATTATCGTTCGCTTTATGGCTATTAGTTCTGTTAAAGAAACTAAACAAGCTCGTAGAATCGGTATTGGTTGGATGATTTTAAGTCTTGTAGGTGCAATTTCAACAGCACTAGTAGGGGTTGCGTATTACCAACAAAATCCGGATTTAGAACTATCAAGTCCTGAGGCAATATTCATCGCACTAGGACAAGTTGTTTTCCATCCATTTATAGCTGGTTTAGTATTAGCTGCAGTTTTAGCTGCTATTATGAGTACAATTTCTTCTCAGTTAATCGTTACTTCTTCCGCATTAATAGAAGATTTATACAAAGCAATTATTAAAACAGATGCATCTGACAGAACGTACGTCAACTATGGTCGTATCGCTGTATTAGTTGTTTCCATTGCAGCTGCAATTCTTGCTTGGGAACAAAATGAAACAATCTTAGGTCTTGTAGCATTTGCATGGGCAGGCTTTGGTGCAGCATTTGGTCCAGTTATCTTACTAACACTTTACTGGAGAAAAATTACTTCAGCTGGTGCATTAGCAAGTATGGTCGTAGGTGCTGTAGTTGTTGTAGTCTGGGGTACAAATGATGCACTTTCTGGAGCATTATATGAAATCGTCCCTGGTTTTGTACTTGCATTAATCGTTGCGGTTGTAGTCAGCTTAATGACATACAAGCCGAATGCGGAGATTGAAAAAGAATTTGATGAAACATTACGTTTGTTGAAGTCGAGTAAAGAATAAGTTAATCAACATCAAAAGCCAGTAATAGTGCGAATTTGTAAAAGTCACCAACACAATGTAGTTCAATGAATACTTAGTGTTTGGTATTCAAATGGTATTCAATAACTGGGCAAGGGTAATTATTTTATATGTATGCAGCATCTCTATTTTAGAGGTGCTGTTTTTTATATTGATGTTTAAATTTTACTATCCACAGATAGCCACTTATCAATAGCATCTAAATCAAAAATCAGTACTCGACTACTAACACGAATATAAGGAATTTCATTTGTTCTAATTAATTTATCAACTGTGGATCTACTCATTGGACAATTGATTGATTGAAGATATTCTAGTAAAGCTCCTACAGTTCGGATTCTTCTCATGGATTACACCCCCGTTAATATAAGTAGTACTATGATAAAACCGCCTGTCAACGTAGTTTATTTTTGATTACCACTCGTCCATTATTTCTTGCATTACCTTTAAGCTCGGTTCATAGAACCAAAATCGTTTTCCTTTTTCTTTGCGACGTTCTAATAATTTCATTCGAGAATCATGTAGAAATTCTTGTTCATGAAATGTTCTGCTCATACAAGTTCTTTTAGCTATTTCTATAATGTCCCAAGTGAATAAAGTTTGTCGCAAAGATTCATCTAATTTTTCATTAATGTAGTTTCGAATTTCATCTTGCTCCACATTAACTTCTATATTTATCAATTTTCATCACCTCCTATACTAATAATTCTAGTTTGTGTAATATTTTTCCTCTTGGAAATGTTGGACGTTTACCAGCTTTCAATTGAGCGATAGACAATCCCTTGGTAAATTGCAAATGAGGATAGTCTCTAAAACTTGTCCAATCTCCACCCCACTCAAATCCCATAGATTTAGCGATAGCTCCTACCCGTTTCCATTTATCATTGACCGTCCACAATGATTGATTACCGTCGTCACTAACTAAAAAATAATCGATAGCTAGACCATAATTGTGAACGGACGTACCAGGTTTAGCTTTTGATACGATAGATCCACTAGAACCATATTTTTTATTGTTCCAAGTATACGAAGGTCTACCTTGACCATAGATATAGGCTTGTTCCTCATTTGAACGGAATCCAGATGATATTTGAACTAATATACCCTCGTTATAACATCGAGTGAGTAACTCTACAGTGTATTCTTTTAAAGAAGGATGAACATCTCCTAAACGTTTAACAGAACGATCTACAAGAATTTTTTAATGATACAGTCATATTATTTCACCTCTTTAGGTTTGTCATATCGCATTACCTGTTGAGAATCCGAATGACTTCGAGTCGTCGGATCTGTAACAGCATTATATCCTGCATAAATCATAGTCCCCAGTAAAACTGGATTTGAATATGCTTGCACAAATAAATCACCTAATGTCGCCCAAGTAGTAATGTCGGCAAGACTTAAACCTGTGTAAATTAATACTGGCGACAGTATTGCAGACACTAATTGAAATAAAAATACAGGGTTCTTAAAACGTACTTTCCAGTTGATTTTCATTGTGTTTCCTCCTTAGTGTCTGTTTCTTTCTTTAGTATTTCACTTTGTAAAATTTCATTTTCCTTAAGCAATGTAAGTTTATCCAAACGAGCCAATTCAGGATGGCGATCAATACTTATTTCTTTTCCAGTAGGCGCCTTATGAAGTTTTTCTAAAGCATTATAAAGGATTGGTGGAATAGGTAACCCGATTTGTGCGGTATTCTCCAATATCGATATGCATTCATTGACAATGAAAAAACTTGTCACTCCAAGAATTACAAGCCCCTTGCTGTCTTGTCCTGCAGACAAAGCTACATATTCTACAGCTCCAGCCATACCTATAAGGACGAATATGGCTACTTTTTTTATAACACCAGACATTCCCACCATACTGTTCCAACTCTCGGTCATAAAAGACCTCATGACACCTGTTACCATATCTAATAACATTAGAAAAACGAGTACCACAATGGCCTCGTTTACGATTTGTAGCATATACATACCGAAGCTTGCAATTAATGCTCCAATAGATTTAAATCCAGTTATCTGCAAACGTGTCACCTGCTTTCTCTCCTTCCATCATCCTCAGTCCCCCTTCAGATTATGGATAAATAAATAAAAGAGCACCCAATTGGATGCCCTTCAGTGTTGATTATTTTTTAACCATAGATAATATTTTATCTAAAACCTCTATTTTGAATGAAGCATGAGGAACTATTTGTGCTATTTCTCCTTTATATGGGTCACTATGGTTATATGCTGAAACTGTCACTCCACTATTATGCCTCAAGTAATTCATATCCACTTGATCATTTTCAAGTTCGGTGCAAATAGTACGATAAACTACATTTCTTTGCTCAACACTATCAAAACTGTATGATAAGTGTTTGCTCTGTTCACCATCTGCATATTCAATGTTAATCTGATACTCTACTCTCATAGCAGTCACTCCCCTTTTATTCACAATTCGACAAAAGAGGAAGGGAATCCTGCCTAGATATTTAACAATCGTTACGACACATAATGTTCCTAATGCTTAGTAACAATAGCTTTGCCTCAGTGAGACATTTACCGTTGACACTTACCCTCAAGCTGATTATCATTTTTAGGTCCAATGTAAAGCATTATTTACAACTCGAAGTCAAAGAAAAAAAAGAGGGTAGCTATTGCTACTCTCTTTAGTCAGATTACCCTATATTTTCAATACTCATTACTTTAACAAAATGCAAGAAAGTTATTCTAAGCTTGAAGCATATTTTTTTAATGCTTCTTCTCTAATAGAATCTTGTTGAGCCATTCTTGACAATACTTCTTTTGCATAATCAGATTTTGCTTTTTGTAAAGAATTCTTTAAAACGCTAGTTTCATCTTGTAAAGGAACTTTCCCATAATTAACACCCGTCACTAGATAATATGGATCTGTTTCCGATTGTCTTAAAAACAATAAATATTCATTATCTGTTTTCATCAATTCATATCCAGCAATATTATAAGTTACATCCTCTTTTTCATTATATGCTTCATTTTCCAGAATTGTAATTTCTGTTCCTGGGGTAACCGAATTTCCACTTATAACTTTCTCAATTGAAAAATTAGACAGAGTATAAGCTATATCAATTCGACCTTCTTGACTATATTTAATTGTCGGCTCTTCTTGCTTAACCTTTTTACCAATAACAATAATATCTGTTTGACTTTCAACAGTATTTAAATCAGGAAATTCATCCATTTTTGCATCTAAGATTAAGTTCCCATCAAATAAATGATCTGCCATACCATTATCAAATTGTTCATCACTATTAGCCGATTTTTCCTCCTTGTTATCAAAAATTAAAAATCCAACTAAAAAAACACATAACACCCCTGTTATAGCAAGTATTTTTTTCACAATCATGCACCACCTTTTCTATATTTATATACATAATCAATATTTAGCATTAATTCCTGCTTTATCGTCAGATAATGGAGCTGCTATATTATTAAATCCAAATTCTCTCATTACTGCATTGGCATCATTTACAGTTTGAGTATGACGCAAACCAATTGCATGACCAACTTCATGAACTACCGTTTCATTTCTGACAGCAGGAGAAGCATTTTTAAATAATCTATAATAACGAATATCACTTTCACGACTAGTATTATAATAACAAACTCCATAGGTTCCATTGTCCGTATCAACAAATCCTTGATAAATATTTACGGTACCACTGCCAGTATATTCTGAAAGAAATACTTTACCACCCGTATAAGTCCATTTTTCAGCATTCTTAAGATGAGGCAAATAAGCATTAGCTGAAGATAAATTCGTATATTGAGGGTTATAGCCAACGTTTTGATTATTAAGCACGTATGCTTTTGAATTTGTAGGATAAGTTATTATCATTGCTAATACTAAACAACAAAAAAACAGCAAACTTTTTTTCATGTAATCATCCTCCTATCTTTCCAATTTATGTATCTACTTAAAATGTAACCTCATAACCATATTGAGCAAAAGCAGATGGAGCTCCTAAGGAAAACAGTAGTACTGATATTAGTAGTAAACTTGAGAACTTTTTTTCATCGATTAGTTTTCTCCTGTATACTTTTTTGGTCGGCCAACCACCTAAATCATAACACTGTAAACTATCACAATCTATTAAATCAAGTTGTGAAAGTTACTAATAAAAACTATCTTTAAAAGGCATTTTACTTAAACAACTTTCATTTAAAACATGAAATAATAAAGAAGTAAATAAATTTTGAATTGAAGGGATAAAGTGTAAAGAATTTCTCCCCCCAATACTGCTGTCACAAAAATAACGCTAGCTTATGCTGAGTTTTATGTTACGAAGACATAAATAGAGCACCCAAATGGATGCTCCTACTTTTGTTTATTTAATTTTCTTACTCTCTTGGGTAACGACTAATGTCAGTATTAATACGACGCACATTGCAAGTATGTTTATGATAAGATAAATTTTATTCACCAGCAAAAACAAATCTATTTGTGCTATCAAAAAAGTTATTAAGCTCGTAAAAGCAATCACAATGGTAGCTTCTGTGAGTTTGCTTTGTAGTTTTTTATCTTGCGCATAACCAATAGATAATGCGCCAACACCAACAGAGATAGCAACATTTAACTGCGCTAAGGATACTAAGACACCTTTCAATTCTTCTTCAGGAATTGAAAATGCTACATAGATTCCTAACGCCACCATTACCACAACAAGGAATATAAAAATAAATTTGTTTTCTCTCATAAAAAAACTTCCTCTCCGTATTCTATGATATATACGGCAAGAGAATAGAAAAGTTTCATAATTCGACAATAAAAATAACGCTAGCTTTAAGCTGCGTTTTCATCTGCATCTAATAAAGTTTGTACGTCTGATTTCCAACGTGTTGGTACATTTTCAATCGTCCATTGTGGAGGATTTGCAGTTATGAGATTGTAGTAAATTTTAGCCATTATACTTCACCTCCTGTTACTAACATTGCTAATTCAGCTATGGCAACTTGGGTCTCCATCTTATCCTGCTCTGCAGACATGCCTAATTCTGCGACAGCTATCATTAATTCATTCAATTGATCTTCTATGGGGTTAGTTGGAGGTAATGCGTAGTCCGCTAATATTTTGTTAATATGATTTTGCGCCGATTCTTCCATTGTTGCTCCCGGATAAGGAATATTATTTGCCGGTTGTTCAATCCAAGGGACTCCATTATTAAATATAACGTACCCCACTTCTTTATGAGGAATTATCACCAGACGAAAAAACCATGCTGATATTTAATTTATTAAGTATTAGAGCGGTTAGAGAAAGTAAAAAAAATAACTAAGCACTCTCCCTTAATTGCCCTTGCCCGGACATATAAGGAGAGAAACAAAATGACTACTATAAAAAAATACACAAAAAAAGACGGATCTACCGCCTTCATGTTTAATGTCTATCTTGGTACAGATCCTCTTACTGGTAAACCTAAACGTACAACAAGACGTGGATTTTCTTCTATGAAAGAAGCGAAATTAACCCTAGCTAGGCTAGAACTAGATATTGAGGCAAATGGCTTTAAATCGAATGAAAAGATGACTTTTATAGAGGTCTATGAATTGTGGTTAGAGAACTATAGGCATACTGTGAAACTTTCGACCGTTAATACGACAGTAAATATGTTTAAAGTGGCCATACTTCCTAAGTTCGGTTCTCTTTCTATTGAAAAGATTAATACGACTTACTGTCAAAAGGTCATTAATGGATGGTCCAAGCATTATGTTAATTTCAGAACGTATTCGAGTTATGTAAAAATGGTGTTGGATCACGCAACTGTTCTAAAAATCATAGATGATAATCCAATGCGAAAAATTATCAAGCCTAAACCAGTAACAAAAGTGGACAAGGAAGAACAATTGGAGAATTTTTACGATAAGCAACAATTAGAACATTTCTTGAATACCATTAAAAAAAATGAAAACATGAAAGTATATGTTCTATTTAGATTGCTTGCTTTCACTGGAGGAAGAAAAGGTGAGGTACTAGCTTTAACGTGGGATGATATTGATTTCAAAGAAAAGACAATTCGCTTTAATAAAACACTTGCAGCAACTGAAGATTCATTAAAATACCTTCAGACTCCTAAAACTGCTCAGTCTAAACGTGTTATAAGTGTGGATGACAAAACGTTAGCAACACTTGATAAGTGGCGGAAAATGCAAACTAAATTACTTTTGACGTATGGAATTAATACATCCTTTAATCCTAATCAACCTGTTTTAACTTCCACAGATAAAAGATCTACAAACGGTTATCACGTGACCACATATCCCAACCAACAACTAAAAACTTTGATAAAGAAATATGAATTTCCGCACATTACTATCCATGGATTTAGACATACTCATGCTTCTCTTCTATTTGAAGCTGGAGCAAGTATAAAAGATGTGCAAGATCGCATTGGCCATACTGATATAAAAACGACCATGAATGTGTATACGCATGTTACTCAAAAGATGAAAGATAACACTGCTGAGAAGTTCGCTAAATACATCAATTTTTGATATTTGGTATTCAGTCCATTGTGGAATCTTCAATAAACATTACTGAAATTGAGTTATATCAAGGGTTTTGAATGTTATTATCACACTTGAAAAATTCTATTCGATGAAACATTACGTTTGTTGAAAAAAGATCGTTAATATGTTTATTTAAAAGCTGGCCGAATCTTTGGTCAGCTTTTTTTGCTCGAAAATTGATTAAGAAAGAATATCTAAAAAGACAATAGCCAGTTACTAAAGTTATATAACCTATATGTCCTATATGACACTTGTCATACTTATGACTTGACGTTTATGCCTACTACTAATTTTCGATTTTCCTTATTATTAAGATAATAATTCTTAATAGGAGGAATACAATGAGCAGAGAAAAAACGCTTGAATTACGTAAAAATGTAAAGCCTTTTGAAAACTCGGAGTTAAAAAAGAGTATTGTCCAACTAATTAACACTATTCCACCATTTTTTATTCTATGGTTTTTAGCATATATAAGTTTAGATGTATCTGTTTGGCTAACCGTTGCTTTATCTGTTATCGCTGCTGGGTTTGTCGTTCGTATTTTTATTATCTTTCATGATTGTACACATGGATCTTTCTTTAAAAATAAAAAAGCCAATGATATTACTGGAACAATTACAGGAATCATTACGCTCTTCGCTTATGAAAAATGGAAACGTGAGCATAATATCCACCATGCTACTAGTGGAAATTTAGATAAACGTGGAGTCGGCGATATTTGGATGATGACTGTTGAAGAATATATTGAAGCATCTCCAATGAAGCGACTTTCTTATCGACTATATAGAAATCCTATTGTTATGTTCGGTTTAGGACCGGCGTTACTTTTCTTAGTTAGCAATCGTATTAACCGTAAAGGTGCTCGTGGCAAAGAACGTAACAATACGTATCTCATTAATATTTCAGTAATTGTTATTTATGCATTAATGATTTGGTTAATTGGATGGCAGGCATTTGCGATCATTCAAGGAACTATACTTTTCGTTGCTGGTTCATTAGGAATTTGGTTATTTTATGTTCAGCATCAATTTGAGGATTCTTATTTCGAAGATGAGTCCGAATGGGATTATGTAAAAGCTGCTATAGAGGGAAGTTCTTATTACAAGTTACCTAAGATTTTACAATGGGTAACTGGAAATATTGGATTCCACCATGTGCACCATCTAAGTCCACGTGTTCCTAACTATAACTTAGAAAAAGCTCATGATTCTACACCTCCTTTACACAAGGCTACTACAATTAACTTACGTAAGAGTTTGGAGTCTATCCATTTCCGACTATTCGATGAAGACAATAAGAGTTTTGTGAACTTTAAACAGATAAAACACTTATTAAATAATTCTAATCGAGCTGTAAAGTTAGATTCAAAAAACTCAACCTTTGAAAGTAAGTAAAATTCTGCAAAAACCATTCCCAGAATTACCTAGGAATGGTTTTTGCATTATAATGGAGAAAAGTTTAACTAGAAGAGGTGAGATAATTGCCCAAATGGTATCAAATATTTCCCAAATATCCTTGGTTAAGTATTTATGCTTGGATTGTTTTTTGTATCTTTCCATTCTTTTTTATATTTAGATCTACGGGTCCAGTAGAGATAGTTATAGGGTTAGCACTGACGTTATTATTTTTTATTTCCTACCGACTATCTTTTTCTACTAAAGGCTGGTTATTATATTTTTTCGTTGCTTTAGAAATCTCCATCAGTGTTTGGATGACTTATTTATATGGTTACATATACTTCTCCATTTTCTTATCCTTTTTCATTGGGAATATAAAAAGACGATTGAGCTTCTTTGTTATTTATAGTATTCATTTAGTAGCAACTATTGCGGCTGTTATTATAGGTTTTTTCATCCAAACCGACTTATTTCTCTCTCATTTACCTTTTCTAATAGTTTGTTTAATCGGAGTTATTCTGTTGCCCTTTAATACATATACACGAAATCAGCGTGAAGCACTGGAAGGTCAATTAGAAGAAGCGCAAATCAAAATTTCTCAGTATACTATAGTTGAGGAAAGAGAGCGAATTGCACGAGATTTGCATGACACACTTGGACAAAAGCTCTCCCTTATCGGGCTGAAAAGTGATTTGGCCAGCCGATTGATTGAAAAGAACCCTGAAGCTGCTAAAACTGAAATATTGGATATAAACCAGACGGCACGTTCAGTCTTAAAAGAAGTTCGAGAACTCGTAACAAATATGCGTGGAACAAAACTGGAAGAGGAATTATTCCGGATCAATCAAATCCTAAATGCCGCGCAAATAAAGTGCACCGTTACTGGCTCATCTAAATTAGTGAAGACACCTCTACTAGTAGAAAATGTTCTCAGTATGTGTTTAAAAGAAGCAGTAAATAATGTAGTAAAGCATAGTGGCGCTACTTCCTGCTCAATATCCATTAAACAATCGGCGAAGGAAACATTGCTAAAGGTATATGACAATGGTAAAGGATTAGAAGAGAAAAAAAGTCTGTCAAAGGGACATGGTCTTCTAGGTATTAAAGAACGACTAGAATTTGTGAATGGGACATTAGATATTCATTCAAAAAACGGTACTACATTGAATATACGTGTTCCTAACGTTATACAACAACCCAGTCAGGAGGAATAATAGACATGATACGAATTGTCATTGCAGAAGATCAGCGAATGGTACTAGGTGCTCTTGGATCGCTACTCGATCTAGAAGAGGATATGAAAGTTGTTGGAAAAGCAAATAATGGTGAAGAAGTATTGAAACTAATTGAACAATTACAACCAGACGTTTGTATTATGGATATTGAGATGCCTATCAAAACTGGATTGGATGCAGCGGAGGAACTAAAAGAAAATGATTGTAAAGTGATTATCTTAACCACATTCGCAAGGTCTGGTTATTTTGAACGTGCACGTAAAGCGGGCGTTAATGGATACTTATTGAAGGATAGCCCAAGTGAAGAGCTAGCAAATTCTATTCGTGTAATCATGGATGGTCGTCGAATATATGCTCCTGAGCTTGTTGACATGGCTTACGAAGAGGAAAATCCACTTACAGACCGCGAAAGTCAGGTGCTGGGGTTAATCGCAAATGGAAAAAACACTAAAGAAATTGCCAGTGAGCTGTTTATCACAACTGGTACTGTCCGCAACTATATCTCCGTCATTTTAGATAAACTAGACGTTGGAAATCGAATAGAAGCTATTTCTAGATTTAAAGAAAAAGGATGGTTTAAATAATAATGGTACAAGCTTAAAGCAAATTGCTTTGAGCTTTTTTTATTTTGGACTAAACTTTTTGCCAACTCGCAGGGTATATATAGTGAAAGGAGTGAAAAAGCGTACATGAATGATGACATCTTAGAAGGAATTATAAATGGCAGTCGTGATGCTTTTAAACAGTTCTATGATACGTATGAAAATTACGCGATTCGAACAGCAAAAGCAATTACTAGAAATGATGAACATGCAAAGGATGCCGTGCAAGAAACTTTTATAAGAGTATATCGCAATATATCTTCCTATAATTCCAATTTATCATTTGATGCATGGTTTTATCGCATTTTAGTAAATGAGTGTTATCGTATCATAAATAAAGAGAAAAAGACCCCCTCAGTGGATACTTCTACAATGGAAGATAATGAACTACTGACTGAGCATTCGAAAGAGAATCTGTCGGACTTGTATAGCGTGATTCAAAATATGGCTGACTTATATCGTATTCCTATATTACTGAAATATATAAAAGGCTTTTCGGAAAAAGAAATTGCTGCTATTTTAAATTTGAATCATAATACTGTGAAATCCAGGCTATTTAATGGGAGAAACTTGTTAAAGACTCAATTAGAGATGATAGAAATGGAGGGAAGCCAATAATGGATCAATTAGATAAGCGAGTAAAAAAAGAGATCTTTGATCATACGGAGGAAACTTCTTCTACATTAAAGGATGAAATTTGGAACCATATAGATCAAGAGCTTTTCCAATCGAAAAGCAGAAGGGATAAAAAAGTGAAAAAGAAATCGAAGGTAATTCCAATTGTTATTGCTGCAGCTGCTGGTGTAATGATTTTGTTTAGCACACAAACGGAATCAGGCAGTGCTTTTATTAAACAAATTAAAGATATATTCATTCCAGAAAAAGAGATTATTCAAAGTATCGAAGGAAGCGAAGAAGAAACAGATGTAAACCTGCAGGAAGGAAAAGATTCCGAGTACATTATTTATATCGATGAAGAGCGTTATAAGCTTGTGAAAGGCGAAGAATCTGATGTTATCACAACAAAAGAACCACTAGAAGAAAGGTATCCAGAAGTATCAATGGAAATAAAACAATATAAGGACGTTTCCCCTGATACAATGATATCTACTCTAAAAACAGAGCTTGCTTCAGAATATACTAAAGTTACGGCAGAATCTGTTACAGAACCATTAGATGGCTTTAAATTACACGGCATTAGCGGATCGGAATGGGATAGCCCTGTTACAAACGTATATGTTATTGATAACTTAAATGGCGGGAGCTTTATCATTACGGAGAAATACTTTTTAGAGGCAGCAGAAGGCCATGGTGCAAGATTCTACGCTATGCTGCAAGAGTTTGAAATAATAGAGTAAGTTTAGATTTCCTCTTCCAGGGTAAATAAAAAGTAGAGTTAATAAATTTGGAGGAGGAATATACATGAGTGGATTATCCGACAAAGTAAAGGGTGCAGTGAACAAAACTAAAGGAGAAGCAAAAGACCAATTTGGTAATGCAACCGACGATCATAAATTGCAAGCAGAGGGTAAAATAGATAAATTAAAAGGTGAAGTTCAAAAAGAAGTTGGAGAATTAAAAGATCGCCACGACCGTAAAAAAGATCATTGATAAAAGCAGGACCGCTGACAATATACTCTATTCAGCGGTCTTTTTATTTACAAGCTTTTTAAGGTTACCACAACGATTTCTGGTGAGTTGAATATTCTTACAGGAATAGCACTATTCCCTAGTCCTCTACTTACAATCATATGTGTAGTATTTTCGCTGTACATTCCCGCTGTATAGCTCGGGAATAGACCCTGTCCTGGTGCAACTAGCCCTCCTAGACCTGGAAGTCGAAACTGTCCTCCATGTGCATGTCCAGAAAAAACAACATCCATTTTGTAATCAACGTAATCTTGAAAGGTCTCTGGCCGATGGGATAGCACGAGAGTGAATAAATCACTCTCCTCAAATTGACTTAAAGCCTCATTCACTAGAATCCCATTAAGAGGATCTTCAATACCAATGATACGAATATCTTCCCCTTTATGCTCAATTATTTGTTCCTCATTAGAAAGTACATTTACCCCTAGTTCAGTTAATGAATTCTTTATATTCTCGATATCATTAGTAGCGATTTCATGATTTCCCGTCACATAATAGATGGGAGCAAGATCCACAATCTGTCTTACCAATTCTAAACTTTGTTCTAAGTTATATCGGTTACTATCTATAAGGTCTCCAGTTATAAAAATAAGGTCCGGGTCTGTTTTCTTTACTTTCTTTACTAGTTTTTCCTGATTATCTCCGAAAGTTGCATCATGTAAGTCAGAAATTTGCAGTATCTTTACTCCATCGAAACTAGTAGGAACTCTATGCGACTCTACGCTAATTTCAGTAGTCTGAATCCAACTATTGCTTATGTACAGTAGAATGATGACCGCTACGATAAACATTAAAAATTTCTTCATTTATTTTCTCCTAATATTGTGGACTCATGATTCCTACTCGGTAGCCAATATGTTCATTATTCAATAGCTCATTTACAGTGAATAAAGCGGTATCTCCTGTTGTGGTTTGAATCGCTTCTGTTGGCAACTTATCTCTCAGTACAATATATTCTTCTGTTGCGGCTCCAGATGGTAAATATGTCGGACAAACAATTGTCCAATCCAGTGAACTAGCTTTTAATGATTCAAACACTTTATGGTGTTCTTTCGCAGCTGTTGTAGATTTACGCTTAGATTCAGGTGATTGATATCTTAGAAAACCTGGTTCTTCTCTACTATCCAATATTCCTGCAGTACCAATTGTAATAATTCGCTTTAGTTGCTGCTTATGCATAATAGAAATTATATGTGTGATGGAATCTGTTAATACACTTGTTTTATCGGTGCCGAGTGCACTTATAACTGCATCCACTCCTGCAAGGGTTTCTATTATATCCTCAATATTTCTTGCATCGCCTTGTAGGACGGTTAAACCATCCTGAGGTTGCACTCTTTCAGGATTTCTTACTAATGAGGTAACTTTTATATTTTTTTCTAATAATAACGTGAGAATAGCATTTCCCACACGTCCGGTTGCTCCAAAGAGTGCTACTTTCATCTATGCCATCTCCTTTTTTATGTATCTTTCTTACTTCAGGTGCTAGCCTCTCGAGACGCTTCAGACAAACTGTCAAGGCAGAGGGCACCTTCCGCTTTTCTTAGTATAACATCAAAAAGAGCATTCCTTCTTATACGAAGGAACACTCTTTTATGTCGAACTATGTTATTTCCCAGGAAATAATTAATAATTATTGAAAGATAAAATAAATGCCAATACTGCTCCATAAAAAATAATCATAAGTCCGATACCAATTGCCATCCAAATAAGTGAAGCTCGTGCATAATTACGTCTTGGATCAGGATTCCCAAATCCCCAGATGAACAGCATAACAAGATTGACGATTGGTATGATTAGTATAAGCATTGTTATTAACCAATCTCCAACGGACATGTCTTTACTAGTTTTTTCATGGTTCTCATAGCCCTGTTCTTGCACTTTCTCTAAAGAATCCATTATATCCCCCCTTTTCAACTTTCGTTAGGCACTTTAGTGTCTACATTAATATTATGACAGTTTCTAAGAAAAAGACTACCCCATAAGAATTATTCTATCTTCAGTAAACTCATAGGAGTTACAATCCCTATTAATTTATCGCTGGATTTACCATCTTCTGTAATAAGAAGTGCTTCTAAACGTCTGCCCTTCACTACAGATGACTTAAAGATCTCTACAGCCTCGAAAACGGATGCCTCTGCTTGTATAAAACGATGATTATCTCTAGTACTTTCATGTGCTAGTATTTCCGATAACATCGTTCTTTTTCTCGAAAAGGATTCTGAATCCACTTTTCTAGCCATCCACATAGTAATGCCTACCGGGGTAACAAGTCCTTTAAATGTTTTCCCACTGTATACAGGAAATTGATTGTACTTTTTATCTTTTATAACCTTTAGTGCGTAACTAAGGGAATCTGTCTCTTGAAAAATCGTCACATTTGTCTGGAACATTTGAGCAACTGTAATCGGTTTAGCTAATGCGCTTTCGATTTCTTCCATTTTTGTCACAACTTCATCATGAGGTTCAGCAATAGCAAATTCTAAAGATGTACGATGATGTATTATGGCGTTTCTTAAGTCCCCATACTCCCGTAAATCTGCTTCATATCTTCTAATAATTGCGTTTTTCTTTTTAGCAAAATCAATTAAACGAAAAAATGCCATATGCTCATTTGTACCAATCAGATCCTTCATCAATTGGTCTAGTCGGTTGTAGGATACAATAAATCGATCAGAATTACGAGCCACCATCTAAATCACTACCCATCATTATATTTTTGCTTTAGCTACATTTCTCTTAGCTATATATATGGCTCCTACTATTAACAATACAACCATCAGTATTGTTACAGATAAACTCCATAAATACGGTGTTTTGTCAAAACTTCCAGTTAAAATTTGCCCTGCATACATTGGTAACTTCCAAGGTGAAATGGTCCAGTAAGCACCAAGCAGACCATCCACTAATTGCAGGATTACCAACCAAAAAATTGATATAACAGAAGCAATTCCTGTAGGAAAAGCCGCACTGGCACAAATAACAACACTAATAGCAAATAATAACCAGATGCTATACGTTCCTAAGAATCCAATAAACGCAACTGCATCTACTGCTCCATACAAAATATACGTATAATAGACATTTGCTAAAAGACCAATACATGCGCTTCCAATAATTAAGATACACATAATGGCTAGCTTACTAAACACATAACTAGTATAAGCAATCGGTCTTACATATAACATAGTTGCTGTTCCATTTCTGCGTTCTCTAGCAATGATTCCTGCAAATCCAAACGCTACAATTAACATCCCTATAAATTGATACTGACCAATTGTTGACATAATTATTTGTTCAGGTGTGTAATCTGGCAATGGAAACACCATATCACTTGGCATATTTCCAACAGCATTTAAAATTTGTGGTAAATAATGATACATTAATGGTTCGGAAATACCGAATAAGATAAATACAAGTGGTATCCAAAGAATCTTAAAGTTTCGTACATTTTCACGCCACTCTTTTTGAAATAGTATAGAGAAATTATTCATGCTTATTCACCACCTGTAAAAATATTTCTTCTAAGCTAGCTGATGCTCGCTCTACCCTTGATAATCGTAGGTTACTATTAGCAAGTACTTGTAATACCTCATTCATCAGTGGTTTGTTTTCCAAAAGATGAATAAAAACAATCTCATTCTCCTGTCTAGCAGGCCATGGAGCGATTTCGATAAACTTTGCTGCTTCCTCCGAATCCGAAAAAAGAATTTTAAATAATGGATTTGCATACTTGTCTCTTACTTCCTTTAACGATCCTTGCTCTACTAATTGCCCTTTTCTTAAAAATAACAACTGATCAGTCATTTCCTCTGCATCATTTAAAATATGGGTAGAATATAAAATGGTTGTATGCTCTTGTAGTTCTTTTAATAAATTCAAAACTTCTCGTCTTCCCACTGGATCCAAGGCAGAAACAGGCTCATCAAGTAAAAGTAACCCTGGTTTATGCACAATTGCTTGGGCTAAACCTAATCGTTGTTTCATCCCACCAGAGAATGTTCCTGTTTTTTTATTTTTAGCATCGCCTAAGCCAACAAAGTCTAATGTTCTTACTGCTTGTGATTTAGTGAATTTTCCATCTAGTCCACTTAACTTTGCTACCATTTCAATAAATTCAAGTGCTGTTAACCACGAAAAAAATTGAGGATATTGTGGTAAGAATCCTATCTCTTTTCGACTATCTCCTTTTAAGTCCCCATCAATCACTACTGTTCCACTTGTTTGTCTTAATAGTCCGGCTAGTATAGACAGAGTAGTCGTCTTTCCGGCACCGTTTGGTCCAATTAAAGCGGTTGCAGTATTTTTATTTAGTGAAAAAGTAATTTGATCTACTGCTTTTTCATTCCCGTAATCCTTTGTTAGCCCCTGAACATGAAGTAATGTTTTCATTCATTTCGTCTCCCAACTATAAAATAAATAACAGGTCCAATGATACTGATTAAAATAATAATAATCGCCCACATCCACTTTGATCCATTGGTATTCTTTACGCGTAACAGATCTATCAGTGCTACCACGACTAATAATAATTGAATTATTAGTACAGGTAAGATGAGCAACCAAGGTACAGAATCCCATTCCATCGTTATTCCCCCTCTCTTTTTCTATTCTACTACATATAGAACAGAAAAGTTTCAAATATTTTCAAATCTTTCTATTATTATTTACCCTCTACTGTCTTTAAGTACTTTAAGAGTCGCTATGGTATAATGAAAAGTTGGAAGGTGAATATATAATGGAAGTATTGATTAGAAAAGCTTACAAAGAAGATGCAACCGAAGCTATCCCACTTATAATGGAGGCTATCGGAGACATCTCGAGGCAGATGACTGGAGAAACAGAAAAAACTGCCATATACAATGAATTTATACAACTATTTACACGTACGGATAATCGACACTCTTATTTAAATACGTATATTGCAGAAATGAATGGACGTGTCGCGGGGGTATTGGTATTTTATACTGCCGAGCAGGCAATTATCCTAGATGCAAATTTAGAAGCATACCTTTCTAATAAAAAAGGTACTGCTGTTACAATAGACCCAGAAACTGCACCTGGAGAATGGTATATCGATACAGTTGTAGTTGACCCGACATATCGTGGACATGGTATAGGTACAACATTATTGAGCTACGCAGAGCAATTAGTGAAAGATTCTGGGGGCGGGAAACTATCCTTGAATGTGGAGCTTGAAAAAGATGCTGCTATCCGCTTGTATAATCGTTTAGGATTTGTTACCCTATGTCCTTGGACAATTATTGGTGAGCCTTTTCATCATATGGTGAAAACCGTTTTCGCAGATTAAAGGAGAAATTTTTATGAAATTATGGATTTATCCCCTAATGGTTGTGTTTGCAGCAAGCAGTTATGGGACTTTATCAACTATGGTTAAACTAGCAATCGGAGATGGCTACACGGCTTCGGAAGCGATTTCTAGTCAATATATCGTTGGATTTCTTTTAGCATTAGTAATATATTTACTAACTCAACGAAAACTGCCCCGTTTATATGGAGGCTTTAAAATTATTTTATTGGCAGGTGTGTTTACTGCTACGACGGGAATCGTTTATGGTATGTCACTTATATACCTGCCCGCTTCCCTTGCAGTTGTTATGCTATTCCAATTTACATGGATTGGAACGCTAATCGATTGTATTATTAGAAAAAGACTTCCATCTAGAGCAGAGACGATTTCTCTTATTATCTTATTTTTAGGTACTATCTTAGCTGCTGGAATACTGGATGTCGACTTAAGTGGAATTGACTGGAGAGGCTGGGTTTATGGTTTTGCTGCTGCTGTTTCATTCTCCTTGAATATGAATGTTAACACAAAGCAAGTCAAAGGCATGAATACAACAACTCGTTTATTATTTGTTTCCTTTATAGCAGCGCTAATGATTTCCTTCTTCCAAAGTCCGGAAATTATGTGGAATGGAAAACTATTTACGGAGCCATTACTGTTTTATGGACTAGCCCTTGGATTACTAGGTATCATCATCCCAATTTACTTCTTTGTTATTGCAGTACCTAAAGTGGGAGGCGCGGTTTCTTCTATATTAAGTGCCATGGAGTTACCAGTGGCTGTAATCGTTTCAGTACTTGTGTTAAGCGAGGCATTATCATGGCTACAGATTTTAGGAATAGTCGTGATTTTAGTTGGTATGTGTATTCCAACATTAGCCACTATTTCGAAAAACAAAAAGCGACAAACCGCTTTATAAGCGTAAACAAAAAGGGCCTAAATTCATATGCGAATTGGTGCTGCACCCCAAAAGTTAGAGTAAAAAAATCTAACTTTTGGGGTGTTTTTTCTATGGCAAAATATAGTGAAGAATTTAAATTGCAGGTGGTACAAGAATATCAAAATGGTCTTCTTGGGTTTAGTTTACTAGCGAAGAAATATGAAATTCCAAATAAATCACAAATCAATAAGTGGGTACTTGCTTATAAGGAATTTGGGGTAGAGGGCTTATCCAGAAAAAAGACAAAGCAGGTTTATTCTGTTCAATTCAAGCTCGATGTATTAAACTTTATGAGACAAACAGGTGCTTCTTATCAAGATACGGCAATTGAATTTAATATGAATAATCCAGCGTTAATAGTGAGTTGGAGCCGCATTTTTTTAAAAGAAGGGATAGAAGGCCTGCAAGAAAAAGCGAAGGGACGGCCTCCTATGTCTAAAAAACCCAAAACCAAACCTACCAAACAAGAAAGTACAATGTCTCGTGAAGAAGAATTAGAACGTGAAAACGAGCTTCTTCGCCTTGAGGTCGCATATCTAAAAAAGTTAAAAGCTTTTCAGGAGAACCCGGATGCCTATCTCGAAAAGTACAAGCTACGTTGGCATTCGAACTCAAGCAAGAAGGATTCCGATTAAAAGATGTACTAAAAATCGTTGAGATTCCTGAAGCGACCTATCATTATCACATCAATCAAATGAACAATGAAGATTCAGATCAGGAATGGAAAACACTGATTTCAGCACTATTTGAAAAGCATGAAGGACGATATGGTTATCGTCGAATCCATGCGGAATTACAAGCGCAGGGACCTGTGATTAATCATAAGAAAGTACAACGAATCATGAAGGAAATGGATTTAAAGTGTGTGAAATTCGTTCGTAAATCTCGTTATAGATCGTATAAAGGCAAAGTAGGTAAAGTCTCAAAAAACCGATTAAACCGCCGATTCAAAACGCCACACGCCTTACAAAAACTTGTGACAGATGTAACAGAACTCAAGTGTACAGGAGAAGAAAAACTATATTTAAGTCCGATTATGGATTTGTACAACTGTGAAATCATTAGCTTTAGTATGTCTAAACGTCCTACACTTGACTTTGTGATGGCATCTTTAGAGCAGGTAATACCGATTATTAAAGCGCACGCAAATTACCGTACAACGATACATTCGGATCAAGGATGGCATTATCAACACAATACTTGGGTGAAGACTTTAAAGCGAAACAAGATATTCCAGAGTATGTCTCGTAAAGCAACGTGTGCAGACAATGCGGCGATGGAAAACTTCTTTGGCTTACTCAAACAAGAAATGTATTACGGTGAAGAATTGATGTCTTATGATGCGTTAAAACAAAGGATTGAAACGTACATCAATTACTATAACAATGAACGGATTAAACAAAAATTAGCCGGCATGAGTCCTGTAAAATATCGAACTCATGCCAGCCAATTAGCTGCATAATAAAAACTCTAACTTTAAGGGGTCACTACCATTTAGACTCTTTTTGTTTTTTAATTGTTGCTCATTTTATAATTAACTGTTACTTTATTTCACATGTGCTTGTAAGAAGCTAACTATACCATCTATTAAGCCCTCCGCTAATGGAAGATCCGGATTTGAATAGGCAGCGATATTTCCTTCTCTATCAGCAGGGGCTTCTTTCAACACATGGTTCATCTTATCAACAATGAGTAAATCTGAATCTTCTTTTGCTTGATGTAATAGCTCTGCATCTTTCACAGAGACTTGAATATCTAAATTTCCATTTACTATTAGTACTGACCCAGTTAACTTTTGCAGTTGTTCCGCTGGATCATATTGAAGCCAGGAAATCATATATGGTTGAACCGATAGGCGGAATACACTTTGCAATTCCTGACTTACTGTCTTTACTTGCTCACCTTGTTTTAATTTTTCAAGAATATTAGTGGATTCTTCCAATAGGTTCTCTGGAAGTTGAGCTTGTAGTTGTTCAAGAAGTATCTGATCAATTGGTCTTCCAGCTCCAGCAATGGAAATGAACGCATCTGCATCTGCTTTATGGCTAGCCACCATTCCAATTAAAGAGCCCTCGCTATGGCCAATTACTCCAACCTTTGAAAAGCGTTCATCACTTTTGGCAAACTGGACCCATGCAGTAGCATCATTAATATATTGATCAAATCGCAAATCTTCTTCCCCGCCTGCTAAGCTCGTATTGATTCCAACTCCCCGCTTGTCATAGCGGATAGTTGCGATCCCATTACCTGCTAACTCCTCAGCAAGCATCTTTAAACTATTATTTTTTCCAGGCAATGCTATCGAGTTTCCGTTTCGATCAGTAGGACCAGAACCAGCAATAATAACCATAAGAGGGAAAGGTCCTTCTCCTTTAGGAATTTCCAATTGACCAGACATGGTTCCATCTTCTACCTTCACTTCTATCAACCTATCTTTTTCTACTTCTTCCTCTTTACTTCCCTTCAACAATTTAAAAGGGAATGCCTGCCCTTGCTGAGTAAATGTTCCCGTTATATTTTCTTGTTCGACTTTACCATTAAAGGTTAAATTCTGACCTTGAATATTCATGCTAAAAAAAACGTCCGATTCATTTAGTTTCACATTTGTTAGTGGGTAGTTGCTTACTCCTTGTACTGGAATACTAATCTTCCCTTTATCTAATTCAAACTCAATGATAATTGGTAAGGGTTGATTGGGAGTATCAATGGTCCCTTCCCATACACCTTCTATGTTTTCTAATGAACCCATCTCTGACGCCTCCTCTTTTTCTTTAACACACGCAGTAAGCAATAAAAAGACAATTGCTAATGAACAAAAAACAATTGATAATCTCCTCATACTAATTCCTCCACTTCTGTTATACAACTAATATAACAGAAGTGGAGTGGATGGTAAAGATAGTAAATTTAAATAAAATTGCAGAAACGCAGATTAAATGGCGCTTCTACTTTTCTCTACTTTAAAAGTCACTAAAACAAATATAGCAAAACTAATCAACAATATCGTGCCGCCTACAATATACGTGATCAACGCAAAGGTCTCATCTATTTGGAAAGGGTGTATAAACTGTAAATACATACCCAATGTCAATCCAATTGCTCCTATAATAGCGGTCGTACCATGGATTGCTACTAGCTTAGGAGACTTAATCTTATATAGTTTATAAAATAGCCCATAAACAAACAATGATAACCATCCCACCAATAAAATATGGGCATGTATAGGACGGAGTGCATAAGATCCCGCTCCTGCCATATGAGAACCTAGATAGGCCCCCAGTAAACCAAATAATGCTCCTGCACGTATTAATCGTAAACTCCATTTTTCTTGCATAATCATTTCCCCCTATTTTTTAATCGTGATTGATAATAACGCTGGTAATAATAACGGTCGAACGATAAACGTATCCAACAGTACACCAACTGCGACGGCAAAACCAAATAGTTTAAGCTCCATGACTGGCTGTGATATTAAAACAGCAAATGTAGCCGCAAGTATTAATCCTGCAGAAGAAATAACACCTCCTGTTTTTTCAACCGTTTTCGCAATCGCTTCCTGTTCCTCATACTGTTTGCGTTCTTCTTTCAATCTACTCATTAACATAATAGAATAATCTACCCCTAGCGCTACCAAAAATACAAATGTATAAAGGGGAATTCGATAACTAAAAGACGTATACCCAAAGAAGAAGTCAAAAGTCCATGTGGAGAATCCTAACGCTGCTCCGAAGGACAGTAAAATGGATAACATCATCAACATCGATGCTCGAATCGATCTAGTTTGTAAAGCAAGCATTAATCCGATCAATACCGTCATTAACCCCATTACGAGTGCCGTATCTCTCTTGTTAATATTACGAATATCTACCTGTTTTACTGTCTCTCCACTTACTATAACCTGTTGATCTTCTAATTTTTCTCTAATCGTTTCCACTTCATTTAGAGCTTCTTTGCTATAAGGATTTACTTTTAATATGATAGAAAACTGTGTGTACTTATTACTTTCTGAAGACGATGGCCTTACCTGACTAACAAGTGGTCTATCTTCTAATTTCTCTTGAACATCTGCAACCACTTTCTCGTCTTTTGATTTTATTAGAATTGTCGTTGGAGCTATTTCTCCTTCTGAAAATGCTTCTCCTAGCTTTGTAAAACCGTCTCTGGAAGATAACTCTTCAGGGAAAGATGCCAGCAAATCATATGAATAAATAATTGTCGTTGAATGCCAAGTGCCAATCCCTAGCAGTAACAAGATCGGTATCGCTACTGTCCATGGTTTTTTCGTACTAACATTACCGGCATTAGCCCAAATTTTAGTTTTAGCTTCTTTCTTTTTTGGTACTTTCACTACCGCAAACAACGCTGGTAATAATGTAAGTCCCGCGATTAACATGATAACTACTGCAATCACAAACACTGGAGCAAAATTACGATACGGTTCATAAACTGCAAAAGCAAGTGTTGCAACACCCGCTAGAATAGTACCTCCACTAAACAATATTGTTTCTCTTGTTCGAGCAAGTGCCACTTTCATATTCTGTTCTTCTTTATAACGGGCATAAAGTAGTAGTGAATAATCAGTAACGACGGCAAACAATAAAATCATCATAATTGAGAGTGCCTGGTTTTCAATCGTAATGGATGTGAATTTCCCAGTAAGACCTATTACTCTATCCACTACTCCATATACAATTCCAGCTCCGATAAGTGGAATGATAGCAAGAATGAGTGAGCGATAAATTACGATTAATATGATAAAAATAATCACTACTGTAGCTAGAAGTAATACTACATCAGCCTGCGAAAAAAGCTCGATTGTATCGCTAGCTATGCCAGCGGGTCCCGTATAATAAGTATTAAAATCTGACGGGATTATATTAGATATATTTTCTTTTATTTCACTTACTTTTTCATGAATCTCTTTGCTTTCTAGCTGTCCTTCTAAAATTAGTGGCACAAAGAAAGTCTTTTTATCTTCGGATACAAAAGAATCTCGTTGCTCCATAGGAATCTTAGAAAACTTCGGAATACTAGAGTAATTTTGTTCCATTAATTCTAATACTCTTTGAATTTCTTCATCATTGGTAGCTTTATTACTTTCAAAAACAATAATTAAAGGTATTCCTTCGTTACTAGAAAAGTTTTCTTTAATAACTTTATCTGCTTGAATGGATAAAGCCGTGTCTGGAAGTCCTGCATTTTTTGATGTACTTGCAACTTCTTTACTGGAAGGAGCAAAGAGTGAAAGTAATCCTACTACCATTAGCCAACTAATGATAATAACTAACCAGTTCCGTTTATTTCTCATATCTGTACCTCCTATTGTATTTCCTTATAAGAGGCACTATACAAGTTGAAAGTGAACGGAAGATGAACAGATAATTACAGCTTTTTTAATCGGATGATTACTTTAGTGCCATGAGGTTCTATACTTTCAAAAGAAAGTTCTCCTTCATGTGATTGAATTACTTCCTGGACAATCGCTAAGCCTAGTCCACTTCCCTCAATTTGCGTTGAACGAGCTTCATCCTCCCTATAAAACCTTTCCGTCCATTGGTTGTATTTTGTCTGCTTATTCCCACTGCCAGTATCTTGAATTGTGGCGATTACACATTCTTCACTTTCTTCTAAAGTAATATGTATTTGCCCCGGAGAACGATTATACTTTATAGCATTAGAAAGAAGATTTTCCCAAACATATTCAAGCATCTCACTTTCACCGTATATATTTACCGGTTTTATCTTTATATTAATAGATATTTCTTTTTCATCGAGTAACCATCTAAACTTTTGAATGACTTCTTTTAACTGTATATCTAGTGAAAAGACTTCTTTTTTTGTACGGCTATTTACTTGATCAAACGAAGTAAGAACTAATAACTGCTTCATAACATTGGAGAGCCGCTTTGACTCTTGTTGAATAATCGTAACGTACTTTAAATGATCATTTCCACTTAGCTCTCCATCTTTCAGTAGATGAGCGTAACCTTGTATATTCAATAGCGGTGTTTGAAAATCATGGGATACCCTAGAGATAAATTCTTTTTTGTAACGATCGCTAGCATCCAGCTGCATTGCCATGTTTCGAACGCTATCTGCAAGTTGTCCTATTTCATCACGCTGATAGACTGGTAACTCTGCATGGAAATCCTCATTTGCAATTCTATTTGTCGCTATTGTCAATTTAGTTAACGGATCAATCATTATCTTCGCAACTATCAACATTGCTATCACACTTAAAATAATCATTATTACTACTAGTCCGCCTAACAACAGATGAATCTCATTAAATAAGAATTTAATATTCGGTCGTTGGAACAGGGCATACTTTTTTCCTTCATAGGTAAATGGCACACCAACCGTGTTCGTTAATTCATTAGAAAAATAACCTGTAATAAATGTTTCTTTAGGGAACTCTCTCATACCGTGGTACGTTTCCCCGTTTATAACATTTTCAACAATTGATGTATTAATCTCCTCAACGCGAAACTCGCCTCCGTAAGCTCTTTCTTCCCCATCCTCGTTTACGATGTATAACTGATATCCAGTATTGCCAATTGAATGGAGAAAGGGGTCCAGTTCATTTATATTAGCCATATTAATACTTTCAACGATTGATTTCGCGACTAATACATTTTTTTCATCATTCTTTTCCTTTAGATTTTGATGGTAGTATGTATTTACTATCATAAATCCTAATGTTCCACTCGATAACATTATGAGCAATGTTATCCAAACGAACTTACTATATAAAGTTCTCATCATATAGACTCTTCCAATTTATAACCAATTCCACGTACTGTAGTAATCTGAATTGCTGTCTCTAATTTAGTTAATCGCTCTCTTATCCTTTTAATATGAACGCTTAATGTTTGTTCGTCTCCTTCAAAATCAACTCCCCACACTGTTTCTATTAATTGATCTCGAGTAAAGACTTGGTTTGGCTTAGAAGCTAATTTGGACAGTAGTTCAAACTCCTTTAAAGGTAAAACTAGTACCTCTTCTCCAACCTGAACCTCGAAGCTTTTCCTATTAATTAACATATTGCCAATCCGAATATTAACATCACTCGTTTTATCATATCTTCTTAAAATAGCGCGGATACGAAATAATAATTCTTTTGGTTCAAACGGTTTTACTAAATAGTCATCCGATCCAGCAATATATCCTTTTTCTTTATCCTCAAGTTTCCCTTTTGCTGTTAAGAGTAATACTGGAATATTATATTGTTCGCGTATTATTTTAGTTAATTGAAAACCATCCATTATAGGCATCATGACATCTATAATTGCTAAATCAGGGAGTTCATGTTCCAATATGTCTAACCCTTCTTTTCCATTTATACCTTTAATAACGCGGTATCCAGATTGAGATAAATAAATAGAGATTAATTCAAGTGTATGTATGTCATCATCTACTGCTAATATTACTACCACTTTGTCCCTCCTATATAAATGTAGTTACTTCATATTCTGTCTGTTAAGTTGTAAAACAGCAAGTAATTAAAATAATTTAATAATCGAATAAAGGAGAGTAACAATAGAACAGTTGAAGGAAATTATAAACTTTAGTAATAGATAAAAAAGCCGCTACCTATAATTCGGTAACGACTTTCAGACTGTAGACAAACTCAATTTTTGGTGCATAGAGTTGTATACTAAAATCGGCAAGGACCACCACTTCGCTTTCCGTGGGCTTGTCTTCAGCCTCCTCGTCCCTGTGAAAACATATGCTCCTGCGGTTACTCGTCGCAAAGACATTGGTCAAACAAAGTTCGACCAATGTCTTTCCTGCGGGGTCTTCTACTCAAGCTGTTCCCACAGGAGTCTTCGTGGTGGTCCTTGCCTTATAAACAACTCCTTAAAGGTTTCCACTATATATACTTTTATTTAGATAAAGCAACCTCTTTAAAGATATTTATTATTACTCATAGCAGTTTTAAAAATATTTTTGTCGTCAAGCTGAAAGTCGTTACCAATTACTCGGTAACGACTTTTCTTTGGTGCCTAGCGACATTTTACTCTCACAGGGGGAGACCCCCAACTACCATCGGCGCAAGAGCTTTACTTCCGTGTCCGGGGCTGCAACAGCAGATAGGCGACAGATTTCTTCGTCAGCCGCACTCGTTCAATTCTCGCGTATGTTATACGCTCCCAGTCTCTCTCGCTTGCTTCCTCGAACTCTTTGCCCCTCTACTTTCTTATAGATATAGACTGCCTACGGCTTATTTATTTATACAAAAAAGCCGCTACCGATAATTCGGTAACGACCTTTTCTTTAGTGCCCAGCGACGTCCTACTCTCACAGGGGGAGACCCCCAACTACCATCGGCGCAAGAGCTTTACTTCCGTGTCCGGGGCTGCGAAAGCAGATAGGCGGCAGATTTCCTTCGTCAGCCGCACTCGTTCAATTCTCGCGTATGTTATACGCTCCGAGTCTCTCTCGCTTGCTTCCTCGAACTCTTTGCCCCTCTACTTTCTCGCATACTTTCTTATAGATATAGACTGCCTACGGCTTATTTATTTATATAAAAAAGCCGCTACCGATAATTCGGTAACGACTTTTTCTTGGTGCCCAGCGACGTCCTACTCTCACAGGGGGAGACCCCCAACTACCATCGGCGCTGAAGAGCTTAACTTCCGTGTTCGGTATGGGAACGGGTGTGACCTCTTCGCCATCATCACTAGACTCATTCGGCTTTCAATATACGGCGCATTGCGTTGTCAACTTCATTCGATCTGTCAGTCACGTACGTTAGTACGTTCCTTCCTTCTCTCACTTGTTTCCTAGCACTGCTTGTATCTTGAAACCCTCATATATTGAGTGTTTGTTCACTCAAAACTGGATAAACGACATTGTTACGTTAAACAAATTTGGTTAAGTCCTCGATCGATTAGTATTCGTCAGCTGCACGTGTCGCCACGCTTCCACCCCGAACCTATCTACCTCATCGTCTTTGAGGGATCTTACTTACTTGCGTAATGGGAAATCTCATCTTGAGGGGGGCTTCGTGCTTAGATGCTTTCAGCACTTATCCCGTCCACACATAGCTACCCAGCGATGCTCTTGGCAGAACAACTGGTACACCAGCGGTGTGTCCATCCCGGTCCTCTCGTACTAAGGACAGCTCCTCTCAAATTTCCTACGCCCACGACGGATAGGGACCGAACTGTCTCACGACGTTCTGAACCCAGCTCGCGTACCGCTTTAATGGGCGAACAGCCCAACCCTTGGGACCGACTACAGCCCCAGGATGCGATGAGCCGACATCGAGGTGCCAAACCTCCCCGTCGATGTGGACTCTTGGGGGAGATAAGCCTGTTATCCCCGGGGTAGCTTTTATCCGTTGAGCGATGGCCCTTCCATGCGGAACCACCGGATCACTAAGCCCGTCTTTCGACCCTGCTCGACTTGTAGGTCTCGCAGTCAAGCTCCCTTCTGCCTTTACACTCTTCGAATGATTTCCAACCATTCTGAGGGAACCTTTGGGCGCCTCCGTTACACTTTAGGAGGCGACCGCCCCAGTCAAACTACCCGCCTGACACTGTCTCCTACCCGGGTTACGGGTATGGGTTAGAATTTCAATACAACCAGGGCAGTATCCCACCGACGCCTCCTCCGAAGCTGGCGCTCCGGGCTCTAAGGCTCCTGCCTATCCTGTACAAGTTGCACCAAAATTCAATATCAAGCTATAGTAAAGCTCCACGGGGTCTTTCCGTCCTGTCGCGGGTAACCTGCATCTTCACAGGTACTATAATTTCACCGAGTCTCTCGTTGAGACAGTGCCCAGATCGTTACGCCTTTCGTGCGGGTCGGAACTTACCCGACAAGGAATTTCGCTACCTTAGGACCGTTATAGTTACGGCCGCCGTTTACTGGGGCTTCAATTCGCACCTTCGCTTGCGCTAAGCACTCCTCTTAACCTTCCAGCACCGGGCAGGCGTCAGCCCCTATACTTCACCTTACGGTTTTGCAGAGACCTGTGTTTTTGCTAAACAGTCGCCTGGGCCTATTCACTGCGGCTCTTCTAGGCTATGCACCCAAAAGAGCACCCCTTCTCCCGAAGTTACGGGGTCATTTTGCCGAGTTCCTTAACGAGAGTTCTCTCGCTCACCTTAGGATTCTCTCCTCGACTACCTGTGTCGGTTTGCGGTACGGGCACCTATCACCTCGCTAGAGGCTTTTCTTGGCAGTGTGAAATCAGGAACTCCGGACATACGTCCTCGCCATCACAGCTCAATGTTACAGAATGCGGATTTGCCTACATTCACACCTTACTGCTTGGACATGCATAACCAACAGCATGCTTACCCTATCCTTCTGCGTCCCCCCATTACTCAAACGGTGGTTTGGTGGTACAGGAATATCAACCTGTTATCCATCGCCTACGCCTATCGGCCTCGGCTTAGGTCCCGACTAACCCTGAGCGGACGAGCCTTCCTCAGGAAACCTTAGTCATACGGTGGACGGGATTCTCACCCGTCTTTCGCTACTCATACCGGCATTCTCACTTCTAAGCGCTCCACCAGTCCTTCCGGTCTGACTTCAACGCCCTTAGAACGCTCTCCTACCACTGATACCAAAGGTATCAATCCACAGCTTCGGTGATTTGTTTAGCCCCGATACATTTTCGGCGCAGCGTCACTCGACCAGTGAGCTATTACGCACTCTTTAAATGATGGCTGCTTCTAAGCCAACATCCTGGTTGTCTAAGCAACGCCACATCCTTTTCCACTTAACAAATACTTTGGGACCTTAGCTGGTGGTCTGGGCTGTTTCCCTCTTGACTACGGATCTTATCACTCGCAGTCTGACTCCCAAACATAAATCATTGGCATTCGGAGTTTGTCTGAATTCGGTAACCCGGGATGGGCCCCTAGTCCAAACAGTGCTCTACCTCCAAGATTCTAACGTTTGAGGCTAGCCCTAAAGCTATTTCGGAGAGAACCAGCTATCTCCAGGTTCGATTGGAATTTCTCCGCTACCCACACCTCATCCCCGCACTTTTCAACGTGCGTGGGTTCGGACCTCCAGTAAGTGTTACCTTACCTTCATCCTGGACATGGGTAGATCACCTGGTTTCGGGTCTACGACCACATACTCATTCGCCCTATTCAGACTCGCTTTCGCTGCGGCTCCGTCTTCTCAACTTAACCTTGCATGTAATCGTAACTCGCCGGTTCATTCTACAAAAGGCACGCTATCACCCATTAACGGGCTCTAACTACTTGTAGGCACACGGTTTCAGGATCTATTTCACTCCCCTTCCGGGGTGCTTTTCACCTTTCCCTCACGGTACTGGTTCACTATCGGTCACTAGGTAGTATTTAGCCTTGGGAGATGGTCCTCCCGGATTCCGACGGAATTTCACGTGTTCCGCCGTACTCAGGATACACTCAAGAGAGAATGAATTTTGGACTACGGGGCTTTTACCCTATCCTGCGGACCTTTCCAGATCGCTTCGTCTAACTCATTCCTTTGTAACTCTATGTAGAGTGTCCTACAACCCCAAGAGGCAAGCCTCTTGGTTTGGGCTATTCCCGTTTCGCTCGCCGCTACTCAGGGAATCGATTTTTCTTTCTCTTCCTCCAGGTACTTAGATGTTTCAGTTCCCTGGGTGTGTCTCAGATGCGCTATGTATTCACGCAAATGTACTGCTCCATTACGAACAGTGGGTTTCCCCATTCGGAAATCTCCGGATCAAAGCTCACTTACAGCTCCCCGAAGCATATCGGTGTTAGTGCCGTCCTTCGTCGACTCCTAGTGCCAAGGCATTCACCGTGCGCCCTTATTAACTTAACCTAAAAGTTAAAAAGTCTTACACGTTGTAATTACGTAAATAATCACAACAGAATTTCTTGTTGTTTATTGTTTCAATGTCGTTTTATCCAGTTTTCAAAGAACAAAGATTTTGTTCCTTTGCGACGAGTAATCGCAGGAGCAAATAATATAATTTGGTGGAGCCTAGCGGGATCGAACCGCTGACCTCCTGCGTGCAAGGCAGGCGCTCTCCCAGCTGAGCTAAGGCCCCGAAACAAAAAAAGGGTATGGTGGGCCTAAATGGACTCGAACCATCGACCTCACGCTTATCAGGCGTGCGCTCTAACCAGCTGAGCTATAGGCCCTCTTTGAATTTCCATATATTAATATGAACATTCAAAACTGAACTGCAAAACGTTAAGATACGAATAAAGATTCGTATTCCGATATTATCCTTAGAAAGGAGGTGATCCAGCCGCACCTTCCGATACGGCTACCTTGTTACGACTTCACCCCAATCATCTGTCCCACCTTCGGCGGCTGGCTCCCGTAAGGGTTACCCCACCGACTTCGGGTGTTACAAACTCTCGTGGTGTGACGGGCGGTGTGTACAAGGCCCGGGAACGTATTCACCGTGGCATGCTGATCCACGATTACTAGCGATTCCGGCTTCATGTAGGCGAGTTGCAGCCTACAATCCGAACTGAGAACGGTTTTATGGGATTTGCTCACCCTCGCGGGGTTGCGACCCTCTGTACCGTCCATTGTAGCACGTGTGTAGCCCAGGTCATAAGGGGCATGATGATTTGACGTCATCCCCACCTTCCTCCGGTTTATCACCGGCAGTCACCTTAGAGTGCCCAACTGAATGCTGGCAACTAAGATCAAGGGTTGCGCTCGTTGCGGGACTTAACCCAACATCTCACGACACGAGCTGACGACAACCATGCACCACCTGTCACCGCTGTCCCCGAAGGGAAAAACCTATCTCTAGGCCGGTCAGCGGGATGTCAAGACCTGGTAAGGTTCTTCGCGTTGCTTCGAATTAAACCACATGCTCCACCGCTTGTGCGGGCCCCCGTCAATTCCTTTGAGTTTCAGTCTTGCGACCGTACTCCCCAGGCGGAGTGCTTAATGCGTTAGCTGCAGCACTAAGGGGCGGAAACCCCCTAACACTTAGCACTCATCGTTTACGGCGTGGACTACCAGGGTATCTAATCCTGTTTGCTCCCCACGCTTTCGCGCCTCAGCGTCAGTTACAGACCAGAAAGCCGCCTTCGCCACTGGTGTTCCTCCAAATCTCTACGCATTTCACCGCTACACTTGGAATTCCGCTTTCCTCTTCTGTACTCAAGTCCCCCAGTTTCCAATGACCTTCCACGGTTGAGCCGTGGGATTTCACATCAGACTTAAAGGACCGCCTGCGCGCGCTTTACGCCCAATAATTCCGGACAACGCTTGCCACCTACGTATTACCGCGGCTGCTGGCACGTAGTTAGCCGTGGCTTTCTAATGAGGTACCGTCAAGGTACGAGCAGTTACTCTCGTACTTGTTCTTCCCTCACAACAGAGTTTTACGATCCGAAAACCTTCTTCACTCACGCGGCATTGCTCCATCAGACTTTCGTCCATTGTGGAAGATTCCCTACTGCTGCCTCCCGTAGGAGTCTGGGCCGTGTCTCAGTCCCAGTGTGGCCGATCACCCTCTCAGGTCGGCTACGCATCGTCGCCTTGGTGAGCCGTTACCTCACCAACTAGCTAATGCGCCGCGGGCCCATCCTGTAGTGACAGCCGAAACCGTCTTTTAACATCTCCCCATGTGAGGAAATGGATTATTCGGTATTAGCCCCGGTTTCCCGGAGTTATCCCAATCTACAGGGCAGGTTGCCCACGTGTTACTCACCCGTCCGCCGCTAAATCAGAAGAAGCAAGCTTCTTCGTCATTCGCTCGACTTGCATGTATTAGGCATGCCGCCAGCGTTCGTCCTGAGCCAGGATCAAACTCTCCATAATAGAGAACTTAAAAAGCTCATTTTGTTTTGCTGGCATCATCATTAAATGATGTCAAAATTGTTTTGCTATCAGACTAACAAAGTTAGTTGATAGGCTGTATGTCTTAACGTTTTGCATGTTCAGTTTTCAATGTTCATGGTGGAGCCTAGCGGGATCGAACCGCTGACCTCCTGCGTGCAAGGCAGGCGCTCTCCCAGCTGAGCTAAGGCCCCAAAAAGTAATAACTGGTCGGGAAGACAGGATTCGAACCTGCGACCCCTTGGTCCCAAACCAAGTGCTCTACCAAGCTGAGCTACTTCCCGTTATATGGTGCGCTCGGCAGGACTCGAACCTGCAACCTCTTGATTCGTAGTCAAGTGCTCTATCCAATTGAGCTACGAGCGCAATATTTCATAAAAGTGGTGCCGAGGACCGGAATCGAACCGGTACGGTAGTCACCTACCGCAGGATTTTAAGTCCTGTGCGTCTGCCAGTTCCGCCACCCCGGCACTTTAATGAATCTTTGGAGCGGAAGACGAGGTTCGAACTCGCGACCCCCACCTTGGCAAGGTGGTGTTCTACCACTGAACTACTTCCGCTCGGTTATTAAATTAAATGGTGCGGGTGAAGGGAGTCGAACCCCCACGCCTTGCGGCGCTAGATCCTAAGTCTAGTGCGTCTGCCAGTTCCGCCACACCCGCATACATAATTCACTTAAAAAGTGATGAGCCATGTAGGATTCGAACCTACGACCCTCTGATTAAAAGTCAGATGCTCTACCAACTGAGCTAATGGCTCTAAAAATGGTGCCGGAGAAAGGACTTGAACCCTCAACCTACTGATTACAAGTCAGTTGCTCTACCAGTTGAGCTACTCCGGCAGGAGTAAATATATGGTGGAGGATGACGGGCTCGAACCGCCGACCCTCTGCTTGTAAGGCAGATGCTCTCCCAGCTGAGCTAATCCTCCATGGGAAATATAATTTTATTACAAGCCCAGCGACGTCCTACTCTCACAGGGGGAGACCCCCAACTACCATCGGCGCTGAAGAGCTTAACTTCCGTGTTCGGTATGGGAACGGGTGTGACCTCTTCGCCATCATCACTAGACTTGAATACTTTTGAAAGACATGCTTTATTATAACAACTCTGTAGAATTTTTCAAGGGTTATTTAATAAAAAATTTATTCTTTCAAAACTGGATAAACGACATTGTTACGTTAAACAAATTTGGTTAAGTCCTCGATCGATTAGTATTCGTCAGCTGCACGTGTCGCCACGCTTCCACCCCGAACCTATCTACCTCATCGTCTTTGAGGGATCTTACTTACTTGCGTAATGGGAAATCTCATCTTGAGGGGGGCTTCGTGCTTAGATGCTTTCAGCACTTATCCCGTCCACACATAGCTACCCAGCGATGCTCTTGGCAGAACAACTGGTACACCAGCGGTGTGTCCATCCCGGTCCTCTCGTACTAAGGACAGCTCCTCTCAAATTTCCTACGCCCACGACGGATAGGGACCGAACTGTCTCACGACGTTCTGAACCCAGCTCGCGTACCGCTTTAATGGGCGAACAGCCCAACCCTTGGGACCGACTACAGCCCCAGGATGCGATGAGCCGACATCGAGGTGCCAAACCTCCCCGTCGATGTGGACTCTTGGGGGAGATAAGCCTGTTATCCCCGGGGTAGCTTTTATCCGTTGAGCGATGGCCCTTCCATGCGGAACCACCGGATCACTAAGCCCGTCTTTCGACCCTGCTCGACTTGTAGGTCTCGCAGTCAAGCTCCCTTCTGCCTTTACACTCTTCGAATGATTTCCAACCATTCTGAGGGAACCTTTGGGCGCCTCCGTTACACTTTAGGAGGCGACCGCCCCAGTCAAACTACCCGCCTGACACTGTCTCCTACCCGGGTTACGGGTATGGGTTAGAATTTCAATACAACCAGGGCAGTATCCCACCGACGCCTCCTCCGAAGCTGGCGCTCCGGGCTCTAAGGCTCCTGCCTATCCTGTACAAGTTGCACCAAAATTCAATATCAAGCTATAGTAAAGCTCCACGGGGTCTTTCCGTCCTGTCGCGGGTAACCTGCATCTTCACAGGTACTATAATTTCACCGAGTCTCTCGTTGAGACAGTGCCCAGATCGTTACGCCTTTCGTGCGGGTCGGAACTTACCCGACAAGGAATTTCGCTACCTTAGGACCGTTATAGTTACGGCCGCCGTTTACTGGGGCTTCAATTCGCACCTTCGCTTGCGCTAAGCACTCCTCTTAACCTTCCAGCACCGGGCAGGCGTCAGCCCCTATACTTCACCTTACGGTTTTGCAGAGACCTGTGTTTTTGCTAAACAGTCGCCTGGGCCTATTCACTGCGGCTCTTCTAGGCTATGCACCCAAAAGAGCACCCCTTCTCCCGAAGTTACGGGGTCATTTTGCCGAGTTCCTTAACGAGAGTTCTCTCGCTCACCTTAGGATTCTCTCCTCGACTACCTGTGTCGGTTTGCGGTACGGGCACCTATCACCTCGCTAGAGGCTTTTCTTGGCAGTGTGAAATCAGGAACTCCGGACATACGTCCTCGCCATCACAGCTCAATGTTACAGAATGCGGATTTGCCTACATTCACACCTTACTGCTTGGACATGCATAACCAACAGCATGCTTACCCTATCCTTCTGCGTCCCCCCATTACTCAAACGGTGGTTTGGTGGTACAGGAATATCAACCTGTTATCCATCGCCTACGCCTATCGGCCTCGGCTTAGGTCCCGACTAACCCTGAGCGGACGAGCCTTCCTCAGGAAACCTTAGTCATACGGTGGACGGGATTCTCACCCGTCTTTCGCTACTCATACCGGCATTCTCACTTCTAAGCGCTCCACCAGTCCTTCCGGTCTGACTTCAACGCCCTTAGAACGCTCTCCTACCACTGATACCAAAGGTATCAATCCACAGCTTCGGTGATTTGTTTAGCCCCGATACATTTTCGGCGCAGCGTCACTCGACCAGTGAGCTATTACGCACTCTTTAAATGATGGCTGCTTCTAAGCCAACATCCTGGTTGTCTAAGCAACGCCACATCCTTTTCCACTTAACAAATACTTTGGGACCTTAGCTGGTGGTCTGGGCTGTTTCCCTCTTGACTACGGATCTTATCACTCGCAGTCTGACTCCCAAACATAAATCATTGGCATTCGGAGTTTGTCTGAATTCGGTAACCCGGGATGGGCCCCTAGTCCAAACAGTGCTCTACCTCCAAGATTCTAACGTTTGAGGCTAGCCCTAAAGCTATTTCGGAGAGAACCAGCTATCTCCAGGTTCGATTGGAATTTCTCCGCTACCCACACCTCATCCCCGCACTTTTCAACGTGCGTGGGTTCGGACCTCCAGTAAGTGTTACCTTACCTTCATCCTGGACATGGGTAGATCACCTGGTTTCGGGTCTACGACCACATACTCATTCGCCCTATTCAGACTCGCTTTCGCTGCGGCTCCGTCTTCTCAACTTAACCTTGCATGTAATCGTAACTCGCCGGTTCATTCTACAAAAGGCACGCTATCACCCATTAACGGGCTCTAACTACTTGTAGGCACACGGTTTCAGGATCTATTTCACTCCCCTTCCGGGGTGCTTTTCACCTTTCCCTCACGGTACTGGTTCACTATCGGTCACTAGGTAGTATTTAGCCTTGGGAGATGGTCCTCCCGGATTCCGACGGAATTTCACGTGTTCCGCCGTACTCAGGATACACTCAAGAGAGAATGAATTTTGGACTACGGGGCTTTTACCCTATCCTGCGGACCTTTCCAGATCGCTTCGTCTAACTCATTCCTTTGTAACTCTATGTAGAGTGTCCTACAACCCCAAGAGGCAAGCCTCTTGGTTTGGGCTATTCCCGTTTCGCTCGCCGCTACTCAGGGAATCGATTTTTCTTTCTCTTCCTCCAGGTACTTAGATGTTTCAGTTCCCTGGGTGTGTCTCAGATGCGCTATGTATTCACGCAAATGTACTGCTCCATTACGAACAGTGGGTTTCCCCATTCGGAAATCTCCGGATCAAAGCTCACTTACAGCTCCCCGAAGCATATCGGTGTTAGTGCCGTCCTTCGTCGACTCCTAGTGCCAAGGCATTCACCGTGCGCCCTTATTAACTTAACCTAAAAGTTAAAAAGTCTTACACGTTGTGATTACGTAAATAATCACAACAGAATTTCTTGTTGTTTATTGTTTCAATGTCGTTTTATCCAGTTTTCAAAGAACAAAGGTTTACTCACTTTGCGACGAGTAATCGCAGGAGCAAGAGTTGAATCTTCATATAAAAATGAACATTCAAAACTGAACTGCAAAACGTTAAGATACGAATAAAGATTCGTATTCCGATATTATCCTTAGAAAGGAGGTGATCCAGCCGCACCTTCCGATACGGCTACCTTGTTACGACTTCACCCCAATCATCTGTCCCACCTTCGGCGGCTGGCTCCCGTAAGGGTTACCCCACCGACTTCGGGTGTTACAAACTCTCGTGGTGTGACGGGCGGTGTGTACAAGGCCCGGGAACGTATTCACCGTGGCATGCTGATCCACGATTACTAGCGATTCCGGCTTCATGTAGGCGAGTTGCAGCCTACAATCCGAACTGAGAACGGTTTTATGGGATTTGCTCACCCTCGCGGGGTTGCGACCCTCTGTACCGTCCATTGTAGCACGTGTGTAGCCCAGGTCATAAGGGGCATGATGATTTGACGTCATCCCCACCTTCCTCCGGTTTATCACCGGCAGTCACCTTAGAGTGCCCAACTGAATGCTGGCAACTAAGATCAAGGGTTGCGCTCGTTGCGGGACTTAACCCAACATCTCACGACACGAGCTGACGACAACCATGCACCACCTGTCACCGCTGTCCCCGAAGGGAAAAACCTATCTCTAGGCCGGTCAGCGGGATGTCAAGACCTGGTAAGGTTCTTCGCGTTGCTTCGAATTAAACCACATGCTCCACCGCTTGTGCGGGCCCCCGTCAATTCCTTTGAGTTTCAGTCTTGCGACCGTACTCCCCAGGCGGAGTGCTTAATGCGTTAGCTGCAGCACTAAGGGGCGGAAACCCCCTAACACTTAGCACTCATCGTTTACGGCGTGGACTACCAGGGTATCTAATCCTGTTTGCTCCCCACGCTTTCGCGCCTCAGCGTCAGTTACAGACCAGAAAGCCGCCTTCGCCACTGGTGTTCCTCCAAATCTCTACGCATTTCACCGCTACACTTGGAATTCCGCTTTCCTCTTCTGTACTCAAGTCCCCCAGTTTCCAATGACCTTCCACGGTTGAGCCGTGGGATTTCACATCAGACTTAAAGGACCGCCTGCGCGCGCTTTACGCCCAATAATTCCGGACAACGCTTGCCACCTACGTATTACCGCGGCTGCTGGCACGTAGTTAGCCGTGGCTTTCTAATGAGGTACCGTCAAGGTACGAGCAGTTACTCTCGTACTTGTTCTTCCCTCACAACAGAGTTTTACGATCCGAAAACCTTCTTCACTCACGCGGCATTGCTCCATCAGACTTTCGTCCATTGTGGAAGATTCCCTACTGCTGCCTCCCGTAGGAGTCTGGGCCGTGTCTCAGTCCCAGTGTGGCCGATCACCCTCTCAGGTCGGCTACGCATCGTCGCCTTGGTGAGCCGTTACCTCACCAACTAGCTAATGCGCCGCGGGCCCATCCTGTAGTGACAGCGAGATGCCGTCTTTTAACATCTCCCCATGTGAGGAAATGGATTATTCGGTATTAGCCCCGGTTTCCCGGAGTTATCCCAATCTACAGGGCAGGTTGCCCACGTGTTACTCACCCGTCCGCCGCTAAATCAGAAGAAGCAAGCTTCTTCGTCATTCGCTCGACTTGCATGTATTAGGCATGCCGCCAGCGTTCGTCCTGAGCCAGGATCAAACTCTCCATAATAGAGAACTTAAAAAGCTCATTTTGTTTTGCTGGCATCATCATTAAATGATGTCAAAATTGTTTTGCTATCAGACTAACAAAGTTAGTTGATAGGCTGTATGTCTTAACGTTTTGCATGTTCAGTTTTCAATGTTCAGTTCGTTATGTCGTTTTGGCGACTTTAATATCATATCAAATCTCGATATCGTTGTCAACAACTTTTTTTATTTGTTTTTCGTGTAAGTCACTAATGAAAATGACAACTTGATAACTATACCACCTGTAAATAGTTATGGCAAGTGGTTTTCTCAACTTTTTATAAAAAACTTTTAAAGCTCGTAATATACACAATATGTAGCGGAATTATAAAAAGAGAGCCACTACCAATAGTAGTAACTCCCAATTCACATTCTTCTATCTTAATCTTTATGACGCATTGTTGGGAATAACAGTACATCACGGATAGATGCTGAATTAGTTAACAACATCACTAATCGGTCTATTCCGATACCAAGACCACCTGTTGGCGGCATACCATATTCCAACGCTTCTAAGAAATCTTCATCCATTTCATGAGCTTCATCGTTACCAGCTTCTTTTTCTACCATTTGTGCTTCAAAACGCTGACGCTGATCAATAGGATCGTTTAACTCTGTAAAAGCATTTGCATGTTCACGACGTACGATAAATAATTCAAAGCGATCAGTAAATCGACCGTCTTCTGGATTTTTCTTCGCAAGTGGCGATACTTCTACTGGATGACCAAAGATAAATGTTGGTTGCACTAATGTTTCTTCTACTTTTTGTTCGAAGAATTCATTTAACACATGTCCTACTTCCATAGAAGGTTTCACTTCTACTCCATGTTCCTTAGCTAATGCGTGTGCCTCTTCCTTCGTTAGCTCTGCCCAGAAATCAACACCCGTAGTTTCTTTCACCGCATCAGCCATATGCCAACGTCTCCAACCTGGAGCAAGATTAATCTGATCTTCTCCGTAAGTTACTGTAGTCGTCCCTAAAACATCTTGGGCTACATGAGCAACTAGGTTCTCCGTTAAATTCATAATATCATTGTAGTCTGCATAAGCCTCATATAATTCAATCATTGTAAACTCTGGGTTATGACGCGTAGAGACCCCTTCATTACGGAATACTCGACCAATTTCATACACTTTCTCTAACCCACCAACAATAAGGCGTTTTAAGTGCAATTCAATTGCGATACGCATATATAGTTCCATATCTAGCGCATTATGATGAGTGATGAAAGGACGAGCTGCTGCTCCACCTGCTATTGTATGTAGCATTGGTGTCTCCACCTCTAAATAACCTTCGTTATCTAAGTAACGACGCATAGCACGAATTATACGACTTCTAGTAATAAACGTATTTTTACTTTCTTCACTTGTCATTAAATCTAAGTAGCGTTGACGGTAACGTTGCTCCACATCTTTTAAGCCATGGAATTTCTCTGGCATCGGGCGTAGAGATTTTGTTAGGAAAGTAAATTCAGTCGCTTTTACAGATAGCTCTCCAACTTGTGTACGGAATACATTTCCACGGACACCAACGATATCACCTAGGTCAGCAGTATTAAATAATTCGTATGCATCATCACCAATTGCATCTTTACGTACATAAATTTGAATTTGGCCACCAAGATCTTGAATATGAGCAAATCCGGCTTTCCCTTTTCCACGCTTAGTCATAATACGACCAGCAATGACTACTTCATGTAGATTTTCTTCTAGTTGTTCTTTTGTATATTGATCGAACTCAGTAACTACTTCATTACTTAAATGTGAACGCACGAATTTACTACCAAAAGCATCTAGCCCTTTTTCTTGTATTGCAGTCATCTTTTGTCTTCTCACCAAAAGTTGATCGTTTAATTCTTCCATATTAGACATATTCGTCACTCCTCCACTACCTATTATCCGCAATTACATTTCACGTTGCATTTATTGTACACAATTTCTGCATTCTAATCATCTTTTTCTAATAGAAGAAAACTTTTTCTATTATTCTGTTATTGAATCGCAACGAAAAAAGCTGCCACCTATAGTGACAGCCCTTTGTTTTACAATTAGATCACGATAGATTTTACATCTTCATATTCTTTAGAAGATTCTTCTGCAAAGAAACGCAAATAGTCTCTTAACTCTTGTGCAGATTCTGTTTGGTTAATCTTGTTTCTTGCTGTTCCATTTCCGCGAATACCTTTTAAGTACCAAGATGCATGTTTGCGCATTTCTCTAACTGCTATATTTTCACCTTTTAAAGCCACTAAGCGATCAAAGTGAAGTAAGCATATGTCCATCTTTTCTTGTACTGTAGGTTCTGGTTTTAGCAGACCAGATTCCAAGTACTCTACCGTACGATAAATCATCCATGGATCACCAAGTGCTGCGCGACCAATCATCACTGCATCTACGCCCGTTTCATCTAGCATACGTTTTGCATCTTGAGGTGTATTTACGTCACCATTTCCGATAACAGGAATATCCACCGCCTCTTTCACTTGACGTATTAAATCCCAATTTGCATGGCCTTCATACATTTGAACGCGTGTACGACCATGTACAGCTACCGCTGATCCACCAGCACGCTCGATTGCTTGGGCGTTTTCCACCATATAAAGATGTTCTTCATCCCAACCAGTACGCATTTTAACACTAACAGGCTTTTTAACGCTATCCACTACTGCCGCTACCATTTCATAAATCTTGTTAGGATCCAGAAGCATTCTAGCTCCCGCTTCACACTTAATGATTTTGTTGACGGGGCAGCCCATGTTGATATCAATGATATCCGCTGACGTATGTTGGTCAACATATTTAGCTGCCTCTACAAGTGTTTCTTTTTCTCCACCGAAAATTTGAAGTGACAGCGGATTTTCACGCTCGTCAATATAAAGCATGCTCAATGTTTTTTCGTTTTTTTGTACGATTCCTTTGTCAGAGATCATCTCCGCATATACTAAACCCGCTCCAAATTCTTTTACAGTCAATCGGAATGCAGAGTTACAAATTCCAGCCATTGGTGCTAACACTACTCGGTTATCCATTACGTGATTACCTATTTTAAATGGTTTTGTTGATGCATTTGTCATCATTATTCACCTACCTTTGTTTCTCCCTTTAATTCTCCTACTTGTATATGAAGTAACGAGGCAATTTTTTCTAATTGCTCTTCACTCGGAACTCGTTTACCTTGCTCTATTTGACCAAGTATAGACACAGACATATCCATTTCTTTTGCAAGTTCAACTTGCTTTACCATTTTTAACCTGCGAAATGCACGAATGCGCCGACCCCATCGAATGTTTTCCATAAATGGACGCCTTCTTTCTGAACATGCGCAACATCTGATATTAACCGCTTAGATTGTGGATCTACTAAATTAGCTTGTAATTCCACAAGAGGTATAAGCACGAAACCTCTTTCCATCATCCGAGGATGTGGGATAATAAGGTCCGCCGTTTTCATATTCTCTTCATTATACAACAAAATGTCAAGGTCTACGGTTCGAGGTCCCCAATGAATCTCTCTAGTCCGCCCTAGTCCAGCCTCTATTTCATTGCACTTTTTTAATATTTCATGCGGAGTCAATAAAGTTTCGATTTCCACTACCATATTCAAAAATGCCGCTTGCTCCTCATACCCAACCGGGTCTGTCTCATAAACTGAAGATACATTGACTACATTCACCTGTTCGACCTGTTGCAACAAACCTACCGCCTGCTGAAGATACCCAAAACGATTCCCTATATTTGACCCAAGCGATATAAAAACAGTGTTCATCATAATGTCCCTCTAGTAATATCGACAGCTACAGAAGCATAGTGTCCGACAATTGGGGGGTTCGGTTTTACCAATTGGATACGACAGCCACTAACCTTGGCTGCATATGTATGCAAGATGGACGAAGCAATTTTTTCCGCAACTGCTTCTATTAATAAATATGGTCTACCTCCTACTATTTCTTTGCATAATTCAAAAACCTCTGCGTAATTTACAGTTTCCTCTAAATTATCGGTTTCACCAGCTCTTTTTAAATCACACGCTAAGGTGATGGTCACCCGAAAAATTTGACCTAGCTTCGTTTCCTCTGGTAACGCTCCGTGAAATCCGTAAAATTCTAAATCATTCAAATGTATATAATCCATTTAGATTAAGCCTCACTTTCTGTATAGTGCACTTTTCCAGTCAACACATCCATCATTTTTGTCATACGAGACATTTCTTTTACATCATGTACTCGTACCATATGACATCCAACCTGAACACCATAACAAACTGTTGCTCCAGTTCCTTCCATCCGTTCATCGACAGGAAGATTCAATACATTTCCGATTAATCGTTTGCGCGATGTTGCCAATAGCACAGGGTAGCCCATATCTACTAATTCATTTAAATGCTGCATCATCAAAATATTTTGTGTTGTTGATTTGGCAAAGCCAATTCCTGGATCAAGCCATATATGCTCATCTGGAACTCCAGCAGCTTTCGTTATTTGAATACTCTCTACTAGATCTTGTTTCGCATTAGACCAGAAATCTGTATACTCTTCATTGTCCCTATTGTGCATCAATATTATCGGAACGCCATATTCTGCTGCAACTTTTGCTATTTTAGGTTCTCTCTTCGCTCCCCAAATATCATTTATCACATGTGCACCTGCGATTATCGCAGCTTTTGCAACTGCTGATTTATATGTATCAATGGAGATTACTGCATTTACCTCTGCCCTTATTGCTTTAATGACAGGTACAACACGGGCGATTTCCTCTTCATCTGTGATAAGTGTATAGCCAGGTCTAGTAGACTCGCCGCCGACATCTATAATTTTTGCACCATCCGCTACCATTTGCTTTGCTCTTGTAACAGCTGCTTCTATTTCATTAAATTTACCACCGTCCGAAAAAGAATCTGGAGTAACATTCAGTATGCCCATTACAATTGTTTCCTTGTCGAAGTTTAATGTAACTCCACCTGCTTCAAATCTGCCACTATTATTATGTAAATTCATCATTCAATCCTTTCTAACTGTATGCATCTTGTAAAGGCTTCGTGTAACGCCTTATAAACAGCTCCAGTGTTACCCAAAAACCGAATTCCCTCTATTTGCTTAATCGGAATGATTTCTTGTACTGCATTTGTAATGAAAACCTCATCTGCCTTTTCTAATACTTCTTTCGTGAAGAAACCTTCTTCTATTTCAAACAAAGAACAGTTCATCATCCACTCCCGAGTTGTACCCGCTAAAATACCTGTTTCCAAAGATGGAGTATATACCTTTCCATTACTTGACCAGAAGATATTCGAAGTTATCCCCTCTGCTACAAATCCTTCCGACGTTAGGAAGAAACCTTCACAAGAAGCTAGCGACTCTACTTCAAACCTAGCGTGGACGTTATTGGCATAGTGGTGCGATTTATGACGTATACCACTTTCTGGAGTATTTCTTATTGTATCTAGCCAGACCGCAGATTTTTCTGTGCCCCTAGGTGCGATATGTAATGCCTTCCGATATAAAATAACAGTTGGCTTCTTATAATGCGTCGGTTGAAGACCAATGTCATGGATGCCAGCAGAAATATTCAAGCGAAAATAACCATCCTCCATATTGTTAGCAGCTGTGAGTGCTTCTACCGCAGATAATATATCGCGTTCTTCATACGGCATTGCTACTCGAAAATCCTCAAGTGCCCGACACAACCTATTCCAGTGAGCATCCCATAAAAAAACTTGCCCATTGTATGTCCGGAATGTCTCAAAAAAGCCAAGTCCATATAAAAAACCATGGTCATATGCAGAGACCACTAAATCCTCCGCCCGGTAAAGCCTTCCATCTTTCCAAGCATCCATTTATCTGCTCTCCTTTGCAGTTAAACTATAAGTTTCAACAAAGTTACGGATAATCTTTTTCCCTTCCTCCGTCATAATTGACTCTGGGTGGTATTGAACGCCCTCTACTGCATATTTTTTATGGCGAAGTCCCATAATTTCTCCTTCTTCTGTCCAAGCTGTTATCTCCAAACATCCGGGTAACGATTCTCTCTCCACAAGTAAGGAATGATATCTTGTTGCCCTAAAAGGATTTGGCATATCGGCATTTACACCTTCGCTATTATGAAAAACAGGGGACACTTTCCCATGCATTAATCTATCAGCACGGATAACCTTTCCACCAAATGCTTGTCCAATAGCCTGATGACCTAAACAAACACCCAAAATGGGAATTTTTCCTGCAAAATGACTGATTACCTCCAAACTAATACCTGCTTCATTTGGTGTACACGGACCAGGTGATACAACGATGACTTGAGGATTTATCGCTTGAATAACGTCTATGGTTAGCTCGTCATTACGGGCCACCTTCACTTCAATTCCTAACTCTCCAATATATTGAACGAGATTGTACGTAAACGAATCGTAGTTATCAATCATTAAAATCATTTGTGCACTCCTTCTGCCATCGCCTTCGCCTGCCATAATGCTTTTGCTTTATTTAAAGATTCCACGTATTCCGCACCCGGTAGAGAATCAATAACAATACCCGCCCCCGCTTGAATATGTGCTATCCCATCTTGAATAAACGCGGTGCGGATCACAATATTAAATTCTAAGTCTCCTGAAAATCCTAACCAACCAATTGATCCCGTATATAATCCTCTACGAACCGGCTCTAGCTCTTCAATTATCTCCATTGTTCTAATTTTAGGTGCTCCTGTGATTGTGCCTCCTGGGAACATCGCCCTAATGATCTCTGCGTTAGATGTGTTAGAACGAAGTGTCCCTTTTACATTAGAGACAATATGCATTACATGGGAGTATCTTTCAATAACCATGAACTCATCCACTTCCACTGTTCCATAAGAGGAAACACGACCGAGGTCGTTTCGCTCCAGGTCGACAAGCATAACATGCTCTGCCCGTTCTTTTTCGTTTTCTATCAGTTCATTTGCTAAAAAAATATCTTCCTCACTACTTTTACCACGTGGTCTTGTCCCAGCTATTGGTCTCGTAGATAACTCGGTTCCTTTTTTCTTCACTAATAATTCGGGTGACCCAGAGACAACCGAAAATTCCGGCGCTTGTATATAGACCATGTATGGCGAAGGATTGAATGCACGCAGCGCCTCATACATCGTTATAGGACTTACTTTCAATTGCTTTGATTGTCTTACAGATAAGTTGACTTGAAAAATGTCACCTTGCGCTATATATTGTTGGATTTTCAGTACGGCAGACTCAAACTCACTTGAGCTTACCGATACACTTAATTCAGAATTATCTTCCGCTATTTCCATTGCAGCCCCAGGATAGAATAACCTTAAATCTATTCCTTTTTTAGCAGCTTCCATATATTCTTTCTCTAGTTCCACTAAATCCACATCACATGTAGATAACTTCATTAAAGTGACTATCTCTGTTTCAACATCTAACACTGCCCAGCAATCATATACATGGAAATAGATATCCGGTATATGCAAATCATCTTTAGCTAGATTCGGCAAAACTTCTATTTTTCTTGCATAATCATAGCTAACAAAACCTATTGCTCCACCTTGAAAGTCTGGTAAGTCCTGCTGAAACGGCAATTTATAATTAGATACAAGCTTTTCTAGATTCTCTAGCGCTTCTCCTCCACGAACTTCTTGCTCTCCACCTCTCCAGAGAATATGCAGATCACTATCTACCGATTTAGCAACAGCTATTGGATTCCAAGCTGCAACAGATAAGCGACCACCCCTGCCACTTTCTAAAAATACATTATACGACTCATCTTTTGTTAGTGTTTTATATGCATAGAAAAAAGCATCTTTCGACATATGAAAAGTATGTGTTTCCAGTTTGATATCCACTTCCTCAAATCCCCCTAAAAACGATTTGACTTCATCTTAACTTGAAACTACTACTTTTCGCCACTAGAAAAAATGAATTTACTAAAGCTCCACATGACTGTTATACAAAAAAAGAGAGGAAGCATTAGCTGCTCCCTCTCTTTACATTTTCTATTCGTTTGCTATTAATCTTCGAATTGGTATAGAGGTGTACTTAAGTAACGCTCTCCATTATCTGGAATAATCGCTAATACTTTCTTACCTTTTCCGAGCTTTTTAGCTAGCTGAAGAGCCGCGTAGATTGCTGCACCTGCAGAAACTCCCCCTAGTATCCCTTCTGACTTCGCTACCTCACGAGAAGTTGCATATGCATCATCATTGGTTACTTCAATAATGGAGTCATAAAGCTTTGTATCAAGAACTTCTGGTACAAATCCCGCACCAATACCTTGAATTTTATGAGGACCTGGTTTACCACCAGATAAAATATTAGAATCTGTAGGTTCTACAGCCGCAATATGGATGTCCGGGAATTTCTCTTTTAACACAGCTCCAGCTCCAGTAATTGTTCCACCAGTACCGATACCCGAAACAAAGCCATCTAACTGGTCAAATGCTTCCACGATTTCAGGTCCTGTTGTTAAACGATGTATTTCTGGATTCGCTTCGTTATTGAATTGCTGTGGCATAAACCAGCCATTTTCGTTTGCAAGTTCCTCTGCTTTTGCAATAGCACCTTTCATACCATCGGCTCCAGGAGTCAGTATAAGATCAGCTCCATATGCTCGAAGTAAGTTTCTACGCTCTAAGCTCATCGTGTCAGGCATAACTAAAACAGCGTTATACCCTTTCGCTGCCGCAATCATCGCAAGACCAATACCAGTATTACCACTTGTAGGTTCAATAATTGTACCAGTTTCTTTTAATTTCCCATCTTTTTCAGCAGCTTGGATCATGGCAAATGCAATACGATCTTTCACGCTACTACCTGGGTTAAAGTATTCTAATTTTACGTATACTTCTGCATCCTCAGGGTTTACTACACGGTTTAATTTTACGATTGGTGTCTTTCCGATTAAATCCAATACAGATTGCGCTAACTTCGTCATTTTCCCACTCCCAATCCCTACTTGTCTAATAGGTTTTATTTTTTATCATACCAATGAAATAGAAGAATTGTCAATAAAGTCGCATAATAATATTTTAAATATTTAGCCAAATACATCCACTAACCGCTTTTTGAGTGATTTATATATAACCAGCATCAAGGATAATCCGTCCAATAGTTTTTTGAATCAGAGGATTTATATATAATTTCAAAGCATTGCATAGTGATTTCACGTGCCTATGATCTCCTTAAATAAATCGAATGTCATTTTCATCATCGATGTTTTTTTAAAAGTGTAATGCACAGGTATTGTTCATATAAATAAAAGTTTAGACGATTTCAACCCCTATGCTAACAAAAGCATGGAAAGTACTTTATACTTCACAACTAGAGACCATCTATATTACAAAGATGGTCTCTAGAAGTGTTTTTAATATAATTTACCTTGTCTATACAGCACCTCTGAAAGTCTGGAGACCGCGTGTATAAAGGCATTTTGACGTAAAGCAAACGGATCTGAAAAGTATTGAGGGAGTATCGTTTCCATCGTTTCGCTCATTTTTTCAAATAGCTTTTGAAAAACATCCTCTTCAGTCATGAACTGTGTTTCTCTGCCTTGTAACCATTCCAAATAGGAGACAATTACACCACCTGCATTCGCAAGAATATCAGGAATAATGACAACCCCTTTTTTCGCAAGTTCCTTGTCCGCTTCCTGGGTGATTGGTGCATTAGCCCCTTCTACTATGATTGGTGCCTTAATGTCTTTCCAGTTATCTTGATGAATTTGATCCTCTAAGGCCGCTAAGAAGAGCACATCTATATCCACCATTGTCAGAATTGACTCACGCGTTTCTACATTTGCTTTAACACCGATAGATTCTAGTTGTTCCTTTGATACAGGAAGATCTCCTTTATTGTTAGCTGTAAACTCTACTAAAGTTGGAATATCCAGACCGTCCTCATTAATAAGTGTCACATTGCGATCACTAACTGCTATAACTTTATTTTGTAATTTTTCACAACGATACGCCTCTAGTGCAGTAACTGAACCTACATTACCAAAGCCCTGTGTAGCCATTGTTTAAGGTTTACCAGCATATTCAAGTGCCGTTTTAGCAAATATATTATCTCCACTGTTCATACTTGCTTTATTTTTATTCACAAAGTCATGTATTAGATATCGGAATGTAAAGTAGACACCTTTGCCTGTTGCTTCTCTTCGACCAAGTGAACCTCCGTTGGCAACACTCTTGCCCGTGAAACTCCCAAGATATGGTTGACCATGATTTATTTTTTTATATTCAGCCATCATCCAATCCATTTCACGTTCGCCCGAGCCTACATCAGGTGCAGGTATGTCTTTATCAGGTCCTAATACATCATTGAAATTACGGACAAATTTAACGGAAAGTATGTGCAATTCTTTTTCAGTTAATGCCTTTGGATTGATGACAATGCCACCCTTTCCTCCACCATAAGGAACATTATGAAGAGCGTTCTTTAATGTCATTAGAAAAGAAAGATTAACAACCTCGTGTTCATTAACCGATTCATGAAACCGAATTCCACCTTTATATGGACCTAGCGCATTATTGTGCTGAACCCGAAATGCTGGTATTCGGACAATTTCACCCTTTTCCATTGGCATTCGAATATACGCTTTGTGAATCTGATTTGGTGTAGATAAAATCGCTTCCATCGACTTAAATGCTTGTTCTCTATATTCCCCTTTACAGGTTGGAAGAAAATCTTCCTTCTTTAATAATACTCCAAGTGCTTCCTTGACAATTGGATGGGACACTTGACTCATCCTTTCCACCTCCATGAATTATTTATTCACACAAAAGTTATACCCTTCCATTGTTGAATTAAACGGAAGGGTATGGATAAGTCAGCTATTCTTTTAGAAAGATACTATAGTTCTATTAATCATTCACTATAAACCCAGTCTGCATCGAATTCCTTCCAAAAAGCCTCTTGGGTAACAGATTGTGGCAACTGGTCAAGTGCAAGTTCTCTTCGAATATGGTCTTTTACATCGGCATATGAAAAGGATTGACCTTTAAATACACTTTTCACCATTGATATGGCAAATCTACCGTCACTTAAAGCGATTGGTTTACTCCATTTATCTTTATCTAGATTCTGAATTGCACTAACTAAAGCTTCATCCACCGATTCATTTCCTTCTGACACGTAACCGATGTCCCCACCGAGACTTGCCGAACTTGCATCAGCAGATCGTTCTCTGGCTAGTCCCTCAAATGATGAACCATTTTCTAGCTCATCCACAACTTCGTTTGCTTCAGCTTCTGTATTGACATAAATGATACTTGTTCGATAAGAGGTCGAAGTATTGTAAAGATTTTTGTTATTTTCATAGAACTCTTTGATTGTCTCGTCTTCAATGACGATATCCTTGGCTAATACTTTTTCTAAAATTAAGCGAGAGCGAATATCCTTGCGCACAACCTTCTCATCATAGGATTGTAAGGAAGTACCCTCTTGTGTAGAACGGATTAAAGCGAGTTCTAAGTCTACTTCCGAATCCGTTACTTTAATCTTATATTTTTTAGCTGCAGCTTCCATAACCTCTGCATTCACCATATCTAGCAATACTTCTTTCCCATAAATGGACTCCATAGAAGCCATCCATTGTTCCTTCGTAATAACTTTACCTTCTACGGATGCCACTTCCTCTGAATCATCGGTCTTATTCGTATTATTTGGTATTAACCATGCGATAAACCACAACAGATTACCTATTAAAAGGATACTCATCACAACTAGTACCGGCTTAGTTTTTAGACGTTTTTTAGTTGGGGCATTATCATAATTACGCGTTGATTTCATCGATAAATGACTCCAATTCATCTACTGAGTAATTGTATTTCTCCATACAGAAATGACAGTGTGCTTCTGCTCCTCCATCTTCTTCAATCATATCGCGAATTTCCTTTTCACCAAGCGTGATAATGGCATTCCCAAATCTTTCTTTGGAACAATTACATTCAAATGATACAGGAGCAGAGTCTAATATTTGCACATTATCTTTACCTAAAATTTCAAATAGTATTTCTTCCGGAGTTAAGCCTCTTTCGATTAGTTTTGAAACGGGTTCCATATTAGACAAATGTTCCTCAATCACTGTAATTGTTTCATCATCTATTCCAGGCATTAGTTGAATTATAAACCCTCCAGCAGCCAAAATAGAGTTGTCCGGATTTACAAGCACTCCAAGTCCAACGGATGAAGGAACCTGTTCCGAAACAGCAAAATAATAGGTGAAGTCTTCGCCAATTTCACCCGAAACAATCGGCACTTGTCCAGTAAAAAAGTCTCTCATGCCCAAATCTTTTACAATTGTAAGTGTACCTTCTGTTCCTACAGCACGTCGAACATCTAATTTTCCATGCTCATTTAAATCGAAGTGGGTTTGAGGATTAGTCACATAGCCACGTACTTCTCCTTTTGCATTACTATCTATAATCATTGGACCAATCGGACCATTACCTTCTACTTTCACCGTTATCTTATCTTCACCTTTTAGCATAGCGCCCATCATTAGCGCAGCTGTCATCGACCTTCCAAGTGCAGCAGATGCAGTCGGCCAAGTGCCGTGACGTCTTTGTCCTTCTCCTACTGTATCAGTTGTACGAGCCGCAAATGCACGTACACTTCCTTCAAAAGCTAAAGCTCTTACTAAATAATCACTCATCTATTATTACCTCTTTCATCATTATTTCTTTGATATATCAAATATAAACCCTTCAATGTTAAGAATGGATCAATAACATCCATTATAGTAGTTTCGCCCCCAATTAAGGAAGCCATACCACCTGTAGCTATAACTTTAGGATTTTTCTTAGATACTTTTTTCATGCGATTCACTATACCCTCAACTTGCCCTACATAACCGTACACTATTCCCGCTTGCATTGCAGCAACCGTGTTTTTCCCAATAACACTCTCAGGTGTTGTCAACTCTATACGTGGAAGCTTACTAGCTCTATTAAAAAGGGCTTCTGTTGAGATACCGATACCTGGAGCAATTGCTCCGCCCATGTACTCTCCGTGTTCATTGATAAAACAATAGGTTGTAGCAGTTCCGAAATCTACAATGATTAATGGACTTCCATATTCATGAATTGCAGCTACTGCATTTACTATACGATCCGCTCCAACCTCGCGTGGATTCTCATACTTAATATTTAGTCCAGTTTTTACTCCTGGACCTACTACAAGTGGTTTTATACCAAAATATTTTTTGCACATCGCTTCTAAGGAAAACATAATAGGTGGAACTACAGAAGAAATAATAATGCCCTCTATTTGATCGAAAGAGATAGCAGCATGAGAAAACAACGCTTTAACCTGCATCCCATATTCGTCTTCTGTTTTCAAACGATCTGTCTCCATTCGCCAGTGATGGATTAGCTTATCACTTTCGTAAACCCCTAAAACAATATTAGTATTTCCCGTATCTAAGACAAGTATCATCTAGCTTTTCCTCACTTTTTTGTTGAGTTTCCCACACATCATACCATATAAAGAGACCAAGAAAAAAGCTGATTGCCTCGAGTATAAAGGAGACAATCAGCTTTTATTCTTATCTATTAATCTCTACGTTCTTCTTGAACTGGGCTTTCTACTTCTTTCAGTGAACCTTCTTCTTTTGGCAAATCACTAATAGATGGATCAGCAGGAGCACCTACTGCATCCGATACTTCTTCTTCTTTTTTAAGCTCAATAGCTGCTTTTTGATCTAACTCATCATATGAGCGTTCAGGAAGTGTACCATGCTCTTCTAGATGTTTAATCTGAGCAGCATCTAGTGTCTCTACCTCTAATAACGTTTTAGCGATTAATGTTAATAATTCACGTTTTTCCGTTAATATTTGTTTCGTACGAGCATATTGATCTTTAATCATTGTTTGCATTTCTTGATCAATTTCATAAGCAATTGCATCTGAATAGTTTTGTTCTGAGTTGAAGTCACGACCTAAGAAGACATTGCCCCCTTGTGCTTGACCGAATTGCATTGGTCCAAGCTTGTCACTCATTCCATATTCTGTAACCATTTTTCTAGCAATGCCCGTTGCGCGTTGGAAATCATTATGAGCTCCGGTAGAAACTTCACCGAAAATAATATCCTCTGCTACACGACCACCAAGTAATCCAGAAATTTTATCTAGTAACTCTGGTTTTGTCATGAAATAGCGATCTTCTTTAGGAAGCATTACTGCGTAGCCACCTGCTTGACCACGAGGAACAATCGTCACTTTATGTACGATTTCAGCATCGTCTAAAGTTAAACCAACAACCACATGTCCTGCTTCATGGTATGCAACAATATTTCGTTCTTTTTCAGAGATGACTTTTCCTGATTTAGCCGGACCTGCAATAACTCTGTCCGTAGCTTCATCAATATCTCGCATATCAACTTTTTTCTTATCTCTTCTAGCCGCTACTAGAGCTGCTTCGTTTAATAAGTTCTCTAAGTCTGCTCCAGAAAATCCTGGTGTGCGTTGTGCAATCGCTTTTAAGTCCACTGACTCGTCAAGTGGCTTATTACGAGCATGTACTCGAAGTACCGCTTCACGACCTTTAACGTCTGGGCGACCTACAGTAATTTGACGGTCAAAACGGCCTGGACGAAGAAGTGCCGGGTCTAAAACGTCTGGTCTATTTGTTGCAGCAACGATAATAATACCTTCATTTGCACCGAAGCCATCCATTTCAACAAGTAATTGGTTTAGTGTTTGCTCACGTTCATCGTGACCTCCACCAAGTCCTGCTCCACGTTGACGACCAACTGCATCAATTTCATCAATAAAGATAATACAAGGTGCATTTTTCTTCGCATTTTCAAATAAATCACGAACACGAGAAGCTCCTACTCCGACAAACATTTCAACGAAGTCCGATCCACTTATAGAGAAGAACGGCACACCTGATTCACCCGCAACTGCACGAGCAAGTAATGTTTTACCAGTACCCGGAGGACCTACTAAAAGAATCCCTTTAGGTATACGAGCTCCAATTTCCACGAATTTACGTGGATCTTTTAAGAAATCTACTACTTCCACTAGTTCAGCTTTTTCTTCATCTGCACCAGCAACATCATTAAATCTAACTTTTTTCTTATCATTATCGTACAACTTCGCTTTACTCTTACCGAAGTTCATCACGCGGTTACCACCGCCTTGTGATTGGCTTAATAAGAAGAAGAATAAAATAATAATAATTAAGAACGGCAATAATCCTGTGAAGAATTGAACCCAACCACTTGTTTTAGGCGTTTCTTTGTATTCCACGTCTACAGAATTGGATGTTGCCAACGTATAAATTTTCGTTTGTAGTTCTTCGCTATTATAAGGGAGAATCGCTAAATATTTCTCTCCTTCTTTATAGCCTTTCATTTCACCTTCAGCGTAATACACACCCGCATCAGGTTGTAAATCAACAGTTGTTATTTCTCCTTTTTCTAAAGAAGTCATAAATTCGTTAAAACTAATATTTTTGGTTGTTGTATTACTAGTATTAAACGTAGCAAAAATCCCAACGATCACAAAAAATATTAATAAGTATAATATGGCGTAGCGCAATGCTCGATTCATTCCCAGCCTCCTCACAAGGTAAACAAAAAACTAATGATAATCTTATCACACGAATTTTTGGACGTACAATGAAAAGCCTTCCAAACTAGGGTAAAAACTAAAAACTATAAACTTCTTTCTTCAATACGCCTACATATGGTAAGTTACGATACTTTTCTGCATAATCTAAACCGTATCCAACTACAAATGCATCTGGTACTTCAAAGCCAACGAAATCAGCTTTTAAGTCTACTTTTCTACCAGTTGGTTTGTCTAATAATGTAACGATCTTAATCGATTTTGCTTTACGATATTTGAAAAGATCAACTAAGTAACTTAATGTCATCCCACTATCGATGATGTCTTCGATTATTAGAATGTCTCGACCTTCAACACTTGTGTTTAAATCTTTTACAATTTTAACTTCTCCAGAAGAAACAGTTGCATTTCCATAACTAGATACATCCATATAATCCATTTCAATATATGTATCTACACGTTTCATCAAATCGGACATGAAAGGCATTGCACCTTTTAAAATCCCAATTGCAAGTGGGTACTGATCTTTGTACTCCTCCGTTAACAAGGCTCCTAACTCACGTGTTTTTTGATTGATTTGATCCTCAGATAACAAGACTTCTAAAATATCCTTTTCTAACATGGTTAATCCTCCTATGGGTTAATAACTCTTTACGTGTAATACAAAGTTTTGCGTATTTCTATTCTTTTCAAATTGAGACCCGTAACGAAGACCTATTACAGCCATTATATCATTTTTAGCAGATACAAGTATTGGCCAAACCACTCGTTCTTCGGTCGAAACTTTTTCATCAATAAACAATCGTGAAACTTTTTTTTGAGTAGACATCCCTTTTAAATGTATTCGATCTCCTTCCATTTTCGGTCGTACAGAAAGAGGTAAAGAATCATTTTCCAGTTGGATAAACCATTTTTCATCGGAAGGAACCTGCTCGTTTAAGTTTCTAGTCAGGTATATAGAATAACCAGCACCAACTGCTCTCCAACAATCTTCATCAATTATTTGACTTTGAAATGGTAGAGATTGTAGCGGTTTTGAGGAAAACTGAACTTGACTGTAATGACGTATGAGGAAAAAATCTTTGGGCAAATGAATCACTGCATTACCATCCTGCTCATTACAAACAGTTAAAATGGATTCAATTAGGCGATTATTTAATAGCGTATTGGAGCTATCATACAGATACTTTAATAGTATTAGAATCACTCTTCTTTGTAAAGCAACTGGGACTTCGCTAAACTGTTTTGTATCCATAAAAAAGCTCGATTTGCTTTTAATTGTCACAAGCTGATCAAATTTTTCTTTAGCAAGTGTCTGTAAAAAAGTATCATCTTGTTGTTGTTTTTCTACGAACGTCCGGATACTATCTGCCACATGCAAATTTTCTTGACGTAGAAGAGGTAACACGGTATGACGTAAACGATTTCTTGTATATGTATGTTTATCGTTACTAGGATCATGTCTGAAGGATTGCTCCTTAAACTGAACAAAATCCAAAATCTCTTCTTTCGTCACACATAGGAACGGGCGAATGATACTTCCATTAGAAAAGGGTCTTGTTATCGGGATTCCTGTAAGAGAAGACGCCAAAGAACCTCTTACTAATGACATAATTATTGTTTCAATTTGATCATCTGCATGATGCCCAAGGACCAACTTATCAAAATGCTCTTGCTTCATAACAGTGTCAAAGTAAGCGTACCGTTCCTCACGACATATTACCTGAACATTTCCACCCTCTACCTCCATTCTAGAAGGCACTTCAAGTGTAGTTCCATAGAAAGGTACGTCCAACCTTGTAGCTACTTGTTCTACGAATTGCATATCTTCGGCAGACTCTTCTCCGCGAAGCTGGTGGTCCGTGTGAACAATCCCTAGCTGTACGTTATATATTTCTTTAAGTTCATGAAATATAAGGACCACAGCAATGGAATCTGCTCCACCTGAACAAGCTAAAAGAAGACGGTCCCCACTTTGAATCAACCGATACTTATCTATATACTTTTTCACTTTTTTAATAAAAGGATGCATCTTTTCACCTCAATTATTGATCATTCTTCTGGTAAATAGTCCGTCAGTACGTGGACTAGGCGGACATTTACTCATCACTCGCTTTTACTTCTCAAGAGCTTAAGAAGAGGCGCACAGGATGGGGGTCATGCAGTCGTTGCGACATGATGTCTCGTTCTTAGACTGTATTCCCCAAATAGGCGCTTCCGCTTTTCTTTTCTGGCCAGCTGCAGGTGCCAGCCTTTCGAGTCGCTTCAGACAGACGGTTAAGGCAAAGAACGCCTTTACCGTTTGTCTTCCAGCGCTTGTCAAGGCTAACGGGCACCTTTTGCTTTTCTTTTCTGGCCAGCTTCAGCGCCTTGCCCCTCGGGTCGCTTCAGAATTTCGAGAAAGGCAAAGGACGCCTTTCCAGGAAATTCTTCCAGCGCCTGTGGGCCCGCACGATGCGGGTCATGCAGTCGTCGCGACACGATGCGGGTCATGCAGTCGTCGCGACACGATGTCGCGAACTTAGACTGCCTTCCCCTAGTAGGCGCTTCCGCTTTTCTTTTAGTGTACCATTTTTTCTTGGTATTTGGCTGTTTGACGTGGTGTGAAGAGGGACCATTCTGGTACTACATGCTCTACTTGCATGAAAATTACAGTTCGATCATCCCCTGGTAGTGAGTATGTCTCTTCTAACATTTTCACAAAACGCTCTGCATTCATGGATGGGTCCTGTAATATTTTTTGGTAATATTGCTCCTGTTTTTCGACAGTCGTATTCCCTGAGAATACACCATCTGATAGCATAACCAATACATCTCCGTCTTTCAGGTCCATTTTTCTAGCTTCAATCGAGAAGGTCGGCAGGAAACCGAATGGGACGTGTTTGCTTTCTATTTTTCTCATTTCATTTCCACGTATGAGGTATGTCGACATACTTCCGGCCTTCCAAGACCATAACTCCCCTTTTTGCAAATCAATCAACGCTAGGTCTACTGTCGCATAACTATCATTGTCGTTTTGTAAACTCATCATGTAATGGAGGGTATGCATTGTTGTTTCTGGATCCATTTTTTTATTTAAACATTCCCTCATAAACTGCATGACACGTCTACTTTCCCGGTGTGCTTCCACATCATTCCCCATTCCATCCGATAAGATAACAGCCATCAATCCTGGGTGTAACGGGAACACCGCGTGGGCATCACCCGAATAGATTGTATTTTTACTAGAGGATGTATACACATCATGCGTAATTTGAAAACGAACGGACGATTTACAGGTCAATTGAATATGTTCATATGGGTGGTGGATTTCTTTCATAGCCGTAATTTCAAACGGTTCATTCCACAGTTCATATAATAGAGGCACTATTAAACGCTCTCCTACCATTTTTGCTCGTGCTTCAATAGGTAAACAACAAACAATCTCCATTTGTGCAATTTCTATGTTTAATACGTCTATTTGAAAGAAAGGTATATTTGCTTGTTGGAGTTTTTGTTTAATCACTTCCTCATGAGACGAGTACATTGTTATATTATTTTCCAAATTGTTCATTAGTTCACTCATGTGATTGCCCATATCTTTCAGTTTGAGTGCAAACATCTTTTTTCCGTGCTGTAATTCATATGTTAGCTGTTGTTTGGCTTCTTTTTCCTTCAACTCATGCATCACTTGAATTGGTTTTACACATTTATACTGAATTCTAGTCTCTGTTTGCATTCTAGATTTTTTAGGCTGTTCCTCCCACTCCTTTATCAATGCAGGCATACCGTTAGATTTCTCTCCCCAACACTTTTCGTATTGAAAACACGATTGACAAATAGGTAGTGGCTCTGTTTTTTCATCTTTTCTCAAAGCTTTTGAGTCAAATCTTTCCGATATAAATCTGGTAATGAAGTCGACAAAATGCTGGAATTCTTGGAGCTGATGATTTACTTTTTCCGTCATCCACTTTTGTCTTCTTAACAAAACACTTGTTGTATCCGGATATAACTGATTCCTTAATTGCTTAATCCATGAAGAAGGAACAATAAAAAATAATAGTGAGGCGATAACAAGCGATCCTATATAAACAGAGTCTAGAGGTAGTGTACGGTCATATAAAATAAAGAAAAACGTTGCGCCTAGCATACTAAATGCTTGCCACAGTCTCCCAAAAGGCTTATGCAGTCCTGCTAGGAAGCCTGTAACCGCGTAGACTGCAATCATTCCGCTAAAGCTAAGTTTAGAAATACTCAATATCGTACCTGAAAGTACCGCAACTACAGTGGCAAGTTGTACACCACCAATAGCTGCTGACACTGCAATTACTAGATGGGCTGCCATCAGTGGAATCGAAACATATCCAAATATATACGAAGACATTCCAGTTAAAACAAGTGCTCCTATAAGCAATGCTGCCCCCATTCTTTCTACCGTCCACCTTTTATGCAATAAATCTGGAAACGGAAGGAATAATTGAAACAAAAATATTGTCATGAATAAACTTAATATGCCTTCGTATGCAATGGCTAACCAAATAGAAACTGGAATCTCTCCACCATACGAAACAAACTGCCATACAATCTGTATACATACAACATCTAACAGTACAAATATAGGTAAAGGAATTTTATTAATAAATCGATTTTGATAAAACGGAAATAATAATGCCTGAATTGCATGGATAATTACTTGTCCAAACCCTAGAGTAAAACTACCTAGTATAGCACCTACAACTGTCCAAGGTACAAAGCGTTGAAACCTTAGATTAACTAACGCCCAAAGGGGGAGAAAAAACGGAACTGAGGCCTCGAACAATACAACCTGTGCTAGAAAAAATGAGAGTAGTAGGAAAACTATAGAAAAGAAAAGAGTAATTCTTTTAGCTTTAAAACCCTCCGTGATTCTTCTCAACGATATACTGCGTTTTTGTTCCTGTTCATAAATCGTCTTCAAAGCGAATACCTCCTATTCAACTATTGATGGAAGTATACCTATTATCTTCTCAAAAAGTATGTCTGTTTCTGACATGTATCTCAAATAACTTTTCGACGTCATCAGCTAATAAACTAAAAAGTTTAATTATTTAGAACAAACTTTCTTTTGATGTTTATAAAATTCCTTTAAAGAAGCATTGACACTTCGACAAAACGATTGTAATATATAATTTGTTCGGTAAAACGGCGGCCTAGCTCAGCTGGCTAGAGCGTACGGTTCATACCCGTGAGGTCGGGGGTTCGATCCCCTCGGCCGCCATAATTCCGGCCCCTTGGTCAAGCGGTTAAGACACCGCCCTTTCACGGCGGTAACACGGGTTCGAATCCCGTAGGGGTCATCTAATAAAAAGCAGTTCCTAAACCTATGTTTAGGAACTGCTTTTTTATTTTTGGATATATACAATTTGTCGAAGTCCTAAATAAAACCTCACAATCGGAAATCGAGGTTGAATCGCTACTTATACGGAGGAGATTTGTTCTCTGTGATGGTCGTCATGCTCTAAAAACCCTGTGAAATAACTACGAATAGAGGATTTACTTTCTCCAATGTAAAAAGCTTTGTCCCATTCTATTTCATCCGTTTGCTGAAGCTTTTCGATAATACGTTCACGTTGTTTTTTTGCAAAAGAAAGGGTTTCTTTAAATGCTTGTTCATGAGTAAGGGCTGCGGCTTTTGCGTTAAATGTTTCAAAATCTGGAAACCTTTCAAGCTTTTCACCTTCTTTCATATTAGGCAAACGTTGTTCGAGAGTAAATCGATCCCATTCTGCAAGATGCATTATTATCTCATTTGGCGACCATTTCCCTTTGGCATATGGAGCATTTGCTGTCGTTTCGTCTAAAGTAGTCAAAGTGTCTAGCCACTGGATATACTCACTATGCGCTCTAAGTAGTTCTTCTTTTTTCACAGGATAACCCCCATTTATTTATATACCTTGGCCAAAAGTACATTCATATAGTGAAATCTTACAACGCTCATTTTCGCTTCAGGTAATTCTTATTTTTCAAAGTAATTATGGAAGCAACTAAGCCTACCTAAAAATATTATGTCTAAACAAATAGTCGTACGATATATCAATAAACAAGTACTCACTATTATTAAGAGGGATTGAGAAAGTACGCATCATTTCGCCCGTAACAATGTCACTATACATGTCCGAAAACTCACCACTTTGGTCATTACGCATTTTTATAATAGTTTTTAAAAAATATGGACGCCAACTCCAGTTTTTATTGACCGCATCTTCTTGCACACCCCATTTTTTGTCGACACGCATAATATTAGGAGAAAGTTGGAATCCGTCTTCATCACAAATATATATTCGGAATGAACAATCATTTAGTTCTTCTGCAAGTAATAATAATTGCGCTACATTTTCGCTATTCGGATTTATAAGCTCAACTGCTTTTTCTAACATATTTTGCAGGTTTTTCAATTCATTGTATTTTTCTTCAAGTAATCGCTTTTCTGTCGTAATAAATTGTTGACACTTCTCTTTGAAATGATCTTTTAGCGAATCTTTTAAAATTATGTTTCTCTGAGCATGCGCTAGGTACTTCCCTTGATAATATCGCCCTCCATTTTTCCAAGCAAATTGAAGTTGATGCACACTATCAATTCCTTCAAACAACATATTTGCTCCCATTTTACGAGCCAGCGATCCTAAGGAAGCAAATAAGTCATTTTGCGCACTCCACGATTCATAGCTCAGTTTTTCTATATTTACTTTTAATATATTTGGTGACAACATCTTTATATAATCTATATGACTTTCAGAACCTACTTGATTTATAGCTATTTTCATACCGTATGTACGGTAATATCTGAGTATATTACTAAGTTGGCTAAAATCACCTTTATAATCATGTTCTGAAAGTACAAGTACAATTCGTGAAAGTGAATCCTCTGAGACATACTCATTTAAAATATTGAAATAACTCTCTCCATAATCTAGTATGAGTAAATTTGCGTTGCATGGTAAATATATATCGTAGTCTTTTGTCTTTTCCATTAACTCTGAAAGGGCTAAACGAAGTATTTTATGTTCAATTTCAACACGATATTCTACTGGAATATCCTCATCATATGCTAAAGCGTTTAAATTAATAAGCTTTTCTTTATTAATAAGCTTTCCTAAAACTTCATAAGCAACAACAATATGTTCGTCCGCACTAAAAATCGGTTGATAATATGCTTTTATATGTTCTATATTCGTTAGTACATCAATTGCATCCAACTAATAAACCTCCTTGAAAGATCAAAGAATACCTATGTGAGTTAATCTCATAATAAAGTAGTTATGAAATTAATTCATGTTTATTTGAAATACTAGAGTACACCTTACTTTAAGGATATGCTGAATCTCATATTTTGTGTACAAAAAAAAGGTGTTAGCAAAGCCAAACACCTTTTCATCTATATGACATTTTTTCTACCTATAAAACAGACAGCATATTATCCTCTTTTAGCGCCTCTGCCACCGCGCTTAGATTCTGTCGCGCGCTTTAACGTAGACAAACGATCTTCACTATCTTTCAAGAATCTAGCCATTTTTTGCTCAAAATTCTCTTTGCTAGGACGATCGCGATCATTTGGGCGATTGTTGTTTCTAGGACGCTGAGGACGTTCGGGTCTCTCTGGTCTTTCCGCTTGAGGCTTTGCTTTTCGAATAGATAATCCGATTTTGCCATCCGCTTCAACATTCATCACCTTAACTTCAACAACATCTCCAACCTTCAGATGCTCATTAATATCTTTTACATAATTGTCCGCCACTTCACTAATGTGAACTAGACCTGTTGAGCCTCCTGGTAGTTCGACGAATGCTCCGAAATTTGTGATTCCTGTTACTTTACCTTCTACCTTGCTGCCTACTTCAATTGACATAAAAAAAATGCTCCTCCTTAAAATTTAAGCGACTCTTTTTCGAACTTATATGCTTTTTACATACAAATCCCTACCCTTATTATAGCTAACAAAAAAAGAGTGTCAATAAGACTACTCTTTTGCTTTTGGTTTTTTAAAATTATTTTTCCTCTTTACCAGGTAAAGTGAATATAATTTCACCCTCCTCTGAAAGGAAATACTGCTTTCTTAATAGTTTGCCAATGTACTCATCGTCGTTCAACTTTGAAATTTGCACTTTAAGCATTTCTTGCTCTTCTTTCACTTGCTCCAACTCTTGAGCCACTTGCTCTTTTTGCAATTGTTTTTCTTCATATGCACTTTTACTGTTCAATAAGGTAGATATTAACAATCCAACTAAGGCAACAGATAAAATTGTAAACATGAATAATCTTCTCGCTAAACGAACCTTTTTTGTTTTATTTCGATTTTCTTGGCGTTCGATAGAGCGAACATAATCAGTATTAATCGATGCAATTTGTTTCTTTACAGGTACGTTTCTTTGCTTCTCACTCATTTTGCTCTCTCCTATCAAACTATTTCATTTTTTTAGTGTACTTTCTATTATAACGGATGTTTGGCTTTTTCTGAAGGGCCAAATGCCACGTTTTTTGAAATAAAAAATGAAATGGTTTAAAAATAAATGAGATAAGCGTCCATATAAGCAAAAAAGTTTTATTAACTACTAACCAGATGAAACAAATTATCCACCAAATTGGTTGGATGATTAGGCGTAAAAAGATTCTACCAATTAGACGAAACACTGGCTGAAATAATTGATCGTATAAGAGAATACCTACAATTTGCGCAAGCGGATCATAAATTCTCCATACGCCATCTCGTACTTCAAAAAGTATAAAAAAAGAACATAGTCCAAGTGCAATCCAAACAAATATTTCAAGAACAATACGATATTTATAAACGTAGGAACGCCTAGGGAAACTTCCCGTTACAAAGCGCGTCCCTTCGATTATTGCCCCTACCAATATCCCACTAAAGACCATTAGTAACAGACTAAAGAATTGTAATGAGAGTGTCATCCGAATAATTTATGAAGTAATCCTCTAGCGCCGTCTAAACTTTGCTCTTCATCATATTGCATCGCCCGAACGATTCCTTCCAGTGTTACAACATCCAGATGGACAATTTTTAAGTCTTCTCCCTTGATGTGAAGTATACCTTGAGAAGTTCTCACATAAAATTCTTGTTGATCGAATCTTTCAATAGATTTTACAGATGTCAGGTCCATACGTTTACGATTTCTAAGAGAAATCAAGTGGTCCCCCGATGGAATTGTGATAGTTTGGTTTTCTGCTTGATATTGCATATATACTCTCTCCTCTCCTTGTCCTACTTTATTGTATGCGCATAAAAAAAAAGCATGACAACTACCATGATTTTTTTCTAATTTTATAAGAAACTATTTAATTTCTATTTGGTATTACTAAAGATTCCATTGCACTTGGAAATAAAGGGATCAAATCTACCGAATATAAATACTTCTAATTTTCCATTTCAGGTGGAGCTTTCCGCGGGGTGAGATGAGCTATCACCGTCGCTAACGCGTCGCTGTTTCACTTATCCTGACGGAGTCGCCACCTTTCACTACAACGCTTAACACTTAGATAATAAGATTAGTCCAGTTAATGTAGGGAAAAACTATTTGCAATCATTGTTGACTTAGAAATGCGATTATTTCATGATGAATGAAGGAATCAGACTTTCTTTTAACTAGTGGAAATAAAGAGAAGTAGTAAGTATTTGCTTCGTAAAGAAGCGAAGTAGGTCACGAAATTACTTCTTCGTGAGCTTCCTCTATGAATAGGCAAGTGTGTTATCCCTAGTTATCCAAACATGCACTAACCTGTTTTTTTAGCTTTGTAGGATGACGACGGACAGACAAACGCCATAAGATTACCGAAAAAAAGTGATATTGGATGTGACGGACGTCACAACCAATATCACTAAAAATGCACTAGGTAATCATATAGCAAAACGTTTGTCCAAAGCACTTTGAAAACGTTAGAAACAGGTTTTGATCTTAAAGGAGCTAGAGTGTTTTTGTCCAGTTTTTCTTATTAATCTTCATCATCAATAAATTCTGGATCTACTTTTTCTAATCTCTCTTCTTTTATAATCGTAAACATCAATGAAGCTTCTTCTTTTTTTGCAGAGTCTCTAACCGCATCAACCGTTGCAGTTACCACTTTTTGTCCGAACCTAATTGACAATTCATCTCCAGCTTTCACATCTGAGCTCGCTTTTGCTACTTTTCCATTAATTGTTATTCTACCTTGGTCCGCCACTTCTTTTGCTAATGTTCTACGCTTTATAAGTCTGGAAACCTTTAAATATTTGTCTAATCTCATTTTTGGTCACTACCCCTCTAATTTTTTTGCATCTTTCCAATATTGGTCTAGCTCTTCTAAGGTATAATAGGAAAAGTCACCTTTTCCGTTCTTTACACTCTGTTCTATAAATTGGAATCTGCTTTTAAACTTCTTATTAGCCTGAATCATAGCTTGCTCTGGAGATAAACTATAAAAACGAGCTAAATTTACAATTGTGAATAACACATCACCTAATTCATCTACTTGAGTGTCCTTCGTACCCTCTGCTAATTCTATCTTCCATTCGTCCAATTCTTCCTCGAACTTTTCCCAAGCACCTGAAACATCAGGCCAATCAAAACCTATCTTCGCAACTTTTTTTTGATAATTAAAAGAAGTAAGTAGGGATGAATCAGTTCGCATTTCCCCTTCTAACAATGAATCCCCAGAATTTCTATTTTCTTCGGATTTTATTTGTTGCCAATTACGCAGAACATCCTCTGTGTTATCTGCTTTTACATTACCAAATACATGAGGGTGCCTACGAATCATCTTGTCTGCAATAGAGTTCAATACATCCTCCATACTAAAGTATCCGTTATCTTCCCCTATTTGGGCATGTAAAAATACTTGTAACAGGACGTCGCCTAACTCTTCTACGATATGATCATCATCTTCCTCGTCAATCGCTTGCAGAAGCTCATACACCTCTTCTATGGCATACTTCTTTAAAGTTGTATGTGTTTGTTCCTTATCCCAAGGACACCCGTTAGGACCACGCAGTTCTGCTACAATTTGACGAAGAGTTTGCCACTCTTTTAAGCGATTTTCTTTTTCATGAATTGGAGGAACATATAAGGTAGTTAAATTATCTAACTTCATCACTCGGTCCAATTCAAATAATGGAACTTTCGTCAAACTTTCGGCAGTAGATCCTGCAGCAGTGACAATCGTTACTTCATAATCATCAGGATATTTTTCCATTAGTGTCAGCTTTACTTCAGACGCACTAAATGCGTCATATACCTGTCCAATAAGCACATGTGCATTCATTTGAACTTCATCTCGCTTGAAGCTAGTACCGTCAAGTAATTGAAAACCTTCAATTGGGTCAATTCGCAAAGCACCAAAAATGGGGTCTAGAAAACTTTGGCCACCTTCTATACGGATTTTAACCTTCTCTTGTTTTTCTGCTTCTATTAAAAGCTGTACTGTTTGTTCGGCAACTAACGGATGACCAGGTACAGCGTATACAATTGAATGCTCCTTTGCTAACTCTAGAAGTTGGCGTACAATCTCTTGATAGACATCTTCGAACTGGTCATTTTTTTCATATATAGCATCGAAACTTGTAAAGTATAGGCCTTCTGCTCTTAATTCCTCCAAAACTGGGTGTTGCTCCGTTCGAACATATAAATATTGGGCGGACTTTAACTTTTTATATATACCTAATGGCAACTGTTCTAAATCACTTGCTCCAAGGCCAATTATCGTAATTTCATTCATTTTACTCACAACCTTACTTTTCTTTATTTAACCAAAGCTGAAAAGTAGCCATCCTTCTGCCAAATGGCAATAAAAACCACTCTTTTTCTGCTATCACACGTTTTTTTGCTATGTTTACTAAAAAAACTGTGGCACCGAGCATAACTGCAGTTAGCGAAATTACAATCGATTGAATTCTACTAGAGAGATTATCAAATAATACAGCATCTCCTAATATTATATAAGCTACCACACACACTATCATCAAAATAGATGCTTTTAAAATTCCTTTATAGAAAACTGCTGGAGCAAATTGGATATTCCAAGTCTTTTTAAAATAATAACACATTAACACATAGATAATCGCTAAACTAATATTCCCTGAGATAGCTGCTCCTAATACTCCATATGTAGGAACTAGTATGCTATTTAATAGCCACTTACTCAAGACCCCGAGCAACAAGAAAAGTGTAGGAATCTTTACCATTCCACTACCCTGTAGCATAGCCATTAAAGTAAGAATTAAAGACATCCATACAATTTGAAAAGAAAAAACCATTAAAGTCGTAGATTCCTCTTTTGTTTGAAATAGCATCTCATTGACGTATGGGAGTACAACAATTAGCCCCATCGCTGCAGCAACTCCAAACGTAAAAGCTACGCGATACGTTAGTTGCATGAATGGGACGGCTGTTCTACCTGAACCTTTTCCCATCCGATGTGCTACTAATGGAACGATAGCTAAGGAAAGTGTAGAGGCTATGACAATCCCTAATTGGACAAGCGGTTGCCCTCTATCATAGACTCCTTTTTTCTCCATTGCCTGATGTTTATCCATTCCACTTTCTACAAGAGTCTGAAAAACCGTAAACGAATCGACCAGCTGAAACAGTAAGAATAGTAATGCACTGATACTAGCACTTATACTAATAAGTGTTAAATTTTTTACAATTGTCCAAATTGGAACATCATCTCGTTTAACCGTTTCCTTCTTTGGTTGTTTCATTGATTTCCAATAAATAGAGGAAAGTAGTATGACACCCGCAAGTTCTCCTGCTACTGCACCGTACATAGCCATACTTCCAGCTTTATATAAATCAAAACTATTGGAAATGATAAGCCACGTACCAAATAAAATGACAAAAACACGAACCGCCTGCTCCACCACTTGCGCATAAGCGACCGGCTGCATTCGACCATCTGATTGAAAGTCTCCCTTTAGTACAGCAAGCATTGGCATCAGTAAAATTACGTAGGATCCTGCTTTCAATAACTGGGCAAGATTTGCATCACCCATAGCTTTCGCAAGGAACCCAGCTCCCATAAACAATAAAATAAAAAATATAATAGAAATAAATCCAATATAATAAAAAGCAATCCTCTTTACCCTTGGAATAGCATAGTCTTTCCCAAGTACTTTATAGTCCGACAAAATTTTAGACAAAGCTACTGCGAACCCAAATGAAGTCCAAGTAGTGATAATGCCGATGAACGGATACACTTGTTGATAAATATAAAACCCTTCATCCCCCACTAAGTTTTGAAAAGGCACCCGGTAAACGGCACTAAGTAATTTGACGATAATAGCCGCAATCGTTAGCATAGCTGCACCCTTCATATAAGTTTTCATATTCCAGTCATTACCCATAACCAATCCTACTCCCATAATACGATAGGAATATTATACTCTAGAAAAGCGCAAGCGCCTATGTTTGCACCGAAAAGCGTTGGAAGAATGGCGATAAAGGCGTACTTTGCCTTTATCCGACATTCTGAAACGTCTCGAGGTGCAAGGCGCTGGAGACTAGACACTATAAGAAATGCGAAAGGCGCCCGTTTAGTTGTGAAAAGGAAGGATTTCACGGAAAGGCGTACTTTGCTTTTATCAAAATAGATAAACCATGTAAAGAAACCCAGTCTTTTAGGTCAAAATGAATCAGTTTCTTGCGTTTTCGAAGTGCTATTGGACAGACCTTCGCTATACTATAACCGATTATTATAGAGAAATATTGGTCATGACTGACGTCATGACCAATATTATTTTCGCAGTAATTTTATGGCGATTGTCTATGCGTCGCCCTTCTACAACTACAGGAACTGCTTTAGTACATTTTTGTATAATGAAAGAAAAGATACATTCTAATTCATTGAGTAAGCTCTCGAAGATGCAATTTCGTTCGCTATTTCGATACTTTATTAGATAGACACTAACTATTTCTCTTCCTCCTCCATTACAGAATAGTATCTATAATTCAATAGTCAAATACCTATTTTTAAGCGATAGGCTTTGCTAAATCTAATTGTTGGGTTCTACTCATCCCATTGATTGTAGTGAAAGGTGGCGACTCCGGCGGGAACAGCACGAGCTGAAAGCCCCGCAGAAACGTAGTGACGAGGAGATTGAAGCCGTGCCCGCGGAAAGCGTCCAACTGAAACGGAAATCAGTAGTATTTCCCAACGGTCTAACTTGCCGTCATGCCCTAGTTCTTTATTAAATTACTTTTCACTATTATTTCTAAATTAACTTAATCTCATTGAACCTAAAACAAAAAAAGTCTTCCTCTTTTGTAGAAGAGGAAGACTTTTTTAACTTTCCATTTGTTTTGCCAAAAAGTTTGCAGCTGTCTCAATTGACTTTAGCTCAGATTCTCCAATAAAGTGTACTTTTGAAATAATAAATACAGCGCCTATTGGATCTCCCGAAGCAATAATGGGTGCAATACAATAAGATTTAACTGTTTCTACTACTCCAGGAACCCATTCAACCGAGTTTTCATGTTTCTCCATTACAATAGAGCGCTTACTAATAATGTCTTCTACATCTGGACTTAGTCTGCGATTCAAGTAATCCTTCTTTGATAACCCAGCTGCTGCAATCATTTCATCACGATCACTTATTAATACAGGGGTTCCTAAAGTTTCATATAAAGTATCCGCATATTCCTTCGCAAAATCTCCGAGCTCACTAATAGGTGAATATTTTTTTAAAATTACTTCTCCTTCTCGATCCGTAAAAATTTCCAATGGATCTCCTTCTCGGATACGAAGGGTTCGACGTATTTCTTTCGGAATTACCACTCTACCTAAATCATCAATACGACGTACGATGCCTGTTGCTTTCATGTAATATGCCTCACTTTCGACAGATTGGAAATTAAAGTTCATTTCTGCCATAGTATGCATCATATTACCAAAAAATATGCAAAGAGCTATTTGACGTCTGCTATTTCTTTTTTTGCTTCCGGTAATAATCTAACCATATCTTCTAATACATCGAATGAATTGAATTTACCTGTTTTACGTTCATCAATTGTCAGTACAAGACTGCCATTGTCCATATTAAAGCCAACCGCACGTCCGTATTTCATAGATTCTTCTACCAGTTTTGCTCCATCTATAGCCTTAGTTCCCTCTGCATTTAAAGAAATCGAAATAATTTTATTTATTTCTTTAATAGACTCTACCCCTACTGCTATACCCCAAATTTTCATACGTGCAATACGTAGTAACGTTTCTGCCTCGAGAGGTATATCTCCAAATCGGTCTTGTAATTCATCTATGAGGTCGAAGTACTCTTCTTCTTTTTCCATTGCTTTTACCCGTTTGTACATTTGAATCTTTTGATAACCATCCGGGATGTATTCATCAGAAATATAAGCATCAGTAGAGAGTGCTATTTCTATGTCTGGTAAATCCTCTTTTTTAATACCAGTACGTTTTTCCGCAATTGCATCCTCCAACATTTGTGTATAAAGATCAAACCCTACTGAGTCTATAAATCCATGTTGTTGAGAACCCAGTAAGTTTCCAGCACCTCGAATAGACAAGTCTCGCATAGCAATCTTAAACCCAGAACCAAGCTCTGTGAATTCTTTAACAGCCTGCAATCTTTTTTCTGCCACATCTGTCAATACCTTATCTCGTTGATGCATTAAATAAGCATAAGCAACACGATTGGAGCGACCTACACGACCTCTTAATTGATACAATTGTGATAGCCCCATTTTATCTGCATCTTGAATAATAAGTGTATTTACATTTGGAATATCAATGCCTGTTTCAATAATGGTCGTAGTAACTAAGACATCGTATTCTCCCTCTATAAAGCTAATAATAATGGACTCTAGCTCCGTTTCACTCATTTGACCATGTGCAAACCCTACTCTAGCAGTCGGTACTAACATTTGTATTTCGTCCACTTTTCTCGTAATATCTTCTACCCGATTATACAGATAAAATGCCTGTCCCCCACGTGCAAGTTCCCTTTCAATCGCTTCTCGAACTAGAGCACCATTTTGTTCCATCACGTACGTTTGAACTGGAAAACGATTTTTGGGGGGAGTTTCAATGACAGATAGGTCACGTACACCAATCATCGACATATGTAATGTACGAGGTATAGGTGTAGCAGTTAAAGTCATGACATCTACATTTGTTTTCAGTTGCTTAATCCGTTCTTTATGTTTTACACCAAATCGTTGTTCCTCATCTACAACAAGAAGACCTAAATCGTGATACTCCACATCTTTAGAGAGAATTCGATGTGTACCTACTACAACATCTACTAATCCTTTTTTCAATCCACTAATCGTTTCACTTTGTTGTTTTTTGTTTCGGAAACGGCTTAGTAAACCTATTTCAATCGGAAAATCTTGAAAGCGCTCTATCATTGTTTCATAATGTTGTTGTGCCAATATAGTTGTAGGACATAGAAAAGCCACCTGTTTTCCTTCCATGACAGCTTTAAATGCCGCTCGTATTGCTACCTCCGTTTTACCGTAACCTACATCACCGCAGACAAGGCGATCCATCGGTCGAGCTTTTTCCATATCTTTTTTCACTTCTTGAATAGTACGAAGTTGGTCATCCGTTTCCTCGTATGGAAATGCCGCTTCAAAGGACTGCTGCATTTCACTATCTGGTTCAAATGCATATCCAACTTCTGCTTCTCGTTTGGCATATAGCTTTATTAGCTCATCAGCAATGTCTTGGACTGCTGCTGAAACCTTTGTTTTGGTCTTCTTCCAATCTGCACCACCCAGCTTATGAAGCTTTGGATCCTTTTCGCCAGATGCAACATATTTTTGAATAAGATCTATTTGATCTACTGGAACAAATAGTTTATCCTCCCCACGATAACGGATATGAAGATAGTCTTTATGAATACCATTAACAAGCAATGTTTCAATTCCAATATATTTCCCAATACCATGGTGTATATGTACAACATTATCTCCAGGTTTTATCTCGGAGTAACTTTTGATACGCTCAGCATTCGTTACCTTTTGAGCTCTCGCTTTTTTCTTATGCTTTTGTTTAAAAAGTTCGGAATCGGTAATAACTGCAATTCGTTGTAATGGAAGTTCAAAACCAGCTTCTAGATCACCCTCCACGATAAAAATACCAGGTGATTTCATATCACCCTCAGTAGCACCAATTTGAGAAGTAATCTCGTAATCTTCTAACACTGCGTGTATTTTTTGGATACGTTCTTTGCCATCTGCAAGTATAAATAAGCGGAACTTTCCTTGGGTAAATCGCTCCATTTCATTTTTTAATAAATGCATTTGACCATGGAAATTTTGCATTGGTTTACATGAAAAACTAATATTCTTTTTAATCGTAATTCCCGAAAAAGTACGAGAAAACAAAGAAAAGTACAACTTTTCGTTAGAAAACATCTGAATAATTTCTTTAAGACGGAAAGAAGGTTTTACCCGATGTACAGTTTTTCCTTCTTCTAATAAAGATAGAATCCAATCATTTTCTTCTCTTTCTAGTGTCTCTGTCACTTCTTGAACTCTGCCAAGCTCGTCAAATAAAACCATTCCATTTTCGTTAAAATAGTTTCCTAAAAAACTATTACTCTCTTCCAATAAAGACACATACTTCATATATTCTTTTGGTTGCTCACCTTGCTTTAACAACTCAATATCTTGTTGAATATTTTGATAGAAAAGATCTTTCACTTCAGGAATTTTAACTTTCTCCAAACTCTCCGCTAGTGCCTCTTCTAACTTGTGGGCTAGAAGAATTTTCTTTTCATCGGTTAGTACGTATTCGGTGGCTGGTAAGATTCGTATATCTTTCCTCTTTTCTAACGAGCGCTGATCTTCAGCAGAAAATGTACGAATGGAGTCAACCTCTGTATCAAACAATTCAATACGAATAGGATTTTCTAGGTATAATGGATAGATATCAATAATTCCACCTCGTAAAGCGAATTCTCCAGGAGCAGTAACCATTGGCTGTCGTACATATCCCATATTCACCAGTCTTTGTAAAAAGGAATCTAAACTAATTTCTTCACCTTCCGTAATAGACATGCTACTAGCTTGCCAGTCTTTCTTAGTTGGCATATGCTTTTTAAGACCAGCGATAGGAACAACATAAACACCCTTATCGTGTGTTAACATGTGGTCTAATGCTTCTAGTCTTTGTGCACGAAGTTCAGGACTAGTAATAGATATATCAGCTGCAATTAGCTCATCCGCCGGATATAATCGCACAAGGTCCTCACCAATTAGTTTTACTAAATCCTCAGTTAGTTTTTGAGCATGAAGGAGGTTAGGCGTTACGATCAGTATAGCTTTCTCCCGTGTTCTATATAACATGTTAGTAAAAACTGCTCTAGCACTAGAAGTAAGACCTGTTATTAGCTGTTGGTCTCTACCACTCTCTAACTCTTTTACTAGCTTTTGTATTTGTGTATCTTCAATCAATAAATTACTTAAAGGTTCCATCTGTGTACCCCCAATCTAAATAGAAAAAGGCTTTGTGCACGAAATCGTGCCAAAGCATTACCTACTGTATCCATTTTTTTAACGCATAGTAATTTGGGAACTTTTGAAGGGAATCCTGACACTCTTCACAAATACATTGCACAGTGAAATCTCCCTCTGCCCCATTTTTAATATATATATGTTGTTCTTCTTGAGTAATCTCATGTTTTTTTAAAAACTGGTCATCTATGCTATCAAATGGCAACTGCCCGATTTCTGTTTCACAATGGCGACATTTATAACGTATTGGCATGGCCATAAAAACCTCCTTTTTAGGAAGTATAGACCTGTTCTTCACTTTTTATGCACCATTGTATGTATTCATTACATCTAAAAATTTTTTTCCAAACCAATCTTCGCAAGCATCTGCACTATTCTTCACGGCCTGTATAATTTCTATTTTTTCATTTTCATTAAATTTAGATAGTACATAGTCGGGAACCTTCATCCCGTTATTAGGACGGTCCACTCCAATGCGGATTCGATTAAATTCTTGGGAACCTAAGTGTTGGATGATCGATTTAATACCATTATGTCCACCTGCACTTCCTTTTTGTCTTAGACGTAGCTTTCCAACCTGTAAGTCTAAATCATCATAAATAACGACTATTTCATCATCATTCACTTCGTAGTAATCCATCATAGGTACAATACATTCACCCGACAGGTTCATATACGTTAATGGTTTTAAAAGCATAACCTTTTCCGTACCGATATGACCGATTCCAAACATCCCATTAAACTTAGACTGTGTAAGTGGTATATTTAATCGATTAGAAAGTTCATCAATTACATGAAACCCAATATTATGGCGAGTACCTTCATATTGTTTTCCAGGGTTTCCAAGACCAATGATAATTTTCATTTTCGTTCCATTCCTTTATTACAAGTTTTTATTAATCTTACCATATTCAAAACAAAAGAGGTTGCCTTAGGACAACCTCTTTTGTTTAATTATTCTTCTGTTGTTTCTTCTGTCTCTGACTCAGTCTCAGTTTCCTCTGTTTCTGCTTCCACTCGAGGTGCTGAAACTGTAACTAATGTAAAATCGTCATCGTTCGATATTGGATATCCAACTTTATCTCTAACATCTGCAACCGTTAATGTATCTCCAATAGCCATGCCAGACACGTCAATATCAATACTATCCGGAATATCTGAAGGTTTCACTGTAATGGTAATTTCACGATTTGGCTGTTGAAGCATACCACCCTCTGAAACACCAACTGAATCTCCCGTCACATTAACCGCAACATTTACTTCTAACTCTTCTTTCATATTGATCGCCAAAAAGTCTGCATGAATCATTTGTCCTTTTAGAATATTCATCTGATAATCACTCAACACGACGTTTACTGATTTACCATCAACATCAAGTTTTATAACACCATTACGACCAACCTCACGAAGTGTTTTTACGAAGTCTTTTTCATTAACTGCAATGGACTGGGATTCTAGTTCAAAGCCGTATACAATCGCTGGGATAAATCCACTGTTTCGAAGCTTTGCATTCTCTTTTTTATCACGCTTTTGTGTTTTTACAACTGTACTCATAATATTCTCAATCCTCCCGAAGTGTGTTCTATAAATATAAATACCCATCTTCGGCAAAATTCAAACATTTCTGAGATCAATCAAATAACGTGCTAACTGATTTCTCTTCGAAAACTCTTACAATTGCATCGCCCAATAATTTAGCAACAGACAATTCTTTAATCTTTGGTGACATTTTATCATCCGCTAATTGAATAGAGTTTGTAATTACTAGCTCTTTAATAACTGAGTTATCGATACGTTCAATAGCCGGTCCAGATAAAACCGGGTGTGTACAGCAAGCATAAACTTCTTTTGCTCCGCTTTCCATCAATGCAGCAGCTGCGATAGAGATTGTTCCAGCTGTGTCAATAATATCATCGATTAAAATAGCCGTTTTTCCTTCTACATTACCTACAATATTCATAACCTCTGCCACGTTTGGTCGTGGACGACGTTTATCAATAATCGCGATCGGTGCCTTTAAACGATCTGCCATTTTACGGGCACGCGTTACTCCACCATGATCAGGAGAAACAATTACTAACTCCGCTGGATCAAAGTTCTTACCTAAGAAGTAATCGGATAATATTGGAGCAGCAACTAAATGATCTATCGGAATATTAAAGAATCCTTGAATTTGAGGAGCATGTAAATCAAGAACGATCGCACGAGTTGCACCTGCAGTTGTTAGTAGATCCGCTACAAGTTTAGCTGTAATTGGTTCACGAGCACGTGCCTTTCTGTCTTGGCGTGCATATCCATAGTAAGGGATTACCACACTAATTGTGCGAGCTGAAGCTCGTTTTAGTGCATCAAGCATAATTAATAATTCCATTAAATGCTCATTAACAGGACCTGAAGTTGATTGAACAATGAATACATCACATCCGCGGATACTTTCTTCGATATTAATCTGTACTTCACCATCACTAAATCTAGTTACTGTACTTTTACCTAGAGGTACTCCTACTTCTTTTGCGATTTCTTCTGCTAATTCCTTATTGGAATTTAGTGTAAAAATTTTCAACTTCGAATTTGCATATTGTTCTGGCATGATAATCCTCCTGGATAATGGGTTATTTTAGATTTAGTTTGTTAACGTAACCATCTTTGTTTTCCTGTCGTGCTCTACCAATTGCAAGTGCTTCACCAGGTACATCCTTTGTAATAGTTGAGCCTGCAGCTATATATGCTTTTTTACCAATCGTTACTGGTGCTACTAAGTTAGAATTACAACCAATAAAGGCATCGTCTTCAATCTTTGTGATAAATTTATTTTTTCCATCATAATTCACTGTAATAGTTCCACAACCAACATTGACGTTTGCTCCAATCGAAGCATCTCCCATGTAGCTTAAATGAGAAATTTTACTTCCATTGCCTACTGTGGACTTTTTCACTTCTACAAAGTTACCAATCTTCACATCATCTCCAACATCGGATTGAGGACGAATATGGGCAAACGGACCAATAGAGGTATGGGCTCCAACTTCACTAGATAATACAACTGATGAGTGTATCGTTGTTTCATCACCAATTACACTTGATACGATATGGCTATTCGGACCAATCGTACAGTTCATGCCAATCGTTGTTTTTCCTTCAATGATAACTCCAGGTTGAATAACTGTATCTGCTCCAATAACAGCTTCACTACTGATGTATGTATTTCTCGGGTCGATGATTGTGACGCCTTCACGCATATGATGCCTTGCAATACGTAAACGCATAGTCTCTTCTGCTTGAGATAAAGCAATGCGATCATTTACGCCTAGAATTTCCTCGAAGTCCCTTGCAGCATATGCTGAAATAATTTCATTTTCTTTTTGTAAGATTTCAATTACATCTGGTAAGTAATATTCACCTTGTGCATTATTATTATTAACTAACTTTAATGATTTAAATAGTGCTTCATTGTCAAAACAATACGTCCCTGAATTAATCTCACGTACAAGCTGTTCCTCTGTAGTAGCATCTTTTTGTTCAACAATACTTTGAACATTTCCATCCACAGAACGAATAACTCTACCGTAACCATTTGGGTTTTCTGCAATTGCTGTTAAAATAGTTGCTTTTGCTCCAGTTGCGTTATGATGTTCTAACAAATCATTCATTGTTTTTGCCGTGATAAGTGGCGTATCTCCACAGATAACAATAGTTGTTCCTGTTAGATTTTTTAGGACTTCTTCAGCCTGTAAAACAGCATGTGCTGTTCCTAGCTGTTCTTCTTGAAGAGCATATTCACTTCTCGTCCCTAGTCCACGTTGCACTTCTTCCGCTCCGTGTCCTACGATTGTTACGATTTTTTCCACACCAAGCTGTTCCATATTTGCTACAACATGTTCTACCATTGGCTTCCCACATACAGGATGTAATACTTTATACAAACTAGACTTCATACGTGTACCTTTACCGGCAGCTAATACAACCGCATAAGTATTTGTCATTTTTCAAGTTCCCTCCCGTGGGCTAATTTACTCTTTTGACTATAGCCGAAATGAGGAAAGATTTCAAGGAAATATCTCTTGACAAATACATGACAAAACAAGTACTATAGTTGAATTTCTTGAAGAATCGTCTAAATTATACTTGTTTTTTTAAAGTTCTAGAAAAACCCAGCTTTTTTGGTGTTATAATTTTTATTTTTATTAAATAATTTGACAACAAAAAAAACCATCCCTTTTAAAGAAATGGTTTTTACTTTTCCTTTTCCTTTTCCTTTTCCTTTTCCTTTATACAGTAGCTTCTCCGACTTTTTCTTCAACCTCACTACTTAAATGATAGGCATATAGAATAGCTTCTTGAATTTTCGTGCGTGTTCCAACATTAATCGGGTGAGCGATATCTCTAAATTCACCTTCTGTCGTTCTTTTACTCGGCATCGCTACAAACAAACCATTATTTCCATCTATTACTCGAATATCATGCACAACAAATTCGTTGTCCAACGTAATGGAAGCGATAGCCCTCATACGGCCATCAGTCACTACTTTACGTAATCTTACGTCCGTTACTTCCATTCTCTCACCACCCTTTTTCAAAGTTACAAATATCTCTATCTATTTGTTATTCCACAAAAACTTCTTAATTCCTTCTTTTAAATAAGAATATTTTTAATATTTTAAATAATTTATTCTTGCTTGTTAAGTAGACAAATAAAAAAGGCGTTCTCCGAGGAAAACACCTTTAAGCTAATCTTTACACTTCTGCGATTACTTCGATTTCTACCTTAACATCTTTCGGTAGTCTTGCAACTTCTACCGCAGAGCGTGCGGGTTTGTGACCTGCAAAATGTTTTTCATAAGCGTCGTTAAATTCAGCGAAATCATTCATATCTTTTAAAAACACCAAAGTTTTTACTACTTGATTTAAAGACGAGCCAGCTTCTGTCAGTACTGCCTCTAAATTAGCAAAAACCTGCGCAGTCTGTTCTGTAATAGAGCCTTCCACCACTTGTCCTGCTGGAGTTAATGGGATCTGACCTGAACTGTAGAATATTCCATTCACAATCATTCCTTGTACGTACGGACCAATTGCTGCAGGTGCATTAGTTGTTGATACTGCTTTCATCTAAGTTACCACCTTTCTCAAAATAATTCCCTTGTGTTAAAGCAATTGTACCATCTTTTTCATTGACCTCGTGAAGCTTAACTAGAGATAAATGATCATTTACCAATTGTTCCCCTTGATGCTCTGCTTCTACCAGCACAGCAATTCCAGCTAACTCACAATTAAATTCCTCTAATAAACTTTTCATCCCATTAATCGTTCCTCCAACTTTCATGAAGTCGTCAGTGATTAAAACACGTTGTCCCTTCTCCATACTTCTTTTAGAAAGAACCATCGTTTGGATGCGGCGTGCCGAGCCTGATACGTAATTTATACTAACTGTCGGTCCCTCTGTTACTTTACTATCTCTTCGCACAATGACTACAGGAACATTTAAATGTCTCGCTATTGCATGTGCTATTGGTATACCTTTAGTAGCTACCGTCATAATCGCATCAATTTTTGCATTAGCAAATGCAGATGCGAATACTTTACCGATTTTATTCATCAGCGATGGATTTCCTAATAGGTCCGTCATATATAAATACCCACCAGGTAATAAGCGATCCACTTTTGAAAGCTGTTCCATCAATTCTTGCGCTATTTCTACGATATCTTCTTCTGTCATTGTTGGTATAAACTTGACTCCACCTGCGGCTCCGGGAACAGTAACAAGTAAACCTCTGCCTCTCTCTTCAAAAGTTTCCTTTACAATAGTTAAATCCTCACTTATCGAAGATTTAGCAGATTGATATAAAGAAGCAAAGAATGTCAAAGGGATTAATTTATGCGGATGCTCCATAAGATATTGAGTCATATCTACAAGCCGTTCACTTCTTTTCCATTTCATAGTTTCACCTCCAAATACGAATGTTTTATAGAAAACTTACCACAAACATCCGGATTTAAGCAAGTGGTTCTCTATCACCCATTAAGCGAACTGCATATACCTCGTCGCAAAATCCACGAAGACCATTATATATTCTTTGGACTCTTGTCTCATGATCGACTATCCCAAACACAGTTGGACCGCTTCCACTCATCAATACAGCGTCCGCACCAAATTTTTTCATTTGGTCTTTTAAACCTGCCACCTCTGGATATAGTTTTAGAGTTACATCTTCCAATACGTTTCCGACAGAAGAACACATTAGATCAAAGTCTTTCTGTTGAATAGATTCAACCATTAGAGCAGTGTTTGGATGTTTTATTTCATTTATTTTTAGATTTCCATAGATGTCTGCAGTTGATACCCCAAGTGTCGGCTTCGCAAGGACTATCCAACAATTAGCTGGAGAAGGGAGTTCTTGTATCTTCTCTCCTCTTCCTGTTGCTAAAGCAGTTCCTCCGTACACACAAAACGGTACGTCCGAACCTATTTTAGAACCTATTTCAGCAAGTTCATCTAAAGAAAGCCCTAACTCCCAAATTACATTTAATCCTTTTAACGTGGCTGCTGCGTCACTGCTACCTCCAGCTAGCCCAGCCGCTACGGGAATGTTCTTTTCGATTGTAATAGAAACTCCTTGTTTCACTCGATAGATGTCTTTTAGAATCTTAGCGGCCTGATACGCTAGATTCCGATGATCATTTGGAACAAAGCGATCCACAGATAAAATATGTATAGCTCCATCTTCTCTTACCTCTAATCCTATACGGTCTGCTAAATCCACAGTAGTCATAATCATTTCTACTTCATGGTAACCGTCCGGACGTTTATGTAGTACATCTAGTGTTAGATTTATTTTAGCAGGTGCTTTTACGTAATACATTCCATCTGCTCCTTTTCCCAAATATGTTGTCCCCTATTTTAACACAGTGCATCAGGTATGCGGAAGTGAGATTCAGCTTCCCTAACTGGTAAAATAATTGAACAATTACAGAGATAAAGCATAGCTTATTAATAATCTATAATAGTAGTCTATATTATTAATCTATAAGATTACCTCTCCATAGCCTTCTACAACTTTCAGAAACTGGTCAGGACCTTAAAAAAGTAAGTAGAGAAGAGATAATCTTGAAAACAGAAGTAAAAATTTGTTCCGCCTTAAAATAATTAATTATGGCGATAAGCTATGCTAGATTTTATTAGGTTACTACACATTATATGGATCCAAATTCCACGCACAAATATTTAAAAAAGAGAAGACGGATTGCTCCGTCTTTTCTTTGTGCTAGTTGTTCTTTAGTTTTGTCTCTCGTGTGCATTAGTACATCAATGAATAATTATGGTATATGCTTCTTTACTTTGGTGATTTCATTTGCTGTTCAGCCATTTCAATTGCTCGTTTTACCATATTACCTGCATCACGTGATTTAATTCCTCCCCAGCCCTCGGTTTTGACTACCTCATAAAATCCAAGATCTTTGGCTATCTCTTCTTTTAATTCTTTAGACATTATCCCTTTTCTAGACATAGGTGAATCCTCCTTTGGAACAACTAGCTTTTTTAGTATGTCCGCAATCCAAAAGAAAACCCCTATTCTAATAAAAAATTAGAAAAGAGGTTTTTAAAATTATAAAAATAAGAAATAAAAGTTCTAAAAAATCATTTTACAACTATCAAATTATTTGCTTCATCAAAAATAGTGATTTCTACTGCTTCGGTCAAAACATCTGCATAACTATAAGATACACGTTCAAAAGAGTTTTCATCTTGATCCAAATCGATAACAAATACTGCATGATATGTCTCTCTAAGTACACCTGCACGCTCTATTGTTTTCTTCCGTCCTCCGTTTGCTTTTAATTGCAAACGTTTGCCTAAATGATGATCTAATGACTTCTTAATATCAGCTAAAGTTTTTGGCATTTCGCATACACCTCACTGATTACTATCTTACCACCGTTTTTAAATTTTGTCAAACAAAATATTTTATCAATCATTCTATACAGTTGTCAACGTTTTTATTTAATAGCTATGCTCACTTTTTTATAAATATTACTTATTTTGTAACAAGTAAAATTAATGGAATTCTTCATATAGTTCATTAGATAATTTTCCGAACTCTTCTATACTTAATGTTTCTCCACGTCTTGTTGGATCAACGCCTACTTTTCCTAAAGCTTGTATGATAATATCTTTTTTCGCTTTCCCGTTAGGTAGTGATGATTGTAGATTATTAATAATTGTTTTTCTTCTTTGAACAAAAGAACCACGAGAAACTTTAAATAGGAATTCTTCATCGATTACTTGAATTGGCGGTACTTCACGGCGAGTAAGTTTAATAACAGCTGAATCTACGTTTGGTTGTGGCATAAACACTGCTTTAGGAACAATCATTGCTATTTCTGCCTCCATATAGTACTGAATAGCAATAGACAAAGAACCATATGCTTTAGTTCCGGGGGATGCAGTGATTCGGTCTGCCACCTCTTTTTGCATCATAACAACCATACCACGTATAGGTAGACGATCCATCAACAGTTTCAACAATATCGGTGTCGTTACGTAGTATGGTAAATTTGCAACTACCATAACATCCTTATAGTTTTGAAGCTGACTTTCAAACATTTGTTGAACATCCACTTCTAAAATATCCGCATGAATAATTTCTACGTTGTCGTAAGGTGATAAAGTATCTGCTAAAACAGGTAACAGTCTTTGATCAATTTCAAAGGCTACTACTTTTCCTGCGGTTCTCGCTAAATGCTCCGTTAATGCTCCAATACCAGGTCCAATTTCAATTGCAGCAGATTCTACCGTAAGTTCCGCATGGCTTACAATATTACGTAAGATATTCGGGTCAATTAAGAAGTTTTGCCCTAAGCTTTTTTTGAATGAGAACCCGTATTTCTTTAGTATCTCTTGTGTACGTATTGGTGTTGCTATATCTTTTTGCATATATTATTTTCCTCCAAATTGAGTTGTGCAATTGCTTCTTCCACTTGTTGTTGACTAATTTGAAAAATAGATAGTCTTTTCTGTAGCTGTTTTCCATTGGTATATCCAATTTTCAATAGTTCTCCCAATCTTGTTCGTCTTTCCTTCGAATGGGGATGGCCAATTAATTGCCCATCAACTAATATCGAAAGAGGTATTTCGATAAACGTTTCTTTGTCTGATTTTGGGGTATAAACATTAGAAAGAGCAGCGCGAATATCTTCGTCCTTTGCGTGTTCGATTCCTAATCCTTTTCCATTTTTTGCTATTGTTTTTTCTTTGGACAAAAATGCGTGTTTCACACCCGGAACCTGCTCTTCAATAATAGCGCGAATTCGTCTTCCTGGGTAATCTGGATCAGTAAATACAATGACACCACGTTTATCTTGAGCATGTTGGATTTTTATAAGTGTTTCTTTAGATATAGCTGAACCATTCGTTTCAATAGTATCTGCTTCTACAGAACGTTTTATAGCTGTTGTATCATCTTTTCCTTCAACAACTATTATTTCTTTTATTTGCAACTGGTTTTCCTCTTTTCCGTTTTTCCACCACTATATCTATAATAACGCAAAAAAGCTTTCCCAATCAACGAAAGGGAAAGCTATTAAAGTTAGTTTAAAACTTTCACGCGTACTTTTTGACGACCAAAGTCATATGCCTTCGATTTAGAGGGCATAAATACGTCAATCTTATTTCCTTTGATAGCTCCACCAGTATCTCCAGCTACCGCATAACCATAGCCTTCTACCCATACTTTTGACCCCAGTGGAATAACACCAGGATCTACTGCAATAATCTTCAAATTTGGATTAGATTTCAAGTTAACCCCTGTTGCAGTTACGCCAGAACAACCGTTACAACTAGCAGTATAAGCAGTTGCTGTGACATAAAATTCTTTCCCTGTGGATGGAGTTGCTGACGAATTTGCTCCACGTGAAACACTAGCAGTCACGACTTTCGTTCCGACTGCCACCACTTTTTTGGTTGGCTCTTTAATAATCTTTTCGTTCACCATATTACGAGAGACCTCTTTACCGTTTTCTTTCACTACTTCATAAGTCCGTGAAACAGTTCCATTTACACCATCTTGTACTACTTTTTCTTTCCCTTTTAGTAGTGAGTCTTCTTTTTTCGTTTCTACCGCAAATTTTGTTTCTTCCTCAACTACATCGGTGACCTTTTCTACTCGCACTACTTGTATTTCAGAATTCGGGACTACTAATTCATCCATTTTCTGTTTTACTCGGTCGAATTCACTCAATTGAATGTTATATAGTTTTAAAAAGTCAGCGACCGTAGTCGAAGTGGACCATACCTTCTTCTCTTCATTACCATCTAAAAGCGTTACTTCAAATGCTTTTTCAATAGCAATTTTGTTTTTAGGTCCAACCTCTGCATCTGCAGCAGGTGTTATCGCATCATGTTCAGTAACTGAAACATTTGCCTTTGCGAGTATTTCTGAAACTAAGTCATCAGTAGTTGTAAGTGTTTGAATTTCACCATCTACTGTGATTTCTATTTGTCTTGCCTGCTCCCACTCAATCGACAAATTATTTTCGATTGATGTGTTCACTGAGGGATGTAAAAAGTCTTCCTTGGCTACTACTATTTGATGACTATCTAATAATTCACCAACTGTATTTGCATGCGTTAATATATCTTGTTGTTCACCATTAACTGTTAAAGCAACAGTTTTCTTTGTTCCTTCGAATAAAACGAAAGAAACTACTGCAAGAAACAATAGTAAAGATACTACAGTTACTATGGTTTGCTTGCTCCTCAATGAATGAAAGAACAGGTTTTTCATGGAATTATTTGACATGAAAAACGCCTCCTTGTTCACTGAAGTGATTATATAGAGTCCCAAAGAGGTTGTCAACAGTTAAGGTTTTTTTTGAAATTTAGGACATATAAAATATCTTCTTAATATTAGTACTTTTTTATTCCGTTATACCAAAGAATAATTCCGCATTTTTAGTAGTTACTTCTGCCACCTCTTCAATTGAAATTCCTTTTAGACGTGCTATTTCTTCCGCAACTAGTGTCACAAGAGCTGGTTCATTTCTTTTTCCTCGATAAGGTTGCGGAGTTAAATAAGGTGCATCTGTTTCAATTAGTAAATTTTCTAATGGAATTTTTGTTGCTACCTCTTTTGGTTTCTTTGCATTTTTAAAAGTTACCGGTCCACCAAGGGAAATCATAAAATTCATCTCTATACATTGCTTTGCCGTTTCAACACTCCCTCCATAACAATGCATGATACCACCTGTAATATGTGCTTCTTCTTCTTGTAGAATACGAATCACATCTTCAGTTGCATCACGATTATGGATAATAATCGGTAATTTTACTTTTTGGGCTAACCGTATTTGTTTTCGAAACAATATCTGTTGAACATCTTTAGGAGATTTGTCCCAATGATAATCTAGGCCCATTTCCCCTATACCAACAACCTTTTCGTGTGCTGCAAGTTCTTCAATCCATTTTAAGTCCTCTTCTGTACAATCAATTGCATCCACAGGATGCCATCCCACTACAGCATAGATAAAAGAATACTGCTCTACTAACTTCATAGCTCTTTCAATCGTGATACGATCAAAACCAATAACGACCATTTTTTTTACATTAGCTTCTAGTGCACGATTAATCACTTCTTGCAAATCTTCCTCGTACTGATCTGCATTTAAATGTACATGTGTATCAATAAACATTTTATCTTCCCCTTACCTATTAGTGGTTATTTTATATTCTTTGCAATACTATTAAAAGAATACCTATTTGAATTTATTCAACTTTGATAAGGTTTAGTTTTATAAATGACCTCTAAAATAGTATTTGAAAATATTATTTTAAATCAAAAGACCTGTCTGTAATACGACAGGTCTATTTTAACGATTATTTCACTTGAGCACCATTTTCAAGTTTTTCATCCACTGTAGCAAGTGTCAAATATCCATCTTTTTCACCTGCAAGAATCATTCCTTGAGATAACTCTCCTCTTAACTTCACAGGTTTTAAATTTGCTACTACAATTACTTTTTTACCAATAACGTCTTCAGGCTTGTAATGTTGGGCAATCCCAGAAATTACTTGACGCTTTTCATATCCCATATCTAGTTGCAGCTTTAGTAATTTATCTGCTTTAGGTACGGCCTCACACGATAAAACAGTTGCAACGCGTAAGTCCACCTTGAAAAAGTCATCGATTGAAATTTCTTCTGTTTGAGATTCTTCCTCTTCCTGAGGTGTTTGAACAGAGCCCCTCATTTGTTCACGAATATAAGCAACTTCTACATCTACATCTAACCGTGGGAAAATAGGAATTCCTGTTTTTATTACTGAAGTACCATCTTTAATAACATTAAATGAACCTAAATAGTCCCATTGCAAATAATCTACTGTAAAACCAACTTGCTCTGCAATTTGTTTCGGACTATTCGTCATAAATGGTTGGGCAAGAGTTGCAATTTGTCGAAGACTTTCTGCTAAATGTGTCATAACTGAAGCCAGTTGCCCTTTAGTTGCTTCGTCTTTTGCAAGTACCCATGGTTGAGTTTCATCAATATACTTATTTGTACGTGATACTAAAGCCCATAAATCCCCAAGCACTAAACTAAACTGCATTTTTTCCATATTTGCTTCATATTTATCAATTGTTTCCTTTGTAAATCCCTGTAACGTTTCATCAAACTCTGTCGGTTCACTTTGACTTACTGGAATTTTACCATCGAAATATTTATTAATCATAGAAACAGTTCTATTCAACAAATTCCCTAAATCATTTGCAAGGTCAAAGTTTGTTCTCTCTACGAACGATTCAGGGGAAAATACTCCATCTTGACCAAAAGGAAGTTCACGCAGTAGGAAATAACGTGTTGCATCTATTCCATAACGTTCTACTAACATTTCTGGGTATACAACGTTTCCTTTCGATTTAGACATTTTACCGTCTTTCATCATGATAAATCCATGAGCAAAAACCTTCTTAGGCAATGGTAAATCTAATGCCATTAGGAATATAGGCCAATAAATTGTATGGAAACGGACGATGTCTTTCCCTACTACATGGACATCTGCAGGCCAAAACTTTTGGAATAGAGAATCATCATCTGATAAATAACCAAGTGAGGTAATATAATTAGTCAAGGCATCCACCCATACATAGATTACATGCTTAGGATCTCCTGGAACTTTGATACCCCAATCAAAGGACGTTCTTGATACTGACAAATCTTCTAAGCCCGGTTTAATGAAGTTATTGACCATTTCATTTTTTCTAGATTCTGGCTCTATAAATTCCACGTTTTGCTCATAATATGCCAATAAACGGTCCGCATATTTTTTCATATTAAAGAAGTATGATTCTTCCTTCACTTTTTGAACAGGACGACCACAGTCTGGACAGTTTCCTTCTATTAACTGCGTTTCAGTAAAGAAAGACTCACAAGGTGTACAATACCACCCTTCATATTCTCCCTTATAAATGTCCCCATTATCCAAGAATTTCTGGAATATTTTCTCTACTATTTTTGTATGACGTTCTTCTGTAGTTTGGATAAAATCATCATAAGAAATATCCATTAAAGCCCATACCTTTTTGGCCGCTTCTGCAATTTCATTTACATAAATTTGAGGCTCTTTTCCTGCCTCCTGTGCTTTTTCTTGAATTTTTTGACCGTGCTCGTCCATTCCTGTTAGGAAACGAACTTCATATCCCCTAAGTCTTTTATATCTGGCCATTGCATCGGAAGCAACGGTTGTATACGCGGTTCCAATGTGAAATTTTCCACTCGGATAATAAATAGGCGTTGTTAAATAGAATGTTTTCTGTTGATCTTTCAATGTAAAGATGCCTCCAATGTTGATTCTCTTTATTCTTTATTCTATCGAAATGAAGAGTTTGTTTCAATCAATTCATTTATTCATGTTTGTCGAATGAAAATTACCAAACAGCAAACTTCAAAAAACTAGATAATATATCAAAATAATTCCTATTTTCCTTTAAAAGAATGGATTTTTTATTAAAAACTAATTTAAATATCAAAATAATATTATATTACTCTCTTTCGCTAAAGCATTAATTATTGACGAAAATGGCAGTACTTGGTATGATATATTACATAAAAGAGGTTTATGTCGAATCTTGGCGAAAAATATGCACTCTTGAGGGGAGAATAATTTTTTATGAAATCTACAGGTATTGTACGTAAAGTTGATGAATTAGGTCGTGTAGTTATTCCAATTGAATTACGTCGCACGCTGGGTATTGCTGAAAAAGATGCATTAGAAATTTATGTAGATGATGATAAAATCATCCTAAAAAAATATATGCCAAATATGACTTGTGCTGTAACTGGTGAAGTATCAGATGACAACCTACGTCTAGTTGGCGGAAAACTGATTCTAAGTGCAGAAGGTGCAGAATTACTAATTAAAGAGATTCAAAGTAACTTAAAATAATTAGAAAAAAAACCGTAAACTTTATAAGTTTACGGTTTTTTTACTCTACATGATAATTTTGATAAACTTCTCTTTTAGATAAACCTCTTTGGATGGCTACTTCTTTAATAGCTTCCTTTGACGTACACTGTTTTTCTTCTATTAAATGGTCCACATGTTCTTCTAGTGTTAGTTCTGACCACCATGGTGTTTCTTCATTCGATTCTACCGCATCTTCGTTTCCTTCTAATACTATACAGAATTCTCCCCGAATCTCAGCCTGCTCCACCCACTCTACAGCTTCGTCAATCGTACCTCTTAAAAACTCTTCAAATCTCTTTGTTATCTCACGTGCTAGTACAATTTTACGTGTCCCTTCAATAATAGATTGTAAATCACGTAATGATTCCTTTAAGCGATGTGGTGACTCATATAAAATAATGGACTCCTGTCTATTTTGAAGTTTTTCAATTTCCAGTTTTCTTTCTTTTTTATTGCGACTTAAAAAGCCGTAAAAGAAAAATGGCTGTGTTGAAAGTCCAGATGCAATTAGAGCACTTAGTGCAGCGTTTGCTCCAGGGATCGGTACAATCGCAAATCCTTCTTTTACTGCTTTAGCAGCAATATCTGCACCAGGATCAGATATACAAGGGAGACCCGCATCACTTACTAATGCTATTTGTTTACCCTCTCTTAACAATTCCATCAGCTTTTCTCCGCCTGACTGCAGGTTATGATCATGATAACTAATAAGAGGGGTAGAAATCTCGAAGTAGTTACACAATTTTTTTGTATTTCTTGTATCTTCTGCTGCAATAATATCAACTTCTTTTAGTATTCGAATAGCCCTCATCGTCATATCTTCTAGATTCCCAATGGGCGTTGCAACTAAATACAAGCAGCTGCTTTGTTCATGCTCAATTGATTTCTGAGATTTCATCATTTACTTGTCCCCATATAATTTATTTTTTGTTTTCTTGTTAGCTGTTTAAAAGCGTACTCTGCTTGCATTGCCTCTTGCTTTGTTTCGTACAGTTCACTATATATACAATTAACTGGTCGCTTGGCACGTGTATACTTTGCTCCCTTTCCTGCATTATGTACATTTATTCTTTTAACTAAATCATTCGTATAACCCGCGTAATAGGACCCATCCTTACATTCTAACACGTAAAAAGTATGCTGTTTTTCATTCTTTTCCATACAACATCTCTTTTACTTCTTGTGTATATTTACCATCATCTCCGTACACATATAAAGGAGGTAATATCTTCAAGTCTGGCTTTCCATCTTTTATACCTTCAATCAGCAATGTATTTGCTTCCTTTCCTTCTTTTGGATAGACAAAACGAATTCTTTTAGGCTCTAAACGATTAGCCCTCATCGAAGTTACAATATCAAGAAGTCTACCAGGACGATGAACAAAGGAAGCCTTTCCACCTTGTTTTAATAATTCGCTAGCAGATTGAACTGCCTCCTCCAAGGTAAGATGAATTTCATGTCGAGCAATTGCCAAATGCTCTTTTAAATTTTTCTCACTTGCCTCATGAGCTGGAAAATAGGGCGGGTTACAAGTAACAACATCAAATTTTTCAGAACCAAGCTTTTTAGCAATACCCTTTACATCCGCTGTCATCATTGTAATTTGTTCTACAAGGTTATTGAACTGAACACTTCTTGTAGCCATATCTGCTAGCCTTTCTTGTAATTCAACACCTATGATTTCGGCTTTTGTCCGAGCACTTAGAAATAATGGAATTGCTCCATTTCCTGAGCACATATCTACAATTTTCCCTTTTTTAATCGGGACATATGTAAATCTTGATAGCAATACTGCATCCAAAGAAAAAGAGAAGACAGAAGGACTTTGTATGATACGTAAATCTTCTGCCAATAAATAATCAAGTCGTTCGTCATCCTTTAACCATAGTTCCATAATTGTTACCCCCAAGGAAAACAAAAGACTGACCCCACTTATGGAGTGGCATCAGTCAATTGTTTATGTGTTTTGTTTGTTTAAAAACGATAGACAAAATAGACAATCTTCTTCTTTACGAGAACTTCCAAAGTGAACATGACACACATGGTAGCCTTCTTGATAGAGACGAGCGAGATTATCATGGCCCTCTCCTACATCCAACTTGTTCAATTTCTCATCTCGCAATTTTTCAATCATTAATTCTTTTTCATGCATTTCATCGAGTCGTTGTCTTAAATGATTATTCTCTTGTTGTAGCGCTTCACGTTCTTCAACCATTATCGCCACAAATTCTTTTAAAGCGCGAAATTGCAGCTGCGTGGACTCTAATTGTTTTTCAAAATCTATAATTGTATCAAAAAAATTGCGGTCCATCACACATTCACCTCATTGCCCCGACCATTGCACCTGATTTGTTGCATGGTTTGTAATTTCTTCTAAAGTATAATCTAGAACACGTTGTGGATCAGGTAATTCTATACGTAAAATTCGCTCCAAAATATTCATACTTACTACTCTACCTAGCCCATCAGGTGTTTCAACTTTATCACCAATATCCGGCATTTGTTCTCTAGCAGTTTCATATTCATCGTTCTCATACTTTAAGCAGCACATAAGTCGGCCACAAAGTCCAGAAATTTTAGATGGATTCAACGATAAATTTTGATCTTTTGCCATTTTTATAGAAACTGGCTCAAAATCACCTAGAAATGTAGAACAACAAAGCATACGACCACAAGGACCTATACCACCTAACATTTTAGCTTCATCACGAACTCCAATTTGTCTAAGTTCAATTCGAGTTCTAAATACTGACGCTAAATCTTTCACCAAATCTCGAAAGTCTACACGACCTTCTGCAGTAAAATAAAAAATAATTTTGTTTCGGTCGAATGTATATTCAACGTCAACTAACTTCATTTCAAGATTTCTTTCGATAATCTTGTCAGTCCCAAGTGCAAGAGCTTGAGCTGATTCTAATCTATTTTCCTCTACTTGAATACGATCTTTATCCGTAGAAGGTCTTACTACTTGTTTTAAAGGAAGTACAACGTCATGTTCCTCAACTTGCTTGATCGGAACTACTACTTTACCGTACTCCACTCCTCTTGCTGTTTCGACGATTACATAATCATCTTTCTCTAAAGCAAAATCCACTGGATCAAAATAATATATTTTACCCGCTTTTTTAAAGCGGACTCCTACCACATTATACAAAAGTAAATCCCTCCTGCAGGTTAAGCATTAACTGCTCCATCATCAGTGTTCGATTCATATTTTTATGCAAGTTTTGTTTTGCATGTAAAATCATTTCTAATTGCTTCGATAATTGCTCATACGTTGTTTGTAGGGCAACCTGTTTCCAATAAGAATTCATATCTGGAAAAGTACAATCTGCGATGGGACTTGCTTTTATAGCTACTATATCACGATATGCGAATAGTAGTAAATCTAACGCTTGTTCTGCCTGCTCTTTCTCTTTGAGCAAAGTTCCAAAATCTTCATGTATACACATCAATGCATCTTGAACACTTCTTCCATTTGCTTCAACCAATTTTAACACTGATTTCCTTACAAGTCCAAACTGCTCATCTTTCGCTAAATTAATTGCTTCTTCTACTTGATTCGTCATTTTACAAACAGTAGAAGCCATAGATTCAGTGATTCCCTCTTCTATTAACTTCTGCTTTAAAATAGCAGTTGGCATTGGAGATAAAGTTAAGTGCTGACATCTGGATCGAATGGTTGGAAGTAAAGCATGCATTCTATCGGTTAATAGTATGGCCGTAATCTCACTTTGAGGTTCTTCTAAAAACTTCAATAACGTATTTGCAGCACTGGCATTTAATTGGTCTGCATGATGTATTACATATATTTTTCGTTGTTTTTCAATAGTAGTTTTACTTAACGTATGAACCAATTCATCTACTTGTCCCTTTTTTATAAACTGACCATCAGGTTCCAGTTGCATAAAATTAAGGTGATTGAAGGACTTTAATCTTTTACATGATCGACATGTTTCACATGGAACATTATTTACTGGATTTTCACAATATATGAGCTGAACAAAAAATTGCATAACTTTCTTTTTTCCAGTTCCTTTAGCTCCTTCTAGAATATAGGCATGTCCGATTCGATTTTTAGATACAATTGTTTGAATTTGTTTAAATACGTTCGGTTGTAATTTTTCTACGCCTTCAATCGACCAGTTTTCCATCTCCTTCACCTCTTTCTAAGAAAAGTACAAGCATTTAGTCAGTGCAAAAATGATACTGAGTTATAATATATGCTTTTTTTGAAAAATCCCGCGTTTCGCATTATGCGAAAACACGGGAAACTTACGTGTATAAGTTAATAAGTAAGCCTTTTATCTCTCCAATTTTATCTAACAAGTCTATAGAACTTTTTTCTTGATTTAAAATTTCTTCTGCTAATTCAACTAATTTTTCATCAATTGTTTCTACTAGTTTCAACTTTCTTCCTTCACCAAAACGGTTCCATGTATGAGATTGTTTTAATCCCATTCCAAAATCGACAGCTTCGTGTAAGAACTTTCGAATTAGCATTTTAAACTTTGCCATGTCACGTAAGTTTCGTGATCGCGCCAGACGATCCCCTGCTGTAGAAATATCTCCGAGAAGTCGTGTCATCACATCTGTCTGCATGCGCTGTTCCTGTTTTGTAATCATCTGACCAAATTTAACAGACTGATTTCCATTCTGCATAGAGTCTTTTCGAATATTATCTATACCAACGCGCATATCTTGATTTATCTTCAATAGTTACTACTCCTTCCTTCATTTTTAAAAATGATGGAATTGTTCAATTGGAAGTACAAATACAGTAGCTCCTCCTACCTCAACCTCCACTGGATAAGGAATATAAGAATCTGCATTTCCACCCATTGGAGATACTGGTGCTACCATTTGCTCTCTTGCTCTACAATTATCTCTTATTAATTCCAAAGCAGAAGCTACTAGAGCATCATCAGTACCGATTAGAAATGTAGTATTTCCGGAACGTAAAAAACCACCTGTACTTGCCAGTTTTGTTGCTCTAAACTTTGCCTTTGTTAATGCATTAGACAACCGATTACTATCCTGATCCTGCACTACCGCTACTATCAATTTCATCGATACTCACCCCTATTAGTATTTTTTCTTTTATTATACCATGAATTATCTAATAATTTCTAACTCCCGTTTGATGACTCTGTATGTTTCTTCTAATACCTTTTCTAATGGCTGAGAGGCATCTATTACTTGTATACGTTCTGGGTATTTTTCAACTAAAGATAAATAACCAGCTCGTACTTTTTGATGAAACGCTAAATTTTCCACATCTAATCGATTTTTTTCTCTATCCTTATGTGCATTAATTCTTGATAGACCTACTTCAGGATCAACATCAAATAGGACTGTTTTTTCCGGCATCGTTTCACCAATCGCAAACTTGTTAATAGCCCATATTTCCTCTACACCAATACCACGAGCAAAACCTTGGTATGCCAATGAGCTATCAATAAATCTATCGCAAATCACAATTTTCCCAGCTTCTAACGCAGGTAGAATCTTCTCTACTAAATGTTGTCTTCTAGCAGCTGCATATAATAACGCTTCAGTACGGCTTTCCATCATTGTATGCTCGTTATTTAAAATTATGTTACGAATCTTTTCGGAAATCATAATACCTCCGGGTTCTCTTGTCATAACGACATCGTAGCCCTCTTCGATTAGTTGTTCTCCTAATAAATTCATAACAGTTGTTTTCCCAGCACCTTCTGGACCCTCGCTTGTTATAAAGTACCCTCTTTTTTGCACAGTTACTCCTCCACCACATATATTAACTTTTCTTCTAGTCGATGTTCTCCTTGAAACAATGCACCTTTTTCAATCCACTCTTCTAATTCCGTAAGAATGGGAACCGTAATTTTCTCCCCTGGTAAGATTAGCGGAATACCAGGAGGGTAAGGAATAATCATCCCTTTAGCTATCCTTCCAATTGTCCGTACATAAGGAATCCATTCCCCTTGTTTCTCACTCAGTTGCTCCATGCTCATCTGTAAGGTAGAAATAGATCTTTGTTCCATATGAAATACATTATTCTTTAAATCTGGGCTTTCTTTTTTTAATTTATCTACGGCATGTTTTATTCGCTTTCTAATCTCTGCAAATGCATATTCATGCTCCACTTTTAGCAATGGGAGAATTAGTAAGACTTGGTGTGGATCCGCTAGCTCCACATATATATTTTGTTTCTCAAAAGCTTGCTGAACCTGAAACCCAGAATACTTACCAACTCGTATTAATAGTTTTAAATGATCGTCTACTTGAACTACTTTAATTAATGGAATAGTTTCTAAAGCTTGTATAAACACTTCTCTTCTATCCATCAACTGTTTAAAATCCATTGGACTATATCTTTCCACATAACTTCTTGCATCATCAAGAGAAGCTAAAATTAAATAAGAAGGACTACTCGATTGCAACATTCTTAAGTATTTATTTACCTTTTTGCTATCAATAAATTGAGAACGAATATGTAAAAATGAACCCATTGTTAACGCTGGTAACGTTTTATGTGCTGATTGTACGACGATATCAGCCCCATACAATAACGCTGACTTTGGAAATCCTTTATGTGTTTGAAAATGTGCACCATGTGCTTCATCTACTAACACAGGCATTTGTAGTTTATGACATAGTCTAATGATATTCTCTAAATCCGGAGAAGAAACTCCATAATAGTTTGGATAGGTTAAGACAACCGCTTTGACAAAAGGAAATTGTTGAATTGCTTCTTCAATTACCTCTAATGATACATAGGACGCCGTTTTGGATTGTTCATCCCATTTAGGGGATACAAAAATAGGCTCTGCACCAACCAATTCAATAGCGTGAAAAATAGATTTATGAGCATTCCGTTGTACTATAATTTGCTCTCCATACTGGCAGGTTGCATAAATCATAGCAAGGTTTCCAATAGTCGTGCCATTCACTAAAAAGAAACTTTCGTCAGTGTTATATAGTTTGGTCAGTAATTGCTCTGCTTCCTTTATCGCTTCCTCTGGATGATGGTAATCATCCAACCCATTTAATTCTGTCAAATCGTATTGCATTGAATCTCTTATTAGTTCTGGTAAATTCGATAAAAGTCCATTTTTATGTCCAGGTACATGAAAAGAAATAGGGCTATTTTTATGAAATTTTTCTAATGCCTCAACCAACGGTCTTTTCTCTTGCATTATATTACCTCACTATACGTTCTAATATCTTTCTTCTATTATACATGAATAGTATCAAGTACAGGGAGATAGGCAACTTATTTCTGTCTGGTTTTCCTTGAAACTAGAAGTATCTCCTATACAATGGTTGTACAATTTCATCTATGAATGAGCAATTCTAATTTACTGCTAATCAAGGTTTTTAACAAACAATAATCAAAAAACTATATTAAGAAAAACCTCAAAAAAATGCCCGGTCCTTTAAGTTCAAAACCTGTCTCTATAGTTTTCGGAAGGGCTTTGGACAGACTTTTCGCTATATTATTACCGAGTGAATTTTTGGTGATATTATGGCATTTGTCTGTCCGTCGCCCTCTATAACTTTTAGAAACAAGTTAGTGCATTTTGGATAACTAGGGAAAAGATGCTTTCTTATTCATATGGGAAGCCCCCGAAGATACAAGGGGGCTCTAACGCTACTCTTACGATAGAGACCAGCTATTTTTATATCGTATCCTTTTTTACTAGTTGAAGAAATACTTAAGAAATGCCCTTTTAAGATGCTGATAACAAATCCAGAGTCTCTACTTTGCATGCAATATCATAAAGTACCAGGAACACTGACTTTGTGTACGTCAGAAGCATATACATTCCTATCTGTTATGAATGATTTGCCACTATTTTATCTTTACTTGCTCTAACCTATTGATTACTTGCTTCCATCTTTGGCTTACTTGCGGTCATGAATGATTTACTTGCTCTAAGTCTATATTTACTTGCGGTGTATTGCCTTTTACTTGCGAAAAGGATAATTTTCCCAAATCGCTTTATTCTTTCAAAACCTTATTGTGTAGAATTGAATTACTACTATGTTTTCTACTCCTGGGTCGACCGCAATGGATAGTGTCTATAGAAGGTCCTGCATATTCATCTTTCAAAAAAGTCGCTACCGATTAAACTCAGTAACGACTTTTTCTTTGGTGCCCAGCGACGTCCTACTCTCACAGGGGGAGACCCCTAACTACCATCGGCGCAAGAGCTTTACTTTCGTGTCCGGGGCTGCGAAAGCAGATAGGCGGCAGATTTCTTCCTCAGCTGCACTCGTTCAATTCTCGCGTATGTTATACGCTCCGAGTCTCTCTCTCTTGCTTCCTCGAACTCTTTGCCCCTCTACTTTCTCGCATACTTTCTTATAGAGATAGACTGCCTACGGCTTTTATCTAAATACAAAAAAGCCGCTACCAATTGCTCGGTAACGACTTTTCTTTAGTGCCCAGCGACGTCCTACTCTCACAGGGGGAGACCCCCAACTACCATCGGCGCTGAAGAGCTTAACTTCCGTGTTCGGTATGGGAACGGGTGTGACCTCTTCGCCATCATCACTAGACTCATTCGGCTTTCAATATACGGCGCATTGCGTTGTCAACTTCATTCGATCTGTCAGTCACGTACGTTAGTACGTTCCTTCCTTCTCTCACTTGTTTCCTAGCACTACTTGTATCTTGAAACCCTCATATATAGAGTGTTTGTTCACTCAAAACTGGATAAACGACATTGTTACGTTAAACAAATTTGGTTAAGTCCTCGATCGATTAGTATTCGTCAGCTGCACGTGTCGCCACGCTTCCACCCCGAACCTATCTACCTCATCGTCTTTGAGGGATCTTACTTACTTGCGTAATGGGAAATCTCATCTTGAGGGGGGCTTCGTGCTTAGATGCTTTCAGCACTTATCCCGTCCACACATAGCTACCCAGCGATGCTCTTGGCAGAACAACTGGTACACCAGCGGTGTGTCCATCCCGGTCCTCTCGTACTAAGGACAGCTCCTCTCAAATTTCCTACGCCCACGACGGATAGGGACCGAACTGTCTCACGACGTTCTGAACCCAGCTCGCGTACCGCTTTAATGGGCGAACAGCCCAACCCTTGGGACCGACTACAGCCCCAGGATGCGATGAGCCGACATCGAGGTGCCAAACCTCCCCGTCGATGTGGACTCTTGGGGGAGATAAGCCTGTTATCCCCGGGGTAGCTTTTATCCGTTGAGCGATGGCCCTTCCATGCGGAACCACCGGATCACTAAGCCCGTCTTTCGACCCTGCTCGACTTGTAGGTCTCGCAGTCAAGCTCCCTTCTGCCTTTACACTCTTCGAATGATTTCCAACCATTCTGAGGGAACCTTTGGGCGCCTCCGTTACACTTTAGGAGGCGACCGCCCCAGTCAAACTACCCGCCTGACACTGTCTCCTACCCGGGTTACGGGTATGGGTTAGAATTTCAATACAACCAGGGCAGTATCCCACCGACGCCTCCTCCGAAGCTGGCGCTCCGGGCTCTAAGGCTCCTGCCTATCCTGTACAAGTTGCACCAAAATTCAATATCAAGCTATAGTAAAGCTCCACGGGGTCTTTCCGTCCTGTCGCGGGTAACCTGCATCTTCACAGGTACTATAATTTCACCGAGTCTCTCGTTGAGACAGTGCCCAGATCGTTACGCCTTTCGTGCGGGTCGGAACTTACCCGACAAGGAATTTCGCTACCTTAGGACCGTTATAGTTACGGCCGCCGTTTACTGGGGCTTCAATTCGCACCTTCGCTTGCGCTAAGCACTCCTCTTAACCTTCCAGCACCGGGCAGGCGTCAGCCCCTATACTTCACCTTACGGTTTTGCAGAGACCTGTGTTTTTGCTAAACAGTCGCCTGGGCCTATTCACTGCGGCTCTTCTAGGCTATGCACCCAAAAGAGCACCCCTTCTCCCGAAGTTACGGGGTCATTTTGCCGAGTTCCTTAACGAGAGTTCTCTCGCTCACCTTAGGATTCTCTCCTCGACTACCTGTGTCGGTTTGCGGTACGGGCACCTATCACCTCGCTAGAGGCTTTTCTTGGCAGTGTGAAATCAGGAACTCCGGACATACGTCCTCGCCATCACAGCTCAATGTTATAGAATGCGGATTTGCCTACATTCACACCTTACTGCTTGGACATGCATAACCAACAGCATGCTTACCCTATCCTTCTGCGTCCCCCCATTACTCAAACGGTGGTTTGGTGGTACAGGAATATCAACCTGTTATCCATCGCCTACGCCTATCGGCCTCGGCTTAGGTCCCGACTAACCCTGAGCGGACGAGCCTTCCTCAGGAAACCTTAGTCATACGGTGGACGGGATTCTCACCCGTCTTTCGCTACTCATACCGGCATTCTCACTTCTAAGCGCTCCACCAGTCCTTCCGGTCTGACTTCAACGCCCTTAGAACGCTCTCCTACCACTGATACCAAAGGTATCAATCCACAGCTTCGGTGATTTGTTTAGCCCCGATACATTTTCGGCGCAGCGTCACTCGACCAGTGAGCTATTACGCACTCTTTAAATGATGGCTGCTTCTAAGCCAACATCCTGGTTGTCTAAGCAACGCCACATCCTTTTCCACTTAACAAATACTTTGGGACCTTAGCTGGTGGTCTGGGCTGTTTCCCTCTTGACTACGGATCTTATCACTCGCAGTCTGACTCCCAAACATAAATCATTGGCATTCGGAGTTTGTCTGAATTCGGTAACCCGGGATGGGCCCCTAGTCCAAACAGTGCTCTACCTCCAAGATTCTAACGTTTGAGGCTAGCCCTAAAGCTATTTCGGAGAGAACCAGCTATCTCCAGGTTCGATTGGAATTTCTCCGCTACCCACACCTCATCCCCGCACTTTTCAACGTGCGTGGGTTCGGACCTCCAGTAAGTGTTACCTTACCTTCATCCTGGACATGGGTAGATCACCTGGTTTCGGGTCTACGACCACATACTCATTCGCCCTATTCAGACTCGCTTTCGCTGCGGCTCCGTCTTCTCAACTTAACCTTGCATGTAATCGTAACTCGCCGGTTCATTCTACAAAAGGCACGCTATCACCCATTAACGGGCTCTAACTACTTGTAGGCACACGGTTTCAGGATCTATTTCACTCCCCTTCCGGGGTGCTTTTCACCTTTCCCTCACGGTACTGGTTCACTATCGGTCACTAGGTAGTATTTAGCCTTGGGAGATGGTCCTCCCGGATTCCGACGGAATTTCACGTGTTCCGCCGTACTCAGGATACACTCAAGAGAGAATGAATTTTGGACTACGGGGCTTTTACCCTATCCTGCGGACCTTTCCAGATCGCTTCGTCTAACTCATTCCTTTGTAACTCTATGTAGAGTGTCCTACAACCCCAAGAGGCAAGCCTCTTGGTTTGGGCTATTCCCGTTTCGCTCGCCGCTACTCAGGGAATCGATTTTTCTTTCTCTTCCTCCAGGTACTTAGATGTTTCAGTTCCCTGGGTGTGTCTCAGATGCGCTATGTATTCACGCAAATGTACTGCTCCATTACGAACAGTGGGTTTCCCCATTCGGAAATCTCCGGATCAAAGCTCACTTACAGCTCCCCGAAGCATATCGGTGTTAGTGCCGTCCTTCGTCGACTCCTAGTGCCAAGGCATTCACCGTGCGCCCTTATTAACTTAACCTAAAAGTTAAAAAGTCTTACACGTCATGATTACGTAAATAATCACAACAGAATTTCTTGTTGTTTATTGTTTCAATGTCGTTTTATCCAGTTTTCAAAGAACAAAGGTTTGCTCACTTTGCGACGAATAATCGCAGGAGCAAGTATCGAATCTTCATATAAAAATGAACATTCAAAACTGAACTGCAAAACGTTAAGATACGAATAAAGATTCGTATTCCGATATTATCCTTAGAAAGGAGGTGATCCAGCCGCACCTTCCGATACGGCTACCTTGTTACGACTTCACCCCAATCATCTGTCCCACCTTCGGCGGCTGGCTCCCGTAAGGGTTACCCCACCGACTTCGGGTGTTACAAACTCTCGTGGTGTGACGGGCGGTGTGTACAAGGCCCGGGAACGTATTCACCGTGGCATGCTGATCCACGATTACTAGCGATTCCGGCTTCATGTAGGCGAGTTGCAGCCTACAATCCGAACTGAGAACGGTTTTATGGGATTTGCTCACCCTCGCGGGGTTGCGACCCTCTGTACCGTCCATTGTAGCACGTGTGTAGCCCAGGTCATAAGGGGCATGATGATTTGACGTCATCCCCACCTTCCTCCGGTTTATCACCGGCAGTCACCTTAGAGTGCCCAACTGAATGCTGGCAACTAAGATCAAGGGTTGCGCTCGTTGCGGGACTTAACCCAACATCTCACGACACGAGCTGACGACAACCATGCACCACCTGTCACCGCTGTCCCCGAAGGGAAAAGCCTATCTCTAGGCCGGTCAGCGGGATGTCAAGACCTGGTAAGGTTCTTCGCGTTGCTTCGAATTAAACCACATGCTCCACCGCTTGTGCGGGCCCCCGTCAATTCCTTTGAGTTTCAGTCTTGCGACCGTACTCCCCAGGCGGAGTGCTTAATGCGTTAGCTGCAGCACTAAGGGGCGGAAACCCCCTAACACTTAGCACTCATCGTTTACGGCGTGGACTACCAGGGTATCTAATCCTGTTTGCTCCCCACGCTTTCGCGCCTCAGCGTCAGTTACAGACCAGAAAGCCGCCTTCGCCACTGGTGTTCCTCCAAATCTCTACGCATTTCACCGCTACACTTGGAATTCCGCTTTCCTCTTCTGTACTCAAGTCCCCCAGTTTCCAATGACCTTCCACGGTTGAGCCGTGGGATTTCACATCAGACTTAAAGGACCGCCTGCGCGCGCTTTACGCCCAATAATTCCGGACAACGCTTGCCACCTACGTATTACCGCGGCTGCTGGCACGTAGTTAGCCGTGGCTTTCTAATGAGGTACCGTCAAGGTACGAGCAGTTACTCTCGTACTTGTTCTTCCCTCACAACAGAGTTTTACGATCCGAAAACCTTCTTCACTCACGCGGCATTGCTCCATCAGACTTTCGTCCATTGTGGAAGATTCCCTACTGCTGCCTCCCGTAGGAGTCTGGGCCGTGTCTCAGTCCCAGTGTGGCCGATCACCCTCTCAGGTCGGCTACGCATCGTCGCCTTGGTGAGCCGTTACCTCACCAACTAGCTAATGCGCCGCGGGCCCATCCTGTAGTGACAGCGAGATGCCGTCTTTTAACATCTCCCCATGTGAGGAAATGGATTATTCGGTATTAGCCCCGGTTTCCCGGAGTTATCCCAATCTACAGGGCAGGTTGCCCACGTGTTACTCACCCGTCCGCCGCTAAATCAGAAGAAGCAAGCTTCTTCGTCATTCGCTCGACTTGCATGTATTAGGCATGCCGCCAGCGTTCGTCCTGAGCCAGGATCAAACTCTCCATAATAGAGAACTTAAAAAGCTCATTTGTTTTGCTGGCATCATATTAAATGATGTCAAAATTGTTTTGCTATCATACTAACAAAGTTAGTTGATAAGCTGTATGTCTTAACGTTTTGCATGTTCAGTTTTCAATGTTCATGTTGTCTGCCAGAATACTTTACCTCTTGGCGACTTCTACAATATTACTCTCTTTATATTATAAAGTCAACACATTTTAAAAACTTTTTTTATACTAATATAGAAATTGCCACAATGGAGATTACTCCAGGTATACCTAATGCTGCTGCGACGGCACCTGTGAACAGATTTACAGGGATCGCATAACCCATTGAACCAAGTAATAAATGCACTCCGTATAACAAAAGTACAGAAAAACCTAAACGAAATAACAAAATAGATACACCCTCAAAAAACTTAGGAAATGAATTTCGAAATAATAAAAAAGATAAAAGCACTAGCGAACATATAATGATAATAAACTTCATGAGTTATTCCCTCCGTAAAATCATATCTATCATTATATGTGGCTAGGACATCTATTATGCTATTTTAGAACGACATTTCGAATCCTTGCCTCTTTATATAAATAGAAGTGGATACTTTCTGCTATTTTCCTTTTAGCAACTGCTTCTAAATCATAGTCGTTTAAATAATCTTCTATTAATTGAGCTTGTTGCCAATTTTCTTTGGTTTCTATCATGAGTTTTACAAATTGATCATCGAATTCTTTTTTTAATTTTCCTTTTTTAGAAAACATCACACTAACCTATCCCCCTATAACTCTCGGCGACCTTCTAGCGCTTTAGACAGAGTTACTTCATCTGCATACTCTAGGTCTCCGCCTACAGGTAATCCATGAGCAATTCTAGTTGTTTTAATACCAGACGGTTTTACAAGGCGTGAAATATACATCGCCGTTGCTTCTCCTTCTATTGTAGGATTAGTAGCTAGTATTAGTTCTTCTATTTCTGTATCTTGTAATCTTTTTAAAAGCGAAGGTACATTAATATCTTCCGGACCAATTCCATCCATTGGGGAAATTGCACCGTGAAGTACGTGGTACCGTCCATTGTAATCTCTCATCTTTTCCAAGGCAATTACATCTTTTGTGTCTTGAACCACGCAGATTAAAGAGGCATCTCTTTGTTGATCCTGACATATATGGCAAGGATCAATATCTGTTATATGCCCGCACACAGAACAAAAACTTAAATTACGTTTGGCGTCTACTAAAGCCTTCGCAAAGTCTAAAACAGTATCTTCTTTCATGGTTAAGACAAAAAAAGCCAGACGGGCCGCTGTTTTCGGCCCTATTCCCGGCAATTTCATAAAACTATCTATTAGTTTTGATATCGGTTCAGGATAATGCATCTAATATTCCCCCTAGAACATGCCAGGAAGGTTCAATCCCTTCGTGAATTGACCCATTGTGGAGTTCGCTGTATCTTCTGCTTTTTTTATAGCTTCGTTTGTAGCAATAACGATTAAATCTTGAAGCATTTCAATATCATCTGGATCTATAACAGCTGGATCTAGTTCTACTTCAAGCACTTCTTTTTGGCCAGAAACTACAACTTTCACCATTCCACCGCCAGCTATTGCTTCAAAACGTTGAGTAGCTAACTCTTCTTGAGCCTCAGCCATCTTCTTTTGCATTTTTTGCATTTGTTTCATCATACCTTGCATATTTCCCATTCCACGCATAATTATTTTCCTCCTCAGTCATCTTGTACTTCTACAAATTCTTTTCCAAACAATTTCTCAGCTTCCACTACCAACGGATCCTCTGATACCTGTTCAATCGTTTGTAATAGTTCCATCGATTCTGTTGGTTCTGAAGGATTTTCTTCCTCAGTATCCGTATTACCTTGTTTCAAACCATTTTGCCGAATGAACTCTTCTCGGATCTTCAACCAATTTTCCTCTGGTACGTATAAAACTTCATACATCATCCCTGTCAGGTTAGCAATTAACTGGGGAAATGAAGTGGAAAATGTTTTATTCTCCATAGCCATTTGGCAATGTATATCATACTTGAATTTTAACACAAATGCATTAGAAGATGCTGCTACTGGCTCAGCATCATTTAATAATGCAGCATGTGATTTCTGTAATTGTTGTAAAATATTTGCCCACTGAGATTTAATCGTTAGGATATCAGTTTTCGTGGCTGTTTTTAGGATTTCTTGTATTCGACCACTTGACACTTTAACGCCACCAGATGATTTTTGTCGTTGACGTTTCGGTTGATCTTGTGTTCCAGTGTTTGCCTGCGGTATCATTCCTTGACTTAATTGTTGTTGCAACTGTTGTAGTTGAGATTCTAATACTCTTACCTTTGTTTCTAACTCCGAGTTACTCTCATTTGATAATGTTCCTTCTATTGGCACATGTGCCAATCGGATTATCGCCGTTTCTAGATACACTTTTGCATGATTAGAAAAACGCATTTCTTGTTGTGTATTCGTCAAGATGGAGATCCCTCTATATAAGGTATCTACTTGAAACTTAGAAGCAAGTTCTAAAAACGTAGAATCCCCCGTCGCTATTTCCAACAAATCAGTTTGTTCTGGAGCAACAAGTAAAACTAGTAAGTCCCTATAGAATGTAATAAAGTCCTCCGTTAACCGAACTGGATCCTTGCCATCTTCTATTAACTTTTCTATGCACGCTAGTGCTCTTGCTATATCTTTCTCTATCAAAGCATCTGCTAATTGAAAAAAGACATCCTGTCCAATCGAACCAGTTACAAGTAATGCATCTTCAATCGTCATTTTATCTTCACTAAACGACACAACTTGATCTAGCATACTAAGTGCATCACGCATACCACCCGCAGCGGCTTGTGCAATAATTTTCAGTACGTTTTCATCGTATTCAATTTTAGCATCTGTTAAAACTTCTTCCATACGAGAAACGATATCAGAAGATGTTATTCGTTTAAAATCAAAACGCTGGCACCTAGAGATAATAGTAAGTGGAATTTTATGTGGCTCCGTTGTTGCCAATATGAACACTGCATGTGCAGGCGGTTCTTCTAATGTTTTCAATAACGCGTTGAATGCACTCGTTGATAGCATATGCACTTCATCAATAATATACACTTTATATTTAGCGTTAGAAGGTGCAAATCGGACTTTTTCAATAATATCACGCATTTCTTCTACACGAGAGTTAGAAGCTGCATCAAATTCAATCACATCAGTATTTGAGCCTTCAGTTACACTTTTACAAGTTTCACATGTATTGCAAGGTTCTTTTGCTGGTCCATTTTCACAGTTCAAAGCCTTCGCAAAGATTTTTGCTGCACTTGTTTTACCTGTTCCACGTGGCCCTGAAAATAAATACGCGTGTGTTGTTTTGTTATAAAGGAGGGCATTTTGAAGGGTTTGCTTGATATGAGTTTGCCCGGACATTTCCGCAAACGATTGTGGCCGATAAGCACGGTAAAAAGCTTGATACGACACAAATTTCCCTCCTTCTGATTTCTGTCTGTTATGATTCCTATTATATCATAAAGCAAAATAGACTTCGCTTATTTATGTATAGTAAATATTTTTTCCAAATAAAAAACTCACCTGTCTATTAGACAAATGAGTTGAAATTAAAAATTAATACCGTGCACCCTCCTTCGATTGAAACACATAAGCGGCACCTTTGTCGTTAACTCGGTTTAGGCGACCCCGCGGCACATGAGTAAACACCACTTAATGCTGCTTCCTTCCGGACCTGACATGGTTCATGGGTACCCATTGCGCAGGACCCAAACGTCAACATCACGTGCAAATACCAGACCCTACATGTATTCAACCTCAGAGAAGGAGTTCAGTCTCGCTAGAGCGGATTGCGAGTTACAAGACACCGCTACCTTCCCACCTAGCACGGCATTTATTAGTATACTTTTTTTATAGACAAAAATCAATGATAACGCGCATTTAAATTTTATCTGAGTTACTAAATTATAGAAACTTGCAAGGTGAAGTTTTAAATTTTTGCCCTCTTTATCAAGAGAGTTTGTAATACCATCACATAAAAAATTATATAATTGAAAATTATTATAAATATGTTGACTTTCATTTTTATCCATGATAAATTAGTTCTTGTACTTCGGAGGAATACCCAAGTCTGGCTGAAGGGATCGGTCTTGAAAACCGACAGGCGGGTCATACCGCGCGGGGGTTCGAATCCCTCTTCCTCCTCCATTTTATATACACACACGCATAAATTTGAGATTGAATTCGTTGCATTGGTAACGAATTTTTCTTACACTATTGTGTTCAGAATATTAAGAAGGTAACGAATTCCGCTACCTTCTTTTTTTATTTTCACGGAATACTCCTTACATAAAAATCCTCCTGAATAACATACAGGAGGATTTTATTTATTTACGAATAATAGCTGTTTGTTCCATGAAATGTCCAATACGTTCTAAAATTGCTTCAACATCATCTGGGTTTGCTATAATATCATAATCATTAATATTTAAACGAAGGACTGGGCAACCATTAAATGCGTCAATCCATTTTTCATAACGTCCATGCATTTCTTCCCAATAAGATATAGGTGTTTGTTGCTCCATTGGGCGACCTCTATCATGAATTCGATCAATAATGTCATCCATTGATCCCTCTAAATAAATAAGTAAGTTTGGATGTGGGAAATATGGTGTCATTACCATTGCTTCAAACAAACTTGTATATGTCTCATGATCTACGGGATCCATCGTGCCTTTCTCTTTATGCATTTGTGCAAAAATTCCAGTATCCTCGTAGATAGAACGGTCTTGTATAAATCCTCCACCATACTCAAACATTCTTTTTTGTTCTTTAAAGCGCTCCGCTAGGAAGTATATTTGTAAGTGGAAGCTCCATTTAGAAAAATCCTCGTAGAAACGATCTAAATAAGGGTTTGTATCTACTTTTTCAAAAGACGTTTTAAAATTTAAAGCTTCTGCTAATGCTTTAGTCATAGTTGATTTCCCTACGCCTACAGTTCCTGCAATCGTAATAACTGCACTAGAAGGAATGCCATACTTCTCTCTTAAACTCATTATTTAATAACTCCCTTTATGTAATGTTTCATCTACTTTTTCTAAAATTATTTGTAAGTCCTGTCCATTTTGAACAAAATCTATTTCATCACCATTAAATCGAAGAATGGGTACTTCTGGATGCTTTTTCTCGAAGTTATCGATAAACATACGATAATCGACTGAGAGCTGCTCCAAATATTCAGAGCTGATTTTTTTTTCGAAATCTCTTCCCCGCTTATCAATTCGAGCGAGAAGTACATCTATACTTGCATCTAAATATATGACCATATTAGGAACGGGCATATCTTTTGTCAAAATTTGATAGATCGATTCATATTTTTCATATTCTATTTCACTCAATGTACGTTTCGCGAAAATTAGATTTTTGAAAATATGATAATCTGCAACAACTGGATTTTCTTTCGATATATATTTTTTCTCTATATCACTTAACTGTTTATAACGATTACAAAGAAAAAACATCTCGGTTTGGAAGCTCCATTCTGCTATATCCTCGTAAAACTTATTTAAAAAAGGATTTTCATCCACAATTTCTTTTAATAATTCAAATTGATATTTAGTCGCAATAGCTTTGGCCAAGGAAGTCTTTCCAACCCCGATTGGACCTTCTACAGTTATAAATGGAATGGACATAAGTTTAACCTCACTCTAAGATTTCAAGTCGTACCTTCTATTTTAGCACACGCTGAAAATGAAAAATAGAGCAAATCCACCTTTCCAAGGAAAGGCTAATTTGCTCTATATTTTCTTCACCTGGAACATTTCGTGAAGTAAGTACCAATTTTGAGGGAAATCAAAACCACTGTGCCAATATGCAATTCCTAGTAACTGCAATTCCTTCAAAAGCTTGAACTTAGCTTGAATAGATCGTGCATCTTCAAACCAAACCTCATGTTCAATACCATCCTGCCAATAGTGAAAAAAAGGAGCCTGTGCATTTTGATCATACTCAATTGCTGCGTTTCTATCCTTTGCTAGTTGAATAGCCTGTTGTGGACTTAATGCTTTAGCAATCGGGTTTCCTACTTTATATGGTAAAGTCCAATCATATCCATACAAGTTCTGCCCCATCAAAATTTTACTTGGCGGTATCTCTGTTTTTGCATATTCTAATACTCTGCGGACAGGTCCGATAGGAGAAACTGCCATCGGAGGTCCCCCACTATATCCCCATTCATAAGTCATAATGACAACAAAATCTGCCACTTCTCCTATCGCCTTATAATCAAAAGCTTCATACCATCTTCCTGGTTGATTAGCACTCGTTTTAGGAGGAAGTGTTACGGAGATAATATATCCTTTTGCAAATTCTTTAAATTCCCTTATAAAGTTCACATAGTTTTCTCTGTCACTAGCATCCATATACTCAAAATCTATATGAATATGATTCGTTCCTCTTTTTTCTGCCTCTGCCACCGCTTGTTCAAACAAATTCCTCTTAACTACTTCATCCGTTAAAATAGTATGAGCTAGTGAACTATTAAACGCATAATCCTCAATATTTGCTATCACAATAACTGTTTCTACTTGTTGCTCTTTAGCTATTTCACTTAACGTTCCCCAATTCATCTCCGTTAATGATCCATCTCGCAACACTTCATACGAAAAAGGCATCATATACGTTAAATTTGAAGCCACCTTCTCTACTTGCTCCAACACTCGTTCGGAAGGTACTTCTGTATACCATTCAACATATAAATTCGTTTCAATAGTAGGTCTATTTGGACTTGGGCTAGATGGTAGAACTATGGCCTGCCCTATTACTAATACATCCGGATCAGGAATTTCATTTATAGAAACTATACTTTCTACTGTTGTTCCGAACCTTTTGGCGATTGCATATAAACTATCTCCCTGTTTAACTATATGGATCAATGCATCACTCCTTCATCATAGAATATGCAAGTTGATAAAAAAACATGCTACACTATGCAAAAAGGAGTTGATTTAGGTGGATGAACATTATATGAATTTAGCCATAGAAGAAGCTAAGAAAGCTGCCGCCATTGGTGAAGTTCCAATAGGGGCTGTTATAGTACATAATGATAAAGTTATCGCAACCGGTTACAACTTAAGAGAAACAACCTTAAATGCTACTACACATGCGGAACTACTTGCTATTCAAGAGGCATGTAAAACTTTAAATAATTGGAGATTAGAAGAAACTACTCTATATGTTACTTTAGAACCTTGCCCCATGTGTGCAGGAGCTATTTTACAATCCCGTATCCCCCGAGTCGTCTACGGGGCAAGAGATGCCAAAGCAGGCTGTGTAGATTCCCTTTACCGACTATTAAATGATGAACGTTTTAATCACTGCTGTGAAGTGACAGAAGGTGTTTTAGCAGAAGAATGTGGCAATATACTCACTCAGTTTTTTCGTAATATTCGCGAAAAAAAGAAGAACCAGAAACGCGGTTTATAGCGAATCTGGTTCTTCTTTTTAATTATTTTATAACTGTTTTTCCACCCATATAAGGAACAAGAACCTCTGGAACTAATACTGTTCCATCTGCTTGTTGGTAATTTTCTAATATAGCTGCCACTGTACGTCCTAGTGCTAATCCACTACCATTTAATGTATGCACGTACTCTGGTTTTCCTCCAGCTTCACGGCGGAAACGAATCCCTGAACGTCTAGCCTGGAAGTCTTCAAAGTTACTGCAAGAAGAAATTTCTTTATATTCACCATAGCTTGGTAACCATACCTCTAAATCATATTTCTTCGCAGCTGTAAATCCTAAATCTGCTGTACACATATGAAGTTTACGATATGGAAGACCTAACAGTTGTAATACTTTCTCTGCATGACCAGTTAAAAGTTCTAACTGCTCATAAGAATCTTCAGGCTTCACAAAGCGAACTAACTCTACTTTGTTAAATTGATGCTGACGTATTAAACCACGTGTATCGCGACCTGCAGATCCTGCTTCTGAACGGAAGCAAGCGCTATAAGCAGTGAACGCCTGCGGAAGTTCTGCCCCATCTAATATTTCATCTCTATAAAAATTCGTTACAGGTACTTCCGCTGTTGGTATTAAGAAGTAATCCTCTTCTCCAATTAAAAATGCATCCTCTTCAAACTTCGGAAGTTGCCCCGTACCTGTTAAACTTGTACGGTTTGCTAAATATGGTGGAAGCATTTCTTCATAGCCATGCTCTTCTGCATGCAAATCCATCATAAAATTTAACAATCCACGTTCTAATCTAGCCCCTAATCCACGGTAAAATGCAAAACGACTTCCTGTCACTTTTGCAGCACGTTCAAAATCTACTAATTTTAATTCTGTCGCAATGTCCCAATGTGCTTTCGTTTCAAAATCAAATGAAGGAACTTCTCCCCATTTAAGTATTTCTACATTATCATCCTCAGAGTCACCGATTGGTACACTATCGTGTGGAACATTAGGGATACGCATCATCATATATTCAAACTTTTCTTCAACATCTCGTAACTCATCATCTAATGCTTTTATTTCATCGCCTACTTCACGCATACGTGCAATAAGATCATCCGCATTTTCTTTATTTCGTTTCATCAAAGAGATTTTTTGAGAAAACTCATTTCTTTCAGCCTTTAATACTTCCGTTTTTGCTATCAACTCCCGACGCTTTTGGTCTAAAGGTTGGAATTGGTCAAACTCTGAAATATCTTCTCCTCGCTTAGCAAGTTTTGCTTTTACTGTTTCATAATTATCTCGTACAAATTTTACATCTAACATATATAATTCCTCCTTTAATTTTCCTAAAAACGACAAAAAAGCCCCCATCCCATGAAAAAGGGACGAGAGCATACCCGCGTTGCCACCCTGATTGATCCAGTCATAAACAGAATCCACTTACTTGTACTGTAACGGCTTTTCAACCGGCACGACTTACTAATCATTCAGCCGCACAACTCAAAGGACGGATTCACAAGTGTTTATATCAGCTTGCACCACCCGCTGACTCTCTATAAAAAACGTGCTTGTTACTGCTTCCTATCATCGTTTTTGATTCATGAAATTACTCATACTTTACTATACGTGCAACTCATTTGCAAGACTTTCCTTCACCATCTCGATAAAATATGCCGTTATTCGTTGATCAGTAGTTAACTCGGGATGAAAAGAGCATCCTAACAAATAACCTTGTCTTACCATTACGATTCTATCTCTATACGTTGCAAGTATTTCAACATTTTCCCCGACATTTACGATATGAGGTGCTCGTATAAATACCGCTGGAAAATCCTCTGCAACACCTTTAATATATAAACTTACTTCGAAGCTATCGACCTGTCGACCGTAAAAATTACGTTCAATAGTAGCGTCAAGAGCACCTATATGTGAATAATCGTATCCAACTAATTCTTTTGCAAGTAGGATTAAGCCTGCACAAGTTCCAAACATTGGTTTACCATTCAATGCAAATTGTCTTAGTGGTTCTAAAATTTCAAATCGATCAATCAGCTTTCGCATAGTTGTACTTTCTCCTCCAGGGAGTATTAAACCATCCACTAAAGCTAAATCATTTATATTTTTTACCATCAGGGCATCTGCTCCACTATTTTCAATGGATCGAATATGCTCGCTAACTGCTCCCTGGAGTGCTAAAACACCTATTTTAACCATATTACCAACCTCTATCTTGCATACGTTCAACTGCAGATAACCGAGAAATTTCAATTCCTTTCATAGGAATTCCTAATTCCTTTGAAATCTCTACCAGTAATTTATAATCCCGGAAATGTGTTGTAGCTTCCACAATAGCTTTTGCGTATCTCTCAGGATTTTCTGATTTGAAAATACCAGATCCTACAAACACACCATCTGCTCCAAGCTCCATCATTAGAGCTGCATCTGCTGGTGTTGCTACCCCGCCTGCTGCAAAGTTCACAACTGGTAATTTCCCGGCATGCTTAATTTGCAATAAAACATCATAAGGTGCACCTAAAACTTTTGCTTCTGTCATTAATTCATCTTCACTCATATGTACTATTTTGCTAACCTGTCCATTTACTTTACGCATATGACGTACTGCTTCTACAATGTTCCCTGTTCCTGGCTCTCCTTTTGTACGAAGCATCGAAGCTCCTTCACCAATTCTTCGTGCTGCTTCTCCAAGATCTTTACAACCACATACAAAAGGTACTATAAATTCATTTTTACGTAAATGATACTCTTCATCTGCGGGAGTTAGCACTTCTGATTCATCAATATAATCTACACCCATTGCCTCTAAAATGCGTGCTTCAGTAATATGACCGATACGTGCTTTCGCCATCACTGGAATTGTTACCGCTCCCATTACCTCTTCCATAATATGTGGGTCCGCCATACGAGCTACTCCCCCAGCTGCGCGGATATCGGAGGGTACACGTTCTAATGCCATCACCGCAACTGCACCTGCTGCTTCTGCAATTCTTGCTTGCTCTGCATTAATAACATCCATAATAACTCCGCCCTTTTGCATTTCAGCCATTCCTCTTTTTACTCGATCTGTCCCAATTGAACTTGTAGGTATCATTATTTTCCCTCCATTATCTTTATTAAGTTTAGTATAATAAAATATGACCTTATGAAAAGTATCAGAAACAAATTAAATAAAGTGGTCAGATTGGAGAGACTATGGATTTTTTAATGTTTCAGCTTGTACAAGAATCGAAAACTCCACTGTATGAACAACTATATCGTGCTATAAAAGAAGCAATTATAAACGGTACAATTGAAGAGGGTATTAAGCTTCCTTCTAAAAGAAAATTGGCTGATTATTTAGCTGTCAGTCAAACAACTATTGAATTTGCTTATAGCCAATTAGTTGCTGAAGGGTTTATCTCCTCTGAACCCAGACGTGGATATTTCGTTCAAAACTTAGAGGAATTAGCTATTATCGAACAGGACACTTCCTTCATAACACAGGAAGCAAACAACACAGCTAACTTTTCTGTGGATTTTTCACCCGGGAAAATTGATACAGATTCTTTTCCTTTTGCAATCTGGAGAAAGTATGCAAAGGACATTGTACACGATGAACATAAAGACTTACTTCAGTTAGGACATCCTCAAGGAGATTATGAGTTGAGACAGCAAATCTCTTCTTACTTGTTCCAATCAAGAGGAGTGAAAAGTACTCCTGAACAAATTATTTTAGGCTCAGGTACTGAGCAAATTATGCCACTTATTATTCAGTTACTTGGAGATAAAACTGTGTATGGATTTGAAAATCCCGGGTATCCTCTTACGCATCATTTATTTTTTAAAGATAGTAGGATGTCAGTACCTATACCAGTAGATAACGAAGGGGTCATAATTGCTAAATTAGAACAGACCTTTGCAAATGTCATGTATGTAACTCCCTCCCACCAATTCCCAACAGGGGCGGTACTATCCGCAACCCGGCGAAGCCAGCTACTCGCATGGGCATATCAGCAAGATAACCGATATATTATTGAAGATGATTACGATAGTGAGTTTAGGTATACAGGTAAGCCTATTCCTTCATTACAGGGTATAGATCAAAATGAACGTGTCATCTATTTGAGCACATTTTCTAAATCATTAATGCCTTCTTTGCGCATAGCCTATGCAGTATTACCAAAGTCACTAATCCTGCAGTATAAAAAGAGGTTTTCCTATTATTCTGCTACAGTTCCTAGAATGGATCAGCATATTCTAGCAAACTTTATGGAAGAAGGATACTTCGCTAAACATTTAAATAGAATGAGAAAGATTTATAAGCGAAAACTAGAAATTATTACGAAAACTATTATGGAATACGAACCAACTGTTACTATATCTGGGGAACAAGCAGGTATGCATATACTATTGACAATTCGTACAACTAAAACAGAGACTGAACTAGTAAAACTTGCAGAGCAATCAAATATTCGAATATACGGTCTTCTGGAATATACCTCAGCAGAACTAGATGAGAAAATGAATCCAAGGTTAGTATTAGGATTTGGAGGTTTAAAAACAGAGCAGGTTGCTTCCTCCATTCATCAATTAATGCATGCATTAGAAATAACAAAAGCACCGTAACTCAAATGAGCTACGGTGCTTTTGCCTATTTTAAAATAATCCACCTATAAAGTCTGTTGTGCTATTCCATAAGTTTCCGAAAAACTTTCCAATACCTTGGAACATTAAACTAAACCAGCTAGCACGTTCTACAGCCTCGGTAGTCACTACTTCCGTTTCTGCTGCTTTATCAATTATATAGCCATAATCAGTTCCTTCGGATTTTTCTAAATGAACTTTACCAACAACTGTATCTTTTTTAATATCTGCTTCAAGCTTCTCTTTGTTTTCTGTAAATACAGGCTTGTACAATTCTTTTTCATTTGTCTTAATGACCATAGAAATAGGGTCCTTCACAGCTATTGCTACTGTGTCCTCTTTCCCTTTTTCAACTTCTAATGTCTCATGTTTTGGAATTTTATATCCTGCTGGTACAATTTCTTCTTTAGAAAATTGGGAGAACCCATAATCTAATAATGCTCTTGTTGCATCAAAACGTGCTTTGTACGAACCATTTCCATCTGCATCAACTGCTTTCATTACGACAGAAATAACACGCATTCCGTTCTTTTGAGCAGTTGCAGTAAATGAATGACCTGCAAATTCTGTTGTTCCAGTTTTTAACCCATCTACGCCTTCGTATTCATATATTAATCCTGGTAACATCCAGTTCCAGTTACTCATCTCTATTGCATCAGAGGTCCCTTTGCGGAATGTTTTTTTAGGAATCTTCGTTGTTTCTAAAACCTCTGGAAAATCTTTCATTAAATAATATGCAAGAATTGCTACCGATTTTGCGGGCATTACGTTTTCATCAGAAGCATTAGTACTTGCTGGATGCATTCCTTGTAAGTCTCCATTGTTTAGTCCAGAAGAATTGACAAATTTATATCCCTCTAATCCCATTTCAGCTGCTTTTTCATTCATCAGCTTAATAAAATTATCTTCGGTTCCTGCAATTGTTTCAGCAATGGCAATAGTTGCTGCATTTGCTGAGTATATAGCCATTGCTTCATAAAGCTCTTGAATAGAATAGCTACCATCTTCACGTAGTGGTACATTACTTAAACGACGATCTTGAGAAATTTTGTATGTATATTCAGTTACATTGTATTGTTGATCCCATTTTACTTTGCCTTCTTCTATTGCTTCAAATAACAAATACTCCGTCATCATTTTTGTCATACTTGCTATACCTAGTGCTGTCTCAGAATTCTCTTCATATAGAATTTTCCCTGTCTCTGCATCAATTAGAATTGCTGCATCTACATTTAAATTCAAACTTTCCTCTGCTTTTGTTGCAGCAGGCATACCACATACTACTGACACAAGAAACATCGGAAGTACTAGCCACTTTATCATTGATGTCATCCAAACCTTCTTCACTATCGTACCTCCACCTTTTGTTATTATCATTGCTCATTTTATCACACTTTAGCATGCTAGGACACTTGTAGACAAAAAAGCACCCATTCGACCTAGTTTAAGACGTCGAATGAGTGCAAAAGTTTCTAAATAACGCAGTTACTTATGATAGAGAATAGTTAGGAGCTTCTTTCGTGATTTGAACATCATGAGGATGACTTTCACGTAATCCTGCACCCGTCATACGGATAAACTGTGCATTTTCTCGTAGATCTTCAAGTGTTCCAGTTCCACAATACCCCATGCCTGCACGAACACCACCTAGTAATTGGTGAACAGTATCAGAAAGTGGTCCCTTATATGGAAGACGACCTTCAATGCCCTCTGGTACTAATTTTTTTGCATCCTCTTGGAAGTAACGATCTTTTGAACCTTTTTCCATAGCTGCAATAGATCCCATTCCACGGTAAGTTTTAAAACGTCTACCTTGGAAAATTTCTGTTTCTCCGGGACTTTCTGTTGTACCAGCTAGTAAGCTACCTAACATAACTACATGTCCGCCGGCAGCTAATGCTTTTACGATATCACCAGAATACTTAATACCACCATCTGCAATGATTGTTTTACCAGCTTTGCGAGCCTCTGTTGCACAATCGTAAATAGCTGTAATTTGAGGAACCCCAACACCTGCCACCACACGAGTTGTACAAATAGAACCTGGTCCAATACCAACTTTAACTACATCTGCACCTGCTTCAAATAAAGCTTTTGTTGCTTCACCAGTTGCAACATTACCTGCGACAATATCTAATTCTGGATAAGCATTACGAATATCTTTTACCGTATCCATAACACCTTGAGAATGGCCATGTGCAGTATCAATAACAATCACATCTACTTGTGCTTCTACAAGTTTCTGTACTCTTAGCATCGTATCTTTTGTAACTCCTACTGCAGCACCTACTAACAATCTTCCAAGATGATCTTTGGCAGCATTCGGGAATTCAATCACTTTTTCAATATCTTTAATAGTGATTAAACCTTTTAGCATTCCATTTTCATCAACAATCGGTAACTTTTCAATTTTATATTGTTGAAGGATTTTCTCAGCATCCTCAAGAGTTGTTCCAACTGCAGCAGTAACTAATTGTTCCTTGGTCATAACATCATCAATTTTTAAAGAGTAATCTTGAATAAAGCGTAGATCACGGTTAGTGATAATGCCAACTAATTGTAAATCTTCTTCGTTATTTACAATAGGGACACCGGAAATTCTATATTTTCCCATCAAGTGTTCAGCATCATATACCTGATGTTCTGGAGTTAAAAAGAATGGATCCGTTATAACACCATTTTCGGAACGTTTAACTGTTTGAACCTGCTCAGATTGTTCCTCAATACTCATATTTTTATGAATAATACCAAGTCCACCCTGACGTGCCATCGCAATAGCCATTTTTGCTTCCGTTACTGTATCCATACCAGCACTAATCATTGGGATATTTAATTTTACTTTAGACGTCAATTGCACCGATAAATTGATATCCTTTGGTAATACTTCTGATTGAGCTGGAACTAATAAAACATCATCAAATGTTAAGCCTTCTTTTTTAAATTTAGATTCCCACATTTTGCTGAATTCCTCCTCGTTAAATGAATATTATTACAAGGTTATCAGCGCTTCTTGTAAGTGTCAAGATTCCTTAAATAGTATGTTTATTCCGACTTTTCTAATGTAATAAGATATATCCAATCCTATGTTTAATTTGACTTGTCTAATATTAGTATAATTTATTAAGTTAATAGGATAATAAGACCATACAAATTCATTCATAAACAGGTAAACAATGAAAGTAGATCTCTATTATCAGAATTAGATTGAAGTAACCTTAATTAATATTTGAATCTTTATAGACTGCAGATTAATAGATAATGCTTTATTATTTAAAACCATACAAAAAAAGTCGTTACCAATTACTCGGTAACGACTTTTTCTTTGGTGTCCAAAGACGTCCTACTCTCACAGGGGGAGACCCCTAACTACCATCGGCGCAAGAGCTTTACTTTCGTGTCCGGGGCTGCGAAAGCAGATAGGCGGCAGATTTCTTCCTCAGCTGCACTCGTTCAATTCTCGCGTATGTTATACGCTCCGAGTCTCTCTCTCTTGCTTCCTCGAACTCTTTGCCCCTCTACTTTCTCGCATACTTTCTTATAGAGATAGACTGCCTACGGCTTTTATCTAAATACAAAAAAGCCGCTACCAATTGCTCGGTAACGACTTTTCTTTAGTGCCCAGCGACGTCCTACTCTCACAGGGGGAGACCCCCAACTACCATCGGCGCTGAAGAGCTTAACTTCCGTGTTCGGTATGGGAACGGGTGTGACCTCTTCGCCATCATCACTAGACTCATTCGGCTTTCAATATACGGCGCATTGCGTTGTCAACTTCATTCGATCTGTCAGTCACGTACGTTAGTACGTTCCTTCCTTCTCTCACTTGTTTCCTAGCACTGCTTGTATCTTGAAACCCTCATATATAGAGTGTTTGTTCACTCAAAACTGGATAAACGACATTGTTACGTTAAACAAATTTGGTTAAGTCCTCGATCGATTAGTATTCGTCAGCTGCACGTGTCGCCACGCTTCCACCCCGAACCTATCTACCTCATCGTCTTTGAGGGATCTTACTTACTTGCGTAATGGGAAATCTCATCTTGAGGGGGGCTTCGTGCTTAGATGCTTTCAGCACTTATCCCGTCCACACATAGCTACCCAGCGATGCTCTTGGCAGAACAACTGGTACACCAGCGGTGTGTCCATCCCGGTCCTCTCGTACTAAGGACAGCTCCTCTCAAATTTCCTACGCCCACGACGGATAGGGACCGAACTGTCTCACGACGTTCTGAACCCAGCTCGCGTACCGCTTTAATGGGCGAACAGCCCAACCCTTGGGACCGACTACAGCCCCAGGATGCGATGAGCCGACATCGAGGTGCCAAACCTCCCCGTCGATGTGGACTCTTGGGGGAGATAAGCCTGTTATCCCCGGGGTAGCTTTTATCCGTTGAGCGATGGCCCTTCCATGCGGAACCACCGGATCACTAAGCCCGTCTTTCGACCCTGCTCGACTTGTAGGTCTCGCAGTCAAGCTCCCTTCTGCCTTTACACTCTTCGAATGATTTCCAACCATTCTGAGGGAACCTTTGGGCGCCTCCGTTACACTTTAGGAGGCGACCGCCCCAGTCAAACTACCCGCCTGACACTGTCTCCTACCCGGGTTACGGGTATGGGTTAGAATTTCAATACAACCAGGGCAGTATCCCACCGACGCCTCCTCCGAAGCTGGCGCTCCGGGCTCTAAGGCTCCTGCCTATCCTGTACAAGTTGCACCAAAATTCAATATCAAGCTATAGTAAAGCTCCACGGGGTCTTTCCGTCCTGTCGCGGGTAACCTGCATCTTCACAGGTACTATAATTTCACCGAGTCTCTCGTTGAGACAGTGCCCAGATCGTTACGCCTTTCGTGCGGGTCGGAACTTACCCGACAAGGAATTTCGCTACCTTAGGACCGTTATAGTTACGGCCGCCGTTTACTGGGGCTTCAATTCGCACCTTCGCTTGCGCTAAGCACTCCTCTTAACCTTCCAGCACCGGGCAGGCGTCAGCCCCTATACTTCACCTTACGGTTTTGCAGAGACCTGTGTTTTTGCTAAACAGTCGCCTGGGCCTATTCACTGCGGCTCTTCTAGGCTATGCACCCAAAAGAGCACCCCTTCTCCCGAAGTTACGGGGTCATTTTGCCGAGTTCCTTAACGAGAGTTCTCTCGCTCACCTTAGGATTCTCTCCTCGACTACCTGTGTCGGTTTGCGGTACGGGCACCTATCACCTCGCTAGAGGCTTTTCTTGGCAGTGTGAAATCAGGAACTCCGGACATACGTCCTCGCCATCACAGCTCAATGTTACAGAATGCGGATTTGCCTACATTCACTCCTTACTGCTTGGACATGCATAACCAACAGCATGCTTACCCTATCCTTCTGCGTCCCCCCATTACTCAAACGGTGGTTTGGTGGTACAGGAATATCAACCTGTTATCCATCGCCTACGCCTATCGGCCTCGGCTTAGGTCCCGACTAACCCTGAGCGGACGAGCCTTCCTCAGGAAACCTTAGTCATACGGTGGACGGGATTCTCACCCGTCTTTCGCTACTCATACCGGCATTCTCACTTCTAAGCGCTCCACCAGTCCTTCCGGTCTGACTTCAACGCCCTTAGAACGCTCTCCTACCACTGATACCAAAGGTATCAATCCACAGCTTCGGTGATTTGTTTAGCCCCGATACATTTTCGGCGCAGCGTCACTCGACCAGTGAGCTATTACGCACTCTTTAAATGATGGCTGCTTCTAAGCCAACATCCTGGTTGTCTAAGCAACGCCACATCCTTTTCCACTTAACAAATACTTTGGGACCTTAGCTGGTGGTCTGGGCTGTTTCCCTCTTGACTACGGATCTTATCACTCGCAGTCTGACTCCCAAACATAAATCATTGGCATTCGGAGTTTGTCTGAATTCGGTAACCCGGGATGGGCCCCTAGTCCAAACAGTGCTCTACCTCCAAGATTCTAACGTTTGAGGCTAGCCCTAAAGCTATTTCGGAGAGAACCAGCTATCTCCAGGTTCGATTGGAATTTCTCCGCTACCCACACCTCATCCCCGCACTTTTCAACGTGCGTGGGTTCGGACCTCCAGTAAGTGTTACCTTACCTTCATCCTGGACATGGGTAGATCACCTGGTTTCGGGTCTACGACCACATACTCATTCGCCCTATTCAGACTCGCTTTCGCTGCGGCTCCGTCTTCTCAACTTAACCTTGCATGTAATCGTAACTCGCCGGTTCATTCTACAAAAGGCACGCTATCACCCATTAACGGGCTCTAACTACTTGTAGGCACACGGTTTCAGGATCTATTTCACTCCCCTTCCGGGGTGCTTTTCACCTTTCCCTCACGGTACTGGTTCACTATCGGTCACTAGGTAGTATTTAGCCTTGGGAGATGGTCCTCCCGGATTCCGACGGAATTTCACGTGTTCCGCCGTACTCAGGATACACTCAAGAGAGAATGAATTTTGGACTACGGGGCTTTTACCCTATCCTGCGGACCTTTCCAGATCGCTTCGTCTAACTCATTCCTTTGTAACTCTATGTAGAGTGTCCTACAACCCCAAGAGGCAAGCCTCTTGGTTTGGGCTATTCCCGTTTCGCTCGCCGCTACTCAGGGAATCGATTTTTCTTTCTCTTCCTCCAGGTACTTAGATGTTTCAGTTCCCTGGGTGTGTCTCAGATGCGCTATGTATTCACGCAAATGTACTGCTCCATTACGAACAGTGGGTTTCCCCATTCGGAAATCTCCGGATCAAAGCTCACTTACAGCTCCCCGAAGCATATCGGTGTTAGTGCCGTCCTTCGTCGACTCCTAGTGCCAAGGCATTCACCGTGCGCCCTTATTAACTTAACCTAAAAGTTAAAAAGTCTTACACGTTGTGATTACGTAAATAATCACAACAGAATTTCTTGTTGTTTATTGTTTCAATGTCGTTTTATCCAGTTTTCAAAGAACAAAGGTTTGCTCACTTTGCGACGAGTAATCGCAGGAGCAAGAGTTGAATCTTCATATAAAAATGAACATTCAAAACTGAACTGCAAAACGTTAAGATACGAATAAAGATTCGTATTCCGATATTATCCTTAGAAAGGAGGTGATCCAGCCGCACCTTCCGATACGGCTACCTTGTTACGACTTCACCCCAATCATCTGTCCCACCTTCGGCGGCTGGCTCCCGTAAGGGTTACCCCACCGACTTCGGGTGTTACAAACTCTCGTGGTGTGACGGGCGGTGTGTACAAGGCCCGGGAACGTATTCACCGTGGCATGCTGATCCACGATTACTAGCGATTCCGGCTTCATGTAGGCGAGTTGCAGCCTACAATCCGAACTGAGAACGGTTTTATGGGATTTGCTCACCCTCGCGGGGTTGCGACCCTCTGTACCGTCCATTGTAGCACGTGTGTAGCCCAGGTCATAAGGGGCATGATGATTTGACGTCATCCCCACCTTCCTCCGGTTTATCACCGGCAGTCACCTTAGAGTGCCCAACTGAATGCTGGCAACTAAGATCAAGGGTTGCGCTCGTTGCGGGACTTAACCCAACATCTCACGACACGAGCTGACGACAACCATGCACCACCTGTCACCGCTGTCCCCGAAGGGAAAAGCCTATCTCTAGGCCGGTCAGCGGGATGTCAAGACCTGGTAAGGTTCTTCGCGTTGCTTCGAATTAAACCACATGCTCCACCGCTTGTGCGGGCCCCCGTCAATTCCTTTGAGTTTCAGTCTTGCGACCGTACTCCCCAGGCGGAGTGCTTAATGCGTTAGCTGCAGCACTAAGGGGCGGAAACCCCCTAACACTTAGCACTCATCGTTTACGGCGTGGACTACCAGGGTATCTAATCCTGTTTGCTCCCCACGCTTTCGCGCCTCAGCGTCAGTTACAGACCAGAAAGCCGCCTTCGCCACTGGTGTTCCTCCAAATCTCTACGCATTTCACCGCTACACTTGGAATTCCGCTTTCCTCTTCTGTACTCAAGTCCCCCAGTTTCCAATGACCTTCCACGGTTGAGCCGTGGGATTTCACATCAGACTTAAAGGACCGCCTGCGCGCGCTTTACGCCCAATAATTCCGGACAACGCTTGCCACCTACGTATTACCGCGGCTGCTGGCACGTAGTTAGCCGTGGCTTTCTAATGAGGTACCGTCAAGGTACGAGCAGTTACTCTCGTACTTGTTCTTCCCTCACAACAGAGTTTTACGATCCGAAAACCTTCTTCACTCACGCGGCATTGCTCCATCAGACTTTCGTCCATTGTGGAAGATTCCCTACTGCTGCCTCCCGTAGGAGTCTGGGCCGTGTCTCAGTCCCAGTGTGGCCGATCACCCTCTCAGGTCGGCTACGCATCGTCGCCTTGGTGAGCCGTTACCTCACCAACTAGCTAATGCGCCGCGGGCCCATCCTGTAGTGACAGCGAGATGCCGTCTTTTAACATCTCCCCATGTGAGGAAATGGATTATTCGGTATTAGCCCCGGTTTCCCGGAGTTATCCCAATCTACAGGGCAGGTTGCCCACGTGTTACTCACCCGTCCGCCGCTAAATCAGAAGAAGCAAGCTTCTTCGTCATTCGCTCGACTTGCATGTATTAGGCATGCCGCCAGCGTTCGTCCTGAGCCAGGATCAAACTCTCCATAATAGAGAACTTAAAAAGCTCATTTTGTTTTGCTGGCATCATCATTAAATGATGTCAAAATTGTTTTGCTATCAGACTAACAATGTTAGTTGATAAGCTGTATGTCTTAACGTTTTGCATGTTCAGTTTTCAAGGTTCATGGTGTTGTAATGTCATTTTGACGACTTCTATATAATATCAAGTTCTTAGGAATATGTCAACACTTTATCGCAAAATAATATTAAACTCTTTCCCCTACTAATAAAAGAAGAAAGAGTTTTGATTAGTTTACCTGATAACACTTTCTATATAAACTGATCTTTTCGCAGCTAAATCTATTATTTGTCCACTTTCAGTTAACCGAATCATTGGACGCATTGGAGAATCCCTATGTAAGAAAACTACTTCTCCTTTTTCTCCAGTTGATAGAAGAACGCGAGTTGAAATGGGTAAAGACCCTACTAACTCTATTAATTTATTTACTACTTCTATATTATACTTTCCAAACTCTTCTTCTCTAATCATTTCTAAGACTTTAAAAGAAGAACTTTTCGCACGGTAAATACGTTCTGATGTCATCGCGTGGTAAACATCGGCTACTGCTATTATTTGAGAGTAAACAGAAACATCATTCAATTTATCACTTTTTGGATAACCACTTCCATCTAAACGTTCATGATGTTGAAATATCGCTAATTTCATTTCAGGTTTTAGTAAGGGACTGTCTTTAATCATTTGAAAACTATAAATTGTATGTTTTTTTACCTCTGAAAAGTCTAATTCCGTCAGAGTAGACTTTTTATCCCGTATTTTTGGATCCACTTTTGCCATACCAATATCAGACATTAAACCAGCTGTAGCCATTTGCGTTATTTGACCAGAAGGATAGTTTAACTTCTTAGCTATTGCCCCTGAAATAATTCCAACTGCTATAGAATGATGTGCAATATATTTATCCATCTTAGAATACATATTCAACAGAGAAAATACTTGTTTTTCTTCCATTGCCTTTTCTACTAATGGCATAATAATATTCCGTAGTTTTGCGACATCTACTTTTATGCCTGCTTCCCAGCTAATAAATTCTTTATAGAAGCTATCTACAGCCTCTTTATACAGTTGATCAAAACTCGTAGTCACTAGTGATTTTTCTTCTGTTTGAGGAGATTCTGTTTTATTTTCATTTAACTTTTTTATCTCTTCTTCTGATCTATTAAAAATATTTTCTAATATAATAGGTACTTTAGTTATATTAAAAGCACGTAAAACTTGAATAAGTTCCCTCGTTACCTTTGCCTCTTTATGAATAATAGGTGAATTAGTATTAACTAATATATCTTCTGCTATTATTGCACCTAATTTCAATTCTTCTAAATTAATGAGAGTTTGGTTCACTTAATATTCCCCTTTTCCAAACATTTCTTTAATTATACTAAATTCTCATGTTGAAAGTATATGGAAAATATCTAATTAAGTACGTATAAAACACCCTTAAACAGAATAAATCGTTAAAGGGTGTTTACTATTTTTATTCGTTTGGATCTTCAGTTGGCGATGAATCTGTTTCGATTGCAGAATCTTCATCTAGATTAGCTACAATTTCTACACTTTCCTCATCGTCGTCTTCTTCTTTTTCAACTTTAGCTACAGTAGAAATTAGTTCATCCTCTGCTAGCCTCATTAAACGGACGCCTTGTGTACTACGACCTGTTCTAGAAATATCTTTTACATCCATACGGATAAGCATTCCATTAATCGTTATAAGCATCAAGTCTTCTGTGCCATTAACTGCCTTAACAGCTGATAGAGGACCGTTTTTGTCTGTAATTTGACAAGTTTTCACGCCCATACCGCCACGACTTTGCAGACGATATTCCGACTCGGGTGTTCGTTTACCGTATCCGTTTTCTGTAACAACTAGAATTTCTTGTTCAGGTTCAATAATTTCCATGCCAACTACATAGTCATCATCTTTTAAACGAATACCTCTTACTCCTCCAGCCGTTCTACCCATGGAACGTATGTCGATTTCTTCGAATCGAACCAATTTACCTTGACGTGTGCCAATGATAATTTGTTTGTTACCGTCAGTTAAACGAACCGCAATAAGTTCATCTTCTTCGCGCAATGAAATAGCAATTAATCCGTTTGCACGAATATGTGCAAATCCAGTTACAGGAGAACGTTTAGTTACCCCATGCTTCGTTGTAAAGATAAAATAGTTTTCTTCTTCAAACGATGCCATTGGAATCATTGCAGTAATATGCTCATCTTTTTCTATACCCAATAGATTTATAATTGGTAAGCCTTTTGCTGTACGACCGTATTCAGGGATTTCGAATCCTCGTGCTCGGTAAACTTTACCTTTGTTTGTAAAGAAGAGAATTGTATCATGAGTTGATGTGTACAATAGATGTTCGACAAAATCATCTTCATTTGTACCCATACCTTGAACTCCACGACCACCTCTTTTTTGACTCTTATACGTATTAGCAGGTAATCGTTTAATATAGCCTTTGTTTGTTAAAGTAAGTACAGAGTTTTCTATTGGAATCAAATCTTCATCCTCTAAAACTTCTGCTCCTCCAGCAACAATTTCAGTTCGACGTTTATCCGCATAACGATCTTTAATCTCAGAAATTTCTTCTTTAATTATTTCAATTACGCGATACTCATTTGCCAAAATGAATTTTAATTCTTCAATTAGTTTTAGTAAGTTATTGTACTCTTCTTCGATTTTATCGCGCTCTAAACCAGTTAATCGTTGTAAACGCATATCTAAGATAGCCTGTGCTTGTCTTTCAGATAGATTGAATGTTTCCATCAAACCATTTTTTGCTTCTTCACCTGTTTGGGAGGCACGGATTAATTTGATGATTTCATCGATATGATCTAAAGCAATACGTAGTCCCTCTAGAATATGTGCACGATCTTCAGCTTTGTTTAGTTCAAACTGTGTACGACGACGTATTACTACTTTTTGATGTTCTAAGTAATAATAGATCATTTCTTTGATGTTTAAAACCTTTGGTTGGTTGTCTACTAATGCAAGCATATTAACCCCAAAGCTTGATTGTAATGCCGTTTGTTTATATAAATTATTTAATAATACGTGAGAATTTGTATCTTTCCGTACTTCAATAACAATTCGCATTCCATTACGATCAGATTCATCCGCTAAATGGGTAATTCCATCGATTTTTTTATCGCGTACTAATTCAGCAATCTTTTCTATTAATCGAGCTTTATTTACTTGATATGGTAATTCTTTAACAAGAATAACTTCTTTACCACTTGATTTTACTTCAATCTCTACTTTTGCACGAATTAGTATTGAGCCCCTACCTGTTTCATAGGCACGACGGATACCACTGCGTCCTAAAATAATACCACCCGTTGGAAAATCAGGTCCCGGTATAATAGCCATCAATTCTTCAATCGTAATTGCAGGGTTCTCAGCTAATGCTAATACTCCGTCAATTACTTCTCCTAGATTATGTGATGGAATATTCGTAGCCATACCAACAGCAATTCCAGAAGCACCGTTGACAAGTAAGTTAGGATATCTACTAGGTAGTACAACTGGTTCTTTTTCTTGGCCATCATAGTTGTCTTTGTAGTCGATCGTATTTTTATTTATATCTCGCAATAATTCTAAAGCAATTTTAGACATACGTGATTCCGTATAACGCATAGCAGCTGCTCCGTCACCATCGATAGAACCAAAGTTTCCATGTCCGTCTACTAGCATATAACGGTAACTAAAGTCTTGCGCCATACGCACCATTGCTTCATAAATCGAAGAGTCACCATGTGGATGATATTTCCCCATTACGTCTCCTACAATACGAGCTGATTTTTTATGAGGTTTATCTGGCGTATTCCCCAACTCCTGCATACCATATAAAATCCGACGATGCACGGGCTTTAACCCATCACGAACGTCTGGTAAGGCACGGGATACAATAACACTCATCGCATAGTCTAGAAATGAAGTTTTCATCTCTGTACTAATATTTATACCCTTTACGCCTTTATTCGGTATTTCTGACATCCTAAAAGACCTCCAGTCACACACTTTCTTATATATCTAAATTTTTCACGTATACAGCATTTTCTTCGATAAATAGGCGTCTTGGTTCTACTTCTTCACCCATTAATTGTTCAAAGATTTTATCTGCTTCCATCGCATTATCTAAGTTAACTTGTAGTAATGTACGTACTTCTGGATCCATTGTCGTATCCCAAAGTTGATCCGCATCCATTTCTCCTAAACCTTTATAACGTTGAATATTAGGTTTTGAAGTTTTCGGTAATCGATCTAAAATTTCTTTTAACTGTTCATCATTATAACAATATTCGATATGCTTCCCTTGTTTTACTTGATACAAAGGTGGCTGAGCAGCATATACATAACCTGCTTCAATTAAAGGTCTCATAAAGCGGAAGAAGAATGTAAGTAACAATGTTCGGATATGAGCTCCATCAACATCAGCATCTGTCATAATAATAATTTTATGGTAACGTGCTTTTTCTAAAGTAAACTCTTCACCAATACCTGTTCCAAGTGCTGTGATCATAGCACGAATCTCTGCATTTCCTAAAATTCGATCCAAACGGGCTTTTTCTACGTTCAAAATTTTACCACGTAAAGGAAGGATTGCTTGAAAATGACGATCACGACCTGATTTAGCAGAACCTCCTGCAGAATCACCCTCTACGATATAAAGTTCACTTTCTGCTGGAACACGAGAAGAGCAATCTGCTAATTTACCAGGTAGACTTGAAACCTCTAATGCTGATTTACGACGTGTAAATTCTCGTGCTTTTTTAGCAGCTACGCGAGCTCTCGCAGCCATCAAACCTTTCTCCACTATCTTTCTAGAAACTTGAGGATTTTCTAATAAAAATCGATCAAAACCTTCTGCAAACAGACTATTGGTAATAGGACTAACTTCGGAGTTACCTAATTTTGTTTTTGTTTGTCCTTCAAATTGAGGATCTGGATGCTTTATGGAAACAATTGCAGTTAAACCTTCCCGTACATCATCACCGGATAAATTAGTATCTGCCTCTTTTAACAGACCATTTTTTCTTGCATAGTCGTTGATGATACGCGTTAATGCTGTTTTAAAACCAGATTCATGAGTTCCACCTTCGTACGTACTAATATTATTAGCAAAAGATAAAATATTTGAAGAGTAACCAGAATTATATTGCATGGCAATTTCTATTGAAATTCCATCCTTTTCACCTTCAACAAATATTGCTTCTTCTGTTATAGGCTCTTTGGATTCGTTTAAATCTTCTACGTATGACTTAATACCACCCTCGTAGTAATATTTAACCGTTTTTTCTTTTCCTTCTCTTTCATCTGCAATCGTTATAGATAATCCACGGTTTAAATAAGCGAGTTCACGTACACGATGTTCAAGAATCTCGTACTCGTAGACAGTAGTTTCCGTAAATATCTCAGCATCTGCTTTAAATCTAGTAGTTGTTCCAGTAACATCCGTTTCTCCAATAACTTCTAAAGGAGAAGATACTGCCCCGCGTTCAAATTTAATTTGATGAATTTTTTCATCACGTTTAACATATACTTCTGTATATTCGGATAGGGCGTTTACTACTGAAGCACCTACACCATGTAGTCCTCCGGATACTTTATATCCTCCGCCTCCGAATTTACCACCTGCATGTAGAACAGTCATGATTACCTCTACTGCTGGCTTACCCATTTTTTCTTGTGTATCAACTGGTATACCACGACCGTTGTCTTCTACTCGAATCCAATTATCTTTTTCAATTGTAACAATAATATGATCACAGTGTCCTGCTAGTGCTTCATCAATACTGTTATCAACGATTTCCCAAACAAGATGGTGAAGCCCTTTTGAACTTGTCGTACCAATATACATTCCTGGACGCTTTCGGACAGCTTCTAACCCTTCTAATACTTGTATCTGATCAGCATCATAAGATTGATTTATGTCTTTTTCTTCCATTGCCAACTTGCTCACCCACTCTTTCATTCCTTCAATTATGGTGGTTCAATTAAAATTTTCTTTGTTTGAACATTTGCGTTAGTTACATACTTTTATTGGTCTACTATTGCCCCTTGTTCCACATGAAACAATTCTGCCTGTTGGATAGTGTCATGTGCAATTCCTTCAACACTTGTAGTCGTAACAAACGTTTGGACATCTCCTTGAATGGTATTCAACAAGTGAGATTGTCTATAGTCATCTAGTTCGGATAAAACGTCATCCAGTAATAAAACAGGAGATTCACCAACCTCCTGTTTTATTAATTCAATTTCTGCGAGTTTCAAAGACAATGCTGTTGTACGTTGCTGTCCTTGAGATCCATAAGTTTGTACATCGTAATCATTTACGAAAAATTGTAAATCATCACGATGAGGACCGATTAAGGATACTCCACGATAGAGTTCCCTACTCTGACTATCTGTTATTTTTTTTTCTAGGTGATTTTTCATTTCATTTGCTGTCCACTCTGGTTGAATTCCAGTTGAAGAATTATAGGAAATTCTCAATTTTTCTAAGCCTCTAGAAATCCCATAGTGAATTGGTTCCGCCCATTGTTGTAACAATTGCATAAAATGAAATCTCTTTTGAATTACTTTTACGGCTGCATCTATATATTGTTCTGTATAAACATCGAACATCACATCATTTAACATAGACTTACCTTGATGTTGTTTTAAAATATGATTCCGCTGCTTCATTATTTTTTGGAAATGAAGTAAATCATGTAAATAGATAGGGGAAATTTGACCGATTTCCATATCGAGAAATCGTCTTCTCACTTGTGGACTTCCTTTAACTAAATATAAATCTTCAGGTGCAAACATCACTACATTAAGCTGACCGATATAATCACTTAATCGCGTTTGTTCCAGATGGTTTACCTTGGCTTTTTTTCCTTTTTTTGAAAGAATTAATTCCAATGGTAAATGCCCGTACTTCTTTTGTATATCCCCTTTTATTTTACCATAGTCTGCTTCCCAACGTATCAATTCTTTATCGTTAGAAGTTCTATGAGACTTTGCCATGGATAATACATAGAGAGATTCCATTAAATTTGTTTTACCTTGTGCATTTTCACCTATCAACACATTAATCTTAGAGGAAAAGTTCATTTCAATTGAATCGTAATTACGGAAATCTTTTAACTCTAATCGTTCAATATACATATCAATCCCCGTTCTCAGGTCCAACCAATTGAAATCTTCCTACTCCTGGTATGTTCACTATATCACCTTGACGTAATTTACGACCTCGTCTTTGATCCACTTCTCCGTTAACATATACCTCATGCTCACTTAAAAACCATTTGGCCATTCCACCGGAGCTAATCGCATCTGTCATTTTTAACAATTGCCCAAGTGTGATAAATTCTGAGTCAAATCGAATTTCTTCCAACAATAACTCAACCTCTTCTCCTAATCATTATCCCTTTATTTTACCTTAAATTACGAAATAAGCAAAGAAAAGTAGAAGTGGCTAGTTATGTCTAGAAAAGCTTCCTGTGGCTATATACTACAATTTTTGGCTGATTCGGGTGAATGGAACAAAAAAATGACACATACGAAGTAAAAATTAGTTGTTTTTATTCCTAATAAAAACAGGATTGGTTTGAAAAATCACCAAGTGAAGTATTACTCCCTATGGAATGGGTTACTCCAGGGGAATAAGTCCACACGATATGGTGACAGTTTTAGTCCTTGTTCTTTGTAATCGCACGAAAAAGAAATCAACAACAACAAAAAAAAGATAGTCACAACGTGACCATCTTTTGAAATATTAATAAGTTCTTACTGGCAAAATCAGCTGTAGTATTGAATCGTCATGCACAGATTTTAATATAAAAGGTCTCATAGCCCCTGTGAATAAAATCTTTACATCTTGCCCATCAATAGCTTTTAAAGCGTCCATCATATATTTTGCACTAAATGAAATTTTTAACTCTTCGCCATCTATTTCTTCTGCCTGAATCTGTTCTTCTACATTACCTATTTCGGGAGAGTTAGAAGATACTTCTATAAGTCCATTTCCTAAAGTGGAAAAGCGAACTACGTTATTACGTTCTTCACGTGCAAGTAAAGAAGCTCTATCAATTGCTTGCAATAAAGATTTACTGTTTACCAATATAGTTGTTTTACTCTCACTTGGGATTAATCTGGAAGTATCGGGATAATTCCCCTCTAGTAATCGAGAATAAAATAGGACATCACCGGTTTTAAATAGAATTTGTTGTTGAGTCATCACAATTGCTACTTCCGATGATGTTTCCTCTAAAATTTTATTTAATTCATTTAAACTTTTCCCAGGAATTACTATACTGTATTCCTCATTTGGCAAATCTTTAATACCTGTCTTTCTTTTAGCTAATCGATGACTATCAGTAGCTACACAGTGAAGTTCCCCTTCCTTGACCTGCCAATTGACACCTGTTAAAACAGGACGGCTTTCAGAAGTAGATACCGCAAATACAGTTTCTTTAATAATAGATTTAAGCAAATCAGATGGTATAAAGAATTGTCTTTCTTCTTCAATTTCAGGTAATAATGGATATTCAGAGGCATCCAATCCGATTAGATTAAATTCAGATTTTCCTGATCTAATATGAGTTTGAAATTGGTTTGTTACTTCTATTTCTACATCATTTGTTGGTAACTTACGTACAATTTCATTGAATACTCTTGCTTGTAAAACGATAGAGCCTGGTTCTGTGATACTGATAACTTGTTCTCCATTTTTTTCAACAGGTATAAAAGTTTGAATTGTAATATCTGAATCACTACCAGTAATATAAAGTCCTTTATTAGTTACTTCTAGTTTCAATCCAGTGAGGATTGGAACTGTTGTTTTGGAACTTACCGCTTTTATAACATCACTTAATCCCTCTAATAAACTATCTCTCATTACTTCGAATTTCATTCTTATACCTCACTTATATAATTATTATTTATTTAAAAGAATAATAGATATAGTACTAGGGCTTGTGGATATGTTGATAAGCCTTGTTTTACTTACTCTGCGTTACTTGTCCACATGTGCATAAGTTGTGTTTAAGTAAACTAGTAAACTATGCGTTTATCCACAAACTCTTTTTTATCTTCCAAGAATAGATTTAATTTGTTTTAAATCATCTTGAAGATTTGTATCATCTTTTAACATTTTGGAGATTTTTTCGTGTGCATGTATAACTGTTGTATGATCACGTCCCCCAAATTCTTCCCCTATTTTAGGCAATGAAAAATCAGTTAACTCCCTTGAAAGATACATTGCAACTTGTCTTGGAAATGCAATTGACTTTGTGCGCTTTTTAGCAATAAAGTCTTCCAATCTAATGCGAAAATGCTCTCCGACAACTTTTTGGATATCTAAAATAGTAATAATTCTTGGACGAGCATTTGGCAGGATGTCTTTAAGCGCTTCCGCTGCTAAATCGATATTAATATCCTTATTTATAAGAGAAGAATAGGCTACTACTCGAATGAGAGCACCTTCTAGTTCACGTATATTGGAATCTATTTGATTTGCTATATATGCCATTACATCATCTGATATATCTAATCCATCAGCACGAGCTTTTTTGCGTAAAATAGCAATACGAGTTTCTAAATCTGGTGGTGCAATATCTGTTATTAATCCCCATTCAAAGCGAGAGCGTAAACGATCTTCTAAAGTAGGAATTTCCTTTGGTGGACGATCACTTGAAATGACAATTTGCTTGGATTCTTCATGCAGGGCATTAAAAGTATGGAAAAATTCTTCTTGAGTTGATTCTTTTCCTGCAAGGAACTGAATATCATCTATTAGTAGAACATCTACATTTCTATATTTATTACGGAAATTGACTGCTTTATTATCTCGAATGGAGTTTATAAATTCATTTGTAAACTTTTCAGAAGATAAATAAACCACTTTTGCATTTGGATTGTGTTCTTGAACATAATGACCAATCGCATGCATTAAGTGGGTTTTTCCTAGTCCAACTCCTCCGTATATGAAAAGTGGGTTGTACGCTTTAGCAGGGGCTTCGGCTACAGCTAAAGATGCTGCATGAGCGAAACGGTTACCAGATCCAATGACAAATGTATCGAATGTATTTTTAGAATTTAGCATTCCTGGTGAAAAATCTGGTTGATCTCCGTTATTTGGAGGGATTTTTGGTTTAGGAATGTCGAAATCATCCATATCCTGATTTTTTGGTACGACAAATGATATAAGTAATTCATTACCAGTTAACTCAGTTAATATACCAGCTATTAAATGGACATAATGATTTTCTAACCAATCCCTAGCAAAGGAATTGGGTGCAGCTATCGTTACAGTTTCTCCTTGATATGAAAGTAGTTTGGTCGACTTCAGCCAAGTTTCAAAACTCGGTTTAGATGTTTTCTTTTCTACTTCAGAGAGAACTTTAGCCCAAAGTTCTTCTAAATGTTCCAA